>NC_016023.1 GCF_000169195.2 Heyndrickxia coagulans 36D1 | reverse complement strand
TCTTTAAGCCATCGCCAGAAACTCGGGACCGATATAAAAGAACGCACCGTTACCGGAATTGCGCATGTACCGAATGTTTCACAGATTAAAGTATATGCAAAAGACGGGCAGTATGATTTGCAGACGGTTGTGTTTAAAGCGATGGCTGCTGAAAATATCAGTGTCGATTTTATCAATATTTCCCCGACAAGCGTTGTCTACACGGTTTCAGGAGAGGTGGCAAACCGGGCGGAAGCGGTGCTGAAAAAACTGGGGCATGAACCGGTAATTGAACGGAACTGCGCCAAAGTATCGATTGTCGGCGCCGGGATTGCGGGCGTGCCGGGTATCACGTATAAAATCGTGTCGGCGCTTTCCGAAAAAGGGATCCGGATTTTACAGTCTGCTGACAGCCATACAACCATCTGGGTGCTGGTGAAGCAGGAAGATCTGGTTACAGCGGTCAATGCCCTTTCATGATGCCTTTAATTTAGAAAGCGAAACGGAAACGTATGAAATTCATGCGTAAAAAATGAAAGATTTTCTGCCGGGTGTTTTCACCTTGCAACTTGCAAAACCTGGCAGGATGAGGAGTGTAAGTATGAGTCGTTTCGGAAAAGTTTCAACGGCAATGGTGACGCCTTTTGACCATAAAGGGAATCTGGATTTGCAAAAGGCGGCAAAGCTGGTTGATTATTTAATTGAAAACGGGACAGAATCTTTGGTTGTTGCTGGAACAACGGGGGAATCCCCGACACTTTCGCCTGAGGAAAAAACCGCGCTGTTCAAGCAGGTTGTGAAAACGTCAGACGGGCGGGTACCGGTCATTGCCGGAACAGGGAGCAACAATACGTATGCTTCGATCGAATTGACGAAGCGTGCGGAATCATGCGGCGTGGATGCCGTTATGGCTGTCGGCCCGTATTATAACAAGCCGAACCAGGCTGGCATGTATGCCCATTTCAAAGCGATTGCAGAATCCACGAGCCTCCCGGTTGTCATTTACAACATCCCTGGCCGGTCGGCTGTCAATATTGAACCGGAAACGATCATCGAACTTTCCAAAATCCCGAATATCGTTGCGGTTAAAGAAGCAAGCGGGAATTTGGATGCGATGGCGCAAATTATTGCCCGTACGCCGGATGATTTTGAATTGTACAGCGGGGATGACGGCCTGACAATTCCCGTGCTTTCAATCGGTGGGGCGGGTGTGATTTCGGTTGCTTCCCATGTTGTCGGCCCGGCCCTACAGGAAATGGTGCAAGCCTTTTTTGCCGGGGATGTAACAAAAGCGGCAAAACTGCATCAAAAGCTGCTTCCATTGATGCGCGGCCTGTTTATGGCGCCTAATCCGGCACCGGTCAAAACCGCTTTGCAATTAAAAGGGATGGATGTCGGCGGCGTCCGCCTCCCGCTCGTTCCGTTAACAAAAGAAGAACGGGAAACCATTCACCGCCTGCTTGGCGATCTTTAAGCAAAAAAACGGCCCTTCCGGAAAAACGGACAGGGCCGTTTTCTTTTGCTTAAGTGATCCCATACCGGCTTCGGGAAAGGAAAACAGGCCCCGTTTCTGCGAATCTTCCGGCAAACAGCAGATAGCGGAAATGGGCAGCATTTGTCGATAGAAATATCACACGCTCTTCATTGACCGGATATACCCTTTTCGGTTAAGCTATACATAAGAGAAAGGATCGGACAGCAATTTATTTTTACGGGCTCAGAAAGTCTTTTTCGATAGAACCGGAACGGTGCAAGTGATCGTGCGGGCGCCTCATGCCAGGCATGACGTTTTTAAAGGGATGCGGTGGGAGAGCCGGCCGCTTATTTTTATGCCGGAAACTTGAATATGCGCAAAGCCGTATCGGACGGAATCCGGCAACCCTTTGCGATCTATCAAAAAGAAACGTGATTCCTGCTCTAGAATTTCAGACAACACGGGAGGAAAAGAATTTTGCGTAAGGAAAAAAACGAAACCATTAAGGTCATTCCTTTAGGAGGAATTGGTGAAATCGGAAAGAATATGTACGTGGTGGAAACCGGAGAGGATCTGTTTGTGCTCGATGCCGGGCTGATGCTACCGGAAGACGAAATGCTCGGGATCGATATCGTCATCCCGGATTTTACTTATTTAATGGAAAACAGGCAGCGGATAAAAGGGATTTTCCTGACACACGGGCATGAGGACGCGATTGGCGCCCTGCCGTATATCCTGATGAAACTGAACGTGCCGGTGTATGCCACAAAGTTTACCGTCGCGCTGGCGAAAGAAAAATTGAAGGAATTAAAAGTGAAAAAGCATATCCGCTTTACGGAAATCAATGCCGACACGGTTCTCCATTTTGATGCTTGCGATATTCACTTTTTCAAAACAACGCATAGCATTCCCGACTCGGTCGGCATTTGCATTTCCACATCGGAAGGCAATATTGTGTATACCGGCGATTTTAAATTTGACCAGGAACTGGGCGGGCATTATCGTTCGGAAATCGGAAAAATGTCGAAAATCGGTGAAGAAGGCGTGCTGCTGTTACTATCCGACAGCACGGAAGCGGAACATCCAGGGTACACGACCCATGAGTCTGTTGTGGCGGAAGAAATAACGGATGCTTTCTACGATGCGAAGGGCCGGATTATTATCGCAAGCTTTGCCTCGAATTTAATCAGGGTGCAGCAAGTGCTCGATGCGGCTTCTGCTACCGGCCGCAAAGTTGCGTTTGTCGGAAATTATCTTGAAAAAATATATAAAATTGCATTAAAATTGGGATACTTGCAGGCCCGGACAGAGGATCTCATCATCCCGCTCCAACAAATTTCAAAATACCGGGACGAAGAACTGGCAATTTTGACAACAGGGAGCCAGGGGGAACCGTTTCTCGTCCTCCAGAAAATGGCGAAAAAGAACCATAAGCAGGTCAATATTCAAAAAGGGGACACGGTTATCCTTGCCACAACGCCGTCTCCGGGGCTGGAACTGTTCATGGCGAAAACGATCGACCTGCTGTACCGTGCAGGAGCCGATGTTTACGCAGGCGACAGGAAAATTCATGTGACCGGCCACGGCTGCCAGGAAGATTTAAAGCTGATGCTTGATTTAATGAGGCCTAAATACTTTGTCCCGATCCAGGGGGAATACAGGAGCCTGTATGCCCATGCAAAACTGGCGTACAAAACGGGGATGCCGAAAGAGTCAGTCATCATCTCCAGCAACGGGGAAGTATTGGAATACAAGCACGGCAAATTCCAAGCGAGCAGCCGGGTTGCTTCCGGCAATATTCTCATTGACGGAATCGGCGTTGGCGATGTCGGCAATATTGTATTGCGGGACCGGAAACTTTTAAGCCAGGACGGGATATTGGTTGTCGTCGTCACGCTTGATAAAAAGCTTAAAAAACTGGCTGCTGGCCCTGAAATTATCTCGCGCGGGTTCGTCTATGTCCGCGAATCCGAAAAGCTGATCAGCCATTCGTCTAACATCGTAAAAGAAGTGGTGGAGCAGAACACGTCACAGGAAGCTTTTGACTGGACGAGTATTAAACAGGGGATCCGCGACCATCTCAGCTCCTTTTTATATGAACAGACGAAAAGGCGCCCGATGATCCTGCCAATTATTATGGAAGTTTGATGTTTAAACGACAGAGGGCGTGTCGGGGGTTCCCGCGTGCCCGCGCTCATTGTGGCACAAGGCCCGCCTGGTGCACCATTAAAAATGCAAAGCAAAGCCCCGCTTCCGGTTCCGGAAACCGCGGGGCTTCTGTATGAAAACCCCTTCCATGCAAATAATAAGGCGTAAAGGCGTCACGCCCTTACATTACAGGCAAAAAGGGGTTTTAGAAAAATGAGCGACCAGCAACCGAATAAAGAAGAACCGAAAGAAGGAAATGCGGCATCCGCGCTTGTAGAGAAAATCCAGCAGCTCGGCCAGACAAATGTGCCGCAGCTCGGGCAGGACTCCAATATCCACTGCCTGGCCATCGTCGGCCAGATTGAAGGGCATCTGCAGCTGCCGCCCCAAAATAAAACGACAAAGTATGAGCATATGATCCCCCAGCTTGTGGCGATTGAACAAAATCCGAAAATTGAAGGGGTGCTCGTCATTCTGAACACGGTCGGAGGGGACGTGGAGGCCGGGCTTGCCATTTCCGAAATGCTTGCTTCCCTTTCCAAACCCACTGTTTCGATTGTGCTCGGCGGGGGGCATTCCATCGGCGTGCCGATCGCTGTATCCTGTTCGTATTCCTTTATTGCTGAAACCGCGACGATGACGATTCATCCGATCCGGCTCACAGGCCTTGTCATTGGCGTCCCGCAAACGTTTGAATATCTGGATAAAATGCAGGAACGGGTGATCAAGTTTGTGACGCGGCATTCGCATGTGGAAGAAGAGGTTTTTAAGGACTTAATGTTTGCGAAAGGAAATTTGACAAGGGATATCGGCACCAATATTGTCGGTCAGGAAGCCGTCCAGTACGGTTTGATTGATGAAGTGGGCGGGATTGGCAAAGCGCTTGGCAAATTAAACAGCCTCATTGAAAAATACCGGGATGAAAAAGGGAAAGAGGGGCTGATCCAATGATTCTCTATACGATGATGCCGCAGGAGCTGATTTTTCCTGAAGATGCAAACGCCTGGAATAAAATTAAAATGTTAAACGTAAAAGGCGTGCCGGTACTGGCAGAGCAGCTTGATGAAGGGTACCGGATTACCCGCATTCTCAGCTCCAATCCTTTCGACTATCTGAATCCGGAGCTTGCACCCGGAAATGTGATTCGCCATTTCGGACCGTAAACCACCCGGGCCGCAAATATGCTATAATATGTTAAAACAAGCAGCCACACAGGCTGCTTTCTTGCATCCCGTTCCGGCAGGCAAGACTGAAAAATACGTTTTCACTATCGAAGGTGGTTATATGGCGAAAAAAAAGCGGCGCAGAAGAAAAAAAGCTGCTGAACAAATCAAGATAGATTTAAAGTTTGAGCTGCTCGGTATCATCCTGCTTACGCTCGGCATTTTTACCCTTTACCATATCGGCAAAACGGGCACAACCCTGATTCTGTTCTTCCGGTTTTTCTTCGGCCGGCTGTACTGGGTTGCGGTTGCCTCTCTGGTCGTGCTCAGCGTTTTTCTCATGATTAAACGGGCATGGCCTGCATTTTTCACTGTCCGCATGACCGGTTTTTATTTATTATTTGCGAGCGCCCTCCTATACTGCCATGAGCGGCTTATCGGGTCATTGGCAAATGCGCATGAACTGTCCGGCAACAGCGCGGTCGAAAATACGATCAGGATCTGGCATCAGGAAGAGCAGATCTGGTGGAAGCTTGTGCTCGGCGGGGATGTGCACGGCAATATTTTCAGTACGCAGATCGGCGGCGGCATGGCAGGTGCAATTTTGTATGCGGCCTCCCATTTTTTATTTGACTCGGCGGGTACGAAAATCATTTGCGTTTTACTCGCGCTCATCGCTCTGATGCTTTTAACGGGCAAGCCTGTAAGCCCGTATGTGGAAAAGGCATTGGAAGGGCTCTGGCTGTTTTTAAAAAAGCAATGGAACCAGATGAAAACAGAGTTCCAGGCATGGCGGGAAGCTAAAAAAGAAAA
Source organism: Heyndrickxia coagulans 36D1 (assembly GCF_000169195.2). Lineage (GTDB taxonomy): Bacteria > Bacillota > Bacilli > Bacillales > Bacillaceae_C > Weizmannia > Weizmannia faecalis. The sequence continues at coordinate 3,546,649 of NC_016023.1, read as the reverse complement.
ACAGGAAAAGAAACGGCAGAAAGCGCCGTCGCAGCCGCAATCCGCCTCCGCAGACGGGGAAGTCAGCGACGGGGATGCCGGACCGGCAGGCGAGGAAACGCCTCCCCCGATTATTTCCAGCTTTACGGAGCAGTATGCCGGCACGGCTCCGCAAGCGGAAGAAGCGCAGCCGGAAACGCCGGATACAGAAGCGGAAGAGGACCATACGCCTCCGATCCAGTTTACGGAATATGAAAATGAAGACTATCAATTGCCGCCCCTGACGCTGTTAAATAGGCCGCGGGCAGCGGACCAGAGCAGCGAATATAAAGCAATCCATGCCAATGCGGCAAAACTCGAACGGACTTTCCAAAGCTTCGGGGTTAAGGCGCGTGTAACACAGGTGCATTTAGGTCCTGCCGTTACAAAATACGAAGTGCACCCTGATGTCGGCGTGAAAGTCAGCAAGATTGTCAGTTTAAGTGACGACATTGCCCTTGCGCTGGCGGCGAAAGATATTCGGATGGAAGCGCCGATCCCGGGAAAATCAGCGATCGGCATCGAAGTCCCGAATAAGGAAATCGCGGTCGTATCGCTCAGGGAAGTGCTTGAAGGAAAGGAAAATAACCCGCAGGCAAAACTGCAGATCGGGCTGGGCCGGGATATTACAGGGCAGGCGGTACTCGCAGAGCTGAATAAAATGCCTCACCTGCTTGTGGCCGGCGCAACGGGGAGCGGGAAAAGCGTGTGCATTAACGGGATCATTACGAGCATCTTAATGCGCGCCAAACCGCATGAAGTGAAAATGATGATGATTGACCCGAAAATGGTCGAATTGAATGTTTATAACGGTGTCCCGCATTTGCTTGCACCGGTTGTGACCAATCCGAAAAAAGCTTCCCAGGCGCTGAAAAAAGTCGTGAATGAGATGGAGCGGAGGTATGAGCTTTTTTCCCATACCGGCACACGCAACATCGAAGGATACAACGATCATATTAAAAAAAGCAACATCGAAACAGGGGACAAGCAGCCGCTTTTGCCTTATATCGTTGTCATTATCGATGAGCTTGCCGATTTAATGATGGTGGCAAGCGGCGATGTGGAAGATTCCATTACGCGGCTGTCGCAAATGGCGCGGGCGGCAGGTATTCATCTGATTATTGCCACGCAACGGCCGTCTGTTGATGTCATTACCGGTGTCATTAAAGCGAACATCCCGTCAAGAATCGCTTTTGCCGTGTCTTCGGCGACTGACTCGAGAACGATTTTGGATACGGGTGGCGCGGAAAAACTGCTTGGCCGCGGGGACATGCTGTTTTTGCCGGTTGGGGCTTCCAAACCGGTACGCGTCCAGGGCGCTTATCTTTCCGATGAAGAAGTTGAAGAAGTCGTGGATTTCGTCATTTCCCAGCAAAAAGCACAGTACCAGGAAGAGATGATTCCGGAAGAGCCTCAGGACCAACCGGATTTCGACGATGAATTATATGATGAAGCGGTTCTCTTAATCTCGGAAATGCAGACCGCTTCCGTCTCCATGTTGCAGCGCCGTTTCCGGATTGGCTATACAAGGGCGGCGCGGCTGATTGATGCAATGGAGGCAAGAGGGGTTGTCGGGCCGTATGAAGGCAGCAAGCCGCGTGCGGTTTTAATCCCGAAACCTTCAGAAGAACAGAGCTCATAGCACGCCAAAGAAAAAACCTGCGCGCACCTTAGCGGCCACAAAACGCCGCGGTGCGCGCAGGTTTTACTATTTTCGACAAAAATATAAATTTATGTTTCTTTCGCAATTAAAAAATGATATATTTATGTCGGTAAGCAGGATAATAGGCTGTTTCTAAAGACTGTTATCCAAAAATAACTTTCCCGGGGGGAACAAAAGTGAAAAAACGTAAATTTGGTTTGGCTCTTGCCGCTGTCCTGGCAGCAGGGACGCTTCTCGGCGCATGCGGCACAAAGAGCGACAATTCCGCAAGCAAAGGTAAGGACAAGTTCACCGTTGCACTCGTAACCGATACGGGCGGAATTGACGATCGTTCTTTTAACCAGTCGGCATGGGAAGGCTTGCAGCAGTTCGGGAAGGACAATCACTTATCAAAAGGTAAAGGCGGCTTTGACTATTTGCAATCCAAATCGGATGCAGATTACACAACAAATCTGAACACGGCCGTCCGGAACCAGTTTGACCTCGTTTACGGCGTCGGCTATAAGCTGAAGCCGGCCATTGAAAAAATTGCGGATCAGCGTAAAAATACCAATTTCGCAATCATTGACGATGTCATTACCGGAAAGAAAAATGTGGCGAGCATTACGTTTAAAGAACAAGAAGGTTCCTTCCTTGTCGGGGTCGTGGCAGGCCTGGCGACAAAAACCAATAAAATCGGATTTATCGGTGGGACAGACAGCGATTTGATCAACAAATTCGCAGCCGGGTTCCGTGCGGGCGTCAAAGCTGCCAATCCGAAAGCAAATGTGCAAATTCAATATGTCGGCTCGTTTGATGATGCAAGCAAAGGGCAGTCGATGGCTTCAGCAATGTATAAATCCGGCATCGACGTGATTTATCATGCAGCCGGTGGCAGCGGGAAAGGCGTCTTTACAGAAGCGAAAAATATAAAACAGAATGATCCGAACAAAAACGTCTGGGTGATCGGTGTGGACCGCGACCAGGCAGATGAAGGAAAGGTAACGGTTAAAGGAAAGGAATACAATGTGACACTGACTTCAATGGTCAAACGGGTTGATAAGGCAGTTATCGATTTATCGACCAGAGCGAAGGACGGCAAATTTCCGGGTGGGAAAAATATTGTTTACGGCTTGAAAGAAGATGCCATCGGGATTGCGCCGACACAGGACAATTTAACGCCTGAAATGAAATCGGCCGTGAAAGACTGGAAACAAAAGATCATTAACGGGAAAGTGAACATTCCGTCAAAATTGAAGTAATCGATCCATCTCACGGGACTGGTTTTTGCCGGTCCCGTGTTAAAAATGTTTAAAAAATGAAACAATTTCAGCCACAAAGGCAGGGCGGATTCCCCGAAGCTGCTGTCTAAAGACGCCATGACGATTGCTTTCTTTATACCCCAATGTTAAGGAGTGATAAAGGGTGGATTACGTAATTGAAATGCTCCATATTCGCAAAGAATTTCCGGGAATTGTTGCGAACGATGACATCACCCTGCAGGTAAAAAAAGGAGAAATCCACGCGCTGCTTGGAGAAAACGGCGCCGGAAAGTCGACGTTAATGAATGTGCTTTTCGGGCTGTATCAGCCGGAAAAGGGAGAAATCCGTGTAAACGGCCAGAAAGTGAACATTACCGATCCGAATGTCGCAAATGATCTCGGCATCGGCATGGTTCATCAGCATTTTATGCTCATTGATAAGTTTACGGTGACTGAAAATATTATCCTCGGCAAGGAACCGAAAAAATCCTTTACCATCGATATCAAAAAAGCGGAACAGCAAGTCCGGGAAATTTCCGACCGTTACGGGCTGGATGTGGATCCGCAAGCGAAAATTTCAGATATTTCCGTCGGTATGCAGCAGCGGGTGGAAATTTTAAAAACGCTGTACCGGGGCGCAGAAATCCTTATTTTTGACGAACCAACGGCCGTGCTTACGCCACAGGAGATCCATGAACTGATCGGCATCATGAAGACGCTGATCCAGGAAGGAAAATCCATCATTTTAATTACCCACAAATTGAAAGAAATTATGGAAGTATGCGACAGGGTTACCGTCATCCGCAAAGGGAAGGGCATCGGGACGCTCAATGTCCAAGATACAAACCCGCAGGAGCTCGCCCATTTAATGGTCGGGCGGGATGTCCTTTTCAAGACGGAAAAAACGGAGGGCCGCCCGGGGCAAAATGTGCTTGAAATCGAGCAATTGCATGTGAAAGATTCACGCGGGGTGGAAGCGGTCAGAGGGCTGGATTTAACGGTCAGGGCCGGCGAAATTGTCGGTATTGCCGGTGTGGACGGTAACGGGCAATCAGAGCTGATTGAAGCGATTACAGGGCTCAGAAAAGCAGACAGCGGCACGGTCCGCCTGAACGGTAAAAACATTACGAACTTAAGGCCGCGCAAAGTAACGGAAGCGGGCGTCTCCCATATTCCCGAGGACAGGCATAAATACGGGCTTGTACTCGATTATACGATCGGGGAAAACATGGTGCTGCAAACGTATTACAAAAACCCAATGTCCCGTAACGGTATCTTAAATTACAAAGAAATTTATAAAAAGGCAAAATCGATTATTGCAGAATTCGATGTCCGTACCCCAAGCGAATTTACAAAAGCGCGGGCGCTCTCAGGGGGAAACCAGCAGAAAGCGATCATCGGGCGTGAAGTGGACCGCGATCCGGACCTTTTGATTGCGGCACAGCCGACCCGCGGGCTTGATGTCGGGGCAATTGAGTTTATCCACAGGCGGCTGATTGAACAGCGAGACCACGGAAAGGCTGTCCTGCTTGTATCGTTTGAACTGGATGAAATTATGAACTTAAGTGACCGGATTGCCGTCATCTACGAAGGAGCCATCATTGATATTGTCGATCCGAAGCAGACGACAGAACAGGAGCTCGGGCTCTTGATGGCCGGTTCCAAAAAAGAAAGGGAAGGTGAACAAACCAATGTCTAACCGAACATTGAACCTTCTGATCCCTGTCGTGTCTGTCATTCTCGGACTTTTGGCAGGCGCATTGATTATGCTTGTCAGCGGCTATAACCCGGTGGATGGATATATTGCACTCTGGAACGGCGCTTTCGGCCAGGCTTTTTACGTCGGCGAAACGCTGCGGCTTGCAACGCCTTATATTTTTGCGGGGCTTGCCATTGCCTTTGCGTTCCGGACCGGGCTGTTTAATATCGGGGCTGAAGGCCAGCTGATCGTCGGGTGGATTGCGGCTGTCTGGGTCGGCGTTGCTTTTGATCTGCCAAAAGTGATCCACTTGCCGCTCGCGATACTTGCCGCCTGCTGCGCCGGGGCATTTTGGGGATTCATTCCCGGCCTTTTGAAAGCGCGGCTCAGGGTGCACGAAGTGATTGTGACCATTATGATGAATTATATTGCGCTGCACACATCCAACTATTTAATCCGGAATGTGCTTTCAAAACAGCAGGATACGACACCGCATATTCATCATTCGGCATCGCTTTCGTCTCCGTTTTTTCAGAAGATTACTGACTTTTCCACTTTGCACAATGGCATTTACCTTTCTTTGGTTGCTGTTGTGGTGATGTGGTTTATCATTGAAAAGACCACGCTCGGCTTTGAACTGAAATCGGTCGGGTTTAACCAGAGCGCATCCGAATACGCTGGCATGAGTGTGAATCGCAGCATTATCCTTTCTATGGTCATCTCCGGTGCTTTTGCCGGGCTCGGCGGCGCAATGGAAGGGCTCGGGAATTACGGCTTTGCCTTTTTGCAATCTAACTTCTCCGGCATCGGGTTTGACGGTATTGCAGTGGCGCTGCTCGGCGGGAATACAGCGCCCGGCGTTTTAATCGCAGCTGTTTTATTCGGCGCTTTAAAAGTCGGCTCGCTGAACATGCCGGTCGATGCCAACGTGCCGAATGAGCTGGTCAACATTGTCATTGCTTTGATTATTCTTTTTGTCGCATCCGGCTATATCATCAAATGGTCCCTGGCCCGTTTGAAAAGGGAGGCGAAATAAAATGCATTTTATGACCGCTTTGGAAATCATTATTTCGGCGTCTTTACTATCTGCAGCACCGCTTATTTTTACTGCTTTGGGGGGCGTTTTCTCCGAACGTTCCGGCGTGGTGAACATCGGCCTTGAAGGGTTAATGATCATGGGGGCTTTTATATCGATTGTCTTTAATTTAACGTTTTCTCATGCCCTGGGCGCCTGGACGCCGTGGATCGCGGTAGTGGTGGCGATGCTTGTCGGCGGATTATTTGCCTTGATCCATGCGGCTGCATCCATTTCTTTCCGCGCCGACCAGACAGTCAGCGGCGTTGCGATTAACTTCCTTGCGCTCGGCGTCGCGATGTTTCTCATCAAAAACATTTACGGGAAAGGCCAGACCAATACGATCAGCGAATATTTCCAGCAGGTGGATGTTCCCGGCCTCAGCCATATTCCCGGGATCGGCAAACTGTTTTTCCAGGGGATTACATACCCTTCTTACATTGCCATCCTGATTGCGATTCTCGTCTGGTTTATCCTTTACAAAACGCCGTTCGGCCTACGCCTCCGTTCGGTCGGGGAACATCCGATGGCGGCCGATACGATGGGCATCAATGTTGTAAAAATGCGCTACTTTGCCGTCTTTTTATCCGGTGTATTCGGCGGAATCGGCGGGGCCGTGTACGCACAGTCGATCACCCTGAATTTCAGTTCTTCGACGATTTCAGGGCAAGGGTATATGGCGCTGGCTGCGATGATTTTCGGCAAATGGAATCCGCTCGGCGCGATGGGGGCCGCTTTATTTTTCGGATTTGCACAGAGCCTCAGCATCGTTGGCAACAGCATTCCGTATTTGAAAGAAATCCCGAGCGTTTATTTGCTCATTGCGCCGTATGTCCTGACCATTCTGGCACTCGCCGGATTCATCGGGCGTGCGGAAGCCCCGAAAGCAGACGGCGTCCCTTATATCAAGGGTGAACGCTAGGTTATTCCATCCGGCATCAGGCTGCTTTTCCCGCCTGGTGCCGGTTTCTTTATGTGCCGTAAAACTTGCCGGGACACCTGTCTCCCTTGTATAGTAAAATTAATGCATTTACAGGTTAAACAACCCCCTAGTCAGGCATACTTTTACTATTGGCACGAAGCTCGTTGAAAAAGTCCTACGGTGTGATGTCAAGGGTTAAAAACAAGTGAATTGGAAATTTTGTTGGCTCTATGTCGTAAAAATGGCAATACTGAACTAAGCCTCCAGATAATTGGAATAATCTGGAAGTTTTCAAGTTCAGGCTATCGATGATGGTTACCTGGTTACCTCATCGCGTCACCTTCTTTTTCGGCGCATAAATTTGATCGTTGCGGAGCAGCGCATCGATCAGGCGCACCAGTTTTCTTGCCGTTAAGACGAGGGCGCGTTTGTGTGAGTGCTTATGCACCTCACGATATTTCTTTTGGTAAAAGGCGCGGTACTCAGGTTCGTGTCGCCGGACCAGATTGGCAGCCTCAACCAGGTAATACCGGAGATAACGATTGCCTGTACGCGCAAGCATTTTGTCATCAGCCTCAAAATCACCCGATTGGTGGCGGGGCCAGAACAATCCAGCAAATTTTGCGATCGCGGCTTGGTCGTCAAAGCGCTCAATGTCGCCGATTTCAGCGAGAATCCCAGCACAGCTCACCGGGCCTATTCCCGGAATGGTCTGGAGGGTATTCGGGATTCCATCAAGAACGCGGGCAATCGCCTTATCCAAATCCTTGATTTGGCGTTTAAGATGCCGGATGATCTCAATAGAACTGCCCAGGACCAAGTCAATCGAATCCTCCACACATTTAGAAAGCCGGTAAGAGGACCGGGCAGCTTTTTGGATGGATGCGGCCAAATCCTCGGGATCGCTAAAGCGGCCATGGCCTTTGGTCTGGAGATACATCGCTAAGTCCTCCAGAGGCATTTGGGCAATTTCATCGAGGCTATAGGCCTCAAGCAAAAATTCCGTTATGGCATGGCCGAAGACCGGTGTATCCACTTCAAGGTTAAAGGCACTGAATTTGAAAAACAGATGATTCAAAAATACCTGTTGTTCCCGGGTTAAACTTTGAATCAGGTGATAGCGCATCCGTGTTAACCGTTGAAGGGCAAGGTATTGTTCTGACTGAATCACGGATTTCGGCAATCTCCCGAAACGCAAGCGGTCCGCAATTACCCAGGCATCTTTGGGATCGGTCTTGTCCATCTCGGCATAAGCCTTTTTGAAATTTCTCACCAGCTTCGGATTCAGGGTAAACACCTTTGTACGACGCTGTTTCAGCTCGGGATCTTCATGGAAAAACATTGCCGGGTGCCAACTATACACAGATGTGGCCTCCATGGCGATCTGGATGGTGTCATCCGCCTCCGCATGTTGGAGGATGGCGTCTCTTAACTCAGAGGCACCGGGAAGATTGTTTGTCACCGTTTGGGTGGCCAACGTTTCCCCCATTCCATCCATCAGGCAGGCATCGAGGTTTTTGGAGCTCACGTCAATACCGACAAATAAGGGCATATGATTTCCTCCTCTCTGTATTGGGATCGATGGAATCGGACGCTTCGGGATATCCCCAGATGGCTTGCCGATCTGTCAGCCTCGCGTATGAGAACTCATCCGGGCCGTGGGCTGCCTGGAACTGCTCATTTCCAGCACGGAGATCCGGAGGAACGGCCTACGGGTTAGACGTTCAAGCAAGAACCTGGGGATGCAGACTTTTCGAGTAGTCAGGCTACAAGGAGGGGAAGCATTGACCCAAACGATCCTAAGACCATTATCCGGGAACATCGCGAAGCGTCCAAGTCCGAACTTGTATTCCGGGCGAGCCCGGAATACAAAATCTTATATTCACTTGTCAATGAGCAGCAGAATGAACTGGAAATTGACATCCACTTTGGATTTAAACTTATTATACGAGGAGGATCCATATGGCCATTTCAAAAGAGACGGTTCGCAAAATGAAAGGGTACACACTACATACCATCAAAACGGACAAATACAAAACGAATACGCTTGTATGGAAAATGAAAGCACCGCTTGAAAAAGACACGGTTACGCTGCGGGCCCTGCTCCCGAATGTGCTTCAAAGCAGCACGAAGCGTTTGAATACGACCGCAAAATTAAGGGCGTATCTCGATGATTTGTACGGCGCTCATTTTTATGTCGATACGGCCAAAAAAGGGGAATACCATATTCTAACCTTTACGATTGAAATTGCGAACGAAAAGTTTTTGCAGGATGCAGAACCGCTGCTCCAACGGGGGGTTGAATTTTTGGCGGAAGTTTTGCTGAACCCGCATGCAGACGGCGGGCAGTTTGACAGCCAAACGGTGGAAAAGGAAAAACGGGTGCTGAAACAGCGGATCCAGTCTGTATACGATGATAAAATGCGGTATGCAAGCATGCGGCTGATTGAAGAAATGTGCAAAGGAGAGCCGTACGCACTGCAGGCAAACGGTGTTCTTGATGATGTGGACGCCATCACGCCTGCCGATCTTTATCAATATTATCAAAAAGCCATCCGGGAAGATGAACTGGACTTATTTGTGACAGGTGATGTCGATGAAGACCGGCTTGCGGCCATTTGCGAATGCCTGCGTTTTCCGGACCGCGAGCCGACACGCGCTGCCGCAAGAACGCTTCAAAAGGTCTCCAGCGTCAAAAAAATCAAAGAATCGCAGGATATCCGCCAGGGCAAGCTGAATATCGGCTACCGCACCAATATTACGTTCGGAGACAGCGATTATTTTCCGCTCCAGATGTTTAACGGCATTTTCGGCGGTTTTTCCCACTCCAAGCTTTTCCTGAATGTACGGGAGAAAGAAAGCCTTTGCTATTATGTCGCGAGCCAGATCGAGAGCCATAAAGGGCTCATGATGGTGATGAGCGGCATCGAATCCGCGAATTTTGACAAGGCCGTCTCCATTATTGAAAAACAGCTGGAAGCAATGAAAAACGGTGATTTCAGTGAGCAGGAAATCGGGCAAACGAAAGCCGTTATCCGCAACCAGCTGCTTGAGTCAACGGATACATCCCGCGGCCTCGTTGAAATTTTGTACCATAACGTCATTGCCGGCACCAAGACCGGCGTGGAAGACTGGATAAGGGAAATCAAGGCAGTCGGAAAAGGGGAAATTGTGAAAGTGGCGGCAAAAATTGAACCCGATACGATCTACTTCTTGTCCGGAATGGAGGGGAAATAAATGGAAACCCAACAATTCAGCCAGCTTGGCGAAACGCTTTACGGTGAAACACTTGATAACGGATTAAAAGTCTATGTGCTCCCGAAGCGCGGGTTTAACAAAACATTTGTCACGTTTACGACAAAATACGGTTCTGTTGACAACACGTTTGTCCCGCTTGGAAAAAGCGATTTTGTGCGGGTCCCGGACGGCATTGCCCATTTTCTCGAACATAAAATGTTTGAAAAAGAAGACGGGGATGTGTTTCAGCAATTCAGCCGGCAGGGCGCATCCGCCAATGCTTTTACAAGTTTTAACCGGACGGCCTATCTGTTTTCAAGCACCGATCAGGTGATGAAAAACCTGGAAACGCTGGTCGATATGGTGCAAGCGCCGTATTTTACCGCACAGACGGTTGAAAAAGAAAAGGGAATTATCGGCCAGGAAATCATGATGTACAATGACAACCCGGACTGGCGGCTGTATTACGGCCTGATTGAAAATTTATATGCCAACCACCCGGTAAAAATTGACATTGCCGGGACGGTTGATTCGATTGCAAAAATCACCGCGGAGCAATTGTACGAGTGTTACCATACATTTTATCATCCGAGCAATATGCTGCTGTTTGCCGTCGGAAATGTATCGCCGGATGAGGTTCTTTCTTTTATGAGAGAAAACCAGGCGAAGAAAAAGTACGAAAAAGCACCGGAGATTAAAAGGCGTTTTCCGGAAGAACCAGCACAGGCGGCCGAAAAAGAGCAGAAATTGCATATGAATGTGCAGATTCCAAAATGCCTTGTTGGCGTTAAGGCGCTTCATACGAGCCAGCGCGGCGCTGAAATGCAAAAGAACGAACTTGTGGTCAATCTTCTCCTTGACATGCTGTTCGGGCGCAGTTCAGATGCGTACAATGCGTTGTACAATGACGGCCTGATCGACACCAGTTTTTCTTTTGACTATTCCCAGGAGCAGGGATTTGGATTTGCGATGGCCGGAGGGGATACGAAAGATCCGGACCTTTTGGCAAAACGGCTGAAAGAGGTGATGATTGCGGCAAAAGAAGGAAAAGGTTTGGCGGAAGAAGCGCTTGAACGGACGAAAAAGAAAAAAATTGGGGGATTCCTGCGCCAGCTGAATTCACCTGAATTTATCGCCAACCAGTTTACAAGATATGCGTTTAATGATATGAATTTATTTGACGTCGTCCCTGCGCTTGAACAAATCCGGTTCAGTGATGTGCTGGAAACGGCGGAAGCTTTTTTTGAAGAAGAACGGTTTACCGTTTGCCAAGTTTTACCGAAATAACCCGGGACTCTCCCGGGTTTTTAAGTGGGGGAGAAAATTGAAAAAGTTTGCGTTGATTACGGGTGCGAGTGGCGGCATCGGGAAGGCAACAGCTGAAATGCTGGCAAAAGAAGGATGGAATTTGTATTTGCATTACCATCAAAATGAAGCGGCCATCAAAGAACTGCTTTCCATTTGCCGGCATTTCGGGGCGGAAGCGATCCCGATCCGCGCCGATCTTGCAACGGACGGCACCGTAAAAACGATTGCAGAAAATGTTTTTCATCTCGATGCGATCATCCATGCGGCCGGCATTTCCCACTACGGGCTGCTTTCGGATATCGATGAGGCAGCCATTGACAAGCTTTACCGGATTCATGTGAAGGCGCCGCTTCTGATCATCAGGCAGCTGTTGCCCAAATTGCGGCAAAATGCGGTTTCACACATTGTGCTTGTCAGTTCAATCTGGGGACAGGCAGGCGCGGCGTGCGAAGCCGTATATTCGGCGATGAAAGGCGCACAGATCGCATTTGTAAAAGCGCTCGCCAAAGAAACGGCAAGAAGCGGCGTACGGGTGAATGCGGTCGCGCCCGGGGCGGTTGGCACCAATATGCTTTCAAGGTTTGCGCCGGAAGAAATTTCGGATCTCGAAGCGGACATCCCGCTCGGCCGGCTTGCCAAACCGGAAGAAATTGCCGGCGCGGTTTCTTTCCTGCTCTCGGAAAAAAGCAATTACATCACCGGCCAGACGATTGGCGTCAATGGGGGCTGGTATATGTAGTCCCGCCTGGAGAAAGTTGCAAAGGAATCCTCTTTGTTTTTTCGCGGATTAACCAAAAAAGGGCAACAGCACACCGTTTTGCCCGGCTGGTGCCTTGAAAGAAGCACGGGTTCCATTTTCCATGCATAGCCTTCCACGCCGGGTCACAAACTAAGGTTGAACAACTTGAAAGGAGGCTGTGACATGAACGTATTCGAAAACTGGGACCAATGGAAAAACTTTTTGGGGGACCGCCTCAACCAGGCAAAGCAACAGGGGATGCCCCAGGAAACGATTAACAAACTTGCTGAGCAGGTCGGCGATTATTTGGCCGCACAAGTAGATCCGAAAAATGAACAGGAACGCGTTCTTGCTGACTTATGGTCAGTGGCATCGCAGGAAGAACAGCAAGCCATTGCCAATGTAATGGTAAAACTCGTTCAAAATAACGGTACCCAGTCATAAAGAAATACCGGCGCATCATGATAACAATTGGCTGCTTTTTTACAAGAAAAGCCGGTTGTTTGGCTGATGCCGCCGGTTTTTTCATGTCACGACAAAATTCACGATTTTTAGAGCTTTCGCTTCCTTATTGATGTAAAATCATATATCATATAACCTAGATATGTTCGTTTGGATCCGGATTTCGGGAGGGGTTATGGGTGGATGACAGGAAAGAGTGGTACTTGGAATATGAAATCACGATCAACCGGCCGGGGCTGTTGGGTGATATTTCCTCTCTCTTGGGCATGTTAGCGATCAATATCAGAAGCATTAACGGCGTTGACCATAAAAAACGAGGCTTGCTGCTGTTTGTCAAAAATGAAGAACAGATCGGCCGGCTCGAATCGATATTGCGAACAGTGGAAACGATAAAAGTAACGAAAATCAGGGAATCCAAGCTCAGGGACAGGCTTGCAGTCCGGCACGGAAGGTATATCCAGCGCGATCATGACGACCGGAAAACATTCCGCTTTGTGCGCGATGATCTCGGGATTCTGGTCGATTTTATGGCCGAGCATTTTAAACAGGAAGGCCATAAGCTGATTGGCATTCGCGGGATGCCGCGCGTCGGAAAAACAGAATCGATTGTGGCTGCAAGCGTGTGCGCCAATAAAAAGTGGATTTTTCTCTCCTCCACGATGATCAAACAGACGGTGAGAAGTAGTCTGATTGAGGATGAATACAATGCAAACAATATTTTTATCCTGGATGGCGTCGTATCCGCTGAGAGGGGAAACGAACGGCACTGGCAGCTGATCCGTGAAATCATGCGGCTTCCGGCTGTTAAAGTGGTGGAACACCCGGATATTTTCGTGCAGCGTTCGGAATACACGCTTGATGATTTTGATTACATTATTGAGTTGAGAGAAGACCCGTCACAGGAAATTACATATGACTTACTCCAGCAAAACCGGATGTTTCAAGGCGAATTTGGAGGATTTGATTACTAGATTGGCAGGTGTTACCATGACGGAATTAGGGAATCGTTTAAAAGAAGCAAGGAAAGAAAAGGGCATCAGCCTGGATGATTTGCAGGAGATGACCAAGATCCAAAAAAGATATTTGAAAAACATTGAAGAAGGAAATTATGATTCAATGCCTGGAAAATTTTACGTCCGGGCATTTATTAAGCAGTATGCCGAGGCAGTCGGGCTTGATCCGGAAACTTTATTTGAAGAGTACCAGAGCGACATCCCCCGTACGGAACAGGAAGAATTTCCCGAGCAACTTTCGCGGGTGCAGACGTCCTCCAAAAGGGCCGCACCGGATACCGTCAAGATGATGAACGTGCTGCCAAGGATCCTTGTGGTCGCCGCCATCATCGCGATTTTATTTTTGCTTTGGTTTGTCGTATATAAGTTTGCCGGTCACAACACAAAGGAAAAGTTAAACAGCGGGGCTTCCGGCGATGTGAGCGTACAAAAAGAAAACGTCAAATCGGCTGAAAAGGTGTCATCCGGCAAAAACACCGGCAGCTCTTCCGAAAAAAAGGCGGCGAAAACGTCAAAAAAACCGGCCTCGAAAACGAAGAAAACAGCCCAAAAACTGGAAACCGTATCTTCAAGCGGGTACACGACCACCTATAAACTGGCCGGCACCAACCAGTTCAAACTTGAACTGAAAGCAAACGGCGGACGGTCATGGGTACAGGTGAAAAACAGCGACGGTTCAACGAACTTTCAACAATTGCTGAATGACGGGGACAGCCGGACAGCGGATCTGTCAAAACAAAAACAAGTCACGATCACGGTCGGAAACACCGTCAATACGGAAGTGTATATCAATGGCAAAAAACTAAAATACAATATTCCGGCATCCAAAGAAGTACGCCAGGATATGATCGTCCAGTTTAACGGGTCACAAACGAAATAAGCCTTGTTTTAAGGCTTTTTCTTTGGAAAATATATAGACAGTTGGAGGAAAAGCCAGTGAATTTGCCGAATAAAATTACTGTATCACGTGTATGTTTAATCCCTGTTTTTTTACTCATCATGGCGGTGCCGTTCGATTGGGGCACCTTTGATTGGCTGGGAGCCAAAATTCCGGTCACCCATTTTGTCGGTGCGGTGATTTTTGCCATTGCCTCTATGACAGACTGGATCGACGGCCACTATGCCCGCAAATACAATCTCGTTACCAACTTCGGGAAATTTCTCGATCCGCTTGCGGACAAACTGCTTGTTTCAACGGCGTTTATTTTGCTCGTTGGGCTCAAGCTGGCGCCGGCATGGATTGTTGTCGTAATCATTGCCCGCGAGTTTGCCGTGACAGGCTTGCGACTGATTTTAGCAGAGGGCGGGGAAGTAGCAGCAGCCAATATGCTTGGGAAAATCAAAACATGGACGCAAATCATTGCCATCCTTTTATTGCTGTTGCATAACTTCCCGTTTTCGGCGCTCTCTTTCCGCATGGATCTGGTCGCTTTGTGGGTGGCGCTCATCTTTACCATCTGGTCAGGTGCTGATTATTTCTATTTAAACCGGGGCGTACTTGCCCGCTCGAAATAACCATGCAGTGAAAGGCAGCCTTTCACTGCTTTTTTGCCCGCCAGTGGCTTGTGCTAATCCGGCACGGGAGAAAAAGGCAGCCATTGCTTCGGGTGGATTGGCGGCCTGGATTGCGCCGTCATGTGTTCGTTTTTTTGCTTTAAAAGAAAGGGAGGAATGGAAAGTGAATGCCGAAATTATTGCAGTCGGTTCGGAACTTTTGCTTGGCCAGATCACCAATACAAATGCCACATTTATTGCCGCACAATTGGCGGAGATCGGCGTGGATGTGTACTACCAGACCGTTGTCGGCGATAACGCAGAGCGGCTCGAAGCGGCAATCCGGACAGCGGAGGGCCGCGCCGATCTATTGATTTTTACTGGTGGGCTCGGTCCGACAAAGGATGATTTAACAAAAGAAACGATTGCATCGCACATCGAAAAAAAACTGGTGACAAACGAAGATGCCATGCGCTCCATCGAACAGTTTTTTATCCGTACAAAACGAAAAATGACGGAAAACAACAAAAAGCAGGCACTGGTCATCGAAGGTTCAAAAGTGTTTCCGAATGACCACGGTATGGCGCCGGGCATGCTGGCCAAAAGCGGAAACCATTATTATATGCTGCTGCCCGGCCCGCCGCATGAACTGGAACCGATGTTTATCCATTACGCCAGCCCCGCAATCCAGGAAGAACTGGAAACGATCGAAAAAATCGAATCGCGCGTTCTCCGCTTCTTCGGGATCGGCGAATCCCAGCTGGAAACAGAAATCCGCCATATATTGGATAGCCAAACCAATCCGACTGTCGCTCCGCTTGCGAAAGAAGGGGAAGTGACACTTAGGATTACGGCGAAACACCAGTCGGCGGAAACGGCGAACGAAATGATCGATCAAGTGGAAAAAGAGATTATGCAAATTGCCGGATCGTATTTTTACGGTTATAATGATATGACATTAATGGAGGCCCTGCTCGAAAAGCTTTCGAAAAAACAGCTGACGCTTGCCTGCGCGGAAAGTCTGACTGCCGGCAAATTTGCAGCGGAAATGGCGTCCATCCAGGGTGTCAGCACAATGTTGAAAGGCGGCGTTGTCGTCTATTCAAACGAAGCGAAGATGAAGCTTGCCAAAGTGAAAAAAGAAACGCTTGACAAGTACGGCGCCGTCAGCAGCCAGTGTGCAAAAGAACTGGCGGAAAATATCCGCAGCATTATGGATGCCGACATTGGCATCAGTTTTACAGGCGTGGCTGGCCCGGACTCCCTTGAAGGCCATCCGCCGGGAACCGTGTGGATCGGCATTGCGATAAAAGGGAAAGAAACTGCCACTTATCTGTTGGAACTTCCCGGATCCCGCAACAACATCCGCACGCGATCGGTGAAATACGGCTGCTGGCATTTGCTGAAACTGCTTTAGGTCGAAAGCCGCTTCTGCTCATGGCAAGTGACGGAAGCGGCCTTTTTATAAAAAAATTTGTTTGCCAAAAATTCAATTTTCGGCTCTTTTTGCCGGGGGAATTTTCATTTTTACAGGGGGAAAACCCCATTTTTTTGCCGGATTTTTGCAAAAAAGAGACGAATGAGCGTTCGAGATTTTGCTTGGCAAACAAAGAAAAAACGGGTATAGTATAGATATAGATTCATTGCTTTCGAGAGTTTGGAATGAATAAAAGGAGGAAATTTTGTGAATGATCGTCAAGAAGCCTTAGACAAGGCTCTGAAACAAATAGAAAAGCAATTTGGTAAGGGTTCCATTATGCGGTTGGGCGAGCAGACCGACCGGGTTGTCTCCACGATCCCGACCGGTTCGCTTGCGCTTGATATTGCCCTTGGTGTCGGCGGTTACCCGCGCGGCCGCGTCATTGAAATATACGGCCCTGAAAGTTCTGGTAAAACAACGGTTGCCCTGCATGCGATTGCGGAAGTCCAGGCACAGGGTGGACAAGCGGCGTTTATTGATGCGGAACATGCACTTGACCCGGTTTATGCCCAAAAGCTCGGTGTCAATATTGATGAGCTGCTCCTGTCCCAGCCGGATACGGGCGAACAGGCGCTGGAAATTGCGGAAGCGCTCGTCCGCAGCGGCGCAGTGGATATTGTGGTCGTTGACTCCGTTGCTGCGCTTGTGCCGAGAGCGGAAATTGAAGGGGAAATGGGCGATTCCCACGTCGGCCTCCAGGCACGGCTGATGTCCCAGGCGCTGCGGAAATTATCGGGTGCAATCAACAAATCGAACACGATTGCGATTTTCATTAACCAAATCCGGGAAAAAGTCGGCGTAATGTTCGGTAATCCTGAAGTCACACCGGGCGGCCGTGCGCTCAAATTCTACTCATCCGTGCGCCTTGAAGTGCGCCGTGCCGAACAGATCAAACAAGGGAGCGACATTGTCGGCAACAAAACGAAAATCAAGGTTGTCAAAAACAAAGTAGCGCCTCCGTTTAAAACGGCAGAAGTGGATATTATGTACGGCGAGGGGATCTCAAAAGAAGGCGAGATCGTCGATATGGGAAGCGACCTTGACATCATCCAAAAAAGCGGGGCCTGGTATGCTTATAACGGCGAGCGGCTCGGCCAGGGGCGTGAAAATGCGAAGCAATTTTTAAAGGAAAATGCGGATCTGAAAAACGAGATTGCCGCAAAAATCCGGGAACATTACGACCTGACAGAAGATGCCGGTTCCCATGAAACCGAGAAAGCTATAGATGAACAAGAAGCTGTGGAAGGACAGGAAGAATTAAATTTGGAGTAACCGGTGTATAAGCGCCTGAAATGCTGACCGCGTCCAGGCGCTTTTTGCCGTCCATTTACCGCACTTTTTTGCGCCACAAAATCTGCATGGCGGAGAGGAATCAACACAAATTTACAATGGCAATCTTTCCGCTTCACTTGACAATAAAAATTCCCACCTTTAAAATTAATATGTATATTTTATTTTTCTAAAAATGACTTTCTCCTGTACGGAAAGCAAATCCTCCCGGAAGTTTCCGGAAGGGGGGCCGGTTTTTTCATCCGGCGGCTTTTCCGCATGCGGCTGATGGAACCATCCTTGTCTTCAGCCGGACCGGGACGAAACGCATGATTGGGTTTTCATGCATATACACCGGAGGGGCTTGCCCCGGGATCAACGTTTTACTTTTTAAGCCAGGCGCTGTATACTGTAAACCTAAGGATTAATGTAACAGCCGACATTTTTAACGTAGAAGAAGTTCATAGCAAGAGGAGGTGAGATTGATGGAGTCTCTCATATGGATCATCTCCCTTTTGCTTGTCCTTATCGTCGGTGTGGTTGTTGGCTATTTCATCCGGAGATCAATTTATGAAGCGAAAATTGCAGGGGCGAAAAATGCGGCAGATCAGATCGTTGATGAAGCAAAACGCGAAGCTGATCGCCTGAAAAAAGAAGCCCTGCTTGAAGCGAAGGATGAAAATCATAAACTTCGTACGGATATGGAACGGGAATTGCGTGAACGAAGAAATGAATTGCAAAGACAGGAAAACCGCTTATTGCAAAAGGAAGAGAACCTCGATCGCAAAGATGAATCGCTCGATAAGCGTGAATCGATGCTTGAAAAGAAAGAGGATTCTTTAAACCTGAGACAACAACATATTGAAGAGATGGAAAGCAAATTGGAGGAGATGGTTAACGAGCAGGAGTCTGAGCTGGAAAGAATCTCGGGCCTCAATCGCGAACAGGCGAAAGCCATCATTATTGAAAAACTGGAAAACGAGCTTTCCCATGACATTGCCGTTAAGGTAAAGGAAGCGGAAACAAGGGCAAAAGAAGAAGCCGATAAAAAGGCGAAAAGCATTCTTTCGCTGGCCATTCAGCGGTGTGCAGCCGAGCATGTTGCTGAAACAACGGTATCGGTTGTCAACCTGCCGAATGATGAAATGAAAGGCCGCATCATCGGAAGGGAAGGCCGCAATATCCGGACACTTGAAACGCTGACCGGGATTGACCTGATCATCGATGATACGCCGGAAGCGGTGATTCTTTCGGGATTCGATCCAGTGCGCCGGGAAACGGCACGCATTGCACTGGAAAAACTGGTTCAAGACGGCCGCATCCATCCGGCCCGCATTGAAGAAATGGTTGAAAAAGCAAGGCGGGAAGTGGATGAACATATACGCGAAGTGGGGGAACAAACCACTTTTGAAGTTGGTGTCCATGGCCTCCATCCGGACTTAATCAAAATTCTTGGCCGGTTAAAATTCCGCACGAGCTACGGGCAAAATGTCCTCAAGCACTCGATAGAAGTCGCATTCCTTTCCGGATTGCTGGCTGCCGAACTCGGGGAAGATGAAATCCTTGCCCGCCGTGCCGGTCTGCTTCATGATATCGGAAAAGCGGTAGACCATGAAGTAGAAGGAAGCCATGTGCAAATTGGCGTCGAACTCGCAACCAAATACAAAGAACATCCGGTGGTCATTAACAGTATTGCTTCTCACCATGGCGATACGGAACCGACCTCTGTTATCGCGGTGCTTGTCGCTGCCGCTGATGCTTTATCCGCTGCACGGCCTGGGGCGCGCAGCGAAACGCTTGAGCATTACATCAGACGGCTTGAAAAGCTGGAGGAAATCGCCGAATCGTATGACGGTGTTGAAAAATCGTTCGCGATCCAGGCGGGGAGAGAAGTACGCATTATGGTGAAACCGGAACAGATCGACGACCTGGAAGCTCATCGCCTGGCACGTGATATCCGCAAAAAAATTGAAAATGAGCTGGATTATCCGGGCCATATTAAAGTAACGGTTATTCGGGAAACGCGGGCTGTTGAATATGCAAAATAAGCGGTGACGTGTTCACCGCTTATTTTCTTTAACGTTTTGAAAAGAAAATAAAGATTGTTTTACAAAGCATAGAAAGGATTTATTGCATGAAGATTTTATTTATAGGGGATGTTGTAGGGTCATTAGGGCGTGAGATGGTGAATGAATATTTGCCGAAGTTAAAGGCGAAATACAGGCCGCATTTGACCATCGTAAACGGGGAAAATGCAGCCGGCGGGCGTGGGATTACCAAAAATATTTACCGCGGCCTGCTGGATGCAGGTGCGGATATCATCACGCTCGGAAACCATGCATGGGACAACAAAGAGATTTTCGACTTTATTGAGGATGCAAAATGGATGGTGCGCCCGGCCAATTTTCCGGACGGGACCCCGGGAAAAGGGATGGCGTTGATCAAAGCGGAAGGAACGGAGTTTGCAGTCATCAACCTGCAGGGCAGAACGTTTATGAACGCGCTCGATGACCCGTTCCGGAAAGCAGAAGAGATGGTGGCACTGGCAAGAAAAAGAACTCATTTTATCTTTGTTGATTTTCATGCCGAAACGACAAGCGAAAAGCAGGCGATGGGCTGGTTTCTCGACGGCAAAGTGTCTGCCGTGATCGGGACGCATACGCATGTGCAAACCGCGGATGCAAGAATTTTGCCAAACGGTACAGCCTATCTGACCGATGCCGGCATGACCGGGCCGTACGATGCCATTCTCGGCATGGACAAAGAAGCGGTAATGAAAAAATTCCTGACTTCGCTTCCTGTCCGTTTTGAAGTGCCGAAATCGGGAAGGAAAATATTAAGCGGATGCATCATCAGCCTTGATAAAAAAACAGGCAAAGCCGCAACGATCCAGAACATTTTAATTAATGAAGACCACCCGTTTATCTCTGAATAAACGGGTTTTTTCTTTTTCCGGATGGGTGCCGGGCAGGACAGCGCCTCTTTTTATGTACCGGTGCTTATGAAGGATGGCATAACTCGCAGAACAAAGGAATATAGTAGCAGTGAAATGATTTTTCCCGCTGTGCGGGGGGCAGCTCCCCGGAGTTTTTTTGAGCAAGAGACGTTCACGAAAGCCCGCACGACAAGCAGGAAAATCAGTAGCCTATATGCGGGGCGGCTGCCGGATTGTTTCGGACAGCCGCCCCGTTTCCAGCGAAGCCGGGAAAAGGCCGGGCTGGAAACGGGCAAGAGATACTTCACGTTCGAACATGAATCGTCACTCTGAACGGACATTCGGTTAACGGAAGGAGACAAGGAGGAGAAGGAATGGAAATATTAAAAGTTTCAGCAAAATCTAATCCTAATTCTGTAGCTGGTGCACTTGCCGGTGTTCTTCGTGAAAGAGGGGGGGCGGAAATCCAGGCGATCGGGGCGGGCGCCATTAATCAGGCTGTAAAAGCCGTTGCCATCGCAAGAGGGTTTGTGGCCCCGAGCGGTGTGGATTTAATTTGCATCCCGGCTTTCACGGATATTCAGATTGAAGGAGAAGAAAGAACCGCTATTAAACTCATCATTGAACCCCGCTGATATAGATTGAAAAGAAACGCTGTTTGCAGAAGCAGACAGCTTTTTTTTGTATGGAAAAAAGGTTTGCGGAAACTGTCATACTTTATCAGCAAAAAGAACCCGTCCACGTGATAAAGTAAAATCGTGGCGCGCTTTATCTTTGCGCCTTTTTTACTGCAGCCTGAAAAGTGGCTGAAGGAGGGGTGGAAGTTGATCCATATCATTGCTACTGCTGAATCGTCCGGGCAGGCTGAAGCGCTGATTGCGGCCGGAGTGGATACCCTCTATATCGGGGGGAACCGTTTCGGCTTGCGCATGCCCGGCCATATCACGCTTGAAGACATAGGCGACATTACAAAGTTTGCACACCGGCAGAATAGAAAAGTGTATACAGCCGTTAACGGATTGATGCATAACGGCCATATAGAGGCGCTTCCGGAATATTTGTTATCACTTGAAAAAGCGGGAGTGGATGCGATTACTGCCGGGGATCCGGGCGTGATACAGCTCTTAAAAGAAATGAAACTGAATCTGCCTTATATTTACGATGCACAGACGCTTGTCACATCGGCAAACCAGATAAAGTTCTGGCTCAAACGCGGGGCAATAGGGGCCGTGGCGGCGCGCGAATGTACTTTTATTGAATTAAAAGAGATACAGGCGCAAATCAAGCAACCCGTCGAGGTACAAGTATACGGCCCGACATGCATCCACCACTCGAAGCGCCGCTTGCTTTCGAATTACACCCAATTTGCGCATCTTAATGCCGGCACAACTGTCCGTGACAGGCTCAGCATCAGCGAGAAAAAAGACAGGGAAAATCAGTATCCGCTTTTTGAGGATGAAAATGGCACCCATATTTTTTCCGCAGAAGACATTGCGCTCATTCGGTATTTGCCGGATCTGCACAGGGCGGGGCTGGATACGTGGAAACTCGACGGCATTTTGGCCGAAGGGGAAACCTTTACGGATATTGCCGCCCTTTATGTCCGGGCAAAAGAAGCGGTGCTGTCCGGCACTTTTGATGCGGCGCGTTTTTCAGCTGAGCTTTTGCAATTGCAGCCGGAAACGCGGAAGCTTGGCACGGGGTTTTTCCTGCGGCAGCCGGATGAAGTACAGTAGGAGGGAGAATATGCGAAACATCATCAAAAAACCGGAAGTGCTTGCGCCGGCCGGAAATCTTGAAAAACTGGAAATCGCCGTCCGCTATGGCGCGGATGCCGTATATATTGGCGGACAGGCTTACGGCTTGCGTTCAAGAGCCGGCAATTTTACGTATGACGAAATGAAGGAAGGGGTCCGCTTTGCGCATGCCCGCGGCGCAAAAGTGTATGTAGCTGCAAATATGGTCGGCCATGAAGGCGATGATGAAGGGGCAGGGGATTTTTTCCGCACATTAAAGGAGATCGGGATTGACGCTGTCATCATCTCCGACCCGGGTTTTATCACCATTTGTATGGAAGAGGCGCCCGGCCTTGCCGTCCATTTGTCGACCCAGGCTTCTGCAACAAATTACAAAGCGCTTCAGTTCTGGGAGCAGGAAGGGGTCGAAAGGGTGGTCCTGGCCCGCGAAGTCAGCCTTGAAGAAATCCGCGAAATCCGGAAAAATACCGGTATGGAAATAGAGGCGTTTGTACAGGGGGCGATGTGCATTTCGTATTCCGGGCGTTGCGTACTGTCCAATCATATGGCGAACCGCGATGCAAACCGCGGCGGATGCGCCCAGTCATGCCGTTGGAAATATGACTTGTTTGAAAATGAAGGAGCCGACATCTTAACAGCTGGCGGCGAGCCGTTTTCCATGAGTGCGGTGGACCTTACGATGATCCATCACGTGCCGGAATTGATTGAAGCGGGTGTGGGAAGTTTTAAAATTGAAGGCAGAATGAAGTCGATCCACTATGTTTCGACTGTGGCGAATGTGTACCGGGCGATTGTCGATGCCTATTGTGAAGATCCGGACCATTTTGTTTTTGACCCGGCGTGGGAGGAAGAAATTTGGAAAGTGGCACAACGGGAACTGGCCACCGGTTTTTACTTTGGGGAACCGGATGCCCACCAGCAACTGTTCGGGCGCCCCCGCAAAATTCCGAAATATACTTTCGCTGCCCGTGTTTTGGATTACGATCCGGCTACAAAAATCGCCACGCTTGAACAGCGCAACCATTTTACGACAGGGGAAGAAGTGGAGTTTTACGGGCCGGGATTTGCCCGTTTCACCCAAACCATCCGCAAGCTTTGGGATGAAGACGGCAAGTGCATTGAACGTGCCCCGAATGCGATGATGACCGTGAAAACAATCGTCGACCATCCTGTAAAACCTTATGATTTGATGCGGATACGCAAAATGCCGGTGAGTACGGCACGCTTTTCAAACTTTCCTGGACAGGCTCCAAGTGAATGAAAATTTACCTCAAAACGGCGGGATACAAAAATACGTTCCCGCCGTTTTTGCATCCCCGGCTTTCGTCAATTTGCCTTCCAATGGTATGCAAAACAGGTGAAACTATGCAATATTGCATAAGAAACTTTCCGTTTTTCCCCCTACCCCTCCGAACTCCCGCGACTGCTTTTCCTGAATTCTGAGTTTTTCAAATCCTCCTCTTGTTTTTCTAATAATTGGTATGAAAATTGCAAAGATGTAGAATAATAGGCCTTCGCATGGATGGAAGCGGAGCAGCCTTATTAGCGTACCAAAAAGCAAACATCTTTGATTCGTGGAAGAGAGAGGGAGGATGATAAAATTGGAGAATGCGACATTAAAGCGTTCACTCGGTTTATGGGCCATCGTCGGACTTGGATTAGGGTATATGACGCCTACCATTGTGTTTGATACTTTTGGCATCGTATCAAAGGAAACCAACGGGGTGGTGCCGCTTGCCTATATCACTGCGTTGATTGTCATGCTGTTTACCGCCATCAGTTACGGGAAGATGGTAAAAGTTTTCCCGAACGCCGGATCTGCCTACACGTATACAAGGGAAACGATGAACCCCCATCTCGGTTTCCTTGTCGGGTGGGCGGCGTTGCTCGACTATTTGCTGTTGCCCATGGTGAATGCTTTAATTATCCGGATTTATATGGTATCCGTCTTTCCAAACGTGCCCGCCTGGATCTGGGTGGTGACGTATGTAGCCGCCGTGACGGGCATCAATGTATGGAGCATGGGGAAAACGTCCAATATGAACACCATTCTTGTCGTTTTTGAACTCGTGCTAATCGGTGCTTTTCTTGTGCTGGCCGTTGTACAATTTTCGCACGGAATGGGAAAAGGTACGGTTTTCACTTTCGATCCGCTTTACCACTCCAATGTCCGTTTGAGCGCGGTCCTGACCGGAGCGACAGTCGTATGCTTCTCGTTTATCGGCTTTGATGCGGTAACGATGTATGCGGAGGAAGCGAAAGATCCCAAAATCATGCCGAGAGCGATCATGCTAACGGTTTTTATCGGCGGTGCGGTCTTCTTTATCGCCAGTTATTTCGCGCAAGCCTTGTTTCCGGACGTTTCCCATTTTAAAAACACGGATGACACATTGCCCGAAATCGGATTGTATGTGGGCGGAACGCTGTTTAAATTATTGTTTATTTCCGGTGCATTTGCCGCCACGGTTGCGTCCGGCCTTGCTTCCCATGCCAGTGTTTCGCGGCTGTTATATGTGATGGGGAGAAACGGCGTCCTGCCGAAGCGATGGTTCGGGTACGTGCATCCGAAATTCCGGACCCCCGCATGGAATGTAATCCTTGTCGGCCTGGTGTCGCTGCTTGCGATCACGCCCAGCCTGGAACTCATTTCCTCGTTTATCAACTTTGGCGCCCTGATTGCTTTTACATTCGTCAATTTATCTGTTATTGCCTTCTTTGTCTTCCGGAAAAAGCGCTATAAAACGGCAAAAGATGTGTTTTCCTACCTGGTGATGCCTTTAGCCGGGGCAGGGCTGACGGGCGTTTTATGGTCCAACTTGCAAAAAGACGCCCTCATTTTCGGCATTATCTGGTCAGGCATCGGATTTATTTATATGGCGATCCAAACGAAATTTTTCCGCAAGCAGGTCATCGATTTTCAATTGGATGAAGCAGAAAAAACTTCTATTCTTTAAGATAAAAAGCAATGGTTACATGGCAGAAGATGTGCAGGCATCTTCTTTTTTTGTGCCGGACTATTTCCAATATTAAAATATAGTGATACTATATTTTTAGAAGGTGCAAGGAGGAATCGCAATGCCGGCAATTGCAAAAGAAAAAATAAAGCCGATCATCCCCTTTTCGGTTGACGGTGAAGAAGATTTAAGGCTGGCGTTACAAAAGCATAAAGGGCCTTTTCTGTTTTTAAAGAAGGACGGAGAATTATTTGCCTATGCCTTGCTGAATCATCAACTGCTGGAAAAGCTTAAAAAAGGCAACTTTTCAAAAGAAACCCTGCTTCGCCACGCAAAACCGCTTGACGGGATCAGCCGTCTCGATGACCATATTTCCATTACGAGCTTGTTCCAAATCATTGGTGAACCATTTGCGCTTGTGAGAAGCGAAGATGGCCGCCCGTCCGGCTACATCCAAAGAGAGGACATGCTGGCGGAGCTCTTTAAACAGGAAAACGAAAGCGCCCACTTTCTGAAAATCTTGCTCGCATCGATCCCAATGGGCATTTTTGTGCTCAACAGGGAAAAACGGATCATCCATTGTAACGAAGCAGGTTTACGAATGATTAAATTGCCGCACGAAGCGGTGCTGAATGCCCCTGGTAAAAGTATTTTCAGCCATGACCATATCGCAAAAGCGTTTGAAACCGGGAAAACGTATCTGAACCATCTTGAATTCGCAAACGGGGTCGGGGTTTTGGCCGACTACAGCCCGATTCAAAATTTCGCCGGTGAAGTTGAAGGCCTGATCATTGTCGTTCAGGATTTGCCGATGGTAGAAGAAATGGCACTTGAAATCGAATATATAAAAGACTTAAATAAAGACTTGAATGCGATTCTGTCGACGATTTATGACGAAATTCTTGTCGTCAATGCAAAGGGCGAACTGCTTCGCTACGGGGAGAACATCATTGAAGATTTCTGGCAGGTGGACGTAAAAACGCTGATCGGGAAAAATATCCTCGATTTTGAAGACCAGGGCTTATTCACCCCGTCGGTTATAAGGCTCGTGATGGAAAAACGGAAAAAAGTATCCGTTGTGCAGGAAACGCGGACGGGAAGAAAAATTCTGGCCGTCGGGAACCCGGTTTTTAATGAAAAAGGCGCGCTTGACCGGATCATTATTGCATCGCGGGACATAACCGAGACGACCCGGTTAAAAACCGAACTGAAAGAGATGAAAGAAATTTCAGCCCGCTACAAAAAAGAGCTCGACCAGTTCAAAAACAAAGACCGGTTTTTGAAAAAAATGATTTACTGCAGCCCGAAAATGGAAAAAATCATGCACCAGGTCAAGAAAATCGCCGAATTTTCGTCCACTGTTTTACTGTCCGGCGAATCGGGCGTCGGAAAAGAAGTCATTGCCCAGGCGATCCACCAATTCGGGAAAAGGTCGGAAAAACCGTTTTTAAAACTGAACTGCGGTGCGATTCCGGAAACTTTGCTGGAAAGCGAATTGTTCGGATATGTCAAAGGCGCCTTTACAGGTGCGGAAAAAAACGGAAAAGAAGGATACTTTAAGCAGGCGGACGGCGGCATTTTGTTCCTTGATGAAATCGGCGAATTGCCGGTGCACTTGCAGGTCAAATTGCTGCGGGTGCTGCAGGAACAGGAAGTGATCCCGATCGGCAGCACAACCCCCATTAAAATCGATGTCCAGATCATTGCGGCGACAAATCAAAACCTGGCAAAAATGGTGGAAGAGGGCCGGTTCCGGGAAGATTTATATTACCGATTGAACGTCATTCCGATCCGGATCCCGCCGCTCCGGGAACGGCCGGAAGATATATCGCTGCTTGCCTTCCACTTTTTGCAGCAATTAAACGAAAAATACGGCCGGAAGTTTTATTTAACGCCTGATGCGATCAATGTGCTGGAATGTTACCCGTGGCCGGGAAATGTAAGGGAACTGCAAAATATTATTGAAAGGCTGGTCGTCACTGCGGACCATGCTGCCATCGATGGCGGGTTTGTCAGCCAGTTTTTAACATTCGGCTCTGAAAGGAAAAAAATGAAGCCGGTCGTCACAAGAATCATGCCGTTGCAGGAGGCGATGGAGTCCGTCGAGGAGCAGCTCATTTTGCTGGCCATGAACCAGTACAAAACGACAACAAAAGCGGCGAAAGCACTGGGCATCAGCCAGTCTTCCGTCAGCCGCAAATACCAAAAAATATTAAACAAGAAAAACAGGAAAACAGAGGATGCCGTTTTCAAGTAAAGCTTCTTCTAAAAACCCCTGCTGCCGCAAACAAAGCCTAAAAAACGGCGGGACGCTACCATTCACAGTGTCCCGCCGTTTTTTTGCAGCCTGCAACTTGTTTCAGTGCCTCCCGGTGTAAACGCGCCGGTTTTCTTTTTTACTTTCCCCGCTCCGTTTCCATGCAGAAAAAAATAGCATTATGCAAAACTGCATAATGCTGTGCGTGCGAAACCGCATAAATCAGGCTGAAAATTAATTGGCACCCTTCTTGCAAGATTATTCGTCGAAGAGAATAAAGGAGGATGAAAAATGGTCGGGGTACAACAATCCGTCATCAACCTGAAAATGTATATTAACGGCGAATGGATCGATGCAGATAACCGGGAAACGCGTGCCATAAAAAATCCTGCGAACGGTGAAACCATCGCCATTGCCCCGGAAGGCACCACCCGTGATGCCCATGAAGCAGTGGATGCAGCTCGAAAAGCTTTTGAATCGGGGATATGGTCCGGCATTCCTGCACAGGAAAGGGCAGCGTATTTATTTCAAGTTGCCGATAAAATCGACGAAAACGCGAAGGCTTTAACCAGGCTTGAAACGTTGGACAACGGGAAACCGTTAAGAGAAGCAAGCTATGATATTGCCGATGCGGCTGCCTGTTTCCGTTACTACGCCGGCTTAATTACGAAGCCTGACGGGTTTACCTACCATGTCGCAGATCCGATGCAGGCAATGGTTGTCCGGGAACCCGTCGGGGTATGCGGCCTTATCGTGCCATGGAATTATCCGCTTTTAATGAGCGTCTGGAAAATCGCGCCGGCACTGGCAGCCGGAAATACGATCGTTTTTAAACCGTCCGAGGTGACGCCGGTGACAGCCATGAAGCTCTTTGAAATCTTTGAAGAAATCGGCTTGCCGAAAGGTGTCGCCAATATGGTCATGGGCGCGGGGCCGGTAGTAGGCGAGGAGATCGTCACCCATCCGGAAGTGGATATGATTTCCTTTACCGGCGGCACGAAAACCGGGAAACATCTGATGCGGCAGGCGGCCGATACGTTGAAAAAAGTTTCCCTTGAACTCGGCGGGAAATCTCCGAATATTATTTTTGCCGATGCAGATTTTGAAACGGCCGTTGATTACGCCTTGTACGGCATTTTCAGCGGGGCCGGCCAGGTATGTTCCGCCGGCTCGAGAATCCTTGTTGAAGAAAGCTTGTACGAAAGATTTGTCTCCCATTTTGTGGAAAGAGCCGCCAAAATTAAAGTCGGGCCGGGGGATGATCCGGATACGGAAATGGGCCCGCTTGTCAGCGAAGAACATATGAAAAAAGTGCTTTCTTATATTGAAATCGGCAAGCAGGAAGGCGCCACCTTAGCGCTTGGCGGCAACCGCCTATTGGAAAACGGGCTGGATAAAGGGTATTTTGTCGGGCCGGCCGTGTTTGTGGATGTTAAACAAAACATGCGGATTGTCCAGGAGGAAATTTTCGGCCCTGTCGTTGTTATTCAAAAATTCAAGGATGAGGCGGAAGCTGTAAAATTGGCCAATGACACGGTATACGGGCTGGCCGGTGCGGTTTTCTCCAATGACGGGGCCAAGGCGTTAAGGGTCATTAAAAAGATCCGGTCCGGCATTACGTGGATCAATTCCTATCATCCTACTTATAACGAAGCGCCGTGGGGCGGCTATAAGCAAAGCGGAATCGGGCGCAGCCTCGGTACATTCGGGCTCGAAGAATTTCAGGAAATCAAACAAATCAACATCAATTTACAAGTGGAACCAACCGGCTGGTTTTCACATGAAAAATAAGGAGAGATCATAAATGGGGATAGATATCAAACAAGAGAAGAAAAACAGCGAAGAACAAGCGGTACTCGGTTATATTCATAAAGTGCTGAATTTAATTGAAAAACAGGAAGTCACGCAGGAAGAAGCGGAATGGATTACGAAGGAAACGGTGGACGGATTCCGCGAATATGTGAATCCGGGCTTTCTGGAATACCGGAAAACCGTGACGGAAGGCGGCCAGTTTGCGGCAGTCGAATGGTCCGACAGCGGCGCCTGTTTTAAAGATGTAAACGGCAAAGAATATATCGACTGTCTGGGCGGTTTCGGAATCTACAATGTCGGGCACCGTAATCCGAAAGTCGTAAAAGCTGTGACCGACCAGCTGAAACGCCAGGCGCTCCACAGCCAGGATTTGCTTGACCCGCTTCGGGCCATGCTTGCAAAAATATTGGCGGATATCACGCCCGGCGATTTAAAATATGCGTTTTTCACAAACAGCGGAACGGAAAGCGTGGAAGCGGCTTTGAAACTTGCAAAAATGTACAGCGACCGGACAACCATCATTTCGACCACCCGTGCTTTCCATGGGAAAAGCCTCGGTTCATTGTCCGGGACGGCGAAAGGCATGTTCCGGAAACCGTTCCTTCCGCTTGTTCCGGGCTTCCGCCATATCCCGTACGGCGACATTGACATGATGCGAAAAACGTTTGAAACATGCGCCCTTGTCGGGGAAGATGTTGCAGCTGTTATGTTGGAGCCGATCCAAGGGGAAGGCGGCATTATTCTCCCGCCAGAAGGCTACTTGCAACAAGTCCGTGAACTTTGCGATGCGTTTGGCGCGCTGCTCATTTTTGATGAAGTGCAGACCGGCATGGGCCGTACCGGAAAAATGTTCGCGGCGGAACTTTACGGCGTCGTCCCGGATATTCTCTGTCTCGCGAAAGCTTTTGGCGGCGGTGTGATGCCTGCCGGCGCGGTGGTCGCGAAAGAAGAAGTGTTCAAAAGCTGGTTCCCGAATCCGTTCATGCATACTACCACTTTCGGCGGAAATCCGCTTGCCTGTGCTGCGGCAATTGCAACGATCGGTGTCCTCATCGAGGAAAAGCTGCCGGAACGCGCAGCTGTTGCCGGGGATTATTTCCTGAACGGCTTAAAAGAGGCGGCAAAAGGCCACGAAGACATTGTCCAGGAAGTCCGCGGGAAAGGGTTAATGATCGGGATAGAATTCCATTCGGATGAACTCGGTTATGAAGTGGCAAAAGGCATGTTTGACGGGGGCGTGCTTGTCGCAGGCACATTGATTAATTCGAAAACTTTGCGCTTTGAACCGGCACTTACAATCAGCTATGAAGAAATCGACCAGGTTATCCGTACGTTCAAACACGTTTTATCGCAAGTGAAGGCATAAAATGTAAAACGGAAGAGAAACGCAAAAAGCCTCTGCCTGAAACAGGAAGGGGCTTTTTGCGCCGGGCACGAAGGTAACGGCTTCTTTTTTCCCGGTAAAGCGCACAGCCCGGTGTTTTGCCAATGTGACACCGGCACAAACCGCGAATGAATCCGCGTTAAATGGTTAAACAAACGGCTTTTGAAGTCCGGATGTTCCGGGAATCGTGAAAAACTTGACACATACCGGGAACGGGGGTTTGTTGTAATAGGAGAAAAAACCATTTATACTGGTTATACGCATGATTTTTATATGGTTGCCGCAAATTGAGCGCGGCATGGTGCAAACAGAAAGGGGATTGCCATGAACGAGAAACAACGTTTGGAACAGCAGCAAGTGAACCCTGTAGAGCCTGCGGACAAAAAATCCGAAAAGGACTACAGCAAATATTTCCAATCGGTTTATATTCCGCCGAATTTAAAAGAAGCAAGAAAACGGAGCCGGAAACCAGTCCAGTATTTTAAAGACTTCGAAATCGATGAAGACTTAAAAGGCATGGGCGACGGATTGAAATTTTACATCCGGACTTACGGCTGCCAAATGAACGAACATGACACGGAAGTGATGGCCGGCATTTTTATGCAGCTTGGCTACACGCCAACCGAAACGGTGGAAGATGCGGATGTGGTTCTGCTAAATACATGCGCCATCCGTGAAAATGCCGAAAATAAAGTGTTTGGCGAAATCGGCCACCTGAAACCGTTGAAAACGGAAAAACCGGACATGCTGATCGGGGTTTGCGGCTGTATGTCGCAGGAAGAATCCGTCGTCAATAAAATTTTGCAAAAACACCCGCATGTCGATATGGTTTTCGGCACCCACAACATTCACCGCCTGCCGCATATTTTAAAAGAAGCGTATATGTCCAAGGCAATGGTTGTGGAAGTATGGTCCAAAGAAGGCGACGTGATCGAAAGCCTGCCGAAAGTACGCAAAGGCAACATCAAGGCATGGGTAAACATCATGTACGGATGCGATAAGTTCTGCACGTACTGTATCGTGCCGTATACGCGTGGAAAAGAGCGGTCAAGGCGTCCGGAAGACATCATCCAGGAAGTGCGTGAACTGGCCGCCAAAGGCTACAAGGAAATCAC
Source organism: Heyndrickxia coagulans 36D1 (assembly GCF_000169195.2). Lineage (GTDB taxonomy): Bacteria > Bacillota > Bacilli > Bacillales > Bacillaceae_C > Weizmannia > Weizmannia faecalis. Next base: position 3,514,815 of record NC_016023.1, on the reverse strand, counting down.
GCTGCTCGGCCAGAACGTCAATGCCTACGGAAAAGATTTTGATGACCTTGAATACGGCCTTGGCGATTTGATGGATGATCTGCGCAAAATCAACATCCCGCGCATCCGCTTTACCACGAGCCATCCACGCGATTTCGACGACCGCCTGATCGAAGTGCTGGCGAAAAAAGGAAACCTTGTCGAACATATTCATCTTCCGGTCCAGTCCGGTTCAAGCGAAATTTTAAAAATTATGGGCCGCAAATATACGCGGGAACAATATTTGGAACTCGTCAGAAAAATCAAAGCCGCGATTCCGGATGTAGCGCTGTCCACCGATATTATTGTCGGTTTCCCGAACGAAACCGAAGAGCAGTTTGAAGAAACCTTGTCCCTGTATAAAGAAGTCGGGTTCGAAACGGCCTATACGTTTATTTATTCTCCGCGCGAAGGCACGCCGGCAGCCAGAATGAAAGATAATATCCCGATGGAAGTGAAAAAGGAAAGGCTGCAGCGCCTGAATGAACTCGTCAATGCCTATTCAAAAGCGGCCATGGAAAAATACGAAGGCCAGGTTGTGGAAGTGCTTGTAGAAGGCGAAAGCAAAAACAATCCGGAAATTTTAGCCGGTTACACACGCAAAAACAAACTCGTCAACTTCAAGGGGCCGAAATCAGCAATTGGAAAACTTGTGCAGGTAAAAATTACGAAGGCGAAAACATGGTCACTGGACGGGGAAATGGTGGCCGTGCCTGATCCGGCCGGGGTGGAAGCGTGATGCAGAAGTTTACAAAAGATGATATCGTCGCAAAAGCTGCCGAACTTGCGAAAATGATTGCGGAAACGGAAGAGGTCGATTTTTTTAAGCGGGCGGAAGCGCAAATCAATGAAAATGAGAGAGTCCGCAATTTAATTGCCAATATTAAAGCTTTGCAAAAGCAGGCTGTCAACTTGCAGCATTATGGAAAAAAAGAAGCATTAAAACAAGTAGAAGCCAAAATAGATAAACTGGAGGAAGAACTGGACGGCATCCCGGTCGTTCAGGAATTCAAGCAGTCACAGGTGGACGTAAACGACCTGCTCCAGATTGTCACAAATACCATTTCCAATACGGTCACGGATGAAATCATCAAATCGACCGGCGGCGATCTTTTAAAAGGCCAAACCGGATCCCAGGTGAAATATTCTTCCGGCACCCTCCACTGAAAAAAACGGTGTGCATCTGTGCACACCGTTTTTTTGGTGCGCAGCACAAGGCAAATCCATTGTACGGGCACCCTCCTATTGTCGCGGCATATGTTAGGATTACCCGGAGGTGGCGAGAAAAAGAATTGGCACACCGGCCTGGGTAAAAGCATAGGATGAATTGAAAATAGATGAGGAGGGTTCGCTCGAATGGCAGAATATAGAGAAATCATTACAAAAGCAGTCGTTGCGAAAGGGCGCAAATTTACGCAGTCCAATCATACGATTTGCCCGCCGCAGCATCCTTCGAGCATTTTAGGCTGCTGGATTATCAACCATAAGTACGAAGCCAGGAAAATAGATAAAGAAGTTAAAATCCGCGGCTCTTATGATGTGAACATCTGGTATTCCCATAATGACAATACGAAGACATCGGTCATGACGGAAAAAGTCGAGTATACCGATACCGTTAAATTGCATTACAGGGATCCGGATTGCCTGGACGACAAAGAAGTCATCGCAAGCGTCCTGCAGCAGCCGAATTGCATTGAAGCGGTCATTTCGCCAAACGGCAATAAAATCATTGTCAGTGTTGAAAGAGAGTTTCTCGTGGAAGTCATCGGAGAAACAAAGGTTTGTGTTGCCATCTCGCCTGAAGGATGCAGCGATGACGATGAATGGGAAGAAGAAAGCAGCGACGAGTTTGAAGAATTAAACCCTGACTTTTTAGTGGGAAGTGAAGAAGAATAGAAGCCACAAACTAGGAGACATGCACTCCTAGTTTTTTTCTGGGCATCCGGCGGTAAAAGCGCGGCCATTTGCCCCACCAAAACGCATGCTTAGAATGCACGCGAAATCCTGTAATGGGTTTTGACACAGGCAGAAAAAACCTGGCATCCCTGGAGGAGACATTGAAAATCAACAGACAAGGCCCGGCTTTGTAAAATGATCCGTATTTCAATTTATGAAGGCCTTCATGCAAATATGTTATAATAAACAGGATTGAAGAATGATTGAAAAGCAGGAAAGGAATTTGGTAAGAATGGCTGCGTATACCCCAATGATCCAGCAATATTTGCAAGTGAAGGCGGAATATCAGGATGCCTTTTTATTTTTCCGTCTCGGCGATTTTTATGAAATGTTCTTCGAAGATGCCATTAAAGCGTCCCAGGAACTGGAAATTACATTAACGAGCAGGGACGGCGGCGGCGACGAGAAAATCCCGATGTGCGGGGTACCGTACCATTCCGCCAGCACTTATATTGAACAGCTGATTGATAAAGGCTATAAAGTGGCGATATGTGAACAGATGGAAGACCCGAAACTGGCAAAGGGTGTTGTCAAGCGGGAAGTCATCCAGCTGATTACCCCTGGCACCTTGATGGAGGGCAAATCGCTCGCGGAAAAAGAAAACCACTATATTGCGTCTGTTGCATCCCCGGCGGACGGGAATTTCGCGATTGCCTATATAGATTTGTCAACAGGGGAGGGCAGGGCTTGTCTTTTGGAAGGCCCGTTTGAAGAAGTACTGAACGAACTGGCGTCGATCGGCGCAAAAGAAGCTGTGGTAGATCCGGAATTTCCGGATGAATACGCGCGGCTAATGAAAAATACAGGAAATATCACCATTTCGTTTGAAACGGATACGGCTGTAAAGGAAGGCTTTGAAAGGCTTCTGCCCCAGTTGGAACCGGAGCTTTTGCGGCTGGCTGCAGCAAGACTGTTAAACTATTTATTCCGCACGCAGAAAAGGAGCCTCGATCATCTGCAGCCGGTTGAAATGTATGAAGTCCGCCGGTTTTTAAATATTGATTATTACTCCAAGCGTAATCTCGAACTGACTGAGACGATCCGCGGGCAAGGCAAAAAAGGATCGCTTTTATGGCTGCTCGATGAAACGATGACAGCCATGGGCGGCAGGCTTTTAAAACAGTGGATCGGCCGGCCGCTGCTTAAGCAGGAAAAAATAGAAGCACGGCTTCAAATGGTGGAAACCTTTTTAAACCATTACTTTGAGCGGGAGGATATCCGCGAGCGCCTGAAGGAAGTATACGACCTGGAAAGGCTTGCCGGCCGGGTGGCATTTGGCAATGTGAATGCACGTGACCTCATCCAGCTGAAATGCTCGCTACAGCAAATTCCGGGTATCCGGGCGGTCATGGAAAGCTTGGAAAGCCCGGAAAGCAAAAAATTGGCGGCGCTTCTTGACCCGTGTGAAGAACTGACAGATTTGCTCGAACGCGCGATTGAGGACAATCCCCCGGTTTCCGTGAAGGAAGGCGGGATGATCCGCGACGGCTATAACGAAGAGCTGGACCGCTACCGCGACGCGAGCAAAAACGGCAAGCAGTGGATTGCAAGCCTCGAACGCGACGAGCGCGAGCGGACCGGAATCAAGTCGCTGAAAGTCGGATACAACCGCGTGTTCGGCTACTATATTGAAGTGACGAAGGCGAACCTCCACCTGCTCGAAGAAGGCCGCTATGAACGGAAACAGACGTTGGCGAACGCCGAGCGGTTCATCACACCGGAATTGAAAGAAAAAGAAGCGCTTATTTTACAGGCGGAAGAAAGAATGATCGATCTGGAATACGAGCTGTTTACGGAAATCCGGGCACATGTAAAAGAATTTATTCCCAGGCTGCAGCGCCTCGCAAAAGCGGTCAGCACGATTGATGTGCTGCAAAGCTTTGCCGTCGTAAGCGAAAAACGCCACTACACAAAGCCGGTATTCCGGGAAGACGGCGTGCTGAAGATTACGGAAGGGCGCCATCCGGTCGTGGAAAAAGTACTCGATTCGCAAAGCTATGTGCCAAACGACTGCCTGATGGATGAAAACCGAGAGATTCTGCTGATTACCGGGCCGAACATGTCCGGGAAAAGCACGTATATGCGGCAAATTGCGCTGACGGTAATCCTTGCGCAAATTGGCTGCTTTGTGCCGGCGCGCGAGGCGGAGCTGCCGGTTTTTGACCGGATTTTTACACGGATTGGCGCAGCCGATGATCTCATTTCCGGCCAGAGTACGTTCATGGTCGAAATGCTTGAAGCGAAAAACGCGATTGCAAACGCAACGGAACGAAGCCTGATTTTATTTGATGAAATCGGGCGCGGAACGTCTACATATGACGGGATGGCACTCGCCCAGGCGATGATCGAATACATCCATGATGAAATCGGGGCCAAAACGCTTTTTTCTACCCATTATCACGAGCTGACGGCGCTTTCTACAGAACTGGGTAAGCTGCAAAACGTCCATGTCAGCGCCATGGAGCAAAACGGCAAAGTGGTTTTCCTCCATAAAATCAAAGAAGGCCCTGCAGATAAAAGTTACGGGATCCATGTGGCAAAGCTGGCCGGCCTGCCGGAACAAGTGATTTGCCGCGCCGAAAAAATTCTCCATGCGCTTGAAAACCAGGATAACGGCGAAACGCAGATGAACCCCCCGGAGGCGGCTGCTGCCACAGAGCCCGCGCAACTGTCCTTTTTTGAAGAGCCGGAAACGCCGCGTCAGAAAACGGTTGAAGCAAAGGAAAGAAAGGTGCTCAAGCAAATTAGGGAACTCGATTTGCTTGAGATGACGCCGCTTGCGGCCATGAATGCACTCTATGAGATTCAGAAAAAATTAAAAAAATAGGTGGTGTTGTCCGCGATGGGAAAAATTGCACAACTGGACGAGTTGCTTTCTAACAGGATTGCAGCCGGTGAAGTGGTCGAACGGCCGGCATCTGTCGTGAAGGAACTGGCTGAAAATGCCATCGACGCGGAAAGCACAGTTATCGAAATTGATGTCTGGGAAGCCGGTATGGAAAAAATCCGTATGATTGATAATGGAACCGGCATCGAGCCTGACGATGTTGAGCTTGCTTTCTCACGCCACGCCACAAGCAAAATCAAAAACGAACATGATCTGTTCCGGATTCGTTCGCTCGGTTTTCGCGGCGAAGCGCTCCCGAGCATTGCTGCTGTTTCCCGTGTTGAAATCGTCACCTCAACCGGAAACGGGCCCGGGACAAAAGCGGTCATTGAAGGCGGGAAATGGGTGGCCCGCGAACAGGCACCGAGCCGGAGAGGAACGGAAATTACGGTCACCGATTTATTTTTTAACACGCCTGCGCGGTTAAAATATATGAAGTCGATCCATACCGAGCTCGGCAATATTACCGATGTGGTGAACCGCCTCGCGCTCAGCCACCCCGAGGTGTCTTTCCGCCTCCGCCACGGCGGAAAGATGCTGCTTCAGACAAGCGGGAACGGCGATGTGCGTCAGGTGCTTGCCGCCATTTACGGCGTGAACATTGCCAAAAAAATGATTCCGGTACAAAGTCAAACACTTGATTTTGAAATCAACGGGTTTATCGCTTTGCCGGAAATTACGCGGGCTTCACGCAATTATATTTCCACGATGGTAAACGGCCGGTTTATCAAAAATTATGCGCTTGTAAAGGCCATATTAGAAGGTTATCATACACTGCTCCCGATCGGCCGCTACCCGATTGTGTTGATGTCGCTAAAAATGGATCCGGTTTTAGTCGATGCGAATGTTCACCCGGCCAAGCTTGAAGTGCGGTTCAGCAAAGAAAAGGAGCTGTGCCGGGCGATTACGGGCGCGATTAAAGCTGCTTTCAAAAAGCAGGAATTGATTCCGTCCGGCATGGTGCGGCAAGCAGAAAAACCAAAACAGGAACAGGTGTCGTTCCAGCTTGACCATTTGCCGGGAAAAACGGAACCGGAAACTCCGAAAGCTTTCTCCGCGCCTGTTGCGCCGCACCCATCGCCCCGGCCGGAGGAAACGGAAATGGGGCAGCACGATAAAAGCCCGGATGCAGAACCCCATCTCAGCGTGGAACAGCCGGCAGCAGATTTCCCGGCATTTTCAGGGGAAAATCTGGATTCTGTTTTTCCAGATGAAATCCATGAACCGGCGCGCGATGGATTTGATGTTGAAGAGGCAAGAGGGCAGGACGCGGCACAGCAGCCGGCATCCCGCATCCCGCCGATGTATCCGATCGGCCAGATGCACGGCACGTATATTTTTGCCCAAAATGAAAACGGCTTGTATATCATTGATCAGCACGCCGCCCAGGAGCGGGTCAAGTATGAATTTTTCCGCGAAAAAGTCGGCGAAGTGAAAAAAGAAGTGCAGGAAATGCTTGTGCCGCTGACTTTAGAATACGCAACGGACGAAGCCATTAAAATTCAGGAGAACCTCGATGCGCTGAAAGAGGTCGGCGTTTTCCTTGAACCATTCGGGCACAACAGCTTCATTGTCCGTTCCCATCCGACATGGTTTCCGAAAAATGAGGAAAAAGAGGTCATTGAGGAAATGATCGAGCATGTCCTTTCTATAAAAAAAGTCGATATTAAAAAATTGCGTGAAAAAGCGGCGATTATGATGAGCTGCAGAGGGTCCATCAAGGCGAACCGGCATTTGCGCAATGACGAAATCCAGGCACTGCTCGATGCGCTCCGAATGGCATCCGACCCGTTTACATGCCCGCACGGCCGTCCAATCATCATCCATTATTCGGTGTACGAACTCGAAAAAATGTTTAAACGGGTCATGTAACTCCCGGATCGCGAAACCCCTTGATGATCAAGGGGTTTCAATCTTTTTAACGGGTGTTTGACCACAATTTGACCACATTTCAAACATGTTTGAGATCGTTGTATTGTTCAACCTTTTACTAGCGTATCGATACCATCTTCCACTAAAGGCCCATCAGCCCGTTAACGATAAGTGCTTTGGATAATACGAGAGGGGGTGAAGTTTTTTGTTCTGATTCTTGACTTTTGTCATTCATTGTGATGACGCCTTGTTTAGAATCGCTGTTCACGCCATATAGGTTCCGTCTTTGATTCTAAGAAAAAGCCTAGAGGGCCTTTTCCTATCTTTCACAAGCGATACTATCATGGTCCCTGTCTTTTGTTTTATTTTTGTCATACAATGCTTTTGAAACGTATGGCTTATAGTGTGTCTTTCCACCTTTGTTTTTTGCGCTTTTACTTCTTGCAACGCCGCCTTTGTAATCTTTATTCAAGGCTTTACAGTTGGCATAAGTCTTTGCCTTTGCCGCATCAACATCATGAGAAGCAGCAAACGATACTCCGAAAATTAGGCCGGAAGCAACTGCGACTGAAATGATTTTTCTCACTATAATTCTCCTCCAAGTTCACTTAAATGATTTTATATAGTCACCAATGAAAAAGATGTTATAACTTCCATATATACCTAATTCTTGTAGTGGACGGAACAACTTCGGTATGAGCAATTGGATACCATCGTGTTAAAGAATATAGAATACATATCTATCAAATAGACTGAGGTTTCCATGCATTCATCCGATTTTCATCTGCAAATGACTTTACAGACGGGCAATTTCCTTGACCTATCCGATTTGGTCATTGATTTTTACTTTGCTTCATCATATTAATTTCGAGTTCTGCGTCTGCAACTTTTCTATTTACAAAAATGACACCATTCCGAAGATCTTTGATTTCCTCTTTGACGCCTGCAATCTCACCGTGGAGATGGTGGACATCCATTGATAGGGCATCAATTTTTGTTGCAGTTGTTTCTTCTGAACGGTCGCGTATGGCTCTGACAATTTGTCCCAGTTCTTTTTGGCCTGATCCCATAACTTCCAATCTTTGTTTCATTTCTTTTTGACCCGATTCTAGGACTTCAAACTTATTGTTCAGCTCTTTTTGGCCCGATTCCAAGACTTCAAACTTATTGTTCAGTTCTTTTTGGCCGGATTCTAAGGCTTCAAACTTTTGGTTCAGCTCTTTTTGACCCGATTCCAGTGAGCTTAGCTTCTTAAGGATAAGTTCCAGCTTCTGATCCATTATCAATCTCCTTTCAAATGGTTTTGATGAGCTTCTTCTTCGGGGTGAATTTCTATCACCATCCATTATATATTGCATTTTTAATCCAATCCATAGGAATTCATCTCTGTCCTGAAAATATGCGCCGGCTGATTCTCATCTTCCGCTGGCATTCAATACGGCATCGGCATCTTATTTGTTTTGCAAGGCGCAGATTGCTTTCAATCACGGGCCGTACAAGTCCTTTTGTTTCCTCGTCGATTGCAAGCGCCACGCCGGAGGCCACTTTTCCAGGATGCAACGGCTGACGGGCCACCATCACGACGACGTGCAGAAAAGCAGCGACTGGTCTTTGTTTTAAGGTATTGGGCGGATGGAAGGAATTAATCATGGAAAGAGCCGTCTTTGCTTTGTGCGAGCATTACCAGCTGGTATTCATAAATCAGTTTGTCCAATAATTGGCTTTGGCGGATTGTTTCCGGGTGGTTCATGCCGTTTTGTTTGGCACACTGCATCAATTGTTCGCGGAGGATGAAAATATTGCGGGACAGATGGGCAGAGGCAAGTATGAGATACTGATTCGTTTTTTCCATGCAAACATCCCTTTCGGAGAAAAATAAGAAGATTAGAAAAACAGTTTTGAAGAAAAGGCAGCATGAGCGTGTTTTGGAGGCGGTTGTGCTTAAGATGGTTTTTTTGCGGAGCTGGCAGGCATATCGTTTGAATCAGGGTCAATGGCATGCCTGAGCAAAACGATATCTTCATATATGCTTTTTTTCACAGCCTCATACGGGCATTTGTGGTATTCATCTAAAAGCCGCCCTAATTCAATGATGAAAATGATGCGTTCGTCATTTTTAACCATACGAAAAAACCTGCCTTACATAGATCATAATGATTATCCTTATTATATAGTATAAATGGACCGGATGTGAAGCAGGACTTTAGCCCTATACACACTTTTTTAAATATTTTTTCGTAAGTGAATTTTCAAGGATGAATAAAATCCCGAAAAAAGGGAAACTGTATAGATGTTCTGTTTGCTGTTTTATGGTACGATAGAGACGGAAAAATCCGGGGATTTAAAGAATGCTGCAATCTCCGGCATAAAAGGTAGGGTACGAATGGCAAAACAAAAACTGATCGTACTGATCGGCCCGACAGCATCAGGAAAAACGGCACTTAGCATCCGCCTCGCGAAAAAATTCAATGCTGAAATCATCAGCGGCGATTCGATGCAAGTATACAGAGGCATGGATATCGGCACAGCAAAAATTACGCAGGCTGAAATGGAAGGGATTCCCCATCACCTGATCGACATTAAAAATCCGGATGAGTCTTTTTCGGTTGCTGAATTCCAGCAACTGGTACGAGAAAAAATAAGCGATATTGCTTCCCGCGGCAAGTTGCCCATGATCGTCGGCGGCACAGGGCTTTACATACAATCTGTCTTATACGATTACCGTTTTTCGGACATTGCCGGAGATCCGGCATACCGCGCGGAACTTGAAAAGATTGCAAGGCGGGAAGGGCCCGGCCTGCTTTATAAATTACTGGAAAAAACCGATCCGGAAAGTGCCGCAAAGATTCATCCACATAATGTCAGAAGGGTGATCCGGGCGTTGGAAGTATGCCATTTTTCCGGTAGGACGATGCAAGACTACAAGAAACAGCAACAGGATGAACCGCTTTATTGTGCGGCGCTCATTGGGCTTGTGATGGAGAGGGAGAAGCTGTATCAACGCATTAACGAACGGGTCGATCAAATGATGGAACGCGGTTTAATCGAGGAAGTGAGAAAGTTGTATGACAAAAATTTGCGCGGTGTCCAGTCCATCCAGGCGATCGGCTACAAAGAGCTTTACGATTACTTTGACGGGCGCATGACCCTTGACGAGGCTGTTTCCCGCTTAAAACAAAATACAAGGCGTTTTGCCAAAAGACAGCTTACCTGGTTCCGCAATAAGATGGAAATTGAGTGGTTTGACATGACAAAAGAGGAAGAAAAGGAAAAAAAATTTGAAGAAATTTCCGCTTTCATAGCAGGAAAGCTACAATTAAAATCGAATAGTTTATAATATAGAGTATAGCCAGGAACACGCGTGACTTCAGTCATGAGATGCTCCGGGCACCGAACCGCAGAAACTGCGGGGGCTGCCTGCTAAAATCACCGGAGATCCACCGGCGTTTGCAGGAATCTCGCGGCTTTAGTCATGAGCAGGTTAAAATAGAGAGAAAGAGGAGGATTCGCAATGAACAAAGCCATCAATATTCAGGACCAGTACTTAAACCAATTGCGGAAAGACGGTACGGTTGTCACAGTCTTTTTGATGAACGGCTTTCAGCTTCGCGGCCAGGTAAAAGGCTTTGATAACTTCACCGTGCTGATTGAAACAGACGGCAAACAGCAACTCGTTTTCAAACATGCGATTTCAACGTTCCAGCCGCAAAAAAATGTTCAAATCAATTTCGAGGAAAATTAAAACAAAATGTCCGGCAGCTTGCCGGGCATTTTAAATATGTGTACTGTTATCCGCTTCTGAAACATAAACTGATACAGATCATTATTTCTCGGGAAAGCGCAAAAACCGACAATTTCCCCCGCCATTTTGGATGGTGCTGATTTTCGACCGGTGCGGATTTGAAAAACAACCGGTTTTCTTATGCCGGACAACAAGTTTTTGTACGTGGGCATTTGTCACACTCCCGGCCCAATCCGCGTATATTGTCTGTAGAATGCGAGGTGGCGGTGATGGATCAACCGATTCGTATGAAAAATAACGGCCAGATCAATATTGTCCTCCATGCGGGCCAAAGGGAGGCCGTTATTCCCCAGCCGAAAATAGAAACCGGCAAAAAAGATTTATCAGCAGAACATGAAATTTTAAAAGAAATTGAAGATGAACTTGGCACGCTCGTCGGAATGGAAGAAATCAAAAAAATGGTTAAAGAAGTTTATGCCTGGATCTATATTAACAAGAAAAGGGAAGCCGCCGGGTTAAAAACGGGAAAGCAGGCCCTTCATATGATGTTTAAAGGCAATCCCGGAACCGGCAAAACAACTGTCGCCCGATTGATCGGGAAATTGTTCCATAAAATGAATGTATTGTCAAAAGGCCACTTGATTGAGGCGGAAAGGGCCGATCTGGTTGGCGAATACATCGGCCATACGGCGCAAAAGACAAGAGATTTGATTAAAAAAGCGATCGGCGGCATTTTATTTATTGATGAAGCGTACTCTCTCGGCCGCGGCGGCGAGAAAGATTTCGGGAAAGAAGCAATCGATACGCTTGTAAAGCATATGGAAGACAAACAGCACGAATTTATTTTAATTTTGGCCGGCTATTCAAACGAAATGGATTATTTCCTGAGCCTGAATCCGGGACTGTATTCCCGGTTTCCGATCGTGTTCAACTTTCCTGATTACTCGGTAGAGGAACTCATGGATATCGGGAAAAGGATGCTGACGGAAAAAGAGTATACGCTCAGTTTGGATGCAGAACGGAAGCTTCGCGATCATCTGGCTTTTGTCAAAACAACGAGCACCCCTGCCAGTTTTTCAAACGGCCGGTATGTGCGGAATGTAATTGAAAAGTCAGTGCGCGCCCAGGCCATGCGGCTGTTAATGCAGGCTTGCTATGACCGCCATGAGCTGGTCACGCTGCGCAGCAGTGACCTTGTTTTTCCGGACTGACGCCTGCATCCTATGCAGTTTGCAGCAGGCGCTTATTTTCCGTAGGGAAGCTTAAATCGGCTTTTTCGGCCAGATGTTTCGCACGGAAAATAAGCAGCCCGGGAAGACATTTTTAAGAAAGGTAAGCCCGGGCATAACAGCGCCCGGGCTTTTTTAATGGGGGCGGTAAAAAAGCGATATCGCATGAAGCCATGCCCTGTTTCCCAAAAAAAGCGCCTCGACATGTTATACTTGGGCGTTTTTTGGTAAGATAACAGGTATACTGGACGGAACAGGTGATGAAATGGAAAATAAAAAAGAAAGAGCAATTCTTGTCGGATGCGAATGGAGCGGCATCAGCCACAGCCGTTTTGCCTATTCAATGGAGGAGCTGAAGCGGCTTGTCGAAACGGCGCAGGGGGAAGCGGTGCTTGAAGTCGTACAAAAACGGGACAGGGTAGATGCTGCTACGTATATCGGAAAAGGCAAGGTAGCGGAACTAAGGGCGCTTGTTTCAGAACTGCAAGCTGATCTGATTGTTTTTAACGCGGAACTTTCGCCGAGCCAGCTCCGCAATCTCCAGGCCGCGGTGGATTGCCGCGTGCTGGACAGGACACAGCTCATCCTTGATATTTTTGCGACGCGTGCCCGCTCAAAAGAAGGGAAGCTCCAGGTGGAACTGGCGCAACTTGAGTATTTGCTGCCGCGTCTTGGCGGGCGCGGGACGGAGCTGTCGCGGCTCGGGGGCGGAATCGGCACGAGGGGGCCGGGGGAAACCCAGCTTGAAACGGACCGCCGCCATATCCGCCGCCGCATTTCTGAAATCAAGGCGCAGCTTGAAACGGTTGTCCACCACCGGGAGCGGTACCGCGAAAGGCGGAAAAAGAACCATGTGTTTCAAATTGCGCTTGTCGGCTATACCAATGCCGGAAAATCGACATTGTTTAACCGCCTGTCTGCCGCAAATTCTTATGAAGAAAACCAGCTGTTTGCCACGCTTGATCCGATGACAAGAAAAGTTGTGTTGCCAAGCGGTTATACGGCTTTGTTGACGGATACGGTCGGATTTATCCAGGACTTGCCGACGACACTGATTGCGGCGTTCCGCTCGACCTTAGAAGAAGTGCGGGAAGCCGATTTGCTTTTGCATGTCATTGACAGTTCCAACCCGGATTATGACAACCATCAAAAAACGGTGCAGCGCCTGCTTTCCGAACTGGAAATGAACCATCTACCGCAGCTTGCCGTTTACAATAAAATGGATATAAAAGACAGCCATTTCGTGCCCAATGCACAAAACAGCATCATGATCAGCGCGAAAGACGAAAAAGACATCCACCGGCTGCTGTTGGAAATTGAAAAACAAGTGTTGGCCGAAATGGTGCCGTATCGCGCGCTTGTCCCGCAAACAGAAGGAAAGCTGCTTTCAGTTTTAAAAAGTGATACCATTTTAAGAGAACTAATTTTTAAAGAAGAAAATGAGGCATACCAGTGCAAGGGATATGCGCTTCCAGGCCATCCGGTTCTGGGCGCGATACAACAATATGCTGAATAAAAACCTTGCGCGCGGGTGCATGCAGCGGGTTGCCTTGCATGCACCCCATATTTTGAACGGAAAGGTGTAGAAGATGTACCAGTATTTGACTCATGGTGCCAAACTCAGGCAAATGGCAGAAGAGGCCGAGCGTCAAATTCGCCCGGTCCACAGCGCAATAGAAAAACGGGCGGAAGCGAACCAGTTCCGCGTTTTGCAAAGTTTTCAAAAGTATAAAGTGAGCGAGTCGCATTTTTATCCGTCGACCGGATACGGCTATGATGACGCCGGCAGGGAAACACTTGAGAACATATATGCCGATGTTTTCGGCGCGGAAGCCGGGCTCGTCCGCCCGCAAATCATTTCCGGGACACATGCGATTACGATTGCGCTTTTCGGCGTCCTCCGCCCGGGGGATGAATTGCTATACATAACCGGAAAGCCGTACGATACGCTTGATGAAATTACAGGGGTGCACGGTAGTGGCAACGGTTCGCTGCAGGAGTTTAACATAACCTATAATTATGTAAACTTGAAGGAAGACGGCACGGTCGATTTTGAAGCGGTAAGAAAAGCGATCCATCCCCATACAAAAATGGTTGCGATCCAGCGCTCAAAAGGATATGCGTCAAGACCTTCGTTTACAGTGGATGAGATCGGGGAAATGATCCGCTTTGTAAAAGAAATCAAGCCGGATGCAGTTGTGTTTGTCGACAACTGCTACGGCGAATTTGTAGAGGAGAAGGAGCCATGCCATGTTGGCGCGGATTTAATGGCCGGTTCGCTTATCAAAAATCCGGGCGGCGGGCTTGCGAAAACGGGCGGCTATATTGTCGGGAAGAAAAAATGGGTGGAAAGCTGCGCTTACAGGATGACATCTCCCGGAATTGGCGCGGAAGCAGGAGCATCGCTTTACAGCCTTCTTGAGATGTACCAGGGCTTCTTTCTGGCGCCGCATGTGGTGGCAGAGGCATTAAAAGGTGCGGTGTTTACATCGGCAATCTTGGAAAAATCCGGGATGAATACGTATCCGAAATGGGATGCGCCGAGGACGGACCTCATCCAGTCCGTTGAATTTGGCGACCCGGACAGCATGGTCGCCTTTTGCCAGGCGATCCAGTTTGCTTCACCGGTGAATTCATATGTGACGCCATACCCGAGTGATATGCCCGGTTATGCGGACGATGTCATCATGGCAGCTGGCACGTTTATCCAGGGGGCAAGCATCGAGCTTTCCGCCGACGGCCCGCTCCGCCCGCCATACACCGCCTATGTTCAGGGCGGCCTTACGTATGCGCATGTCAAAATGGCCGTCCTGCTCGCGCTCGACCGGTTGATGGAAGAAAATCTTGTAGATCCCAGTTGAATTTTTCCCTGCTTTGATCTACGGTCGGCTGGATTTCAACCGGGCACAATGGTTCGCCCGTTTAGAACCGCCTTTTTTCAATGCGGCCAGTTGCTGGTTGTGTTATAATAACAGGATGATATTTGATGAGGTGATCGCATGAATAAGAGGCCGCATTTGCTTTTAATTGACGGGATGGCGCTCCTTTTCCGGGCTTTTTATGCCACTGCCGTGACGGGGCAGTTTATGGTGAATTCTAAAGGGATGCCGACAAACGGCGTGCAGGGCTTTTTGCGCCATTTGCTTTTGGCGGCTGAGAACAAAAAACCGACGCATGTGGCCGTTTGCTGGGATATGGGGAGCAAAACGTTCCGCAACGACCTGTACGGTGAATATAAAGCAAACCGGGACGTCCCGCCGGTTGAGATGATTCCGCAATTTGACCTGGCGAAAGAAACAGTGGAAGCTTTTGAAATTCCAAATGTCGGAGTGGCCGGGTATGAAGCGGACGACTGTCTTGGCACCCTTAGCAGCCGGTTCAAAGACGAGGCGGATATTTCCATTTTGACCGGCGACCGCGACATCTTGCAGCTTTTGGATGACCATGTGGAAGTCCATCTCCTCCAAAAAGGGTTCGGAAATTATAAAACCTATACAAAGGCGGCGTTTATGGACGAATACGGGGTGACGCCGCGGCAGTTTATCGATGTAAAAGCGCTGATGGGCGATGCAAGCGACGGGTATCCGGGTGTGAAGGGGATCGGTGAAAAAACAGCGTTTAAGCTCGTCAGCCGGTTTGGAAACATCAGCGGCATTTTGGGGCATCTCGGGGAGCTCACCCCGTCGCAGCAGAAAAAAATCGAAGCGGGATTGGAGATGCTGCACCTGAGCAGAAAACTTGCTGAAATCCGTTGTGATGTGCCTGTGGCTTTTTCTTTGGAAGAAGCGCGGTTTGGCCAGATTCCTGAAACGTTTATGGAACTGATGGAGGAACTGGAATTAAAAATGGTAAAACGCCATTTGGTTACAGCGCGGATAAACGCAAGCTTCATTTCTTAACCACTTTGCCCGGTTTAATTGGGGACGGAAAGTGGAAAAACAGCATTCAGGACAAGAATGCTGTTTTTCTTCTCCGTTTTGCGATTGTCAGATTTTTGTATTGGACTTTTTCGCGCGGTTTTCAAGGGTTGTTTTTGGGTCCGGCGCGAATGCCGCATCCTGTGCGATTCCTTGCGGCGTAACGGAATTTGCCGCTTTACCGCGGTTTGTATTGTCTTTTTTAGCCATCCTGATCACCTCTTGTTATAGCATGCCCAAATTCGGGGAAATTTTGATAAAGGGATCCCCGGGAAAGTCAGGCGTGCCGCAATGGATAAATGCACGTGCAATGCGGATGGGAAAGCTGGCGGAAAGAAAGAAGGGATAAAGATGGAAAGAAAACAACTCATCCGGGAAGTGGATGAAATATTAAAGACGTATTGTGAAGGCTGTTTTTTAAAATCGCATTTCCGGAAAACACGTGGGAAAAAATATGCCCACCAGTTTTGCATCCGGCAATGCACGGTAGGCGAAAAGCTGAAAAAATACGGCGACCGGTTATCGTGACGGGTGTTACAAAATGCGGGAAACAGGCGGCACCCGAAAACGGTTGCCCGTCTTGCCGTATTAAATCGAACAAAGTCGGCTCAGACAACAGGCGTGGCGGAAGACATCGCAGACTGTAAACAGTATACTGATGCAACAACCGGAAAAATGCCACAATCCGGTATTGTGAGGACTTACACAAATGCAGAAAAATAAAAGGCTGGCATAAAAGCCAGCCTCGTTGCATTCTATGATTTATGAAAGTTTTGTTACATTCGCTGCCTGAGGTCCGCGGTTGCCTTCAACGATGTCGAAAGAAACAGCTTGGCCTTCTTCCAATGTTTTGAATCCTTCACCTTGAATAGCGGTGAAATGAACGAAAACATCGTCTCCACCTTCAACTTCAATGAACCCGTAGCCTTTTTCGTTATTGAACCATTTTACTTTACCGTTTTGCATTTCTTAATCCTCCTAAATCAAAAGCACGTTCGTGCCAAAAAATGTTGCATTAAACAGATGAAAAACCGCCATCAAGGTCTGGGAAATCACTTGTTTAATGTTATAATTAATATACTCCATCCGGTATGGATAGTCAAGACAAACGAATCAAAAATGAGGGAAAATTGTTGTGAATTCTTAAATTTGCAAGCGGTTTAAAACTGGCGCAGCTTTTTTCAGGAATTCTTGTACATCATCCGTGATTATAGTAAACTGATGGTATTGTTATTGTACCGGCAGACTCAATATTTGTTGTAAGAATGGGGGCCCGTGGATGCCGACACCTAGTATGGAAGACTACATTGAACAGATTTTTATTCTGATTGAAAGCAAAGGATATGCGCGTGTTTCTGATATTGCAGAAGCGCTTTCCGTTCATCCTTCATCCGTCACGAAAATGGTACAGAAGCTGGATAAGGATGATTATCTTGTTTATGAAAAATACCGCGGACTGGTCCTCACCCCTAAAGGCAAAAAAATTGGAAAACGGCTCGTCGACCGCCATCATTTGCTTGAACAGTTTTTAAGGATCATCGGGGTCGACGAAGAAAATATTTATAGAGATGTAGAAGGAATTGAACATCACCTGAGCTGGAATTCCATTGACCGGATCGGAGACCTTGTCCAATACTTTGAGGAAGATCCGGGCCGGGTGAACGACCTGAAGCGGCTTCAGGCACAAAACGAGGATTGAATTTTCCGGCCTCCCTGCCCTTGAAATGGGTGCTGGTTCCTTTTTATGCACCGGATGATGGGGCATGTTGCCTAAAAGGCTGTCTGCCGGCACGCATCAGGATTTAGAACCCTCCCTGCTTGATGCAAGCAGGGCTCTTTCCCGCCAGCCGGAAAACAAACTTCGCATGGCGCCTTTATGCAGAAAATTAGGGCTAGAGCCAAACGATTTTCCGGTATGGGTGAAAAAATCCTTTTTTCAGGTGCAATGGGCTACAGGGGTATGTAGAATAGAAGATGGAAGCAGATTTTTGATGAAGCGGAGGATTTGACATTGCCAAGCCATTCGATTGGAAAGACGGATATTGATATTGCACAGCATGCTTCGCTGAAACCGATCAAAGAAATTGCGGAAACCGTGCAGCTTGCAGAAGAAGACCTTGAATATTACGGGAAATACAAGGCGAAAATTACATATGAAAAAATCAAGCAGCTTAAAACCAAAAAAGACGGAAAATTATTTCTTGTCACTTCCATCAATCCGACGCCGGCTGGGGAAGGCAAGTCAACCGTCACAATCGGACTCGGCGATGCATTAAAACAGCTGGGCCATAAAACCGTGATTGCCTTAAGGGAGCCATCACTCGGACCGGTCATGGGGCTGAAAGGGGGCGCAACGGGCGGCGGTTATGCACAAGTCTTGCCGATGGAAGAGATCAATCTTCATTTCACAGGCGATTTTCATGCGATTACCGCTGCCAATAATGCCATTTCCGCTTTGCTGGACAATCATATCCACCAGGGAAATCGATTGCAGATTGACCAGCGCCGCATTGTCTGGAAGCGGGCGGTCGATTTAAATGACCGGGCGCTGCGCCATGTGGTCGTCGGTCTCGGCGGTCCCGGCCAGGGCGTGCCCCGTGAAGACGGATTTGACATTACGGTGGCTTCTGAACTGATGGCCGTTTTATGCCTGGCGGAAGATCTCGAAGATTTAAAAAGGCGGATTGCGAACATCGTTGTAGCCTACAATTACGAAAAGAAACCCGTGACCGTCGGTGACCTCGGAATCGAAGGCGCGATTGCCTTATTGCTGAAAGATGCTTTGAAACCGAATCTTGTCCAGACGATCGAACATACACCGGCGCTTGTCCACGGTGGCCCGTTTGCCAATATTGCGCACGGCTGCAACAGCGTGATGGCGACCAAAACCGCTTTGAAACTGGCCGATTATGTCGTCACGGAAGCCGGCTTTGGTGCCGATCTCGGTGCTGAAAAATTCCTCGACATTAAAGCGCGGGCAGCCGGCTTGAAACCGGACGGCGTTGTGATTGTCGCCACCATCCGCGCATTAAAAATGCACGGCGGGGTGTCAAAGGAAGATTTGGCGGCAGAAAATATTGCGGCTCTTGAAGCCGGGCTTTTAAACCTGCAAAAACATGTTGAAACGATCGCTTCATTCGGTCTGCCGTTTGTCGTTGCCATCAACCGGTTTATATCGGACAGTGATGCGGAAATTGCTGTCTTAGAAAATTGGTGCAGTGAACGTGGCATTCCTGTGTCGCTTACGGAAGTGTGGGAAAAAGGGGGCGCAGGTGGCATAGATCTTGCGGCCAAACTGCTGGAAGCCGCCAAACAGCCACATACATTCAGGCCGGTTTACCCGCTTGAATCAACCATTGAAGAGAAGATAGAGGCGATTGTGCGTCAGGTGTATGGCGGCCGCGGTGCCGAATTTTCCGCGAAGGCGCAAAAACAAATCCGCGAATTTGAACAATTCGGATGGGGACATCTTCCTGTTTGTATTGCAAAAACGCAGTATTCCTTATCCGATGACCCGCACAAAACGTGCCGTCCGTATGATTTTGCGATCCATGTCCGCGAACTTGTCCCGAAGCTTGGCGCCGGGTTTATCGTTGCCCTGACAGGAGACGTTCTGACCATGCCGGGTCTTCCGAAAGAACCGGCCGCTTACCGGATGGATGTTGATGCGGACGGTCGCGCATCCGGGCTCTTTTAAACGGGGGACAGGCGATGTTTGACCCAACTGCTTTTGAAAATATGAAGACTGTATTCGAAGGTGCTGCCTATGAGCTTGATTTACGAGGGGAAGCATCCATCACCGGAAGAAAAGACCTGGTCGACCTGGCGGAAATGTCCCGGGAATACCGCATTACGCTTCAGCTTCCGGAATGGCAGGAAGCAAGCGTAACGATCTGTCTTTCGGCTTCGCTCGGGCAGCTGGCGGCGGAAATACTGGATCTCGCGTCCGGCGCCAAAGCGGGTGCCAGTGCGGCCGTAACTTTTTCCTGGAAAAACAGAGACCGATCCGCTGATTATAAACAGATTATCCTTTCCGCATGGGGAAACGGCAACCGGCGCCGCATCGAGGAAAGGACTGTCCGCTCATCACGCTCGGGTGTAACCGAAGAAGTTGCCATCGATTTTGCCCGGCTGATAACGGAAGATTTAATGGATGATTTGCTTAAGATGCCCGCAGATGCCGTGAAGACTTTGCGCCGGATGAGGGTCTAACAAAAGCTGCATGCTCTGTCGTGCAGCTTTTGGCTTGCTTGCCCAAAAAACATGATAAAATGAAGGCAAAGAAAGGGGCATTTATGTATAAACATCCGGTTCTTTTACAGATTGAACAGTTCGCCCGCGCTTTCCACAGCGGAGATGCTTCCGGTCATGACTGGCACCACATTAGGCGTGTCCGCGGGCTTGCACTCTATATTGCGGAAAAAGAGGAAAAAGGTGATCGATTTATCATTGAAGCTAGCGCCCTTTTGCACGATATTCCGGACGTAAAGCTGAACGCGGACAACCAGAAAGGGGCGAAAAAACTGAAGGCCTTTTTAAACAGCCTGCCGCTAGCGGAATATCAAAAAGAGCAAATTCAAAATATCGTTGCAAGCATTTCTTTTAAAGGCGGCAATGAAACAGAACTGTTGCATTTTGAGGCAATGGCTGTCCGTGATGCCGACCGGTTGGATGCAATCGGGGCAATTGGGATCGCTCGCGCATTCGCATACGGCGGAAAAAAGGGTCAGCCGCTCTATGACCCGGAACTGCCAGTGAGAAAACAAATGACTGAAGAAGAATATCGAAACGGGAAAACTTCCTCGATCCATCATTTTTATGAAAAGCTATTACTTTTAAAAGATAGGCTGTACACTGAGACGGCGAAAAAACTTGCAGAAGAACGCCACTACTTTATGGAGCAGTTTTTACAGGAATTTTTCAAAGAATGGAATGTTGAACGATGAAAATATTTCAAGCTCAGGGACTGACAAAATCTTACGGGGAAAAAGTGCTGTTTGGTGATCTTTCTTTCCACATTGGGGAACAGGAACGGATCGGCCTTGTCGGCGTCAATGGCACCGGAAAATCGAGCCTGCTGAAAATCATTGCGGGACAGGATGAAGCGGATAGCGGGGAACTGAGCACGCCGAACGATTATACCATTGGTTATTTGCCGCAGGAGCCTGAACTGAATCCGGCCTTCACGGTCCTTGAACAGGTATATAAAAGCGAGTCTCCAATTATGGCGCTTTTACGTTCCTATGAAGAGGCGCTGCTTGAAGTCGGGAAGGATCCGGGAAATGCAGACAAACAGGATCGATTGTTCCGGCTGCAAAAAGAAATGGATGCCGGCGGTGCATGGGAAGCCGGCGCCAATGCACAGACGGTCCTTTCAAAACTTGGCATCCGCGATTTGGACAGAAAAATTTCGGGATTGTCAGGCGGACAGAAAAAGCGGGTCGCCCTTGCCCGGGTATTAATGGAAACACCCGATTTGTTGATTTTGGATGAGCCGACCAACCATCTCGACTATCCGGCTGTCAAGTGGCTGGAAGCATTTATTGCAAAATATCCCCGTTCTGTCCTGTTTGTGACACATGACCGCTATTTCCTCGACCGGGCGGCAAACCGGATTTTCGAGCTTAATGGTGGAAAACTGTACAGCTACAAAGGGAATTACCAGGATTTTATGGAAGCAAAAGCGCAGCGGGAAGAAGCGCAACTGCAGCAGGAAGAAAAACGGAAAAATTTGTACAGGCGGGAGCTTGCCTGGATGAAGCGCGGGGCAAAGGCGCGTTCGACAAAACAAAAAGCAAGGATCGGGCGTTTTGAAGAACTGGAATCCAGCCTCGGTAAAAGCCCCCGGCAGCAGGAAGCCGATATCGCTTTGTCCGGCAGCCGCCTCGGCAAACAGGTTTTTGAACTGCAGCATGCTAATAAAGCGTTCGGTTCAGAGACGATTCTAAAGGATTTCAACCTGCTCGTAAAGCCGGGTGACCGGATCGGCATCGTCGGGAAAAATGGAAGCGGAAAATCAACTTTGATGAACATTCTCGCTGGCAGGATTCCGCTCGATTCCGGGGAACGCCTCACCGGGCAGACCGTCAAAATCGCGTATTACCGTCAGGAAACGCCAGGCATGAATGAAGATAAGCGGATGATCGAGTATATACGGGAAGCGGGGGATACGGTGACAACAAAAGACGGGGAAACGATTTCCGCCGCGCAAATGCTGGAAAGATTTCTTTTTGACATGCACACGCACGGCACCCCGGTCAGAAAACTGTCGGGCGGCGAAAAGCGCAGGCTGTATTTGCTCAGGCTTCTGATGTCGCGGCCAAATGTGCTGCTTTTGGACGAACCGACGAATGATCTCGATACGGAGACGCTTACCGTGCTTGAAGATTATATCGGAGAGTTTCCGGGCGTCGTCATCTCGGTTTCACACGACCGCTATTTTCTTGATAAAACCGCGGAGCAGCTGCTTATTTTTGAAGGCGGCGGCAAAATCAGCCGCTTTTTCGGCCGTTACAGCGACTACCTCGAAATCGCGCATGAAACGCCGGCACAGGAGGAAAAAACGGATGTGCCAAAGCCTAAACGGGAACCGAAACGAAAAAAATGGTCTTATCATGAACAACGGGAATGGGAAGAGATAGACGAAAAGATTGAAGCATGCGAGCAAACCATTGCCGAACTGAACGAACAATTGGAACAAGCCGGCTCCGATTTTGTCAAAGCTCAGGAAATTTCAACAGCGCTCGAAGAAGAAAACGAACGGCTGGAAGGCCTTATTGAACGCTGGAGCTATCTTTCCGAACTGCAGGAAAAAAACGACAACTAATTCTGAGGAAGGCGACCCGTTTTTTGCCGGAAAAGCGTGACAGTTGGTCCGTCGCTTTCCGGGCTGGAGGAATAGGTGGTAGCCGGGAACATGCTTTTTGAAAGGAAAAAAGGGTGAGCCTACGAACGCGCAAAAGATGTTTTCCATTTTCAAGATACGCTTGATATTTCCGAAAAGAATCAACTCATTCGTGTATCCACTGTGATTATGTTAAAATGCAAGTAGACTTGAATGGGAAAGGCGGTGTGGAAATGAAAATTAAAGCGATTGAACCAACGCCGAGCCCGAATACGATGAAAGTCGTATTGACGGAAGCACTGCCGGACGGCGCCCGCAGCAATTATAAGAAAGGGCAGGAAGAAGGGGTGCCGCCTGTGATCCGCCGTATTCTTGATATCGAAGGCGTGAAAGGCGTATACCATGTTGCGGATTTTCTCGCGGTGGAGCGGCATGGTAAAACGGACTGGCAGGACATTTTGCCGAAAGTGCGTGAGGTGTTCGGGGAGGCGGAAACAGAAACCGGAAACAGCCCCCGTGCCAATGAGCATTTCGGGGAAGTCCAGGTGTTTGTCCAGATGTTTAAAGGCATTCCGCTCCAGGTCAAACTGGCGGACGGGGAACAGGAAAAACGTTTCGGGCTGCCGGCTTATTTTGCCGAGGCGCTTGCCGCTGCGCAATTGGAAGGCGACAATTATGTTTTCTTGCGAAAATGGAAAGACTTCGGCGTGCGGTACGGGGAGATGCAAGAAATCGGTGCGGAAGTCACAGAAGAAATCATTGCCGCTTATCCGAAAGAAAGGCTAAACCGGCTTGTCAATGAAGCGCAGCATCCGGAGCAGGTTCAAGCCGCCAAAAAAAGGCTGAAATTAACGCCCGGCATGCTGGAAACGGATGACTGGCGCAAAAGGTACCGGCTCCTTGAACAAATGGAAGACCCTGATCTTTCCGACCTGCCTGTCCTGGAGAAAGCCCTGGAAGATGAAAAACCATCGATCAGGCGGCTTGCCGTTGTTTATTTGGGCATGGTGAAAGACAAGCGGGTGCTGCCGCTATTATACCGCGGCCTGCACGATCCGAATGCAAGCGTGCGGCGGACGGCAGGCGACTGCCTTAGCGACTTCGGGTTCAAAGAGGCATGCGGGGAAATGGCAAAAGCGCTTAAAGATAAAAGCAAAATTGTCAGGTGGCGCGCCGCCATGTTTTTATACGAAGCGGGCGACGAGGCTTCTCTCCCGGCCTTAAGGGAAGCGGAAAACGACCCTGAATTTGAAGTCAGGCTCCAGGTCAGAATGGCGATTGAGCGGATTACAAAGGGTGAAGAAGCAAAAGGCTCGGTCTGGAAGCAGATGACAGAAGCAAGGCAAATCCAGCCATAATTAAAGGAGGACATCAACATGTCAATGGCATATGAAGAATACATGCGGGCGCTTATTACCCCGATGAGGGAAGAATTGACGGCAAACGGGTTTACGGAACTGCGCACACCGGAAGAAGTCGAGGCCTATATGGAAAAAGCGGAAGGCACCACGCTGGTTGTCGTGAATTCGGTTTGCGGCTGCGCAGCCGGGCTTGCGCGTCCGGCAATTGTCGAAGCGATCCGGACGGCTGAAAAGAAGCCAGACCATCTTGTCACGGTATTTGCCGGCCAGGACAAAGAAGCAACGACAAAAATGCGTGAATATTTTACCGGCATCGAACCATCCTCCCCTTCCGTAGCGCTTCTTCAAGGAAAAGAAGTAGCCCATTTTATCCCGAGGAGCGATATCGAAGGGCATGAAGTCGAAGAAATCATCGAAAATCTGCATGCCGCTTTTGACCAATACTGCGCGTAAAATAGCGGCCCCGTTTGCATCATTCCGGGTGCAAAATGGGGCCTGTTTTTTCTGTGTAAATATTATATAATAAATACATATTCGAACTGTCGGGATATGGAGGGGATCGCGTGAAAAACTGGCTGAAAAAATCAATGGTCATCCTTGTTTCTGTTTTAACATTCGGCCTTGTCCCCCCTTCCCATGTCATCTGGAATCATCTTTATAAAACAGGAAATGAAACGGCGGAAACGACTGCTGCTTATTCCAACCGGACAGCTGCCACAAGCCGCAAAATGGACCGTGCCGCGCTTGCCCGGTCGTTCGTTGAAGATGCAGAAAAACGGGCTTATCTGAAATTCGGGGAAAGGATCAGGCCTGTCATTGAAGACGAGTTCCGTACTGCCGTTTTGCCAAATATTCAAACCGCCATCGCGGAAACGCTGCAGGAATACCCGCAGGACAAACTGCCGCTGCTCGCTGTTTCAGACCAGCCGAGTGCGGGAACCGGTGAAAAAATGTTTCATATATACAATACGGAAACAAATAAAGACATTATCCGTTTCCATGTCCGGCGCGACCATCCGCCCGGCGACGGCTACTATTTTAATTTCCATTACCATGTGGCCTTTGACCATTTCCAAACGCACCGCCATCTTGGCACCATTTACTGGGGCAAAAACATGCCGCCGCAATGGATGAAAGGGTAAAGGCGGGATGAATGCCTGCCGCGGCAGCAGCTGGAAACAAACAACGCCTTAACGGATAAAAGGCTAAAGCAGGGTGGAGACGGGCAACCCCAACATCCACGCGGACATTCCATGCACTTTTTGCAAACGCAGTGAATGCAGCACCAGCAGAAGGATATAAAATGAGCGAAATATGGCTGCTTTGTTGCCGGCTGCAACAGGGAATAATCATGCAGATGGATGGCTTTGCCCCATTTTAAATACTGGAGTTCATTTTGTACAGCACAATTTTCCAGGGTAGAAACCCGGATATTTGAATGACAAAGGATGGAATCATGATGAAACAATATTTGGATCTTTGCCGCGAAGTGCTCGAAAACGGCGTCAAAAAAGATGATCGGACCGGTACCGGAACGATCAGCGTTTTCGGCCATCAAATGCGGTTTCATTTGCAGGACGGTTTCCCGCTTCTGACAACAAAGAAACTGCATTTGAAATCGATTATTTATGAACTGCTCTGGATGCTGAAAGGAGATACGAATGTAAAATACCTCCAGGAAAACGGCGTCCGCATTTGGAATGAGTGGGCAGATGAAAACGGCGACCTCGGCCCGGTTTACGGGCAACAATGGCGTTCATGGCAAACCCGGGACGGGCGGACAATTGACCAGATCACCCAGGTCATTGAACAAATTAAAACCAATCCGGATTCCAGGCGCCTGATCGTTAACGCTTGGAATGTCGGGGAGATTGACAGGATGGCCCTGCCGCCGTGCCATTGCTTTTTCCAGTTCTATGTGGCAAACGGCAAGCTGTCATGCCAGCTGTACCAGCGTTCGGCCGATATTTTCCTCGGCGTACCGTTTAACATTGCTTCTTACGCGCTGCTTACGATGATGATTGCGCAAGTCACGGGTCTGGAACCAGGGGATTTTGTCCATACGCTTGGCGATGCCCATATTTACTTGAACCATATCGAACAAGTGAAGCTGCAGCTGGAACGGGAGCCCCGCAAGCTGCCGAAAATGGTTTTGAATCCTGAAGTAAAAGACATTTTCTCCTTCCGGTACGAAGATTTTACATTAAAAGATTACAATCCGTATCCGCACATCCCGGGGAGGGTGAGTGTATGATTTCCTTTTTATGGGCGGAAGATGAAAAAGGCGTAATCGGAAAGAACAACGCGCTTCCGTGGCATCTTCCCGAAGACCTGAAGTATTTTAAAAATGTAACAATGGGCCATCCGGTCGTCATGGGGAGGCGGACGTTTGAATCGATCGGAAAGCCGCTTCCCGGCAGAACGAATATTGTGATGACGAGAGACCCGGATTTTCAGGCGGAAGACTGCGTCGTTGTCGCCGGCAAAACAGAATTGTTAAAATGGGCGGATGCACATGGCGGCGAGATTTTTGTCACCGGCGGCGCGGAGATTTTTGCCCTGCTGCTCGAGGAAGCGGAAAAATTGTACCGGACGAAAATACACGCTGACATGGAAGGCGATACCTATTTTCCGCCCGTTGACTGGGAGAAGTGGGAAATGGCTTCCAGCACAAAGGGGATAAAAAACGAAAAAAATCCTTATGACTACGAATTTCAAGTATTTGTACGGAAAAGGTAAAAAAAACCATGGAAACATTCCCATGGTTTTTCTCTGTGCCATCAGACATAAAATAAAATAGTGAAGTACATAAATGCGCTGCCGGCAATGACAAAAATATGCCAGATCGCATGGGAGTAAGGAAGGTTTTTCCATGTGTAGAACACGGCGCCTACCGAGTAGCAGATCCCGCCTGAAAAAAGGAGCCAGAATCCCGGAGCTGAAAGCCCTTTATACAAAGGCTCAATTGCAATGAGGATCAGCCAACCCATGACTAAGTAAAGCATCGTGGACAATAATTTAAAACGGTGAATGAGAAAACATTTTCCAGCAATGCCAATAGCAGACACTCCCCACACGACCGAAAACAGCACCCATCCCAAAGTGCCATGCAGCGTAATCAGCACAATCGGCGTATAGGTTCCTGCAATTAACAGGTAAATGGCAGAATGGTCCAGAATGGCGAGAAATGTTTTCACTTTCGTCCAGTAAAAGCTGTGCAGCAGTGTGGAAAACAAATACAGAAGCAGCATGGAAATCCCGAAAACGAGAAAACTTGCCAGGTAGAGCGGGTTATTCTTTTCTGCGGCGAAAACGACGAGCACGACCATCGCCGGAATGCTGAGCAGAAAACCGATGCCATGCGTAACGGCATTGGCCAGTTCCTGTTTCCAGGATGAAAGCAGTGTTGAAGTTGTCAAAAATTTAAACCACCTTTGTCTTTGGGCTTCTCTTTATTATAGTGTTTGGCGGGCCAATCTGCAATGGAAACATCTTGCGCTTTAAGCGGGTGCAATTTTATGCGTAAATCAGCAGAAGAT
Source organism: Heyndrickxia coagulans 36D1 (assembly GCF_000169195.2). Classification (GTDB taxonomy): domain Bacteria; phylum Bacillota; class Bacilli; order Bacillales; family Bacillaceae_C; genus Weizmannia; species Weizmannia faecalis. Next base: position 3,487,450 of record NC_016023.1, on the reverse strand, counting down.
CCCGTTTTTCATGTTATAATGGGTACATTGTAAATTCAGAAAGGCTTGAAAAGTGGTGTCAAAAATGAAAAAATGGTTCATTCCTCTTCTCATCTCCGTTGCGCTTGCCTTATCGGGCTGTTCACACGGCATAACCGGCCTGTTGTTTAAATCGGCAAGCAATGAAAAAAAGATGGTGCCCGTTCCGCTGCACATCGTCTCGATCGGGGACTCCCTGACTGAAGGCGTAGGCGACAGCAAGGGGCGCGGCGGCTACACCTATTATTTGAAAAATGAACTAGACGCCTTAAAGGGTGTGAAAAAAACCACCATTGCCAATTATGGCGTAAAAGGGAACAGGACCGACCAATTGCTTGCCCGGCTCCAGAATGAAAAAATCCGGAAGTCCATCAAGGATTCAGATGTTGTTATTATTACCATCGGCGGCAATGATATGATGAAAGTGTTCCGTGAAAATATTTCCAACTTAAACAAGCAGGAATTTGAGGCGGCCATTCCGGGGTACAAACAACGGCTCGATCAAATTTTCCGCCGCGTCCGCGCGGTCAATCCGGATGCAAAGATCGCGCTCGTCGGTCTCTATAACCCTTTTTCAAAGTGGCTGACCGATATAAAGGAAATGGACCAAATGCTTGCAGCCTGGAATAATGCCGGCAAAGCGGTGGCATCTCGCTATAAAAATACCGTTTTTATCCCGGTTGCGGATATTTTTGAGAATAACGAAGATGCATTGCTTTATGACGATCATTTCCATCCGAACGATGAAGGGTATAAACGGATGTCGAAACGGATTTACCGGTATCTCCTGAAAGGGAATTTTTTGGGGATTCCAAAATAGCAAAGTGGTAAAGGAATGATGCTTGCGTGAAAAGAAACCCATGGAAAATCGCTTTTTTTGCACTGGCTTCAGTGGTTGTGGCCTTTGTACTTGTGCTTTCCTTTTTTCTTTTTGTGCCGGATGGCCGCGTGCCGGAACCGGAAAAAACCGGAAAAACGGTTGATTTGCGGGTAGAGACAAACAAGGCGGATTTAACGGCGCTCATTAACCGCTATTTGCGGGAAGAAAAAATAAAGGGGAAAGTGTTTTTAAATGATGAAGTCGTCTACTATGGAACTGTCGGGGTCTTTTCCGAAAAAATGCAGTATAAGATGACGTTTAAGCCGAAAGCGTTAAAGAATGGGGATCTCGTTTTAAAGCAAAAATCTGTATCCCTCGGTTCCATCCATCTCCCGGTATCCTATATTTTACAATTCGTCAAAACGACTTACCACCTGCCGAAATGGGTGATCATCCAGCCGGGCGAAAAACTAGTGTATGTCCAGCTGCAAAATATGAAGCTGGAAAACGGCGCCAAAGTAAAAGTCAACGAATTTGATTTGCAGCATGATGACATCTCGTTTACACTTGGATTTCCAAAATAACGCAAAAAGCCGGCCTTTAAAAGCCGGCTTTTCAATATGCCACAGAAGGTTTCGCCGCCGCCTGTGCACATTATACGGGTTTTAAACGATCCTTAACCCTTTCGGATAAAAGTTTTTCAAAATGCCGCCCGCTTCTTTGCTCCAGCCGAGCGGAAAACCGTCCACCGTGATCAGGACCCAGCCGCGATTCTCGCTTGTTCCCGGCAGTGTCTCCCCTTTTAAATAGCGGATGCATTCACTGCTTCCGGCGCTAAGGTCCATCCGATGTTTGCATTGTCCGGCTTTCAGGGAAAGCGCGAGCGCGTGATTCGGTTCAAACCGGTTTTTTTTGAAAGCGCCGAGATGCAGGCCGCACCGGACAAGGCGGAGCCCCTTTAACTGCGGGCAGTTAAAGGGCAGCAGGAAAAGTTCGTCTTTATACAGAAAAAAGGAGCGCCTGCCTGGATCAAAATGCTGGAGGGTGTTTTCTGCAAAGGTTGTCCAGTCTTTTTCCTGTTGCTTTGAAAGCTTCACGGTCTTTTCAAACGGCACCGTTTGCCCCGTTTCCCCCGGGTGTTTGCGCATTTTTGCGGCAAAATGGCCTTCGCCTTTTAAGCGGTGCGGCCATAAACGCGCCGCATTGGACAAATCTTGCCGCTTTTCTGTTGCCCATTCCGGCTTTCCCGGTCCGACGCCGTGTTCATGGGGAATCGGCACCAGGGCCATGTCTTCATGCCGCGCCAAAAAAGCTTCAATCGTCTGTTCGTTTTCTTCCGGAGAAAAGGTGCAGGTCGAATAAACAAGGGTGCCGCCGGGTTTTAACATCTTCCAGGCGTGCTCCAAGATCGCGCGCTGTTTTTGAGCGCACGCTTCGACATGTTCCTGGCTCCAGAAACGTGCTGCTTCAGGATCTTTTCTAAACATGCCCTCCCCAGAACAGGGGGCGTCAACCAAAATTTTATCGAAATAGTTTTCGAAATGCCGGCTCAGTTTTTCAGGCGTTTCGTTTGTCACAACGGTATTGGAGAACCCAAGCCGTTCAATATTTTCAGAAAGCGCGCGCACCCGCTTCGGATGGATTTCATTTGCAAGCAGAAATCCGTTTTCGCCGATTCCAGATGCAATTTGCGTCGATTTGCCCCCCGGCGCGGCGCATAAATCAAGCACTTTATCGCCTTTTTCAAGTCCGAGCTGCCCTGCGATAAACATCGCGCTCGGCTCCTGGATATAATAGAGCCCGGCGGCATGGTACGGGTGTTTTCCAGGCTTGTCTTTTTCTTCATCAAAATAATAACCGGAGGCAAAAGGAATTTTTTCCAAATGGAAAGGGTTGTGCGCATGCCATTCCGTTTCGCTCACTTTTGCCGGATTCAGGCGCAATCCGGATGCCCGCGGTTTTTCATAGGAGCGGAAAAAATCATCGGCTTCCTTTCCAAGCAGCTGCCCCATCTTTTCCATAAAGGTTTCAGGTAATTCCAATCATGAGACCCCTTTCCGTTAAAATCGCCACTATGATCCATTATAATGAAATCGGGGCTTGCAGTCACGAAACTGGATGAAAACAACATCAACAGGTAAAATAAAAAATAATCTATTATAAAGGGGGGAGCCGCATGGCAGAGGAAACCGCGATTTTTGCCGGCGGATGCTTCTGGTGCATGGTCCATCCTTTTGACCAATTGCCCGGCATTCAAAAAGTCGTTTCCGGGTACACAGGCGGAACAAAGCCGAACCCGACATATGAGGAAGTGTGCTCCGGTGCGACCGGGCATACAGAAGCTGTTGAAATTACGTTTGATCCGGAAGTTTTTCCTTACGAAAAGCTGCTTGACATTTACTGGCGGCAAATTGACCCGACAGATGCAGGCGGGCAGTTTTACGACAGGGGGACCTCTTACCGGCCCGTTATTTTCTATCAAAACGAAGCCCAAAAGCAGGCGGCGGAAGCTTCAAAAAAACGGCTAGAAGAGAGCGGGCGGTTTAAAAAGCCGATTGCTGTCACAATTGAACCGGCTTCCGCCTTTTATCCGGCGGAAAGTTACCATCAGGATTATTACCGGAAAAATCCGACCCATTACGAGGCTTACCGGCAAGGTTCAGGCAGGGCCGCATTTATCCGCAACCATTGGAGGGATGAACATGAAGGATGAAAAACTGACGCCTTTGCAATATGAAGTGACGCGGAAAAACGGAACGGAACCGCCGTTTCAAAATGAATACTGGAACGAGTTTCGCGACGGGATTTATGTCGATGTTATTTCCGGAAAACCGCTGTTCAGTTCAAAAGATAAATATGATGCAGGCTGCGGCTGGCCGAGTTTTACAAAACCGATCGATGCCGGCGAACTTACCGAACGGCTTGATACGAGCCACGGCATGATTCGTACGGAAGTGAGAAGCAAGGCGTCTGACGCGCATTTGGGCCATGTGTTTCCGGATGGGCCAGGCCCTGCGCATCTTCGGTACTGCATGAATTCAGCCGCGATGCGTTTTATTCCGAAAGAAAAGCTTGAGGAAGAAGGATATGGGGAGTATCTTGCGCTCTTTGAAGAAAAAGAATAAGCCGGCTGGGCGGATGCACATACAAAACGGGCCCGTATCCCATACGATGCACTGTACAGAAAAACAGTTTTTTTGAGGAGTGAATGGGATGTATTACGGCCATGAAGGTGCTTACCCTGCATATGATCCCTGCTGCGGCTACGGATACGGTTATGGGTCCGGTTACGGCTGGGGCTTTGCAGGACACAGAAACGGCTTTGCTTTAATTGTTGTGCTGTTTATTTTGCTGATCATTATCGGCGCATGCTGGATCGGCCCCAATTAAAAAACTGAAAAGGCCCGGGGCTATGCCCTGGGCTTTTTCAGTGTGTCTTTTATATTTTAAAGTTTCCGATCAGCTTGCGCAGGTTTTCTGCCTGTTTTGACAACTCCGAGGCTGCGGCTGTGACTTCTTCCATCGATGCAGACCCTTCCTCGGTACTTGCTGCGGTCATTTCCGTATTTGCCGCGGTATTCATGGCAATCTTGCTGACGGCATCGAACGAATCGGCGACATCGACAGAAAGTTTTTGCGTTTTTTCAATTTGGGCGGCCATGTCAATAATGACATTTGTCGTTTCATTCGTTTGTTTTTGAATGACTTCGAGCGAGTGCATCGTTTCATTGGAAATTTGCACGCCGGAAGTAACCGCCTCTACCCCTTCCTGATTCTGGCCGATAATGGTGCTAATTTCTTTTTGGATCGAACGCACAATATTCGTGACTTCCTGGGCGGCAGACTGGGATTGTTCGGCCAGTTTTCTGACTTCATCTGCTACGACGGCAAAGCCGCGCCCGTGCTCCCCGGCCCTGGCTGCCTCGATTGCCGCATTCAATGCAAGCAAATTGGTTTGTTTGGCAATCCCGGTGATCGTCATAATGATCTTTGTAATATCATCCGACTTTTCACCGAGCGCCTCTACCGTTTTGCTCGTATTTGTCATGATCGCTTCAATGCTCTTCATTTTGCCGGACGTTTCCATAATGGACCGGCTGCCTTTTTCTGCCGATTCTTTCATATGGAGCGAAGCCTGTTTTACCGTTTCCGCCTGCCGGAAAAGCGTATCGACCACTTCTTCAAGCGACTTCATTTTCGATAAGGATGTATCCATCTTGGAAGAAGTTTGTTCGCTGTCTGCCGCGATTTCATTGGCTGTTTCCGCAATCGACTGGATCGTTTTCGATGTTTCTTCAGAAGAAGCGAGCAGTTCTTCGCTTGAGGCAGAGACACTTTCCGCCATCGCGGATACTTCTTTTACAAGCCGGGCAATGCCGTCTATCAGCTGGTTTGTATCTCTTGCCAGTTTTGCCAGTTCGTCATTGGACGTCACTTCAATCCGCCTTGTCAAATCCCCGCCGGCATCTGCGATTCCCAAAATCGACCGGCTGATTTTTCTCGTGCTCGATTTGATGTTTTTCGTTAGGCTGATGCTGAGCATGACAGCCAGCACGATGGCAAGCAAGGAAAGGGTGACGGTTACGATCCGCGCAATCAGGACGGAACGATGCAAGTCGCCGATCCGGCTTTCTGATGCCTGTGTGGTGCTTATCAGCAAATCATGGATGCTGCTTTTCAAATTTTTCATGTAGTCGGATGCCTGGGAATCCTTCACTTGTGCAACCGCTTCTTGTTCCGACCCGTACTGCCTTGCTTCGACAACCCGGTCAACTGTTCCTACCCAGAAATTATAGGCTTCCGAAATTTTTTCGAGTTTTTGGCTCTGCAACCGGTCATCTTTCAGCATTTTTTGCAAGCGGCTTAACGTGCTGCTGGCTTCCTGTTTCCCCTGGTCATACGGCCGTAACGCAGCTTCATTTCCGGAAATGGCGTAATTCAGGGCGCCCGTTTCAATTTCGCCGGTCTGATTGAGCAGGCTTTGGACACGATCGTGCACGGCGAGGTCATGCTGGACAACATGATTGATTTCATTCTCCAGCTCGCGCATGTTTATGTATGAAGTGACGGTTAATACAATGAGCAAGACGGTTAAAACCCCGAATGAAATCACAATTTTTCCCCTGATCGTCTGCAAATAATAAAGGGGAAGCCGATGCAGCTGGCGGTTCGGACGGGAATTTTTCCGTTTCTCGCTTTTTTGCTTTCTTATTGCAAAAATGTTCCTTTTATTCAATCAAAAGCCCCTCCTTTTTACCCTGTGAACCGCAAATCATCATCTATATTTTAAACATGTTTTCTATCTTTTTCTAGTTTTTTGTAAAAACTTCCTCTTCCCGTAATGCCACCCTTTCTACTTTACGCGGGGGAGACGATCCGCTATATTGGAGTAAAAATCATTTTGGGGGATACTTATGAAATCTTTTTACCAGTTTTTAATGAGATATAGGGATCCGCATCTCCGTGACGAGTTGACGGTTTTTGCCAATGGGGCATACAATGATCACAGTTTTCCGAAACATTCAACCAACTATCATGAAATCAGTTCCTATCTCGAATTAAACGGGCATTATATCCCGTCAATGTCGGTTTTTGATCGGGCATGGGAGATTTATAAAGGCGAAAGCAAATAACCGGCCGAAAATTGTGCTGTTCGCTTTTTCCGGAGCGCATGCATAGAATGAAGTAAAACGTGTTTCGTTTTCAAGGAGCATGAAAAATGGATGCAAAAGCGCCGAAGTTTCAAGTTGGAGATACAGTGGTCGTAAAAGTATACGGGACGGTGGGAAAAATTACGGCTGTGAGACAGCTGGAAGGAGGGTATTTCTATGTGGTCAATGACCGGGAAGGCCTCCTAGCCGAACAAAGCCTCGCCCGCCTGGAAGAATATGACGGGATTCTGTATAAGAAAGAGGAAGTCAATATAGAATTGAAATTTTTTATCGGGGATATTGTAAAAGTAAAAGGCTATGGCGGCGTTCTTTTTAAAATTGTTGGTTTCCGCACGGAGATTTGGCGGTATGCAGAGGATGCATGGGAAGATGTGATTTATGAAATGGTCAGCATTCCAAAGGGCGAATGGCTTGAAGCGGATGAAGAAGAACTTTTGTTAATCGCCGATGCCGGGCAGGCCGATTCGTTTGTCAGCCGTTATCAATTTTTTTACCCGATGAAAAGCAGCCCCCTGTATCAGCTTGTCACTTCCGACTTGAAAACGCAGGAAAAAATCGACCGCCTGCTCGATATGTATAATGATTATGCGCTACTGTTAAACCTGTTTGGTGATGAGGCATACAGGGCCATGCTTGAGGCGGTCAAAATGCAAATCCAGGTTCTTTCGGCGCACGGCGGCCCGGATTAGTTTAGCGGGTTTGGCATATCAGGCCGTACGGGGTCATATTTATATCAACAAACAGAACAAAACGCGGGGTGGCTGCGGGATGAAAAAAGGGGGCGTTTTTAATGGAGAATATGGATGTTTATATTGATACAGAGGAAATCGCCGCATTCTTTTTTAAAGAGCTCGTGAAAAGGGGATTTGCGCCCCGTGAAGAAGAACTGGACGAAATTGCCGATATCACTTTTGAATACTTGCTTGCAAAAAGCATCATAGACGAAGAATATGAAGACGATTCCATATGAGGCGATCTGTTTGCAGGCCGTACAGGGAAAGGTGCAGCATCGGTATCCGGGACAGCCTTTTTCGGTCCCGCACGAAATAGCACTTGATGTCCCGTTGAATTTGCCTTAAAATAAAAAGAGAAATCGCAGGGGGAGAAACCTGCGATTTTTTTTGGCAAAGGAGCGGGATGCGGACGGTTGTGCGCTTAACGGGAATGTGCTTGCTTTTTCCATCGCAGAAAGATCCGGATGGGGCATTCATGCCGCTTCTTTTGCAGTACCGGCTCAAAATGGGGGCGAGCATCCATTTTGGGACAGAAGCCCATGCCGCAGTGAACGCGGTACCGGTAGAAGGATCAAAAGCACAAATTTTTTAGGATAGAGAAAGGTGACAACATGAGAAAATATGTATATACCGGCCTTGCCGCGATTTTTTTGGCCGGCTGCAGTGTAACAAACGGAAACCAGCCGGAAACGGGCGCCCATAAAAGTACCGCGCCGGCGAAACCGGCCCACACGGATACCGCGAAAAAAACCGGTTCCGGTTTGGTGCTTGATGCAAAATATTTTAACAAAATCAAAACGGTTAACGGGAAAAAAGTGATCCAGAATCCGGACAATATTTTGGCGCTTGTCAATAAAAACTATATTCTCGGGGATTACAAACCGAAAGACCTCGTCCGGCCGAATGTCCGCTTTTCATTTGGCGACGAAAGAATCGAAAAAAGCTATATGCGGAAAGAAGCAGCCGCGGCGCTTGAAAAAATGTTTGCCGCCGCCGAGAAGGACGGCATTGAATTATATGCCGCTTCCGCATACCGGTCGTATAACCGCCAGAAAGCTGTGTATGCGGCAGAAGTGCAAAGTTCGGGGGAAGAACATGCAGAACAGGCGGTTGCCATCCCGGGGTCGAGCGAACATCAGACCGGTCTCGCCGTTGATATTACAAGCCAGACCGCCCATTTCCTTCTCTCACAGCAAATGGGGAAGCAGAAGGAAGGCATCTGGCTTGCAAAACATGCACATGAATACGGGTTTATTTTAAGGTATCCGAAAAACAAAGAAAACATTACGAAATATGAGTACGAGCCCTGGCATTTCCGGTATGTCGGAAAAGAGGCGGCAGCCGTCATTTACAAGCACGGCTGGACGCTTGAAGAGTATTTCGAACATGTACATAAGGCTGAATAAATCCGTATGTGTAAAATTTTACTCGAAGGGGCAAATGAGTGGAAAAAAATGGGAAGACGCTCTATCATCTAATTGTACACTTCAAGATGAACATCTAGAGAGAGAGGTCTTCCCATGGATATTATATCAATAATTGCTGGATTATTAAAGGATACAAAGAGTCTTATCGAATTTGAAGAACAGCTTAAACTTCTGATGCAGAAGGCTTTTACACAATGGGTTGGGGATGTATTTGAGGAGTTAGATAAAACAATTAAACAAAAGAAGTTGGAGGAAGGCTGGGAGTACTGCCGTAGTGATAACAGAAGCGTTCAGTTTCTATTTGGAAGTGTGACTTTTAAACGTTCATTAATGCGTGATAAGAGAGGGAACTCACATTATCCCTTGGATGAATGCTTGGGGCTGGTACCCCACCGGAGATATAGCCCGTTAGTGGAATTAAAGGTGGCAGAGTTGGCAAGTGAGAACACCTATCGGGAGGTGGCGAATATTTTAAAAGAATGGACAGCCGTGAGTCTTAGTCATACAACTGTAGGGGAAATGGTGAAACGCGTAGGAAAAACGCAGGTGGAAGCCGACAAGGCCCTTGTAGAAGAGATGGAAATAGCTGCTTCACTGCCTGATGGGAAGAAGGTAGACTACCTGTTTTCCGAAGCAGATGGCGTATTCATCCGGGGACTGGAAAAGAAACAGGGTATGGAAGTCCGCCATGCCATTCTCTATGAAGGTTGGGAAACCAATGGAAAAAGGGTCTCCCTGCGTCAGCCCACAGTCATCATGACGACGGAAGACATTCAGACATTTTGGGATGAAGTCCAAGCCACAGCTGCCAACACCTATTCCCTCGAAAAAGCGCAAGTCATTACAAACAGTGATGGAGGTGCTGGGTACACAGCTGAACGGTTTCAAACAGCATTCTCACAGTCGGAATTTCCGGTGCTCAACCAGCTGGATACCTACCACGTTGCACAAGCCATCATAAGGACATTTGGGGGCGGAAAGAGCGAGATCAAGGAGCAAATTAGAAAAGCGATTAGAACGCATAACCTGGACCAATTCACGTTATATTTGGATACGCACGAAAGCACCTTGACGGATAAAAAGGCTCTCAAGAAAATCAAGGAATTCCGTTCGTATATCTTGAAAAACTGGGACCGCATTTTTGACTGGAGGGACAGGGTGAAAAACGTGCCGGAAGGTGCGAGAGGCCTAGGAGCTATGGAATCGAACCAAAGGCATATCTCCTTCAGGATGAAAAAAAGGGGCATGCATTGGAGTGAACTTGGCGCAGAAGCCATGGTGAAAATCAAACAAGGCATGCTCAATGGGACATTGAGAGAAGCCTATCTGAAACACCGTTCAAGAAGCGAGAGAAAGCAACGGAACTTGAAACAATCCATCAGGATGTCTCAACTACTCAAGCAGCCTGTACGCCCGTCAGTGGGCGTAAAGCACGGATCAGTTGCCCTGCATTCAAGCAGTTCATCGGCAATGGGACATTTAAGCAAAATATTAGAGCTTTCGTTTTAAGCCTGGCTCAGTGGGGACTGATCGTTGAGGCGCGCGAAATTTACGAGACTCCTGCGGGAAAAGCGAGCCAGGAGAGACCCCGCAGCGAGGTACGAGCGAGGAGGCTCGCCGGCCGCCCGCGGAAAGCGAGTGAATTTCGCGCGCCTCAACATCCCCGTTATCCATCTTTATACGGAAATATTACATCTTTTCCGAAAATTACACCGAGCAAGTAAAGCACGGTAGCCGAAAGTGTACAAAAAGAGTGTCTTGGAATACCCGATATTTAAACCTTGTCGAGAAAAACTTGACACATACAATAAATCCTGGGCTCTTTTATTAAAAAGAAAAAGCTGGTAGAATAAAGAAGTTAGAAATCGGGAGCTATGACTTTTGGAAAACGGCATGAAAGTGGTGAAGCCTTTGGACGATGAGAAAAAACAGACGGAATCCGGCCAGGAAGAACAAACCGGTTATATCCGTATGAAAAAATTTAAATTTGTCATGCTTTTGTTTTTCGTGATTTTCATAACAGCCGGCATTACGACCGCTGCCTTTGCGTTCGGCGACCAAAAAGCCGTCAACGTGACGACTGTCAACCGGCCGGAGTTTGACAAACTATATAAAGCATATGACAGCATCCAGAAAAAATATTACACAAAAGTAAAACAGAAGACGCTTGTCGACGGGGCCATTAACGGAATGGTGGAATCGCTCAATGACCCGTATTCTGATTATATGTCAAAAACCGAAGCATCAGACTTCAATAACACCATTTCTTCTTCTTTTGAAGGAATCGGTGCGGAAGTGGAAGAAAAAGACGGCTATATTGTGATTGTTTCGCCGATTAAAGGTTCCCCGGCCGAAAAAGCCGGCCTGAAGCCGAACGATAAAATACTCGCGGTTGACGGCAAAAGCGTCCATGGCATGAGCGCCAATGAAGCGGTCATGTTGATCAGGGGCAAAAAAGGGACAAAGGTGACACTCACGATCCAGCATGTCGGATCGAAAGACGAAACGAAAGTGACCTTGACACGCGACACGATCCCGGTCAATACGGTTTATGCGAAGATGTTGAAAAACGGGGTTGCCCATATCCAGATTACGACATTCTCAGACGGCACATATAAAGAATTCAAGGCGGCCGTTGAGAACATGAAAAAGCAAGGCATGAAGTCGATGATTGTCGATGTGCGTCAGGACCCGGGCGGATTGCTTGACCAGGCTATTAAAATTGCGAATATGTTTGTGCCGGAAGGGCGTACGATCCTGCAAACGGAAGACCGGAACGGCTCCCGGGAGAAATATGTGGCAGAAAGTGGCACGAAAATAACGGTCCCGGCGGTTGTGATGATCGACGGCGGCAGCGCGAGCGCTTCTGAAATTTTGGCGGCCGCACTGAACGAATCGGCAGGCATTCCGCTTGTCGGCGAAAAATCATACGGCAAAGGCACCGTGCAGTCTGCTGAAAAATTCAACGACGGATCGATTTTAAAATTCACCGTCCAAAAATGGCTGACACCAAATGGCAGCTGGATCCATAAAAAAGGGATTGAGCCGGATGAGAAAGTGTCGCTTCCGGATTATGCCAAACTTCCGGTGATCGGAACAGATGCAGAATTGAAACTGTATTCGGTCTCGGAAGATGTAAAGACGGCGGAAAAAATGCTAAAAGCACTCGGTTACAATCCGGGCAGGGTTGACGGGTACTTCGACTGGAATACAAAAACGGCTGTCGAAGCTTTCCAAATGCATGAAAAAATGCAGCCGACAGGCATCATCAATGGCGATACGGCAACAAAACTGATGTCTGAAATCAGCAATCTTATTACGCGGCATGATACGCAGCTCAAAAAAGCCGAAGAAGTTGTCCAAAAAGAAAAATAGCAAAATAAGCCGGGAGCAAATCTCCCGGCTTATTTTATGCAATCCCATGCACGAAAAATGATATAATAAAGTCAGGAGATTCGCTGTCCCATATGAGAAAGGAAAGGAATGGGAGTGTTGGAGACAAAAGATACAGTTGATCTGGAATTCATCTTCCGTAGAATATACCGAAAAATTAAAGAAGAACTGCATAGCTTGTTAAAAGAGCATGTGACGCTTAACGAATTTATGGTGTTAAAACTTTTATCGGAATCCTCGATGCGTTCATCCGATTTGTCGAAAATACTGCAAGTTTCCGCCAGCCATATTACTTCTGTAACCGATTCGCTCGTGGAAAAAGGGCTGATTGAGCGGAGAAGATCCAATAAAGACAGGCGCGTGGTCGATTTAATTTTAACGGAAAAAGGAAAATCGTTAATCAGTCAGTTGAAAGAAACCAAATCCCGGTTTCTGAAAGACCAGTTGGACGTTTTTACGGAGGAAGAACGGGAAACATTGTACAGGCTATTCCGGAAGTTTGAAGATCACCTCAATCAAATGCACTGATATGAAAACGCGCCCATATACACAAAAAGCGCCCTGAAGCCGCAAGCCCGGCTTCGGGGCGCTTTTTTTAAATGAATGTGGCAGCATGCAACATTTAAGAAAAAAATGTAACAATACCCGTCCTTTTTCCGCCTTGTCAACCCCGAAATCCTTCCATCTTTTGGATATTTAAAAAGACGGTGCCAATGTGTGAAATGATAGGAAATTCGCACGATGCATGGGAACCTTTGATACAGCTGGCTTTTTCATTTTCAGTTTGCAAGCAGGCCCCTGCTTTGCTGCTTGTTCTATTTTCTCCCAGAAATATTACAAAAATCGTATGTTATGATTCTATTGTGTACGAGAGAGAAACCAACGAAAACGAGGGAGGACATTATTGATGAAAAAGGCTATGTTCACAACAGCAGCAGCACTTGCACTGATCCTTGCACCGGCAGTTTCCGGCAAGGCGGGGGCAGCCTCAAACGAAACAAACTGCAGCCCGAAAACGGTTGTTCAACATGAATACAAGTTTCATAGCATGCAGGAATTGGAGAACTGGTTAAAGCAGCATAACATCCGTTTTTCTTTTAAACCGGCAACCAATCAAACGGCTTCAAACAACGCGGGCAAAACGGACCAGACAACGGCAGCACCAAAGCAATCGGCACCGGAACAAACAGCAGCACCAAAGCAATCGGCATCAAAACAAACTTCAACGCAACCGGCAGGCAGCACGCAGTCCCAGGCTGCCAACACGTTAAACGCCTATGAAAAACAAGTGGTGACCCTTGTAAACGAAGAACGGGCGAAAAACGGCCTTGGCGCGCTGAAAATTGATACGGCTTTGAGCAAAATGGCACGCGTCAAATCGAATGATATGGCAACCCATAAATATTTTGACCATACAAGCCCGACTTACGGATCTCCGTTCGATATGATGAAGCAATTCGGGATCTCGTATCAATATGCCGGTGAAAACATCGCAATGGGCCAGCAAACACCGCAGGAAGTCATGAATGCATGGATGAACAGCGAAGGCCACAGGGCGAATATTTTAAATAAAAACTTTACCCATATCGGCGTGGGCTATGTTGAAAACGGCCATTACTGGACACAAGAATTTATTGGAAAATAAATTGCTTATCGCAGCCTCTTTTACGGGGCTGCTTTTTTGTGCGCACTTTTTGAAACGTCACTTACGGAAAACGGGTCCACTTTCCTGTACGCTGGTCCATCTGCCGGATAAGCCCCGCTTGTGCCAAACCTTATCCATTCTTTTTCAGCAAATCTCCGGCTTTTTGCTGGATATAATGCAAGCGTCCTAAAAGTGTTACCGCACCTACAGCAAGGCCTGTGATCAGTCCGATCCAGTAGGCAAACGGGCCGAGGGCGGTGACGGCATCCAGCAAATATCCGAGCGGAAGCCCAATAACCCAATATGAAACAAACGTCATAATGGTCGTAATCCGGACATCTTTATACCCTCGAAGCGCACCTTGCACCGGCGCCTGAACCGCATCTGACCATTGGAAAAAGATGGCATACAGCAAAAAATGTCCGGTTAACCGGATGACAGCCGGATCATCACTGTAAAACGCTGCCACTTGTTCATGGAATAAGTAGAGCAACAGCCCGGTCAAGGTGGCGATCACAACAGCGGTTATAAGTCCGATTGTGCTGTACAGGCGGGCGTCTTTAAATCTTCCGGCCCCTGCTTCAAAACTGACAAGAATCGTCATTGCAAGCGAAATGCTGAGCGGAAGCATGTACAAAAGCGATTCAAAATTCATGGCGGCCTGATGGGAAGCGATCGTGTCAGTGCCAAATTTGCTCATGAACAATGTCACAACCGAAAAAATGCTCGATTCAAAAAAAGTCGACAACCCCATCGGGATCCCAAGCGACAACAGCGCTTTCCAGCTGCGGAAAGAAACCGGGTAAAACGTGCGGAACAGCCGCATTTCAGCAAAACGCGGCAAACGCATAAGCACAAGGATTGCAATCAACAAGATAAGCCAGTAGGTGATGGCGCTCGCAACGCCGGCACCTGCCCCGCCAAGCTGCGGAAATCCGGCATGCCCGAAGATGAACAGAACATTCAATCCAATATTGATGGGCAGCGCCAACAGCGTGATCAACATCGATATTTTTGTCAGCCCGGTCGCATCAATCAGCGAGCGGCAAACCTGGTAACAGAACAACGGAATCAGCCCGAAGGACAGGGCAAATAAAAACCGATGCGCGACCCTCTCCACATGCGGTGCTAAATCCATCCGGCCAAGGACCGGCCCGATCGATAGCCCGCCTGCAAACAGCACCAGTACAACCATACAGACGGCGACGTAAAGGCTCTGGATAAATGTACGGGGGATTTCATCCGTGTTTTTGCTGCCGATCAAATGGGAAATGATCGGGGTAACCGCCTGTAAAACCGTTCCCAGCCCGGTTGAAACGGGGAACCAGAGGGATGCGCCGATCGCAACACCGGCCAGATCGGCTTTGGAAAAATGGCCGGACATCGTTGTATCGAAAAAATTCATGAGCAGCATCGCAAGCTGGGTGATGAGAATCGGCAGAAATAAATGCCAAAGCTGTGCGATTTTTTCTTTTAAGGTAAAGGTTTGTTTCATGTTCATTCCCCCAACTTTTCCACGGACTCCAAAAAATTATAACATATTCATTTTTCGGGCCGCCATGGATAGCCTGCCATGAAGATGGAAATGCCCGGCGAAAGATTTGCAAACCCGTAAAACCATCATGATTTATAAAAAGTCTCATATAATAGAGTGACCAGACAAAAACGGGAGAGTCTGTATGGAGCTGAAAAAAACCTATTCGACGTTGTCTCACATGTACCTGTGTCAAACCGTTATTCTTGCATGCGGCCTTTCCGCATTTTGTCTCACGCTGATGTATATCGGGCGCGGCGGCATGTTCAACTGGCTGATTTTGGCCGTCTGGCTGTTCATTCTCTACTTTGCTGCGCGCTATTTCTACTATCAAAAGATAGAAGAAAACATATCCGGAGAAAAAGGGGAGGAAGAAAGACAAGCGGACAGCGGGCAGTACTTGATCCAGTTTCCGCCCGGTGCAAAACTCTCGGTGCAGCTTTATGATGGAAGCGGCCGCTTAGGGTGGCTGCTTGAGGAAAAAGCTTTCAGACAACAAATCCGGTATTTCCGCCTTGAACGGGGAGCGGGCGCCACATTTAGCGCCACGGTCCGCAAACGGCAAAATTGGGAAATCAGCATCGGGTTTCCGGCATATGAACGGTTCTTTTCATTAAAAAGAGCAAAGGGAAAAGAAATGATATTTGAAAACGGCAGCCGGACTTGTGCGATCCGGAAAAATGGAAACCATGATTTGGAATTTTACCGGGACGAACAACTTTTAGCAGTGGTGTCACGCGGCGTGATGCCGGTGAGCTGGCAGCAGAAGTTTCCGCTTAATGCACCGGTACTTACTTTTATACGGGGGACGGAAGAAGACGAAGTACTCGTCATCGCACTGCTCGCCTTTTTTTACAGGCATAATAAATATTTCGTGTAAAAAAAAAGAAGAAATGATACAATTTTTGTAAGAATAAAGAAAGAAAAAGAGAGGAAATCCATCATGCATGTGAAACTGATTAAATGCCACGGCTCAGGCAACGATTTTTTGCTGATCGATGAAACGGAAATCTCTGCGCCATTAACGGACGACATCCGCAAAAAAATGGCTCTGTCATTTTGCCGGCGCGATGCCGGGCTCGGGGCGGACGGCCTGCTCTTTGTGTCGGAAAGCCAGCAGGCAGACGCAAAAATGCGGGTATTCAATGCGGACGGTTCCGAGGCGTCCATGTGCGGGAACGGCCTGCGCTGTGTTGCGCGGTACGTATCCGAAAAACGCGGGAAAGACGATCTGTTAATTGAAACGATGAAAGCAAATCTATATGCCCGCAAAGCAGAGCCCCTATTGGACGGCATCCCAACGTTCCGGGTCGAAATCTCGCCTGTCTCCTTTGACTTGAACAAACTGCCGATGCATATTGATAAAGAAGTGCTCATCAATGAACCGGTTAAGGCCTTGTCGGAAGATTTGTCGTTTACAGCAGTTGCGGTGCCGAATCCGCATCTGATCGCCTTTGTCGAAAATGAAGGATTCCGGTCTGATACGCAAAAAACATTGTCCGAGTATGTGAACGGACCAAATGATATCTTTCCGGACGGCGTGAATGTCAGCTTTGCCAAACCGATTGGTGAAAATGGCTTATACGTCCGCACGTTTGAACGCGGCGTCGGTTTTACAAATGCGTGCGGAACGGCGATGTCCGCTTCAAGCCTTGTGGCCTGCCTGTTAAGATTGCGCCCGTTCGGTGAAATGATCGACGTGTTCAATAATGGCGGTAAAGTACGGTGCTTTGTCCAAAAAATTGAAAAAGAAGGGGAACCGGCATACACGATTGACCTGATCGGTAATGCCACCTATTTATACGAAACCGCTGTTTCTTTTGACGATGGGCACCCGGAACAGTTCCGGATTGCAGAAAAAAAGGATTTCGGCGAACAGAAGCTGTATCAAAAGCTCGAAACCCATGCAAAAGAAACGGTAGAGAAAGCATTGGCTTAAAATTTTCGTCTCCTGTAAAAGGGAGGCGTATTTTTTTCGATTGGAAAGCTGCGCCAAACTATATGGGGCGCCCTTTGTTCTGCTTTAAAAATGCAAGTACCGGGGCAAAAGGCTGGCCGCTTTTGCAGGCAAAGAATCGCGCAAACGGGCAGCCGTACCGGTTCACACGCGAAAGGACCGTTTCAATGGTAAAGTCATACGGCGAAAGCGACGCGTTTACTTCTTCCCAGAAAAGCGGCGCCGCCACAAGCGCATCCTCATGCCCGCGCATCGAATAAGGTGCAATGATCGTTTTTCCTTCCGCATGCTGGACGAAATCAACATATAATTTTCCGCCCCGTTTTTTCTTCATCCGTTCGATTGTAAAATGTTCAGGCGATTTCGAAATGAAATAAGCAGCCATAAATTCCGTGAACAGCCTTGTATCTTCCCATGAGAATTGCCTGTCCGGCAATGGAATGTAGACTTGCAGCCCTTTATTTCCAGAAATTTTGACAAAGCTCTCCAAATGAAGGGCATCCGTCACCTGTTTTAACAGCAAAGCCGCTTCTACTGCAAGTTGAAACGCATCCCGGGAAGGGGGGTCAAAATCAAATACAATCTCACTGACGAAACGACTGTTTACGGTCTGAAACGGGATATGGTATTCCACCGCCAGCTGGTTTGCGAGCCACATCAGTGTTTTTAAATCGTTGCAGACAATATACCGGATGTCTTCATGCATAGCCGTATCCACAAAAGCGGGCGCATAATCGGGGCAGTTTTTCTGGTAAAATGCCTCGCCGAAGACGCCGTGCGGGTAACGGATGACGGTCAAAAGCCTGTCCGAAAGAAACGGCAGCATAAAAGGAGAAATTTCCCGCATATAGGCAAGAAAGTCGAGCTTTGTCACATGGCGCTTTTTCCATAGCGGTTTATCCGGATGCGTCACTTCCACTTCTTCCGGAATGGCGGCGTTACGGAGCCTGAAATCTTCAAACGTACAGGCATCCGGTGAAAGATCAAAGCGGAAGCGGTGGAAATGAGGTTCCCGCAGATTGGCGCCGTCCCATTCCAAATAAAATATCTCGACGCAAATCGAAGGATCGATCGTGTAGACGCCGTTTTCATTGTTTGCGGCATTTTTCCTGACCGCTTCTGTGAGGATTTGTTTTTCGTCCGGATTCATGCTGAAAAGAAACTGGCCGATTGGAAAAATGCCGCCATCTTTAAACACTGCGACATCGAAATACCCGTTTTTCTCGTCGTAAGCCGTAATAAAGCAGGCGGCTGTCTTCCAATTTTTCACTTTTATCCATGTTTCAACTCGTTTTCCCGCTTCCCACTTGCTGTCCGTTTGTTTTGCGACAATGCCTTCACTGTTAAAATTTTTCACCGTCTCTTTTAAGACGGATGCGTCACGGGTGAACGGGATTTGCTGAACCCGTGCCGTTTCGCCCGGGGCGGGGGAGAGCGGCAGCGCGAGCGTTTCACATAAGTTTTCCAATGCTTTTTTTCGCTGCAAATACGGTTTGCCGGCCATATCCTCTCCGCCAAGCATGAGCAAATCAAATACGAGATAATGGGCGGGGCGCATTTTCGCCTGCTCTGCAGCTGCTTCAGCTTTCATCCGCCCGCGGCGTTGCAGCTCCCTAAAGCCAGCTTTATACGGATTTTCAAGCAGCACAAGTTCGCCGTCAAGCCGTAACGGAAGCTGCCCTTTTACACGGCCTTCAAGCGTTTGCAAAAAGGTGCGGATTTCCGGAAACCGGGGCAGCAAATCTTTTCCGTTGCGGCTCCATAACCGCATGCCGTCTTCTGTCCAGTCGAGGATCGCGCGATAACCGTCATATTTAATTTCGTATACCCACTTTCCTGTATCTGGCAGAGACCATTTTAAAACCGGCAACATCGGTTTCATTTCGAGCACCCTTTCTTTTTCCAAAAGTTGAAGTACATAGCGGGGTGGATTCGTACATATATTATCTTCAAAAAGCGAGGCGTTTCATTCATGCATACGATGTGGAAAGGCACGATCAGTTTCGGACTCGTCAATATCCCGATTAAACTGCATGCCGCAACGGAAGATAAAGATATCAAATTGCGTTCCCTTCATAAAAAATGCCATTCCCCGATCCGGTATGAAAAGGTTTGTCCGGTGTGCGAGGAAGAATTGGACGCAAAAGAAATCGTAAAAGGATACGAAATCGCGAAAGGAAAGTTTGTCGTACTGGAAGAGGAAGAACTGGAAGAACTGCGCAAACAGACAGAAGAAAAAGCAGTGGAAATTATGGATTTTCTTGATATGCGGGAGATCGACCCGGTCTATTTTAACCGGAGTTATTACATGTCCCCGAATGAAGGGGGCGTAAAAGCTTACGGCTTGTTGCGGAAAGCGCTGACCGAATCAGAGAAAGTCGGACTTGCCCGGATTGTTATGCGTTCAAAGGAGCAGCTCGCCGTTATCCGCGTGTATGAAAACACGCTTTTGATGGAAACGATCCATTACCCGGATGAAGTCCGGAAAGCATCTGACGTTCCGAATGTGCCGCAAGATGATGAAGTCTCGAAAAAAGAAATTGAGACGGCAATTTTGCTGATTGATCAGTTAACGACATCGTTTGAGCCTGAAAAATATACGGATGCATACCGGTCAAACCTGATGGCTTTAATTGAATCGAAACGGACCGGAAAAAAACTCGTCACGGCAAAAGTAAAAGAACCGGAAAACAATGTGACCGACCTGATGGCGGCGCTCCAGGCTTCCATCGACAGGGCAAAGCCGGCAAAAAAACCGGCAAAAAAACCAAAAAAAGCGGCCAAAACAAAGGCAAAAGAAGCGTAAAAACCGGGCGGTACCGGATAGCACGGGGAATGCCGGAAAATTTGCCGGAAAGCCTCCAATATGGTAAATTATTTCATATTGGAGGTTGATGATGAAAAGGCAGACGATTGTGCAATGGGTGTTCGTTTTACTGGTGCTTTCCTTCTGCACCTGGATTTTTTTTGAAATCGCCGGTCACTTCAACCAGGCGGAGATCCGGCATTTTGACCTTCCGATTATCTCATTTGTCCAGGGGAATATTTCCGGCCGGCTAACGAGCGTGATGCTGGCTGTTACCTTTCTCGGATCTGTAAAAGGGGCGGCGGCGGTCACCCTCTTTCTTTCCCTTGTGCTCTGGATCAAAAAATACCGTACACTAAGCCTTTATCTCGCTGTATCTGTCGCGCTTGGAGCCGGGGTTTTTAACACCATATTAAAATACATATTCAAGCGCCAGCGTCCCGATATTATGCGTGTCGTCCAGGAAACGGGTTACAGCTTCCCAAGCGGGCATTCGATGGGATCCATGATTTTATACGGCTGCCTCGTATTGATCCTGTTCCGCATTGCGAACGCCGGTGGGTGAAGGTCGCGGGGACGCTGTTTGCCCTTTTATTGGTGCTTGCCATCGGCATTAGCCGCATCTATTTAGGGGTCCACTACCCGAGCGACGTTGCCGGAGGATATGCGGCCGGCCTTGTTTGGGTCATTTTATCTGCGCTTGCGTTGAACTTGTTTGAAAGAAAATTGAAATTGTAATAAAATATGGTGGAAATAAAAATATTTGGCGGTGGGTATGCGGAATTCCGGCGCGGACAGCCCCG
The DNA here is from genome assembly GCF_000169195.2 of Heyndrickxia coagulans 36D1. Taxonomy (GTDB): domain Bacteria; phylum Bacillota; class Bacilli; order Bacillales; family Bacillaceae_C; genus Weizmannia; species Weizmannia faecalis. Next base: position 3,466,641 of record NC_016023.1, on the reverse strand, counting down.
CTTGGCCGGAAAGGGCTGCCCAGGGGCTGGAAAAGCCGTTGATGAGCGCTTGCTTTTTTTTAAAATTGTATTACAATATGTTGGTATGAATAAATGAAGCGTCCTGAAATTGTTGCCGGAGAGTTTGGCAATTGGGAGGGAATACTGAATGAAGATCTCGTTTAACCAGATTAAAAGTTTGCTAAATAAAAAATACGCCCTGTACTTTCTCATGGTTTTATTGTTCTGGGTAAAAACTTATATTGTCTATAAAGCGGAATTCAATCTGGATCTGCAAAACGGCATGCAGAAATTTTTGCTTGCCATCAATCCCATCAGCTCGGCACTGTTCTTCTTTGCGCTTGCGCTTTTCTTTAAGGGACGCGGCCGGATCATTGCAATGACTGTGATTGACGTGCTTTTGTCTGTTTTGCTGTACGCGAATGTATGCTATTACCGTTTCTTCAATGACTTCATTACGCTGCCGGTTTTGTCGCAGACGAAAAACTTCGGCGACCTCGGCGGGAGTGCAGCTGCATTAATGAAGCCTTATGATATTTTTTACTTTTTTGATACGATCATCCTCATTGCCTTGATTGCAACGAAAACCGTCAGGGCCAACGCAGGGAAAATCAACCGCCGCTCGCTTGCCGGGCTGATGATTGCCGCGATTGCATTTTTCATTTTTAATCTCGGGCTTGCCGAAGCGGACCGCCCGCAGCTTTTAACGCGGACTTTTGACCGTAGCTATATCGTGAAATATCTCGGTATGTACAATTACACGCTTTATGATGCGATCCAGACAACAAAATCGTCTGCACAGCGGGCGATGGCTGACAGCAGTGACGTGAGCGATGTGGAAAACTATGTGAAAGCGAACTATACCGAGCCGGACAGCAAATATTTCGGCGCGGCAAAGGGTATGAATGTCATTTACGTTTCACTTGAGTCGTTCCAGAACTTTTTGATCAATTACAAATTGGACGGCAAAGAAGTCACACCGTTTTTAAACTCGCTGACAAAGGATAAAAACACCTTTTATTTCGATAACTTTTTCCACCAGACAGGCCAGGGGAAAACGTCTGATGCCGAATTTATGATGGAAAACTCGCTGTTCCCGCTGCCGACGGGGTCTGTATTTACGACGAAAGCACAAAATACGTACCAGGCAGCACCTGCCATTCTTGGCCAGAAAGGCTATACATCGGCTGTTTTCCACGGAAACTATAAGACTTTCTGGAACCGTGACGAAATGTACAAATCGTTCGGCTATGACCGTTTCTTTGACGCCAAGTATTACGATATGAGCGACAAAAATACGTTAAACTACGGGATGAAGGACAAACCTTGGTTTAATGAATCGATGCAGTATTTGACCAAATTGCCGCAGCCTTTCTATACGAAGTTTATTACGCTTTCAAACCACTTCCCGTTTCCATTGGATGAAGAGGATGCTGACTTCCCGAAAGGCAATTTCGGTGATAAAACCGTTGATAACTATTTCCAAACCGCCCATTATCTGGATGAAGCGATGCAGCAGTTCTTTACCTATTTGAAGGAATCCGGGCTTTATGACCATACCGTGATTGTCATGTACGGCGACCATTACGGCATTTCGGAAAATCACAATGCGGCAATGGCGAAAGTGCTCGGTGTCCCTGAAATTACGCCATATTTGAACGCGCAGCTGCAAAGGGTGCCGCTGTTTATCCATGTTCCGGGCGTAAAAGGCGGGATCAAGCATACGTACGGCGGTGAAGTCGATGTAATGCCGACGGTGATGCATTTGCTTGGCGTTGATACAAAAGACTACATCCAGTTCGGGTCTGATCTTTTGTCCAGCCAGCATCGCCAAGTCGTTCCGTTCCGTAACGGCGATTTTGTCACCAATAAGTTCACGCAAGTATCCGGAACGCTTTACGACAATGCGACCGGTGAAAAAGTCAATCCAAAACTTGGCAAAAATGATGAAAAGATTGCAAAAGAGATGCTGAATCTGTCTGATAAAGTGGTGTACGACGACCTGCTCCGTTTCTACACACCAAAAGGTTTTACGCCGGTGAACCGGAACAAGTACGATTATTCCTTTGACCAGACGGATATGAGTGGGTTGCCTGAAACCTCCATTCCGGATTCAGCCAAAAAGAATAAATAAAACAAACAACCCCCGGTGAATCAACCGGGGGTTGTTTGTTGTGCCGTGCAAAAAGAATATTGTGAATGCATCATTCCGGATTTCTTATGGGTTTGCACAAGTATGTCCAGCTTTCCGTTTTCACACTTTATTCAAGCCCTTGTCTATTCTCACGATGTTGATGGATTAATTGTAATACCCACTTTTCGTCAAAACGGAGCTTTTCTAACCGGTGCCGGAAAAAGGTCAGGATATACTGCTGTTCTTCCTTGGGAATCCGTTTATCCCCTCCCGCATAAACCAACCGTTCTTCCTCATGGCGGATTTCATAACGCAAGTAATCTTTATATTGATGCAAAATTAAAAACTGCACTTCCTCACTGACCAGACCAAAATTTTTCAGCTTCATATAAAAATGCAGTTCATAATCCGGTGAGTATGGAATCGGTTCTTCCATCAGCCGGAAAAACCGGATTCTACCTTCATCTGTAAGTTTGTAAATCTTTTTCTTTTTTCCTTTTCCCCGCCGAGCGCCCTCCGGTTGTTCTTCGGGGACCTGCTCGATCAGACCGTCTGCAAGCATGCTGTGAATGAGTGGATAAAGCGCCCCCCAGCTGATTTTTCGTGTGGGGCCCACAATTGCGTTCAAAATTTGATGCAGCAAATAGCCGTGCATCGGGTTGTTCATCAATTCGCCAAGTATGAACAATTCGTTCAAGCGAACGTCTCCTTTCCGTCTAACTGCCTTTTTATGGAACAAGGGATGCTGAACCATGAATATCCAACAAACAGACTCTCGCCATATAATTGTGGGAAGATGGTGCAGCGGGAAGCGCCGGGATTCCGCTTAACCTGTCTGGCGGCTGCCAAGTTGGCATGGATGACATTTGAAAGCCGCCTCTTTTTTAATGATCAGATACTAAGTAAAGGGTATTGCCGTCAGGGTCATTGAAGTGTACGACCTGGGCTGCCTTCCCTTCAACATAATCATGGAATTTAACACCATGGGATTTCAATGTCTTGATGGCTGCCTCTAAATCCTGCACCACAAATCCAATCGACATGCTTTCTGATTTTGCCGATTGGGCATTCCGCTCTCCGGTAAGATGCAGGAGCCCAATCGTCAATCCCGGTGCTTCGATCTGTACAAAATGATCGTCCATTTCGCCCTGCAGCTTCAATCCAAGGGTTTCGGTGTAAAATTGAACGGTTTTTTTTAAATCCGCTACCGTAACTGTTACATTCGCACTCGTAAACATGATATTGCCTCCTTCATAGGTTTGGTCGCTTTTATTATATCAAAAATTTATAATGTGTAAACATGTTTTTTTGATATAAAAAATTGGAAGAAAGAAGATGAATGGAAAATGCAAGAAGATAGATTTAACGGCAATCAGAAAATGGTGCGTATTTCAAAAAGGGATTATCCTAGCAAAGCAAACAGAGCATCATCATAGTTCCGGGCAACTGTTCATTTTCTGCTCCCCGTATGTAATAAAAAAAGGAAGGCATCCACCTTCCATGCATAAATCATTTTTTAAAGAGCAAATCCATGGCAGTTTGAAAATCATTTGTCGGTTGATTGCAGCTGAAGTTTTCACAGACATAAATGGTTGGTTGTCCGTTTATCATGGCATAATCTTCAATAAAGGAAGCGATTTTGGAAAGTTTCGCCTGTTCACGCCTTTTTACCACCATGACGGAAATGCCAGGGTAGAAGTTCTTCTGTATATGGTTAATGAAATCAACAACTTCTTTTGTTTCATCATCCATCACGATCACGACTTCTTTTGTTGCCTGCTGTGCGTGCATCCCTGCCTGCAGCATCATGGCGTGGGCAGTGGGTTCATCATGGATATCCTTGCTGAAGACCTGAAACAATTGCTGGACTTTTTCTTCCAACGTAAAATCCCCAGTCAGTTTCGAAAGCCTTAACAACTGGCAGGCTGCAACACTGTTCCCGGAAGGTAGTGCCCCGTCATAAGACTCCTTTTGCCTGACGAGCAATGGTTCATCGTCGTTTCCGCTAAAGAAAAAGCCTCCTCCATGACCATCCCAAAATAAATCGATCATATTGCCGGCCAGTTTTTTTGCTTCCGCCAAATAAAAAGGGGCAAAAGTGGATTCGTACAGTTCCATATATCCCCACAGGAGAAAGGCATATTCGTCTATAAAACCTTTATTTTTTACTTCGCCATCGCGGTATCTCACCATTACACGGTCATTTTGAATCAAGTTGTCCCTGATAAAAGAAACCGCTTTTTCTGCAGCCTGCACATAGGATGGTTGATGAAAAACACGCCCTGCTTTTGCGAGCGCTGCAATCATTAAGCCGTTCCATGCCGTTAAAATTTTATCATCGCGGAACGGGCGTACCCGCTTTTCCCGGTGTTGAAACAAGCTTTGCCGTGCCGTTTCTAATTTTTCTGCGAGCGCCGCGGGAGAAATCCCTTCTTTTTTTGCAATTGATTCTAAATGCGTTGTAATCTGGTTCGGGATATTTTTTCCTTCGAAATTTCCCTGCCCGGTAATGCCGTATGCCTGGCAAAAGAGCGTGCCCAACTGTTCCCCCAGCACATCTTTTACTTCTGCAGGCGTCCACACATAAAACTTTCCTTCCTTACCTTCTGAGTCGGCATCTTCCGCGGAATAGAACCCGCCATCCGGATGGGCCATATCACGCAGCACATACGTGATGATTTCTTCCGTTATTTTTTTGTACTGGGCATTTTTCGTCATCCGGAAAGCATCGGTATAGGCCAGCACAAGCAGCGCATTGTCATAAAGCATTTTTTCAAAATGTGGCACCAAAAATTTTTCATCAACGGAATAGCGGGAAAAACCGTAACCAATATGGTCATAAATCCCCCCGCGCGCCAGCCCGTCCAATGTTTTGGTTGCCATCGCAAGCGCATCCCGGTTTTCATAAAATTTGGCATACATCAGTAAAAATACGAGTGAATGCGGCATTGGAAATTTCGGCGCCTTTCCAAAACCGCCGTAGCGGGGATCAAAACCTTGTTTGTAAGCTTGGAAAGCGCGCCCGATCGTTTCTTTTGTTAAAGCCGTTTGTTTCCCTTTTTCCCGGCTTGCCTCGAGCGCCTGTTTGACTTGTACCCCTACATCCTTGATACGGTCCGGATTTTCGGTATACTGCTGCGATAAATAAAGCAACACTTCTTTAAAACCGGGCATCCCATACCGGCTTTCCCGCGGAAAATAGGTGCCGGCATAAAAAGGGACCTTTTCAGGCGTCAAAAATACACTCAACGGCCAGCCGCCCTGTCCAGTCATCATTTGGCAAACAAGCATATAGATGGCATCAATATCCGGCCGCTCTTCCCTGTCAACCTTAATCGCCACGAATTTCTCATTCAAGATCCGGGCTACCTCTTCGTTTTCAAAAGACTCTCGTTCCATCACATGGCACCAGTGGCAAGTCGAATAGCCGATGGAAACAAAAACCGGTTTGTTTTCCTGCTTCGCTTTCGCAAAAGCGTCTTCACTCCACGGATACCAGTCAACCGGATTACGGGCGTGCTGCAGCAAATAAGGCGATTTTTCATGGATTAACCGATTGAATCGTCTGTTTTCAGCCAAAGCATTCCCTCCTTCTTTCTTTCAGTTTCTTCGTCATCAGTTTACCTGAAACGGTAAGGCGCTACAAATGATATCGCACAGCTCCAAAATTTAGGCAGGGGAAGAGGCTTCGGCGCGTGATTTGTCCGGTTTCACCGCCACAAATGTAAGTCCTGCCGCCACCAGGCAGAAACCGGCCATGATCACCATGCTGATCTCAACCCGCCCTTTCATAAAATTGGCCATAAATAACGGACCTGCCGCCACGCCGATGTAGCGCATAGAACTGTAAATGGCGCTGATCGTTCCGCGGACTTCTTTTTCAATCGACTGATTAATCAGCGCATCCAAAGGCGTAAGGGAGGCGCCGATTCCAATTCCGCAAATGAGAAAGGTCCCTATTAAATAGAAAAAACGGTCCGAAAAAGTGATCACGAGCACGGAGGCTCCGGTAATGAGCACGCTGGAGAAAATAATCCATTTCATCAGTACCATGTTTTCTTTAATGATTTTCCCGGTTATAAAGGAAGAAAGGCACAATGCCGCAAGCGGGACGGCCAAAATAAACCCTTTCTTCACGCCATGGTAGCCGTATTGGTCTTCCAGATTGGACGACAAATAAAACAGCACCGCAAACAAAATAAACATCACGATGGCCCCGATCGCAAATACGGCCGACAGCCAGCGCCAGTGCTTTCGGAACACCTTTTTCGTATTCCCTATAAATGCTTTGATTCCCGGCCCCTGTTTTTCGTGTGCCGGCCTTTTGACAAGAAACAAAACAGACAGGATAGAGATCAGGCAAAAGACAGGGATGGCCGCAAAAGGCAAAAACCAGATCAATCCTGCCAAGAAGGATCCGAGAATCGGGCTCAATACTTTTCCAAACGTATTGGCCGTTTCAATAATGCCGAGGGTGGTGCTCACATCCCGGTTGCGGTGTAACATATCACCGACAAGCGGCAAAACGATCGGTGCTGCGCCGGCCGTCCCAACGCCCTGCAAAGTCCGGCCGATCAAAATAAGGGAATACGGGTGATCAAGTTGCCAGGCCGCGTATGCCGAAATCGCCCCTCCTATAGCCGTAATCGCAAGTGACGGGATAATGACCATTTTTCGGCCGTATCTGTCCGATAAAAATCCGGCAACCGGAATAAGGAAAATGGCGACAATTGAATAAAAGGTGATAATATAGCTGGATTGGACTTTGCTGATGCTCAGTTTGTCCTCCATGAGGGGAAGGACCGGAATCAACATTGAATTCCCCAGTGTCATAATCAGGGGAATGGACGATAATGCAACAATCGCCCATCTTTTTTGATGGATTTCATTGTTTTTATCGGATAAAGGTGTGTTCGTTGTCAAATGATCCATTGTCTGTATTTTCCTTTCTTCTTCTCAATGTCAGCACTCTTCTTTACTACTATCTGCCCAACCGGAGACATTTATGAATGGAAAAAACGGGTTTTCTTTCTCATCATTTTTTAACAAACCATTCATATCTTTTTCCTTTCATTCGGTTAGCATATAAGAAAAAGCGGATTCTCCTTGATCATGCGCTGTCCGGAGCTATAATAAGGGCAGCGGAAAAGAAAGAGTTCCGGCAAAAGAACTTCGAGGGGGAATCATCATGAAACGTATATTACTGGTGGAAGATGAAAAAAATCTGGCCCGTTTTATTGAGCTGGAGTTAAGGCATGAAGGATACGAAGTGAAAGTGGCGTATGACGGACGGGAAGGGTTGCAGTCGGCTTTGGAGGAGGATTGGGATGTGATTCTCCTTGATTTAATGCTGCCGAAACTGAACGGCCTTGAAGTATGCCGCCGCTTACGACAGGAAAAAGAAACACCGGTCATCATGATTACCGCCCGGGACAGCATTATGGACCGGGTATCCGGGCTTGACCACGGGGCGGATGATTATATTGTCAAACCATTTGCGATTGAAGAATTGCTCGCAAGGCTAAGGGCCATTTTCAGAAGGATGGAGTACGCCGAGCCCAAAAAAGCAGCGCTAACAACGTACAAGTTCCGTGACCTTGTGCTGGAAAAAGAAAGCCGGCTTGTTAAAAAGGCAGGAAAAACCATTGAGTTGACAAAACGGGAATACGATTTGTTGCTTACGCTTTTGGAAAATAAAAATATTGTCATGACCCGGGAAGCACTCCTGAACAAAGTATGGGGATATGAAACCGAGGTCGAAACGAATGTTGTCGATGTGTACATCCGGTACTTGCGCAATAAAATTGATACAGAAGGCGAAGACAGCTATATTCAGACAGTGCGGGGGACAGGATATGTGATGCGCGAATGAGAGCGGTAAAACACTGGCTGTAAAAAAGTTCCTTGAAAGTAAAATGGTCCGTTGGCGCAAGTATTGCGATCTTTTTAACGTTTCTGATTTTCGGCTTTTTCCAGTATACGCTGATCAGCAGATGGCTTTTGCATGAAGAGGCGACTTCGGTATCCGAGGCGCTGGATGATTTGAACAACAAGGGGGAAAACATCGATGACATTTTATCGAACCGGACGCTCTTTCAGCAGGTGCTGGAAAAAGATCAGTCGATCCGGATTATCAATGCGGACGGAAAGGAAATGCTTGTCGTAAAAAGCATTCATTCCACCGATGCAAAAGTGCCGTTTGTGCCGGTGAACGAAAAACGGGTCAGCCTGATCCGCGCGGGCAATCATCAAATTTTAGTCGGAAGGAGCCCGTTCCGCTCCCAATCGTTCAACGGCTATATTGAAGTGATCTATCCTTTATACCGGTATGAAAATTTAATGCGGAATGTTCTGTTTGTCATGATGGTCGCCGGATGCGTGGGCTTGCTTTTGAGTGCTTTTCTCGGGTTTATGATGGCAAAAAATTTCCTCAAACCGCTGAAAAAGCTCTCTTCCACGATGCAAAGCATCCGCAAAAAAGGATTCCAAGAACGGATGGAGCCGAGCGCCTCTAAAGACGAAATGGGGGAATTGACCAATATTTTTAACGATATGATGGACCAAATTGAACAGTCGTTCCGGCAGCAGAAACGGTTTGTCGAGGATGCTTCCCATGAATTAAGGACCCCCGTCCAAGTGATGGAAGGGCACTTAAATTTGTTAAACCGGTGGGGGAAAAATGACCCTGCGATTCTTGAAGAGTCGCTCCAGGCTTCGCTGCAGGAATTAAGCAGAATGAAAAAACTGGTGGAGGAACTGCTCGATCTTTCGCGGGCGGAAGAAGCCAAAATACTGGCCAATGAGGAAAAAGCAGATCTTTTGGCAGTCACAGAAAGGGTGATCCGCAATTTTAAAATGATCCATCAGCAGTTCGACTTCAATTTTCAATATGATCCCAATCAGGCCTATGACATCCAAATGAGCGAGAACCATCTTGAGCAGGTGCTGATCATTGTATTTGATAATGCGATAAAATATTCCGACCGCATTTACAAAGTCGATATCCGACTCAAGCAGGAAAAGGGGAGGGCCATGTTAACAGTAAAAGATTACGGCATCGGGATCCCGAAAGAAGATTTGCCGCAAATTTTCCACCGCTTTTACCGGGTGGATAAAGCAAGGAGCCGCGCAAAAGGCGGGAACGGACTCGGGCTCGCCATTGCCAAACAACTGACTGAAGGATATTCCGGCACGATAGAAGCAGCGAGCGAGGTTGGTAAAGGGACCGAGATCCGGTTTACATTCCCCCTTGTCGCAAAACAAAAAACAGGTGGAAAAGAGGGCGTTTCGAAAAAATGAAACGTTCTTTTTTCTTTTTAAAGAAAAGGTGCAGGGCCGTGTCTGGCAAGGTGTCCGCCTTTCGCCCGTGATGGGTAAGTCTTTTGATACGCAAAAAAACGGGAACTGTCAGAACCAACTGTAAGTTTTATCGAGAAGGCAGAGTCGTTAAAAATCAATGCCGACTTCTGTCATTTCATGTTCGCTTTTTTTCAGGAGCCGGATTTCCAGGATGCCATCCCGGTATTTTGCGGTCGTCCCTTTCCTGCGTACCGGGGAAGGCAGCCGTATCACCTGTTCCGAGTCCGGTTTTGGAAATGATTTTAACATGACTTGAAGGGAAGTGTGGAAGATTTTTAAGCCTGTGAGCATGCTTTCCTCCTGGACAGGGACGCGGATAAAAATAAAATCCAGTGTTTCAAATATTTTTATAGACGGGGCGCCCGTATCCGGGGAAGAGGGAGCCGGATCATCGGCCCCGTCCCCCTTCTTGAACGCAGCGCCCCATTCGTCCCATTGAGAAAGGGCTTGGTTGATATGTTCCTGTACAGGCGGAAATGGCATATTCATCATCTTGAAGATCTCTTCGGTGAACGGAAACGTTTTCCATGGGAACATTTTTTTGCTCCTTTCTGCAACGGGGATATAATAAAATATGCGGTTTTGAACAATCAGGTGAGGCAAATGCAGCATCACTTTCCGGGAAAAAACAGAATGAATCACTATTCATGCAAATTTTTAAAAATAAGAGTTTTTAACTTTATCTATTACGCTTACAGTGCTAAAATTGAGTTTGTAAGCGTTACAGCTTTCAAAATTCTTTATCGTTACATAATTTCATGGTTCCGTTTTGGTATCCGCCAGACGAAATCATACGAAAGTGAATAAGGGACGAAGGGCTGGAGGTTTTTCAAAATGAATGCAACTACACCAAAGGGATTTTGGGAAAGTTTTTCCGGGCCTAATCTTGGGTATGTCATGGATTTATATGAACAATACCTGGAAGATCCGGAGAGCATCGACGAAGAGGCGAGAAAAGTATTTGACCAGTGGGGCGCGCCCGCTGTTTCCGAAGGCGGGAGCCCGACACAGGGGCAGGCGGATATTTCTTTCCAATTGCCGGCAAACCCGACGATTTTCAGCAAAATGGTCGCTGCCGTCAAATTGGCGGACAATATCCGGACTTTTGGCCATCTCGCAGCGGATATCAACCCGCTCCAAAAACCTGTTGGGGATGTCAGAAGAATTGAACTGGGAGAATTTGATTTAACCGAAGAAGATTTGAAAAAAGTGCCGGCATCCTTTATTTGCCCGGATGCACCTAAAAGGGTCAAAAACGGGCTTGATGCCATCAATTATTTAAAAGAAGTGTACACCCAAAAAGTTGCCTTTGAGTTTGACCATATTCACGACATGGAAGAAAAGCACTGGCTGCAACGGACTGTTGAATCGGGCAGCTTTTTCCGCGAACTCAGCCGGAAACAGAAAATCGGCATTTTAAAACGCCTTTCCGATGTGGAAGGATTTGAAAAATTTATCCACCGGACATTTGTCGGGCAAAAGCGTTTTTCCATTGAAGGGCTTGATGCGCTCGTTCCGCTGATGGAACAAATGATTATTGAAGCGGTAAAAACAGGTGTGAAAACCGTTAATATCGGCATGGCGCACAGAGGCCGCCTCAATGTGCTTGCCCATATTCTTGAAAAACCGTATGAGCTCATTTTTGCAGAATTCAAGCATGCTTCCAATAAAGATTTAATCCCTTCCGAAGGATCGATCGGCATTACGTACGGATGGACCGGCGACGTTAAATACCATCTCGGCGCGGACAGAAAAGGGCAAAACGGCGGACCGATCGGCGCGCGCATCGTACTTGCCAACAATCCAAGCCATTTGGAAGTTGCCGATCCTGTTGTCGAAGGGTATACACGCGCCGCGCAGGATAACCGGAACAAAACGGGCTATCCGGACCGCGATCCGGACCGCGCCTTTGCGATTCTTGTCCACGGGGATGCCGCATTTGCGGGGCAGGGCATTGTCGCAGAAACGCTGAACATGAGCAAGCTGAACGGATACGGGACAGGCGGGACGATCCATATCATCGCCAATAACAATATCGGGTTTACGACCGAAACGTATGACTCGCGGTCAACGAAATATGCTTCCGATCCGGCAAAAGGTTATGAAGTGCCGATCCTCCATGTGAATGCGGATGATCCGGAAGCATGCGTACAGGCGGCGCTGTTTGCGTATGCTTACCGCGAAAAATTCCATAAAGATTTTGTGATCGACCTAGTCGGCTACCGTCGCTATGGTCATAACGAAATGGATGAACCGATGGTAACCAACCCGGTAATGTACCATGCAGTGCACAATCATCCGACGGTCAGGGCCATTTACGGTGAACAGCTTGCAAAAGAAGGCGTCCTGACAGCCGAAGAGGTCAAAACCATCGATGAAGCCGTCCAGAAAAAACTGCAGGCGGCTTACGAAAAAGTGCCGGACGGCGAAGCGGAACCCGATACGGCCATGGAACCCCCTGAAAATGTGAAAAAAGGTTATTTGAGCATGGAAACAGGGGTGCCGGAACAGGAACTGCGGGCTTGGAACGCTGAATTGCTCGCCTGGCCTGAAAACTTCCATGTCTTTAAAAAACTGGCGCGGATTTTGAAACGCCGCGAACACGTCTTTGACGGCAAGGGAAAAATTGACTGGGCCCATGCGGAAGCGCTCGCGTTTGCAGCCATTTTAAAAGATGGCGTGCCGATCCGGTTTACCGGCCAGGATACACAGCGCGGCACGTTCGCTCAGCGCAATCTCGTCCTGCACGACGAACAGACGGGGGAAGAATACATTCCGCACCATCATCTGTCCGGCGTTCAAACTTCATTTGCCATTTATAACAGTCCGCTGACTGAAGCTGGCGTCGTTGGCTTTGAATACGGCTATAACGTCTTTTCGCCAGATACGCTCGTCATTTGGGAAGCCCAGTTCGGCGATTTTGCAAACATGGCGCAAGTGATGTTTGACCAGTTCATTTCATCTGGCAGGGCAAAATGGGGGCAAAAATCAGGGCTTGTCATGATGCTGCCGCACGGATACGAAGGACAGGGTCCGGAACATTCAAGCGGCAGGGTGGAACGCTTCCTGCAACTGGCAGCGGAAAACAACTGGACAGTGGCAAATGTTTCGACAGCCGGCCAATACTTCCATATTTTAAGAAGGCAGGCAAAATGGCTGGCAAAAGAAGAAATCCGCCCGCTCGTTCTCATGACGCCAAAAAGCCTGCTTCGCCACCCGCTGGCATCTGTAGAGCCGTCTGTACTGACGGACGGAAAATTCCACACTGTGCTGGAAGGCCCGGGTACGAAAAATACGGATGCAGTCGAAAGAATCCTGCTTTGCAGCGGGAAAGTGGCTGTAGACTTGGAAGAAAAGCTGAACAGTGCGGAAAATACCAGCTGGCTGCATACGGTAAGGGTTGAGCAAATTTATCCTTTCCCTGAACAGGAATTAAAGGAAATCTTCGCGCGCTTTAAAAACGCGAAAGAAATTGTATGGATGCAAGAGGAGCCGAAAAATATGGGTTCCTGGTCTTTCGTTGAACCGTATTTAAGAAAGCTGGCGCCTCAGGGAGCGGAAATCCGGTACATCGGCCGGCCGAGAAGATCAAGCCCGTCGGAAGGCGACCCGGTCGTCCATAAAAAGGAACAAAACAGAATTCTGACTGAAGCCATTACCCGCCCTTAAACGGCGGCCCGCTCCTTCCAAAGGGGCGGGGGCTTCAATATGCGCAAAATAACCGCTGCTTTGCCCGCTTCATCCTGCAGCCCGTGCTGCTCGGAAGATGAAGGAGGAGGCTTTGATATAAAAAAAGTGATACTTTTAAGGGAGGACAAGTGTTGTGGCTGAAATTAAAGTGCCTGAACTGGCAGAATCCATCACGGAAGGAACCATTGCACAATGGTTGAAACATCCGGGGGACCATGTGGACAAAGGTGAATATATTGTAGAACTTGAGACAGATAAAGTAAATGTAGAAGTCATTTCAGAAGAAGAGGGTGTCGTCCAGTCCCTCCTTTTTGAAGAAGGGGACACAGTACAAGTTGGCGATGTCATTGCAATTGTCGGCGAAGGAACAGGGGAAAACAGTGCAACGCCATCCGCGCCGCAAAAAGAAGCGGAAGCACCACAACCGGCACAAGCAGAGGCGCCGGCGCAAACACAAGCGCCTGCTCCGGAACAACAAAAGCCGGCTCAGGAAGAAAGCGAAAGCCGCCCGATTGCTTCTCCGGCTGCCCGCAAACTGGCACGCGAAAAAGGCATTGACTTATCGCAAGTGCCGGCAGTGGATCCGCTTGGCAGGGTAAGGAAACAAGATGTGGAAACTTTCAATCCGCAAGCTGCGGCAAAAGCGCCGGCAGCACCGGAAAAACCTGCAGCTGGAAAAGTTGTGCCGGAAGAAGCCGGCAAACCGATTGAAAGAATCCGCATGTCACGCCGCCGCCAGACGATCGCAAAACGGCTCGTTGAAGTGACACAGACAACGGCGATGCTGACGACATTCAACGAAATTGATATGACAGCTGTCATGGATTTAAGAAAGCGGAAAAAAGAACAGTTCGTTAAAGATCATGACATCCGTCTCGGTTTTATGTCGTTCTTTACAAAAGCCGTGGTTGCGGGATTGAAGAAATATCCGTATGTTAATGCGGAGATTCAGGGCAATGAGCTGCTGCTGAAAAAATATTATGATATCGGCATTGCAGTATCCACAGAAGAAGGGCTTGTCGTACCGGTTGTCCGGGATTGCGACCGGAAATCGTTCGCGGAAATTGAAGCGGATATTGCTGCATTTGCCCAAAAAGCACGCGATAATAAACTTGCATTAAGCGATCTGCAGGGGGGAACCTTTACGATTACAAACGGCGGTGTCTTCGGCTCGTTGTTCTCGACACCGATTATCAACGGGACACAGGTTGGTATCCTCGGCATGCACACCATACAAAAACGCCCGGTTGCAGTCGATGGAGACCGAATTGAGATCCGCCCGATGATGTACGTGGCGCTTTCCTATGACCACCGCGTCATTGACGGAAAGGATGCTGTCGGTTTCTTGAAAACGGTGAAGACATTAATTGAAAATCCTGAAGATTTGCTGCTGGAATCTTAATAGTATGAAAGAAAAGCATCGGCAAAACCGATGCTTTTCTTTTTGGTGCCCTTTAAGGGTTGGCAATCCAGACGCTTTTGACTTCCGTATAGTTTTGGAGTGCGTAAGAACCCATTTCACGTCCGATGCCAGATTGTTTATAACCGCCAAACGGGGAAGCGGCATCAAACACATTGTAGCAGTTCACCCAAACCGTGCCCGCACGGAGACGGTTTGCAATATAGTGCGCATTGGCCACATTTTCCGTCCAAACCCCTGCCGCAAGCCCGTACTCGCTGCAGTTGGCGCGGCTGATTACTTCATCAAGGGATTCATATGGCATGGCCGCAATAACAGGACCGAAAATTTCCTCTTTGGCGATCGTCATCTCATCACGGACATCTGCAAAAATCGTCGGTTCAACAAAGAAGCCTTCTTCACGCGGTTTTTTCCCGCCTGTTACAATTTCCGCTCCTTCATCGAGTCCTTTTTCAATGTAATTCAAAACGCGCGCTTGCTGCTCATCTGAAACAAGCGGCCCCATTTCCGTATCTTTATTGAGCCCGAAGCCCTGCTTAATCGACTGGGCGTGGGAGGCCATATCGGCAATGACATTATCAAAATGTTTCTTTTGAATGAACACGCGCGAACCGGCACAGCATACTTGCCCCTGGTTGAACATGACACCGTTTAAGGCGCCAGGAATCGCTTTCGACAAGTCGGCATCTGGCAAAATAATATTCGGGGATTTTCCGCCAAGTTCGAGCGTCACCCGTTTTAACGTTTTCGAGGCATTGGCCATAATCAGTTTTCCGACTTCAGTAGAACCGGTAAAGGCAATTTTATCTACAAGCGGGTGGTCGACAAGGGCGGCTCCGGCAGTTTCCCCAAAGCCTGGCACAATATTGACAACGCCGTCCGGGAAGCCAGCCTCGCTTACCAGCTGCGCCAAGTAAAGGGCGGAAAGCGGCGTTTGTTCAGCCGGTTTTAAGATAATCGTGCAGCCGGTCGCAAGCGCGGCACCCATTTTCCACATTGCCATTAAAAGAGGGAAGTTCCAAGGGATAATTTGCCCGACAACCCCGACCGGTTCATGGCGGGTATAGTTAAAGTAAGGGCCGTTTACGGGAATGGTCTGGCCGGTGATTTTCGTTGTCCAGCCGGCATAATACCGCATATGTTCGATGGCAAGCGGAATATCGGCATTTGCCGTTTCACGGATCGGTTTCCCGTTGTCGAGCGTTTCGAGCTGCGCCAGCGCTTCCCGGTGCTCTTCCATCAGATCCGCCAATTTATACATTAACCGGCTTCTATCGGCAGGGTTCATCCGCGGCCACGGGCCTTCGTCAAATGCTTTTCTGGCTGCTTGTACGGCACGGTCGATATCTTGTTTATCCCCTTCATAGATCGTAGCCAGCGTTTCGCCGGTAGCCGGATTCGGCGTATCAAATGTTTTTCCGGATGCACTTTCAACAAATTGCCCGTTGATGAACATTTTCTTTTTGCCCTGAAGGAAATGCTGAACCCTTTCATCCAACTGCACGGTTAATTGTTCCATTCCAACCCCTCCATTTATGTTAATTTCAAGGAGACAAGCCTCCTTATATACTTGCTTTGTGCGCCAGCCTGTCAGCGCTTACATCCATATTCTACTAAATATCAAAAATAGACGCAATAGAAATCATTCGAATAATTTGAACATAATCTGCGGAAAATCGCAAAAATTCGACATACCCCTTTATGAATAATTATTCGCTACTAATTTTCTAATAAAAAATAATTATTTTATCTTTTTATTTTACTAGTTTCATATTATAATCTATATATACATATATTTTAAGAAACGAGGGATAAAATTGACAATGAATGAGAGAATGGCACTAAAAATCCGCCTGGAGCAGCTGGAAGACGCTGAGATTCGGGTTATACAGGAATTCCAAAAAGAACGGGAAAATATTTTTAAAAGATTAAGGGAGCTGGATGAAAATGAAGGCCAGCAGGTAAAAGCATCCGGCAAACCGGAATATGTATCTTTTAATGCACTTGCGTCCGTCTCGCCGGAAACCTCAGGCGGCGAAGCCCTTACGAATGAAAGAAAGGTGCGGAAATCGCGGTCGTCAAAAAAGGGCAGGTCGGGCAAGATGAGAGAAGAGGCTATCCAAATACTAAAAAACGTTTCGGAACCGATCAGAGGGGCTGAACTGCAGCGGATGATCGAAGAAAAAACCGGCTATAAAATCGCTAATATGACCTCTTTCATGAAATCCGTCGAAAAACTCGATCCGCGTATCCGCAAACCGGACCGTGGGTTGTACGAATTTGTGAATGATACAGCAAATACGGAAGAACCGCATCAGGAAATGGAGCAAAATGAGAACTTGCCGGAGGAAAACGAGGCAGTTACTGAACAGAAGTAAACCTGTATAAAAAATCCCCGGAAACCCGGGGCTGTAAACAACATAAAAGCGGCGGGAACACATCAACTGTGACCCGCCGCTTTTTTATATTTTGATGATCAGATACAATTATGAATTGGATTCTTCCTTCGGCGGATGGGACTGATAAAATTTTTTCTGAATCAGTGTTTGTCCGATCATAAAGAGCCCGCTCACTGTCCAGTACAGCGGCAGAACCGCCGGAGCTGAAAAAGAAACAAAAAGGATCATGATCGGCGACATGAGCATCATATATTTCATTTGTTTCTTCTGTTCCTCAGGAATACCGATCAGTGAAATTTGGGCTTGGATAAAATAAATGACACCAGCGAGAATGGCCATCGGAATATCTGTTTGTCCGAGATTAAACCATAAAAAGGAGTGGGTGGCGATTTCTTTCGAGCCGCGGATCGCATAATAAAACCCCATTAAAATCGGCATTTGGATGATAATCGGCAGGCAGCCCATATTCAGCGGGTTAACGCCGTGTTTTTGATACAACCCCATCATTTCCTGCTGCAGCTTTGCCTGTTCTTCTTTCGTTTTGGCCGCTTTGATTTTTGTCTGCAGCTTATCCATTTCCGGCTTCAAAACTTTCATTTTATCCTGCATGATTTGCTGTTTTTTGAATGTATGCAGCATAAAAGGCATGAGAATCAGCCGGATGATTAACGTCAAAACAATAATGGCAATCCCGTAATCACCATGAAGCAGCTGGGCCGTTGCTTTAATGACAACTGAAAACGGGGAAACAAAATAATGATGGAAAAATCCACCGCTGTGCGTGCTGTTTGTTGAATTTGAACATGCGCTTAAAACGAACAGCAAACTGCTTAAAACCAATGTAAAACTGAAAAATCTTTTCATGAAATATCCTCCTTTAGTATATTGCACAAATCCTGTCCTTTCTGACCGGTCTTAAATCCGGTTCCGAATCAGGATCTTCAGAAGGATATGTCCGTATTCTGACGCAACTTAAAATCCAAATCGTAAAGAAATTGCACCGGCATTCCGCAGCCGGGCGGGTGTGTACAGTAAAATCCTGCATGACGGCGGCAGGCCTTGCTTCAACAAACGCTGCCGGCCTGATCACAAACCGGCTCAAATAAAGAAAACCTGCTGCCAGTACGTAAAATGACAGCGTGCAGACGGCCGGGTCATTTACAAAATCGATGATGTTTTGAATCAAAGCTATTCACTCACTTTAAAGAGATCAGTACAAAGTATACTTTAATTTTGTCTGTTTTACAATCGTAATCATCATTTTACCATACACTGCGAAAGAATCCTAATTTAAGGGAGGGGGAGTATGCCCGGGCAGCATGAAAATGGAAAAATTTTTACGCGCATATAAAACGGGACTGCCCGGATGGACAGTCCTCAGTTACGCTGTTAGTGAATGTCTTTCTTCTTAAATCTGCCGCCGCGCACTTCTGATATGTTTCCAACCGCGATAAAGGCGCTTTTGTCAAATTCTTCTACAATCGATTTCAATTTTGCTTCCTCAAGGCGGGTGATGACGCAGAAAATGACTTTTTTATTGTCTCCGGTATAAGCGCCTTCCCCGTTTAGATAGGTTACCCCGCGGCCGAGGCGGGCCATGATCGCATCACCGATGTCATACATCTCGTCGCTGATGATCCATACCGATTTGGATTCATCCAGCCCCTGTACAACCACGTCGATTGCTTTTGTGGCGATAAAATAGGTAATGACCGAATACATAGCATATTTCCAGCTGAACACAAAGCCGGCACAGGTAAAAATGAAGAGATTGAGACCGAGTATGATTTCACCGACAGAGAAAGGAAGCTTTTTGTTTAATAGAATGGCAAGCGCTTCTGTTCCGTCAAGGCAGCCACCCCAGCGGATGACAAGGCCGACGCCGATGCCAAGGATAATACCGCCAAAAACCGTACACAGCAGCAAATCATCCGTAAACACTTTTACAGGGGTCAGCAGGATGGTTGTCACCGACATGATGGAGATGCCGTAAAGGGTGGTCAAGGCAAAAGTTTTCCCGATTTGCTTGTACCCGATATAAAAGAATGGGAGATTTAAGATGAAAATAACTGGCCCCAGTTTCCAGCCGGCAAGGTGGGAAAGGATAATCGAGATGCCGGTGATGCCGCCGTCCAGAATCTGGTTCGGGACAAGGAACAGCTCGAGGGCAACCCCCATAATCATCGCGCCGAGGCTGACAAAGATAAAACGCTGGCCAAGTACCGCCCACTTATTTTTCTTCTGCCTGAATTGGGCATATGTTTTTGCCGTTTCTTCCATATTTTATCCCCTTTCCAAATGTTTTTGTGAAAAAATGTACATTTTACGCATACATAAGCCGTTCCTTTAAGAGCGGGGTTTTCCAAAGCCAAGGATTTTTCCCTGAACCGGAGAACGAAAAAATATTTACAATGAAGGACGCTCCCGATCAAACAGATGAGAAAAAGCGGTATAAATATCTATAATATAATTATATTATAAGAAAGTTAAAAAGTGAATGAATATGCATTTCCATGTTGTTTAAATTTTTCCCGGCCGTTTTGAATCATGGGGAAGGGCGCGCTTTTAGGGGCCCAAATTGCCCGTATTGACCGCGAAAATGTTTATAAAAAAAGCCCGGCTCGGCCGGGCTTTTCAAATATCCAATCTATTCTTTTTCCAAGGCGGCTTTTAAAGCATCTGCCAGGCTGTTGCCGAAACTTTCCTCTTTCTTTGTGTATTTTTGCAGCAATTTCTTTTCTTCATGTTTTGACAAAGTTTTTTTCTTTTCGTCTGCTTTTTGGACAATATTGCAGTGGCGGCACTGGAAATAGACGCCGGATTTGCCGTGATGAATCTCCATCTTTTTATGGCAGGTCGGGCAGCGCCTATTTGATAGTTTCGGGCTTTTCCGCTTTGTAAACCGGCATTCCCGGTTTGAACAGACAAGCTTTTTCCCGTCTTTTCCGTTTACTTCTTTCATAAGGGAACCGCATTCCGGGCATTTTGTTCCCGTTAAATTGTGGGCGCGGTATTTTTTGTCACTCGTCCGGATTTCACGGACGAGGCGTACGGTTTCCCGGCGGATGGTTTCCAAAAACTGCTTCGGGTTGCCTTTTCCGCGGGCAATTGCTTCAAGCTGTTCTTCCCATTTGGCGGTGAGTTCCGGCGATTTTAGCTCGTCATTGACAAGGTCGATCAGTTGCTTGCCTTTCGGGGTCGGCACAAGGCGGCCGGACTCACGGCTGATCGTTTCGGAGGAGACGAGCCGTTCAATGATATCGGCGCGTGTTGCCGGCGTCCCGAGTCCGTATTTTTCCATTCTCGAAAGAATATCCGCTTCGGAATACCGTTTCGGTGCTTCGGTTAAATGCTGGCTGAGCCGGATTTGTTCCAGCTTAAATTTTTTTCCTTCTTTGATCGAAAGCAGCGCCGTATTTTCCCGCTCCTGTTCATGGTGCAAAACAGCGGTAAAACCGGCATTTTTCACGGCCATTGTCCGCCCGGTCATGGTTTTTCCGCCTGCTTGAAGTTTAAATTGGACGGTTTCATATTCATAAACCGGATAGAATAGCGCAAGGAACCGTTTTACAATCAGATCATAGATTTTCCGTTCATCGGCAGACAAATCTGATAAGGCCGGGCGTTCATCTGTTGGAATAATCGCATGGTGGTCCGTCACCTTCGCATCATTGATGACACGTTTGGCCAGTATTTTACCTTTCCGGGAAAGGATCGGCTGAACTTCTTCTTTGTATGCATCTTTCACCGCAAGCAGCCGGTCGTACATCATATTTTCCATATCTTTCGTCAAATATTTCGAATCGGTGCGCGGGTAGGTAACGAGTTTATGCTGTTCATATAAGTTTTGCAGCACGTTCAATGTTTTCTTTGCTGTAAAACCAAAACGGTGGTTGGCATCGCGTTGCAGTTCCGTCAAATCGTAAGGGAGCGGCTGCTGCTCTTGCTTCTGTTTGCGGATCACTTCTGTCACGACGGCAGTCTGCCCGGATAAAGCCGCATGTATGGCATTTGCTTTTTGCTCGTCAAATATCCGTTTTTCGCCATGATGGTCATACGATACTTCGAGTTTTCCGGCGAGCGCTTCAATGGTCCAGTATTTTTTCGGCACAAAAGACTGGATTTCCCGTTCGCGCTCGAGCACCATCGCCAATGTCGGTGTCTGCACGCGCCCGGCGGAGAGCGGATCGTTGTATTTCACGGTTAAAGCACGGGATACGTTCAATCCGATCAGCCAGTCTGCTTCGCTGCGGCAAACGGCGGAGTGGTACAGATTGTCATACTGCTTTGCCGGTTTTAACTGCTTGAATCCGTCTTTAATCGCTTTATCGGTCTGGGAAGAAATCCATAACCGTTTCACCGGTTTTCTCCAGTGCATTTTTTCCAGAATCCAGCGTGCGACAAGTTCGCCTTCGCGCCCGGCATCGGTTGCGATAATGCAGTCTTTGATGTCGCTTCTTTTGCCAAGCTGTTCGATCGCTTTATATTGCGGATAGGTCTGCCGGATTGTTTTAATTTCCATTTTATCCGGAAGAATCGGCAGGTCTTCCATACGCCATTCTTTATATTTCGGATGATAATCTTCCGGCATTTTCAGTTCGATCAAATGGCCGAGCGCCCATGTCACGATATAGCGCGGCCCTTCAATATAACGTTTTTTATTTTCCGTGCAGCCGAGGACGCGCGCAAGTTCGCGCCCGACGCTCGGCTTTTCGGCGAGTACAAGCGATTTCATTGCATAACACCTTTCTTTTATTCCTGTCTGAACAAGTATAACGCATCAAACAGGATTGATAAATCATTTCGTTTCTTCTGTTTTCACAGTGAAAATTTTGAAATGCAAACGGGCTTTTGGTAAAATGGTGGTTTGTAAGAGACAGTGTAACCTGAAAGCCTGCATTATATCTTGCAAATATAATTGGATAGGTGGTTATCAATAATGGAACAAACAAAGCCGTACAGAGTCTTATTGTATTACAAGTATGTTGAAATTGAAAATCCGGAAGCCTTTGCAGCCGAGCATTTGCAGTTCTGCAAAGAGACCGGTTTAAAGGGGCGTATCCTCGTTGCCAAAGAAGGGATCAACGGCACCGTTTCCGGAACGGTTGAACAAACAACCAAATATAAAGAAAAGATGCACGCCGATCCCCGGTTCCGGGACATGGTCTTTAAAGAAGATGAAGCAGATGGCCATGCGTTTAAAAAAATGCACGTCCGCCCGCGCAAGGAACTTGTTACGCTGCGGCTTGAAAAAGATATCAATCCGAATGAAAAAACGGGAAAATATTTATCCCCGAAAGAATTTCGCGAGGCGCTGCTGGCTGAAGATACCGTTGTACTGGATGCGCGCAATGATTATGAGTATGATCTCGGCCATTTCCGCGGAGCATTGCGTCCGGATATCCGCACTTTCCGCGAACTGCCGGGATGGGTGCGCGAACATAAAGATCAATTAAAAGGCAAAAGAATTGTGACGTATTGCACAGGCGGCATCCGCTGTGAAAAATTTTCGGGCTGGCTTTTGGAAGAAGGGTTTGAAGATGTCGGCCAACTGCACGGCGGGATTGTAACATACGGAAAGGATCCGGAAGTGCAGGGCGAGCTGTGGGACGGCAAACTGTATGTATTCGACGAACGGATTTCCGTTCCGGTCAATCGAAAAGAACATGTCGTTGTCGGCCGGGATTATTTTACGGGGGAACCGTGCGAACGTTATGTCAACTGCGCCAACCCGGCCTGCAACAAGCAAATTTTATGCTCGGAAGAAAATGAACATAAATATATGCGGAGCTGCTCGCATGAATGCCGTACCGTACCAAATAACTTATATGTAAAAGAACACGGCCTTACACCGGAAGAAGTGGCTGAACGGCTGCGCCGGATCGAAGAAGAAGACGCGGCGTTAAACCGGTAAACGGTGCGGCTTTTAACCTTACTATCCGAAAAGCGGATGGTGAAAAAGGGCATGGAAACCGTGCTCGCTCCCTGCCGGAACGATTCCTTGCTTCGGAAACGGCATTTTCTTGAAAGAAACAAGGCCTAAAGAGCGGAATGTGAAAAAGAGAAGAAAAACCGGGAACTGCTGCAAACATCCCAGCTCGGGGGCAGGGTTAACAAGCGGTGCGTTCCGGAACAGAGAAAGGATTTGGTGCAACTGGGCCAAATCCTTTTTATCTGCCTGTTTTTTGTGTAAAATGGGGAAAAATGGGCATCTTTGCCGCTTCATACGCGGTATGGCAGAGGATGAAAATCAGCGGGCAATATTTTCAGGATAGAAAGAAAGGCGGGATTTGGATGTGCGGGAGGTACACGTTAACGGCATCTGTAAATGAATTGGAAGAAAGGTTCCATGCCAAAGCTTCTTTTTCAAGCAGTGAATATGCCAAAAGTTATAATGTCGCGCCTTCGCAAATGGTGGCTGCCGTGATCAGCGCCCATGGGCAGTACAGACTCGGTTTTTTAAAATGGGGCTTGATTCCTTCCTGGGCAAAAGATCCGAAAATCGGGCATAAGATGATCAATGCCAGAAGCGAAACCGTATTTCAGAAACCGGGTTTCCGGGAGGCAGTGAAAAGGCGGCGCTGCCTCATTCCGGCCGATTCTTTTTTTGAGTGGAACCGAAAAGACGGCACCCGGGAGCCGATGCGGATCAGGCTTAAGAACAGGGGCATTTTTGCGATGGCCGGGCTTTGGGAAAAATGGATGGACCAGGAAGGGAATCCGGTCTTTACTTGCACGATTTTAACGACAAAGGCGAACAGGATGATGGCAAAAATTCACGACCGGATGCCGGTGATTTTACGCAGGGAAGATGAAGAAAAATGGCTGGACACATCGGTCACTGAGGCGGGCCGGCTGTTGCCACTCCTTTCGCAGTATGATGCAGACCTAATGGAAATGTATGCCGTATCTGAACGCGTCAATTCGCCGAAAAACAATTTTCCGGAGCTGTTATTGCCAAAAGATTAAATTTTTTGTTGAAATGTTGTGGCAAAAAGTTTATCATAAAGGTGACAATTTCATGAACGTAACCACAGGGGGAGCGTTAAGCTGAGAGTGAACGCCATGTTCTGACCCTTTGAACCTGTCCGGTTAATGCCGGCGTAGGGATGTGGAATTTCTTTTGTCCTCCCATGGTTCGTTATGTTCATGCATACCAAAAGGGGGATTTTTTTATGGGCAAATTAAGTTTACAGGCTATGATTGAAGCGGCTATTTTTGCGGCGTTCGCGCTCGTGTTGGACTTATTGCCGTCCATTAAGGTGACGTCCGCGATTTCTCTGTCGTTTGCCATGCTGCCGATTTTTGTGGTCGCTTTTCGCTGGGGATTTAAAGCAAGTGTTGCTTCCGGATTTATTTGGAGCCTGCTGCAGATCGTCACCGGTGATGCTAATGATATTCTTAACCCGCTTCAGGGCATCATGGAATATCCGGTCGCTTTTTCGTTCATCGGGTTTGCCGGGCTTTTCCGGCCGCTTGTCGAAAGAAGCTGTCGTCACGATAAAAAGGGCACGATGACTTTTTGGATATGCCTTTCCGTTCTTACCGGAAGTTTCGCCCGCTATTTCTGGCATTTCGTAGCCGGCGTGATTTTTTGGGGTTCCTATGCGCCTAAAGGACAGTCGGCGTTTCTCTATTCTCTCATCATGAACGGCGGCACGATGATTGGGAATGCGATTTTATGCGCAGCTGTTGCGGCGATTCTCTTGAATGCCGCCCCGCAGCTGCTGACAAAATACCGCAATCCGCACAGGCATGCGGCATAAAAGCAACTTGAAAACGGCAAGGCCAACTGCGCCTTGCCGTTTTCGCTGAAGGAAAGAGGCTTCATGGTAACAGGCGCCTTGTAAAGCCGGCAGTCCGGTTTTATTGCTTTTTCGGTTGATGATAGGAGGCTACGGGTAAGGCTTTCGAGAAACGGGAAAAGATAAATAGAAGGAAAATGAAAGAAAGGGGATTTTATGGACAAAGACATTCATCACCCGTTTGGCCACCGGGTCATCCCGATGACTTCGATTGAAAGCGGAACAGGCAGAGAATTGCTGCCGGATCTCTATTGCCTTACCATCCAAATTGTCAATGTGTGCCTGATCGGCAGGGCCGGAACCGATGCATTTGTTCTCGTGGATGCCGGCATGCCGGGTTCTGCCGAAGCGATATTTTCAGCCGTGCGGGCACGCTTCGGGGAAAAGGCAAAACCAAAAGCGGTTTTACTGACGCACGGCCATTTTGACCATGTCGGAGCGATTGCGCCATTATTGGAAAAGTGGGACGTGCCGGTTTTTGCACATCGATTGGAGTTGCCCTATTTAACCGGGCGTGAAACGTATCCGGATCCCGATCCGTCCGTTGAAGGCGGCCTGCTGGCGAAGATTTCCATGATTTATCCGAATGAACCGGTTGATCTTGGCCATGCTGTCCAGCCCCTTCCCGAAGACGGGACGGTCCCATTTTTGCCGGGCTGGAAATGGATCCATACGCCCGGCCATTCGAGAGGGCATGTGTCGTTCTTCAGGGAAGCAGACAGCGTGTTGATCACGGGGGACGCATTTATCACCGTCAGGCAGGATGAATTTTGGAAAGTGCTGGTGCAAAGGCAGGAAGTAAACGGGCCGCCGCGCTATTTTACAAATGACTGGAAAGCGGCCAAACGCTCAGTTGAAAAATTAGCTGCCTTAAAGCCAGAAACTGCTGTTTGCGGCCACGGGATCCCGATGTCTGGCTCCGGCTTGCGGAAAGGGCTTGAGGCCCTTGTATCCGGATTTGATGAAATCGCGCTCCCGGATCACGGGAAATACGTAGATGGCACACAATAGGCGGTTTGTTCATTGCTTCCTTCCCCGCAAAGGTTTACAATAATTTGTAAATGGATGGATATAAAGGGGCGAGAAAATTGGAAGTCAAAGATTTTATGATCCGGGATGTTATTACGGTAAAAAAAGAGACAACGATCCGGGAACTGTTAAAGGTGCTTGCCCACCACCGGATCGGCGGCGTACCGGTCGTGGACGCGGAAGGAAAGCTGCTCGGTATGATCAGCGACGGGGATGTCATCCGCTTTTTGCAGCCAAAGGCACGGACCGTTTACGATTTTTATATTACGATCGTGGTAAATGAGCAGGAAGACTTTAATGAAAAATTGGTGCACAGCCTGGACTTCCCGGTGGAAAAGATTATGAAACGGCGGGAACTGTATACGGTAAGGCCTGAAGACGATTTTGAAAATGCGCTCAGGATTCTGGCAAAACACCATTTTAAAAAGCTTCCGGTCGTCAATCAGGCAGGGCGTGTTGTCGGCGTCATCTCAAGAGGCGATATCATGCGCCAGATTACGGATAAATTGCTCAACAGCTAAATCGCAATGTTTAGACCGGCCTCCCCGGGGAAGACTATACATAACAGTCTTTCGGGGAGGTCAAATCATGAACGGAACTTCAATGCCGCAATCTCCTGAACCGTTGTGGCGCAAAACGGTCATGATGCCGCAATTTCCATCGTTAACGCAGGATATGGAAGCCGATGTGGCCGTTGTGGGTGCCGGAATGGCCGGGATTGTAACTACCTATTTGCTGGCAAACGAAGGGTATAAAACGATCCTGTTTGATGCCGGATCCATTGCAAATGGCACAAGCGGGCATACGACGGCAAAAATCACCGCACAGCACGGGCTCATTTATGATGAATTGATCCAGCATATAGGAAAAGAAAAAGCATCCCTTTATTACAAAGCAAACGAAACAGCTGCATCGTTCATTGAACAAACGATCCTGAAGCACGGGATCCGCTGTGATTTTTCGCGGCAGGATGCCTTTCTCTATACCAATTCCGATGCATATATTGAAAAACTGGAAAAAGAAATGCAGGCGTATGAAACCCTCGGCATCCCGGGAGAATGGATCGGTTCGCTGCCGGACGGGATTCCCGGGAAAAAAGCGGTGAAAATGGCCGGGCAGGCACAGTTCCATCCGCTTTCGTACTTAAAAGCACTGATTGAATATTTAATGGACAAAAATGTCCCGATTTTTGAACAAACCACTGCGAAAGATATCGATTTTGGCAGCCCATTAAAAATCAAAACGGAAAAAGGGCATACCATGACGTGCAAATACATTTGCATCTGTACACACTATCCTTTTTACAATGCGAAAGGCTTGTATTTCTCAAGAATGTATCCGGAACGTTCGTACTTGCTTGCCGTGAAACCTGTAAAACCTTTTCCGGGCGGCATGTACATTAATGCGGAGCAGCCGTCGCGTTCATTCCGGGAAGCGGAAGGAGCCGGGGAAAAACTGCTTTTGGTCGGCGGAGAGAACCATAAAACCGGCCATGGGGAACCGGAGATCCGCCACTATGAAGCATTGCAGCAATTTGCAGAAGAAACATTCGGAATCGGGGCATTCTGCTGTCGCTGGTCAGCCCAGGATATGACCACATTAGATAAAATCCCTTATATCGGCCCCATTACCAAAAATGAAGAAAGGGTCATGGTCGCAACAGGGTTCCGCAAATGGGGGATGACCGGCACCCATCTCGCCGCCATGCTGATGCGGGACCGGATTATGCAAAAAGAGAACCCTTATGCCGATATCTTTTCCCCGCAGCGTTTTGAAGCGGATCCGATGGTCAAAAAATTTATCTCGGCAAATGTCGATGTTGCCGGGCAGCTCGTCAAAGGAAAACTTGACATGCGGAATCAATCTTTAGATGCGTTAAAAAATGACGAAGGGGCCGTTGTCCGTATCAATGGAAAGCGGGCAGGCGCCTACAAAGACCAGGACGGGAACATCTATCTGCTTGATACGACGTGTACCCATATGGGCTGTGAAGTGAAATGGAACTCGGGAGACCGCACATGGGACTGCCCGTGCCACGGTTCGCGGTTTGCTTGTACAGGCGAAGTGGTAGAAGGGCCGGCGAAAGAACCGCTGAAAAAAATCGATCAACAGGACTAAAGTGCTGCAAACACCGCCGCAATTCGACGGTGTTTTTCTGCTTCTATGCGCGAATTCGTGACTTTATGCCTATGTTACAAATTTTTCACGGGATTACAAAGAAGCGTTTTTGTGTAACCAAATCAACATTTTGCCGTTATCCGCCTGTTAAATCCGTGTGTTAGGATTTACGGTGTTGGCACAAAAGCCGGCAAAAAGAGGAGGTTACAATTTATGAAAAAAGCAGTATCAGCACTTGCAGCTGCGGTGACAATCACAAGCGTAATGGCTGTCAATGCACAAGCCGCAGCGCCGGATACTTATACCGTAAAACCGGGGGATACACTTTGGGGGATCTCTCAAAAATACAATACATCCGTTAAAACATTAAAACAAAATAACCAACTTTCCACCGAAATGATTTATCCTTCACAAAAGTTAACCATTTCCCCGAAAAACGTTTATGTCATTAAAGCCGGTGACACGCTGTCGGATATCTCGAAAAAATACGGCGTGCCGGTTGAACAAATAAAAGAATGGAACGATCTGTCATCGGATGTCATTTTCCCGCATGATCAAATCGTGATTCGTTCCAATCCGAACAGCAAAGTGACAGTAAAAGAACGTGCAGCGGAAGTTTCCGTCCAGCCGCAAACAAACACGGAAAATGCAAAAGTGGACGTGAAAAAGCCGACCGTGCACGTGGAATCTTCCAAAGAGGCGGCTCCAAAACCGCAGGGAAAAACGATGACCGTCACCGCGACCGCTTATACAGCCAATGATCCGGGCTGCTCCGGCGTTACAGCGACCGGCATCAATGTTAAAAATAATCCAAACGCAAAAGTGATTGCCGTCGATCCGAACGTGATTCCGCTCGGTTCAAAAGTATATGTCGAAGGGTACGGGACCGCTGTTGCAGGTGATACGGGCGGCGCCATTAAAGGAAACCGTATTGATGTCCTCGTCCCGGATTCAGGAAAAGCCGCCAACTGGGGGCGCCGTACGATCCAAATCACCGTGCTGAATTAATGGGCGCACGGATGGTGATCCGGTACTTGCACCCGAAACATTCAACAGGCACAGCAAAACAGAAAACAACCATTTAGGAAGTGACAATGAACGATGGGGGAAATACCGCATTTTGAAACACCGCCCGGCCGCGTAAATCCAGTGGAAAAGGATTTACCCGGCCGGGCGTTTATTTTTTCTTGGCAGCGTGTGAAAAACATTGTAAAGTAGAGCTAGAAAAAGAAAGGAGTGATCTGTTTGTCTTTTCCTTTGATCATCGCTGAAAAACCTGACCAGGGGCGCACCCTTTGTTCGGTTTTTCCGCATGTGAAACGGGAGGGGTATATTGAAATCCGGCCGAATGAGATCTTCCCGGAAGGCGCTTTCTGCACATGGGCGATCGGCCATTTAACCCAGCTCGTCCCGCCGGAACATTACAATCCCGCCTGGGAGCAGTGGAAACTGGAAACGCTGCCGATTCTCCCGGAAACATTCAAATATGAAGTGGCAAAGTCAAAATACAAGCAATTTCAAATCGTCAAAAAACTGGTAAAAGACGCGCGTGTAACAAATATTATTCATGCAGGCGATGCCGGCCGCGAAGGGGAACTGATCATCCGCAACATCCTTCATTTGTGCGGCGCCAAAAAACCGCTCCGGCGTCTATGGATCTCGTCTTTAACCCCGCAGTCGATCCGGGAAGGGTTCCGCCATTTATTACATGATGAAGACACCCGCCCTTTGTATGATGAAGCATACGCCCGCGCTTGTGCAGACTGGCTGGTTGGCATGAACGCCTCCCGTGTCTACAGCCTGCTTTTAAGGCAAAAAGGCATGCGCGATGTCTTTTCGGTCGGTCGCGTCCAGACACCTACGCTCGCTTTAATCGTAAAAAGGGAGCTGGAAATTGAACATTTTAAACCCGAACCGTTTTGGGAAGTCACCGCAATGTTTCAATTTGATGACAAACAATACGAAGGCAAATGGGTGAAAGATGGCGAATCGCGTTTGAATGACCCGGCCATGGCAGCACGGATTGCCGCATTTTGCCGCCAAAAACCGGCGGAAGTTGCAGAATTGAAAAAAGAAAAAAAGGAATTCCAGCCTCCGCTGTTGTTTAACTTGTCATCTTTGCAGGCAGCCGCGAACAGGGCTTTTCAATTTCCACCGAAAAAAACGCTTGATCTTGTCCAATCCCTCTACCAAAAAGGGATCGTTTCCTATCCCCGTTCCGATTCCCAATACGTGACAAAAGGGGAAGCCGAAACTTTTCCCGGTATTTTGGAAAAACTATCCGCCTGCCCGGAATATGCTCCGTATTTCCCGCTTCCAAAGCGTTCCATCCTTCAAAATAAGCGTTATGTAAATGAGAAAAAGGTTTCCGACCACTACGCGATAATTCCGACCGAACAGGTTGTGGCACCAGGCAGTCTTCCGGACGGTGAGAAAAAAATTTATGATATGATCGTCCGCCGCCTTATTGCTGCCCATTACGGCAATGCCGTTTTTCATTACACGACGGTGAAAACGGTCGTGGATAGCCGTGCAACATTTCTTTCCAAGGGCACGCAAATGGAAGCGGAAGGCTGGCGCAAAGTCATTTTTTCGAAAGAAAAGGAAAAAGATGGCATTTTGCCGGATGTAAAGCAGGGGGAAAAAGGGGTTGTCATCGATACAAACGTCAAAGAAGGCAAAACGCAGCCGCCGAAACGGTACACGGAAGGCCAGCTCATCACGCTGATGAAAACGGCCGGAAAATATATTGAGGATAGGGAACTAGAAAAAGTCATGGCGGAAGTGGAAGGGCTCGGTACGGAAGCAACAAGGGCCGGCGTCATCACCATTTTAAAAGACCGGAAGTATATTGAGGTGAAAAAGAATCAGGTCTATGCCACTGATAAAGCGAAAGTGCTCATCCGTGCCATTGGCGGCAAAATTCTGGCTTCTCCGGAAATGACTGCAAAATGGGAAAAACGGCTCCGCGAAATCGGGAAGGGGGCGGCAGAAGCAGCCGCTTTTATGGAACAGACGAAAAAGCTGTCCAGAAAAATTGTGCAAGATGCTGTTCAGGCAGCGGCCGAATGGGATTTTTCCGGCTTAAAAACGGATGACATTAAAAGGCCGGAATCAAAATATACAATCGGGAAAAAAGCCGGCAAATGCCCGGCATGCGGCGGCGACATTGTGGACAAGGGCGATTTTTACGGTTGCAGTGCCTATCGGAAATCAGGCTGCACCTTTACGCTGTCAAAATCGATCCTTGGCAAGAAAATCAGCCTGGCCAATGTAAGGAAACTGCTGGCCGGTGAAGAAACAAACATGATCAAGGGATTCCGAAAAAATGGCAAAACCTTTGATGCAAAATTGAAATGGGAGGACGGGAAACTCCGGTTTATTTTTGCAAAGCAACAAACCGGCCGTTGATTATTCAGGGGCCGGTTTGTGCGAAGCTTGTTTTTTCTTCCGGCTCACGAAAACGGCAATGGCAATGATGATCACCATGACGATGAAACTGGCATAAAACCCGGGGCGGATTTCTTTTTCCGCCAGTGTCCCGCTGATCGCAAGCAGCAGGAAAAGGATACCGGCTATGGCCGTGATTTTTCCGCCGCCGTTTAGTTTTAAGACGCGAAAAGCCGAAAGGATAATAAATAGCCAGTTCATCAGCAGCAAAATCCCGGCTGCTGTTGTAATGTATTCATAAATTTTCCCCGGCAGCAAAAGGGCTGTAATAATGGAAAGAACCAGGCCGCAAGCCGCAAGCCCGAGCGAAGGAAGCGGAAGGTTTTTCCATTTTTTTATTTTTTTGCCGAACCATTTTGGCGCATCCCCGTCATTCGACAAGGTTACGAGCAAATTGGTAACCCCGAACAGCGCGGCCGTCATCGTCGAAAATCCGGCAATGATAATGGCGCCGTTAAAGACGTGGGGGAAAAAGGTGAGATGATAGTCCGCCATTGCCTTGACAAACGGACTTTCTTTATCATTAAAAGCCGTATAGTGTTCCATTGTGACGGCAAGCCCGAGCGAGACCACGTAAATCATCGTTAGAACGACTAGCATGATCGATCCGGCTTTCGGCGCATCTTCTTTGTTTTTCAATTGCATCGCCATCAGCCCGATCACTTCAATGCCGCCAAACGCATAAAACGCATAAATGAGCGAAGCCCAAAAGCCTAACGCGCCATGGGGAAAATAGCCGTGGAGACCATCAGGGAGGCACCCGCCCGTTCCCCGCCCGCCGTCAATCCAACCAAAAAGGGCACAAAAGGCAAGCACAATAAACATGATGATGGCGGCCGTTTTGATGACAGCGAGAATATTTTCCACCTTATCAAAACCTTTTGTGCCAAGCAGGACAACAACAATGGAAAGGGCTGCGTAAATGGCGGCCAGTATCCACAGCGGCACCGCATGAAACCAGAATTTTGTTAAAATGGACAATGCGGTCAGCTGGCTCCCCATAATAAGCACATTCGAACACCAGTAATTCCAGCCGCAGCTGAATCCTGCCCAGTTGCCGTAAGCTTTTTTTGCATAATAACAAAACGAGCCTTCGTGCGGGTCGCGTGCCGTCATTTTCGCAAGCGCGCGGAAAACAATATATGTACCGGCGGCCGCAATCAGGAATGACAACACGATGGAAGGGCCTGTCGTTTTGATCCCGATACCCGATCCGAGAAAATAGCCGGTTCCGATCGTACAGCCGACACCGACAAGCGAAAGCTGCCACCACGTCAGGTTGCCGTTTTTTGTCGCTTTAGATGGTTGCTTCTGGTTGCCCATCCCGGTTCCCTCCTTTACCTTACATACTGTTTGATAAAGCAGGCCGGTTTATGTACAAGTCCTTGATGTTTCTTAAGACAGAAGCGTTTTGATCCCCTGCACGCCGAAATACAGGCCGAATCCGATTAAAGACGCGCCGGAAGCGAGGGAAATGATTTGCAGTGTCCGGTGATTGAAATAGCGCCGGAATCCGCCCGTCAAACCGGCGATGAACACATCCCAGATGGCAAGTCCCACAAAAATCATGCTGCTGTATGCCAGCAACATGCCCGTCCCGTAATGGCCGGCGGTTTTGGCAAGGACAGACCCGTATATGCCAAGCCAGAACAAAATGGATAAAGGACTTGTGATCGACATGATAAATCCTGTTAAAAAGCATGCGGCAAGCGGATCTTTCTTCCGGTATAAATCAACGGTGATTGTTTTTGAGCTGATTACACTTTCCACGCCGGTATAAATGAGGATAAATCCGCCAAACAGCCAGAGAAAGACCTGCACCATTTCAATATTTAAAAACCGGACAAGCCCCAAGTACACTGCCGCCATAAAAATGCCGTCCGCGATCATCGACCCGGTCCCGACCATCCACGCATGCCAAAAACCGTTTTTAATGCCTTTGTCAATGCGCGCGGAATTGACCGGCCCGATCGGCGCAGCCAAAGAAAGCCCGAGAAACACATAGCCGGCAAAAATGCCGATGTCCACATCCCCCACTCCTCCCGAGGAAAACTTGTACATTTTATGCACGGGCTTGCCTTTTCATGTATGCCATGCCTTGACAAAGCGTGTTACCCGTTCGCTTTTCCGCCACCAACAGTGAAAACCTAAAAGGAAGAGAAACGTTTGATACAGCAGGCAAGCGGGAATAAAAAAGGGAAGAGAAAGTGGGAAGACGTTTGTTACATCTGTATAAAAACAAGGAAAACAACTGGAAATGGTATCAGCTGGAAAGTGCGGACGAGAAAGAAATCGCACGGATTATTGATGAAAACGAGGAATGCAAAACATGGATTAAAAATATAAAAAATGATGATACAAACACTTTAAAGATTGATACGACCCAAAATGACCGGCCGTTTGTCGAAGGCTCGCTTATTTTTGACCAGCACACGATCAACCGTGAGGAACATGATATGTTTCACTTTTACATCACCGAAAAAACGCTGTTGACGGTAGATCTTGATTTTTCCAAGCTGAAAAATACGGAAATCGAAAAAGTCATCGGGCAGATGGCCTATTCCCGCAATGCCATTGAGGCATTTTTTATTATCATCGGCGCGATCGTAAACAATTACCTAGATAAAATAGACGAATTTGAAATTAAATTAAACGAACTGATCTGGGAGATCCAGAAAAGGAACAATATTGACACGCTTGATAAAATATACGAACGCCGCCACGAACTGCTCGTCTGCCGGAATTTGATGATCCCGGTGAAAGAGATATTATACGGCATGCAGGAAGGATTTGGCACTGATATTTTGGAATATCCGCAAGTCCGGCAAAGGGTCATGAAAATCGAAAGATGCCTTGCGCTTTTGCAGGATTACCAACAGGAAATCGATACGCTGCTCAAAGTGGAAGAAGTGGTTTCAGGCCACAGGGGAAATTCGATTATGAAAACTCTGACCGTTTTAACGACGCTGTTTACCCCGATTTCCGCCTGGAGCGCCTTATGGGGCATGAACTTTAAAAACATGCCGGAACTCTCCTGGCGCTACGGCTATATTGCAGCACTCGGCCTAATTGTCGTAAATACCATCCTGCTTTATATCTATTTGTACCGGAAAGGATGGACAGGCGATATTTTAAAAGGGAATAAGAAAAAATCATTATTTAAATAGCCCTTGCTGAACGAATCCGATTCTGAGTTTGTACCCAATTTGTCAGTAAGTTCTAGAAGAATCCATCTTTAAAAATACGATTCTGTCTTCTCTATACATTGAATCAGCTTTCAAGTGCAAGCTTTTCTCTGGATTTTTATAACACCCTTGCATCTAAATTTTTGCCAAAGCTGTCAGCATCCTTGCCAGA
Source organism: Heyndrickxia coagulans 36D1 (assembly GCF_000169195.2). GTDB lineage: Bacteria > Bacillota > Bacilli > Bacillales > Bacillaceae_C > Weizmannia > Weizmannia faecalis. Next base: position 3,431,880 of record NC_016023.1, on the reverse strand, counting down.
TCTAGGAATTTTGGTTATTTTTGCAAGCCCTATGTTAAGAAAGCCTGGAAAATTGACGGCCTTTCTTCACATAGGACTCGTCTACGTTAAGGAAGCAAGCAAAAACGAGGCTCTTCCTTGACATAGAGCCCGTCTATGTTAAGGAAGCGTGGAAAATTGGTGGCCTTCCTTAACATAGGGTGCGTTTCAAGTGCAAGCTTTTCCCTGTATTCTTTATAAAACCCTTGTATTAAATTTATGCCAAAGCTGTCAGCATCCTTGCCAAATCTAGGAATTTTGCTAATTCAGCAAGCCCTAAATAGCCCTTTTCCGGCTCGGGACCGCCAGCTTTTTTGCGCCCGTTTCATTGATGTGAAAGCCAAATTCCTGTATGTTAAAAACAAAGAAAAAATTTCAAAAGGAGCGTTTCCAATGAAAGTGTACGGCCCGGTGGTAGATGATGAGACGCGCTGCATCCATTATGCTTCTCCGTTGGATGTCGTAGCCATCCGTTTTAAATGCTGCGGAAAGTATTATCCGTGTTATCAATGCCATGAGGAAGCGGAAGCCCATCCGATCGAGCGGTGGGAAAAACGGGAATGGGATACAAAAGCGGTTCTTTGCGGTGTCTGCAAGCATGAAATGACGATCCGGGAATATATGGGGGCAAGCGCTTGCCCGCATTGCGGCGCGCCATTTAACCCCGGATGCGCCGCCCATTATCCGCTCTATTTCCAAATCGACCGGGACAAGCCGGCTTGTCAAAAATTTTCACCTTGACCGCTTTTCTGAAATATGGTATCTTAAATGCAATCAAATCCTTTAGTGTATTAGAGTACTAACATAATAAAGAGAAAGTACAGGATGTGAAACCGATGTTTTTACCGGAAGGCAGCCAGGATGAAATGGGCACGGTTGTCAAAAACCGCGCAACCGTGTTTGAAATGTTCCGTCGCACGGCGGAGAAGCGGAATTATACGGAAATCTCGACACCGCTTGTTGAGTACGCGGATACGTTTACAAATGAAAAGGTTGGCATGAAGCTTCAAAATATGCTGAAATGGTTTGATGGCCGCGGCCAGATTGAAGTTTTGCGCCCGGACTGGACCACCTCCATCGCAAGGGCGCTTTCGCAAAAACCGTTCCGGGCGTGTAAATGGGCTTACCAGGGTTCAGTGTTCAGAATGGATACCCCCGGCCTTGAGAGCCGCCAGGTCGGGATCGAAATGGTGGACCTGCCGGAACTTTTAGGCGAAGGCGAATGCCTGTTTTTTGCCCATGACTTTTTTAACAGGCTTGGCGTTACCGGGGTGATGGTGGAGCTTGGTCACGCCGGTATTTTTGAGGAACTGGTCGCACGCCTGAACCTGGAAGACGGTCAGGTTGACCGGTTAAGGGGGGCCATGCACGATAAACGAAAAGATGAAGTATTCGAGATTGCAAGTTTAAGCGGCAATGCAAAAATTGCCGCGGAACTGGCGGGACTTGTGGATGCGTACGGCTCGTTCGAAATGATCCGGACATTTCAGGAAAGATGGAAAACGGAACCGGCACTTTCGGATATGCTTATTCATATCGAAAAGCTTGGCAAAATTTGCATGGCTGTCGGAATGGAAGACATCATGATTGACCTTGGCCGGGTGAAAAATCTGCCCTATTATACCGGCATTTTGTTCCGGGGATTTTTAAAACAAACCGGCGCTTCCTGCTTTTCTGGCGGGCGGTACGACATGCTGTACGAACAGTTTCACCGCCAAACAACAGCTGTCGGCATTGCTTTTGATGCCGATATGCTGGCAGAGGAACTGGCTCAGGAAGAAAAACCGGAAAAAATCTGCATCATTGCCGGGGAAGAAACGCTTGCGGAAGCAGAAAAGCTGCGAGCTGCATACGGCGGAAAAATCGTGGATATCCGTTTCGCGCCGCCTGCAGAAGGCGAATTCAATAAGGTTCTCAAGTTTAAAAACGTGAGCGGCCATTGGGAGGCGGAAGAAATTTGACGATCAGCATTGCCCTTACAAAAGGGAGAGTGGAAAAACAATTTTTGCAATATTTAAAGTCGCGCGGCTTTCATGTTGAACCGCTCGTTGAAAAAGGGAGAAAACTCCTCGTTGAAACGGATGCATTCACCTGCATTTTCGTAAAAGGCTTTGATGTTGCAACATATGTAGAGTACGGCATTTGCGATCTTGGCATTGTCGGGGAGGACATTTTGGCGGAAACGCATCCCGATGTTTTCGATTTAATGCCGCTTCCGTTCGGGAAATGCCGGTTTGCCCTTGCAGGTAAACCGGAGGCTGTCCGCCATCAGCGGAAACGCCGGATCGCAACCAAATACCCAAATGTGACCGAGCAATTTTTCCGCGAAAAAGGGGAATCTGTGGACATCGTGAAACTCGAAGGCTCCGTTGAACTCGCGCCGATCGTTGGCCTTGCTGATGCAATTGTCGACATCGTGGAAACGGGTAACACATTGAGAGAAAACGGGCTTACCGTCATAGAGGAGATTCAGCCGGTCACAGCGCGGCTGATCGCCAACCGGTCGGCGTTAAAAATAAAAAAGCAGGCAATCTGGCCGTTTATTGAAAAACTACAGGGAGAAGGGGTCGCAAAATGATACGGGAATACACAAAAGAAGCATTTGCCGAAACGTTTTTGCAATCGAAAAACAAGAGCGGCGTGCATGATGAAGGCGTGCTGCGCACCGCGAAGGAAGTGCTGGAAGACATTCGCTTAAATGGGGATGCCGCCGTGAAAAAATATACCGCCAAATTTGACGGGGAAGTGCCGGAATCGTGGGAAGTTTTACCGGAAGAACGCAAACAGGCATGGCACGAAGTCCCGCAAGATGTGATTTCCGCCTTGCAAAAAGCAGCGGAAAATATTCGCCGTTTCCACGCGAAACAGCTGCAAAACTCCCGGATCATGGAAATGAATGAAAACATCATTTCAGGCCAGCTGTTTCGGCCAGTGGAAAAAGCCGGGATTTATGTGCCGGGCGGGACTGCCTGCTATCCGTCATCCGTTCTCATGAACGCAATCCCAGCTGTCCTTGCCGGCGTGGAAGAAGTGATCATGGCGACACCGGCGAGAAACGGCACGAAAATTGCACCGGTTTTATCCGTAGCGGCCGATATTGCCGGTGTCGGGACCATTTACAAACTTGGCGGCATCCAGGCGATCGGGGCGCTTGCATACGGCACGGAAACGATTCCTAAAGTCGATAAAATTGTTGGCCCTGGGAACGCATATGTCGCTGCCGCCAAATCGCTCGTATATGGCACGGTCGGCATCGACATGATCGCAGGCCCGTCGGAAGTCGCCATCATTGCCGATGAAAATGCTAATCCAGTATATATAGCAGCCGATCTGATCGCCCAGGCCGAACACGACGAACGTGCAAGAACGTTTTTGTTCACCACCTCACAGAAACTGATCAATGAAACAAAGTCGGCACTTGAAAAACAGCTTGTTGTCCTCCCACGCCGCGACATCGGGGAAGTGTCCATCAAGATGCAAAGTGCAGCCGTGCTTGTTGAATCGATAGATGAAGCCTTTGCACTTTCGAACCGGCTTGCGCCAGAACATTTGGAAATCCAGGTGGAAAATCCGCTCTTGCAGCTCTCAAAAGTGAAAAATGCCGGCTCCGTTTTTCTCGGAGAAAACACGCCGGAAGCCATCGGCGATTATTACGGCGGCCCGAACCACATCCTGCCGACATCGGGAACGGCGCGGTTTTCTTCCGGTTTGTCTGTTGACGATTTTTATAAAAAAATTACGTATTTATATTATGGTGAAAAAGCTTTACAGCAAGCGGCGCCGGATGTGATGGCGATTGCTACGGAAGAGCAGCTCGCCGGGCATGCGCGGGCGGTCCAAAAACGGGTGAAAGGGTGAGTGCGTTGCGGAAAGCGGCAAAAAGCAGAAAAACAAATGAAACATGTATTGAGATTGCCGTCAATCTGGACGATCCGGCGGAAGTGAAAGTGGATACGGGTGTTGGATTTTTTGACCATATGCTCGAACTGTTCGCGCGGCACGGGCGCATCGGACTTGTTGTAAAAGCGGAAGGCGATTTGCATATTGACAGCCACCATACCGTCGAAGACACAGGGATTGTGCTCGGCCAGCTGGTACGTGAAGCGCTCGGCGATAAAAAAGGCATCACCCGTTACGGCTCCGCTTATGTCCCGATGGATGAAGCGCTCGGCTTTGTCGCCCTCGACATCAGCGGCCGGCCTTTCCTGCATTTTGAAGCGGAATTTGAAAACCCGAAACTCGGCAATTTTGACACAGAACTTGTGCGCGAATTTTTCCAGGCGTTTGCGTTCCAGGCGGCGGTTACTCTTCACGCCAGGGTGCTGTACGGCGAAAACACCCATCACAAAATCGAATCGCTGTTTAAGGCGTTGGGACGGGCGCTTCACCAGGCAGTGGAAGTTGACCCGGAAATCAAAGGCGTCAATTCGACAAAGGGGCTGATAGAATGATCGCAATTGTCGACTACGGCATGGGTAATATTGCAAGCGCCTCGAACGCTTTCCGTACGCTTGGGCTTGAGGTTGCCGTAACGGACGACCCGGAAAAACTCGCTGCCGCCACCCACATCATCCTGCCCGGCGTCGGTGCATTTAAAGCAGCAGTGGACGAAATTGAAAAGCGCGGGCTGCGGCCGGTTTTAACGGAGCTTGGGAAGAAAAAGCCGTTTCTCGGCATTTGCCTCGGGATGCAGCTGTTATTTGAAACAGGATTTGAAAATGGTGTTGCGGAAGGGCTCGGCTTTATTCCGGGGACGGTGGAACGGATTCAGACGAATGAAATTTTACCGCATATCGGCTGGAATACGCTCGATGTGAAACCGGGTTTTCCGGCTTTTGCGCCGTTTCAGCATCAACATGTGTATTTCGTTCACTCCTACCAGGCGAAAACAGAGGCGCCGTATATTGTGGCTTCAACCGATTACGGGGCGGAAATTCCGGCCATTGTCAAAAACGGGAATGTGTATGGGATGCAGTTTCATCCCGAAAAAAGCGGCAAAACCGGCATGGCACTGTTAAAAATATTTTTGCAGGAAAGCAGTTTGGAGGTACAGGCATGAGAATTATCCCGGCTATCGATTTAATTGGCGGAAAATGCGTAAGGCTTTACCAGGGGGATTTTAACCAAACGACAGAAGTGGCACCCGACCCGGTGGCACAGCTGGAACGCTTTATTGAAATGGGGGCGGAAATGGTCCATATTGTCGATTTGGACGGCGCAAAGACAGGCCGGCCGGCACAGTTTGAACTGATTGCCTCTTTATGCAAGACTGCCGCCGTTCCAGTCGAGGTAGGCGGCGGCATCCGCAATTTGGACACAGTCCATCAATATGCGGAAATAGGCGTTTCCCGGATTGTGCTCGGAACGGCCGCAATCGAAAACCGGGATTTTTTAAAAGCGGCGGTCGCCGAATATCCGGAGAAAATCGTCGCCGGCATTGATGCAAAAAACGGGAAAGTCGCGGCACACGGCTGGCTTGCTGTTACCGAAATGGATTACATCGGTTTTGCAAAAGAAATAGAAAGCCTGGGCGTTTCGCGCATCGTCTTTACCGATATATCGAGGGATGGCACGATGAAAGGCCCGAACCTTGATGCGTTAAAAGCGCTCATTGAAGCGGTCAGCTGTGACATCATTGCTTCCGGCGGCATCACAAGCGAACAAGACGTGAAAAACCTGGATGCAATCGGCGTCAAGGAAGGCATTGTTGGCAAAGCGATTTACGAAGGCAAAATCCGGCTCAAGGGGGCGGCACGATGATCGCAAAACGGATTATTCCGTGCCTCGATGTGAAAGACGGGCAGGTTGTAAAAGGAACAAATTTTGTCGGGCTCCGCAATGTCGGCGATCCCGTTGAGCTTGCAACATTTTATTCGGAAAGCGGCGCTGATGAACTGGTTTTTCTTGATATTACCGCAACCCACGAACAGCGCGATACGGTCATCAATATGGTGGAAAGGACAGCTGAAAATGTGTTTATCCCGTTTACGGTCGGCGGCGGCGTGCGGACGATTTTCGACGTGACCCGCCTGTTAAAGGCCGGCGCCGATAAAGTGTCGGTGAACTCGGCGGCGATCAAAAACCCGGACCTGATCCGAAAGGCGTCCGACCGGTTTGGTGCGCAGTGTGTCGTCGTGGCGATTGATGCCAAAAAAACTGCGGAGGGGAAATGGACTTGTGTCGTAAACGGTGGCCGCATCGATACCGGAATCGATGCGATTGAATGGGCGAAGGAAGCAGAACGGCTCGGTGCCGGGGAAATTTTACTGACGAGCGTTGATACCGACGGGGTAAAAGACGGCTTTGACCTGGCGCTGACAAAAGCGGTCGCCGGTGCCGTCAAAATTCCAGTGATCGCATCGGGCGGTTGTGGCAAACCGGAACATTTTGCCGAAGTGTTGAAAGAAACAGGCGCTTCTGCAGCCCTTGCCGCCTCCATTTTTCACGATGGCACGTTTACCATCCGGGAAGTAAAAGACATTTGCAGCAAAGAAGGGGTGAACATCCGTGAAGCTTGATTTTTCGAAAGGGCTGATTCCGGCCATTGTGGTCGACGATGCGACGGGGGATGTGCTCATGCTCGCTTATATGAATGAAGAAGCGTACGAAAAAACGCTTGAAACGAAAGAAACCTGGTTTTATTCCCGGTCCCGCGGCAGCCTTTGGCATAAAGGCGAAACGAGTGGAAACACGCAAAAAGTAAAATCGCTCCAGGTGGATTGTGATGCCGACACGCTTTTAATCCGTGTTGACCCGGAAGGCCCTGCCTGCCACACGGGGGAAAGGACATGCTTTTATACAAGGCTAGATGAAAAAGGGGAAGCGGTGGAAGCGGAAATTCCCTCCAACCGGCGCATCTTTGACGTGCTGGAAGAGGAGATGGAAAGCCGGAAAATCAAGCCGGTTGAAAATTCCTATACCAATTATTTGTTTGAGAAGGGCATCGATAAAATCGCAAAAAAATTTATTGAAGAAGCGGGCGAGGTCATCATCGCTGCCAAAAACAACAGCAAATCAGAACTCATTTACGAAACAGCGGATTTGTTGTTTCATACCTTTGTCCTTCTGTCTAATCAGAATGTCAAACTATCGGAAGTGGAAGCCGAACTGCAGGCCCGTTCTGCCAAAAAAGGCAACAGCAAAGGCGACCGGAAAAAAATCGAAAAATGGTAATGAAAAAAGGATGTCCGGATAAAGGACATCCTTTTTCCATTACTTGATGCCGGCACGGCAGGGTTATTTACAAACGCGGATGTAATAATACAGCGTCGTTCCGTCTTTCACTTTCGAGAGCACTTCATGCCCATGCCGTTTGCACGACGCCGGCACGTTAATAAAAGATTGCGGGCAGTCGGCGATCACTTCCAATATTTTCCCGTCTTCTAATTTTTCGATGGCCTCAAGCGTATAAAGCTCCGGATACGGGCATGATTCGCCACGGACATCCAGTGTTGCATCCACAGTAAAATTTTCCGCCATTTTTACCGCCTCCTGATTACGCAGACGTTTTCTTTTCGAATAACGTGCGTTTTGCGTTTATTTTTTTCGTATACCAATTTTCCCGCCATACGATAAGAAGATAAAGGGCCAGCAGAAAAGCGCCCGTACCGAAAAGCGCCCCGCCCCATCCGAATGACGTGACAATATTGACTTCCGGCCATCCTTTGACAAACACATCGAAAATGCCCCAATGATCCCATCCGTATGCCAGGAGGGTTGCCCCAACGATATTGCCGGCGCCGACTGCAAAAAATTGCACTTGCCCCTCTGTAATGCGGTACATCCACCCTGTTTCACAACCTCCGGCAATGACAATGCCAATGCCAAACAGGACGCCGCCGACAAGGGCACCCGGGCTTGCCCAGTGGATAACAGGGGCTTCGCCTTTAAATATGAAAATAGCGGTGCCTGCCGTCTGGATCGCCATTCCCACAATGATCGCTTTTCCGAGCGTGCCCCGCCCGGTCAGCCATAAATCCCTGAGCCCGGAAGTAAAGCAAATTTGGCCGCGCTGGATCAGTATCCCAAATGCCGCCCCGAACAGTGCGGCAAGCCCCAGCATTATTTTACCGGATATGAGATACCAGGCGGCAATCAGCGCGATAAAAAGCAAAACCAAAACAGCAGCATAAAGCTGGTAGTTCCCGTGTTGCGGATCCGGCTGTGTGCTTTTGGCAGCATGCCGGCTGAACGATATTTTTGGTTTTCCTTTAAAAATGGGCAATACGGCAAGTTTGACGCCAAAATAAGTACCGATCGCGGTGCCGGCAATAAAGAACCAGGCGTGGAGAGAAAATTGCGGCAGTCCCGTAAAAAACGCAGCCAAATTGCAGCCCATCGCAAGGCGCGTTCCGAATCCGGCAATGATGCCGCCAATGAAACCCCACACCCAGCGTCGTTTCAGGCGGGGAATCTTCCATTTGAAATGCTTGCTGGCAAGGGCACTGAACAAACTGCCAAGCAGCATGCCGATGACCAGCCATCCGTCTGTCCGGTCCTGCGGCTCTCCGATCAGTTTGATCGCTTTAAAATACGCCCAATCAGCCGTATCGACGCCGAACAGCTGAAGCAAATTCCCTCCCCAGCGGGTAAATTCGCCTGTGACGGCCCAGAGCGTTCCGGTCAGCCCAAAATAAAAAGCAGCAAACACGCCTGCCAACAGTAAGACAATAAAAGGATTCCAAAACCCGCTGAAGTACTTTTCATGGGCTTTTTCCAACCATATACGCATGCCTTTCCGGCCTCCTTCATGAAAAATCATACATTCCCTATTATAGCAGAGTTTTCCGTCGGCACATTGATAAAAGTAAAGGTTGTAAAGCGGTTTGCTTTTTCAAATCTGAAAATAATGGTAAAATAATGAAACATATCATGGGGAAAGGGGGGAGATGGCCCGGGGACGGCGTATACCTGGACCAGCGAAGCAACAAATGGGAAACAATCAAAAAAGCGGGGTGTTATACACCTTTTTTGCTTATTTTTTGTGGGGGCTTTTTCCGATTTACTGGAAAATGATTGAGCAGGTGCCTGCTATTGAAATTCTCGCACACCGCATTTTCTGGTCTTTTATTTTTATGATCATACTTTTAGCCTTTTTAAGGAAAATGGGTGATTTAAAAACGAGCATAAAAGAAGGGGTCCGCCACCCGCGCACGCCGCTTTTATTGCTTCTCGCGTCCGTGCTTGTGAGCGGGAACTGGTTTATCTACATATGGGCGGTCAACAACGGGCATGTCATTGAAACAAGTATGGGATATTACATCAACCCACTTGTCAGCATCCTGCTCGGGATGGTCTTTTTGAAAGAAAAACTGAACCGATGGCAATGTCTTGCTTTTCTGCTGGCAGCGTGCGGCGTCGCGATCCAGACGTTCAGCTACGGGCATATTCCCTGGATCGCCATCGGCCTTGCCCTCACATTTGGGTTTTACGGCCTTGTGAAAAAGAAAGTGGACATTGATGCTTTTATCGGCCTGACATTCGAAACATTCTTTGTGATGCCGGTTGCGCTCCTCTACTTACTGGTGATCCAGGTAAAAGGCACGGCATCTTTTGCAACGGTTTCACCGGGATTAACCGTATTGTTAATTGGCACAGGCGTTGTGACGGCAATCCCGCTCATTTGCTTTGCACAGGGGGCAAGAAGCATTTCCCTGACAATGATCGGCTTTTTCCAATACTTGACGCCGACGATGACGCTGATCATGGGCATTGCCTTTTTCAAGGAACCTTTTACGCATGTGCAGCTTTTGTCCTTTGCTTTTATCTGGCTGGCGCTTATCGTGTTTTCCGTTTCCGGTTTTTTGCCGAAGAAGAAATTCCATGTGGAAGAAGTTGCCTGAGGTTGCCATGCCGGAACGGGTTTACTGGAAAAGTTTTTAAATGCATACAAAAAAGCGGCGGGAACCCACCTGGTTTGTCCCGCCGCTTTTATATATGCGGCAACTTGTCTGCTAAAAAAGGTATTTTAACAAATGATCTTTTCGGCCGGCTTTTTTTTAACGGGAAATTTCAGGTATAATAGGGAAGATCGAAGTCACAAGGGAGATTGGTTTATGTCCAGGTTCCAGTTCCGCCCGGCAACGTTTAAAATGGTTTTTTTCATGTATTTGCTGGGCACGGTTATTTTTGCCATTTTGTATTTGCTGCCGGTTTCACACAAACAGCCGTTGCTGCCGGTAGATGCTTTTTTCCTGTCCGCAAGCGCCATTAGTGCAACAGGGCTGTCCACTGTTACCGTTGCGCAAGAACTTACAACGGCTGGAAAAATCATCCTGCTCATCCAGATGGAAATCGGCGGGATCGGCGTCATGGCCTTGGTCGGTGCGCTTTTAATTGCATTGCGGACGAACGCGCCTGTTCCGTCTCAAACATTGATGATTTTTGACCAGAACCAGAACAGCAGCCGTTCGATATCCAAACTGATGGCCTTTATTGTAAAATACACATTAATCGTCGAGACGGCAGGCTTTCTGCTGATTCTGCCGTCTGCACTACAGCACGGCAGCCATGCTTTTGCCGCTTTTTTTCTTTCGGTGTCGACATTTACAAACGCCGGCTTTGAAATTTCGGGAAACGGGCTTGATAATTTTAAAGGCGAACCGTTCGTGCTTGCCGTTTTAAGCTGTATGATCATTCTGGGCGTCCTCGGGTTTGCCGTCGTCATGGAGTTTTTGCAGTCGCGCCGGAAAAAGAAAAGCCTTTATTTCAAAGTAAATGTTTTGATGCACGGCATTTTGCTTTTGGTCGGCTTTCTTTTCTTCTTTTTTGTCGATTTTATACATATGCCGGGGCTTTCTTTTACAGAAAAAATTATCCAGTCCCTTTTCTTCAGTGCGGCGCCGAGAAGCGGGGGGCTGGCATCACTCGATTTGCACGTTTTTTCTTTCCCGTCTCTGCTGTTTATGATCATGCTCATGTTTATCGGCGGGTCGCCAAGCAGCTGCGCCGGCGGAATCCGGACGACCACATTCGCCGTCATTCTTGCCAAATTGTGGTCTGTCATCCGCGGTTCAAATGAGACGCATATGTTCAGAAAGACGCTGTTTGCCGAAGACGTAAACAAAGCCTTTCTCGTCTTTTTCGCTTTTCTTTTTTTGTTCTTTTTCTCTTTTTTTGTATTGTCTTTTACGGAAAAAGCAGCACCGTTTCCGCTTGCATTTGAAATTATGTCGGCGCTGTCGACATGCGGCTTTTCACTCGGGATCACGGCCGGCCTGACGGTGTTCGGCAAAATTTGGCTGGCTTTCCTTATGCTGATTGGCCGTCTCGGGGTGATTATTTTGATCTATACTTTTATGAATCAAAAAAAATCCACAATCAAATATGCAAAAGAATCCATTTTAATCGGTTAGGGGTGGGATTGTGAAACATTTAAAAGAAAGTTTTCTAGTGCTCGGGCTCGGCCGCTTCGGGTCAAGTGTGCTGAAAGAATTGGCGAGGCTCGGATACGATGTTGTCGGCGCCGATAAAAATGAAAAGGTACTTCAGGATGAGGAACTGCAGGACGCCGCATCGTACCTTGCAGAAGGCGATGTGACCAGCACCGCTTTTTTGGAAGAACTAAATGTGACCAATTTCGATGCGGTGGTCGTCAGCATGGGAGATGATTTTGAGTCCGCCATTTTAACGGTGCTTGCTTTAAAAGATCTTGGCTGTGAAACGGTTTATGCGAAGGCGAATGATCAAAAGCGGGGGAGAGGCTTGAAAGGGGCCGGTGCGACGGACGTGTTTTTTCCCGAAGAAGAAACGGGGCGCCGGGTTGCCTACCATATTGCAAACCCGGGCATTTTGCAGTATATCCGCCTGTCACCGTATTGCTCCGGCCTTGAGATGACAGTGCCGGAAGATTTTATCGGAAAGTCTCTGACAGAACTCGATTTCCGCAACAGGTATAAAGCCCTTGTTGTCATGGTCACTTCCCAGACTGAAGAAACACCGGTTGTCTCGCCGGCGCCGGATTATATTTTTCAGCCAGGGGACACCATTTTCACAGTCGGTGCGGAAAAAGATTTGGAAAGACTGCGCCGGAAATTTTACTAGAAAGGTGAGGTATTTTCCGGCTGCGTTGAATTGAACTGCAGGAGCTGCCGTTTTTCCGGCCTGGGGATTCCCATTCGGGGCGTCGGCACGGGAGCCGGAAAAACTTATCCGCCGGGGGATAAGTCTCCTGGCCCCTACTACATATTTTGCAGAAAAATCGTTGCGGTTAAATACCGCCTTGCGAGCATTTGAAAATAAGCCGTAAAAACGGAAAGGGTCGCGATGACGATGGTGTTGCGGATGGCTTCTTTTTTCGGGTCGTCCGGCGATATGTATTTCGATATCATCTCTTCCGCTTTTTCAGTAACCATACCTTCCATTGCCGAAATCATATGTTCATGTTTTTCGGCCGGGAACCGCCCGACTTCCCGCATGGAATTCAGCTCCTCGAAAAGCTGGGAATAAGTGGCATACAGCTGTACCGGATTAATCAAATCATCATGCTCATCTTCGGGGTCATTGACGATCAATTGCAACAGCTTACGGATGGAATCGAAATCGAGCGCCGTTTTCAAGTCTTCCACCAGAAACAGTAGCGCCATCTGGTCAATCGAATATTTTTTCCCTTTTTCCGGCGCCACGATCATTTCTTTAATATCGCGCTTTACCCAGTTTTGAATCGCGGTCAGTGTAAAATTTGTATTTTCAATCTGGCTTCCGAGCGCCACGATTTCATTTAACGAAAATCCGAAGTCATCCGTGTTCTTCTTCAGTATTTTTGTAAAGATGGGGGGCATTACAGCAGCTGCAAAGGGGTGATGCGGGTCTTTGCCACCGTTTTTCTTTGCCCATAAGCCTTGTAAAAACGTTGCAGGCGTCATGGGGCCTGCTCCCTTCAGCGCAAGTAGCAGATCTGCCATTTCCCTGCGTGTCATTTGGAATAGTTCCATTAACAGCACCTCCCAAACATTGGCATGCTACTTTTTATCGTAAGATTGATGGATGGAAAAGTCAATGATGATGATAAGACTCTTTGTATCCTTTCATCATCCAGCAATTCGTGATATTATATCTATGGGAAGACCTCTCTATAGATGTTTATTTTACGGTGTACATTTAGATAATAGAGTGTCTTCCCATTTTTTCTCCTCATCTGCCCCTTCGAGAAAAATTTTTACACATACGGCGTGACAAGATTTCTCCGGTGTCCCGGAATGCCAAGGATGCCTTATTCTTTCAGGTGAAACAATCCGCACTTTTAGGAAGAAAATTGCCCCCGCCCTGGTTTGAAAACGTTTAATGTCAGCATTTCAGGGGAAATAAAAACCGGGAATCGCAATCTTTTGTCAAAAAAGCTTGCATTTTGATTGATAAGTTCATATAATAAGTTCATAGGAACCTAGTATAAAAATAGAAAAGGGGAAATGAAGTTGAAGAAATTTTTTGCGCTGCTCCTGGCATTTACGTTTGCCTTTTCAGTTGTCGGGATTCACTTTTCAAACCCGGTTGATGCAAGGGGATACCGTTCTGTAAAACGGTCTTACCAGACGGTGCCAAAGACAACAACACCATCGTCAAAACAACAGTCCCATTACCAGTCGAAAACGAACCAAAATACAAATTCGGTTTCCGGCAATAAAGCCAATACAGCGTCGTCTTCATCGAGAGGCAGCTTTGTAAAGGGGATGCTGCTCGGCGGTCTTGGCGGCATGCTGTTCGGATCGATGTTCGGCCATCTCGGCGGTTTGGGAACGGCTTTGACGGCAATGGTCAATATTTTAATCTTTATTGCGCTGATTCTCATCGTCATCAAATTGTTCCAATCCGTATTCGGCAACAGGAAAAAAGATCGTGAGGCTTATGACAGATGGAAGAATTAAAACTGTCAGAGCAAGATTTGATTAACGCGGTTTGCACGTTTGTGGCAGATCAGCATTATGCTTATCCGGAAAATGTGATGGCGATGCTCACATACGATGATGATACCGGCTACGGCGCAGATGTCGAACTGAACGGTAAAGATCTCGAGCCGCTGACTGAGCCGAAACTGATTCAGGCCATCCGCAAATATTTAGAAGAAGAATACAGCATTGACCCGTTTGCCGTCAGTATCCGACTGGAAATTGAAGATCAAGATGGTATGGTGGCATACGTAGATTAAGAAACAGCCCGGCAAATGCCGGGCTGTTTTACACTATTTTGATACATATTTGTTTCGTCCTGCGCCGGCTCCTGCGGCAAGCATGAGGATGCCACAGATAATCATGACCACAACCGGCATATGCCAGTTATGCGCCCGGTCATACAACCAGCCGATCAAAAATGGGCCGGCTGCCGCCACGAGATAACCAGCAGACTGGCTCATGCCGGACAAATTGGCAGCTTCAGTGGCCGTTTTCGAACGGAGGCCGATAAACGCAAGCGCGAGGCTGATGCTGGCACCCTGGGCGATGCCGATCAAAATGATACAAATCCACATCCACAACATATGCCCGCCGTACAAAAGGCCTGTAAGCCCGCACAAATAAAAAATCGTAATCCCGAAAACAAGGGGAATCTGGTTTTTCATCCGCTCCGCCCAAATCGGCGTCATAAAAGTGGCGGGCAGGCTGACGAACTGCATGATTGACACCATCCAGCCGGCCGCTACGAGGCTTGCCCCATGGCTGACCATAATTTCCGCAAGCCAGGCGATGGTGCTGTAAAATAGAAACGACTGCAGGCCGAGAAAAAGCGTCACCTGCCAGGCGAGCGAAGACAGCCAGACCGATCTTCCGGGCGTTTCCTGATGGGTGGAAAACTTTACTTTGGCGTGCTCACGCAATTGCGGGATCCACACCAAAGCAGCCAGGATAGAGAGGATGCCCCAGACGAGCAGCCCCCATTTCCACCCGAGCCCCAGGCCGTTCACAATCGGGACGCTGACGCCGGAAGCGAGCGCGGCAAATCCGCCCATAACGGTTGTATAAATACTTGTCATCAACCCGAGTTTTGCAGGCACCCGGTGTTTAATGAGGCTTGGCAGCAGCACATTCCCGATGGCAATGCCTGTTCCGATAAAAGCCGTGCCGATATAAAGCATGGCGGCATTCCCGGCCGTACGCGCCAAAATGCCGATAAATAATATGACGATCCCAAGAAGCAATGTCAACTCCTGGCCAATCCGGCTTGCCAGTTTTGGCGCAAGCGGTGAAATCAGTGCGAAGGCAAGAAGCGGGAGCGTTGTAATAAATCCCGCTTGTGCATTTGACATATGAAGGCTGTGGCGGATCGTGCCGATTACGGGCCCGATGGAAGTGATTGCCGGCCTGAGGTTTGCTGCAATACAGATAACGCCTGCCACAAGCAGCCCGGATAATACTTTTTCTTTTTCTTTCTGATCACCCATCTTTTTCTAAACTCCTTTAAAACTTTCCTGATTTAAAAATGGACAGCAACAGCCATAAAAGCATCAATGTTGCGACACCAAATCCGATCTCAATGATCGGGTTTTTCCAGATCACCGTCGATTGGCCGCTGATGGACGTTCCGATCATCAGCCCGACCATCAGGATACTAAAGGCGAGCAGGACGATCGCGAAGGAAAGCCGGTTGCTGATCCTGTCAAGTTTTTCCAAAAATAAATGCAAATCCGGTATGACGACTTCCATCCTGAATTTGCCTTTCCGCATCGTTTTGGAAATATCGCGCAAATTTTTCGGAAGCTCAAGCAAAATTTCCGCCTGGTCCAAAAACGTTTTCCATCCTTTCTGTGCGACCCTGCCCGGCCGCAAACGGTCCCGAAGCAGCCTTTCCCCAAATGGGCGCGCAGCTTCGATCAGGCTGAATTCCGGGTCAAGCGATTCCACGACACCCTCCACCGTAATCAGCGATTTGCCGAGTATCGTCAGATCGGCAGGGAAGCGGATATGGTATTTGAACGCAAGATGGTATAAATCATTGATGGCTTCCCGCAAGCTTAACTGGCTGAGCGGCAGATCATAATATTTTTCGCGGAGAACTTCGACATCTTCCTTCAGCAGATGAAGATCGGTTTCTTCCGGAATTTCCGCAAGCGCATCGACCGACTTCATAATGGCATTCGTATCCGCCCGCATCAGCGCAATGACAAGTGAGGCGCAATGGTACTTGGTCTCTTCCGTAAGCCGGCCGACCATGCCAAAATCCATATAACAAATCACATCGCCGGGCAAAACGACAATGTTTCCCGGATGCGGATCGCCGTGAAAAAATCCCTCCACAAAAATCTGCTGCAGCATCGAATGGATCAGCCGTTCAGAAATGGCTTTTTTTCGGTATCCGGGGACTGTTTCACTGAAAAATTCGCTGATTTTCCTGCCCTTTATGTACTCCATGGTCAGGACTCTTTTTGTGGAAAAGTCCCAGTAAATTTTCGGAATCCGGATGTTTTCATCGCCTTCAAATTGTTTGGCGATCCGTTCCGCATTCCGGCCTTCATGGTAGTAATCTAGCTCGGACAACAGCGCCTGGGAAAATTCTTCGACAATGTCCCGCAATTGGTATGCCCTTGCCCATTCAAAACGGGACTCTAGGGAGAGGGACAGGCTTTCCAATATTTCAAGATCGGTTTCAATGACTGGGCGGATATTCGGGCGCTGGATTTTGATCGCAACCGGCTCTTCCGTATGCAATTTGGCTTTATGCACTTGTCCGATCGATGCGGTTGCGAGCGGCTCCGGATCGAATTCGGCAAAAAGCTCCTCAACGCCCGCTCCAAATTCGTCCCTGATAATCTTTTTTACTTCTTCAAACGGAAACGGCGTGGCCTTATCCTGTAATTTTTCCAGGTCAGCAATAATCGATTCCGGCAAAATATCACGGCGGGAGCTGGCAAGCTGCCCGAGTTTAATAAAGGTCGGGCCCAATTCCTCTAAAAACAGCCGGATCCTTTCCCCGGTGCTGCGGTGGGGGGTGCGGGGAGCCGCTTTTTTCGAGGGAAAAGGAAGTAAATCCGAAAGGCCCCAATCGCTGATTAAATAACCGAGGCCATTTTTAATCAGGGCGCCGGCAATTTCCTGGTATCTTTTTCCGTGCTTCATTTTTCTGGAAAGCAAGCAACCACCCCCGGTTTTGTTTTATGCAAAAAAACAGCCGGCCCCGGGCAAAAGGGCCAACCGGTTTACGGATTCAACCGTTCTTCAAGCTGCTGGATGCGAAGTTCCAGCGCCTTGATTTCATCTTTTGTCGCAACATTCATTTCAGAAAGGATCTCGTTGACCCGGTCTTTCAAGGCCTGATTCAGTTCTTGTTTGGATTGTTCCCCTTTTTCCAGCAGTTCATCAATCAATTGTGTGGATTCCGCTTTTGTCAGGTTGCCTTTTTCCACGAGGCGGTTGACTGCTTTTTCCACTTGTTCTTTGCTGAGCACCGCCATGCCGAGGCCAAGTGATAACAATTGGTTCACTTTATCGCGCATTCCAATTCCTTCCTTTCTCCTCTATCTTAATGTAATCATAGCCCAATCCGGCCGGAATCACAAACGGAAAGGTGTGAAAAAACGGCCAATGAACGGGCTATTTTTCCCAGTGGGAAGCAATAAACGTGTCACGGCCCGATTTCGTCCGGTCTTCGTGATAGGCATTCGGGTTTTTCTTGTAAAAATCCTGGTGGTAGTCTTCGGCAGGATAAAAAGGCTTCGCCGGCAAAATTTCAGTGACAATCGGCTTTTTGAATTTGCCGCTTTCTGCAAGCTGCTTTTTTGAAGCTTCCGCCAGCCGCTTTTGTTCTTCATTATGGTAAAAAATGGCTGCCCGGTAGTTGGAGCCGCGGTCCTGGAACTGGCCGCCGGCATCGGTCGGATCGATTTGCTGCCAAAAAATTTCGAGCAGTTTTTCGTACGGAAAAACTGCCGGATCATATGTAATTTGGACGGCTTCGTAATGGCCGGTCGTTCCGGTTTTTACTTGCTCATACGAAGGATTTTCAACCGTTCCCCCCGTGTACCCGGAAACGACTTTTTCAATGCCGTCCCACTGGTCGAAAGGTTTGACCATGCACCAAAAACAGCCGCCGGCAAAAGTTGCTTTCTGAAATTGTTCCGCCATTTCTTCTCCTCCAAAGGTGATACTTTTTCTAAATCGTAACATTTCCTGCGCATCACGACAAGAAAGAATGCCCGGTCTGCTGCGGAAAAATCAAAAAATTCCGGCTGTATTTGCCCGGTTTTGGATTTTAGAACATATCTTTTTTGTGTTGTCCACTAAAGTGCAAAAAATTTTTAAAAAAATGTGTTTAAAATTTGAACATTTTGTGAACATAAAGTAATATAATATACAAAAGGGAGGGGTTGTGAAATGAAGGAATTTAAGGGGTACTATCTGCTTGCAACCGCTGAGCTGATCATGAGTGTGGTTTTTCTTGCCATTCACTTCATTGTAAGCGCTCACACAACGGACTGGTCTTTGATTTTGTTTTGGGGTTTCCTGCTAGGAGGAATGATTACCTATGGGCTCGGAATGGCATACTTGATGATGCTTTGCGCGTCAGGGAAAGAATTGCCGCATGAATATCCGGAAGGCGATCCGTCATACAGAAAAGCTGGATAATCGTTCGCACAGCATGAACCCTGTATACACGGGGTTTCTTTTTTTGGTGGGGAAGTGGGCACCGATCCAATCGGATTTACGATGGCTGAAAAAATTTAAGTGGCGGGAAATGCGGCCTTTTTCATGCAAAAAAAACGATGCCGCAAAGGGCACCGTTAGTCTTCTTTTTGAACATTTGCCGCCTGCGGGCCGCGTGATCCTTCTTCCACATCAAACGATACTTTCTGGCCTTCTTCGAGCGTTTTATAGCCTTCACCCTGGATGGCTGAGAAATGGACAAACACGTCGTCTCCGCCTTCCCGTTCAATAAAACCATAGCCTTTTTCACTGTTAAACCATTTTACTGTACCATGTTCCACGTTTAATGCCTCCTAATTTTTAACCTTTCTTGCTTTTAATATATCCAGAATCCCGGGTTTTAAACGCCATTTCTCATTTGCAGGTAAAATTTGCGGCTTTTTTTGCTTTATCTTTATAAAAAAAACTTCAGTTTTTCGTGACAAAATCAATTGTGATCGCGACAGACATCGCTTCTGGCAACACATACAGAAGTAGTAATCCAACTTATATGTCCTGAAAATATGCGCCGGCCGGTTTTTACCCCCCGTTGGTGCCCGCATTCATCCCAGGCGTGGACTTCCATTTGGAAAAAAGCTTGGTACACTTTGCGGCATCAACATTGATATAATCGGGCAGCCGTTGTACACTTTTAAATAGCCGGATAGTGAAAACTTCATTGCAAAAGGAGCTGTACCCATTCATGATTGTTTCCGGACAAAAGGAACATCAACTCATAGAAGAAACTTTTAAAGATCAAATAGATCATCACACTGTGATCAGCAAAAAACTCGAACAGTCAGGCCAATTTATGGAAGCCGTCCGCAGTCTGATTGACTTATGCGGTGATGATCCGGACCGCGACGGATTGCAGGAAACGCCTTACCGGGTGCTGAAGGCATTTTTGGAATATACAGAAGGGTACCGGGAAGACCCGAAATTGCATTTGGCAAAAACATTTGATGTCGATCACGATCACAAGGAGCTTGTACTCGTAAAAGATATTGAATTTTATTCCATATGCGAGCACCACTTCGCGCCATTTTTCGGCGTCGCTCATGTCGCCTATTTTCCAAATGAAAAAATCACCGGCCTGTCGAAAATTGCGCGCATGGTCGACGGCTACGCCAGGCGTTTTCAAGTTCAGGAACGGCTGACAAAACAAATTGCGGATGCGGTGGAAGAAGTGCTTGAACCGCAGGGCACGATGGTGGTTTTAGAGGCCAAGCATATGTGCATGTGCGGGCGGGGCGTGAAAAAGTCGGATGCGTCCACGACAACGATGTCTTACCGCGGTATTTTTGAAGGGCGGGCGGATTTGCGCGCCGAATTTTTGTCCTTACTCAAATAGAAAAAAGGATGGTGCTTATGCTGGATGCGGACATATTGATCATCGGGGGCGGCCCTGCCGGCATTTCAGCAGCGATCTGGTGCAGCCGGCTTGGCATGGACCATCTGCTCGTTGAGGAACAGCAGATGCTTGGCGGGCAGCTCGGGCTGATCCATAATCGCATTATTGATTATCCCGGCCTGCAAGCGGAAAACGGGGAGGAAATGCGCCGCTATTTTGTTCGGCATGCCGAGTCGTTGCAATGCCGGTACCGGGTGAATACGCGTGCCGTAAAGATAGATGCCAAAAGAAAAGTTGCGGTGGCGGAAACAGGCGGGCTTAAGACCCAAATCGGTTTTCGCTACTTGATTTATGCTGCCGGTGCCGTCCGGAGAAAGCTCGGCGTGCCGGGGGAAAAAGAGATGTTCTCCCGCGGGGAAACTTATTCGGCTACGAAGGACAGTCATTTGTTTAAAGGGAAATCTGTTGCAGTTGTCGGCGGCGGCGACCGTGCTTTTGAGGGGGCTTGTTTGCTTGCCGAAGCAGGGGCGCACGTCTATCTTATTCACCGCTCGGAACGTTTCAGGGCCAGGCAGGCATATCTCAGTCGGGCCCAATCATATAGGAACATTCGGATTTTGCCGAATATGCGTGTGAAAACCATTATCGGGGAAAACCAAACCGAAGCGGTGGAACTCATCCATTCAAGCGGTGAATCCTGTTTTTTGCCGGTATCCGCAGTTTTCGTCCGGATTGGGATGGAACCGAACAGCGGTCTCGTTCAGGATGTTGCCGGGACGGATGCGGACGGGTACATTGTTTCGGACGGTTACGGGAAAACCGAATGTGAATGGCTGTATGCAATCGGAGACAACTGCCTTGGCCCGCTTTATTCCAGTATTGCAGGGGCGGCCGGGCAGGGGGCTGCTGCAGCAAAGCATATTGCCTCCCGTTTGGCGGGAGTACCCGCCCGGTAAAATAAACGATCTACCGGCTTCACGGCCCTGCGCACGCCGGCATAAGGCCGGGCAATGCGTTCCGGCGAGAAGATGGGGCGTTTTTCGGAAAAAGCAACGAAAGTGTACAGAGGCGATGGTCTGTAAAACATTTTGCCCCGTGCCTTTCTGTTTTAATCCCGGCCGCCAGTTTGTGGGGCATCTTCCCCGCCCAGCACCCGGCTGAATGCGGCAGAAACTTTTTCATATTCTTCGTCCGAATGGAGGGCGTCCAGGTCGCCTTCTTCGTCTGTTTTCAAGAAAAACACATCTAAGTCCCGGCCTGTCTGTTCCTCTAAATCTTCAACAAAAGAAACGGCGGCATATTCTGTTCCTTCCAGCGACAATACGCCGATGATTTCCACTTCCTGCTCATGCCCGTTTTCCGTAATTGTAAACACTTCACCCTGTTCAATATTTGCCATCGGGTCTCCTCCTTCGCTTCTTGTTCGGTATTGTATACAAAAACGGAAAAAACATGCCGAAAAAATACGCTTATGATCGCAGCCGACTATCGGAAAGGAGTGTTTATATATGGATAAAAAAGACATGGAAGAAAAAATCATTCAGCAATACAAAATGGATGAGAAAATGATGGCACTCATTTTTGCCCAGTGGTGCGTGAACAATGGGCTTGATCCGGAAGAACTTTACAGCAGGGCATATCCGCAACAAGAAAAAAATGGCTTGCTGGAAGAAGCGCTTGCCCTAACGGTACCGAAAGAAGAAGCGGGAGAAATCAGCACCGGGACTGTATTGAATGTATTATCCTTATTTGGCAATGACGATTTGGCTTTCGTTGTGTCGGAAGAAAACGCCAAGTTAAAACGGTGAGTCCAGAAACAAACCTGCGTGGAGACGACCCATAATGGTGTTTTTTCAATTCCGGAAATGACAAAATCACCCCTTGGATGCCCAAGGGGTGATCATTATAAGGAATCGCGTATCGCCTTTTTAAATCCTTCGACAGAGAGCAGGGCAAATACCGAATAAAACAACGTATATAGGCCCATCACGATCAGCATCGGTGTCCACAGTTCGGACCCGAAAAAGAACCAGCCGGATTTTACTGCAAAGTAGCTGTGCGCAAGACCGAGCAAAAGTGGAATGCCGAAATTGTAAAGCTGCTTGATCCGGATCCCTGTTGTTAAATCCTGCATGGTAAAGCCAAGCTTGCGCAAAATGGTGTAGGCCGGTTTTTCTTCTTCGCTTTCTTCCATTTGTTTGAAATACAAAATGCAGCCGGATGTGACCAGGAAAGTGAGTCCAAGAAATCCGACAATAAACATCATAACCCCCATGTTTTCTTTTTGCATTTTGATGATTTCAGGACTGGAGTAGGCAAAGGAATCCGAAGGGAAATGCAGACTTTGGAACAACCGGTTTGCTTTGCCAAGATCTTCATCCTTTTTCAGATTGATGCCGGTAAAAAGATTCGAGTCCAATTGAATTTTTGGGTCCGTATCCTTTTTTAACGCCTGGAATAATGCATCATCCGTTACCAGAACGGGCATGCTGCCTGAAAAATAATTGGAAAGAACCTGGTCTTTTCGAAGGGCAACGGTGCGCAGTCTGGCTGTTTTCCGCTTGCCCGTTAAGTCAATCATCCCTTCCGATTTCATCGGCATAAATCTGGCTAAAGCATCGGAATAGCCGGAAAAAACCGCCTGCCCGGGTTTTACATCCATTCCTTTTACTGCCGCATCGCTTACGACCGCTATCGGTACAGCTTTGGAGTCGAACTTCAGATCTTTTGACTTTTTATCGAACAGGCTGCTTAAATCGGCTGTAACCCTTACGACTTCAATTTCTTCTTTTTCATAGGCGATGTTGTTTTCATTTAAACGTTCTGTAAATTGTTTTGCCTCATTCGTCTTGATAAATGAAAAGTCCGCAGCTGTCATATTATGGGCTGTTTCTTCAGCAGAATAAAAGGTAATGTAGCTTAATGACAATAAGCCGATCGCAAGCGCCGACACGGTTGTGATAATGGTCAGCAGCACTGCGTTCGAACGGATCCGGAACATGATGGCGGATAGTGACATGACATCCCGGATATTCAGATACCCGCCTTTCTTTTTCCGGATAAGGTAAAAGACAAACCGGACAGAAGTCTTATAAAATAGATAGGTCCCGAAAATAACAAGGGCTAAAATGCTAATCATTGCCGTATACAGAGCACGCACTGTTACAAAGTCTCCATTGAACAATTCTGATGAAATATAGTATCCTGCCCCGATGCATACAAATCCGATGACCCCGAGCAGCAATCCCGCTTTGGAGATTCGTCCGGCCCGGTCTTCCGTGGAGGAAACGGTACGGAAAAGGGAAAGGATCGTCTGCCGTTTGATAAAGATGCTGTTGATCAGCAGGACCAGGATGAAAATAATGGTAAAGACAAGGAGCGTCTGCCCGAAAGCCTTCATCGAAAAATAAAGGGAAACCTTTGTTTCCACTTGAATGATCCGGAGCAGCAGCATCATCAGCAGCTTGGATGCCGCAAACCCGAAAAAGATGCCGGCAAAGAGTGAGCCGTAGTAGAGCAAAAAATTCTCCGTCCCTAAAATCCGGAACACTTCTTTTTTCGTCATGCCGACAAGCTGGAAAAGCCCGATTTCCTTGCTCCGCCTTTTCATAAACAAATGGTTGGCATAAAAGAGAAACACCGCCACAATGACGATCAGCAAAACCGACGCCACCTTCAGCGCGGCCAGCCCTTTTACGGAAGATTTTACTTCGACGAGAGAAGGGGCGTATTGCAGTGTCACAAACGCAAAGTATAATGCAGCACTGAAGGCGAGTGCGAAAATATACAGCGCATAATGCGGAAGGTTCTTTTTAAAATTGCGGTAAATCAAACCGTTAATCGTCATGCTGCACACCTCCCAGCACGGCCTGTGTTTTCAGGATGGCCTGATAGAAATCCTGTCTTGATTCGGTGCCTTTATGCAGTTGCGAATAAATCTGCCCGTCTTTAATGAAAATGACCCTGCCCGAATAGCTGGCTGCGGCCGCATCATGGGTGACCATTAAGATGGTTGCTTTTCTTTTTTCGTTCAGGCGGCTTAATTTATTCAAAAGGTCGGATGCCGACTTTGAATCGAGCGCACCTGTTGGTTCGTCGGCAAAAATAAGACCCGGTTCATGGACAAACGCCCGCGCTGCCGATGTCCGCTGCTTCTGCCCGCCGGATATTTCATTCGGATACTTGTCCTGAATATCCATAATGCCAAGTTCTTCCGCAACCGCATGGAATTTTTCGTCCGCCTCGCGTTTTGAAACTTTTTTCACAGACAGCGGCAGCAATATATTTTCCTTCACCGTTAACGTATCAAGCAAATGGTATTCCTGGAAAATAAAGCCTAAATGCCTTTTCCGGAACTCCGCCAGCTGCTTGTCTTTCATTTTCGTCAACGCCTTGCCTTCGATTTCAATGGAACCGCGGCTGGGCCGGTCAATAGAGGATAAAACATTTAACAATGTCGTTTTTCCGGAACCTGACGGCCCCATAATGCTCGTGAATTCTCCTTTTTCAACATTTAAATCAATCCCTTTTAAAACTTCTTGTTTGTTCCACTTGTTGCCGTACGTTTTATAAACATTTTTTGCTTCAAGGATCATGATTGGCTCCCCCTTTCTGATATGATTTCATTATAGAAAAGCCGGCATGTTTCTTCCTTCGTTTCAGCTAACAATACAGAAAAGCATATGACAGTTTTGTCACATGCCTGTAATTTGCTGCAAGCTATTTCTTTCCGGGAAGATGAGCGTAAAGGTCGAACCGGCGCCGGGAACCGACTGGACAGTAAGCAGGATATTTAATTTTTCTGCCGCCCTTTTGGCAAGATACAGGCCGAGGCCGGTTGCCCCCCTGTTTTGGCTGCGGTCAGAAGAGGTGAAGCCCTTTTCAAAAATGCGCGGCAAATCTTTCGGGTCAATGCCGCGCCCCTTGTCTGCCACCGATAATTGGAAGCGGCCGTCTGCTATTTTTCCGGAAATGGAGATGTCTGTCCCGCAACTGTACTGGACCGCATTTACCAGCAATTGCCGGAGGATAAACGACAGCCATTTTGCATCTGTAACCATTGCCGGAACCCCCGGTGAGACGTCAAAACCGATGCCTTTTTGAATGCACCATGGCTGAATCGCTTTGATTTCCTGGAAGATCAGGCGTTTCAGGTCAACATTTTCCATATAAACGTCATTTTCCATATTGCCGATCCGTTTTTCATGAAGCTGTTTGTCAAGCAGGTGGTGGATGCGCAGCCATTCATAATTGAGCGACACTTTTGCTTCTTCATCTTGAAGCCGGTCAATGATGAGCTGCATGGCGGTCATCGGCGTTTTGACCTCATGTACCCATGCTGTTAATTCATCTTGTTCTTCTTGCACCGCGGACGCGTTCCGGTCGGTTTCCGCCCGTAGATGTTCCGCCTGCGCTTGTACGGCCTGATGCACGATCTGTTCAAAAGGGGTTCTGGGGCGGGTGATCTCGCTCGTATCAAGATCCCCATCCCATTCTGAAAGGCTTTGATAAAATTTCACTTCTTTCCGGGCGCGGAAGAAAAGGAAAAGAAGAAAAGCAATCGTTTCTAAAAAAACGATATAAAGAACGGATGAAAGCGCGATTTGCGGATCAAGCCATGCAATGAAAAGCAGCATCAGCTGGCAGGCGGCAAAAAATATTACCCAGCTTTTTCGTTCAACAAGAAATATCCGGATCATAGGCCGGCATCCTTTTCAAGCGCCATATAGCCTTGGCCCACTTTTGTTTCGATACAGTCACCGAGCCCGATCGTGGAAAGTTTTTTCCGCAGGCGGTTGACGTTCACGGTCAATGTATTATCGCTCACAAACCTTTCATCGTCCCATAAACATTCGATCAGATGCGTGCGGCTCACAATCCGGTTTTTCATGTCCACCAATATTTTTAAAATAAACATTTCGTTTTTTGACAGTTCAATGCATCCATGTTCATTTTCGACCGTGTTTTTCTGCAAATCGATTGTGGCCCCGCACCATGTTTTTAAAACCGTCTGCTCGCTCGTGTAGGCATATACCCGACGCAAAATAGCCTGGATTTTGGCGATTAACACGTCGATATGAAAAGGCTTTTGCACATAATCGTCCGCGCCGAGCTGCATCGCCATCACCATATCTGTCGGATGGTCGCGGGAAGAAAGGAAAAGGATTGGGACATGGGAGTGCGCGCGAATTTGTCGGCACCAGTGGAACCCGTCAAATTTCGGTAGCTGGATGTCAATGACTACCAGATCAGGCCGGAATTCCGCAAATTCCTCCATCACCTGTCCAAAATCGCGGATCCCCGCAACTTCAAATGACCACTGCGAAAGTCTTTCTTTCACTTCACGAAACAGCGTCACATCGTCTTCAATGATTAGAATTTTTATCAACCGGACCACTCTTTCTATTTTTGCTACCCTCCATTTTACAAGAAAAGGCGAAAGCAGGCTACATTAACCATCAACGAGAAAGCGCGGCATACTTCCTTTTGCTGCGCTTTTTCCTTATCACTTCTTTTAGAAAGCAAACCAATGCTCTTCCAAATCACAGAAAAAGGAACGCAATGCCCGAAAGCGCTAAAATATATGAATGATAATCCCAGATGCGTGCAATCAGAATGCTTATCGAGAACCCGAAAAGAATAAATTGGTACCTGTAGAAAGGACGTTTTTCGTTGGAGAAACGCGGGAGATGCGTCAATTGGCTGATGGACGCTATGCAGTACAGCTGTTAAAATCAACTTAAATGAAAATTTTGAGGATGTACAAATATAAAAATTTTGGTTTATTTTCCAAGGAAGATGGGTAGATAATATTGCTTTTTAATAGAATGAAAGTAGAAAGGTAATTTTTTTCGCGGATTTATGTACTGTTTGCAGCGGGCTAAATGCTGGTATTGTTGAGGTGAGAACATGAAGTTTAAAAGAAGCGTAATAATCATGATGATGCTGTTTTTGTTAGGAAGTTGTAGCTTGATGCCGAATAAAGCGGATGAAAAAAAGCAGGCGGAAGCATCAGAGTACATGCCGGTACAAGATTACACGGGGCAAGGTTATTCGTTTGATAATGGAGAAGAGACAGGGAAATTTGCCAATCAGCACCGGAAACAAATCGTTGAAAAGGTTAAGCAATATTTTAGACAAAAATACCATCTGGATATTACTGTCCATCAGATCTACGGGGCAACTGACGCGGCAGTAGTTTTTGTTGAATCCAAAAAAGATCCGAAATTTCACACCTCTGTCATCGTTGGAATTGATTTGGAAAACAAAAAGATTGGCAATGTAGGCGCCTATGAGGGCTCGGTTGAAGGGGCAATTACATCAGGTTTGTACGTCATGGCATATGAAAAGGAATTTCAAAGACTGGATGATTTTTGTACGGCGATTACGAAAGAATACCCGGTTATTGGCAGGACAAAGGAAGCTGTGGATCATACAGTTGATTCCGGTTATGCTACGCCATATTATTATTTAAATACGACGCATTTAGAGTTTTTAAAGGCTTACAAATCTTTTCTAAATAACCCAAAAACCACTGGTCAGAATCTAAAAAAGCAGATAGAAGATCAAAAATTCGTTCCTGACAATATGATAATAGAATTAACATTTTATATGCGAAAAAAACATGAGCACCCTGATAAAACGCTTGTAAATAAGATAAAAGATGAATTGAAAAAACAAAAAGATTTTCCGCCGGGTGAATATTCAATATCCGTAAATAGTAATGATATTTTAATGCGGACTGGAACCGAAAAGGATTATGAAGATTCAGATACAAAAAACAATGATGTGATTATTGAACCAAATGGGGAAGTGGCGAAATGAAAAAACGTATTTCTGATCAGGATTTGATTAAATTGAGCGGATTCCATATATGTGACCATCCTCAAAAGATAAATAAATTTCGTTCGTATATCTATTGTTAAACAAACTAACTATAATCATTCATCTTCCGGTCCTGATGCAATGGTAGTCGGATACAACGCCAGGCATTTTAGATCAGTTTTTCTAAAAAGGAAAATTACTTTTGTTTGGAGTGTAAATAATGACTTTTAAAAGAAGCGGAATGGTCGTGATGCTGCTGTTTTTATTAGGGGGGTGTAGCTTAATGCCGCATAAAGGGGATGAAAAAAAGCGGGCGGAAGCATCAGAGTACATGCCGGTACAGGATTACACGGGGCAAGGTTATTCGTTTGATAACGGAGAAGAGACAGGGAAATTTGCGAATCAGCACCGGAAACAAATCGTTCAAAGGGTCAAGCAATATTTTATCCAAAAATACCATCTGGATATCACCGTCCATCATATATACGGCGCAACTGACGCGGCAGTTGTATTTGTTGAATCCAAAAAAGATCCGAAATTTCATACCTCTGTCATCGTTGGAATTGATTTGGAAAACAAAAAGATTGGCGATGTGGGCGCCTATGAGGGCTCTGTTGAAGGGGCAATTACAACAGGTTTGTATGTCATGGCATATGAAAAGGAATTTCAAAAGCTGGATGCATTTTGTACGGCGATTGCGAGAGAATACCCGGTTATTGGTAGGACCAAAGAAGCTGTGGATCATACTGCCAGCACTGGTTTCACCACCCCATATTACTACACAAGTACGTCGGATTTAATATTTCCAGAAGCCTATCATGCCTTTCTGCTATACATTTAATAAAGCAAACACCATTCGATAAGGAGGGAATGATGATTACGCTCACATTTTTTATGGAGAAAAAACATAGTCTCCCAGATAAATCAATAGCCAAAGAAGTGATTAATAAATTAAAAAAATCAAATGGGTTACCACCGGGGAATTATGGTGTTTATATCAAAAGTAACGAAATATTAAAAAGAACAGGAACGGCGAAAAAGCAGGAAGGTACGACATCAGGGATAGATGATATCATCTTGGAACCTAGTAAATGAGGTGTGGTTAATGAGCATTTTAAAACAAAATGATAATACTTCTGATCGAGATCTTATTAAATTGTGTGGTTTTAATGTTTATCAACATCCTGAAGATCGTGCACTACTAAAAATCAATAGGAAATTGTACCATGTCCGGTATACTTACTTTAACCGTGCATCTTCCGGCCTCGATGCAATGGTCGTCGAAAATAAGGCAACAGGCGAAATTTCCCTCATTTATGAAGGCACACAAAAAGAAAAACGTAACCAAGATGTGCTGACAGATGGGGATTTGGTATTATCGGATGCAACGCCCCAGCAGTTTAAAGATGCCGATCAATTTTTTCGTAAAATGAAAAAGAAGTACGGCCGTATTGATCATGTTGCCGGCAATTCATTAGGCGGTGCGCTGGCAAACTATGTTGCTGTAAAAGAAGGCGTTCATTCCGTCACGCTCGATCCGGCCATATTGCCACCAGAGGTTACCGATGACATGAAAGGCAAAAAGACGAAGAAACTCCGGATCACCAATTACTGTGGTTCCTATGATCCTTTAACGTTACTGGAAAAAGCGGCTGGTTTGGAAAACCGCCTTCCAGGTGAAAAAGTAAAACTTGATTTTGGCATTAGCTGGTTTAAATGGTTTGCAAACAATCACACCGGTTATATCGAGGATAAAAACACCGGCATGCCCGTGGAAAAAGTGACAATCGGCCAAAAAGGCACTGTCTCTTACGGAAAAATCCGGTTCAGCGCCGATGCTTGGGTTCCGGCAAGTGTCTGGACAGGGGAAACGTTAACAGCAGAAAGCGCAGGAAAGGGGCAAAAAATTGATATTGATACGGAACATATCGGACAACTCGCTCAAGTATTGGAATCGCGCATCCTCGCAGCATGCGAAGAATCTTTTCAATATTTGAAGAAATCGATTGACATCGTGGAGACAGAGGGGAGCAGACTTGATAACAGAAAAACAAATCTCCAGCATGCCTTTGACGCAATCATGGTAGAACATCAAGTACTGAAAGAAATCTTGCATATTAGTGAAAAATGGTTGGCCGAAAAGGCCGTAGTGGCAGTCTCGCCCGATATATCCCGATTTTTAAAATTAAAGGACGCGGTTCATATCCCGCTTGCTGATCAGATGTTTGCAGCAGTTGAAGCAGCGGCAGCCCGCCTCGCAGGCCCTTTGCTGGAAATTCCTTATACCATTGAAAAAATCATACATGCAATTGATAAAATGAAAGAAGCACTTACAAATTTAAAATACAATCACCTGCCGCTCATATTTTGGGGCATTGACAATGGCTTTCTTGATGGCATTGTCGATGAACTGAAAGCGCATTACCGGGTGATTGAGACGAATAACAAAAATGTCCGCCGGGATGTTTCCCTTTTTCTTACACACACGAAAGATGTAAAAATGGGGATGGAAAAAATAGATAGAGAAATCGGAGAAGCCATGCAAATGGGATCGGGAAATGCCCAGGTTGCGGCAACAGTTTCTGCATCGCCAGCTGAAAAAATAAATTGTATTGATTCACCATATTTAAAATCGGGAATGGCAATTCGACGTAACCAGCTTAACAAAAGCTTTCAAAAATTTGCCGACCGGTTTACAGCATTTATGGAACCGCTCATTGCCGCATCACTGAATGAGGTATACAAATTGGAAGCATTGCTTTGTGAAGTAGATTTACTTGTGAAAGCATTAAAATGGGAAATGGCCATCATTCGTATCCCGTTTACAAATGTAGACAATCTTATCCGTTCTGAATTTTCCGCTTTAGATCATTTTCTCCGGGAGAAAATGGATACGGTTCAACATCTGCAAAAATTGTTTTTGACTTTAATGAAAGAAATGCCTGATATTCTAGATGCATTAAAACCGTATATTGAAACCGCGATTTTTAACGGCACACAGTATGAAGCTGTTATTCTTTACAACAAAGCGGCTTTAGCCGTTTTGGAAGCCATGAAACTGGAGTTTGCCGACATTGCGTACCAGCTTCAAGAAAACGAATCACTTGCCATTTCTGAACTGGGAAAGCATGCTGCCAATGTCAACCATAACATTAGCACTTTAATGGAGCAAGTAAAGATGGGGACTTTAATTTAATAATTCGAACAATTCGCATCCGTTATCATTTTATAAAGACAAAAAAGAGATAATCCTGAATTACGAAAGTAAAATAAAAAGGTGCCCTGAATCTCTCATATAAGGGAGGGGAGGGCACCTTTAAGTTGAATGATATCACCTCTGTCTTAAAAATCAATTATGCGTTCCATTTAGGGAAGAGTGTCAATTTTAGCAGGCTGCTCCCGATTTTGCAGTTTCTGGAAAGTATGAAGATTAAACAGACTTTCCAGGATTTTGACTGCTTGAAAAAATACAATGCCAAATATTCTTTAAGCAAAATCTTTGTATACCTGTGATTGACTGGCTGGCCAATTGTTTCCGGCTGTTTCATTTCCAGACTTTGCAGGATAATCCTTTTCTCACGTCCTTTATAGACGGAACCTGTCGGCGCGATACGCTTTTAAATAAGGACCTGTTATAGCTGAAAAAGATGGAGGGTGCCGATCTTGAATTCAAAACACGCACGATGGATCTGATGGAACCCTTTTTGGATTTTGTTTCAGAATCATATGTTGACATATCGTTATTTTTCGATATAATGATTTGTATGGAACTCATTGAAGTCTTTAAAGCCTTATCCAATGAATCAAGATTGCAAATTTTACAATGGCTGAAAGAACCGGATCGTCATTTTACGCCCCACGAAGGGATTGATATGAATACTACAGGGGTATGTGTTAGTCAAATAACAGATAAATTGAAAATGACGCAATCCACAGCATCTCAATACCTTTCCATACTGCAACGAGCTGGGTTAATTACGGCAGAACGTATTGGTAAATATACTTACTACAAAAGAGATGAAGAAGCCATAAAAAAAATTGCCACTCTCTTTGAAAAGAATATTTAAGGAAATGAAACTGAATCCTAATTATGAATTCAGTTTCATTTCCTTAAACATATCGACATATCACGATATGTGTTTTTGTCGATACAAAACGTTCAACCCTGATATATTTTGATGATGAAGGAGTGATTTATTTTGTCAAACACTGGTAAGATCTATATCTTAGCGATCGTAAGTTTTTTAGTTGGAACTTCACAGTATATCATTTCCGGAATTTTGGATAATATTTCGGAATCATTAGGCATTACTCTCGCAGCAGCTGGTCAGTTAATAACCATTTTTTCGCTTGTATATGCTATTTTCACACCTGTATTAATGGCTATCACCTCCAGAATGGATAAACGTAAGTTAATGATATATTCACTTGGTCTATTTGTTATTGGAAATATTCTTGCATTCATCCTTCCTGGTTATGGATTCTTTATTGTCTCAAGGATTATTATGGCCTTTGGTGCAGGAATGGTTGTAGTGACAGCCTTAACGATTGCGGAGAAAATTGCTCCAAAAGGGAAGAAAGCTAGCGCCATTGCCACTGTCATTATGGGATTGACAGCATCATTAATCATTGGCGTTCCACTTGGAAGAATGACGAGTGAGGTACTGGGTTGGAAGGCTGTTTTTGGAGGGATTGCCTTACTTGGATTAGTTGCGATGGTTATTATTTCGCTTACCATTCCAAAAATTCAGGTGGAAAAATTGACACCTTTAAATCAGCAACTCGCTTTATTAAAAAAACCAAAAGTGGTACTCGGATTAGCCATCACTTTTTTCTGGCTTGGCGGATATTCCATTGTTTATACCTACTTATCCCCTTACCTGCTAAATATTTCAGGTGTAAGTGACAAATTGCTTAGCGGCGTTCTCCTTATATTTGGTATTGCCAGTCTAGTTGGATCAAAGTTTGGCGGATTTAGTACCGATCGGTGGGGTGTGCGGTTCACACTCATTGGTGGCATGATCTTACATATCACCATGCTCGTTCTGTTATCAATCGTTACCCACTCTTACGTGGGCGTGTTGGTCATATTAATATTATGGTCCTTTGCAGCATGGTCTACTGGCCCGACTCAACAATATCACCTAGCTACAATAGAGCCGGAATCATCTAGTGTATTGCTCGGTCTCAATCAATCAATGATGCAGTTGGCCATGGCGGCAGGGGCAGGCATTGGGGGTATCTTTGTAGAGAGAATTTCCCTCACTTCCATTACCTGGTTAGCCGCTTTAGGCGTTACAATTGCAATTGGATTAACAATATTGACTTCACGTTCTCCTTCTAAAAAGACCTCAGTCGACTGCAACGTCGTGAAGTCGCAATAAATTGTTAGAATCGTACCTTGTTGTCAAATTAGTGAATTGAAAGTTCAAAGCAAGGAACGAATACCAAGTAAGAATTCCTGCACATGCTCAGATTGTAGACAAATAGGGGTTCAGAACTTGTCCCTAAGTTCTGAACCCCATTATGATGCTCATCTTCAAACTCGTAAATAGAATATAAAAAATATACTAAAATAACAAATTTTAGGTTTTGTTCGCTCATCCAAGTGTATTGCCCCTTATAAATGGGTACAAGAAATTATCCGGCAAGCATAATCACGTAACGATGACGGAGGGATAATGTATGAGTGAACAAATCCGAAATGGTCAAAAACCGGCAAAGGGGATTGCCCCAAATGTGGAACCCGATGCCTTATACAATGATAAAAGAAAAGTTTTCCTCTTTGGTTCCCCAAGCTACACAAATATCGGGGACCAGGCCATTGCCTATGCAGAGGAAAAATTTATCCGTAACCATTTTCCTTATTACGAATACATCGAAATAATGGATTATGCGACGGATGAGGGAATTGATTTTGTGAAAAAGATCATTGGGAAAGAGGACATCGTCTGCTTTACGGGCGGCGGTAATCTCGGCAGTCTCTACCTGGACATTGAAGAAGACCGTCGAAAAGTAATCTCGGCTTTTAAAGATTATAAAACCATCTCTATGCCGCAATCCGTTTATTTTGAACCTACCGAAAAAGGACAGCGGGAGAAAAGGAAATCGCAGGAAGCCTATGGCAGTAATCCAAATCTCACCATATGTGTCCGCGAATCACAAAGCCTGGAATTCGTCAAGGAGACCTTCAACGCAAATGTATTGTACACCCCGGATATGGTTCTGTCGTTAAAAATTGAACCGCAGGATCTAAAAAGGGATGGCGTGCTTTTTGTATTAAGGGCGGATAAAGAAAAAGTGACAGATGAAAATTTTGTCTCCGAACTCATGGAAAGAGCTGCGAACATCGGGCCTGTTGACCGCACGGATACCGTTTTATCGGAAGTGGACACGATCGATTATGCGGACAGGGAAACCTATTTTATGAAAATGCTGCACCGGATCGGCTCGCGCAAACTTGTCATTACCGACCGGTTGCACGCGATGATTTTTTCAATTATCACCAGAACGCCGTGCCTCGTATTCGGCAATAGCTACGGGAAAGCTAAACATTCCTATACCGACTGGCTTTCCGGATTGAATTTTATCCAGTATACGGACAAGCAGGATCCGGATGAACTGGAACCGTTGATTGCCCGCTTGCTCCAGACGGAACCGAATGAAATAGATTTGTCGGAAGATTTCCAGGTACTGCGGGATTATTTTAAATCTTAAAATGGTGCACGTCTATCCGATGTCGGCCGTATTAAACCCACTTTTATGTTCAGCTTGTATCCGCCGGGCTTTTTTAACAAGGCGTGCATGTTTACCACTTGCCTGCAAATAGTAAAACAAGGGCGCAAAATTAGGCGGGGCAGCCTGACGCGCGGTCCCGGCTGAACGTGAATCAACAACAAAGGAGAATGCACATGAAGAAAAAAGATCGATTTTTGGAAGGCGCGAAAGTCACGAAAGACAATCAAATATTCGGGACACCGAACAGCAAAGCAAAAGATGGAACTGGAAACTCACCGAACGATGATGTAAGAGAAAGAAACAACCGGTAGCGGGCCCGATGCACTGTTTAAAAAGACTGCTCCTCTTTGGGGACAGTCTTTTTTAAAAACAAATAAAAAAAGGAATGTTTAAATTATTCTATGATAATAAAATACTTGTTCCTTGTATATAAACAATTGTATTTCGGGTAAAAACATATTACAATGAAAAAGTAATTTGTTATAAAGACTGACAATGCTATTTTTCTATTTTTTAAGCATGTTTGAAAAAAACAGCGGGAGTGAATGGCGTGGAAGAAAGAGAGTTAAACAGAGGCTTGCATGCGCGGCATATTCAAATGATTGCGATTGGCGGTACAATCGGTGTCGGGTTGTTTATGGGGTCTGCCAGCACCATTAAGTGGACAGGGCCGTCCGTGTTGCTGGCGTATGCGATTGCCGGGATTTTTATCTTTTTTATTATGCGTGCAATGGGAGAAATGCTCTACGTTGAGCCAAGCACGGGCTCCTTTGCCACATTCGGCCATCAGTACATTCATCCGCTCGCAGGTTTTCTCACAGCCTGGAGCAACTGGTTCCAGTGGGTGATTGTCGGTATGTCGGAAATCATTGCCGTTGGATCTTACATGCAATTTTGGTTTCCGCACTTGCCGGCATGGATTCCGGGGCTTGTAGCCATGGTGATCCTCGGAACGGCCAACCTCGTATCTGTAAAATCGTTTGGCGAGTTTGAGTTCTGGTTTGCGATGATTAAAGTGGTAACGATTATTTTTATGATTATAGCCGGGCTTGCCATCATTTTATTCGGGATCGGCAACGGGGGGCATGCCGTCGGGTTTTCCAATCTGTGGGAGCATGGCGGTTTCTTTACCGGCGGGCTGAAAGGTTTCTTCTTTGCCTTATCTTTGGTCGTAGCAGCCTACCAGGGTGTTGAACTGATCGGCATTACGGCAGGCGAAGCAAAAAACCCCAGCCATACATTGAAAAATGCGATCCAAAATATCATTTGGCGCATATTGATCTTCTATATTGGCGCCATTTTCGTCATTGTTACGCTTTATCCGTGGAATGAACTTGATTCCATCGGCAGCCCGTTTGTGGCGACTTTTGCAAAAATCGGCATTACGGCCGCAGCCGGCATCATTAATTTTGTTGTCGTTACCGCCGCATTATCCGGTTGCAACAGCGGTATCTACAGTGCCGGCCGGATGCTGTATACGCTCGGCGTGAACGGCCAGGCACCGAAAATTTTCACGAAAGTATCAAGCAATGGCGTTCCACTTTTAGGTACAATCGGTGTTCTTGTCGGCCTTGTGATTGGTGTAGTGTTAAGCTATATCGCACCGAAAAATCTGTTCGTATATGTATACAGTGCAAGCGTCCTGCCGGGGATGGTGCCATGGTTTGTCATTTTAATCAGTCAGATCCGGTTTAGAAAGATGAAAAAGGCTGAAATGAAAAACCATCCGTTTAAAATGCCGTTTGCACCGGTTTCCAACTATGTAACCATTGCATTTTTAATCGCTGTCCTGATCGGCATGTGGTTTAATGATGAAACAAGGATGTCACTTGTTGCGGGCATTGTCTTTCTTGGCCTTGTCACGGTCTGTTACTTTGTTTTCGGCATTGGCCGTGCAAGTTCAAAAAATGCGAAAGTGCAAGCATCCAAAGGGAAAAAGATACTGGATCACCCCCAATCATGAACAAAAATAGCGTGCGAATGGAGCACGCTATTTTTGTTCATTTACGATGGCCCCGGCTTTCTTCTTCAACCGTTCAAGCACATGATCCAGTTCGTCCGGCTGCAGAAATTCAACGGGGGAAAACCCTTTTTCAAAGAGGATGGATTCAGACTCGACGATCGTGACATACCGGTCTCCGATTTTGGCGAGATGGACCGTTTCGCCAAAATCGGAAAGGAGGGCATTCACCGAAATATGGTCCAGTTTCATTCGCAAATCGGCCTCCGGGGCAGTTTCGACAATCTGGGCCGCGGCTTCGATAACCTGTTCCGCCGGCAATCGTTCCTGTAACGTCCGCTTGGGGCTTGCTTCCCAAATCTCAAGTTCTTTTTCGAATTGCTCGTATTCGATGCTGTCTTCATGCAGCACTTCCTGAAAATGTTCTTCCACCATCGTCTTCACTTGCGCTTTCATGATTTCCGGCATCGATTCGCCGTATTCCACATACTTTAAAAATTCTTCGAAATAACGGGCGTGAGATGCCTGGTGAATTTTCAGCTCTGATTCTTCAATCATGCCTTCTTCCGGCATATGCGGATACTGGATGGATTTCATGCCTTTTGTGGTAATCGCCATTTCCACTTTTTTCAACAATGTGGATTCATCGGCAATCGTGGCGACTTTCGGTTCGAAATCGCATTTCAACAAAAAAACAAACGGTTCATCGAAGTATTTCCGCATCGTTGCATTTGCGATCAGAAACGCGCCGTCCCTGACAGCATTGGTGTCCAGATAGGCGGCGAGAAAGGCTTCGCTTGCTTTTTGAAACTCACCAATCGTGCCGGCCATACGCGCACGGTTAAACAAATTGAAGTTCGGGTTGGAGTCAAGGCCGTAGCCCGGTTCCACAATAAAGCGGCCGATTTTCGTCGGTACTTGTTCGGACTTCGGATGCTTATCCACTTTCCTTTTTACGATTTTTTCAAGTTCGCCATCGAGAAAGTCTTTTACGTTACTTATCTCATAATTTTCGCGATCTAAAGTTTGAAAGTGCCTGAACTGTTTTCTCGTTTGTTCGCCTTCCCCGTCTGTCTGGATGACATAGAAGGAAAGGAAATTGATGTTAAAATCCAATCGTTTCACCCGGTTTCTCTTTTTTCACTGAGCACTATTTTACTTGAAAAAACGGGTTTCCACAATGTGCTTGCTGGACGCGGATGATTTGCGGGATTAAAATGGATAGGAAAACGGATTTTTGAAAAAAGAGGTGGAGATTTGCAAACCTTTTTACATATTCTGCTTTTAAGTACGGTTGAACTTTTCAACCTGCTTGGAACGATCATTGTGGTCGGGTTTGTGCTCGGTTTTTTGGAAAAGCGGGCAACGGCCTTCATTTACCACGTTTTCGGGTGGAAGGGGATTGCGGTGACGGCATGGCTCGGTACGCCGGTCCATGAATTTAGCCATGCCTTGATGTGCGGCATTTTTAGGCATGAAATTGTCGAGATCAAATGGCTCCAGCTGAAAAGCGGTGATGGCACGCTTGGGTATGTAAGCCACCAATACAACCCGGACAGCGTTTACCAAAAAATCGGAAATTTTTTCATTGGAACTGCCCCGGTGTATATCGGCATTTTGATTTTGTCGCTAGGCATGTATGTGCTATTGCCGGATACATACCGGCCGTTCATGCAGGCAATCAGGGCAGGTCTTCATCCGTATTCCGGCCTCGAAAGTTTCTTTGCATTTTTTGGCCATTCCATCGGCGCACTCGCTAGTCATCTTTTTTCAATCGAAAACTTAATGAACCCCCGTTTTTGGATTTTTGCTATTGCCGGCATTTGCATTTCCGCGCATATTTCGTTGAGCACCGCGGATTTAAAAGGGGCATGGAACGGCTGCCTGTCAATTTTTGGTTTTCTTGTTTTCCTGAATGTGGCCGGTTTTCTCTTCGGATTCCGGACAAACGGCCTGATTGCGCGCATCTCGGCTTATAATTTATATATTTTAGCGTTTTCGGGCATTGCGTTCCTGTTTTCTCTTGTTTGGATGAGCATTGGGTTGCTTTCTGTATGGGCAAAAAAGATCCGATAACGAAAAAGCGTGGCATGCTTCCTTTTGCCGCGCTTTTTCCGTTACCCCTCGTGCACACGCAGTTTTCTTCTTGAAGGTTGTAAAAGGAACATCGATGCCTCGAATCATCTCTTTTTTGATAGGCTTCATTTTCGTAGTTGAATGACGCTTAAATGCCCGAAGTAATTGCAACCAAAAGAAAGCTGTTAATCAAAATACTCAACACAATGAGGATGATGGTTAGAATCGGAACAAATTTCAAGTGTTTCGATGATTTGGATTTAGCCAGTTTTATATATCCAATGAACAGATAGATAATACTCACGATTGCCAATATATAAGGTATCGAAAAGGAAATAATCGGATTGTGTATGATCGTAAGTAGGTCTTGTACACCTGCTGATAAAAAAAACGAAAACAAGGAAAAAATCAATGAAACCACAAAGAAATTCGTCTTTTTTGATGACAAAATGATCACCTCTATTCGACTCTACAGTTATACTCCATTATATACCATTACAATAAATAAGGGCTTGCTGAACGAATCCAATTTTGACTTTGTCTCAATATATAGAAGAATGGTGTATCTGTGAAAATGCGTCAAGCTGCCTTCTCTATACATTGAATCAGCTTTCGAGTGCAAGCTTTTTCTGGATTCCATTGAAAACGATATCCAGTGGGTGAAAGAAAAAGCTGGAAAGGCGGAATCAGATGCTTAGAGAAAAAGGCCAGGCGTATGACACCCCTGACCTCATCCGTAAAATAAAATTTGACAAAGAAAAGCAGCATTTGGATGCATAATACATTAGTAAGTTGTATGCTTTGATGACGGGGTCTCAAAAGCCGTTACCTTCCTCTATTTTATACCGCCCGGGCACGCGCAGTTTTTAAGCTGAGGAGAAAGAAAAATGCGCTCACTGCAACTAAAACAGCTGACAGGATAAGAAAACGGGCTGTTGACATGCCGCTTGCGAACACAACGCCGAGCACGACCGATGACAGGATCGAGCCTAAATACCGGCATGTTTGGAAAAGGCCGGAGCTTGTGCCAACCATGGCTTCAGGCGATTCGTTCAGCATTGCCGCCTGCAGCGCAACATTGCCGATCCCGTAACCGATACCGAGGATAAACAGGATCACACCCATCAGCCAGACCGAGGCATGGATAAAGAAAACGGCCATGAAAACGGCGCCGGCAATCATAGTCAAAGCACTGATCCGGATCGGTCCGGCGGTTCCGGCACGGTCAATCCATTTACCCGAAACGAGGGAAATGAGGATGCTTGCGCCGGACATAAAGAGCATCATGAACCCGCTTGTGTGCACGCTGAAATGAAGCCCGTCCTGGTAGAAGCTCGGCAGTCCGAAGAATAAGCAGTAATTAAATAAATTCAGCACGATGAATTGCAAATACACAACAGAAAGGGAACGGTGCTTGGATAAAAAGCGGACATCAATAAACGGGCGGCCTGTTCTGGCTTCATAGATCACAAATAGGACAAGCAGCACAATGCCTGCCACACCCGTCCAAATATGGACAGCCGACTCCAGTTCCAACAGAAAATACAGAAGCAGTACAAGCCCGGCCGCAAATAAGAAAATGCCGGTCCAGTCGAGCTCGTGCACAACATCTTTGAAAGAAGCATGTCTGTTCTCCGGATCTTTCGGGAAGATAAACCAGCCAAGTAGAAAACTAATCACGATAAAAGGGAAGTTCACGAGAAAAATCGACGGCCAGCCGCCAATCCCGATTAAAATTCCGCCGGCAGTCGGTCCGAGCGCCGTCATGGCAGACGCAAAAATGGACAAAACAGCAAGCGCAGAGGCTTGGTTTTCATGAATATGGGTACGAATCAGTGCGACACCGGACGGATAAATAGCACTGGAACCGATCGATTGGAAAAGCCGCATGAGCAGCAGCACGAAAAAGGCCGGGGCAAGCGGCGCACCGATTGCCGAAACGGCAACAAGCAAAAGCCCTGCAAGAAACATTTTTTTGCGCCCGATCATATCGCCGATTTTTCCGGTCACAGGCTGGGCGACCGCGCTTGCCAAATAAAAGGATGAAATGAGCCACGACACAGTTGAAAAACTCAAATGGAAATCTTTTTGAATGCTGTGAAGGGCGAGCGAGATCATCGATGAATTCAGCGGGTTCAGCATCGTACCAGATGCAATGGCTGTTAAAAAAACCGTTCTTTTCGATAAAGGCATCACAATCCTCCTCGCTTCAGATGAAAGCCTTCTTTCTAGAGCATATCTTTTACCTTGTCTTCCACGTCCATTCAAAACAGAAGTATCATACAACAAATATTTCGGGGGTGCAAATATTATGTCAGTGAAGGTCCGCTTTTCTAAGCCCGCCTTTTTCGTGCAGCTGAAACAAGCCATCCTGAGTGCTCTCCCAAGCCGCAAAACCAGCCAAAACTGCCGGAAAGCACCTGCTTAGTAAACTTGAACCCCAGCAATGAAACAAAAGCGGTTTGTCCTGTAAGAATGCTTCAACCCTTTACGTGAAGCATTCCAGTTTGCGATTTCCGTTTTTTCTGTCATAATAAAGAAACAAAAACAAGAAGAATTGAGGTAGGAACATGAACGTTAAAATCAATCGGAATGCCGCAAAAATGTTTAAAAAAATATTGGAGGAGGAAGATGCGGAAGGAAAAATGATCCGCGTCTTTGTGACCGAGATGCACGGCGACCATGCCCATTACGACATCACGCTGGATACACCGGGAGAACATGATGAAATTGTCAAAACGGATAAGGGCATTGATATTTTACTTGATTCACGCGAGCCGTATTTGGACGGCATCTGGATCCAGTATTTTTACGTGCCGCAGGAAGAATTCGTCATTACAAACCCGAGGATTGAACGCGAACACGGTCATCACCATCATCATTGATTTTTTTTATGTTGAAAGGCAGTGCTTTTTAAATTGGCCAGCCATCAGGCGATGCACATTTTGAAAAAGGGGATGAACAAGATGAAGCATCATCCGGTTTTACTGTTGTCTTACGGAGAGAAAGAAGGCGGATAGAGACAGAAATGACGGGAGGAGGACGACGGTTTGTTTAGTGTATTGGGGAAATTAGGGTGGTTTTTTAAAGCCTATTGGAAAAGATATGCGATTGCAGTGCTTGCGCTTTCAATTGTTAACTTGTTGGAAGTGCTCCCGCCGATGATTCTCGGCGATTCCATTGATAAAATATTCACCGGGGAAATGACAGCACACATTTTTTCCCTCTACATCGGCGTCATGCTGGCGATTGCAGCTGCCCTTTACGGCCTGACCTATATATGGCAGTATAACTTGTTTGGCGGGGCGTTTATCGTGGAAAAAATGCTGCGGTCCCGGTTAATGAATCATTTTTTAAAAATGGCGCCTCCTTTTTTTGAGCGGAATCGTACGGGCGACTTAATGGCGCGGGCGACGAATGACTTGCGGGCGGTGTCCCAGACAGCGGGTTTCGGGATTCTGACGCTTGTTGATTCAACCATGTATATGCTGACCATTATTCTGACCATGGCCGTGCTGATCTCCTGGAAGTTAACGCTTGTTTCGATCTTGCCGCTTCCGTTTCTGGCAGCCGGCATTAAAGTGCTGGGAGAGAAAATTCATAGACGTTTTACTGTTGCCCAGGACGCCTTTGGGGATTTAAATAACCGGGTGCTGGAATCGGTTGCCGGTGTCCGCGTCATCCGTGCCTATAACCAGGAAATAGCGGACGAAACAAGATTCCAGTCGATGACGGAAGACGTTTATCAAAAAAACATTGCGGTCGAAAAAATTGACGCGCTTTTTAATCCGCTGACAAAAATCATTACCGGGATGAGTTACACGATCGGCCTTGCTTACGGCACTTATCTCGTTTTTCACCAGCAAATTACACTCGGAAATCTTGTTTCCTTTAATGTCTATTTGGGCATGCTGACATGGCCGATGTTTGCGATTGGGGAATTGATGAATGTCATGCAGCGCGGCAATGCTTCACTTGACCGTGTAAATGAAACGTTGCGGCATGTGGAAGATGTAAAAGACCCGGAAGCCCCGAAAACGGTTGAACAGCCGGATATCATAGAATTTGCCGATTATACTTTCCGCTATCCAAAATCGCGGGAAGAGAACCTGAAGCATATTCATTTAAAGATCAAAAAAGGGGAGACGATCGGGATCACCGGTAAAACCGGCAGCGGGAAAACAACGCTGATCAAACAACTGTTGCGCGAATATCCGCTTGGAAGCGGCCGGCTGCTTGTCTCCGGTGTTCCAATTGAACAATTGACCAAAGAGGAAGTATTAAGCTGGATCGGGTATGTGCCGCAGGACCATGTGCTTTTTTCCAGAACGGTGAAAGAAAACATCCTGTTCGGTACCGATTCGGCCGGGGAAGCGGAACTGCAAAAAGCGATCCGGACTGCATCACTTGAAAAAGATATCGAGATGCTCCCGGACGGACTTGAAACGCTTGTCGGTGAAAAAGGGGTCGCTTTATCAGGCGGGCAGAAACAGCGGATCTCGATTGCACGGGCGGTCATAAAAGATCCGGAAATTTTGATCCTGGATGACGCGCTGTCCGCTGTGGATGCTAAAACCGAGGCGGCCATTATTTCGAACATCCGAAAAGAGCGGAAAAACAAAACGACCATCATCGCGACCCATCGGCTGTCGGCGATTGAACACGCCCAGTGGATTGTCGTCCTCGATAACGGCCGGATCACGGAGGAAGGGGCGCACGAACAGCTGTTGAAAAACAAGGGCTGGTATTACGAACAGTATATGCGCCAACAGCTCATGTCCCGTGAGGAGGTGGAAGCATAATGGTTGCAAAACGGCTTTTCCGCTATGCGATGAACTTTAAACGTTCCATTTTGATTGCGCTCGCGGCCCTTATGGTTGCCGTTGGGGCGGATGTGTTCAGCCCGATCGTGGCAAAAACGATGATTGACCGCCATATCACCGGCATTGAAAGCGTATGGGTGGAGACCCATGATGCCCGCCAGGCGGTTTCTTATCACGGCCGCCATTACAAACGGCTTGTTTATGCTTCCGCTGAGGAGAAAAAAGGGAAGAAGCGGACGATTGTCCAGGCAGGAAGAAACTTTTATTTCGTAAAAGGCCGTGTTGAAACCGGCGGGAAAAATACGTACCGGGACGGAAAACTGTATATGACCTATAATGGCAAAACGGCTTCTTACCGGGCGGAAAAGATATCCTATGCGGGCGTGCTCCGCTTTTACAGCCCGGAAATCCCGTATATTTTGAAACTGTTAATCTTGTATTTCGGCCTTTATGTTGTGTCGGGATTCGGCCAGTTTACGCAATATTTTTATTTGCAAAAAGCTGCAAACCGGATTATCCAGAAAATGCGGAATGACCTTTTTATCCACTTGCAAAAATTGCCGATCCCATTTTTTGACAACCTGCCGGCCGGAAAGATTGTCTCGCGCATCACCAATGATACGGAAGCCATCCACGAATTGTATGTGGCTGTGCTGTCAAACTTTTTCAGCGGCCTGGTTTATATTGCCGGCATTTATATTGCAATGTTTTTGCTCGACTGGAAACTTGCGCTTGTCTGCCTGTTGTTAATGCCAATTTTATGGCTGTGGATGCGGGTATACCGGAAGTTTGCCCAGCAGTACAACCGGATGATCCGTTCGAAAGTGAGCGAAATGAATGCCATGATCAATGAGTCGATCCAGGGCATGCCGGTCATCCAGGCTTTCCGGCGCGAAAAGCAAACGAAGGAAACCTTTGAACAGCTGAATCGGACGCATTTTAAATACCAGAACAAAATGCTGGTGTTAAACGCCTTGTCGGCCCATAATTTAACCGGCATTTTAAAAAATCTCGTGCTTGTGGCGTTTCTC
Source organism: Heyndrickxia coagulans 36D1 (assembly GCF_000169195.2). Lineage (GTDB taxonomy): Bacteria > Bacillota > Bacilli > Bacillales > Bacillaceae_C > Weizmannia > Weizmannia faecalis. The sequence continues at coordinate 3,387,454 of NC_016023.1, read as the reverse complement.
TGGTATTTCGGGCACAGCGCCCTTTCCGGTTTGTCAGCCGGGCTCTCCGTCGGCCTTTTGTATGCCTATGTGGACTATATTAACCGGCTGTTTAACCCGATCAGCAATATTGTCAACCAGTTCAGCAATCTTGAGCAGGCGCTTGTTGCCGGGGAACGGGTTTTCAGGCTGCTGGATGAAAAAGGCGAGGATGTGGGGACAAAATCCGTACCGCGCTTTAAAGGGCATGTGGAGTTTCGCCACGTCTATTTCGGCTACAAAGAAAACGAATATGTGCTGAAAGACATTGACTTTGAGGCAAAGCCGGGTGAAACGGTCGCGCTTGTCGGCCATACCGGATCCGGAAAAAGTTCGATTATGAATGTGCTGTTCCGTTTTTACGACTGCAATGAAGGAGAAATCCGGATTGACGGGACGGATATCCGGTCGCTTCCGCGGCAGTCCGTCCGTGAACATATGGCGATCGTGCTGCAGGACCCGTATTTGTTTACCGGCACGATTTATTCAAATGTCAGCCTCGGGGACCCGCGCATTACAAAAGAAAAAGCGGCTGCCGTGTTAAAAGCGGTCGGCGCCGATCAAGTGCTCGGAAATCTGGAAGAAGGGCTTGATGAACCGGTCTTTGAAAAGGGGAGCACTTTATCGAGCGGGCAGCGCCAGCTCATTTCGTTTGCCCGTGCACTTGCTTTTGACCCGGCCATCTTAATTCTTGATGAAGCGACATCCAATATTGATACGGAAACGGAATTGGCCATCCAGCATGCCATGGATGTCCTGAAAAAAGGAAGGACCACTTTTATCATTGCCCACCGGCTTTCCACCATCAAAAATGCCGACCAGATTTTGGTGCTGGACCGTGGCCAGATTGTGGAACGCGGCAGCCATGAAGAGCTGATGGAAAGAAAAGGAAAGTATTATCAAATGTACCAAATGCAACATTCAGGCGGAACGGAAGCAGCCGGGTAAATCGGCATGCGAAGCGAATCTGTACTATAACAAACGGGCAGGGAAATTCTCTGCCCGTTTTACTGTTTCTTTAATTGTTCCTGCGCCATCCGGACCAGTTCTTTCACCATGTTTCCGCCGATCGGCCCGCCAATTTTTCCGGCCTGTTCAGCCGTCAGTTTGCCATTATAGCCCTTTTGAAGCGGAATGCCGCGTTCACTGGCTACCTCGTATTTGATATCGTCAGGTTGATCCGTATCAGTACGATACCCTTCTTTGGCCATGACTTCGGTTTTGAACCGGTCAAGCGCGCTTCTTGATTCTGCGATAAGCGGTTTTCTTTTTCGTTTTGGCATGCGGATTCCCTCCCTTTATAGGATGCGGACGGCCCGCTGCCTTTATACACCGGGGAGAAAAAGCGAAAAATGATTTTTTTTAAAAAAATCATACAGGATATTTAAAATCTGTATGGAATATTTGTATAATAAGAACTGTAATAATACAGCAAATCAAAAAGGGAGTATGCAACGTGAAAAAAGCAGTTATTGGTGCATTGCAGATCGGTTTGCTCTGGGTCATTTACGAATTCGGGCTGGAAGCGGTCAAAATCCTGCATTTGCCGGTTCCGGGGAATGTATTTGGCATGTTGGTTCTGTTTCTTTTATTGATCACGGGCATTTTGAAGCTGCAGTGGATCGATACGGGCGCAACGTGGATTTTAAAACATTTATCATTCTTTTTTATTCCGATTTCCGTCGGGCTGATGTCGCTCGGTTCATTTTTCCTCCATAATGGCGTGGTGCTGATCGTAATACTAGCTGTCAGCGCGGTTGCCGGCATTGTAGGGACAGGGATGTCCGCCCAACTTTTGGCAAGGGGGCGTGAGGCAAGCCATGAGCAGCAGTTACGCCGTGACACTTTATAGCATTTTCATCACCGTTTTCGTTTACCTGTTGTCGTTGCGGTTATCGAGAAGGTTTCCTTCCCCGTTTACAACGCCTGTATTTTTCAGTACGGTGGTATTGATCGTGCTATTGGCCGCAAGCCATATATCCTATAAAGCGTATCTTCCCGCAAAAGGGGTCATGACCTATTTTCTCGGCCCGGCCACCGTTGCGCTGGCTGTGCCGCTTTATAAAAACAGGGCGATTCTTGCGCGCTATTTTCTGCCGGTTGTCGGCGGCATTCTTTCAGGCAGCATGCTGACTGTCGGGACCGCCCTCGCCCTGGCCAAAATTTTCCAGCTGTCGCACAATATTTTTGCTTCCCTTGCCGTGAAATCCGTCACCGTGCCGGTTGCAAGCGAGGTAGCAAAAATCATCGGCGGCAATGAGGTGCTGGTTGCGGGGTTTGTCATGATTACCGGGATGATCGGTGCCATGTTCGGCCTGAAGCTCTTAACTTTGGCGCGCGTCCACGACCCGGTATCACGAGGCCTTGCGCTCGGCACGATTTCCCATGGGATTGGAACGGGGGAAGCCGTGAAGGAAGGAGAACTGCAAGGTGCCGTATCAGGGGTGGCGATGGGGATGGCCGCCATTTTAACTTCTTTTATCCTGCCATGGTTGTTCTAAACCGGGATAAACATATATTACAGCTAAAGGGGTAGATACTGATGATGAAGACACCGCTTCTGCTTTCTACTATGATCGAGAGGGCTGAACGCTATTTTCCCGAAAAATATGTCATTTCACGTACACACACCGGGATTCAGCGGATTCCGTATCGTGAAATTGCAAAACGGACACGCCGGCTTGCCAGTGCGCTGGAAAAACTCGGGATGAAAAAAGGAGACCGGGTTGGTACGTTTGCATGGAACCACCACCGCCATTTGGAGGCCTATTTTGCCGTGCCATGCCGCGGGGCTGTCCTTCATATGGTCAACATCCGTTTGTCAGAAGACCATCTCACCCATGTCATTAACCATGCGGAAGATAAAATTTTGCTGATCGATGAAGATCTCGTCCCGGTGATTGAAAAAATCCGGGATCGCCTGAAAACGGTCGAGCATTTTATCATTATGAGCGATGAGAAGGCGGTTCCGGAAACTACCTTGTTTCCTGTCTCCTCTTATGAAGCCATCCTGGAAGAAGGCGATGAGCGTTATCCGTTTTTACACGACCTTGATGAACATGCGCCAGCCGCGATGTGCTACACGTCGGCAACAACCGGCTATCCGAAAGGGGTTGTCTATTCCCACCGCGGCCTTTATTTGCACAGCATGGCGCTCGGGCTTAGTGACCAGCTCAGCGTTCAGGAACGCGACATCGCCATGACGGTCGTTCCGATGTTTCATGTCAATGCCTGGGGGCTTCCCTATGCAGCCACTTGGTTCGGGGCAACCCAGGTGCTGCCGGGGCCTTCTTTTACACCGGAAATTCTCGCACAGCTCATTGAAAAAGAAAAAGTCACGATGACAGCAGGCGTCCCGACGATTTGGATCGGCATGCTGAAAGTGCTGCAGGAAAAGCCGTATGATATCAGCAGCCTGCGCCTGATCGTAAGCGGGGGTGCGGCATCGCCTAAGGGATTGATCCGTGCTTACGAGGAAACGTACAAAGTGCCGTTTATGACCGGCTACGGGATGACGGAAACGACCCCGGTTGTTTCGTTGGCCACGTTAAAAAGCAGCATGGATCATTTTACCGTGGACGAAATGGTGGATGTGAGAGGAAAAACCGGGCTGCCTGTTCCCGGCGTTGAAGTGAAAGTCGTCAATGAGAACGGAGAAGTACCGTGGGACGGAAAAACAATGGGGGAACTGATCGTAAGAGGGCCGTGGATTGCGGATGAATATTACAATGACGAGCGTACGCAGGAAGCATTCAGGGATGGCTGGCTGTATACCGGAGATATTGCAGTCGTGGATCAGGAAGGGTACCTAAAGATTACCGACCGGACAAAAGACCTGATTAAAAGCGGCGGCGAGTGGATTTCTTCCGTCGAACTTGAAAACGCTCTCATGTCGCACGAAGCGGTCTTTGAAGCAGCCGTCATTGCCGTTCCCCACCCGAAATGGCAGGAACGCCCGCTCGGCTGTGTGGTTTTAAAAAGCGAATATGAAAACAAAATCACGGCTGCGGAACTAAAAGATTATTTAAAAACACAATTTGCCTCATGGTGGGTCCCTGACGACATTTTGTTTATGAAAGAAATCCCGAAAACGTCTGTCGGCAAGTTTTTAAAACGGGCATTGCGTGAACAGCTGCAAGACCATTATGCAGGCGTGCAGTAATGCATGCGGGAAAAAGCCGGAATCTTTCTATGGATTTCGGCTTTTTCATTCGATAATATAAAGGGGAGAGGTTTTAACGGAAAGACGAAAGGATTCAAACGGAAATGCCCAAAACATGGAAGAAAAAGAAGCGGAACCGGGGTAAAACGTGGATCGTCCTGCTTATTCCGGTCATCGTGTTAAGCGCCTATTTTATTTTCGAAGAGAACATCCAGAAAAAAACGGATCCCCAAATCCCTGAAAAATATTTGTCCATCTATTTGGAAGCAGAGAAAATATACGGGGTTCCCTGGTATGTGCTTGCCGCTCATCACCGGGTGGAAACCAGGTTTTCAACGATGAAGCCGATGGTCTCGCCGGCCGGCGCCCAAGGCCCGATGCAATTTATGCCGTGCACATTTGTCGGCTGGAAACATCCGTCATGCAGCGGCCTTGGAAAAGGAGACATCCCGAAAAATGAAGAAACGAACCCGGCTGTCATAAAAAAATACGGAGGATATGGCGTCGATGCGGACGGGGACGGGAAAGCAGACCCGTTTAACGATAAAGATGCGATTTTCAGCGCGGCAAATTATTTGTCGAAAAACGGGGCGGCAAACGGGCAGATTCAAAAAGCGGTTTTTGCGTATAACCACAGCCGTAAATACGTGTCCGAAGTGATGCATTATGTACACCTTTATCAAAAAGAAGGTTTAGAAAAAGCAAGCAAGTAAAAAAGGGCGGTTCTGGCCGCCCTTTTTTACTGTTATGCTTTTCTTGCTATTCTTAAAATGAAGCTTAACACAAAGACGAGAATGATGGCCCCGATTAAAGCAGGTATGATGGCCATCCCTGCAATATGCGGCCCCCAATTCCCGAAAATTGCGCCGCCAAGCCATGCACCGACAATCCCAGCAATAATATTTCCGATAATTCCGCCTGGGATGTCCCGGCCCATGATCAATCCTGCAAGCCATCCGATAATCCCACCTACGATTAAATATAGAATAAACGACATTTTCACATTCCTCCTGTTAACTTAAGTTTCATGTCTTTTTATCGAACTTGGTGTACTTATTACCTTTTTTGTACCAGACTAAACATGCGCAGGCGTATTCTAAAACGTCTAAAATGACAAATATGCGGAACTTTTCAGGAGAAAGCGGGAAATCCTCTGGTTTGAAGTTTATAGATCATGCCCGGGATTGTGCTTTTGCCTTGAATGATTCCGGTTTTTAACCTTTTTTGAGCCGCTTAACGGTTCCGGCTGCCCGCTGTTGTTTGCTTTTGGCTGGTTTCTGCGTATATCATTTCCGTCGTTTTTATTTACCATTTTCATCCCTCCAACTATACAATTTGCTTTTTGTAAAGCGGTTATACAGCATACCATGAAAAAAATTGAACATACTATCGTTTGAAGGAGAGATGACAATGCCTTACCATAAAGACAAACAGCAGGCGTTCCAAGCGGCCGAGCAGCACATGGCCTTGACGGAAGACATCTTGCAGAATGTAGAGATGGGAAGTGAAGACGCCGGGCACCAGCTCGCCCATTTGAAAGAAGAAATCAACGAAACGTACCAAGAGATCGAAAATGCACTCGAAGTGGCGAGCGAAACGCAACGGGTGCAATTGGAACAGTTCCGGCGCGATTTGGATACAATCGTAAAACATACAGATTTGCATTAAAGCGGGGAGGAGGATCCCTGCTTTTTTTCATCTGCGCCCGGATCTGGTATAATATAGAATGGTATCAAGCCTGCGACCGGGCGGGGTTCATACATATGAAAAATAATAAACAGGAGGGAATCGAAATGGCTTTGCCAAATTTTGAACAGAATTTACAAAAATATGCGAAATTGCTCGTGACAAAGGGCATCAATGTAAAGCAGGGCGACTGGGTAAAAGTATATATTGCAGTCGACCAGGCAAAACTTGCGCGCCTTGTCGTAAAAGAAGCGTATGCACTAGGCGCGGAAAAAGTAATCGTCGAATGGTCGGATGATGAAATTACAAAACAGCATTATCTGAATCAGCCGCAGGAAGTGCTGACACATATTCCGGATTACAAAATTGCCGAGACGGAAGACCATGTGCTTAACCATAAAGTGAGCCGGCTGTCTATTCTTTCAAGCGATCCCGGCCTGCTCAATGATGTCGATCCGCACAAAGTGGCCGCTTATCAAAATACAGCAGCGAAAGCTTTCAAAGCGCAGCGGGTTGCCACGCAAAATGACGATATCAAATGGACGGTTGCTGCAGCGGCGGGGGCCGGATGGGCAAAAGCAGTATTCCCGGATTTAGAAACCGAAGAAGCACAAGTCGATGCGCTTTGGGATCAGATTTTTAAAACATGCCGTGTCTACGCGGACGACCCGGTTGCCGCCTGGGAACAGCATAAACAGACGTTAAATGAAAAAGCGGCGAAGTTAAACGACATTCAATTCGATGCCCTTCATTATACGGCGCCGGGGACGGACCTTACACTCGGCCTTCCGAAAAACCATATTTGGGCCAGTGCGGGCAGCGTGAACCCGAAAGGCGAAGAATTCATTGCCAATATGCCAACGGAGGAAGTGTTTACTGCACCGGATACGCACAGGATGGAAGGCGTCGTGCGCAGCACAAAACCATTAAGTTATGCAGGCACTTTAATCGAAGGCATTGTTGTCCACTTTAAAGACGGGAAAATCGTCGATATTTCTGCTGAAAAAGGCGAAGAAGCGATCAAAAAACTCGTGTTTGAAAACGAGGGTGCAACAGGGCTCGGGGAAGTTGCGCTTGTACCGGATCCGTCGCCGATTTCACAGTCCGGCATTACATTTTTCAATACATTGTTTGACGAGAATGCCTCGAACCACCTGGCCATTGGTGCAGCCTATCCGACAACGATCCAGGGCGGCACGAAAATGAGCGAAGAAGAACTGTTAAAACACGGCATGAATGTCTCCAATGTCCACGTTGACTTCATGATCGGCTCTGCTGATATGAATATTGACGGCATCAAGCAGGATGGAACCGTTGTGCCGGTATTCCGCAATGGGGACTGGGCCATCTAAAGAAAAACATTAATATTATATTGATAAAGATTCTCAATGGCCAAAACAAAGAAATCAGCCCATAAAGCTGATTTCTTTGCCATCCCATGCTACTGGTTTTTCTTGCGTTTTTTGTTAAACTGTCTTTCTTTTTCCGTTAAAGGCTCGTTTGAAAATTCTTCATTGTATCCGGCGCCTTTCCCTTGCGCTTTTGCCGTATTCATGCCCGGCCGGATATGGTTTGCTTTCTGTCTTGTCACAAGGCTCACCTCCCTGGCCACAGTTTCAGTATGTTGAATAAAGGAAAAATCATACCTTGCCGATAAATTTTTTGCAAACCAAACGACAGGTGATATAATTAAAACTTATCACACACAATAATATTATTGTTATTTACTTATGTCATTTCTTGTAATAAGATGAAACTGTGAGGCGTTTTTTACGAATCATTCTGTTAATCTTTTAAATGATGAAAATATGAATCTTGACAAAGGGGGAAAAGACATGTCCAATGATGTCTTTAAAGCGCGTTCCATTTTTGAAGTAAATGGGAAACGCTATCACTATTACCGCCTAACAGCGCTGCAAGACGCAGGAATCGCCAATGTGTCGCGCCTGCCTTATTCGATTAAAGTGCTGCTTGAATCGGTGCTCCGCCAAATGGACGGCCGCGCGATTACGAAAGAACATGTTGAAGATTTGGCAAAATGGGGATCGGATGAAGTAAAGGACAAAGAAGTCCCGTTTAAGCCGTCACGCGTTATTTTGCAGGATTTTACCGGTGTTCCAGTTGTTGTCGATCTTGCATCGCTCCGCAAAGCGATGGCTGATTTGGGCGGAAACGCGGATAAAATCAATCCGGAAGTACCGGTTGACCTTGTGATCGACCACTCGGTTCAGGTTGATAAATACGGTGCGCCGGATGCCCTTCAGGTGAATATGGATTTTGAATTCAAACGCAATGCCGAACGCTATAAATTTTTAAACTGGGCCCAAAAAGCGTTTGACAATTACCGTGCCGTTCCGCCTGCAACGGGGATTGTCCACCAGGTAAACCTTGAGTATCTGGCAAGTGTCGTCCATGAAAAAGAACTGGAAAACGGCGAATATGAAACGTATCCGGATACCCTCGTCGGGACCGATTCCCATACGACAATGGTCAATGGACTCGGGGTGCTCGGATGGGGTGTCGGCGGTATCGAAGCGGAAGCCGGCATGCTCGGCCAGCCTTCGTATTTCCCAATTCCGGAAGTTATCGGCGTAAAAATGACCGGATCGCTTCCGAACGGGGCAACCGCAACCGACCTTGCGTTAAAAGTCACCCAGCTTTTGCGCCAAAAAGGCGTGGTCGGCAAATTTGTCGAATTCTTTGGCCCGGGCGTCTCAACGCTGCCGCTTGCAGACCGTGCGACGATTGCAAACATGGCGCCTGAATACGGGGCAACTTGCGGTTTCTTCCCGGTTGACGATGAGTCGCTTGCCTATTTGCGCTTAACCGGCCGCAGCGAAGAACATGTAAAAGTGGTGGAAACTTACTTGAAAGAAAACGGCATGTTCTTTACGCCGGACAAAGAAGACCCGGTTTATACGGATGTGCTTGAACTGAACCTTTCTGAAATTGAAGCCAACCTTTCCGGCCCGAAACGCCCGCAGGATTTGATTCCGTTATCGCAAATGCAGTCTGCTTTCCAAAAAGCGATTACGGCGCCTGCCGGCAACCAAGGTTTCGGACTGGATGAAAAAGAGCTCGATAAAGAAGCTGTGATCCATTTTAACAACGGCGAAACAGCTGCGATAAAAACCGGCGCAGTCGCCATTGCAGCGATTACGAGCTGCACAAACACTTCAAACCCTTACGTTATGCTCGGGGCCGGCCTGCTTGCGAAAAAAGCGGTTGAAAAAGGGCTGGAAGTGCCGAAATATGTGAAAACATCGCTTGCGCCTGGATCAAAAGTCGTGACCGGCTACTTAAAAGACTCCGGTTTAATGCCGTACCTCGAACAACTTGGCTTTAACCTGGTCGGTTATGGTTGTACAACCTGTATCGGAAACTCCGGTCCGTTGAAGGAAGAAATTGAAAAAACCATCATGGACAATGATTTGCTCGTAACGAGTGTCCTTTCCGGGAACCGGAATTTTGAAGGCCGGATCCATCCGCTTGTCAAAGCCAACTATCTGGCTTCGCCGCCGCTTGTCGTTGCTTATGCGCTCGCAGGAACGGTGAATATCGATTTAAACCATGACCCGATCGGCAAAGACAAAGACGGCCAAGACGTCTACCTGAAGGATATTTGGCCGCAAGCGGATGAAATCAAAGAAAATGTTCAAAAAGTCGTCACGCCGGAACTGTTCCGCAAACAATATGAAAACGTCTTTACCGACAATGAACGGTGGAATGCGATCGAAACGAGCGACGAACCGTTGTATACATGGGATGCAGAATCGACTTACATTCAAAATCCGCCGTTCTTTGAAAATCTCTCGCCTGAACCGGGCGAAGTACAGCCGCTGTCGAGCCTGCGCGTCATCGGCAAATTCGGCGATTCGGTGACAACGGACCATATTTCGCCTGCAGGTGCGATCGGCAAAGACACCCCTGCCGGAAAATACCTGTTGTCAAAAGGAGTCGAACCGCGTGACTTTAACTCTTATGGTTCCCGTCGCGGCAACCATGAAGTCATGATGCGCGGAACATTTGCCAACATCCGCATCCGCAACCAAATTGCACCGGGTACGGAAGGCGGCTACACGACTTACTGGCCGACGAATGAAGTGACGTCGATTTATGATGCAGCCATGCGTTATAAAGAAAACGGCACCGGCCTTGTGGTTCTTGCCGGCAAAGATTACGGCATGGGCTCATCGCGCGACTGGGCGGCAAAAGGCACATACCTGCTTGGCATTAAAACCGTGATTGCGGAAAGCTTTGAACGGATCCACCGTTCCAACCTCGTTCTCATGGGCGTGCTGCCGCTGCAGTTCAAAAAAGGGGAAAATGCCGACACACTCGGCTTATCCGGCAAAGAAACATTTGATGTCCATATTGACGAAAATGTTAAACCGCATGACTGGATAAAAGTGACGGCTACCGACGAAAACGGGAAGAAAACGGAATTTGAAGCGCTTGTCCGTTTCGATTCCGATGTAGAAATTGACTATTACCGCCACGGCGGCATCCTGCAAATGGTGCTGCGCGAAAAACTACAGCAGTCCAAAAATGAAGTGAAATCAAAATCATAATGTTTAAAAAAGCTGCGGCCAAAGCCGCAGCTTTTTTTGAATCAAATTTATAATTTTTCCCATAATTGCCCATACTAAGTAAAAATACTTGTAAGGAGTGGCAAATATGAGAAAAACCCATAAAAAGACCCTTTCGGATCTTGTTGCCGAAAATAAACAGGAACTGTTGCGCGACAGGGATGCGCTGATGCGGATAGAAGAACGGCTGGACCGGAAACACGAGATGAAATTAGCAGAATAAGCCACTGTTTGTGAATCATAATCCGCTTTCCTCCTGGGGAAAATGTATAAGGAGGGGGGAGATAGGATGGGCAACCCAAACAAGAAAAGCAAATATTTCGTTCCCGATCATCTTGGCACGCAGCCGCGCGGATTTTCCGGCAATAAGGGGAAGAAGATGCAGGACCGTTCGGGACAGCACGCCCAGGTGATACAGACAAAAGGGGAGTAGCTTTCACAGCCGAAGGAGGAGAACACAATGGCGCATAACCGACCGAAACCGGACGACCGCAGCGATAATGTGGAAAAACTGCAAAACATGATCCACAATACGATCGAAAACATGGAAAGCGCGGAAGAATCGCTTGCCGTTACAAGCGATGAAACGCAAATCCAACAAATAAAGGAAAAAAATGAGCGGCGCCGTGAAAGCCTCGAAGCGATGAGAACCGAGGTAAAAGACGAAGCCGCATACAAACAGCAGCAATAAACGAAAACGGCCTTTCGACGGAAAACAGCAGCGTTTCTTTGGAACCACGCCTTTTCCCTCTCGGAAAGGCCGTTTTTTCTCTCCTTTTGCTGCGACCATGCGTGCATCCGAAGTTTTCCCGGCCCCGTATCAGGCATCCTTTTAGGAGGGGGAATTTTCTTTATGCTAAAATAAAATTGACTGTACATATGAAAGAGGTGTCCGGGATGTTTGTATCAGAAACAGAAGTCAAAGTGCGGTATGCAGAAACAGACCAAATGGGGGTTGTGTACCACGCCAATTACCTGATTTGGATGGAAGTGGGGCGGACGAAATTAATCGAAGACCTTGGCTTCCGTTATGCGGATATGGAAAAAGACGGGATTTTGTCGCCGGTCATCGATATTCAAATTTCATACAAAAAACCGGCCCGTTACGGGGAAACAGTGACCGTAAAAACATGGGTCGATGCATATGACGGGCTGCGCGTAACGTACGGCTATGAGATTTACACAGAAACCGGCGACCTTGCCGTGGCCGCGAGTTCAACACATGTCTGCGTAAAGAAAGACAGCTTCCGACCGGTTTCGTTCCGCCGCCTCTACCCAAAATGGCATGAAGCATATGAAAAAGCAAAAAAATCATAAAGCGGGGGGATGGATTTGGCTTTTGGCATACACCGCAACCAGCTTAAAGCGTGGAAAGCGGCGATTGACCGCGGGGAGATTGCGTTTTTAACGCATTTTTGGCTGGACGACCGTTTCCCCGGCGCAAAATCGGTCACAAAAGTCGGCTGTAAAGATCTGGAGAAACTCGCTGCATGGGGAGCACGCTACCAGCTGAAAAAAGAATGGATTCATGTCCGTAAAGACGGTTACAGCCATTTCGACCTGCTTGGCAGGAAGCAGCGAGAAATTTTGCAAAAAGAAGGGCGCCTTGCGGAAGCAAAAAAATTTTTAAAATGAAAAACCGGCATCACTGGCAGCAAAAAAGCAAAAGCTGCCGGATGATCCCGGTTTTAACCTTTTTTATATTCATATACCGGTTCATCCCGTTTCGGGTCATACCCGATATACAAATCATGGCCGTCAAAATACCATTCGTCCGTGCCTTCAATGAAAAAAGCATGGCCGTTCCGTTCAACGGCCGCCACCGGATCGTCGGGAACGTCTTTTTGAACACCAAGTGAAAACCCGTGTTGGACAGGCGTGGAGCCGCCGTATTTGGCAAAAAAACGGACGGACTCGCCGTCGTCCAGTTCCAGTTCCCTTTTAAACCAGTTTACTGCCTCATCTGTAATGTGCATTTTCATGCCGCCACTTCCTTCCAACTGCCTTTTACATTTTCATTATAGACCAAAGCACGTTTTTTCCCTAACCTTTTGCCTTCGTTTACCGGCCCCGGGTTATAGGAAACATCAGATTTAGAAACAATGGCTGCCTTACAGCCACTTGACTTTTGGCTCGGTCTTATTTTTAATCCGCTTAATATTGGCTTTATGGCGGTAAATAATGAAAGAGGCAAGCGCCAGAACGATGACGAACAGCGGCCAGTCATGTGTTGCAATCATATAAATGAGCGTATACAGGATGCCAAAAACAGCCGCCATGATAGAAGAAAGCGAAACGTATTTGCTCCATTTTAATGTAATCAAAAAAACGATGATGACCATGACAAACAATGGCCATTGATAGGCAAGAACAACGCCGGCGGAAGTTGCCACCGCTTTGCCGCCTTTAAATTTGGCAAATACCGGAAGCATATGGCCGATAACAGCGATCATCCCGATTAAAAGCGGGTGCACCGTATGCTCCAGGCCAAAAAAGTGGGGCAATAAGGTGGCGATTGTCCCTTTCAGAATATCCACCACTGTTACGACACTGCCGGCTTTGAACCCGAGCACACGGAACGTATTGGTCGCACCGAGATTTCCGCTGCCGTGTTCGCGGATGTCTATACCGTAAAAAAGCTTACCAACGATCAGGCCTGTCGGGATTGAGCCGAGCAGGTAAGCCAAAAGGATCATCAGGACAATATTCATGTACAAAACTCCTTGGAAAAAATCTATGCTTATTGTAGCATGTTCTTAAAGGAAAGAGGAATATTTTTTGCCGATTCCGTGCAGATTTTCTAACCGAGCAGGAATTGGAAAAGATCAAGCGAATGTTTAAGTTGGGATCAGACTGGCGAAAGTACAAGAAAGGAGAGGTGTTGATCAAATGGCAATCGAAAATCCGAGCAGGGAAGAAATCAGGGAAATTTTACAAAAAGCAAAACGAATTGCAGTGGTTGGCTTGAGCAATAACCCGGAAAAAACATCTTATACGGTAGCCAAAGCCATGCAGGATGCCGGCTATGAGATTATTCCGGTCAATCCGAAAGCAACGGAAATTCTCGGGGAAAAGGCTGTCCCGAGCTTAAAAGATATCGAAGGCCATGTGGACATTGTGGATATTTTCAGGCGGCCCGAATATTTGCCGGAGCTGGCACGGGAGTTTGATGAAATCGATGCGGACGTTTTCTGGGCGCAGCTCGGCATCGAAAACGAGGAAGCATACCGGTTTTTAAAAGAAAAAGGCTATACCGTTGTGATGAACCGCTGCATTAAAGTGGAACATGCCCTGACAAAATAGGCTTTTTCAAGCAGGCGCCAGCTTAAAGGGCGCTTGCTTTCTTTATATTTTCCCAATAAAACGGCCGTTTACTGGAGAAGTTTTTATAACCGTTGCTTTGCCCCTCCCGTTCCCGTCACTTCCGCATGCCCTTTTACAAATTCCGTTTTATCGTTAAAATGAGTATGATAAAAACGGCAAATGATGTTATAATGAGAACGAATATTTGTTCTTATGAACGCCGGTGCACGTGCTTTGCAATTGAAAGGGGAATAGATGTGGCGAAGAAACAAAATATATTGGAATATAATGATGATGCAATCCAGGTGCTGGAAGGGCTGGAGGCCGTAAGGAAAAGGCCGGGCATGTACATCGGGTCGACCGATGCGCGCGGTTTGCACCATCTTGTCTATGAAATCGTCGACAATGCGGTGGATGAGGCGTTGTCCGGGTACGGAAACCATATCATCGTCAACATTCACAAAGATAACAGCATCAGCGTCCAGGACTTCGGGCGCGGCATGCCGGTCGGGATGCACAAGCTCGGTAAGCCGACGACAGAAGTGATCTTGACGATTTTGCACGCCGGCGGAAAATTTGGGCAGGGCGGCTATAAAACGAGCGGCGGCCTGCACGGTGTCGGCGCGTCCGTCGTCAATGCCCTGTCGGAATGGCTTGTTGTTACCATACATCGCGACGGTTACGTGTATGAACAGCGTTTCCGTGACGGCGGCAAACCGGAAACAACGCTCGAGAAAACCGGGAAAACCAATAAGACCGGCACAACGATCCATTTTAAACCCGACCCGTCCATTTTTAGCACCATCACTTTTAACTACGATACATTATGCGAACGGCTGCGCGAATCGGCCTTTCTTTTAAAAGGGTTAAAAATTGAAATCACTGATGAACGTTTCGGGCGGCATGATCTGTTCCACTACGAAAACGGCATTGAAGCCTTTGTCCAGTACTTGAACGAAGGAAAAGAAGTGCTCCATCCGGTTGTGTTTATCGAGGGGGAAACAAACGGAATCGAAGCGGAATTTGCGTTTCAGTTTAACGACGGCTTTTCGGAAAACATTTTATCTTTCGTGAACAACGTGCGCACGAAAGACGGCGGCACGCACGAAGCCGGGGCAAAAACGGCATTGACGCGCGTCGTGAACGATTATGCAAGAAAAACCGGGCTGTTAAAAGAAAAAGATAAAAACTTAGAAGGGACGGATATCCGCGAAGGGCTGTCCGCCATTATTTCCGTCCGCATTCCGGAAGAACTGCTCCAATTTGAAGGACAAACGAAAGGGAAACTTGGCACAAGTGAAGCCCGCTCTGCAGTTGATACGATTGTTTCGGAACACCTTTCTTATTTTCTTGAAGAAAACCCGGATACGAGCAATCTTTTAATCCGGAAAGCCATCAAGGCGTCGCAGGCAAGGGAAGCAGCGAGGAAAGCACGGGAAGAAGCGAGAAGTGGCAAAAAGCGGAAGAAATCGGAAACGACTTTGTCCGGAAAGCTGACGCCGGCGCAAAGCCGCAATCCGCAGCGGAACGAACTGTATCTCGTTGAAGGGGATTCCGCGGGCGGTTCTGCGAAACAGGGGCGCGACCGGAAATTCCAGGCTGTTTTGCCGCTGCGCGGAAAAGTCATCAATACGGAAAAAGCAAAGCTTGCGGATATTTTTAAAAATGAAGAAATCAATACCATTATTTATACGATTGGTGCCGGCGTCGGCCCTGAATTCAATTTGGAAGACGTCAATTACGACAAAGTCATTATTATGACCGATGCCGACACGGACGGTGCCCACATCCAGGTGCTGCTTCTTACGTTCTTTTACCGCTATATGCGGCCTTTGATTGAAGCGGGAAAAGTGTACATCGCGCTGCCACCGCTTTATAAAGTCAGCAAAGGCACCGGCAGGAAAGAAATCGTGGAATATGCTTGGACCGAAAAAGAACTGGATGAAACGATCAAAAAAGTCGGGCGTGGCTATATCCTGCAGCGTTATAAAGGGCTCGGTGAAATGAACGCCGACCAGCTTTGGGAAACGACGATGAATCCGGAAACGCGGACTTTGATCCGTGTCCGTATTGATGATGCGGCCCGGGCTGAACGGCGGGTGACCACGCTTATGGGCGATAAGGTCGAACCGCGTCGGCAATGGATTGAAAGCCATGTGGAATTCGGGCTTGAAGACGACACCAATATTTTAGACAATGAGAATTTGATGATTGAGGAAGGGGACATGAACGGATGAAGACGGCTGAACGTTTTCAAGATTTGCCTTTGGAAGAGGTGCTGGGCGACCGCTTCGGCCGGTACAGCAAATATATTATCCAGGATCGTGCCCTTCCGGATGCGCGGGACGGCCTGAAGCCGGTGCAGCGGCGGATTCTTTATGCGATGCATGTAGAGGGCAACACTGCTGACAAGCATTTCCGGAAATCGGCAAAAACGGTCGGCAACGTCATCGGCAATTACCATCCGCACGGGGATTCTTCCGTTTATGAAGCGATGGTGCGGATGAGCCAGGACTGGAAGCTGCGAAACGTGCTCATCGAGATGCACGGCAATAACGGGAGCATTGACGGCGACCCGGCCGCGGCTATGCGGTATACAGAAGCAAGGCTCGCTCCGATTGCATCCGAACTCCTTCATGATATTGATAAAGAAACGGTTAAATTTATCCCGAATTTCGATGATACCGCAAATGAGCCGGTTGTGCTGCCCGCCCGGTTTCCCAACCTGCTCGTGAACGGATCGACCGGCATCTCGGCTGGATATGCAACTGAAATTCCGCCGCATCACCTCGGGGAAATCATTGACGGGGCCATCATGCGGATGGAAAACCCGGACTGTACGGTAGAAGATTTGATGACGGTCATAAAAGGCCCTGATTTTCCAACAGGCGGCATTGTCCAGGGAATTGACGGAATTAAAAAAGCGTATGAAACCGGAAAAGGCAAAATGGTCGTAAGAGGCAGGACATCGATCGAAGAGATCCGCGGCGGGCGAAAGCAGATTGTCATCGCAGAGATTCCTTATGAAGTCAATAAAGCCAATCTTGTCAAAAAAATCGACGAGCTCCGGATTGACCGGAAAGTGGAAGGCATATCTGAAGTCCGCGATGAAACCGACCGGACCGGGCTCCGGATTGTGATCGAACTGAAAAAAGATGCGGATGCAGATAGCGTCCTGAATTATTTATTCAAAAACACCGATCTCCAGGTATCATACAATTTCAACATGGTGGCCATCCATAACCGTCGGCCGCAGCTGATGGGCCTCCGTGAACTGCTCGATGCTTATATTGAACACCAGAAAGAAGTGGTCACAAAAAGGACGGAATTCGATCTCAAAAAAGCGCGTGACCGCAAGCATATTGTTGACGGCCTGATGAAGGCACTTTCCATCCTGGATGAAGTCATTGCGGCGATTCGGGCATCCAAAGATAAAAAAGATGCAAAAGCGAACTTAATCGCAAAGTTTGCTTTTACCGAACCCCAGGCTGAAGCGATTGTCACGCTGCAGCTCTACCGCCTGACCAATACGGATATTACGACGCTGGAGAATGAAGCGGCAGACCTTGAGAAAAAAATTGAGACCTATCTCGCGATTTTATCCAGTGAGAAAAAACTGTTTACGGTGATCAAAAAAGAACTGAGAGATATCCGGAAAAAATACGCGGATAACAGAAGGACAACGATTGAAGCGGAAATACAGGAATTAAAAATCAATCTGGAAGCGATGATCCCGAATGAAGATGTGATGGTCACCATTACAAAAGACGGTTATATCAAACGGACAAGCCTCCGTTCATATACCGCTTCAAACGGCCGGGACCTTGCTATTAAAGATAGCGACCGCCTGCTCTTTAAACAGCAGCTCAATACCGTCCAGACGGTGCTGCTTTTCACAAATAAAGGGAGCTATATCTATTTGCCGGTCCATGAACTGCCGGATATCCGCTGGAAAGATCTCGGGCAGCATGTTTCCAATCTTGTGACGCTTGAACGCGATGAAGGCATCATCAAAGTGCTCCCGATTGAAGATTTCAACCAGCCGCAGTTTATTTTGTTTTTCACGAAAAACGGCATGGCGAAGAAAACGGAATTGCAGCAATACCAGGCACAGCGCTATTCGAAAGCCCTCGTTGCAATCAACTTAAAGGGCGATGATGAAGTGCTCGATGTTCACCTGACAGACGGCTCGAAAGAAGTCTTCCTCGCTTCCCGCCTCGGTTACGGGCTCCGGTTTGATGAAGCGGAAATCAGCGTTGTCGGCCAGCGGGCAGCAGGGGTAAAAGGCATGAACCTAAAAGAAGGCGACAGGCTCGTTAGCGGGAAAATCATTGAAGATCCGGAAAAAGACAAAGTATTTATTGCCACCCAAAGAGGAGCCGTCAAGAAGATGAAAGTGTCCGAATTTGACAAAACAAGCCGGGCCAAACGCGGTGTCATCATGCTGCGCGAATTAAAAGCCCATCCGCACCGGATCGCCGGAGCCGTGATTGCAGGCGACGATGAAACCGTCTCGGTCATCACGGAAAAAGGGCATCAGGAAGACATTCGGCTCCATGATTTGCGCGACCATGACCGTTATTCAAATGGCTCATTTGCCATTGATGAAGAAGAGAACGGGACAGTGGCAGAAGTATGGAAGCAGGAACCGGAAGAGGGTGCTGCGGAAGAAAACGATTGAAAAAAGTGTTTGCCGTTTTCGGCAAACACTTTTTTCATCTTCAGGCAAGTTTTACATAATTCTATTCTTGCGGCGTATCCTAAAGGAAAACGGATGCGGGGTGAGAAGATGAAAAAAGAATACATGCTTGCACTGCTCGCATTATGGTTTATGGCAGCCGGCACGGTTGTGATCGCGGACGCGGGCGGGAAGACGAAAGCCGGCAAAACGGTGATTCACCGGTACGAGGCGGATGTAACCGGCGACGGAAAAAAGGATGCGATTGTATTGGAAGGCATCCCGTTTGCAGCCGGCAGCCCGTATATGAAAAAAATTTGGGCGCGGATTGCCACGTCGGAAGGAAAGAAATATAAATTGCCGTATGAGCCTGGGTATGAACCGGAAATCCAGTTCATCGATCTCAACCATGACGGCGTAAAGGACATGCTTGGATCAAGCAACAGCGGCGGAAGCGGGGGCATAAACCAGTACCGCCTCGATACGCTGAAAGGCGGCATTTTAAAACATTTGCCGATGCCGCCCGTGTTAAAGCTTAGCGGCAAATTTGAAAATGCATTGTCGGCCAGGCTCAACATTGAAAATACGAACGAAACATTTTTGATTGATTTAAGAAAACGGAAAAAAGATTATATCCGGCTCGGTATTTACCGAAAGGACGGAATGCTCAATGAGCCGTTTGAACTGATGATCGATCCGGCGGCGGTTTACAAACCGGTGAAAATAAAAGGCAAAAAAGGCGTCGGGCTCGAAGGTTTCCAGCAAGTAAGCGGTGCCTACCATGCAGATAGACTGGGTGATGTAAAGGCAACATGGTATTTTAAAGACGGAAAATGGATCCTGGTTCGTGCCAAATGGCAGCCTACAAACGCATAAAAAAACTCCCGGCGGGGGAGTTTTTTTATTGCGGATTCGAAAATTGAAAATGTTTTTGCGCAAAAATAGATTATAATAGTAATAAATTACAAACAAAACAGGGGTAGAGCAGATTGGACAGACAAAAAAGCAAGTACAGATGGGTTGTTTTTTTCGCGGTGCTGTTTTCCTACATGGTGATTGTCAGCCAGCGAACGGCGCCAGGCTTGATTTCGGATAAACTGATGAGCGAGTTTCATATGACAGCGTCCGTCATCGGTTTATTGACAGGTGCGCAGTTTCTCGCTTATGCGGGGCTGCAAATTCCGATTGGGATTTTTTCCGACCGGTTCGGGCCGAACGTTTTTTTGGTCACAGGCACTTTATTCAGTGGCATCGGCACGTTCTTATACAGCATTTCGCCGAATGAAGCCTGTTTGCTCGTATCCCGGGTGCTTGCCGGCATGGGAGATGCGACCATTTGGATTAATCTTGTCTTGATTTTAAGTCAGTGGTTTTATGCGAAAGAGTTTGTCGGGCTGATCGGTTATGCCGGCATGGCCGGAAGCGTGGGTTCTTTGCTCGCAACCGTTCCGCTAACGGCCTGGATTTCAGCTTCGGGATGGCGCCAGCCGTTTTTTGTAACCGGTATTCTGCTCCTCGCAAGTACGGTGATGCTGTATGTCGTGCTGATCCGACTCCCGCAAAAGCGGGAAGGGGGAACGCATGCGAATACAAAAGTCCGCCATGAAAAAATGCTTTTGGTTCTAAAGCGGATCTTGAAAAGCAGGCAGGCGTGGGCTGCATTTTTATGCCATTTCGGCCTTGTCGGCACATATGTTGGTTTTATTGGTACATGGGCTGTGCCGTACGGGATGCATATTTTCGGCATGAACCGCCCGGAAGCGAGCCAGCTGGTCATGACAGGATTAATCGGAGCAATTATCGGCGCGCCGGTTACCGGATGGATCGCAAGCAGACTCGGTTCAAGGAAGAAGCCATATTTGCTGATTCAAACCCTGATTTTTCTGGCATGGACGGTTTTCTTTTTGAGCGGGGGCAAACCGCCGTTATTTTTCGCGGTGCTGTTAATGTTTGTCATCGGATATGGTAATGGTGCAAGCGCGCTGACGTTTGCGGTCGTCCGCCACTCCTTTGACGTAAGGGAAGTCGGATCGGTTTCCGGATTTGCCAATACCGGCGGCTTTTTAAGCGCGGTGCTTTTGCCGAGCTTGTTTGGAAAAGTGCTGGACCATTTTCATGCTGAAGCGAGTGTGGTCGGTTATCATTACGGCTTTTTAATCCCGGCGTTCTTTTCGCTTTTTGGCGTGCTCGGGACGGTGATGATCCGGGAGAAAATCCGCGCCGGAGAGAATCAGGCAGCATAAAAATTTTTAAACGGTGCACAGCAGTTGCCTGTTTTACATGAAATAAAAATTTTTAAAAAAAACCGGTAAAATGGTTCACGCATCCTTTTAAATGTGTTATACTAATGAACGATAAGTATAACACATTTGTCAAACAGTGCATATACTGATGGCATACGGGAGGGGCAGTGAAAAGAAACCATATACATACGGAGCCATTTTCCGGTTCGAAAAGGATGGGAACCATACATGGAACAAAAAGAAATTGTGCATATCATCTCGGACTCGGTCGGAGAAACGGCTGAATTTGTTGTAAAAGCGGTTGCTGCGCAGTTTAACGGCGGACACATCGAAATCAGGCGGCATCCGCATGTGGAAGAAACAGACGATATCGAACCGGTGATTGAGACGGCAAAAAAACAAAATGCCATCATTGCTTACACGATAGTCGTTACCCCTTTGAAAGCATACATTGACCGCCGTGCCAGCGAAGAAGGGATCATTGCGGTCGACCTGATGAATCCGTTGATGGAAGCTTTTATGAAAAAGTTTCACAAGGAGCCGTACCACCGTCCGAAGTTAATGCGCAAGCTGGATCAGGAATATTTTAAAAAAATTGAAGCAATTGAGTTTGCCGTAAAATATGATGACGGGCGCGATCCAACCGGACTGAAAAAGGCGGACATTGTCCTGCTCGGCGTCTCGCGGACGTCGAAAACGCCGTTATCGATGTATCTGGCGCATCACAGCTTTAAAGTGGCGAATGTTCCGATCGTGCCGGAAATCGCACCGCCTGATGAATTGTTTTCCATCCCGCGGGAAAAGTGCATCGGGCTGATGATTTCGCCCGAGAAACTGAATGAAATCCGGAAAGAACGGATCAAGGCAATGGGGTTAAAATCGGACGCCAATTATGCGAGCTTTGAACGGATTTATAAAGAACTCGTTTACGCGGAGAACATCATGCGGAAACTCAGATGCCCGGTCATTGATGTTTCAAACAAAGCGGTGGAAGAAACAGCAAGCCTTATTATTGAAATGTTCAAAAACAGGGAGGAGCTGCTCAAATGACAAAATTTGTCTACTTGTTCAACGAAGGGAACAGCCATATGCGTGACCTGCTTGGCGGCAAAGGAGCCAATCTGGCGGAAATGACAAACATCGGCCTGCCGGTGCCGTTCGGATTCACGATTACAACCGAGGCATGCAATGACTATTATTCAAACGGCAAAAAAATTTCAGATGCAGTCGAAACACAAATGGAAGAAGCGCTTTTGAAACTGGAAGAAAAAACCGGCAAAAAACTGGGCGGGAACGAGAACCCGCTGCTCGTCTCCGTCCGTTCCGGCTCTGTGTTTTCGATGCCGGGGATGATGGATACGGTACTGAACCTCGGCATGAACGATGAGACCGTGGAAGCCGTTGCGAAACTGACCGGCAATCCGCGCTTTGCCTATGATTCGTACCGCCGGTTTATCCAAATGTTTTCTGACGTGGTGCTCGGGATCGAGGTATACCATTTCGAACATTTGCTTGAACAAACCCGGGAACAAAAAGGGTATACAGCTGATCCGGAAATGACTGCGGAAGACTGGAAAGACATCATTGCCGGCTATAAAAAGATCGTTAAAAAACATACGAAACAGGATTTTCCGCAAGACCCGAAAACGCAACTGTACCTTGCCGTAAATGCCGTTTTTGATTCGTGGAATAACCAGCGTGCCATTGTATACCGCCGCCTGAATAAAATTCCGGACCATCTTGGGACCGCTGTCAATATCCAAAGCATGGTATTCGGAAATATGGGGGATGATTCCGGAACCGGCGTCGCTTTTACACGGAACCCGTCAACAGGCGAACGCGTGCTGTACGGCGAATATTTAATCAATGCCCAAGGCGAAGATGTCGTTGCCGGTATCCGCACCCCGCAGCCGATCCAGGTACTGGCAAAAGACATGCCGGAAGTGTACCGCCAGTTTGTAAAAACAAGCAAATTATTGGAAGAACATTACCAAGATATGCAGGATATTGAATTTACGGTGGAACGCGGCAAACTGTACCTGCTACAAACCCGGAACGGCAAACGGACGGCGCAGGCTGCGATCCGCATCGCCGTTGAAATGGTGAAGGAAGGCATTCTCGATAAAAAGACAGCGCTTTTAAGAGTCGATCCGGATCAGATGAACCAGCTCTTGCACCGCCGCATTGATGGTTCCGCGACTAAAAACCATCTTGCAAAAGGGCTGCCGGCATCCCCTGGAGCTGCAACCGGCACCGTTGTGTTTGATGCTGATGAAGCGGAACGGCTCGGCAAGGAAGGGGAAAAAGTGATTTTGGTCCGCCCCGAAACGACACCGGATGATATTCACGGCATTGTTGCATCCCAGGCGGTTGTGACAAGCCGCGGCGGGATGACGAGCCATGCGGCGGTTGTCGCGCGCGGGATGGGGAAAGCGTGCATCTGCGGCTGCGAATCTATGAAAATCGATTTGAAAGCAAAACAATTTACGGTCGGTGACACCGTTGTCCGTTATGGGGATGTCATCACGATTGACGGTTCGACAGGTGAAGTGATGCTCGGCGAAGTCCCGATGATTGACCCTGAGCTTTCCGGCGAATTCAAAACGCTGCTTGAATGGGCGGATGAGGTGCGCGATCTCGGCGTGCGCGCCAATGCTGACAACCCAACGGATGCGAAAAAATCGCTCGAATTCGGTGCAGACGGCATCGGCCTTTGCCGGACGGAGCATATGTTCATGGATATTAAGCGCGTGCCGATCGTTCAGGAAATGATCCTCGCCGAGACTTTGGAAGAACGCGAAAAAGCTTTAGATAAACTGCTTCCGATGCAGCAGGGCGATTTTGAAGGCATCTTTGAGGAAATGGCCGGCCATCCGGTGACAATCCGCCTGCTCGATCCGCCAATGCACGAATTTTTGCCGGATAAGGAAGAACTGCTCGTAGAAGTAACAAAACTGCAGCTTACGGCACCAGAATCAAAAGAACTGGAAGAAAAAGAATACTTGCTGAAAAAAGTCCAGCATCTTGCTGAATTCAATCCGATGCTCGGCCACCGCGGCTGCCGGCTCGGCGTGATTTTCCCTGAAATCTACGAAATGCAGGTCAAGGCGATTTTTTACGCTGCCGCTGCCGTTCTGCAAAAAGGGATAAAAGTTCAGCCGGAAATTATGATTCCACTTGTCGGCCATGTGAATGAGCTGAAACGGATGCGCGCGCTTGTGACGGACATGGCGAATCAGGTCATGGAGGAAAAAGGCTTGAAATTCGATTATACGGTCGGCACGATGATCGAAATTCCGCGCGCCGCCCTCACCGCAGACCAAATTGCAGAAGAAGCGGATTTCTTCTCGTTTGGTACGAATGACTTGACGCAAACGACGTTCGGCTTTAGCCGTGACGATGCGGAAGGAAAATTCTTGCAACAGTACATCGAGCAAAAAGTGCTGCCGGAAAATCCGTTTGCCGTCCTTGATCAGGAAGGCGTCGGCAAACTTGTCGAAACCGGTGTCAAACTCGGCCGTCAGACAAAACCGGGCTTAAAAACCGGCATTTGCGGCGAACACGGCGGGGAAAAAAGCTCGATCGAATTCTGCTACAAAACCGGCCTGAACTACGTCAGCTGTTCGCCTTACCGCGTACCGCTCGCAAGGCTCGCCGCTGCACAGGCCACCATCCGGAACAAAAAAGAAGACACCGACAAAGTGACAGTCGCTGCAAAATAAATCATTTTCCTTAAGGCACACGGTGGATTGCCCCCGTGTGCTTTTTTCTGCGCAAGTCCATGAAATAGGCATGCCGGGGGTGTAAAGAAGCCATAAGCAAATCTTATCAAATGAGTTGTCAAAGCCATTATTTAAATGACAAAAGAATGAATGTAAGATGAATGTAAGGAGGGATGAGATTGGCATTTAATTTTATCGCAATCGACCATGTTCAGCTTGCTGCTCCACGTGGCAGTGAGCAGACAGCAAAAAAGTTTTACGCAGAAATCCTCGGATTTACGGAAATTGAAAAACCAGCAGAATTGAAAAAACGCGGCGGCTGCTGGTTTCAAAACGGAAAAATACAAATCCACATCGGCATTGAAGAGCCTTTTTCACCCGCCAAAAAAGCGCATCCTGCATTTGAAGTCAGAAATCTCGAAAGCTTGAAAGAAAGGTTTACCCACTATCAAATGAAGTGGACAGAAGACGGTAAACTACCAGGGGCAGCGCGCATTTACGCAACAGATCCATTCGGAAACAGGCTGGAATTTTTAGAATGGAAGAGCAAGTAAAAAAACGTGCGAAATGGTGAAATGAGAAATTGGCAGGGGGTGGAATATGGCTGTAAATTGCACAATGATGAAAGCGAATCTCCCGTCCGGAAATCCAAAATGCATGCATGCCTGACCGGGTCTTGGTTAAAGTAACAATGACGGGCGGAAAGGAGGCACGACATGGACAATACGCATGGATTTGTGCAGAAGCTGAATGAACAGCAAAAGAAACAGGAACAAAACAAAAAACGGCAGGGGAACGGAAACCCAAGTGAAAAGCTGCCGACAAACCGGCATTAAAAAAATGGCGTGTGGGATACACGCCATTTTTCAAAAGAACGGGACAGCCACGCTCTAAAAACGGGAATTGGTTTACATAATAATATTATAAAAAACCACACATTTCTTTTCCGCTGTTGGGAAGATGTCTGTTTATCCTGAAAATGGAAAAGGCAGCCAATCAGATGGCTGACTGGTTGCCCATGTTTTCTTCCATTTTCATGCTTCGCGCGATTTGTTGTGCATGGCGCTTCGCTTCTTTCACGGACTTTCCTTTTACCGTAATCAATCGTCCGTCAATAATGAAGTTGAAAATTCTGGTTCTCATATGCTATCACCTCTTCTTTGTTTACCCATTGTTCTTTTTTTAAAACATATGCTTCTTTCGGAAAGTTTTTCAGAAGTTGAAGATGCAGTGAGTAGAAAAATATTGCAGCGGGCAGTTTCATGTTATCCGTCGTGCGCAGGGATTTTTTGCGGAACTCGGGCTTTACATTTATAGAATTATAACAGATAAACGAAAAAAATACAACATATTGATATGGAAAGAGTTTTTCTGCCCATATTTTGAAAAGCGCTGCATTCATTTGGACGGGCAACAGGAGAGGGTTTTCACTATTTTTAAAATGTTTAAAATAAATCAGAATCCTGTTATAATGGGATAAAGGCGAATGGGGAGGCATATGGCCACTTTTGTGATGGATGTCGTGAGTTGAACACTCGTCATTTTGCTTGTTTGCTATATTTTTAGGCATATTGTAGAGCTTCCGGTATATGTCATTCCGGTATTCAGTGCGGTATGCAGCATTGTGCTCTTGTTCAGCAGCTTTTTCAAAGGAGGATGGGGCGGAATGGGGCTGGGTGCAATAGGGCTTGTGCTGTTGCTCGCATCCGTCCTGCCTTTTATGCTATCCGCGTTATTTTTAAGGCCGATGGTGGAAAAAAATCGTGAGCTGTCCGGAAAACGGCGGCACATGGCATGCTGCTATCAGAAAAACGGAACGCGAAGATCAGTAACAAGCATTTTACAAGCAGGACTGTAAGCGCTATGATCAGAAAAAAGGTAGAATGGTTTTGAGGGAGGAATTTGGATGTTGAAAAACGTTTTGACCGAACGGCTGAAAATACGGTACCCGATGATTCAGGCTCCGATGGCAGGGGGCATCACCAAACCGGCATTGGTGGCTGCGGTCTCAAACGCCGGCGGGCTGGGCATGATCGGGGCGGGGTACTTAACCGCTGCTCAAACAAAAGAACAAATCCGGGAAATCAAACAGTTAACCGGAAAACCTTTTGGCATCAATCTTTTTGTTCCCGGCGAGTTTGAAGTAGATGAAAAAGTAACAGCCGCAAATGGCATTTTAAATCGGGTCCGCAAACAGTTAAAAATAGAGGCAAAAGCGGAAATAGAAGTTCCTGATTTACATAGCGTACAAGATCAATTTTTGGCACAGGTGCAAGTGGCCATCGAAGAGAAAGTGCCTGTTTGTTCATTCACTTTTGGAATACCTTCCAGGGAAGTGATCGAAAAGCTGAAACAAAACGGGATCCTCCTCATTGGAACGGCAACAACCGTTGATGAAGCGATCGAAGTGGAGCAAGCCGGAATGGATATGGTGGTTGCACAAGGCAGTGAAGCGGGAGGCCATCGCGGGAATTTTTTGAAAGAACATGAGGAAAGTATGATTGGCCTGATGTCACTAATTCCCCAGGTTGCCGACAATGTCCGGATTCCCGTCATTGCGGCAGGCGGTATTATGGATGGCAGGGGGCTTGCAGCAGCGCTTTGCTTAGGGGCAAAAGGCGTGCAAATGGGAACTGCCTTCCTGGCCTGTGCGGAAAGCGGCGCACCTCAGTCCCATAAGGAAGCCGTTCTCCATGCGAAAGAAGATGAGCTTGTCCTCACCCGGTCATTTTCCGGAAAATGGGCAAGAGGCGTAAAAAATGCATTCATCTCGGAAATGAAGCCGCATGAAGCGCTTTTTCCGGATTATCCCGTGCAAAATACGCTCACACAGGATATCAGAAAGGCTGCCGGAAAGCAGAACAACCGTGAGTTTATGTCACTTTGGGCCGGCCAAAGCCCGCGACTCGCAAAACATCAAACGGCAAAAGCATTGATAGGCCATGTCATAAAAGAAGCTGAAGAAATCATGGGCAAAATGCCTGAAACTCTATAATTTTTCGCCGGCAATGAAACAAGGCATCAAGGCACACGAGAGGGTGAATCATTTTCATGACAGGTTTTCTTGCCGTGTTTTAGGTGGCGTGGAAATCTACGTGAAGGAAGCAGGCGCAAAAGATGATGTTTCTTAATGTAGAGTGCGTCTACGTTAAGGAAGCGCGTGGAAAAAACGATGTTTCTTAACGTAGAGTGCGTCTAGGTGAAGGAAGCTGGGGCAAAAGTCGGTATTTCTTAACGTAGAAGGCGTCTACGTGAAAGAAGCGCGGAAAAAAGACGATGTTCCTTAAAATAGAGTGCGTCTACGTTAAGAAAGCAGGCGCAAAAGACGATGTTTCTTAACGTAGAAGGTGTCTACGTTAAGGAAACGCGTGGAAAAAACGATGTTTCTTAACGTAGAGTGCGTCTATGTTAAGGAAGGGAGCGAAAAAATTGATGTTTCTTAACGTAAAAGGCGTCTACGTTAAGGAAGCGCAGAAAAATGCTGGTCTTTCTTAACATAACCCGCAAAGTGAAGGAAATGTGAAAAAATATCAGCAGGATCTGCTAAGATTGAAGGAATAGTTGTTATCTATAATTTTATTATGTTAACTAAAAATATGACCATATCAAATGATCCTCCTATTATTGTCTGCATTGTAAGCCGAAATAAGCAGGACAAACCCGGACTGAAGACGAATCATAGCGTAAATAGCTGTGAAGTGTGCCAAAGCCATAACAGGTTTGTCCCCCTTTCCCTTTCGCAATTTCTCGGACCACCTTACGGGCGTTTGTCCCACGGTTCCAGTTGCCCGACAATATGCCTTTTTTTGCCTGACTGGATGGCTTCGATGACGCCGTCCGAAATTTCTTCATTTGTCAGCCATCTTGACTGATGATTTTCGAGAATAAATCCAAGCTGGATTTGATGGTAATTGCAATTTTCCAAACCGGCAAGCTCGTTCAAAAGTTCATCCGGATTCCGGGTGCTTCCGAGGACGTGATACAGTTCCCATTGGCGGCTGTTCTGTGAAAAAACATTTGAAATCGTTACAAGTGCTTGATCTGCATAAGAATGGATCCAGGCTACTGCAAGGTCAACCGGTCCGTGCTGCCCAATCAGTTTATCTAAATGTTCACGCAGTGCACTCGAATCAGCGTAATCCGTTAAAACAGGGGTAATCCGGCTCCGGTCAGCGGCCCGGGAAATGCATGCATCCATTTTTTCGGGATTGCGCGCAATAATGGAAACATGGTCAGCCTGTCCGGCGAGCCACAGAGATACATTGCATAGCATGCCGGTTCCGCCGACGACTAAAGCGTGTTTCAAGGAAGTTCCCCCCTGCTTTTTATGAATAGATATCCTAAGCTCTCTGCTGCCCGCAAGGAAAGTTAATGGACTTCCCGAATTTGCGAGAGCGGGTAAAATACCGCTTCGGTTTTTCCCACGAGTTCTTTCTTCGGAATAAGGCCGAGCCCGTTTCTGCTGTCTTCGCTGTACAACCGGTTATCGCCCATTACGAAATATTTATTTCTTGGTACGGTGAGAGGCCCGAAGTTATTCGTCAACTTGCTGCCTTTTTTACGTGCTGCTTTCAGGTTTTTTGCAAGGTAAGGCTCTTTGTGCAACTTCCCATTAATGTAGAGATGGTCATTTTTGACTAGAATGGTATCTCCGGGAAGGCCGATAATCCGCTTTACATAGTTTTCCGTTTCTCCCTTGATGATGATGATATCGCCTCTTTGGTAATCGGCAGCAGAATGGACTTTATAAACGAGAATTTTATCGTGGTTATGAAGTGTCGGCTCCATTGATTCCCCTTCAACCATATAAGGGGCAATGAAAAATCCCCTGATGACCGCAACAAGCAGAATGGCAAATATGAATGATTTTAACAAGGTTTTTATCCCTTTGCTCATTTGACCAGCTCCCATGCATATCTTCATCGTATTCTATTCTTCCAGAAAGACAGGAAATCCTTTATATTGTTTAATAATATGCAACATTTCCATGTTATAAACATAAGAGATGGGGCACAGGAGCGATTTGTGCCATTCAAGGCGGCGGGAAATTGCGGAATCATCCGCCGTCCGCGGGATCTCGGAAAGCTGTAAAAATGCCCGTTCAACAGTCTTTAGGCAATTCGCACAAATCATGAGAGCTGGTAAATTTTTTTGATCACAGCATCTGTAAAAGCTGTTGTGGAAGCAGAGCCCCCCAAATCATGGGTAACGGTCCCATCTGCAATGGTACCCAAACATGCATCTTCCATTTTTTTCGCAATTTCATTCAGGCGGGGATCGCGGTGATGTGCACTTAACCATTGCAACAGCATGACAGCTGACAGCAGCATGCTTGTTGGATTTGCAAGATCCTGTCCGGCAATGTCCGGTGCTGAACCGTGTGCCGCCTGGGCCATTGCCTGTTTCCCGTTTGTGTTTAAGGAAGGGGATAATCCCAAGCTTCCCGCCAATTCACCGGCCAGGTCCGACAAGATATCACCGAATAAGTTTTCTGTCACAATGACATCAAAGTCACCGGCCCTGCGCACGAGGCGTGCTGCCATTGCATCAATAAGGACATCTTCCACTTTGACTTCAGGATAATATTTTTTGCCGGTTTCATAGCAAATATCGCGGAATAACCCGAATGCCAATCTAATGACATTGGCTTTGTGGACAATCGTGACCTTCTTTCTCCGGGACATAGCCAGCTTAAATGCTTCATGGGCAATTCTTTCAATTGATTTTCTGGTAAAAACGCCGGTTACAAGTGCTACATCCGGTGTAACCATACACTCTCCGGTACCGATGTACATATTCCGATCGGATAAAAAGCCTTCGGAGTTTTCGCGTAAAATTATCAGGTCGCTAAACCCGGCGACACTTTTTGTCCCGGGAAAAGTCCGACTTGGGCGAATATTGGCAAATAAATCAAAGCAATGCCGTAACTCGCCGCTTGGATTTCTTTTGAATAAACGGTGTTCATCCGGATATGCGGAGGAATCATGCGGCCCCATCAACCAGCCATCGGTTTCTTTCAGCCCTTGTTTTGTCACGTCCGGCATAGGATCATTGTATTTTTTAATTCCTTCCCAGCCCATTGGAAGCTCTATGAAAACAAATTCGGTTCCGTTTGCTGCTTTTGAAGCTGCAGCTTTCAACACTTTAACAGTAGCGCTTACAATCTCAGGCCCGATCCCGTCGCCATATAATACACCTAATTTATACGTTGTCATCTTTCAAACTCCTCTCAACTGTTTTAAAAAATCGAAGGGGGTGCCTGGTGATCATCTTGACTTACAGGAAGGACAGCCGTATTGGGGAAGTGTTCAATGGATCATCGGGGCTGAATTTCTAAAATTACTTTGTCCCTTTTCTATTATTTTAGCATTTTATAAAAATCAGATAAAGGTTTAAAATATTGTTGCCAAAGATCAAGCAGTCCCACTTCCGGCGGAAAAATGCCCTGATTTCTCATGGCCAGAGGCCGGGCGTGAGAAAAGGGGAAGGAAGAGATCAACCGGAGACTGCAATCTGCCAGCAGGGGTTATTTGGAAACCTTTTGGATTAAACAAAATAAACGTCTGGCATTTTGGACAAACCCAACCGGATCCATTTCTGATCCGGTTCCTTCTTCATTTTGAAAAATGGCGTTGATAATAGAAATTATTGCAGGGATGATGATAAAGCCAAGCCGGATACCCACCCAGTAATCCCTTTGGGCGCGCCGCCTAATTGAAAGTTTTTTTGTACCATAATCCGCCGCTTTGTATTTTGACGTAATCCTCAATAGGCGAGAATAATTTTGTCTCTATTTTCGACCATCTGTTATTGATCTTCCGGCTTTTGCGATTCATGGTACTTGCTCATCTTTCCTCCCCATGTAAGTGCAGATGGTTTGATTCCAATCACCCGGATGCGTTTATAGTCTGCGATCCAGTGCCCGTTTTTCCACAAACTGCCTTTCAGTTGTTTTTCTGTATTCGCAATGATCATTTCTGTTTCCTGTTCCGGGATGCCTTCCAGCAACTGCGTACAAAACATTCGGATCCAGTTTTTCAGGCCGTCTTCTCCCTCCAACGGTGTCGGCCGGTCAAAATGCATAGCGAACGTAACATAAAATCCGGCTTTTTCCATCAAAGCGGTATACTCGCCAATGCTGGGATAGTACCAGGGAAACTGTTCCGGAGAGAACTCGAACCCGGTTTCTGTGATTTGCTGGATGAGCGAAGACGTGATCAATTCTACATTACCTTTGCCGCCAAATTCTGCGACAAATCGGCCGCCTTGTTTCAGGCTCCGGAACACACCTTCCAATGCGGCGCCCGGTTCCTTGATCCAATGGAGGACAGCATTTGAAAAAACAGCATCAAATTGGTTCGTATAGGGCAGTTTTGCCGCATTCTGTACATCAAAAGCGATGTCTGGATATTTGCTTGAAGCCTGCCGGATCATATTTTCCGACTGATCGATGCCAACAATATGTGCGCCGCTTTCCCCGATTTTATAAGATAAATCGCCGGTTCCGCAGCCGAGGTCGAGAATGTTTTCGCTGGGTTGCGGAGAGAGCAGCCCGATCAGGCTGTTTCCGTATTCCGATACAAATTTGTGTTTGGTATCATACAATTCGGCATTCCAATTGTCTGCTGGCTTCATTACGGATTCTCCTTCTCTATTTTGCTGAAAAGTAAAAATAATATGGGTTTAAATAAAATATATCATACATCAAAAGGAAATGAGGATTGTAAAATTTTATTTTTCCGGATTGCGGTTGCTGCCCGGCACATGAATTCGTTTCCAAGAGCAGATCCCGCGTGATAAAATGGTTGTAATACCCGAGGAAAATAAATGCCCTGGTTTTAACCGTGGCGCTGGTGGGATTGTTATTTTCGTATTACTGAAAAAAGCCTTAACACCGGTTTGCCTGCTTTTGATCCGGTTATCAATGTCCGGCTTCTCTGCTTTGCCATATTGGAGATTATCATTTTGCTACAAATGAAAATATTCAATTTACAAGAAGGAATTTTGCATGTGTGCCCACAATAGTTAATATTAGATGTATCGCTTGCAGACAGGGGATGATTTTTTTGAAAATGGCTGGCGTGATTTTTGTGGTTATCGGTGTGATTCTTCTTCCGTTTGGCATTTTGCAGTTTAAAAAAGAATGGAAAGCCTACCGGAAATTTTCCCCGAAAACCCAAAAGGTATTTGTGCTGATTGAAATATTCGATGTATTATCGGGTGTCCCCATCCTGTCAACCTGGTTGATGTACCTTTCAGCATTCTGTATTGTGATGGGTGTCATCATGATCACAACGCATTAAGAAAGATGATGAAAAACGCGAAAAGATGGCGTCCTGCGGTTGTTTTGAGCCGAATGGGGAGTACATCGCCAAGTTGACATAAAAAAGCGCTGGAGATGAGGGGGCAACTGGATGTTAAAAAAATGCTTATTGGTGCTGACTGTATTTTTACTGGCTGCTGATGCTACTATTTTGTATATATGGCTTGCCAAATGGCAAAAACTTGCAACGATTCCCGGTATGGTGGGCTGGGGAATAGCCTTTTTGTCAGGATTGCTTTTATATATGATCTTAAAAAAGTTGAGTTCCGGAGAAAAAATGGTGATGGTCTTCAGCCGGCTTGCACTCGGTTCCGCTGTCCTGCTTTGCGGTTTAGCGGTTTTGACGGTTCTCATTACCCTTACTGTCCGCTCAATGCCGTAAGAGAGGTATGTTACATATCCCATTTGCAAGAACAAAAAATCTGCGGGTGCTAATCTGATTTCATGTTGCCCGCTTATTTTTCAGCTTATCAATAAAGCTGAGGAGTTCCACTGTCTGTTTTTTTCTGTTTTTTTCCATTGGGGAAGGAGAAGGGGGCGGAGAGTAAACGCTTGTTTCTTTATGGAACTTTTTCACATGATCACCTCTGCTGATTATCTGCAATAGTGTATGTAGAGTTGTTAAAAAGTATGAAGGGCAATAACCAGTTTGTTATTGCCCTTGAGAAGATTTTTTGCCGTACTTTTTCAGGATCTGTTCGTTTTCTTCCATGATTTTTAAAGTCGTCGGGCTGATGCCCACTGAAGGAACACGGACTCTTGATTTTCTTCTGAAAGTTCCCCGAATATTTCCGGTTTCATTTCTCTGTGCCAGGAGTGCACTGCTTTTTTTCATTTTTGTCACCGCCTTGTTTTTCAATCCATGTCGTCCGGCGGAGCCGCAAAATCATAAACATGGGCCATGATGACAAACAGGATACAATCCATTTCTGTAATGGCTCTGGAACCGGATATTTTTAATAGATACAATTCGTCATGAAAAAGATAAATCGGATGGAGCGCATCGTTTCCATCGACATGATACACCGTCTCCAGCCTGTCCAATTTTGCGCGGACGGAACCGGGATTTTTGTAACGATACAATGCCTGATCTTTCTCTAACGGTGTTGTAAACGGCAAAATATTAACGCTCATATCCGCTTTTTCCGCATAAGATGACAGTACTTCTTTTAAACCTAACAGATATCCTTCTTTACTACCATAATACCCTACGATGCCCTCGTTATTCAAGATGTCGAGCATATTTTTAGCCATTGACAGATTGTCCTGGATCAGAGACTCATTTGCAGAAACGGTTTTCGTAAATCTCTCCAATTCATATTTTCCGGCTTTACGGAAATACATATTTAAAAAAATAAAACCGTCGATTGCTGCAAAAATAAGCGCGGTGATGGCATAGTTTTTAAAATCCGTGAAAATGCTCGCCGGATGGATCGTCCAGTAAACCAGCGCGCCAAATAAATAAACCAAATACCAGATTTTCCGGATCAGAAAAACTTTTGCATCCATCTTTTCTTCATTTTTTCCATACAGGTAAGTGTATATCACGAGACCGGCAAAACAAAGCCAAACAAAAGTTTTAAAAAACAGCGTTTCCAAATCTCCGCCCCCCTATATTCCAGAAAAGTACTGTCTGCCATTATTTTATCATAAAAAGGGGAACTATTGTTTGGCTTTCTTCATAAAAGGCAGAATTGATGAAATGTTCCTAGGATGATAGACGGATAAAGAGAGATATGTTAGAATTTAACAAAATATGGGGGGAGCTGGCAGTTTTGGAAGCAAAAAACGCGTTAAACATCCGACAACTGGGAAACAAGGAAAAACTGCCGATGGATTTACTGCTCCTTGCCGACCCGTCACGCGAAATGGTGATGGCCTATGCCAAACGCGGGGAATGCTATGTGGCGGAAATCGAAGGAAAAGTGATCGGGGTTTACATCCTGCTAGCGGCAAGGCCGGGAATCGTGGAATTGGCGAATGTGGCGGTTTCAAAAGAACATCAAGGGAAAGGCTTTGGAAAACGGCTTGTGCTGGATGTCATCCAGAGGGCAGGAAGAAAAGGATTTAAATCGATCGAAGTGGGTACCGGTAATTCCAGCATCAGCCAGCTGGCCTTGTATCAAAAATGCGGTTTTCGGATCTCCGGGGTGGACAGAGACTTTTTCGTCAGGCATTATGATGAAGCGATTTATGAAAACGGGATTCACTGCCGGGATATGGTACGGTTATCACTCGATTTGGAAGAAACGACATGTAAGGGGTAATGGAATTGGAACTGGTCTTTTACAATGATGATTTAAAGCAACAATTGGACAACTATACGATAACGGATGATCAGCTCCGTTTTACGGGGCATCCAAATGAAGCCATTGCCATTGCAAAAGAGGATCCGGAACGGCACCCTGTTGTTGCAGTCCGCCATAACATGATCACAAACTTTTTTGTGCTTCATGAAAAAAATGGCGCCAGGCTCTATACAAATCATCCGCATGCCATATTGCTGCGGACTTTTTCAACCGATTTCCACCAGCAGGGAAAAGGATACGCCAGGCAATGTTTAAAACAGCTGCCCCATTTTGTCTGTACCCATTTTCCGGAAATAGAGCAAATGGTCCTTGGGGTGAATGCGGAAAATCTTGCTGCCCAAAATTTATACAGACAAGCCGGGTTTGTGGATGAAGGGGACAGGATGATGGGGAAAAAGGGCGAATTGATCATTATGCATTACCATTTAGACAAAGAAGGGGTATACAGGTGAAAATAAAAGAACTTACAACCCGGGAAGAGTGGAAAGCGGCGTTTCCGGTGATGAAACAGCTGCGGAAACATTTGGACGAAGAAAACGATCTTCAGCTGGTGGAGGCGGCGGCAAAGACATCGGATTACAAGATGGCCGCTGTAATAGATGGCGGAAATATTGTGGCGGTAACCGGGTATATGCCGATGATTACTTTGTACAACGGGCGGTTCATTTGGGTATGCGACCTGGTGACGGATGAAGCGCACCGATCAAAAGGATACGGCGCCAGGCTTTTGGCGTATGTGGAAAAACAGGCTGGCGAAAACGGATACGGCATTGTTTCCCTGTCATCCGGCCTGCAAAGAAAAGACGCCCACCGGTTTTATGAAGAAAAAATGGATTATGATAAAGTCAGTTATGTGTTTTTGAAAAGACTGTAGTTTTTGCATTTTGGCTTAAAAAGCGCAGTTTATCGCCGTACCTCTTCATCTGCGGGCTGGCCGGTGTCATAATGCTGATAAGAATCAAAATTGAGTTAAAAATGCGGCAATCTCTTGACATTGTGATTAACTTAATATAAAATATTGTCGAACTGGAAAACTGGAGCTAGGGTTCCGCTTCATTCAGAAGGTCTGCGACCGAGGGCTTCATCTCTTGTAATAAAACAAGAGGCACCTATTGATATAAAAGATCCGAGGGGAAAGGTTCAGTGTATTTCTTATGCGCTGATTCTTTCCCCTCTTTTTTTATTTTTTGAAGGAGGAATGAAGCATTGAATGTAATCGACCAAATTTATCCGGGTGTAGCCGTTGTTCTTTTTGATCAACAGGAAAGAGTATTACTTCAAAAGCGGGCAGATGTTGGAAAATGGGGTCTTCCAACCGGCCATGTTGAACCTGGGGAAACTGTTTTGCAAGCAGCAATCAGAGAGATGCAAGAAGAGACAAACTTAACAATTCGGATAAAACAAATAATTGGTGTTTATTCCGACCCTGAATTTCAAGTTTTCAAGTATCCTGATGGAAAGTGTGTCCATTTTATCACCACTTGTTTTTTGGCGGAAATTGCAGGAGGAAAGCTGCGAAACAATTCTTCCGAATCTTTAGCACTCCAGTTTTTTCAGAAAGATCAGCTTCCTGCAAATTTATTAAAAATGGTTCCGCTGTGGCTTGGGGACGCTTTAGCAGGCTATGCAGGTGCATTTATCCGATAAGATTTAAACGAAAAGAACAGGAGAGGCAGTTCAATATGAAACAAAAAATCTTTCTGACAGCACCTTTTAAAAAAGTGATGGATCTCCAAACATTATAATTGTAAGTCTCTCTGTTTCCAAATTTCAGATAAAAACAAATGTCAGCAAGAGCTACATAAAACCGTCCAGAAAAGATATACCGTCATTCTTTTGGTCGTAAAAATGTAATTACCAAACCAATTGTTTTAACAATATATTTCGTTATCAAAAAATGTGAAAGGTCGTTTTCAAATGGAATCGAATGAGAAATTAAAAGTCCAATACTCATTAGA
Organism: Heyndrickxia coagulans 36D1; assembly: GCF_000169195.2. Lineage (GTDB taxonomy): Bacteria > Bacillota > Bacilli > Bacillales > Bacillaceae_C > Weizmannia > Weizmannia faecalis. The sequence goes on along the minus strand of NC_016023.1, from coordinate 3,350,463 downwards.
AGTAGTGCCAAAAAAGGAACAGCAAATTGCTTCGTTGCAGATTGCACTGTTATGGATCGGAGCAGGATTAGGACTGGCTGCTATTTTTTCAGGAAATACACTGGCAGGTCTTGGTTTGAAGAATGGATTACTGACGATTATCGTTGGCATGCTTGTCGGGTCAGTTCCTATGTATTTCATGTCCCGCATTGGAACAAGAGAGGGAGTATCAGGTATGATTGCTACCCGTGCTTCATTTGGGATTAGAGGTTCTTTTTTTCCGAGCTTGTGCAATGCACTGCAGTTAATTGGCTGGACAGCTGTGATGATTCTGATGGCAGCTGAAGCCTGTGTATCTTTAAAATTTGCAGGAGTTCTTGGGAACCGGGATTTTTGGATTATCTTGATTGGTTTGATCACAACGGTTAACGCGCTTTTGAAACACAATCATTTAAAATGGTTTCAGATATTTACAGTTGGTGCAACATTGATTTTATCCATCATCATGACCTATGCTGTTTTGTCAACAGTAAATGTTGCAGACTTAATGGACAAGAAACCTAAAGGTCATCTTACTTTCTCTCTCGGATTAGATTATGTGATCGGCATGTGCCTTTCCTGGGTTCCTTTGGTTGCAGACTATTCCCGGTATGCAAGGAATATTAACGGGGCCGCACACGCTACATATTGGGGTTATGCTCTATCCAGCATCTGGATGTACTTTGTTGGCTTGCTTTGTACCATTGCTACTGGCCTTTGGAATGCAAGCCCAATTCCAATCATGGGTGCACTGGGCTTGGGTATCCCAGGTCTGCTTATTATTTTTTTCTCCACTGTAACGACAGCTTTTCTAGATGTTTTTTCAGCAGGTGTTTCTGCAAGCAATTTATTTCCAAAGTTTTCGGAGAGGCGGCTTGTATTCATTGCAGGAGTGTCAGGCACACTGATTTCGCTGGTGTTTCCAATTGATAAATATCAAAGCTTTTTATTAATCCTTGGTGCTGTCTTTATTCCCATTGAAAGCATCGTATTGGTTGATTATTTTTTGATCCGTAAACACCTGAAGCCAGCAGACTTGACTAAACCAGAAGGATCGTACTGGTACCGGGGCGGTGTTAATCTGGTAGCTTTCGTCGCTTTTGTGGTTGGTTTTGCTCTCTATGAAGTCAGCTATTTTCAAGCTTGGCCAATTGGTTCGTCATTTATTAGTCTGATTATTACGGCAGTCCTTTATTATTTCCTTATGAGACTTCTTCATAGGGATCAATTTTCAAAGGTTAGAAGCAGTGGCATATACAAGAATCATGCAGCAGGCTGATAAGTTATTTTCAAAAACATTATAACAAATGGATGGGATCCAATCTGTCAAATGCAGAAAAAAAATAATACTATGATCATTTTAGAAGAGGTGTATATTAGATGAGACCACAGGTATTAACAATTGCAGGAACTGACAGCGGTGGCGGTGCAGGTATTCAGGCCGACCTGAAAACTTTTGAAGAGAGGGGTGTCTACGGCATGTCTGTAATCGTTGCCGTGACAGCGCAAAATACAAAAGGAGTTCAGGGAATTTTTCCAATGCCGGTTGACAGCATTGTCCGTCAAATGGAATCCATTGCGGACGACTTTTCAATTGCAGCTTTAAAAACGGGTATGCTGTTTGATGCAGAACGCATAGAAGCTGTTGTTGACGGAATTAAACGATTTAAATGGAGGCCGCTGGTTGTGGATCCGGTCATGATTGCAAAAGGTGGGACACATCTCGTTGCTCCTGAAGCAATTGCGACGATTAAAAAGAAATTGGTTCCGGTTGCTGATGTCATTACACCGAATACACCGGAGGCGGAAGTTCTGTCAGAAATGACGATACGTACTGATCAGGACCGGGAGCACGCAGCACGACTGATTCTCAAAAGAGGGGCAGGTGCTGTGCTGTTAAAGGGCGGACATGATCTGGTTACATCAGAAACTGTTCGTGATTGTCTGGTGACGAGGGAGCAGACAATATGGCTCGAATCTAAACGCATTGATACCGTTCACACTCATGGAACTGGTTGTACATTGTCTTCATTGATTACAGCTGAGTTGGCGAAGGGCCATCCCTTAGAAGACAGCGTAAAAACAGCTAAAAAATTATTGACAAGAGCAATCTCTGAGAGCCCGGGAATTGGGCATGGCCATGGACCAATTGCCCATTGGGTATTAAGAGATGAAGATGGAGAAAGATAACAAAGCTAAATTCACATAATATAACCCCTGCCGGTGATTTTCATTAAGCTTTACAAAGCATAATAGAAAAGCTATAATTGAAAAAAGTAAATCTTTCAAACTACTAGGGGTGCCCGGATTTGGCGGGCTGAGAGAAAAACCGGCGTTTTTCAACCCTTTGGACCTGATCCGGATCATACCGGCGTAGGAAAGTAGGAATTTGTAAAAAAATTTCTTGCTGATGAAGTCAGGTCTTTTCGGGCCTGGCTTTTTTGCATGGGAAGGGGTGGGACAAATGAAACTGGATGAGCAGGTGGTTGTCGTCACAGGCGGAAGCAGGGGGTTAGGCAAAGCAGTTGTAAAAGCTTTTGCAAGAGAAGGGGCGGGCGTTGTCATCAACTATTTTGAGAGTGAGGGGAAGGCAAAGGATCTTCAGAATATTTTAGGAGAAAAAGCGGTTGCCCTGAAGGCGGATGTAAGGGATCCGGCGCAGGTAAGAAAGATGTTCCGGCAGGCCGAAGCTTATTTTTCCAGGCCTGTCACGACAATTGTAAATAATGCCCTCGTGCATTTCCGCTTTGATCCGGAATCCCGGCACGATGCTTCCCGAATTTCGTGGGAGGAATACAGCTTGCAGATGGAAGGTGCGGTTCGCGGCGCATTAAATACCATACAGGCCGGCCTTGCGGAAATGAAACGGCTGCATTTCGGCAGGGTGATCAATATTGGCACAAACCTGTTTCAAAATCCGGTTGTCGCCTACCATGATTACAATACGAGCAAGGCAGCGCTCCTCGGCTTCACCCGGAGCATGGCGAAAGATCTGGGGCAATATGGCATTACCGTTAATATGGTATCCGGCGGCCTTCTGAAAACGACGGATGCAAGTGCAGCCACATCTGAAGCGGTTTTTCAATTGATTCAGGAAACTACTCCGCTGCAAAAGGTGACAGAACCGGAAGACGTTGCGGATGCCGTGTTGTTTTTTGCATCGCCATGGGCGAGGGCGGTAACCGGACAAAATCTCGTCGTTGACGGCGGACTTGTAATGGATTAGGAGGGAATGGAAATGGAAAAGGAAAAACCAATTGAACTGCTTGAAAAAATCAGGGAAGCCAATCCGCTTATCCATAATATCACGAATATTGTGGTGGCTAATTTTACAGCAAACGGGCTGTTGGCACTTGGCGCATCTCCGGTAATGGCCGATGCGGTGGAAGAAGTTGCCGATATGGCGAAAGCGGCAAATGCGGTCGTGTTAAATATCGGCACTTTAAATGAAAAAGCCGTCGAAGCAATGATATTGGCGGGAAAGTCTGCAAATGAAAATGGCGTTCCGGTCGTCCTTGATCCGGTAGCTGCCGGTTCAACCCGTTACCGGACAGAAACGGCAAAAAAATTGCTGAAAGAAATCCGCTTCACATCCATCAGGGGAAATGCCGGAGAAATCGCCAATCTGATCGGAATAGATGCCAAAGTTAAAGGCGTCGATGCAGGAGATACCGGCCTGGATACGGGCGAACTCGCTTTAAAAGCGGCAAAAACGCTTCATACTACGGTCGTGGTAAGTGGCAAGACGGATGCGGTGTCAAACGGTACAAACCTTTATCTCGTACATAACGGCCACCCGCTTTTAACAAAAGTCACCGGGACAGGCTGCCTTTTGTCCGCGGTTTGCGGCGCCTTTCTCGCTGTTGAGAAAGATCCTGTTCAGGCATCTGTTTCGGCGCTTGCGATTTACGGCGCTGCTGCGGAAATCGCAAGAGAAAAAACAGGCGGGGATTTGCCGGGCAGTTTTCAAATGGCGTTTTTAGACCAGCTGGCAGAAATAGGAGCTGAAGAAATCCAAAAATATGCCTCTAAATATGCCTCTTTTGAAAAGAAAGAAGGGTGAACATCATGAAAAAAGCACTCACGATTGCCGGTTCTGATTCCGGGGGCGGTGCCGGCATCCAGGCGGACTTGAAAACATTTCAGGAATTAGAAGTATACGGCATGTCCGTGATTACCGCGGTGACGGCGCAAAATACACGCGGGGTCCAGGGGGTATTTCCGCTCGGTCCCGAAGCAGTCTCCCGCCAATTGGCGTCCATTGCCGAAGATATGGGGACAGATGCACTAAAAACCGGCATGTTGTTTGATTCCGGGATCATCGAAGTGGTTGCGGAAAAAATCAAAGCCTACCACTGGGAAAAACTCGTTGTAGACCCGGTGATCATTGCAAAGGGCGGAGAAACCCTTTTGCAAAAGGAAGCGGTTAAAGCCTTAAAAAGCCAGCTGCTTCCGCTCGCCTTCATTGTGACGCCGAATCTTCCGGAAGCGGAGGAACTGGCAGGAATGCCCATCCGACATACTGATGATATGAAGGAAGCGGCACGCATCATTGCGGATTGCGGTCCTCGGTATTGTCTCATTAAAGGCGGACATCATGAGTCTTCCCCGGTTTCGAGCGACTTGCTTTTTGACGGGGCGAACTTTTACGAATATACAGCGAAAAGATACGTAACAAAAAATACGCACGGCACCGGCTGTACGTTTTCTTCAGCGATTACGGCAGAATTAGCAAAAGGCGCGGATATATTTGCTGCTGTGTCGACAGCAAAAGCATTCATTTCCGCGGCGATCGAAGACGGCATTCAAATTGGACACGGGCACGGGCCGACGAACCATTGGGCCTACCAAAAAAGGAGAATGAAAAACCGATGACAGGCGAACATTTGCGTGACGCATTGAAACTGTATTTTATTATGGGCAGCCCGAACTGCACGCTGCCGCCGGAACAAGTGCTGGAAAACGCCATCAGAGGCGGCGTCACCCTTTTTCAATTCCGTGAAAAAGGAAAAGGTGCACGAAAAGGCGAAGAAAAGAAAGTGCTTGGTGAAAAATTGAAGTGGATATGCCAAAAAAACGGGATTCCTTTTCTTGTAAATGATGATATTGCACTTGCTTTGGAACTGGATGCTGACGGTGTGCATGTCGGGCAAGAAGATGAACCGCTGGCATCCGTACGGGAAAAGTTGGGGGATAAGATTATTGGCGTCTCTGCCTATACGTTGGAGGAAGCCAGGCAGGCAGCAAACGGAGGCGCGGATTATCTTGGCGTTGGCCCCATTTTTCCGACGAAATCGAAAGAAGATGCGAAAGCGGCGAAAGGGACAACCGTCATTCGCGAAATCCGCCAAAATGGCATCCGGATTCCAATTGTCGGAATTGGCGGCATAGGGCCGGGCAATGCAAAAAGCGTCATAGAAGCAGGGGCAGACGGCGTTTCCGTCATTTCTGCCATTGCAGGCGCGGAAGATGCAGAAGCGGCGGCTGCCCTGTTGAAAAGGGAACTCACTTTATAATGAAGGCGTAAACCCCCCTGCGCCTTTTGACAGTTTAAAAATGGAATGCAAGATAAGCCGGGTGTACGAGCCTGGCTTTTTTGATGCCAAGCGCGCTGGATGGCGGCTGAATTTTTTGCGGGAATTTTTCAATATTTTAGTTGATAAAACATTTGTTCCTGTGATAAAATACAAACAAATATTCTGGTGGAAAGGAAGGTGAGGGCTGTAAAAACCAGATAACCTCTCATCATTTGTTGTTTTTTGTGCTGGCAAGGCGCAGAGAATGGTTTATGCGAATAGGGGGGAGAGGCAGTGGAAAATTACAGAAAATGGGAGGATGTACCGGAAAATCTGAAAACAAAAACACAGCTGAAAGCATTAAAACGGAAGCCTGTCGGGGAACCAAAAGCGATGAAAATCGGCTATCGCGGAAAAAAATATCCTTTGTACGATATAAACGAAACACAGGTCGTGAAACAAAGACAAACGGACATATCCAAACTCGAAATGACGATTCATAACATCGCTGAATCTCTATATATTATCAACAAGTCAGCTAAAAAAAGCAGGGATACAAAAAAGATAAACTATTTTGACAGGAATTATGGTGTGGTCAACAGAGCAAAAACACGGCAATTAAAACTGTATGCATTAAAAGATGCCGTCCTCCGCAAGTTGCTTGATGAAAATAAGGCTGAAATGATCGGCTATCATACTCAGAATGGAAAGAAATTGCTGCTCATTCAACTGGAAGACTACACCTTTCATTTACCGGCAGAACAAGGACAGACGAAATGTTTGAAGCACCTTGGCGAAATTGCTATTATTCCGGCAGCGGCAACAAGGAAAGTTACGCTAAAATATAATGAAGCGGTAAAACTTTTAGAAACCTTCCTGCAAAAGGATTGAAAACAGCGATTCCGGAAAGCCGAACGGAAGACCCGCGGGATTTTCTTAAAATGTTTTTCAAAGTTTACGCAAATGATGGTAAAATTTAGATAGCAATTTGGGAAAGGAGCGAACGCGATGGCGGACGGTGTTGTTGTTTCGGTAAATACAGGCAAACCAAAGGCGCTTGCCTATAAACAGAAAGTGGTGCAGAGCGGCATTTTTAAAATACCGCAGGAGGGCCCGGTATATCTGGCAAAAGAAAATTTTGAAGGGGACAAGCAGGCGGACCTTGTTCATCATGGCGGAGCGGATAAAGCAGTCTGCGTATATGTTGGTGATCATTTTCCGGTATGGGGGAAGAAATTTAACCGAACTTTTGAGCCGGGGGCATTTGGCGAAAATATTACGCTCTCGGGATGGTCGGAAGCAGATATCCATATCGGTGATGTTTTTCAAATGGGGGAAGCGGTTGTGCAGGTATCACAGCCGCGGGAGCCTTGCTATAAAATTGCTGCGAAACACGGATTGGACAGTTTTCCTGCCGACATTGTTGAAACCGGTTGGTCCGGCTTCTATATGCGTGTGCTTGAGGAAGGCTTTGTCCGGAAAAATGACAGCTTTATCCTGCTTGAAAAAGGGGAAAAACAGCTTTCCATTCTGCATATCAATAAAATCAGATACCATGATAGAACAAATTTTGATGCGATAGAAGAAATTTTAAGTGTAAAGGCACTTGCCGGCGACTGGCAAAAAGCATTCCGAAAATTATGGATGAAAAAAGGGAATAGATAAAAGAAGCGGCAGCTGTGACAGTTTTCTCCAATGTAAACATACGAAGGAGTACTGCGGTTCCCTGAAAATGACCGGTACGTATGTAACTGAGGAAGTTCAATGCCGTTCCGCCATCTTAACTCGCAGCATAGATCCCTGTTTCTTCATTATATTATGGAGCAGGGATCTAAAAAAAGATGGAAAACATTACCTTGCTCTATCATATTGACTTAAGTTACGAATAAGTGATATGATATATGAGCTGGCCCGTTAGATAATTAAAAAACGGGTTTAAAAAAAGATGTTGACAGCGAATTGATATTTTGGTATAATAATTGAGTTGCTGTTAAGAACAGCAAAGATTGTTCCTTGAAAACTGGACAAAATGAAACGTCAAATTCTTTTTGAGCTTTTATCAAACATCTTTACTGAGAGTTTGATCCTGGCTCAGGACGAACGCTGGCGGCGTGCCTAATACATGCAAGTCGTGCGGACCTTTTAAGAGCTTGCTTTTAAAAGGTTAGCGGCGGACGGGTGAGTAACACGTGGGCAACCTGCCTGTAAGATCGGGATAACGCCGGGAAACCGGGGCTAATACCGGATAGTTTTTTCCTCCGCATGGAGGAAAAAGGAAAGACGGCTTCGGCTGTCACTTACAGATGGGCCCGCGGCGCATTAGCTTGTTGGTGGGGTAACGGCTCACCAAGGCAACGATGCGTAGCCGACCTGAGAGGGTGATCGGCCACATTGGGACTGAGACACGGCCCAAACTCCTACGGGAGGCAGCAGTAGGGAATCTTCCGCAATGGACGAAAGTCTGACGGAGCAACGCCGCGTGAGTGAAGAAGGCCTTCGGGTCGTAAAACTCTGTTGCCGGGGAAGAACAAGTGCCGTTCGAACAGGGCGGTGCCTTGACGGTACCCGGCCAGAAAGCCACGGCTAACTACGTGCCAGCAGCCGCGGTAATACGTAGGTGGCAAGCGTTGTCCGGAATTATTGGGCGTAAAGCGCGCGCAGGCGGCTTCTTAAGTCTGATGTGAAATCTTGCGGCTCAACCGCAAACGGTCATTGGAAACTGGGAGGCTTGAGTGCAGAAGAGGAGAGTGGAATTCCACGTGTAGCGGTGAAATGCGTAGAGATGTGGAGGAACACCAGTGGCGAAGGCGGCTCTCTGGTCTGTAACTGACGCTGAGGCGCGAAAGCGTGGGGAGCAAACAGGATTAGATACCCTGGTAGTCCACGCCGTAAACGATGAGTGCTAAGTGTTAGAGGGTTTCCGCCCTTTAGTGCTGCAGCTAACGCATTAAGCACTCCGCCTGGGGAGTACGGCCGCAAGGCTGAAACTCAAAGGAATTGACGGGGGCCCGCACAAGCGGTGGAGCATGTGGTTTAATTCGAAGCAACGCGAAGAACCTTACCAGGTCTTGACATCCTCTGACCTCCCTGGAGACAGGGCCTTCCCCTTCGGGGGACAGAGTGACAGGTGGTGCATGGTTGTCGTCAGCTCGTGTCGTGAGATGTTGGGTTAAGTCCCGCAACGAGCGCAACCCTTGACCTTAGTTGCCAGCATTCAGTTGGGCACTCTAAGGTGACTGCCGGTGACAAACCGGAGGAAGGTGGGGATGACGTCAAATCATCATGCCCCTTATGACCTGGGCTACACACGTGCTACAATGGATGGTACAAAGGGCTGCGAGACCGCGAGGTTAAGCCAATCCCAGAAAACCATTCCCAGTTCGGATTGCAGGCTGCAACCCGCCTGCATGAAGCCGGAATCGCTAGTAATCGCGGATCAGCATGCCGCGGTGAATACGTTCCCGGGCCTTGTACACACCGCCCGTCACACCACGAGAGTTTGTAACACCCGAAGTCGGTGAGGTAACCTTTACGGAGCCAGCCGCCGAAGGTGGGACAGATGATTGGGGTGAAGTCGTAACAAGGTAGCCGTATCGGAAGGTGCGGCTGGATCACCTCCTTTCTAAGGAATAAAAGGAAAACTTCGTTTTCCAAAATCAAGTTTGACGTTTCCGTTTTGTTCAGTTTTGAAGGTTCAATCCTTCAACATGTGTTCTTTGAAAACCGGATAGGAGAAACAAACCAAGTAAACCGAGAATCGCTTATTTTTGGATTTAAACCTTTTTATGGTTAAGTTAGAAAGGGCGCACGGTGAATGCCTTGGCACTAGGAGCCGATGAAGGACGGTACAAACACCGATATGCTCCGGGGAGCTGTACGTAAGCTTTGATCCGGAGATTTCCGAATGGGGAAACCCCCTGTCTTTAATCGGACAGGATTCCTGCCTGAATCCATAGGGCAGGAAGGGCACACCCGGGGAACTGAAACATCTCAGTACCCGGAGGAAGAGAAAGCAATTGCGATTTCCCAAGTAGCGGCGAGCGAACAGGAAACAGCCCAAACCGGAAGGCTTGCCTTCCGGGGTTGTAGGACACTCATATGGGAGTTACAAAAGAACGGGGTAAGTGAAGCGGCCTGGAAAGGCCTGCCGGAGAAGGTAAAAGCCCTGTAACTGAAACTTCGTTCTCTCCCGAGTGGATCCTGAGTACGGCGGGACACGAGGAATCCCGCCGGAATCCGGGAGGACCATCTCCCAAGGCTAAATACTCCCTAGTGACCGATAGTGAACCAGTACCGTGAGGGAAAGGTGAAAAGCACCCCGGGAGGGGAGTGAAAGAGATCCTGAAACCGTGTGCCTACAAGTAGTCAGAGCCCGTTAACGGGTGATGGCGTGCCTTTTGTAGAATGAACCGGCGAGTTACGGTCTCATGCAAGGTTAAGCTGAAGAAGCGGAGCCGCAGCGAAAGCGAGTCTGAACAGGGCGAAAGAGTATGAGGCCGCAGACCCGAAACCAGGTGATCTACCCATGTCCAGGGTGAAGGCAAGGTAACACTTGCTGGAGGCCCGAACCCACGCACGTTGAAAAGTGCGGGGATGAGGTGTGGGTAGCGGAGAAATTCCAATCGAACTTGGAGATAGCTGGTTCTCTCCGAAATAGCTTTAGGGCTAGCCTCAAGCGGAGAGTTTTGGAGGTAGAGCACTGTTTGGACGAGGGGCCCTCATCGGGTTACCGAATTCAGACAAACTCCGAATGCCAAAAACTTATGCTTGGGAGTCAGACTGTGAGTGATAAGATCCATGGTCGAAAGGGAAACAGCCCGGACCGCCAGCTAAGGTCCCAAAGTATACGTTAAGTGGAAAAGGATGTGGCGTTGCTTAGACAACCAGGATGTTGGCTTAGAAGCAGCCATCATTTAAAGAGTGCGTAATAGCTCACTGGTCGAGTGACGCTGCGCCGAAAATGTACCGGGGCTAAACGTATCACCGAAGCTGCGGATGGACACCGTATGGTGTCCGTGGTAGGAGAGCGTTCTAAGGGCGTTGAAGCCGGACCGGAAGGACCGGTGGAGCGCTTAGAAGTGAGAATGCCGGTATGAGTAGCGAAAGAAGGGTGAGAATCCCTTCCACCGAATGCCTAAGGTTTCCTGAGGAAGGCTCGTCCGCTCAGGGTTAGTCGGGGCCTAAGCCGAGGCCGAAAGGCGTAGGCGATGGACAACAGGTTGATATTCCTGTACCGCCTCTTCACCGTTTGAACGATGGGGGGACGCAGGAGGATAGGGCAAGCGCGACACTGGTTGATCGCGTCCAAGCAGTTAGGCCGGTGCGGAGGCAAATCCTTCGCGCCAAGGCGGAGCTGTGATGGCGAGGGAAATTTTAGTACCGAAGTTCCTGATTCCACACTGCCAAGAAAAGCCTCTAGTGAGGTGAAAGGCGCCCGTACCGCAAACCGACACAGGTAGGCGAGGAGAGAATCCTAAGGTGAGCGAGAGAACTCTCGTTAAGGAACTCGGCAAAATGACCCCGTAACTTCGGGAGAAGGGGTGCTTTTTGGGGTGTATGCCCCGGGAAGCCGCAGTGAATAGGCCCAGGCGACTGTTTAGCAAAAACACAGGTCTCTGCGAAGCCGCAAGGCGAAGTATAGGGGCTGACACCTGCCCGGTGCTGGAAGGTTAAGGAGAGGGGTTAGCCGTAAGGCGAAGCTCTGAACTGAAGCCCCAGTAAACGGCGGCCGTAACTATAACGGTCCTAAGGTAGCGAAATTCCTTGTCAGGTAAGTTCTGACCCGCACGAAAGGTGTAACGATCTGGGCACTGTCTCAACGAGAGACTCGGTGAAATTATAGTACCTGTGAAGATGCAGGTTACCCGCGACAGGACGGAAAGACCCCATGGAGCTTTACTGCAGCCTGATATTGAATTTTGGTACAGCTTGTACAGGATAGGTAGGAGCCTTGGAAACCGGAGCGCCAGCTTCGGCGGAGGCATCGGTGGGATACTACCCTGGCTGTATTGAAATTCTAACCCGCACCCCTTACCGGGGTGGGAGACAGTGTCAGGCAGGCAGTTTGACTGGGGCGGTCGCCTCCTAAAAGGTAACGGAGGCGCCCAAAGGTTCCCTCAGAATGGTTGGAAATCATTCGCAGAGTGTAAAGGCATAAGGGAGCTTGACTGCGAGACTTACAAGTCGGGCAGGGACGAAAGTCGGGCTTAGTGATCCGGTGGTTCCGCATGGAAGGGCCATCGCTCAACGGATAAAAGCTACCCTGGGGATAACAGGCTGATCTCCCCCAAGAGTCCACATCGACGGGGAGGTTTGGCACCTCGATGTCGGCTCATCGCATCCTGGGGCTGTAGTCGGTCCCAAGGGTTGGGCTGTTCGCCCATTAAAGCGGTACGCGAGCTGGGTTCAGAACGTCGTGAGACAGTTCGGTCCCTATCCGTCGCGGGCGCAGGAAATTTGAGAGGAGCTGTCCTTAGTACGAGAGGACCGGGATGGACGCACCGCTGGTGTACCAGTTGTCTTGCCAAAGGCATCGCTGGGTAGCTATGTGCGGAAGGGATAAGTGCTGAAAGCATCTAAGCATGAAGCCCCCCTCAAGATGAGATTTCCCACAGTTTATACTGGTAAGATCCCTGAAAGATGATCAGGTTGATAGGTCCGGGGTGGAAGCGCGGCGACGCGTGGAGCTGACGGATACTAATCGATCGAGGACTTAACCACGAAAAGCGGAAGCGCCTCGCTCATCGGCGTACGGATTTCGGAGCTTTCGACTGAGATAAAGGAAACACGGCGAGCCCCTAAAGGCGAGCCGATGTTGACTTATCGTAGGGAGAAAGCGTAGAAATACGCTAGCCGATAGGCGCTGGAGCTAGACAATTCTCAAAGTTAGAAACGCATTCTCCGTTTACAGTTTTTTCTCCCATCCGGTTTTCAGGGAACACATCCCAAAATTATACAGGTCCGGTGATGATGGCGGAAAGGTCACACCCGAACACATCCCGAACTCGGAAGTTAAGCTTTCCAGCGCTGATGGTAGTTGGGGGTCTCCCCCTGCGAGAGTAGGACGTTGCCGGGCCAAAGCAAACCGCAGATTACGATCTGCGGTTTTTTCATGCACTTTATAAATCCGGTAGTTGGTCTTCCTTTAAATGGAACGCTCACATCAAATGAAGTAGTTGTTCTTTTAAATGGCTGCAGTTATGATATCCGGAAAAACAGATCGGCTTCAGTTTCATGTACGTCATCAAACATTCCGGTTTCCTCCTTTAGTGTCCAAATAGATCATGTTTTCTAACAAGTTGAACTGAACCAAGCCGGCTGGATTATTTGTTTTTCGCCTTTTTAATTTTATGATCAATGACGGAAATTCCGGTAAACTCTATCAATAAAAGAAGAGGAATGACAAGACTGTTTACGGTTTTAAAATATAAAACTACGATAAGAAACAGGAATAAAATGGCAGCACTAAAAATATATCTCAATTTCAGGAAGCGAACGAACTGTTTATTGGGTATGTTATTCATATGATAGGATTCTTTTATAAAAAAGGAATCGATTTTAGACAGTTTCTTCGTTTTCATAAGAACGAGATACCGGTAAAGCAAAAAAAGTATAAGAATGATCATAGCAAAACCTAACACAGTATTTATCACTGTATCAAACATTTCGGAGCCCCCATTTCCGCATCCTTTACAGTCTCAACATAACATATTGCTTCAAAAATGACTATCCATAATTGACCGTTGATTCACGCTGAAAAAGTAAACGGACAATGTAAAAAAAGGAAATCCGCAGTTCTTGTGCTACAATAGATGACGATAAGAAAATAGAGAATTGTGCCAACCGATTGATAAATGGATTTCAGCTGCCGGGGCGAAAAGAAATGATAAAGGGCTGGCAAAGGAGGAAACAAGAGAGGAGGTTAATAAATGGATTTTATTCCCATTCAAGTTAGACAGCACCTCCAGTATATTCTCCCGTTCCGCAGGGATTCTTTTATCGTAAGCTTCGGAACGGATGCAAATTTCAATGCAAGAGAGTACCTTGAATGGCTTGAAATGCAGCAAGTACGATTTCCGGAAGGTTTTATGCTTGCGATTGAAAATGGCGTTCCAATTGGACAGCTTGAGGTGACACGTAAAGATTTTGAAGGTAAACCGATTGGCTATGTCAACTTGTACTATCTTATTCCGGAAAAACGTGGCTCGGGTCTTGGCGCTGAACTACATGCGTATGCGATGAGCGTTTTCAAAAAACATCAATTGGAGGAATACCATCTCAGAGTATCCCCGACAAATAAGCAAGCCATTTCGTTCTATGAGAAAATGGGAATGAAATGGCTAAAGCCCGAAATGGACGGGAAAGTGTTCCGGATGGCAGGAAAGGTTTAGAACATTAACGATAAAAGAAAAAGCGGACAGGAGAGGAGCAAATGCATATCCGTATTTTAAAGGAGTCTGATGCTGACGCATATCAGAAACATCGATTTATAAAGGCCATGTTTACGGCATGTTTGTCGCATGAACTTCGAGAGGAAAGGGAGTGGGGAGACACTTTAAAAAAACGCATAAGCATAGCGAAAGAAACCAAAGGCCTGGAAAAACAAATCAATTTAACTGTTGTTTTCGGAAATCCAATCGCAAAGAAACGCTACAAGGGCGCATTTTCAAAAGCATTCATTTAGCGTAGTAGGGGGGACTGCATTGAAAAACAACAGAGCGCCAATTGTAATCATAAGTTTAATTGCAGTTGTGCTTTTGTTCCTGGCAGCGGCATACGTTCTAGGATTTGGCTATCATATTCTATCCGTATTTTTTGTGTTTTTAGCCCTATTTGTTCTCTGTATTCCTGTGTATGTGATTGCCAGATTCCTATCCAGTTTTAAAAAGGGACCGCAAGCAGCCCCATCCATTAAAGTCAAAACAATGGATACGGTGAATGCAGTCATGCTTATTTGCCTGTTCATCGTGGGGTGTTATCTGAACGCTTATGGTGCAAGGGCAGGCGAACAGTTGCACGTTTATGAAATCGGAGGGCGGGCGGACGGCTATGCTTCATTGGCTCCTAATCATATCCTTTCAGCGATTGTGTTGGTTGTATTGGGCATGGTTGGGTTCCTGATATTGAATTTTTATGCCGGCCAGGTTTCACCGGTCATCTATGTCGTGAGCAGTACGATACTGGTTTTAAATATTGGGTTTGCTGCTGTTTATTTAACACATACGCTATTCTCAAAACTGGGGGATATGTATTCCGTCCGGGCATTTCAATATAGCTTATTTTGCCTTGCTTTACTGTATATCACCAAGTTAAAAGATTCACTGAATGAGTTTTCAATAAAAATGAGGAAAGAGACTATACAGTACAAGGGATTTCTTCTTTTACTCTTTAAAATTTCCGTACGGTATAGTAAAATGCCTCGATTGTGGGCGGTTTGTTTTTTTCCTGTTTTGCTTATTGTCCAAATGGTCCTCATATTATTTGGTCAGCGGCCGGACAGCTTTATCCGTTTGTTTTTAGATACAAGTTCTTTCACCTATTCCCGGATACCCGCTCCCCCTCCGGAAATGTTAAAGGGAGACGAACACTATTTATGTTCAGTGGCAGCGAGGGGTCACACAAAAGTCGTTAAACCGGTAAGGGCAGGGCTCCGACACGGCAAAAGAATTCCTGTGAACCGCCAGCTGCTCGTTGCGAATGCTTTCGAACATCTTCTTGAAGAATACATGCCGCGTATGCATCACTTCATCCGCTATATTTATGATAAATACGGTTATCCTCTCAGCATGCATATCCGTACAAAGTGGTCAGCGGACCTTGTCTATCTTTTCATGAAACCTTTGGAATGGTTTTTTCTGTTTATCTTATATACAGTGGATCAAAAACCGGAAAACAGGATTCAGATTCAATATAGCGAATTGCGTAAATAACGATCATCATCGTTTTATATCTGAACCCGGTTCGTATCAACCGGGTTCAATCTTGGTGTCCAAATGCCAGTCTGCATTTTCATCGGGACGCAAAGCCTGAATTAAGTATAAATTTAACGCCTCAAGCTGTCCGCCTACTGCCACTCTTTCTGGTTCTTCCACTTGAGCCATTAAAATCAGGCCGTCCCATATGTTCACCATAAAATTGACAATCGTTTCAAGCGGCTGTACCGGATGAAATTCACCCTGTTTTACGCCCTCTTCCAGAAGCGCTAAAAAGCTTTTCATGGCCCGGGTATACCTTTTTTGGAAAAATGCCTTTCTTTCCGGATTGCGCCACCTGGTGACAGAGTATTCATACATTACGATCCCGTAAGGATTTGGCAAACTTTGGCAAACCACTTTCTGATAGGCTTGAATGGCATCCCATATTTTTTCGTGGCTGCCTGCCAGGTCTTGAATATACGTATAAAATGAATCGTCATTTTTTTCAATAACCGCCTGCATGATTTCTTCTGTGTTGGAAAAATACTGATACAGATTTCCTCTGCTAATGCCGGCTTCTTTTACGATATCCTGCATGGTAACAGGTTCATAGCCTTTTCGTTCAAACACCCGCTTCGCAGCATCCAATATATGATTTTTTCTTTCTTCAAGATGTTGTTTTGATACCCTCGGCGACATGAATTTCCTTCCTTTCTGCTTTTTTCATTGCGATTGCGGAAACGGCAGCAAGCAGGCAAGTGGTTCCGCCAGAGATCAGGAATGCGAGACGGACGCCAAACCACTCTGAAAGCGAGCCTCCAAGTAATATGCCAACAAGCACAGCGAGTGTAGAAAGGCTGTTGATGGTACCGAACACTCTTCCGGTATGCGTTTCAGGCGTTTTCTTTTGGACGAGCACATCGAAAGGAATGGCAGCCATTGTAAAAGAAAAACCCATCAGAAAAAAGACGCAAGGGTAAACGGCTTCAATGATGCCGATCGGCCAGCCGGTACCCGTACTTACCATGATACAACCCAAACCAAGTATGGCGGGGCTGATTTTTAAAGTGATTAATTTCTCCCCTAACTTTATTTTCGTAAACAGCACGGAAGCAGTAAGCATGCCAAAACCGCTTGCCGCAATACACCAGCTCGCAAAATGGACCGTTGCGTTCTTGATATCCCTTATTAATATCATGGCCTGGGAATCAGAAATTTGCAAGGCCAGTATCATGGTACAAAAAACGATCAGACCCATTTTTAACACGGGAAAACCGGAGAGAAAGCGAAATCCTTCAGTTAGCGCGACCTTTTCCCGATGTTCTAGATCACTTTTTACCGGGCTCTGTAATGTTGGCGCCTTGATTCCAAACAGCAGGAGGGCGGAGAGGAAGAAAGAAATGGCATCAAGATAAAAAGCGCCTTTGATTCCGGTCAGGCTGATCAATGCGCCGCCTGCTACCGGCCCGATGATTTTGGCGCTGTTATTGATCATCTCGCTTGTGCCGATTGCCGCCTGTATTTGGTTTTCACCAACAACTTGGCGAAGCAGGCCGCTTTCTGCAGGGGTGAAGACGGCTGAGAAAAAGCCCAAAAAAAATAGAAAGATATAAACTTGCCAAAGCGAAACGGAAAAAGCAATCCCGAGCACACAACCGCAGCGGGCGAAATCCGAGAAGCTCATCAGCACTTTACGGTTAAACCGGTCTGCCAGCCAGCCGGCAGGGGATCCAAATAAAATTGACGGCAGCACCATGCATAATGTAATGCCTGCCATTGCAATCGGGTCAGCGTGCCACTTAAATGCCACTAATGCAAACAATGCAACAAGATGCAGCCAGTCGCCAAGATTTGAAACGGTTTGCGCACTGATTAAGAATAGAAAGGAATGATTTTTAAAAAGCGAATGCTTCATTATGCTCCTCCTTAAATGACACATGTGTCGTTTTTATAATTATAAGCGACATTTGTGTCATTTAACAAGACTATTTTCATCTTTTTCATAAAATTGGTTTTTTTGTGAGCATACAAGCACGAGAAGAGGGGGCGATGTGGTTGTTTCCGTCAGCACTTGCAACCGCAGCCGCTGTCGTATAAATATCTGAATGGCTATCTATTCAGTTTACGATGACGGAATGAAGCGTTAAATGAGCTTATATATCGTGAATAAGAGGCAAATCATGATGATTAAAAGTTTTTTTGCTTTTTTTCCCGGGTTTTTTGGTAAAAACAGGAGCCCTGACTATCGAACCAATTACCATAGAAAAAAGCCTGCACCACTTTACACAAGCAAATAGAAAGCCTATAATAGAAAAAAGTGAATATTTCAGACTACTAGGGGTGCCCGGATTGGCGGGCTGAGAGAAAAACAGTTGGTTTTTCAACCCTTTGGACCTGATCCGGATCATGCCGGCGTAGGAAAGTAGGGATTTGTGAAAATTTTCTTGCTTATTAAAGTCAGGTCTTTTACAGGCCTGGCTTTTTTCTGTTGGAAGGGAGGGAAAATAGCTGCTTTTAGGGCGGTAACCGGAAAAACCCCGTCAATGACGACGGGCAGGAAGAAATAAAAACAAAAAGTAGGTGGAAGATTGCTATAGCAGGAAAAAATTCAAATGGTTGAACGGGCTTTGGAACGGTTTGCAGCTTATACATATTGGAAGTTTGGATGAAAGGAGGTTTCCTAAATGAAGTGGCGAAAATGGCTGGGGGATTACGGACTTTTTTGCGTTACGATGCTAGTCTTGATAGCCATCTGGCAGTGGGTCATACAGAAAGGGATGATCCCGTCTTTCATTTTGCCGTCCCCTTCCCAAATCTATGTATCTTTCATGGAAAATCACAGGCAACTAATAAATGTGCATTTGCCTGCGACAGTGGAGGAAGTCGGCATCGGTTTTCTTTTATCCGTTGCGGGCGGAGTGATGATCGGTGTCATCATGTATGTTTCCAAAACGGCTGAAAAAATCTTTTATCCGTTTCTTGTTATTTCGCAAACGATCCCGCTTGTCGCCGTATCACCTGTTTTTATGATGTGGTTCGGTTATTCAGTTTGGAGCAAGGTAGCGATCATTGTGTTAACGGCTATCTTTCCGATTGTAATCAGCACTTTTGACGGATTAAAAACCGTTGATCCCGCCTATTTGAATTTGTTTCGGACAATGGGCGCCAGCCGCTGGGATATTTTTCGAAAACTTTCTGTCCCGATGGCCCTTCCCCAATTTTTATCCGGCTTGAAATTATCGGTTGTATATTGTGTCAGCGGGGCAGCGATCGGGGAGTGGCTTGGCGCAACTGCGGGGCTTGGATTTTTTAGCAAGCGAATGTCCGGATATTTGCAGTCGGACGCAGTTTTTTCGGCCGTTTTTCTTTTGGCTGCGTTCGGCATGGGATTATTTTTGCTTATTTATGGGATGGAAAAAGGCTTATTGAAAAACAGAACAAAAATTTAGGGGGATTTTCAATGAAAAAACGATGGATAATGGCCGCTGTGCTCGCATGTTTCCTAGGTGCCTGCAGCAATCATTCGCAGCAAGCAACGAAACATGTGCAAAAAGTAACGATCATGCTGGATTGGTATCCAAATGCGGTTCATTCTTTTCTTTATGTAGCCCAGGAAAAAGGCTATTTTAAAGCGCAGGGCCTTGATGTCAGCATCAAAATGCCTTCTGACACAAATGACCCGTTAAAACTTGCGGCTGCGAATCGAATTGATATTGCATTAAGTTATCAACCCCAAGTGTTAATCGCGCGCGATGAGAAGATTCCGGTCCAATCTTTTGGCACCGTCGTCCGCCATACGCTGAACCGTGTGATGGTGCCGGCTTCAAGCGGCATCCGCTCACCGAAAGACCTGGCGGGCAAAACGGTCGGCTACTCTTCCATTCCGCTGGAAGAAGCAGCCGTGCGGACAATGGTCAAAGCAGACGGGGGCGATCCGGACAAGGTGAAAACAGTGGATGTTGGCTATGATTTAATCCCTGCTCTGACAGCCCGTAAAACTGATGCGATCGTCGGCGGTTTTGTTAATCATGAACAGCTGCTGCTGGAAAAGGAGGGCGTACCCGTTAGAGCGTTCAATCCGGCAAAATACGGCGTTCCGGATTATGAAGAACTCGTTTTCATCGCAAACGAAAATAAGCTGAAACAGCAGCCAGACATTTTTAAAAAATTTCTTGCTGCTGCCGAAAAAGGCCAGCAATATGTCAAAAAACATCCGGAAAAGGCGCTTGCCATTTTGTTAAAACATGAAGATGCCTCCTCACCGCTGGATAAAAATGTGGAAACGAAGAGCCTGCACATTTTACTGCCGAAGATGGACGAGAAAAATAAAACTATTGCCGATCAGGACCCAAAAAAATGGCAAGACGTTTCGGATTGGCTGTACCAGGCAAAAATCACAAAAACACATGTCAATCCCGAAAAGGCTTTTGTCAACTTAGAAAATCAATAAGAAACCAAAATGACCGGAAGTGAAGACAACATTTACTTCCGGTAGCGTTTGAATACGAGGAATCCGGGTGAATGGGGCGGTAAATGTTGGCGTTTGTTAACAACTTCCGGATCTATTCCCGAATTTCAAGCACCGCTCCTTCCTGTAAGAATTCGAAAAAAACCGCAGCTGTATGGTCTGCGGTTTTTTTGCATGGTTTGCCTGTAATTTTTTGATGTGAAGCAGAAGGAAGGCTCACTGCAACTTCGTGAAGAACCCGGCGTAAAACATCAGCCGCCTTTTGCTGAGGCAGATTAGGAGTAGAGACCGCTGCACCCAGAGCATGCCTGGGAAGCCGATAAAATGTGGTCGCTTTCCAGGAAAAGCCGGCGCATGGCCTGGCCTTGAGCAATGAATGGGACTGGTTAATACACCATGCTTTCATCATGATAATATTTAAATTCGAGCAAGTTGTTAGAGGGGTCTTGGAGGAAAAATGTCCAATGTTCCTCTTGCTTGCCTCCAAACCGGACCATTTTATCCTGGAAAAATGGTAAATGGTTTTTCTTTGCCGATTGAAGGGTTTCCTCAAATGCTGCTTTATCCAAAAAAGTAATGCCGAAATGGCGGGGATACATTTTCGGGCTGGGATCTATTTTTTCAGGGCTCAGATGGCAGACAACCTGGTCCCCGAAAAAATTGAATGTGACCCGGTCATCATACCGGCGCGCTACCTTGCAGCCTAATTTTTCATAGAAATCGGCTGTTTCATCAAGATCTTTGCACGGAATCGCCAAATGAAAAATTTTATCTGTTTCTCTCATGGGAATCTCCTCCAATAAAAAAAGTATCTGATCGCAAACCAAGCCTTAATGTTTCAAGCGCAAGGGCATCCGAAAAAGGGATGTTGGCCAAATTGGCATCCGGACCGAGATGGTGGATAAAAAAAGCCTGGAGCTGCTTGTTGGGCGCTTCGAAAATCAAAGAATCGCGAGGAATCCCGGAGTCCAGGATGGCCGCAAACATCTCCTCCCGTATTTCCCCGTCCCCGTTGCAAATGCCGCTCGTGCCGCTTTCCCTTGCCTCTGTCATCACTTTATATGCGCCTGCTTCTAAATCTTGACTAATCGATTCCAGCCATAACGCGGGCGTATCGGCCATTGATTTGGCAGCATCTTTTGAGCCGACTTCACTTAACACTTTAAACTCCTTTGAAAACTCCGCAATATAGCGGCATTTTTCCGTATTGGACAGCGGCAGGGTGCCATTTGAGATTTCAACATATTCGCATTCAAACCGCCGGCAGTATTGAACGTACCGATCCGTTTTTCCCTGGCTGGCAAACTTTTCAAATAAAGTGCCGCCGAAAAAGAAGGCAATGCCGTTTTGCCTCAAGTGATCTATTTTTTCTTCCAAATGGCGTGAAACGACCGATGTCCCCCAGCCGAATTTGACGAAATCAATATAAGGGGCTGCACTGTTCATGGTATCTTTAAAAAAGTTCAGCGGAATGCCATTGTCAATTAAGATGGTGATTCCGCAATCCCGCGGTTTCTCATTGCGTAAAGGCAGTGTCAAACCATGGCCATTCATCTTCAACCCTCACGATCGTTGGAAATTCTCCTGTTGGATCCATTTTCATCACAAACCCGCAGTCTCTCTCTTTAATGCAAAATTCCAGGTCAGCCGGGTTAAATGCAGGCTGGCCGGGATCAAGAAATTTTTTTGCAACACTGGCATCTACAATCTCCTTGATCACTGATTCCGGCTTTATCGTGCCGGAGCCGGTGAGGATGCTTTCCATGTATAACGCGCATGCCAGGTCATCTTCCCCCGTCGGATGGGAAGCAATCATGTTGATGCGGGCGTTGTCTTTGTCTTTCCATTTGCGCCGGACCCATTTTGCCGTCGTTTTTGCATTCGAAAAGCCGGTAACATAGACTTCCTTTGCGTGAAGGGCGTGAAAAACTGCTTTTACCCCGTTTGTCGATGTTTGTACCAACGTTTTGCCGGCTAACGGCTGTTTGGCGATGGCGGCCGGTGAATGACCAAAATCAAATCCTGGGATCGGAAGGCCGTGCCTTTCGCCCGTGAGCAAAACATGCGGGTATTTGTTTTTGATACGAAAAGCCGTTTCTATTGAGTCAGCCAGCCATATTTCTTTTACGCCGCCCAAAAAGGCATGGTGGGCAACCGTAAACGCGCGGATTACATCGATCACAATATTGGCATCTCCATCTTCCGGCGTCATCTCATTCCCCTGGTAAATGCGGATATTCATCCATTCCCCCCTCATTCTGTGCAAAAGATACATAAAGTATATTGGGGGGACGCTTGATGCGGAACTTGCCACCCTTTTCCTTTTTTAAATGTCCCATCTGTTCAAAAAAGAATTGACTGTACCTGTATTTGATTGTATAATGTTTTCAATGATTTCTAAATAATGATTTGTGCTTCTTATCCAGAGAGGTGGAGGGAAAGGCCCTTTGAAGCCTCGGCAACAGGTTGAAAAACACTGTGCCAATTCCTGCAGACAATCGTCTGAAAGATAAGAGAAGTTGACCATTGTGCGCCGGCTCTTCTTATCTTTGTAAGGAGAGCTTTTTTCGAAGGCGCTTCTCATGGAAAGAAGCGGATTAAAATCCAAGTAAACTTCTATGTCTATTTGGATTAGGATGTCATACATAAATAAACAAATGAAAAGTGCATGCAAACATTGCGAGGTGGAAGATTTGCCGTTAAGTGTACAAAACAGCCCGTTTAGTAAAGAACAGGCGGAAAAGTTAAATGAACTGCTGCAACTATTAACGGATCAGCAAAAATTATGGCTAAGCGGATATTTAACCTATCCGTTTGCCGAACAAGGAACGAATCCCCCGGGAAGTACAGCTGTTGCTGAAAAACCGGTACAGACGGCAACCAAAACGGTTACGCTGCTGTTTGGTTCCGAGACAGGCAATGCCCAGGCGCTTGCCGAAGCATTCGCAGCCAGATTAAAAGAAATGCAGTTTGCCGTATCTTTTTCGGCACTCGATGCGGCCAAGCCGAAAGATTTAAAAAATGCAGGGTATCTGCTCATCATTACAAGCACACAAGGGGAAGGGGACCCGCCCGACAACGCATTGTCTTTCTATGAGCTGATCCACAGCAGAAAAGCCCCAAAACTGGACGGGGTCCCTTTTTCCGTTTTGGCGCTTGGGGACCAGACATATGAGTTTTTTTGCAAGGTCGGAAAAGAGATCGACAAGAGGCTGGAAGAGTTGGGCGGGGAAAGGCTCTATCCGCGGGTGGATTGTGATGTGGATTATGAAGAGGACGCCCGCGAATGGTTTGAAGGGGTTGCAGGCGTGCTCCGGGCATCTGCCTTGCCGGCTTCAACCGCTGCGGATGCCACCCGGCCTGCAAACACCGATTATTCCAAATCCAACCCGTTCCAGGCGGAAGTGTTGGAAAATATCAACTTGAACTGGGAAGGGTCCAATAAAAAAACGCACCATATCGAACTATCCCTTGAAGGGTCCGGTTTTACATTTGAACCGGGGGACAGCATCGGGATTTACCCGGAAAATGATCCGAAACTCGTGGAACGGCTGATCGAAAAGCTCGGCTGGGATCCGGAAGAACCAGTTCCGGTCAATAA
The DNA here is from genome assembly GCF_000169195.2 of Heyndrickxia coagulans 36D1. Classification (GTDB taxonomy): domain Bacteria; phylum Bacillota; class Bacilli; order Bacillales; family Bacillaceae_C; genus Weizmannia; species Weizmannia faecalis. The sequence goes on along the minus strand of NC_016023.1, from coordinate 3,326,946 downwards.
AAAAGGGGAAGTGCTGCCGGCCAGGGAAGCATTACTCAGACATTATGAAATTACGAGATTAACAAAACCGCTGCTTCAGCAGGCAGCCGTGCTTTTCGGAAACAAAGCGCTTACGGCTTTGCTTGAAAATGAAGCGGAGGCAAAGGCGTACCTTGAAGGGCGGGGCCTGCTCGATCTTGTCGAGGAATATCCGCCGGAAAAAGTGGAAGTGCAAGCTTTCGTACAAATGCTCCGGAAAATGCCGCCGCGGCTTTATTCGATCGCAAGCAGCTGGAAAGCGAACCCCGATGAAGTCCATCTTGTCATTGCACTGGACTGCTATACAGCAAACGGAAGGGTGCGCGAAGGGGTTTGCTCCGGGCAAATCGCAGGCAGGATAAAACCGGGAGACAAGCTGCCGGTTTATGTCCACCGCAATCCGAATTTCAAACTTCCGGCTGACCCGGATGTGCCGGTGATCATGATCGGGCCGGGAACAGGCGTGGCGCCGTTCCGTTCTTTCCTGGAAGAAAGGGAAGCGGAAGGGATCACCGGACGAACATGGCTGTTTTACGGGGACCAGCATTTTGCGACGGATTTTCTGTATCAGCTTGACTGGCAAAACTGGCTGAAAAATGGCGTGCTCGAACGGATGGATGTGGCTTTTTCGCGCGACCAGGCAGAAAAAATATACGTCCAGCACCGGATGCTTGAAAAAAGCAAAGATTTTTATGCATGGCTTGAAAAAGGCGCCTGTGTGTATGTGTGCGGCGATGAAAAGCAGATGGCCCGCGACGTCCAGGAAACGCTGCTTGAAATTCTTGAAACAGAAGGCAATATGGCGAGGGAAGAGGCAGAGGATTATTTACAGGAAATGCGACGGGCAAAACGATACCAGCGTGATGTGTATTAACAGAGAGGGGCAGGAAGATGGCTGATAAAAAACTTGATCCGCTTGAAACGATAAAAGAAAAAAGCCGGTTTTTAAGAGGGACGATTGCGGAAGGGCTCAAAGATCCACTGACCGGCGCGATATCCGAAGACGATAATAAACTGTTGAAATTTCATGGCAGCTACCAGCAGGACGACCGCGATATCCGCAACGATCGGCGCAAAAAGAAACTGGAGCCGGCTTACCAGTTTATGGTGCGTGTCCGCATTCCGGGCGGTGTTGCGACCCCGGAACAGTGGCTTGTGATGGATGAACTGGCGCAAAAATACGGGAACGGAACGCTGCGTATGACAACCCGGCAGACATTCCAGATGCATGGCATTTTAAAATGGAATTTAAAGCAGGCCATCCGGGAAATGAACGATGCGCTCATGACGACGCTTGCCGCGTGCGGGGATGTGAACCGGAACGTCATGTGCAACCCGAACCCGTACCAGTCGGATGTGCATGCCGAGGTGTATGAATGGGCGAAAAAAACGAGCGACCACTTGTTGCCGCGGACTTCCGCGTATCATGAAATCTGGCTGGAAGATGAAAAAATCATTGATACAAAAGAGCAGGAAGAGGCAGAGCCGCTGTACGGGCCAACGTATTTGCCGCGGAAGTTTAAAATCGGGTTTGCTGTGCCGCCTTCCAATGATGTCGATATTTTTTCACAGGATTTAGGGTTTATCGCCATTTTGAATGAAGGGAAGCTTGAAGGGTTTAATGTCGCGGTTGGCGGCGGGATGGGCATGACCCACGGCGATCCGAAAACATATCCGCAGCTTGCCCGGATCATCGGTTTTTGCACGCCGAACCAGGTGATTGAAGTGGCGGAAAAAGTGGTGTCGATCCAGCGCGACTACGGCAACCGCGCGAACCGGAAAAATGCGCGTTTCAAGTACACCATTGACGCGCGGGGGCTTGAATGGATCAAGGCGGAACTGAATGAACGGCTCGGCTGGGATCTCGGGGAGGCCCACCCGTTCCATTTTGACCATAACGGCGACCGTTACGGCTGGATCAAAGGCGATGGCAAATGGCATTTGACGTTATTTGTCCAAAGCGGCAGGATCAAAGATTTTGACGGCTATCCTTTGATGACCGGGCTGCGCGAAATTGCAAAAATCCATCAGGGCGAGTTCCGCCTGACCCCGAATCAGAATGTCATTATTTCCAATGTCACCGACGAAATGAAAGGAAAGATCGGCGAGCTGGTTGAAAAATACCATCTGACGGACGGCAAGCATGCTTCCGCCCTCAGAAGAAACTCGATGTCCTGTGTCGCATTCCCGACTTGCGGCCTTGCGATGGCGGAAGCAGAACGGTACTTGCCGGAACTGCTCGGAAAAATCGAAGAGATTTTGGATGAAGCGGGGTTGCGCGAAGAAGAAATCGTCATCCGGATGTCAGGCTGCCCGAACGGCTGCTCAAGGCCGGCGCTTGCGGAAATGGCTTTTATCGGGAAAGGCCCCGGAAAATACAATTTGTATTTGGGCGGCAGCTTCACTGGCGACAGGCTCGCTTGCCTTTATAAGGAAAATATCGGGGAAGAAGAGATCCTCGCTTCCCTGCGCCCGATTCTTTTGCAATATGCAAAAGAACGGCAGGAAGGCGAACATTTCGGGGATTTCGTCATCCGCGTCGGAATTGTAGAAGCGATCCGTGACGGACGTGATTTTCATAAACCGGCAGCGGTGAATAAATAATTTTACAAACTGTGCCTAGAAGGATTTTATTCTCCGGGCACAGTTTTTTGTTTCTTTACAAAAGCTTCCAATTGGGACATACTGTTTAGCAGAATACCTCATAAAGGATGGTTGCCATGCTGGGAAAAAATTTAAAAACATATATCGAAAACCAAAAGGATACTATAATAATATTATGTAAACAAGAAATAGCGTATTTGGAGCGCTATAAGGATTTTTTCAAAGATGCTGTCAGGGAAAAAGAAATTGTTGAAAAAGAGGGTACCGCCCGTTTTGCCGATGCATCTATTGAACGGTGCAGCAAGGAAGCCGATGAGACCCTTGCGGTGGAAACGGCGGCGTTTTTAAATGAACCTGTCATCTATTTGAAAAAGCATAGGAAAGAATATGTTTACATCGTGTCAGACTGGTTTGGCATCATCGGCGTCGACGGGATTGCCCTTGAGCTGGATGATGTCTTCGGCCATTACAATTGCATGCTCGGGCTCAAAGTGCAGAAGAAATACGGGCCGGCGATTCAAACGGGATTGTCTGAACTGCTCGAAGGAGACGGGAAGGGGGAAATCCTTTTTGATGGCAATGAAGGCATCTGGGATGTGAACTTTCCGTTGAACGATGTGCCCGGTTTCAGGGAAGAGATGCCACTCATGGAAGCTTTCGTGAAAATGTACGAAGTGCTGTTTGCCTTGCAGGAAAAACTCGAAAAAATGTCTTGACCCTCACGCTGCGTCACCCCTTACAGTAAAGAAGAAAGGGGGCTGCATGATGAGAATTAAAGAAGTTGCAGAGCTCGCCGGGGTAAGCATCCGGACATTGCGCCACTATGACGAAATCGGGCTACTTAAACCGGCCGAAGTTTCACCGTCCGGCTACAGGCACTATTCGGAAGAAAACTTGAAAACGCTCCAGCAAATCTTATTTTTCAAGGAATTGGGCTTCCCTTTGCAAAAGATCAAGGAAATCATGGAAAGCCCTTCGTTTGACAGGCTCGGGGCGCTCGAGCTGCAGCGCCATTTGCTGATTGAAAAACAGAATCGGCTCGGGAACATGATTGCCTTGATCGAAAAAACAATCCAATCGGAGAAAGAGGGAATGAAAATGTCCAGTGAAGAAAAATTTGCCGGTTTCCGCTTTGACAGCAATCCGTATGCGCGTGAGGCACGCGAAAAATGGGGGGATCAGGCAGTAGATGCAGCGGAAGCGAAAATGGCGAGACTTGACGGAGATGAAAAATTGGCTTTGGCTGATGAGATGAACGAAATTTACCGTGAACTTGCTGCCATCCGCCACAAGGACCCGCGCGCACAAGAAGCGCAAACAGCGATCCGGAAATGGTTTGATTTTTTAAACCGCCATTTCGGAGATTATACGCCGGAAGCCTTTAAAGGGCTTGGCCAAATGTATATAGAAGACAGACGATTTACAAAAAACATTGATCAATTTGGCACAGGGCTTGCGGCGTTTATGGCCGCAGCCATGGCGGAATTTGCGAATCAAACGCATAAATAAAAAATGCAGGAGCTGCCAAAAGGGGGCTCCTGCTTTCTTTTTTTCATTTGCCACCTTGCAAATGAATTGGAAAAATAATGAAACTTGTCTTACAATAAAGAGAAAGCATGACGAGGAGGTATAGGCATGTCACAAACGTATCAGCAATATTTAAAGGAACACCATGAACAGCACTTAGAAGAACTGTTTGATTTTCTCCAAATCCCGAGTATCAGTTCCCTATCCGAACATCAACCAGATGTCAGAAAAGCAGCGGAATGGCTGAAAGCAGAGCTTGGGAAAACAGGCCTCGAACATACCGCAGTGATGGAAACGAAAGGCAACCCGGTTGTATACGGTGACTGGCTTCACGCAGACGGGAAGCCGACCGTCCTGATTTACGGGCATTACGACGTCCAGCCGGTTGATCCGCTGAACCTCTGGAAAAGCGATCCGTTTAAACCGGAGATCCGCGATGGCAAAATTTTTGCCCGCGGCGTGAGTGATGATAAAGGACAGGTGTTTATGCATATCAAAGCGATCGAAGCATTGATGGAAACGGAAGGGGAACTGCCTGTCAATATCAAAGTGCTGTTTGAAGGAGAAGAGGAAATCGGCAGCCCGCATCTCGCACCATTTGTAGAAGCACATAAGGAACTTTTAAAAGCGGATTTGATCGTCGTTTCCGATACCGGCATGCCGGAGTTGGGAAAACCGACGATCTGCTACGGGCTGCGTGGCTTATGCGGCCTTGAAATCCATGTAAAAGGCGCATCAAGCGACCTTCATTCCGGCGAATATGGCGGCGGGGTGCAAAATGCTGCCACTGCGCTGGTTGAATTGCTGGCGTCCTTCCACGACCAGGACGGCAGGGTTTTGGTGGAAGGCTTCTATGACAAAGTGGAAGCAAGCACGCCGGAAGAAAAAGAAGCGTTCGCAAAACAGGCGGCAGATGAAGGCCAAATACAGGCGCAGCTTGGCGTACCGGCATTGTTCGGGGAAAAAGGCTACTCGTACGCGGAAAGAACATCCGTCCGGCCGACGCTTGAGATCAACGGCTTACAAAGCGGTTTCACCGGAGAAGGCCTGAAAACCGTTTTGCCGTCTGAAGCCTTTGCGAAAGTGACCTGCCGCCTTGTGCCAAACCAGGACCCGTACGAAATTTTGTCGTTAGTGAAAAAACATATTGAAGCCCATGCCCCAAAAGGCGTAACCGTTTCTGTAACCGAATTTGACAAAGGTTACCCGTATGTCACGCCGCGCAGCCATCCTGCCATCCAACTTTGCGGAAAAGCGTATGAAAAAGTGTACGGCGTGCCGGTTACCTATACAAGGGGCGGCGGGTCGATTCCGATTGTTGCAGAATTTGACCGCATTTTAAACATACCGGTCGTGCTGATGGGGTTTGCCCTTTCGTCGGAAAATGCCCATGCGCCGAACGAGCATTTCCATCTTGAAAATTTTGATAAAGGCATCCAGACCATTTGCACGTATTGGAACGAGCTCAAAACATTGCCGCTTTCATAAGATAAGGAGGAATGCCCCGTATGCGGGTTTTCATTTCCAAAACGCTATAAAAAGGATGTGGGAGATGTTGCGTCCGGTCTTATTAGGGGTATGTGCCGCCTTCTTTTTCGCGGTGACATTTGTTTTAAACCGGTCGATGGAACTGTCGGGCGGCAGCTGGATTTGGAGCGCCTCCCTCCGGTACATTTTGATGGTTCCGTTTTTGCTTGTGATCGTGCTTGTCAGGAAAAATTTTCAAGCCTTATGGGCGGAAATGAAAAAGCATCCGGCCAGGTGGTTATTGTGGAGCTTTACCGGTTTTGTTCTTTTTTATGCGCCGTTATGTTTTTCGGCAGCCTATGCACCCGGATGGCTCGTGGCCGGCACCTGGCAGATCACGATTTTATCCGGTTCACTGCTTGCCCCGTTCTTTTTTAAAACGGTGGAGACGACGGAGGGCCTGATGAAAATCCGGGAACCCATCCCGTTCCGCGGATTGCGCTGGTCGCTTGTGATTTTGCTCGGCGTTTTGATGATGCAGCTTGAGCAGGCCGGCCGGATTAGCTTCCGGGAAATGATGCTAGGTGTCCTTCCCGTCATTGTGGCGACTTTTGCTTATCCTTTGGGCAACCGGAAAATGATGGAATTGTGCGAAGGCCGGCTCGATACATTCTAGCGTGTGCTCGGCATGACACTTGCCAGCCTGCCCTTTTGGTTTATTCTGTCATTGTACGGTTTAAAGGCGTCCGGCCCGCCGTCCGGAAACCAAATCGTGCAATCAGGCGTGGTTGCGGTCTTTTCCGGGGTGATTGCCACGGTATTGTTTTTCCGGGCAACCGATCTTGTCCGCGGCGACATGCAAAAATTATCGCTTGTGGAAGCGACCCAGTCATTGGAAGTGCTGTTTGCGCTGTTCGGGGAGATGGCCATTTTACCGGTTGCGGCGCCATCGCTGTTGTCCTGGTTCGGCATCATCACAGTTGCAGCCGGTATGGTGCTGCACAGCCTGATGTCACGAAAACCCGTTGCACCGGCTGCATGGAAAATGAAAAAGTCAGAAATCAGCGGATAAGAAAATATGGGAAAAAATGAGACAAAATGAGACAGCTGTCCCGGTTTGTCTCATTTTTTTATGTGCCGGGCAGACGAAGCAGGATGAAAGCGGGGTTTTCAGTTGGCACGCTTTTTGCTTGTTTACCAAGTGAAAGACGACGATAAGGAGGATGGATAAATGGAGACAGTAAAAGCGGGCGAACTGCAGTTAACGAAGGAAAAAGCGCAGTGGATGTTGCAAAAAATGTTTGAAATCCGCAAGTTTGAAGACAAAGTGCATGAAGTGTTTGCGACCGGCATTTTACCGGGCTTCGTCCACTTATATGCCGGTGAGGAAGCGGTTGCAGTCGGCGTTTGCGCCCATCTGAACGATCAGGATATGATCACAAGCACACACCGCGGCCACGGCCACTGTATCGCGAAAGGCTGCGATTTAAAAGGGATGATGGCGGAAATCTACGGGAAAGCGACAGGTCTGTGCAAAGGAAAAGGCGGTTCCATGCATATTGCCGACCTCGACAAAGGCATGCTCGGTGCAAACGGGATTGTCGGCGGCGGGTTCCCGCTGGCATGCGGCGCAGCATTGACGGCGAAAGTTAAAAAGACGAGTAATGTAAGCGTTTGCTTCTTTGGGGACGGCGCGAATAACCACGGTACGTTTCACGAAGGCATCAACTTGGCAGCCGTATGGAAGCTTCCGGTCATTTTTGTGGCGGAAAATAACGGCTATGGGGAAGCGACGCCATTCCATTATGCGTCAAGCTGTAAAACGATTGCCGACCGTGCCGTTGCCTACGACATTCCGGGTGTTCGTGTCGACGGGAAAGATATCGTCGCCGTGTACCAGGCGGCAAAAGAAGCGGTGGAACGCGCCCGCAACGGGGAAGGCCCGTCGCTGATTGAATGCGTGACGTACCGAAACTACGGGCATTTTGAAGGGGATGCCCAAACTTATAAAGCAGAAGCAGAAAAGGCGAAACAGCTGAATGAAAAAGATGCGATCGTCCAATTTAAAAAATTTGTGCTTGAACAAAACTTGTTCAGCGAAGCAGACATCAACAGCCTGGAACAAAAAGTGGAACAGGAGATCGAAGAAGCTGTGAAATTCAGCGAAGAAAGCCCGTATCCGGACCCTTCCGAACTTTTGAAAGATGTCTATGTATCCTACTAATCTATGAAAAAAGGAGGCCTTTCCAATGGGAAGACAAATTTCTTTTTCGCAGGCCATTAACGAAGCGATGAAACTGGCGATGAGAAGAGATGAAAATGTAATTTTGATGGGGGAAGATGTTGCCGGCGGTGCGGAAGTTGATCACCTGCAGGATGAAGAAGCATGGGGTGGCGTGCTTGGCGTGACGAAAGGCCTTGTCCAGGAATTCGGCCGCGGGCGGATTTTGGATACGCCGATTACGGAAGCGGGCTATATGGGGGCTGCGATGGCTGCTGCTTCAACAGGATTGCGGCCGATTGCAGAGCTCATGTTCAACGATTTTATCGGCAGCTGTCTGGACGAAGTGCTCAACCAGGGCGCGAAATTCCGGTACATGTTCGGCGGCAAGGCGCAAGTGCCGGTGACGGTCCGGACGATGCACGGCGCCGGTTTCCGGGCGGCGGCCCAGCACTCGCAAAGCCTGTATGCGCTGTTTACGTCGATACCGGGCTTAAAAGTCGTCGTGCCGTCAACGCCATATGATGCGAAAGGGCTGCTTTTGGCTGCGATCGAAGACAATGACCCGGTTATCTTTTTTGAAGATAAAACGCTTTACAACATAAAAGGGGAAGTGCCCGAAGATTACTATACGATTCCGCTCGGTAAGGCGGACAGGAAACGTGAAGGAAGCGACATCACCATTGTTGCAGTTGGCAAACAGGTGCAGACGGCGCTTGAAGCGGCAGAACGGCTTGCCAAAGACGGCATCGAAGCGGAAGTGATTGACCCGCGCAGTTTATCGCCGCTTGATGAAGGGACGATTCTCCAGTCGGTCGCAAAAACAAACCGGCTCATTGTGGTCGATGAAGCGAACCCGCGGTGCAATGTGGCAACCGATATTGCGGCACTTGTTGCCGATAAAGGGTTTGATGATCTGGATGCCCCGATCAAACGGATCACGGCACCGCACACGCCGGTTCCGTTCTCGCCGCCGCTTGAAGATTTGTATTTGCCGTCCGCCGGGAAAATTGTGCAGGCGGTATCAGAGCTGTTGGGGGAACCGGTCGGGCAATAACAGACAGATAGAAAGGAGTGGTTGGCATGCCGGTTGAAGTTATTATGCCCAAACTTGGGATGGCGATGAAAGAAGGAACCGTTTCACAGTGGAATAAAACAGAAGGAGAAGCCGTTAAAAAAGGCGACCCGATCGCTAGCATCAGTTCGGAAAAAATAGAGATGGAAATCGAGTCCCCTGCGGACGGCAATGTATTAAAAATCAATGTGCCGGAAGGAAAGGGCGTACCGCCGGGAACGGTGATTTGCTATATTGGAAACCCGGATGAAGAAGTGGCGGCAACAGCAGCCCCGGTGCAGGAAGAAAAAGGACAAAAAGAAGAAATAAAGGCGGCCCGTCCCGCACCGCTCCCGAAAAAACCGGGGAAAGTGCGCGTGAAAATTTCCCCGGTCGCGCGGAAAATGGCGGAAGCAGCAGGCATCAAACCGGAAGATATAAAAGGGACCGGGCCAGGGGGCAGGATTACAAAAGAAGATGTGGAACAGGCAATTGCGTCAAAGAAAGAAAGCCGCAAACAGGACAGCCTCATCCAGGCGCCGGCAGGAAAAGAACCGAAGCACACACCGGTATCCGGCATGCGCAAAGTGATCGCAGAACGCATGCATGCCAGCCTGCAATCGGCTGCACAGCTGACGATCACGATGAAAGCGGATGTCACGGAACTATTGGCGCTAAAAACGCAAGTGAAAGAGACAATCACAAAACGGTACGACAGCAAACTGACGATCACGGATTTTATAGCAAGAGCTGCCATCCTTGCCCTCGAAAACCATCCGGAAATGAACAGTGCGTTTATGGATAACACAATTGTCACTTACCCGGAAATCCATTTGGGCATCGCAACGGCGGTTGAAAAAGGGCTGATTGTCCCGGTCATCCGCAACGCCGACAGCAAATCGCTGATCGACTTGGCAAAAGAAATCAAAGAAAAAACAGCGGCAGCAAGATCCGGAAAACTGCCGGCAGATGAGATGCAAGGATCCACTTTTACCATTTCAAGCCTGGGTGCAAGCGGCGTCGAATTTTTTACGCCCATTTTGAACCCGCCGGAAGCCGGAATATTGGGTGTCGGTGTCGTTTCGGATGAAGCTGTTTTTATCGGGGACAAAATTGAAAAACGGAGCCGGCTGCCGCTCAGCCTGACGTTTGACCACCGCGTGCTCGACGGGGCGCCGGCAGCGGCCTTCCTGCAAACGGTCAAGCAATATTTGGAAGAACCGGTTACGATGCTTTTGTAGGAAAGAAGGGATCAGGATGGAAACCATCGGGATTTTAGGCGGCGGGCCTGCGGGCTACGTCGCTGCCATTACAGCAGCACAGCAGGGTGCGGATGTCATTTTATTTGAACAGGCGACACTCGGCGGCACATGCTTAAATGAAGGGTGCATGCCGACCAAGACACTTTTGGAAAGTGCAGGGCGCTACCGGGACATTCGGGAAGCGGACAAATTCGGGATCCGGGTGAACAAGGAAGCGGTGTCCATTGACTGGCCTGCCCTGCTTGAAAGGAAAAATGCGATCGTTTCCCGGCTTGTACAGGGCATTCAATACTTAATGAAGAAAAACAAAATCAAAATCGTGCAGGGAAAAGCGGCATTCCAGTCACCCCATGTTGTTCTTGCAGAAACAGCAAACGGCACGGTTGAAATAAAAGCGGACCAGTTCATCATCGCAACAGGGTCTGAACCGAGTTCCCTCCCGTTTGCGCCGTTTGATGGCAACTGGATCATCGACAGCACGCAGGCCATGTCTCTTCCCGGCCTGCCTCCATCGCTCGTGATTGTCGGCGGTGGGGTAATCGGTTGCGAGTTTGCGAGCATTTACAGCCGGCTTGGGACAAAAGTGTCGATCATAGAGATGGCCCCACATATTTTGCCGGGGGAAGATGCAGATATCGCGAATATTTTAAAAGAGCAGCTTGAAAAAGACGGGGTGGACATTTATACATCTGCTGCCGTAAAAAAACTGGACCGTGATAAGAAATGCGCGCTGATTGAGCAGGAAGGGGAAACGCGCGAGATTTACGGGGAATACGTGCTTGTTTCAATCGGCCGGAAACCGTCTGTCAACGGGATCGGCCTCGAAAATGCCGGGGTGGCGTATGAAAAATCGGGCATAAAAGTCAATGAAAAGATGCAGACGAACATCCCCCATATTTATGCCTGCGGCGATTGTATTGGCGGCATCCAACTTGCACATGTCGCTTTTCATGAAGGAAAAGTGGCGGCGCTCAATGCATGCGGAATGGAGGCAAGTGCGGATTACAAAGCCGTTCCCCGCTGCATTTATACGTTTCCGGAAATTGCCGGCACCGGCCTCACCGAAAAGCAGGCGAAAGAAATGTACGGCGCTGTTCGGATCGGCGAATTTCCGTTTTCGGCAAACGGAAAAGCGATGATCAGCGGGGAACAGGTTGGGAAAGTGAAAGTCATCATCGAGCCGGAATACGAAGAGGTGGTCGGCTTGTCCATTTGCGGCCCGCATGCAACAGAACTGGTCGGGCAGGGGGTATTGATGCTGAACGGGGAAATGACGGCTGATCTGCTTGAGCGCTTGATTGCCGCTCATCCGACCGTCTCAGAAGCCATCCATGAAGCCGTTTTAAATGCACAGGGGCATCCGGTGCACGTATAATCATTCCCGGCAGTCTCTCAGACTGCCGGGAATATTCATAAGCCCTGTCTACATATTGAAAACGCTTTCCGTATTCGATTATAATAGAAAAGAACATCACGACTTTCTTCCTGATGCGCAATTTTCTATGATGAGTCGGAGGGATGAAAGATGGCTGTATGTTATTGGAATACGTGGAAAAAGTTTGTGCAGGAAGGGACATTGGATCCCGAGAGAATCAACAACCGAATCGCTGAATCGTGGTACCGCTGTAAAAAACGGGATGTGAACCCGTATTTGCGGAAAGGGCAGCATATCCTGCCTGTTGAAAAACTATTGGCACACCGGGAAAGGCATAAAGATTTTTTAAATATTGCCGAACGCCATGTGAAAAAGATGGAGCCTGTGTTTCAGGAAGCCGGCATGATGGCGCTCCTGATTGATCCTTGCGGGCATGTGCTGTCCGTATCAGGAAACCGGAAAACCATTTTTGAAGCGCAAAAAATTAATTTTGTCGAAGGGGTTTGCTGGACGGAAGAGCGGGTCGGCACGAATGCGATCGGCACTACGCTTGAGACAGGGGAAGCCGTGATGGTGAACGGCCCTGAGCATTTTTCGGTTGCCTCCCACCAGTGGAGCTGTGCAGCCGCGCCGGTTTACGACAGCCAAAGGAATCTTGTTGGCGTCATGGACTTAACATGTCCATATACCGAATCCCACCCTTTCATGCTCGCCATGGTTTCATCGCTGGCTTATACAGTAGAGCAGGAAATCGTACGCATGGCAAAAAGCCGGCATGAACGTTTCATCCAAAAAGCTGTTGAACTTTCGGACCAGTACGGGGACCGGTTACTCGTCATTACGGATGAAGAAGGAAAAGCCGTTGCGGCAAGCCGGCCGCTTCGGAAGAAAATGCCGGATTATTTTGGTAGAACGATTGAAGAAATGACCTCCCAAACGGATACCATTGTGAACCAATCCATTCCATTGCCTTCCAGCCGGGAAAAAATCGGCACCTGTTTCTTTTTGTCTGAAAATAAAAATCTTTCCGGCACCCTTCTTCAAAAAGAAAAGTTCGTCTTCCGTGGCGTCACCGGTATAAGTAGAAGTTTTCAGGAAACGTTGCGCAAAGCCCGGATTGCTTCCCTTTCCGATACCACTTGTTTTATCACGGGTGAGACCGGAACTGGAAAGGAGCTGGTCGCACGAGCCATCCATGAAAACAGCAGCCGGAAAAACGGCCCGTTTATTGCCGTCAATTGCGGGGCTGTGCCGAAAGAATTAATGGAAAGCGAGTTTTTCGGTTATGCCGACGGGGCTTTTACCGGCGCAAAACGGGGTGGCCATAAAGGAAAATTCGAGCAGGCCCATGGCGGCACCTTATTTCTTGACGAAGTGGCCGAGCTGCCGTCTGCCATGCAAACGGCGTTGCTCCGCGTCCTGCAGGAAAGAAAAGTCGTGCCGGTCGGTTCTGCAAAAGAAGTAAGTGTGGACGTCCGGATTATTGCCGCGACCCACAAGGATTTACCGAAGCTCGTCAAAGAAGGGAAGTTCCGTGAAGATTTGTTTTACCGCCTGTATGTTTTTCCCGTCCGCCTTCCTGCTTTGCGCGAAAGAAAAGAAGACTTGCCTGCTTTGATTCAGTATATCAGCAGAAAGAAAAATCAAGACGTCGAAATCCCGCCGGCGGTTATGAAGAAAATGCAGGATTATCATTGGCCCGGCAATATCCGTGAACTGATGAATGTGATTGAAAACGTCCGACTGCTTGCTGTGGCCGGTGAAGAAGAAGCGGAACGGTATGTGGACGAATATGTTTCCGGAGAGACCGGGCTTAACGGCATGGAAAAACAGGTCACGACGCTGAACCCGCGGGAAGCGATTGAGCGCGATATGATACTGGAAGCTTTGAAACATACGAAAGGAAATGCGGCGGCAGCGGCGAAAATGCTGGATATTCCGCGCAGCACATTTTACAGAAAACTGCGGAAATACGGCTTGTAACGATTGAATGCCCGGTTTCAGGGTATAGAAAAAATATCATCTTGGAACCGGGTGGTTATGTTGTTGGATACAGTATGGAAAGAATTCTCGGACATTCATCTTTTTCGTTTTGCGCTTGATACGGTCGTTTTGCTTGTTGCCGGCAAGCTGTTGAAGTGGACGGTATCCGTGCTTGCAAAAAGGAACCGCCGGCTGCAAAAAACGGTCGAGCCAGCGGTTTATTCAATTACAAACTGGGCTTGTTTATACGGTGTACTTTTGATCTTCCTGTTTGATTTCTCCGATAACAGGTGGTTGTTTTACCCGCTTTATTCCAAAGGCGGGCTCGATGTCACGCCGTTTTTGCTGATTGTTGCTTTAATGATTGTCACGCTCGCGCACAGGCTTGTGAAGCTTCTGACAAAATATGTGCTTTCAACCGTTTATGACCATTATCACGTTGACCGAGGACTCGGGTATACGTTTAACCGCCTCATTTATTATACCGTCATGATTGCTGCACTTTGTATCAGCTTTACAACGGTCGGCCTTGACCTGTCTGCACTTGGGGCGGTTTTAAGCGTAATCGGGATCGGGCTCGGCTTTGGCATGCGCAACATCGCGGCAAACTTCGTATCCGGGATCATCATTTTATTTGAACGCCCGATTGAAGTCGGTGAAACGGTTGAAATCAATGAGGAAACCGGCAGAGTGGAGAAAATCAATCTCCGCTCTACAACGGTCCGGCTCGATAAAAGCGGTACGCTGATTGTTCCAAATCAATATTTTATTGAACAGGTCATTAAAAACCGGACGACGGAAAAGCCTTCTGCTTCTATTCAGGTCAGCGTCAGTTCCGAAATGGATACAAAAAAGGTGGAAAAGCTATTGCACGAGGCTTTTGAAACAGTAAAAGAAGCAGATCATGGTCTCGCACCGGATACGATAGCGTCTGTAAAGTTGATCCGGTTGCGGAACCATAGCTTTGATTTTCTTGTAGAGATCCCGCTTTTGCCGGGCAACCAGAAAGATGAGATTGAAAATGAAATGCGCCATGTGATCGTCCGGCTGTTCCGCGAAAACGGCATTGAATTTGCAAAAGAACCGATCGAACAGGTGATTTTGCGGGACAGTTGAGCCCAGCCCAAAAAGGCAGGTACTTATGGCACCATCTGCCTGATTGGCGGCATCATGCATACGATTAAAAAAAGTGAAAAAGTTTGCCCCAGTTCCTCCGAAAAGTTATGCTTATGGTAGGAGGGGATGGATTTGGCAAGTTTTACAGAGAAAAAGGATTCATGCGACTTCACGAAAGTGGCGGAAAATGTATGGAAACTGGTCGTCCGTTTTCCATTCGGCATGCGGGAGGTCAATTGCTATCTTTTTAAAGGAAAAAAAGGGTACACGATTGTGGATACCGGGGACTTCCATGAAACGGCGAAGGAAACATGGAACAAAGTGCTGGCATCGGTTTTTCCCATTGAAAAAATTGTGCTGACACATTCGCATCCCGACCATCTCGGGCTTGCGAAATGGCTGAAAGAAAAATACAGTGTACCTGTTTTCATGTCCGATTTAAGCTTTCAGACCATGCAGGAAACAAAGGCCCGTTTTGCCGTTTCACATGATAAATACGAAGCGGTTTTGCAAAAGCATGGCGGGCCGACTTTGCCGAAACGGAATTTTGCACGGGAGATCCCGAAATATGATTTTGAACCGGACGGCCTTTTTAAAAATGGCGAACAGGTTCTGCTCGGTGATGATCCTTACGAAGCGATCCGGACGCCTGGCCATGCGCCGGACCATTTTTGTTTTTACAATCGCAAAAAGCAAATTCTGGTGCTCGGAGACCATGTGTTAAAAGACTTGTCCCCCATTGTTGCCGCCTGGTCTGAGAACGACAAAAACCCGCTTGGGGATTATTTTGATTCGCTTGACCGGATTAAAGACCTGCCTGTCAAAGTGGCGCTTCCGGGGCACGGCGGGCTAATTGAGGATGTAAAGGCGCGGGCGGAGAGCATCCGGATGCGCCATGAGCATAGACTCAAGCAAATTGTCATGTCGCTTCAAGAAGGAGAGAAAACAGCGGCGCAAATCTGCCGGGATACTTATGGGGATATGGCAATAAAGCAATTTTTCGCTCCGTTTATGGCAACAATTACAAGATGTCTTTATCTGGAATTTGCCGGAAAAATATCGAGCCGACTGGTGAATGGACAAATTTTATATTTTTTGCCCTGATCAGCTCGCATCTGCTTCAGCTTAAGAGGCAGATGATTTTTTTGCGCCGAAGGAAAAGACGTGCAGCCGGTAAACCAAAAACCGGTTGTTCAAGTTTGCGCAGAAGGTATGGCTTTAGACGGGCGATAAATATAGGGCAAGCAGAAAACCGGGCTTCCGATTTCCCTACATATATAGGAATTGGCCTTGAAAGGTTCGGAATATATAATTAGTTGTGAAAGCCACTTTTACAACAAGGAGGAACCGCATGGAAACCGTTGACGAAATTTTTCAAACAATTGATGCTGCCTTAAAGAAAGATCCTTCCCGGTCACAAGGAATGAACGCGGTATACCAGTTTAATTTAAGTGGGGAAGAAGAAGGGACTTACCATGTCGTTATGCGTCCGGAAGGCAGTTACGCTGGGGCGGGGGAAGCGGAGGATCCGAATTGTACGCTCTCCATGTCATCCGCTGACTTTAAAAAACTGGTGCAAGGCAAAATGAACGGCACGACGGCTTTTTTAACCGGCAAACTCCGGCTGAAAGGGGATATGGGGCTGGCTTTGCGGTTGCAGGACGTTTTGTCAGCATATAACGCTTCCTGATGGAAACAAAAGAAGCGAAAGCCCTTTACAACACCGCTCCTGGGATCCGTTTTGAAAAAGGGAAACCCTGGTGTGGCAAGGGATTCCCGCTCGCTTGGGTGTGCCGGCACAGAAGTTGACCGGATTTTTTGGCGGAAGCTGATAAACCGAGCACCATGCCTGCCGGTTAGAGGCACGACAGGACCGTTCCGGCATGGCGCACCTGACAAGGAGATGAAAAGATGGCGCATGAACGTTTTCAAACCGTTGAGGGTCAAATCAACTGGAATGACCCGATGTATAAGCTTTATGAAAAAGCAAAGCGGAACGGCGGGTGGAATCCGGCTGACATTGATTTCAGCCAAGACCGGGAAGATTTTCTCCAATTAAGGGAGGAAGAGAGGATAGCATCGTTACCGCTTATTTCCTCTTTTTCAGCCGGGGAAGAAGCGGTTACGCTCGATATTTTGCCGATGCTCCATGCGATGGCAAGACAGGGCCGGCTTGAAGACACGATGTTTTTGACTACCTTTTTGCACGATGAAGCCAAACATACGGAAATGTTTTCGCGCTGGCAGCAGGCAGTGGGCGTCGGCGATCTTGATTTATCGGCCTACCATAATGACAGCTACAAGCGGATTTTTTACGAAGCGCTGCCCGAAGCAATGGAGCGCCTGTATACAGACGATTCGCCTGAAGCGGTCATCCGTGCGGCGACGGTTTACAATATGATTGTGGAAGGCGTGCTTGCGGAATCCGGTTATTATTCGTTCAGGCAGATTTATAAAAAAGCCGGCTTGTTCCCGGGCATTTTACAGGGCATTGATTATTTAAATATGGATGAAGGCAGGCATATCCAGTTTGGCATTTATACGATACAGCGGCTTGTAGTTGGAAATGAGGAAAGGTTTAAATTGTTCCATGACTATATGGATGAGTTGTGGATGCATGCTTACGGCGTTGTCGAATACCTTGTCGGACTGGCGGTTTTACAACGGGAACAGTCAAATTTTGAATCGCAGATTGTATTCGAGCCGGATATAATGCGGCAATACGCTGTTAAACAGTTTCATATTCGAAAAAGCAAGATCGACCGGGCCAGAAAATACAAGAACCTTTCCGAATTGGAAGCTGCTGCAGATTCCTAAAACAGAAGACCCCGGGCCCGGGGATCCAGCGGGAGGACAAAGTAAGTTTCCCGGTGAAGCGGCATGGATGTGGAAAAACGGCGGCAGCTGCGAAACATCTGTAAAAATGTCTCTGCTTCCCGGTTTTCCAGCACGTACCGGCCCGGGCAAAAAAGCCGGCATGCTGTGCGAAACCTCAATTTACCAGGATTGTCACTTTATTGCCCGATTTTTCGCTATCATATGAAATGCTTTTCCATTCTGTTGCTGCTTTTTCGTACGCTTGTTTTGTCCGCTCGTCAAAACACACCATCCACACTTCCTGCACCGAGTCGGAAGTTTCAAGGAATGTACAAATGGTGCGGACAGCGATCCGGGCAGCCGCATCCAGCGGGAAATGGTATACACCGGTGCTGATGGAAGGAAAAGCAACCGTTCGCAGTCCTTTCGATTCAGCGAGGCGCAGGCTGTTTTGGTAACTGTTTTCCAATAATTCGGCTTCATGATGGCCGCCTCCCTGCCAGACGGGGCCGGGCGTATGAATGACGTATTTTGCCGGCAGCCGGTATCCTTTCGTCATTTTTGCTTCGCCGGTCGGGCATCCGTTCAATTTCCGGCATTCCTCAAGGAGCTCGGGCCCTGCTGCTCTATGGATGGCCCCGTCCACACCACCGCCGCCGAGCAGTGTTGTATTCGCCGCATTTACGATGGCATCCGTTTTGACTTTTGTAATATCGCCAAGTACGATTTTAAAAGACTTCATCTCCATCATCTCCGTTTCTGTTCTTTGTTTTATTTTAACAGGAAGGGGTGGATGTTTAAATACCGGTATAGTTTCACACTCCCCTATCCATACTTTAATTGTAAAAAGAAACGGAGGTTTTGGTATGGATGCAAGACGTGCGCAGGAAATTATGAATGTGCCAGAAATGGTGACGGTCACTTTGAACGGGGAAAGGATTTACATCGAGCATGTTGACCGGCAGGAAGAAACAGCAACGGTGCATACCCTTGATCATCCGGATAAAAAGATGAGCGTTCCCGTCAACCTTTTGCTGGAACATTAAAACCGCTTTTTGAGCGGTTTTTTTTCGGTTGACAGTGAAAATACAAACATTTAGAATTTTAGATACGGAACAGATCTTCATGGGAGAGGGGTTTAGTCAAATGAATCTGGAAAACAGCACAGCCATTGTAACCGGCGGGGCATCAGGGCTCGGGGAAGCAACGGTAAGGAAATTGGTGGAAACGGGCGCGAAGGCGGTTGTTTTTGACCTTCAACAGGAAAAAGGAGCAAAATTGGAGCAGGAACTAAAAGGGCGGGTTCGTTTTTTCAAAACGGATGTAACGGATGAGAAAAGTGTTCAAGATGCGCTAGAACAAATTGAAAGCGTTAACATACTGGTAAATTGTGCCGGCATCGGAGCGGCGAAAAAAACATACGGCAAAAGCGGCGTACATGATCTTGCCTCTTTTCGGAAAGTGATTGAGGTGAATCTGATTGGCACGTTTAATGTGATCCGGCTTACCGCTGAAAAAATGGCACAGAACAGCCCGAACGAAGAAGGGGAAAGAGGAGTGATCATTAATACAGCCTCGGTTGCCGCTTTTGAAGGGCAGATCGGGCAGGCAGCCTACAGCGCGTCAAAAGGCGGCATTGTCGGGATGACGCTTCCGGTTGCCAGGGATCTTGCCAGCCTTGGCATTCGTGTTGTCACGATTGCACCGGGTGTATTTGAAACGCCGCTTTTCGCTTCTTTGCCAGAAAAAGCAAGGGATGCGCTTGGCAAGATGACACCGTTTCCTCCCCGTCTCGGACGGCCGGCAGAGTATGCGCAGCTTGTCCAAAGTATTGTCTTGAATCCGATGCTGAACGGGGAAACGATCCGACTTGACGGTGCGATCCGGATGCAGCCGAAGTAATGTGAAGCTGATGATGGAAAAATCCGCCTGGCAGGCAGGCACGGGAAACATCTCAAAATCGCACGCGCAAGGCGGATTGGGCCGGTTGCTTAACGGGTCGATAAAAACAGTCCGGGCCGGGCACCATTTTCAAAAAAGTCCCGTGCAAATGCGAGACTAAGACAGGAAATACGGGTTTACAAGCGGAATCGCAGTTTAAAAACGCAGGGTATAAGATGAATGGAAAATTTTTATGGTGAGGGGAATGCGGATGCGGGAAGCGGTCATTATAGAAGCGGTTCGGACACCCGTTGGAAAGCGGAATGGATTATTAAGCGGGATCCGGGCAGAAGAGCTGGCGGCGAAAGTTTTACAGGAAGTGGTCAAACGGGCGGGGATATCTCCGGATATGGTGGAAGATGTGATCATGGGCTGTGTTTCCCAGGTCGGGGAACAGGCGTCTGATATTGCGCGGCAGGCAACGTTGATCGCAGGATTTCCGATTGAAGTGCCCGGCGTTACCATTGACCGCCAGTGCGGATCCAGTCAGCAGGCGGTGCATTTTGCAGCTCAGGCGGTTCTCTCCGGCGATATGGATGTGGTGATTGCAGGCGGGGTTGAGAGCATGTCGCGCGTTCCGATCGGCTCCAACAGGAACGGCGCCGCATTCAGCAAGTTGCTCACTGCAAAATACAACATGATCCATCAGGGGCTGTCCGCAGACTTGATTGCGGAAAAGTGGGGCATTAGCCGTGAAAAGATGGACCACTATGCGCTTGAAAGCCACAGGCGTGCATTGCAGGCGCAAAAAGAAGGGCGTTTTGACAGGGAGATCATGCCGGTTGAAGCGGAACAGCCTGATGGCAAGACCGTGACAGTTGTGAAAGATGAAGGCCCGCGTTCAGATACATCGATTCAGAAATTGTCCGCGCTGAAACCGGCTTTTCAGGAAGACGGGCGTATCACGGCAGGTAATGCGAGCCAGATTAGCGACGGGGCAGCTGCCGTTTTAATCATGTCCCGCACAAAAGCAGAGGCACTTGGCCTGAAGCCGCGGTTCCGAATTCTCGCCCGGACCGTTGTTGGGTCTGATCCGACACTGATGCTGACAGGGGTGATCCCGGCTACGGAAAAAGTGTTATGTCAGGCGGGGCTTTCGATTGATGATATCGATGTATTTGAAGTGAACGAGGCATTTGCTTCCGTACCGCTTGCATGGCTTTTAGAAACCGGCGCCAGTCCGGAAAAACTGAACCCGAACGGCGGTGCGATTGCGCTTGGCCATCCGCTTGGCGCAAGCGGGGCGCGGCTCATGACAACGCTAATACACGAACTGGAACGAACAAACGGTCGTTACGGCTTGCAAACGATGTGCGAAGGTTACGGTATGGCAAACGCGACGATCATTGAAAGATTGGATTAAAAAACATGTTGTTTCCGGCTGGGGAAAGGAGCGTATCACCGCAGCCGGCGCTTTACTGCGGCAAACGGAAAAACCGGGTTTTTCGAACAGGAGGAGTAAAAATGTTTGTTGGGCAACAGCTCAAATGGCATGCCATTCATCAACCGGACCATATCATTACGTCTTACCGGGGAAAGAAAATGACTTATGCTCAATTTTACCGGGAGGCGATAAATGTCGCCGGCTTTTTCCAAAAAAAGGGGTACAAAAAGGGAGACATTATTGCCCTTTTTCTTCATAATTCCGATGTGCTGCTCATTGCCTATTATGCCTGTCAACTGGGCGGTTTCACAGCCATGCCTGTCAATACAAAATTGGCACCACCCGAAGTGCAGTATATTTTTCATCACTCAGAAGCAAAAGCCCTCATCTATGATATCCGCCTGCTTCATATACTGCATGAAATTCCACGCGAGTTTCATCAATTCCAAGACCGCTTGATGGTCGGCGGGGAAGACACATTCCGGACTATTGCCGGAGAAAATACGGATGCTTTTATGCCTCCCCAAATAGAGGCAGATGATACTGCTGTGATTTTTTATACATCCGGCACAACCGGCAGGCCAAAAGGCGTCATGCTGTCTGCCGCAAATGTCCGGGCAGCGGCACAAATCTGGTCTGAGGCAATGGATTTAAGCAGGGAAGACCGTGTGCATATTGTCACCCCATTATTCCATTGCGCGGCATGCCATGTCTTTAGCATTCCGGCCATCTACCGTGGTGGCACCATGATCATAGAAGAACAATTTTCCCCTGAGAAAACGCTTGAAACAATGGAAAAAGAAAAAGTTACTGTTTTCTTCGGGGTGCCGGCAATGTACAGTATCCTTCTCAATACGCCGAAAATGGCTGAAGTTGACCTGTCTTATTTGCGATTGTTCTGTTATGGTGCGTCTCCGATGCCGTATGAACGTGTGCGCCAGTTAAAAACGCGTTTTCCGGCAGTAAAAGTACAAAACTTATACGGCCAGACCGAAAATGCGCCGGCAGCTTCAACATTAACTGACCGTTTTGCTTTGGAAAAGGCAGGTTCGGTTGGCCAAGCATTGCCGCAAACGGAAATTCAAGTGGTAGATGCGGACGGTTCACCTGTTTCCGCCGGGGAAGTAGGCGAAATCATCGTTAAAGGGCCGCAAGTCATGAAAGGATATTTGAAAAATGAAGAAGAAACGCGGAGGGTATTGCAAAACGGTTGGCTTTACAGCGGAGATTTGGGCTATTTCGATGAAGCCGGCTTTCTGTATTTAGTTGACCGTAAAAAAGATATGTTAATACGTGGAGGCGAAAATGTTTATCCGGTGGAAGTGGAGGAAGTGCTGTATGAAATGCCGGAAATTTTGGAAGCGGCAGTGGTCGGAATTCCGCATGAAATATACGGGGAAGTGCCAAAAGCCTATATTGTCGTGAAAAAAGGCGAAACATTGACAGAAGAAAAAGTGCTCGCCTATTGTTCGGGAAAACTTGCAAAATATAAATGGCCGGCCGAAATTGAATTTTTACAGACGCTTCCACGAAATGCGAGCGGGAAAGTTTTAAAACACGTTTTGCGAAAACAAATTTCCGGGGAGTAAGGCAAACAGCACGGCAGCAAAAAATACCCATTTTGAGAAAGGGCGCCCGTGCCGTTTGGGAAAAGCGGAATGCCGGCAAATCACCGGTATTTTTTTGTTTAATTTGTTTTAATAACACTATGTGCTAAAAGATAAATAACTTTTGACCAAATGTTTGCACGATAAAAATGAACGAATTTTTACCATTCTTTTGCCGGCTTAGCCGGATGCACGGTTGATATAAAACGCGACTCCATTTTATAGAAATGAAAGGGTTTCAGAGCAGATTTTATAAAAATTACACAATGTGCTAAAAACATAATAAAAAACAAAAAACCTACACAGCTAAAATAACATACGTTCGAGTGTTAATTTTTGTGTGCTGCCGGCACATTTTACTATAATGGAAGAAAAAGGGGTGAGTAGCATGGCGGAAAAACGGCAAAGGGAGAGTACCGGCTTTTTAATCAAACAGCGCGCCTTTTTAAAACTTTATATTATCACCAATATTGAAAACGGACGGTGGTACGGGCTGCAGCTTTTGGATGAATTGAAAAAAGAATTTAAGCCGCTCGGTTTCGAACCGCAGCATTCCGAAATCTACCGGGCGCTTCATGAACTGGAAGATGAGGAGCAAATTTTGACCAAAATAAAAGTAAAACCGGACGGGGCAAAAAGAAAAGAGGTTGTTGTATACAAAATCAAAGACATGGAAAAAGCAAAAGCGTACAAAAAACTTGTCAAGGCTGACTTGGAACGGTGCGAGCAGCTCTTGCGAAAAGCGCTTCAAGATAATTTTTCATAAAAGAAGCCGGGGTTGCCGGCTCTTTTTATTCATTTTTCACTGCTAAAACGGACGCTCCCCCTTATGCTTGATCGATCACCCCGAGCATTTCCAAACCATGGTAAATACCGGATTCGGTAACGCTTGTCGTCCGGTGTTTTGCATAAGCAAACAGTCCGGGGTTGCTGTTTGCCATCGCAAAACTTTCGCCGACTGCCTCCAGCATTTCTTTATCGTTCATGCCGTCCCCAAACGCAACGGCTTTTTCTTTTGGAATGCCGAGGATATCCAGGGTTTTGGCTACAGCCATGCCTTTATTCACTTTATCAAGAATAACGTCGTAACAATGCCTGAATCCATCAATGTTGACCTGGGATAAATGCAGGCCGGGCAAATCTGCATACAATGCGGCGCCGTTTCCCCGGACATTCACAAGCGTAATGCCCAATACTTGATCAAGTACTGCCGGTGTAAAAGGGGCGTTTTGGCGAAGGTGGATTTTTTTTATAAAACTTTTCACTTCAGGCACATCAAAAGAAGTGATAAAGTTTTGCCGGTCCGTATACAAAACGACTTCATGTCCGTGCTTTTCGGCAATGCCAATAAATTTATCGACAATTTTAGGGTCCATTACCGTTTTAAAAAGGTTTTTTCCTCTATAGACAGCAAGTGTGCCGTTATAGCCGATCGCGGATTCGATTTCCAGTTCGTCCATCAGCCACGAAATTTCATGAAGCGGCCTCCCGGTTGCCAGGAAGACTTCCATGCCGTGCTTTTTTGCTTTGACCACGGCCTTTTTTGTTGAAGGCTGGATCGTATCTTCCGGTGTCAAAATCGTTCCGTCTACATCTAAAAAAAGTGCTTCATAGTGTCCCATCATTTCGCTCCAGTATGTATAATTTTTCACTTTTACTTTACCACAAATAAAAATGAATGTGAAAAACTTCGCTATTGTTGTTTGTCTACCAATCTTCATGCTATCATGAAAGCATATGATTACAGAATATAAAATGCGGGGTGCATGAAAACATGAATAAAGGGAACAGTCCTTCTTACCAACCGAAAAGTGATAAAAATTTTACGGCGCTGATTATCACCGTTTCCCTTATCGCAAATATTATCATTTTGCTGCTCTTTTTTACGAACATCGGTTACAAGGGTAAAGTAGGATTTGATATTTATATTTTGCCGAGGATGAACGCCGTTTTTAACAGCTTTACGTTTATTTTTCTCGTCTGCGCGCTCATCGCCATTAAACGGAAAAATATCAATGTGCATAGAGGATTTGTACTGGCCGCTTTTGCGTCAACGTTTTTGTTTTTGCTTTCTTATTTGACATTCCATTATCTTTCGCCTGAAACGGCAAGATATGGCGGGGAAGGGGCAATCCGGTTCATCTATTTCTTTATCTTGATTACCCACAGTTTTCTCGCGGCCATTATTGTTCCGCTTGCTTTGTTCGCACTTGTGTGGGGATGGACAATGCAGGTGAAAAAGCACAAAAAAATTGTCCGTTGGGCGATGCCAATCTGGCTTTATGTCAGCATCACCGGCGTGATCGTTTACTTGATGATGGCACCGTATTATTAAAGAACAGTACACCAGCCGCTGGTCCGGCTGGTGTTTTTTTTGTGCAACTTTTGTCATAAATTCTTGTTTTTTATCGAAAATAAAAGGCTGGACATGTATAATAATAGGGTACAGGAAGAAGATTTTTGAAGGAGGGGTACATATTTGATGGTCTGGACATTGGTAATTTTATTTGCGGTATCCGTTGTGTTGCTGATCATGTCCATCTTTAAAACGCGGAACCGTGCGAAAGAGGAACAGCAGGAATTGGAAACGGTGCATTTGGCACTCATGGATGAAATCAATCATCTGAAAGACGGCATCCGGACGCTTGAACTGGAAATGGACATTCTTGAAAAAGAAGCCGGCATCCAGCTTTCTGCCTTTGATAAACAGTTCAGGCTTGAAGTGCTGGATTTATATAAACGCAACTACTCTATTGAAAGCATTGCAGAAAAAAAACAAGTGACAAAAGCGGAAATTGAGGAAATTCTGGCCCCGTTTATGGCGGCGAAAAACGAAAGGAGCAAGGTTGCCGGTGGGAATGAATAAATTGAGCAGCTTTGCCGCAGGGATTTTGCTCGCCACGGCTGTAACAGGCGCCGTTTATTTTTCCGAAACAGGCAAAGCAGCGGACAATACGGTGAAAAAAACAAATACGGCTGAAACTGCAAAACTCTCCAACAGCCAGATGAAAGACAAACTAGAGCATGCAGGATATGTCGTTCAAACCAAGGCTGCATATGACAAAGATCTGGCTGATGCGAAGTCATCCGCTGAAAAATCCGCGAAAACCAAAACCGTCAACCGGGTTGTGTTCCAGGTGACGGATGGGATGACGAGCATTGATGTCGGCAAATTGCTTGAGAAAGCTAATATCGTGGATGATGCATTTCAATTCAGTAAAGATGTCGAAAAGAAGGGTGTTGAGAATCATCTTCGCCCTGGTACTTATGTCGTGGACAGCACGATGAGTTACGATAAAGTGATTTCAACCATTTTTAAAAAATAATCATGAAGCTAGCTGCCTGCCGTACTGCGGACCGGGCAGCTTTTTTTGCGCCGTTTTTCCGGTTTACGAAATTTTCACTGCAATAGTATGATTTTAAATGTTAAAATAAAGAAAACAAGGAGGGAAGACAACTGTGAAAAAGACAAAATTAGTAGTTGCAGGCGTTGGGCATGTCGGTTCGTATGTGCTTGCAAATGCGATGAAACTGGGCCTTTTTTCGGAAATTGCTGTATTGGATAAAAAGAAAGGGGTCGCATTTGGGGAAGCGCTCGATTGGAGACATGCCACGGCACTTACATATATGCCAAACACAAGCGTGAAAGCAGGGGATTACTCGGAATGCGCCGATGCGGACGTCATTATTTGTGCAGCAGGGCCAAGCGTGCTTCCGTCGGAAAAAGACGAAATGCCGGACCGGGCAGGGCTTGCCAGGACGAATGCCGCCGTGGTGCGGGAAGTCATGGCAGGGATTACGAAATATACAAAAGAAGCTGTCATCATTTTCATTACAAATCCGCTTGATACGATTGTCTATATTGCTGAAAATGAATTTGGCTATTCGAAAGGGCGGATATTCGGAACAGGCACCATGCTTGACTCGGCCCGCCTCCGCCAGCTTGTTGCCGAAAATTACAGCATTGATCCGAAAAGTGTAACGGGTTATATGATGGGCGAACACGGGTTTACCGCATTTCCGGTTTTCAGTCGTTTAAATGTACAGGGATTCCGTGAAAAAGAACTGGACAGCGTGTTTAAAGGAAAAGAACCGTTGGACAGGGAAGCTTTCAGACAAAAGGTGGTGAAAACTGCTTTTGATGTCCTGAATGGGAAAGGGTGGACCAATGCCGGTGTTGCTGAAGCTGCAGTGACATTGGCAAAAGCCGTGATGCTGGATGAAAAAAGCATTTATCCGGTTTCAGCCACTTTGCATGGTCAGTACGGATATAACGGTGATGTCGCTTTAAGCATACCAAGTGTCATCGGCCGTAACGGGATCGAACAACAGCTTGAAATTGAACTCGATGAACAGGAAACATCCTGGCTGCACGAATCGGCAAAATCGATCCAAAATACAATGGCATCGGTAAAAACCGGAAAATCGTATATTCAGGCTTGATCTAAAAAATCCGCTGCATTATACAGCGGATTTTTTAGGTGAAAACGATTCTGGCCAAAGATAATCTCTGGGTACAAGGGAAAAGGAGTGGCCGGGCAACTCCGCAATGTGATGATTTTTATCTAGTTAACATAATATATATTATAGCTAGTTGAGGAGTAAAACGAAATTTTGTCTCAAAAAAGAAGATTACTTTAAACATTGAGACAGAAACAATTTTTCCGTGAAACACAATCTTTATTGCATCTTTTCATCTCATCAGGATTTCGGTTTGTCCGGTATGCGTTTCATTGATCGTTCCAGGTTTATTCCATCACTCAGGGTTGTTGCGTTTTCATCTCCAGTTACATTTTCGCACATGCTTTCATTGAATCATCTAATCTTGGTTTGTTCTTTTATTTGCAATCCCTGCACATTCTTTTGCCTTAAAATTCTTCTTCTGGCTGATTTTCCTATATTTGTGCATGAATGAGCCTTCCTCATCGGTTTCATTTTTCGCCTGCCTTTTCTTTAAAATAACTGCAAGTGTTTATCCTTTTTTGATGGTTTTAAACCTGTCTATTGATATAAGTCGATTTTTCGAACTGTTCTTTCCTTTTATTGTAAACCTTTTCTTGCGGTGATACACTAAAAATTGTAAAGAAAAGTAAACGCATACTTTTTCTAAGAATATATCCATCAGGAGGCATGCATCATGTCAGGCAGAGTTGCAGTGATTACAGGCGCCGGCAGCGGGATTGGCCGGGAAACCAGTTTAACTTTTGCACGTAAAGGCGATTCCGTTGTGGTTACCGATATTGATGAAGAAAAAGGGCTTGAAACGGTGGAATTGATCAAACAAGAAGGCGGAGATGCTGTTTTTGCCAAGACGGATGTTTCCAAATTCGAAGAGGTTGAATCACTTGTCAATCAGGCGGTTGAAATATACGGGACGATTGACGTGATGTTCAACAACGCTGGAATCGGCACGCTCGGGCATATCCTGAGCCTGAAAATAGAAGATTACTTGCGTGTCATTGATGTCAATCAGCACGGCGTTGCATACGGAGTCATTGCTGCCGGCAGAAAAATGCGCGAGCTGGATATCAAGGGCGTTATTATCAACACAGCTTCCGTATTCGGATATTTGGCCAGCTTCGGTACTTTCCCATATCAGGCTGCAAAAGGCGCAGTCCGGATGATGACCCAAAATGCTGCGCTTGAACTAGCACAATACGGTATTCGCGTCGTCGGCATTGCACCGGGCAGTGTGGATACGCCGATTATACAGGCATATAAAGATGCCGGAATGACACAAAAAATGACAGAACAGCAAATGCGCAAAAAACTGATCCGTCCTGAAGCCATTGCAAATGCGGTTTATCTATTAACGCTTGAAGAAGCAGATGTCATTAACGGAAGTGTTGTCATGCTTGATGACGGCTATGCTTCTTTCAAATAACTTTCTTCATTTGTTTTTTTCACACGTCCCCTATTCCTCCCCGTTCCGTTCAAAAGGGCCTCCTCCCTTTTGAACCGGATGTGGATATCCCCCTCTCTATTTCTTTAATCTTATGGCCACCTGCACGAAAAAGTGAAAATCCAAACGCTATACGATAGCAAATGAACCTTAGCGCAGCGGTTCTTTTTGTCATTTTAGTGGCAAATTATGTTACAATATTCATACAGCTCTCGTTGTGGGTCTGGCTGTCTTCGTCCACTCCTGGGCGATTTGAAAGAAATTACGAGAAAGTGGGAGTATGTATGGGAAGTCAATCATTTACATCAGCGCCGTTAGAGGCAGAAAATCCTTTTTTTCGCCGTGCGCTGTTTACGTTCAGCGGTGCGCATTTTTTAAATGACCTGGTGACAACCGGCATGGTCCCTGCCCTTGTTGTCATGTACAAGCATGCGCTCCATTTGAATTATACGCAATCCACTTTAATTGTGCTGGTTTCTTATTTTACTTCATCGGTCACACAGCCGGTTTTTGGCATACTGACGGACCGGAAACCACGGGTCTGGCTTTTTTCGTTTGGTGTCTTTTTATCGATTGCCGGCCTGAGCCTAACCGCAATTGCGCCATCACTCACATGGCTTTTGCTTTTTATTGCGCTTTCCGGATTCGGGTCAGGCGTCTTTCATCCGGAAGCATCACGCGGCACCCATTTTGCGTCCGGGTATAAAAAAGGATTGGCACAGGCAATATTCCAGGTTGGTGGAAATGCCGGACAGGCTTTCGGGCCGCTTATGATTCCGCTCTTTTTGGTACATACCGGCATACACGGCCTGATCTGGTTGCTTCCGGTTGCTCTTTTATCCCTTATTTTAACCGCCCCTTTACTTGGCTGGATGAACAGCAAAGTGCAAAATATCCAGCGCCGGAGAAAAGAAATCGCCGGAAAAAACCATATTCCCGGCGTCATCCTGCTTGTTCTGGTCATTATTTTGCGTTCCTGGTGCCAGGTCGGGGTTGTCATTTTTCTTCCGTTTTACATGAAACATGCAAGCTTGGAAATGAGCGAACTATTGAACTTTGTCTTTGTCGGGGCCGGGGCACTGGGCACACTTTTTGGCGGCATGATTTCGGACCGGGCCGGCATGAAACGGCTGCTTGTCGTGTCCATGTTCCTTGCCACGCCTTTTGCACTGCTGCTTCCGCATTTAAGCGGCTGGCTGGCTGTACTCGATTTGCTCTGTTTCGGTTTCAGCGTCCTTTCAAGCTTTTCTGTCGGCGTGATCTATATGCAAAAGCTGTTGCCTAAAAATATCGCGCTTGCATCCGGCCTGTCAATTGGTTTCGGGGTCGGCGCCGGCGGGATCGGTTCAGTTTTCATGGGCGGCGTTTCCGATATGTTCGGGGTTGCCAGTGTATTTACCATTTTATCTTTCTTGCCCATGATCGGTGCTGTTATATCCTGCTTCTTGCCAAACGAAAAAAGGCTCGCAAATTAAAAAGTGGTATACACATTTTCGCATGTTTCAGCTGTCGGTTCGTAAAAACAATGCAATTTATACCGGGCAACGAACGGCTGGTCGTACCATGTGGGCGGGCAGTCCCCCTGCGGCCTGAAATACCATAAACTGTATTTGGCGGGCCAATGCCTTTCGCCGTTAATCGCACGTCTGGCCAACCGCCGTTCGCTTTCCCGTGCCCGCTGGTAAAAATATCCGTGAATCACTGCTTCAAAAGCATGCGGCTGATAAACCATTTGCGGAATGGTCCGGAGTCCGATAAAATCCGAACAATTCGCCCTGATCCGGTTTACGCCGACATTGCCGACAAGCAGCATGCCAAGCTGCCCCTCTCCTTCTGCTTCCGCCCTTAAAAGCCGTGCCAGTAAATCGATGTCTGCACTTGATGCCTTTACGACTGCCATTTTAAGCCTCCCTGAATTTGCAAATTGCGCACAAGTTTCGCTTTTTATCTTATGCCGCAAAACACAAAAAGAGAACCCCGCCTGTGTCCGGAATAAATCAAGCACCCGGGCGGAAAACACCGGATGCTTGATGTTTGTTAAATCGGAAGAGTACCGGGCTTTAAGTTTGGGCGCACGGCACAAAAGGGCAATCGGCAGAAACGGATCCTGCAAATTAAAAATTGGTTTCTAAAAATACCGGACAGTGGTCACTGCCCATGATCTCCGGATACATGCCGGCATCTTTTAAACGGCCGGCCAGTCTTTTGGATACGAGAAAATAGTCAATCCGCCAGCCGATATTCCTTTCCCTCACTTTGTTCATATAAGACCACCATGTATAAGCGCCTTCCCGCTCAGGATAAAAATACCGGAACGAATCAATAAATCCGCTGTTCAGCAGCCCGGTCATTTTACCGCGTTCTTCCGCTGTAAACCCAGAATTGCCAACGTTATTTTTTGCATTTTTTAAATCTATTTCCTGATGGGCAACGTTCATATCGCCGCATACAATGACTGGCTTCTTTTTGTCAAGCTCCGTTAAATAGGCCCGCATCCGGTCTTCCCATTCGAGGCGGTAACCGAGGCGGGCTAGATCGCGCTGGGAATTCGGCGTATAAACATTAACCAAATAAAAATCTTCATATTCGAGTGTCAAAATCCGGCCTTCCGGTTCTGTCCGATCTTCGCCGACGCCGTAGCGCACGGAAAGCGGCTCTTTTTTTGTAAAAACGGCCGTGCCTGAATACCCTTTCCGCTCGGCATAATTCCAATATTGATAATAGCCGTCCAAATCAAGGGCGATCTGCCCTGCCTGCAGTTTCGTTTCCTGCACGCAAAAAATGTCGGCGTCCGTTTCTGCAAAAAATGCAAGAAACCCTTTTTTTACACAGGCGCGGAGCCCGTTCACATTCCAAGAAACAAATTTCATCCCCGGTTTCTCCTCCATTGCATTTAAAAGTTCAGCTGTTTTAATGCTTGATAAACCGCAGCGACGTCCGCTTTTCCGGTTCCGTCTGCTTTCGCCCGGCTGTATGTTTTTTCGGCTGCATCCGCCAGTGGCAGCGACATACCGGCTTTTTTGATTTCCTCTTTTGCAAGGCCAAGATCCTTTGCCATTAATTCGAGCATAAATGCAGCCGGAAAATCTTCTTGTAAAAATGCCTTCTTTTTCATTTGGAAAATAGGTGTATTGCATGCAGAAGCCGAAATCATTTCAATCAGATCCTTCTTTTCAAGCCCTAGTTTTTCCCCGAAGAGAATGGCTTCGGACGCTCCCTCGATCGTCAGGCCGAGCAGCAAATTAATCGATAATTTTGCGGCACTGCCTTTTCCGTTTTCGCCAAAATGAATGATGGTTTTTCCTAATACTTCAAACATGGGGCGCACAGCATCAATCTCTTCTTTCCGGCCGCCGGCAAGAATGACGAGATTCCCTTCTTTTGCAGGCTGTACTGAACCCGATACCGGTGCATCAATAAAATGCCCGCGCTTTTCTTCCACCCATTTGGCAAAACGGATGGAATCGGAAGGGCTGACGGTACTCATATCCACGACTGTTTTCCCTTTCGTAAGGCCGGCAAGCACCCCGTCCTCTCCTTGTAAAACGTTTTCTACTGCCGCGGCATTGGTCAGCATCGTGACAATGACGTCTGCATTTTCGGCGATGTCTTTCGGCGTTTTGCAAACGGCTGCGCCGGCTTCAGCTAGTTTTTCCGTTTTCTTAATTGTGCGATTATACACAAACAAATCGAAATGCGCATCTAAAAGGCGGCGGGCCATCGGAGATCCCATATGCCCTAGACCGATCCAACCTATCTTCATGACAAAAGCCTCCATATTTAGACAAATTCACCTGAAAAGCCATAAGCTTTAAAGGGATATTCTGTTCTTATTCTAATGTTAAAGAAAAAATGCGGCAAGAAATACGCAATTTTTGTAGAAATATTTGGTGTTTGTATTGAAGAAAAAAGCGGTATTATACAAGTACAATCGATGTTCGCCAATCCTTGTGTGGGGGGGTGGGAAAAGTGAAAATCAAAGTCGGAAGCTGGAATATGTTAACGCTTCAAGATAAGTTATCGATTTTAAAGGCCATCAGCCGGAGAAACAAACATGGGCATCAGTAAAAGGCGCCAGTACGAAGCAGGCGCCTTTTTCCATTTTGTTTAAGAGCTCCCCGTTCTTTACGGGCATAACTCTTCATACAGCCGGATATATGCATTTGCAGAATGTACCCAGCTGAAATCAAGCCCCATCACCCGTTCAGATAACGACTGCCATGTTTTCGGCTGGTAGCGGAAAAACCAAACGGCCCTTTCAATCGTGTACAGCATATCGTGCGCGTTATAGTTTGTGAACGAAAACCCGTTGCCTTCGCCCGTGAATTCATTGTACGGCTTTACGGTATCTTTCAGCCCGCCGGTTTCACGCACAAGCGGCAATGTGCCGTACCGCATGGCGATCAGTTGCCCGATGCCGCACGGTTCAAATTTGGATGGCATTAAAAACAAGTCACTGCCCGCATAAATTTTATGGGAAAGGGCTTCATCAAAATAAATATGTACGGATACCTGACCTGGATACTGGCTTTCAAGATGCCGGAATGCTTCCTCGTACTGATGCTCGCCTGTGCCAAGAAGTACAAACTGGACATTTAAACTTAACATCTCATGGATCACATGCAGCACCAGATCGATGCCTTTTTGTTCTACCAGCCTTGTCACCATTGATATAACGGGAATGCCGGAATCCACTTGCAAATGGAAGGCTTCCTGCAAGGCTTTTTTATTCTTTAATTTTCCCGGGTAGTCCTCATATGTAAAGAACAGTGCATCGTCTGTTTTGGGATTGTAAGCATCCGTATCAATCCCGTTGATAATGCCTTCCAAGCGGTTGCTTTTCATCCGCAAAAAGCCGTCAAGATTTTCCCCGTAATACGGCGTCTGGATTTCCCGGGCGTATGTCGGGCTGACGGTTGTAATGGCGTCTGCATAAGCAATCCCTGCCTTTAAGTAGCTGACATTCCCGTAAAATTCAAGACCATCCACATGGAAATATAATTCGCTTAAATCGAGCAGATCTGACAGGACACTTTTTGGAAATACCCCCTGGTAGCGCAAATTATGAATCGTAAACATCGTTTTGATGCCCTGGTAGAAAGGATGGCTGGAAAAATGCGCTTTTAACAGTACGGGAATCGGCCCGGTTTGCCAGTCATGGCAATGAATGACATCCGGTTTTTCATTCAAATAAGGAAGGGCTTCAAGCACTGCACGCGAAAAAAAGGCGAACCGTTCGCCATCATCGAAATAGCCGTAACTCCCATGCCGTTTAAAATAATACTCGTTGTCCAAAAAATAATAACGGATCCCCCCTTCTTCCAATGTTTCAATCCCGCAATACTGCTTCCGCCATCCAACCGGCACGGTCAGGCTGGTCATAAAGGAGAGGCGCGCTTTCACTTCAGGCTGTAAATCTTCATATTTCGGCAGGATGACTACCGGATGGATCCCCGCTTTTTTCAAAGCTTTGGGCAATGCCTGGATCACATCGCCCAACCCCCCTGTTTTAATAAATGGTGCGCATTCTGAAGCAGTAAATAATACGTTCATCTTGTCTCCTCCATCAAATGATCTCTTTTTTGGATAATACTGTCGGATGCGACGGGGTCCCGACAACCACCTTATGCTGGGTAACGGCTACCTGCTTGTCTGCGATGACATTTTCCAATACCGCATCTTCTTCCACTTCTGATTTTTGCATGATGATACTGTTTTTCACGACTGCTCCTTTTTTGATTTTTACGCCGCGGAAAATAATACTGTTTTCCACCGTCCCTTCAATTAAACAGCCGTTCGCAATAAATGAATTTTTTACGTCCGCTGTTTGTCCGTATTTTGTCGGCGGCTCATGTTTGATCTTGGTCAGAATTTCCCAGTCGCTGTAAAAGAAAGCGCGGATCGTATCCGGGTCGAGCATGGCCATGTTTGCCGCGTGGTAACTGTCCATGGAGTGGATAAAGATCATATTGCCGCGGTGGTGATACCCCTTAATTTTAAATTTATGGACATTCGCTTTGATCGCATCCCGCAAAAAGTCATATTCTCCGTTTTCATAACAGGTTTGGATGAGATCCATCAGCAACGGTTTTGACAGCACATAGGTTTCCAGGCAGACAAGATCACCCTTTTGCGGAGCGGTAAACAGTTCGATGTCCCGTACGTTGTCCTCTTTATCTACCACTACTTGATGATAGTTCGGTTTTTGGATCGGCTCCCCGTCATATTTTCTGTATACAACGGTGATATCCGCCTGGCTTTTCTCATGGGATGCGACCAGCTCACAAATATCGAGTTTGCTGACGTTGCTTCCCGGCGAGATGATGACAAGGTCTGCCGAGGCCCGTTCAAAGAATTCGCGATGATCATAAAAGCCCTGGATATCCCCCTTCAATTTTGCATCATCGGCAACCGGCGGCAGGATAAACAGCCCGCCGTCGTACCGGTCCAAATCCCATTCCTTTCCGGAACCAATATGGTCTATGATCGATCTGCCGTTGTCTTTCGTAAAAACGGCAACCTGGGTAATTTCAGCATGAATGAGATTGGAAAGTGCAAAATCAATGAAGCGGTATCTGGCGCCGAACGGAACGGAAGCAAGGCAGCGGTGTTTTGTCAGCTCCTTTAAAATCGGCTTTTCATTGATCAAATTGATAACTCCTAGTACGTTCGTCATGTTTCACCCGTCCCTCTTTATAAAACTTCTTTTATTTCCGCTTCTTCGCCGTTTTGCGGACAGCTGTACAACTGAATATCATTTGGTTTTGAAGGCGTGATTTTTTTGCCGTTTTCAATGACGGTGCCGCTTGCAATAATGGCGCGTTCGATGGTCACATTGCTGCCGATCGTGACATTCGGCATGATGACGGAATCCTGGATTGTACTGTTTTTGCCAATATAGACATGATCCGAGATGACAGAATGGAAAACATTCCCGTAAATCCAGCTGCCTTCGTTGATGAGTGCGTTTTTAATATTGGATTGGGGCGCAATATATTGCGGAGGATGGTTCGCATCTCCGGTGAAAATGCGCCAGTCCGGATCATCCAGATCAAATGCCGGTTTTTCTTCCAGCAAGTCCATATGTGCTTCCCAGAAGCTTTGGACCGTGCCGACATCTTTCCAGTAACCTTCAAATTTATAAGCATACATTTTCTTTTTATCTTTCAGCATTTTCGGAATAATATCTTTCCCGAAGTCGTGCGAGGAAGCGCTGTTTTTCTCGTCCTGTATTAAATATTCGCGCAAAAGCTTCCAATTAAATAAATACACGCCCATAGACGCGAGATTACTCTTTGGGAATTTCGGTTTTTCTTCAAATTCAACAATTCTTCCTTCTGCGTTTGTTACCATAATGCCGAAGCGCCCTGATTCCTGCCACGGGACTTCAATTACGGCAATACTCGCCTGCGCCCCTGCTTCCATATGCGATTTTAACAGTTTCCGATAATCCATTTTATAAATATGATCGCCTGAAAGAATGACAACATATTCCGGGTTGTAGTGGTCAATATACTGGATATTTTGGTAAACCGCATTGGCTGTCCCCTTATACCATTCGCCGCCGTCTTTCCCTACATACGGCGGCAGCACGGCTGTTCCGCCGAAATTTTTGTCAAGGTCCCATGCTTTCCCGTTTCCGACATACGAGTTTAAAAGATGGGGTTCATATTGCGTCAGCACACCGACCGTATCAATGCCCGAGTGCATGCAGTTGCTTAGTGAAAAATCAATAATTCTGTACTTGCCGCCAAAAGGCACTGCCGGTTTTGCCAGCTGGGACGTCAAATCCCCGAGCCTTGTTCCCTGTCCGCCTGCTAAGAGCATTGCCATCCATTTCTTTTCTGCCATTATTTTTTGCCACCCCTTTGCCGTTTTTTTGATTGCTTTTTAAAGATCAATGCACTGAGTGGGGGAATGCTGATTTCCATACTGTATGGCTGGTTATGAAAAGGCTCCTTATCCACTTGGATTGCTTCTTTGTTCAACAAACCACTGCCGCCGAACCGTTCATCATCCGTATTGAAAATTTCGATATATTTCCCAAATGAAGGCACGCCGATTCGGAATTTGTCATATTTGATTTTTGAAAAATTACAGAGGACGATGCAATAATCCCCTTTCCGCTTCCCTCTTCTCATAAAAATTATGATGCTCTGCCTGCGATTATTCGGATCAATCCATTCAAAACCTTCAGGGTCATGGTCCAAGCGCCACAAGCTTCTTGTGTTTTGATAAAATGCGTTCAAGGCTTTTGTAAACTGAAAGAAGGTACGGTGCGTTTCAAAATCCAGCAGCATCCAATCCAGCTGCGTCAGATCTTTCCATTCGTCAAACTGTCCGAATTCGCTTCCCATGAATAATAATTTTTTACCCGGATGTGTCATAAAATAAGCATAAAGAAGGCGTAAATTTGCAAATTTTCGCGGGAAATCCCCGGGCATTTTATTGAGCAGCGATTTCTTCCCGTAAACCAGTTCATCATGCGAAAAAGGCAGTACATAGTTTTCCGAAAAAGCATAGTACATGGAAAAGGTGAGGAGATCATGGGCATCAGGCCTTTTTTCCTCCGGTGTCTGCATATAGGTGAGCACATCATGCACCCAGCCCATATTCCATTTATAATTAAAACCGAGCCCGCCCGCGTAAACCGGCGCTGTTACGAGCGGCCACGATGTTGCTTCTTCTGCAATCATTAAGGCATGCGGAAACATTTTAAAAACGGCTTCATTTAATTTTTTGATAAACTCGACAGCTTCCAAATTGACATCACCGCCATATTGGTTTGTCAATTTCTTTTCGTCTCCCCTGTCATGGTTTAAATAAATAAGAGAAGAAACTGCATCCACCCGGAAGCCATCAATATGATAAACGTCCATCCAAAAAATGGCGTTGGAAATAAGAAAACTGAAAATTTCAGGTTTCTGAAAGTCAAAATTATATGTACCCCAAATCGGCCGTTCCGCCATGTCAGGGTCTGCAGGCTCGAACAGCGGTGTTCCATCAAAGCGCCCGAGTCCGTGGGCGTCTTTGCAGAAATGGACGGGAACCCAGTCTAAAATCACCCCGAGGCCGTTCTCATGGCATTTGTCGATAAAATACATGAAATCTTCCGGCTTCCCGTACCGGCTTGTCGGTGCATAGAATCCGGTAATCTGGTAGCCCCATGACCGGTCAAACGGATGCTCCATCATCGGCATGAGCTCGATATGCGTATAGCCATGCCCGGCAACGTATGGGACCAGTTCGTCTGCCATTTCACGGTAGGTGTAAAAATCGCCATTGGCTTTTTTCTTCCATGAACCGAAATGCATTTCATAAATCAGCATCGGCTCGTGGTACGGATCGGATTTTGCTTTGTGGCTCATCCATTTTCTATCCTGCCACTGATATGTGCCGGGATCATAAATGACAGATGCCGTTTTCGGACGCACTTCCGAATAGAACGCATATGGATCCGCTTTAAAAAAAGTGTTGCCGGAAGGCCCTGTAATTTCATATTTATACAGCTCACCCGGCGCGAGATCCGGAATAAACAACACCCAGATGCTCGAATCTTTGAGTCGTTTCATTTGGTGTTTGCTACCGTCCCAGCCGTTAAAATCGCCGGCTACGGCAACGGCTTGCGCATTCGGCGCCCAAACAGCAAACCGCACGCCCTTTTTTCCTTCATACTCCATGACATGTGCCCCGAACAAAGTATAGCTTTCGTAAAGGGTGCCTTCGTGGAATAAGTAAAGCTCGAAATCAGTGGGCAGGACTTGTTGCGAATACTTAACTGAGTTTTCCAATGTCACACCTCCGCTATTTCAGCATACTTTTACTATTCGTTATGAATTTTACGAATCCTGCAAAAAAAGCCGTCTAATTTTGTCGAAATGGAAACAATATGATTTTATTTGCAAATTCGTCATTCCGTTTTTCAATAGACGCCCATGCTGCAGTGAACGCTGCATCAGTGGAAAAAGAAAATCAGCCGGCGTATATTTTCAGAATAGAAAAAAGCTGTTTTAAATGCGCCGCATTGGTTTGACATGCAATGAATATGCGGGTCGCGACTTAAAACAGCTTAAAATCGGCTGTTCAATTGTTTAACGGACGTCCATTGTTTTGAAGAACTGGTACGCCAAAGAAACAGACCAGGCAAGCGGTTTATTTCCATTCGGCACGTACTTGCCGCCGATATAAAGTTCCGGGATTTCCCAATTTTCCGTAATGATGCTTTTGGTTTTTTCCACATATTCATTTGCCTTATCATACATACCCAGTTCATAGAAACATAAACCAAGCCATGGAAAACCAAAGCACCATTCGGCTTCGGCGCCTTCATTATAGTATTGGTCATTGACATAGCGGATCACACCGTATTTCCGTTCAAGCGTTGTGGTGACATCTTCCAGTATTTGAAGCGCCATATCTCGGTTGACAATCCGGTAAGGGTAAATGAGAGACAGTAAAGCAAGGTCGGTCGGTTTGCCTGCGCTCTCCCGCGGCAGCAGTTTATAAAGTGTTTCTTCCCCTTTTTCAATCAGCCCATCCTCCACATGCAAGAGCATCCTGACTGCTTTTAAGCCGGCAACGCATGCCCCGACACTTGAAGCATGCACTTCCATATTCTCTTCCCACATCCCGTTATCTTCGGCCTGCCAATATTCCAGACACTCGAGATAGTCAACCAGTTTTTGGATAATCTCCAAATCTTTCTGGCTGCGGATGATTTTTTGGCCGTGGTGGACGCCTTCCCCTACGCCCCAAAGGAAAGCCCCGATAGCATCGTTTTGGGCATGGCCCCATTCTTGCGGGAGTTCCTCGAGGTCAGTGGAATAGCGGGCGTGGATATATTCATATAAATACCGTGGCCTTTTCTTTGTATGAATGTCAATTTTCCACTCATAGCGGATAAACAGATCAAGCAATGCCTGGTATGCTTTTTCATAATACGGGGACGGCGTGGCTAAAAAAGGCAGAACGGTATATACGACATCTCTGATCCAAACATAATGGTAGTCGGAAGACAAACTGGCGGTATAGGCACCGTTTGGCAGGCGCATCCGGTCAATGACCTCAACAGCTTTTTCGATGTTCATCAATCTTCACCTCCAAAAAGTTGATCCATACCATTAGTGTTGGCAAGAGGCTGATCCTTTTATAACCATTCCAACATAACTCCCCTGTTTTAAAGCGCTTTCAATAAGATCTTTGCTTTTTTCAAATGCATTCAAGCCGGGAAAAGCCGTGATTTGACAAACGGCGTTGCTGCCATTGCCAGCCATTTCTTTTCCTGGACGGTTGTTTTTTATATATTATGTCTGCATTTGTTGGATGATTATATAGAAAGCCTAATCAAGCCCGATTTTTTTGCCCGTTTCTGCCCGCTTGAATTCCGGCATCCCGGAGTTTTTTCCGTTCCTTTCCCTTAAATGCTTGTTTTGGTTTTTGTTTTTATTGTGTTATCAGCACACAGTGTAATTTGATTATTTAGGCGCGGCATGGTTTCCAATTTGGCATAATTGCGGCTTTGATCATTTTCTGTTATTAGTACAATGTGCCATACGTACATCTTAACCTTGATATGGATGGGGAAAATGTGACAATGTATGAGTTTTTAGCACATTGTGTCTTTTGATTTTTTTGCTCTGCCTTTCAGCCGGATTTTGCCCAAAACACACAGGATGTGTAATTTTGCCCTTTCTGCACAAGCTAGAATTGATATTCGGTATGAATATCAGCGGTATCCAAATCCTTCCAAGAGGTGATCGTATGAGCTACAAAGACCAGTTGGATCCGCATTCCGAGTTGTTCCATTACAACTGGACGCGGCGGAAACATACAAATTCCCAGGTCAATGGCGAGACGGAAGTTACACAAAACACCATCATCTTGAGGAGCAATGCAAAAGCGCATCGCTGGTGAGGATACTAAAAAGGCCGGGATGATTCCCGGCCTTTTTTGGTTGTGGTAATAAACGGAAATCCGCCAAAACGCTTGTTTTTCGTTTAAAATCATGCTATATTGGTATAGCGATGAGCTGAATTGCATAAGCCGGCAAGGCAACCTTTTTGGAATGCACAATGTGGAGTGCAAGCCTTAGCCGCCGCAAGAAAGATTGGAAAAAAGCGCCCCGGACCGGGCGCTTTTTTCATGTTTATATGGCCGCCACATAGGTTTCTTCTCGCCATGCTTCATGCATGGACTGAACAATAAAATCAACCGGGCGGGCTCCCGAAATCGCATATTTCC
This sequence comes from Heyndrickxia coagulans 36D1, assembly GCF_000169195.2. Lineage (GTDB taxonomy): Bacteria > Bacillota > Bacilli > Bacillales > Bacillaceae_C > Weizmannia > Weizmannia faecalis. The sequence goes on along the minus strand of NC_016023.1, from coordinate 3,286,428 downwards.
GGTTGATGACCATAAAGGGGGCAAAATCCGCGCTCAATAGATCTGCTTCTGCCTGGTCTTTTTTGATATGCTCCAAGTAAACATCCGTTACAATGGCTTTTTCAGCCGCTCTTTTATTCAGTCCGGCCATTTGGGCAGCATGTAATAAATCTCCTGTACCTGGTGAAGGCTGCCGGGCATACGTTTCAAACAGTGCCTTCGCAATGAACGTCTGTTTCCCGTGTTGTTTTGCAAAGTGCAGCAATTTATGGCTCTCTTCAATATGTACTTCTTTTTCGGGGTTTTTCACGAAACTGCGAAATTCCAGTTGAATGCTTTCCCTGTGGCCAAATTGTTCCAGTGCCTCGCCAAGTCTTACAAAGGCAAGATAAGAATCTGCCGATGAAAAATCCGACCATAATTCTATTTTCATAACTTTATAGCTCCTTAAGCCTTTCAAAATCCTTGAATTTTTTTACCAGTGATGATTAAATCGTGCATGCGTCCGTCAAGCACAGCCACTTCTTTCAAATGCCCCCAAGTTTCAAACCCGAAGGATGCAAACAACTTTAAACTGGCCTTGTTTTCGCTGAAAATAAAGCCGAGCAGTGTTTCCACCCCTAGCTTCGGGCAGGCTTCCAACATTTTCCCGAGCAGGTGCTTCCCGGCTCCTTTTCCTCTCCATTTTTCGCTGACATAAATACTGACCTCAGCAGTAGGCTGGTAAGCGGGCCTTCCGTAAAAATCGCTTAAACTGATCCAGGCAGCAATCTCCCCGTCTGCTTCCAACACCCAAAGCGGCCGGCTGTCCGGGTGATGGGCTTTAAACCATGGCAACTTTTCTTCTACGGTGACCGGGACTGTGTCAGCCGTTATAATCCCGTTTCCGATGCAGGCATTATAAATGTCCAGAATCTCCTGCAGATCTTCTTCTGTGGCATTTCTGATTAGGCCATGCTGTATCATCGCTCATTTTCCCTCAATTGTAAAAGTCCCCTCCGTTTCCGGAACGGAAGCTTTGTATTATAAACAACATTTTATAATAATTTCACGTAATTGAACAGTTTTTTTATGTCCTGCACACCAGACCATGCTGAAAACACCCGGTATGAAGGCACCCGGCTGCCGGATTCCGGCGGCATTTCCGGTTTCCGAAAGGGCAGGACAGCCGCCACGGGCATCATTCAAGCTTTGTCCGCACCCAAAATATCCATAAAGTTTTTCAAAATGCCGGCGGTTAATCCCCAAATAACATAATCCCCGTAGTAATAAAAATACTCGTCCATTTGCTGGCTGTTCCATTTATATGATTTACCACCCTGAATTAAATGGAAAGGAAAATCCTGGTCAGGCTCTACCTTAAATTCAATCCGGTAACATTCCGGCGCTGTTTTGGCAAAATGCGAAAGCGGGACTGTAAAGACTTCTTCCACCTCGCCCGGATTCGGATGAAAAGGCATATCCGGCAAAAAACCCGCAAACGGAAAGATCGCGCGCCTTCCATATGATGAAACGACATAGTCAAGCGGGAATACGTTGCGGATGACAGACGCATCCATGCACAGTTCCTCGGTTGTTTCCCGAATCGCGGCTTCCATTGGGTTTTTGTCCGTCGTTTCAATTCTGCCGCCCGGAAAACAAATTTCCCCCGGCTGTTTTCTTAACTGCCGGGACCGGACTTCAAATAAAACATGAAGGCCATCGCCTTTTTGAACGAGCGGCAACAGGACCGCAAACTGGGACAAACGGTCCATCCCAAAAACGGACGGTTCCCGCCTTTTTAATTTTTCGATAATGAATGCCTCGTTCAATCGATTCCCCCCTTTTAAACCTCGTTTCCATGTTGTGAAAACAGTTTTCCCTATACCTAATATATACCACAGTTTTCAAGAAAAGGATGCATTTTTCTCCCCTCCTTTTTTCTCCCGGAGCAGAAGCCATAACAGCACAGGAATCGGGCATAATGAACAAAAAGCATGTTTTCCATAAAAAATACAGGGGAAAATGCATGCAAAAGGTTTACTTTTTCGCAAACATTGAATACAATAGTACTAGATAAAGTTTTCCCTAAGGAAACTTTTTTGTTTCAGGGTTAAAATTAAAGAAAGGGGAAACATCTATGAGTGAAAAAACGATGAGCCAAAAAATGCCAGGCCGCACGTCCCATAATACAACGAGCGCACAAGCTGTACTACGGGGGGATGTGAAAGGGTTAAAACGGATTTTGCCTTTCCTAGGCCCGGCCTTCATTGCAGGCGTTGCTTATATCGATCCCGGTAATTTTGCCACCAATATTACGGCAGGATCGAAATACGGCTATATGCTGCTTTGGGTCATTGCCTTTTCAAACTTAATGGCCGTTTTAATCCAGTCCCTTTCCGCAAAGCTCGGCATTGCAACCGGGAAAAATTTGCCGGAAGTGGCACATGACCATTTTCCAAAACCGGTGTCGATCTTTTTATGGATTCAAAGTGAGTTAGTCATTATTGCAACAGATTTGGCAGAATTTATCGGCGCAGCTTTAGGCCTGTATTTAATTTTCGGCCTTCCGCTTTTGCCGGCCGCATTGATTACAGCAGTCGGATCGTTTGCTATCCTCGAATTGCAGCGCCGCGGCTACCGATCGTTTGAGGCAGTGATTGCCGCCCTTGTGATGATTGTCGTGCTCGCTTTTGCTTTGCAAACATTTCTGGCAAAACCGGAATGGGTAAAAGTATTCGGTGGGATTGTCACGCCAAAATTCGATGGCATCCAAAGCATTGTCCTGGCTGCCGGCATTCTCGGCGCCACCGTCATGCCCCATGCCATCTATTTGCACTCTTCATTGACGCAAAACAGAATCGTCGGAAAAAACGAGCTGGAAAAAAGAAAAATTTTCAAATTTGAATTGATCGACATCATCATCGCAATGGTGATCGCCGGGGCCATCAATATGAGCATGCTTGTGATTGCGTCCAGTGTATTTTATAAAAACGGCCTTGTCGTGGAAGATCTGGATGTCGCGTTTCGTGAGTTCTACACCCATATCGGACCGGCAGCGGCGATCTCTTTCGGCCTTGGCCTTTTGATTGCAGGGCTTTCCAGCTCCTCTGTCGGCACATTATCCGGTGATGTCGTCATGCAAGGGTTTATCAACAAACGGATCAATCTTTATTTGCGCCGTGCGATCACAATGATCCCGCCGCTTCTCATTATCATGATGGGCACCAACCCGACAAGCGCGCTTGTAATAAGCCAGGTCATTCTCTCATTCGGGATCATCTTTGCCCTTGTCCCGCTGATTCTGTTCACGAGCAACAGACAGATCATGGGTGAACTGGTGAACCACCGGATAACGAGCATCATCTCGTGGATCGTGGCAGGATTCGTCGTATGCCTGAATCTGTTCCTTTTGATTGATACATTTATATAAAGTGAAACAGCCCTTCCATCAAATGGAAAGGCTGTTTTTTTATTTGCCGCTGCTTTTTCACGGCTTAGGAAAAAAGCAGCGGCATTTACCGTTTGTCCGCCATCGCATCCAGCATCCAAATATCTTTGTCAAACCGGGTCAGAAAACGGGTGAGCAGATTGACGGTGGCATTGTCCTTGTTTTCTTCCGCCAGCGGAATCCCCGTTTCCCGGATTTCCTTTGCCAACTGCGCCAAATCCTCCCTTAATTGCTGCAGCAGTTCGCCCTCTTCATTATCCGCGCTCGCTTCAACAAGCGTCTTCTGGTCAAGGAATTTCGACATGGTCGCAAGCGGCCGTCCCCCGATTGCCAAAATTCTTTCGGCAAGCACATCCATTTGTTTTGAAAATGACCGGTACAAATCTTCAAAATAAGCATGGAGCGTGAAAAAGTTTTTTCCCTGAATATACCAGTGGTAACGGTGCAGTTTGATATAAAGCACTGTAAAATTTGAAAGTTCCTGGTTTAAAAATCGGACCAGTTTTTCTTCATCCAATGCATACTTCCCCCCTTTTACAGGCCGGCCATTGATTGGTCCTCGTTAGATTTTCACCGCAGGGCTTTTCTTATGCATATTTAACGCCAAATCTCAATTTTGATTTTTTTCACAAGCTTGCGGACCAGTAAAAAGATACCGTAACCGCACAATCCACCCGTTGTATTCAGCAAAATATCATCCACATCAAAACCTCCGACATGGAAATATCCTTGAATGGTTTCCACCAAAGCCGATGCCAAAAACGACAGCAATCCCATTATCCAGACCTTTCTCAGCCGCCTGAAAAGAAAGGGCAGGAAAAACCCGAACGGCATAAACATGAAAATATTCCCAAACAGATTGGAAAACCAGACTTCAAATTGAAAGTAACGGTAATAAAGGATATACATTCGGATCGTTTTAAACGGAATGATATTTTGGCTGGCAGAATTGGGCGCATGGCGGTACGGGATAAAGAACAAAAGTTCCGCTAAATAAGCAGCATACACAATGAAAATGAACAAAACGGCCGCATTGATTTTTTTCCGGTTATTTTTTCCCATATCATCCTCCAGCGGTCCGGGCAAGCCCCCATTATCATCCTATTCGGCGGGTGCACACGCTATGCGCCGCCCGTACAGCCTGATGCGTCCGCCGCTTTAAAAAAGCAAAGAGAGACCTGCTCTGGCAGATCCCTCCTTCACCCGGCCTTTTACAGCCATTGTACCTGAATTTACCCGTTGTATCAAAACGCAATGTCGCGTTTTTGAAAATACCAAAAGGTCAAGGTCATAAAAACGACATAATAAACAGCAAGCGTGATTAATGAAAACGGCAAGGTGACACCGTCTGTAAGTTTATCCTGGTACGCATAAACAGACAAGTCCAAATGCGGGAAAATCAGGAATTTCAGCCAATGGTACCGGTTCATCAGAAATAGAATAATCCCACCCAGTGTGTTTGTGATAAACAGGGCAAAAATGCCGATTCCAACAGCCAGAGCCTGACTCTTGAACAAGGTCGAAAGCATGAACGCAATCGCGCTTACCATGACAAGGCTCGGCAAATAAAGGGCAAATTTCAGGAAAAATTGCGGTCCGATTTCTTTAATTTTATATTGGCTGTCACCCACAGTATTTTCTATCATTTTCATATGGAAACTGCCGGATCCCTGAAAAAGAAGGCCAATCAAATAGCCGGCTATAAGCAGAACGGCAAGCAGCAATACCGCATAGGCTGTGACAGCAATGTATTTGGACAGCAAAATTTTCCATCTCGCATGCGGGCGGATCATCAGTTGCTTAATCGTCCCGGATGCAAATTCCGATGAAACGTTGGCGCTCCCAACGATCACACTGAACAAGGTGACAAATGAACCGAGCGGAATGACCACATTGTTCATGAAATGCCAGTTTGAATGGGCATCCGGATTGATATTGTATTTCAAATAATCTTGGTTTTTTTGGATGGTTGGCGCAAGGTCCGCGTATTGTTCAGGATCCTTTTTCATTAGCGCCTCATCCGCTTTGATTTCTTTCTCGATTTTCGTACGCCAGTTTGGATCGTCTTTGCCGTACACCTTATTGTAAAACAGTGCAGCAATTAGCACGAACGCGACAATCAGGAGCATATAGACCCATGCGCTTTTCCGGGCAAATATTTTCATCCATTCATTTCGGATTAAAGCGATCATTGATTTTCCTCCCCTGTTGTATGATTCGTGAGTTCAAGGAAACGGTCTTCCAGCGTTTTCTTTTCAAAATGAATTTCATAGACGTTGCAGCCGCTTCCTACCAATGTTGCGTTGATAACGGCTGCGTCTTTGTAAGCTGCCGAAACCAAAATACGCGTATCATCGACAATGGAAACCGGAAAATGGAGCTGTTTCTCCACCGTCTGCTTCGCGCTTTCGCTGTCATCCGTTGCAAACAAGATATCGCGGCGGTCATCCTGTTTTACCGTTGTCGTTTCTGCCATCGTTTCAATATGGATCAGTTTTCCTTTTTCAATAATGGCATAACGGTCGCACATCAGTTCCATTTCTGAAAGCAGGTGCGAGGAAACGAGGACAGATACCCCGCTTCCTGCCAGCTCCCGCAAATAGCCCCTGAATTCGCGGATGCCTTGCGGGTCAAGGCCGTTTGTCGGCTCATCAAGGATCAATAACGAAGGCTGGTGCAAAATCGCCTGGGCAACCCCGAGCCGCTGCCGCATTCCCAACGAATACGTTTTGACTTTTTGTTTAAGGGCATCTTCCAGTTTGACAAGCTTTGCGACTTCCCATAATCTCTCTTCGGAAACGGGTTTCCTTGACATTCTCTTATAGTGGACGAGATTTTGATAGCCGGTCATGTACGGATAAAATTCCGGATTTTCAACGATCGCGCCGATTTCATTCAAAGCCCCTTTGAAATCTTTATCAAGGCTTTTGCCGTTAATAAAGATTTCCCCGCTTGTGCGTTTCATCAATGAAACAATCATCCGGATAATCGTTGTTTTACCGGCGCCGTTTGGACCGAGAAGGCCGAAAACCTCACCTTTTTTCACTTCAAAACTGACCTGGTCCACAATTTTGCGCGAGCGGATTTGTTTTGTAATCCCTTTGACCGAGAGCGCCATTTCACTCATAACATCCCTACTTTCTGCTAAACGAGTCTAATCCATATACGAAACTGGCCTTAAAAAGTTTCAAAAAAGATTCGGTTAAAAAAGCATTTGATTGTGGTATATACATATTTTAATGAAGAGCCCCATAAAGATATTCATAGAGACGTTCTGGGAGTAGAGGGATGACAATGGAAAAACTGAAATGGAAACTGGCTTTATTCATCATCTGTCTGGCCGTGCTTGCAGGATTGATCTTTTTTCAGCGCCCGGTAAGCTATCAGCGCGTAAAGATTATCGATAAATTTTACACGCCCAACCGGAAAGAAATGCCGGTTGCAACCGGTGTGAAAACAAAGCGAAAAATAAAAGTGGCACCAACAACGACAAAACCGTATTGCGCGATCGCATTCAATAACGGCAAAACGCTTGCGATCGACTGCGATACGTATTTAAATTTTAAGATTGGCGATCAAGTGTACATCAAATACCGTGGAAACCGGTTAACCGATATCCACCGGAAAGGATGAAAAACATCCCGGTTCCTTTGCGTATAAAAGAACCGGGATGTTTTTTAATCTTCCCCGATAATTTTTACTTCTGTCTCAAGATCCACCCCGAATTTTTCTTTCACCGTTTTTTGGACAAATTTGATCAAATTCATATAATCCGTTGCCGTTCCGCCGCCGACATTCACCATAAACCCGGCATGTTTGGTCGAAACCTCGACGCCCCCGATGCGTTTCCCCTGGAGCCCGCTGTCCTGGATCAGTTTCCCTGCAAAATAGCCGGGCGGCCTTTTAAACACGCTGCCGCACGATGGGTATTCAAGCGGCTGTTTCGATTCCCTGAGATCAGTCAATTCATCCATTTTGGCTTTGATCTCCTGTGCGTCGCCCGGCTCCAGGCTGAACGTCCCTTCAAGCGCAATCTCCCCATTTTCCGCAATGGAACTTTTCCTGTACTGGAAGGACAAATCGCTTTTTTCAAGTCTTTTCATCTCGCCTGTTTTGGTCAGGACAAGCGCGCTTTTCAGAACATCTTTGACTTCCCCGCCATACGCCCCCGCATTCATATACAGCGCACCGCCGACAGATCCCGGTATCCCGCAGGCGAACTCAAGCCCTGTCAGCTTTTGCTTTAAAGCATAGCGCGATACATCGATAATGGCTGCACCACACTGGGCTGTAATGTCATTGCCTGTGTGCGATATTTTCGCTAATTTGGTCAGAATCAGCACAATTCCCCTGATGCCGCCGTCTTTGATGATCAGATTGGAGCCGTTGCCGAGGATCGTGTACGGCACGCCGTTCAGAGAGGCAAAACGGACCGTCTTTTGCACTTCTTCATATGTCTCAGGAAAAATCAAAATATCCGCTTTTCCCCCTGTTTTTGTAAAAGTATATTTGCTTAACGGTTCATCTTCCAGAATTTCACGCGGATAAATGAGCGAACGCAAGTCTTGTAAAATTGTCTTTTCAGCCATGCTCTTCTCCTTCTTTTCTTTGATGCCTCTTTATTTCCGGATAGTGGAGGATCATCGCCGCCAAACAAAAAAGCGGATACCCGATCAGCACCACACCCGAAACAAAACCGTTTTTCGTAAACCATTCATGAATGATTGTATGTAAAATAAACGGGACCGTCATGACAAAGCATGACATTTTCCATAAATGCTGGTACGCCAGTTTTCTCTTCCACAGCTTCCTGAGCCCGTATCCGGCACAAGCGAGCAGGGAAATGCCGGCCAATACGCCACACAGGACAACGAGCACATAAGCGAACAGAAAATAAAAAACAAATTGGATGGCATTCAGGGCATCAAGGGATCCGCCGGTTAAAAGTGCAGGGATATGCAGACAGGAAACCATAAGAACAAGCAGAACCACATACAAAACAGTCCTGTCCATCGGAAGCCTGTTCAAACGAAAAGCAGCTCTTTTTCCCGGCAATAAACAGCTGTATTTGAATGCAGTCCAAATATCCATCCTGTTATCCCCCTCTCCCGAATGCTCCACTCCACATTATAATATAAAAAACAATTTGAAACGAGAACCATTTACGACAGATTCTTTAATTCCGTTTCAATTGCTGCTTTTATTTTTTCAAGGCAAGCCTCAGGCGTTTTGGCAAAAATCCTTTTTCCGTTCACCATCGCAAACGGACTGTAGGTGCATAACCCGCACGCCATTAAGCATTCATTTGAAATCACCGCAACTTCAGGATACCGGGATTCAAGTTCTGCTTCCACATCAATTGTGTTGATCAGGCTGCCTTCACATATTTCGACTAAAATAATGCCCAATCCCGTTTCCTCCTTTTGCTTAAAAGCCGTAAAACGGCATCTTTATCCATTATACTGTAAGCTTTAAAAAAATCCCAACAGGCGCGCTTTCCCGGAGGTCCCCGTTCATCGGAAATCGTATACACGGACACTTCTTTCCCGGAAAATATAAATATTTTCCGGCCAGGCTGTCTTTTTCTTTATAATAACAGGAGATATTTGGTACAATAATGTAAGACTTCCATTTTGCTTGCAGCCACCTGCGCGCAAAGGAAAGACTTTACAATCTAATCATGTTGAGGTGTCTACATTGGAAAAACAGCAAATCGGCGTCATCGGTTTGGCCGTCATGGGGAAAAACCTTGCGTGGAATATCGAAAGCAAAGGTTACACCGTTTCGGTCTTCAACCGTTCCCGTTCAAAAACCGAGCAAATGTTAAAAGAATCGGAAGGAAAAAATATTTTCGGTTATTTTACAATGGAAGAATTCGTCCATTCGCTTGAAAAACCGCGAAAAATCCTGCTGATGGTCAAAGCGGGCGAAGCAACAGACGCCACGATCGAGCAGTTAAAACCGTTTCTCGACAAAGGCGATATCTTGATTGACGGCGGCAACACATTCTTTAAAGATACACAGCGCCGTAACAAGGAATTAAGTGCACTCGGCATCCATTTTATCGGCACCGGTGTCTCAGGCGGTGAAGAAGGCGCGCTGAAAGGCCCTTCGATCATGCCTGGTGGGCAAAAAGAAGCATACGACCTTGTTGCACCGATTTTAAAAGACATTGCTGCTAAAGTAAATGGTGACCCGTGCACAACCTATATCGGTCCGGATGGTGCCGGCCATTATGTGAAAATGGTTCATAACGGCATCGAATACGGCGATATGGAGCTCATCTCAGAGTCCTACAATCTGCTCAAAAATATCCTCGGCCTCACTGCGGACGAGCTGCACGAAGTGTTTGCCGACTGGAACAAAGGCGAGCTCGACAGTTATTTAATCGAAATTACCGCTGATATTTTTACAAAAAAAGACCCAGAAACCGGCAAACCGCTTGTCGACGTCATTTTAGATACGGCCGGCCAAAAAGGGACAGGCAAATGGACAAGCCAGAGTGCGCTTGATCTAGGGGTTCCGCTGCCATTGATTACGGAGTCCGTATTCGCCCGCTTTATCTCGGCCATGAAAGAAGAACGGAAAGCGGCAAGCAAATTGCTAAAAGGGCCTGAAAAACCCGCTTTTTCAGGAGACAAAAAAGCGTTCATTGAAGCGGTCAGAAAAGCATTGTACATGAGCAAGATTTGTTCTTACGCCCAGGGCTTTGCGCAAATGCGGGCCGCTTCGGAAGAATATAACTGGGATTTGAATTACGGTGAAATTGCGATGATTTTCCGCGGGGGCTGCATCATCCGCGCGCAATTTTTGCAAAAAATCAAAGATGCGTACGACCGCGATCGCAATCTTAAAAACCTGCTCCTTGACCCGTATTTCAAGGAAATCGTGGAAAGCTACCAGGATGCGTTGCGCGAAGTCATCGCGACAGCTGTCCGCTTCGGCGTACCTGTGCCGGCTTTGTCCGCAGCGCTTGCCTATTACGATTCGTACCGTTCGGAAGTGCTGCCTGCCAATCTCTTACAGGCCCAGCGTGACTATTTCGGTGCCCATACGTACCAGCGCGTTGACAAAGAAGGCATCTTCCATACGGAATGGCTTGAGTTATAATTCAGAAAAATCCCGCCGCACCTGGCGGGATTTTTTTACTCTCCGTACATTTTGAACACGATTTCGCCTTTGATCACTTTTCCCCCGTCTTGATTGGCCACCACTGCTTCATACGTTTGCCGGGCGCCTTGCGCTTCTTTCAGCGTTGCCGACAGTGTCAAGCGATCGTCTAGAAAAACCATGCCCGCAAAGCGCACGCTAAATTTTTCGATGAATCCTTCGCCAACATACGGTGTAAACAGCTTTCCGAGATTTCCCATTGTCCACATCCCGTGGGCAATAATGCCGGGCAGCCCGGCTTTTTCTGCTGCTTCATCGATCGTATGAATCGGATTAAAGTCGCCGGAAGCACCAGCGTACTTGATTAAGTCCAACCTTGAAACCGGCGGGAGTTCCATGCTTTCCAGGCTGTCCCCGGGTTTTTTCGCGCGAAGGCTCATCCTTTCATCCCCTTCCGGACCGTTTCAGAAAGAATAATCGTTTGGGTTGCGGTCATGACGATTTCACCATTCTTATCTTCCGCCGTGCTTTTTATAAACAGGAAACCCATCTGTCCGAGCTTTCCTTTTCTTTCCTGATATTTTTCAATTTCCCTATAGCAGTGCAATGTTTCTCCGACATAGAGCGGCCGTTGATATTCGAAATTTTGTTCCCCGTGTATGAGCCCAGCTTTCGGAAGGTCCAGGCCTTCTATTATCCCGTAGTCAAACGTGACCGGGAATGTCGGCGGTGCGATGTTGGCTTTAAACCCTTTTTCAGCCGCAAAGGCAGGATCTGTAAAAACAGGGTGCGGGTCACCGATGGCTTCGGCGAACTTTCTGACAGCGCCCCTTTCGATCGTATTTTTGACCGGATTTGACCGTTTTCCAATCAGTTCTTCAAACATCCGCTCGCCCCCTTATTATGCTTTCGGCCCGCCGGCAACATAGAGCACCTGGCCGTTTACGAACGACGATTCTTCCATCGCAAAGAAAAGGACCGCGTTTGCAATATCTTCCGGCTTTCCTGTCCGGCCGACAGGAATCATCGATTGATTAAATGCGATAAAGTCGTCAAATTTAACGCCGAGCCGCTCAGCCGTCGCTTTTGTCATGTCGGTTTCAATAAAGCCGGGCGCAACCGCATTGGCGGTAATGCCAAACTTTCCGAGTTCAATGGCCAGCGTTTTTGTAAAGCCCTGAATGCCCGCTTTTGCCGCCGCGTAGTTTGCCTGGCCGCGGTTGCCGAGCGCGGAAGTGGAAGAGGTGTTGATGATTCTTCCGTATTTGTTTTCAACCATATTTTGCTGGACAGCCCTTGAAAAGAGGAACGCCCCTTTCAAATGGACATTCATGACGGTATCCCAGTCTTCATCCGTCATTTTAAACAGCAGATTATCGCGGATCACGCCTGCATTGTTGACAAGAATATCAATCTTTCCATACCGGGTGCACACAGCTGAAACCACCGCTTCCACCTGCGTGCGGTTTGCCACATCCGCCAGCTGCCCGAATACATCGTAACCGCTTTCTTTGAGAGCCTTTACAGTTTCTTCTAAAGCCTTTTCATTGATATCGACGAGACAGACTTTTGCCCCTTCTTTGGCAAAGGCGGCTGCAACGGCTTTGCCGATCCCTCTGCTTGCACCCGTTACAATCGCAACCCTGTTTTCAAACCTTTTTAAAACCGCTCCCCCCTCGCATGTTCGAATTTTTCTGTTTGTTTTAAATATATACAGTAAACAGTTTAAATTAAACGCTTCCTTTTGTAAATATTTGTGCATCCCTTTCAAGCACTCCACTGCCAAAAATTTTGTCAGCGCTTTATTTTTCGTATATTATAAAAAGTAGAAATATACATAAAGAGGTGGCAAGCTTGGAAAATTTTATTTTAAAACTGAAAGAATTGATCGGCCCGGATTTGGTCAGCGGAAATGAAACGGTTCTTGAGCAGCACAGCAGGGACGAATCCTATCATACACCCCATTTGCCGCAGGCTGTTGTATTTCCCGAGTCGGTGGAGCAAGTAAGGAAAGTGGTTGCTTTTGCCAATGAAAACCGCATTCCGGTGATTCCTTTTGGCCTCGGTTCCAGTCTCGAAGGCCATGTCATTCCTTATCAGGGCGGGATTACGCTTGATATGATGCGGATGAACAAAGTGGTAGAAGTACTTGACCGTGACTTTATTGTCCGGGTGCAGCCGGGTGTGACGCGCACGCAGTTAAACCGGGAGCTGAAAAAGTATGGTTTGTTTTTCCCGGTCGACCCGGGGGCGGATGCAACATTGGGAGGGATGGCCGCGACCAACGCCAGTGGCACCACTTCTGTTAAATACGGGGTCATGCGCGACCAGGTGTATGATTTAGAAGTGGTACTGGCGGACGGAACGGTCATTCATACCGGAAGCCTTGCCGCAAAATCATCGTCGGGCTACCATTTAAACGGGCTCATGGTCGGGTCTGAAGGGACACTGGGCGTCATTACCGAACTGGCTTTAAAAGTATACGGCATTCCGGAAGCAATGGTTGCGGCAAGGGCCGTTTTCGAAACGGTCAGGCAGGCGGTTGATGCTGTTGTCGCGATCCGCCAAGCCGGGATCCCGATGGAAAGGATGGAACTGGTTGACAAACGGTCGCTTCAGCAGGCAAACCGGTTTATGGGGACATCGTATCCGGAATGGCCCACCTTATTTTTGGAATTTACAGGGAACGAATCCGGGTTAAAACAAGATGTCAACTTTGCGAAAGACATTCTTGCCGAATTTCATTGCAAAAATGTTATGTTTGAAAAAGATGAAAAAGCGCGCCATAAGCTCTGGGATGCGCGGCATAAACTTGCCTACGCTTTTGTCCGCGGCACGCCGGGAAAGAAAATGATGGTAACCGATGCCTGTGTCCCCCTTCATTTCCTCCCCGAAGCCATTGAAGATACGCGCAAAACGCTTGACAAAATGGGCATGGACGGGGCCATTGTCGGTCATGTTGGCGATGGCAATTATCATGTCATTTTAATGATCGATATGGGAAATGAAAATGAAATTCGGCAGGCACAGGCGTTAAATGAACATATTGTGTCATTTGCGCTTTCAAAGGGCGGTACCTGCACAGGCGAACACGGCGTTGGGATTGGAAAGGCAAAATATCAGCGTGAAGAACACGGGCCCGCTTATGGGATGATGAAGAAAATCAAGGATCTGTTTGACCCGAATCATATTTTAAACCCTGGTAAAATCTTTATTTGAGACTTTTGCCCGCATTTTTTTCACTTTTTGGGGCAAATGTCTATAACCATGCGCCCTGATCCACATACTCTAATGTTGAACACCGAAAAGGAGTGGGTTGAGATGGAACAAACATATGGAAATTATCCGCAATCTCAGGGGTTAGGGCATTTCGGCAGCTATGCCGGGGGAAGCCAGCCTTATTATGATGATGATATGGATATGATGCAGCATTACTGTCCGATGGGGCAAATGGGCCAGATGGGAGCATCAGACGGTTTGGCAGGGCAATATCCGATGGCAGGGCAAATGTACCCGGGACAGCATTCCGCAACTTCGATGTATCCGGGCATGTACGGCATGCCGGGGTACGGTCAGCATATGGGATTGCCGATGGGCCCGGGGTACACAGGCGCCGGTTACGGCCATGGACAAATGCCGGGTTATCCAGGATATGCGGGCGCTGGGATGGGCATGGCCCCGGGAATGATGCACGGTTATTACCCGGGCATGACAGGCAGGGATTGTCATTGCTGACCGGGGCATACCCGCGAGCCAAATCCATAAGGCGTACCAAATAAATCCGCAGTGATACATGTAAACAGCCGGCCTGCCATTGCTTTAGTGCAACGGAAGGCCGGCTGTTTTTAACATTTCTTTTAATTGGCCGAGCGCTTCGTCGGTATGTCCGGCCCGGATCGTTTTCACCCTTTCTGTCTCCTCTATTCCGAGCGAATGGTCATATCTTGGATCATAATAATATTCGAGCAGCCATTTTACGGCCTCATGATATCGTTCAGTCTGTAAATCTTTCTCGATTTCTTTTGCAACCGGCGTGTGAATCCGTTCTTTGATGCTTTGAAAGGCACGGATGCACGCTTCTTTGTTCTCCCACGGCCGGTAATCATCCAAAATATTGCGGACCCGTTCCTCCACCGGCAATTCAATCATAATTTTCGTGCCGCGCGCTTTGTTTTCCATCAAAAATTCCGGCACCACTACTTTTCCGATTCTTTTGCTTTCCGCTTCCATCAGAATATACGGCGCATTTTTCAATTGTAAAATGCGCTCTGCCAACAAAGCATCGAACGTTTTCTGGTTATGGGAGCTTAGGCCGATATCCCCGAAAATGCTGCCGCGATGATTGGCCATGCCTTCCAGGTCAAGGACCGGATAGCCTTCCGAAGCAAGCGCCCGGAGCATATACGTTTTACCGGTGCCTGTATAGCCGCCCAGCACATACGTAACCGGATGAAAGTCCATATTTTCAAGCAGACCTGTCACCCATTTCCGGTAGGCGCGGTAGCCTCCCTGGAGCCGGTAGGCATGGATGTCCATCAGATCCAAAACGGTTGCCGCCGTTTTGCTCCGCATACCGCCGCGCCAGCAAAATACCGCTTTTTCCCCTTCTATTTCACGGAAAGCCTCGATAAAACCGGGCAACTTTTTCGAAAAAATTTCAAGTCCGCGTTCTTTCGCAGCGCGGTTGCCGGATTGGGCATAAATCGTCCCCACTTCCGCCCGTTCTTCATCATTAAATAAAGGGATATTCACGCTCCCCGGAATCGTTGCGTTCCGGTATTCGGAAGGGGAACGGACATCCACCCATGTGAGCTGCTTTTTCTCCATCCGTTTTCTTGCTTCTTCAATGGTAATGTCTTGAAACAAATATTTCCCGCCTTTCTATGGTTCCTGATGGGACTATTGCACTTTGATACGGCCGGGATGACTCGCGACGACTTCACCGATCAGGCTGGCTTCCACCCCTGATTTTACAAGTTCTTCGAGCAGCTGTTCCGCTTCATCGCCGGCAACGGACAGCAATAGGCCGCCTGATGTGACCGCATCACTTAAAATCCATTTATCTATTTGGTCCATGCCTTCTGGGAAGTCGACGACATTTTCAATATGGGCAAAATTATTCTTTGTGCCGCCCGGAACAGCACCTGCTTCCGCCAGTTCACGCACGCGCGGCAGCACCGGCACTTTGTCTTGGTAAATACGGAGCCCATTTTTGCTCCCCTGCGCCATTTCGGATGCATGGCCCAAAAGCCCGAACCCGGTCACATCGGTCGAAGCATGGATGGTGTAATCCCGGGAAATTTCAGCTGCTTTTTTATTTAAGGTGGCCATGACATTGGTCACGCGTGTGATCTCTTCTTCCGTTAATAAATCCCGTTTAATGGAAGTGGTCAAAATCCCGACCCCGATCGGTTTCGTCAATATCAGCTTGTCCCCCGGTTTGGCCCCTGCATTCGTGCGGATATTTGCCGGGTGGATCGTGCCAGTCACCGCCATCCCGAATTTAGGTTCCTGGTCATCAATCGAATGCCCACCGGCTAAAGTGACCCCGGCTTCTTTGCACTTATCACCGGCGCCTTTTAAAATATCGGCAAGAATGGCTTTGTCGAGGGTATGGATCGGAAAAGCAACAATATTCAGCGCAGTTAGCGGCGTACCGCCCATGGCATAAATATCACTAATTGCGTTTGCCGCCGCCACCTGGCCGAATGCATAAGGGTCATTGACAATCGGTGTAAAAAAGTCGACTGTCTGCACGATTGCCAAATCATCCGTCAGCTTGTAAACGCCGGCATCATCGTTCGTATCGAGCCCGACAAGCAAATTCGGATCCGCTGCCTTCGGTGGCAGCGTCCGCATCACCTGCTGCAAATCCGCCGGACCGATTTTGCATCCGCATCCGCCTTTTGTTGTCAGTGAAGTCAATTTTATTTTTTCTGATTGTGCCATATTGCATCAACCTGACCTTTCTTAAAGCATGTCTGATCCTTGTACCATTATAGACCACTTCGCAGCAAAATGCATTTTCTTCCGCTCCGTCCGCCTAATGAGGACGCTGAAAACGGATCCCGGTGGTGAAACCAGGCAGGTCGGGATAAACCCGCAACCCATTATGGTATAATAAAGGAAACAAATTTTTGAGGTGATCGCGTTGAAACTGGCATTTATATCCGATATTCACGGCAATGCGCATGCGCTCGAAGCCGTGCTGGAAGATATTGAACAAAAGCGGGCCGATAAAATTTTTGTCCTCGGCGATCTTTGCTTTCGCGGCCCGGAACCACAGCGGGCATATGAGATGGTGATGGCTTTAAATACGGAAGTGATTAAAGGAAATGCTGATGAATGGGTGTACAGGGGTGTCGGCATGAACGAAGTGCCGGAAAAGGCTTATGAAATGATGAACCGGGAGCGGGACTGGACGGTTTCCCGGATGGAGCAGAATGCAGTGGAGTCGTTGCACCAGCTCCCCGAAGAGGTAAAATACGAATACGGCGGCATCAAAATTCACGGATTTCACGCCACCCCGTACAGTTTGTTTGAAAATGTGCCGCCGGATAGTGAAAACAGCAAGTTGAAAGAGAAGTTAATGCAGGAAGACGCGGATATTTATTTATACGCGCACATCCACCTGCCGTTTATCCGCACGTTTGATGGCAAAACGTTTGTCAATCTCGGCAGTGTCGGTCTGCCGTTTGACGGGATCGCCAAAGCCTCTTATGCGATGGTGGAAATTGGCGATCACGATTACCAGGTTTCCAATGTCCGTGTTTCCTACGATGTGCAAAAGACGATCGGGTTATTTGAAGCTTCCGATTATCCGAATAAAGACAAGCTGATCGACATTTTAACCCGGGCAAAAAATGATTGAACCCACCCCCGGTTTTAACCGGGGGTTTTTTCGGCAGAAGTTTTTGTGAAATTTTTCACGAAAGAGCATAAAAAAGCGCAGCAGCCCCATGCCAAAAAAGAGACAGCCTTTGGCATCACCCGCCATTTATTTTTTCACCTTATTATGTTATCATTAACAATTGGTATAAATTTTACTGTCATAGAAATGGAGATGTTGTTGCTTTGGCTGTTGTGAATCATACGGCAAAACCTGAACAGCAATCCGAGAAAAAGGCGGCATGGCTTGCCGTTTTGTTTCTCGTCATTGCCGCGTTCGGCCTTTTTTATGTAAAATGGTGGCCGTACTATGAGAAGTCTTTGCTTGCCGCCCATACGCATTCCATCGGGACATCGATTCTCGGGGATCCGGGCAAATCGGCATCATTTTCATGGGATGGCACCTTCCAATATGTGATCGCGTATTTTCAGGCTGTTTGGAAAGCGGCCGTGCTCGGCATTTTGCTCGGTTCGCTCGTGCAAGTGCTCCTGCCTTCTGCATGGCTGCTTAAAGTGCTCGGCAAAACGTCATTTGGAAGTACGGTCATTGCCGGAGCGAGCGCCATTCCCGGCATGATGTGCACATGCTGCGCAGCACCGATTGCAGTCGGGCTGCGCAAAAAACAAGTGTCCACACCTGCGGCACTCGCCTTTTGGATTGGTAACCCGATGCTGAATCCGGCAACGCTGATTTTCATGGCTTTTGTATTATCATGGAAATTTACCCTTCTCCGCATCGTCGCAGGGCTTATCATGACGTTCGGGGTCAGCTGGCTGGCGGGCCGGCTTGTGAAAAACGAACAACCGGTGAACATCCGCCAGTTCGAGCCAGATGCCGGAGAAAACAACGGGTCCTTTTTCTTAAGATGGGGAAAGGCCGCCGGAAATATGATCCTGTATCTTGTTCCGGCTTATTTGCTTTCGGTTGTTGTGTTAAGTGCGGCCCGTTTCTGGTTGTTTCCGGCATTCGGCCAGCATGCCGGAAACAGCATTACGGCGGTGATCCTGCTTGCTCTTGCCGGCATGCTGTTTGTCATTCCGACAGCAGCTGAAATTCCGATTGTCCAGACGATGATGGCTTTCGGGCTCGGGACAGGTCCGGCCAGCGCACTGCTTGTGACGCTTCCGGCCATCAGCCTTCCTTCCTTGATCATGGTTGGCCGGTCGTTTTCAAAACAAACCCTTCTGTTTGTTGCAGCCTCCTGTGTTGTGGTCGGGATTGTGGCAGGATTATGTGGAATGTTTTTTTAACCAAACGATTGCCCGGAGCATATGAATAAAACGGCGCGGCTATCTGGCCGCGCCGTTTTGCATTCATTCTCTGACTTGGCCGCTCCCGTAAATCCAATATTTTGTGGACGTTAAGGCATCCAACCCCATCGGACCGCGGGCATGCAGTTTCTGGGTGCTGATGCCGATTTCCGCCCCGTATCCGAACTCAAAACCGTCTGTAAAGCGGGTGGACGCATTATGGTACACACAGGCGGCATCCACCATGAACATGAAATGTTCCGCCCGGGCCCCGTCTTCTGTTACAATCGCCTCTGAATGTTTTGTGCCGTAACGGTTGATGTGCCGGATCGCTTCATCTGTATCTTCCACCGTTTTGACGCTGATTTTAAGCGCGAGGTATTCGCAATACCAGTCCTCTTCCGCCGCCTCTTTTGCAGCCGGAAAAATTTTTCGCACCGGCTCGTCTCCGTAAATCTCCACCCCTTTTTCGGCCAGTGCGCTAAGCAGCTTTTCACCGTGCTGGGCGAGCCAATGCGCATGGATTAAAAGCGTTTCGATAGCATTGCAGACGGATGGGCGCTGTGTTTTTGCATTGACTGCGATCCGGACGGCCATTTCCGGCTGTGCTGTTTCGTCAATATATAAATGGCAATTGCCCGCCCCGGTTTCAATCACCGGTACAGAAGCTTCGCGGACAACAGTATCAATCAGCTTTTTCCCGCCTCTCGGGATCAAGACATCAAGATAATCACGAAGGTGGAACATTTCTGTTGCCGCCTCCCTGCCTGTATCTTCGATGAGCTGGACGGCATCTTCAGGAAAGCCTGTCTCCGCCAATGCGCGGTGAATGGAAGTGACGAGCGCCTGATTTGAGCAGATGGAAGACGAGCTTCCCCTTAAAATGACCGCATTGCCCGTTTTGATCGCAAGCGTGGCAGCATCGGCCGTAACATTCGGGCGCGCTTCGTAAATCATGCCGATGACACCGACCGGCACTTTCTTTTTGAGGATGAGCAATCCGTTTTCTTTCTTGATTTCCTCGACCGTTTCCCCGACCGGATCTCTTAATTTCACAAGCAGCCGGACCGCTTCTGACATATCATGGATCCGCTTCTCGTTCAGCATCATCCTGTCGAGTATATTTTCCGGAAGGCCTGCCCGACTCCCCCGGCTGAGGTCTTTTTTGTTTTCGGAAATGATCGTTTCCCGGTCCTCAAGCAAAACACGGGCAATCGCCAAAAGCGCTTTGTTTTTTTCTTCCGTTGTTTTTTTGGCGAGCACCATGCTAATATTCTTCGCTTTTTTTCCCTTTTCTGCGGCTTCAGACATTTAACCCAGCCCCTTTCTGTTTAAAGGCACCCAATGATCGCGGTGAATGACTTCTTCTGCTGCCCGCCCGCTAGGCCTCATAAGCACGCGCAACAGCTCTTCTGCATCATAAAGCACTTCCCCTTTTCCAAGCAGCCCTTTTGCGCCGTAGACGTCCACGACATCGCCTTTTTGGAATGTGCCGGAAATTTTTTGAATGCCTGCCGGAAGCAGGCTGCTCCCTTTTTGCAGCAAAGCCTGTTCCGCGCCGCGGTCAATGTATATTTTTCCGGCACTTTCCGAAAACAGCGCGATCCATTGTTTCCGGCTCTTTACAGCTGGGCGGGTGGCTCCGATATACGTGCCGTCCCCTTTTCCTTCGAGTATCCTGACGAGTTTATCGCACCCTTTTCCTTTTCCAATAAACACCCGGACGCCGAGGGAGACAGCTGTATTTGCGGCTTTTAACTTTGACAACATGCCGCCTGTTCCCGCTTTCGACCCGGCGCCTCCAGCCATTTTCATCATCTCGGGCGTAATATGATCGATAAAATCAATGCGCTGCGCACAACGGTCGTATTTTGGATTCGTGCTGTACAGCCCATTTACATCCGTTAAAATGATGAGGCATCCGGCGTGGACAAGCCCGCTGACAAGCGCTGACAGCATATCATTATCGCCGAAAGTCAGTTCTGAGACCGACACGGAATCATTCTCATTGATAACTGGGATGACGCCGCGGCGCAAAAGCTCTGTTATCGTTGAATAAGCGTTATGGTACCGGTCTTTTGTGGAAAAATCTTTCCGGGTCAACAAAATTTGCGCCGGTATTAAGCCGTAAGCACCGAGCGCTTCCCTGTAACGCTGGATGAGCACACTCTGGCCGATAGCAGCAGCAGCCTGCTTCCCTTTTAACGTGACGGGCCGCGCCGGGTAACCGAGCAGCCGGAACCCGCACGCGACGGCGCCGGATGAAACGACGACCACCTCATGCCCGGCTTTGTGCAATGCGACAAGGGCGCCGATATGATCGGCAAACTTCTGTTCATCGATTTCACCGGCGTCATTTGTTAAAGAACTGCTTCCGATTTTTACGACGACTCTGTTTTTCTCCATGGCTTTTCTCTCCTTCTAAAAAAGGTGAAACAAAAAGGCCTTTCCGTCCCTGTAAAAAGGACGAAAAGGCCTTGCTTTTCGCGGTACCACCTTTTTTGGGCGACATTTGCGCCCCGCTCTTTTTTGATAACGCAAAACTTTGCGCCCGGTTTTCCGGGACCCGGAAGGCAGGTTCGGCAGGCCGCCTGCTGCTGCACCTTTCAGCCTGTGGGTGCCGCTCTCTTATGCAAGGGTGATCCGCCTACTATTCCTTCGTTCACGTTCAGTATTTTTAATTATCTTACAACAGCAGTCGCAGAAATGCAAGCAAAATATTTTGCTATGCATAACCCAGGCAGCCGGGACAGAAAATAAGCTTACATGCGGATTTCCCCCGAAAATGGAAAGCAAATTACTTTCTATACGGTGAAAATTTGATATACTAGTCATGTATGAGGTTTCATCACCTTTCTTTGTGAATCTTGGTACGTAATTATGGGAGGAAATTCACAATCAGGAGGGGGGAATCAGGGAACCCGTATATTTTTTTGCATCTACATATGTGTGGGAATTCCATCAGAAAAGGAGAAATAGGAGATGGCAGAAACTTCAGCTCAAAAAGGCAATCCTGAAGAAAAACCGGAAGTAACCCCGGAAACGGCAGTCGCACAGAAAGATTTGCTGGATCAATTATTGGATCCGGAAATCCAGCAATCTTTGACGGTGTTGGTTGAAAGCCTGCCGAAAATGGCCGAACTGGTCACCATGTTAAACAAAGCCTATGATTTTGCGCAATCCATTATGACAGATAAAGTGCTGGTCAATGATTTTAAAGGCGGATTTCAAGGCTTTCTGGATCCCGTTGCCGAAAAAGCAAAGGGGCTTGCCCAAACTGCGATTGAAGCAAAAGACCGTGCCGAGACGTCCACAGACACGATCGGATTGTTCGGCCTGTTGAGATTGCTGAAAGATCCGCAAGCCCAGAAGCTGTTCCGTTTCCTGCAGTCTTATCTTGCAGTCGCGGAAGAACGCAGCAAACAGCAGTAAGGTGAATGAGAATGAATGAAAACGGGGGATCCATATGAGTAAAAAAATTGTCATTTTAGGGGCCGGTTATGGCGGCCTGTTATCTGCGTTATCAGCGCGTGAATATTTGTCAAAAGACGATGCAGCGATCACGGTCGTAAACCGTGTGCCGGACCATCAAATTATTACGGAATTGCACCGTCTGGCAGCGGGCGGCGTTTCTGAAAAACGGGTGTCGCTTCCGCTCAGAAAACTGTTTAAGGGCAAAGATGTCGACGTTCAGGTGGATGAAGTCACAAAAATCTCGCCTGATTCGAAAGAGGTATCGCTTGGAAGTGGCTTTAAGCTGAATTACGATGTGCTTGTTGTCGCACTCGGCAGCGAAACAGCTTTCTTCGGCATTCCGGGCCTTGAAGAAAACAGTTTTCTGTTAAAATCAGTGGACGATGCGAAACGCATTCATGCCCATATTGAGTCCTGCCTTGCGCAGTATGCCAAAACGAAAAACAAAGCGGATGCCACATTTGTTGTCGGCGGCGGCGGCCTGACCGGGATTGAACTGGTTGGTGAGCTGGCGGACAAGGTGCCGGTATGGTCGAAAAAATTTGCGATCGACCCTTCCGAAATCTCGCTTATTTGTGTCGAAGCGGCGCCTTCCATTTTGCCGAACTTCGCGCCAAATCTGATTGAGCGGGCAACGAAGAGCCTGGAAGCGCGCGGCGTGCAATTTTTCACAGGCATCCCTGTTACAAAATTCCAAGACAATGTCGTGGAATTAAAAGACGGCCAGAAAATCGAAACGAAGACGCTTGTCTGGACGGGCGGCGTGCAAGGAAACCGTGTCGTTGCGAATTCCGGGATTGAAGTAAACCGCGGGCGTGCAACGGTAAACGCCTTTTTGCAATCCACTTCCCACCCGGATGTGTTTGTTGCAGGCGACAGCGCGGTTGTCTTCCCGTCAGAAGGCGCACGCCCTTATCCGCCAACAGCACAAATGTCATGGCAAATGGGCGAATTGATCGGCTATAATCTTTATGCTTATTTAAAAGGCGGAAAAATGCAGACGTTCCAGCCGGTCAACTCCGGTACGCTTGCAAGCCTCGGCAGAAAAGATGCCATTGCGTTTATCGGGGAAAACCAAACGCAATTAAAAGGCTTCCCTGCTTCCGCTATGAAAGAAGCAAGCAATATTCGTTACCTGGCCCATATTAACGGGTTATTCTCACTTGTATATTAAGGAAAAAGGCGCATCCAAACGCGGATGCGCCTTTTTTAAGCCTCTTTTTCCCCGGCAAACCTAAGTTGCAGGCCGCGCTTTTTTTTCGTGCAAATTGGCCGCAACCGGCTCTATACCTGCACGAAAAAAAGCCCGGCATCACCGGGCAGCTTTACAAACCACTTTCGCTTCTTTTTTTCTTTTTGTCCATATATTCCAAATACGCCTCATCGTGGGTAAGCCATGCTTGGAACTGGCGCTTTACAAATTTTTCCGCTTCTTCAAAGGCAGAAAAAGAAGGAGACTGCTTTAAGCCTCTTGCTTCGATCGCCCAGCCTTTTTGAGGGTCTTTATAAATAAAGATTGGTTCCCCGCTGCGGTTTTGGTATAAACATCCCGCTTCCTGCCCTTTGATATTGGACTGGTTATGGGCAAAATCGCGTTTCAGCGGTTCTGTTTTAAACGTTTCGACGACAAACTGCCGGAACGCCTCTTCCGTCAGCACGGCCCCCGATGCTTTTTTGTGCCCGCCCCCGTCGTATTTTTTGGCAATTTCCGATACGTCAATATGGTCATGAATCGTCCTGAAACTGATCCGTTTCTTTCCGACCATGCAAATGGCGATATAATCGAGATGCGGGTATTCTTTTGCAACGGCATTCCCCAATTCGGAATGATGCGACTCGGCATGAATAACGCCTGCATAATAACCGTCAATCACAGCCTGGTAGACTTCCCGCTTTTTTCCATTTATATATCTTTCGATTTTTTTCTCTTCCAGATCAAGTATTTTTTCTTCCAAATCATCAAATGAAAACGTTTCACTGCCGCTAAGTTTATGTAGCAAAATCTCTTCAAACTCTTCGATCGGATACAGATAGAAAAGATCATTTAATTTTTTGGCCTGCATATTCCCGTTGCGTTCCCATTCCCATGTATCCATTTGCCGGACAAGTTCGACAAACGCGTCAACAGCACCTGTCGGGTTGATTTTTCCTTCCGCTTGCAGATACCGATAAAACAAAGAAGTGGCGCTTGCCTGTTTGCCGTCTTCCTCCACCTGGACAGAAGCCCATTCATGCTCATTTAAGTGAAGCGCGCTTTTATGGTGGTCAATCAGTTTCACTTTTCCGCCCTGTGCGGCATAGGCATCAAGGAGCTCCGCATTTTTTTCGTTGACCGATAAATCGGTAATCCACAGTATGTCTTCTTTATGTTCCTTTTTCAAAAAAGCTTCAACCTGGGGATTTAAACCGGACACAGAATTATACTGGATTTCAATGTCTTTTCCGAATGCAAGCCTGGCAAGAATCCCACAGCCAAGCCCGTCCAGGTCATTATGGGTTAATAAACGATACATCAATCTTCCTCCGAAATTAAAATTTCTGTATGGTCTCCCATACGGATGTTTTTCACAAAATAATATTCTTTGCCTCCGCCCGGTTCTTGGTATATACCTTGCTGCCGTCCCCGATGACAACAAGATCGCAAATGCCGAGAAAAAGCCCGTGTTCAACAACACCTGTGTAACCATCAAGCCAGGCTCCAAACGCGCCGATATCAGGCGATTTGAGCTTTATATCCACGATATAGTGGCCGCCGTCTGTTACATACGGCCGGCCTTCTTTCATCCGGAGGACAGGGTTTAATCCTTCCCGCTCAAACGTTTTCATCAAATGCTTGTATCCGAACGGGACCACTTCCACCGGCAGCGGAAAAGCGCCAAGTTGTTGAACCATTTTCCGGGAATCCACCACCCAGATATTTCTTTTTGATGCCTTTGCCACCAGCTTTTCAAACAACAACGCCCCGCCGCCGCCTTTAATGCCATTTAAGGAAGGGTCCACTTCATCGGCCCCGTCAATGGTCACATCCATTTGTGCCGTGTCGTTCAAGTCTGCTATCGGAATGCCGCATTCGCGCGCAAGTTTTTCTGTCGCACGCGAGGTGGGCACACCGGTGATGTGCAGGCCGCTTTGCACCCGTTCCCCTAATTTTTTTATCGTGTAATAAACAGTTGAGCCGGTCCCAAGCCCGACAATCATTCCATCTTCTACGAGTTCCGCTGCTTTCTCCCCGGCCATCTTTTTCCCGTCCATACCTCTGCACCTGCCTTTACTTTGATTTTATAACAGTCTTAAAGAATTATAAAGGAAAGCGCAAACAGCCATGAAATGAAAATAAAAAAATCGCTCTGCCTTTCAAGGTTTAAACGCAACACGCACACACACGGGCCATTTTTGGATAATATAACCGGACATGCCGGGCCTTATACAAGCATACATTCACGGGCGGCCGCTTTTTGCGCTTTTTCGGGCAATCCAACAACTTTGAAGCTCGTTTTCCGTCAGGCTTTTTGTTCACCGGATCACAATGGCCTGGCTGCCCATCTGCTTCCACGCTTTCTCAAATGCTTCACGGCCAAGCTGCTTATTTTTTGTTCCATACGGGTCATTCACATAAATATGGCCTGGATCGTACCCTGTAATGACAACACTGTGTTCGCTGTATGTGATGTTAATACTTCCCTGGGGCGTGTCCCATGTTTTGAAATCAGAAACCGGCTGAAACCGGGCTGTCGTAATCACCCAGACAGCATGCCCTTCCTCAACATTTTCCAGGATTTTTGAAAAAGGCTGTCCCGTTAAATCCGCCGCTCTTTTGCCGGCATATTTTTTGGCCAGTTCAAAAACAGGGCCGTGGTACACGCCATACCCGGGACCATCCTCCATGTTCCCGACAAAACCTGCGTTCGGATTGCCGTGCTGCCCGTTTTTATAGGTAAACGGCACATACTTGATTTCTTCCGCCAATTGATTCTTGGTCACATGAAAACCGTTATCGACAAGCAGCATCGCGAGGCTTGTCACTTCACAGCCGTTATAAAGGCGGGGCGCATCCATTTGCCTGATAATCGGCACATCGAGCAGTTTTTTGGCAGCAGCGTTATTTTGCGCGGATTTTTGGGCCGATTCTTTATGGGTCAGATACTCATTTAAGGCGAGCAACATGACGATCAATACGATTGCTGCAAAAATGAGCCTGGATGATTTCATCTGTGCTACTCCCCTTTCGGTTATGGCGAAAGCATTCACCGTCTTTCCGTTCTTTCCTGTATGCACTTTAACCCCTGCCGGCCGGGGAAGCGCACGGGAAACTGTCTGTCCCGCTTTTAAGCCGGCCACGGGAAGCCGCCATTCCTGCAGAGAAACCAGTCTTGAATTATTATATGGATAAATTGGAAAGAACTCAACTCCGCGTAAGAGCAATCCAAAATGAACATCAAAGGACTGCTGTTATGTAATCTCACGTGCCGATGAAAAATACGTATATTTTTGTCAGGTTTTCTTACACAAAGATGGTCTAAACGGCTTTTTTGGTATATATTAATAAAAACACCTTACAAAGGGAGGATGCACCGGTGGCAACGAATGAATCATACTTGGAAAAGAAAGTCATCTCGATCGGAACGGTATGTGAATTAACCGGCTTAAGTGAAAGAAGAATCCGCTACTATGAAGAAAGGAAATTGATTTTCCCGGAACGGACAAACAGAGGGATCCGGAAATATTCATTTACCGATGTTGAACGCCTGATGGACATCGCCAATAAACGTGAAGAAGGCATCCAGACTGCGGAAATCCGCAAAGAATATATGAAAGAGAAAAAATACAATGAACGCACGATGCGCGAACAAGTCATCCGCGGCCAGCTGAATGCTTATTTCCGCACAAGAGAATAATGCATCAAACGGCAGCCGGGCAGGCTGCCGTTTGCGCAAGCTGTTTATTCATACACGCTCCGGATATCCGTGTTTGCAGGAAGGGCGAACGGATTGTCCTTGTTAATATGGTCATAGAACATAATCCCGTTCAAGTGGTCCATCTCATGCTGAAAAACAATCGCGGGATAGCCCTTTAATTTAATGAGCACTTCATTCCCGTCCAAATCGTATGCCTTTACTTTAATCCGTTCATAACGCGGCACAAAACCATCCACTTTCCGGTCAACCGACAGGCAGCCTTCCCCTTGCGGAAGGTAGATCATCGATATCGAATGGCTGACCAGTTTTGGATTAAAAACCGTGTACGCCTTTTCACCGTCTTCATCCGCAATATAAACGGCAAACATCCTTTTATTAAGGCCGATCTGATTTGCGGACAATCCAACGCCTGCACGCAAATTGCATTTGCCGGCAATCTCCGGATCCTGGCTGTTTTTTAAAAACTGGAGCATGCAGCGCAGTTCCGCTTTGTCTTCTTCAGTTGGCGGCATGTTCACTTCATCCAGCACTTTTCTTAAAATCGGATCGCCTTCCCTGACGATATCATCCATTGTAATCATATAATCATCATTATATTTGCTCATAGATTGAACCCTCATCTGCCTTTTTCCTGAAATTCTATTTACCCGGCACGGGACGGCCCCGGAACCGGCTGCCATTATACCTGTTTGGACATTGTTAATCTTACCATACCGCAGCAAAAAAATCTAAACAGACGGAACGCCGGACACGGTTTCCGCCAATGCGAACCCCCTGCCTATCATAAACCGGGCACACCTTTTAAAGGGCGGCCCGGTATTTTCAGCTTTTTGCCGTTTTGGCCCGAGATGGAGCGTCCGGCGCACAACAGCTTGCTGTATTGCAGTGGTTTTTCAATGCACAGGAAGCGCACTGCCCTTCCCTGCTTTTTTTGATAAAACGGATCAGCGTAAATGCCGCATAAGCAAAAATCACAACACCGAGCAAAATACTAAATAACATCGGAACATTCCCCCGTTTTAAAAAGCGATGAACCGCCCAATATTGTAAATCAGAAAAGCGATCAAGTAAGCAATCACAAGTGCATAAGCGATCGAAAAAAGCGTCACTTTCCCCGAACCGGTTTCTTTATGGATAATGGCCACGGTCGAAAGGCATGGAATGTATAAAAGAATGAATACCATGAAACTATAGGCCGAAAGCGGTGTAAAAGCATGGGAAATCACACCTGCCAGAGATGCGCCGTCTGGAACAAAATAGAGGACGTTCATCGTCGAAACGACCACTTCTTTTGCCATAAAACCGGTCAGAAGGGCAGCCGCGGCCTGCCATGTTCCAAAACCGAGCGGCTTGAAGACAGGCGCAATCCATCCGCATAGGATCGCCATAAAACTTTTATCGACAGGCACATTGAATCCGCCCGGCCCCGCATTCGAAATGAGCCAAATGGCTACCGTGCCACCGAAAATCAAAGTCCCTGCTTTCCGGACGAAACCTTTCCCTTTATCCCATGTGCTTCTGTACAAACTCCGCGCATTCGGCACGCGGTACGGCGGCAGTTCAATGACAAAAACAGAACCTTCCGTTTTTACCACCATTGAAAATACTTTGGCAAGCAAAAGCGCAACGACAATGCCGAGCACATACAGCGACAGGACAATGAGTGCCTGATGGTGGCGGAAAAAAGCCGCGACAAACAAACTGTAGACCGAAAGCCGCGCAGAACAGGACATCAATGGGGTCAAAAGCGTCGTTAACAGCCGCTCTTTCGGCTGTTCAATCGTCCTTGCTGCCATGACGCCGGGCACATTGCAGCCGAAGCCGATAATAAGCGGAATAAACGCTTTTCCGTTCAAGCCGACTGATTCCATCACCCTGTCCATGACCATCGCTACCCGTGCCATATATCCGGAATCTTCAATCACCGAGATAAAGAAAAACAAAACAAAAATTTGCGGCACAAAAACGAGAACGCCGCCAACTCCGGCCACAATCCCGTTTAACACAAGATCACGGATAAACGGTGTTGCCCCCGCTTCTTTCAACCCTGCTTCAATCCAGGCGGTCAGCGGGCCTGAAAAAAACTTGTCAAGCCAATCCGATAAAGGGGTGCCGAGCCAGTTGAATGTAATGCAAAATACCAAATACATCATCACAAGAAAGATCGGCACGCCAAGGTATTTATTCGTGACGACGGCATCTATTTTCTCCGTCAGCGTTTTCTTTTCTGCCGCCGTTTTTTCAACAGCGGTTTCCATTAGCCTGTCAATAAATTGCTGCCGCTTTTTAAACATTTCCTGCTTAATGGAAGTATGCGGGTTGGCGGCACGGAGCCTGCGCTCCACACCCGCGCAAAAATCTTCGAGTTCCGGCTTTACATTCATAAACGCCGGAATTTGGCGAATCACTTCATTGCCTTCCAAAAACTGGAGCGCCAGCCATCGTTTGTTCAATGACCGGAAATCCGGCAGCCGGTCCATGAGATAGGTCGCCGCATGCTCCAATTCATCGCCGTAATCAATACGGAAATCGGGCACAACCGCCTTTTCTTGCATCTGCTCCGATATGGCCTTGCATCCTTTTCCTGTCCTTGCAATAATCGGCACGACTGGAATGCCGAGGGCTTCTGCAAGTGAACGATCGTTCACTTTCATGCCGCGCGATTTTGCAACATCTATCATATTCAGCCCGATCAAAACCGGCTTTCCGTACTCCATCAATTGGATGGTCAAATGCAGGTTCCGTGCAAGCTGGGAAGCGTCGACGATATTCAAAACGGATGTGAAGTCTTCCTCAATTAAGAATCTCGATGCCACCGCTTCATCTTTAGAAAGCGGGTTCAAGGCATAAATACCGGGCAAATCAATCAGCACCCCGGCATTTTCCTTCAGCTGGCCCACCTTTTTTTCAACGGTGACACCTGTCCAGTTTCCAACATATTCATATGATCCGGTAAGCTCATTAAAGAGTGATGTTTTTCCCGTATTGGGGTTTCCAAATAAAGCGACCTGCATTATAAACACTCCACTTGGATCCGCATTGCTTCTTTTTTGCGGATGCCGATGCACTGCCCGCTGACTTCAAGCATGCAAGGCCCGCCGAAAGGCAATCCGCATTTATAACAAACTTCCCGGCCTTCAAGCACACCCAAATCAAGAAGGCGCCTTTGAATACTTTGATCAATGCTTGATAAATCTGTAATAATCCCTTTGCTTCCGGGTTTCAGTTCGGTCAAGACCATGGTATGCCCCTCCCAGAGATAGAGAAATAGCGTCTGTTCATTGATAATGATTATCATTCTATATTCCTATCATACCGCATTTCATTGTGAGCGTCTATCTTATTTTCAGGGAACAAGGGAAACTTTCACATATTTATGTGAAATTATTCACATAATATGCATTGACAGCCGGCTTGGCCGCCCCAACATGCAAAAAGCGGGCCCCTTAAAGGAGTCCCGCTTTTTGCGGCAAATGCACGCCGCTTTTTTCAATGCGGCGGACAGCTTCCATAAGCCTTTCTTCATCCTGTACAAGCGCGATTCTGACATATCCTTCGCCGTGGGGACCAAAGGCGTTGCCAGGCGTAACCACAACGCCGGCTTTGTCCATCAGTTCATATGTAAAAGCGAGGGACTTTTTGCCTTCCGGGATTTTGGCCCACAAAAACATCGTAGCATCAGACGGGCGGATTTCCCAGCCGATCCGCGATAATCCGGAAACAAACAAATCCCTTCTTTTCTCATACAGTGCAGCATTGTGGCGCGCGAATTCCTTGCCGTTTGCCAAAGCAGCGGCAGCCGCCCTTTGGACCGGTTCAAAAATGCCGTAATCCATATGCGATTTCATTTGGGCAAACAGCCGGATCACTTCCCGGTTCCCTGCCAGAAAACCGATCCGTGCCCCCGCCAGGTTAAAGCTTTTCGATAAGGAATTAAATTCAACCCCCACATCTTTTGCCCCGTCAACAGACAGGAAACTGATCGGCTTTTTCCCGTTAAAGACGAGTTCACAATAGGCAAAATCGTGGACGACGACGAGATCATATTGTTTTGCAAACCGGACGGCTTCTTCAAAAAACTTTTTCTCAGCAAGCACCGGGATTGGGTTGCCCGGAAAATTCAGCATCATCATTTTCGCTTTTTTTGCGATCTCTTCCGGGATTTTTGACAAATCCGGCATAAATCCGTTCTCTTCCAGAAGTGGCATCGGATAAGGTACGGCTTCCGCCAGTTTTACCCCTGATTCATAGGCTGTATAACCGGGATCCGGAACGAGAATGATATCGCCGGGGTTACAAAAGACGAGTGGAAGATGGATAATGCCATCCTGGGAACCCGCAAGCTGAATGATTTCGTGTTCAGGATCCAGTTTCACTCCGAACTGTTCGTAATACCGGGCCGCCGCCTCGTAGAAAGGTCCGATCCCGGAAATTGTATACCCGTATTGGCGTGGGTCAGCTGCATTTCGGGCCATTTCTTCCATTACAAAAGCAGGCGGTGCCTGATCCGGACTCCCGATGCTTAAGTCAATCATCCGGTTGCCTTCTTCTATTTTTTTCTTTTTGTACGCCAAAAGCTCATTGAATATCAACGTCGGTAACTGGTTCATGCGTCTTGCAGTGTCAACCAAAAGCTTTTCCTCCCAATTTCCCGGTCCTAGGGCTTTGTGTGCCTGTTCCAGGATGCATTAGCATAAGATTAAAAGGTTTATAATGATTTATTGTACCACACTTTCCGGCATCCTGGGAGCTGTTATCATACAGTTATAGTTGGAAGCGAAGGATCCGGCCTGATTAAAAGCCTGACGATTGCGTAAGAAGCCCGTTTCTTATGCTTTTGATTCCGTAGCCACGTTTGCATCCGCTTGTTCAATCCGGTTTGCGGAGTTGTTTTTC
Organism: Heyndrickxia coagulans 36D1; assembly: GCF_000169195.2. Lineage (GTDB taxonomy): Bacteria > Bacillota > Bacilli > Bacillales > Bacillaceae_C > Weizmannia > Weizmannia faecalis. The sequence goes on along the minus strand of NC_016023.1, from coordinate 3,254,484 downwards.
CGCCATCTGAAGCTGTGCCGCCACTTGTGCATGTCCTGTTCCCCCGGCGCTGTTCCGCATTTTTACAACATGAACCGGTTTCAGCACTTCAAAAATATCGGCCTCAAAAAGCGGGCTGAACGACTGGTATTCATCCAGTGTCAGGTCAAGCAAATACTTGCCGTGCTGAATGCCATAAAGGACAATCTGCCCGATCACCGCATGCGCCTCACGGAACGGCAGCCCTTTTTTTGCCAAATAATCGGCAATATCGGTTGCATTCGCGTAATCGTTCGAGACAGCCCGGAACATCTTCTCCCGGTTCACTTTCATCGTTTCAATCATCGGCGCAAGCAGCTTAAGCGCCCCTTGAAGCGTATCAGCCGTATCAAAAATGCCTTCTTTATCTTCCTGCATGTCTTTATTATAGGCAAGCGGCAACCCTTTCAGGACGGTCAACAGCCCGATGAGGTTCCCGAACACCCTTCCCGTTTTCCCGCGCAAAAGTTCGGGGACATCGGGATTTTTCTTTTGTGGCATAATGCTTGACCCCGTGCAAAAAGAATCATCCAGCTCGATAAACTGGAATTCCTGGCTCGACCACAGCACCAGTTCTTCCGACAAACGGGAAATATGCGTCATCAATATAGCGGCATTTGCCAAAAATTCAAGCACAAAGTCGCGGTCGCTGACAGCATCCAGGCTGTTCGGATAAATGCGGGAAAATCCGAGCAGTTCGCGCGTCCGTTCCCTGTCAATCGGAAAAGTCGTCCCGGCAAGCGCCCCGGCACCGAGCGGCAGCCAGTCCGTCCGCTTTAAGCTGTCTGAAAATCTCTCTTTATCACGTTCCAGCATCCAAAAATAAGCGAGAAGATGGTGGGCAAACAACACCGGCTGCGCCCGTTGCAGATGGGTGTAACCGGGCATCATCGTTTCTTTGTTTTCTTTTGCTTTCGTCACGATGGCTTCCTGGACGAGCGCAATCAGGCGGATCATTTCTTTTGTCGTTTTCCGGACATACAGGTGCATATCGGTCGCAACCTGGTCATTCCGGCTCCGCCCTGTATGCAGCTTCCCGCCGGCAGGGCCGATTTCATCCATCAGCATTTTTTCGATATTCATATGGATATCTTCATTCTCAACTGTAAATGCTGCTTCCCCGTTTTTAATTTTTTCGGCAATTTTCCGAAGCCCTGCTTTGATCTGTTCCACATCGTTCTCAGGCAAAATGCCGCATTCGCCAAGCATTTGGACATGGGCAAGGCTCCCTTCAATATCTTCAAAAGCAAGCCTTTGGTCATATCCGATCGAAGCTGTATAGGTTTCAACAAGCTGATTCGTTTCCTTTGTAAAACGTCCGCCCCAAAGCTTTGACAATGTCATTTCCTCCTGCTGCAATAGAATTAAAAAATGAAGGCTGCACGGCAAACCGCCACAGCCTTCCGGATATTTTACCGTTTTCTCCCGGCCCGGTAAACAGGTGAAAAATACCTGAACGGGCCGGTTCCAACCTTGAAATTTGCCGTGCTTATGATTTAACATCAGAAACAACGGCCAAATGGCTTATTGATTTAACACTTTCCCGTTTTCCTGGATTTCGGCAAATACTTTTGTCGGCAGCCCCCACAGTTTGATGAAGCCGACTGCAGCATTATGGTCAAACGAATCGCCTTTCAAATAGGTCGCCAGTTCTTCATTATACAGGCTGTATGGGGATTTTCTTGCCACTACCGTGTGGGTGCCTTTAAACAGTTTCACGCGGACCGTGCCGGTGACCGTTTTCTGTGTTTCCTCGACAAACGCATCGAGCGCGGCCTTTAACGGCGAATACCAGAGCCCTTCATAAATGATTTTGGTCAACTGCTGTTCCACCGTTGTTTTAAATTGTGTCACTTCACGTGGCAGCGTTAAAAATTCCAGTTCTTTATGGGCATTGATCAGCACGACTGCAGCAGGGTTTTCGTATACTTCGCGCGATTTGATCCCGACAAGGCGGTTTTCAATATGGTCGATTCTGCCGATGCCATGTTTGCCGGCTGTCAGGTTCAGCTCTTCGATCATTTGGACGAGGCCCATCGCTTTGCCGTTTAAGGCAACCGGGACGCCTTTTTCAAACGTAATTTCAATATATTCTGGCTCATCCGGCGTCATTTCGATCGGCGCAGTCCAGTCGAATGCTGCTTCCGGCGCTTCGTTCCAAGGATTTTCAAGGACGCCGGCTTCGCACGCTCTTCCCCATATATTGGCATCAATCGAAAACGGATTATCTAAGTCTACCGGAATCGGAATATTGTTTTTCTCCGCATATGCAATTTCTTCATCGCGGGTCATGCCCCATTCACGGACAGGCGCAACGACTTTCAGGTTCGGGTTCAGCGCCTGAACGGACACTTCAAAACGGACCTGGTCGTTCCCTTTTCCGGTACAGCCGTGCGCCACGGCAACGGCGCCTTCCTGTTCCGCGACATCTACCAAAAGCTTTGAAATAAGCGGGCGGCTGATCGCAGAAGACAGCGGATATTTTCCTTCATAGAGCGCATTTGCCTTTAATGCCGGCAATATATAATCTTTTGCAAGCATTTCTTTCCCGTCTATGATCACAGCTTTGATTGCACCGACATTCAGCGCTTTCTGGCGGATTGCATTTAAATCTTTGCCTTCGCCGACGTCAATGCCAAGCGCAATAACATCATAGCCGTATTTTTCCTGAATCCATTTAATCGATACGGATGTATCCAAACCGCCTGAGTAGGCCAATACAATTTTTTCCTTTGCCATTTCTCTCTCCCTGCCTCTTTGTATAATTAATATTGAAGTTGAATTTTTATACACCCATTATATCGGATTCATTCAACATTTTCCAGTAGTTTTTTTAAAATGGCTTTATGGGCATGGAGCCGGTTCTCCGCCTCGTCAAAAACCGCGGAATGCGGGCCGTCAATGACCGCCTCCGTGACTTCTTCGCCGCGGTGGGCGGGCAGGCAATGGAGGAAAAGAAAATCTTTTTTTGCCAGTTTGCATAATGATTCATTTACCTGATAATCTTGTAAATCTTCGAGCCGTTTCTTCGTTTCGTCTTCCTGCCCCATGCTCGCCCACACATCGGTGATGACCACATCGGCATTCCGGATCATTTCTTCCGGGTTTTGGCCCATTTCAATACAGACCCCTTTTTTGGCCGCTTCTTTTTGAGCCCCGGCAAGAATGCCGGCATTCGGCAAATAGCCTTCCGGGGCAGCGACGGACATATGCATACCCGCCTTTGCCGCCCCCTCGAGCAATGAGTGGCACATATTGTTATTGCCGTCCCCGAGGTAGCAGATTTTGAGCCCGGCCAGTTGTCCTTTATATTCCTGAATGGTCAGCAAATCGGCCAAAACCTGGGTCGGATGGTGCAGATCGGTCAGCCCGTTGATCACAGGGACATCTGCGTGGCGCGCAAAAGATTCGATGGTTTCGTGCGCGAATGTGCGGATCATCAGGCAGTCGACATAACGCGACAACACTTTTGCCGTGTCATGGATCGTCTCACCGCGCCCGAGCTGAATATCCCTTGAACTGAGGAAAAGAGCGTGGCCGCCGAGCTGGAGCATGCCGGCTTCAAATGAAACCCGGGTGCGCGTGGATGATTTTTCAAAAATCATACCGAGCACTTTCCCTTTTAAGTACGGGGTCTCCTTCCCTTCTTTATGCGCTTTTTTTAAAGCGGCCGCTTCCTGGAGCAGATCGTTCAGCTCCTCTTCCTGCAGCGCGCCGATTGTTAAAAAATCTTTCTTTTTCGTACGGGCCAATGTCGCCATCTGTATCTTCCTTTCTGCTAAACTTCTGCTTTTATACGGTTAAAATCGTGAAGCGGGGCCACTTTTGGCGTTGTCCCTGTGGCATAGCGGGTAATGGCTTCCAATGTATCCAGACAGGTAAACAGCGGAATATGGAAACGCATCGCTGCTTCACGCAGCTTGCTGCCGCCCCTTCTTTGGTCCCGCCCTTTTGTCGGGATGACCACCGCAGCGGTCACGGGTTGCTGTTCGAAAAAGGCGGAGGCATCCTCAAGGCCTACTGTTTCCGCCGCCACGCCGTTTTTCGCCAGGAACCGGGCCGTATGTTCCGTTGCGGCAATCCGGTAGCCTCTGTCCGCCAATGTTTTCAATACCGGGAGCGCGGCTGCTTTTTCGCGGTCCGTCACCGAGCAAAATACAAATTGTTCTTCAAGCGGCGGCTCAAACACCGGATCTTGGACGGACAGAAGCGTTTTTTCGAGTGCTTCCCCGAATGTCCGGGCAAGGCCGAGCACTTCGCCTGTTGATTTCATTTCAGGCCCTAAAACAGGGTCGACATCTTTCAGTTTTATATAGGAAAATACCGGTGCCTTCACGGCGACAAGTTCCGGCGGTGCAGGAAGCCCTTTTTCTGCAAGCGGTTTTCCGAGTTGTATGGCAATGGCGAGATCAATCATCGGAATGCCGGTGACTTTGCTTAAAATTGGGACGGTTCTTGAAGCACGCGGATTCACTTCCAGCACATAAACGGTCCCTTCATAAATTAAAAACTGGATATTGGCAATGCCTTTGATTTTGCCCTTTAAACAGATTTTTTCGGCATACCGGATAAGCGTTTCCTGCACAGACGGGCTTAAATGCTGGGGCGGATAAACGGCCATGCTGTCGCCGGAGTGGACGCCCGCTTTTTCAATATGTTCAAAAATGCCCGGGATGAGCACCTTCTCCCCGTCACAAATGCAGTCGAGTTCGCATTCCGTACCCGGCAAATACTGGTCAATCATAAGCGGCCAGCTTTTTTCGCTTGCGTACTTCAACGCATCCGCATAAGCGTTGAGTTCGTCTTCGTGGTAAAAAATGAACATTGACTGTCCGCCAATAACATAGGACGGGCGGACAAGCACCGGAAACGACAGGTCTTTTGCCCCCCGTTTCAGTTCTTCTGCATCATAGGCGGTATGCCCTTTAATATGCGGAATGCCAAGCTCATCCAGCAGCTTGTAAAAAAGGTTGCGATCCTCAAGCTGGTCGATTTGTTCCACGTTCGTTCCAAACAGTTTCACGCCTTCAGCTTCAAGGCTCGATGCGACATTGATCGCGGTCTGGCCGCCGAATTGCGTGAAGACGCCTGCCACCTGCTCTTTTTCAATAATATGCAGCAAATCTTCCGGGCGCAGCGGGTCAAAATACAATTTATCCGCCATTGAAAAATCGGTGCTGACCGTTTCCGGATTGTTGTTTACAACAATCGTTTCATAGCCAAGTTGTTTGAGCGCCATAACGGCATGGACCGAGCAGTAATCAAATTCAATTCCCTGCCCAATGCGGATCGGTCCGGAACCGATGATCAGCACTTTCGGGCGGTTTGATACTTCCACTTCATCCCGGCCGCCCCAGGTGGAATAGTAGTACGGCGTTTGCGCCTCAAACTCGGCGGCACAGGTGTCCACAAGTTTATAAACCGGCATAAGCCCGAGCTGTTTTCTTTTTTCGCGCACCGCTTTTTCGCTGCATCCGCATAATGCCGAAAGACACTCATCACTGATGTTCATTTTTTTGGCTGCGCGCAGCAAAGCAGCCGGCATCGTATCGATCGTATATTGCTTGCATGTTTCTTCCATATCCACGATATTTTTTATTTTTTCAAGAAACCAGCGGTCGATTTCCGTGTATTTTTCAATGTCATCCAGCGCCATGCCTTTACGCATCGCTTCCGCCACCGCAAACAGGCGGATATCGGTCGCTTCCGTTAAAAGTGGGACCAAATCATCCGGCTGTTTTTCAGCAAGCGCCGGATAGAACAGACCTGAAAGCCCGAGTTCAAGCGAACGGATTCCTTTGTTAAGCGCTCCTTCAAATGTGCGGTCGATCGCCATTGCTTCGCCGGTCGCCTTCATTTGCGTGCCAAGTTTCCGGTCCGCTTCCGTAAATTTGTCGAACGGAAAGCGCGGAATTTTCACGACAACATAATCAAGGGCCGGTTCGAAGGAAGCAAACGTGTTGCCGGTTACCGGGTTTAAAATTTCATCCAGATGATAGCCGATTGCGCATTTCGTGGCAATGCGGGCGATCGGGTAACCGGTTGCTTTCGAAGCCAAGGCGGATGACCGGCTGACGCGCGGATTGACTTCAATAATATTGTACTGGTCGGAGTGGGGATCGAGCGCAAATTGGATGTTGCACCCGCCGATCACCCCGAGCGCGCGAATCACTTTTAAAGAAGCGTCCCGGAGCAGCTGGTACTGCACATCCGATAAAGTCTGCGATGGCGCGACCACAATCGAGTCGCCCGTATGCACTCCGACCGGATCGATATTTTCCATATTGCAGACAATGATGCACGTGTCGTTTGCATCGCGCACGACTTCGTATTCAATTTCTTTCCAGCCTTTGATGCTTTTTTCAAGCAGCACCTGGTGGATCGGGCTCAGGTCAAGGCCGCGCTGGAGCACTTCCCGAAGTTCTTCATCATTGGCTGCAAATCCCCCGCCGGAGCCGCCAAGCGTATAAGCGGGGCGGATAATGACGGGGTAGCCGATTTTTTTCGCAAATGCCAGCCCGTCTTCCATATTTTCCACAATTTTTGACGGCGGGATCGGTTCCCCGATATCAAGCATCAACTGGCGGAACTTTTCGCGGTCTTCCCCCTTCTGGATCGAATCCACCGGTGTCCCGAGCAATTGTACCCCATACTTATCGAGAATCCCCGCTTCATAGAGCTGGACGGTGAGATTCAGGCCGGTTTGCCCGCCCAATGTCCCGATAATGCCGTCCGGACGCTCTTTTTGTAAAATCTGTTCTATCGACTCCACCGTCAGCGGGTCAAAATAAATCCGGTCGGCCATTTCTTCATCAGTCATGATCGTTGCCGGATTGCTGTTGACAAGCACGACTTCAATTCCTTCTTCTTTCAAGGCAAGGCAGCTCTGCGTACCCGCATAATCAAATTCGGCGGCCTGGCCGATAACAATCGGGCCGGAGCCGATCACAAGCACTTTTTTGATCGATTTATTGAATGGCATAAGACAAAACTCCCGCTCTTTGTTGTACTCGTTGTAAAAAGTGGTCAAAAATGTATTCGGAATCACGCGGCCCCGGATGTGCTTCCGGGTGGAACTGGACGGAATAGACCGGCAAGTCCGGATGGATGCAGCCTTCAACCGTGCCGTCATTCACATTCTTAAAGGAAAGCTCGAGTTCCGATCCGGCAAGTGATGCTTCATCGACAACATAGCCATGGTTTTGGGCTGTCATCAACACTTTTCCAGTCTTTAAATCTTTAACCGGATGGTTGCCGCCCCTGTGGCCGAACGGCAGCTTTTTCGTCTTTGCCCCGTAAGCGAGTGCCAATAGCTGGTGGCCGAGGCAAATGCCAAGCACCGGATAAGCGGCGCTTACTTTTTTGATTTCCGGCAGCCACTCGGCTAGTTTAGCAGGATCCCCAGGGCCGTTTGAAATGACAATGCCGTCAGGTGCAAGTTCCGCCATTTGTTTTGCCGTAAAATCAAAGGGCACGACGGTCACTTTGCAGTTGCGGTCAAGCAAGTATTGCAAAATGGATTTTTTGTAGCCGAAATCCATCAAAGCAATGTGCAAAGGGCCATCTCCATACGTTTCCGGTTGTTTTATGGCCACTTCGGCTACGAAAAATTCATCGCCGCCGCATGGCACTTTTTGATCGCGGGACGTTGAAACAAGGCCGCGCACAGTGCCGCGTTTTCTGATCGTTTTTACAAGCGCGCGCGTGTCCACTCCTGCAAGGCAAGGGACACCCGACTTTTCCAAAAAGGATAGGGCCGTCTTTTCCACTTTATAAAAACTCGGGCTTGCGCATATTTCACCGGTCACAACCGCGCGCGCCGAGATGCTTTTGCTTTCGTGATCATCGCCGTTTACGCCGTAATTGCCGATTAAAGGGTAACAAAACACCAGAATCTGCCCGGTGTACGACGGGTCGGTGAGCATTTCCTGGTACCCCGTCATGCCGGTGTTAAATACCACTTCTCCCGTTGTTTCAGCGGGGTTTCCCGCAAAAAAGCCTTCAAAAATTTCTCCCGTTTCAAGAATAAGATATCCGCTTGTCACGATGTCTGTCCTCCCTTGTCTCTTTGCCGGTTAAAGATTGTTTTGGCTTGCCTTAGTAAAAACAGTTTTCATTTTTTCTGCAAAAAGCGCCGTTTCCTTTTCCGTAATAACAAGCGGCGGCAACAGACGGACAACATGCGGGCCTGCTGTTAATACAAGCAAATGCTCAGCCAATGCCGCCCGGGTGATTTTTACAGCTTCCATTTCCGTTTCAAGGCCGGCCATCAGCCCTTTCCCGCGGATTTCTTTAATAAAAGAAAATTGCGTCTTCAAGTCTTCCAATTTTGTCCAAAAATCGATGCTTTGTTTTTGGACATGTTCGATGATATTTTCTTCCGCAAACGTTTCAAGCGTTGCCAGACCGGCTGTCGCAGATAGCGGGTTGCCGCCAAAAGTGCTGCCGTGCGTACCGGGCGTAAAGCTTTGCGCGATTTTTTCTTTCGCGAGCATGGCGCCAATCGGAATGCCGGACCCCAGCCCTTTTGCAAGCGTCATGATATCCGGTTCGAAGCCGTACTGTTCATAGGCAAACAGTGTACCGGTACGGCCCATGCCCGTCTGCACTTCATCTACAATGATTAAACAATCGTTCTTTCTGCACGTGCGGACAAGGGCATCCACCCAATCCTGTTCCGCAGGGATGACGCCGCCTTCCCCCTGAATCAGTTCAAACATGACGGCAATGGGCTTAAGCTTTTCGAGATCGCGGAGTGCCGTGATGTCGTTAAACGGCAAATAGGTGAATCCCGGCACAAGCGGTTCAAAGCCATGCTGGATTTTTTCCTGTGCCGTTGCCGACAATGTCCCGAGTGTCCGGCCGTGGAACGAAGCCTTGAAGGTGACGATGGGCCCCGATTTTCCGCGTTTTTTTGCATCAAGGCGGGCCAGTTTGATCGCCGCTTCATTGGCTTCCGCGCCGCTGTTTGCGAAAAACACCCGGTCAAATACGCTTTGTGCTGCTAGTTTTTCAGCCAGCTCTTCCTGCGGCCCGATTTCAAACAGATTGGAAGTATGCCAGATTTGGTCCAGCTGGCCGGTCACCTTGGTTTTTACCTTTTCGGGGACATGGCCGAGATTGCAAACGGCAATGCCTGAAGTAAAATCCAAATATTTTTCTCCATTTTCATCCCATACATAACTGCCTTTTCCTTTTACAAACTTTACCGGCGTCCGGCTGTACGTTTGCATAAGTGCTTGCTTTTTTACCGTTTGCGTCATCTTATCCATCGATCAAAACCCCGTTCCCTGTAAATTTCGTCCCGGTTTTTCCGCCGCCTGCCAAAAACAGGAGGCTGTCTTCTTCTGTCCCGTCCACAATCACCACTTCTTTTACGCCGGACCGGATGCATTCCGCTGCTGCCCGGACTTTCGGAATCATGCCACCGGTAATGACTTGTTTTTGGATGAGCCCGTCAACCTGTCCGGGGGTAAGATAAGGGAGCACTTTCCCTTCCATCATGACCCCGGGGACATCCGTCACCATCCAAACACGCGCGTTCATTTTCCGGGCAACCGCGGCTGCTGCCAAATCAGCATTGACATTCAGGCGCTGGCCGTTTTTATCCGTCGCAACCGGGGAAATGACTGGGATAAACTGCTGTCGCAATAAAGCAAGCAGCACCTGTTCGTTTACAGATTCGATTTCCCCGACATACCCGAGATTCGGTGTCTCAATCTTCCTGGCAGTTAAAAGCCGTGAGTCGGTTCCGCTGATGCCGACCGCTTTGGCCCCCGCCTGCGAGAGCCGGCGCGTAATCCATTTGTTGATGGAGCCGGAAAGCACCATCTCAACGACGTTTAACACCGGCTCGGTCGTAACGCGCAACCCGTTTTTAAATTGCGTTTTGATCTGCATTTTTTCCAACATGGCTGAGATCGCCGGTCCCCCGCCGTGAACGATGACAGGTTCAAGCCCGAATCGCGCTTTGATTTGCACCAGATTTTCAAAAAATGCATCCGGCAGCTGATGGAGAATGCTGCCGCCGCACTTGATGACAACGTATGCCAATTTGGCCAACCCCTTATAAATAGTTATTGAATTGTATAATTATGCAACAATGCGTGCACAAACATTATGAGCGATAAGTAGCATTGATTTTCACATAATCATAGGTCAGGTCGCATCCCCATGCAGTACCCTGGCAAGTTCCGGCACCAAGGTCGATGGCGATACAGATTTTATCATTTTCCTTTAAATAGGCATGTGCCTCGTCTTCGGAATAGGAAGCCGGCATGCCCTTTTCCACTACGGGAATCCCGCCGATGCGGATAGAAAGCGTTTGTTCATCCACTTGGACACCGCTGTATCCGATCGCATTGATAATCCTTCCCCAGTTCGCATCGGCGCCAAAGACAGCAGCTTTTACCAAATTTGAGCCGATAACGGTTTTTGCGACCGTTTGTGCCTCTTTTTCCGTTTCAGCCCCGGTTACACAGACTTCAACCAGTTTCGTCGCGCCTTCCCCGTCTCTTGCAATTTGTTTGGCAAGTTCCCGGGCAATATAGGCAAAGCTTTCTGCGAATTTCTTCCAATCCGGGTGTGCATAGGAAAGCGTATCGTTTCCGGCCAGCCCGTTTGCCATTACAACGACCATGTCATTTGTGCTTGTGTCGCCGTCCACCGTGATCATATTGAACGTTTCATCGACCGTTTGTTTCAGCAGGTTTTGCAATGCAGCGGCCTCAACTTTGGCGTCTGTCGTGATAAAAGCGAGCATCGTTGCCATGTTCGGATGGATCATCCCCGATCCTTTGGCGCAGCCGGCAACCGTGACCGTTTTCCCATCAATTTCAAGCGTTACGCAGGCGCGTTTTTGAAAGGTGTCCGTCGTAAGTATCGCTTTTTCAAAAAGGTCCGGATGGGATGTGCCCTCTTTCTCGATACGGCGAATGCCGGTTTCAATTTTTTCAACCGGTAAAAGCTCGCCAATGACACCTGTTGAGGCAACGCCGATCAGGCTTTCGTTTACGCCGATTTGAGCGGCGAACCATTCCCGCATCAGGCGGGCGTGGCGGAGGCCTTCATTGCCTGTAAAGGAGTTCGCGTTTCCCGAATTCACAATGATGCCGGACAGCTTCCCACTTTCCATAATGCTTTCTTTTGTAATCTGGATGGGTGCAGCTTGAAACTGATTCGTCGTGTAGACCGCAGCCGCTTGTGCCGGGACAGCGGAGTAAAGCCACCCAAGATCCGGACGTTTTCTTTTAATGCCGCAATGGAGCCCACCGGCAAAAAATCCTGCCGGGCTCGAGATGTTTCCGTCTGTTTTCGTAAAAAATGCAGTACTTTCTTTTTCATATAATTGATTCATTGCCATCCTCCATATATAAACGGTATGTTTAAGATTGCCTTATGGATAAACCGGAACATGGTCGAGCCCTGTATCTTCTTCCAGCCCGAAAAGCAGATTCATATTTTGGATTGCCTGCCCGCTTGCACCTTTTACAAGATTGTCAATGGCAGAAATGACCACGAGCCTCCCCGTCCGTTCATCCACATGGACGCCTATATCACAGTAATTTGAGGCGTATACTTCCTTTGTAGATGGAAAAGAACCAGCCGGCCTGATCCGGATAAATTTCCGGCCTTTATACACTTTCCTATAATATTGGCGGACATCTTCGGTGGTGACTTTTTTTGCTAAAGGCGCGTATATCGTGCAAAGAATCCCCCTCGTCATCGGAATAAGATGGGGCGTAAATGAAATTTTCGCTTCTTTTCCGGCAAACGCCTTGATGAACCGCTCGATTTCCGGTGTATGCTGGTGGCTTCCGACTTTGTACGCACCGGTATTTTCATTTACTTCAGTAAACAAGTTGCCTAGAGAAGGGGTTCTTCCCGCACCGGAAACACCGGTTTTACCATCAATCACAATAAAGGAAGTATCGATGAACCCCCCTTGAACAGGCGGGAGAAGTCCTAAAAGCGCTGCGGTCGGGAAGCAGCCGGGATTGGCGATCAGTTGAGCCTCTTTTATCCTGTCCGCATTCATTTCTGAAAGGCCGTAGATAGCTTTATCCAGCTCTTTTTGCGGGGCGGGTTCGCGTTTATACCATTGCCTGTACGCTTCCCCATCCAGCCTGAAATCCCCGGACAGGTCGATACACTTTAAACCTTTATCAACAAACCGTGGTACCCAGTTTTTGGCTACCCCAGACGGCGTTGCGAAAAACAATAGTTCTACCCTGCCTGCGATTTCATCCGGAACCATGTCTTCCAATCCGGCTTCTATGATTTGCTGGAAATGCGGGTAATGTGCGGTCAGCATCGTGCCTTTTGTGCGGTGCGATATCAACATTTCCAGTTGTGCGCGGGGATGGCGGGCAAGAAGTCTGACAAGTTCCGCACCGCTGTATCCGTTTGCCCCGACAATCCCTATTTTCAACATTTTCATCTCCCTATTGTTATGTATGTGCATTATTATAATTCATTATGTATGATTATACAAGGTTAAAAATATAAAAAAATAGAAACTTTTCGCTTTCAAGCATAACAAAAAAGATCAAGGCCTGCATCCGGCAGGGCTTGATCTTTTTCGTCTGCAAGGAAAATTAGTCGTGTGCCAATACGACGATTTTTCCGTTTGCCGCCGCACCGACATACCGGGTGGCAATTTCAAGCGGAATTCCGAGCTCAAGGACCTTTTCCAATATTTTTTCCGGGTATGTTTTTCTTTTGACCAGTGCTTTCAGTTCATTCATGAGATCCACATCCGTATGAAGGCATATTCCGTTTACACCTTTTCCGGCTTCGCGGCCGACTTCACGGATGGCCGCAGCATTGTTGGCGATGACAGTAATGCGCCCATTTTCTCTATGATGATGTAAAATGGCTTCCGCTGCTTCCCCGGGTCCGGCAAAAATTCCAATTAACTGCATATGCGTGTCCCCATATTAATCACCAAAAGAAATGACGAGTTTTTCCAGTTCCGCCGCGCTGGGTTCCGTCATCGTAAAGCCGAGTCTTTTCATTTCTTCAGCTACTGCCGCTGCATGGCTTTGATCCGTAACAATAAAGGTGCGGTCGCGCTGAATGGTGTCTTTCACTTTCGCCAAAAAGGAAAACAAAGCAGCGGTTTTCGGTTCTTGAATTTCACGCATAAAATGGGAAGATTTCTCGGTTACCGGCAAAATCCAAATCTCACATGCATATGGCATTTTTAAAATTTCATAGAAAGCATCTGTTTTTTCGAGCGGCGTACGCAGCGTATAATCGAAAAACTCATACACTTTCCGGCTGGAAAAAGGGAAGTTTGCAAACGGGCGAGAATCTTCCTTGTCGAACACGTGAATGTCCACTTTCGATTTATTTTTTTCAAAATAATTGTCTTCTGTTTTTGCAACGATATTTTGCATCGTTATGTTCCCCCTTGTATGTAAATCAGATTTCTTTTTATATTGCCTTTTTGCCCCGTTCTTAAACACCGGCGTTCGTTTTTTTCGAATGTTTAACCCGTTTTTCCTAGGGTAGACAGGAATTGAAGATCAAAACCGGAACAGGAGTGGAGCAGATGTTTTTACACAAAAAAGAGTTGCAGTTTGAAGCAAAACCTGAAAGGCCGGATCCGGTTTTCGCCAATAAAGTGCAGGAAGTGCTCGGCGGGCAATACGGGGAAATCTCTGTGATGATGCAGTATCTTCTCCAAGGATGGAACTGCCGGGCAGATGAAAAATACCGGGATATGCTGCTTGATATCGGGACAGAAGAAATCGGCCATGTGGAAATGCTCGCCACATTAATCGCCCGCCTGCTCGATAAGGCACCGGTCAAAATGCAGGAAGAAGCGGTTGCGAAAGACCCTGCCATTGCAGCTGTCATGGGCGGGATGAATCCGCAACACGCCATTGTCGGCGGGCTCGGCGCGTTGCCGGTCAACAGTGCGGGTGTTCCGTGGAGCGGCAGTTATATCGTATCAAGCGGGAATTTAATCGCTGACTTCCGCGCCAATCTCAACGCTGAATCGCAGGGGCGACTTCAAGTCGTCCGCTTATATGAAATGACGGACGATCCGGGCGTGAAAAAAACACTATCGTTTTTGATCGCGCGGGACACGATGCATCAGAACCAGTGGCTGGCCGCCCTGCGTGAACTGGAAGAACAGGAAGGTGTTGTCGTGCCGAGCACATTCCCTCCTGAACAGGAGCCTGAAGAATTTACCCATCTCTTTATCAATCATTCGGAAGGCAAAGAAAGTGCCAAGGGAAGATGGGCGAGCGGCGAAAGCATTGATGGAAAAGGTGAATTTAAATTTGTCGAACCTTTTGCATCCCATGACCGTGTCGGACAACAACCGGCACCGCCCTATGTGCACGGAACACTGCCAATCGTTAAATAAAGCAAAAACCGAAAGAAGACTTTCCTTCTTCCGGTTTTTTTGCCATTTCTTAATATGCACCCGCCATCACCGGTTGGCGGTAGGCAGATAGCGACTCATCCATGATTTTTTGAAAAAGCGGCTCAAGATGTACGGGGATCAGCTGGCCGGCAAAATCCCACGCATTTTGCTCAATCGTAAGTGCCAGTGCTTGCTTTTCCGGTAAATGCCCGGACTCTTCAAAGGCGGCGGACAATAGAGGCAGATTTTCATCCATCGCATGGCCGATTTCATGTGCAAGCACAATCGTGGCGTAAGGCAAAAACCATTCGCAGCTTCCAAACAATAGCTCGCACTGCCGCCGGATTGTCTCTATATACAGCGTAATCGTATCGGTGTGCGGATGGTATTTGCCGCCAACAAGGCGCCCGCCGGGGAACTGTTTCTTTATTTTCAAATGGGCGGTGCACCCGGCGTTTTTTAGTAATTCTGTTGCCATTTCTCTGATTTGCAAAATTCCCCTGTCTCCTTTATCCATATTGGCATTGCTCTTATCATATATTATGAAAGATCGCGATTGCAATATGTATCTATTTTTTATCCGAAGCGGCCGGATTAAAAGGATATTTTTTTTCCTAGCAAAGGGACGTGTGAACCTGATTCCCAAGGCAAAAAAAACAGGCCATAAAGGCCTGTTTTTTATAATTTCGAAACGTTTGCAGCTTGTGGTCCGCGGTTGCCTTCTTCAATATCAAAAGATACGGATTGGCCTTCTTCCAAAGTTTTAAAACCTTCGCCCTGAATCGCTGAGAAGTGAACAAATACATCGCTGCCGCCTTCACGTTCGATAAATCCGTAGCCTTTTTCCGAATTAAACCATTTTACTTTACCTTGTTCCATTTTGTTTCCTCCTAATGTGTTTGAACACAAAATTACTATCCTTGCTCAAGTGATTTCAGGGGGTCAGTTTTAAAACTTTTTCCTTCCTTACCATACCGAACAAAAATAATTCTTTATTATAATAGCAGATTATAAATGTGGTGTCAAGACGAATTGATTATTTTTTTCTTTATTTTTTTCTTTATTTTTTTCTCCACTAATGCCGTGATTTTTTCGGATGAAAACCTTTCATGGCTGCCGAATCCATCCGCCTGGAAAAATGCTGCTGCAAAAATGGGAAAAAGATGCCTGCACGCAGGCATCTTTTTCGGTAAAGCGTTTTATTTTTCTTCCCTGTACCCGTGGCCCGGAAAATTCCCGTATCCGCTGTGGCCGTAATGCCCGGAATGGTAATGATGATGGTGGCCGTGCGGGTAACCATAACCATGTGAGTGGCCGTACGAGTGGCCGTACGAATGCCCGTACGGATAACCGCCGTAACCACCGTATCCTCCATAATGGTGGTGGTGCCCATACGGCATATAATGGCCCGGATAGCCGCCATAATACTGCCTGGATTCTGCCAAATTTGTCACTCCTTTATCCATTGCTGCTTTTACAATATGGCAGTTGGAAGCGCATCGTTTGTGCATCCGCCTGCAAGCGGGAAAACAGGCGCCAATTTAAACGGCCGGATGTGCGTCTGCATTGTAAACCCCTTGCTAGGCCAGCCTGCTTCCGGACATACCGTACGGGCAATAAGTATGCGGTTATGATGAGAACGATATGCAAGCTTATTCAACGACAATGGTTTCGCAAAAATGCAGGCGTTGGCCTACCGTATCCAGTGTGACCGGGATGCCGAGCGGAAGCGCCAGATTCGGGGTACCGTGCCCGGACTGTATGCCGGCAAGCACCGGCTTACCGCTCCCGTAAAAAAACTTTTTCAGGACATCCTGTGCCGTAAACCCATCCGCGTATGCTTCCGGCTCACAGTCCGTCCATTGCCCGAGCACAAACCCGGAGGCGTCATCCAGTTTTCCGGAAAGCTGAAGCTGGGTCAGCATCCGGTCGATCGCATATGGCTCTTCATGCACTTCTTCAAGAAAAAGAATTTTTCCGCTTGTATCGATTTCAAACGGCGTTCCCATCAGTGCGCAGATTAATGACAGATTCCCGCCTGTAAGCGGCGCTGTCATGACCCCTTCACCCCACGCTTCCCCCGTGTAACTGCCGGTAGGAACACCGGTTGACGCCAGCTTGAGCAATGATTGTACCGAAAGCGCATCGTCTGTGATAAATTCGACAGCCGCCATCGGGCCATGGATCGTGGCGAGGCCGCATTTTTGCTGGAAAACGATGTGTAGTGCTGTAATATCGCTGTAACCGATAAATAATTTCGGATTCTCCCGGATCCATTCAACGTCGAGATACGGTAAAATTTGCGGTGTCCCGTACCCGCCGCGCAAACAAAGAATTGCCCGCACGTCATCGTCTGCAAACATCGCATGCAGATCGGCTGCCCGTTCAAGCGGCGTACCGGCCATATACCCACCGTATACTTTCTCCGCATTTTCTCGCACTTTTACCCGGAAACCGAGCCGCCGCAATTTCGCAACAGCAGTTTGAAGCCTTTCGATTGAGACCGGGCTTGCAGGCGCGACCAGCCCGATCGTATCTCCCGCCTGTAATCGTTTCCCTTTTCTCATCCTTCTCCCCCCTGGTTGATGAATTGCAGTACAATTTGCTCTTCCGCTTGATGTACTGCTTCTTCATCCAGTACATTATTGATCAAAATGGAAAAAATCAGCTTTTCCCCGGATGTTGCCTGCATATAGCCGGAAAGTGTGCTGACGCCTGTAATCGACCCAGTTTTGGCAAACACCTGTCCTCGAGCAGCCGTCCCCTTAAACCGGTTTCTGAGGGTTCCGCCTTCCAACCTGTTTTCAGCCCCCGCAACAGGCAGCGCATCGAAAAAGCACGGAAACCAGTCTTTTTCCTGTATCCGGTATAAAAGCGCCGTCAAATCATTTGCCCGGACCAAATCGGCGTGAGATATGCCCGAACCATCACGGAGCATCATCTGGTCAGGGTCCATGCCAAAGTTACCTGCAACGCTGCGAATGACTTCAAGCCCTTTTTCCCAGCTTCCTTCCCCTTTTTCCGTTTTCCCCATTTCTTTTACAAGCATTTCGGCGATGGTATTATTGCTGAATTTTAAAAACGGCACCATGATGCTTGATAAAGGCGGCGATTGCGAAAAGAGAACCGGAACTGCTGCATCCTTCACCCTGCCCGTTTTGATTGTGCCTTGAACGGTGATCCCGTTTTCCTCTAACGTTTTTTTGAAAACAGACAGCACCCATTTCGCCGGGTCCCAGACCGCTTTCCATTGCCGGACTGCGGCGGAATCGGCTGTAATCGTCCCGCTTGCCGTAAACGTATTCCCGCCATGTGCCCGGCTGATGACGATATCGTCCTCCTGCTGCTCACCGTCTCGCACGGTTCGGACATGGTTGACCAGTTTAACCATCCCGCTTTCCGGAACCATTTTGATTCGCGCTTTCATGCCGGGTTTTTTTGCCGGAACAACTTCAAAAATGGCCGTCCCTGCATCATAATCCCGGTTAGGCGATAAAGTTAAAGCCGAAATTTGTGCGCCGTAATATTCCTGTTCATCGCTCCATGGCAAGTCAAGTGAATACCGGGTATCATCATAGCGCGAATCATCCCCGACCAGGTCCCCCTGAATACGCCGGATTCCCTGCTTCTTTAATTCAGCCGCCCAGTCCGCTAAATCGGATTTCAATAAAGCAGGATCTCCTCCCCCTTGTATGTATATATCACCGTAAAGCGTACCGTTTTGGATCGCGCCTGTCCGGTACACGCCCGTTTTAAAACGGGTATTTTTCCCGAGCGTTTCAAGCGCGGCGGCTGCGGTCAGCAGTTTCATATTGGATGCAGGGCGCAGCAGCGTATTGCCATTTTGTTCGTAGAGCAGTTTCCCGCTATCAGCCGAACGGACGCTGATCGCAACGATCCCGCCTTTTAAAGGGGCGGCCTCAAGAATACCGGCAATCTTTGCGTCTGTTTCTTTTTTCCCGCAGCCTTCCCTGTCCCCTGCTGCATAAGGCCCAGTTCCCTGAATAAATAGAAATGCCATCGTCCATATCACGACCCATCTTTTATGCAATCCGTTTCCCTCCGTATGAAATTCTGCCTTGCTTTATCATATTCCTTCTTTATTTTAATCTTTCCGTAAACGCTGTTTTGGCTGCTATCTTCTTTTTTCCAATGATTCATTTCGCGTTTTTAAATATTTTTTTCCAAATTAGTAGAACAAGCATGCCTGTATAGTATAAAATGCTTGTGGGGGTGTAATCATGTACCGGTTTGGCTATTATGTTGTTGCCGGCATTTTTTGGCTGCTTGGCGGCAAAATCAAAAAAGAAAACAAAGAGAAAATCCCTGCGGCTCCGTTTGTGGTCGTTTGTACCCACCAAACATGGCTGGATATTATTTACCTGGCGATTGCCATCTGGCCTGTCCAAATTCATTATATGGCGAAACAGGAACTTTTCTCTAAAAAATGGTCAAAATGGCTATTCACGAAGTTGCACGCTTTTCCCGTCAATCGTGAAAATCCGGGCCCGAGCTCGATTAAAATTCCAATGAAACTTTTAAAAGAAGGGAAGGTCGTCGGCATTTTCCCTTCCGGAACACGCAAAAGCGAACATGTTTCTTTAAAACGCGGTGCCGTGACGATTGCTTTAAAAGCAAATGTGCCGCTTGTCCCGGCCATTTACGAAGGGCCGAAAACGTTCAAAGAAGTCCTCGCGAGAAAGCCGAAACGCGTGCGCTTTGGCGACCCGATCAGGCTGGCAGACGAAAAAAAAGGAACAAAAGAAGAAATTGAAAAAACGATTGTTCTGCTGCAAGACACTTTTGAAGCGCTGAAAAAACAGTAAAAATGCTTTCTGCTTGCCCGAAGCAGATGAAAAAGCACAAAAGAAATCAAAAAAACGGCGAGGCACCGCATTCAAAGTGCCTCACCGTTTTTTTCATGGACAAATAAAGATAAAACATCCCTTTTTCTCTGTCCCCTGCCGGCCGGCAAAAGGGTTTTTCCTTTTTTAATTGAAAAAACAGTCCATCTTTTCTTATAATAAAAGCGAGTACTTGCCAAGGAGGAGAGCGTCATGCTGAGTGGATGGTTTTCTGCCTTTATTTTAATATGGATCCTCTGTCTCGTTTTTCTCTTTTCAGTTGGCGGCTATTTTATGTTCCGGAAATTTTTGAAAAGGCTTCCGAAAGAAGACGGAAAATCAATACTTGACCGGCAGGAGGAGACAATCCTTAAAACGCGGCACCTCTGGACGCCGGAGTACAGGGAACTGCTTGAAGAACTGGTAAGCCCTGTCCCGGAATTGTTCCGCGATGTGGCCAGGAAAAAGATCGCAGCAAAAATCGGGGATGTGGCGCTTTCCAAAAATACAAAAAAAATGACACTGGACAATATCATTCAGGGCTATATTCTCGCTACGCCGAAACGCGACCATAAATTCCTCCGAAAAAAATTGAAGCAGCTGAACATCGACGACAGCCGATATGAGCAATTGTTTGCGCAGGAAAAAACAAAATCGGCCCAATAAATGAAAAAACATCATTCGGCAAAAGCGAATGATGTTTTTTCAAGCACGGACCCCTTCATCCAGTTCCTGCATGAGCCGCCTGTACTGAATATACATGGCGACGCGCCACGGCAGAATCATGCCGAATGCGAGCAGAAAAAACATGCCGCTCAGCTGCCCGATTTGAATCGAAGAACTAAGCACCACCTTCATCAGCAACCGGATGAGAAGAAGCCCGATCAAAATAAACGGAAAAGCTTTCGATCGTTTTAAATATACGTTTCCGTCACGGACTTCGAAACGGGAAGTTTTAATTAAAAATATGGAAAAGAACATTCCGACCACAAATGCTTCCAATACTTCGGCAGGTGTCACACGAAAATACGGGACGACAAACATCAATGCCCCGGTACTCATAAAGACCGGCGGCAACAATATTTTTTTTGTGGAAACGGGCTTGTTCTGCCCTTTTAAACGGACAAAAATGACCAAAGACCCCATCAAAATCGCAACAATGAACGAGATGATAATGCCTTCCATGTCTCAACCCTCTTTAGTAACAGATTTTTAACAAAAGAAATGTAGATACGATAAATATATGTTTCCTATGGTAATATTCAACCATAAAAGCGGGGTTGATGTCCAGCCGGAATGCCTGCCTCCCTTTTTTTGTGGCGCCTGTCAGTTCAAAACGCGTTCAACCGCTTCTAAAACACGCGTTTCATCAAAAGGCTTGACGATAAAATCCTTTGCGCCGGATTCAATTGCTTCGACGACCAGTTTTTGCTGGCCAAGCGCGGAGCAAATAATAATTTTTGCGTCCGGGAATTCGCGCACGATCTTTTTTACCGCTTCAATGCCGGTCATCTCCGGCATAGTAATGTCCATCGTCACAACATCCGGCCTGACTTCACGGTATAATTCAATCGCCCGCTGCCCGTTCTCCGCTTCGCCTACAACGGTATGGCCGCCGTTTTCCAGCATTTTCGCCAAAGTCATCCTCATAAATTTTGCATCATCCACAATTAACACATTTGCCATCGATCGAATTTCTCCTCCTCATTGATCCGTTAAAATGCAACCCGGATTAAAATCCCTGGAATCCCCCGAACAGTGCACTCATATAACCGGAAATGACAGGCATCCAGTCAAAAAAGAGCAGGATTCCGGCGACTATCATCACAACACCGCTCCATTTTAAAAGTTTTACGCTGTATTTTTGCATCCACCCCAACCGTCCGATAAAAAAAGCAAGGACAAAAAAAGGTATGGAAAAGCCAAGTACATATGCAGCCATATAGACCGACGCAGAAGCCGGATGGGCCACTGCCATTGCCAATACCGAGGCAAGAATCGGCCCGGTGCAGGGCGTCCAGCCGGCAGCAAACACTAGCCCGACGAGAAAAGAACCCAAAAATCCCGCCGGCTGCTTTTTTATATCGATTCGGTACACCTTCATAAAGATCCCCGGATGAAAAATGCCCGCTGCAAGCAGCCCAAAAAAAATGAGCGCGACTGCACCGAGCTGCCGGATGACATCCTGGTAACGGATAAAAAAACTCCCGATCCAGGAAGCACCAAACCCCAATGCAATAAAAACAGTGGAAAATCCCGCGAGAAACCAAACGGTATGCAGGATACTTTTCCACTCCCGCATGCCGCCCCCGCTTTTTAACCGGCTGACAGAAGCGCCTGTTATATAAGAAACAAAAGCAGGATAAAGCGGCAGGCAGCAAGGCGATATAAAGCTCATGAAACCTGCCCCGAAAGACAGCCATACAGTTACATCAGCCATCGGTTCACTCCCCATCCCGGCTCATTTTCATTTTAACATAAACTGATTGAAAGAGAAAAAACATCGTAAAAAGCATAAAAATGGAACATGAAATCAAAAACCACCTTTTCTGTGCAGAAAATTGGCAGAAAAAGTGGTTTACAGAATCGTGAGAAGCTTAACAATGGTGATGGATATACCACAAAAGCCGGTCGCCCAGCTTAAGATTTCATTTGTTTGTTCATGGCATTCATCATTTGATTGATTTTCTTTTGAGACGGCTTCATACCCATTTGCATCATCATCATTCTCAGCATTTGTTCATTAATCGGCGGATTTTTCTTCAGGTAATTCATCATATATTTACGGGCGATGAAAAACCCGATTGCTGCGCCTGCCAAAAGAGCAATTAGGGCTACAAGAACGAACACCCAAATCATAATATACCTCCTTCACTCACATACAGTGTACTAAATCCATTTGAATTATACAATACTTGTTTTCTTCTCACACGAATTTTCTTTCTTTAACCGGTTTTATCCAGCCGAATCGTTTATGGTCATAATCGATTGCAAGCAAATCTCCTTTAAAGTTCCTCAGAATTTCAAAAACGGCGGTTTCTGTATCATAACTCCCGTATACGTTCAGCTGGAGCATTCTTTCTTCTATGGTCACTTCCAGCACCTGCCCCTCTTTCTTTGAAAGAAGTTGGCAAGCGCCTGTTTTCGTCATGTTGCTGGTGTCAGAAAATAACGGCTGCAAGACATGATGGACAGACAAGAGCGGAATCGGCTTTGTAATATAATGGATCTGTCTGCTGAGGACATTTTTCAAACTTCCGGAAACGTGCGCATACTGGTGAAAAAGATTAAAAAACATTCGTTCCCTGCCGTAATAATATTGTGCAAACTCCTCTTTTATCAGATAGATAGAATAGGACCGCATATGATCTCACTCCCGCAACTTTGTTACCTTCACTATAATGGACGGGCCTCAAAAAAGTTGTCGTTTGTTGTAACAAAATTTAAAAAATGAATTTGAAACATTTGATTGCATGTACAGACAAGAAAATAAGCGTAAATACATCAACGCGCTGCCGATTATGCGGTAGCATCCAAGGGAAAAGCCATTCAGCTCAGCCCCCGCACTTTTAGTCCCCCTTTTCTTATACCCTTCCTGCATAAAAAATGAGCCTGCTTTCGCGAATACCGCAAAAGCAGGCCCGGAACGATTACATGCCCAATAATTTTTTTACACGTGCCACAACATTTTCAACGGTAAATCCGTATTTTTCCATAACGGTTTTACCGTTTCCGCTGGCGCCAAACGTATTAACCGACAAAATATCGCCTTCATCCCCGGTATACCTTTCCCAGCCGAATGGTGAAGCCATTTCAATGGCAAGGCGTTTTTTCACCTGTGCCGGCAATACGGATTCTTTGTATGCTTTGCTTTGCTGTTCAAAACGGTCCCATGACGGCATGCTGACAACAGCAGCATCAATCTTTTGTTCCGCCAATTGCTGTTGCGCGAGCACAGCCAGATGGACTTCCGACCCGCTGGCAAGAAGGAGAACGTCAGCCGTTTCTTTTTGTGCAGGGGACACGACATAGGCACCTTTTGAAACGCCTTCCAACGCTTTTTCAGACGTCCCTTTCAAGGTTGGCAGCCCTTGGCGCGTCAAAACAAGCGCTGTCGGATGGTTTTCAGATGACAGAGCAAGGCGCCAGGCAGCCGCCGTTTCATTGCCGTCCGCGGGGCGGATGACCGACAAGCCCGGCATCGCTCTTAAAGAAGGAAGCTGTTCAACCGGTTCATGTGTCGGACCGTCTTCCCCGACAGCGATACTGTCATGCGTAAAGACGTACGTTACCGGAAGGCCCATAAGAGCAGCTAGGCGGATGGCAGGACGCAAATAATCCGAGAAAACAAAGAACGTGCCGCCGTATACATGGACACCACCATGAAGCGCCATACCGTTCATGGCTGCGCCCATCGCAAATTCGCGGACACCGAACCAAATATTGCGCCCTTCATAGGCATCCGGCATATAGTCCTTGTCTTCTTTCAGCCGCGTATTGTTGGATCCGGCAAGGTCTGCAGATCCCCCGAACAAAGACGGCAAATGTTTGGAGACGGCATTTAGCACTTCCCCGCTTGCCGCACGGCTGGCAAGGGTTTTGCCTTCTTCATAGACCGGAATGTCCTTGTCCCATCCATCCGGCAGCCCGCCTTTTATCGCCTGTTTTAGTTCAGCCGCAAGCTGCGGGTATTGTTTTTCATAGGCCTCAAACAGGGACGCCCACTCCTGTTCCTTTTTCACGCCATTTTCCACAACCAATTCACGGAACCGTGCGTAAACTTCATCCGGAACATAGAAGTCTTCTTCAAATGTCCATTTATACGCTTCTTTCGTTAGTTTCAGTTCATCTTCTCCGAGCGGGGCGCCGTGGGCAGCCGATTTCCCGGATTTGTTTGGAGAACCGTAACCGATGATCGTTTTCACTTCAATGAGTGTCGGCCGACTTGTATCCGCCTTTGCTTCCTCGATCGCTTTTGCGACCTGTGCCATATCATTCCCGTCTTCAACCCGCAAATACTGCCAGCCGTATGCTTTAAACCGGTCGGCAACACTTTCGGAAAAGGCCTTATTTAAGTCGCCGTCAAGGGAAATGTCATTGGAATCGTACAATACAATGAGACGTCCCAATTTTAAGTGTCCCGCCAATGAAGCAGCTTCGGCAGATACGCCTTCCATTAAGTCGCCATCTCCGCATAAAGCATATGTATAATGGTCAATGACAGGGAAATTTTCTTTATTGTATACAGCCGCCAGATGCCGTTCTGCCATCGCCATTCCGACTGACATGGCAATCCCCTGCCCGAGCGGACCGGTCGTTGCTTCCACGCCTTCCGTATGCCCGTATTCCGGATGACCCGGGGTTTTGCTGCCATATTGCCGGAAATTTTTAATATCATCCATGCTTAATGCATAACCGGATAAATGGAGCAGGCTATAGAGCAGCATGGAACCATGCCCTGCGGATAATACGAAACGGTCCCGGTTAAACCAGTGCGGGTTTTCCGGATTATGGTTCAAATATCTTGTCCAGAGGGTGTATGCCATTGGTGCAGCCCCCATCGGAAGCCCCGGATGACCGGATTTTGCTTTTTCGATGGCGTCAATGGACAATGTTCGGATTGTTGTGACTGCCAGTTCGTCCGTTTTATCAAACATCTGTTAACATCCTTTCTTCATGGGTTACAACTCTATATTAAGGCAAGTGAAACCCATAACACAACTCTTTTACCATTTTGTATGGATTTTGTAAGAAAAAAGCAGGATGGTTTCCTTTTTAGTGCAGCTTTCTTTTTGTTTGAATTTGCTTAATTTTTTCCGGGGTAACGTCCTGGCCAGCCGGGTCAAGCACACGGACATTTTCAATCGTTTTTCTGAATGAAGAGCGGAACGCCTGCAAATACTCGCTTCGCAATTTTGACTGTTCCTTTGCTTCTTCACTTGTCAGGGCGCCGGTTTTCGCTTTTTTCGCCAATTCGTTAATCCTTGCCATTTTTTCTTTTGAAAGCATATTTTCTCTCCTTTTATCCGTAATTGATGCCATCTTACTAAAATATGGACCCGCCTGCAACGAAAGCGCACCCGTGAAACGGTTTTGATACTATTTATCATGCCCCGTTTCCTCCATATATTCCCTGTAACGCCGGTGGACGGTTGCTTTTGAAACTTGGTAGCCGAAACCGCGCATAGTCGCAGCAATTTCTTGAAAAGTCAAGCCGTTATCCCGCAGGCGGATAATTTCTTCAACCGGCACTTCCTTTCGCTCCCTGCCGTCCGGATTCCGCTTCCCTTTTAAATTTTTTTCCGGACGGTAGCCGTTTTTGACTGCACGCTCCATTCCCCTTTTAATTTTTAAGTTATGCAGCTTTCGCTGATACTCTTCAACCATGCTGACAATTTTCAGCACCATTGAATCAGATTCCGAAAGCTCCAATTCTCCGTTTTGCGCATAACAATATACTTTAATCCCTTTTTTATATAAAAAATGAAGCAATGCAATTTTTGCATTTCCTCTTCCGATCCGTGTTTCATCCTGCACCAGTACGGCGTCAATCTTTTCATTTTCAATCGTATCAAGAAGATCAAGGATGCCGGGCCTGTCCAGGTCATAGCCGCTTGCCCGGTCACAGATCACCCCGGCCACTTGAAAACCGTGGGAATCCGAAAGCTTCTCCAGCTCTTCCCGCTGCCTCGCCAAGGAAGTTTCCTGGCTTTCTTTTTCCGTGCTTACTCTGCAATATAAAACAACTTTCATTTTTTCGTCTCCCGTTGTGATTTCATCGCAAGTTCCCTATTATCATCGCTGAATTCATTTTTTTCTATTGGAATGACAATTTTTTCGCCGGCTTTGATCATGTTGCCGTCAATATCATTATGACGCTCAACCCAGCTGATAAATGCTTCCCTCGACATTTTGCCCTTTTCCGCATACTGCCCGGCGATGTTCCAAAGCGTATCGCCCTCTGTGACGCTGATTTTGATATAGTGTGGGGATGGATCCCGCAGACTTCCAATCATGAAAAATCCGAAAACAAGCGTAAGCCCTGCTAAAATCATAACATAGTTATACTTTTTCCATAATCGTGACATCTCCATCTTCCTCCCGCGAATATTCGTTCGTCCAATCACCAGTTCTATTATAAAACGAACGCCTGTTTTTCGTCAACATTTTTTCGAACTTACGTTTGTTTTATCTGCTGCAATGTGATATAATAATAGCAAATAATGGCATTCCTCCCGTAAACGTCCCCATACGCAGCGCGGGTGCCAAACAAAACTGTGACGAGGTGAATAGAATGGCAAAACTATCAAAACGGCAACAGGCGATACTTGATTTCATCAAGCATGAAGTAAAAACAAAAGGTTATCCCCCTTCCGTGCGGGAAATCGGCCAGGCAGTCGGACTTGCTTCCAGTTCAACTGTCCATGGCCATCTCGCAAGGCTTGAAAGCAAGGGGTTGATCAGGCGCGACCCTACAAAGCCGAGAGCGATTGAAATTTTGGACCATGATGAAGAAATACCGGCCCAAAATGTTGTCAATGTGCCTGTTGTCGGAAAAGTAACAGCAGGCATACCGATTACCGCTGTAGAAAATATTGAAGAGTATTTTCCGCTTCCGGAACATCTTGTCCCGTCTGACGAGTCCGTCTACATGCTGGAAATTGAAGGGGACAGCATGGTGGATGCCGGGATTTTAAACGGCGATTATGTGATTGTCCGCTCCCAGCAGACGGCAAACAACGGAGATATCGTGGTCGCTATGACAGATGAAAATGAAGCGACAGTAAAAAGATTTTTCAAGGAAAAAGACTACTTCCGGCTGCAACCTGAAAACCAGACAATGGAACCGATCATATTGAAAAACGTCACCATTCTCGGCGTTGTCATCGGGCTGTACAGGCAAATGGTGCACTGATCAAAAAGAAGCAGTTTCGGCTGCTTCTTTTTTAATAGAGCATATGCGAGTTTGATGGCAAAAATGCCTGTGACACTTGAGGATTTCTGGGCTTCCAATCTATTTTCGAAGGAAAAATCGGGGCAATTAATGGGCATTTTGTTTTTCTGGGCGTTCGACGCAAAAATGCCCGATAAACAAAAACCCCTCAAAGCCTTACGCTTCAAGGGGTTTCTTGCTTAATACATTTCGATATACTGGTCGCGTTCCCATTGGTGGACTTGTGTGCGGAACATATCCCATTCAATTTCCTTAGCTTCAAGGAAGTGTTCGAGAATGTGATCGCCAAGGGCGTCTACCATTACATCATCCGATTTTAAGTTTTCCAGCGCCTGCAGCAGTGTGCCCGGGAGGTCGACAATGCCGGCTTCTTCTCTTTCTTCTTTCGTCATGACATAGATGTTGCGGTCGACCGGTTCCGGCGCCTGCAATTTGTTCGCGATGCCGTCAAGCCCTGCTTTTAACAGGACGGCGAGCGCGAGATACGGATTGGCAGACGGGTCAACGCTGCGCACCTCAACGCGCGTGCTTAAACCGCGGGAAGCCGGAATCCGCATGAGCGGGCTGCGGTTGCGAGCGGACCAGGCAACATAACAAGGCGCTTCATAACCCGGCACAAGCCGTTTATAGGAGTTCACCGTCGGATTCGTGACAGCCGTAAAGTTCGAAGCATGCTTCATAATGCCGGCAATGAACTGGTATGCCGTATCGCTCAGCTGCAGTTCTGCATCGTTCGGGTCATAGAATGCATTTTCTTTTCCTTTAAAAAGCGAAAGATTGGTGTGCATCCCGGAACCGTTCACGCCAAACAACGGTTTCGGCATAAACGTCGCATGCAGGCCATGTTTGCGTGCAATCGTCTTGACCACCAGTTTAAAGGTCTGGATATTGTCGCATGCCCTGACTGCATCCGCATATTTAAAATCAATTTCGTGCTGGCCGGGTGCAACTTCATGGTGGGACGCTTCAATTTCAAAGCCCATTTCCTCGAGTTCCAATACGATGTCGCGCCGGCAGTTTTCGCCAAGGTCCGTCGGCGCCAGGTCAAAATAGCCGCCGTTGTCGTTCAGCTCCAGTGTCGGTTCATTTTTTTCATTCAGCTTGAAGAGGAAGAATTCCGGTTCAGGCCCAAGATTAAAACTCGTGAAGCCAAGTTCTTCCATTTCTTTCAATACCCGTTTCAAATTATTCCGCGGATCACCTTCAAACGGGGTGCCGTCCGGATTATAAATATCGCAAATCAGACGGGCGACTTTCCCTTTCTCAGCGGTCCACGGGAAAATGACCCATGTATCATAGTCCGGATACAGATACATATCCGATTCTTCAATCCGGACAAACCCTTCAATCGAAGAGCCGTCGAACATGATTTTATTGTCGAGCGCTTTTTCAAGCTGGCTGAGCGGGATTTCCACGTTTTTAATCGTCCCCAAAATATCCGTGAACTGCAAGCGGATGAATTTCACATTTTGTTCTTCGGCATTCTTCAAAATATCTTCACGTGTAAACTTAGGCATGAACAGTATTCCTCCCTTTAGGCAATAAAAAGTATATATCTAAGCTATAAAACTAGCTTTTCAACAATGTTAATGGAAAAACCGGGGCGCATCGGACAACCGCTGGCTCGGTCTTTGAAAACGGCCGGCCTGCAGCAGTTCCTGGCGAAGCCGTTTGCGGATTTCTTCATCCGTTACATGATTTTTGACGAGTACCGGCCCGGTTCCGCGGCGGTCGTTCATCAATAAGATTTTTTTGATGCCTGCAATATTGATCCCCTGATCCAGCAAATCTTTAATATCAAGAAGCCGGTCGACATCATTTAAAGAATAAAGGCGGCGATTGCCTTCCGTTCTTGCCGGTGTAATCAGCTCGTGTTCTTCATAATAGCGGATCTGCCGGGCCGATAAATCTGTTAGCTTCATAACGGTTCCGATCGGCAAAAGCGGCATCGAACGGCGGATTTCTTTTCGACCCATGTTATACGCTCCTTTTCTTTATATTTTTACTATATTCCATGTGAGTTTTTTTGTCAACAAAATGTTATATTTTCTCACATCATTTTTTATCCTCAGGAAGGCAAAACGAGTTTTTCGCGGATTTCCATCCATTCTGCCACGTTCACACTTTCTTCAAGGGCTTCAAGACGGGCATCGAACTGTTCGGCAATATCGAGTAAAGCTTCCGATTGCATTTTCGCAAACTCTTCCTCCAGCCATGAGCGGAACGAACCGGCAAGCTTTTCTCCTTGCACGTCAAGATACTGCTGCGCAAGCGGTTCAAACATCGCCTGCAGTTCTTCCTGCATGCCGGCTTTTCCCCCTTTTTCAAAAAAAGTGCGCGCATTTTTAAAATGGCGGAATGCCTTTTCAAACGGTTCCAAATCCGTTTCCGAAAAGGCCGCAGGAAAATCAGGCGTAGCGTGTGCGCCCGCTTCAAACGTGCTGACAGACAAATCAGGAAGCAAACGTTTCATCTCCCTGTTCCATTCCGCGCTTTGCAATGTGAATAATTTCCGGCAATGGGCTTCAAGCCTTACATTTGTCGCCCGCATCTCCTGCGCAAAATCATAGCCAACGAGTTCTGCAAGCTCTTGAAGGGCGCCCGGCAAATCTTTCGCTGCCTTCACCGTTGCCGGATTAAAAGCTTCCTTGAAAAAGTCGGCGAAGCGGTAGAAAACGCGCTGTTTTACGTAATAGAGCAGCTCCTTCTGCTCCTGCATGAAGCTGTCCGTGAAAAACGCCGGCTTTGTATTTTTCAAAATGGCTTCTGCCTCTTCCCGCCGTTTCCGGAGAAGTTCCCGTTTCGCTTTCTTTGTTTCAATCGATTCATTGGCATCGCGGATCACGGCATCCACCATGGCAAGGCCGCGTTCCAGCTCGTTTTGTGCAGACTGAAGCACCATATTCAGCAAATCATGGTCGAGAAATTGGCGGAAGCCCGCTTCAAATTCGGCCATTTTCGCTTCCTCCCGCCTGCCTGAAAGCGCAAGCAGGCTTGATACACCATAAAGGCGCGGATTGCGGATGCCGAAATGGAGCAGTTGACCCCTGACATAGTCCATCACTTCTTTATATTCTTCGCCGGACGAGGCAAGATCAATCGCATTGACAATAAAAAACATCTTATCCAGTTCAAATGCTTCTTTTACCCGCCCGAGCTGGATGAGAAATTCCCTGTCTGCGCGCGCGAAGGCATGGTTGTAGTATGTGACGAAGAAAACCGCATCCGAGTCTTTAATATATTCAAATGCTACGCCGGTATGCCGGGCATTGATCGAGTCGGCTCCGGGCGTATCGACAAGCGTAATGCCAAGTCTTGTGAACGGGCAATCATAAAACAAATCAATGGATTCAACAAAACAAGACTGGGTTTCATCGGCAACAAACCGGCGGAACGCTTCCATTCCGACATTCAAGTTCTGTCCGTCCCGCCCGTTAAAATCAGGGAAGCCTTTCGCAAAGGCACGCAAAAAAGATAAATGGACTTTTTCGTTTGCTTTGCCCGTTTCTTTTGCTTGTAAAGTTTCAATTTTTTCAAGCGCTTCTCCGAACGAACGGCAACTATGCCCGAAAACAGCGAGCGACTTGTTTACATCTTCCAGCATCTGCGCCTCCGTTTTCAGCTTTACGGCTGCTGTTTTATGCGGATGTGCCGCATCAGGCGGGCAGATCCTGCAAATGGCCGCTGTGGTGGGATTCGGTGAAACCGGCAGTACTTTTTCGCCGGCAAGCGCGTTTGCAAAAGACGATTTTCCCGCGCTGAACGCGCCGAACAGCGCAACGGTATAGCGGCGGTTTTTCAGGCGCCTGCTTTTGGTTCTGAGCGTTTCGGTATACCGCCCGAAACCGTGCTGGTGCTTAAGCAGCGTAATCGCCTGCTCTATTTTGGCAAGCACGGTTTCAGGCGGCAATGTGCCGGCTTGTTTTTCTGTCGGGCCCGGGCTTTCTAAAGCCTTGCCGGTTTCTTCAGGCTGTTTTGCATCCTTTTCCCCGCGATACACCCGGTAATGCGCCTTTTCACCCGCCCATTCTTTCTCTATTTCAGCCAGCAGCTGTTCCGGATGTGCGGCAGGCGCTTTCAATTCAGTCCGTTTTTCGGCAAGCTGCCTTTCTATTTTTTCGAGATTCCTGTAAGCCTCTGCCAGTTCTTTTGCCTGCACGGCCTTTTTCCGAACCATTTTAAGCTGTTCATCCGTTTCCAAGGCAGCCTGTTTCAGGACGAGCGCTTTCCAATCGTTCCAAGCCTCACGGGCGGCTCGTTTGATTTCATCCGAGACATTTTCGCAATAATGGAGGATATAGTCGCCTGTCAGCCGTGCACCCTCTTTTACCTGGGCGGCGAGCATTGCTTCGCTGAAATCTGCTTTAAGCATGCCGGCCTGTTGTTCCAGCATTTGCGCGCCAGCAAGATGCAGCGGTTTTAAAGCTTCTTGCGCCAGCGGGCGGAGATGCCAGTCGATTTGTGCTTCGGTATTGGCTTCGAGGGCGGCATAGAAATCATGGAGCCGCTGTTTTCTTGCTTCTTCGGTTTTTTTCTTCTTTGCAAAAAAACCGCCGGCATGGAAATCTTTTTGCATGCTTTCAAGATACGCCTTTGCTTTCTCTCTCGTTTCAAACGGCATTAAATAGGCGCCGTCCAGAAGCGTTTGAAGCTTTTGCCGCGTATCCTCATCCCAATTTTCAATGCGGGTAAGAAGCGCCCGTTCTTTTTCAAGCCACTCTTGTTCCGCTTCGTACGCTTCCGTTTTCCCGGTGCCCGAATATTTTGCAAGCACTTCCTCATATGCTGCTTTTTGCGGTGCGTACTGCGCTTCAAGCCAGTCGTCATGCTCTTTTTCCAAGACGCTTAAGGATGCTTCAACAGACCGTTCCAGTCGGGCGGATTTTTCGGAAACGGCGTGGTCAATGAGCGCTTTCAGCCGGCCAAATTCATTATCGGGATGATCCGGGTCTTTTAAAGAGGTGTAAAAAATGCCGCCCGGCTGGACATGCCAGGATGCAAATGCATTTTCAACCCCCCGCCGGAATGCGGAAAACGGCAGCTCTTCGCTCTGGTGCTTGTCAATCTGGTTAATAATTAAATAAAGTTCAAGCCCGTGATCGAGCAGTTCTTTTGTAAAGGTAAAATTGAGTTCCGACTGGACATGGTTGTAATCCATCACATAAAAGACAAGATCCGCCATATAAATAGCCGATTCCGTGGCAATCCGGTGCGCATCGTCGGTTGAATCGACACCCGGCGTATCCATCACCGTCAATCCCGCCGGCAAATCGGAATCGGGCTTAGTGATTTCAATTTCCTGGACATGCCCTTTTTTGCAATAATTTTTGACAACTTCAAAATCATACGGCGCGTGAAAAATCAAAGGGGCTTCCCCTTTTTCATAAACGATGGCACAGTCTTCCGTCCCCTTTTCAATTTTGACAAGATTGGCGCTCGTCGGAATCGGGCTTGACGGAAGAACACGGCTGCCTAAAAGCGCGTTAATCATGGTGGACTTGCCGGCTGAAAAATGCCCGCAAAACGCGATATGAAAGTCTTCGCGGCGGACTTTTTTCAGCAGGTTTTTCGCTTTTTCCACCCTTTGTTCATCCCCGTTTTGCCGGAAATGTTCAATTAAGCTTAAAATCCGTGTTGTGTTTTTGCTTTTTTCCTGTAGTTTGGCCATCACTTTACTCCCCATTGTGTGTTGATAGCTCTATTTTAACGAATTTTTCATCGTATTCATACTATATTAGACTCATTTTTTCCCTTGCCTGGGCGAATGCCGCGGGCCGCGGATAATTTTCCGGAAAAAAACCTATAATATGGCTGTATCAGGAGGTGACCGCAGATGGGATTATTTCGTTCCCTTTCTGCCTGGCAGTCCGCAAGACGTGAAAAATACATATCCACGATGCAGGAACAAAACAAATGTCCGGATTGCGGCGGGCGCGGTTTTATCATGCCGGCCGCATACGAATACGCTTATCCGTTTGACTGTTCCGGATGCAACGGAACGGGCTCCTTTCAGGAATGGCAGTCAAACCGGCAGTAGCCGCCACACTTCGGCGGCTTTTTGTTTTGTTAAAATAGTACGGGATTTTCCCCGCCTCAGCGTGACGGCAATATGCCGGCATGTTATGATGAAGTGAAGAGAAATTAAAAGAGGTGGGGATAAGATGTCCGAAAAGAAAGCCTGGCACATAAACGGTTTTCTCGGGATTTTAGCGATTGTCGTTTTCGCGCTTCTAGGTTTGTTTTTCCTTTTTGCCGTCAATTTTTTTGCCGGTATTGTCCTGCTTGCCATAAGCGTCCTGCTTGTCTCGGGAATTTGTGTCATCCAACCGAATCAGGCGCTGGTTGTCACTTTTTTCGGCCGCTATGTAGGCGCGATCCGGGAAAGCGGCTTTTACGTAACGATCCCGCTCAGTGTAAGGCGGCGCGTTTCGTTGCGGGTAAGGAATTTTAACAGCGCCAAATTAAAAGTGAATGACGTGGACGGAAATCCGATTGAAATTGCGGCAGTCATCGTGTTCCGTGTAGTGGATGCTGCAAAAGCCGTGTTTAATGTGGAGGACTACGAGGAATTTGTTGAGATTCAAAGCGAAACGGCGCTCCGCCATGTTGCCACAAAATACCCTTATGACAGCGCGGAGGAAGAAGGAATTTCACTGCGCGGAAACGGGGAGGAAGTCTCCAAACATTTAAAAGAGGAACTCCAGCCGCGCCTTGACGTTGCCGGCGTGGAAATTATGGAAGCGCGCCTCACGCACCTTGCCTACTCTACAGAAATTGCCAGCGTCATGCTGCAGCGCCAGCAAGCTTCCGCCATTCTTGCCGCCCGGAAAAAAATCGTGGAAGGGGCAGTCGGCATGCCCAGATGGCGATTGCGCAACTGGAAAAAGACGGCTTTGAACTGGACGAAGAGCGGAAAATGGTGATGATCAACAATCTGATGGTTTCGATTGTATCCGACCGGGCCGCACAGCCGGTCATCAATACCGGCGATTTAAATTAACCCGAAAAAAGCTGAACCGGATTCCGGTTCAGCTTTTTTCATGCTGTCAGGATGCCTGTGTCCCGACTTTTTTCACCTTTGCTTTTGCCGCTTGTTTATTCGGAAGGATATGGAAAAAAAGATTCAGCACAATCGCCGTCACACTGCCTGCGACAATCCCACTTTGCGTAAGGAGCTGGATATTCGATGGCAAACCTTTGAAAATATCCGGTACCACCGTGACGCCAAGGCCAATCCCGATTGAACAGGCAATGATAAACAAGTTTTCGTTATTGGCGAAATCGACTTTGCTTAGCATTTTGATGCCTGACGCAATGACCATCCCGAACATCGCAATCATCGCCCCGCCGAGTACGGAAGATGGAATAATCGTCGTTAGGGCGCCTAATTTCGGAATCAGCCCAAAAAGGAGCAAAAAGGAGCCGACAAGTACCATCACGTTTTTCGATTTCACGCCCGAAAGCTGGATGAGGCCGACGTTTTGAGAAAAAGCGGTGTACGGGAAAGCATTAAATAATCCGCCAAGCATGACGGCAAGACCTTCAGCCCGATAACCCCTCGCAAGGTCATCTTCATGGAGCGGCTGTTTGGTGATCCCGCTTAAAGCGAAGTAAACACCGGAAGACTCCACAAGACTGACGAGCGCCACAAGGATCATCGTGATACAAGCGCTCCACTCAAAAGTCGGCATGCCGAAATAAAACGGCTGCACGATATGCACCCATGAGGCTTCCGCAACCGGGGCAAAGCTGACCTTTCCGAACAATGCAGCCGCGACGGTGCCGATTGCCAGCCCGATTAAAATCGAGATCGAACGGATAAACCCTTTTGCAAACCGCTGCAAAAGGACAATAATGAGCAAAGTGCCGAATGAAAGAGCAATATTGGTCAGGGAGCCGAAATCTTTGCTTCCGTCTCCGCCCGCCATATCTTTCATGGCAACCGGAATAAGCGTCACGCCGATAATCGTGACAACCGACCCAGTTACAACTGGCGGGAAAAAGCGGGCCAGCTTGCTGAAAAATTTGCTGATCAAAATGACAAACAGCCCTGATACGAGAATGGCGCCGTACACAGCTGAAACGCCGTACTGCTTGCCGATTGCGATCATCGGCCCAACAGCGGTAAAGGTGCAGCCGAGCACAATCGGAAGCCCGATGCCGAAAAACCGGTTTTTCCAGATTTGCAGCAGTGTCGCAAGGCCTGACATGAAAATATCAACGGAAACAAGATACGTCAGCTGCCTGCTGTTCATCCCCAGGGAACTGCCGGTAATAATCGGCACAATGACAGCACCCGCATACATCGCCAAAACGTGCTGGATCGCCAGTACGGTCATTTTCGTTTTTTCCGGTTTCATTTGGCATGCGCCTCCTCTTGAAATGTGACCGTACCGTTTTCAAGCGACCGGATGGATGCGAGCGACTCCACGCGGATGCCCCGGTCGCGCAGCCTTTTTCCGCCCGGCTGGAATGCTTTTTCAATCACAATGCCGATGCCGCAAAGTTCAGCCCCCGCCTGGTCTATTATATCGATCAGCCCTTCTGCTGCCTGGCCGTTTGCGAGAAAATCATCGACGATAAGCACCCGGTCAGCTTGATTTAAAAAAGCGCGCGAAACGGAAATGATATGGTTTGTTTGTTTTGTAAATGAATGAACGGAAGCTTCATATACGTCCGCGTCCTGCGTGAACGGTTTTCTTTTCCGGGCAAAAACCATCGGAACGTTTAATTCAAGTGCTGTCATTAATGCGGGCGAAATACCAGAAGATTCGAGCGTCAAAATTTTGGTTACACCATCCTGCTTAAACAGCCCGGCAAATGTTTCCCCGATCTGTTTCATAAGGACAGGATCGACCTGATGATTTAAAAAAGCGTCCACTTTCAGCACCTCGTCCGAAAGCACGATGCCATCTTTTCTAATTTTTTCTTGTAAAGCTTTCAATGTTTTTCCTCCTCTTTGCCTTCGCTGCATTGATCTTGATTGAAACATGCGGCCTTCAGAAAAAAAGCCCAAAGGCCGCTGCACCCACAAAAAATGGAGTAAGCAACGCCTTTGAGCTTTTTCATGTGCAAAAAGGAAAAGGAACATCCACAACGTTCCCATTGCCCACCCATAGTCAGGCCGTTTACGGCAGCCTGGTAGAAACTTGCGGGCCATATTCCCGCGATTATATGAGTGAATGCGTTCAGTTTTTATAATAAAAGTATAAGGGTATCTTTCCGGCATGTAAAGACGAAATTTCCGAACGGCGGATTTTCCGTCTTTCTTTTTGTTCGCGTTTGGCAAAATGCAGGCAACATCCGCCGAAAATTTTACAGAAAAGTCGGCGGGCAACATGGATAGAAAAACCGGAATATCCACCGTTTTTTCCATCGTTACAATTGCCTGTGTTAGGCTACGCACACCGGATCTGCAGCATACGCAGGTTTCCGGTTTTCTTTCTGAAACCGGCGGCTGCCGCACTGTTTGTTAGCCGAAAGTTCTATCTTAATCTTTGATCCGGTATACATCGGTATATTTTTCGGTTAAGTAATCAATCAAGTATTTCGGGTTGAGCGCTTCACCAGTGGCATCGCGCAAAATATCGGCAGGTTTTTTCAATTTGCCGAACCGGTGAACATGCGCCGTGAGCCATTCTCGGACCGGCTCCAGATTGCCCGATTCCACAAGCTTGTCAAAATCTGGAAGCGATTTTAACATCGCATGTTTGAACTGGGCGGCGTACATCAGGCCGAGCGCATAAGACGGAAAATAGCCGAAATCCCCGCCGGCCCAATGCACATCCTGGAGGACGCCTTCCCCGTCATGTGCCGGCCGGATGCCAAGATAGTCCTCATATTTCGCATTCCAGATTTCCGGGAGGTCCCCGATTTCGATTTCATCATTGAGGAGCGCTTTTTCAATTTCATACCGCACCATAATATGAAGCGGATACGTCAGCATATCGGCTTCAATCCGGAT
The DNA here is from genome assembly GCF_000169195.2 of Heyndrickxia coagulans 36D1. Classification (GTDB taxonomy): domain Bacteria; phylum Bacillota; class Bacilli; order Bacillales; family Bacillaceae_C; genus Weizmannia; species Weizmannia faecalis. The sequence goes on along the minus strand of NC_016023.1, from coordinate 3,217,324 downwards.
CAGGGATGGTTTCGCCTCGTTCACTGCACGGTAAAATGCTTCAAGCGGCACGTCATCAAACTGCCCGGATGCAAACTGTTTCAAAAGCGGATAATTTTTCTTCCAGAACGGAAAAGAACGGCCGATGATGTTTTCAAAAAACAGGGATTGTGATTCGTGTATCCCCATTGACGCGCCTTCTGCAAGCGGCGTACCCGACAGATCTTTTGAAATATGCTGCTCATACAAAGCGTGCCCGCCTTCATGCATGACACCGAACACATCGACGCGCCAGTCGTTTTCATTATAACGTGTCGTAATCCGCACATCCCCCTGGTTGATGCCGGTTGCAAACGGATGCACCGTTTCATCCAGCCGTCCCGCCTCAAAGTCAAAGCCCATTTGCTTTAGAATTTCAAGCGTAAACGCTTTTTGCTTTTCTTTCGGGAACGGGTGAAAAAGAAATGCCGTATCCGGTTTTTCTTCCGACATACTGATTTTCTGGACAAGCGGCACAATCGCATCCTTCACTTGTTTGAACACACGGTCGAGCACATCGACCGTCATGCCCGGTTCATACAGATCGAGCAGGGGATTATACGGATGGCCTTCATACCCCCAGTAGCGGACAAATTTCTTTTTGAATGCCACGATTTGTTCGAGATAAGGCTTGAACAAGGAGAAGTCTGCTTTTTCCTTTGCTTCTTCCCAAACATTTTCCGCTTTCGAGACGAGCACCGTATAAGCCTGGTATTCGTCAGGCGGGATTTTTTTGCTGCGTTCGTATGTTTTCCGGCATTCTTCCAATGTACCGGCTGTCCGTTCCGGCAATTGCTGCTTGTGCGGCAAAAGCTTCTCCAAAAATTCGGCCATTTCTTTTGAAGTTTGCATGTCAAAGACTTCACCCGATAAAATGCCGATCACTTCCGCGCGCTGCCCGACGCCTTTTTTCGGCGCGCCGGTCCGCAAATCCCAGTATATGAGGGCGAGCGCTTCTTCATAAGCTTTGATTTTTTTGACATATGCCAAAAAGTCCTGCTCCAGTTTTTCAATCGACTCTGTTCCCATCATCATGCCTCCCGTCAAATCACTTGCACGTCCATCTTATCATGTTTCACGCGGCGCACAAACGATAACCATTCGGCTTGCTTAGTTTTCTGTTTTCCGCGGCAGGCGCGGTCCCCAAAACTGGTACAGATCGGTTTTGATCGACCCGTTATAAAGCTTTCTCTTTTTCGTCGCTTTTTTGCCGTATGCGCGTTCAAACTGTTCGTCCGACGTCAAAATATAAACTGACCACGTGTCAAGCTTGGCAAATGCCCGGCCCATCTCCCGGTACATGTTTTCCACTTCCGCCCGTTCACCAATTCTCTCACCGTACGGCGGATTGCCCACAATCGTGCCGTATGCTTCCTGCGCCGTAAAATCGGCCACTTGCATCTGTTTAAACGTGACGATGCCGCCAAGCCCTGCCTCATTGGCGTTTTGCTGTGCGATTTCAACCATCCCGGGGTCGATATCTGAACCGGCTATATCAAGCGGCTGGTCGTACTGGGCGAGATCTTCCGCTTCTTCGCGCGCTTTTTCAAAGACGGTCTCACTCATCCACGGCCATGTTTCACATAAAAAATCGCGGTTAAAACCCGGTGCAATATTTTGCCCGATGAGCGCAGCTTCGATCGGAATCGTGCCGGAGCCGGAAAACGGATCGCGAAACGGCCGGTCCGGGTGCCAGTTTGTCAGCCGGATCAGTGCAGCGGCAAGCGTTTCTTTGATCGGTGCCGGCCCTTGTGCCGCGCGATAGCCGCGTTTATGCAGCCCGGCCCCGCTTGTATCGATCGTAATCGTGGCCACGTCTTTTAATAACGCCACTTCTATTTTAAAAAGCGGGCCGTTTTCTTCAAACCAGCTCGTTCCTTTATAGCGGGACTTTAGCCGTTCAACGATTGCTTTTTTGACGATCCCCTGGCAGTCCGGGACACTGAATAGCTTTGACTTGACCGATTTTCCGGTGACGGGGAACTCGGCATCGCGCGGCAGAAAATCCTCCCAGGGAACCGCTTTTGTCCCTTCAAACAGTTCATCGAAAGTTTCCGCCTTAAATTCAGCGGCTTTGATTTTGACGCGGTCCGCGCACCTCAGCCAAAGATTGGCACGGGCAATCGCCGATTCATCCCCGGCAAATTCGATTTTCCCGTTTTCCACCGTACAGTCGTAGCCGAGTGCGCGCACTTCTTTTGCTACAAGCGCCTCGATCCCCATTGCGCTTGTCGCGATCAATTGAAAGTCAGACATTTTCCCACCATCTCTCGTCTAATATTTCTTATTGTATGGCATGCCGTACCAAATAACACGTTTTAAAAAATTATGTATAAAAAAGGCCGGGCGCCTGCTGTATATCAAAATACCGCAGCGCCGGCCCGATTCTTCCGATTCAGCCAGAATAACGTTCTGTAAGCCATGTTCTGTGCCTTTGTACTGCAAACGATGTGGCGTCATCTCGTACGAAGGCGGTAATCATCTATCTACAAGCAATACGCTTGTCTCTTTCCTCGTTCATTTCCTCAGAAAGAGTGCCTCTACCATGATTTGAGTTGCTCACTTGCGGGGTTTACCTCGTTCCACCTTTACGGTTTCCCGTAAAGCTTCGTCACTGTGGCACTTTCAAGGGTACTCCGCCATGCCGTTAAAGGTTTAGGCGTTTTCCCTGCCGTCAGCCTTGAATCAAGGCTGCCCTGGCTTATGAATTCGCCAGGCACAAACACTACGGGCATCTCAGCACCGTGCGAGCATGGACTTTCCTCAACAGCCGTTTTCAGGCTGCAGCGATTACCCGAACGTTATTCACAACGCTTATCTATTATATAAAAAGAAACCGGGACTTGCAAGCTGTAATTTTTAACGGATGTGTCAATTTCTTCCCCCTGCATTGCCATACCGGGTTCGGGCAAGCGATTGTCTGTTTTTTTATGCCGCTTCCCCGTGCCCTTTTCCACAGAAAAATTTCACACATTTTTTAGCCGGCTATTCATTTAATTTGTTGCCGAAAACATGTTTTTCAAGATTGGACAGCCGTTTTAAAATATCGAAATTCGTTGTCCCGGTCATTTGCTGTACAGGCTGCCGTTTTGCCAGTTCTTCCGCCTGCTTTTTGAGCCGGAGGTTTTCCTGCTGGAGCTCCTCAATCGTCTGATTAAACGTTTCATAATCTTTTATGATCAGATCCAAAAATTTGTCTACTTCTTCCTGCCGGTAGCCTCTGACAGCCGTTTTAAACTCTTTTTCCAAAATGTCTTTCGCCGTCAATTTAATTTGATCCGATAACATGTTTGCACCACCTTACATCTCCCAGACATAATTTCATTTTTTCAAAAACCTTTTTATTTGTCAATTGTACCACAGCTTGCCTAAAAATCTGTCTGTTCTTCTTCTATTATTGCCTGTAAATCGTAAAAGTCAATGATGCGGATGTCATACGGATGCGATTCGCTGAACTTTTTTGCAGCTTCGAACAAGTATTTCGGAGACCCTTCGCGTTCTTCGTCATACACAATCATCAGGCAGTCGCTTTTATGTAAGAAAATCCGGTTTTTATTGCGGAACTGCTGCGGGCTTTCGTACGGCCTTTTCGAGATGGCGGCAACAAAATCGGCCTGGGAAAGCACCATCTCGTAGTATGCTTTTTGTTCGTCTTTCCACTTTTCTTCCTGCCCTTCAAATGGCATTAACACAGCGAGTTTAAGTTCCGGGTATTCCGCTTGTAGATCAAAAACGGTTTCAGCGGCCCAAAGTTCGGTGCCCTGCTGCCCGGAAATGAGGACCCATTCGTACCCTTCATCGAGCAATTCCACTAACCGCCTTCTGATGGCCGTTTGGATATAGCGAATACCCGGGTGGTCCGTCCCGAATATCCCCAGTTCATACGGTTTATAACCTGTAATGGCGACAACTTTTCCCAATGCATTTCGCTCCTCGTTTTTTGTATTCCTAAAAGCAGGACGGCAAGGTTTGCCCTTGCCGTCCATTTGTCAGCAGCACTTCGGCCCGTGCGGTTTGACTGGATCAAAAAAGTTGCTGACCGTTCCCGGATCGGTTTGATTGACGTACGATTCCGTGTGCGGAAAGTAGTTTTGCTGATGAAATACATGGTGATTCACATGGGTTGTATGCGTCGGGAAAACATGCGGCACGATGACATCCTGGACGGTGTGCGTAACGCAGCATTTTGTCGGATGCACAACAGCCGGCATGATCCGCGGCGGGCAATGGTGGTGAAACATGTTCCGATCTCCTTTCATCATCAGACGTCTTTTTTCTTACACTACTAACCTATGACTCGGAAAGGGAACATGTACTAAGGAAAAAACCCAATTTGCCGTTTTAATCCACAACTCCCTCTCCCACGTCGCCCGGTGCATCGTTTTTCGACCTCTTTAACAATTCATTTTGATCAAAAACCATTTTAACGGGACTTTTGGCGGACTGCAATAAAAATGGCGGAAATCGACAAAGGACGCGCATTTTTCTCTGATCCAAAAGAAACCGACAAATCCCAACAAGGGGCGTTTCAAAATCCCGAATTCCCCGTCGAATCATGCGCTTGCCCAGGAAATAGCGGTTAAAAACCGGTTCTTTTCCCGGACATTTCCTTGCTGAAAGAGGATCTCGCCGGGATTTGGGCTTTCCGGTACAACCGTAAAAGGCGTTTTTCCGTTTCCAAACAGCATTTTTTCCATTTCCCTGAACCGAACTTGCCGTACTTTTGATAAATTTCCAGTCCCTTTTCGGCATAGCGGACGGCTTGCAAAAGGTCTTTTTTCTTGTGTTCATACAGTTTGGAAAGCTCAATGCACGCTTCGGCTCTGATCGTATCCGGCGCATTTTCGGCTAATTCAGCCCAAAGCATTCCGGCTTTCCTGTATGCTTTTTGTTTTTTATACTGGAAGGCCAGACGGTGTTTGGCAGCCAGATCATTTTCGCCGGCGGCCGCTTCAAAACTTTTCACGGCGGCATCATCTTCGCCGATATATTCAAACCATTTCCCGATAAGCCGTTTTTCCTTTGCCGTCTGGTTTGGGTCGGTCTCAAGAATTTGAAACGTAAGGTGGGTATACAAAGAAATAAGCGATAAAATGTCCTCTTCGTTATGGCGGATGACGCCAAGCAGGCCTTCCGGATTTTTGCGCTCAACGAAATCAAAATAAATCATCGGCGCCAAATATCCCGGAATATCCTCCTCGCGTTCCACTCCCAGAATTTCACGCTCCACATTCGCTAATTTCACGGACCCAAGTTCATCTTTCCACAGCCTTTTTGCCGCGTGGTACAAGTCAAAATGGCCAAATTCAGGCAGACGCGGCACGTGGTCGCGGATAAGCGTATGGCGCGTCTTTACCTGGGGCCAGTCAAACGCCTTCCCGTTATATGTAACGAGCGCAGTGTAATCGATATTTTCCAGGAAACTGTAGTAAAGCGGCACTTCAAGCCCCGGTTCCGGAAGAATATGCTGTTTTAAAATGACATTTTCTTCGGTAAAGGAAGCATATCCGAGCAAAAAAATCGTGTTGCCCGCCCCTCCCCCGAGGCCGGTCGTTTCGGTATCGAAAAAAAACAAATCAAACGGGCTGTAGCCTTTGGCGGATAAAGGGTGCCGGACCGGCTTTTGCTGCCACAGTTTGACGGCATCAAAATAGTCGCGAAAAGCATATTTGCCGTGCTTTGTTTCAAGCGGGTAGCGGACTTCACGGATGAGGCAGTACTCGCCATCCAAATCATACAGCGAAGCGCCCGCCTTTTCCCACATTTCAAAGAAAGGAACAGAATCGGTCTGGGATGCTTCCACCCGTTCGGCAGGCTCAGGCTGGTCTCTCACGATATGGTTTTTCATCCGGTTTAATTTATCTTTTAATCCCGGCATGTTGCGCCCCTCCTTTGATCGCCCCGAGCCAGAAATCAAACAGCCGGACGGCGGCCTGTTTTGCGCCCGCGGCAGCCGTTTCTGCGCCCGTACAGGAAGGGCACCCGTCTTCGCAAGGGCAGTTTACAACCATCGCTCTTGCAGATTCCAAAATTTCCCTAGCCCCGCCATAGATTTTTTCACTCAGGCCGATGCCGCCCGGATACCGGTCATACAAAAAGATTGTTGGCTTTTCGTCATGGATCGCTTTCACCTGGGGCACGGCCTGGATATCATGGGCATCACACATGGCAAAAAGCGGCGCAATCGACTGGAGTGCGTGCGCAGCGCCGGTAAGCGCGCCTTCCAGCAAATGTTTTGGCACCGCATCTTCCCCCATGGAAAACCAAACGGCATTCGTGTGCAGTTCCATTTCCGGAAGGTGGATCGGCCCCGAGCCAATGTTTTCATGCGTGTTAAATTTAATTTTTTTGAAAATCGTCGGCATCGCCCGGACCATCACATCCCCATAGCCGATGATGGCATCCTGCAAAACGGTCTTTCGGTCTTGTTCCAGCACTTTCAGCTCCACCGCCAGATTGGCATCCGTGTAATAATCAACAGCGACTTCACGGACAAATGCCTTTTTCTCTTCCCAGTCCAGCTTTTCAACCTGATACTGCACCGCCTGATGCAAATAAATCGCCTCTTCATGGAGCAATGTCATCGCGCTGAACTGGTCCATTTCACCGATCACGCGCACATCCGGCGCATGGGTCATATCGATAATGACGACATTTTCCTGCGACGCGGAACGAAGGCTGATATTGTGGGCCGGAAAAGCATCATTCATCCAGTACCAGGCATCCCCGCGCCGGTGGAGAATCCGTTCATCCGCTAAAAACTCGAGCACGTCCTCGATTTCAACGTTGCCAAACGTTTCCCCTTTTTTAAACGGTAGTTCGTATGCAGCGCATTTGACATGGTCCACTAAAATGACAAGATTATCGGGGTTGATGCGCGCTGTCTCCGGGGACCGGTTGAAAAAGAAGCCCGGATTACGGATGATGTACTGGTCAAGCGGGCTTGAGCCGGCAACAAGGATGACGAGCGATTCCCCCTGCCTTCTTCCTGCGCGCCCGGCCTGCTGCCAGGCGCTCGCAATTGTGCCCGGATAGCCGGTCATAATACAGACCTGGAGCTGGCCGATATCGACACCGAGCTCGAGGGCGTTCGTGCTGACAATCCCGTATATGTCCCCATTTCTTAATCCCTGCTCGATTTTCCGCCGCTCCGTTGGAAGATATCCTCCCCTGTAGCCCATGATCGACTTTTCCCCGAGTTCATCTTTTACGAGTTCCTGCAAGTATTTTAAGATGATTTCGACGCGCACACGACTTCTTGCAAAAACAATCGTCTGGATTTTGTTTTTCAAAAGTTCCCCTGCAATTTTCCGGACTTCAAGCGTGGCGCTTCTCCGGATGTTCAACGGCTTATTCACAAGCGGCGGGTTGTAAAAAAGAAAATGCTTCGTTCCACTTGGCGCGCCGTTTTGGTCAATCAGTTCCATTTTTTTGCCGGTTAGCTTTTCCGCCAGCTCTTTCGGGTTTTGGATCGTCGCGGACGTGCAAATAAAAACCGGATCGCTCCCGTAATAACGGCAAATCCGCTTTAATCTGCGCAACACATTGGCGACATGGCTGCCGAACACACCGCGGTATATATGCAGTTCGTCGATCACCACAAATCTTAGATTTTCAAAAAACGACACCCATTTTGTATGGTGGGGCAAAATGGCGGAATGCAGCATATCCGGATTGGTAATGACGATATGGCCGGCTTTGCGAACGCGCTGCCGGATATTTGAAGGCGTGTCCCCGTCATATGTATAACTGTTTACCGGCACGCCGGCTTCTTCAATGATTTCGTTTATTTCACTTTTCTGGTCCTGCGCGAGCGCTTTTGTCGGAAACATATAGAGCGCGCGTGCATCTGGGTTTTGAAGGATGGTCTCGAGCACAGGCAGATTATAACAAAGCGTTTTGCCTGATGCAGTCGGGGTAACGGCCGTAAAATCTTTTCCTGCCATGGCAAGCCGATATGCCTCTGCCTGGTGGGTATACAATGACGAAATTCCTCTTTTTTCGAGTGCCGAAAGCACAGCCGGTGTGATGCTGCCAGGAAAAGGCACCGTTACAGCCGGCTTCCCTTCAATCGTATGCCAATGGACGATCCGTTCCTGGAAAGAACGGTCCATCTGCAACTGCTCCAATATTTCCTGCAAATTCTTTTTTCTGAACATCTTTCCTCACCCCGCTATCTATTATATCGAATAGACGTTCGTTTTAAAAGCATTCTTTCACATTTTCCGCTTGGTTTTCATATTATACAGCGAAAGAGTGCTGTGCAACCATTCATTTTCTTTATCATCAATAAGAAAGGAGCCTGCCGATGTCCAATTTATCCGGCCCGGATGAAAAGCATCCTTTTTACGGGCTGATGCAAGCGATGGACCAATTTTTTCAGGAAAAACCGGTCAAACATTTTTTTGAGAATCTCGATGAATTTTTTTCTTTTGATACGATCCCGGTCCGCCTTGAAGAAAAAGATGAAGCTTATGTACTGACAGCCAAACTGCCCGGGTATGAAAAAGGCCAGATTGAGATTGAAGTTTATGATCAATATCTCACCATTAGCGCCAGGCATGAGGAAGCCGTTTCAAGTTTGGATGAAACGAAAAAAGCTTACGAAAAGAAAAGCGCATTCCGCCGGATAAGCCGGACGGTGCCCCTGCCGCCACTGGTGGACGGGGATCAGATTCAGGCAAAATTTGAAAACGGGCTGCTTGTGATTTTGATGCCGAAAGGAAAGAAAAAAAAGCTGAGGATTGAATAAGAGGCCGGGAGCGTCCCGGTTTTTTCCGTTTTTTGTCCCTTTTTTAAGCAAAACGGCCCGGAAGCCTATTTTGTAAACAGGCCCCCGAGCCCTTTGACCATCGATGATACTTGATTAATCGCATTGATCATCTGTCCGGCAGTATTGACCATTTTATTAAAATCAATGGAGCCATCCTGGGATTTGAAGGAATTCAAAAAAGATCCCCCCATTTGCGGCGGCTTTGGCGGAACAGGCTGATGCGGGTACGGATGGCCGAACCCTGCCGCACCGTGCTGGGTGTTTGGCTTTTCAGCTGCCTCGAGCGGGTTTCCGAACAAATGCATGGCAGCTTCTTCCCCGGCATGCTGGCCGCTTTGTCCGTGCATATGCCAGGCCTGACCGTACCCGCCCGGATGCTGGCCGTACGGATACGGCGCTGGGGGGTATCCATAAACATGCGGGGAATGCTGCCCGGGATATGGAAATTGCGGGTAATACGGACCGGCCCCCGGCATTACAGGATACCGTCCTATGTTTCTTGTGCGCCGGCTGCTGTAAGGATCTTGAAAAACGCGCATTGCCATCGCCTCCTGCCTGCTTCACCAATAATGTATGTGGCATCTGGCAATTGGTGATGTGTCCATATCCTTTACGATTTCTCCAATGCTTCCTGCAAGCATTGGAGAATATATTTCACCGACTGAAAATGGTCGAGCATCATTTTGCGGCTCGATGACGGGTAAAAAGCACGCACCGCAACCATTTGCAAATTTTCGGCCGTATGTTCAAGCTGGGACGGAAAAAGATGCGCCGGCCTCCGGGCTTCCACCCATGCTTTTGCGGCCGGGAGCCACCTGTCAATGGCATCCTGCAACGTATCGCAAAAAGGCTTGACTTCGCTGAAAAAATCCTTTTCCACCCCTGTTTCCTTTACTTCCTGGTACAGGTCGTAAAGCTCAAGCGTGTACGCAATCAGCTGCTCGTTTAACGCTTGTAATTGCCCTTCTTCCATTTCTGTTCACCCTTCTAACCGGATATTCTCCCTTCGCCGGGTTTTTTTACGGGAGACTTCTTTCATTTTAGGAAGTTTTTTTGTTTTCATCAATCCGCAAGCTTTCCGCCCTGTATGTTTTTCTGAATGCTTCCGCCCTTTTTTCCAAATGATCCAGCTTCATTTCTGCTTTTTTCAAATGGTACCACTGCTTTATCGACTGCTTTCTTGCTTCCTTCTCCGCCTTATGCCGGATCTCTGTCCCAATATTTTCGAGTGCCTCTTCCATTTTTTCCAGCCCGTTTAAAAATGCGGCTTTCGGTATCATTTGTTTTCCCCCTTGAATTTCATCATGCCTATTCATTCTCTGCCAGGCGGCCCGGTCCCTTCATGCCTGACAAAACTAGAAGCAATTCGGCAAAGAAAACGGGTTTCTTCATTTTGCGTTTTCTTTCGACAGCGTGCCTCCATTTTGGGCGCATTTTTCCCGGCTGCGCCAACTTTCGTGCCGGCATGTATGCAAAAGGCGGAACTGCAAACAATAAATATGCCGGAAAATCCGGTGACACCAATTTCAGGAGGTGGGTTTCCATGAAAACGAATGACAACAAAGCACAACAACAGAAAAAAGCACGGGAACAGAAAGGGTCTTTGGCAAAAGGAGATAAGAAGCTGAACGGCCCTGACCGCCCTTCCACCTAATGAAAGCAAAAAGCAAGGAAATGTTTCCTTGCTTTTTGTTTTGCCTGTTTTTAGCGAAAAAAACCGGGCAGGCCGGTTCCTTGTCCCCCGCCGGCGCAAAAGGGGCCGAAAGACTGTTTTTTTTATTACATATTCTTTGTCTGTTCTGCTATGATATAATTTAGCTTATGAGGTGAGGGAACATGGAATTGCGTTATCCAAACGGAAAAAAGTATAAAGGGAAAAAAAACAAAGCCGGACGGAAAAATGCGAACCAAATTTTATACGGCAACCGCGGGATGACACTGGAAGAGGATCTGAATGAAACCAATGCTTATTATTTGCAGGAAGGCATTGCCGTTATCCATAAAAAACCGACCCCGATCCAGATTGTCCAGGTCGATTATCAGTCACGGAGCACAGCCGTCATTAAAGAAGCCTATTTTAAACAGCCGTCCACAACCGATTACAACGGGGTGATGAACGGTAAATATATAGACTTTGAAGCAAAGGAAACGCAAAACCATACTTCTTTTCCGCTTCATAACTTCCATGAGCATCAAATCAGCCATATGAAACAGGTGGTGGCGCAAGGCGGAATTTGCTTTGTCATTCTCCGTTTTGCGAAGGAAGAAGAAATTTTTTTGCTGGAATCCCGCCATTTATTTTTTTATTGGGATAGAATGCTTGCCGGAGGGAGAAAATCGATAAAAAAAGAAGAAATTGAAGAAAACGGGCACCCTATACCGGTTGGATACCGGCCGAGAATTGATTACATCGCCGTTTTAAAACAATTGTATGCTTTATAGTTGTTGCCCGGCCGGATGATTGACGGATCCGGCAACAATATGTTTTGAATCTAAATCGGCTTTTTCAGATTTAGAAGAAAGGAATGCTGAGCATGGCAGAAAAATACCAATCCCGCGAAGAACGCCGGAAACAAATGCAGGCAAATCAACATAAAAAGAAGAGGAAAAAACCGAAAAACAAATTTTTAACATTTATAAATCGGCTCATTCTTGTCTGCTTTCTTGTCGGGCTGGCCGGAGTCATTGCGGGAATCAGCACTTTTGCGTATTACGCAAGCAGCTCCCCAAAACTGACGAAGAAGCAGTTATCCGACCCGATTCCATCGGTGATTAAGGATAAAAGCAACAAAACAGTCGCAACGCTCGGGGCACAGAACCGGAAATATATTGATTATGAAGAGCTTCCAAAACAGATGGAAAACGCGATTCTTTCGACGGAAGACGCACGGTTCTATCATCACCACGGGATCGACCCGATTCGGCTCGGGGGTGCGGTGGTCGCAAACTTTACCAAAGGGTTCGGATCCGAGGGGGCGAGCACCCTCACCCAGCAGGTCGTTTCCATGGCATTAAATAATAAAAACGAAAAAACATTAAAGCGGAAGGCCCAGGAAGCGTGGCTAGCGATCCAGCTTGAGCGGAAATATACAAAGCATGAAATCCTTGAAATGTATGTCAATAAAGTCTATATGTCAGACGGTGTCTTCGGCTTTGAGACAGCCGCTGAACATTATTATGGCAAATCTTTAAGCAAATTATCACTGCCGGAAATTGCCGTACTGGCCGGCATGCCGCAAAGCCCGAATAATTATAATCCGTTTGACCATCCGGATCTGACGAAGAAAAGAAGGGACATTGTCCTGTCAATGATGTACAAAAACAATAAAATTACAAAGGCAGAAATGGAAAAAGCGCAGGCCACCCCGGTTTCGGCCGGACTGGTCAAAGAAAAAGAGCGGAATACAAACGCGAACAAATATCCTGCCTTTGTCAATGAAGTCATTAAGGAAGTGCAGAAACTCGGGAACTATAATGTGTATGCCGATGGTTTAACCATTTATACAACCCTGGATTCTTCCGCACAGCAATATACGGAAAAAATCTTAAACACCAATTCGATCATCAATTATCCGGATAAAAAAATGCAGGCCGGCATTGCCCTGATCGATACGAAAACAGGCGAAATCCGTGCGCTCGGCGGCGGGCGCAATATGAAACTTGACCGCGGCTTCAACTATGCCGTTGATACGAAGCGTTCGCCGGGATCAACGATCAAACCGATTCTTGACTACGGGCCGGCGATTGAGTACTTGCACTGGTCAACCGGGCACCAATTGAACGATGTCGCAACCACTTATTCGGACGGAACGCCGATTAATGACTGGGATAACCGGTTCCTTGGCAAGATGAGCATGCGCAAGGCACTGTATTTATCACGGAATATTCCTGCCTATGAAACATATAAAGAAGTTGGAAAGGAAAGGGCCATCCGTTTTGCAAAAAAACTCGGCCTTGATTTAAACAGCAAAGAAATCGTTGAATCTTCATCCATCGGCGGAGGGGTGCAAGTTTCACCGTTGCAGATGGCTTCCGCTTACGCCGCATTCGGCAATGAAGGCATATACAACAAGCCGCATGCCATCCGGAAAATTGTCCTGCGTGACGGGGTCACGGAAATCAAACCGCATGTCCAGTCCAAAATCGCCATGAGTGATTTTACGGCTTATATGATTACGGACGTGCTGAAAGATGTGCTGACAAAAGGTACCGGGACAACCGCCCATATTCCAGGATTGCCTGCCGCCGGTAAAACGGGCACAACGAATTTTGATAAAGATGAGCTGGCAAAATACGGGATTTTGAGTTCTTCTGTGCGGGATTCCTGGTTTGCGGGCTACACGACAAGATATTCGTTAGCTGTATGGACCGGATACGAAAGCGAGAAAGGCAAAAAATATGGCGTCACAAGGCCGTATCAAACGGTTGCGCAGCAAATTTACCGCCACTTGATGCGCTATGTATCGGAAGGCAAAGAAACGCCTGACTTTACGATGCCAAAAAGTGTCGTCAGAATGGGAAGCGAATTGTATATCCGCGGCCATATCGATACAGCGATTGATAAAAAATCCGTTACCCAGGATGCGCCGGCAAATGTTCACGCAGCGTATGATGCAAACAGCAAAAAAATTACGGTTACCTGGGATTATGAAGGATCAGGTGCAACCTTTAACGTCTCCGGCACAATAAACGGCAGCGCGGCGTCATTCGGTTCGACTTCAGGAAAATCGATCACCGTTGCCAATCCGAAAGCGGGCGCAACGTATGTCTTCAATGTCACCGCCACGGTAAATGGCGTGAAAAGCAAAGCGGCATCCGCCAGTGTAACGGTTCCGGGGGATAGCACGGACACGAAGGCGGATGATAACCAAAACAAGCAACCGGAAGACAATGCCCAAAAACAACCGGATGCAAACAATTCAAATACGAATAGCAATACCGGCACTGACACCAATCAGTCCGGCGAAAACAAAGACAACACCGGCTCAGACAAGGGAACAAACAGCGGCAATTCAAACGGCACCGGCTCGGAAAACAGCGGAAACGGCAACAGCAACAAAGATAACAACAACGGTCCAGGAAACAGTTCAGGCACTGGCCCTTCAAGCGGAAATGACAGACCGGCAAACAATGGAGCAGGCACTCATGGCAAGGGAAACAGCGGTTCAAACGGAAACCAAGGGATCAATACGAACGGCGGGAACAGTTCCAATAAAGGCGAAAACAGTTCGGGCAACACGTCCGCAAATAACAATACCGGTTCTGAATAAAAAAGCACGTGATTGATGGCTTCCTGTGCTCCCGCCGGTTCGCAATCGAGTAGGAGGCTAATCATTATTTGATTAGCCGACCTCTCACACCACCGTGCGTACGGTTCCGTACACGGCGGTTCTAAAGTTTACGACCGTACAGACAGATAATAATCCAGAAAACTTATATACCTTGCTCTTCGAAAGAGTTCGTTTGTAAGGGTTCTGGCTAAGATATGGCTGCCGGAGATTCTCCAGTAGCCTTTTCTTGTGTTAGCCCATTCCCACGCCTTTCTTTTATTGATCCCTAATTTCTTGAGCCAATAAAATCTTGTGCGTACTCTCTTCCATCTTTTCCAAGTTACCATTCGCATTCTTCTTCGTGTCCATTGGTCCAGTCTGGTTACCAGACTTTTCATATCCGCTAGCTTGTAGTAATTTACCCATCCTCGGACAGTGTCATTTAGCCTTTTCTTTCTTTCCTCTATGCTTAATCCGTTGCTCCTTCCTGTGATTGTGCGAATTTTCTCCTTTAATTTTTGAACACCCTTCGGGTGTACCCGGAATTTGCATTTTCCTTCATAAAGGTAGAATCCATAACTTAGGAATTTGATGTTTCTAATATGTGTGATCATCGTCTTCTCTCGGTTCACTTTGAGTCGCAATTTCTTCTCAATGAATGGGAGAATGTTATGGTATGTTCTTTCACAGCTTCTTCGGCTTTTGCAGAATATGATCACATCATCAGCGTAACGGACAAATCGGTGATTTCTTGCTTCCATTTCTTTATCCAATTCGTTTAACATTACATTGGCAAGAAGCGGACTTAGTGGTCCTCCTTGTGGAACACCGAAATCATTTGTTGTCCTTACCCCTTTGATCATAACACCTGCATTTAGGAATTTATGGATTAAGGAGATTACACGTCCGTCGTGAATTGTTTCACTCAATATCTGGATAAGCTTACTATGGTTTACCGTGTCAAAGTACTGTTCTAAGTCCAGATCTACTACATACTGGTATCCTTCATTTACATTCTTTTGGCACTTGAGAAGTGCCTGATGTGTACTTCTATGTGGTCGGAAACCATAGCTATTGTCTGAAAACTTTCTTTCATATATAGGGACTAGGACCTGCGAAATGGCTTGTTGGATGACTCGGTCCACTACCGTTGGTATTCCAAGTTTCCTTGTTTTCCCGTTGTCTTTTGGTATTTCTACCCTTCTAACGGGTTGGGGCTTGTATGTCCCATTTCGAATGGAGAGGACGAGTTCCCTCTGGTGTTCAGTTAGGTATGCCAAAAGTTCACCTGTTTTCATTCCATCGACACCGCCCGCACCTTTGTTTTTCTTTACCTTTTTATAGGCACGGTGCAGGTTATTACTTGAAAGGATTCGTTCAAGCATCCATTCGTTCTGTCTGTTGGTGTTAGTGGTGTTGTTTTCGGTTATCCTCTTGAAACTATGCCCTCTGTCATATTCTTCCTGTTCCGCAGTATCTTTTTGACAGCAGGTTTCTTCCTGTTTTCTGCATTTGTTCGTTTCTTCGGTAACTTTCATTGACTTCCACTTCCTTTAGTTCAGCCCTTCCTTCGATGCCCCAGGCATCTCCGTACTATGGCTTCTGCTGACTTCTCACGGCAAATCTTGTTTCAACCAGGTTTCATACTCTGTTTCCACCTGTCCGTGAGACCTCCCGTGGTAAGGTGATTCACTTTCGTTCCATGTACCCGCACCATTTACGTTTCCACATCCGGATAGCTTTTGGGCTTCGACTTGTTTGGCAGCCTCACCCTGTGAGAGTACGCCTAATGATGTTCGTGTTCCTCGGGTCAGAATTTTGCCTCCAGCTTCCTTCGGATTCCATCTCACGATGGACACCCTTGCTCTTGGCTAATGGTTGGTCGCTACCTACCCCCATAGCGGACTTTCACCGCCTAGCGAATCGCCATGCACGGCGCACCCAAAAAAGCATGGAGAATCAGTTCTCCATGCTTTTTGTATTGTTATTTCTTGTTCTCTTTCTGCTTCATCCGTTTCTTCCCTTCCCTGCACAGGTCAAGAAGCGGGCAGATTTCACATTGCGGGCGCTGGGCCTTACAATGGTAGCGGCCGAAGAAGATCATCCGGTGGTGCGTGATCGACCATTCTTCTTTCGGCACTTTTTTCATTAAGGTTTGTTCCACTTCCAATACACTGTCTTTGTAGCGGCAAAAACCGAGCCGTTTGCTTACTCTCTCCACATGGGTATCGACAGCAATGGCCGGAATGCCAAAAGCAACCGACAGGACAACGTTTGCCGTTTTTCTGCCGACGCCGGGCAGTTTCATTAGTTCTTCACGTGTTTGCGGCACTTCCCGCCCGTATTCCTCGATGAGCATCCGACAAAGTTTTTGGATGTTTTTTGCTTTGTTGCGGTATAGGCCGATCGACCGGATGTCCTGCTGCAGTTCTTCAAGCGGCACGGCAATATAATCATCCGGCGTTTTATACTTTTGAAACAGATTTTTTGTCACTTTATTGACGAGCGCATCGGTGCACTGGGCGGATAATGTTACCGCGATCAGCAGCTCAAAAGGATTTGAATGATTCAATTCACAGCGGGCATCCGGAAACATTTCCCCCATTGTCTCAAGGCAATGCCGGATTTGTTTTTTTGTCAGCATTTCTCAAACTCCTGTAACTAGTTTACATAAAATTATTATTGTCACCTTTATTGTTCGAGCCAGTTATAAAACGGCACCGGATTGGTCGTTTTCGGTTTTTCTGTTTGCGGTTTTGACGATTTACGGAAATTCCTTCCATATTCACGTGCTTCATCCACCGTCCGGATTCCGTTCTTTTTCCATTCAAACAAAATGCGGTCTATGTAGCGGAAATTCAGTTTGCCGGAGATGACGGCTTCGCGCAGGGCGGCTTTGATCAGATCAGGGGATTGCCCGTCCTGGTCAATCCACATCGCCAATGTTTCGCATTCGAGCGGCGACAGCGGCCTGCCAAACTCCTGTTCAAACGTGGTGTATAAATCGGTTTCTTCGTTTACGCTTTTTTCAAGCTCGTCCTGTTTTTTCTCATAGATAAATTCATCGGCGAGTTTCGCCCACAGCGGCATGATCGAATATTTTTCATACAGGATGCCACCTTCCCCTTCCCCTTCTTCAATGGACAAAAACTGATGCTGGATTAGACGCCGCAAAATCGAAACGCACATACTTTCCGGAATGGTAAGCCTGCCTGCCAGATCTTCAGGCGTCGGAAACGCATTTCCCTCTTTTAAAAAAGAATAAACTTGCAGCAAAAGCACAAGTTCCGTTTCATTCAGGCCAAGCTGTTTGTATTTTTTCAATAAGAGCTGGGGGACGGTCAATATCCCTTCTTCCCACCAGGCAAGCAAAAGATCTTTATCCATGTTGGACACCTCAATGTAAGTATAGCAGTTTAAAAACGGCAAGGGAATTGAAAAAAACATCTGAAAAGAAAAACGGCTGCACACCGTCAATGCAGCCGTTTTTTCAGTGCGCCGTGCATGGCGATTCGCTAGGCGGTGTAAGTCCGCTATGGGGGTAGGTAGCGACCAACCATTAGCCAAGAGCAAGGGTGTCCATCGTGAGATGGAATCTGAAGGAAGCTGGAGGCAAAATTCTGACCCGAGGAACACGAACATCATTAGGCGTACTCTCACAGGGTAAGGCTGCTGAACAAGTCAAAGCCCAAAAGCTATCCGGATGTGGAAACGTAAATGGTGCGGGTACATGGAATGAAAGCAAATCACCTTACCACGGGAGGTCTCACGGACAGGTGGAAACAGAGTATGAAACCTGGTTGAAACAAGATTTGCCGTGAGAAGTCAGCAGAAGCCATAGTACGGAGATGCCTGGAGCATCGAAGGAAGGGCTGAACTAAAGGAAGTGGAAGTCAATGAAAGTTACCGAAGAAACGAACAAATGCAGAAAACAGGAAGAAACCTGCTGTCAAAAAGATACTGCGGAACAGGAAGGATATGGCAGAGGGCATAGTTTCAAGAGGATAACTGAAAACAACACCACTAACACCAACAGACAGAACGAATGGATGCTCGAACGAATCCTTTCAAGTAATAACCTGCACCGTGCCTATAAAAAGGTAAAGAAAAACAAAGGTGAGGGCGGTGTCGATGGAATGAAAACAGGTGAACTTTTGGCATACCTAACTGAACATCAGAGGGAACTCGTCCTCTCCATTCGAAATGGGACATACAAGCCCCAACCCGTTAGAAGGGTAGAAATTCCAAAAGACAACGGGAAAACAAGGAAACTTGGAATACCAACGGTAGTAGACCGAGTCATCCAACAAGCCATTTCGCAGGTCCTAGTCCCTATATATGAAAGAAAGTTCTCAGACAATAGCTATGGTTTCCGACCACATAGAAGTACACATCAGGCACTTCTCAAGTGCCAAAAGAATGTAAATGAAGGATACCAGTATGTAGTAGACCTGGACTTAGAACAGTACTTTGACACGGTAAACCATAGTAAGCTTATCCAGATATTGAGTGAAACAATTCACGACGGACGTGTAATCTCCTTAATCCATAAATTCCTAAATGCAGGTGTTATGATCAAAGGAATAAGGACAACAAATGATTTCGGTGTTCCACAAGGAGGACCACTAAGTCCGCTTCTTGCCAATGTAATGTTAAACGAATTGGATAAAGAAATGGAAGCAAGAAATCACCGATTTGTCCGTTACGCTGATGATGTGATCATATTCTGTAAAAGCCGAAGAAGCTGCGAAAGAACATACCATAACATTCTCCCATTCATTGAGAAGAAATTGCGACTCAAAGTGAACCGAGAGAAGACGATGATCACACATATTAGAAACATCAAGTTCCTGAGTTATGGATTTTACCTTTATGAAGGAAAATGCAAATTCCGGGTACACCCGAAGGGTGTTCAAAAATTAAAGGAGAAAATTCGCAGAATCACAGGAAGAAGCAACGGATTAAGCGTAGAGGAAAGAAAGAAAAGGCTAAACGACACTGTCCGAGGATGGGTAAATTACTACAAGCTAGCGGATATGAAAAGTCTGGTAACCAGACTGGACCAATGGACACGAAGAAGAATGCGAATGGTAACTTGGAAAAGATGGAAGAGAGTACGCACAAGATTTTATTGGCTCAAGAAATTAGGGATCAATAAAAGAAAGGCGTGGGAATGGGCTAACACAAGAAAAGGCTACTGGAGAATCTCCGGCAGCCATATCTTAGCTAGAACCCTTACAAACGAACTCTTCCGAAGAGCAAGGTATATAAGTTTTCTGGATTACTATCTGTCTGTACGGTCGTAAACTTTAGAACCGCCGTGTACGGAACCGTACGCACGGTGGTGTGAGAGGTCGGCTAATCAAATAATGATTAGCCTCCTACTCGATATTACGGATAGATCCGGTTTAAAAGCCTCGGGAACGGAATCGTTTCGCGCACATGCTCAACGCCCGAAATCCAGGCAACCGTCCGCTCAAGGCCCAGCCCGAAGCCGGAATGCGGAACAGAACCGTATTTTCGTAAATCAAGATACCATTTGTAAGCTTCTTCCGACAGATTGAAATCCTTGATCCGTTTCAGCAACAAATCATAGTCATTGATCCGCTCGCTGCCGCCGATGATTTCCCCGTACCCTTCCGGCGCAATCAAATCGGCGCACAGCACGACTTCCGGGCGCTTAGCATCCGGCTGCATGTAAAACGGTTTGATTGCAGCCGGATAATGCGTAATGAACACCGGCTTGTCGAAACTTTCGGCAATCGCGGTTTCATGCGGCGCACCAAAATCTTCGCCCCACTTGATATCATCAAATCCTTTTTCATGGAGCAATTCAATTGCGTCATCATACGTAATCCGCGGAAACGGCGCCGACACTTGTTCAAGCTTTGAAGTATCGCGGCCAAGCCGGTGCAGGTCGAGTTTGCAATTTTCCAAAACGGACCGGACGATATAAGAGACATACTGTTCCTGTACTTTCAGGCTGTCTTCATGTTCATAAAAAGCCATTTCCGGCTCGATCATCCAAAACTCGATCAAATGGCGGCGCGTTTTCGATTTTTCGGCGCGGAACGTCGGGCCGAAAGAAAATACTTTCCCGAATGCCATTGCTGCCGCTTCCATGTAAAGCTGCCCACTTTGTGATAGATAGGCCTCTTCGTCAAAGTATTTCGTATGGAACAGCTCGGTCGTTCCTTCCGGCGCACTGCCGGTTAGAATCGGCGGGTCGATTTTCGTAAACCCGTGCGTATTGAAAAACTCATACGTCGCCCGGATGATTTCGTTCCGGATTTTCATGACGGCGTGCTGGCGGCGGGAACGGAGCCATAGATGCCTGTGGTCCATTAAAAATTCGGTCCCGTGCGCTTTTGGTGTGATCGGGTAATCTACGGCTTCATGAATGATCTGAATGCCGGTCACCTGGAGCTCGTAGCCGAACGGGGAGCGGGCATCTTCCCGGACTGTTCCGGTAACGTAAAAAGAAGTTTCCTGGCTCATCGATTTCGCCGTTTGAAAGACCTCTTCCCCGGCTTCGTTTTTTACGACAACCCCCTGGATAAAGCCTGTCCCGTCACGCAGCTCGAGAAAAGCAATTTTGCCGCTTGAACGTTTGTTGTTCAGCCAGACCCCGATCGTCACTTCCTCCCCGATATGCTGGTGTACTTCTGAAATGGTGATTTTCACGGTATTTCCCTCCAAAACAATTTCCGGCTTGTCTCCCATATGTACCGAAATCCATTATACTAAACAAAGGCGGAAAAAGGAAACAAGCCAAAGTTTCATGCTTTTTTCCGTGTTTCCACGAACTGTTTGATCCGCTTGAGCGCTTCTTCGAGATTTTCCAAAGAAGTGGCATAAGAAAGCCGGATATTGTTTTCCGCGCCGAAACCGGAACCCGGGACGACGGCAACGCGCGCTTCCTCGAGCAAAGCCTCCACAAATGCGTCAACCGTTTGAAACCCAGTCAGCTTTGCGGCTTCTTTCACATTCGGGAATAAATAAAAAGCGCCTTGCGGTTTGATGCAGGTAATCCCGTCAATTTCAATCAGCTGGTTAAAAACAGCATTGAGCCGTGCCTCGAAAGCCTGGCGCATCTCTTCCACGGTGCGTTCATCCCCGCTATATGCGGCGAGTGCCGCGAACTGGGAAGGCGTTGCCGGATTGGAAGTCGAATGGCTGGCAAGATTTGTCATCGCTTTGATGATATCCCCGTTTCCGGCCGCATAGCCGATCCGCCAGCCGGTCATGGAATGGGATTTTGAGACGCCGTTAATGATCACCG
Organism: Heyndrickxia coagulans 36D1; assembly: GCF_000169195.2. Classification (GTDB taxonomy): domain Bacteria; phylum Bacillota; class Bacilli; order Bacillales; family Bacillaceae_C; genus Weizmannia; species Weizmannia faecalis. The sequence continues at coordinate 3,195,981 of NC_016023.1, read as the reverse complement.
TCTGTGCTTTCAGTTCCGGTGAAATGGTGGCGATCGAGACATGCCGGCTGCCGCCGTACACCAATTTTTCGTAAATTTCGTCCGACACGATCAAAATATCGTGTTTCAGGCAGACTTCACCGAGTTTTTCAAGTTCTTCCCTTGTATACATCATGCCGGTCGGATTGCCGGGAGAGTTGAGTACAAACGCTTTTGTCCGCGGCGATATGGCCGCTTCCAGCTGCTCTGGCGTTATTTTATACTGGTTTTCTTCTTTGCCTTCTACAAAGACCGGGACGCCTTCTGCAAGCTTTACCTGCTCGGGATAGCTTACCCAGTAAGGAGACGGAATGATCACTTCATCGCCCTGGTCGAGCAGCACCTGAAACAATGTATACAAGGCGTGTTTTGCACCGTTGGTAATGATGATTTCATTTGCTTTAAAGCCAAGCCCCTGGTCTTTTTGGAATTTTTCAATGACGGCCTCTTTCAGCGATGCCATTCCGCCGGCCGGGGTATACTTCGTCTGGCCGTCTAGCATCGACTGATACGCGGCTTCGATAATCTCCCTCGGTGTATTAAAATCGGGTTCACCTGCGCCAAGGCCGATCACATCGATGCCTTGCGCCTTCATTGCTTTTGCCTTTGCCGTAATCGCCAACGTGGATGACGGCGTTAATGCACTTACCCTTGATGCCAGTTTCATACGATTCACCTCTCCAAACGGATCAATTGGATTTTTTTAAAAAAGGAACCTCATCATAGCCGAGGCTGTTTCCTTTTATATAAGCAACTTCCCAAATGGGAACCTGGCTTTCCATGCCGAGCCGCACAGATAAAATTTTATCCGGCTGCCTTTTCTGCACCACTTGTTTCACTGCATCCTGTTTTGAGATGCCGGTATTCAAGTCTAGGACGGTCACACGTTTCGGTTTCTTTTCAGGGATCCAAACCGCTTTTTTCTTCCCGCCTTTTCCTTTCCCCACGACAACATAATAGGTGCTTTTGCCATTGTAAAGATAAAATGCATCGGCAGCCCGGATGCCGGCTTCGCTTTTGGCAACAGCGACCGCTTTGTTGTATGCTTCATGATACGGTTTCCGTGCTTTCCAATAAGTCTCTGCCGCAAATCCGGCTATCACGATGACCAAAATGCAAATCGAGATCAGTGCTTTTTTCATTCCGAACCCTCATTTTCCATGGCGTAAATCCTTTTAAGCAGATATTGTCATTCATATCAGTTCCCATGCAGGCCATCCTAAGCTTAGAATCATTTCCTTCATCATTATACAGCAAAAATGAATGAAAAAATGATGCATTTGATCATTTTTCCGGTCCACCCTGTTTTGTGCTGCATTGTCGCAGCACTTTTTTTACAGCCAGCTTTCAATGACCTCAAGCGTCTCGTTCAGATTCAGGTGCCTGATGCGGACCGGCGGCAGAGACTTTGTGAACGCCGGCCCGTATGTGGCCGTTTCAATCCTCCGGTCGAGGACAAGAAAAATGCCGCGGTCATGACGCGTCCGGATAAGCCTGCCAAACCCTTGTTTGAACCTGAGCACGGCTTCCGGCAGCGCATAGGCGGAAAACGGGTTTTTCCCCTTTGCCCTGAAATAATCAGACTTTGCTTCAGTAACCGGTTCATCCGGGGGCAAAAACGGAAGGCGGGCCATCACAAGGCAGGAAAGGTCATCGCCAGGGATGTCGACCCCTTCCCAAAAGCTGCTTAAACCGAAAAGAATGGCTTTGCCAAATTTTTGAAAGCTTTTCGTTAACCTAGATCGGCTGCCGCTTGATATGCCCTGGGCGATAAACATATAATCTTCAAGCATTCCGCTTTCTTTCATCAGGTGGTACACGTTTTTCAGCAAATCAAAGGATGTAAATAAAATCATCATCCTGCCTTTTGTGGCCTCCGCAACGGCAAGCAGATAACCTGCCATTTTTTCCGCAAAGTCTTCTATACTGACGGATCCGATATCGGGAAGGTCGTTCGGGATAATAAACTGCACCTGCCTGTCGAACCGGAAAGGCGACGGAATGCGGACCGTTTTTGTGGTGTGCGCTAGCCCCGTCTCGTCCAGAAAATAGCGGAAACTTCCGCCAACGGTCAATGTCGCGGAAGTAAGCACAACGCTCTTTTTTCGCGAAAAAAAAGCTTTTTGCAATATTTCTCCGGCATGCACCGGCTGGCAATAGATGACAAGGCTGTTCGGGAGGGCGCGCAAATCCCCTTCCACCCAGACGACATTTTCATCCCCGCCGTTTTGGCCGGCGAAAATGGCCAGGTTGTCGCGCAAAAGGCGCCAATCTTCCAAAAAGCTGTACATTTCTTCGATAAATGCGAGTGCCTGTTCTTTCATCTGTTTTTCGGAAAGCAACTGCGAAAGTCTTTCTTCCAAAGCCTGTGAAATCTCTTTCATGGACGCCCTGATCCGTTCCGTACAGAGCAGAACTGCCTGCCATGCTTTTTGTTTCCAATTTTCTTTTTTAATTCTTAATTTGATTTTCTGGTAACCATTTGTTTCCCGGTTCGCGCGCAACACTTTTTGAGCGAGCATGCCGAATAAATCATCGAGCTCGGCATCAAGGGCCTGCAGGATTGCATCGCATTCAAACGCGTGCAGGCTGGCTTTTAGCCCGTATTTTTCCATCACTTTTTCCAATTTGTAAAACAGTTGTTTTTGTTCGTACAGGCCGAGCCTTGCCATCATATATTTCATTTGGTTGTAACTTGCGCGTTTCCCGATCGTTTCCCGGGCCGCTTGTTCAAGGCGGTGGGCTTCATCAATGATGACGTATTGAAATCCGTCAAACACCGACTGGTCCCTTTCAAGTTCCGCGCACAGCATCGCATGGTTCGTGACGGCGATGTCAGCAGAGGCTGCGCAGGCTTTGGCGTAAAGATAAAAATCCCGCGATTTCCACGGATCTTTTTTATCCGTATGCCAGCCGTCCTGTTTAATCCGCTGCCAAAAATGTTTTCCGCCGCCAGATAAATGAAGCTCGTCAAGATCGCCGCTTTCTGTTTCGGTAAGCCAGACCAGGATTTGCATTTTGGCAAATACGGCGTCGTACTGCCGGTCCGGTTCTTTTAACGACTGTTCAAACTTAAACAAATGCAGGTAATGGCTCCTCCCCTTTAGCAACACGGTCCTGACCGGGGTTTTCAGCATCTGTTCAAGCCTTTTGATTTCCTTATTTAAAAGCTGGTGCTCAAGCGCAACCGTATACGTGCTGATTAACACCGGTTTCTGTTCCGAAATCGCTTGGAAAGCGGCCGGCACAAGATAGGCAAGGGATTTGCCGATGCCCGTGCCTGCTTCTAATGCGACATGCTCCTCAACAGAAAAAGCTTCCCGGACATGGTCCATCATTTCAAATTGGGCGGGGCGCGCTTCCATCCCAGTACCTGAAGCCGCAAACCAGGATTCTTTTTCAACTGCATCCTGCGGGTAACGGCCAATCTCACGCGGTCCGTTATCCGGCGGGAGGATTTTCCGCTTTAATGCAATGCCACGGTATACTTCCATATCCGGCGGCAAATGCTCGATATGCCGCCGTTTCTCTTCCAGTATATCCTCAAAAATGCCGGCAAGGTCGTTTTTCAAGGAATAAGAAAGCGGCACGAGTTGTTCAAGTGTGACGACAGGAAGGGACGCACACTTTTCCATGCAGGCAAGAAGCAGCTTTGCCGTCACAAAAGCATCACTGTCCGCCCGGTGCGGCCGTTCATGATAAAGAGACAAAGAATCGGCCAGATCCCCCAGTTTATAACTGTTCAAAGTTGGAAATGCAATTCTCGAAAATTCAACGGTGTCAAGGCTCGGCCCGCGAAACGGCGGAAACCCCGCAGCCTTTAATTCCTGCTGCAAAAACGGCAGGTCAAACAGCACATTGTGGGCGACAAATATGCTGTCTTCCAAAATTTCCATAATGCGCGGGGCGATCTCCGAAAATACCGGCGCTTCTTCAAGCATGCCGTTATCGATCCCGGTCAATTCCGAAATAAACGGCGGTACCGGCTTTTCGGGATTAACGAAGCTTGTAAATTGCGTTTTTATCTCCCGGCCTTCAACCACAACAGCGGAAAACTGGATGATGCGATCGCCTTTTTTTGCTGAATTTCCTGTTGTTTCAAGATCTACGACTACATAGCGCTGCATAACATCACCTGACTAAAAATAATTGCCCCGTTTCTTCCATATTGTACTATTTTAACATAAAATCGATCATTCGCCACAAGCAGATGCAGAAATTAAAAAACCGCCCTGCCGGAAAAAGCAGGTGCGGTTTTACCTTACAAAATCGTGGAAGCCGGTTCTTCCGATAACATTTTTTCAATTCGGTTTTTTGCATCAAGCAGGACAATTTTCGGATGGTGGTTTTTCATTTCTTCTTCCGTCAAAAGGGCGTACGAAATGATAATCACAATATCGCCGGGTTGTGCAAGCCGGGCGGCCGCGCCGTTCAGGCAGATGACACCGGATCCCCTTTCACCCGGGATAATGTACGTTTCAAATCGCGCCCCGTTGTAATTGTTCACTATTTGCACTTTCTCATTGGGCGCCATTCCCGCAGCATCCAGCAAATCCGCATCAATCGTGATGCTTCCGACATAGTTTAAATTCGCTTCCGTCACGGTTGCCCGGTGGATTTTTCCGTTCATCACAGTCCGCAGCAAAGCAATCTCTCCTATTCTCATGTTGTTTATTCTGCAAAAATGATATTGTCGATGAGCCGTGCTTTTTCAAATTGGACGGCGACTGCGAGGATACAGCGCCCATGTATGGCATGGACCGGTTCGAGGTCAGGATATGAATACAATTCTACGTAATCGATTTTCCCGGACAGATGCGCGGAAAGATGCGCTTTCACAAGGGAAATCACTTTTTCCGGGTTTCTCTCTCCCTGTTCAACCGCTTTGTTTGCCAATTGCAAACTTTTGTATATTTCGGGTGCTTCTTTCCGCTCCGCCTCCGATAAATAGACGTTTCTCGAACTTTTTGCAAGGCCGTCCGGTTCGCGCACGATCGGGCACGGGACAATGTCAATGGGAAAATCCAAATCGCGAACCAAATTTTCGACAACGGCCACCTGCTGGGCATCTTTCAATCCGAAATAAGCGCGGTCCGGCTGAACGAGGTGAAACAATTTCGAAAGAACCGTCGCCACGCCGTCAAAATGGCCCGGCCGCTTTCTTCCGCAAAGGACATCCGTCCCTTTTGTCACTGTCATTTGAACCGATAAAGCGCGCGGATACATTTCTTTAACAGACGGGATAAACAATACATCAACGCCTGCTGCTTCCGCTTTATGCCGGTCCCCTTCCGCATCGCGCGGGTATCGGTCGAAATCTTCATTCGGCCCGAATTGGAGCGGGTTTACAAAAATACTCATGATGACAATATCGTTTTCTTTTCTTGCCTGCTTTGCCAGGGCGAGATGGCCTTCATGCAAGTAGCCCATCGTCGGGACAAACCCGATCGACTTGCCTTCTTTTTTATACCGGGATACAAGCGTCCGGATTTTCTGCTTCGTTTCTGCAACACTCATTACCTGCACGGTTTTCATTTTGCATGCCCCCCGTACAGTGTTGCCAGTTCTTCTTCTTTCATCGTGTACGTATGCTTTTCTTCGGGGAACGTCCGGTTTTTTACTTCCTGTACGTATTGGCGGAGCCCCGCGCGCATCACGGCATCCGCATCGGCAAATTGCTTCACAAATTTTGCCACTTTTTCGCTTCCGTATTTTACCAGGTCATGGAATACAAGGACCTGCCCGTCTACATCAAGGCCGGCCCCAATTCCGATGGTTGGAATGGAAAGTGCGGCTGTCACTTCTTCCGAAAGCTGCCGCGGGACGCATTCCAGGACGACAGCAAAAGCGCCGGCCTCCTCGCACGCTTTCGCATCTTCCAGCAGCTTTTTGGCGGCTTCCGCTGTTTTCCCTTGGACTTTATAGCCGCCGAAAATCCCGACCTTTTGCGGCGTCAGCCCGATATGAGCCATCACCGGGATGCCTGATTCCGTAAGCGCTTCAATTTGAGCCGCGACTTCTTTCCCGCCCTCCAGTTTTACGGCATGGGCACCGCCGTCCTGAATGATGCGGGCGCCGTTTTTTAATGTTTCTTCGCGGCTCAAATGGTACGACATAAACGGCATATCGGTGACGATAAAAGTGTTTTTCGCCCCGCGTTTGACCGCTTTCGTATGGTGGACCATGTCCGCCACGGTCACCGGAATGGTCGAATCATAGCCGAGCACGACCATGCCGAGTGAATCGCCGACAAGAATCATGTCAACGCCCGCTTCTTCCGCAAGCTTTGCAGAAGGATAATCATAAGCGGTCACCATTGCAATTTTTTCTTCTTGCGCCTTCATCTTCACAAAATCCGTCGTTTGTTTCATTTTCCAACACTCCTCACCTGTCATGGATTGACCGGTGCAGAGGAAACAAACAATTGGAAAAAGGAGCCCGTCACTGGACAGACGGGCTCCCTGTTGTTTCAATTGTTCATTTTGGCCCTCTGTCCCCGTCCGTTTAAGGATCAAGGCAGAATCTATTTTGTATAAAAAGCTGAATTGGTATAGTTCCGAAATAGATACTACCCAAGTTGATTATAGCAGGAATGGCCAGATTGCGCTATATCCGGCCAAAAATTTTGTCAATTTTTTAACGTTCGATTTCAATATCTGCGGAGTAAATGGCATGCATCTGTCCGTCTTCCCCTTCAAGCTGGAGCACGCCGTCATCCGTGATGCCGACCGCACGCCCTGAAATATCCCCTTTTAACGTATGCGCCGTGATTTTTTTCCCTGCCACATTGGCATAGCTTTCCCATAAAATTTTAAGCGGCGCAAAACCGTTTTGGAGATAAATTTCCTCGTATTTTTCCAATTTCTCAAGGATGCGCTGAATGAGCAGCGCGCGTTTTACTTTTTTACCAGAAGCAAGGGAAAGGGATGTTGCGATCGATTTTAAGGGGTCCGGGAAATCGGTTTCGTTTACATTGATCCCGATCCCTGTGATCACCGCCTGGATCCGATCCGTGTCCGCTTCAAGCTCTGTCAGGATCCCTGCGCATTTTTTTCCGCCGATTAACAGGTCATTCGGCCATTTGATCTCCGGCACAATCCCCGCTGTTTCTTCGATTGCCTGTGCGACCGCAACGGCGGCAATGAGCGTAAACGGGGGCGCCATTTGCGGCGGAAGATCCGGCCGCAGGACAATACTCATCCAGATACCGGTATATTTAGGGGAATACCAGGACCGCCTGAGCCTGCCCCTTCCTCCCGTCTGCTGCTCTGCAATCACAAGCGTGCCATCAGGACAGCCTTCCTGTACGAGCTGGTGCGCAAGCCGCTGGGTAGAATCGATCGTTTCCCGGTAATGAATGTTTCTTGCAAGCCGTTTTGTCCCGAGCCCGTACCGGATTTCATTTTCCGTCACTTTGTCGCCCGTTCCTTTAATCCGGTAGCCTTTTTTCCGAACCGCTTCCAATTCAAAACCTTCTTTGCGCAGCTCTTCCATATGCTTCCAAACCGCCGCCCGCGAGCAGTTCAGCTTTTTCGCCAGCGTTTCTCCCGATACAAAGCCGTCCCCAGCTTCCGTCAGCAATTCTATTATTTTTTCTCTTGTGGATATTTGCACAAAACCCACCTCCGGATTGCCTCATATTGGTTTTCGATTTCGCCGTTTATCAGCGCTTTTTCAATCTCACGGAGCATTTCTTTCAGCCACGGGCCGCCTTTTTTCGAAAAAAGCGCCATCAGCTTTTTCCCGTCGATTGCCAGCTCGCTGCGGTTTTTCACCGGCAATTTCTGGAAAGCCTGCCGGAGAGCGGAAATGCGGGGCGCCGGGTTTTCGCGGCGAAAAGCACAGAAAACCGCTTCAGCATCCAATGCCGTTTGTTCGCCGGCATCGTAGAGCATAAGCGGATCCCACTTTCGCCCGGCGCGCATCCTGAAAAAACTGAGCGTACGCACGATGGCTTTCCGTTTTTCATTCGGCAGTTTCCATTTTCGCAAAAAAGCGTTGGCATCTTCCGGGTTCGCGGCGGCAACAAGGTACACCCAAAGCTGCTGTTCTGACAATTCGTTTAACACCGGGTGCAGGGCGGAAAAAAGTTGCGCTTCCCTGCCGCAAAGACCGGGGAGAAACCCGAGCAGCCCGGTTTCCTGAAGCAGTTGAAGTGCTTCATACGGATGCTCTCCTTCCAGCAATTTGATGAATTCCTGGGTTATCCGCTCAACAGCAATATGTCGGATAAGCGGTGCATGGCGCTTGATGGCCTGCTTCGTCCCGGGTTCAATACCAAAACCGAGCTGACTTGTAAACCGGGCGGCCCGCATCATCCGGAGCGCGTCTTCCCGGAATCTTTCTTCAGGGGATCCGACCGTTTCAATCCGCTTCATCCGGATGGCTTCACTGCCTCTAAACGGATCAATCAGTTTCCCGTTTTTATCCATCGCCATCGCATTCATCGTGAAGTCGCGCCGTTTTAAATCTTCAAGCAATGAGTCCACATATTCAACCGATTCCGGGCGCCGGTAATCTTTATAGGCCGACTCGGTCCGGAACGTCGTGATCTCGTACTGGTTTCCTTTATATAATACAAGCACTGTTCCATGTTCAATGCCGATGTCAACAGTATGTTTAAAAAGCGCCTTTACCTCTTCCGGTTTTGCCGAGGTGGCAATATCGACATCGTGCACCGGCCGCCCGAGCAGGCTATCGCGGATCGAGCCCCCGACAAAAAAAGCTTGGAACCCTGCGTCTTCAAGCGTCCGGATAATGGGAAGCGCCGTCTGAAATGGCGGGAGCATGTCCATCAACCTCATTTACCGTTTGTTCATATATTTGTTCGTATTGTTTCAAAATGTTGCGGGAATAAAATTTCTCTTTTACCGTCTTTTCGCACGCTTTCGAAAATGCAGCATAAAGGCCTGGATCCTCAAGCAGCCGGACGGCTTTTCGGGCAACGTCGCTCACATCACCCAACGCGCACAAATAGCCGTTCACCCCGTCTGTGATGACTTCCGGAATGCCGCCAACCCGGGTGCCAATGCACGGGACACCGCACGCCATCGCTTCAAGCGCAACAAGGCCGAAACTTTCCTTTTCCGATAAAAGCAGCATCAGGTCGCTGATTGCGTACAGCTCCTCGAGCCGGTCCTGCTTTCCTAAAAACAAGACATCTTTTTCTATACCGAATTGGGCAACGAGCCGGGAGACGACGGTCATTTCCGGCCCGTCGCCGACAAGAAGCAGTTTCGCCGGCATTTGTGCCCGCACTTTCGCAAAAGCCTTGACGACATCGGGCACGCGCTTTACCGCCCGGAAATTGGAAACGTGAATCAGCACTTTTTCCTTTTCCGAAATGCCGTAATCCTGTTTTAAATGGCCTGCCTCCCTTTTCCGGTATACGCGTTCATCGACAAAATTATAAACCGTCGAAATGTTTTTCTGCGGCCGGATCAAATCGTACGTTTGCCGGACGAGCGCTTCAGAAACGGCCGTTACTGCATCCGACTGTTCAATCCCGAACCGGATGGCGGAAACAAGCGACGGGTCATACCCGAGCACAGTGATGTCCGTGCCATGCAGGGTGGTCACGATTTTCATCCGGGTGCCGGCCATCATTTTGCCGAGAATGGCGCAGATGGCGTGTGGAATTGCATAATGGACATGGAGCACATCCAGCTTTTCCCTTTCCGCCACTTCTGCGATCTTAGAGGCAAGCGCAATATCATAAGGCGGATATTGAAAGACGGCGTACTGGTTCACTTCCACCTGATGGGTATAAATATTCGGGTACATTTTATTGAGCCGAAACGGGACACTCGAGGTAATAAAATGGATCTCGTGGCCGTTTTCGGCAAGCAGCTGGCCGAGTTCCGTTGCAATGACGCCGGATCCGCCTACGGTCGGATAGCACGTAATCCCGATTTTTAACTTTTTCATAAGTCGAGCACATCCAAATTCACAAGAACCGGTTTTTTGCTTAAAAACCCTTCTGCATATTTCACCCCGAGCTCTTTCCCGAACATCCTCTCACGCGCGGTGACCGCTTCAATATAGCCATCCGTAAGCGGTGTATGGACACTTCTTTCCCGTATCGAAAACTGGCTTTCATAGGCATGGAGGCTCTCAAGTTTTTTGTCCATAAAATTGGTGACATCGACGACAAAATCGGGCGGATGAAAACCGTTTACCATATAAAAATAAAGATGTTTCGGTTTATGGGAAGGAAGATCCGGTTCAGAACGGTATTTCCCGATGCCGGCCGAAAAAAAGGCTTCCTCTGTAAGCCTGCCGCAGTTACCGTGATCGGGATGGCGGTCTTCATGAAAAGGCGCAAACACGACATCCGGCTGAAACTTCCGGATGACACCGGTAACGGCGCGGATAGCGTCCGCTTGCATAAAAAGGCCGCGGTCCGGCAATTTCAGCGTTACTCTTTCTCTAACCCCGAGGCAGGCTGCCGATTTTTGCGCCTCTTTTTTGCGGTTTTCAACCGTCCCGTTCGAAGACAGCTCCGCTTCTGTCAAATCGCATATCGCAATTTTTTTCCCCATTGATGCCCATTTGGCAATAGATGCCGCCATGCCGATTTCGACATCGTCGGCATGGGCCCCGAAAGCGAGAATATCCACCTTGCCGGCCATTTCCTTTCCTCCTTCCGGTTAATCCAAAATATTTTCGAGCCCATAAACAAATGTATTGAGGTTCATCACCGTTTCAACGGCTACTTTCACCCCTGACATGAAAGAGGCGCGATCCATCGAGTCATGGCGGATCGTAAGCAGCTGGCCGTCCCCGCCGAACAGCACTTCCTGGTGGGCGACAAGGCCGGGCAGGCGGACGCTGTGGATATGCATGCCTTCAAAATCCGCGCCTCTTGCACCTTGTAATGTTTCTTTTTCATCCGGATGCCCCTGTGTTTTTTTTCTTCTTGCTTCCGAGATCATTTGCGCCGTTTTTACGCTCGTGCCGGACGGGGCATCTTTTTTCCGGTCATGGTGTAGCTCGATGATTTCCACATCCGGGAAATATTTCGCCGCCATTTGCGCAAATTTCATCATCAGCACTGCCCCGATTGCAAAATTTGGTGCAATGATACAGCCGATTCCTTTTTGTGCGGAAACGGCCTTTAGTTCTTCCAGTTCCGCATCGGTAAACCCGGTCGTCCCGACAACCGGGCGGACACCATGTGCAAGGGCCGTTTTCGCATGGAGGAACCCTGCTTTCGGCACCGTCAAATCAATCCATACATCCGCCGGGCAATTTTCAAGGCATGCTTCCGGGTCGGTATACACCCGGACCGGTTCGCCGTTATAATCGGATACATCATTGAACAGTTTGCCATCAAAAGTCCTGTCCACTACGCCAACGAGTTTAAAATGTTCCGTCCGCTCGATCAGCCGGACCGCCTCGCTCCCCATTTTCCCGCGGGCCCCGGCAACAATAATCCGAATATCATCCATGTTTCATTACTCCTCCTGCTCTTTTCGCGTCCATCTGTCTTTATCACGCGTGTTAAATTTCTGCAAAACCATTGTATGGGCTTCCTGTAAATCAATATGTAAAGCATTTGCCATGCAAATGACGACAAACAGCAAATCGCCGAGCTCTTCTGCTACGGTTTTCGGCTTCTCATCCGGTTTTTTCGGTTTTTCCCCGTAATAATGATTGATTTCGCGCGCCAGCTCCCCAAGTTCTTCCGTCAGCCTTGCTGTAAGCGCAAGCGGACTGAAGTACCCTTCTTCAAACTGGCTGATATAATCATCGACTTCTTTTTGCATTTGCCGGATCGATTTGTTTTCTGCCATTTTCATCCCCCAATCCTGTAATCCTCTTCCATGTTAGCCAAAAACGGCAGATTTTACAAATCATATATTTGCTTTTCTCTCTGCCTGATTGCCCTTTTGTACCGCTTTCGCTATAATGGGAACGCCGGATATATACCGGGGAAGGAGGATACGGATTATGCTGAAAATGAAAAACATCTTTTTTATCCTGCTCGGCTCTTGCATCTTTGCCTTTGGCATTGTCCATTTTAATATTCAGAACCATCTGGCGGAAGGCGGTTTTACCGGAATTACGCTGCTGCTTTACTATTTATTTCATATCAACCCCTCTTACTCCAATCTGATTTTGAATATTCCCGTATTTTTTGTGGGATGGAAGCTACTTGGAAAAAAATCGTTTTACTATACACTGGTCGGGACGGTCGGCTCCTCTCTTTTTTTATGGATTTTTGAGAAGAAACATTTCCATATTCCGCTTCGCGATGATATGTTTCTTGCGGCGCTGTTTGCCGGGGTATTTATCGGCGTCGGTCTCGGCATTATCTTCCGCTACGGGGGGACATCTGGAGGCGTCGATATCATTGCCAGGCTCGTGTTTAAATATAAAGGCGTGGCGATGGGCAGGACCATGTTCATGTTCGACGCATGCGTGATTACGCTGTCGCTTATCACCTATCTGCATTACCGTGAAGCGATGTACACGCTCGTTGCCGTTTTTGTCGGCTCGCGTGTTGTCGATTTTCTGCAGGAAGGGGCCTATACGGCAAGAGGCGCTTTTATCATTTCGGACAAGCATGATGAAATTGCCGAGAAAATTATGAAGCAGATGGACCGCGGCGTTACGGTTTTTCGCGGGCACGGTATGTTCACGAAACAGGACCGGGATGTGCTGTACTGTGTCGTCGGAAAACATGAGGTGTCCCGTTTAAAAGGCATTATCCATTCCGTTGACCCCCATGCCTTTGTGTCGATGATGGAGGTCCATGATGTGCTCGGGGAAGGCTTTACACTCGATGAGAACAAACAGCCGATTGAAGATTAAAAAAGAGCTGCCGCGGCAGCTCTTTTTTAAATCTGTTTTTCAAAATGCAGGCGTTTGTTGATCAGGTAGATGACCGGCATACCAATCAGCATCACAGCAAGTTCACCGATCCCTGCCGTCAGCCAGCCGAAAAAGAAAGGCACGCCGTTAAACCATTGCATTTCCCATGCGATAATAAACATGGAGGCCGTAAAAGCAATGGAATTAAGGATCATCTGCCCCCAGACACCCTTTATAAACCGTGCGGATAAAATGGTAATCGCAAGCGCAAGGACGGACTGACCCGTGCCGATGAACATATCATACTTGATCGGCGAGAAAAACAAGTTTGAGAGAAAAACGCCTAATACAATGCCAATCATATACTTCTTGTTAAACACAACGAGATGGTTAAAAATTTCAGAAACACGGAACTGGACGTTCATAAACGCAAGCGGCTGAATAAAAAATGTCACCGCAATATACAGCGCCGCGACAATCCCGTTGACGACGAGTGTTTTCAGTTTCATATGCATCTCTCCTTAGTTTTTTTACGTGGGATGGTTTCGAACCACGGGTTGGAAACAACCAAACCTCTTCATTATAATGCAAACTAGAACATGCAGCAAGACAAAAAAAGCTTTCCGGGTTGCCGATTCATCCCCGGAAAGCTTTTCGTACTGTTAATTATTGTTGTTATTGCCGTTTAAGTTGGTAAAGATAAGGATTAAACGCAGCAGTTCAATGACCGCAACAGCCGCGGCAGCCACATATGTGAGCGCGGCAGCCGATAACACTTTGCGCGCTTCCCTTTCTTCCCCGCCGCGGACAATGCCGAGCGATGTGACTTGTGCAAGCGCACGGGACGATGCATTGAATTCAACCGGCAATGTCACAAGCTGAAACAACACGGCAAGCCCCATGAGAATAATCCCGAGCAGGAACATGCCTGTCGCATGCGTGAACATCCCGATCAAAATAAAAATCCAAGAGGCATTGCTGCCGATATTCGCCACAGGCACGAGGCGGTGACGGAAACGGAGCGGCCCGTAATTGACTTTATCCTGAATGGCGTGTCCGCATTCGTGCGCCGCAACAGCAGCCCCCGCAATCGAACGCCCGTGGTAGTTGGCAGTCGACAAATTGACCGTTCTGTTAATCGGATTGTAATGGTCGCTAAGAAAGCCGCTATGTTCTAGCACTTTCACATGGTATAAGCCATTTTCGTCCAAGATCATCCTTGCCACCTCGGCGCCTGTCATGCCGGATGCATTTGCGACCTTTTCATACTTACTGTATGTGTTTTTTACCTTCAGCTGGGCCCAGATCGGAATGATCGCCAAAATGAGATAGTAAATCAAAAACGACATTTGCCACCCTCCATACCCTCCATGGTAATCTTACTTTTATTGTATCCGAATAAGGTCAAAAGGTCAATCCATATGATCGGTCTCGTGACGCTCTTCTTTTTGCCCTTTGTATTTTCTCCATCCGACATACGATAAAGTAAGAATGATGATGCTGCCGGTGGAAATCATAATCCACCAGAGGGAGGGGTCGGCTTCATCTTCCTTCATGGCTTCAAACAGCTGCTTTAAATCTGTCCGGAGCGCCTCCAGCTCCTTTTTTCCGGACCCGCTGCCTGCCACCTTGTCCCGATAACGGTCAATATAAGCGATTTTCGAATCGAGCCGCTGTATTTTTTCAACCGGCAGATCCACTCTTAAACTCGGCTCGATCACTGCATATTGTTTGAGGAACAGGTTTAATTTTTCGTTGTACGTTTCGCGCTTCCCTGTTGCGGCTGCTTTTTGCACCTCTGTAAATGAAGACATCACCGGCCCTTCCATCTGCGTCCAGAGCGGCTGATACTTCGATTGGATCGCATCCACCACGAGCCGGAATGACGTGCAGGCATCCACTTTCTCCTCAGGCTCTGCGCTTACTTTCGTCAACGCCTTTACCGCTTCATCATGGGTGACGGTCAAAACTCTCAATTCATCCATCGTTAAACGTTTATTTTTAAACGATTGCCTGGAAAATGTTTTCGAAAATTCATTCAGCACATTTTTTGCTTCTGCATATTGCCCGTTTTTCGCCAGCTGCAATGCCTCGTCGCTTAGGTCATTTAAATGTGCCAAAGCATCATCCGAACCTTTTGCAAAACTTTTTCCGGCAAAACTTAACATGAACACACAAAGAAGGATCACTACTTTTCTCCTCATCCTTGTCCCCCCTCATACTGTTACTAACTTATGAAGGGAGGGACAAGAGTAGACCATAAAAACAGCCCGGCGTCCATTTCGGGGATTCCTGCTTTCTGCCGACGGAAAAAGCGATTTAAAGTTCGAGGCGGAGCCGCCTTTTGTGCACGGCAAACCGGTATGCAAGCAAAAGAGAAAGGATGCTCAGCCAAAAGGTAAAATAGCCGATTTCACGGATATACCGGTATACATCTTCGTACCGGGGAAACTGCATAAAAACGTAGTCAATAATATCATTGTGCAAAGTCCATACCGCCGCAACCAAAAGATGCTTCCATTTGAATTGGTAAAGCGGCGCATACAATATTCCCTCTATCGCCATTGCCAAATGGGAAGCCATCAGCATATATCCCTGCCGTGGCAATGAGCCGTTTACGATCAATACGAGAAGGTTCATCGCAACCGCCCAAATCCCGTATTTAAAAAGCGTCACCATTGCAAGTGCCTCCACATACGGCCAGTGTTTCCGCCATAAAAAGGCAAGCAGCACAAACAGAAAGAACAGGCTTGCGGTCGGGCTGTCCGGGACAAACAGCCAAAACGCAGGCGGCGTATCGCGAAGCTGCCACCCGTACCAAATGTAACCATAAATGGTCCCTGCAGCATTGGCTAAAAAAAGCATCCAAAGGACACGCCTGTCTGCCAGCGCCGCATACAATGCCGGTACATTCATCGTCTTCCCCCATTTCAAAAAAGATAGATTCATTTTAACAAAACAGAAAGCACGAAAAAAGCCGGCTTCTGCCGGCTTTTTTTGCTTTTATTTCGATTTTAGCCCGGCGATATAATCCGCCAGTTTTTTCAAATCCTGATCCGAGCCTTTAAATTGGTTAGGCGGCATTTTCCCCTTGCCTTTTTTGGCGATTTTTGCGATTTCATCCGCACTTAAGCCTGTGCCGACTAAAGAAGGGGCTGCCGCACTGCCCTGGAGATTTTCTCCGTGGCACGTCACACACGTCTGCTTGGCAAATATTTTATAGCCTTCTGCGTTTTTGTCAATGGCAACCTGTTTCACGATTTTCCCCTGCTCTTTCGCTTTTTTCCAATCGTGGTGGGCCGCCGCTTCCCATGTCAGGTAGAATATTGCACAAACCGCGAGCAGCATAAACCCGGTTGCAAGGGGCCTGTCAAGCGGCCGCCGCTTAGGGCCGCGGTCAATAAACGGTGCCAACAGCAGTGCAAGAAAAGCAACGCCCGGGATCGCGAGCCCGATCACCTGGTACGGGCCGGAAGAATAAGTATACTTTAATAGTTCATACAGGAATAGAAAATACCAGTCCGGCATCGGAATATAACTCGTATCCGTCGGGTCCGCAATTCGTTCAAGCGGCGACGGGTGTGCGGCAGTGAGACATAAAAAGCCGACGAGAAAAACAGCGCCGACGAGCCACTCTTTCAGCAAAAAGTTCGGCCAAAAAGCTTCCGTTTTACCGGGATACTCCGAGTAATCCTTAGGAATATTCGGTTTGCGGTCCGCATTAATTCTGGAATCACCAACAAATCTCATTCCTTTTCCGCGATGCATCCTTCCCCCTCCTTTTGCCCGTTATGGATACTTATTCATTACAGCGGTCCGGAAATTCCCTGCTTGCGGATCATCAAAAAATGGGCTGCCAAAAGCAGCATCAGCACCGCTGGCAGGAAAAAGACATGGATGGCAAAAAATCTCGTCAGCGTCTGGGCACCGACAATATCCGGATGGCCGGCCAAAAGCGTTTTAATATACGGCCCGATAAACGGCACCGAATCCGCAATCTGCAGGCTGACTTTTGTCGCAAAAAGCGCTTTCATATCCCACGGAAGCAAATAACCGGTGAGGCCGAGCCCGAGCATGACGAAAAAGATGAGCACGCCGACAATCCAGTTCAGCTCGCGCGGCTTCTTGTATGCGCCCTGGAAAAACACCCGCAGCGTATGTAAAAACATCATGACGATGACGAGGCTTGCCCCCCAGTGGTGCATTCCTCTCACAATCTGGCCGTATGCCACATCATGCTGCAAATAATAGACAGAGTGCCAGGCATTTTTAATATCCGGAACATAGTACATCGTTAAAAACATACCCGACAGAATCTGGATGGCTGTTATAAAAAAAGTGAGCCCCCCAAAACAATAGACAAAAGCGGAAAAATGGTGCGCCGGGTTGACATGCTCCGGCACTTCATGGTCAGCAATATCCCGCCAAAGCGGCGTAATATCAAGGCGCTCGTCGACCCAGTCATACAATTTGCTAAGCATCTCTTCCCCCTCACTTCACATATGGATTTTTCTGCGGTTTGCCCAGGTACAGATAGCCGCCCTTTGTTTTGACAGGGTATGCATCCAAAGGCGCGGAAGGTGGTGTTCCCGGTATGTTTTTCCCGTTTTTCTCATACCGTCCGCCGTGGCAGGGGCAAAAAAACTGATTCGGATGCGCTTTGTTCGTATTCCAGTTCACGGTACAGCCAAGATGTTTGCAAACCGGTGAAAGCGCCACAATATCGCCTTTACTGTCTTTATACACCCAGGCCGTCTGGGTGACATCCGACTTATACCAGCCGTCCGTCTGTTCGTATTTAAAATCGACACGCACCGGTTCGCTCTTAATATCAGAAACTTTCAATTTGGTTGGATGAAAGTCGCCGGCTGCTTCCGCCTCGAGCACCGGGTCGACGGCAAAACGGAGCATCGGCATCAGCGCACCCGCAGCCATAAATCCGCCTACGCCCATCAGCGTGTAATTTAAAAACTGCCTCCTTGACACCGGATCTTTTTTGCTCAACCTGTTCCCCCCCTTACAGAACTGTTGGTTTCCTAATATTTTCAAGATGTAGCAAATACACTCTTATGATAAAACAAAGATATTTGCCGGTCAATAAATATTGTCTATTTTATGTCAAGTATCTTTCTACTCGAAATAAACTGATATTTTAATATAACTTTTTCAGTTTTCTCCCCATGACCGGACAATAATGGAGATAAGCTGTTTTACCTGTTCATCTACAATGGCATCCTGCTGTTTTTGTTCCATATGTTCAAGCGGAACAGCCGGCAGCCAGACCACATTCCCATTCAGTTCGGCCTGAAGCCTTTGCCAGCCGGGATCGCTGGTCAAATAAAAAATATGCCGGAACCCGCTTTCAGTCAATTCGGCTTCCCATGACTTGATGGCAGGCCCCGCACTGTCCGGGATCGTCTGCTGCAAATAAGGGAAAGCGGGCAGCAAAACAATCCGGCCTTTAAATTGCGACTCGAGGCAGCCTGCGATCATCTGGATCCATTCATATCCGGAAGCGAGCTGTCGGATATGGTCTCCGAATGAAACCGGGACAAGCGGCAGGACTGCCGTGTCAATAAAGTAACGTTCCTGTTGATACAATTCCATGTCTTTTGCACGCCAGCGCACAGATGATACCCCTTTCATTTTCCCCGCGGGCAGAAACCGGAAAGATTAATCATCCAGTTTTTTCATCTCCCCGCTTAATTCGACAAAACGGCCGTAATCTTTCTCATCGAGCGCTTTGTCGATTTCTTCCCGCAGTTTATTCCGTTTAAAGTCTTTCATGCTTTTTTCCAATAATTTTTCCGCCATTTGCCGGTCTGTCTCGTTTATATGGAGATCTTTCGGCATATACGGGTTTTCTTCAAGCACAGCCGCATACTGGTACGATAAATGGGATTTTTTGAAATTGAGCTGGATATAAATGTCTTCCTCACGGTTCAGCCGGATATCATGGAAAGACTTTTCCGCATCCGTTGTCATAATATTATCTTTATAAAAGCGGAACGGCACATTGTCCACGCAATGCGTCGACATGATAATGCCGCGCGGGCAAAGATGCGCTTCCTCGACGAAATGGACTTTTTCCATCAGCTGGTCGTGGCTCATTAAATAATTCAAAATCCAGACTGACTCCCGTCTTTTTAATTGGTAATGATTTAAAAACCAACGGATAAACTCCTTTTTCTCGTTGATTGAAACAGGGGTGAGAGCCATCGTAATCCCTCCTCTGCAAATTGAATGGCCGTGTTTACAGCGGGCAGCTTTTTTGATAAAACATTGGTTTACACCTTCATTATACCTTTTCCCGTCTAAACCGCCTACGAAAAAGTCCGGCAACGATGGCCGCAATTAATTTCCGTCTTCAAGCCTTTCAAGAAGTGCAATCCATTCATCATTTGCCGGATCTTCGCGCAAAAGCTTTTGGAAAATGCCGTAAGCCTCTTTCCTTCTCCCTTCTTCAATCAGGAAATAACCGTAATCCTCCAGAAACACCGTGTCGTTTTGTAAATCATTATATGCATATCCATAATACTTTAATGCCTGAGAATATTCTTCCAAATGCTTAAGCGATATGGCCAGATCCCAGTAAAGCCGAGGGTCGGTATCCCCTTCTTTTTCCATGCTGAGGGCCCGGTCACGGACTTCTTCGTACCGCTCCTTTTGAAGCAGCAGCTCGTTGTAGGAAAGGGCCGCATCCAAATAGCCGGGATCCAGTTCCAGCGCTTTTTTAAAATAATTTTCCGCTTTTTCCTCATCGCCTGCTTTTGTAGCCATTTTTCCAGCAAAATGATAAAGTTCTTTATCATACTCGTCTTCTTTTATGCCCTTTTCAGCAGCAGCAAGCGCTTCTTCCGGCATTTGTTCGTGCTCATATGCACGGCCAAGATACAGGTAAAGCGGATGGTAGCCGGGATCCGTTTCCCGCAATTCTTCAAACAGCTCTATCGCTTTTTCATAAAATCCTGCCTGGTACGCGGTTAAGGCATATCCAAATAATGTGTTCGCCTCAAAGCGGCCTTCCATCGCATGCTCATATTGGTGCAAGGCCTCTTCAAACGCGCCCGCTGCGCTCAGCACTTCTGCAAGGCGCCCGTGGATGTTTGTATCCGCAAATGTATCGATCCCTTTGCCCAAAAGCCACTCATATTCACGGGAAGCTTCCGCATATCGGGCACAGGAAGCGTAAAACTCGGCAAGCGCAAAATGGATGACAGGTTCTTCCGGCAAAAGCGATGCAGCTTCCATCAGTTTGTTTTCGCTGACCTCATACAGGCCCTGCATTTGATACAAATCCGCAAGCAAAAGCAGTGCACGCGGGTAATCGGGGTCCGTCTCCGGAATGCGGTCGAGGTATAATATGGCTTCTTCTTCATTGTCCATATCAATAAGCGTTTCCGCCATTAAGATCACAAGCTCGCCGTCATCCGGATAAGACGCAAGCAAATCTTTATATAATTGCTGTGCTTCATTCAGAAAACCGAGGCCCTCAAGTTGCCCGGCAAGCGCATATTTCTCTTCGTCCGTGCCGAGCGCGAGAAAATCTTCAAATGTTTTTTTCGCCTCCTCGAGCCGGCCTTCTTCCAAATGATCCAACAATTGTTCCATTAAGCTCATGAAAATCTTCCTTTAATCTTTGATGTGTTTCCTTTTGCTGAACCTTTTGCAACGTTAGCCGCGGGATTTTTGCAAAGCCAGAATCTTGCAAAGCCAAAATCCCCGGTTGCCGCTAAAAGCGCTCCCCCGGTCCCCTGGTAAAATGGCAATCGCCCTTTCCCTGGAGCCCACTTGCCTGCAGGAAAAACCGCGGGTGGCCTTTGGCTAAATCATAATGAATTTTGAAGGCCAGGGCAAATCATTTGCCTTTCCGGGTTCCCTGTTTAAGTATTTCTCCGCCGTGCATGAAAATCCCTTTTTTTCACAGCAAAAATAAAGCGGGGCACGGGATTTTGAATTTCCGCACCCCGCTTTTCCACGGGCATCATGATCAAGCTGTTCTCTGTTATCCTGAAAACAGGCGCCGGCTGATTTTCATTCTTTTGCTGGTGCCTGTTTTCAATAGGCGTCTAAAGCCGTTACAGAACGGATTTCAGATCATCAAAAAACTGCGGGTATGATACGGCGATTGCTTCCGCCCCTTTCAGGCAGACAGCATCCTTTGCCACAAGTGATGCAACGGCAAGCATCATCCCGATTCTATGATCCCCGTGGCTTTCCACCGTCCCGCCTGAAAGCCGGCAAGGGCCTTCAATGATCATGCCATCCGCTGTCGCTTCAATATGGGCGCCCAGTTTCTTTAATTCCCGGACAACCGTGTCAATCCGGTTTGTCTCTTTCACTTTCAGTTCTGCGGCATCTTTTATGACCGTCCTGCCTTCCGCCTGTGTAGCAAGAAGGGCAATGATTGGAATTTCATCAATGAGGCGCGGAATCAGCCCGCCGCCGATTTCAACGCCTTGTAAAGCAGCCGGACGGATCACCAACGTGCCTGTTTGCTCGCCGTCAGATGGGGCATGTGTTTCGATCACTTCCATATCCGCGCCCATTTGCTTTAAAACGTCAATGATCCCGGCACGGGTCGGATTGAGCCCGACATCCGGCAAGACGATTTCACTCCCGGGCACGAGCGAAGCAGCAGCCATAAAAAAGGCGGCGGATGAGATATCGCCGGGCACAACGATCTCCGTGCCATGGAAAACCGTGCCGCCCCGGACGGAAATCGTTCTCCCTTCCGTCCTGACCTCGCCGCCAAATGCCCGGATCATTCGTTCAGTATGGTCGCGGGTGGGCTGCGGCTCATGCACGATTGTAGTGCCGTCTGCCTGAAGACCGGCTAAAAGAAGCGCGGATTTTACCTGCGCGCTTGCAACAGGCAGCCGGTATTCGATTCCCTGAAGCGCCCCGCCCCTTATAGAAAGAGGGGTGAAATTGCCGCCCATTCTTCCGTCAATGTGCGCGCCCATTTCGCAAAGCGGTTTTGTGACGCGCTGCATTGGGCGCTTTGCAATCGATTCGTCGCCGGCAATGACCGAATGGAAGGGCCGGCCGGCAAGAAGACCGAGCATCAGGCGGGTCGTCGTACCGGAGTTTCCGGTATCGAGCACCGTTTCCGGCTCCGCCAAACCGTCCCATCCTTTTCCAGCAATCACCACCCGGGTGCCATCCCGTTCGATCGGCACGCTCATTTGCTGAAAACAATGAATGGTGCTCAAACAGTCGGCGCCGGGGAGAAAATTTTCTACCATCGTTTTTCCCCTGGCGACAGCGGCAAACATAACCGACCGGTGGGAAATCGATTTATCCCCCGGAACTTTAATCGTACCTTTTAACCCTGTTTGCGCGGGTGCCAATTTTTCCATTGCAGCCACCACCTTCTATTGGATATAGACTTCATGCGGGGTTTCTTTTTTTAAAAGATTCATGGCTAGATCGCGGTCGTTTTCCGAGCGAAAACTGATCCGGAGCACGCCGTATATATCTTCCCGCGCCTCAAGGATGCGGATATTCGTAATAGAGATTCCTTTTTCCGCCAGTTTATTGGTAATTTGAGAAACAACCCCCGGGACATCCGGAATATCGACAAATAAATCGTAAAAAGACGGGATTGCGCCCGATCCGCTGATTGGAAGGCAGTCGCGGTATTGTTTCGCTTCCGCATAAAAGCGGTGGAGAAGCTCATACTTGTTGTCTGCAAGCGCCTTTTTCACTTCCTGAAGATTTTTCGCCCATCTATCCAAAAGCCTGATCAGGTTTTCCCTGTTACCGCAAGAGATGTCCGCCCACATTTGCGGGCTTGAGGAGGCAATCCGTGTAATATCACGGAAACCCCCAGCAGCAAGCCTTTTTAAAAGGGGATATTCCGCATCTGCATCTTTCACAAGATGGACAAGTGACGCTGCGATAACATGCGGAAAATGGCTGATGACCGCAACCATTTCATCATGCATTTCCGGAGAAACGGTGATGAAATTTGCCTTTGTTCCTTTCAGCCACTGTTTCAATTCTTCCGTCCGCTGATCTTGTTCATGGAAAGGCGTAAGCAAATAAAAGGCATTTTCAAACAGGGACAGGCTGGCGGCCGTAACGCCGCTTTTATGGGAACCGGCCATCGGATGCCCGCCGATAAAAACGGTGTTGTTGCCGGCGAGCCGCTGCGCCTTTGCCATGATGCTTTCTTTCGTGCTGCCCGTATCGGTGATGATCACATTTTCCTTCAATTCCATTTGCCCGAGCTGCCCGATCAATTTTTCCGTTACAAGCACCGGCGTGGCCAATATAATTAAATCCGCGCCACGCACGCCGTCTTGGATCGTTTCCACGTAATCATCCACGACCATCAGGGCTTTTGCCATTTTCATTTCTTCCAATTTGGCATCATACCCTGTGACCTTGGCTTCCGGATGTTCCTTTTTAATCGCTAGTGCAATGGATCCCCCGATTAACCCGAGCCCGATCACAAACACATTTCCTTTCAAAGGTGCCACCTCTTTTTGTAAAAAGGCGGCCTTTTGCTGTCAAAAGGCCCGCCGTTGTCAAGTTCATTTGCGGCTTTCCAGAAAAGCCCCGATCGCCCCGAGTACGCCCCGGTTCTGTTCTTCCGACCCGATGGTCACCCGGACCGTCCCCGGCATCCCGAGCGCTTCCCCGGAGCGGACGATATATCCCCTGCCAAGCAAAAACCGGCAAACTTCCTCACTATCGCATTGAAAATCGATTAAAATAAAATTTGCCTGCGACGGGTAAAATGCAAGGCTGTTGCGGCGGCAAAACGCATAAAAGTGTTCGAGCCCCTGCCGGTTTTTGTCGCGGCAGCTCTGGATAAACGCCTGGTCCTCCAACGCCGCCTGGGCAGCCAGCTGGCCAAGGACATTGGTATTAAATGGCGGGCGCACCGGCTCGAGCTTTTGGATGATCGTTCGATCGGCAATCCCGTAGCCGACGCGTAAACCGGCCAGTCCGTAAATTTTCGAAAATGTCCGGCTGACAATCAAATGATGATACCGGCGGAATAATGTCAGCGCCTGTTCGTAATCTTTTGCGACCACGTATTCGCTGTACGCTTCATCGATAAAAACGAGCACGTCTTCCGGCACGCGGTCAAGAAAAGCGGTCAACTCCTGTTCGGTCGTATACGTCCCCGTCGGATTGTTCGGGCTGCAAATCCAGACAACCGCCGTGTTTTCATCAATTTGCCCGAGCATCGCCTCCAGGTCATGCCGCCCGTCTTTTAAGGGTACTTCACGGACTTCGGCGCCCTCGATGATGGCATTATGTTTGTATTGGGAAAATGTCGGTGCGGCCATCACCGTATTTTTGCCTGGTTCGAGGAGTGACCTGGAAACGATTTGGATCAGTTCGTCCGTCCCGTTTGTAAAAATCAGTTCGGTTGGATCAACGCCGAGATGTGCGGCCATTTTCTGTCTCAGTTGTAAGGCGTGCCCGTCCGGATAACGGGTAAAAGCAGGCTGAAAGTTTTTCAAAGCCTCATCCACTTTCGGGGAATAGCCGAACGGATTTTCATTGGATGCCAGTTTCACGATTGAATCGAGCCTGTATTGTTTTTTCACTTCATCAATGGTCTTTCCGGGCACATATGCATGCAAATCCGTAATTTTTGTTCTCCATTTCATCATCTTTAGCGAGAGTCCCCTGCTTCCATGCAAGAGCGCAAGCCAGGGGGTGATCGCATTCTCTCCTTTCGGTTCGTGACACGTTAGCATTCTCTTATTTTGTTAAATCCGGACGAAGCACGGCTGCACGGCGCAAATACACATGTTTTATGTCCTCCTGCCCAATGTCCGTGTCGACATGGATCAGGATACGGATGCAGCGGACAAGGCTTCCTTCAACCGGAATTTCTTGCATATTCATAATCGGGACATACTTCCAGCCGCTGAATTGGCGCATGACTTTCGAAGGAAAAGCCGAACGGATATCGGCTGTTGCCGAGAACAAAAGGGAAGCAACGCGGTCCGGCTTGATCCCGTTTTTTTCGATCAAGGCATTCATCAGCTCAGAAGTAGCAGCAAGGACTTCGCTTTCGTGATCGCGCTCGACCGTAGTCGCTCCGCGTATTCCGCGTATCATGTATGCAAATCCCCCTTTTGCTGCAGCAGAAACAGACGGCTCAGCCGGTCTTTGTCCACTTCAGCCAGCACCGGTTTGCCGACAGACTCAAGCAGGACGAAGTGAATATTGCCGGCAATTGTTTTTTTATCGCGTTTCATATAAGCATAGATTTCGTCAAATGCTGCGCCAGCCGGAATTTTCCAATCATAGCCGAGCGTTTCGATCCAGCTGAGAAATTGCGGCAAATCAAATTGAAGGCCGGTCTGTTCCCTGCTGATCAAAAGCGCGTAGACGATACCGGTCATGACCGCTTCGCCATGGGTGATTTTCCCGAACCCGCCGTGCGCCTCAAGGGCATGCCCAAGCGTATG
Source organism: Heyndrickxia coagulans 36D1 (assembly GCF_000169195.2). Taxonomy (GTDB): domain Bacteria; phylum Bacillota; class Bacilli; order Bacillales; family Bacillaceae_C; genus Weizmannia; species Weizmannia faecalis. The sequence continues at coordinate 3,170,704 of NC_016023.1, read as the reverse complement.
CCCGAAATTCAAAAAGGCACGCACACCCGTTTCTTTTTCATCTTTGCGGACAATATCTGCCTTTACTTTGATCCCTTTTTTCAACAAGTCCGGAAGATGCGGGGATAAAAGATGCCCGCCGTCCGGAATCTTTGTTTGCAATTCTTTAAGGAACTCCTTATCCGAAAGAAGCGCATGCTTTACAAGTTCGGCAAATCCGCTTAACAGCTGCTTTTTGGGGAGCGTGCGCAGGAAATCTGTGTCATACAATACAAATTCCGGCTGGTAAAAAGCGCCGACGAGGTTTTTTCCAAGCGGGTGATTGATCGCTACTTTGCCGCCGACCGCGCTGTCATGGGCCAAAATGGTTGTCGGGATTTGAATAAACGCAATGCCGCGCATATAGGTTGCCGCCACAAAACCGGCAAGATCGCCGACCGCGCCCCCGCCAAAGGCAAGAATGCATGATTTCCGGTCTAAATGATGTTCCACGGCAAACGTCAAAGCTTCTTGGTAGACTTCAAACGTTTTGGCATCTTCCCCAGCTGGCACGGTCAGTACACACTGTTCCGCGCTTTCCGGAAGCTGTGAAAGCAGTTTGTCCAAGTGAAGCGGCCGGACATTTTGATCTGTTATGACCATGCAGCGCGTATATTTGCGGACGAGCGGACCCAGCTCCTGGAGCGCGCCGCTTGCTATGTATACCGGGTACTGTTTTGTTTCTGTATCAATGATGATCGTTTCCATTTAAAACAACCTTCCGTATTCTCTTTGCTCCGCAACCGTTTTTTTCAGCACATCCATCCTGTCGCTGTAAAACTGGGCAGTGATCGCTTCCGCCAGCTCCCAGGCGACAACGGCCTCACAGACGACGCTCGCTGCCGGCACCGCACAGCTGTCGGAACGTTCGATGCTCGCTGCAAAAGGTTCCTTCGTTTCGATATCAACGCTTTGAAGCGGCTTATACAATGTCGGGATCGGCTTCATGACACCTCTTACGACAATCGGCATGCCGGTTGTCATACCGCCTTCAAAGCCGCCGAGCCGGTTCGTTTTGCGCGTATAGCCCGTTTCTTCCGACCAGGCGATTTCATCATGGACTTCGCTCCCGGGCCGGTGTGCCATTTCAAAGCCAAGCCCGAATTCCACCCCTTTAAACGCATTGATGCTGATGATGGCGCGCGCCAGCTTTGCATCCAGCTTCCGGTCGTAATGAACATAACTGCCGACACCGGCCGGCATCCCGGTTGCGATCACTTCGACAATGCCGCCGATCGAGTCGCCGTTTTTCTTTGCCGTGTCGATGGCTTCCATCATTTTTTGCGCCGCCCCGTCATCCAAACAGCGTACCGGTGAACCGTCCGCTTTTTCCTGCAAGGAAGCAAGGGAATCATATGACACCTTTTCCGCGCGGACACCCCCGATTTCAAGCACATGCGAGGCCACTTCAATGCCGAGCTCTTTCAGCAGTTTTTTCGCGACAGCCCCGGCGGCCACACGAACGGTGGTCTCGCGTGCGGAAGAGCGTTCGAGCACATTGCGCAAATCCCTGTGCCCGTATTTGATCCCGCCGGCAAGATCGGCATGCCCCGGGCGCGGACGGGTCACACGCCGTTTCACATCGTCCGCATCGTCTGGAAGGGGCTCAATGCCCATGATCTTATTCCAGTGCACCCAGTCCCTGTTTTCAACCGTGAGCGCAACCGGCGAACCGAGCGTCAATCCGTGGCGAACGCCGGCAGAAATGATTGCCCTGTCCTTTTCTATCTGCATTCTCCGTCCCCGGCCGTAACCTTTCTGCCTTCTGGCAAGGTCAGTGTTAATTTCTTCAGCTGTCAGCGGCATGCCCGCTGGAAGGCCTTCAATAATGGTGGTCAGCGCCGGGCCGTGCGACTCGCCTGCTGTCAAATATCTCATTCTGCATCCCCCTTCATCACTTTAAAGCATTACATATCTATTACTATACCACAATCGCTATAAATCGAATAGATGGAGCGCTTTATATTTTTCTATAGAAAAAGGTGTCTACAATTTCAAATCCATACGCAGCCGGATTGAAAATCTGCTCCGTGCTGCCGACAAATAATATGCCGTTTGCCGACAGCGTTTTGCTGAAATTCCGGTAAACAGACACTTTGGCTTCTCCTGTAAAATAAATCAGCACGTTCCGGCAAATAATCAGATCCGCTGCCGGATAAGGGTCGTGCAGCAAATTATGTTGTTTGAACACCACCGCCCGCCTGATTTCGTCCGCAATTCGATAGAACGGACCTCCGCTGCTTTTTTGAAAATATTTTTGTTTCATTTCGCGCGGCACTTCCAGGATCGAACGTTCGGAATAAACGCCGGCTTCTGCTTTCTGCAGGGCTTTTTGATCAATATCGGTCGCCAGAATCTGAATCTTATTAAGCGGTAAATACTTGGACAAGATCATCGCCATCGTATACGGTTCTTCGCCCGTAGAAGAAGCGGCACTCCAGATTTTCAGTTTTTCTCCTTTTTCTTTCAGCAGCCCGGGCAAAATGTTCCGTTCGAGCACATCCCATCTTGACTTATTTCTATAAAATTCTGAAACATTAATCGTCATTCTGTCCAAAAATTCTTCCAGCAAATGTTCGTTTTTGTCCAATCCGTGAAAAAATTCACTGAAAGATGAAAAACCTCTTTTTTCATATAATGTCGTCAGCCTTCTTTTCATTTGCGCTTCTTTATACAAAGATAAATCGATCCCCGTTTTCTTTTTGACTTGCGCAATGAACCGGCCGTAATCATCCAGTTCTGTTTTCATTATGCAATCCCCGTATTTTTATTCAGATTTGTTGGTTCATACCGTTTATTTTAACATAAAAAAAGATTGGCGCGGAGAGGATCGCCAATCTTTTTTTGCATGATTTAATAAATCGAAGCATCCGCCGGCCGACTGTATGAGATCAGCTCATCTTCCCGGAAAAACAGGGAAATTTCACGTTTCGCGCTTTCTGGTGAGTCGGAACCGTGAATAATGTTTTTGCTGACAATCACGCCGTAATCGCCGCGGATCGTCCCCGGGGCGGCTTCGGCCGGATTCGTTTTGCCCATCATTTGCCGTGCGGTAGCGATGATGTTTTCGCCTTCCCAAACCATGGCAAAGACCGGACCGGAAGTAATAAATGCCACGAGATCATTGAAAAAAGGGCGTTCTTTATGCTCAGCGTAATGCTTTTTTGCAAGTTCATCCGAAATTTGCATCAATTTTGCCCCCGCAAGCCGAAACCCTTTCTTTTCAAAGCGGGAAACGATTTCGCCGATCAGCTGGCGGCTGACCCCATCCGGTTTTACCATTAAAAAAGTCCTTTCCATCTTCATCCACTCCATTCGCATTTCTACTATGTAAGACATCTTGGCCATAGAAAATCGTACCATGGTGGCGGGAAAATCTCAATATGTTTGAAGTAAGCGCTTCAAAACCGGGCCGCCAACGCAGGGCACTGCCCGGCAGCCCTGCTTTCTTTTAAAACTTTCTTTTTCCCATATAACGCGCCAAATCTGCCAGCATTTTTTTAAAACGGGTATCCGGAAGCTGCTCAAGCGTACCGAGCGCTTTCTCTAGATAGCAGTTGCTCACTGCATAAGACCGTTCGATCGCGCCGGACTGTTTGACCAGTCTGACAACGTCTTCAAGCTCCGCTTTTGGCATGTGCTCATGGACATATTCCAGCTTTTTTCTGATTTTTGGGTCTTCCCTTGCAAAAAGCACCGGAAGCGTTACATTGCCCTGGCGCAAATCTTCGCCTGCCGGTTTTCCAAGCTGCTTCTCCGTGCCGGTAAAATCCAGGATATCATCAATAATTTGATAGCTCATCCCGACATTGTAGCCAAACCGGTACAATTGGCGGTGGATGTTTTCGTCGGCGCCCGATGCAATCGCCCCGAGCTGGCAGCTAGCTGCAATCAGCAACGCCGTTTTCCGCTTGATCCGCCTTAAGTAACAGCGCAAATTTTGATGAAACCGGTATTTATCCTTAATTTGCTCAATTTCGCCGACGCACACTTCAACAAGTGTATCCGCCAGAATTTGGTGGGCGGAGAGATCCTCCACTTTTGTAATATATTCAAGCGCGGTTGCGAGAATATAATCGCCTGTATACATGGCAATCCGGTTGTCCCATTTGGCTTTTACGGTCGGTTTTCCCCGGCGCAATTCGGCATCATCAATGACATCATCGTGCACGAGCGATGCCATATGGATCAATTCCAGTGCAACAGCGACATTTTTGACACGTTCGATTTCGTAATCTCCGAATTTCGCGCCGAGCAGTACAAATACGGGGCGGATCCTTTTTCCTCCCGCTTTCAGCAAACTTTCAGATGCCTGCTGTATCAAAGCAGCGTTTGATGCGACAGCGTTGGCCAGCTCTTGTTCAATAAGCTCAATATCCGTTTTTAAAAACGAGTACAGCATTTGTACCTTCATTCCGTCTCCATCCGATCATCATTTCTCTTTCAAGGCAATATGTGCAGCTGCGGCCCCGCCGGCAAACGGCTTGTACAAAATCCGGCCAAAACCCGCATCGGAAAAAGCAGCCGCCAGTTCTTCCATTCCCGGAAACTGCAGTGCCGATTCCTGAAGCCAGGAATATTCCCGGTAGCTTTTTGCGAGCCATTGTCCGAGAAGCGGCATGATCCGGCGGAAATAAAAGTAATAAAGCTGCCTGTACCCGGGAATCACCGGCTGGGAGGTTTCCAGGCAGGCCGCCATGCCGCCGGGCTTCAGCACCCTGTACATTTCCTGCAAAACCTGTTTGTAGTCCGGGACATTCCTGAGTCCGAACCCGACCGTCACATAATCAAACGTTGCATCTTCAAATGGCAGTTCCATTGCATTTCCGTAACGGAGCGCGACATTTTTTAAGCCAAGCGTGTCCACTTTCCGCTTCCCGACTTCAAGCATGCTTTCACTGAAATCGAGCCCTGTCACACTGCCGGATTCGCCCACTGCCTGTGCGAGGGCAATCGTCCAGTCCGCCGTCCCGCAGCACAGATCGAGTGCGTTGCTCCCTTCTCTTACCGCCATTTTCCGCATCAGGTCTTTCCGCCACCGTTTATGCTGGCTGAAGCTGATCACCGAGTTCATCCTGTCGTAGTTTTGCGAAATTTTTTCGAAAACGGCGTGTACCCGTTCTTCTTTTGGCATCATGGTTACCCTTCCTCCGCATATAATCTCGTTGCATCGCCATACCGCCCCAACAGCAGGCGGATCCGCTCTGAAAGCATTTCGTTTCCGCACGACATGGCCGCAGCCTGCAGCGCACGGATGCTTTCTTTCAAATACTTCTCACAAATATAAAATAGTTTCCGCTTTTTCTCATGCGGCAGCTGCTCAAAAGGGCGCCCGTCACCCGGGTAAGCCATTTTGTTCAAGGCTTCAAACAGGATGGAGCGCTTCCCGTTTTCAGCCTGTTTCTTTTCCCTTAACAGCCGGTTAAACAAAAGCAGTTCTTCGCTTAAACGGATGAGCGGCTGCGAACCGAAAAACTGCATAAATTTTGTAATAATCGCGGATTCGGTTTTTTTCAAATGCCCGACGAACGTTTCCGCGTCGGAATCGTCAAATTGGTAAAGCATCACTTTATATTCATTTACGGATTTGATTCCTTCCGCCAGTATGCCGACAAGCCGGACGTTGTGCACGCCCGCAAGCAGTTTGTAGTAAAGGCTGCTGAAATAATCCCCCGCTAGAACAGTAAGCTGGCGGTTTTTTTGATTTTCATTTGCATTGGTTACTTTTTCATGGGTGTCAAGGGCAATCTGGATCAGCATGGCAGTCGCAACAAACTGCTTCACTTCATGTTCCGTATACGGCTGCCCCGCAAGGCTGCTTATCAAAAGCAAAATCCGGTCTTCATCTATGTATGGGGCATCAATAAACTGATTTAAATAGTCGTGTGCCACTTCTTCTTCAATCGCCTGTTTGATTGCGGCAATTTGCTGCTCCCTCTGGTATGACATAACCCTTTCCCCGTTTCTTCGTTGATCTGGCCTAAAAATAAGCTGTAGTTTATTATATCACATATGTAAAACGGCCGTTAACAAATTGATTTCGGTTTATTTTTTCGCTTCGCTTTGCAAACTCCCGATGCCGGTCATGATTTGCGCTTCACCGCGAATCTTGATCATGGAAGTATGTTCGGTAAACTGTGCGACAGCACTTCGCCATCATCCAGCATTTCCGTATGGTTCAGCTTCGTATCGGTACCCCTTGACAGCCCAATGACGCTCACCCCGTCCTGCAACGCTTTCACGACGATATAATCCGCCTGCGCCTCTGCTTTCATTTTCGGGCCTCCTTTTTATTCGTTTAAAAAACTTTTCATATATTCATCTTACCACAGCGCCGTTTGCAGTCAAAGCGCCGGAAACGCCGCGCTCAGGCTTTCCCCGGCTGTACCGGGATTTCGCAGGCATTTGCCCCGGGAAAACGGGTGCCAAACGTATGCGCGTTTCCCTTTTTTGGGCCCTGCTGTATTAAAAAAAAAGGCTGCCCAGGCAGCCTTTTTTCCGCTCAAAGCCAACCATATGTAATTACTTCACTGCGTCTTTAAGCGCTTTCCCCGGCTTGAATGCAGGCACTTTGCTTGCCGCAATGTCGATTTCCTCGCCGGTTTGCGGGTTTCTTCCTTTACGGGCAGCGCGTTCGCGCACTTCGAAATTACCAAACCCGATCAGTTGGACTTTATCTCCGTTTGCCAATGCATTTTGAATTGTATCAAAAATAGCGTCAACTGCTTTTGTCGTATCTTTTTTGGAAAGTTCGGTAGCTTCTGCCACTGCATTGATTAAATCCGTTTTATTCATTCCATTCACCTCCTCCAAAAGAAACGTAGAAGTCATTTCCAGTTTCTTCTCTTCAGTGTATACGGTTTTCCCTCATCATAAACGTTTAAAACCGGATGGAATCAGGCTTTTCAGCACCAATTCTGTTAAAAGATTATCATAATCGCAAGAGAGGTGCAAGAACTATTCGCTAACAAAGGAAAACTTTTCAATTTTTTTCGGATTTAAAGTACTTTTCCCGAAAAAATTCTAACTTGCGGCCAAAGATGCTCGTCCCACGTATACAAAAAAGGGATACCGCGGTATCCCTCTTACAAAATAATGGCGATCAGGCCGCCTGACCCTTCGTTAATGATCCGTTCGAGCGTTTCTTTTAACTTATAGCGGGCATTTTCCGGCATAAGCGATAATTTTGCCTGGATGCCTTCCCTGACAATGGAACTTAAGTTGCGCCCGAAAATATCCGAATTCCAGATGGACAGCGGGTCATCTTCAAAATCCTGCATCAGGTACCGCACAAGCTCCTCGCTCTGCTTTTCCGTCCCGATGATCGGGGCAAATTCCGATTCGACATCGACTTTGATCATATGGATGGACGGCGCCACTGCCTTCAGCCGGACGCCGAAACGGGATCCTTGGCGGATGATTTCCGGCTCATCCAGGCTCATATCCTGCAGGGAAGGTGAGGCAATCCCGTAGCCGGTTTGTTTCACCATTTTCAGGGCATCGGAAATTTGGTCGTATTCCGATTTTGCATGGGCGAAATCCTGCATCAGCTCGAGCAGATGATCCTTGCCGCGGATTTCAACGCCGACGATTTCCTTTAAGACCTGGTCGTACAGTTCATCCGGCGCCTCGAGGTCGATTTCCGCCACCCCTTGCCCCATTTCAATGCCAGCAAGGCTTGCAGATTCAATAAATTCATATTCGTTAAAAGCCTGGACAACGCGGTCCACATCGCGTAGCCGCTTAATGTCTTTTACTGACTCTTTCACGGCGTCCTGATAATTTTCACGCAGCCAGTGGTTTTCTTTTAACACCATGACCCAGCTCGGCAGGTTCACATTGACTTCCAGTACCGGAAATTCGTACAGCGCTTCCCGCAGCACATTCAGCACATCGGCTTCACGCATGCTTTCCACTGACATGGCGAGCACCGGAAGATCATACTTTTCCTGCAATTCCGCCCTCAGCATTTCCGTCTCCGAATGATGCGGCTTTGCCGAATTTACAACAATGATAAACGGTTTGCCGACTTCTTTTAACTCGGCAACAACCCTTTCTTCCGCTTCCACGTAATCCTCACGCGGAATTTCGCCGATCGTGCCGTCTGTCGTGATCACAACCCCAATGCTTGAATGTTCCTGAATGACCTTTCTCGTGCCGATTTCCGCCGCTTCGTGGAAAGAAATCGGTTCTTCATACCACGGCGTATGGATCATGCGCGGGCCGTTTTCATCTTCATATCCTTTCGCGCCCGGAACCGTGTAGCCGACACAGTCGACAAGCCGGATGTTCACATCAAGCCCTTCGTCGACATGGACAGCAACCGCCTGGTTCGGCACAAATTTCGGTTCTGTCGTCATAATCGTTCTCCCAGCCGCGCTTTGCGGGAGTTCATCCTGCGCCCGGTTTCTGTCCGCTTCGTTTGTAATGTTCGGAAGCACAACGAGTTCCATGAATTTTTTAATAAAAGTGGATTTCCCCGTTCTGACGGCGCCCACGACCCCCAAATAAATATCGCCGCCCGTACGTTCTGCAATATCTTTAAAAATATCAACTTTTTCCAATTTGTTTCCCTCCCCACATTCGTTCCCGGGACACCATCATTCGCGCTGATGATAGGACATTATATGTGTATGATGTTGTCCGACCGCCTTATGTCTATAAAATGATTTTTTATAGATTTTCAAAAAGTTGCTGTACAGGATTTGCCCCTGTTTATTTTTTCAAAATTTTTCCTTACGAAGAGACGCAGGACCAAAAAATAAACCCTTTCTCTAACAATATATTGGGATGAGAAAGGGTTATGACTATTTTGCCATAAATACCGGTTCATTTTTTTGATTTACGGTGCAGGGAAGGGAATAAGCCGGTACAAACGGGGAGCCTTCAGTTAACAGCACGCGGATATCTTCCCCGGGTTTAAACGCCCGCTTGCCCGTTTTGAGCGCTTTTGCCAGATCAGCCCGGTAATCGACATAAATGCCGCCTCTCCCGGTAATGACAAACGGCAGTTTCCGGCCGGTATACGGAGACACCACGTACGGATCTGTTTTGTAACCGAGCTTTTTAAAATCTAAAGCGTATACATTTCTTGCAATCTCTTTTTTAAATGGCGGATAGCCCTGGGACGCAATCCGGATTTGCAAGTCTCTTATTTTCTCGGGTATTCTCGTATCAAACACTTTGACCGTCGGATGATGTTCCGGATCAAGGAGCACATATTGCAACGTGCCGCCGTTGTCATACGCATTTGCCGGCGGATCGGGCAGGTAGTTTTTCGGGCTTTTCAGCTTGTTGAAATCAATCGGGTATTTTAAATAGACCGGCGTATTTTGCGGCTTTGTCTTGATCGGAAGCAGGCCGCTATTGTCTTTCCGGTATTCATCTACAGCTTTTTGCACCATTTGAAGCTGCATGTCATCCGGCAGCCCGCTTTCTTTTTCCTGTGCCCCCGGATAAAGGCAGCCGCCTAAACTGATGCAGGCGCAAACAGCTACAAGCAATAGCAGCATATTTTTGAAGTGCAAAACGATCTCCCCCTCCGGTTAATTTGCCGGCCCGCTCAGCACGATATAAGCCATAATCAGGCCGCCCAGCGCCAGGCAGGCATACGCAATCACAGCAGCCGCCCATTTGAACAGTTTTTGTTTCAGCCTGTATCGGCTTGCAACAATCAATACCATCGCCAAACAGAGCAGGCCCATGCCAAAAAGCGAAATCCACATATTCGCCATCCCCCGGGACAAAACCATCTCCCCTTTCTCCCTTGTAAAATTCGTAAACTTTTCGGACTTCGGACATTATATCATAAGCTTTTGAAATGTTTCAATTTACGGCATAAAAAAGGCCGGGGCGAACGTCTGCCCCGGAGAAAAGGTTGACTATACCCAGCCTGCGCAGTTTAAAGCGAATTCTTTTTCCTTGCAGTTTATGCAACATGCATCCATCCGGTATCGTCCGAAAGCCTACCGGGACTTTTTTGCCAAGATGCCTAGTACTGTTCCCCCAGCATATCCATCAAACCTTCCATTTCATGTTTTTTCAGCCGGCCCATTAAATTGTCGACTGCTTCTTTCGGATCAAGTCCTTCAAATAAGACATGGTAAAGGGCATCGGTAATCGGCATTTTCACTTCGTACCGGCTGGAGAGCTGGTAAGCCGCCTTTGTTGTCCGGACGCCTTCCACGACCATTCCCATTTGTTCCAGCACATCATCGAGCTTTTTGCCTTTGCCGAGCATATTGCCGGCCCGCCAGTTCCGCGAGTGGACACTCGTACACGTCACGATCAGGTCGCCAATTCCGGCAAGCCCGAGAAAAGTGAGCGGATTTGCACCCATTTTAGTGCCGAGCCGGGCGATTTCCGCAAGCCCTCTTGTCATTAAAGCCGCTTTCGCATTGTCCCCGTAGCCGAGGCCGTCCGAAATGCCGGCTGCAAGCGCAATAATATTTTTCAGGGAACCGCCCAATTCGACGCCAATGATGTCGGGATTCGTATAGACGCGAAAATTCGAGTTCATAAAAATGTCCTGCGCTTTTTTGGCAGCTGCCATTTTTTTCGATGAAACGGTTACGGTCGTCGGGTGGCGCAGGCTGACTTCTTCAGCATGGCTCGGCCCCGATAAAACCGTGAGATCCCGCAGCAACGATTCCGGCATTTCTTCTTCAATCATTTCCGAAATGCGCATCAGGGAACCCGGTTCAATCCCTTTCGTGACATGGATGATGGAAAGCGGGCTTTTCCGCACCGCTTTTACTTGCCTGCATACATCACGCACCGCTTTTGTAGGGACCGCCAGTACAGCGGTATCAATGTCGTCTAACGCTTCTTCAAGTGAAAAGATGCCGGTAATGGCAGATTGCAGCTGAATGCCCGGCAAATAAAACGCGTTTGTATGGGATGTATTGATTTCATCGATCTGGCCTTTTTTGTTTCCCCACAACCTGACCTGAAAGCCGTTATCAGCCAAAACAATCGACAAGGCAGTGCCCCAGCTCCCCGCGCCGAGCACTGCAATCGTTTTTTTGGACAAATGAAACACCCTCTTTATGTTTATTTACGCGCACGGGCGATGATGTGGATCGGCGTTCCGGTAAAACCAAACGCATCACGGATCCGATTTTCCAAAAAACGTTCGTACGAAAAATGCATCAATTCGGGATCATTGACAAACACAACGATCGTCGGCGGTTTGACGGAGACTTGCGTTGCATAAAAAATTTTCAGCCGCCGCCCTTTGTCCGTCGGCGTCGGATTCATCGCAACCGCATCCGTTATAACTTCATTCAGCACGCTGGACTTCACGCGCATCGCATGGTTCTCGCTGACCGTCTTAAGCAGCGGGAACAGCTGGTCCAGCCTCTTTTTCGTTTTTGCCGATACGTAAATGACCGGCGCATAATCAAGAAACTGAAAATGGTCCCGGATTTTCTGTGTAAACTGATTCATCGTTTTTTCATCTTTTTGAACGGCATCCCATTTGTTGACGACAATGATCACGCCGCGGCCCGCTTCATGGGCGTAGCCGGCAATCCGCTTATCCTGTTCGCGGATCCCTTCCTCGCCGTTTAAAACGACACAGACGACATCGGAACGCTCAATCGCCCTCAATGCGCGCAGCACACTGTATTTTTCCGTGTTTTCATACACTTTTCCTTTTTTGCGCATCCCTGCTGTATCAATCATAACATAAGTTTGATCTTCATAAGTATAGACGGTATCCACTGCGTCTCTTGTCGTCCCTTCTATGTCGCTAACAATGACGCGCTCTTCGCCGAGAATCGCATTAAACAGCGAAGATTTTCCGACGTTCGGCCTCCCGATGAAACAAAATTTAATGACATCTTCCCCGTACTCCTCGTCCGCTTTTTCCGGAAAATGTTTGACAACTGCATCGAGCAGGTCGCCAAGGCCGAGGCCGTGTGCGCCTGATATCGGGAAAGGATCGCCAAAACCGAGGGCGTAAAAATCATAAATCTGGGTGCGCATCTCGGGATTGTCGACCTTGTTCACTGCCAGAACGACCGGCTTTTTTGACCGGTACAATATTTTGGCGACCATTTCATCCGCAGAAGTCACGCCTTCTCTGCCGCTTGTGATAAAAATGATCACATCCGCTTCCTGGATGGCGATTTCAGCCTGCTGCCGGATCTGCTCGAGGAACGGTTCATCCCCGATATCAATGCCGCCTGTATCAATCACGTTAAATTCGTGTGTCAGCCATTCAGCCGGACTGTATATGCGGTCCCTTGTCACTCCCGGAACATCTTCCACAATCGAAACGCGCTCTCCTACAATTCGGTTAAAAATGGTAGATTTGCCTACATTCGGGCGTCCGACAATTGCCACAACCGGTTTTGCCATACGATTCACCCTTTCTGTTCCGTTTTCGCAAAACAAATCAACTTTAGTAGTTTATCAATATTTTCTTGTTCAAGCAATATGCCGTAATTCATCCTGGCTTTTCCTTTTTTGCCGCTCTTTCTGAGATGAGATTCAAGGCGGTATCGATGAAATGCCAGCCGCACGCGTAGAGGAGAAAAAGCCCGGCGATATCGAGATATGCCGCAGATCCTGCCGTAATATGGAAATCCCATTTTGCAAGCACGAGCGCATACAGGATTTCCCCTTGTGCCGTACCGGTGAGTGCAGCGGCAACGGCATCCATTTTTGAGCGAAAAAGCAAATGGACAAGGATAAACAAAAACAGGCTATAGCAAATGGTACGCCAGGCAAACGTCCAGACCGGATCGTACAGTTCAAATAACAACAGGCCTGCATAACCTGTCATTACGATGAAGACGCCGGCGAGCCGGACCAAAAGTGCCCATTTCGAAAATCTGCCGAAGTACCCATAACCGGCAGCCATAATGACGATGAGCGCCCAGCTCATATCAAGACGGCCCACCGCCGCTTGATGCGGAAAGGCAATCAAAACCAGCAAAGCAACCAGTGCTGCCGGAAACCGCAAAGGGTGATCCCTTTCCAGCAAAAATGTCGCCCAAATCCATACCGCCCACATCACCCCCAAAAAAAATGCTCCTTCCACGGTGCACCCTCCTTTATCTCCATTATGGGAAAGATTGCACCGGGTTAACCGCAAGTTTTTCGCTTTTTTCAGGCATACTACAAGCGGGGGTGAATGGGCAATGGGAAAAGACCGCCAGGAGAAAAAACTGCGCCAAAGCGGGCGTGTAGAAAGCGACCGTGACCAAGCGCTCCATTACGGAGGGGCAACCCGCCTCGAAAGCGCTGACGCAGCACGCAAACGGCAGTAAAGAAAACGGTTTATAGAAAAGACAAAGCGCAAAAAAGCTGAGCGGCACCGGCAACCCGGGCGCCGCTCAGCTTTTCCATTCCATCCGGACATTTTTACTGTTTAAATTTCTTCAACTGGTCCCCAATCATATCCCCGAGCTGGAACCCGGTATTTTCTTCAGGCAGGTCATAATCAGAAGCTTCTGTATCGGCCTGTTCCAGTTCTTTCATGCTTAAGGACAAGCGGTGTGCCTGTTCGTTGACATCGAGCACTTTCACCTGCACTTCCTGTCCTTCCCTTAACACTTCATGCGGGGTGGACACATGCTTATGGGAAATTTGTGAAATATGAACAAGCCCTTCAACGCCCGGGAATACTTCTACAAACGCCCCGAACGAAACTAGGCGTTTTACCGTTCCTGTAAGGACAGTCCCTTTCGGCGCTTTCTGTTCAATGCCTTCCCAAGGGCCCGGAAGCGTATCCTTGATGGACAAGGAAATCCGCCCGTTGTCCCGGTCCACCGACAACACTTTCACTTTGACTTGCTCTCCTTCTTGGACGACATCGGACGGCGTTTCCACCCGTTCGTGCGCAAGCTGGGAAATATGGACAAGGCCGTCAATTCCGCCGATATCGACAAAAGCGCCGAAACTCGTCAGCCTTTGCACGGTCCCTTCCAGCACCTGGCCTGCTTCGAGATGGTCAAGGATATCCTGGCGTTTTTCTTCTTTTTCTTTTTCCACAACAGCTCGGTGTGATAAAATCAACCGGTTTTTGTCTTCGTCCAGTTCAACGATCAAAAAGGGCAATGTCTTCCCTTTATAGTCGGAGAAGTCTTCAACAAAGTGGTCCTCGACAAGGGACGCAGGAACAAAGCCGCGGACACCCAAATCGACAACAAGGCCGCCTTTTACCACTTCATTGACTTCCGCTTCAATGATTTCCTGGTTTTCAAATTTTTCCTTCAGCTCATCCCAGGCTTTTTCAGCATCATATTTCCGTTTGGAAAGAATGACGGCGTCTTCTTCCACTTTCGTAACGACGAGATTCAGCTCGTCCCCTTCTTTCACGGCATCTGATGCGGTTTCAATATGGAGATTGGAAAGCTCGCTGATCGGAATAATCCCGTCCACTTTGCTGCCTTCAATGGAAACGAGCACTTGCTTTTCCTCCACTTTGACAACCGATGCTTTCACTTTATCCCCTACAGAAAGGGACCGTACTTCTATTTCATTCATTTCGTCTGACATATGTACTTCCTCCTTATCCGGCGCTTCAACTACCATTGAATATACCCGTTCTTTTCAAATTAATTCGTATAATTCAAAAAGAAACGCTTTCCTATCAAATTTCTAACATCTTTTACTTTTTGTCAAGTAAAGAAGCCGATTGCTGCTGTGCCATTTTTTCTTTTGCCATCGCAAGAATCTTTCCGGCAACTTCATCAATATCCATGCTTGTCGTGTCCAGTTCTACGGCGTCCGCCGCTTTAGAGAGCGGTGAAACTTCCCGTTCGGAATCCAGCCTGTCCCTTTCCTCAATCTCCTGTTTTAAACGGCTGAGGTCTGAAGGGATCCCTTTTGCAACATTTTCGGCATGGCGCCGTTTTGCGCGCTCATCGACACTGGCCAGCAAAAAAATCTTCAATTCGGCATCCGGCAATACTTTTGTCCCGATATCCCGGCCATCCATGACAACGCCGCCGCCAAGGGCGAGCATCCGCTGTCGCTTGACCATTTCTTCACGGACAACGGCATGTTTTGAAACAGCCGAAACTGCTCTCGTCACTTCCCTTTCCCTGATCTTGCCGGTTACGTCTTCACCGTCGACAAAAACGACCTGGCCGTTTTCCCCCGGCTCCAGGCGGATATTTGTCTTGTACAAAAGTTCGGCAAGCGCATTGCCGTCTTCAAGGTCCGTTCCGTACTGCAGCGCTTTATAAGTAAGCGACCGGTACATTGCCCCTGTATCAATGTAAATATATTGCAACTGCTCGGCAACTTTTTTCGCCGCCGTGCTTTTCCCTGCAGCAGCAGGACCGTCGATGGCAATATTGATTTTTTTCATACAACGATTTCACCCTATTCTCTCTTGTTGCATATACCCGTTTTTTGGGCAGATAAAAGGATACACCCTTTTTATAGTGTACCATAAAATGGTGAATCCTCCTATCCATGAAATGCAAGTTTTATCCGGAAAGCCCCTTTTTACGGAGCAAAAGCTGCTGCTCGAAGCAAAAACGCAGGATATACTGCCTCTCTTTCGCGCTTGTATTTTTAAACTGGAGCGAGGCCCCTGTTTTTCCGCCGGTTTCAAACAGCCTAACGACGGAAAAATGCAGCTGTAAGTATTGGTAACCTTCTTTTAGCGGCAGGACAAGAAGCGCTTTTCCTGTTTCATGCTCCCTTGGGCGGATATCATCAGGCAAATAGACCGCACAGCCGCCCGAACTGATGTCTTTTGTAACTGCCGTTGTTTTCAAATTGGATTCCGGAAAGGTGAGGGCAATATCGAGTGCGGCGTCTACCCTGACATACTGCCGTCGCTGGATTTTGCGCACATCTTCCGGATCAGGAGCGGATAAAATGAGCATCGGGATATTGCCGAGTTCCCTGCCGGTTACTTTCGATGAAAACCGGTAAGGAATCTGGCCGTCCGAAACGAAATCAACGAGCAGCCCCTGGCCGAGCAGCAAAAATACGGTCCGGTTTGTTTCCATGTCGATCGGGTAATCAATATAAATTTTATCCTCTTTTATATCCGCAATTTTACATCTATATCTTTTACCTGTATCTTTATCTTCCAGTGTGAGTTCCAGCCCGACTTTTAACATCTTCCCAAACCCCTTTTATAGATTCCAATCTTATTATGACACAGGCTGGGCAGTTTTGTATTCTTTTTTCGCGTTTCATTTCATTTTTTGCCAAAAGGCCCGGCTGTACGCCGGGCAATGCTCATATGGACTTGCCGTATGCTCTTTCCGTGTTTTTCAGCTTTTCCACTTTTTCTTCGTTGCCGTTTTCCGCGTTGATATAAATCCGGTACGTTTCATCATGCAACACGCCGAGAAATTCATAACAAAGCACTTCCCGGTTCATGTCGCCGGTCATGATCGCAAGGCGGCTTTCCATAATGTCAAGCTTCGGATTCACACGGGACCTTGCTTCTTTTTCGCTGATGGCGGGCTTTGGAATATCCCTTTTTTGATGGCTTTTCAGAAAATCATCCGCTACAAACCCGATCACCTGGCCGTTGTCAAGCGCCACTTTTAATTTGACCGTTTCCGGATAAATGCGGACATTCCCCTGTTTCGCAGCGAAAGAAAAAACACCGACGTTGTCATATTGTGTGCTTTCAAACATGTCCATTTTCTCAAAATGGTGCCGGTTTAAAAAATCCGCCGCTTTCTTTTGGGCCTCGTTTAAACTGATTTTTTGCTTTCCCACCGGACGCTTGTTGAAAAACCAGACCGGGTATCCCCCTTTCCGCGTCACATCTGCGGTTGTTTCATTGCCGTTTTTGTCTTTTATACGGACGGTGTAAAAAGAAAAACGGGCGCCTTTTTGATTCGGTTTGGCTTCCGCCTGGCGGGCCGTTTTGAGTCCGGCGTATTGTTTTACAGTGGCGACCGCCTGTTTTTTGCTGATCATTTTTCCTTCCAGGTGCTCATAATGGTCATCGCGGTTTTGGAAACTCGTAAAAGACGGGCTGTTCAAATCGGCATTGTCATAGCCTTTGACCGTCCTTTCGACCGTCTTAAAGCCGTCGATGATCGTGTTATCCTTCGTTTCTTTTCCTTGGGCAAGGGCGCGTTCCACGTCCATCCAGCGGAGATTGTGCTTTAAAACATTATTTTGCACGCCCCGGAGCTGGTCCTGGATATCCGCGCTCTGGCCGTACAGTTTTTTCAGTGAAGCATACTCTTAATCGGATAGAGGTTCTTTATCCAAATCGCGCACCGCCGTCCGGTAGCTGAAATTCCCGATATTAGTCAGAAATTCTTCCGTTTTATGAAAAGGCAGAAGCGATAACGGAAGTTGGCCGACATCCGCATGCGCTTCTGATGTCAGGCGCCATACTTCAGCCAGTGCCGGTGAAAGGGACTTGCGTGAGTTCATGGCGAGGGTGTTTCCGATTTCATCATGCAAAAGGTCCATTCTGTATGCAAGGTCATGAAAAGCCCTTTGATACGTGCTTTCTGCATTTAACAAGACCGCCTCTTTTTCACGGTGCTCTTTATATGCCCAGGCAGCAGTCCCGCAAAGCCCGAGGGCAAGCACAACAATCATTGCCCGTTTCAGCATATTCATTTCCCCCTCTTATTTACAAAAAATATGTTTGCCGATTCGTTTGATTTGCGGCCTTGACCAGATCCACTTGCTTGTTGCGGTCGCCGGATTAAAATAATACAGCGCATTACCGGACGGATCCCAGCCATTGATCGCATCGAGGACGGCTTTTTTTGCCGTATCATTCGGCGCAAGCCAGATCTGCCCGTCGGAAACACAGGTAAACGCACCCGGTTCGAAAATCACCCCCGAGATGGTGTTTGGAAAAGACGGGCTGTCAATACGGTTTAAAATAACAGCCGCCACGGCCACCTGCCCTTCATACGGTTCGCCGCGCGCCTCCCCGTAAACCGCTTGCGACAAAAGGCGAATATCGTTTTGCGAAAATCCGTTCGGCACATTGGTAGCGGTTTGGACGGGTTTTTTGGCTGCCGTTTTCGGTGCCTGCTTTTTTGTGCCGCCGTAATACGTGAATTTTTTCCCGCTTGCAACCATGGACTTTACGTATGCCGCATCGTATTTTGACGCTTTGACGAGTTTCGCTTTGACGCCCGGGCCGGCGAGGCCGTCAACAGGCATTCCGTATGCCTTCTGGAAATTTCTTAAAGCCCAGTAAGTGCTGTAACCAAACACCCCGTCAATCGTTCCTTTATAGTAACCGATGTACTGCAGCCTCGCCTGCAGTTCAATCACATCATCCCCGACCGCTCCTTTTTGAATCACCTGATTCGAAAACGCCCGGGCCGTCCCGCTTGTGCCAAAAGAAAACAAGGCCAATACGGCACAAAGCAGCAACATGTATTTTAAGCGATTTTTTCCAATCATACCGCACCCCCCAAAAACTTTAAGCATTATCCGTAGTTTCTGGAGAAGGCGGCAATTTTATGCAAGACATAAAAAAACAACCGGCGATTGATCCGGTTGTTTTGCCCATTATCATAATTGTTGTGTCCCTGCCGCATCCTGCGCAAAATGTTTGGCAGAAAGGCTGTGCGCCTGCTTTGCTTTTTTCAGGCCGAGCCACCAAAGCCCGAGCATAAACGGTACCATAAAATACAGCCATTTTTGCTGGGTGAGCATGATCCAGTCGTAAAAACCGTGCAGGATCACCGGCACCATAAAAGAAAAAAGGAACCAGCACTTTTTGCGCGGGGAGAATCTGGATTTTCCCATATAAAAGCCCATCATGACACCGAAAATGGCATGGCTTGATACAGGAAGAAGCGCACGCCCGAACGCCAGGTCAACGCCGCCCGAAAAAAGCGATAAAATATTTTCGAGCGTGGCAAATCCGAGCGAGACGCTGACGCCGTAAACGATGCCGTCAAAAGGTTCATCAAATTCCCGGTTAAAAAACACAATAGCGGCCAAACACAGCCACTTGCAAAGTTCCTCCGGCAAAGCGGAATGGAGGAAAGCATGCCAGATGCTGCCCGAAAAGAGATGCTCCCGTTCGAGGATAAACTGCAAAAACATAACCGGCAGCGTGACAAGCGCACCGTATAAAAACGCTTTTGCAACAACAAGTATCGGCTCTGGCTCAAACTGGTCCCGCAAATAAAAATAGCATAGCAGGGCAAGTCCGGGGGCGATGCCGGCTGACAAAAGGACAAGCATATCGAAACCTCGCTTTTTGCAAAACTCAAATGATCCGTGCCAAGTCATTTGTTTTCATCGTAACATGAAAAAGCCGGAAAAGAAATACTGCCCCCCGAAAAAACCCTTTAATTTCCTTTTTGCAAGAGAGCCTCCCGGTTTTTGATCGCTGTGGCAATTACACCGCCATGGAAACGTCCGTTTTCAATAAAAATCTCATTGGCATTGTTTCCGGCAGCAAGCACGCCCGCAATAAAAATCCCTTCAACATTCGTTTCCATTGTCTCTTCGTTGTAATGCGGGCGGCCTGTTTCCGGGTCAACGTCCACTCCCATTTTCCGCAAAAACGTATGATCCGGATGATAACCGACCATCGCAAATACAAAATCATTCCGGATCTCTTTCACTTCTCCGCCTGCTTCGTATACAACGCTCTGTTCTTTAATTTCTTTTACGTGCGCCTGAAATTCCATTTTCACTTTCCCGTGGCGGATAAGCGAATCAAATTCAGGCAATATCCACGGTTTAATGCTTTCGGAATAATGATCGCCGCGGTACAGCACGGTCACACGGGCACCCGCCTTGTGAAGCTCAATGGCAGCGTCCACAGCCGAGTTTTTTCCGCCGATCACACAAACATCGGTGTCAAAAAACGGATGGGCTTCTTTAAAATAATGGTACACTTTGTTTAAATCTTCCCCCGGAACATCCAGCCTGTTCGGATTGTCGTAATAGCCGGTTGCGACGACCACATAAGGCGTCTCATATTGGCCTTTTGTCGTCGTAATGGAAAAGGTTCCGCGTTTCTTTTCGACACGGAGCGCTTCTTCAAACCGGTGGATGCGAAGGGCCTTCAGTTTCGCCACTTCACGGTAGTATGTAAGCGCTTGGTTGCGTTTCGGCTTTAAATTTTCGGTAATAAACGGCACATCACCAATTGCAAGCCGGTCGCTTGAACTGAAAAAAGTCTGGTGCGTCGGATACCGGTAAATCGCATTGACGACATTTCCTTTTTCCAGTATAAGCGGATGTTTCCCGATTTCCTGCAGGCTGATTGCAGCAGCCAATCCGCAAGGGCCGCCGCCGATAATAATACAATCTTCTTTTCGCATGTTTGTCCACTCATCCTTTTTTCGTATCTGCCTTTTCGTTTTCATCCGTTTATTTAAAAATCTCCCACCGTGAACACGACAGGAGATTTCAGCCTTTCCTTCTTCTGAACCTGTAAAGCCCCGTTTGCTGCCCAGCTGGAGCCGGCTTTCGGAAACTCTAAATCCAGCCTCTGAACCGCGAAGCTTCCGCCACTCTTCTCACACCGATCATATAAGCGGCAAGCCGCATGTTCACCCGGCGTGAGCGGGAAGTATTGTAGACCGTATTAAACGCCTGGACAAGCACTTTTTCAAGCTTTTCTTCCACTTCTTCCTCCGTCCAGTAATACCCCTGGTTATTTTGTACCCATTCAAAATACGAAACTGTGACGCCCCCTGCAGATGCGAGCACATCCGGAACGAGCAGAATGCCGCGGTTGGTTAAAATTTCGGTTGCTTCAAGCGTTGTCGGACCGTTTGCTGCTTCCACCACGATTTTCGCCCGGATATTATGGGCGTTTTCTTCTGTAATTTGGTTTTCAATGGCGGCCGGAACGAGAATATCGCAATCCAGTTCAAGCAATTCCTTGTTCGTAATCGTATTTTTAAACAGGGTTGTAACCGTCCCGAAACTGTCGCGGCGGTCGAGCAAATAGTCAATATCGAGGCCTTCCGGATCATGCAGCGCGCCGTATGCGTCGGATATGCCGATCACTTTTGCGCCCGCATCATGCATAAATTTTGCAAGGAAACTTCCGGCATTGCCGAACCCCTGAATGACAACCCTGGCGCCTTTTAAATCAATCCCTTTTTTTCTGGCCGCTTCACGGATGCAGATGGTTACCCCTTTGGCCGTAGCGGATTCGCGGCCGTGCGAACCACCAAGCACAAGCGGTTTTCCTGTGATAAAGCCCGGCGAATTGAATTCGTCAATCCGGCTATACTCATCCATCATCCAGGCCATAATCTGCGAATTTGTAAACACGTCCGGTGCCGGAATGTCTTTCGTTGGGCCGACAATCTGGCTGATCGCCCGGACATAGCCGCGGCTCAAATTCTCAAGCTCGCGGAAAGACATTTTCCGCGGATCGCAGATAATGCCACCTTTTCCTCCCCCATACGGCAGATTCACAATGCCGCATTTCAGCGTCATCCAGATAGATAAGGCTTTCACTTCATTTTCCGTCACATCCGGGTGAAACCGGACGCCTCCTTTGGTCGGGCCGACAGCATCATTGTGCTGCGCGCGATACCCCGTAAAAATCTTAACCGTACCATCATCCATTCTGACGGGAATTTTAACCGTTAACATACGGACCGGCTCTTTTAAAAGTTCGTATACTTCTTCAGGGTATCCAAGCTTTTCAAGAGCTTCGTGAATAATTGTCTGTGTCGATTTCAGCACATCTCGACTTGCTTCCATTGTTTGATGATCAGCGCCCTTTTCGGCTGCCATTATCGCAAACCTCCTAGATACGAAAGAAATATCTGCTATCAAATTTAGTATACAACTTTCCCCAGCAGATGAAAACCTGAAAAAACATGGCGGACGGTTACGGGAAATGCTTCAGGAGTTCCGCAAGCGCATTTTCCTCAAACACCGCGATCCCGTATTCCCGGACCATAAACGGGGAAATCCGGGCGCGCTCGCCGTATTCAAGAATAAGCGGCGCATTTTGTGTTCCCGGTTTTTGCAGCAAATAATACTGGTCTTCGAATATATAAAGGCTGCACGCGGAAATCCGGCCGATCTGGTTTAAAAAGCCCGCAAGCGCAATCACTTCCTCAATCGATGGAAAAAAGTAGGCTTCTTCCTGTTCCAGCGTTTCCGGATCCGCCCATTCGCCCGGATCCGCGTCGTCCGCTTCGCCCACTGTCAGAATAAACACCAATTCCTGGACATTAAATGAATAGATTTCAATGGTCAGCATATCGCTTTCGCCGACATGGTAAGCCTGATCCGCCAACTCCAGCATTTCTTCAAATAAATGATTCCAAATGGGCGAGTCGAGATCGTTTTCCATAATACCGCGTTCCGATAACTCTTCAAACGTAATGGAGTATTTAATTTTATTGGATGAAATCCGTTCCAGCTTCATTGATTTCCGCCCCCTGCATACGGATCTTACCTTATCGTATGCGGAAGGGGAAAGATGGTTCATGATGGCCGCCTGCTGCTTTCGATCGTAATTAAATGGGCTTCCGGTTTTGCACAAAGCCTGAGTGGAACAAGTGTCGTGCCGTAACCGTTGCTTATGAGGTGGATGACATTGCGCACTTTTCTCACCCCGCCGCGCCTGTAACGGCTAAGGCCGAGAATACGAATCTGCCCGCCGTGCGTATGGCCGCTCAGCATCACATCGATATTGTCCCATTCATGAAGCTGGTGGATCATTTTCGGGTTATGGCTGATTAAAATCCGGAGATCGTCCGGCTGCACCGATTGAAGTGCTTCATCGAGATTTTCGTTTTCCGTCGTCAAATCATCCACGCCGATCAGCGCAATCCGTTTTTTCCCGTTTACATATACAAAATTCGCCGCGTTGCGCAGCGTGCGGACGCCGGTTCTGGCAAAAACGGTCGCGAGCGCTTCGCCGTCCGCTTCATAATCATTATTTCCCCACACAAAAAATACCGGGCCAATTTTTTTCAGCAACCGCAAATTTTCCTCTGTTCTGGAAAGCGGAACCCCCTTTTCCAGCAAATCTCCCCCGATTATTGCAAATCGTGCTTCTCCTGTTGCCTCTTCGACCAGCCTGGGATCAATTTTGCGCCGGTGGATATCAGAAATAAAGAAAAAAGTGCACGGCTCCTCTCCGGCCGGATACTCATCAAGCAAAAACCGGTGCCGGATGAGCCGATTTAACGATGCTTCATAATGCATATACATCAATAAAACAATGCCAAGCAAAAAGGCAATCGATAAAAATGCAAACATACACGAGTGCTCCTGTTCCGCCGGGTGCTGGCCGGCACAAACGAAATTTTCTGCAATCCCTATCCGTATTATATCTTAATCATGGCAGATAGAAAGCATTCCGGCATTGTTTTTGACATAGCGGGAGAGAACCGCACATAAAATGAAAAAGACTTTTAAATGTCAGGAGGACTGAGATGAAAAACCATTATAAAACGTATCATCCCTTTATCGGACCGTTTGACCCCTGCCCGCCGATAACCGAAAAAGTTTACTCCACCCCGCCGAATTTGTATTTAGGGTTTCAGCCCCCGAACCTTCCGCAATTTGCACCGCAGGAAGCGTTAAGGCGCGGGACGCTTTGGAGGCCGCTTTATGACCCGTATTACAGCCCTTATGAACGGGCAAAGGAGGAAAACGATTGAAGCAGCTGCCAAAAGAGTATTACACAAGGCTTGAAGAACTGCAGGCCCTTGATTTTGCACTTGTGGAACTGAACCTTTATTTGGATACCCATCCCGATGACCAGGCAGCGATCGAACAGTATAACACTTTTGTCCATGCCAGGAAAAAAGTCAAAAGAGCATTTGAAAAACAGTTCGGGCCGCTGACAAATTTCGGGCACAGCTATTCGCCAACGCCTTTCCAGTGGAAAGAGCCGCCGTGGCCATGGCAGGTATAAGCAAATAAAGGAGGAAACCGTACATGTGGATCTATGAGAAAAAATTGCAATATCCCGTCCGGGTCTCAAGCTGTAACCCGAGACTTGCGAAACTTTTAATCGAGCAGTACGGCGGAGCGGACGGAGAGCTTGCGGCAGCGCTCCGGTATTTGAACCAGCGCTACACCATCCCAGATAAAGTGATGGGGCTTTTAAATGATATCGGCACGGAAGAACTGGCCCATCTTGAAATGATTGCAACGATGGTCTTAAAATTAACAAAAGATGCCACACCGGATCAATTGATTGCTGCCGGCCTTGACGCGCATTATGTGGACCATGATAAAGCGCTCCATTATCATAATGCCGCAGGAGCCCCGTGGACAGCTACCTATATCCAGGCAAAAGGGGATCCGATTGCCGATATTTATGAAGACATTGCCGCCGAGGAAAAAGCGCGGGCTACGTATCAATGGATCATCAATTTAAGTGACGACCCTGACCTAAATGACGGGCTCCGCTTTTTAAGGGAGCGGGAGATTGTCCACTCGCAGCGGTTCCGCGAAGCCGCGCAAATTTTAATGGAAGAAAGAGACAGAAAAAAAATTTTTTAGAAGATGCCGGGGCATCTTCTTTTTTTCGGCGGCTTTTAGTCTCCGTACCTGTTCCGGTGAATGGCTACTTGTTCTCGTGGTATAAATTAATATCAAACTCTTTTTGCATCATTTCGAATACAAGGTGGCGATCCTTCCAGCTTTCCCCTTTCCATAAATCTTTGCTTTTATCAATAATTTCGCAGCGGAGCGCATGAAATTCTTTTTCAGCCTTTTCCCGCTTGTCAAACAAGATTTTGCTCATGCCCCAAAGCGCAGCGGCCACAAGCAGGAAAAACAGGTGAAACGGGCTTTCAGAAATACCGGAGAAAACGGAGAACACGGAACCGGCATTTTCAAAAGACCTGTAAACATAGTAAGCCCAAGCGCATGTGTAGAGCATGCTTGTCCAAAGAAAAACAAGATGCCGCTTCCGCAGGCGGTCAAATTTTTTTTTGCGTTTGACAGCACTTTGCAGCATCTGCTTTGTCGCCGCATCTGTCCCTTTTAGTCCGGTGATGGACGGCTCCATACTGATCCCCCCTCACTCTACTATATGCGGCAAGGGACAGATCCATGACAAGCAGGCAGCTGCCCTGTCCTGAAATTTCGCCGGCAGATCCCCCCTTCTTGTGGCACCATTTATCGCGGGACGGGCATCTATCTGAAAAACAAAAAAGTATAACAGATGTAAACGGCAATTGGCACTAAAATAAAAATGACAGCCAATAGGTTCACAAGCGGCAACCGGGAGCGGGATTCCTTTTCGGTACTTTTCCGCTTTTCTGCCCGCGAAACGGCCGCCGCCGTTTGTTTCTCCGTTTTTTCCTTTGCTTTGCCGGCCGGTTCAAGCTTTTGCCGCCGTTTTTCCATTTCAATGATATATTTTTCGTCTGACATGGCTTCCCCTTCCCCACATCCGGACTAAATCCCCTGTTTTTTGATGCGGATACCTAGTAAACAATCGATTGTAAAATGCATGATGATGACCGCCGGAAGATTTTCATGAGAAAGCGCATAAACGGCACCAATCCAAAAACTCAAAAGCAGCACATTCGCGATTAAATACCAGTGGTCAAAATACCGGATATGCATGAGTGCAAAAATAAGGCTTGCTGCCGGCAATCCAAAATGCGTCTGGATGGCGCCCCGAAACAAGAGCTCTTCCGCCACCGCGATCAGCGCCGTTAAAGCAATAATAGACGGAACCGAACGGGTTTTAAAAATCCGCTCATTCACGCCCCCGTCATCATAATACGCTTTCGGGAGCCATTTCATGAGCAAAGTATCCGCAAAAACGACAGCAACTCCGTTTAATAAACCGTATGCACATTTCGCAAATGACATATGAAAGTGCTGAAAAAATGCTTTGCCATCCGGAAATAACAGAAATCCGAGCAAAGCGGCAGCAAACAGGAGAATCAGCTGTGTCAAAATTAAGTGAAAAGTAAGTTCCCGGTCTGTGAGTTCCTTGATCAAATCCGCCTGTTTTCTTCGTGCCATTTTTGTTCCCCTTTTCTGAATAGGTCCTGCAAAAGCAATTCCCATGCAGGAACGGTTTCGAGGGTGCCCCCGCTTTTTTGATTGCTTTCATATAAGGCTGTTTCAAGGCCGCAAATGTCACAGCACGCTTCATTGCCAGCAGCGGGCGGTTCACCGAAATACCGTAAAATTTCCGAGCGGCGGCATGACGAAGACCGGACCATCTGCACCATTTCCTTTAACTTCCGGCGCTTGTACGCCATCCGCTCGTCCCGGATGGCTGCAACCTCCCGGGTCCATGCTTCTTCCGGCAGGTTAAGCACTCTATGGTGCAGCAGAAACCGGAGTTGCGGTTCCGTGCATCCAAGCGCCGCCCCGGCTTCCTTCAAATCTCCTTTCCATCTGCTGAAAGCGGCCAATTGTGCATCAGTCGGAAGCTCAGCCTCGATCAGCTGAAGCGGGAGCCGTTCATCCCCTTCCGTATACAAAAGGACGGCAATGCTCGGGAGCCCGTCCCGCCCGGCTCTACCGATTTCCTGCAGATAGGCTTCCATCTGCAACGGCAGGTGAAAATGGATGACAAAGCGGATATCTGCTTTGTTCACCCCCATGCCAAACGCGCTTGTCGCACAAATGATCTTGATCTGTCCGTAAATAAACTGCTGCTGGATCAAAATTCTTTGCTCCTGGTCAATGCCGCTGTGATAGGCGGCCGCTTCGGCGATCCCCTCCTGCCTTAACCGCGCCGCCATTTCCTCAGCCGCCTTTTTGCTTGAAAAATAGATGATGCCGGGCTTCTGCAAGTTTTTCGCATAGGCAACTAGTTTTTCCTCTTTTTCGCGGTATGAAGGAATCCGGTCTATTTTAATGGCGATATTGGGCCTGTTGACAGAATAAATAAACCGGTTTGGGTCTTTTAAGCCAAGATACTTGCAAATATCGTCCCTCACCTGTTCTGTTGCTGTGGCGGTCAGAGCTAGGGTAAGCGGTGTGCCCAATTGTTTCCGGACTTCGCCAAGGTTTAAGTATTCCGGCCTGAAATCATGACCCCACTGGGAAATACAATGCGCTTCATCGACTGCAAAGAGCGCAGTCCGGATGGTTTTTAATTTTCCGAGGACATGGCGGTTGTGCAGCATCTCCGGCGAGACAAAGATGAATTTGAAAGCGCCCAGATGCGCAAGGGCCGCTTCCCGCTCCGGACCGGTTAAAAACGAATTTAACGCAACCACACTTTTTTCGCCGCGCATTTTCATCTGCTCTGTCTGGTCCTGCATGAGCGATAAAAGCGGAGAAACAATGATGCAGGATCCGTCCAGCAAATAGGCAGGCAACTGGTAGCATAAAGATTTTCCGGTACCGGTCGCAAGCATCGCCAGTGTATCTTTACCGTCCAGCAGTGAACGGATGACTTCTTCCTGCCCTGGCCGGAATGCGCTGAACCCGAACTTACTTTTCAAAAAGCTTAAAAGATCCACTGCGGCCCATCCTTTCTGCCAATACAAGGCGAATATGGAAATACGGGATGTCCCCTACTTTTTCTTTAATCGGTTTTAATTTCTTTGTATTTAAATCAGCGGCTGCCCGGATGATCTTTTGTTCTTCATCCTTTGGCACATACCGGTTCAGCGGAAAATCCGGGACCGTTAACGCGATTTCAATCAAATGGTCTTCAATCGTGCTTTGTTTTAACCCTCTCAGCGTGCTGATTTCCGCAATCGTTTTCCCTTGCTTCAAGAAGCCAAATGTCACCGCGGCAGACCGGGTCAGTGGCAAGGCCTTTTGCACATCGTGAAGCATTTGGTATAAATACCGGAATGTTTCAGGATCTCCAAGGATGCGCCGGACGATAAAATGAAGCAAATGCAAAAACCGGTACCAGTACTCTACAGGATCAAGGTGCAGGGCGGAGGCAGCCTGCGTGATCGTATATCCGATCCGGCCCGCACCCGTCAACCGAAGGACAAAAATTTCAGGCTTTTCCGGCGGGCTGCCGGAAAACAGACGGTAAAATTCACGGTACAAATGCTCCGCTAACGCAATCCTGCTTTTTGCATGCTGTTTCAGCCAGTTTTTTGCCCAAGCCTGAAGAGCCGGGTCCCTTTGAACCGGATAATATACTTTATTTCCATACACTAAGTTGGATACGGCCTGGGTGATGAGATTCAACCTTTTCCAAAACAGATTTGCCGAATCCTGGTATTTCAAGCCGTCCAGGTAAGGAAACCGTTCTTCCATCCTGCCGGTTGCCAAAAGCAGGGCAGTGCCTTTTTCTGTGACCACGCAGGCATCCGGGCCGCTTTTTTGCAGTAACCCGGCTTTTAAAAGGGCATCTACTTCGCGTGTGAAAGCCTCACGGGTAATAAATGGAAACGTTTGAAAGAGCCTGCCAATCTTGAAAAAATGGGAATCCTGGATCGTCTGTGCTGATTTTTTGCCGTTTAATAGATGAAAAACAGCATAAGGGGTGCGTTCTCCATTCAGGTTGCTGAAGCAATCCAGCAATACAGCCTGTAAAAAAGGCATCTGAATCCTCTCCTGTTCTTTAGCTGAAAAAAGGGGAAAGTGCAAGGAAAAATCGGGGGTTGGTTCTATTTTAACATGGAAACCGGCGATTTGTTTACCATTTTTTTCATTGATTCGACAGGTTTCACGAACTCCGCCAGCCCGCTATTGAAATAAGAAAAAAAGAGTTTTAAAATGAAGGAGAAACACCGGCATGCCTTCGTGCACATGACGAGGCTGCCCGTTTTTCTTTTCTGCCATGATTGAACAACGAGGAGGAATCAAAATGGCAAAGTTTACAATCGTGGACAAAGATACATGCATCGCTTGCGGCGCTTGTTCCGCCAGCGCTCCTGATATTTTCGACTATGACGATGAAGGGCTTTCTTTCGTGATTTTGGATGATAATAAAGGCACTGCGGAAGTCCCGGAAATATTGGAAGATGACCTGATGGATGCCTTTGAAGGATGCCCGACAGAATCGATTAAAGTTTCCGACAAGCCTTTTGATGGCGATCCGTTAAAATACGAATGAAAAAAAGCAGGCCGTTTGAGCCTGCTTTTTTTCATATTCTTTTCCCCCCAATGGCGGATGCTTTGTCAATCCAATTTTTCATTTTTGTAAACATGAGCATAAACAAAGCCGTCACGATGAGGCCTTTCACAAGATTAAAAGGCAGCACGCCCGCCACAATATACGCTTTTACATTCCCGACCGAAAAGTTCATGAAGTACAGATAAGCCGGTAAAATGACGAAATAATTTAAAATGCTCATACATACCGACATGGATACCGTGCCAGTGACTAGACCTACAGTCATGCCTTTTTTTGTCCGCATCCGTTTGTAAATGAGATATGTCGGCAGGACGAACAGCATCCCTGCAAAAAAGTTTGCCACATTCCCGATCGGTACCCCTGCTTCACTGCCGAGTGATAAATAATTCAGGATATTTTTGATTAGTTCCGCTACAACAGAAGCCATCGGCCCGTAAAGAAGGGCTGCCACCAATACCGGAATGTCGCTGAAGTCCACTGTTAAAAACGATGGAAAAGGCGGAACCGGAAATTTAATAAACATCAGCATAAAAGCCAGAGCACTGAGCAACGCGACCGCAACGAATTGCTTTACATCCCATTTCTTCATTTAAACTTCCTCTCTCCTTGTGACCGATTTATCATCAAAGGAAGAAAGGTGCCGCGGACCAAAATGAAAAGCCCCTGACAAAATGTCGGGGGCTTTGTAATAGGCGAGTCCAAATAAGCGTTTAATACGTCATTAAACACTGGCAACCTTTATCTTCTCCCATCCAGACTATACTGTCGGTTTTGGAATTTCACCAAATCCTGCCGGAAATCCGGCTCGCGGACTGAAAGGCAACTGCCTTATCACCGCCGGTCGGGAATCTCACCCAGCCCCGAAGATAAATCGTATGAAATTTTGATTACAAGCTTATTATACATGCCGGCTGCCATTTTGTGAAGCATTCCGCATCACTTTCATTCATTTTTTATTTTCAGCACCTGGCCGGCCATAATTCGGTCCGACCGCAATTTGTTCCAGCTTTTCAGCCTTCCCACGCTCGTATGAAAATGGAGGGCAATGTTCCAGAGCGTGTCGCCTTTTTTCACAGTGTAAGCTGCAGGCTGAGGGACGGTGGAAGCAGCAAAAACCCCGTAAGGATCATGGGTCTTGGCGGAAACCGTCTGGCCCGGCGCGCCTGGTCCGAAGATCAAAAACGGGTCAATGGCGTTTTTCTTATCCGGCGTCCATGGCCCGTTATGCACTTCAAAATGAAGATGGATACCAGTTGAATGGCCGGTCGAACCCATATAGCCGACCACCTTTCCTTTTTCAACATGCTGCCCCGCTCTCACTGCCCTTCCGGCAAGATGGGCGTAAACCGTTTCATAACCGGACGGATGGCGGATAAAAACAACATGGCCGTAGGATGCGGACAGATAGGAACGGGTAACGGTACCTTCTTGGGCGCTGAATACTTTTGCGCGGTATCTTCCGGCAATATCAAGCCCTTTATGTGTGCCGTATCTTGTGTTAAATGTGTCGGAGATCGTCCCTGCCGCCGGAAAAATCCAGTCTTTTGTCGCTTCATGGATAACCGACCCGGATGCGGCTACGTCATTTGCCGAACAGGCAAACCCCAGGCATGCAGCTGTCAATGAAACGAAAAGGCATATTTTGATGTATGCCGGCAATTGATCCACCCCATTTTCATTTTTTCAATTCCGTTTCAAGCAAAGCCATCTTCTAAGATGCGCAAAAAACGGGAAAATATACAAAAAAGGCAGACCCGGCGCAGAGGTCAGCCTTTTTTTGGAAGGAAAAATGAAAAGGTGGTCCCTTCCCCTAATTTGCTTTTGACAAAGATCCGGCCACCATGCCCTTCGACAATGTTTTTAGCAATCGCAAGGCCCAGCCCTGTTCCCGATTTGCCGCGCGTCCTTGCTTTATCCGCTTTGTAAAAGCGTTCAAATACAAACGGCAAATCCTCATCCGGTATACCGGATCCGTTGTCTTCGACGTGTACATATACGCCGCCGGGTGCTTCTTCCTCTTTTACTTTGACGTAACCGTTCGAGGAAGTATGCCGGAGGGCGTTATCAATTAAATTCGTCAGCACCTGTTCAATTCTGTCGGCATCGATTTCAAGGGTGAGATCGCTGTCCGAAGTCTCGCAAACGAGGTCGATTCCTTTTTCTTTCGCGATGCCGTTAAATTTATGTGTCACTCTTTCAATGAAACTGTTAAATGAGACCGGCTCCATTCTGAACGAAAAATGCCCCGCTTCCATTCTTGCCAGATCGAGCAGCTCATTGACAAGCCGGCCGATCCTTAGCGTTTCATCGTAAATGATTTTGGCAAATTCTTTCTTTTCTTCTTCACTTGCCGCAATATCATCAATGATCGCTTCGCTGTATCCCTGCAACATGGCAACCGGCGTCCGCAATTCGTGCGAAACGTTTGCGATAAAATCATCGCGCAGCTTGTCCAGCTTCCGTTCTTCCGTCATATCGCGGATAATGGTGACAACGCCGCGGATCCGGGACAAATTATAAAGCGGGCTTGCAATCATAACATAGTACCGACCGTTGATTTCAATTTCATCCGTCTGTTCTTTCTCCGTTTCGACCACTTTCGCAAGCAATGCGGACAACCCTTCAGGAAGCGGGGCGTCTTTTGCAGCCTGGTTATGATACCAGTTTTGAAGAAACATCTCAGCCGGCGGGTTCATGATTAAAATGGCACCGTCCCGGTTAAAGGTCAAAACACCGTCGGCCATGCTGCTTAAAATATTCCGCAGCTGCTCTTTTTCCTGCTTTAAGGCGTCCATATTAAATTTAAGCTGTCGCCCCATCGTATTAAAAGCGGTCGCCAGTTCCCCGATTTCATCACGGGTTAAAATCGGCACCTTTTTGTCAAAACGCCCTTTTGCCACTTCAAAAGCCGCTTCCCGCATTTTATGCAATGGCCCGCCAATCCTTTTTGAAAGGAAGAAAGCAAAGCCGGTCGTTAAAATAATGGCAATGCCTGCACCGAGCAAAATGATTTTTGTCGTTTGCCGCGTCATTTCCTGAAGCACTTCCAATGACTGGTAAACAAATACCGCGCCCGGTTCTTCCCCCTTCACATGAAGCGGGACGGCCGTCACAATCACATGATGGTACTTATTGCGGGAAGACCCGCCAGAAGGGGTTAACTCTTTGCTCACTTTCTTCTTTTCGCTAAACACTTGGGACAGCTGCTTGTCCTTTAAAATCGACGCGTACGGGATCCCTTTGTATGATTTGGAACCGGATGGATAAAAGATATCATTTTTGCGGTAAACGATCATGACTTTCTCGTTTTGGTCCAGAACGCCGAGGGCAATTTCTTTCCCGATCTTTCCGCTTGGGTGCTCCTCCATAATCCTCGAGATTTTTTGCGCCGTATTAGACAAATCCTGCTCAATCTGATTGATATGGTATTCTTCAAAAAACTTGAGCAACAGTACCGTCAGGATGAGCAGAACGCAGGCAACCATCAGTAGAATGGTCATCCACAGTTTCCCGACAACCGTCCGCCAAATTCTCATTCCGGCGCAACCTCAAATTTATACCCGACGCCCCAGACGGTAACGATCATTTTAGCCGCGTTTTCGCTCACTTTATTCAATTTTTCCCGCAAGCGTTTGACATGCGTATCCACCGTACGGAGATCACCGAAAAATTCATAATGCCATACTTCTTTTAAAAGCTGTTCGCGGTCAAACACTTTATCCGGAGATTTGGCGAGAAAATAAAGCAGCTCATACTCTTTCGGGGTCAGATTGACTTCCTTTCCGTCCGCTGTGACGCGGTGAGCATCATTGTCAATGGTAATATGCGGGAAAACGACAATGTCTTTTGCTTTTGTATCCGCGTTTAAGAAACCCGTTTGCAACGACCGGCGAAGCAGGGCTTTCACCCGTAGTACCACTTCGCGCGGGCTGAAAGGTTTTACAATATAATCATCCGCGCCAACTTCAAATCCTTCCACCCTGTTGGCTTCTTCGCCTTTAGCCGTCAGCATGATCACGGGCGTCATTTTCTTTTCGTGCAATTCCTGGCACACTTCAATGCCGTCTTTGCCCGGCATCATAATATCGAGCAAAATGCAGCTGTAGTCTTTTTCAAGCGCCATTTTCAAAGCGGTATCGCCGTCTTCCGCTTCATCTATCGTGTAATTTTCCCTTTCCAAATACATTCGTAACAGGCGCCGGATCCTTTCTTCATCATCAACCACTAAAATTTTTACATCCTCATCCATTGCTATTCCTCCTCAGTCAATATCAGCCGCCTGCTGCGAGCAAGATTCATCCAGCCGGTAAAATCCTTGCGGGCTTCCCGAGGCCATGCAAGCCGCCCGCATCCCCGGGTGGGGCTCCCGGGGATGCGGAGGATTCAAAAGCTTACAAAATCAGGCATACGAATGCAGCCCAGCAATGACAAGATTTACTGCAATCAGGTTAAACAGAATAATGGCAAAGCCAATGACGGCCAGCCAGGCGGATTTTTCACCTTGCCAGCCTTTTGACATGCGCAAATGGAGAAAAGCGGCATAAAACAGCCACGTAACCAGTGCCCACACTTCTTTCGGGTCCCAGCTCCAAAATTTGCTCCAGGCAATTTGTGCCCAGATCATCGCAAAGATTAACGCGCCGAGCGTAAACACCGGAAACCCGATCAATACCGAACGGTAGCCGATCTCATCCATTAAATCCGCATTTATATTTTTGGTGAGCGGTTTTAACAGCGCGCCGATCCGCTTTCTGGCCGCCAACCGGACCAGCACGTAAAGAATGATGCCGCTCAAAACAGACCAGAGCACCGTGTTCAGTTTGACGGCATTGATAAAGGCCGGCACATAAAACCACGGCGTCATTCTCCCAGCTGTTAAAAGTTCCCCGCCATGCGGCCCGATAACAGCCGGCATATGGTAGACGAGGGCATTTTCCCCCGTGTTTTTTGCCCCGTTACGGTCAATCCAGCTGAAATCCGCTTTGTAATGAAACAAGCCGAAAGCGGATTTTGCGACAATAAAACCGGCGATGCAGATTAAACAAAGCATAACAAATTCCAGCCAGAAAGTCTGCCGGTTTGATTTTTGCTGATCAGTGCTTTTCACAAGGTAAATCAGCCCGGCAGCAAAACTGACAGCAAGAATGGCCTCCCCGGCGGCCGCCGTTGTCACATGAATCTGCAGCCAGTAGCTCCTGAGAGACGGCACGAGCGGATTGATGTCTTTCGGGAACATGCTTGCATAGGCAATCAAAAGAAGTGCAACCGGCAAAGCAAACAGCCCGAGCACCGCACTCCTGTAAAGAAAATAAATGACCATAAAGGCTCCAACAAGCATCATACCAAAAAAAGTAGTGAATTCAAATAAATTACTTACAGGGGCATGCCCGGATGCGATCCACCTTGTAATAAAATAACCGGCCTGGCAAATAAACCCCGCAACCGTTGCGAAGATCGCAAAATTTCCCCACTTCGTTTTTTGCGGCCCAGTGCTTCCCTGTCCCTTTTTCGGTGTGCGGATCGCGCCGCCAAACAGTAAAGTGCCGATTAAATACAAAAGAAATGCGGCGAACAACAACCGGCTGCTCGTTTCGACCAGATTTTCCAATTTTCCCCCTCCTCATCCGATTGCTCCTGTCTGTTTAAGCCGTATGGGCCTGTTGCGGATTCTTCCGTTCTTTTCTGTCAACAAGCGCCGGCATGCCGGATGCGCTGAGCACCCATTCCAGCTCCCTTTTTAGCCCGTACCAGTTTTTATTTGTATGGGCTGCCAAAAGCACGGCGCCTTTCTCCCGCTTCAGCCAGAAACGGCGGTGATTCCAGTACGCGCCTTGAATAACCCCGATCATAAAGATCGCGCCCCCAACGGCCAGTACCCAGAGCGTCTCGTCTTTTCTTACGGCCAAAGCAGAAACATTCCGCGTTTCAAGCCCGGCAAAAGCCAGCTTGTAGTCATTTTTCCCGAGCGGTTCCACAGTCTGACGGATGGCAACAAAGCTTTTTTCCCCTTTCGGATGCTCCGGCGAAATTAAGCTAAAAAGAAAAGCAGGATTGTTTGGAATATACGAATCCGTTTGCGGCTCCCCGTTTTTGGCAAACCCTGTAAACGAAGGATAGTAGCCGAGCAGCTTGACTTTATAGCCTTTTCCGAGCGGGTACTCCGCCTTTGGATGGTACAGGTCAATTTTAAGTTTGCCGTATATTTTTTTATTCGACTTCTTCTCAAAAGCAAAAGACATCGCCTGGAATTCATCCAGCTTGTAATCCATTTGATACACGGCGTAATGTCCGAATTTCAAAGGTTTATTGACCTGGATGCGGTAGAATTTCACTTTTTTAAGCGGGGCGTCTTCCCCTAAAACGCGCTTTTTCCCCTGCTTGTAAAGCACGGCATCCGTCTCGAAATTTTTCGCAACATTGCCGACCCTATTCAGTGCCGATTCAAAATTTTGATTGTCTTTTTTGCTGTAAACTTGCAGCTTGAATTGCTTGTTCAGGAGCACATACTGCCCGTTTGTGCCGGGGAGCACCGCTTTTTCTCCTTCCCTCACCCAGACCAGTTCATCGACATACATGCCGGGAACAAAGCGGAGCATAGAGCCGCAAAGAAAGATGATCAATCCGATATGGTTGACGTACGGCCCCCAGCGGGAAAACCGATTTTTCTCGGCAAATAAGTTCCCGCCTTCTTCGCGGATTTTATAATGTTTCGCTTCAAGCCGGTGTTTGACCTGTGTATAAGCGGCGTCATCGATGACCCCATCTTTTTTCACGTACAGGCGCTGCCGCTTCAGAAACCCTTCATGGCGCGCTGCTTTCTGGTTTAAGAGGGCGCGGCGCAGCGGGATAAAGCGGTCAAGGCTGCAAATGACGAGCGAAACGCCGATCAGGGCGATGAAAAGCAGATACCACCAGGAATTGTAAAGGTTATCAAATCCGAGCGTATACCAGAGCTTGCCGAACCAGCCGTACTGATTCTCGTAATACTCGGACGGGTCGACATTGGAAGGGATATAGTCGGCCTGGGGCAGCACAGTGCCGAGTGCTGACGCAATTAACGTCAGGACAATCAGCCAGACGCCGGTTTTTACGGACGAAAAAAAATTCCAGATTTTATCCACCGGCGTTTTTTTATACACTTGCGACCTGCGCGCGCTCCCTTCATACCGCATATCATGGAGAACTGCCGCCTCCGCTTCTGCTGTCAGCGCTTTCCCACACGACTCGCACAAAACGGTCCCGGGAGGATTCACATGTCCGCACTCACATTTTATATCCTTCATTGTCTCTCTCCTCGGTTATGGTTTGATCATATCCATCATGTCCTGAATGTCTTTTTTGGAGAGGTTTTGGTTTCCAATGATCACTTTTTTGACTTTCCCGTCCGGCCCGATCAAAAAGGTTGTCGGAAGGGGGTCGATGTGATACGCATGCTGAACATCGCCGTTTTTATCAATCAGCACCGGGAACGTTAGCCCATACTGTTTCACGAATTCGTCCACAAGAAAGCGCGTATTTTTTACGTGGACGGCAAGAATTTCCACGCCTTTTGGTTTATAGGATGAATAGAGTTCATTCATATAAGGCATTTCTTTCTTGCACGGCTCACACCATGTCCCCCAAAAATTCAAAAGGACACCTTTCCCTTTATAATCAGATAACCGGTACGTTTTCCCATTCAAATCTTTCAGGATAAAATCAGGGGCCTTATCCCCCGCTGCAAGCGCTCCCCGCGACTCCTTCGTCGCATTTGCATACAGTGTGTAACCGACAGCCAATATCAAAACAGCGAGAATCGCGGCGCGGAAAATGAGACGTTTCTGTTTCGTTTGTGACATTGCTCCTCCCCCTGTCCAAAAGTGTCACACAACTCTCATACATTATAACATTTTTCTGTCCTTTTTCGCTGTTTTTTGAAGTTTTTGTGAACAAAATAAGCCCCTTAACTTGCGCTTTTATTTACGGGAGGCGTCGCCGTTTTCGGCAAGGGATCTTAACGTCTTGACTTCGTGCGGGGTGAGCTCCCTTTTTTCGCCCGCGTTTAATCCTTTTAATGTCAGCATGCCGTATGCTTCGCGCCGCAGTTTTTCAACCGGGTAGCCGAGATGTTCGAACATGCGCCTCACTTGCCTGTTTCTGCCTTCATGGATCGTAAGCTGGACGATCGCTTTCTTTTTTCGTTTGTCCATGGACAACAGTTTTGCCCTGGCAGGCGCAGTCATGCCGTCCTTTAGCCGGATCCCTTTTTCCAGCTGCTTTAATTCCTGCCTGGATGGAATGCCGGAAAGCCTTGCAATATACGTTTTGTCGATTTCAAAACGCGGATGCATCAGAAGGTTTGCAAATTCACCGTCATTGGTGACTACTAAAAGGCCCGACGTGTCGTAGTCGAGCCGGCCGACCGGATAAACCCTTGCACCTGCATCGCGGAAATAATCGCTTACCGTTTTTCTCCCTTTGTCATCGCTGACAGCGGAAATCACCCCTCTTGGTTTATAAAAAAGGTAATATACTTTTTCTTCACGCTCAAGCGGAATACCTTCCACTTCAATTTTATCCGACTGGGACACTTTTGTCCCCAGCGTTCTGACTGTCTCCCCGTTCACTTTTACTTTCCCTTCCAGTATCAGCTGTTCCGCTTTTCTCCGGGATGTGACACCGGCCTGTGCGATCACTTTTTGCAAACGTTCCATCCGTTACACCTCAATCTGTTTTGCTTAAACTATCCTTTAAGCATTATGGCATAACGTAAATAAAATGCAAAGCCGGACGAGCGAAACAAGCACCCTGAAATGACGGAGAAACCGTTTTTTCTTTTACCGCGTCAGAATAACAACAGCACCATGAAAATCGCAATTATAATCCCGAACAGATCGGCGAGCAGCCCGACTTTTAAGGCGTCCCCCATTTTCCGGATGCCGACTGCCCCGAAATAAACGGTTACAACATAAAGGGTGGTGTCCGTGCTGCCCTGGATGACGGATGCCATTCTCCCGATGAGCGAGTCCGGCCCGTATGTTTTGATCAGATCCGCCATCAGGGCAAGAGCGGCATTGCCGGAAACCGGCCGGATCAAAGCAAGCGGCACGACTTCAGATGGGATACCGAGCAAATGCAGGGCCGGTTTTAAAAATCCGACAAAAAAATCGAGCGCCCCTGAGGCCCTGAAAATTGTGATCGAGACAAGCATGCCAACTAAAAAAGGAATGATGGAAAAGGCAATTTTAATGCCTTCTTTGCCGCCTTCCACAAATGTTTCGTAAGCCGGCACTTTTTTCCATGCGCTGTAAAGTAGGATAAATCCGACCATTGCCGGAATCAGCCAAATTGAAATCAGTGAGATCCATTTCAAAAACATCACTTCCTCCGTTTCGTCCGCCGGTGGTAAAAATAGCGGTCAATGCAAATGGCGGCAATGGTCGTTGCAAAAGTGGCGATGCAGGTCGGCGCCACAATCTCGGTCGGATGCGCGGAACCTGCATTCAGGCGGATGGCAATCACCGTTGCCGGAATAAGTGTGAGCCCGGATGTGTTTAAAGCAAGGAACGTGATCATTGAACGGCTTGCTTCCGGTTTCCTTCCGTTCAGTTCGTGCAGCTGCTCCATCGCTTTAATGCCGAGCGGAGTGGCGGCATTTCCGAGCCCAAACATATTGGCAATCATATTGGAGAGGATGTAGCCGAGTGCCGGATGGTTGTCCGGCACATCCGGAAACAATTTTTTTATCACCGGCCGGAACAGGCGGGAAAGTTTCGAAAGGAGGCCTGAAACTTCCGCAATCTTCATCATCCCGAGCCAGAAAACAAGAACGCTGATCAGGCCGATGCTGATCGAGACCGCATCGCGCGCGGATGTAAAAATCGCCTCGTTCACCGCCTGCATCTTGCCATTTACCGCCGCAAAAACGAGCCCGATCACGGCCATGCCGATCCAAATATAATTAACCATTGTTTTTCAGCCCCAATTGGATCCAAAATGTCTCTTTGAACTGTTCAAGCCATGTTTCTTTCTCTTTAACCGGCGTTTTCTGATAATAAATAGGCGTGCTCGCGATCACCTTTTCGTTTAAATAAACAATCGCCCTTCCGACGGTCTCCGGCACTTTTTCCGGGTCTTTCCACGAATTTTCAGGCTTTTTGATCCGGTATTCGACTTTTACGGCGTCTTCTTCTCCGGCTTTAAGCGGGTAGGTGATATCCCGTTTCACATAAACATGCTGTTTCAAATATTTCGTGCGGACGGCGGCAACCGGCCCCTCTTCCACAATCCGTTTCCTGTCATACTGGCTGAAGCCGTACTCATACATCGCAATATGGTCATCCCAGTCATCCGAATCGTTCAGGGTAACGGCGATGAGATTTTCGCCGCCTTTTGTCGCCGTTGTCACAAGTGTCCGTCTGGCCGCTTTCGTATAACCGGTTTTCCCGCCCGTACAGTACCGGTACTTTTCAGTCAGCAGCCGATTTTTGTTCCGCCAGCCTTTGTAAAATTTCGTGCCGGTAATTTTCCGGAACTCTTTATTTTGCATCGCGTATTTCATTAACAGCGCCATATCGTAAGCGGTCGAATAATGGCGGCCACCCGGGTCTTCAAGGCCGTTCGGGTTAGCAAAATGGGTGTCATGCATGCCGATCTCCTTCGCTTTTTCGTTCATCATAAAAACAAAGCCTTCTATGCTGCCCCCGACATTTTCGGCAATGACATTGGCGGCGTCATTTCCCGACCGGAGCATGAGCCCGTAAACAAGATCCTTCATTTTCCATTTGTCTCCCGGTTTCAAATACAATGATGACCCCTCGGTACGTACGGCGCGGTTCGAAACGACAGCCTCCTTGTCCATTTTTCCCGATTCAATGGCCACTAGCGCCGTCATGATTTTCGTAATCGAGGCAATGCTTCTCGGTTCATATGCATCTTTTTCGTACAAAATCCGCCCTGTATCCTGGTCCATTAATATCGCGCTTTTTGCCTGCACAGACGGCGTATCAGCAGCAGCCGCTCCGGGCGGAAGGGCCGAAAAAACAAGCACTGCAAGCGCCGCATATAGGAAGTACCGTTTCATAAAGAAGCTCCTTTTTTCAGCTTTTCCAAACCGCGTTTTGTACAAGTTTATGCACGGAACAGGAAGAAATAACCGGAATATGTGTGAGACGAAAAAAGCCTGCACCAATTTGGGCAAGCTTTCTTCACGGCGAAAATCCGTTTTCGCCTTTTTCTTCATGGAATTTTTCAAAAAACAGATCTGCTTCTTCCTGCGAAAATTCGTCTTCCGGCTGTTCGGGAAACGGCGGCAGTTCTTTTAAACTTTTCAGCCCGAAATGGTCAAGAAATTCTTTGGTCGTACCGTAAAGGATTGCCCGCCCGGCGCCTTCCTGCCTGCCGACTTCCTGGATGAGCCCTTTTGCCATCAGCGTCTGCAGCGGCCTTTCTGTTTTCACACCGCGGATTTCTTCGATTTCAATTCTTGTAATCGGCTGTTTATAGGAGATGATCGCCAGTGTTTCAAGTGCCGCCTGCGATAATGTATTCGTATTCGGGGATTCGACCAGTTTTTTTAAATACGGCGCATGCTCTTTTTTGGTTGCCAACTGGTACGTGCCGGCCAGTTCAATGAGCGTAATGCCGCGATCCGGGTCGTTTTCATATTGTTCTTTTAAACGCTTTAAAATTTCAACTGCTTCAAACTCTTCAATTTCCATTACATGGGAAATTTGCTTCAGGGAAAGCCCCTCGTCCCCTGCAACAAACAACAGGCTTTCGAGGATGCCTTTCCAATGGACGATTTCCATATCAATCCCCCTCTTTCCTTACAACGGTAATGTCACCGAAATTTTCTTCCTGTACCGCCATAATTTGATGGCGCTTAATCAGTTCCAGGACAGCCAAAAAAGTTACGACAATTTGTTCTTTATCGTGAAAAGAGAATAAGTCGTAAAATTGGACGCCTCCCGGCGCCGTTTCCAGCTGTTTTAAAATTTCATCCATTCTTTCTTCGATCGAGATTTCCTGCCGTGTGATTTTGGTAAACAGCGGTTTTTGCAATTTTTTTCTGCGCAAAAGTTTATTTAACGCGCCGATCATATCATAGATCGTCACATTGGCGCCGATTTTTCTTCCATCTGCGTCCGACGCATACGCCGACAAATCGCTCGGCGGCTTGGTGAAGATTTCGCTGCGGCCGGCTTCAAGGCGTTTGAACGTGCTGGCTGCTTCCTTGTATTTTTTGTATTCGAGGAGGCGCTCGACAAGTTGTTCGCGCGGGTCTTCTTCCACCGTATAATCTTCATCCGGTTCATCTGGCTCCTGTTTTGGCAAAAGCATTTTGCTTTTGATCGCCAAAAGCGTGGCCGCCATCACAAGATATTCGCTTGCGACGTCCAGTTCAAGCTCTTTCATTGTATGGATGTAGTCCAAATACTGCTCGGTAATTTCAGCAACCGGAATATCGTAAATGTCGATTTCAAGCTGGTGGATCAGATGCAAAAGCAGATCGAGCGGTCCTTCAAACGCGCCGATTTTCACCTTATATTCCATAAAATTGTACACCGTTCCTTTTTCAAAGCGTCAAAATAAGTATAGCCTGAAACGTATGTATCTCCAATCAAAAGCGCGCAGATGGGCAGGAGTCCATACACGTTCCGGCGCGCCTACATAGTATACCATGTAATGACTGTTGAGGGAGGGGTTATCATGGCTGACGGTTTTGGCTGGGGCAGCGGATTTGCGTTAATTGTCGTGCTTTTTATTTTGTTGATCATTGTCGGCAGTGCGTATATCTGGTAACCGTAAAAAGGGCCTCCGGCATCATGCCGGCAGGTCCTTTTTGCCGTATCCGAAATAAAAGAAGACCCGGTCAGGACAGGTCTTCTTTTTCAGCACACTTATGGAAGAAGTCAACAATGTATTTATTCGGAACCACTTCTTTTCCTTCATACATTTGTTTTAAAGCCTTGACCATGCTTTTCCCGATTCCTTGGTCGCGATAAGACGGATTGACGGAAATATGCTGGATTTCCACTTTGTCCCCATCCAGTACAACCCCGATCAGGCCAACAATGTCATCATCCTCTTTCCATAAAAAAAGCTGCCACTTGTCTTCTGTTTCGTACAATTGCTTTGTTTGCTGCAGCTTTTTCAAATCTTTTTCATCTGGCATAAAGGACAACAGGCCCATTGCAATCTTATCGAAAGATTTTTTATACCGAATTAACATACTGAATCCCTCGTAATCATCCAATTTAATTCAAACGCTTTACTTATTAGTATATTCCTATTTCAGAGAAAGTAAACAAGGCACGTACAATATTTTCCAAAAGCAAGTCCGGAAAACAAGTGCCATCCGCTTTTCCGCCCCGGATTTGTCAAGAAAGCGGCACGCGCAGACGGAGATCATTGCGGATCAGGTCTTCGTACGTCTCCCGCTTTACGACAAGCTCATCTTTGCCGTTTTCGACAAACACAACCGGCGGGCGTGGGATCCGGTTATAGTTATTTGCCATCGAATAACCGTAAGCGCCAGTGCAAAATACGGCCAAAAGGTCATCGCTGCCTGTCTTCGGCAGCGGCAGATCCCAAATCAGCATATCCCCCGACTCGCAGCATTTCCCGGCAACGGATACGGTCTCTTCGCACTTATCAAGCGGACGGTTGGCCAGCACTGCTTCATATTTTGCGTCATAAAGTGCCGGGCGGATATTGTCGCTCATCCCCCCGTCAACCGCAATATATTTTCTGACATGCGGCACTTCCTTGCGGGACCCGACCGAATAAAGCGTCGTCCCGGCTTCGCCGACAAGCGAGCGGCCCGGTTCGATCCAGATCTCGGGAACCGGCAGGCGGCGGGAACCGGCCTGTTTCTTCACTTCTTTGACGATTTCTTCTACATAATAAGCAGGCGGAAGCGGATGGTCTTCTTCCGTATAGCGGATGCC
This sequence comes from Heyndrickxia coagulans 36D1, assembly GCF_000169195.2. Classification (GTDB taxonomy): domain Bacteria; phylum Bacillota; class Bacilli; order Bacillales; family Bacillaceae_C; genus Weizmannia; species Weizmannia faecalis. Next base: position 3,127,807 of record NC_016023.1, on the reverse strand, counting down.
GAAACCACCGCCAAGGTTAAGCACTTCCGGAAAATAACCGTACCTGGCATGCCACTCGTCCAGTTTATCCATAATTTTCTGCACAGCCAGGACAAAGCCGGCTGTTTCAAAAATTTGCGATCCGATATGGCAATGCACCCCGAGCAATTTTATCCAGCCGGATGAAAGCACCTGCTTCAGCGCCGCCTCCGCCTGCCCGTTTTGCAAGTCAAAACCGAATTTTGAATCTTCCTGGCCCGTTAAAATATAATCATGCGTATGGGCTTCAATGCCCGGTGTGACCCTTAAGAGCGCGGAAACTTTGCGGCCTTTTTCAGCGCACAAGTTTTCCAGCATGTCAAGCTCGTAAAAATTATCGGCAACGATGTAGCCGATTCCGGCATCAAGCGCCATTTCCAATTCTTCCCGGCTTTTATTGTTGCCGTGGAAATGAATGTGTTCAACAGGAAACCCGGCAGCAAGGGCAGTATACAGTTCCCCGCCTGAAACAACATCCAAAGACAGCCCCTCTTCATCTGCAAGCTGGATCATGGCAATGGCGGAAAAAGCCTTGCTGGCATAAGCAACCTGGGATTTGACGCCGAGTTTCCGGAATGTTTCCTTGAACGCTCTGGCCCTTTGCCGTATTAAAGCAACGTCATATACATAAAGAGGCGTTCCGTAACGGGCAGCGAGGCTTACCGTGTCAACACCGCCGATTTCGAGATGCCCCTTTCCATTTACCTTTACCGACCCGTTATGCTTCATGTTTTCAACCCCACCTAATATTCCGCCAATCGGGAGAGAAGCCTTCCCGGCATAAACCGGGGTAGGCTTCCCTCCCTTTCCTAGAGCTTTTGCGTTAATTTTCTACTAACTTTAACATAAAAACAGGCTTTCTGCAATAGTTTCAAGCTTCAGGCGGCTGGCGGAAGCGATCGACCGGGTGGACAATGCTCGGGCGGTACTTGGAGCCCGGAACCGGCCTTCTGAACAGGATTTGGAAAAATGCCTGCGGGTTAAACGGGATAAACGGCCAGAAATACGGCGTGTTCAACGGCCGGATGGACACGAGGAACAGCAGAAAAACGGTGCTGCCGATCACAAAGCCTTTGACTTTAAAAATTGCTACGATAATCAGTAAAATCATTCTCACAAGTTTATTCGCCACGCTCAGCTCATAACTTGGTGTGACAAAAGTGCCAATCGCCGCGGCGGATACATACAAAATGACTTCCGAAACAAACAGCCCGGCTTCAACCGCAATCTGCCCGACCAAAACGGCCGCAATCAAGCCCATGGCGGTGGCGAGCGGCGTCGGCGTATGGATGGCGGCAACCCGCATAAACTCAATGCCTAAATCGGCGATAAGAAGCTGAAGGACAAGCGGGACATGCGACTGCTTATTCGGCCCAATGTAATCCAGTTGCTCCGGCAAAAGCGACGGTTCCACCGCCACTAAATACCAAAGCGGCAGGAGAAAAAGAGAAACGGCAATCCCGAAAAACCGCACCCAGCGGATAAACGTGCCGACAGCTGCAGCCTGGCGGTATTCTTCGGCGTGCTGCATATGGTGAAAAACCGTTGTCGGCATAATCATCACGCTTGGTGAAGTGTCCACCAATACAAGCACATGCCCCTCCAGCAAATGGGTGGCCGCGACGTCCGCCCGTTCCGTATAGCGGATCAGCGGGAAAGGATTATAATTTTGTTTCAAAATAAATTCTTCTACCGTTTTATCTGCCATCGTAATTCCGTCAATATCAATCGCCTTCAGTTCTTTTCTGACCGTTTCGATGACTTCGGGATCTGCCACGCCTTCAATATAAGCAATCGATACATCCGTTTTCGAGCGTTCGCCAACTTTCATCATTTCAAAGCGCAGCCGCTCATCGCGGATCCGCCGCCGCGTCAAGGCCGTATTGATAACAATATTTTCAACATAACCGTCACGCGCCCCACGGACGACTTTTTCCGTATCCGGTTCCATCGGCGTCCTTCCCGGATAACTGCGAACATCGATAATAAATGCTTCTTGTTTTCCTTCGACATAAATGGCGATCAGCCCGGACAGCACTTCATCGACCATTTCATCATAGGTTTTGACTTTTTCGACCTGCATATGGACGATGTAATTTTCAACAAGCTCATGCACTTTCCCGGAAGAAAATTTGCCGTTATTTAATCTCAGCAGTTCTCTCATAATTTGGATAATCGAAATCGTTTCCGTGAGCCCGTTGACATAGTACAGCTGGATTTCTGTATCAAGGACCTGGATTTTTCTGACACCAATATCATAACTGATGCCAAGTCCGACTTTATTTTTAAAAAATGCTTCCACTTCTGCCGGATTGGATGAAATCAGCCTTTTCCTGCCTGTTTCAGCCATGCTTGAACCCGCTCCTTTCCAAGATCAGTCGTACCGCTTTTTCTGTGATCGGGGCGCCGATATGATAATCGTCTTTTTTCGACATTTTGCCGACATCCCCGATGCCGACAATAATGGGCACGTCCAGCCGGTCAAGACTGTAAACCGTGTCCCCGTTGATTTTTTTCAAATCCATTTCCGGAATGCCGAATTTGTCCACCCCGTACGGCGTGATTTCACCGGTATTGTCAATGCACACATCCACCCTTGACCATTCGGCCTGATGGGTTTTCGATGCGACCGCAATCACGCCGAGCACTTCGATGCGCGGATGCCCGGCCACAAAAGTGAGCGCCTCTTCGCCGGGTCCCGGGCCGATCACCCCTGAATCATCGAACATGGCAAAAACAGGGTCTCCGGCCGCCTTGAGGATCAGGTCCGCGATCTGCTCCCCACAAAGCCGGGTTGGATTTCCGTATGATTGTGAAATACAGCGCCCGCCCATTTTTTTCGCGACGCATTCGATTGCTTTTTTCGCATACTCATCCCCGTCCGTGACAAGGATCACCCGCCGTTTTTCCCCCATGCCGGTTGTTCCTTTCTTAATGATTTACATAATAAAGCCATTGAAATAAAGCGCCAGCCACCTTCCCGAGCACGATCGCCATCAATGCGCCGGCAAGACGCCCGTCCATTCCAATTCTTTTGGAAAAAATTGGGATGACATTGACCACTTCTGTGAGCGCCGCAGCAAGCATGCCGACAAACAGGCCGCAAAACAACCCGACAGGCGCCGCAACGATTGCTGAAAGCCGGCCGCCTGCGTCACCAAGCCCCCACCATGTCCCGGACAGCACCCCGAATACAACTGCCCATTCGTATGATTGGATGAACCGTTCTGTCCTGGACAGCTGGACAAGCCGCGGCACAATGCCAAGCACCGTTAAAAAAGCCACATACCCGCAGCCGACCACAAGCCCGCCGCCGAGCCCGCAAAACACGGTGAAGATTTGCTTAAGGATGGTCAAAATGTTTCATGTTCTCCTTATTCTCATTCAACAGGATATAATGGTCGATGTCCTGCTGATAGTTGAAAATTTCAACTTCAAGCGGGCTCGGTTCTTCATTAAATTTCTTTTTAAATGCATGGTTAAAAAAAATTACCATACCCGCCCCGAGGCCGAGCGAATAGGGAATTTGAAACATAAGCGGCGTATTGTCGCGGATGCCTGTAATCAGATAATAAATTTTTTCCTGGGCAGCCCGCATGCCGACATCTTCGTGAAAATTGATAATCCCAAGCGCAGAGCCTAAAAAAAGCAAAATCCAAATCAATATAAAAAACAAAAGCGGCAGGTACCTCTTTTTTGCGGCTACTTCCACAATCGTTGCCGCCGGACCGACCGGAGACACGGCAGCGTCCGGAATCTTTTTCTTGATACAGGAAATAATTTTCATCATATCAATGACAACGGTGTTCCCGTCGGCCTTGGAAATGGTTTGGACGGGGGTGTCCAAAAGGGTTTCCTGTATACCGGACGGCGCGTGAATCTGGGCAATATGGGATAATCTTACAGTAAAGCCCGGATTGACGCGAATACGGTGGCGGAGCCGCAAATAAATCGTTTCATCCACTGCCTTCACCCCCTGCTTTCATACGTTGTGTTTGTAGTATGTGATATTGGAAGATTTTCATGCACCAGTTTCATGCTGTATGTATCGTATGATCAGGCGATTCGCCGGACTTTTGCACGCTTCCTGTACTTTTTTCCATTGCCGGATGATTTTCGGCTTCTGTTGGACGCCACATCCGGGAATAAAAAAGCAAAAAAGCGCACGTTTACAACTCCATGCGCTCTTTCATTACTTCAAGTATTTTCTTTTCAAGCCGTGAAACCTGCACTTGCGAAATGCCAAGCCGTTCGGCCACTTCGGACTGTGTCTGGTCTTTGTAATAGCGGAGGTACACAATCAGCCTTTCGCGCTCCTCAAGCCCTCTGATCGCTTCCTGGAGGGCAATCTGGTCAAACCACTTTTGGTCGTTCTGGTCTGAAATCTGGTCGAGAAGCGTGATCGGGTCGCCATCGTTTTCATATACCGTCTCATGGATCGATGACGGGGCTTTGCCTGCCTCCTGCGCCATGACGACTTCCTCGACCGGCATCCCGAGTTCTGATGCGATTTCGTGCACGGTCGGCGATCTCCCCAGCTTTTTCGTTAACTCATCGCGGGTTTTGCGGATCCGGTTGCCCGTTTCTTTCAAAGAACGGCTTACTTTCACCGTTCCGTCGTCGCGCAAAAACCGCTGGATTTCCCCGATGATCATGGGGACTGCATAGGTGGAAAATTTGACGTCATACGAAAGATCAAATTTATCGACCGATTTTAACAGCCCGATACAGCCGATTTGAAATAAGTCATCCGGTTCATATCCGCGATTCAAAAAGCGCTGGACAACCGACCAGACAAGGCGCATATTTTTTTCAACAATCAGGTCGCGTGCCCCCTGGTCCCCTTCCTGGCTGCGCCTGATCAGGTTTTTCACTTCCTCATCTTTTAACCGGGTTTTCTTTTCTGCCTTTTTCAGTTCTGCATCCATCGGCACGACTCCTTAATTGCATAAGGCGTTTTTCAAGGCCAAATGCTTTTTTAGACGAATGATGGTGCCTGATTCTGGCTGCGACTTGATTTCTACATCGTCCATAAAGTTTTCCATGATCGTAAAGCCCATTCCGGATCTTTCCAGGTCAGGCTTTGTTGTAAATAGCGGCTGCCTGGCTTCTTCAATATCCGCTATGCCTTTTCCTTCATCGCGGACGGTAATTTCAACCGTGCCGTCGTCATAAATGGCAGCCGATACATAAACCATTCCGTCCGGGTTTTCTTCATATCCGTGAATAATCGCGTTTGTTACCGCTTCGGATACGACCGTTTTGATTTCGGTCAATTCATCAAGCGTCGGGTCAAGCTGGGCAACAAAAGCGGCAACCGCCACGCGGGCGAAAGATTCATTCCGGCTGAGCGCGGAAAACTGCAATTGCATTTTATTTTTCATTCAGGCAACCCCCAATCTGTGCAGCGCGTATTGTTCCGATTCATCAAGGCGGATGATTTTAAAGAGGCCGGACAGTTCAAACAGCCTTTTTACGGCCGGAGAAATGGCGCAGACGATCATTTCCCCGTTTTTCTGCTTGATCTGTTTGTATCTTCCCAATATCACACCTAAACCGGAGCTATCCATAAAGGAAAGCTGCTCCAGATTTAATACAAGATGGCGGATGCCGTTTTCTTCAATTGCTTTTGTCACACTTGCACGCAAACTTTCAGCCGTATGATGGTCCAATTCCCCCTGCAGCCGGATGCACAGGACATCTTTTTTCACTTCCAGGTCAATTGCCAGACTCACAATTAAAGCCTCCTTCGCTGTTAATAGTGAGTCATTTCGACCTTGCTTCCCGTTTTTCCTTCCGGGAGACAAAAGAAGCTTTAAAAAAACAGAAACCAAGCGGATTCGACATCAATCTTTCTGGACAAACATGCCCGCTGCACGTTTAAACAGCTGCCACCAGCCTGCACGTTTCACCGTTTTGTCGGCAACAAGCGTTGTTTTTGAAAGCACCTTTCCGTCTTGGCTGATAGTCAGTGTTCCAATTTCATCGCCTTTTTGGACAGGGGCCTGCACATTTTTTTTGAGCTTCACAGTTTTTTTCAAATTTGACAATTTGACGCCTTTTTTCGTCAGCACCGATACCGGTTCGCTCGTCACCGCCCGGACATGCCGCATGCTCCCTTTTGACACTTTGACCTGGTCAAGCGCCGCGCCTTTTTTGTACAGCGGGTGGGAGGTATACTGGCTGAACGCATAGTCAAGCATTTTTGAAACCTGGGCGTTCCGCACTTTTGTTGATGGCGCCCCGAAAACGACGGCGATCACACGCATGCCGTTTTTCTTTGCCGTTGCGGTCAGGCAGAATTTTGCTTCATTTGTAAAGCCGGTTTTCAGGCCGTCAACGCCGGGATAATGGCGGACCAGTTTATTGGTATTGACGAGCCAGAACTTTTTATCGGAGCCTTCCCTTAAGTAATCTTCATATTTGCCGGTGAAATGGGTAATGCCGTGATGTTTCAGCAATTGCTTCGCCATGATGGCCATGTCATAAGCTGAACTGTAGTGACCTTTGACAGGGAGCCCGGTCACATTTTCAAAATGGGTGTTTTTCAAACCGAGCGCTTTTGCCCGCTCATTCATTTTGTCGACAAAAGCTTCTTCGCTTCCGCCAATTCTTTCCGCCATCGCAACGGCCGCGTCATTTGCCGAACCGATCGCAATCCCTTTCAGCATTTGTTCCACCGTCATTTCTTCGCCGGGCTCGAGAAAAATTTGCGATCCGCCCATGGATGCCGCATACTCACTCGTCCGTACTTTTTCATCCATTTTGATTTCGCCTTTGTCGAGCGCTTCCATAATTAAAAGCATGGTCATGATTTTCGTCATGGAAGCAGGCGGCAATTCTTCATGGCTGTTCTTGCTGTACAGCACTTCGCCCGTGGCCTGTTCAATTAAAATGGCGGATTTCGCTTCCGGCGCCAGTTCATTTTTCTTTTCAGCTGCGAACGCTTCAGGCACAAGGACGCCGGCTGCAAGCATGAAGCAGGTAACCAAACCAATGATTTTCTTCATGATGACCCTCCAACTTGTAAAATCATAAAACGTGAAAACAAAACCTCCGTACACGATGGGAGATATGCATAAAATCATTTTTTCCAGTTGCGCCATTTTTATACTGGATAAATTCCCTTTCTTCTAATCCGCGGGATGCCGGCTGCCAGACAAATAAAAAACGCACGGTTTTTACGCCGTGCGCCTTAAAAATCTGTTTTTAGTTTTGTCCTTATAATTCCCGGAAACAGGGTGCTGCCAAACCCGGCTCGCCCGGAAAAAAGCATGCGGCCGGGTTTAAGCCCTTGGATGGAATTTCGCATAAACATCCTTTAACCTCGTTTTGGAAACATGGGTGTAAATTTGCGTTGTGGAAATGTCGGCATGGCCGAGCATTTCCTGGACCGCCCGCAAGTCTGCCCCGTTTTCAATCAGATGAGTGGCAAATGAATGCCTCAGTGTGTGCGGGGTAATGTCTTTCTCAATATTGGCTTTTTTCGCAAGCGCCTTTAATATTTTCCAAAAGCCTTGCCGTGAGAGACGGGCGCCGTGATGGTTCAAAAACAGGGCATCCGTTCTATTCGTTTTTGAAACCAGTTTGGGCCGCCCTTCTTTTAAATACCGTTCAAGCGCAGCCGACGCCGTGCGACCGATCGGGATAATCCTTTCCTTGTCCCCTTTTCCGATACATTTAATAAATCCCATTGATAAATGCAGATCATCAAGATTAAGGCCGGTCATCTCACTGACGCGCATGCCGGTCGCATACAACAGTTCAAGCATCGCACCATCCCGCATATGAAGAGGGGTATCCCCTTTTGGCGCAGCAAGGAGCGCTTCCACTTCCTGAACGCTCAGCACTTTCGGAAGCGTCCGCTCAGGCTTCGGGGTTTCAATATGGACAGTCGGATCCTGGCCCGCAAATTTTTCCCGCAACAAAAACTGATGAAAAGACCGGATAGAGGCGACATGCCTGGCAATCGTCTTCGAGGACTTTCCCTGCTGTTTTAAAAAGTTCAGAAAGTGGAGGATGTGAAACCGCGTCACTTCATTCCAAGATGTAACAAGCTCCACTTTTTGCAGGTAGCGGAGATAACTGTGCAGATCGCGTTTATAGGACGCGATCGTATTTTCAGCGAGCCCTTTTTCAACGATCATAAAATGCATGAAATCTTTGATTTGATCTTCCATTCCAATTACTCCCCATCCATATAAAAGAGCAGCAGCCGTTCTGCCCAAGCAGGCTTATGGTCCCCGGCACTCACCTTTACAGCCGCGCCTTTTGGTTTTTCATAACGGTGGTAGCTTTCATATTCCTGATTCACCCAAAGCAGGGCAAAGTAGAACAACAATGTGCAGCATAAAAATAAAATGAAGACTTTAAGCGCATGAAGCAAAAGTTTCAGCCACGGCATATCCCGCCCGCCTTTCTGTATCGCTTTACATACAAGCTATGACAGACTTCCGCCGTTTTATACATCCTTTTATGTAAAAATTCAACCGGCTGAAAATGCGGTGTTATAACAAAAACCTTTTCGTCTTGCGAAAAGGCCGGTTATTTTTCGTTTTTTCCGTTTTCGTTTCCCTTTTCTTTTTGCTGGCACCGGTAACAAATCCCGTGAAATGTCAGGCGATGGTCTTTGATAATAAAATTCCAGCGGCTTTCCACAACTTTTTCGACATTTTCCAGTAAATCTTCCTGAATTTCGTCCACCGCGCCGCATTCAATGCAGACAAGATGATGGTGAAAATGTGCGGCGCCTTCCTGCCTCAAATCATAACGGTACACCCCGTCGCCGAAATTGATTTTGTCCACCACTTTCAGTTCGGACAGCAGTTCCAGCGTGCGATAAACGGTGGCCAGACCGATTTCAGGGGATTTTTCTTTCACAAGGAGGTATACATCTTCCGCACTTAAATGGTCTGTTTCATGTTCCAGCAAAACGCGCACGGTTGCTTCCCGTTGCGGCGTCAGTTTGTAGCTGGCCGAATGCAATTGCTTCTTAATTCTATCAATACGAGCTTCTTCCATGATTCCTCCCCCTTGCCGCTGTCTCTGATATTATAGCAGATTAAGGGGAATAGTCAAAATGAAATGATTATAAACAGTTAAAAACAACATTTATTATTTAAGAATGATTTTAATGGATCATCTTCATCACGGCCTGCATCAGCTGCGGAGAAAGATAAGCCTCGATGCAGGCGGCCGCGAGAGATGCGATGAAAACAGCGAGAAGCGCCGTGCAATACCTTAAAAACAATTGAAAAAAAGCAAAGTGGGCAGCCTGTTTCATAAAAATTTTCCGGATCAGGTTCAAGGAAAACATGACAGCCATCACCGAGGTGAAAATAAACAAAGGAATGATCAGCAAATTTTGCGGAAGAACGGTTACAAACGAAAGCAAAAAACCGCCCCATTTCATCTGGTTGACAAGAAAACCGATCGAAAACCCGACGACAAGCCCCTTTAAAAATAAGAGAACAAGAATGAGCGGCAGGCCGATGATCGAAATACCGAGCAGCCAGATGAGGCCGAGAAATTTCAAATTGTGCAGGAAACTTGAACGGAACAGGTCCTCAGGCGCGGCGAGTTTGCCGGTTGAGACTTGTCCGAAAAATTGCTTTAAGTAAAAAAACAAGTCTTCTTTCTGTGCGATCGACAGGCTGTTGACGATGACGGCGCCAAAAATGACGCCCATCAGGAACAACGCGATGACAAATGCATAAATAGAGGAGTTTTCCCGGATATGGCGGCTGACAGGATTTTGCAGGGCAATTTGCTTCATGAGCGGTGTCCCCTCCTTCAAAAGATTGGCACTTGCTATTAATCTATGAAAGGACATAGCCGCTTATGAAAAAAGTCCAAAACCGGAGCGAAACTATTCCGGCTTTGGATTTTTTACCTTGCCATATTTTCCGCCCCCGCCGGCCTCAAACGCCAATCCCCCGGAACGCTGTTTCAAGATCAGTTCCGAAAGCGGCGGTTTTACAACGCTTTTCAGGGCGGATTCGGGCGCCCGGTGCAAAATATTCATCTCCGTCCCGAAATGGTCCAGCAGCTTGCCCATCGTTTTCGGGCCGAGCCCCGGCAAAAAATCAAGCGGCACCTGGTGGATGTAGGGTGGCCGGGCAGGATGCGTTTTTGCGTCTGTCAGCTCTTCTATTCTTTCCGAGACACCTTTTGTTTTCAGGCGCGACCCGCAATGCGGGCATGGGCCGTTTGAAACAGGGTTCCGGCATTTGGCGCAAGTCGTTGTATAATATTTCCCAAGTTTCGGGTTTAAGCCGTAATTGGCGGCAATCCGGTTTTCCCCTTCGCCGCGCAAAGCTTTTAACAGCCCTGTAAACCCCGGCGTTTCCAGCATCAATTTTTGGTATTCCCTTGCCATTTTGCCGAGGGAATGGGCGTCTGAATTGGTCACGAACGGATAGCGGTGCAGCTCACTGATGTTATCAGCCATGGTGGTATCAGAACTTAATCCCAATTCCACAGCATCTATCAGATCCGGGTCCAGCACTTCTGTTAGCGACCGTTCCACACCTTTTCCATAAAGGCTCTTAAAGGGGGTAAATACATGGGCGGGAATAAACAGCCCGGAGAGTTCTTTCGTTTTTTCCTGCACTTTCCGGGCCTCTGCGCGGACCCGCTGTGTGCTTAAATGCGGATTGGACACGCGCCCGCCATACCATGCGGAAAACTTGCCGAGTGTGTCCATATCCGGAAAATAGCTGAGCAGATGGACCGGCCCACGGCAGTTTTCATCATACACTTCCATTTCAATCCCGGGAATCAGCGTGACTTCCCCCTGGTAGAGGAGGCCGCCTTCATCAAGCTGCACCAGTTCACCGGCTGCAAGAAGCGCCTTCATCTCTTCCCTGACTTCCGGGACATGGCAGTCGATCACCCCGACGAGATCGAGCCCTTTCGGCTGTTTGGCCGCCTTTAATATATTTTCAAGCGTCAGGCTTTTTGCCCCCGTAATTTTGACGGGCCGCCCCGTTTTTGTGCGCCCGATGTGGATGTGTAAATCTGCAAAGTACGGATTGACACTCATTTTCGCGCCTCTTCAAGCATCCAGTGCTGGAGGGCAACCAATGTTTTGGCGTCGCATATTTTCCCCGACCGGATCATTTCCCTGACTTCATCCATGCCCAGTTCCAAAATATCGACAAATTCATCATCATCGCCCGCTTTTGGATTGGAAAGTTTTTCAAGGCCGGTTCCGGCATAAAGATGGATATATTCATCCGCAAAGCCCGGTGAAGTATAAAAAGCGGTTACCGGTTCTAATTTCGCGCAGGCATAACCGGTTTCTTCCTCCAGTTCGCGTTTTGCCGCTTCAAGCGGGTCTTCCCCCGGCTCGAGCTTTCCCGCCGGAATTTCAATGAGCGCGCGTTCAGCCGCTTTCCGGTATTGTTCCACCATCACCACTTTATGCTCATTTGTAACCGCAAGCACACAGACGGCGCCGGGGTGCTTGATGACCTCGCGTTTCGACGTTTTTCCGTCCGGCAGTTCAACCTCCAAGACTTGCACGTGCAAAATTTTGCCGTTGAAAATTTCTTCCGTCTTCAATGTTTTCTCTTCGTATTTATATTTATGCATGTTACCCGGCTCCTTTTGTTCTTCACCTGAAACTAACACATATATTTTACCATAAAAAACAGACTGTTCCGGGAGGGAAAGCTTGATGATCATCATCGTCCATCCGAAAGGCATCCTCATGAAGGGAAAAGCATGGGAAATTCGCGACCGGCTGAAAACATACTGTAAAAAATACGAAACGGTCGCCGAATGGGTTGCAAAAACAACTTCCTCATAAGGGGGCTGTCTCCATATTTGTATTTTTTCCTGCCCCTTCTATACAATAAAAAAAAGGAGGCAGAAAAACATGGAAAAAAACCGGTTGGGAAATTCAGATTTATATGTTTCAAAGCTCGGGCTCGGCTGCATGTCGCTCGGTACGGATCCGAAAAAAGCACGGATCATCATTGAATCCGCACTTGAAGCAGGCATCAACTATTTTGACACGGCCGATCTTTATGACCACGGGGTGAATGAAAAACTGGTCGCAGAAGCGCTTAAAACTGTGCGCGATGAAGTCGTCATTGCCACAAAAGCCGGAAACCGCTGGAATGAAGACGGCAAAACGTGGCGCTGGGATGCTTCCAAAGCTTACATAAAAGAAGCGGCAAAACAAAGCCTGAAACGACTCGGCACGGACTATATCGATTTGTACCAGCTGCACGGCGGCACGATTGAAGACCCGATAGACGAAACGATCGAAGCGTTTGAGGAATTAAAGGCAGAAGGCATCATCCGCGCTTACGGCATTTCTTCCATCCGCCCGAACGTGATCCGCGAATATGTGAAAAAGTCATCCATCGCAAGCGTCATGATGCAGTACAGCCTGCTTGACCGGCGGCCGGAAGAGGCCATCACGACGCTTTTGGGCGAAAACGGCATCAGCATTGTCGCAAGAGGCCCGGTCGCAAAAGGGATTTTAAGCGGTCTGCCGGAAAAGATTCCGGCAGACGGTTATCTTGGTACCCGTTATGAAGAAATCGCCGCCCTTCTTGAGAAAATCAAAAATACGCTTTTAACCGGCGGGCGGACGATGCTTGAACTTGCACTTCAATATGATCTCGCCTGCCCTCCAGTTGCCGCCGTGGTTGCCGGCGCCAGTTCCCCGGACCAGGTGCGCGCCAATGCAAAAGCCGTAAACGCTGCGCCACTTACACCGGAGGAGCACCGGCTTCTGCGCGAGCTCACCAAACAAAACCGATACGAAGCGCATCGGTAATCTGTTTTCAGCAAAGAATGCACCGCGTTCTTTGCTTTTTTGTTTATTTTTTTACCTTGTTCCAACAGCCCTTTCCCGGTTATGCCGGAAACCATCCCGTTTTCCCCCGTGCAAAGGAAGGATTTAAACGGCAAATGGAAATCAGGGCGTAGTCCATCGTACAGGCAGTTGTGTCAAGGCAACTGCCTGTACGATGGCCCCCTTTTTTAGCCTTTATATCGTTTCCAGTCCAAATCGGATTCTTCCAGCAGTTCCGCAAACGATTTGTTCCGCTCGCGCTGCTTCCGTTCTTCTCTTTTTCGTTCTTCTTCCGCCCTCTTTTTTTCTACTTCCACTGCCGCAAGTTCCTGCTTTGCCTGTTTCAATTTTTCGAGCACATCTTTTTGCAGCGCATCCTTCAGCTGCACTTTCTCATCCTGTTTTCCTTTTTGTTGTGCCTGTCTCTTTTTTGCCATTTGCTGCTGTTTGCAAAAAGCCCGCATGCCTCGAGTGCAGCCGGGGGCATCTTACAAACGGCCTTCACCGCCCTTCTTCTATCATCTTTTTTCATTATAATATATTTACCAATGCTTCATCATCCATCAGGCGGTCCGTTCATGGGCGACCCGCTCCCATACTGAAAAATATTTTCCGGAAGCTGCTTTCTCTCTTTAAATCCATGCGCGATCTCTGGTATAGTAGCGTTAAAGAAGAAATTTGCAAGGTTTTTGAATCTTTTCAGGGCTGCTTTTCGTATAAGACGTATGGCCGAATCAACCAAGATCGTGATCAGGGGTGTCGATTATGAAATTTTTTATGGGTACGGTGATTCGCACCGTAATAACCATTTCTAGCGTTATCCTTCTCTTTCTCGTCATTTATTTTTCATCCGGCCATCTGTTCTGGCTGTCGCTTTTGCTTTCGCTTGTCGGCGGCTTTCTGATCAACCGGCTTGTGAAGTGGCAAATGTTGCGGGGTTTTCTGAAAGCGCAGCAGCTAACGCGGAAAGATTATCAATATATCCGGAAAAACCTGAAAGAAGCGGACGAAAAAATCAGGCGATTGCAAAAAACCTTTTTATCCGTTCGTTCCATTAGCACGTTCAAACTTTTTTACGATATGAATAAAGTAATCAGGAAAATACAGGCACTGGTCAAAAGAGAGCCGAAACGTTTCTATCAGGCTGAATCTTTTTATTTTTACCATTTGGATTCCATGACGGAGCTTGCGGAAAAATATGCCCTCCTGCAATCCCAGCCTGTAAAAAACAAAGAAATGGCCGTGCAAATCCGGGAAACGGAAGAAACGTTAAAACAATTGGGACGCGAAACAGAGAAAGATCTGTACCATATGCTGTCAACGGATATGGATGAGCTCGATTACGAACTGGCATACGCCAGGCACACCATCGAACGCAAATCCCCTTCCCGGCATGAAAGGAGTGCAAAAAAATGAACGCAGACAAAGAACTTTGGCAGGAACCAACAGGCGGCGGGCTGGATGATCTGCTTGCCGATCCGTTCGGCACGCGTGACGCCATGCTGCCGGATGAGGGACAGAAAGCGGAGCCTGTCACTGAAACGAAACCATCACGCCTTGTGGACATGCTGCCGGAGGAAAACCGGCAAAAAGCATACGAACTCGCAAAGCAAATTGACCCTTCAAACCACCAGGCCGTCATTTTATATGGCACGCAGGCGCAGTCGAAGCTGCTGAATTTCTCGCATGCCATGCTTGACCAGGTCCAGAAAAAAGATATCGGGGAAATCGGCGATATTTTAAATGATTTGATGAAAAAACTTGAGCAGGTGAATCCCGAAGAACTTGTCCCAGAAAAGAAAAACTTCTTTTCGCGCATGTTCGGCAAAATTTCCAATTCGGTGCAGGAACTGCTTTCAAAATACCAGAAAACAAGCGCGCAGATCGACCGCATCAGCGTGAAGCTCGATCTCTCGAAAAAGACGTTGCTGAAAGATATCCAGCTGCTCGAACAGCTGTATGAAAAAAACAAAGATTATTTCCATGCACTTAATATTTATATTGCAGCCGGCGAACTGAAGCTCGAAGAACTGAACACAAAAACGATTCCTGAAATGAAGAAAAAAGCGGAAGCAACCGGCGACCAGATGGCCTTCCAGGAAGTCAACGACATGGTCCAGTTTGCCGACCGGCTTGAAAAACGGCTGCACGACTTAAAATTAAGCCGGCAAATCACGATTCAGAGCGCACCGCAAATCCGGCTGATCCAAAACACAAATCAGACGCTGGCTGAAAAAATCCAGTCCTCTATTATGACGGCGATCCCGCTATGGAAAAACCAGATCGCGATTGCCCTGACGCTCATCCGCCAGCGCCATGCGGTCGAAGCGCAAAAACAAGTGTCCAAAACGACCAATGAACTTCTGTTGCGCAATGCCGAAATGCTGAAATCGAACACGATCGAAACGGCGCAGGAAAATGAGCGCGGCCTTGTCGACATTGAAACGTTGAAAAAAACGCAGGAAAGCCTGATTTCAACGCTCGAAGAAACGCTGCGCATCCAGCAGGAAGGAAGAGCCCGGCGGTTCCAGGCCGAACAGGAACTGGCGACGATGGAAAACGAACTGAAACAAAAACTGATGAACTTGAAAGGGCCGGGGCCGGGTGCCGGGGCGTCCTGACCAAAACGGGCAAAACGGCAACAGGCCGGGCCGGCGGACGGAAAGCCTGCTGCCGCTTTCAAACATAGATCCATCCGGAAAAGCGGCAGGAGCCTGAAAATAAAACCGGCGCAACCGGAAACTTGCGCCGGTTTTTTCTTTCCGCTTATTAAACCGCATCCGGCATCCTTTTTTACTTCAACATGCGGAGGGATTTTGATGAAAAAATGGTTCTCCCTGGCCGGCACGGCGGCGCTTGCTGCAGGCGGGCTCGGCTTTTACATGTCAGAGCGGGTGATGCATATCCGAAAAAAAGACGACAGCCACGTCATAAGCCGGGAAGTGGCCGCGAAAAGGCTGGATCTTAAAGCGTACGAATCATTGCCGAAAGAAGAAGTTTTGATTCCGTCCCCATTCGGTTACAAGCTCAAATCGGTTTTTGTGAAACCGTTCCCCGAGTCAAAAAAATGGATGATTTTTTGCCATGGCGTGACGGAAAACAAAATGAATTCTGTTAAATATATGAACCTGTTCCTGAAGCGGGGCTTTAACGCTGTCCTCTACGACCACCGCCGCCACGGGGAATCCGGCGGCAGTACAACGAGCTACGGATACTATGAAAAGCATGACTTAAAAGCGGTGGCAGATGAACTTCTCAGGCGCGAAGGGGACGGTATCTTTTTCGGGATTCACGGCGAATCAATGGGCGCCGCCACGCTCCTGCTGTATGCCGGCGAGCTTTGCGGCCGCGCCGATTTTTACATCGCCGACTGCCCGTTTTCCTCGTTCCGGTCGCAATTGATCCGGGAATTTACGCGGGAAACGCGGCTGCCCGGAAAATGGTTTTTTCCGCTTGCCGATTTTTTTGTCCGCATCCGCGACGGCTACTCGCTCCGCCGTGTGTCGCCGATTGATGTAGTCGGCCGGATCAAACAGCCGGTCCTCTTTATCCACAGCGCCAAGGACGACTACATTCTGCCCGGGATGACCAAAGCGCTTTATGAAAAGAAAAAAGGGCCGAAACAGCTGTTTATTGCCGAAAACGGCGCCCACGCCCAGTCGCTCAACTTAAACCGCGAACAGTATGAACAGGTGATTGATGAATTTCTTGAAAAAATGGCGGCGTCCCGTAAGCTTTAATGCCATTTTTTGCGAACGTCCGCCCATGTTGCTGAATATGGTATAGGAGCCTATCAAAACAGGGAGTGTCCATGATGGAAATCTATACCGTACAGCAAGGCGATACCCTTTGGCGGATTGCAAACCGCCTCGATGCCGATCTTGCCCAGCTCTTTTTGGCAAACGGGCTGACTGCATCATCCCCGCTCGTCCCCGGCCAGGCGCTTGCCGTTCCTGACCGGTTCTTTCAGTACATCGTCCAGGAAGGGGACCAGCTCGGCACAATCGCCGCACGCCTCGGCGTTTTGGCACAAGCGCTTATAAACGCCAACCAGCTCCGCAATCCCGCCTCGCTTTTTCCGGGGCAGGTGCTTTTTATCCCCTACCGGAACCATACGGTAAAACAGGGCGAAACTTTGTATGGCATTGCCCGTACTTACGGGGCGGACATGGGGGCCATTATGCAGGCGAACCGGCTTCCCGGCACTGCTCTTTCCGCCGGCCAGGTGCTGCGTATACCCGCACCCCGCCGCCCTGTGAAAGAAGTCAATGCCTATACAACCGGGTTCGGCGCTGCGGGCACCGCTGAAGTTTACCAGCTCGGGCCGTATTTTACGTACTTGTCCCCTTTCCGTCATACATTCCGCGAAGATGGCAGCCTGACGCCGCTCAACGACCGCTCCGTCCTTCAGGCAGCGGAAGCAAACGGTGTCCTTCCGCTTTTAATCCTGGCCAATTTCACCTCGGAAGGATTCAGCTCCGATCTGGCTGCCCGGCTGCTTCGCAATGAAGCATTGCAGGAAACTTTGATCAGCAATCTTCTCGCCACGATACGGCAAAAAGGGTACCGGGGCGTCAATTTTGATTTTGAATATGTGTATCCGGAAGACCGCGACCGTTATACGGCGTTTCTCAGGCGCGTCGCCCGCCGGTTCCGCCCGGAAGGCCTGCTCGTCTCGACTGCGCTTGCGCCGAAAATTTCCGGCACGCAGCCGGGCCTGCTTTACGAAGCCCACGATTACGGCGCACACGGGGCCATCGTTGATTTTGTCATTTTGATGACGTATGAATGGGGATGGGCCGGCGGCAGGCCGCGGGCCATCGCCCCGATTCCTGAAGTGAGGCGTGTCCTTGATTATGCCGTTACCGTCATTCCGCGGAATAAGATTATGATGGGGGCGCCGCTTTACGGACGTGACTGGAGAATCCCGTGGCGCGCAGGCACAACGGCGCGCACGATCAGCCCGCATGAAGCCCTTTCCTTGGCGGCACGGTACGGGGCTGACATCCGCTACCACCCGACCGACCAGGCGCCTTATTTCCGTTACACTGATGCATCAGGCCAGCAGCATGAAGTCTGGTTTGAAGATGCGCGCAGCATGCGGGCAAAAATCAATTTGCTAAACGAATACGGGCTGCGCGGAATCAGCTACTGGGTGCTCGGCAACCCGTTTCCCGAAAACTGGGTCGTGCAGCAGGCACTCATTCAGGCAAGAAAACGGTAATCCGCAACAAAGCGTACGGATGCCCTAAGATTGATTTCATGAATGCTGCTTCTTGCTGCAACAGGATGCGTCCAAACCGCCAGTGCTGCATTTTTCTGCATCGCCCGTACGAAAATCCATCCGGCAGGCTTTTTCAGGCTTGCCGGTTTTTCATGCCCGTTCCACTTCTGTCACCGCGGAAAGTTTGATCGATATCCGCTCCCCTGTCTCCCCTGCCAGCTCCAGCTTTTTTTCGAGCGGCCGGAATTTTGTAATGGTACCGGTGGCGGTAAGAAAATTTCCCGCTTCAAAGAAACGGACCGTAACCGGCACGCGCAGCCGGCAGGCAGATATGAGCATACGGTTCATCTCTTCAAGCTGCTGCTCATCGAGTTCGGGTTTTGTCTGTTTCTCCTGTTCTTTCTGCCATTTTAAAAGTGCCTGCTTATGCTCGGGCAAAAACATGCGTGACCCTTCCCAAAGTTTGTTACCGCGCTGCAAATGGCCGCTCATTTATAATGCCCTCCTATCTTTTTGGCACGTTCAAGCGCCTGGCCGGCATCAAGCAGCGACACGGCGCGGATGACGGCGCCGGAACCGTATTTCTGCTTGATGCGGTCGACCGCATACCCAATCTTTCTTTCCCCTTCCCTGTTTTCAAACAGATCAAGCTGCCGGATATCATCCCGCGACAGGCGCGACAGCCCGACGCTGATACGGCGGACCGGATTTCCGTCCCAAAACGAAAGAAACAGCCGGCACGCCGCCCGGTAAACGTCCATTGTCCCGTTTGTCGGCGCCAGAAGCGTCATCTGGCGGTGAAAGCCGGACGGATGGGCATAATCCGCCCCCTGGCAGCCGACCGAAACACAAGCGCCCATGACGCCTGAAGTACGCGCCCGGAAACAGACTTCCTCGCAAAGTTCAAGAAGGGCAACTTTGATTTCATGCTCAAAATCGGCGTAGTCGCGCGGCAGCGTCATCGCATGCCCGATCGCTTTCTGTCCGACGTGCGATTCTTTCGAGACGGGCGACTCATCAATGCCGTTTGCCGTCTCCCACAGTACCTGGCCGCCAATCCCCCACCGTTTTTTTAAAACAGAAAGTGGAAAGCAGGCAAGCGCACCGATTGTATAAATGCCGAGCCGCTTCAGATGCTGCTCCATCCGGCTGCCGACACCGAACATCCTGCCAACCGGCAAAGGCCATAAATGCGTTTTGAGATGATGGTGATCCAGTTCAAAAATGCCGGTTTTGTTTTTCTTCGCAAAATGGTCGCACGCCATTTTGGCCAGCACTTTGTTCGGCCCGATCCCGCAGCGGGCATACACGCCGGTTTCTTCCATGATGTCCCGCTGGATTTGCGCGGCGATCTCGCGCGGCTCTCCGAACAGTCGCCTGCTGCCCGTTACATCCATGAACTGCTCGTCAACGGAATACGGTTCAACCATATCCGTATAGCGGGCAAGAATCGAAGAAATCTGCACCGATACATCGAGATAGCGCTGCATGCGCGGCCGAACAATAACGGCATCCGGGCAGAGCTGCTGCGCTTCCCACAGGCGGAGCGCATTCTTCACGCCGCGCTTTTTCGCGAGCGGGCAGGCAGCGAGCACCACCCCGGACCGGCGCGCCGGATCCCCCGATACGATCACGGGTTTATCCCTGTACGCCGGATGATCGGCTTTTTCCACACTTGCATAAAAAGACTGCATATCGACGAGAAAAATCACACGCTGGCTCATCTTTCAACCCCTCTTACCTTAGAAACTAAGCAAACAACACGAACTATAGTTCTTATTCTATTCCTCATTATAAACGAATATACGTTCTTTCGCCAATTGTTTTTTTAGGCAGAGGGGTTATATTTTTCCAAAACGCGCATCACACCGGCTGCTATTTTTTAAAGAAAGCCTGCCGTCCGAGCCTTTCCACAAGCCCGGGGAAAAGCGCATGGATGGTAGCGGATGCATTCATCCATTTTGGCGCATTGATTTCACGCCGATTTACAAGCATCGTATCCGTTATTTTTTCTGCAAGTTTTTCGGGATCCAGCATCCATTTTTCAATATTTTTCCGGTAGGTGCCGGACCGGTCGGCGATGTCGAAAAAACCGGTTGCAACCGGGCCGGGATGAACGGCTGTCACATAGACGCCAAAGCGCGCCATTTCCATGCGGAGGCTGTCCGTAAAGCCGCGCACTGCAAACTTGCTGGCCGCATAGACGCTTGATTTTGGGGTCGCCATTTTGGCCGCCTGGGAAGCGATATTGATAATATGGCCGGCACGGTTTTTTTGCATATGCGGGACGACCGCTTTGGTGCAGGCAATGAGCCCGATGACATTGACATCAAACATCCCCCTGACATCCTCCATGCGGATATCCTGCACTTCATCAAAAACGCCGAAACCGGCATTGTTCACGAGCACATCAATCTGGCCACAGCGGTTGTAAATCGATTCAAAAACAGCAGGAATTTTGCCGTGCTCCGCTACATCGCAGCGAACGGTCAGACACGAAACCTGGTAAGCTGCTTCGATCTCCGCCTTGATTTTTTCAAGCTTGCCGAGGCTTCTGGCGAGCAGAACAAGGTTAGCCTCGTTTTTGGCGGCGGCAAAGGCGATTTTTTCCCCGAGGCCGCCGGAAGCGCCGGTAATCACGATCGTTTTCTTCCGGATCCGTTTATTTGCCATGTTTCCATCTTCTCCCTCTATCTTGAAAATTTTCATTCCTCCACTGGTGCCATTTGCCGCGGCATGGATGCCTATTCTGAAAAATGGTGCCGGCCGATTTTCATGCTTCCTCCCGTGCCGCGTTCATTGCGGCAGCACGCCTGGTACCATTTTAAAATGGCCGGGCACGGATTTTTTATCTGAAAATTCACGGAATCGCTCTTGACAACTCCCCGATTTTTCTTCATAATAAGTAATACCATTTTGATAAGCGACCGGCTGTGACCAGGACCAGTAAGCCGGGCATGATGCAAGAGAGCGGGGTTCTCAGGCTGGAAAACTCCGCCATCCGCTGCCCGGCCGAACCTGCCTGTGAGCTGTTTGGCAAAACCAAACCGGATGAAAACCGTTAACCAAATGAGGTGTAGGATCGAATTCCTGCAATAAAGGTGGTACCGCGGAACATGCCCTTTCGTCCTTTACGGATGAAGGGGTTTTTTACTTTGAAGGGAGGCATTTGCATGAAAATATCATTTATTGGCGCCGGGTCCATGGCTGAAGCGATGATCATTGGCATGCTTGAAAAAAGAATCGTAAAAGCCTGGGACATCCGCGCCCATAACCGCACGAACAAGAAAAGGCTCCGCACATTGGAACAGAAATACGGCATCCGGGCTGCAGACGGCCTCGACCAGCTTTTCGAAGGCCCGGACGCGGTCATCTTAGCCGTAAAACCGAAAGATGCCCCAGATGTGCTCGAATCGGTCCGTCCGCTCATATCTCCGGACACCCTGCTCGTTTCGGTAGCGGCCGGCATCACCATTCCGTTTATCGAAAACAAGATTGGCCGGCATATTCCCGTTGCGCGCGCAATGCCGAACACATCGGCGAAAGTCGGGCTGTCGGCAACCGGCATTGCCTTTAACGCCGCTGCGACAAAACAGCACCGGCACCGGGCGTTTGCCATATTTTCGGCTGTCGGCATGACTACGGCCGTAAAAGAAGAACAGCTCGATGCTGTAACAGGGCTTTCGGGAAGCGGACCGGCGTATATTTATTATATCGCCGAAGCGCTCCAGCAGTCAGCTGCAGAAATCGGGCTCGACGCACAAACGGCAAAACAATTTATCCTCCAGACGATCATCGGCGCAGCAGAAATGCTGAAAACTTCAGCAGAACCGCCGGAAGCGCTCCGGAAAGCCGTCACAAGCCCGAACGGCACCACAGAAGCCGCGATCCGCGTCCTTGACCAACGCGAGGTCAAACAAGCTTTCATTGACTGTGTAAAAGCAGCTGCAAAGCGGGCAAATGAATTATCGAACGCAGGAAAAGAACCCGCAAGAGAATAACCGGCAATAAAAAAAGCGGCAGGCAAGCCGCTTTTTTTGCTTTACAAAACAGGCACTTCCATCAAATCATGGACAAGCAGACTGTCCGGGAATAAAGCTTGCGCTTCCTGCTCAAGCGCCGGCCAGTCTTCTTTTCCGTACCTGGCACTAATATGGGTGAGAAGCAGCCGTTTTGCCCCCGCCTGCTTTGCCGTTTGCGCCGCGTCCGCCGTTGTCGAATGAAAATAATCATGCGCCATTTGCCCGCTCTCCTTGTTAAACGTTGCTTCGTGAACGAGAAGATCGGCATTGGCTGCGAGCCGGATTTCCGCCTCATTCGGCCTTGTATCGCCAAGGATGGCAATGATCTTCCCCTTTTTCGCCGGGCCGAGATAATCTTTTCCGCTGATCACGCGGCCGTCTTCCAATGTTACCGTCCGGCCTTCTTTCAGCAGCCGGTAAACCGGGCCCGGGCGGATCCCTTCTTTTTTCAATCGATCCGCATCCAGCGCGCCCGGTTTGTCTTTTTCGGTAATCCGGTAGCCGAAGCTTTCGATCCCATGATCAAGCCGCAGCGCACAAACCGTAAAGCGGTCGTCTTCAAATACCGTCCCCTCTTCAATTTCGATGATCTCCAAAGGATATTTCAGACGGGTTTCGCTCACTTTCAGGGAAACTTCCACAAACGCTTTTATGCCTTTCGGGCCGTAAACGGTAAGCGGGCCATCCCCGCCCTGGAACGACCGGCTCCCAAGAAAGCCGGGAAGCCCGAAAATATGGTCGCCGTGCAAGTGGGTGATAAAAATTTTTTCAACTTTGCGCGGTTTGATCGCAGTGTGCAAAATCTGGTGCTGTGTCGCTTCCCCACAGTCAAAAAGCCAGATGGCATTTCGTTCTTCCAGCAATTTGAGCGCAATGGACGTGACGTTTCTTGCTTTGGCAGGTACGCCCGCGCCAGTTCCCAAAAATAAAATTTCCAAATGATGTTCCCCCCTTTCCTGCCGGATCCCGGCCGCACATATAGAACTATCTTATCATAATTTTACGGAAAGGAAACTATTGCATATCATTTGCGTATTTGCCCGTGAAAGTCTAGAATATAGTGACAATGAAATGGGGCCGGAAAACGGAAAAAAATGATTTTTCCCTGCTTTTGAAATGAAATGGCTGCAACAAGGCAAACTATAACCGTATCATGAGACAGGCCGGCCTTAAATCGTGATTTTTTGAACAAAGAGAGGTAAGAAAGATGCAGACAACTGAGACACCGAAATCGTTATTTATGCTTTTTGGCGCAACAGGTGATCTGGCGAAGCGTAAGCTGTTTCCTTCCCTGTACAATTTGTACCGGAAAGGCAGGCTGTCAGAGCATTTCGCTGTGATCGGCACGGCAAGAAGGGAATGGACGGACGAAATCTTCCGTGCGCATATAAAAGATTCCGTTCTGAGCGCGAGAGAACATGCTGAACAGCTTGAAGCGTTTGCCGCTCATTTTTACTATCAGCCGCATGATGTGACAGACAGCAACTCGTACATACAGTTGAAGCAATTGGCGGATGAACTGGATGAAAAGTACCAGCTGGAAGGCAACCGGATCTTCTATTTGGCGATGGCCCCGGAATATTTCGGGACGATTTCGGACCATCTGAAAAGTGACGGGCTTACCGCTACAAACGGGTTTAAACGGCTTGTCATCGAAAAACCTTTCGGGCATAGCCTCGAATCAGCGAAACAGCTGAACAGCCAGATCCGGAAATCTTTTTCAGAAGACCAGATTTACCGAATCGACCATTATTTAGGTAAAGCGATGGTACAAAATATCGAGGTCATCCGGTTTGCCAACGCCCTGTTCGAGCCGCTTTGGAACAATCGTTATATTTCCAACATCCAGATTACATCAAGCGAGATGCTTGGCGTGGAAGAACGGGCGCGGTATTACGAAGCGAGCGGGGCGCTCAGGGATATGGTGCAAAACCATATGCTGCAAATGGTGGCGCTCCTTGCAATGGAACCGCCGATCAGCCTGACAACAAACGAAATCCGGAGCGAAAAAGTGCGGGTGCTGCGTGCCTTGCGCACCATTGAAGGAAAAGATGTGCCGGCATACTTCGTGCGCGGCCAGTACGGTCCGGGCGAAATTGGCGGCAAAAAAGTCCAGGGTTACCGGGAAGAGCTGAATGTAGCGCCGGATTCCAGGACCGAAACGTTTGTCGCCGGGAAACTGATGATTGATAATTTCAGATGGGCGGGCGTGCCGTTTTACATCCGCACCGGCAAACGGATGGCGGCGAAATCGACGAAAATTGTCGTGCAGTTTAAAGATATCCCGATGAATTTGTACTACAATACAAATCATGAACTGAACCCGAATCTGCTTGTCATCCATATCCAGCCGGAAGAAGGGATTTCGCTTCATCTGAACGCCAAAAAACCGGGCCAGCATATGGAAACCACCCCTGTGCAGCTCAGCTTTGCAAGCAGCAGCAAAAACGGTATCAATACGCCCGAAGCCTATGAAAAATTGATTCATGACTGCCTGATGGGCGACGCAACCAACTTTACCCATTGGGATGAAGTCGCCTTATCGTGGAGCTTTGTCGATAATATTTCAAAAGTGTGGGAAAACAAGCCGATTTCATTCCCAAATTACAAATCCGGTTCGATGGGGCCGAAAGCAGCCGATGAACTGCTGGAAAAAGACGGCTTCTTCTGGTGGCCGGTGGAAGATCTGGAAGTTGGGAACTGCTGAACCTGTTAAAAAAGGAACACGCCATCTTTGCGCGTGTTCCTTTTTTATGGGACGTGCCGGAAGCCGGTAATTAACCGCGGGGATCCGGCGGCCGCTTTCCCGCTTCTCTCCCGGTTTGGATAATCTGCTCCCCAAATTTCTTGCGGAGCCGGCTGATTGCCTCATACAGCGGCTCTTTTTTGGCTGCTTCTTCATATGAAAACAGACTCAGCTGTTCTGCTTCCGCCTTCCGGTCCGTTAAACCGGAGGCGGTAATGCCCAAAAGGCGTACGGGCTGCCCGTTCCAGTTCCGGATAAAAAGCGTGCGGGCGGCTTGAAACAACGCATCGCCGCTTTCAACCGGCCCTCCGCTTTTTTTGCTCCTCGTCACCGTTTTCCGGTCCGCGTAACGGATCATGATGCCCACATTGGTTGCCGCAACCTCTTTTTTTCTCATCCGCTCCGCCGTTTCATCCGCAAGCTTTTTCAAGACGGCATCGATTTGGTGTTCATCCCCCGTATCCTTAGATAGCGTCACCATCCGTCCAACGCTTTTGG
This sequence comes from Heyndrickxia coagulans 36D1, assembly GCF_000169195.2. Taxonomy (GTDB): domain Bacteria; phylum Bacillota; class Bacilli; order Bacillales; family Bacillaceae_C; genus Weizmannia; species Weizmannia faecalis. Next base: position 3,102,488 of record NC_016023.1, on the reverse strand, counting down.
TGACGTTTACGGATTCGGGATCAACAGGACGCGGGTCTCTTCCATTCGCCCTTTCTTTCAAACGGATGCCACGGATGCCGAGAAGCTGCTTTAAAAGAAAATCATCCGCATGCGCCAGATCGCCGATCGTAAAAAGACCACAGCCGTTAAGCTTTTCCGCCGTTTTGCCGCCTACACCGTGCATCTCGATCAACGGCCGCGGCCATAATAAACGGGGAATATCCCGCTTTCTTAAAATGGTGATGCCCATCGGCTTTTTCATATCCGACGCTGTTTTCGCCAAAAATTTATTCGGGGCGATCCCGATGCTTGACGGCAAATCGAGTTCCGCAAGAATTTGCTGCTGGATCGATTCGGCAATGGCAGGCGGCGTCCCCAGTTCCTCGAGGCCGGTAATGTCCACATAACCTTCATCGATCGAAACCGGTTCGACCAAAGGCGAATACGCGCGGAGAATTGAAAACATTTCGGCGGATGCTTTTTTATACAGATCAAAACGGGGTGGCACGATTAAAAGATCCGGGCAGCGTTTTTTTGCTTCCCACACCGGCATGGTCGTTTTTACACCGAATTTTCTCGCTTCATAACTGCACGTCACAATGATGCCTTTTCGTTCTTTCGGATTCCCGGCAACGGCCAGCGGCTTCCCTTTAAGCGCAGGGTTTTCCGCCATTTCAACCGAAGCGAAAAAACTGTTCATATCGACATGCAAAATGACACGGCCGTTTTTCGGATAAAATGCTTTCATCTTTACCCACTCCGGTACTTCACAAATTTCCGGCCGCTTCTTTCATATAAGCGGCAATGTCTGCAATCCCTTCAAGCGACGCCGTAAACAAATCGGCATCCACAATGGTAATCAGCCTGTCCTTCAAACTGGCAACAGCCGTAAAATAATTTGTCCGCCCGTAGCCGGCAAGGCCGATCTGTTTTTTCTCTTCTTCCTGTATTTCCACGATGTCGTTTGCCTCTTTGACGAGCAGGCCGACCGGAATGGCTTCTGTCCGGACGACGATAATGCGGGCGTCCTCTATGGAAGAAAGCGGTGTCTGGTAAAAACAATGTTCGACGTCAATAACCGGGATCAGTTCATCCCTCACCTTCATGATGCCCCGTACAAATGCAGGCAGTTTTGGGACGGGATTGGCTGCTTGCGCCTTTTCAACAGAAATGACCGATCCAATATGAATGCCGTACTCCTCTTCCCTCGTTTTAAAAATGATATATTTATTGAGCGCTTCCAACTGATCGCTTCCTTTCTTAAAAAGGAAGCGGTTATCCCGCTTCCGCCTCAAATCCTGTTACTCCCCGCCGGCCACTTCCGCAATGGCAACCGCCATCTCAGCCAGTTTGACCAGTTCTTTAACCGGAATTCTTTCTTTTGTCGTATGGATTTCTTCATACCCTGTGCCGAGATTGACCGTCGGGATGTTAAATCCTGCAATGACGTTGGCGTCGCTTCCGCCCCCGCTTTGCTCCAGCTTGCTCTCGCAGCCGATTTTTGCTGCTGCTTTTTTGGCCACTTCCACCACTTGGTCGCCGTCTGAGAATTTAAATCCCGGGTACACGACGTTCACTTCGACTTCCGCTTTTCCGCCCATTTCCAGTGCCGTCTGTTCAAAAGCGGTTTTCATTTTGGCAACCTGTGTTTCCATTTTTTCCGGAACGAGTGAACGGGCTTCCGCCAGAATATCGACGCGGTCGCAAACGATATTGGTTGCCTGACCGCCTTCAAAGCGCCCGATATTCGCGGTCGTTTCACTGTCAATGCGGCCGAGCGGCATTTTTGCGATCGCTTTTGCGGCAATGGTGATCGCGGAGACCCCTTTTTCCGGCGCCACACCGGCATGGGCGGTTTTGCCTAAAATGGTTGCTTTGATTTTGGCCTGCGTCGGGGCAGCCGTCACAATCGTGCCAACCGGGCCGTCGCTGTCAAGGGCAAAGCCGTATTTTGCTTTTAACAGCGACGAATCGAGCGCGCGCGAACCGACCAGACCGGACTCTTCGCCGACAGTAATGACAAACTGGATATCCCCGTGGCGGATCTGGTCTTCTTTCAATACCCGGATCATTTCCAACATCGCGGAGAGCCCGGCTTTGTCGTCAGATCCGAGGATTGTCGTGCCGTCTGATTGGATCCAGCCGTCTTTGATGGACGGTTTGATGCCTTTCCCCGGAACGACGGTATCCATATGGGAAGTAAAATAAATCGGCGTCGCTTCAGGAACATTGCCTTTCAATGTGCAGATCAGATTGCCAAAGCCGTGCCCCGTTTTTGCTTTTGTATCATCCTCATATACTTCAAGGCCAAGGCCTTCAAATTTTTGTTTTAAGACCTTGCCAATTTCTTCTTCATGTCCGGTTTCCGAATCCACCTGAACCAGTTCAAAAAATTCTTTTACTAACCGTTCTTCATTCACCATGGAAAAACCTCCAATATGTATATGTACTTTAATAGTATAACGCGAATGATTTTACTTGTACAACCGGCGGCTTCAGGCTAGAATAAAAATGATTACCGTCCGTTTAAGAGGTGAAGTCTGCTTTGTCGAAAAAAACGCAGAAAATTGTCGTGTACTTAATGCTCATTGCCATGCTGGCAGGAACAGTTCTTTCCGGCCTTTCAATGCTGTTTTAAAAAAGGAACGGGAAAGTCCGCGTTCCTTTTTTAAATGGCGCCTTTTGCTTTTGCCAGTTCGGTCATCGGCCGGGTTGACCGAGTGATGTAAATTTTTGTTCCGACCGGCACTTCATCGTACAGCTTTTCGAGTGCCGCTTTCGGCAGGCGGATGCAGCCGTTTGAAATATACCGGCCGATTGAAGCAGGATTGTTTGTGCCGTGCAGGCCGTAAATCCGGCCGTCCGTGCCGCGCGCATCAAAACCGATCCAGCGCGAGCCGAGCGGATTGCGCGGGTCACCGCCAGGAATATTCTTTTTCCGGTAATACGGATTTTTCGCCTTGACTTTGATCGTAAAAAACCCTTCCGGCGTCAGGTCATTTGTTTTCCCGGTCGCAACCGGTGTTTCGAGCCGGACTTTCCCGCCGCGGATCCAAGCAAGCCGGTTTGTTGTTTTATTGACAATAATGAGCGGGTCCCCCGGGGCAACATGCCCATCCGCCGGCCATACCGATAACCCGAAAACAAGCATCCATGCCACCCATATATGCATAAGCCATTCACCTGCTGGTTGTATTTTTCTTTAGTATGCATCCCGCATGCCGGTTCATACATGCGGAAGATGCGCTTACGCAGAAGGCACACTTTGCACCCGGGTCACGCCCCTGTAAAAAAAGCCTGCCCCTTTCCAAAACGGAGGGGACAGGCTTTATGCATTACAGTTCTTCACAATATTCTTCAAACAATGCTTGCAGCTCGGCCACGACAGCCGCCGGGTCATGCCCTTCGATCTGGTGCCGTTCAATCATTTTCACAATCTTGCCGTCTTTTAAAAGAGCGAAAGACGGGGAGGACGGCGGATAACCGGTAAAATAGCTGCGTGCCCTCGCCGTTGCTTCTTTATCCTGGCCGGCAAAGACGGTTACAAGCTGGTCCGGACGCTTATCATAATGGATGGCGTGCGCCGCAGCCGGCCGTGCAATGCCCCCTGCGCAGCCGCACACAGAGTTGACCAGGACAAGCGTCGTCCCTTTTTTGGAAAACGCTTCGTCTACTTCTTCCGGCGTCCTCAGTTCCCGGTAGCCGGCTTCTACTGCCTCTTCACGGGACATGCGCACGACATCATTCATATAAAGATTAAAATTGACAGACATGCCACTCATCCTTTCATTCTGCTTTAAAGCTAATCATAGCAGGTTTTCACGCTGCTTTTCAAATATTCTGTTTGCAGCCGTCCCTTTTCTTTTATTTTACGCGTAAAAACGAAAAAATAGCCGGAAAGCGTTTATTTTTCCAAAAACGGGGTAAAATGACAGTACATCTAGATCCATACCCCTAAACTCCCTAGATGCTTTGGATGGCGCCTTATGCGCTGTCCCTTTTTTATGCAAAAAAACCGGGGCATCCCGGTTTTTCGTTTTATAAAGATTGGACATGGACCTGTTCGAGAAGCGATGTTGCTTCTTGCTTTGTGCACAGTTCCATGGAAAATGCCGTTGCAGAACCGCAGGCAACCCCGAGTGCAAACGATTCTTTGTACGATTTTCCTTTTGCCATCCCGCTTACAAACCCGGCCATGACCGAATCGCCGGCACCGGCAGAATTTTTTACCTTCCCTTTCGGCGCTTGCGCAAAATAAGATACTTCCTTATTCAAAAAGAGCGCACCCTTTTCTGCCATCGAAACGATCACATTTTCAACGCCCATATCAAGCAGGCGGCTGCCATATTGTTTCGCTTCTTCAGGCGTTTCGACTTTCACGCCGAAAATTTCGCCGATTTCATGATGGTTCGGCTTGATTAAGAACGGGCCCGTTTTGATGACATGGCCGAGCGATTCGCCGGAAACATCTGCGATCACGCGGATTTGTTTTTCACGGCATTTTTGAATGAGGCTGGCATAAATGGATGGCGGGAGCGAACTTGGGATGCTGCCGGAAAACAAAATGACATCGTCTTTCCCTAGGCTGTCAATTTTGGCAAGCAGCCGGTCCAGCTCAGCTTCCGAAATGGAAGGCCCCGTTCCGTTGATTTCCGTCTCTACACCGGATTTTAATTTTATATTGATCCGCGTGTCGCCTGAAACTTGGACAAAATCCGTTAAAATGCCTTCTGCTTTAAGAAAATTTTCAATGTAGCTGCCGGTGAAACCGCCGAGAAAGCCGAGTGCCGTAGAATCAACGCCCAGCCTTTTCATGACGCGCGAGACGTTGATGCCTTTTCCGCCCGGAAATTTGGTGTCCATCACGGAACGGTTCAATCCGCCAAGTTCAAAATGTTCCACCTGGACGATGTAGTCAACAGACGGATTCAGTGTTACCGTATAAATCATTTTTTACACAACCTTTGCTTTGGAGATCATTTTTAGTATTCCCCTTTTTGATGGCAATCGTTCCCCGCCTGCGCGATTGCAAGCGGTGTATCCGGTCGTTATTTTACCTTCAAAAACAGTAAAAATCAATTAAAATCGTTCAAAAACAATCAGTTTTGATAAATCGCCACATTTTCCAAAATAGAAAAGCCCGCTTCATCAGCGGGCTTTTCATTAATAGAGCGGTGCCGTTTCCGGTGTCACCGTCTCTAAAATCTCTTTGACGCGCTTCAAGAAGCGGCCGGAGACAAGTCCGTCCAAAATGCGGTGGTCAATCGACAGACAAAGGTTCACGATATCGCGCGCCGCAAACATTCCCTCTTCCATGATGACAGGGCGTTTGACAATCGACTCGACCTGGAGAATGGCAGCCTGCGGATAGTTGATAATCCCCATCGACTGCACCGAACCAAATGACCCGGTATTATTGACGGTAAAGGTGCCACCCTCCATGTCTTCCGGGGCGAGTTTCCCGGCGCGGGCTTTTTGCGCCAGGACAGCAATTTCACGGGCAATGCCTTTGATCGATTTTTCATCGGCATGCTTTATGACCGGCACGTACAGCTTGTCTTCGGCGGCAACCGCGATCGAGATGTTGACATCATGTTTCTGGATAATGGCATCCCCGGCCCACGTTGAATTGAGCGCAGGAAACTCTTTCAATGCCCGGGCGACCGCTTTGACAAAAAAGGCAAAGTATGTGAGGTTAAAGCCTTCACGCCGCTTAAACTCTTCTTTTACGGCATCCCGGTAGCGGACAAGGTTCGTAACGTCCGCTTCGACCATCATCCACGCATGCGGAATTTCCTGTTTGCTGCGTGCCATATTGTTCGCGATCGCTTTACGCACGCCGGTAACCGGAATCACCGTATCTTCTTTTCCAGCTTCCCGTACAGGCAAAGGCCGGGAAGCAGGCGGCGTTTCACGGGCAGGTGCCGGTTTTGCCGGTTCCGGTTTTGAAGGTGCCGGTTTTGAAGGAGTCGGTTCCGCCTCATTCCCCCTGCTTTCAATGATTTTTAACAGGTCTTTGCGCGTGATCCGGCCTTCCCTTCCCGTTCCTTTCACCTGGTTCAAGTCAATGCCGTATTCCTGGGACAGTTTTAAAACGGCCGGGGAATAGCGGACTTTTTTCCCTTTTTCCGCTTCCGGCTGTGGCGCTGCAGCATCCGAACCCGGACCCGGTTCTGCTTCAGGCTGGACATTTGTTTCGGCTGCGGTTTTGACCGTGCAAATGACTTCCCCGACAGCAACGGTTTCGTCTTCCGAAGCGATCAGTTCCACGATTTCCCCTTCAAACGAAGAAGGCACTTCGGCATTGACTTTGTCTGTTAATACTTCACAAAGCGGATCGTATTTATGGACATGATCACCCGGGGATACAAGCCACTTGCTGATGGTTCCTTCCGTCACACTTTCTCCGAGCTGCGGCATCGTAATATTTTCTATCGCCAATTGGCACCCTCCTATCCTGCAATTCTAAAATTCGGCCAGTTCCCGCATTGCTTTTTCGACTTTTTCGGGATTGACCATAAAATATTTTTCCATCGTCGGCGCATACGGCATTGCCGGAACATCCGGACCGGCCAGACGCATGATCGGGGCGTCCAGGTCAAACAGGCAGTTTTCCGCAATGATCGCGGCAACTTCGCCGATAATGCTTCCTTCTTTATTGTCTTCCGTGATAAGCAGCACTTTCCCGGTTTTTGCAGCTGCCTCGATGATTGCCTCTTTGTCGAGCGGATAAACGGTGCGCAAATCGAGAATATGTGCTTCGATCCCGTCCTCTCTAAGCTTTTCCGCAGCCTGGAGGGCAAAATGGACGCAAAGCCCGTACGTGATCACCGTAATATCCGTTCCTTCCCTTTTTACTTCGGCCTTGCCGATCGGGAGCACATAATCTTCATCCGGCACTTCACCCTTAATCAGGCGGTACGCGCGCTTATGTTCGAAAAAGAGAACCGGATCATCGTCCCGGATTGCGGCTTTCAGCAACCCTTTTACATCATAAGGCGTGGACGGCATGACAATTTTCAGCCCCGGCTGGTTTGCAAACACCGATTCAAGCGACTGGGAGTGATACAGTGCCCCGTGGACACCACCTCCGTACGGTGCACGCACGACAAGCGGGCATTGCCAGTCATTATTGGTGCGGTAGCGGATTTTCGCCGCTTCCGAAATAATCTGATTGACAGCCGGCAGAATAAAATCGGCAAACTGGATCTCGGCAACCGGCCGCATCCCGTACATCGCAGCCCCTACGCCGACCCCGGCAATCGCCGATTCAGCGAGCGGCGTATCGATCACTCTTTCGGCGCCGAACTGCTCGTATAATCCGGCCGTCGCCTTAAATACCCCGCCTTTTTTTCCAACATCTTCGCCGAGCACAAATACTTTTTCGTCCCGTTCCATTTCTTCCCGCAATGCTTTTGTAATTGCGTCAATATATGAAATGACAGCCATCGTTCTCCTCCTTACTCCCCGTAAACAAACCGGAGCGCATCTTCCGGTTTAGCATACGGCGCTTTTTCGGCGTAATCGGTTGCCTCATTGACGGTTTGGATGACGCGCGCATCGATTTCTTTTTCTTTTTCCCCGTCAAGAAGGCCCGCCTCTTTTAAGTACCGGCTAAATAAAACAACCGGATCTTTTTCTTTTGCCGTCTTCACTTCTTCCTGCGCACGGTAGCGGTCATCATCATCGGAAGAATGCGGTGTAAAGCGGTAAACAAGCGTTTCGATTAAAGTCGGCCCTTCCCCGCGCCGGGCACGGTCCGCCGCTTCTTTGACCACTTCATAGACAGCGAGCGGATCGTTTCCGTCAACTGTCACACCCGGCATGCCGTAGCCGATCGCACGGTCGGAAACGCGCGGGTTCCCGAGCTGCTTTTCAATCGGGACACTGATGGCATACTGGTTATTTTCGCACATGAAAATGACCGGCAGCTTGTGGACCGCGGCAAAATTCGCCCCTTCATGGAAATCGCCCTGGTTGGATGATCCTTCCCCGAAAGTGACAAAGGTAACAAAATCCTTTTTCTCCATTTTGCCTGCGAGCGCAATTCCGGCCGCATGCGGTACCTGTGTCGTTACAGGGGAAGACTGGGTGACGATTCTGTTTTTCTTCTGCCCGTAGTGGCCTGGCATTTGCCGGCCGCCCGAATTCGGGTCTTCCGCTTTGGCAAACCCGGAAAGCATAATGTCGCGTGCGGTCATGCCGAAAGCGAGCACAATCCCGAGATCGCGGTAATACGGCAATACATAATCTTTTGTCCTGTCGAGCGCAAAAGCGGCGCCAACCTGGGCAGCTTCCTGGCCCTGGCAGGAGACAACAAACGGAATTTTGCCGGACCGGTTTAAAAGCCACATCCGTTCATCCACCTTGCGCGCAAGCAGCATCATTTCGTACATTTCCAATACTTCCCGGTCGCTTAAACCTAAGTCTTTATGCCGATTTTTATTCATTGTTATCACTCCTTATCCAAAAGCTACGCATGGATTTCAAGCCCATCTACTGCGAGTGCCGCCTCCCCAATCGCTTCGCTTAGCGTCGGGTGCGGATGGATATTCATGGCCACCTCCCACGGCGCCGCATCCAAAACGCGTGCAAGCCCGGCTTCTGAAATCATATCTGTTGCATGCGGCCCGATGATATGTACGCCTAACAGATCGTCGGTTTTTGCGTCTGCCACGATTTTAACAAAGCCGTCCGTTTCCCCGTAGACAAGCGCTTTGCCGACTGCCTGGAACGAAAACCGGCCAATTTTTACATCATATCCTTTTTCTTTTGCTTTCTCTTCCGTCAGGCCGACACTGGCAATTTCAGGATTGGAATACACACATTTCGGCACCATGGTGTCATCGAGCGGGTCCACGCTTTTCCCGGCGATGCGGTCAGCCGCAATGATGCCTTCCCTTGCTGCTACATGGGCAAGCTGCAACCCGCCGATGCAGTCCCCGATCGCATAAATATGGGATTCTTTTGTCTGGTAAACTTCATTGACCTGAATAACGCCGTTTTCGATTTCAATATCCGTATTTTCGAGGCCGATGTTTTCCGTGTTGGCCAGCCGGCCGACCGATAATAAAAGCTTATCTGCCTCAAACGTTTTTCCGTTTTCCGTGCCGATCCGCACCTTGCCGTCCCCTGTCTGGAGGGAAGCTGCATTGAATGCGGTACCGGTGAAGATGGCAACCCCTTTTTTCTTCATAAGGCGCGTAATTTCTTTTGAAATGTCGCTGTCTTCTCCCGGCAAAAGGCGCGGGGAAGCCTCAATGATCGTCACCTTTACGCCAAAGTCGGCAAGCATCGAGGCCCATTCCACACCGATCGCCCCGCCGCCTGCAATCAGGATGGATGCAGGGAGTTCTTCCATTTCAAGCGCTTCGTCAGATGTCATCACATATTCCCCGTCGACTGCAAACCCGGGAAGCACACGCGGGCGCGAGCCGGTCGCAATGATTAAATTTTTCGGGAGGAGCATCTCATTGTCTGTACCCGCACCCTCGATTGAAACCGTTCCTGCTACGGGCGAAAAAATGGAGGGGCCGAGGATTCTGCCGGTGCCTTCATACACATCAATTTTCCCTTTTTTCATCAAGGATTGAACGCCGCGGTGCAATTGCGCCACAACTGCGTTTTTCCGTTCCCGGATTTTTGCAAAATTCAAGGCGGCATCACGGACATCCACGCCGAAATCGGCGCTTTTTCGGACCAGCCGGTATACTTCCGCGCTTCTTAACAGGGCTTTTGTCGGAATGCAGCCTTTATGGAGGCAGGTGCCGCCAAGTTTTGATTTTTCAACAATTGCTGTTTTTAACCCGTTTTTTGCTGCGCGGATGGCGGCCACATAGCCGCCTGTTCCGCCGCCCAAAACAACGACATCGTATTCTTTTGCCAATGTTGTTCCTCCTTCACTTGCGTTACCGCGGAAGCCGTTTTTCGAGCACGTGTTTATTGTGCGGCAAAAATTGTGAACGCGCACGGGAAACTTTTGCAATCCGTTCTTCCGCCATCCGGTCTGCCGCCAAATAGGACGGAATCCCGTCGCGTTTTGAAATGTCGATCACTTTCTGTACATTATAGTAGACTTGCTCGACTTTTTTCATCGCTCTTTCCCGGTTGTAACCGTGCAGTTCGTCAGCCACATTGATAACCCCGCCGGCATTGATGACATAATCGGGTGCATAAAGAATGCCCATTTCATGCAGCCGGTCGCCGTGCTTCGGTTCTTTCAACTGGTTATTTGCAGACCCCGCAATCACTTTTGCTTTCAGCTGCGGAAGCGTTTCATCATTCAAAATGGCCCCGAGCGCGCATGGGGCAAAAATATCACAGTCCTGGGCGTAAATGTCATCCGGGCCCACTGCTTTTGCCCCGAAAGCCTCAACAGCCCGTTTTACCGCCTCCGTTGAAATATCGGTCACAATAAGGCGGGCGCCTTCTTCGTGCAAATAGCGGCACAGTTCAAATGCAACATGGCCGACGCCCTGGACGGCGACGGTTTTCCCCTCAAGCGAATCACTTCCGAACGCCTCTTTTGCCGCTGCTTTCATGCCGACATAGCAGCCATACGCCGTGACAGGTGAAGGATTTCCGGATGAACCGTACGTTTGCGAAACGCCTGTCACAAAATCGGTTTCCTCGTGGATGATGTCCATATCTTCAACAGTGGTGCCGACATCTTCAGCTGTAATATAGCGGCCCCCGAGCCCCTGGATGAACCGGCCGAACGCCCGGAACATTTCTTCATTTTTGTCTTTGCGCGGGTCGCCGATGATGACGGTTTTCCCTCCGCCAAGATTGAGACCGGCGGCAGCGTTTTTATACGTCATCCCCCGCGCAAGCCGCAACGCATCTTCAATGGCGGCTTCTTCCGTTGCGTAAGTCCACATTCTCGTGCCCCCGAGCGCTGGCCCGAGTGTTGTATCATGTATGGCGATCACCGCTTTTAATCCAGATGCGTCATCATGGCAAAACAACAGTTGTTCATAATCGTATTTTCGCATATAATCAAAAATTTCCATTGGACTTCCTCCTTTTCCGCAAGCAAAGCTGTCAGAAAGCTGTACAGGCATTTTTGCGGCTGTAACGGACAGCCCGATGCCTCTTTTGAAAACGGCACACCGCTTTTTCCGAAACCCCGGGCCAGCCTTCACTGTTGAAAATGCAAAAAGAATGCCACTTTCGCATTGTTTTCCTGTTTCCGCTTTTCATGCAGAAATGGCGAAAAGAGCGGGGCTTAAAAAAATAAACTTCCGTTTACCAGTTTGCTACTTTTTGCACGAATATGCAAATTATTGCATGCTGATTTTTGCAAGCCGGTATTTTTCCAATTTATAGTACAGGCTTCTTAGTGAAATGCCAAGCTGTTTGGCCGTATTCGTTTTGTTCCCGGCATTTTCTTCGAGCGCTTTTTGGATCAGCTGCTTTTCAAAAGCGGACAGCATTTCATCGAGGTTGCCTTTTTCGGGTACCCCGTCCGCTTCTTGCTTTTCCGCGCGTTTCCCCGGGGATAAACCAAGCCCGTCAAGATGGTCCGCATCAATCGATTTTTCATGGAAACCCATAAAAATGATGGCCCGCCCGAGCACATTTTCCAATTCACGGACGTTTCCCGGCCAGTCGTAGCGGTACAGAATGGAAAGCGCTCTGCTTGTGATGCCTTCTACATTCCGGCCGTAATCCTGATTGATTTTTGGATGAGACGCCTGGCCAGTAACGGAATCTCCTGTTTTCTCGCCCTGAGCGGCGGAATCCGATTGGCATGCGGTCGAGCCGGTAATATAAGTCTTCCCGGAAATTTCCTTCTGCAACAGCTTTTTCAAGGTCGGCATGCGTGGCACAAATAATCCGGACATCCACCGGTACCGGCTTTGTGCCGCCGACTTTCACAATCTCTTTTTCCTGCAGGACGCGCAAAAGTTTTGCCTGCATATGGGCGCTCAGTTCACCGATTTCGTCCAAAAACAGGCTGCCATGGTCGGCTTCTTCAAACAACCCCTTTTTGCCGCCTTTTTTCGCGCCTGAAAAAGCGCCTTCCTCATAGCCGAACAGCTCGCTTTCAAGCAGCGACTCGGCAATGGCCGCACAGTTGACACGGACAAATTTATGGTTTTTCCGGCTGGATGCCTGGTGGATGGCATGCGCAAACAGCTCTTTACCGGTGCCGGATTCGCCGCGCAGCAAAATCGTCACAGGTGTCTGTGCCGCCAGTTTGGCCTGTTCCACGGCGATATCCATTTCATCGGAAGCATGGATAATGTCCTCAAATGTATATTTTGCCGTGGCAGCCTGCATCATTTGCCTTCTCGCCCGGCGCAATTCCGTTGTTAATGTCTCGATTTCAGAGACGTCATGAATCACGCCGACGCTTCCCTTTAGCATGCCGTTGACGATGACCGGCGCAACATTGACAATCACTTCTTTTTTTAACGGACCGACCCGCATTTTCACGCCGCGTACCGGTTTTTTCGTTTGCAGCACTTTAAAATGCATGCTTTCGCCTTCGGAAATATCCGCTGTTGCCGGTTTGCCGATGACTTCCTCTTCGCTTAACCCGGTGATTCTTGTATAAGCCGGATTGATGAGGATGCCGCGCCCTTTTTCATCGACAACGGAAATCGCATCATCGCTTGAGTGGATAATGGCCTGCAGCATCATCTTGATTTCTTTTAAATTCGTAATCTCCTCAGCCTGTTTCACAGCTTCCGTAATATCCCGGAAAACGGAAATGGCCCCGGCGACTTTCCCGCCATCAAACATCGGAATGTGGGAGGCGAGTATTTTGACCCCGTTTTGCAGTTCAATTTCCACGTTTGTTTCCCTTTTCTTTGTTTCAAGGACATGGGCAAGCCGGCTTTTCGGGATCACGCTTGAGATCGGCTTGCCAAGCACTTCCCGGGCCGAAACGCCGTTGATCTTTTCCGCGGCCCTGTTCATAAAAATGATCCGGCCGTTTTTGTCAATCACCGTCATGCCTTCTGCCGTCGACTGAAGGATGAGCGCATGTTTTTTTGTTTCGCTTTCCAACTTCCGGATTAAGGCTTCTTTTTCCTCCAGCAATTTCGCAATCAAATAGGCGACACTGCCGGGGATGACAATCCGGCCCGTGCAATCGGCAGCGATTTCACGAAAAACTTGCTCATCCCCGGTTACCTCAATGATAATATCGACATCGGGACCTGAAAAAACGCGCCAGTTGTTTCCGGTCTTTACGCCCATGTTTTTGGCAAGCCGGATCCCCTCCGCCTGCGGATTGATATCAACGATGCCGGCCACACGGAACCGTGCGCTCTCGGACAATATTTTTAAAATCGCTTTTCCGCCTTTCCCCCCGCCAACGATTAAAACATTTTGCATCGCTGCTCCCCCTTTTCGTGCTGGTCTCCGCTATTCTATTTTATTTGAAAGGGCTTACATTTACAATGGGCTGCATTGCCTGCGTCCAATCCCGGGTGTTATAATGATGGAAACGGTTTAAAGGGGGGCCGGGATGGGCAGGTTGGTGGCACTTTTTGTATTGGCGGTGCCGGTCATCGCCGCTGCTTATGGGATCAAATGGATGCGGGATATGGTTTTCGGGATTCCGGACCGCCCGTTTTCTTCGCTGACGCTCCAGTTTCTGACCGGGCTTTTGCTCTCTGCCGGCGGCATTGCCTTTACCGCCGGATTTATCCTGCACCGGGACAGAAAGCACCAAAAGGTACAGAAACGTTTCAGCAAACCATCAAAATAAAGCATCCGGCTATTGCCCGGATGCTTTTTCCCGTTCTGCTTTTCTTTCCTGTACCGCCATTTCCGGGAAATCCGTGATGATTGCCGTGCAACCGATTTTAAACAGCCTTCTCATATCTTTCGCTTTATTCACTGTGTACGGCCTGACTGCAACACCGTGGTTCATGGCGGCACGGATGATCCATTCGGCCGTTGTCAAAAGGCGCGGATGGATCGCTTTTGCTCGGATCGATTTCGCGTAGACCCACGGCATAAACATCACTTCCGAATACAGCGGGGCAATCTCCACTTCGGGTGCCAGACGGTAGCATTGAATGATGGAATAGTGGTTAAAGGAAGAAAAAATGACCCTTTCTTCCAAATGGTATGCCCGGATTAACGAAACGGCTTTTTCCTCGATCAGCGGATAATCCACTTTTGCCGTCTTCAGTTCAATATTGCAGAGAAGCTGGTTTTGGGCGAGCCATTCAAAGACTTCTTCAAGTGCCGGGATGCTTAGCGGTTTGCCGGTTTCGAACCGGTCAATCACATCAAGCGACCGTAATTGAGCAAATGTTAAATCTTTCACATACCCTTTGCCTTCTGTCGTACGGTTGACCGTTTCATCATGAATGACGACCAGTTCGCCGTCTTTTGACAACTGAATATCCAGTTCAATCCCGTCCGCTCCGGCCTTTTCCGCTTCGAAAAAAGCTTCCATTGTGTTTTCCGGACGTGTGCCTGCCGATCCCCGGTGGGCAAAAATAAGCGTCACTTGATACACACCCTTTATTTATTTCGTTCATCATTATATATTCCCCGAACAAGAAAAGCGTAACCTTTTACGCACGGAATCCGGCCGGTACAACTCACTGCACCGGCCCCTTTCCCTTTCAGGAAGCTTTGTGTTCGAGGCGGAGTTTATCAGCGACCATGGCAATGAACTCGGAGTTTGTCGGCTTTGCTTTGGTCATGGAAACCGTATAACCGAATAGGGTGGAAATGGATTCGATATTTCCCCTGCTCCATGCCACTTCTATCGCATGGCGGATGGCGCGCTCAACACGGCTGGCAGTGGTATTGTATTTCTTTGCAATTTCGGGGTATAACACTTTTGTAATCGAGCCAAGCAATTCAATATCATTGTACACCATTGCAATCGCTTCGCGTAAATACATATAGCCTTTAATATGGGCCGGCACGCCGATTTCATGGATAATGCTCGTAATGCTTGCATCGAGATTGACAGGCTTCGATTCCGGTTTGGAAGCTGCCATGCCGGGTGATGATTTCAGGACGGAGCCTTTTTTGCTTGTCTGTCGGATTTGTGAAACAAGCATGTCCATATCAAACGGTTTCAGCACAAAATAGGATGCGCCCAGTTCCACCGCTTTTTTCGTTACATCTTCCTGGCCGAAAGCCGTCAGCATGATGACGTTCGGCATCCGGGAATAAGCCGATTCTTTTAGTTTCTCGAGCACGCCGAGACCGTCCAGATGCGGCATAATAATATCCAGCAGCAAAATGTCCGGGTCCGCCTCTTTTAACTGTTCAAGGCATTCCGTCCCGCTGTATGCCGTTCCGCAAATTTCCATGTCTTCCTGCTGGGATATATAATCTTCTAATAAACGAACAAGTTCACGGTTGTCATCAACAATAAACACTCTGATTTTTTTCACTGCCACTGTCCTCCTCAAAAAAATAGCCGTATCTCTGTACAAGAATATGTTTCGACAATGGCGGAAAATTTCCTGCTTTTTTATTCATTATTTTTTGTTGAAAACCGGGACGCTGGAAAATCGCCCGGACAAAACGTCCGCACGCATTAATAATAGATAAGTGCATCATTCTTTAAAAGCGGAAGGGGACTTGCCCCCTCCGTAAATGCCTGCTTCATGGAGCATCCATTCGATATGGACGCCATAGCCGGATGTCGGGTCGTTGACAAACACATGTGTCACGGCACCGACAAGCCGCCCGTTTTGAATGATCGGGCTCCCGCTCATTCCCTGAACAATGCCGCCCGTTTTTTTCAGCAATTCCGGGTCGGTAATTTTGATGACCATTCCTTTTGTTGCCGGAAATTTTTGCGGAATGGTGCTGACAATTTTAATCGAATAGGCTTCCACTTTTTTCCCGTCGACAACCGTTAAAATTTTTGCCGGCCCTGTCTTTACCTGGTCTGACAGTGCAATCGGCATCGGTTTTGCATATGTGCTGTCTTTTGCACCCGGATCCAGCTGTCCAAAAATGCCGAATGGGCTGTTTTTCGTTATATTCCCGATCCGGCCTTCTTCGGTAAAACGCGCCAATTTTTCCCCTGGGCTCCCGTTTTTGCCTTTTTCAATCGACGTCACGACCGAATTGACAATCCTGCCCTTTTCGACGACGATCGGTTTTTTTGTGTCCATATCGGATATGACATGCCCGAGGGCGCCATATTTTTTCGTTTTCGGATCAATAAACGTCATCGTGCCGATTCCAGCGGCCGAATCTCGTATATAAAGCCCGAGTTTATACGACTGCCCGCTTTTATCTTTTAACGGCTTTATCGTTTTCCGGATGGTTTGTCCATCCCTTTTAATGACGGCATCCAGCGGTTTTCCTTCTTCCCCTGCCTGCTGGACAATTGGGGCAATATCGGACATATTTTCGATTTTTTTCCCGTTCATTTCAAGGATCATGTCCCCAACTTCAATTCCGGCCTGTTCACCGGGAGAAAACTTCCCTTTGTCCGTCTGCACAAGATGATGGCCGACGATAAGGACGCCGAGCGTATTCAGCTTGACGCCGATCGACTGCCCGCCGGGGATCATCTTAATATTTGGATGCACTTCTACTTCCGTTTTTTTGACCGGGATGCCCGCCAGTTTAAGAAACATTTCTTCCTTGCCGGCTGACTTCCCTTTTATGGAAACCGTATGTTGATGCGCATGAATTTCCGCACTGTTTCCGCTTGCCATTACAGCGGCAGCAGAAGTTTTATGAAATTCGATTTGCTGGCCTTCCAGTAAGCGAACTTGCTTCGGAAAGTGAAGATATTGTTGAAAAGGCTGCGAAAAAACGCATAATAAAAGTGAAACAAGGAGAAATCCGCCTGTCAGCTTCCTTATTTTTTCAAAGTTCAAACATTCCACTCTCCTCGCTTCCGGTTCACCCTGTTGTTTAGCCTTTGTTTGTTTTGGCTATGATTTTAATTTAGCCTTGAAGCGTTTTAAATATAACAGCGCCTGCGGGAAAAATGCTGCCCAATCTGGATAGAAAGGGTCCGGCTCCACCATTTTTCCAAATAGGCGGACCGGACCCTTATTTTATCGCTTCGGCCAGTTCGAGCAGCTCTTTCGCATGCTGTCTTGTCAACTCTGTCATTTCAACGCCTGAAATCATACGGCCGATTTCTTTAATTTTTTCTTCCTGACCTAAAGGCTTGACTTTTGTCCGCGTTCTCTCCTTTTCAGTCTCTTTCATGATCAACAGATGTGTATCCGCCATGGCGGCAACCTGCGGCAGATGGGTAATGCAGAGGACTTGCGAATGGACCGAAATGCGGTAAATTTTCTCCGCAATCGCCTGCGCAACGCGGCCGCTTACGCCGGTATCCACTTCGTCGAAAATGACGGAAGTGATCCCCTGGTGCCGGGAAAATATCGTTTTTAATGCCAGCATAATCCGCGACAATTCTCCGCCCGAAGCGGTTTTTGCGAGCGGTTTTAGCGGTTCGCCCGGATTGGTGGAAATGTAAAATTCAACCTGGTCGAGCCCGTCGCGCCGGAACGGAATGTCATCCGCCTCATAATAATCATCAGCAGCGGCAAGAAAACGGACTTCAAACTTTGTTTTATCCATATACAGCTGCTTTAATTCGGAATGGATATTTTTAGTCAGCTTTTCCGCCCATTTTTTGCGTAAATCGCTGAGCTGCTTGGCTTCCAAATACAGATCGCGTTTTACCGTTTGCAGTTCTTTTTCTAGAAGCTCCACATGATGGTCACGGTTTACGATCGATTCGATTTCTTCTTCAATTTTGGACCCGTATTCCAGAATTTCTTCGATCGAGCTACCATATTTTCGTTTTAACTGGTTGATCTCATTCAGCCGCGCTTCAATTACGTTAAGCCGTTCCGGGTCAAATTCAAGTCCGTCAAGCCGGGAACGGATTGAGCGGGACATGTCTTCGAGCGTATAAAAACAACTTTGGACGGATTCCAAAATGTCAGAGAGCTCGCCATCCACTTCAGCCGCGGTTTCAAGATGGCTCATGGCAAGGCTGAGCCAGTCGAGGCCATGCTGTTCCCCGGCAAGCGCTTCATACCCCGTATTCAATGATTCAAACAGCCGTTCAAAATTGACGAGTTTTCGTTTTTCTTCCGCTAATTCCTCGTCTTCATGCAGCCTCAGTCCGGCGTTTTGGATTTCCTCATGCTGGAATTGGATGAGGTCAAGGCGCTGGGCGAGCTGCTGGTCGTTTTCATTCATTCTTTTTAACCGCCCGTAAACGGCTTCGTATTTTTTATACAATTTTTCGTAATCAAGGAGAGCCGTTTCAATCTCACTTTGCCCGTACTGGTCAAGCAGTGGCAGATGGTACGTTTCGTTCAGCAGTTCCTGCGTTTCGTGCTGGCTGTGGATATCAATTAAAGTCGACCCGATTTCGCGCAGCACCGAAATCGTCACAAGTTTTCCGTTGATGCGGCAAACGCTTTTCCCTGTTTTCGATATATCGCGCCGCAAAATGACCATGCCTTCCTCAATCTCAATGCCGAATTCGCGGGCGCGATCCATGCACGGATGACCGTCCTCGACCAGAAATAAGCCCTCAATCTCAGCACGGTTTTCCCCGTGCCGGACGAACTCCGATGACCCTCTCCCGCCTGTTAGAAGCTGGATGGCATCGATAATAATCGATTTGCCGGCACCGGTCTCCCCTGTCAGGACGGTCAGCCCGGCTTCAAATGAAAGCGTTAATGCATCAATAATGGCAAAATTTTTAATCGATAATTCCTGCAGCAATCAAACATCACCACTTTCTACAGCAAGTCCAAAAACCGTTGCGAAACCGTTTCGGTCTCATCCTGGTTTTTGCAAATGATCAGGCATGTATCATCTCCGCACAAGGAGCCGATAATTTCTTCCCAATCCAAAATATCAATCAAAGCGCCGATTGCATGCGCGTTACCGGGCAATGTTTTCAATACGATCAGGTGCCCGGCTGTATCAATGCTGACAAATGCATCTGTCAGCGCCCGTTTCAGTTTCTGCATCGGGTTGAAGCGCTGGTCGGCAGGCAAGCTGTATTTGTACCTGCCGTTATTGAGCGGCACTTTGACAAGATGAAGTTCTTTTATATCCCTTGAAATGGTGGCCTGCGTCACATTAAAGCCGGCATTGCGCAAATGCTCGACAAGCTCGTCCTGTGTTTCGATATCATAATTGGTAATCATTTCCCTGATTTTGATCAAGCGCTGTCCTTTATTCATATCCTCACCTCAAGGATGCTCTTTTGTAAATATGCATCTACTTGTATGTTAGCGCATTTACGGGCAAATGTACAAGCAGCTTTTTTCCGTAAACGGGCTTTTTTTCGGGTGCGAAACGCCCTTATACAAAGCAGCCTACCGGTTATCCAATAGGCTGCCAAATCTTTGTCTATCCCTTCCTGAGCGTGGCATGGGCTTCTTCCACCACGTCATTTACGGTTACGCGCAACCGGTTGGCGCCGCCTTCTGTTTCGCTGGCGGGCTTTACGAGGTGGATTAAAAATTCAATATTTCCTTCCCCGCCTGTAATCGGCGAGAAGGAGAGGTTTTCCACCGAAAAGTTTTCACGCAAGGCAAGCTGGATGATTTTTTCGATCACTTCGCGATGGACATTTTTATCTTTTACAATCCCCTTTTTGCCCACCTGCTCGCGCCCCGCTTCAAACTGCGGCTTAATCAGGGCGACCACATCGCTTAAAGGTGCAAGGAGCGTTTTTAATACCGGGAGGATCAAGGACAGGGAAATAAAGGACACGTCAATCGAGGCAAATTCCGGAATGCCCTTTGTGAAATCCTGCGGGGTAACATAGCGGAAATTTGTCCTTTCCATAACAACAACCCGCTCGTCCTGGCGCAGCTTCCATGCAAGCTGGTTATAACCGACATCGAGGGCATAAGACATTTTGGCACCGTGCTGGAGGGCACAGTCGGTAAATCCACCGGTCGAAGCGCCAATATCGAGAACAATTTTGTCTTTTACATTAAGTCCAAATACTTTCAACGCTTTTTCCAGTTTCAGTCCGCCCCGGGAAACGTACGGAAGGGGATCCCCTTTTACGATGAGCGGGGCATCAGCAGCAATTTTTTCACCCGGTTTATCAAGGCGGGTCTCATTTGAAAAGACAAGCCCCGCCATGACCGCCCTTTTTGCTTTTTCTCTTGTTTCGATTAATCCGCGTTCTACGAGGAGAACGTCCACCCGTTCTTTTTTCATTTAAAATGAAGCCTTTCTTTGCTGTTTTTGAGGCAATATCTGCCGGACTTCCCGGATCAGCCGGTCCTTTGTCAGCCCGATTTCCTGCCATAATTCTTTTACGCTGCCGTGCTCGACAAAGCGGTCGGGAATGCCAATACGGCGAATGATCCGATCAGAGAAGCCACGATCACCCGCAAATTCCAACACTGCGCTGCCAAACCCGCCTGCAAGCACGGCCTCTTCCACGGTTAATACCGGCATTCCGGTGCGGAAAACGGCTTCGAGCATTGCTTCATCAAGCGGTTTGATAAAGCGCGCATTGACCACTTTAACCGATATCCCTTGCTTTTGCAAAAATTTCGCTGCTTCCATGGCCATCGGAATCGTCGTCCCAAAGGTAAGGATGCACACGTCATTTCCTTCTTTCAAGACTTCCCAGGTGCCAAGCGGGATTTCTTTTAATTCTTCATCAAGCGCTACGCCGAGGCCATTGCCGCGCGGAAACCGCATCGCGATCGGCCCGCCGTCATATTTTAAAGCCGTGTATACCATATGCTGGCCTTCATTTTCGTCTTTTGGCATCATTAACACCATATTGGGCAGGCTGCGTAAAAAAGCAATATCAAATACGCCCTGATGGGTTTCGCCGTCCGCGCCGACAAGGCCCGCCCTGTCGATCCCGATGAAAACATTTAAGTTTTGCCGGCAAATGTCGTGGACAACCTGGTCATACGCCCGCTGCAGGAATGTCGAATAAATGGCCAAAAACGGTTTCATGCCCTGGGTGGCAAGCCCTGCAGCAAAAGTGGCGGCATGCTGCTCGGCAATCCCGACATCATATACCCTTTCCGGAAGCTCCTGCTGGAACCGTTCCAGCTTCGAACCAACTGTCATTGCCGGCGTAATCGCGACAATGCGCGCATCTTCCTTTGCAAGGCTGAGGACGGTATCGCTAACAAGTTTGCTCCAGGCAGGAGGGGCATCCGCCGGTTTGATAAAATCGCCGGTTTCAATTTTATACTGCCCGGTGCCGTGCCAGGCGCCTTTCGTATCGTTTTCGGCCGGTTCATATCCTTTTCCTTTTTTGGTAACGACATGCAAAAGAACAGGGCCTTTCGTCTTTTTGGCATACTGAATATTTTCGAGCAATGCATCAAAATGATGGCCGTCAACAGGGCCTAAATAAGTGAAACCGAGTTCTTCAAAAAAAATCCCGGAGACAAGCAAATATTTCAATGAGTCTTTCAGCCGTTCTGCAGTGGCCGCAAGCTTTCCGCCGACAGCCGGAATTTTTTTCAGCAGGAATTCCAGTTCATCTTTTGCGCGCCGGTATTTATTCGCCGTTCGCAGTTTGCCGAGCACCTGGTGAAGCGCGCCGACGTTCGGGGCAATCGACATCTCATTGTCATTCAGCACAACGATGATATCCCGTTTTTCATGGCCGATATGGTTGAGCGCTTCAAATGCCATGCCGCCGGTCAGCGCGCCGTCTCCGATCACCGGGACAATATACGATTTTTCTCCTTTTAAATCGCGGGCGACCGCCATGCCCATCGCGGCGGACAAGGAAGTGGAACTGTGCCCGGTTTCCCAGACATCATGAATGCTTTCATTCCGTTTCGGAAACCCTGAAAGCCCGTGGTATTGGCGCAGTGAGCCGAACTCTCCAGCCCGGCCGGTTAAAATTTTATGCACATATGACTGGTGTCCCACGTCCCAAAGAATTTTATCATTCGGGCTGTCAAAGCATTTATGCAGGGCAAGCGTCAATTCCACGACACCAAGATTCGGCCCGATATGCCCGCCGGTCTTCGACAATGTTTCAATCAAAAAGCGGCGGATTTCCGCGCTCAGTTGTTTCAAAGCGGGGATGTCCATTTGTTTCAAAAAGGACGGGTCCTTGATCGATTCAAGATCCAATGCGGATCACTCGCTTTCCTCATCAATATACGGCATCACTTACATCTATTATAAACAATCAACGCGTTTAGACAAGAAATACCTCATTTAAACAAACGCCGCCGGTTTTGCTGTTCCGGCCGTTCGGTTTGCGCCAAATGAACGGCCGTTAATGGTCCCGCGTTTCGATCATCCCCGTCAGTTCCATTAAGGCGCCGGTTTCAGCGCCGGTTTCAGCGAGGCACTGCTTTGCAAGGCGAGTATGGCGCCTGAGTTCTTGTTTGGCACCCTCAAGCGTTAAAAGAGCCGGATATGTACTTTTATGGCGGGATTCATCGCTGCCGACCCGCTTGCCGATTTTTTCCTGTTCCCCCTCGATATCCAATATGTCATCCCGGATTTGAAAAGCGAGGCCGAGATGATCGGCAAATTGCCCGAATTTTTCCAGCTGCTCTGTTGACGCGCCGCCAATCATCGCGCCGGCAAGCACGCTGAAACGAAGCAGTTTGCCGGTTTTGTGGGCATGGATATATTGTAGTTCCTCGAGGGTCAGTGTTTTATTTTCGCCTTCCATATCCGCCACCTGCCCGGCGACCATGCCTTCCGGACCCGCAGATTTTGCAAGGAGCGCAATCAGTTTTACCTTCAAAGCGTCATCCAACCCCGGATCTTCGGCAATCAGTCTGAAACTGTGCGTCAAAAGGCCGTCGCCGGCAAGAATCGCCACCGCTTCGCCAAATACTTTATGGTTGGTCGGCTTTCCTCTCCGCAAATCATCATCGTCCATTGCCGGGAGGTCATCATGGATCAGAGAATAAGTGTGGAGCATCTCGACTGCACACGCGGTCTGCATGCCCCGACCAGCCGGTTTACCGAGCGCGGATACGGTTGACAACAAAAGAAGGGGGCGGATCCTTTTCCCCCCGGCCTGGAGGGAATAATGCATCGCGTCTTTTAATACAGCAGGCGCACGAAGATCCGCGATATATTGTGCCAGGTGTTTTTCAATTTCTTTCACATCATACGCAGGCTTCTGCACGGTTATTCCTCCTCCCGGATCTCAAAATCCTGCTCTTCGCCATCCTCCGACATGATTTTTGCCAGCTGTTCCTCTACATTTTTCAGTTTTCCGTGGAGTAATTTGGACAGCTCCATTCCCTGTTTGTAAATGGAAATGGCTTCTTCGAGGGGCACATCCCCTTCTTCCAGTTTCCGCACAATGTCTTCCAGTTGCACCATCGCTTCTTCAAAAGTTAATGAATCAGCCATCTTTTTTCCCCCTTTCAATTTTATCTACCGTGCACAAAAGGCCGCCGTCCGTCAACCGGACCCGGATCGTTTCACCCGTTTTGGCCTGGCTTGTTTTTTTCAGGATCGTTCCGTCTTCCGCCATAGCCAGACTGTAGCCCCTTTCCATTACTTTCAACGGGCTCAGCGCTTCAAGGGCGGAAATATTTTTGGCAAAACGATGCTGCTTCTCCCGCAAGACCGCTTGCATTTGCTTCACGAGGTTTGCTTCAAGGCTCGTGAAATTCCGCCGCGCCTGCAGCAGTTTCTGTTCAGGACGGTTGCGCAAAAGCCGGCCGTGCAGATTGCGGGTTTGTTCCTCCGCTGTACCGATTAAGCGCCCCGCTTCCCTGTGCAGGCGATCTGTAAGGCGATCAGCCTGCTCGATTTGCTGGCGGATGAGCCGGTAAGGATTTGTCAAAACGGGCGACCGTTCAAGGTAAGCAAGCCGGCTTTTTTCATAGCGTACTTTCTCCCGCATGTTTCGTATAAGCCGCGTCTTTAAATGCAAGATTTTTTCCCGTACGTCATCAATATGGGGAACAGCAAGTTCAGCTGCAGCAGTCGGCGTCGGTGCCCGTAAGTCTGCCGCAAAATCGGCGATCGTAAAATCCGTCTCATGGCCGACAGCAGAAATCACCGGAATATTTGACGCAAAGATCGCCCGGGCCGTTATTTCTTCATTAAAAGCCCACAGCTCTTCGATGGAACCGCCGCCCCTTCCGACGATCAGCACATCCGCTTTGCCGATCCGGTTTGCCTGTTCAATTGCCTTTACAATCGAAGGGGCTGCATTTTCCCCTTGGACAAGGGCCGGATGTAAAATGATTTCAGCAACCGGATATCTTCTCCTGATGGTGGTGATGATATCGCGGACAGCAGCCCCTGTCGGCGATGTGATCACCCCGATCACTTTCGGATAAGCCGGGATGGGCCGGCGGTTTTGAAACAGGCCCTCTTTCTCCAGTTTTTCTTTTAGCTGTTCAAAAGCAAGATAAAGTGCGCCGATTCCGTCAGGCTGCATGCTTTTCACATACAGCTGGTAACTGCCGCCTGCTTCATAAACAGATACGGAACCCGTAACGAGCACTTTCATACCGTTTTCCGGCATAAACTTCAACGTCCGGTTTGCAGAAGCAAACATGACCGAAAGCAGTCTCGCTTTTTCATCTTTTAATGTAAAGTACATATGGCCGCTTGAATGCCGTTTGAAATTGGAAATTTCCCCTTTTACATGGATATCGTTTAAATAAGGGTCCGCGTCAAATTTCCGTTTGATATATTTTGTCAGCGTGTGTACGGATAAATATTGCATCGCTTTCCACCACCTTTCTCATGCATGAAGAAAGCTGCCTTCCCGCCGGAAGTCAGCTTTCTTTTAATGCCGCCCGCTCCCAGCACAAATGTCTCCCGGCACACTTCCGGACGATAAGCGGTTTTCCGGAAAAATGCCGTGACGGCAGGGCAGCCTGTTTAACGGTACAAGCGTTTTGCGGCTTTTACTGTATTGGAAAGCAGCATGGTAATCGTCATTGGCCCTACGCCGCCCGGGACAGGGGTAATATAGGAAGCTTTCTCCTTTACTTCATCAAAGTCAACATCCCCGCACAGCTTCCCGGACGCGTCACGGTTCATCCCGACATCAATGACGGCAGCACCCGCTTTGACAAAATCCGCTTTGATGAATTTTGCTTTGCCGACAGCACTGACCAAAATATCCGCCTGGCGGGTGAAAGATTTTAAATCGGCCGTTTTCGAATGGCAGTATGTGACGGTCGCATTTTCATTGAGGAACAGCTGGCCGCATGGTTTGCCGACAATATTGCTGCGGCCGATTACGACAACATGCTTCCCTTCGATCCGGATGCCCTTTGACTTCACCATTTTTAAAATTCCGTGGGGGGTGCAGGGTAAAAAGGTATCCTGGCCCGTCATCATCCTCCCGATATTTATCGGATGGAAACCGTCCACATCTTTCTCCGGGCTGATCGCTTCCACGATTTTTTGCGCATTGATATGCGGCGGCAAAGGAAGCTGGACGAGAATCCCGTGAATGTCAGGATCTTCATTTAAGGTTGCGATATGTCCGAGCAGTGCCTGTTCCGACACGTCTTCGGGAAGCTCGATTAAAACGGATTTCATTCCGAGCGCGCGGCACGCTTTTTCTTTGTTTTTGACGTATGTACGTGAAGCCGGATCGTTTCCGACTAATATGACAGCAAGCCCCGGGATAATCCCCTGTTGCGTTAACTGCTCCGCTTCCGCCTTTATCTCTTTTCTGAGTGCTTCGGCCAGTTGTTTTCCGTCAATGATTTCCGCTCCCATTATCCATCCCCCGTTATTTAGATTCAATCGAGTCTTTCATTTGATTCAAAACGCCATTAATAAATTTGGCAGATTTTTCATCTGCAAACCGTTTGGCAATCTCGAGTGCTTCGTTGATCGCCACATTGGCGGGCACATCCTCTGCGTACATCAGTTCGTAAGCGGCAAGGCGCAAAATATTGAGTTCCACTTTTGCAAGCCTGTCAAGCGTCCAATTTTCAAGATGCTGGCTGATCATGGCGTCGATTTCCGCGAGATGTGTTGCCGTTCCGTTTACCAATTTCTCAAGATAATCATCACTTTCCTGCCCGTCCAGCGCATTCCGGATCGCATCTTCCGGGCTCGCTTCATTCATATCCATCTGGAATAAAGCCTGAAGCGCTTTTTCGCGGGCGGTTCTTCTTTTCATCATTCGGCAGTAACTCCTTTAAAAAGCTCAAATTCGCATGCTTTTATTGTAACAGAAAGGTGGGACCAAAAAAAGGCCAGGACGCTTTGCCCGGACCCTTTTTCTCTTACTCTTCCGCCTGAAATTCAGGCTCCGCTTTCTGCGTATCAAATTGAATGCCGACAATATGAATATTCACTTCCGACGCTTCCAGGGCAGTCATATTGAGCAAAGCCTGGCGGATATTATCCTGGACTTCCTGGGCAACTGCCGGAATGGAAACGCCAAAATTCATGGTGCAATAGACATCGACTTTAATGCCATCATCACTCAGTTCCACTTTTACGCCTTTCCCGTGGTTTTTCCTGCCAAGGCGCTCCACGACGCCGCTTGCGAAATTGCCACGCATTTGGGCAACCCCTTCGACTTCGGAAGCGGCAATGCCCGCAATCACTTCAATCACTTCAGGAGCAATTTCCACTTTTCCCAAGCCGTCTTCATCATGATGCATTTCCAACATTTGGTTGTCTTCTGCCATCTTCAACACCTCCTATAATTACACGTTATTTCATTACATCATATTTTTCAAGGAATTTCGTGTTGAAATCCCCTTCGACAAAAACTTCATGTTCGAGGAGGCGCTGATGGAACGGAATCGTCGTGTGGACGCCTTCCACGGCATATTCGCTGAGCGCGCGTCTCATGCGAGCAATCGCCTCATCGCGCGTCGCTCCGTAGGCAATGAGCTTGGCAATCATGGAATCATAATACGGCGGAATGCTGTAACCCGGATATACGGCCGATTCCACGCGGATGCCGATCCCGCCCGGCGGCAGGTAAAAGTTAATTTTGCCCGCAGACGGCATAAAATTCTTTTCCGGATTTTCGGCATTGATCCGGCATTCAATTGCCCAGCCGTTCCATGTGACTTCATCCTGCTTTAAGGATAACGGTTCCCCGGATGCCACAAGGATCTGTTCTTTGACAAGATCCACGCCAGTGACCATTTCTGTAACCGGGTGTTCCACCTGGATGCGGGTATTCATTTCCATAAAGTAAAACTTCTGGTTGCGGTGGTCAAAAATAAACTCGATGGTGCCGGCCCCCGTATAGTCAACCGCTTTTGCCGCTTTCACGGCAGCCTGCCCCATTTCTTCGCGCATTTCGCTCGATAGTGCCGGGGACGGGGATTCTTCAAGCAGTTTTTGCAGCCGCCGCTGGATGGTGCAATCCCGTTCGCCCAGGTGGATCACATTGCCGAATTTATCAGCCATGACCTGGATTTCAACATGGCGGAAGTCTTCAATGTATTTTTCAAGATAAACACCCGGGTTGCCGAAAGCAGTCGCGGCTTCCTGCTGGGTGATGTGGATGCCTTTTACAAGCTCTTCTTCATTCAAAGCTACGCGGATCCCTTTGCCACCGCCGCCGGCCGTTGCCTTAATAATCACCGGATAGCCGATTTTTTTTGCGACGACTTTTGCTTCTTCTGCGTCTTTTACAAGCCCGTCCGAACCCGGGACAATCGGCACGCCCGCTTTTTTCATCGTTTCGCGCGCCACATCTTTTGCGCCCATTTTCGCAATGGCTTCCGGGCTTGGCCCGATAAACTCAATATTGCATTCTCGGCAAAGCTCGGCAAAATCGGCATTTTCAGCAAGAAATCCGTAACCGGGATGGATCGCGTCACAGCCTGTTAAAGTTGCTGCGCTGATGATGTTGGCAAAATTTAAATAACTGTCTTTCGATGCTTTCGGGCCGATGCAGTACGCTTCATCCGCAAGCTGGACATGCAGTGCATCTTTGTCCGCTTCCGAATAAACGGCCACGGCTTCAATCCCGAGGTCGCGGCAGGCACGGATAATCCGAACCGCAATTTCGCCGCGGTTTGCAATCAAAACTTTTTTAATCATGAAAGTCCGCTCCTTACTTTGTCTTTACCAAAAATAATGGCTGGCCGAATTCAACAAGCTGGCCGTCTTTGACGAGGATATCTACAATTTCCCCTTCCACTTCCGCTTCGATTTCGTTAAACAGCTTCATCGCTTCAATCATGCATACAACCGTATTCGGGCTGACTTTGGAGCCGATTTGCACATACGGTTCTTCTTCCGGGGAACCCGCCTGGTAAAAGGTGCCAACCATCGGCGACACGATTTTATGCAGATTTTCGTCGGCTGCTTGCGCCGGAGCTTCAGGCTGCGGGTTTTCTGCAAGCTGGCGGGGCTGCGCAGGCATTTGCGGGGGTGCGGAAACCTGAGCCACTTCACGCACCGGGCGTTCAATGACTTGGACGCCGGTGTTTTTCTTCATTTTGATGACGGTCCCGTCGTTTTCAAATTCAAATTCATCGAGGTTTGAACGGTCCACAAGCTCGATCAAAGCCTGGATTTCCTCTACTTTCAGCATATATGACACTCCTTCGTTTTTTCAGCTTCTAAAATTGTTAACAATTTATGAATAAATAACTATCCATATCATACGATAACCGGAGGCGAAAATTCAATCATTTGTATAAAAAACGGATTCCCGGCACATTGCAAAAATGCCCTTCCCCGCTTGGCGCAAAAAGGAGGAAGCGTTTTACGGAAATTTAAAATCACGCGCAAATCTATTTTTCAATCATTTTTCAATCATTTTTTAAATATAGAAAAAAAGCCCGGCAAAAAAGCAATCTCCCTTGTTTTCCGCACAGAAAAAAGGGCTGTAACCGCCCCCTATTCTGGCTTTCCTTAATTTGTCTGGAATTCCACGGCCAGTTTTGGCGTATTGCCCAATTCCTGGTTCACAAGCTTGACGATTTCATTTGCAGCCGCTTTATCGTGCTTTTTCGATTTGACGGTCACGACCACTTCATCGCCGTCTGCCTGAACGAGCGCATCCTCATATCCTTTTGCTTTGATCAGGCTTTCTAAAACCTGTTCTTTATTCGCCGTCTCCGTTAATTTTTTCATTTCATCCATTGCCTTGCTTTTTTCATCCGGCGTCAGGTCGGTCGATGCGAGTTTATTGGTCAGTTCTTCCTGCTTTTTGCTCATTTCATCCTGCCGCTCAAGGCGGAGCGTCTCAAACACTTCATCACTGGCAGACTTTGTTGTCAATTTGATTTTTTGCGAACCGGAAGCCTTTTCCTTCGTTGCCGCAGATTCCTTTTCTTTTTCTTGCCGGGTAACCTGATTCGTCGTTTTTGGTTCCGCCGTCACATAGTACACGGACAAAACCACAACAAGGCTTAACATGGTCAACAGCCAGACCGTTTGTTTTTTCAAAAGCATACCCATTCCTCCTCATTCTTTTTTTGGCATGACGGAAACACGGTAACTTGCGATATCAAGGGCGCTTGCAACAGCTTCTTTTACCGATTTTTGGATGGAGACGTCGCCGCCACCCTCGCAAACGACTAACACCCCTGTGATCTCCGGCTTCCTGGTTTCCGTTACAAGCGGCACTTCCTTGTCCCCGTTTTGGACGATGACGACTTTATCATCTTTTGAAATGCTGTCAATTTTCCGTTCCCCGCCGTTTTTATCTGTTTCGGTTGTCGTTTCATTCCGGATGGTGGCGTTTTTTTCGTACACTTTGCTTTCTGATGTGGCCACATTCACTTGGACGTTTACGGAACCGACGCCCTTGATTTGTTCCAGAATGCTTTTCAGTTCTTTCTCATATTGGTTTTCGTACGTGGAGATCGATTTTGATTTTTTGGAAGTGCCTGCACCGAATGCGGCTGTCCCTTTTCCGCCTGCCGTTTTTACGGGTGAAGATGCAGTCAGCGCTTCGTTTTTTTCGCTTGAAGTCCCGAAAAGGTCGTTGATAAACATCATCCCGAGACCGGAGATCAATAGTACGGTTAACAACACAAGCTTTTTCTTTTTATCCGGCGGGCCGGATGGCAGCCATTTTTCTTTCAGTTTTTTGAACGGTCCCTGGTTACGATCCATTTTCGTTTTCAAGCCCCCCTTCGAAACGGAGATCAATTTTTTCTTTATTGATTTTCCAGCGATTTGACAACATGGCAATGATCGATTGCTGCTCCCGTGTGCTTTGTTTTTCTGTTTGTTTATCCGTCCCGATTTCAACCGGTTTAATGGCAGCAACAGTCTCTTTTTCGTTTTGCGCTTCCAGATAGACGTGGATTTTTTTTACGTTTGACGCTTTTAAAGCGGTAAGATCCCCGCTTTTGGCCCCGTCTTTCCACTCGACCGTGATTTTTGAAATCGATTTTCCAAACGCTTCCTCTACCTCCCCTTCCACATCCTGCTTCAGTTGGACAGCCATTTGTTGTAATGTATATTCCTGCTGCATGTCATTTATTTCTTTTTTCTTCGTTTCAAGCGCATTTTCTTCCGCAGACGGGCTTGAAGTACTGGAATCCCCGAATTTTTCTATCCATATGGCAGGATCTGTGGAAAAGAGCCGGAATACGGGTGTGACGATGATGGCAATGAGCAAAAGCCCGGTCACAAGCTTTGTATATTTCCGCATCCCGGAGTCAGGCAGAAGCATGTCCGTTATGGTCGCCAAAAGGATAAAAATGATGATATTCAGCACCCATTTTGTCAAAACGTCCACAGGTCTCCCCCCTTAACGCATCATCATCGTAAGATTGCCCGCCGTAACGATGATCGTAATGCTGAGAAAAAACATGATGGTCACAATCGCGAGGGCGGCAAATACGTACAGCATGTTTTTGCTGATGATATCAAGACAGCTGATGACCGGCCCCCCGCCGAGCGGCTGCAAAAGGGCGGAAGCGAGCTTGAACATGAACGACATGGCGAAAATTTTGATAGCCGGAAACGCCGCAATGAGCAGCACAATGGCGACACCTGCAATGCCGAGCGTATTTTTCAAAAGGACGGAAGCGCTGATCACCGTATCGGCGGCATCCGTCAGCATCCGCCCGACAACCGGGACAAAATTGCCGGTCACAAATTTTGCGGTCCTGACCGCAAGCCCATCCATCACCGCCGTTGCCGTCCCCTGAACGGACAAGACGCCTAAAAACACAGCCATAAAAGCGCCGAGTATGCCGATCCCGAGATTGCGCAACAGACCGGCCAGCTGTGTTGCTTTGTGCTGTTCCGAGAGGGTGCTGACGACGCCTAAGAGCGTTGAAAGCAGCAGAAGCGGCAGCACGATGATCTCGACCAGCATGCCGCTTGTGCCGGAGAGAAAAATAATGACCGGGTGAAAAAAGGCTGCCGATCCGGCGCCGCCCGATGTGGAAAGCAGCGCCAGCAAGAGCGGCATCAGCGCCAGGATAAAACCTTTCATTGTCCGGATCGCCTCAAGCGCATATTGAAGGGCGACATGAAAACTGTTCAGGGCAATAATGACGAGCACCATGAAAACAACCGCATACGCAATTTTGCTGATCGTCCCTTGCTGGAACGAATGATGCAGGTTTTCCAGCAGGATGCTCAGAATCGTAAGAATGATGAGGGAGCCTAATAGTTTTGCATTGATCAGCAGCTCCTGAAAAATATACGAAAGCAGCCCTTTCAGCCAGGCTTGCAAAGAAAAATGCTTTTCGCCTTTCATAAAATCCATAAGGCTCCCTTTCTGGCTTTCCGGCAAGTATCCGCCGTATTTGCTGACAATTTCATCCCAGTAGTTTTTCAGTTCTGATAAGTCCAATTGATTCAGTTGTTCATCGACCATTTTTTCCGGAATGTTCTCCTGTTTGTCCGTATTTTCCGAAGCGGCGGATGCCGGCTGTGCGAAGAAACAGAAGGCAAACAGAATGAAAAGCGCGATGCACATTTTTTTGCGCCCCATATTCTCAACTCCCTGCACGCGGAACGAGATTGACAATCGTTTCAATCAGCACGGTAAGAATGGGGATGGCCATTGTTAAAATTATGATTTTGCCGGCCAGCTCCACCTTTGCCGCAAGTGCCCCCTGCCCGGCATCTTTTGTAATATTGGATGCAAAATCGGCGATATAAGCGACGCCGATAATTTTCAGGATCGTTTCGATATACATCGTGTCGACATTCCCTTTTTGGGCAATTTTTTGCAGCAGGCGGATGATCTCATATATCTTGTCCACCAGAAATAGAAAGATAAAACAGCCGGCAAAAAGCGTCAGCAAAAAGGCAAAATTCGGTTTCTGCTCTTTTAATATGAGCGCAAGGAAAGTCGTGATGAGCGCCACACCCGCAATTTGCAAAATTTCAATGGGAAATCCCCCCTTTTTTCCCGGCTTACTGAAAAAGAAAGACCGTTTTGATTTTGGAAAACAAATCCCCTACGATGGATGCCACTAAAAACAAAATGTAAAGAAAACCGAGAAGCGTAACCCATTGCGCATATTCTTTTTTGCCAACCTGGTCAAGAATCGTGTGGAGAAATGCGACGACAATCCCGACCCCGGCAATTTTAAAAATGATATCCACATCAATGCCCATTGCTTTTCCCCCAATATGATCCGTGCATCTCTCAGATCAGTAAAATAGCGATCAGTAAACCCGTGAGGACGCCAAGGCTTTTTGCCATTTTTTCATAGCGGAGCTGCCTTTCGTGCGCTTCTTTTTCTTCCCGTTCCAAATGCGAAAGGGCCAGGAGCAGCTGCTTTTGCTCGGTATAGCGGTCATGTTTGCCCAGGTTTTCCCCGAGTTGCCGCAATACTTCATACTCATTTTCTTTCAGGGCCGTCAGTTCCCAAATCCCGTCAAGGCTTTTTTCCCATGCTTCTTTTACCGTTGTTTCCAATGTTGTCAACTGGCCGGCAAAGGAACGGAAGAAGGCGGCAGCCGGATCCGGAAGCTGGTCTGACAGTTTTCTTGCCGCTTCATGCAGCGGGGTATGCCCGTACATGATTTCCACCTCCAGTGCTTGAAGCGCGCTTTGAAAAATTCTTAGCTGGCGGGGGCGTTCGCTTAACCGTTTCGCTGCCTCAAAGCCGATGAAACTGGTGGCGAACACAATCAGTGCTGCTCCAAAAAGTTTAAGCACGGGAAACACCTTCACCGGTACGAATGATGTTCCCTTCCGCATCCCGGACTGCTGTTACCCTTCCCGGCCGGCTCCCCCGCGACAGTTCGAGAAAACGGTCAAACGCATACGATTCGAGGATTTTCTTTAAAATCGGGCGCTTATTTATATCCCGGAAGTTTTCCCCGTGCGTTGTCATGACGAGCGAAATGCCCGCATTTACCGCCTCCATAATTGCCGCCGCATCTTCTTCGCGGCCGATCTCATCCACGATGATGACATCCGGGCTCATCGACCGGATCAGCATCATCATCCCTTCCGCTTTCGGGCAGGCATCCAGCACATCGACCCTTGGCCCGAAATGGAGTTGCGGGATGCCGTGGACGCAGCCGGCAATTTCAGACCGTTCGTCGACAATTCCCACTTTGGCGGGCGAAATGCCGCGTTCCGGGATGCCGGTTGAAATCAGCCGTGCGATATCCCTTAAAAATGTCGTTTTCCCGGTCTGGGGCGCCCCGATGATCATCGCGGACAACCAGTGCCCGTTGTGAAGGGCAGAAAGATAAGGATCTGCAGTCCCGATTTTTTCCCGGGCAATCCGGATATTAAAAGATGAAAAATAGCGGATCGCCTTTACTTGTCCATTTTCAAGAATGACTTTCCCCGCGAATCCGACACGGTGCCCGCCGCTGATCGTGACATATCCCTTTTTCAGCTCTTCTTCAAGGGCGTAAAAGGAGAAATTCGCAAGCCGGCTGATCAGCTGCTCGGCATCGCTCTCCGTTGGCATGTAGCGCAAAAAATACGGGATTCCTTTTGAAGTAATTTCAAGCGGGCGGTTTACGCGGATGCGGATTTCTTCCACATCTTCGAGTATATCCCCCAACTTTTCCAGCTGGTTGGATAAGGATTTCGGCAAAATGCCCAGCAAATCTTCCATTCTTCATCCCTGCTTTCAAAACATACAGTTTGGTTCATGGATAGTACAATCTATTCGCCGGGTTTGAAAACTATGACAAGGAAGCAGTGGCAGGCTCTGAAAGTTTAAGTTGTTTATAATATGATTATGTAAACTTATTTTTTTCCTATCTTGCCGGAAAAGCAAAAAAGCTTGACGCCGTTTGGGACGCCAAGCTTTTTTCAAAGCAATCAGGCACGGGACACGTATGAACCGTCCGTTGTATTGATGATCAATTTATCGCCTTCATTTACAAAGAAAGGCACTTGTACCGTCAGGCCGGTTTCAAGCGTGGCCGGTTTGGACCCGCCTGTTGCCGTATCGCCCTTTACCCCCGGTTCCGTATGGGTAACTGTCAGCGTGACCGTATTCGGGAGTTCAATGCCGAGCGTTTCTCCTTGGTACATGATCATTTGCACTTCCATGTTTTCCAGCAAGTATTGCAGCTCGTCTTTAATTTGGGCGCTGCTCAGCTCGATTTGTTCATACGTTTCCGTATCCATAAATACGTGCTGGTCGCCGTTTGCATATAAATACTGCATTCTCCGGTTGTCGATCTGTGCCCTTTCGACTTTTTCGCCGGCACGGAACGTTTTTTCCTGGATGGCGCCGGTACGCAAATTGCGAAGCTTCGAGCGCACAAAAGCGGCGCCCTTTCCCGGTTTAACATGCTGGAAATCGAGGACGCGCCAGATGCCGTTGTCCACTTCAATCGTTAAGCCGGTGCGAAAATCGTTTACTGAAATCATATTTTTCCTCCTACATGTTCATTCGATCCCCTGTTAAGGGCTGTAACTATTATAATATAATCAGTTCTTTTGCGGAATGCGTCAGCAATTCATTCGAATTTTCGGTCATCACCGTATCGTCTTCAATCCGGACGCCGCCGACACCCGGCACATAAATACCCGGTTCGATGGTGACAACCATGCCCGGTTCCAAAGTATAAGCCGAGCGCATGGAAAGATTCGGGCCTTCGTGGATTTCAAGGCCGATCCCGTGCCCGAGGGAGTGGCCGAACGCTTCACCATAACCTTTCTGGGCAATATAATCGCGGGAAATGGCGTCTGCTTCAACACCGGACATGCCCGGTTTAATGTTTTCGACGGCAAGCAGCTGCGATTCCAGCACAATATTGTAAATTTCCTTCAATTGCTCGGAAGGCTCCCCGACGGCAACCGTCCTTGTTATATCCGAACAATAGCCTTTATAGAGCGCACCGTAATCCATCGTGACCAAATCGCCTTTTTCGATCACTTTGTCCGTCGCCACCCCGTGCGGCATGGCAGAGCGGAGGCCGGATGCGACGATGGTATCAAATGAAGAAGCGGTCGCGCCGCATTTCCTCATGAAAAATTCGAGTTCATTGGAAACTTCCAATTCCGTGACGCCCGGTTTTAAGAAGTCAAGGATATGTTTAAAAGCAGCATCTGCAATATCCGCAGCTTCTTTTAATATCTTAATTTCCGCATCTGTTTTGATCAAGCGCAAATTTTCAACAAGTCCGGAAACCGGGACCAGTTCTGCATCGAGTAGCCCTTCATACGTTTTAAAAAGCGCATAGCTCATATGGTCCTGCTCAAACCCAAGCCGTTTGATTCCCATTGCTTCTACCTGTTTGGCCACTTCCTGTTCCACCGGTCCCTGATGCTGGACGATCTCGTAGCCTTCGCACTCTTTTGATGCCTGCTCGACATAACGGAAATCCGTAATAAATTTTGCCGCTTCCCCGGATATAAGGACAATCCCGGTCGTTCCCGTAAAATTGGACATATAGCGGCGGTTATACGGACTTGTAATGAGCAAGCCGTCAATAGCGGCCTGCGGAAATGTTTCTCTTAATTTCTCCAGTTTTAACATCTTTCTTCCTCTCCCTTTTCTGCCTCAAGCAAAGCCATGAGGGCAAGCTCATAGCCGTACAGCCCAAGGCCCGCAATTTGCCCGCGCGCAACAGCCGCCGTTACAGAATGGTGGCGGAATTCCTCGCGAGCATGGATATTCGAAATATGTACTTCAATCACCGGTAGACGGATGGCACTGATCGCGTCCCGCAAAGCATAGCTGTAATGCGTGAACGCGCCTGGATTGAAAATAATCCCGGCAAAGCCTTCATCCCCGGCAGCATGGAGCTTGTCAATCAGGGCGCCTTCATGGTTGGATTGGAAAAAACCGATGGCAACGCCGTACTTTCGGGCCGCCGCTTCCATGTGCGCCATCAAGGTTTTTAGCGAATCTTTCCCGTAAATGCCGGGTTCCCTTTGCCCGAGCAAATTCAGATTTGGGCCGTTTAATACGAGGTATTTTTTCATTTCAAGCACCTTTTTCCCATATTTAACGTGCCCATTTTACCACAAATTGAAGAAAATTTCTATTTTTTAACTTTCCGGTCGCATGCATCTCCCTGAATCCGGGTCTCGCGCTTCTTCCCGCCCGGATCGATTTACGGGAGCGGGTTCGACTGCCTCTCCAGTTTTCTCTTAAAAACCCGGCTTCTTTCATACTCAAACGAAATCGAGTAACCGATAAACACACCGTAGAGAATGTAAATGCAACAGCAAGTGATAATCGTATTGGCATCGAGTTTTAAAAAAGGCTTCATGCCGGGAAAAATCGGATTCAGCACAATCAGGACGACCGCGCACAGGCAAAGCCCGTAGATCGCGCCCACCCACATCGA
The DNA here is from genome assembly GCF_000169195.2 of Heyndrickxia coagulans 36D1. Classification (GTDB taxonomy): domain Bacteria; phylum Bacillota; class Bacilli; order Bacillales; family Bacillaceae_C; genus Weizmannia; species Weizmannia faecalis. The sequence goes on along the minus strand of NC_016023.1, from coordinate 3,065,861 downwards.
TTTCAATTTTTTAAAGAAAAGATAATAGACAAGGGCACAGCCGGTAGAAAACAATCCGTATACCAATATGGAAATGGTTTTTCCGATCCACATTTTGCGCCAGGATCCGACCGTAAATGGTTCAAGCAGGACATTCGGTTCAATCGCCGTAAAATGAAAAGAAAAGCATAAATAGGCAACCAGGCTCCAAATGATCCCGCCCGCAAATCCGGTCATAAGCACCATTTGAAAAAAGGTCATGGAATGCTCCTGGTTTTTCAATGCTTTACTGTTATTTTCCATATTTTCCACCCCTTCACATGTGACGGCGCGCATCTTTTCTTTCTTATCTTTCCCATAAGTCTTTCCCCTAGTCGTATTTAAAATGATTTAGTAAAATAAGCGTAAGTAACGTTTCGGAAATCCATTCCGTTTTAAACGGGAAAGAAACATTCGAAGTTTAGGTTTGGGGGAGAAGAAATTGACAAAACCAGCTTATGGCGGCCAGGCAGTCGTGGAAGGGGTCATGTTCGGCGGAAAGCGGCATTCGGTCACTGCCATCCGCCGCAAAAACAACCGGATCGACTTCTTTTATCTGCCGAAAAAGACGCGCCCGTCCATTCAAAAATTAAAAAAAATCCCGTTTTTGCGCGGGATCATTGCCATCATTGAATCATCCGCAAACGGGGCAAAGCATTTGAATTTTGCAAGCGAGCGGTATGATGTTGACCCGGAAGAAGACGAAAAACGGAAGGAAGCAGCCCCGGCAAAAACAACGGTGGTGCTCGGCGTGGCTGCTGCCGGCGTCTTGTCCTTTTTGTTTGCCAAATTTTTCATGACGCTGATTCCCGTTTTTCTGGCAGAACTGACAAGGCCGTTTTTTCCCGGGGATACCGCGCAAATTCTCATTGAAGGCGCGTTTAAGCTGCTGCTCGTGCTTTCGTATATTTATTTGATTTCTTTAACGCCGTTTATCAAGCGGGTATTCCAATACCACGGGGCTGAACATAAAGTCATCAATACGTTTGAAAACGGGCTTGCCCTGACCGTTGAAAACGTCCGCTCACAATCGAGGCTGCATTACCGGTGCGGCAGCAGTTTTATTCTGTTTACCGTGATTGTGAGCGTCCTGATTTATACGCTTGTCCCGACAGATCCGCTCTGGCTTCGCCTCACCGACCGGATTTTGCTGATTCCAGTTGTGCTCGGCACGTCGTTTGAAGTCCTTCAGCTGACCAATAAAGTCCGCCATATTCCGGTTTTGAAATATCTTGGCTATCCGGGCCTGTGGCTGCAGCTGTTAACGACAAAAGAGCCGGATGACAAGCAAATTGAAGTTGCGATTTCCTCCTTTCAGGCGCTGCTTGAACTGGAATCGGGTGATCCAGCTTCTGCCGCCCGTTAAAAACGGCGTTTGAAGTTTCCAGTGCATGGGAATACATTTACTATCACAAGCTTGTTTGTGCGACGGGGAACCAACCTCAAAATAAAAACGGCCGGAACCGTATAAACTGATAGAATGATGGAAAAAATGGTTAGGAAAACATGAGGAGGTGGCTTTTGTTGAAGACGCGTCAATGGATCATCGCCGGCATTTTTCTTTTGGCCCTGCTTGGCCTGGGTTCCTCTTTGTTTCATGAGCCGGTTGTATTCTTAAAAAGGGTTTTGATAGCCTTCATTTTTGCGGCAGTGCTTTTGGCTGGCATGCGTTTCTTGCTCAAGAGAAGCACGAATGTTTCCAACCAGGAGCAAAAAGCATTTTTAAAAGCCGCCCGCAAATCCAGAAAAAGAATGAAAAAACGGAATATGAAGGTCCATACTGTCCACACGGTTAAATTTTCAAAACGGCCGCTGCGCAAAAAATCCAATGTCCAGTTAACCGTGATTGAAGGCAAAAAGGGCAAAAAGAAAAATCGAGCTGTCTACTAAGCTCGATTCTTTTTTAATTAATAGGACCACGTTTTCAGAAACGTTTCTGTTTTTTTCCGGCCCGCCTCGATTAAGGCTGCTTTTTGTTCGGCGGAAAGCTGAAAATCTGTGGCAGGTACGCCATCTGCAGCGATAAAAATAATGTCCTTTTCCAGTTTTCTTGAAATATAGCGGGCATCATGGGCGTCTTTCATCGTCTTGAACAAGGCATCGAACAGCTGGATCGCATTTTTTATCTCCGCATTTGGCTCTTCCGATTGTTTCGAGCTTAGCGTAATGCCAAGCACCGGCCGCGCCTTTTTTTCTTCCGGTTTGACAAACAGCCACATCGGAAAATTGCTTAAAACGCCACCGTCTGCAATAAGGCTCGTGCCTTCCAGCGAGCGCAGCCGTACCGGTTCGAAAAAATACGGGATGCTCGCGCTCATCCGGATGGCCTTTGCTACCGGAAAGGTTTGCCATGGCACCCCGTAACGCTCCAGGTCATCAGGCAATACAACAAGCCGGTTATGGGTAAGATCGGATGCCGTGAAATAAAGGGAGCCTTTTGGAACATCTTTGAACGTGTACACCCCTTTAGAGGCGAGTTTTTCCCCGATCCATTCCTCAAACGCGGCGCCCCTGTACAGCCCGAGCCGCCAATACAGCAGCAGCCATTTCGCAAACGGCACCGGCAGCAGCGTTTTCCGCTCGTCAAGGAACGCGGCCGCGTCTGTTTCCGCAAGCATTTGCTTCATTTCGCCGCTTGTATAGCCTGCAGCCAACAGCCCTGCAAAAACGGAACCGACGCTTGTGCCGGCCAGCCGTTTAAACGTAAATCCCCTTTTTTCCAATACTTCCAATGCCCCGATGAGCGCAAGGCCTTTTATGCCTCCACCGGAAAAAACCGCATCAATTTCCATGGAAACCCACCCTTGGATTCGCATCGGGCGTTTCGGTTTGTTGGTCAGAAAAGATACGGAATGTTGGCAGGATGCCCTGCTTAAGCGAAAGATGAAAAATGCTTTTTTATTATTTTAGCGCACAAGGAGAGGAATTAGAACAAAGCGTTCATACGGGACTATAACCGTGCCATGCTCCTGGTTAGCACAGCCTGCGCTTCCTTTACCATTTTTTCTAATAATTGGGCAACAGACGGGCAGTCCTCAATAAGGCCGGAAATTTGGCCCCCGTTTATAAAACCGTGCTCCATATCGCCTTGAAGCGCTCCCCTTTCATGATGGGCTTCGCTTGTCAGCGCTTTAAAGCGGTCCGGATCCGCGCCGCTTTCTTCCAGTTCGCGGAGATAGTCTGCGTACGCATTTTTGAACACTCTGCGCATCATTTGGTATCGTCTGCCGATGATCATCGTCGCTTCATCTGTTGCTTCCATTACAGCCTTCTTATATACAGGGTGAAACTGCGCTTCTTTTGTTGCGATGAATCTCGTCCCCATTTGCACGCCGTATGCCCCGAGCGAAAGTGCCGCCGCCAAACCTTTGCCGTCCGCAATCCCTCCCGCTGCGACAACCGGAATGTTGACCGCTTTTACAATCTGCGGAACGAGCACCATTGTCGTGCTTTCATTGGCAGCATTGATTCCTGCTGCTTCGTATCCTTCGCATACAAGGATATCAGCCCCCGCTATTTCCGCTTTTTTCGCCTGGCGGACAGTGGAGGAGACACAAATCACTTTTATGCCGTTTTGATGCAAAACCGGGATATATTTCGAAGGGTTGCCGGCAGATAGGGAAACAACTGGAATCTTTTTTTCAATGGCTAACCGGATGACTTCGTCCGCGTTTGGATGAACCGAAATGGCAATATTGACGCAGCAGGGGGAAGCGGCCAGGCTGCGCATTTTATCCATTCTTTTTTCGATTTCCGCTACGGGCAGCGTCCCGGCGCCAATCGTTCCCAGCCCGCCGGCGTTGGAAACACTTGCAGCAAGGGCAGGATCACTGATATTTCCCATCCCGCCTTGAAAAACCGGAAATTTGATGCCCAACATTTCAGTTACCGGATTTGCCACTTGATCGCTCCTTTCTGCGCTCGGATCTCGTCATGCTTTTTCAGTTATAAGCGGATGCTCAAACACATCATAATGCTTGCTTTTCTGAAAAGTGTCGTATCCTTCAGAAAAAATATCTTCAAAAAAATCATTTGCCGGTTTGGCAAGGATTCGGTAATAGTCCCGGAAAAGCGCGGCTGCTTCCTCCCCTTTCCATTTTTCCGGCAGCAGTTCTTCCGGCAAACCGGGATCCACAAACAATAGTTTCCGGTAATTATGGACAAGCATCGTCCGTTCGACAAAGCAGTCCTGATTCGTCATTTCCCCTCTTTTCATCTTTTCTTTGACGCTTTCATATTTTTCCCGGTAATGGGCCATAAAATCTTCATACCGGTCGTTCATATAATCAATATCCCATAATTCCTGTACAAGTTCTTTATCGGATTTGCCCCATACATTTTCGGCAGTGAAGATTTTGACATATTCATTGATCCCGTACTTGTCGATAATCCCTTTCATTTCATCCAGCAAATCATTCGGCGTAAGCCAGACACTGTTTAACAGGAGGCCGAAGCCGCTCCACATCAGTTCTTTTCTCAGTTCATCCCTGATGTTCCGCTTTTTTTCGGGTATCGTATACAGAAAAAACCGCCATTTGCCGTCCCATTTGCCCGGGTTCAGTTTAAAAATCCGCCCGGCAGCCTCATTCATCCGTTTTACACCGCGTTCAGTCAAAGAATAGTAACTGTTGTTTCCTTCTTTGCGGCTTTCCACCCAGCCTTGTTTGCTCATGCGGGAAATGGCAGCACGGACAGATTGTTCATGGTGGCCGAACGCTTCCAGCAATTTGATTAAACTGCCAATCCAAATTTCGCTTCCGTAATGGCGGATGTAATCGCCATAAAGCGTAAAAATCATCGAACGCGTATTTAACGTTTTTTCCATTTATAAACTCCTTGTCTCTGCCAAAGATCTCTTTCCCCCATTTTAAATTTTTTCGATAACGGTTGCAATCCCCTGGCCCACCCCGATGCACATCGTAGCGAGCCCCCGTTTTGCCTTTCGCTTTTGCATCTCGTGGACGAGCGTTGTTAAAATTCTCGCGCCGCTTGCTCCCAATGGATGTCCGAAAGCAATCGCCCCTCCGTTTACATTGACAATCTCACTGTCCAGTTCCAGCTGCCGGATGCATGCAATAGACTGAGAAGCAAAGGCTTCGTTTAACTCGACAAGATCAATATCCGAAATATTGAATCCGGCGCGCTTTAATGCTTTTCTCGTTGCGTACACCGGTCCCAGCCCCATGACCCTTGGTTCCAATCCTGCCGTTGCGCTGGCGACAAACCGGGCCATCGGTTTGATGCCCAATTGGCCGGCTTTTTCAGCGCTCATCAATAGCACGACAGACGCCCCGTCATTGATGCCCGATGAATTTCCGGCCGTCACCGTGCCTCCTGTAAAAAGCGGTTTTAGCCTTGCCAGTTTTTCCGGCGTAGTATCGGGGCGGGGATGTTCATCCTGGGTGACAGACACGGATTCCCCCTTTTGATTCGTATACACGACAGGCACGATTTCATCTTGGAAGCGATTTGCTTCCATGGCCGCTTTCGCCCTCATTTGCCTCGTAAAAGCAAAGGCATCCTGCGCTTTCCGGCTGATATGAAATTGCTTTGCGACATTTTCCGCCGTTTCCGGCATGCTGTCTGTCCCGTACATTTTCTTTAATTTTTCATTGACAAATCTCCATCCGATCGTTGTATCAAACATTTCCAAATTGCCCCTCGGGTAGCCGTTTTCCGGCTTTGCCATGACAAACGGCGCCCTTGTCATGCTCTCCGTTCCGCCGGCAATATAAATATCCCCGTCACCAACCATGATCGCTTTGACTGCGATATTGACAGCATCGAGGCCCGATCCGCATAAGCGGTTAACGGTTGTGCCGGCGGTTTCGACCGGAAGCCCGGCGAGCAGTGCAGCCATTCTTGCGACATTCCGGTTTTCTTCGCCCGCGCCGTTCGCATTTCCGAGAATGACCTCTTCGATTTCGTTCCAGGGAACTTCGGGATGGCGGCCGAGCAACGCCTTGATGGCGGTTGCCGCCAGATCGTCCGGCCTTACTGATTTTAACGCTCCTTTATATCGCCCCATCGGTGTTCTGACCGCATCAACGATGACGACGTCTCTCATCTTCATTCTCCTTCAACCGTTGTGTAATCATATACGCCCTTGCCTGTTTTCCGCCCAAGCCTGCCCGCTTTCACGTACTTTTCCAGTAAAGGCGCCGGCCGGTACTTTTCGCCAAGCTTTTCATGCAAGTAGCGCAAATTGTTTAGCCTTGCATCCAAACCGACCAAATCCGCCAGTTCAAACGGCCCCATCGGAAAATTCAAGCCGAGCTTGACGGCTTTATCGATTTCTTCTGGTGTCCCTACCCCTTCCTGCAGCATGTAGAATGCTTCGTTTCCAACTAAACAGCTGATTCTGCTTGTAACAAAGCCGGGAAATTCATTCACGATCACCGTTTCTTTCCCCATTTTTTCAGCCCGTTGAACCGTTTCATCGCTTGTTTCAAGCCCCCTGATGATCTCGACAAGCGGCATTTTATGCACCGGATTGAAAAAATGCATGGCAATGACAGATGCGGGACGGGTAGTAAAAGAACCGATTTCAGTCGGGCTCATCGTTGATGTATTGGTCGCAAGGATGCAACCGGCAGGCGCAAACCTGTCCATTTTTTCAAACACTTCTTTTTTTATTTCCGTTTTTTCCGGCACTGCCTCGATGATCACATCTGCACAACCGGCTGCAACCGGCAAATCAACGGTATATTCGATATTTGCCTTTATCCTTTCAGCGTCTGCCCCGTTGATTTTCCCCCTCGAAAGCCCTTTTTCCATGACGGATTCAATCCTGTTTTCCGCTTGATGCAAGATGTCAGGCCGGACATCTACCAGTCTGACTTTGAAACCGCCGAGTGCGCCCGCATAAGCGATGCCGCGCCCCATTACCCCTGAACCAATGACAACCAATGTTTCCGCCATCATACCACTTCCTCTTTATATTTTCTATCTTTTTAGACGATTTTTAAAAGAAGCGAACCCATCCCGAAAGAATGCGTTCGCTTCTTATTTGTCCATCCTGCCCTGCCGGATACCCGTTTCACTGCCCGTGCTGCAATGAGTGCCTTTGTTTGACCGGAAGCTTATAACTGAAACGGGTTTAAAGGTTTTGCCCCTGCATAAGTGAGTACACTCTTGGTTTCACTGTATAAATCGAGGCATTCGAAGCTTAATTCGCGCCCGAAGCCGGATTGTTTATATCCGCCGAACGGTGTCCCCGGGAATGCGGAGAACGGGCTGTTGACCATGACAATGCCTGCCTGGATGCCGTCTGTGACCCGCTTAATTAGGCCCTGGTCCTTTGCCCAAATGCTTGAAGCCAGGCCGTACTTCGTCGCATTTGCAAGTTTTACGGCTTCCTTCTCCTCTTTAAAAGGCATCACCACCACGACCGGCCCAAAAATTTCTTCCTGGGCAATTTTGCTGTCATTGGTGACGTTTGTGATAATGGTCGGTTCATACCAGTAACCATTTTCAAACCCTTCCACTTTAGCCGGTTTTCCGCCTGTCACGATGGTTGCGCCGGCCTGCTTTGCTTCTTCGACATAGCGGTGGATGGTTTCCAGCTGCCCTTTGCTGATGATCGCCCCGATATGCGAGGCAGGCGAAAACGGATCACCGAGCACCAGTTTTTTCGTTTTGGCCACAAATTTTTCCATAAACGCATCGTAAATGTCTTCGTGCAGGAAAATACGGGATCTCGCTTCGCACGATTGCCCGGTATTATAGAAGATGCCGTACAGGGCACCATTGACGGCGGCATCGAGATCCGCATCCTGAAATACGAGATTCGGAGATTTTCCGCCAAGTTCCAGCGTGACTCTTTTCAATGTTTCCGAAGCGTTTGCCATGATCTCTTTTCCGGTGGAAGTTTCTCCGGTAAAGGCGATTTTATCGACCCCTTCATGCTTCGCCAAATAAGACCCGATTTTCGCCCCCGGCCCGGTAATCACGTTCACAACGCCTGCCGGAACACCGGCCTCATGGCAGATTTCAGCCAGTAAAATGGCTGTAATCGGCGTAAGGCTTGCCGGCTTTACCACAACAGAACATCCTGCTGCGATCGCCGGGGCAATTTTCCATGCAGCCATCATGAGCGGGTAATTCCATGGAATGATCTGGGCAGCGACCCCAACCGGTTCTTTTTGGGTATAGTTAAAGAACTGGCCGGGAACATGGTTCACAGCGCCGCGATGTCCGACAATCACCCCCGCGAAAAACTCGAAATCTTCAATGGCCTGCATCACCTGCCCCTTTGCCGTTTCAATCGTCTTTCCGGTATTTAAAATTTCCATCTCAACAAGCGCATCAAAACGGCTGCGCATAATGGAGGCAATTTTGTTCAGGACGCGCGCCCGTTTTCCAACCGGATAGCGCCTCCATTTTCCGTGTTCAAAAGCATGGCGCGCCGCCTCAACGGCCCGGTAGACATCCGCGTCATCCGCTTTCGGCACCGTGGCGATGGCTTCGCCGGTTGCAGGATTATAGACGTGAAACGTTTCGCCGCCTGCAGCATCCACCGGTTCTCCGTTGATGACCATTTTATACGCGCTCCGTTTCATTTCAGCAGGAAATACTGCTACTTCTTTTGTTATCGGCATGCATGTTCATCCTTTCTGTTTAATGGCCTTTGTATTCCGGTTTTCTTTTTTCAAAAAATGCCCGGACCCCTTCCTTGTGGTCGGCTGTTTGCCCTGCAATCTGCTGGGCGTATGCTTCATTTTCGAGCATTTCATCCAATGTGCTTTCAAAGCTTTTTTGCATATACCGCTTCACGAGGCCGATTGCTTTTGTCGGCATCGCGGCAAGCCTTTCAGCAAAATGCTGCGTTTCCTGTTCCAAGTGGCAGGCTGGAACCACTTTCGTTAATAGCCCGGACGCCATCGCTTCTGGTGCACTGATTTTCTCCCTTAAATTTGCGCATATCATTCACAAAATAATGGAGGTTTTTGTTTTCGTATTGCGATGCCTGTTCGTGTTCGATCCGGCGTGGCTGGCATGCCCCGATACCGGCTGTGATCAAGACCGTTTTTGAAAAATGGAGGCCTGATCCGGTTTCGATGCGAAAAGTGCCGCGGCCGGTTTTCTTCACATCCTGCACCGTCTCGTTCAGCACAATCGTTGGATGAAATTGCATGGCTTGTTCAATTAACCGGTCGGCCAATGATTGCGCTTTCACTTTTGGCATGCCCGCAACATCATAAATGTATTTTTCGGGGTAAAGCGCGGCAAGCTGCCCGCCAAGTTGCGGCATGCTTTCAATGATTTTAACTTTCATTTGCCGCAAGCCGCCGTAAAAAGCCGCAAATAAACCAACAGGCCCGCCGCCGATAATCGTCACATCATAAACGGTTTCGTCCATCAACCGCTCTCCTTTTTATCATTTTAATTTATATAACGTTTTTAACACGTTATATATTGTTTTTGATATATAAATAGTAGCATCGGACATTTTTGCTGTCAATATTCGAATTAAAATTTTTTAACCATTTTTCTGATGATTCTTTTAAACAGTGTTTTATAAGCGAAAAAAAACGGAGCATCACTTTGCTCCGTTTTTTTCTCCATTATTCCATTTACAAGCCGCATTTTAATTGCGCGCCGCAGTTATCGCATGTATTGCAGCCGCCGATTTCCTTAACTTTCCCTTTCCGGCAGATCGGGCAGGTATCGCCAATTTCGTTGCCGTATGTGACGTTTGTTGACCGGATATCCGGGATGGTATCAACCAGGACGACATGCTGTTTCGCGTGTTTCACTTCCGCTTTTTCCCGTTTTTCTTCCTGTGGTTCTTCTGCTTTCAATGTCAGGACTTGCGAATCCCGGCTCCCGTCCACATAAACGGTTCCGCCTTTCGCGCCGCCCTTATACAGGCGTTCGTACACTTTTTCCACCTGTTCAACCGTGTAGCCGCGCGGGGCGTTGACCGTTTTCGAAATCGAGCTGTCCACCCAGCGCTGGATAACGCATTGGACATCGGCATGGGCTTCCGGTGCAAGATCCATCGCGGTTACAAACCAGTTTGGCAGATGGTCTTTGTCCGTTTCCGGGTGCTTATCCAGATACTCCTGGACGATATCCGCATTGACCTCGATAAATTTGCCGAGGCGCCCGCTGCGGAAATAGGAAAAGGAAAAATACGGTTCCAGCCCAGTGGAAACGCCAACCATGGTGCCGGTCGATCCGGTTGGTGCAACGGTTAGCAAATGGGAGTTCCGGATGCCGTGTTTTAAAATCGCCTTGCGGATGTCTTCCGGCATGTTTTTCATATAGCCGGTTTCCGTGAATGCATGGCGCAGGCGGTTTGTCTCTTCTTCGGTTTCACCCGTTAAAAACGGGAAACTCCCCTTTTCTTTTGCGATCTCAATGGATGCGCGGTATGCTTCGGTCGCGATTGTTTCAAACACTTTGTCGACAAGTTTATTGCCTTCTTCAGATCCGTATTCTTTTTCCATATAAATGAGAAGGTCGGCTAAGCCCATAACGCCAAGGCCGACACGCCGTTCCCCGAGCGCCTGTTTTTTGTTTTCTTTCAGGAAGTACGGGGTCGCGTCAATGACATTGTCCTGCATGCGGACGCCGGTACGGACGGTTTGTTTCAATTGGTCCCAGCGCACTTCTTTCGTTTCTTTGTCGACCATTTTTGCAAGATTGACTGCTGCCAGGTTGCAGACGGAATAGGGCGCAAGGGGTTGCTCTCCGCAAGGGTTTGTTGCGACGACTTTCTGGCCGTATGCTTTTGCGTTTGTCATGTCGTTGGCGTTGTCGATAAAGAAGACGCCCGGTTCCGCCGAGTAAGTCGCGCAGATGTTAATCAAATTCCAAAGTTCTTTTGCTTTGATTTTGCGATAGACGCGCACTTTGCGGCCAAGTTTTTCCCATTCGCGCACATCGCCGATCTTATGCCATTCTTCATTATATATGCGCATTTCTTCTTCGCTGTAATTTTCCACATCCGGAAATTTCAGCTCGAATTCTGCGTCTTGCTCAACTGCTTCCATAAATTCTTTTGTGAGGCAGACGGAAATATTGGCGCCGGTTAAAAATTCCGGATTATGAACGGTGTAATGGCCGCCTGTTTCCAGTTTTTCTTCCGCCTCTTTCATGACTTCTTCCGTAAAGCCGCCTTGGCCCGGAATATGTTTGTAGTTCACAATCCCATGGTACATTTGCCTTTCCATTTCAGAGAGCGGCGTGAATTTCAATTTGTCGTGGGCAAGTTTGCGGATCCATTCATCGTTCGTATTTTCGATCAGGAAACGCAAAATCCGCGGATTCTGCATTTTCGAAATGATAAATTCAACAATGTCCGGATGCCAGACAGCCAGCATGATCATTTGCGCTCCCCTGCGACTGCCACCCTGTTCGACCAGGTGCGTAAGTTTGGCGATGTCATCGAGCCATGAGACAGAGCCGCTTGATTTGCCGTTGACCCCTCTAGCCAGCGTATTGCGCGGGCGCAGCGTCGAACCGTTTGTCCCAACTCCGCCGCCGCGGCTCATAATTTCCATCACCTGTTTACGGTGTTCGGAAATGCCTTCCCTTGAATCCGGTACAAACGGCATCACATAACAATTAAAATAAGTCACTTCCGTTTCCGAGCCGGCGCCGTAGAGGACGCGGCCTGCCGGGATAAAGTTTAAGTTTACCAGTTCATTGTAAAACTTCTCAAACCATTCATTTCGTTTCTCTTCTGTTTTTTCCACTGCCGCTAAGCCGGTTGCATTCCGTTTTGCGATTTGTTCGTAATAGACTTCAAGAGGCTTTTCAATGATATCAAGCGACCTTTTGATGACCCCCGTTTCTCTTTCATCCGGGTGTTCCAGCGCCTGGCGGTAATCTTCTTCAATTAAGACTTCCGCTTCATTTTTTTCCCAGTCGATCCCTTTAATGACGCCGAGCCCCCTGGCCGGAAATTTCGGGTCTTCTTTAATCGTGAGGACAACAAAATCGCCCTTGCCCAATGTGACTTTTTCCGTGTCTTTAAACGCGTATCTGTCAATCATGACAAGCCTTGAAACGCCTTTGTACGTAATGTTCATATCCGGTGTAATCGGATGGACCTGCGGAAATAAGCGGATATCTTCGTTCAGCTTCTCCACATTCCATAATTTTTCTGTCGAAGCAACAGACATAACGACAACTCCTTCTCTATTTCTCCATGCAAATTCTCTGGTGGTTCTGCCTCCTTTAAAATAGCACACCGCAGGGAAAAATTGCAAGCAAAAATACTAGATATTGTATTGACATTTTGTTTTTATATACCATATATTGTGTTTAGGTCAAACCTCTTTCTTTTTGTCAAATGAAAAAAAGAATAAACCATGCCGAAAATCTGAGAAATACCCCGAAAAAGCAGGCAAACCCGGGCATAACGAAAAAATTTGCCGCTTGCATCAAAAAAGCAGCCATAAAAAGCGCGGCACTAAAGGAAAAAGCGAAAAATCATACCTCTGGCCGCTAAAAAAACAAATGTTCATTTATCTCTTAAAATTCCATTCATCCGACCGGTACCTTCTGTCTGCCAGTTCTTCGACATACGCCTGTTGCGCCGGCGTCAGCGTGTACGGTTCCAGCCGGATGCCGAGCCCTTCTTCAAACCCCTTATGGAAAGCCTCTTTTGCCTCCTCGTATGTGACGGGAACGTTGCGCAGCTCATTGATTGCAACCGCCTTTTTCTTAAAACTCCGCTGCATCCTTTCTCTCACTCTGTCATTCGGATATTTAAACAGGCTGAACAGCTTGTCCTCATCCATATCGAGCAAAATCGAGCCGTGCTGCAAAATGACGCCTTTCTGCCGCGTCTGTGCGCTGCCGGCGACTTTTCGCCCTTCCACGACCAGTTCGTACCAGCTCGGCGTATCAAAACAAACCGAAGAATGCGGAGACCTTAGTGCCTCCCGTTCTGCTTCCGTTCGCGGCACTGCAAAATACGCCTCCAGGCCGAGCGCACGAAATCCCCTGACAAGCCCCTCTGAAATGACACGGTAGGCTTTCGTGACCGTTTTCGGCATATCCGGATGCGCTTCCGACACGATCACGCTGTAGGTCAGCTCGTGCTCGTGCAAAACAGCCCTTCCCCCTGTCGGTCGCCGGACAAAACCGAGCCCGTATCGTTTTACCGCTTCGAGATCGATTTCCTGTTTTGCCCGCTGGAAATACCCGATTGAAAGGGTGGCCGGATCCCAGCCGTAAAAGCGGATGGCTGGCGGGATCTCCCCTTTGCTGTGCCAGTCAAGCAGGGCCTCATCCAGCGCCATGTTAAAAAACGGCGGACAGTGGCCTGAATCTACAAACAACCAGGTTTCTTTTCCCATATGTACCCCTCTTCTTTAAAATATCACTTTACCAGTTTACCAAAAAACGACGAAAAACGGCAAAGCCCCGCTCAAGTTTGTGCCGATTTTTCCGCTGGTGCTTAAAACAGAACGGTTACGGGCTTTTCAGACGGAAAAAACGGAAAAAATAGCGGTGACATGTTTCTTAAAAAAAGATTTTGATTCAGAAGCGCAACACGAATATAATAGTAGATAGCGCATCAGGTAAGAAAGGGGGCACGAAAGATGTCACAATCGTGGTACACACTCATCATTGTTATTGTTGCGGTAGTAGCATATACTCTCGCCAGATACTACCGGCAGAAAAAAATCCTGAAAAGCTTGACGGAAGAAGAATTCAAGGCGGGTTACCGCAAAGCGCAGCTCATTGATGTGCGCGAACCGAATGAATTTGCAAACGGACATATTTTAGGCGCACGCAATATTCCGCTGTCTCAGCTGAAAATGAGATTAAAAGAGATCCGGACCGATAAACCGGTTTATTTATATTGCCAGAACGGGACGCGCACCGGGCGCGCCGCTGAAATGCTTTATAAAAACGGCTGCCGCGACCTTTACCAGTTGAAAGGCGGCTTTAAAAACTGGACAGGCAAAATCAAATCAGGGAAATAAAAAATGCCGCGGCAATGCTGCGGCATTTTTCTTTTTATTTTTTCACATAACGCAAAACCGGTTTTCGTGCCGCCCGCGTTTCATCCAGGCGTTTGACAATGGTTGTATGCGGGGCTTCCTGGACGATTTCCGGATTTTCCTCCGCTTCTTTTGCGATTTGGATCATCGCGTCAATAAAGGCATCCAGCGTTTCCTTCGACTCTGTTTCCGTCGGCTCAATCATCATGCACTCTTCCACATTGAGCGGGAAATACACAGTTGGCGGATGGAAGCCGAAATCAAGCAGCCGCTTGGCAATATCAAACGTCCGCACCCCGAGTTTTTTCTGGCGCCTGCCGCTTAACACAAATTCATGTTTACAATGGCGGTCATACGGCAGGTCGTAATACGGCGCCAGTTTCCTCATCATATAATTGGCATTGATCACCGCATTCTCGGTCACTTCCCGCAAGCCATCCGGCCCCATTGAACGGATATACGTATAGGCCCGGACATTGATGCCGAAATTGCCGTAAAACGGCTTTACCCTGCCGATCGATTGCGGCCGGTCTTCATCCAGCACATAGCGGTCGCCTTTTTTCGCAACAACCGGCACCGGCAAAAACGGGATCAGCTCTTTTTTGACGCCGACCGGACCCGAACCCGGGCCACCGCCGCCGTGGGGGCCTGTGAACGTTTTATGAAGATTCAGGTGGACAACATCGAATCCCATATCGCCCGGGCGCGCCTTCGCAAGCACGGCATTCAAGTTGGCACCGTCATAATACAGTTTGCCGCCCGCGTCATGGATGATCTCCGCCATTTCAAGGATATGCGCTTCAAACAGCCCGAGCGTATTCGGATTGGTAAGCATGAGCGCCGCGGTATCTTCCCCGGCAATTTTTCTTAAGTCGTCGAGATCGACAAGCCCTTCTTCATTCGACTTCACAGTGACCGTTTCGAAGCCGGCAACGGACGCGGAAGCCGGGTTGGTGCCGTGGGCGGAGTCGGGAATGATCACTTTTGTCCGCTTTGTATCCCCGTTTGCTTCATGGAAAGCACGGATCAGCATCAGCCCGGTCCATTCCCCGTGGGCGCCGGCAGCAGGCTGCAAGGTCACCTCATCCATGCCGGTAATCTCTTTTAAATGTTCCTGCAAGTCATACATCAGCCCGAGCGCCCCCTGGACGGTGCTTTCATCTTGAAGCGGGTGGATATGGGCAAATCCCGGAAAGCGCGCAACCGTTTCATTGATTTTCGGATTGTATTTCATCGTGCAGGATCCGAGCGGGTAAAAGCCGGAATCGACGCCGTGGTTGTTTTCTGACAGCTTTGTGTAGTGCCGCATTAAATCCAGTTCCGACACTTCCGGCAGTTCCGCATCCTGTTTGCGGACGTATTCAGGCGGAAAAATGTCAAAAGCGTCCACTTCCGGCACGTCCATTTCCGGCAAGCTGTACGCGATCCGGCCCGATTTGGACCGTTCAAAAATGAGCGGCATTCCTTCATTCGCCATCACACACGACCCCCATTTCTTCAGCCAATTGGTCAATTTCTTCTTTTGACCGCAATTCCGTCACGGCAATGAGCATGCAACCGGCAAATTCCGGGTAATCCTTGCTCACATCATAACCGCCGATGATTTTTTTCTGCAATAAATGTTCATTTACTTCTTGAACACTTTTTGGCAATTTCACGGGAAACTCATTGAAAAAAGGAGACGAAAACGGAATTTCAAACCCTTTTTCCGCCAATTTCTTTTTTGCGTACTGTGCTTTTGCCATATTGGCCAGTGCCATTTCTTTTACGCCTTTTTTGCCGAGGGCGCTCATGGCCACCGATGCGGCAAGGGCATTGAGCGCCTGGTTAGAGCAAATATTGGACGTCGCTTTATTGCGGCGGATATGCTGTTCGCGCGCCTGGAGCGTAAGCACATACCCCCTTTTCCCGTTCTCGTCGACCGTTTCGCCGACGAGCCGCCCCGGCATTTTCCGCATTAGTTTTGACGTTGTAGCAAAGTAGCCGCAATGCGGGCCGCCGAATGCAGTTGGAATGCCGAAAACCTGGCAATCGCCGGTTGTAATATCGGCGCCGAAATCCCCCGGCGGCGCAAGCACCCCAAGGGCAAGCAGATTGGCGGATACAACAAACAAAGCTTTTTCGGCATGGGCCAGTTCGCCGATTTCTTTTAACCGTTCAAGCGAACCGAAAAAGTTCGGGTACTGGACGATGACAGCAGCTGTCCCGCCGTCTATTTGTTTTTTAGCTGCTTCCAGATCGGTGCAGCCGTCTGCGAGCGGTATTTCTTCCACGGTGATGCCTTTTCCCTTGGCATAAGTATGTAAAACGGCCCGGTACTCCGGATGGACAGCTTTTGAAACCAATACTTTCTTTCTCTTCATCTGCCCGGCCGCCAGCATGGCCGCTTCAGCCATGGACGTGCCGCCGTCATACATCGAGGAGTTGGCCACATCCATGCCGGTCAGCTCGCATATCATCGTCTGGAATTCAAAGATAGCCTGCAGTTCACCTTGCGAGATTTCCGGCTGGTAAGGTGTATAGGCCGTATAAAATTCGGATCTTGAGATCACATGGTCCACGACCGTTGGAATATAGTGGTCGTAAACCCCCGCCCCCAAAAAAGAGGCATATTCTTTTAAATTGGCATTTTTCCCCGCAAGTTCTGACAGTTCTTTTAACAGCGCCGTTTCCGATTTTGCTTTTTTGATCCGGTAATCCCCTTTAAACCGCACTTTTTCGGGAATGTCGGAAAACAGTTCCCCGACGCTTCGGACTCCGATCGCATCCAGCATCTCACGTTTATCTTCTTCCGTCATCGGCAGGTAGCGATGCATCACTTTTCCCCTCCTCCGTTTTTTGGCTTTTTATAGAACGGTGTTTGGACAACGACGGCTTTAATCTTTTTGGAACGGACGTCCACTTCTACTTCGGTGCCGGGTGCGTCCCACGGTACACGCAAAAGGGCAAGACCGATATTTTTCTTTAAAGTCGGCGACTGTGTCCCGGTTGTCACCGTGCCAATCCGCTCATCCCCTGCATAAACGCTGTATCCGTGGCGCGGAATGCCGCGACCGATCATTTCAATCCCAGCAAGGCGCCGTTTCAGGCCTTCTGCTTTCTGTGCAAGGAGCGCCTGCTTCCCGATAAAATCCGCTTCCTTCTTAAGCTTTACAGCAAAACCGATGCCGGCTTCAAGCGGGGAAATGTCTTCCGCCAGCTCCTGGCCGTAAAGACAGAGCCCGGCTTCAAAGCGGAGCGTATCCCTTGCTCCGAGCCCGCACGGCAAAACGCCTTTTTCCCGGCCTTTCGCCAATATCTCATCCCACAGCTTCAGCGCATCTTCACTGCGGCAGTAAATTTCAAAGCCGTCTTCGCCCGTGTAACCGGTTCTTGAAAGCAATACTTTACAACCGGCAACCTTTGCGTTTTCAATAAATGAAAACGTTGGAATGGAGAAAACATCCGCTTCTGGCGCAAGTTTTTGCATCACTTCCGTAGCAAGCGGCCCCTGGAGCGCGAGCTGGGCAACCGATGCGCTGATGTCCGTTATGGAAACATCCTCCGTCCGGTGTGAAACAAGCCACTTATAATCTTTTTCCGTATTGGCGGCATTCACCACGAGCCAATACCGGTTTTCGCCCAATTGGTAAACCAGCAAATCATCGACTGTGCCGCCGGCTTCATTGCACATGGCGGTATATTGGGCAGCACCCGGCTTCAATTTGGACACATCGTTCGTCATCATTTTTTGAAGAAAGCCAAGGCTTTGAGGCCCCTCCACCAGGATTTCGCCCATATGCGAAACATCAAACAGGCCTGCCCGCGTACGGACGGCTTCGTGTTCGGCTTTAATGCCCGAAAATTGCACCGGCAGTTCCCAGCCGCCGAAATCGGTCGTTTTTGCACCGTATTTCCGGTATACATCATATAATGGCGTCCGTTTTAATTCCGGCATTCGTACCCCTCCATTTTGTTTTTTATCCGGACGTGGATCCGGGGGCAAAAAAACAGGGAATATTCCGCCTGCTTCACGAAATATTCCCTGTCCTTGCACCTGAAAGTTTACCGAAAGACGGTTTTCCCCTTTGGTGGCTTCCCGAAAAGAAGCGCTCTCCAGAGATGCGTCAAATTAAGAGTCTTTTTGCCTGAGAGATTCACGTTTCCGCTTGCTCCGTCGGCGCTGCAAAAAATGCAGTCTCTCCTCTTATTCTCATCCGCCAATATTCAGTTCAAAATCGGGCATACTAAAGTTAAAATGCCTGATGCAGGCTGTTCGATACGATTTTTCCCTGTATAACCTGTAAAAACTCTTGATCAGTTTCATCGTATCATGACACCATTCTGAAAATCAATTGAATTTTTTAAAATAAAAAGCGGCTGTAAGAAATCGAAAACGATGATCGGGGACGATTGGAAAAGGAGTGCAGGCAGCATGGAAGTCAACATTGAATTTGACCGCTCATGGGAAACGGGATTGATGGAACGCTATCAGGACGACGGGCCGTGGGGAAAATGGGAACTTTATAAGCTTGCAGTGGAAATGGAAAAACGGCTGGTCATTCCTGAATTTGAAGGATTGCAGGCGCCAAAGCATCTGGCCAATGTCAAACCGCTTGCGCACCAGCTGGAGGTTGCCCGCCAGGTCGTTGAAAAAATGAACGGCAAAGCCATTTTGGCGGATGAAGTCGGGCTTGGAAAAACGATTGAAGCCGGCCTTATTTTAAAAGAATATATGATTCGCGGGCTAGCAAAAAAAGTGCTCATTTTAGTTCCGGCGTCGCTCGTATCGCAATGGGTCGCGGAACTGAACAGCAAATTCCATATCCCCGCTGTCGGGCAAAAGAAAAGTTATATGTGGGAGCAGTATGACTGTGTTGTCTCTTCCATTGACACCGCAAAAAGAAGCCCGCACCGTGACATCATTTACAAGCAGCAGTATGACATGATTATTATTGACGAGGCGCATAAGTTAAAAAATCCGAATACAAAAAATTACGCCTTTGTTCAAGGCTTAAAGAAGAAATTCTGCCTGCTTTTGACGGCAACACCGATTCAAAACCGGATCGATGAAATCTTCCACCTTGTCTCCCTTTTAAAGCCAGGCCATTTAGGCAGCGAATCGAATTTCAGCAAAAAATATAAAAAAGGGGACAGGCAGGTGAAGGAAGACGAACATTTGCGGGAGCTGGTCAGCAAAGTGATGATCCGGAACCGGCGCACAAACACCGGGGTGGAATGGACAAAACGGCGCGTTGAAACGGTGCTGATTGACTTCAGTAAAGAAGAGCGCGAACTGTATGACGCGCTGCAAACGATCCGGCAAGGCAGCGAATCGTACAGCCGCGCCGGCTTTTCGCTGTTGACGCTGCAGCGCGAGGCGTGTTCGAGCCGGGAAGCCGTTTTTGTAACCTTAAAAAACCTGCTGAAAAAAACGGAGCAGCCCTCGCCCGTTTTAGAAGAAACCGTTGCTGCGCTGATCCAGAAAATTGAAGCGGTAAAAACCAATTCAAAAGCGGAAAAAGCGCTCGAGCTGATCCAAAACATTGATGATAAAGTGATTATTTTTACGGAATACCGGGCAACACAGCTTTACCTGCAATGGTTTTTAAAACAACACGGCATTTCATCCGTCCCGTTCCGCGGCGGCTTTAAGCGCGGCAAAAAAGACTGGATGCGGCAGCTGTTTGAAAACCACGCCCAGGTGCTCATTGCGACAGAAGCGGGCGGTGAAGGGATCAACCTGCAATTTTGCCACCATATGATCAATTTTGACCTGCCGTGGAACCCGATGCGGCTCGAGCAAAGGATCGGGCGCGTCCACCGCCTCGGCCAGGAAAAGGACGTGCATATTTACAACTTTGCGACCAAAAATACGGTTGAAGAACATATTCTGAAACTGTTGTACGAAAAAATCCATTTGTTTGAGCGGGTGATCGGGGAACTCGATGAAATTCTGACCCGGCTCGAATTCGGAAAACTGGAAGACCATCTGCTGGATGTCTTCCAAAACTCGCAATCAGAAGGCGAAATGAACATCAAAATGGAAAATCTCACCCAAATGATCGAATTTGCGGAAGCGATACGGAAAGAGGAGGGGCATGCGGATGCTGCAGGAAGAAATACATCAATATCTTGAACGCTTTTTTGAAGCAAACGGCGCTGTATTGGTTGAAAACCGCCCCGGCTGGATGACGGTGCAATTAACCATTGAACTCGATAAAGCGTTAATGAACCGGCCGTTTTACTGGTCCTATCTTGAAAAAACAGGCGGCATCCCGAATCCGATGACCGTCACGTTCATTACGGACCGGGAAAAAGCACCGGATACGGTGAAAGGAGAGCCGGTCCATTTTGGAAGCCCCCGCCTGAACCAGATTTTCGAGACGGCAAAGCAGTTTTCCCGCTATATCCGCCTGTTTGAAGACGTCCATCCCGGGCAGAAACAGGTGCCGCTTTACCCTTGGCTTGGGATGAATGTTAAAATTTCGTACCGCTGTGATTTAAAAAAAGATGTGTTCCGTTCGATCGGGTTGAATTTGATCCACGGCACAATGGCTGAAAATTTTCAGGACTTGTTGGAGCAGCGGACGCTGGCGCCGAAAATTCCGGATTATTGTTTTACCCTGACGCCGATCATCATGCTAAAAAGCGCCGTCAAAAGGATTGAACATTATATCCGGCAGGGCCTGGCGAAAGAGCCGCATCATTGGGCGGAAGAAGCGGTAAAACGGTGGCACCAGGATCTCGCGCTGTTGGACCATTTTTACGAAGATATGGAAGAGTGCCCGGAATCGTATGAAATTGAAAAACAGGCGCTAAAGGAACAGTATGAGCCGAAAATTACCGTTCATGTCCTAAACGGTGGCCTCTTTTATTTAAAAGATGCGTTTATATAAGCAGGCAGCCCTCAAAAAAGGCTGCCTGCTTTCTACTGTTTTCTTTTGAAAAAGAGGAAAAAATAAGGGAGGATACCGAACCATCTTTCGGCAAAAGGCGGCATCTCTTCCTTTTTCTCGTTCCGCTTTTTCTGCCGCTCGCTTTTTGGCGTGCTCACATGCTGCATCCATGTTTGTGTCAGCAATTTGACATAATCATTTGTCGACATTGGCGCCACCGTCCTTACAGGCGCCAGTATACCCGAAAGCTTCCGTTTTTATGCGGCCGGAAATTTCCGCAACAATTTCCGCCACCGATTTTCCCGTCGTATCAATAACCAAATCGGCACAAGAAAGGTAAAACGGCCGCCTTTTTTTATAAAGGGAGATGATCTCCTCCTTTGTCCTTCCTGCTGCAACAGGTCTTGAGGGGTCATTTTGAATGCGTGAAACCAATATTTCCGGATCGCAATCCAGAAAAACCGTCACGCCGTCTCGTTTTAATAGACAGACGTTTTCTTCCCGCATGACAATTCCCCCGCCTGTCATGATCACCCCTGCAAGCGATGTGGCCCGTTTCAGCATCTCTGTTTCTTTCCGGCGAAAATAGGCTTCTCCTTTTACAGCGAAAATGGCAGCGGGCGGCATTCCTTCCTCTTCTTCAATCCAGCGGTCCAAGTCCGTCGCCCTACTTCCCAAGAGCGAGGCGAGCGCATGGCCGACAGTCGTTTTTCCGGCACCCATAAACCCGGTCAAATAGATCCTTTTGTTCATCGTTCCTCCCATTGAAACACCTTTTTTTCTGTCTGATTATATCGTATCGTACTTTTAAACGGTTCACCACTCTCATTTTCCGCAGTTAAAGAAATCACTGCAGTATCTCCGTCCTGTTTGATACTGTAAGACACCTTTCCGTCTGAAAAACGGAGTTCCCCCGGGCTTTTGTCGCCTTTTTCCAATTTTTGCGCCGCCTCCCTGATGGCGAAAAGCGACATGGTATTCCGCAAATAATATTCCTTCACCAGCACGGCATATTTCTTTTCGCCGAGATAAATGTCCGTTCCCGAAATGACCATACTGCATGCGGCAAGCGCCAAAAACAGCACCACTGGCAAAATAAACCCTTTTTGCCTGTTCATCGGGCAACGCCTTCCGATTGGCCGGGATCAACCGCATGGCGGGAAAGAAAGGTCATTTCCGCTGTTCTTTCCGCGCCATTCGGATAAACGGCGGCCACTTTGACCCCGTTTCCTGTTGCCGCAAATTGGATGGACTGCACATTTTGAAGCACAATTTGATGCCCTTCACCGTCCACTCTCCGCCGCAGACTGTTCTGGTATGGTTCATACGTAATCGTCCTTCCTGCCTCGTTCAGTTTCAAAGTATTTTGGGCTGCCTGGCACGAGGTGCTTATCCGGATTTCTTTACGCAACTGCATGAGAAAAAGATTCCACTCTTCATCTTCTTCCGGCCGGAATGCTTCCCCGGCTGTCCCGAATGTTTTCACTGCCAGGGGAAAAAGTGAGAACAAGGAAGTGACGAGAAGCAGTACGCACACGCTTTCAAGCAGCGTAAAGCCTTTTTCATTGCTGGAGCGAAACGCAAGTCGTGTTTTGTTCATGTTTGACACATGCCTTTCTGCCATTGTCTTTGATTTGAAATGTCCATGTGGCCCCGCCCGCCTTTTTTTCTTTTTCAACGACTTTTCCGGTAAAAATCCATTCCTCCGTTTTTTCGTATAAAAAACGGGATGCCTCCATCTCCTGCTTTGTCTCTTTGATTTGACCAAGCATATGGAGAAACGGCGGGAATAAGCAGGCCGCCATCAGGCAAAATACGGCAAACGCAGCGATGACTTCCGGAAAAGTAAAGCCCCGTTCATTCTTCGACATAAAACCGCCCGCTTCCAATATGCGTAACCAGCTTGATTTGTTCTTGGCCGGACTGGAAATAGAGCGTGCCGAACTGGGTGACATTCCCGTCCGGCCCAATTGCATAGGAATGAAAGCTGCCGTTTTCGAACATTTTGATGCCTTCCGGAAGCCTTCTTTTTATAATCGTCGCATTTTTCCTCGCTTCGAAAATGGAGTACATATTGTTCTGGCGGAAAAATTGGACGTATACATTCGTCTGGCGGGAAATCGCGTCCGTTTGCGCCAGATACAAATCATTTTCAAGCTGGTTAATGAACATTTTTTTGACGATCGTATGTTTCACCGGCTTAAAACCGGCAAACGCAAGGGCGGTGATCACGGATACAATCAACAAAACAACGAGCATTTCCGGAAAGGTAAAACCGGCTTCATTTTTTGGCCGTTTCACTTTGCAACCTCCGTTACTTTCCCGTCCGCCCCGATGTTCACTCCGTTTCCATTCGGGCAGCTCGTTTTCGATACATAGCCGCCGTCTTTTAACTGGTTGATAGATGACGGATATTCATTGTGGTCCATTTCATACGCCTGCACCTGTCCCTGCACCATCGCAATGAACGCATCGCAGCCTTTATTATTGATCGCATCGGTATGCTTGGAAATGTTCGGAATCATCAAAAACAAGAGAACCGTAATGACGAGCAAAACAATCAGCATTTCGATCAGCGTAAACCCTTTTTCATTTTTGATAAAAGACATGGGCAATTTCTCCTTTCTTTTTTTAGGGGGAAGGCTTGAAGCCCCGCCATCCGGCACGCCTTCCCCGGTTAAACCGCGTCAATCATCTGGAACATCGGCAGCATGATCGACAAATAAATGGCGACCAAAAAGAAACCGATGAAAATAAACACAACCGGTTGAATCAGCCCGAACAGGCTTTGGATTTTCTCTTCCATTCTTTTCAAGCTAATTTGGCTGTAATAATAGAGCTCCTGATCAAGGCGCCCGTTTTTCTCCCCGTGGCGGACCAAAATGACCAGCTGTGGCTCGATAAACGGGACAGAAGCCAGGGCCCGGGAGAACGTCTCACCAGCAAGCAGTTTTTCGCGCAAATATTTTGCAGTATCGCGCCAAAGCGGCTTAAAATTTTGCGATTCCATGACATGCAAAATTTCATAGACGGAAAAACCGCTTTTCAGCATAAAGCTCCATTCTCTTGCCAAAAACTGGCTGTAATAGCTGGTATAGTAAAAGCGGGATACCGGCAGCCGCGAAAGCCACGCCGCCTGCCTCAGCGGTTTTTTTCGTTTAAAATAGAGAAAAAAGAGTGTGAAAAATAGGAAGAGAAAAATACTTGAAACCAGGATAACATGCGGGGCCTGTTCCATGATAGTAAGGAACAGCCGGAGATTTCGCGAAGGTTTGTAGTCCATTGCGACATACATATGTTCAAATTGCGGCAGCAACACGTTTCTCACAAAAGCCGTGGCGATAAAAAGCGCGGCTGCCAATAGGAGCGGATAACGGATCAGTTTCCAAAAGGCAAGGGCATCCTCATGCTTTTTCAATAAGTAAGCGCCCGCCTCTTTAAGGGCAGCAACCATCTCCCCGTGCCGTCCGGCAAAATAAATTTGCATGCATGCATTGGCATCAAACCGGTGTTTCAGCAGCACGTCATGGAGCGGTGTTCCGTTTTGCAGCTGTTTGTTCATGGAACGCGCATCCAGTTCGCCGTCCACATGCCCGAGAAAATCGATAGCATCTGCAATTGGAAATCCGTTTTCGAGCATTTCACCGACCCGGGTAAGAAAGCGCCCCTGCAGTTTGAGGCTTATCCGCTTCTTCCTCTTCGGCAATCCAGCGGTGATACTCTTCTTCAGAAATGTATCCAAGCACAATCCCCTTTCTGAGCCATTCTTTCAGTGTCGGATAATGATAGTAGACCTGTTCCCCCTTTGCTTCTTTCAGCACTCGCTGCAAATTTTTCCCGTACAGCAGCTCATATACCGCGGTTTGCCGCTTTTCTCGGCTGCGTGGGCAATCTTGCGAATCATGCGGACAGCGGATCCCACCGCATACCGGGCATCGCAATGTAATCAGCCGCTGTGCGCTGACTGCGAGCAAAGTCTGCTCCATTTCGTGGATGCTCACCCCAAATTCCATCAGCCTGTAAATCGCGCCCTTTGCGTCACGCGTATGCAATGTCGTCAGCACGAGATGGCCGGTGAGTGATGCGCGGATCGCAATTCTTGCTGTTTCGGCATCACGGATTTCCCCCACCAGGATAATATCCGGATCATGGCGCAAAATCGCTTTCAGCCCTGTGCTGTAAGTAATACCTGCTTTTTCATTCACCTGTACCTGCAAAAACGAGTCGCTTTGTTTTTCAACAGGGTCTTCCAGTGTAATCACATTCCGTAAAAACCGTTTTGCGCAGTGCTCAACAAGCGTATACATCGTCGTAGACTTGCCGCTTCCAGTCGGGCCGCTGAAAATCAGCATCCCATGCGAATGGTTGAGCAGCGCCATTAATTTTTTTGTGCTCGATGGAAAAAGTGAAATTTGGCTGAGCTGGAATTTTTCTTCATGGGGCAAGATCCGAATAACGAGGCTCTCTTTGGAAAGAGAGGTTGGCAGCGTCGAAATTCTTAAGGAGATCGTCTGCTGCAAAACATTCATGGCGAACGACCCGCTTTGGGGTTTCCGTTTTTCACTGATATCCATGGAAGACATAAATTTCAAATGGGATATCAGCCTTTCCCCGGCTTTCGCGGAAAGGTTGCGGTGGGGGTACAGCCTTCCGTACTGCCGGAACTGGACATGGTAATGCTTTTCTTTCGGAACGATATGGACATCGGTCACATTGTTTTTTACCGCCTGTCCGATCAAAAGTTCCGCAATTTTTTCAACTGACATAATCCATCACATACCACCTTTCTTTTTGGGATATTCTCTCATTTCGACACGGCTTTCAAAATTCCTGCTTTAAAACAAAAATTTTTTCGCTATTTTTTCTCTTAGCGACAAAAAAGTGTGTGATTTTTGTCACAAATTTTGGCGTTGTTATCATTTATAATATAAATAGGATAAAAAATATAGAGGTGTTTCATATGGAACCAACATTAAAAGTGATCAATGCCCTTTCTGACCCGACCCGCTACTCGATTTACCAATTTGTACTGAAGAAACGGAGCGAAGTATCCGTCCAGGAAGTGGCCAATGAATTTCATATTCATCCGAATGTGGCAAGGCTCCATTTGTCCAAGCTCGAAGATGTTAAGGTGATTTCATCTGAACTGAACAAAACCGGGAAAGGCGGGCGCCCGGCAAGGCTGTATAAAAGCTCTGAACAAGTGGTAGAACTCTCCTTCCCGCACCGTGAATACAAATTGCTGTCCAACATTTTGCTTGAAGCAATCAACAAAATGAAACTGGCAGATGCAGGCCTTTTGAAAGATATCGGCCGGGAGTACGGAAAACGGATCATCGAAAACATCTTAAAAAACATGAATAAAACAAAAGACCAGCTGACATTTAACGAAAAATTATCTGTGCTCGCAAGCGTGTCCACCGTGGACGGATATTGCATCGAAACGCTGGAAACAACAGACAAGAACGAACTCGATTACCATGTATACAACTGTCCGTTCCGGGAATTAATCCATCACTCGGCGGATGTTTGCGAGATGCATGTCGCCTATATTCACGGGTTGTTTGAGGCACTGTTTGACGATTTCGACATCAACCAGCAGGAAACGATGCTCCATGATTGCAGCGAATGCATTTATCATGTGAAAGTTGCTAAAGTTGCGAATTAAGCACCGGTTGTGTTTACACCCCTTCTTTATTCCTTTATAATAAAACTTGATGGACATAAAAAGAAGGGGTGGTTCATTTGGATCGTATGTACCGCGTACTGGGTTTCTGGACTGGTGTAATGGCCGTCATGTTTTTTCTCGGCGGCATGAAAGAAACCGCTTTATTGTTTCTGGCCCAGACCGGTTTCTTTGTGCTTGTCAGCTACTTGAAACTGTCCGAACGCATGTATATGTACATCTTTGGGGCATATTTAACGATTTTCTTCGCCGGCTTTACGTACTACACCACGTTTATACTCACACCCGGCTTCGGCGAATAACCTGTTCCTCTTAAAATCTGCTTGCTTTTTTCTTGCACTAAAAAAACCGGCAGCGCATGCCGGTTTTTTTATCCCTCCAAAAACGGGTTGGAGTCTTTTTCCGCCCCGATCGTTGTCTGCGGCCCGTGTCCCGGGAGCACGATCGTGTCCGGATGCAAAACCAATAATTTTGTATGAATGCTTTCCAGCAAAACGCCGTGATTCCCACCCGGTAGATCAGTCCGTCCGATGCTGCCGGAAAAAAGGGCGTCCCCTGAAAAAACAATGTTGTGTTCAGGCAGCCAGTACGAAACACTGCCCGGTGAATGGCCCGGTGTTTCCAGCACGTGAAGCGAAAAAGCGCCGATTTTCAATATGTCTTCCCCGGTGATCAGCTTTTCCGCCCCGCGCGCGCTGATTTCTCCCATCCCGAAAAAATAGGACCCGTTTTGCCCGGGATCCCCAAGCCACATCTCTTCCTTTTGATGGACATAGGCCGGGATCTTGTACGCATCCCGCACTGCATCAAGAGCACCAATATGGTCAAAATGGGCATGCGTTAAAAGCACCGCGTGCGGTTTCAACCCATTTTCCCCGATAAAAGCATGAAGTCTGTGAAATTCAGCGCCGGGGTCAAAAATCAAACAGTCTTTTTCGTCATTCCACAGGATATAGCAATTCGTCTGAATGGGCCCGACCGGCAATTGTTTCCATTTCATTCGTATCCCTCCTGTCCTATTGTATCATGTTTTCATCCGCAAAAAATGCCTGTTCATTTACTCGACAAATCACCAGACTGGTTGTAAAATAAAGATAATTGAATGCCTTTTCATTATAAGGGGGATGTCATGGGTACAGTCATTATTTTCAGTCTCGTCTCCATTCTGTCACTGATTGGTTTCATTACTGCGGCCAAAAACAAAAATATCCTCGGATTTATTTTCGGTATCATTTCTTTTGCCCTTTTCGGCTGGTTTGCCATCATGACCGTCATCCATTCGGGCTACCCGACCTTTACTTAATGCTTAAAAAAGCGGCGCCATGCCGCTTTTTTGCATCTTTGCATCACCAAAAACCGAAGCAAGTTCCCGTAATTCAATTTGTCTTAAAGCTTAGTGCGCGCTAGCACACAAGTTTGCAACAGGCTGCCCGTCTCTAGATGATTCAGTCCAAAAAAACCATTTCTTTTTCTCTGCAGCATAAAGACTTGCGCAAAACGGCCATACCGCCCTTGTAGTACGGAGGCTGGAAAAAAACTCCTCTTTTCAGATATCGCTGTTTCTCGTATGGCAAAATCAGCGCGTATCATGAAAGAGGGAGCTTTCCTTATATTTTATTTAACGCCAACCACGCTGCCCCGAGCACGCCAGCATCGTTTCCCAATGTGGCAAGTTCCAGTTTTGTCGATTTGCCGACCGTGTTGAACGCGTATTTCAAAAAATAAGCGCGCACTGGGTTTAAGAGCGTTTCGCCTGCTTTTGACACCCCGCCCCCTAACACGATTTTTTCCGGATTTAACGTATTTGCCACACTTGCCAGCGCAAGCCCGAGGTATTTTGCCGTTTCGTCCACAATTTCACAGGAAAGGGCATCGCCCGCTTTCGCAAAATCAAACACATCTTTAGCGGTTACCGAGCCGCTTTGGGCATACAAATCTTTTAACGGAGACGCGCTGCTAAATGCAGCCAGTTTCGCCATGGCTGTCCTGACCACGCCTGTTGCAGAAGCGACCGTTTCAAGGCAGCCGGTTTTCCCGCAGTTACACTTTGCCCCGCCTTCCGGAATAACGGTAATATGGCCAATTTCGCCTGCCGCCCCTTTTACACCGTGGACGATGTCGCCGCCTGTAATGATGCCGCCGCCGACACCGGTGCCAAGCGTAACGAAGACCATTTCCCCGGAACCTTTCCCGGCACCCTTCCACATTTCACCGAGTGCCGCAACGTTTGCATCATTATCGATCACCACTTTTAACCCCGTCCATTTTTGCAATGTCCCGGCAGCCGGATAATGCTGTGCCCAGCCGATATTGACGGTTTCATAGATCACGCCGGCTTCCATATCAACCGGTCCCGGTACGCCGAGGCCGATCCCTGTGATATCTTTTTTCTCCCGCTTTACCCGGGCCAATTCGTCCTCAATCGATTTTGCGATATTCGGAAGGATCGCTTCCCCCTGGTTAGCCGTCACAGTCGGGATCTCCCATCTGTGTAAAATATCGCCTGCTTCATTCACAAATGCCAGTTTTGTGGTGGTGCCCCCCAAATCAATGCCAATGATCCATTTCTCAGCCATTTCGCTCACCCTCAATTTTTTTCTCTTTTTCCAACCGTTTTTCCTGCCTGATGATCAACAGGGCGGTTTCGTATTCGCGGTTTTCCAGCACCCTTGCCTGGTACAATTGTCTCAGTTCCAATTCCATCAGCTCGAGATCGGCAAGCCGGTCCCCGATATAGACAATAATGCCGAATTTTTTCAAAAGCTGCTGCACATCATAAAGCGTTCTCATTTCGACCCAGCTTTCGTTTGATAAAAATCTGTTCCAAAGAAAAGTATAATCGATTGTGCAGCTTCTAACAAGCATCAAATTGCGGCAATTTGCCGGATCATTTGGCCGCTCGGCATGGAAGTGCGC
Source organism: Heyndrickxia coagulans 36D1 (assembly GCF_000169195.2). Lineage (GTDB taxonomy): Bacteria > Bacillota > Bacilli > Bacillales > Bacillaceae_C > Weizmannia > Weizmannia faecalis. The sequence goes on along the minus strand of NC_016023.1, from coordinate 3,036,396 downwards.
TGTGAAACCATGCCCGGAGCATTTTTTGAAGAATGGCCGTGACAACCCGCGGTCTCAAAGAGGGAATTTTTTATCCCGGCAGAATTCGTCCCCCGAAAGGCCCGCGCTTGCACGCCAAAGAAGCGGGCCGGAACCGAAACGGGGGGCATACTTTATTAGACGCTGCGCAGGCCCATATAAACGAGGAAAGCAGCAAGAAGAAGAGCCGGAAGCTGTACACCGATGCGCTTCCGTTTCGGAAAGTGGACGATGCATGCTGCGAGAAAACCGCCGAAAAGCCCGCCAAGATGCCCGAAATTGTCAATGCCGGAAACGGAGAAGCCGAAAACGAGATTTATGATGATGAGCGTAATGACACTCGATCCCATTGTCCGGAAAAAAAGATCGCGATAAGCCGTCCCGATGTAAAGCAATGCGCCAAACAAGCCAAAAATCGCACCGCTTGCGCCGGCGGAAAGGCTTGGCGAAAACAGAAAGCTGGCCAGGCAGCCTGTAAACCCGGCGAACAAATAAATCAGGGCAAAACGCCCCTTGCCGTAAATCCGTTCGACAAGCGGTCCGATATAGTATAGAGAGAGCGAATTCATAAATAGGTGCATGAACCCGATGTGAATAAAAACCGGCGTAATCAGCCGCCAATATTGCCCTTCCATAATCAATGGGTTGTACTTGGCGCCGAAACGGATCAGGTTTTGCGTATTCTGTGTCCCGCCCGTAAGCGACATAACAATAAACACAGCAATCTGTAAGGCCAGAAACACGTATGTAAAAAACGGCCTGCCCGCATCAAACAGCTGCCGTTCCTCCTCTTCCCGGCGCGCCTCGGCTGCAAACACCATCCGCTGTAAGGCATAGGCATCCCCGCCCATGGTTTCGGGTGCAATCGCAAGCCGGCCTTCCGTGAACGGGCGCAGCTTATTGATCCCGGAATCAGGATTCTCCCCTTCAATCAATACGCTGCGGAGTTCCGTTTTTCCGCCATTAATATGCATCGGTTCATCCAAATAAATGTCATAATCGTCAACCGGCGCATACGCACTCACATAAATATTGAGTACGCGCGGAGCAAGCCGCCTTATTTGTTTGCATAAATCTTCAGCCTGTGCGCAACAATCACGAATGTCGCGGTACAACCAGTTGCCCCAGTCGATGTCATACCGCAAAAGACGCACAAGCGGCAAATCCTTCTTTTTTGGATTGACTAGCCACATTTCATCTCGGTTTTCACTCAAAAGCATGATCCGGTACTCATTTTCCACGACAAAATGGCGGCTGATTGCCCAAAACAAAACATCTGCCCTGCTGTTCACGATTTCCCCTGCCTTTTTCCATCCATTTTATCCTAACTATATCGAAAAAAAGAGCGGAGTGTAAAGCGTTTGGCCTTTTACACTTACACCCGCCCTTTTTCGCCGTTATTGAAAAACCTGGCCCATGACGCGTGACCGCAATCCTGGAATCCGCATTGCTGCCGTGACCGCCAATTTTCTCGCAGGGCCGTACCCCAATACAGTGTTTAATACCCGGTAACGGTTCCGGTAAGCTGCTGAAAACAGAAGCAGTACCGCCATCCACTTCAGCCATCTGTTCATGGCGATTCCTCCCCCCAAAAAATTTTCCGCCACTCATTTTTATTTTTCCTGCCGGGAGAAAAATTATCCGCTATATAAAATGAGCGAAACTTCGCTACTTTGTTGCCGGCTGCAAAAAGAAATCTGTGCAAATGGATGACCTTGTTTCAGTGTAAAATATACGTTCATTTTATATGGAAGTCCCGGCAAAAGAAAAAACAGCAGGAAAACGCCTGCTGTTTACTTTGTTTCGCGATGTACGGTTGCACGTTTGTCCCGCGGGCAATACTTTTTCAATTCAATTCGGTCCGGGGTCGTACGTTTATTTTTCGTTGTAATATAGTTACGCTCACCGCATTCCGTGCAAGCCAGTGTAATGTTTACACGCATGTTTCATCCCTCCATCTTTCTCAATCGATCGTGCATACGACTTATCTATCATAGCATTTTTCACAGACGATTGCCAGTATGTTTTTTCGAGCAAAACCGTTCTTCCCGCCGGCTGCCGGAATATGTGAAATTTTCACTTGAATGGGGGCAAGTCCGCCGCTCCCCCTTTTCTTGCACGATTTCGCCCCCTCTTGCCAGAAAGGCGGTACACTTCACCGGAAAATCGTGATATAACTAACAATAGTACTTTGCAATGAAAAAGGAGAGAAATGGATGGTTATGACGCTGATGGTGTTACTGGCGCTTTCTGTGGTATTGTTTCTTATTTCGTTTTTCCGCCAGGACCGCGTGCATCTGGTAGAACAAGAACTGGAAGATTTGTCTTTAAAATTTTTCCAGGAAACGTACCAGATCAAAAAAAGATTACAGACGCTCGAAGAAGAATTCATGGTTCCCGGAGCCGACCCGCTTCTTCCAGATTCGTCCGGCGAAAGGGTGCCGGTGAATGAAATTGTAAAAAACCAGGTGCTCGCTTTGTTCCGGCAGGGCCTTTCATTTGAACAGATTGCAAGGCAGTCCGCCCTCCCTGTAAACGAGGTGAAACGCATCATTACGGGTGCCATGGAATAGAAAACGGATAGCGGGAAACCCCGTTATCCGTTTTTGATCACAGCCATCAGTTCGAACCGCTTGCCTCGTCTGCATTTTCGACTGTTGGTTCGGCCGTGTTGGCAGCATGGCTTTCTTCTTTTTTCTTCAGGTTAAAATAAGCTTTAAACACACGGTTCGCAATCTTTAAATTTGTGTGCGGGTCGGAAGCGCCTCCCATGTAAGACCATGGCACAACAACCGAAATGGCAATTTCCGGGTGATTGTAAGGCGCGTAACCGACAAAGGTGGAATTCCATGCATCTGACCAAATGGAAGGATGTGCCCTTCCGGCCGCATCGTATTTTTCCACCAGTTCACCGCCATAAACCGCCTGTGCCGTCCCGGTTTTCCCTGCCACTTTCAGACTGGAATCAATCCGCCCGTAAGCTGTTCCGTGGGGAACGTTCACCACGTTATAAAAACCTTGTTTGACGCGGTTGATGTATGACTCCTTCATATCCACACGGTTTAAGACCGTCGTGCCGATTTCTTTTTCAACAGGCCCGAGTGTCTTGCCGTCCGGGCTCGGTTCACGGATTTCCTTCGCAATATGCGGCTGCACGCGATAACCGCCGTTTGCAATCGTGGAAACATACTGGCAGAGCTGAAGCGCAGTATACGTGTCAAACTGCCCGATCCCAAAGTCGAGCACGTTCCCGCTGTTCGGCGGGACTTCCGTTTGATAGCCGCCGACTTCACCCGGAAGGTCGATACCGGTTTTAACACCTAGCCCGAATTGGGCAAAATATTTGCGCAATGTCCGGATCGTTTTCATTTTGTCAATATTAAGCGAGCCATTCGGTACATAATTGTGCTGCCCGCCGATCGCCATCACCGTCCGGAACATATATACGTTCGATGAAACCTGCAGGGCCTTTAAGTCGTTAATCGCACCAAAACCAGACGTCACCCACGATTTTTTCACAGGGGTGCTGGCGAAATGGAGCGGCTGGTCGACAAATACACTCCCGGGCGAAATGGCCCCGGTCTGATACCCGGTCAAAACAGTCGCACCTTTCACTGCAGAACCCGAAGGATAAGCAGTTGTCATATTCCCGAGCGCAAAGTCCTTGATTTTCGCAGACCCGTTTTTTGTGACCACCTGTTTGCCGGCCATTGTCAGCACTTCGCCGGTATTCGGGTTCATAACGGTGACAAAGGCACGGTCAACAAGCGGATTGCTTGCGCGGGCCGCTTTGATTTCATCGGTAATAATTTTCTCAACTTCTCTTTGCAGGTCAATGTCAACAGACAAAACAAGGTCGCTGCCCGGCTTCCCTTTGCTGATTACTTTTGAAGAGATGACATTTCCTTTTTTATCCTGCTTCGCTTCTACTTTTTCTTTTTCGCCGTTTAAGACATCTTCATACTGCTGTTCAATGTAACTTTTCCCGACGCGGTCATTGCGGCTGTATCCGCGGGCCGTGTAGTACTGTTCCTTATCGGCAGGCAAACCTTCTTTTTCGGTTGTCACATCACCGAGGATTGACCCTAAAACCGAATCGTTGCTGTTCGCCTCTTTGAACACATAGTTTCGCTCCCAGTCGGTTGTAATATCCACGCCCGGCAGCGCTGAAAGATTCTCGCTCACAGTCGCATACTCTTTATTCGTTACGTCCGTGTTTTTGATAATTTGCGGGGACAGCACATAGCCGGCCGACATTTTGCTGTAGATCGCGAGCACATTGAGATCATCCCGCGACAGTGAATCCAGATCCTGTTTCGTAATCCGATTCAGCTGCAACTTGTATATTTTGTCGCTGTCGTTGTCGAGCTTTGCCTGTTCCGCTTTGGGAACGAGTTGTTTTGCCGCTTTCGGATGGGTTAGGATCCAAAAGTCTTTTTTATCCCGGTCCGTCAGCCGTTTCACATCAGCATCCGGCACTTTGATGATTTCCCCGAGTTTCCTTGCCACTTTCAGCATTTTCCCGCTATCATCCGCCTGGGTTCTCGTATATGTGATCGCCTTCAGCGCTTTATTGCCCACAATCACTTTATAGTTCCGGTCAAGAATTCTTCCTCTTGGAACAGAAGTATGGATCGTCTTGTCTTCCGTCTGTTCAAGTTCTTTTTTGTAATCCTGGCCGTAGACAATCTGCACGATGCCCAGACGCACGACTAAGACCGAAAAAAGCACAAAAACAGCAAAGAACAGCATATTCATTCTAAATGGAATATGCGACCGCTTTTTTCGCTTCTTTTTCTTCAACCTTTTTCTGCTCCTCCCTTCGCCATCGGCTATACATTCCATTTTAGCGAAAAAGTGCGGACATGGCTATAAAAAATACCGCCATTTTTGGAAACGGCAGCCCTACATATTCCCAATCCGGATATTCCTTGTAAAAAGCGAAATGCATAAATGCCCTGCCCCAATCACAAGCATCAGCACGCGGATGCTTACCTGGCTGTTGAAAAAAGTGACAGCCGCAATGAAAAGCAAAATCGAAACGACTCTGCCGGCATTGGTAAATATTTCAAGCACGACAACATACTCAATCCGTGCTTCCGCTGCTTTCCATGCCCTGCCGATCACATCGTATGTCATCGAATTATATGGGACAAGCAGAAGCGGGTAAGCAATCGCAATCGTTGCGGCATAAAGCAGCATTCTCGGATAGGTGACTTCAAAAATAAACAAAAACACGGCCGCATACAGAAGCAGCCCGCCCAAAAAAATGGAGCGCTGGCGGTGCTTGATTTTAATATAACGGGCAACGAGCGTGTACCCGAGAAACTGCAGGCAGGAATTGATCAGCCCGAACGTGCCGAGAGAAAGCTCGCTCCCCGTGGAAAGGAACACAAAAACGGAAATCATAAACACAAACGTGCCATCCCTTAAACCTTGGACAAAATGGGCGCTTGTAATCCGTTTCCAATTCGGGTTGCGATGCCGTTCCTTTACGATTTGCTTAAACAAATAACGGCCGTGTGCAGGTCGTGGTGCAATAAAAAAACTGAGGACGACGGCAAGAGCAAACAGGATGAGGGAGAGCGCAAAAACGACAGTATAACCGCTTTTCCCGATCGCTGAAATGATCAGCCCGGCGGCAAACGGTCCGGCCATGCCGCCGATGGAACCGAATGCCCCCATAAAGCCGTTAAAAAAATCCCTCGTCTCGGGCTCCGTAATTTCAAACGTCAGCACGTTATAGGCGAGCCAATAAAAGCCATAGCCGATCCCGAGCAGCCCGCCAAGCAAAACGATAAAATCGCCGGCATGCCCCCGCGAAAACAGCACGCTTAAATAAAACAGTGCCAAAAAGGCAACCCCGATCCTGAACACCATGACCCTGTCCACTTTTTTCGCCCATCTTCCCGCGATGATAAAAGTAAGCGGCTGCAGGATAACAACCGATAAATTATATACCGCCAGATCTATGTACTTCCCTGTCTGCTTCCATAAATATATGTTAACGAAAGAATTGGACAGCGAAACGCTTAGAGAATAAAGCCCGCCGATCGCAAGTAGCAGCAGCAGATCTTTTGACAGTTCTATATCTCCGAACCATTTTTGCACACGTTTCATAAATCAAAACTCCCCCCATTCCCCTATATTGTTTTGAAAAACGGGGGCGTTTATGCACGAGCGCATGCAAAAAGGGCGTGCACGCAAATGGCGCGGCACGCCCTTTTTTAAATGGATCGCGATTATTTCGCTGCTTCGTACAGTTTTTCCACTTCGTCCCAGTTCACGACATTCCAGAATGCAGAAATGTATTCCGGACGGCGGTTTTGGTATTTCAAGTAGTAAGCATGTTCCCAAACATCAAGGCCAAGAATTGGTTTTTTGCCTTCGGAAAGCGGGTTGTCTTGGTTCGGGGTGCTTGTAATTTCAAGCTCGCCATTATTGACAACAAGCCATGCCCAGCCGGAACCGAAACGACCCGCTGCAGCCGCTGCAAATTGTTCTTTGAATTTTTCAAAGCTGCCGAATTTGCTGTTGATCGCGTCAAGCAGTGCGCCTTTCGGTTCGCCACCGCCATTTGGCGAAAGCAACGTCCAGAACAACGAGTGGTTGGCATGTCCCCCGCCATTGTTGCGAACCGCTGTACGGATTTCTTCCGGAACCGCATTCAAATCCGAAATTAAGTCCTCAACGGATTTGGAAGCAAGGTCGTCATGGCCTTCCAACGCTTTGTTCAAATTGGTGACATAAGTATTATGGTGCTTCGTATGGTGGATGTTCATCGTTTCCTTGTCAATATAAGGCTCCAGGGCATCATACGCATACGGCAATTGCGGTAAAGTGTACGTCATATCTTTATTCCTCCTTTATGTAGTGTTTTGAACCGAAAAGATTCAAAGATTTGTCATATTTAATGTACCAAAACCGATTGATAAATGGCAAATTTTTCGCCTGCATTTTTGAGAATCATCCCGGGTTCTAATTACAGCATACCGGCATATACTGGTAGCACTCATAAAAGGAGGGAATGTCCATGTTGAAAAAAATATTTGCGCTCTTTATCGTTGCCCTTATCTCTTACAGCATCTACTACGATCTCCACGCAGGCACAATCCCGACGAATGCTAAAGAAACAACCGAAAAAAACGTTGCCATACAACCTGAAACAACCCACGGTCCGTATGTCACAGCCAAGGTCCATTCCGGTGACACGGTGCTTACGATTGTCAAAAAAATATCAGGCGGGACGGCGCCTTCGATTGAAAAAGTGATCCGCGATTTCAGCAAACTAAACGGCGGAATTGCACCGGAAGACATCCAAATTGGACAAACGTACCGGTTTCCCATTTACGGCGAATCCCGGTAAAAACCGGAGTATGTCTTGTCAATCGGGGCAGTAAATTGGTAAAATGTAAGTTGGTAAAATGTTTATGGACTGATAGATCATTAAAGGAGCGAATATCCTTGGGTGAGATCATACACCGTACAAAAACGCGCCCTGTCAAGGTAGGTAACTTGACGATCGGGGGCAGCAATGAATTATTCATTCAAAGTATGACGACGACGAAAACACATGATGTCGATGCAACTGTCCGCCAGATTGAGCGGCTTGAAGAAGCAGGCTGCCAGATCGTGCGCGTTGCCGTCCCGGATGAACGGGCGGCAAGGGCTATTCCCGACATAAAAAAAAGAATCCATATCCCGCTTGTCGCGGATATCCACTTTGATTACCGGCTTGCGTTAATCGCAATTGAAGGCGGCGTCGATAAAATCCGGATTAACCCGGGTAATATCGGCAAGCGCGAAAAAGTCGAAGCGGTCGTGAAAGCGGCAAAAGAGCGCGGCATTCCGATCCGGATCGGCGTCAATGCTGGAAGCCTTGAAAAACCAATTTTGCAAAAATACGGATACCCGACAGCAGACGGCATGGTCGAAAGCGCCCTGCACCATATCCGGATTCTGGAAGACCTGGATTTTCACGACATTATCGTTTCGATGAAAGCCTCGGATGTCCGCCTTGCCATCGAAGCGTACGAGAAAGCGGCCCGGACATTTGACTACCCGCTCCATCTCGGTATTACTGAATCCGGGACGCTGTTTTCCGGCACCATCAAAAGTGCCGCCGGGATTGGGACGCTTTTAAATATGGGAATCGGCAACACGCTCCGCATTTCTTTAAGCGCCGACCCGGTGGAAGAAGTGAAAGTCGCGCGTGAACTGCTGAAAATATTCGGGCTTTCCTCCAATGCCCCGACGCTCGTTTCATGCCCGACTTGCGGCCGGATTGCGATCGATTTAATCAGCATTGCAAACGAAGTCGAAGAATATTTACAGACCATAAAAGCGCCGATTAAAGTTTCCGTCCTCGGCTGCGCCGTTAACGGCCCCGGTGAAGCAAGAGAAGCGGATATTGGGATCGCCGGTGCACGCGGGGAAGGCCTCCTGTTCCGCAAAGGGAAAATCATACGGAAAGTGCCGGAAGATAAAATGGTAGAAGAATTGAAAAAAGAAATCGACATGCTTGCCGAAGCGTATTACCAAAAACAGGCCGCGCAAAACGTGAACCCCGTCTGACCGAAACACCGGCGTAAAACAAGCCGGTGTTTCTTCATGCGCGGCAACTTTTATCTTCCAGGCCTGGCCCGGACAACAGGCGGCACGACCGCTTCACATTCAAAACGGAAAAGGAGGCGCACCATGGTGAAAAAATACCGTTTCGGCATTGACATTGACGGGACTGTGACAGATCCTGAAACGCTTATTCCGTTCATTAACGATGCCTTTCACATTGACCTGAAATATGAAGACTTAACGAAGTATGAGATCACAGATGTCGTCGATATTCCTGCCGGGACATTTGCCGACTGGTTTATCCGCTCGGAGCCTGTGATCTATGCAAAATCCCCGGTTGCAAAAGGGGCAAAAGAAGTGTTAAACAAATGGGCAGACCGGTTTGAGCTGTATTTTATCAGCGCACGCGCATCCTATCTCCTTGATGTGACCAAAAACTGGTTTACAAAACAACAGCTGAAATACCATCATATCGAGCTGATCGGCACGCATCACAAAGTGGAAACCGCAAAAAAGTACAACGTTGATTTGTTTTTGGAAGACAAACATGACAATGCGGCCGCCATTGCGCAAACGCTCGGCATCCCCGTCCTTCTGTTTGACACCCCATACAACCGGGATCCCGTCCCGGACAATGTATACCGGGTGAAAAATTGGAAAGAAGCGGATGACTGGGTCAGACGCTGGATCACCCAGTCCAGCCGCTCCGCACGCGATTAAGGGCTTATCCGGGTTTCTGTAAGGGACAGGCTGGGTTGCGGATAGCTTTTTGCGGTGACCCGCATGCCTGCGCCCGGGTTATTTTTCCCGGAAGGCGTCTTGAAAAATATCCAAAATCATAAAATGAACTTCAGTTTTTCGCGCCAACATCTACTACGATCAGGATCGATATGGATTCTGGCAACACATTCGTTCAACTTATATAGCAAAAACAAACCCTGCCGGAAGCAGGGTTTGTTAAATATTTTGCCGCGTTTCATCTGCCATGCATTCCGGGCACGTGCCGTAAATTTCAAACTTATGGCCGGAAATGGCATACCCTTCCAAACCGCTCACCATTGGCATCGGGCAATCCGGGATTTCTTTCGTCTTCCCGCACGCCAGGCAAATAAAATGGTGATGGTGGTGGTTTGTCGAGCATTTGAAACGGAAATGCTTTTCACCGGACAGCTCTGTCACTTCCAGTATGCCAAGTTCAGCAAAAAGCGATAAATTCCTGTAGATCGTATCAAAACTGAGGCCCGGATACGCATCTTTCATCCATTCGAGCACGTCTTTTGCCGTCAAATACTTATTGCTCTCCGAAAACAAATCGAGCATTTTTTCCCTTTTTCCTGTATGCTTATAGCCGTTTTCCTTCAAGATTTCAATTGCCTCATCCAAAAGCATGTTCACACCTTCTTTTTGTTCAAACCGGCACCGGGCCGGAATCGTTTCATATAAACCGCCAAAAGCAAAATGACGATGGAAATCACCACAATTGTACCACCGGGCGGCAAATTCAGATAAAATGCCGTAACCAGCCCGCCCAAAACGGAAATTTCGCCAAAAAGAACGGAAAACAAAATGGTCTGTTTAAATCCCCGGCTGATGCGGATGCTGGCCGCTACCGGGAGCGTAATCAGCGCGGATACAAGCATAATCCCCACGATCCGCATCGCAGCCGAAATCACAAGCGCAATCAGCACCATAAACAGCAAATGGATCGTTTTCGCAGGAATACCGGACACTTTTGCATATTCTTCATCAAAAGAAAGCAGGAAAAGTTCCTTATACAGCAAAAGGATCACAGCCGCCACAATGACGGCAATCCCCAGAATGAGCCAAAGATCAGCCTGGCTTACCGCGCTTACGCTGCCGAACAGGTAATTCATCAAATCTACATTATACCCTCCGGCCACAGAAATAAAGATCAGCCCGATGCCAATCCCGCCCGACATGATAATCGGAATCGCAAGTTCTTCATAATGCCGGTAAACCCCGCGCAACCGCTCGATCAGCACGGATCCGAGCACGGAAAAGCCGGTGCCAATATAAAGCGGGTTCAACCCGGCAAGAATAGAAAGCTTGCTGCTTAAAAACAGGCTGATCGCAATCCCGGACAATGTGACATGGCTGAGCGCATCCGCAATCAGCGACAAACGGCGTACGACAATAAAACTACCGATCAAAGGGGCAATCAGGCCGATTAAAATGCCGGCCAAAAATGTATTTTGTAAAAAATGATAATGAAAAAGTGCAGCAATCATTCGGTTTCTCCTTCTCACCCATGTTCATGCGCCAGCAACCGGACATCGTGGGCATACCAGGATGAACGTTTTTCTTCATCCAACTGCTGAAACGCGTGGATGTCGCCATGGAAATATAAATGCTGGTTCAAGCATGCAACATGCGTCACTTTGTCGGAAACGGCGCCGATATCATGTGTGACAAGAATCAGGGTAATGCCCCATTCCCTGTTCAGCTGCTCCAGCATTTCGTAAAAAGACCGGACATGGCGCTGGTCCACACCAACTGTCGGCTCATCCAGCATCAAAATCTCCGGCTTGCTGACAATGGCCCGCGCGATAAACACACGCTGCTGCTGGCCGCCACTTAGCTCGCCAATATTTTGATGGGCGTACGCCTCCATCCCGACTGAGCGGATCGCTTCCATTGCTTCTTTTCTGGCGCCGGGGCCAAGGAAACGGAACAGGCCGGTTTTTTTCACCAGGCCGCTTTCGACCACTTCTAAAACGGTCGCAGGATAACCAGTATTAAATGCATTGGCTTTTTGCGAGACAAAACCGATCCGGCTCCAGTCTTTAAAGCGGCTGAGCGGCGTGCCGAAAAGGCGGATTTCCCCTTCCTGCGGTTTTAACAGCCCGAGCATGAGCTTTAGCAGGGTTGATTTTCCGGAACCGTTCGGGCCAATGATGCCGAGAAACGCTCCCTTTGGTATGTTTAAATCGATCTGTTCCAGCACATTCTGCCGGTCATAACGGAAAGAGAGGCCAGAAACTTCTACAACATATTCTTCCATACGCAAACTCCTCAATCAGAATCATTCCGATTTAAACATTATACCTTCTTTCCGAAAGATTGTAAAGCGCGGAGGGGTTCACGTGGAAATGCCGGTAATTGCCGCCTTCTTATCGCTTTTCTTCCTCCGCGGCAATATCCCCTTCCATAAGCATCTGAAACATTTCTTCCCGGCCCGCATATACATGAAGCGGGGAGAGTGATGGATATTGAAACTGATTCAAAATATGGTCAATTATAAGGTGAATATCATTACCGGCGCGGAACTTTTTAAATACGCGCGGCAGTTTAACGTGAAAATCAGCCGCGAAGATGCGGAAAAAATCGCGGATTATGTGCGGGGAAAACAGTTGGACATCTTTGATGACGAGGCCCGCAGCAAAGCACTGAAAGACATTGCAAAAATTACAAGCCCGCTCACCGCAAAAGAAATCAACCGGGTGTTTGTCTTATTGGCAAAATAGAAAAAGAACCGGCCGGAAAAAGCTTTTCGGCCGGTTCTTCCTTATTTCACTACGCGCCTGACAACGCCATTAAAGCACTGTTTCCAGTAACCGCTGCTCATGGTGTCGATGGAAACGCCATCTGAACTATTGCAATCGAGAAATTTGCCGCCGCCCAGGTAAATGCCCACATGGCCGTTGTACTTATAAGTATTGAAAAAGACCAGGTCTCCCCGTTTCATATGCGAAGCACTGACCGCTTGCCCAAGCCCTGCAAGCGTATCCGTATTCGCACCGGAGCCACCCAGGTTCACGCCTGCCTGTGCGTAGGCCCAATGAACAAATGAGGAGCAGTCAAAAAGCCCGTTTGCAATGTCGCTTTTCGTTCTTCCGCCGCCCATTTTATAGGAAGTGTGCCCGATTAAAGCTGAACCGGCGCTGATCGCTTTTTCAACCGTTCCGGAACCGTTGTTTGAAGCGCTGCCGTCATCAGAAAAGGAAGGTACGCGCGCCACATGTTTTGCGCGGGATCCGGACTTTGTCTTTTCCTTCTGTGTATGTGCCGCAGTTTCTCCATTTGAATCGTCTCTTCCGGTGCTCGTGCCGGTAGAGGCGGAATCATCCTGCTTCGATTCCTGAGGCGCGGAAGATTTTGCAGCAGTAGCAGATGGTGCGGTCTCGGTCTCTTTGCTTTCCAGTTCAGCGAGCGCTGCTTTTTCCTGCGCGTTTAAGGAAGCTTCCTTGTCTTTCAGCTTCGCCAATTCAGCTGCAGCAGCTTGTTTTTGCTCCTTCAGCGCCGCTTCTAAGCTTTTCTGGTCCGCAAGCTGGTATTTGTTTGCTTCTTTCAACTCCTCAAGCTCAGCTAAATCCGACTGCACTTTCTGAAGCTTCTTTTCCACTTCAGCTTTTGCTGTATTTAATGTTTTGTTGTCTTTTTCCTGCGCTTTTAAAATGGCGCGGTCTGCTTGGACAAACGTTGTTAACGCTTGCGCTCGGCTGACAAAATCGCTCAGGCTGCTGGATTCAAGCAGCACATTCAGATAACTATCCGCTCCGCCTTTTTGTTGAATGTCACGCGCACGCCGGGCAAGCACGTTGTTGCGCTCTTCTATTCTTTTTTGCGTTTCTTTCATTTTTTCATTTAACGATGCGACCTCGTCTTTCGTCTCTGACACTTCTTGCGTTTTTTCACTGATTTTCTGATTGGTTTGGCGGATCTTAGCCGAAATTTTTTCCATATCCGACTGAAGCTGCTTCGCGTTTTCTGCGATCTTCGCAATCTCGTTTTGCTTGCCGGAAATGCTTTCCTTAACGGCCGACTCCTCGTTTTGAATGCTCTTGACAGCGGTTTCTGCATTTGCTTTGCTAAGCGGGACGAAAGCGCTGCCTGCGATCACTGCAGCAGCGGTTAACGACAAAAACTTCCTATTCACCTTAACGCCTCCATTGCTATGTATCGGCTTTTTCTCATTATGTGTAGATTCCGTTCTATTAATCTATTGATATTTCTGATTATAGCATTGATGGTTTGATAAATAGATTACAGTTATATTTCATTTTGCAAATGGAGGTTTATTTTTAAAAAATCCCGGCCAAACGAAAACCACTGAAACTGTCCAGATGCAAAAAACGATGAGACACTAAGAATGTAGTGTCTCACCGTTTTGTTTCAGCGGCTTTAAAACCTGACCGGGATTCAAGCGGGCTGCTCCACAATTTTGGCCAGCAGATTTTCGTCAAATTTCCTGTTTCTAAGCATGGCAATTTCGTATTTGTACGGCGGCTTGCGGTTCTTTTTGTCTTCGCCGACATAAGGGGTTTCCAAAATTTTCGGGATGTCAGAAAGCGCCGGGTGATGCACGATATAGTCAAGGGCTTCAAATCCGATATGGCCAAACCCGATATTCTCATGCCGGTCTTTGTGCGAGCCGGCTTCATTTTTGCTGTCATTGACATGCAATACTTTCAGGCGGCCAATGCCGATGATCCGGTCAAATTCATCCAGCACTTCATCAAACCGGTTTTTCACATCATAGCCGGCATCATGGGTATGGCAAGTATCAAAGCAAACGGAAAGCTTGTCATTGTATTTGACGCCGTCTATAATTTCCGCCAGTTCCTCAAACGTCCTGCCGCATTCGGATCCTTTGCCGGCCATCGTTTCAAGCGCAATCTGGACGGTTTGCTCCGGAACAAGCACCTCATTCAGCCCTTCAATGATTTTCTTGATCGCTTTTTCCGGCCCTGCACCAACATGGGCGCCCGGGTGCAAAACGATCTGCTTCGCTCCGATCGCCTCCGTCCGCTCAATTTCCGACCGCAAAAAACGGACACCGAGTTCAAATGTCGCAGGATTTGTTGTGTTGCCGATATTGATGATATACGGCGCATGGACGACAATCTCCTCTATGCCATGTTCTTTCATATGGGCAAGGCCGGCTTCAATGTTCAAGTCCTCAATTTTCTTCCGCCTTGTATTTTGCGGTGCGCCCGTATAAATCATGAATGTGTTGGCGCCGTATGAAACCGCCTCTTCACTTGACGCAAGCAGCATTTTTTTGCCGCTCATCGAGACATGTGAACCAATTTTAAGCATGCTGTTTCTCCCCTTTTATTTCCGTTTTTGCAATTTCCTTTGCCGTTTTTTCAGCATTTCGATCTGCCGTTCCATTTTCTTTTTGTAGCCCGGCTTCACTTTTTTCGGCCTGCCGATTGCCTTTCTCGCCGCAGTCTCCGTTTGATCCGCCTTTTTTACCCGCTTTTTGCGGCGGTTCCGATCGCCCAGTTCCACCCATTCGCCGCGGCGCACATCGCGGTAGAGAAATGCAATCCCCATTTTCTCAAGCTGGGTGAGGGCAAACTCATCGGAAGGTTCGTAAATGGTCGCGCATATGCCCGACAGATCGGCGCGGGCCGTTCTGCCGGCGCGATGGACGTAAAACGTTAAATCTTTTGGCAGCTCGTAGTTTACAACATGGCTGACCCCTTCGATATCAATCCCGCGCGCGGCCAAATCAGTGGCAATGATGTACCGGTATTCCAGGTTTTTGATTTGTTTCATCGTTTTCGCCCGTTCCCGCGGCGAGAGGTCTCCGTGGATGCGGGCCGTTTTCATCCCTTTTGCTGAGAGCCCTGCTGCAATTTCATCCACCATCGCTTTTGTGTTTGCAAATACAATCGCCAAGTACGGGTTAAACGCCTCGAGGACATCATGCAACACGTCCATTTTCTCCCGCGCGCGTTTTGGGATCAAAATATGTTCAATTTTTTTCGCTGCGATTTGGCGCGGCGCTACCTGCTCGAATTTCGGATTTTCCATGTACTTTTTTAAAAACGGCTTTAATTTTTCGGGAATGGTTGCCGAAAACACGAGCATTTGCAGTTTTTCAGACATCCTCCCCGCGATTTGGTCGACATCCACGATAAAGCCCATATCGAGCATAATATCCGCTTCATCGACAACAAACGTTTTCGCTGTATGGACAAATAACGCCTGTTCTTTCACAAGATCATTTACCCTGCCCGGTGTGCCAACTACAATTTGCGGTTGTTTTTTCAGTTTGCTGATATCCCGCTGCTTGTCCGTCCCGCCGATAAATAGTTTAGCGGTAAGACGGCCTGTTTCTTCCCATTTTAAAATTTCCTGGATTTCATGGTATATCTGTGCCGCCAGTTCCCGCGTCGGGGCCGTAATCACCGCCTGGACTTCCGCAAGAGACGGGTCTGCTTTTTGCAAAAGCGGCAACACATAAGCATGTGTTTTCCCCGTTCCCGTCTGCGACTGTCCGATAGCGCTTTCCCCCCGCAAAACAAGCGGAATCATTTTTCGCTGTATTTCCGTCGGTTCGGCAAAGCCTTTATGTTCGATCGCTTTTTCGATAAATGATTTAAAACCGAAATCTTCCCATTTTGTTCCGTTCATGTTTCCACTCCTTCTCTCATGCAGCAGAACGTCTTGTTATTATAATCGACATCCGCGAAAAATGCCAATTTCCGCATGCCCCCGTATGCAAATGGAAATTTTTGTGCCGTTTACAGGCAGAAAGAAACTTTTTTTGCATGCCAGACGTTTCCGTTTGGCCTGCATATTGTAATATTGAACGAAAAATCCAAACAGAAAGGGGGTCAAATGGATGCCGCCAAGAAATATGTCGCCCTTTTTCGGCCGGCAAAGTCCGTCCCCGTTCGGCGGAATGCAGCGAAATCCGTTTGCCGGGAACCGCCTGGGCGGGCCGGGCATGCCCGGGCAATTCAGAGCCGGAGGGCAAATGCCGGGATTTCCGGGTAGAGCAGGCGCAACTGCAGGACGGGGCGGAGGACTTTTATCCAGACTGTTCCAAAGGGGCGGACAAAGCGCAGCCGCCAACCCGGCAGCTGCCTTCCAGCGGGGTGCCGCCGGGGGAGGCGGATCGCTTTTCAAATCCATCGCAAATCCTTCTTCGATCAGTTCGTTTTTAAACAATACACAAAATGTCTTAAAAACCGCGCAGCAGGTCGGCCCGATGATCCAGCAGATTCAGCAGGTCGGCCCGCTCGTCAAAAATCTGCCAGCGATGTGGAAACTGTACCGCGGCCTGAAAAATGCCCCGAATGAGGATGAGCAGGATGAGCAGGAAAATCGCGAATTAAGCAGCAAAGACAAAAAACCTGCGCCAGCAAAAGAGAAAAAAAGCAACCGGCAAGCGGAGCGTCCCGCATCTCAAGCCGCAGAAAGCAAAAATGACGAAAAACGCCCGGAAAAAGGAGTCTCCGTGCCGAAATTGTTTATTTAAGGCGCCAAAACCGTTTGTACCCGTGTGCAGACGGTTTTTTCTGTGGCCGGGAACCATTCGGTATCTGGCGCACCAAAAGTTTGCACCCGCGTATAGACGGTTCGTTCTATTAAAAGCTGGCATTAGCCTCTGCTTTTCCATCCTTCCGGGAGCGCGCCATATTTCGGGCACGGCCGGCTGTGCAAAAACCCGTTTTGTATTCTTTGCCGCATTCCGATATAATACAAATGTAATAGACTCATTTCCCAGCCCGGATGCCGGTGTTCCGGCACCCTGTTAGGAGGATCGCGATGGAAGTGCTGAAAATTTCCCCCCGGGGTTACTGCTACGGCGTTGTTGACGCAATGGTCATTGCCCGCAACGCCGCAATGGATAAAACTTTGCCGCGTCCCATCTATATTCTTGGCATGATCGTCCACAACCAGCATGTGACTGATGCCTTTAAAGAAGACGGGATCCTTACGCTCGACGGCAAAAACCGCAAAGAAATTCTCGAAAAGGTGGAGAAAGGCACCGTTATTTTTACCGCGCACGGCGTCTCCCCCGAAGTGCGCGAACTTGCCCGGAAAAAAGGCTTGACGGCCATTGATGCCACATGCCCGGATGTAACGAAAACCCATGATTTAATCCGTGAAAAAGAAAAAGAAGGCTATGATGTGATTTATATCGGTAAAAAAGGCCATCCGGAACCCGAGGGGGCAGCCGGTGTCGCACCTGCGATTGTCCATCTCGTCGAAACGGAAGCAGACGTTAAAGCCCTCGATATCCGCAATGATAAAATCATTGTAACAAACCAGACGACGATGAGCCAATGGGACGTGGCGGATTTAATGGAACTTATCCAAAAGAAATATCCGCATGCAGAAACGTACAATGAAATTTGCCATGCGACGCAAATTCGCCAGGAAGCCGTTGCCAGGCAGGCCGGGGAGGCTGATTTGCTGCTTGTAGTCGGCGACCCGCGCAGCAACAATTCAAACCGCCTCGCCCAAGTATCAGAAGAAATTGCCGGCACGAAAGCATACCGGATTGCCGATGTCGAAGAAATTGAGCTGGCGTGGCTTGAAGGTGTACAAAAAGTTGCCGTAACGGCAGGGGCATCAACACCGACGCCGATCGTACGTGAAGTCATAGCATTTCTTGAAAAATTTGACCCGGAAGACGAATCAACCTGGGAACGAAAGCGGAACGTACCGTTAACCAAAATTTTGCCGAAAGTGAAAGCGCCGCACCGTTCTTCCGGCCAAAAAGCTTGAAACCTGGTTGAAACGCTTCCGGCCGGAATGGAATATAAGCAAAAGGGCGGATCCCCACCGGACTCCGCCCTTTTGCCTTTCATCATCCATGCTGGAAAAAATGCAGCATCATGAAAATCAATTGGTGTGTATTTTTAGTCCATACGAGATGCAACGGGGCCCCGTCCAAAAGAAGGAAAATGAGCTATCGCAATCTTTTTAGGATAACGGGACCCGGGTTAAAAAAGGCCGTCTTTTTCCCTACTTCGAGCGGCCCGGGCGTTTTTTAAAGAAACTGAAACGGGTCTGTGTTCACTTCGGATGCAATAAAGCGGACATCGAGCTGATGCTCCCGGCATGCTTTCTGCATATAAGCCGCGACCCCTTTTTTCATCACCTTCTCCACGTTATGTCCGGGGTCTACAACATTCAGCCCGAGCGCCAGTGCATCGTGGGCGTTATGGTAATAAAAATCCCCGGTGACGAACACATCGGCCCCCGCCTTTTTTGCCTCAGCAAAATATTTGTTGCCGTCTCCGCCGAGAACAGCTACTTTTTTCACTTTTTCGTCGAGATTTCCGACGACGCGCAATGCCGGAACTTCGAGCGCTTTTTTAACATGTTCCGCAAATTCCCGCAGTGCCATTTCCCGTTCGATTTCGCCGATCCGGCCGAGCCCATACTTCCGGCCTTCATTTAAGACCCGATAAATATCATAGGCAACCTCTTCATACGGGTGCGCCTCAAGCATCGCAGAAAGCACCTGTTTTTCAATCGACACGGGATAAATCGTTTCAATCCTTGTTTCATCTGCTGCTTCGAGCTTTCCCGCTTCCCCGAGGAACGGGTTTGTCCCTTCCCCCGGCAGAAAACGGCCGGTACCGCGGGCAGAGAAAGAACAATGGCTATAATTCCCGATCGCCCCCGCACCGGCATTTCCAAGCGCCGTTCTTACGGCTTCTTCATGGGATACCGGGACAAAAACAACCAGTTTCCTCAATTTGTCTTCATAAAGAGGCGATAATACTTCCGTATCGCGGAGCCCGAGCGCCTCCGCCAGCAAATCGTTTACACCCCCTTCTGCGATATCAAGGTTCGTATGGGCGGCATAGACAGCAATCCCGTGGCGGATGCATTTTTCAATCAGCCGGCCCTGGGGGGTATCTGTCGCCATGTTTTTTAACGGCCGGTAAACGGAAGGATGGTGGGCGATAATCAGCTGGACATCCTTTTCGATCGCTTCGTCCACCACATCTTCCAACACATCAAGCGCCACCAGCACATTTTTCACCGGCCCGTTTAACTGCCCGATTTGGAGCCCGACCGGATCCCCGTCCATTGCAAACTTTTTCGGTGCGAACTGCTCAAATAGCTGGATGACATCATGCCCGTTCGCATGCTTCATGTTAAAACCTCCTCTGCCAAAGCAATCAAATGGCGATATACACGCTTTTTTTCTTCAATTTCCGGGCTTGCGTCTGCCTGCTCCAGATGGCTGAGCACGGATTGCCATTTTTTGATTTCAGTACGCCATTTTTTCCGGAAAGCTTCATTTTGGTTTTTGATTAAAACCGGGCCCATCAGGCGTTCCGCTTCCGTGAGCGCGATACGGCAGCCCGCGTACTCTGCCGCGATAATTTCGTATATTTTCCCGTCTTCCTCGAGAATGTCTTCTCCTGTGACGGCCCATCCGTTTTCCGCCAGCCATCTGCGGACAATGTGCGACCCGGTATTCGGCTGCAGGATGAGCGTTTCTTTGCCGTTTAGTTTTGCTTTTCCGCGATCGAGGATAGAGGCGATTAATGCGCCGCCCATCCCGGCAATCGTAATGCATCCCGCTTCGCCCGGAGCCAAGATCTCAAGCCCGTCTCCTTTCCGGACGCTGATTTTTTCTGTCAGCCCTGCTTTTTCCACTTGCTTTTGCGCCGAATGGTACGGCCCTTCCGCCACTTCTCCGGCCACCGCCGCTGTTACGCTACCGTCCTTCACGCAGAAAACGGGCAAATAAGCGTGGTCAGACCCGATATCTGCCAATACAGTGCCGGCCGGAATAAAAGCCGCCACCGATTCAAGCCTTCTTGAAAGTTTCCCGCTGTTCATTTCTTCACCACTTTACATGTGATACCTCTATTGTAGCCACTTTTTGCCATAAAAAAAAGGGGGATGCCCCCCGTACGGTGAACCTGCCCTTTATTTTAGCTTTGATACCCAGTCCACCATTTCATCAATATGGTCTTCTTCGACAAGTCCGGCTGGCATACCGCCGCTCGTGCCGTTCCTGAGTACATCTTTAATCTTATCTTTGGACAATTTCTTGCCGATGCCGTGGAGATTCGGCCCGGCCCCGCCTTGCAAATTATTTCCGTGGCAGGTCACGCAAGTCTTTTTGGCAAAGCTCTCCGGATCAAACTTTTCCGAGGAGGCGGTTTCGGTTTGCTTCGGATGCTCCTTTTCTTTGGCCACTTCTTTCGCATCCCCGATCCCTTTCACGGAAAGAAAAAAGATAAGGGCAAGCCCGAATACCATAATCAGCACATATGGGATTACAGGATTTCTTTTCAATGCATTCCCCCCTTGTTTTTCCGCTTTTCCAGCGTATTTACCGTGCCCATCTCTTCCATTTTAACTGAAAATTCTTTTGAAAGAAAGCCTTTCCACTTAAAAATAACGGTTGAATGCGCTTTCATCTTGTATTATAATAAAAGCAGCAAAAAATTCAATAAAGTGATACAATTGCAGGCGGGCCGGAAAAGGGCAACAGGAAAACTGAAAATTATACATTATATTACTATAGAGACCAGCAAGATGACGAGGCCGAGAAACCCCGATAAGGTAAAATACAGCAGCTTGTATGCCTTTCCGGCGATAAGCCACAACCCGCAGTTGACAAAAAGCAGCAAATATAAAGTATAGCGGTGATTTCCAAACACCTTTTCATTCAAAAACACACTGAGAAGCAGCAAAATAATCGCGGCGCCAACAAAGAAAACCGGGTAAAAAATTTCTTTATTAGCATAATGAATTCCCTGAAAAAGTAAGCATCCGACAAAAGCTGTCAAAATCATCGTTTGCAAAATAAAATGTAATTCAGTAAAATAAATGACAAATACAGCGATTGCAATGAGGGCAAGAATGAAAACAGAAACCGCGACTTGTTTTTTAACGGATTTCCCTGCGCCGTTTTGTTTGCGGGTA
Organism: Heyndrickxia coagulans 36D1; assembly: GCF_000169195.2. Taxonomy (GTDB): domain Bacteria; phylum Bacillota; class Bacilli; order Bacillales; family Bacillaceae_C; genus Weizmannia; species Weizmannia faecalis. Next base: position 3,015,141 of record NC_016023.1, on the reverse strand, counting down.
TTGGCCTCATTCCCCTCCGTATAGATCGCGAGTAGAAAATCGCAGTATTCTTGTGGAATCATTTTGGTCTCTTTCCACATTTTAATTTCGTTGACAATGATTTGTCTTCTCTTATCGTCCATTTTTCAACACATCCTGTGTAACCTATTCGACAAACGGGCGGAAAATCCTTTTTTTTGCAAGAAAAAAGTTTACTTCCCGAGGAAGTAAACTAAAAACAAGGCGCCTGTAATAACAGATGCACAAGCGCCATGTCTGTTTCTTTTTCCGGCTTATTCAAGAAAATCTTTCAGGCGTTTGCTCCTGCTTGGATGGCGGAGTTTCCGCAAAGCCTTTGCTTCAATTTGCCGGATTCGTTCCCTTGTGACACCGAATACTTTGCCGACTTCTTCAAGTGTCCGAGTGCGCCCGTCATCAAGCCCGAACCGGAGGCGGAGCACATTTTCTTCCCTGTCGGTCAATGTATCAAGCACATCTTCCAGCTGTTCTTTCAGCAGCTCATAAGCGGCATGGTCAGAAGGTGATGTGGCATCCTGGTCTTCAATAAAGTCTCCAAGATGCGAATCATCTTCTTCGCCAATCGGCGTTTCAAGTGAAACCGGTTCCTGGGCAATTTTAATGATTTCCCGAACTTTATCCGGAGAAATATCCATTTCTTCAGCAATTTCTTCCGGTGTTGGTTCCCTGCCCAAATCCTGGAGCAGTGACCGTTGCACACGGATGAGTTTATTGATCGTTTCCACCATATGGACCGGTATCCGGATCGTCCGTGCCTGGTCTGCAATCGCGCGCGTGATGGCCTGGCGGATCCACCATGTGGCATAGGTGCTGAATTTGTAGCCTTTTTTGTAATCGAATTTTTCAACCGCCTTGATGAGGCCCATATTGCCTTCCTGGATCAAATCCAGAAACTGCATGCCACGGCCGACATACCGTTTTGCAATGCTGACAACAAGGCGCAAGTTGGCTTCAGCGAGCCGGCGTTTTGCTTCTTCATCGCCCTGCTCGATTCTTTTGGCCAGTTCGATTTCTTCGTCTGCGGAAAGAAGGTCGACCCGCCCGATTTCTTTCAAGTACATGCGTACCGGATCATTGATTTTCACACCTGGGGGAACACTCAAATCATTCAGGTCAAACTCTTCGTCATTCTCTTTTTCCAGTTCGAGATGGGAAGGGGCATCCTCGTCGCTGGTGTCATCTGTCACATCGATTCCTTGTTCACCGAGCGATTCATAAAATTCATCCATCTGATCGGATGTTAAATCAAAATGGCCGAGTTTTTCGGAAATGGTATCATAAGTGAGAAACCCCCGCTTTTTCCCGCGTTCAACGAGTTGCTCTTTTGCTTTTTCTACTGTAAACTCACTTTCTTCTACTTCTTTGGAACGTGCTGACTTTTCAGCCATATGTTCCCCTCCTTCCGACAATTTCAACACTTTCAATGATCCAACAGCAACTTGATCATTTATAAAAAGCAGAGATTTCAAGTCATAGACTTTCTCAGTGCCACAATTTCACCCGCCAATTGCAGCGCTTTTTGGAAATCATTCTGCCGTTCGGCATCTTTTTGTGCCCTCAGTTTTTCCTGAATGCGCAGCAACTTCTGGTGTTTTAGCACATATTGCACATAATCTTCCAATTCCTCATCCGTCAGCTCCCCGCCTACCGTCATCATTTCGATTTCGGCAGCAATCCGCTGCAGTTTTGCATCGGGCAAATAAGACAGGAAAGCGCTCGTATCAGGCGGATTCCCTTCTTCGTACCAGCCAAGCAGGTAAGTAAAAATTGCCTGGTGTTCATCCCCGTAAAAGCTGTTTTCGCCAAGGAAATCTTTCACTTTATAGGCAATTTCCCCGTCCCGCAGCATATGCCAAAGCAGCCTTCTCTCTGCGGTCATATTGGCAGGGAGCATCCGGGCTTCCTCATGTGCAGGCACCGGATTCTCTGCAGGGCGGCTTCTCTTCCGGGTCCCGGTTTCACGGGAACCGTATTGCCTTTCCTGCTCTTTCAGGGCGTCCAAAGACAACGAAAATTCTTCGGACAGCTGGCGCAAGTAAAGGTCTTTCTCCACCGGATTCTCCAGTTTGGCAATTTCCTGAATGACTTCTTCTATATACGCCAGCTTTTCTCCTTCATTTTGGAGATTTTTATTCATGCGGAAATATTGCATTTTAAAAGCCATAAAAGTCAGGCTGGCCCCTATTACATCCATGCGGAACTTTTCTCCGCCATGCTGGTTTATGTAGTCATCAGGGTCCAGCCCATCCGGCATTTGCGCAACCCGCACTTCACAGCCGTTTTCACTGAGCATTTTCCCCGCACGGAAAGCAGCAGTGAGGCCGGCCTGGTCCGAATCGTAGCAAATGACAACGCCGTCCGTGAGCCTTTTTATCATCCGGACGTGTTCCGGTGTAATCGAAGTGCCCATTGTGGCAATACCGTTTTCAACGCCAGCCCGGTCGGCGGAGATCACGTCCGCATAGCCTTCGAAAATGACTGCCTGCTGTTTTTTGCGGATCGGCCCTCTTGCCCGGTTCAGGTTAAAAAGCAGCTTGCTTTTATTAAAAAGCGGCGTCTCAGGGCTGTTTAAATATTTCGGGTGTTCCTGTTTCCGGACCGCTCTTCCGGCAAATGCGACCATGTTTCCCTTTTCATCCATGATCGGAAACATAATCCGGTCCCTGAAACGGTCGAAATATTTGCCGTCCTTTTCATTGCGGATGACAAGCCCGCTTTCTTCCAGCACGGAAAGGGGAAAACCGCGCTTTTGTAGCATATTGGCGGCAAAATCCCAGGCAGGCAGCGCATATCCGATCCCGAACTTTTCGATTGCTTCGTCTGTAAATCCACGCCCGCGCAGGTACTTTAGCGCAGGTTCTCCTTCTTTTGTATGCAAAAGCAAATGGTGGTATAATTTTTGCAGCAGTTCGTGCGCTTCCAGCATCTGCCGGCGCTTCGGATCGATGTTTTTCTGCTCTTCGTGCCGTAAAACGACGCCAAGCTCGATATGCGCTTTTTGTGCCAGTTTCTCTGCCGCTTCCTGAAAAGAGATGCCTTCGATATCCATGAGAAAAGTAAATACATTGCCGCCTGCGCCGCATCCAAAGCAGTGAAAAATCTGCTTATCTGGGGATACGGAAAATGACGGCGTATGCTCACCGTGGAACGGGCACAGGCCGAAATAATTGCGGCCCTGCTTTTTGAGCTGTACATATTCGCTCACGACCTCCACAATATCGGAAGACCGGCGGATCTCATCAATTTTTTCATTTGGAATCATCCCTGTCATCAAACAATCCCTTCTGCTCCACCTTTATTCACAGCATTTCATCCGGGATACGGCAATGCTTATTCGTTTGCTGTTTTTCTTTTCATCCTAAAATATTCTACATTGCTCCGCAGAATCCTGCATGTTTTGCGCTTCTTCCCATAATTTTTTTGGCCCTGTCGAAATTTATTCAAATTCAGACTTGACATTTACTCATAAATAGTTTATTCCTTAAAAGCTTACTCTAAACCCGTATCATACATTTTTATCACAATTTTTTATTATAGTACACTTGCTCCATTTTGACTATAAATAAATACTGAAAAACAGAAAAAAATATGCCTCGTTTTTTTCAAAAGAAAAATTTTTAAAAAAACGGGTGGAAGCAAAGACCGTTTCAGCCTGCTTCCACCGTTTCAATTGGATTTATTTTCATCCGGCCGATGCCGCAAAAAGGCATGCGCTTCTCGAACCTTGACCGCTTTTACTTTCTCATTTCATCCATAATAATATTTGCCGTTTCTTCGACCGCTTTGTTGGTGACATCGATCACTTTGCAGCCAAGCCGCTCCGCTACCTGATTAAAATAATCCAGTTCGTATTTGATGCGTTCAATGGTCGCATAACTTGCCGAACCATCAAGCCCGAGTGTTTTCAGCCGTTCTTTCCGGATATGATTTAATGTATCAGGATCAATTTTTAAACCGATACATTTTTTGGAAGGAATACGAAAAAGTTCTTCCGGCGGATCCACTTCCGGCACAATCGGCACATTCGCAACTTTATAGCGGTGATGCGCCAGGTATTGTGAAAGCGGCGTTTTGGACGTACGGGAAACACCGATGAGGACAATATCCGCCCGGACAATGCCGCGCGGATCCCGGCCGTCATCATATTTCACCGCAAATTCGATCGCTTCCACCTTTTTAAAATAAGCTTCGTCCAATTTTCTGACGAGCCCCGGTTCATAGAGCGGCTTGGATTCATACAATTCGAGCAGCCGGTCCATGAGAGGTCCCATTAAATCGACAGCAGCAAGGCCGTGTTTTACGGCTTGGTCGTTCATGTATTTCCGCATTTCCGGCTTCACAAGCGTATAGACGATCATGCCGAAATTCATGGATGCAAGCGAAACCACTTCATCAATATGGATCGTATCTTCCACATACGGGAAGCGTTTTAATTCTGCGTCCTGGTTTTCAAACTGGCTGATGGCCGCCTTTGTGACGAGCTCCGCCGTCTCTCCGACCGAGTCTGAAACAATATAAATATGGGGTTTTGCCAAAAATGATCACTTCCTTTTTAATCGCCGTCTGCAAGTTCAACGAACGCTTTCGTGATATTCGTTTTCGTTATCCGCCCGGTCACTTCAAGCCCGCTTTCTGTTTCTTTCACAACGGGCACCGAGTCAATTTGTTTTTCAATCAGTTTTTTTGCCACATCAATCAGAAGATCATCTTTTTTACAGCAGGTAATATTCGGCATTCTTGTCATAATGATATGCACCGGCAATGCCGATAGGTCTTTGTTTCCAAGGCTTGCCCGCAACAAATCTTTTCGCGACAAAACACCGATCAGATGGGATGCATTGTCGACGACATAAAGCGTGCCGACATCTTCAAGAAAAACCGTTACGATGGCATCGTACACGGACATATTCTCGTTCACCACGACCGGCAAAGACTGATAATCTTTTACGTAAATATGTTTTAAATTTTCCGTAAGAAGCTGCGTGCTCGTTTTTCCGGTATAAAAATAGCCGACGCGCGGGCGTGCATCCAAGTAACCTGCCATTGTTAAAATGGCAAGATCCGGCCGGAGTGTTGCCCTCGTTAAATTCAGCTTTTCGGCGATGTGCTCGCCTGTAATCGGCCCGTTCGTTTTGACGATCTCGAGAATCTGTTCTTGCCTTTTCGTTAATTCGATCGTAATCACCGCCTTCATTCACACAACCATGCAAGACAATAGTATAACACATTTACGGAAATCTGTCCTTATCTGCCACTATGATACATAAAAATGCCATTGATATTTTGGAAGACAGCTGCGTATACTCAGATAGCGGGTCATGATTTTTCGGCCGGGCAAAAACAGTTAAAGCAGAACCGCGGGCCGTGCGATGCATCATCCGGCCCCGGGCAGCAAGGAAAGTCCCCCTTTTTCTTCGATAGGGGGATGTCTTATGCATTGTCCGGCCCGAGCCTTTTTTCGAGCGACTCTATCTGGCTAAGAAACCGGCCGGCTTTCAGTTGCAGGCCGGTATATTCATCATAGTACATGGAAATCGCCGTTCTCAGCTCTTTTTTTGTCGAGTCTTTAACAGAAATGCTGCCGAGCCGGTTGATGTCCAGAAAATAAAAAAGCCGGAGCAGGCGGATCGCAGGCTGTGACAACGGGAGCCGGTACGGGTCGCGCGCAAAACAGCGGGGGCAAAGAAGGCCGTTTTCCCGGATGGAAAAAGCAAAGGGCCCTTCCGTGTTGCCGCATACCGCACATTTGTCCATCACCGGGTACATACCGAGTACATTCAGCATCTTCATTTCAAAGATGTCCCTGATAATTTCCGGGTCATAGCCTTCATCGATATATTCGAGCGTCCGGAGCAAAAGCTCAAATAAAGACGGATTCTTTTTTTTATCTTCGACCGCCCGGCCCAAAAGTTCCACCACATAGGCAGCATACGCCGTTTTGAAAATATCTTCGCGGATATGGCGCATCGGTGAAACGGTCTCTCCCTGTTGGAGGGTGGCAAGACCGCGCGACGGCTGAAAAAGGAAATTCCCATATGTAAAAACCTGGGAAACCGCCGCCAGTCGGCTGTTCGGCTTTTTGGCTCCGCGCGCCATAAAGCCTAGCTTCCCAAATTCTTTTGTGTAAATATGCAGGATTTTATTGGATTCGCCGTAGTCTGTATTTTTAATGACGATCCCTTCACATTTTTCAAACAACCTCTCCACCTCTTGCCCGACAGGCAGTACGGCTTATCCTTAAGTAATGGAAAAATCCGCATCTGCCGGATCTTCTTCACGTTCATACCGGTCTTGACGCCGGTCCCTTTCCAGTTCCTTAAAAAGCAGGTACGTATCAATATTGCCGGTATCCGCAAAGACTTTCCAGGTAAATTCTAACATATTCACCACGCCTTTCATGTTGTAGGTCATGAAATTTCTTTAAAAGCCTTTTATAGCTTCACCAGGGGACACGCAAACATTCGGGGTAAAAATTTACAACCAGAAGCGGGCGCCAAAATCAATATTCGTCTTCCCGGAAACCGAAATCGCGCAGCTGGCTGATTTTATTCCGCCAATCTTTCTGCACTTTTACCCATAATTCCAAATAAACTTGCGACCCGAGCAAATTTTCGATATCAGCCCTTGCTCTTTTGCCAATCTCTTTCAGCATGCTTCCCTGCCTGCCGATGATAATCCCTTTTTGGGACGGCCGTTCGACAACGATCGTCGCCATCACGTGAATGACATCCTTGTTCTCTTCCCGCTCCATTTTTTCAATAACAACCGCAATCGAATGCGGCACTTCTTCTCTTGTAAGCTGCAGCGCTTTTTCGCGGATCAGTTCCGAAATGATAAAGCGTTCCGGATGGTCTGTCACCTGGTCTGCCGGATAATACTGCGGCCCTTCCGGCAAATATGCCTTGATGGTATCGAGCAGCCGGCTGACGTTGTTTCCTCCGAGTGCGGAAATCGGGACCACTTCACGGAACGGGTATAAATCTTTGTACTGTTCTATGAAGGCAAGCAAATCATCCGGATGAACGAGGTCAATTTTGTTGATGACCAAAAAAACAGGCGTGCGCACGTGTTTAAGCAGTTCGATAATGTACTCGTCCCCGCGGCCGCGTTTTTCTTCCGCATTGACCATAAATAGAATCAGGTCCACTTCTTTTAATGTATCCGTGGCTGATTTTACCATGAAATCGCCCAGCTTATGCTTCGGTTTATGGATGCCGGGTGTATCGATAAAAATCATCTGTGCGTCATCAGCTGTGTAAACGCCCTGTATCTTATTCCGTGTTGTCTGCGGCTTATCGCTCATGATGGCGATTTTTTGCCCGACCACCTGGTTGATGAAAGTGGACTTCCCGACATTCGGGCGTCCAATGATAGAAATAAAGCCTGATTTATATGTTGGTTGTTCCATGCAAATCCTCCGTTGAATAAGTGCCCGAAAGCAGCTTTACCATTGTTTCCATATCTTTTCCCCTTACCTGTATTTTACTACAAATAGACCCGAAAGTTAAAATGTATTTTTCATCACTTTTGAATATTTTAAAAGTTCGTGAAAATATTGTCGACTCGTGGTGAATTTACACTGATTTTAGCGTCACTTAGTATGCCATGGCCGTTTTCAAGTAGTGTGATTACCTTTATTTTAGCGCAACGGCCTGTGCCTTTCAAATTGCGGCATATCCATGGGAAGACCTCTCTCTTGATGTTCATTTAACGGTGTACATTTAGATAATAGAGTGTCTCCCCATTTTTTCCACTCATCTGCCCTTCGAGTAAAATTTTACACATACCAGATCTCGTATGCCGTTTCTGTACGACAGTCCGGCTGAAGCAGGGCATCTGCTTTTTTACGCCGAAATCGCGCAGGTAAGGACATTTGGGGGAGGGCCATAAAAAAGAAGCCGCATTAAAAAGCCGCTCCCTGGAATACATGCCATAATTTTGGAAGAAATACGATGCAGCCGATAATGGCCGCAAGCACGGCCCACATCAGGACTGCTGCCGCCGCTGCGTCTTTCGCAAGCTTGGCAAGCGGGTGGTATTTCTGCCCGACAGTCAGGTCAACCGCCCGCTCAATTGCTGTGTTCATCAGCTCCATTGCGATCACGCCGAAAATGGAAATTAAAATGGCGATCCATTCTGTTTTGGAAAGGGAGAAGAAAAAGCCGAGCAAACAAGCGCAAAACGCCGCCAGAAGATGAAAACGGAAATTCCGTTCCTGCCGGATGGTTGCAAACAGTCCTTCCACAGCCGGCCGGAAAGGGGTGCGGTATTTCGGGATTTTTTTATCGTTTAAGTCCATAGCGATCGAGGATCTCGTTTTGGCGCCCGAACATTTCCGTTTCATCTTCTTTTGTCATATGGTCATAGCCGAGCAGGTGAAGAAATCCGTGAACCGCCAAAAAGCCGAGTTCCCTTTCAAACGAGTGCCCGTACTCTTCGGCCTGCTCCCTTGCCCGCGGCACGGAAATAATGATATCCCCGAGTACGCGCGGTATTTCTGCACCAGTAATTTCGATCTCCCCTTCCCCCATTTCTTCAAGCGCGAACGAAATGACATCGGTCGGCTGGTCTTTGCCGCGGTAATCGCGGTTGATTTCGCGGATCCCTTCATTATCCGTAAACGTTACCGACAACTCGGTGCCGTCCTCCACCCCTTCCTGACGGGCAGCATAATCGAGCAATGTCCGGACAAGCTCGAGATGCTCCGCTTCAAGCTCATTTGTTTCATCCATCATATCGAGTGATAATGTCATGTCAGCCATCCTTTTTCTTATTTTTACGGGATCCTTATTTCGGATACTGGATCCTTGAATGAAAGATGCCGTTAAGCGTCTCGCAAAGCGTGCGTTTAACGGTCTCCAGTTCTTTCAAAGTAATGTCACATTCATTAAATTGCCCATCCATGATCCGCCCTTGCACAATATTGCCGACTAAATTTTGAATATCATCGGGCGTCGGATGGTTCATGGACCGGACAGCCGCTTCCACGCTGTCCGCAATATTGATGACAGCCGCTTCTTTCGTCTGCGGCTTTGGACCTGGGTAACGGAACGCTTCTTCTTTTACATCCGGGTTTTGCGCTTTTGCCTTATGGTAAAAATACTGCAGCAAAGTCGTGCCGTGATGTTGTTCGGCAATATCCGAAAAGGCTTTCGGCAGCTTATATTTTTTCAATGTTTCCGACCCGTCTTTCGCATGGGCAATAATAATGTCCCTGCTTGTTTCAGGCGAAAGGCGGTCATGCGGATTCGGGACGTTCAGCTGGTTTTCGATAAAAAATGCGGGCCGTTTTGTTTTCCCGATATCATGATAATAACTGCCGACCCTGGCAAGGAGGCCGTTCGCCCCGATCGCTTCACAAGCCGCTTCGGCAAGATTGGCAACCATCAGGCTATGGTGATACGTGCCCGGTGCTTCCGTTAAAATCTTTTTCAAAAGCGGGTGGTTCGGATTGGACAGCTCCACAAGGCGGATCGGCGACAAAATGCCGAACGCTGCTTCAAAAAACGGCTGCAGCCCCATCACGAACACAGCGGACAAAATGCCGGAAAGAAACGCAAATAAAAGGGTATATAAAAAGTCCGCTTTTACGATTTGGCCGGCATTCAAAAAATAGATGACACAGACGGCAAGCACATTCAATAGCGCTGCAAAAATCCCGGTTTGAAACAACCGGGTGCGCTCCGGCCGTTTCGGTAAAAGCAAAATGCCCCCTGTCCCTGTAATAAGCGCGTATACAACCATCTCGGCGTTAAATGTATCTGCAATGTCGCCATGAAATTCGATGCTCGCACAAGCGGCAAGCAGGGCTGAAAGCAAAAATGCGGAACGGTCCCTGAGCAAAATCCGAGCGAGCAGCGGCGCCATTGCGGCCGGATAAGCGTATTCGATACCCGGAATCTCAAGATGGGTTAAAATACCCGCCAGCTTCATCAATGCCAGGGCGATGACAAGAATCAGCCCGGCCATGACAAGCCGGTTTTGCTTTTCTTCTTCCGTTGCGCGCATCCGGCTCGTATAGAGGTACAAAACGCCAGATGCAAAAAAGGCAAATAAAGCCAATCCGATATACGGCTTAACCGATCCGCTGCTTTTTAACAGCCCGAGCAGCTGGAGTTCGCGGTAAGTTTCCCGGTCGATCAGATGCCCTTCCTGGACGATAACCTGTCCCTGCAGGATTTTCACCGGTTCAACGTTATCCCTCGCCTGCTGCCTTCTTTTTTCCGTCAGCTTTGCATCGTACACATAATTGGGCACGATCGCATATTGACCAAGCTCGGACGCAGCATTCCGGATACCCGCTTTTAACCCCGACCTTTCGATTTGCGAGGCCACCCGGCTTTTGGCTTCAGCCGCATTGTTTTCTGTCACTTTTTGGCTAAGTGCCTCATTGACATTCGTTTCGACAATGTTTCTTGCCGCTTTCAATTCATCCGGGGTAGCGGACAAAAGCGCGCGAAAACTTGTGTCGGAAATCGAACCGGTCACATTGCCGGACACATTTTCAGACAATATTTCCTTCAATTTTGCCAGCTTCTCTTCCTGCAGCCCGCTGCTGTTTTTTCCGCCGTGTTTTTTATTTTTATATTCCGCGTTCACTTCTTCTGCAACGTCAAAAATCGAATCCATCAGCGAAACCCGGTTTTGTGCCAGGCCGCTGTCAAACGTATAGACTTTCGCAACACTGGCGGCCGCCAGCTGTTTTTCTTCTTTTGTTTTTTCATCATCGACGATCGTTTTTGGAGAACGGATCGTATTGTTCGCAACTGAAAATAACTTAATATCATACGTCTGTGGCCTGATGTTCGGATAAAAAATGCCGAATAAAATAAGGGCCAGTAAAAACAGGATCACGAATGTAAACCATTTAAAGCTTAACATCATCCGCAACCTGCCCATTTGCCCGGGAATTTTCATTTGCTTTTCGTACACCGCCTTTTGCAATCGCTCTTAACGGTACCATCATATCAGTTTTCTGGAAAAAATGCATGGCAAAACAACCCGGGTGCCACGGCCCGGGTTATGCGCTTTGATAAGCTTCGATAATTTTCGCAACAAGCGGGTGGCGAACGACATCACTTTCTTCCAGATAGACGAATGAAATGCCGCGGACTTTCTCCAGTACTCTTTCAGCCGTCAAAAGGCCGGATTCCGCGCCTTTTGGCAGGTCAATCTGCGTTCTGTCCCCTGTAATCACCATTTTAGAGTGAAAACCGAGGCGCGTTAGAAACATTTTCATTTGTGCCTGTGTCGTATTCTGCGCTTCATCGAGAATGACGAACGCATCATCAAGCGTGCGCCCGCGCATATAGGCAAGCGGGGCAATTTCGATTGTTTCCCTTTCAATCAGGCGCTGTGTATGCTCCGCGCCGAGCACATCGTTTAATGCATCATAGAGCGGGCGCAAATACGGATCGACTTTTTCCTTCAAATCCCCCGGCAAAAACCCGAGGCTTTCCCCCGCTTCAACAGCCGGGCGGGTTAAAATAATCCGTTTTACTTCGCCATTTTTTAAAGCATTTACCGCCATGACAACGGCCAAATACGTTTTTCCCGTTCCGGCCGGGCCGATGCCGAACACAAGGTCATGATGGCGGATTGCCTGGATATAGTCGCGCTGCCCGAATGTCTTGATCCGGATCGCTTTCCCTTTCGCATTCCGGGCAATTTCTTCTTCGTACAGGCTTGCCAAATATTCAAGATGGCCCTTTTTTTCCATTTCGACAGCGTAAAGCACATCGCGCCCGCTGATCGGGATGCCTTTTTTAATCAAACCAAGCAGTTCGGACATGACGGCGATCACCCTTTGTGCCGCATCTTCTTTGCCGCTTGCCTGGATCGTTTCGCCGCGGGTGAGGATGTGGACCCCGTAGGCATCCTCAAGCATTTTCAAATGATGGTCGGAAATGCCGAATAAAAGCACTGCTTCGTTTGTATTCTCCAATTGAAGTTTTGCCGTACTTTCTTCTGTCATTCTAAGTCTCCTTGAGCAATTGGTTTTGCGATTGCGATATTTTCTACTACTTCATAATAAATCATCATTTTTAATGTACCATTGCGGACATGTTCTTGCAAAACATATTCATCCGTAACGGTTGCTTCTTTTGGCAGTTTTTTGTGCAAATCCTGCCTTGCTAATTTTTTTGCTTCTGCTTCGGCCTCTTTTTTGGTATAATTTCTGTCCCGCTCTTCTTTCTCACGGACCGTTTCCCTGATAAAGCGGATCGGCAATGTCCATTTTAAAAACTTGACTTTTTCTGCTTCTTCCGATGTCCGGTACTGTTTAAAACGGGGGTTCCGGAAGCCCCATACGTGCAGCTTCATCGACCCGATTCCAATATAATATTTTTGGGCTGCATTGCCGGTGTAGACTTGAAAACGAGAGGAAAGCGGAAGTTCAACCGCCGTTTTATACCACGTTTTTCCGTATACTTTCCCTTTGGCTGCCACAGGGTATTTTTCTTTATCATTCCCAATGACACCGGAAACAAGCAGCTGGCCTTTTTTCACATACTGGTTAATTTTTACAACCGGCTTACCTTTTTCAACAAACATATTTTCCACCACTGCTTTCTGTGAAGCGACAAGATGCTGTGGGCCCGGATGTTTCACCGGTTCCGGCATGTTTTTCTCCACAACGGTAAAATGATAGGTTGTCCCGCGCAGCTCCACGCCGACCCATGTCACGTCCGGAAGATTGTTTGTCAGCTTGCGCTGGATGGTTTCAATATCATCGAGAAAAAACTGTGAATGCCCTGTTTGAATACCCAGTTTGTCCAATTGTTTGCGGATTTCGTGCTCGGTTTTTGGTGTTGCACCTTTGATCTCCACGCCCCAAACCATGTTGGAAAGCACCGTGATCACGGCAAGAAAGAGAAAAAAACCGAACAGGAATCCGGCGTTTTTCAGCGTCCTTTTCCATAAAAAAGGAACGCCGCGCCCCCTTAAAAAGCGGACATGCAAATCTTGTCCCCTTACTGCTTTTCTGAGCTGGTGAATGTCTGAAAGGCGCAATTCGAACGTGACGGCCATAGTGCCCTGCCGCCTGACATTCCAAACAGCGAGGCCGGCCCTTGTCAGCTGGTTGATAAAACGTTCGATCCCTTTTCCCTCAATTTTTACAGCCACCGACCCCTGTAAAAAAGTTACCCAATGATTTTTCAACCATAGCCACCCCTATCCGTTCAAATACAACACTTCATCTATTTTGCCTTCCAGTAAAATTTCTTCGGGCAAGATCGTTTTGATGACAAAAGACCGGCCTTTGATTAACAGCTGCCCGTTTTTTAAAAGCAGCCGGACTTCTTTATCGGAAAAAGTCAAAAGGCCGCGGTGGTTCTCAACATAAATATGGATTTGACCGATCATCGTGATTCTCGGAAGGTCCATCATGACATCCTGCGGAAGGTCCATTTTTTGTAACATCCAGTTTTGCAAATGCTGCCGCCATTTTTTTGCCATAAAAAGAACCCCCTTTCATCTCATATTTATGAAACAAAAAAGGGGTTCATCACTTTATTTGCAGTTTTTTTGTCCGAAACGTCCAGGGCCGTTTGGAAACCCTCGTTTCCTGCTCAAGGATACGGCAAAGAGGCGCAAAAAACATAGCGAAAAGCCGGAAATCATAATGATTTCCGGCTTATATGAGAAAGGTCAGGATAATTGCTGCTGCACAATATTTCTCACAACCGTACCGTCAGCTCTGCCTTTTACTTTTGGCATGACGGCTCCCATGACTTTTCCGAAATCAGCTTTTGACCCGGCATGCACTTCTTCAATGGTCTGCCGGACAATTTCACGCACTTCGTCTTCAGAAAGCTGCTCCGGCAAATATGCGTTCACATATGCCAATTCGTTTTGGACTTTTTCAACAAGGTCACTGCGACCTGCATTTTTAAATTCTTGGAGGGAGTCTTTCCGTTGCTTTACTTCGCGAGAAAGGACTGTTAACTCTTCATCATTCGTCAAACCGTCTTTTCCGAGCCTGATCGCTTCGTTTTGAACAGCTGCCTTAAGCATACGAATTACGGAGAGTCTTTCTTTATCTTTGTTCTTCATCGCTTGCTTCATATCGCTATTTAAACGCTCGAGAAGACTCATCATTCCACCCTCTCTTACCACTTACGTTTTTTAGCAGCTTTTCTAGCAGCTTCTGATTTCTTTTTGCGTCTTACGCTTGGTTTTTCGTAAAATTCGCGCTTTCTATATTCCTGTAAAGTTCCGGTTTTCGAAACAGTACGTTTAAAGCGGCGAAGCGCATCATCAAGCGACTCGTTTTTTCGAACGACAGTTTTAGACATTTCTTTCCCTCCCTCCGAACACAAACGGTTACATGTCAGGTTGAGCAACCCGTGCACTTTATTATTATATAATATCCTCCATAACCGGTCAACATTTGCGCCTTGTCTTTCGTGATTTGGCTTTTGTTTATTTGCCCCGCCTGTTCCTCCTTTTGGTATAATAGAGATCAAAGATGGATGGATACGATTGGAGGGAGACGATGAATCAACAGGAGACGCTACATATCATTGTTTCAGGAAGGGTGCAGGGCGTCGGCTTCCGCTACCAAACCCAATTTTTGGCAAAACAATACAATATATGCGGGTGGGTCCGCAACAAAGACGATGGCACTGTCGAAGTGATGGCGCAAGGCGAGAAAAAAGAGATGGAACAATTTATCCGCGGGCTGAAAAAAGGGCCGTCGCGCTTTGCAAAAGTAACCGGAATGGATATTGACTATTTACAGCAACAAGAACAGTACCGTGATTTTCGTGTGTTGTATTAAATGAATTCCCAAATAAAAAGGCATGTTCCTTCTCCCCTTTCCATATGATCATACGGGGGGAAGGACATGCTTTATTTACTTTCATTTCTTTTGTTAACGGTGACGTTTTTATTCGGCATTCACCGGCTGCGGACCGGGCTGTTTGCCTTATCCGGCGGCCATGCCGGAAACATGCTGAAAAAACTGGCAGGCCGGCCGCTGTCCGCGATGCTGTTCGGGATGGTTTTGACGGCGCTTTTACAAAGCAGCTCCGCCGTGATGGTCATCACTGTCGGGCTCGTTTCTGCCGGAATGCTGACGTTTTCGCAATCGATCGGAATCATTTTGGGCACAAATATTGGCACGACTTTCACACTTGAATTGCTGACATTTGACTTCTCCTCTTTGAGCCTGCCTTTTTTGGGGGCAGGGGCAGTTTTCTATTTTTTCGGAAAAGGCCGCGTCAAAAGCGCCGGGATGATTCTGTTCGGCCTCTCGCTTGTGTTCGGGGCGATGCGCGGATTTGAGCAGCTTGCCGTGCCGGTATCAAAAACCGCTTTTGTCCAGCATTTGTTTACCGTTTTAAATACCCACCTCTTGTCCGCTTTCTTACTCGGAATCTTGCTTTCTGCAGCGATCCAGTCTAGCACCGTGACGATCGGGATGGCGATGGGTTTTCTTGCAGCCGGGGTATTCCCGCTTGAAACCGGGATTAGCATCATGCTCGGGGCCAATATTGGGACATGTATCACCGGTCTTCTGGCAAGCATCGGGGCCGGAGAGGAAGCAAGGCTGACGGCATTTACCCATGTCTGGCTGAATGCCGGATGGGCGCTTGTGTTTTTGCCTTTCCTCCATGTGCTCGCGGACACCTGCCGGATGCTGTCGGCTAATCCGGAACAGCAGCTTGCCCATGCAAGCCTATTGTTTAATCTTCTATCCTCACTGGCTGTTTTGCCCTTTTCCGAAAGATTTGGCCGGTTTATCATCGCTTTTCATGGAAAAAAATAAACAACCGGGCCCAAAGCCCGGTTGTTTTTGCCATATGCTTTAAAGGATGGGCATTTTATCCGAAAGCTGCCCCGGCCTCTTAAACGCCATTCTGTTTGTGGGGGGCTGCCTTTATATCGGGCACGCCTTTTCGGGCAAACAGGCCCATCTTGTTTTTCGTTACATGGCTTCGTTTACGGCCGGCATGACATCGTCCATCACTCTGACGAACTGTGCTTCATTATAAGGATACCCGGCTTTTGTAATTTTCACTTTGACGAGTTTTCCAACCATATCCGGGGTGGCCGGGAAAACGACTTTCAGGTAATTATCTGTATAGCCTTCGTACAGCCCGCTTTCCGGATCTTCTTTGAACGGCTCTTCCGGAATGACTTCAAGCACCTCGTTTTCAAATTGGGATGCATATTCTTTTGCCAGCTGGTCGCTTAATGCAATCATGCGATGGACACGTTCATTTTTGATTTCTTCATCAATCTGGTCCTTCATTCTGGCAGCAGGCGTGCCTGTCCTAGGCGAGTACGGGAAAACATGGAGTTCCGCAAACCGGTGTTCTTTTATGAAATTGTATGTTTCCATAAACTCTTCTTCCGTTTCACCCGGGAAGCCGACGATGACATCAGAAGTCAGTGCAAGACCCGGCAATGCTTCTTTCAATTTGGTAATCCGTTCCGCGAACTGGTCCATCGTATATTTTCGGCGCATTCTTTTCAGCACCGTGTCAGAACCGGACTGGATCGGAACATGCATATGGCGGACAACGACTTTCGAATGTTTAATCACGTCAATCACTTCATCCGTCAGCTGGCTGGCTTCAATGGACGAAATGCGGACGCGTTTCAGCCCCTGCACTTTTTCCTCCAGGTCCTTTAGCAGCATTGCAAGATTGTAATCTTTTAAGTCCTGGCCGTAGCCGCCCGTATGAATGCCGGTTAAAACCAGTTCTTTATAGCCTGCATTGACAAGCTTTTGGGCTTGCGCGATGACCTTTTCGGGATCTCTTGACCGCATCAGGCCGCGTGCCCACGGGATGATGCAAAATGTGCAGAAGTTGTTGCAGCCTTCCTGGATTTTCAAGGAAGCCCGGTGCCGGTCGGTAAAATACGGCACTTCCATTTCTTCATACACACGGTTTTTCATAATATTTTTCACAGCATTGACCGGTTTGCGCTCTTTCAGGTACTGTTCAATATACCCGAGCATTTTGGTGCGGTCCTGTGTGCCGACAACAACATCGACACCGGGAATTTCGAGGATCTCGCCCGGCGATGTTTGCGCATAACAGCCGGTCACACAAACTACGGCGTCTGGGTTTTGCCGGACTGCCCGGCGGATGACCTGGCGGCTCTTTTTGTCTCCTGTATTGGTGACCGTGCAGGTATTGATCACGTAGACATCGGCATTCGTTTCAAAGTCGGTTCTTTCATAGCCCGCTTTTTTAAACAGCTGCCACATGGCTTCCGTCTCATAATGGTTCACTTTGCATCCTAATGTATGGAATGCTACGGTTGACATCCTCTTCACCTCATTAATTCAAAATGGTAACTTATGGCAGAAAGTACATATAAAGGCGCCGTCTCCGCCCGCAAAATACGCGGACCTAAGCCGCAGGATACAAATCCGGCTGCTTCAAGCCTGCGGATTTCATCAAGGGACAGGCCCCCTTCCGGCCCGAAAACGGCCAGTACATTGCCGCCTTCCGACATGTTTGACAACAATTCCGCAAACCGGTGCTGTTCCCCTTCTTTTGCATTTTCTTCAAAAGCAACCAGCTTATATTGATATGTATGGCTTTCTTCGATCAGCTGCTGGAAAGAAACAGGGGGGCTGATTTCGGGCAAGTGGCTGCGGTGCGACTGTTCCGCGGCTTCCTGGGCAATCTTTTGCCAGCGTTCGCGTTTTTTTGCTTCTTTCTTTGTGTCCCATTTTACAACGGATCTTTCTGCAAGGAAAGGCAAAAATTGAAAGGCGCCGAGCTCTGTTCCCTTTTGGATGATCCATTCCAGTTTATCCGCTTTCGGGAGTCCGCATGATACCGTCACATGGACCGGAAGCTCTTTTACAGCGGTTTCCCATCCGGTAATCCGGGCCACAACGGCATCACCTGTAATCTCCCCGATTTCACAAATGCACACCTTTTCATCTGAAAATACACCATAGAAGCGGCTTCCGACGGACATTCTCATGACGCGCGCGATATGATGGTAATTTTCGCCACTCAGGCGGATTTCCTGCTCACCGCGATACGGCCGATCCAAAAAATAACGCTGCATGGCCAATCACCCGCGCTTTGCGATGAGCGCAACCCAGTCTTCCATGACCATCGTTTCTTCAATGATGAAGCCGGCAGAAGTGAGTGCGTCCACGACAAGGTCCTTTTTTTGCCGGATAATTCCGGAAGCAATAAAATGGCCGCCCGGTTTGACATGTCCGAATGCGTCTTCAGCAAAACGGGCGATCACTTCAGCAAGAATATTGGCCACCATCACATCGGCTTGTTCGTTTACGCCCTTCAACAGATCATTTTGTTTGACGGTTACCCGGTTTTGGACTTTATTGAGTTTCACATTGAGCGTAGCCGCCCGAACCGCCACCTCGTCCAGATCAAGTGCAAGCACCCGCTCTGCTCCAAGCATGGCGCTGGCAATGCTTAACACGCCGGAACCGGTGCCGACATCCATCACCGAGTCGCCCGGTTTTACCGTTCGTTCCAATGCCTGAATGCACATGACCGTGGTCGGATGGGTGCCGGTGCCGAACGCCATGCCGGGGTCCAGTTCAATGATCAGCTCATCGCTTGATACCGGCTCATAATTTTCCCACGTCGGCACAATCGTAAATTTTTCGGATATTTTCACGGGATTGTAGTATTTTTTCCATGCCGTTGCCCATTCTTCTTCATGCACTTCGCTGATCGTCACCTTGTTCGGGCCGATATCAATATCAAAAGTGGTCAGATTGGTAATCGCCTGTTTAATTTCCTCGACAGTTTCACCTAAAAAGCTGTTCACAGGCAGATAGGCTTTAATGATGACCCCTTCTTCCGGAAAATCGTCCGGATCCAGTTCATAAATTTCACCGTACTGGTCGTCGTGCTCTTTCAGCAGCTCATCCGAGTCCTCGATCACAATCCCGCCGGCGCCCGCTTCATATAAAATATTCGAAATCGGCTCCACCGCTTCATTCGTGGTGTGAATCATAATTTCCGACCATTTCATGAACGCCTCACTCCATTCCTGTTTAGTCCCCTTTAAATGCCCGTTTCATTTTGTCAAAAAAATTGCTGCTTTGTTCATCCGGGACCTCTCCGCTCACTTCGGCGAATTCACGCAATAGTTGTTTTTGCCGTTCGGTGAGCTTCGTCGGGGTGACAATTCTCGTGATGACATGCTGGTCGCCGGTGCCGTGCCCATGGACGTTTGGCACGCCTTTCCCGCGCAGCCTGAATTTCGTGCCGGATTGTGTGCCGGCCGGAATTTTTAATTTAACTTTCCCGTGCAACGTCGGCACTTCGATTTCGTCGCCTAAAGCAGCCTGGGTAAAAGCAATCGGGATTTCGCAGTAGATGTCATCGCCGTCCCGTTCGAACAGTTCATGCGGCCGGACATGGAAAATAATGTACAGGTCGCCGGCCGGTCCGCCGTTTATGCCCGGTTCACCCTGGCCTGCAACGCGGAGCTGCTGCCCGTCATCGATGCCGGCCGGAATTTTGACATGAATTTTGCGGCGCTTTTTCACTCTTCCGGTACCACCGCAAGTTTTGCATTTGTCTGTAATGATCTTGCCTGTACCGCCGCAGTAATGGCATACCCTGCGGTTTACAATCCGACCGAATGGTGTCGATTGCTCGGTATTGAGCTGGCCGGTTCCGTGACAGTGCGGGCATTCTTTCGGATGCGTTCCCGGTTTTGCCCCGGTTCCGTGGCAGGTGTCACAAGTTTCCTCGCGCGGAATCCGGATGTCCGTCTCTTTCCCGAACACCGCTTCCTCAAATTCAAGCGTCATCGTATATTGCAAATCAGCCCCCTGCCTTGGCGCATTCGGGTCATTTCTTCTGCCACCGCCAAAGAAAGTGCTGAAAATATCTTCAAAACCGAAACTGTCAAAATCCGAGCTGCTGAATCCGCCAAAACCGTTTCCGCCCCCGAAGCCCTGGTTCGGCCCTGCATGCCCAAACTGGTCATATTGAGCGCGTTTCTGGTCATCGCTCAACACTTCGTACGCTTCCTGGATTTCCTTGAATTTTTCTGCAGCATCAGGCGCTTTGTTAATATCCGGGTGGTATTTTTTGGAAAGCTTGCGGTACGCTTTTTTTATCTCGTCTTTCGATGCATCTTTCGCGACGCCCAACACTTCATAGTAATCCCGTTTACTCATTTCTTCTCACTCCCGAAACGTTCACATAAAGGTAATTGTAGCATTCGCATAAGAAAAAAGTCAAAGCCGAGAATAGACCAGACTTTGACTTTTTTTCTGACTCATTGAAAAATGGCCATATTGTTTTATCGTTATTTTTTATTATCATCGACTTCTTCAAAATCAGCGTCGACAACATTGTCATCTTTTTTTCCGTCTCCCCCGGCATCCGTGTTTTGCTGCTGTTGTGCCGCCTGCTGATACAGCTTGACGGACAAGTCTTGGACGATTTCCTGCAGCGCATCTTTTTTCTGCCTGATTTCATTGAGATCGTTCTTCTCAATGGCCGCTTTTAATTCGTCTTTTGCTTTTTCGGCTTTGGAAATTTCAGATGCGTCCACTTTTCCTTCCAGTTCTTTCAATGTTTTTTCAGCAGTGAATACAAGCTGGTCGGCTTCATTGCGGAGTTCCGCTTCTTCTTTGCGCTTCTTGTCTTTTTCTGCGTTCGCTTCCGCTTCTTTTACCATCCGTTCGATTTCTTCATCGGACAAAGTGGTGGACGATTTGATCGTAATCTTTTGCTGTTTGCCAGTGCCAAGGTCTTTTGCGCTGACATTGACAATCCCGTTTTTATCAATATCAAACGTAACTTCGATTTGCGGAATGCCGCGCGGTGCCGGCGGAATATCGGTCAATTGGAAACGGCCGAGCGTTTTGTTGTCGGCAGCCATCGGGCGTTCGCCCTGCAGAACATGAATGTCAACGGCTGTCTGGTTATCCGCTGCAGTTGAAAAGATTTGCGATTTTGAAGTCGGGATCGTTGTGTTGCGCTCAATCAATTTCGTGAACACGCCGCCCATTGTTTCAATTCCGAGCGACAGCGGCGTAACGTCGAGAAGCACGACGTCTTTCACATCCCCGGTCAATACGCCGCCCTGGATTGCGGCACCCATCGCCACGACTTCATCCGGGTTGACACCTTTATGCGGTTCTTTCCCGATTTCTTTGCGGATCGCTTCCTGAACGGCCGGAATCCGGGTCGAGCCACCGACTAAGATGACTTTATCGATGTCATTCGCCGTGAGCCCTGCATCCTGCAACGCCTGGCGTGTCGGGCCCATTGTCCGTTCAACAAGGTCTGCCGTCAGTTCGTCGAATTTCGCACGGGTTAACGTCATTTCCAGGTGGAGCGGGCCTGATTCCCCTGCTGTAATAAACGGCAGGGAGATTTGGGTGGAAGTGACCCCTGACAAATCTTTTTTCGCTTTTTCAGCCGCATCTTTTAAACGCTGGAGCGCCATTTTGTCTTTCGACAGGTCGATGCCGTGTTCTTTCTTAAATTCACTGACAAGGTAATCGATGATCGCCTGGTCGAAGTCGTCGCCGCCGAGATGGTTGTCACCGGCTGTCGCGTGCACTTCAAAGACGCCGTCGCCGAGTTCAAGGATGGAAACATCAAATGTACCACCGCCAAGGTCAAATACAAGGATGGTCTGGTCTTCATCCGTTTTATCAAGGCCGTATGCCAGCGCTGCGGCAGTCGGTTCGTTGATAATCCGTTCGACTTCAAGCCCGGCAATTTTCCCGGCGTCTTTCGTTGCTTGGCGCTGGGCATCATTGAAATAAGCAGGGACCGTAATGACCGCTTTTTCGACTTTTTCGCCCAGATAATCTTCCGCATACGATTTCAAGTATTGCAGAATCATGGCGGAAATTTCCTGTGGCGTATATTCTTTTCCTTCCGCCGTGACTTTGTGTGTCGTGCCCATATGGCGTTTGATCGAGATAATCGTATTCGGATTTGTGATCGCCTGGCGTTTGGCGACTTCCCCTACCTGGCGTTCCCCGTTTTTAAAAGCGACAACAGACGGTGTTGTCCTGCCTCCTTCCGGGTTCGGAATGACTTTCGGTTCGCCGCCTTCCAAAACTGCGACACATGAGTTCGTCGTACCTAAGTCAATGCCGATAATTTTGCTCATGATAATGCCTCCCTTAAAAATTATGTAAAGCGCGTTACTCGTTCACTTTCACCATGGACGGGCGGATCACCCTGTCTTTTAAAATGTACCCTTTTTGGAATTCCTCGATCACAACATTGGACGCAGTGCCTTCTTCCTGCCCCTGCATGATCGCCTGGTGATAGTGCGGGTCGAATTCTTTCCCGAGTGCTTCAATCGGTTCTGCGCCTTCTTTTTTCAGCGCCTCCAAAATGCTGCGGTAGACCATTTCCATCCCGTCCAGCAACTGGGCCGTATGTTCATTTTTTTCAGCCATGGACAGCGCGCGTTCAAAATTGTCAAGCGCCGGCAGCAGGTTCACAATCAGATCCTGTGCCCTGTATTTCTCGGCTGCTTCGCGGTCCAGATTTACGCGGCGCCTGTAATTGTCAAAATCTGCGCGCAGGCGGAGATAACGGTTTTCAGCCTGATCGAGCTCATTCCGCAATTTCTCAATCTCCTCTTTTGCTTTATTCAGTTCTTCAGCGGCATTTTCGGTTTCAGGCTTCTCCGCCTTTTCCGCTCCATTACCTTCGCCCTCTGGCGGCGCCTGCTGATTTTCCGTATCTTTTTCTTCCGCAAAAACGGATTCAATTTGTCCTTCTTTCACTTCATCCGAAGCCCGTTTTTGTTCGTCTTTCACTTCTTCTGAAGCACGTTTGTTTTGTTCGTCTGCCATGAGCGTTCACCCCCTTTAAAATGAGACGGGCATAAAAAAGTCCAGTAAGAAAGGACTTAAAGCATGTGCTTTTGCGCTTTAAGCCTCCCTACCCAATATGCCCGTATTGCCTATCCGTCATACAGTTTCGTCAAGGCGTTGGTCATATCATTACTCAAGAAATCCACTATGCTGATGACGCGTGAATATTCCATGCGCGTAGGGCCCAAAATTGCAATTTTGCCGACCGGCTGGTTACCGATCGAATAGGTGGCTGTAATCATGCTGCAATCTGCCATCTCGGAAATCTGGTTTTCTTTCCCGATTTTTACGTGAATGCCGCTCGGCACGCGTTTGACCAGGTCATAAAAACTGTCTTCCCGTTCTATCATATCAAGAAGGGGACGGACTTTCTCAAGGTCATGGAACTCCGGCTGGTTCAAAATATTGGCTTTCCCGCCGACAAAAATTTTATCATGCCGGTTTTCGTTGAACATGCTGATTACGGTCTTCAGGATCGATTCATAGTTTTCAGTATGGCTGCGCAAAATGTCAGCGACTTCTTTATATATTTTATCCCTTAAATCCGGAATCGGCACATTGGCCAGCCGCTCGTTAAAAATATTGACCATTTTTTCAAGTTCGCCCGGGCGGAATCCTTCCGGCAGCGAAATCGTCTTGTTCTCCACGCGGCCGGTATCGGTAATCATAATGGCAACCGCCGTTTTTTCATTCAGCGGGACGATCTGCATATTTTTCAGTTTCGTATCTTTGACTTCCGGGCCAAGCAGAATCGCCGTGTAGTTCGTCATTTCGGAAAGGATTTGGGCAGACTTTTTCACAAGCTCTTCCATTTCGTCTATTTTTTCGGCAAAAATCGAATGAAGCTGCGATATGTCTGCCGGTCCCAGTTTTTGTGGCGACAGAAGATGATCGACGTAATAACGGTACCCTTTTTCAGAAGGTACCCTGCCGGATGACGTATGTGTTTTTTCAATAAACCCAAGTTCCTCAAGATCTGCCATTTCATTCCGGATCGTAGCGGAACTGAAGGAAATGCCGTTTTTCTTGGAAAGCGTCCTGGAACCTACCGGCTGGGCGGAACGAATAAAGTCATCAATGATCACTTGCAAAATCAACAGCTGACGATCAGTTAACAACTTCCATCACCCCTGTTAGCACTCCGTATAAACGAGTGCTAATTTATATAAATAAATTAACAAAATCCCCTGTTGTTGTCAATATATTTACATCAAGCGTCAACTGAGGAGAAAAGCTTCAAAGACTTCATTGCCGAGAAAACGCCCTTCCCTTGTCAGCCGGAGAGAACCGCCCTTTTCTTCAAGAAGCCCGCGTTCTGTCATTTCTTTGATCGCGCCTGCAAAAACTTCTTTCATATCCACTCCAAATTTTTCACGGAAATGGCGGAAACGGACGCCTTCGTTTTTTCTGAGCCCGAGAAACATTTCTTCTTCCATTTTTTCTTTTTTTGTCTCTGTATGTGTTTCCATAACAGGGAGGCACCCGTCCCGGAGCATGCCGATATATTTTTTCAATGCGCCGTAATTGGACAGGCGGACACCTTTTTCATACCCATGGGCGCCGGCGCCGAAACCGAAATATTCTTCATTATTCCAATAGACGAGATTGTGGCGGCTTTCATAGCCGGGTGTGGCAAAATTGCTGATCTCATACTGCTTTAGGCCGTGCTTTTCCATCTCGTCCATTAACATGCTGTACATATCCGCTTCCGCATCTTGTGACGGCAGGCGGAGTTTTCCTTTCCGCAGCAGATTGTAAAAAATCGTCTTCGGCTCAATGATCAGCGAATAACTTGAATAATGCGGCAGCCCCATCGACAAGGCTTCGTCAAGCGTTTCGCGGAAATCTTCAAGCGTCTGCCCGGGAAGCGCGAACATCAAATCCATGCTGATATTGGAAAAACCGATCTTTCTCGCATGGCTGATCGTCCGGTAGACATCTTCCCGGCGGTGGGTCCGTCCGATTTTCTCAAGCAGCCGGTCATTGAACGACTGGACGCCGAAACTCAGCCGGTTGACACCGTAGTCATGCAGAAGGCGTAGCTTCTCTTCTGACGTTTCCCCGGGATTGGCTTCAAATGTAAACTCCCCGTCCCCGTCATAAGGCAGGATCGTGCGGATTGCGGCAAGCAGTTTTTCAAGCTGCCGCTCATTCAGCGCGGTCGGCGTGCCACCTCCGACAAAGACCGTGCTCAGCTTTTCACAAGGGGCTTCAGCCGTTTTGATCCGCATTTCTTCCAGCAGCATCTCAATGTATTCATCCACCGGCTGGCCTTTTAACAAAAATTTATTGAAATCGCAGTAATAACAAATATGTTCACAAAATGGAACATGAATATATGCGGCTTTCATTGCATCACAACCTTATTTGTTTTCATCACGGGCATGCCCCGGGGAAAAGGAGCGCGCGGACAGCCGCCAATCCGCTCCCTACCCGCCCCCGGTTATTTTTTCGGGGTCTCGTCCATTTTCAGCACAGCCATAAACGCTTCCTGCGGGATTTCAACAGAACCGACCTGCTTCATCCTTTTCTTACCTTCTTTTTGCTTTTCAAGCAGTTTCCGTTTCCGGGAAATGTCCCCGCCGTAACATTTTGAAAGCACGTTTTTGCGCAATGCTTTAATATTGGAACGCGCAATAATTTTCTGGCCGACTGCCGCCTGTACTGGCACTTCAAACTGCTGACGCGGGATGAGTTCTTTTAATCTTTCGACAATCGTCTTGCCGCGCTCGTACGCAAAGTCGCGGTGGACGATGAAACTGAGGGCGTCCACTTTTTCCCCATTCAGTAAAATATCCATTTTTACGAGATTGGACTGTTTGTAGCCGATCAATTCGTAATCAAAGGAAGCATACCCTTTTGTACTCGATTTCAGCTGGTCAAAAAAGTCGTATACAATCTCAGAGAGCGGGATTTCATAAATGACATTGACACGGATATCATCGAGGTACTGCATATCGATAAAATTGCCGCGTTTTGCCTGGGCAATTTCCATCACTGCGCCGACATAATCGTTCGGAACCATAATGGACGCGCGCACGTACGGCTCTTCGATATATTCGATTTTCTGCGGTTCCGGCAAATTCGCCGGATTATCAACCGTCACTTCACTGCCGTCCGTCAGTTTAGTTTTATAAATGACGCTTGGCGCGGTCGTAATCAGATCAATGTTGAATTCGCGTTCAAGCCGTTCTTGGATGATTTCCATATGCAGGAGCCCGAGAAAACCGCAACGGAAACCAAAACCGAGCGCCTGCGATGTTTCCGGCTCATATTGCAGCGACGAATCATTTAACTCCAGCTTTTCAAGGGCATCCCGCAAATCATTGAATTTCGCGCTGTCTACCGGGTACAGGCCGCAGTAAACCATCGGATTCATCCGCCGGTAACCGGGAAGCGCCTCTTTTGCAGGATTTTCAGCGCTTGTAATCGTATCGCCGACGCGCGTGTCTTTTACATTTTTAATCGATGCCGTTAAAAATCCGACATCGCCGACAGTTAATTCGTCTATGTACAACGGTTTCGGGGTGCTTACGCCAAGCGCTGTCACTTCAAATTCCTTGCCGGTTGACATCAGTTTAATCTTATCCCCGACTCTGACAGAGCCCTCCATTACACGGATATAGGCAATCACGCCGCGGTACGAATCATACAGCGAGTCAAAAATAAGCGCCTTCAGCGGGGCATCCGGATCCCCCTCAGGCGCCGGTACTTTTTCGACAACCTGTTCAAGAATATCTTCAATCCCGATCCCGGCTTTAGCGGAAGCAAGAACGGCTTCCGATGCATCAAGGCCGATCACATCCTCTATTTCCTGCTGGACGCGTTCCGGATCGGCGGAAGGCAGGTCAATTTTATTGATGACCGGGATAATTTCAAGATTGTTATCCAATGCAAGATAAACATTTGCAAGCGTTTGCGCCTCGACCCCTTGCGCGGCATCGACAACGAGCACCGCTCCTTCACAGGCGGCAAGGCTGCGTGACACTTCGTATGTAAAGTCTACATGTCCCGGGGTATCAATCAAATGGAAAATGTATTCTTCCCCGTCATTTGCTTTATAGTTCAGCCGGACGGCATTTAATTTGATCGTAATTCCGCGTTCCCGTTCCAGTTCCATCGAATCGAGGAGCTGGTCCTTCATTTCGCGCTCGCTCAGCGCATGGGTCTTTTCCAGAATGCGGTCGGCCAAAGTCGATTTGCCATGGTCGATATGGGCAATAATGGAAAAGTTGCGGATCCTCCTCTGCCTGTCTAATTTTTCTTCACGGTTCATCATTTACCTTCACTCCTGTATTCGGCACATGTACACTATTTCTGATTATATCAGCAGGAAAGCGCGACTTCAACGAAAAATGATCAGCCGCGCCTCGCCAAAAAAAAGAACCGCCTGTTCAGACGGCTAACGGTTTCCTGATTGTCCGCTCCCGGCGCCGTTTACACTGTCCGCCTGCCAGTAATACCCAGCGAACACATCGGCAAAAACATCCATCGTCCGGTACATTTCTTCAAAAGTATTATCCACGCCGCCGACTTCAATGAGAAAAGCATTTCCCGATAAATCCTGGTTGAATTTTCCGTTGGTTGACGCCCCTTTCTTCAAAATGACACCCCTTGACAGGTTTTTATACTTCTTTTTGATCAAGTTATGCAAATCCTCAGCCAGCTTTGCATTCTTTTCCCAGTTCGGGTTTTCCCCGCCGATCACAAAAGCAATTTTTGCATACGATTTTCCATTGATGGTAACGGTCGTATCTTTTTTTCTTCTCGAATCGCGGTGGATGTCAATAAAATATTGAAGGTCGCGGTCGTTTTTCATCGCCGATTCGACGACGGTGCGCGATCCTTGGTAAGACTGGTAATACTGCATATGGTTTTTCTCAAGTAGCTTCAACACATCAGTCGTATTCGCCTCTGCGCCAATTCCCTTGTCCTCGAGATCCTGCGCGAGCCTCGCCCCGACTTTTGTTACGTTGATCTTCGAATGCTGGGCAAGGTCGGGATTCGTGACGCCTTTTAAATACGGCAGATAGGATTCATGTGTATGGGTAAAATAAATCAACACCCGTTTCTTGCCGCCCGTTGTCCGCCCGGGCCGCTGTTTTGCATCGTCCGATCCGCCATTTTCCTCGATTTTTTCCGTATTTTGTGTGGCCGGATCTTTCGATTGCAAGGCGCTGTCAGGCGGGACGGATTCAATCGGCATATTCGTATAGTCAGCGCCGTCTCCGGCAACAAGGATTTTGCTGTCAAAGATTTCAAATCCCGGCAGTTCACGCCCGAGAAAGCTGCGCGGGTCTTCAAAGCGGATGTTGGTGAGCATTTCAAACACGAGATTTCCGACCGGCCGCTCGTCCGTATCCGGAAAATGGTGTACAAGCAGCTGGCTGTCCGACAGCAGGTACTTGTACAATGTTTTGCTTGAAAGATGCTTTGCGGCTTCATTGACAGCCGAAGAGGAAACCCGGTATCCCGGCTTCAACGACGTCAATGTGCCAATTAAGATGACAACAAGCACGAGGGACAGGATGATTATAGAGATTAGGCGTATCACACTGGTCAGATTCAATATAAAAAAATGGCTGGAATGCCTGCCGCTTTTCATCGTCCCACCCTTTCCAATCGATTCTATTACATTCTATGAATCTCATGGAAGAATAGAACACCGAAAAGCGGGGGCGCCCTCGGGCTATGGCGGAGCGCCTGCAACTTACCTCGTCTTAAAACCGGTATTTTCCTGGTTCACATGGGGGTGGAGCGCCGCATTTAGCCCGCTCGCCAGAAGATTTGCCATATCTTCCATAAAAATGTCCACTTCTTTTGGCGTCACCATTAAGTTATGGCCGAGCGGCGCGAGCACTTCGTGAATCAGTTTCCGCTTTTCCTGTTCATCCAGATTGCCGACAATTCCCATAAACATTTTCCGTGCTTCACTTCCCGGCAGATCTTCTTCCGTTAGCCTCCGCTTTTCCCCGAACGAAAGCCCTGCCGGTGCAAGCGCCCGTGAAGGCCGGCCTGATTCTTTCATTTCTTTGCCAAAATGTTTTAAAAGAAAATCGATCGCGTCGCTCGTAATCGTCACGGCGTCCACCACTGTCGGAACGCCGATCGCAATTACCGGCACACCGAGCGTTTCTTTCGACAATTCTTTCCGCTTGTTGCCGACACCGGATCCCGGTTGAATGCCTGTATCCGAGATCTGGATCGTGGCATTCACCCTTTCCAGCGAACGGGATGCGAGTGCATCGACGACAATAATAAAATCCGGTTTCGATTTTTCACTGACGCCGAATATAATATCGCTCGTTTCGATTCCGGTCAGCCCCATAACCCCCGGGGCAAGCGCACTCACCGGCCTGTAGCGCGATTCAACATTTTCCGGCTCGATTTTAAACAGATGGCGGGTGACGAGCACTTTTTCGCAAACAAGCGGGCCGAGCGCATCAGGCGTCACATTCCAGTTGCCGAGCCCGACAACAAGGCAGCTCGCCTCCGGACCAATATTTAAATGTTTCAAATATTGATTAAACTCAAGTGCAAACAATTCTTCCACCTTTTGCTGGATGTCCATATCCCCGCTGCGGATGCCCTGCATTTCAATCGTCAAATAATTCCCGGCCTTTTTTCCGATGACTTTTTCCCCTTTTTTGGAAATTTGAACCGTCGTCACCTTTATATCGTTTACGGTCCGTTCTTCCACCGTTACGCCTTCCAGTTCTTCGCTTTCCCGGTTCTTCACTTTCTCTTCCACTGCAAGATCACGCGCTTCAATCGCTAAATCTGTGCGGACGGAATAAACACTGAGATCCATTTGTTCTTCTTCCTCCTTTTGGCCGTTTCCTTTATCCTTGTTTTTCCCCATTCCAGCCAGACCATTCGTTTTGTGCAAATTCCGGCTGTATGTATTGCAATCTTGTCTTCCATTTGTTACAATATCATTTGTTCTAAAGTGAAAGTGGACGAGCCAAACTAAGTTTGCTCGTAGGAGGTGAAACGGGTGCCAAACATTAAATCTGCGATTAAACGCGTAAAAGTGAACGAAAAAAACTATGCTCAAAATACAGCGGCAAAATCCGCCATGCGCACGGCAGTGAAAAAGTTTGAAGCGGCGGTTGAAAACAACGACGAAAACGCAAAAGCACTTTTAGTCGATGCGGTGAAACGCCTTGATAAAGCTGCATCTAAAGGCCTTATCCATAAAAATGCGGCAAGCCGCCAAAAATCACGCCTGATGAAAAAATTATCCGAACTGGCGTAACGCACCAAAATAAAAAAGACGCGCAATCCGCGTCTTTTTTATTTTGCCTTCATTTCATGCAGTTGAAACAAAAACATTTCAATGATCATTTCTTTTTTCAGCCCGCCCGATTTCATCTGGTAGTCGCTATCGGCAAGCAGCGCCATGATCCGGTTCAGTTCATCCGCGGAAAAAAGCCCCGCCTGCCCCGCCGCCAGTTTTACTCTGTATGGATGCACTTTTAAATAAGACGCGATTTGCTGCTGGCCATAGCCGCGCCTTGCCAACTCTTTCGTCTGGTAGATGAGCCGGAACTGGCCGGCAAGGAGCGCCAATATTTTAATCGGCTCTTCATTGAGCTTTAAAAGGTCATAATAGATCCGGAGCGCCTCATCAATGCGGCGGTGAACCACTTTTTCGACAAGTTCAAATACATTTTGCTCAAGCGACCGTGCCGTCAGCAATTCCACCATTCCATCTGTAATTTCATTACCGCTTCCGGCATACAGGGCCAGCTTGTTTATTTCATGATCGAGCGCAATCATATTGGTTCCGGCAAGCGAAATCAAGTGTTCCGCAGCCTTCCTGTCAATCCGGCAGCCTTCTTCAGCGGCGCGGGAAACAAGCCACCCTTCAAGCTCCCTTTCATTTAATTTTTTTGCCTGGAAAGTTGCGGCCTGCTTTTTGATCAATTTCACCAGTTTTTTCCGTTCATCCAGTTTTTCATAAGGCGCAACCAGCACAAAAACCGTGTAAGGGGCGGGAGATTTCACGTATGCTTCCAGCTTGTCCAGCTGGTGTTCCACTTTCTGTTTTTGCTTTTCAGCAGTCAAAAAAAACGGATGGTGCGCAATCACGAGCCGTCTCTCCCCCATAAAAGGGAATGTCTCCGCATCTTCGACCGCTGTCTCGACCGGCACTTCCTCCAGGTCATACGAAGCATAATTAAAATCTGCCTCTTCCGGAGTGAGCGCATGATCCAGCAACTTTTGTTTCGTTTTTTGAATGAAATAATCTTCTGCGCCGTACAATAAATAAAGCGGGGAAAATTGCCCGCGTTCAATCTTTTTCCATAATTCATCCATTCTGTTCCGCTCCCAAACCTTTCTTACTCCCTATGTTAAGAGAACGGGCGCATGGTTGCAAGTAGAAAACAAATGGAAAAGGGGATCCGTAAAATCCCCTTTATCTATATAAACGTTAACGGAACAGTCCCGGGAAGCTTTTCCGTTAACGGTGGACCCGTACCCTTATTGTCACACGCAGCCGGATATCTATGAATGACAACTCCATCCAAAACGGTGGAAATCGTTCTGAAATTATTATATAATCAAAAAACAGGGAGGGATTTGGATGAATGAATTCGAGCAGGATGTCCAGTCAAAAACGAACGATGTTGCCGATGCCGGAGCAGGTTTTCTGATCTCTTTTTTGTTTTTTGCGCTGATATTTATCATTGCCACCGCAGCAGACATCATTGGCAGATAGCCCCGCTCCGGGCAGTGCCGAAGCCATTCCGGACGGTTCCTTAATTAATGTATATTATGGGAGGACGGTAGAAAAGGTTCCCTTTTCTTTGAAAAAGCGGTATTGCACCGCCCCGTCCTCATCCGTCCGGAATATGAATACCCCGTTTTCGCTGAGCCGTTTGACCACTTCCGGAGATGGATGCCCGAAACGGTTATGCTTTCCGACAGAAATGACGGCGATCCGCGGATGATACTTTTGGATGAGCGTTTCGCTTGTCGAAGTTTTGCTGCCGTGATGCCCGGCTTTTAGTACGTCAATGTGGATATCCGGATAAGCCGCCACGAGTTTTTCTTCTCCTTCCTGCTCAAGGTCTCCGGTAAACAGCCACGTCTTTCCCCCTGTTTTCGCATAAAGGACAAGCGAGTCATTATTCCCCTCATACGTTTCGTCAAACGGCGAAAGATATTGAAATACGCCCGATTTGTTTTGCCATCCGTTCCCACTTTTCATTTCATATACCGGGATTTTTTTCTGTCGGGCACAAGCGAGCACCTTCTGCATCAGCGGTTTTTCCCATGAATGGGGCGAGATATCGATTTCTTTGACGCGGAGAGACGTGATCACCGCCGTTGCGCCGCCAATATGGTCCTCGTCGCTGTGCGTTAAAATCAGCTTATCAATCGTTGTAATCCCCTGGCTTTTTAGAAATGGCACCACAATATCTTTGCCGGTTTCAAACGGATGCTCCCTTTTTTTCCATGCCGGTTCCGGAAACTGGACGGTCCCTCCTGTGTCAATCAAATACGTCCCCCTTGAAAGCGGCAGCCGGATTAAAATACTATCCCCCTGCCCGACGTCAATAAAGGTGATTTTACCGAAAAGCGGATATCTGTTTGCCGCAAGGAGGAGCAAAAGCACAGAAAAAAGTGGCAGGACAGCCCGGATCGTTTTCTTGCCGTTTTCCATCGCCACCAAACCATAAAATCCCGCACCTGTCATCAGGATCAATCCCCAGTATGGCGGCCTCCCGGTAACGAGCGTGGACCAGCGGCCGTCGAACGCTTCCCCCGTTTTTTCCGACAGCGTTACAAGCCCGTCAAAACACGTGGCAAAGATGGAAAACAGCGGCGGCGCCCATTCTGAAACAAAGGCAAGCGCAGCAAGCGGGAGCAAAACATACGTATAAAGCGGCACATAAAAAAGATTGGCAACAAGCCCCGCAATAGAAAACGCGTAAAATGAATAAGAAAGGATGGGGAGGGCCGCAAGCTGGGAAATGAACGAGATTGCGAGCCCTTTTTGCAACGGGCCCCGGAACCGCTCTAAAAGAGGCCCTGAAAGAAGCAGTGCGGCGCAAACGGCAAAAGAGAGCTGGAATCCGATATTATACACGATATTTGCATTTTTTAACCCATACAAAATGAAACAGATGGACAAAGCATCGAGCGGCCCGATTGGCAGTTTTTTTTGCCCAGCCAGCACAAGCAGCATCGTCATCGCCGCCGACCGGACAACTGGCGGGTTCATGCCGCATAATACCGCATAAACCGGCATCACCCCCAGTAAACAAACGGCGGCACGTTCCCTTGTCATCCCGAGCCGGATGAACAAATAGTAGCAAAACCCGGCAACGAGCTGCACGTGAAGCCCGGAAATGGCAAGCAGATGGACGACGCCAAGCCGCTGGTACAGCTGGTAAACATCGTCATCAAAGTCTGTTTGCTCGCCAAATAAAAGCGCTTCTGCATACGGTACGGATTTTTCCGGAAATGTTTTTTGAATTTGAAGCAGGAAGTGGTGGCGGATTTTTTTCAAGAAACCGAGCAGATGCTGTGGCGGGCTGTTGCACGCGGAAAGCCGGTCCGCTTTTAAAATCCAGCGGATATGCTGATGAGCCAAATAGGTGCGGTAGTTAAATGTAGACGGGTTGCGGTTTGGCTCAGGGGCTTCCAGTTCCCCTTGAGCCATGCAAACCGTTCCGGGGGATAAGGTTTGTTTCAAAGATTCCAGTTCTGCTTCGTTCCCAGCGTAATACGTTAACATAAACGTTTCTTTCCCGGTTTCCGCCTTTCCCTTGATCGCGTTCCCGTCGATACGCGGATAATCGCTGAAGCGGACGGGCATCCGGGCACTGCCGGCATGAAACTTTGTATCATACGCAACTGTCTGAAAGGTACCGCTCAAAAACCCCAACCCGTAAAAAACAGCGGACAAAAGGAGCAAAGGCCGGTTTCGGGCCAGGAAAATCCGGATCCAAACCAAATGGGCCGAAAGAACCAGAAGCAGCGGCGCGTGAAGGCCAATCAGGATGCCGCTTAACGTGGCGAGCGCGGCGAACAGCCAGTTGCCTTTCACACCATCACCGTGTTACGCTTTCGGAACGGATCCCGTTTCCGTTTCTTGATAAGTGCCTGCAAATAATGCCGCCGCCATTTGCTGCAATTCCTCCAGTTCTGCCGCTTCCGCCCCGTGGTCCTTTGCAATCATGAATAATTTCTCCACCAGTTTGGCTTTTTCTTTCGCCCGGATATCGAGCGTTTCCGGATGGAACGGGACATGTTCGACATGCACCCCCGCTTTTTCAAAAAGCTCCTTTGCATACGGATGTACCCGGTAATCTTGGGCATAGTACACGTTTTGAATCCCTGCCTGAATAATTGCTTTCGTACAGTGCAGGCACGGGTAATGAGTCACATAAAGATCCGCGCCGTTTGTTGCCACCCCGAACTTTGCACATTGCAAAATCGCATTCATCTCCGCGTGGATGGTCCGCACGCAATGTCCATCAATCACGTAGCAGCCTTTGTCAATGCAGTGTTCGTCCCCCGCGATCGATCCGTTGTAGCCGCCTGCGATAATTCTTTTATCCCTGACGATCGTCGCCCCAACCGCAAGCCTTGAACAAGTGCTCCGCCAGGATAATAAATGGCTTTGCGCCAAAAAATACTGGTTCCAGGAAATCCGGTCCATTTTTCTCTTCCTTTCTGCTCATGTGATTACTGTAAAGTGATGGAATTTTCGATTTTCGCAAAAGTCTGGTCCCCAATCCCCGACACATTTTTCAAATCTTCCGGTTTTTGAAAAGGGCCGTTTTTCTCCCGGTATTCGATAATGGCCGCAGCTTTTGACGGCCCGATGCCCGGAAGCGTTTCAAGCTGGGTCTGGTCGGCCGTATTGATATTGACCTGTGCGGCCGCTTCACCGCTTGCCGCCGTCCCGGAAGAAGAGGAAGCGGGCGCAGAAATTCCGGCAGCCGCCGTGGCAGTTTGGGCAGAAGCCGCTTTTTCGCCTTTTTTCGGCACCTCAATCACCATTTCATCTTTTACTTTCTGCGCGAGATTGACCTGATTCCGGTCGGCGTTTTCATTAAAGCCCCCTGCTTCCTGAATGAGGTCATAGACCCGGTCATCTGCTTCTGCTTTGTAGATGCCGGGATGCTTCACCGCGCCTTTTACATCCACGTAAACTTCGGCAGCGTTCTGCGTTTGGGCCGGGGCTTGCGTTTGTGCGGTATTTTGGGTCCCGTTTTGATTTTGCACATCTGTCCCGCCCTCCGCAGGCTGTCCGGACTGCACGGCCGTTTCGGGTTGCTGGTAAGCCCCGGAAGCAGTGTCCATACCTCCATTTTGGCTAAAATAGTAAAAGATTGCAATCGTAATGGCTGCGACAGCCGCAGCAGCATGCCAGCGGTATTTGAGAAACAACGTTTTCAAAGACGTTCACCTCTTTTTTTCTTTTTGTTTTTGGATACATAATCGCCTGAATTTGCGCATATATTGTACCGGGCGCTGAAAGATCGGCGGCTTGAGGAGGGGAAGCCAGCATGAACATTGGCGTGATCGGAACGGGAAATATGGGTAGCATGTTAATTGAAGCTTTGATAGAAACAAAAGCCGTTACGCCTGCACAATTCCGGATCACAAATCGCACACCTGAAAAAGCCGCAAAACTTGCAAACAAGTATCCCGGGATGCAGGTTAAAAATATAGAAAATACTATTTTGGAGAGCGACTTAATTTTGCTGTGTGTAAAACCGCTTGAGATTCACGGCATTCTAGAGAAGGCTGGGGGCGCCTTCCGGAATGATCAGTGCCTTGTCAGCATTACAAGCCCGGTTACAGTCGGGCAGCTCGCCACAATGGTTCCCTGCTCGTGCGCAAGAGCCATCCCGAGCATTACAAACAGGGCAGCTGCCGGTGCGGTGTTGCTGACATTTGGCAGCCAGTGCACAAGCGAGTGGCAGGGAAAATTAAAAACCCTGTTCTCCAACATCTCCACCCCGGTTGAAGTTGACCAGCAAATCACGAGAGTGGCATCGGATTTGGTCAGCTGCGGTCCTGCTTTTTTCAGTTTTTTGGCACAAAAAATGATAGAAGGAGCCGTCAACAAAACAAAGATTGACAGCGACACCGCTTGCATATTAACGGCTGAGATGTTGATCGGCCTGGGGGAACTGCTGAAGCAGCAAATTTATACGCTACCTGCCCTGCAGGAAAAAGTGACGGTAAAAGGCGGTATCACCGGCGAAGGATTAAAGGTGCTTGAAAAAGGGACGGATGGCTTATTCGAAAAACTGTTTGAAGCGACGCATGAGAAATTTAAGGAGGATACGGACGCGGTGGCCGGGCAATTCGGCACACCATGATATTTCGACATCTTTCTGTTTATTCCTGCTTCTTTTTTAAATTTTTTTCAAAAAAAGCATTCTGCGTAGGCAGAATGCTTTTATCGTTTGATGCACGTAAAAAATATCCTTTCACTTTTTGGGCCGGGCGCTTCTTCTGTAAAATCAGCAGCGGGCGGCATAACATGGAAGCCCGATTCCGTAAGCCAGTTTTCATAATCAGCAACCGGAAACGTCCGCTGTTTATGTAATTCATCAAAACGTTCATACAAGCCGGATTTCTCATCATATACGAAAAAACTGAGATCATGTTCAACGGCATGCGGGCGCTCACCCGGAAAGCAGTTCCAGATATAGGAAACCTCATCCCCGTTATCGGCAAAAGTGTGATGAGGGAATAACACATCTGTTTTATAAACGGAATGCACGTCAAACAAAAACATTCCCCCGGCCTTCAGGGCTGCATGCACATGCCGGAACGTTTCTTTGACCTCTGTTTCCGTTTCCAAATAGTTCAGAGAATCACAAAAAATCGTGACCATATCAAAATCATGCAGGCCGCAAAGCGCGCGCATATCCTGCTGCAGGAAAGTGAGGTGTGCCCCTTCAGCCAGTGCTTTTCCGCTCGCGACTGTAAGCATGTCTTCCGATAAATCAACGCCCGTTACTTCAAAACCTTCCCGTGCAAGCAGCAGTGACAGTTCACCGGTACCGCAGGCAAGATCGAGCATGCGCCTTCCTTTGACACCATGCCGCTCCCTTTGCTGCTTCACCCACTGCAGCCATTGCGGATAGGGGGCATCTTCCATCAACGCATCGTATACATAGGCGAAATTTTCGTAGCTCATTGCAAGACGCTCTCCGCACTAACAGTCGGCGCGTCCCCCCAAAGCCTTTCCAAATTATAGTAATTCCGTTCATCACGGTTAAAAATATGGGCGACAATATCCCCAAGGTCAATCAGCACCCATTTTCCCTCTTCAAACCCTTCCATGCGCCTGACCGCAGTTCCTGCTTCTTCCGCTTTTTCTTTCACTTCACGGGCGATCGCCTGAATTTGTTTATCGGAGTTCCCATTACAGATCAGGAAATAATCCGCAATTAATGAAATCCCGCGCATATCGAGGACGACGATGTCTTCCGCACGTTTATCATCGCAAGCTTTTACGACTGTTTTTAATAACGTCTGATTGTCCATTTACTCCCCTTCTTTCTTCATCACTAAATCATTGTATAACGCAATCGTATCCGGAAAAACGGGCTGATTCCGGCCAATTAAAAATGTAATGGTATGCCCGGCTGCATACAACACCGCTTCATCGAGATCCTTGCCCGCAAGCCGCCTTGCTTCTTCGACACCCGGAAAATTCCGGCCGGGTTCAATATAATCAGCCAAATATACAATTTTTTCAAGCAACGCCATTCCAGCCCTGCCTGATGTATGGTATTTGATGGCATCGAGCACTTCCCGGTCCGTGACGCCGGCTTCTTTTTCCACCAAATAAGCGCCAACAGGGGCATGCCATAATTCATGATGAAAAGAAAGCAGCCGTTCGTCCATTTTCTGGTCGAGGATGATTTGTTTCATTTCCTCTTTCGGGCGGAATTTTGCATAATCATGAAAAATCGCCGCAAGTTCGGCTTTTTTCTGATCAGCATGATATTTTTTCGCCAGCCGGACGGCGCTTTCAGCAACACCGAGCGTATGGATGTAACGGCGCTCCGTCAGCTGGGCTTTGACAAGTTCCAATGCTTTCTCACGTTCCATATAAATGATGCTCCTTTATATATTCCCACACTGCATCCGGAATTAAATATTTTACCGACCGATTTTTTTGCAGACGTTCACGGATCAGTGACGAGGAAATATGAATTTCCGGAATTTCAACAAATTGGACAGGATACTTGGTCTGGTGCGAATATGACGGCCGGTTGACGCCGACAAAGCGGACGAGCCGGACGAGTTGATCGATATTCCGCCATTTCGGCAAATATTCGATCATATCCGCACCAATGATAAAATAAAAGTCCGTATCAGGTTCCCGCTTTTTAAGCAGCACCATGGTTTCATATGTGTAGGAGCGGCCGGGCCTCTCCATCTCTATCCCCTCAATCGAAAATGCCGGCTGCCCCGAAATGGCAAGCATGAGCATTTTGATCCGGTCATGGCCAGTGATGCCAGCCGTTTTTTCTTTATGGGGTGGGTCCTGGTTTGGCATAAAACGGACTTCGTCAAGTTTCAGATCCTGCAAAATTTCGTTCGCGATAATCAAATGACCGATATGCGGAGGGTCGAACGTCCCCCCTAAAATACCCACTCTTTTCATGCCGCCCACCCTTAAGGCAAAACAATCTCTTTATGGTTTTTTGATTCTTTATAAAGGACAATCGTATTGCCGATGATTTGCACGAGTTCCGCACGCGCCCCTTCTGCAAGCGCTGCGGCAACAGTATCTTTATCTTCTTCGCAGTTTTGCAGGACGCTGATTTTGATCAGTTCCCGCGCTTCAAGCGCCTCCTGCACCTGTTTGACCATATTTTCATTGACCCCGCCTTTTCCGACCTGAAAAATCGGGCTCAAATGGTGGGCTTTTGCCCGCAAAAACCGTTTTTGTTTACCTGTTAACATGAGTTTCCTCCTAAAATGCTTTCAACGACGTTTTTCATTTTCCTGGTATCCGGCTTTACGCCGGTCCATTTTTCAAACGCAATAGCCCCCTGGTAAATAAACATGCCGAGGCCGTTTTGCACCCGGGCGCCGCGTTTTTTTGCTTCTTTTAAAAATTTCGTTTCAAACGGATTGTATATAATATCAGATACAAACGCATCTGGATTTAAATTGCGGACGGAAAGCGGCTGTGCGTCTGTATTTGGATGCATGCCGATCGATGTCGTCTGCACAATCAGCGTATATTCTCCCAGCTGTTCTTCCGCTTCTTTAAGCGTAAGCACCTTTGACGGGCACGGAAAAGGGCTTTCGTCCCGCATTTCTTCCGCTTTTTTTACCGTGCGGTTGCACAGATCAACGGTGACTGCCCCTTCCCGGCATAGCGTATAATAAATCGCTCTTGCCGCACCGCCCGCGCCGATGACAAGCACTTTTTCCCCGGAAATCACCCGGCCGCTTTCTTCTTTCAGCGCCTGCATAAACCCCGGGCCGTCTGTATTATACCCGGCCCATCCGTGTGGGGTGCGGACAACGGTATTCACCGCACCGATCGTTTCCGCAAGCAAGTCAATCTCATCCAAATAGGGCATGATCGCCTGCTTATGCGGAATGGTCACATTAAATCCGGCCACGCCGATTGCTTTCATGCCGTTTACGGCGGCTTCCAGATTTTCCGGTGTGACATGGAAAGCATGATAGTCTGCATCAATCCCAAGTGCCCGGAATGCTTCATTGTGCATCGCAGGCGACAGCGAATGGGCAATCGGGTCACCGATCACCCCATATAAATCGCGCACATTCCTCACTCCCCGTTAAAACAGAACCTTTTTAGATCAACGACTGGCGCAGCATGACCTGAACGCCCTTTGGCACATAGGCCGCGACAACGGCACCCGGTTCGTTGACCGTCACCCAGCCAAGCCCGGAAAAGACAATATCCGTCTTTCCTTCTTTAATGGAAAATTCATGGCGGACAAGCGCCGGGAAATCCGCGGCTTCCGCTTTTCCCGGCGGCTGGAGCAGTTCCCCGAGCTGGCGCGCATACAAATCATCCGCATTTTCAAGTTTTGTACGGTGAATCTTTAAAGCATTTGAAACATAGCAGACAAATGAACGTCTGCCGCCTTTTATATAATCAAGCCGCGCAAGACCGCCGAAAAACAGCGTCTGCTGCTCGTTCAGCTGAAATACGGTCGGCTTGATTTCTTTTTTCGGCGTAATCACCTTTAATTCGTTTTTCCCGACAAAATGCGCCATCTGGTGGTGGTTGATGATCCCCGGCGTGTCATAAAGAGATGTCCCGTCATCAAGCGGGATACCGATCATATCCAGCGTCGTCCCCGGAAAATAGGATGTAGTGATGACCTCTTTTTCCCCTGTTGCCTGCCGTATAATGCGATTGATAAAAGTGGATTTCCCAACATTCGTGCAGCCGGCAACATACACATCTTTCCCGTTCCGGTACTGTTCGATGGCAGCCATCGCTTCATCCATGCCGTGCCCCTTTGCTGCGCTCACAAGCAACACATCGACCGGACGGAGCCCGAGTTCTTTCGCCTGCTGCTTCATCCAGTTGGCCATTTTCGCTCTTTTCACCGATTTTGGCAGGAGATCCTCTTTATTGCCGATTAAAAGAACCGGGTTTTTGCCCGCGAAACGGTGGAATCCCGGCAGCCAGGACCCGTTGAAATCAAAAATATCGACAATTTTTACAACGAGCGCATCCACTTGCCCAAGCCGGTTTAAAATTTTTAAAAAATCATCGTCTGTAAGCGGCACGTCCTGCACTTCATTGTAATGTTTCAATCTGAAACAGCGCTGGCAAATGACCTGCTCTTTTTCCAGCGCAGATTTTGGCGCGTAACCTGCCTCATCCGGATCTTCCGTCTGGATGAGTGCCCCGCAGCCGATACAATGGACAGCTTGTTTTTCCAAATTCAATCCTCCCAAGTCAAATAACCTTTTTTCCTGAACCAGCCCATAATCCGGCGTTCAATCATCCGGTTGAGTTTCGTCGCAAAGCCGTCTGATTGCGCAACCGGGACGACGAGAATCGTATAAAAACCGCTTCTGTTACCGCCGAGCACATCGGTCAAAAGCTGGTCGCCGATCACGACGGTTTCTTCCTTTTTCACGTTCATGATGGCAAGCGCCTTACGAAACGCTTTGCCAAGCGGTTTTCTCGCTCTGAAAAGAAACGGGATGCCAAGCGGGTCCGCGAATGTTTTGACCCGCATTTCATTATTATTGGAAACAATCGTGATTTTGATATGATGTTCCTGCATATCTTGGAACCATTGGACCAGTTTTGGCGGCGCAATCGGCCTGTCCCATTCGACCAATGTATTGTCCAAATCGGTGATGATAGCTTTAATGCCATGCTTTTTTAATTCTTCCGGCCTGATTGACAACACCGATTTCACTTGTCGGTCCGGCAAAAAATTTTTCAAGATCAATCCGTGACACTCCATTCATTTTACCGTTCTGTCCACAAGATGCAAGCTTATCCGCCCGTTTATGCGTATATTGTCCCGAATATGCTTCATTCAAGTTTCTTTTATCATAACAATTTTTGCAAAAGATTCAACTGATAGCAATACCCAGTTCCCCGAAAGCCGGAAAAACAGGAAAAACCGCCGGGCAGGGTACGCTCAGCGGTTTTGATTGCTTTCTAACAGTTCGGTTCGACTCCATGGGTAAATCGCAAGGTCGCTATGCCCGGTCCGCTAAAAAACTTTGCGCTTTATACCGGCACTTTTTCCCCAATCGCTTCGATCAGCAAGTCGGCGATATGGACAGCGCGGACTTTTCCGCTTAAACCAGCCCGTTCGATCCCGAGTTTCATTTGCAGCAGGCAGCCCGGATTGGCGGTCACAATGGTTGTGGCATGTGTTGCTTTTGCGTTTTCCATTTTATGATCCAAAATTTGCATGGACATCTCCGACTCGACAATATTGTAAATGCCGGCCGACCCGCAGCAATGGTCCGCTTCCTTCATTTCCCGGAATTCCACATTTTCGATCGCGTCAAGGAGCAGGCGCGGGGCAGAAGAGGTCTTCATCACATTGCGCAAATGGCATGAATCCTGGTACGTCACCACTTGTTCCGGGAGGCTGAGTTTCCGTTTATGGAAGCCTAGTTCTACGAGGATAGCAGAGATATCTTTTATTTTGCTTGAAAATGCCGCGGCCCGTTCCGCCCATTCCGGATCGTCTTTTAACAAATGGCCATAATCGATTAAATAGGCGCCGCAACCACCGGCATTCGTAATAATATAATCGGCGTGCAAATCTTCAAAAGCCTTGATATTGCGGCGGGCAAGGTCTTTTGCCATCTCTTTTTCGCCGCCGTGGCCGTGCAGCGCCCCGCAGCATACCTGGTCCTGCGGAATGACAACCTCACAACCGGCAAGCTGCAATAGTTTCATTGTCGCATCATTGGTCTCCATGAACATCGTATCCATCAGGCAGCCGGTAAAAAAGGCAACGCGTTTTTTTACTTCTGCTTTTGGCATCAGATGTTCCGGGCGCTGTTTCATTTCCTTCCATTTTGGGATGTTTGGCAGCACTTTTTCCATAGACGATAGATTTTTTGGCAAAAGTTTTAAAGCGCCTGTCGCATGCGCCGCTTTTTGCAAGCCGCTTCGCTGGTAAAAGCCGATCAGGCCTGTTAAAGCACGCATCCGGTTCTGGTGGGGAAACAATTCTTCAAAGACCGCTTTTCGGATCACTTTTACCGGCAGAGACTGCTTCTTTTTCTTCGATTGCTGGATAATATCGCGCGCTTCTTCCAAAAGATGCCCGTATTGGACGCCGGGCGGGCATACCGCTTCGCAAGCCCGGCAACCGAGGCACAGGTCCAAAGAGCGCTCCACATCTTCATCCGGTTCGATAACGCCGTCCACAACGGCTTTCATTAATGCAATCCGGCCGCGCGGCGAGTGCGATTCTTTGAACCCCGATTCAATATAGGTCGGGCAAGACGGTAAGCAAAAGCCGCAGCGCATGCAGTTTAAAAGCTGGTCTTCGTCCATTCTATCCCTGAATTTCTGCTGGATTTCTTTTTGCTGTTCTTGTGTTATCATTTTTCCATCACCACTCGATCCGTTTCTTTGGCAAAGACTTTGCCGGGATTTAAAATATGGTTCGGGTCCAGCGCATTTTTGATCGCATTCATGACGCTAATGCCCGGTTTCCCGAGTTTCCATTCAAGGTACGGCGCTTTAGCCATCCCGACGCCATGTTCGCCGGTAATCGTGCCGCCCAGTTCAATCGCTTTTTGAAAAATTTCCGCAAACGCTTTTTCAACCCGCTCCATTTCGTCCTGATCGCGGATATCAGCAAGACAGGTCGGGTGCAGATTCCCGTCCCCCGCATGGCCGAATGTTCCGATATGAAGCCCGTATTTTTCAGCGATTTCATTGATCGCCACTACCATCTTTGCGACTTCAGAACGCGGCACGGTCGCATCTTCCAAAATTGTTGTCGGCTTCAGACGGGCGAGTGCGCTTAATGCGCTCCGTCTTGCCGTCATGAGCGCTTCCGCATGCTCCGGGGAAGCTGCCACCTTTACATCGACTGCATGTTGCTTGCGGCAAATTTCCGCGATCTTTTCAATATCGCGTTCCACCACTTCCTGCGGGCCGTCCTGCTCGATCAAAAGCACTGCCTTCACATTGGTCGGTAGGCCGATATGCGCAAAAGCTTCCACCGCCTGCAGTGTCGGCTGGTCCAGAAATTCCAGCGTCGCCGGGATGATCCGGTTCGCAATAATGTCGGAAACCGTTTGCGCACACGCTTCAATATCCTGGTAAAGCGCCAGCATCGTCTTTTTTGCTTCCGGCATCGGCAAAAGTTTCAGCGTCGCTTCCGTAATGACGGCGAGCGTCCCTTCCGAACCGACCAAAAGCCGCGTCAAATCGTAGCCGGCTACATCTTTCGCCAGTTTTCCGCCGGTGCGGATGACCTCACCGCTTGCAAGCACGGCTTCAAGTGCCAGCACATAGTCGCGGGTCACCCCGTATTTCAAACCGCGCAGCCCGCCGGAATTTTCGTTGATATTGCCGCCAATGGTCGAAATCTTCATCGAACTCGGGTCCGGCGGATAAAACAGCCCCTTTGCTTCCACCGCTTTGATCATATCGAGCGTGATCACGCCGGGCTCAACCGTCACCGTCAGATTTTCTTCATCAATTTCCAAAATCTTGTTCATATGCTTAAACAACAGCACGATGCCGCCTTCTATCGGGCATGTGCCGGCACAAAGGTTGGAGCCCGACCCGCGCGGCA
Organism: Heyndrickxia coagulans 36D1; assembly: GCF_000169195.2. GTDB lineage: Bacteria > Bacillota > Bacilli > Bacillales > Bacillaceae_C > Weizmannia > Weizmannia faecalis. Next base: position 2,971,011 of record NC_016023.1, on the reverse strand, counting down.
CAATAGGAATCCGGTGTTTGTTGCAAATTTTTACGATTTTCTGCACTTCTTCTTTATTGCGCGGCGCCACGACCGCATCCGGCATTGACTGAAACTGCGGGCTTGCATCATACGAATACACAAGCCTGCCCGCCTTCGAATCATCGTAATTTTCCGGGCCAACAATTTGCTGCAGTTTTTCTTTTATATCGGCTTGAATCATCAAACCTTCCCCCCGTTCTGCAAATTTTCAATATTTTAACGAGAAAAATATTGTTTTGTGCTTCATTTTATGATAAAGCTAAAAGTGCAAGAATGATATAGATAAAAATACAAAGTTTAGCGGTTACTATTGGTTGATTTTTAAATTTATATACAAAGGTGGTCAACATGCTGTTGTTTCCAAAAATTGCCGGAAAAATCGTGAATGAAGTGCAGTCGGTGATGGATGAGGATATTATTGTTGTGGACGAAAACGGGGTGATCATGGCCTCGACGCAAAAAGACCGGATTGGAAACTTCCATATGGGGGCACAGAAAGTTTTTCAAACGAACAAAAAATTGTATATTGATGAAGAAATGGCGGCGCAAATGGAAGGGGTGCGGATGGGGATCAATATGCCGATCCGGTTCGAAGGGAGGACGATTGGCGTTATCGGCGTCACCGGCAATCCGAAAGAAGTCGAACATTATGCGGAGCTGATCCGCCGGCTGACGGAGCTTATTATTCAGGAAACCGTCCATGCTGAACAAGCACGGTCCAAAACGAGGGGGCTCGAGGCATATTTCTACGAATGGGCGACAGTAAAGGCGTATGACCAGCATTTCGTTGAACGGGGACTGATGCTTGGGATTCCGATGCAGGTGCCTCACATCTGCTGTTTTTTAAAAATGGCGGTGCCGCCATCGGGGGAAACAGAAATATTTGAACGGCTGCAATCCTATATTGAAACGGACCGCGACATGATTGTGCACTGGAGTCCGGGGTTGTTTTTGCTGCTGAAAAGCGTGGAAGCGCCGTTTTCAAAAGAACGGTTTTATGGGCAATTGGAAGATTTTAAGCGGCGATTTGCGCCAAATTGCGCAGTCGGGGTCGGAAAAACAGCCGGTACATATGTGATCCGCCAGTCGTTCAAAGAAGCACAGAAAGCTTTGAAAGTTGCCGGAAAAAATGGCGGTATTGTGTTTTATGAAGACCTGCTCCTTGATCTGCTGATAGAAGAAGTGTCGGAAGAGGCGCGCCAGGAGTATTTGCAAAAAACAATCGCGAAACTGCAGGAACATGCGGGCCTCGCAGAAACATTGCAAGCCTATCTTGCAAACAACCTGTCGCTGAAAGAAACAGCCGCACAGCTCCATGTGCATATTAATACGCTCCATTACAGGCTGAAGCAAATCACCGAAGTCACGGGCATTGATCCGAAAACAGCGGAAGGCATTGCACTGTTTTATTTGGCGGTACATTTGGCGGAGTAGAAGATTTTTCACTGAAAGCGTAACGGAGCTGTCCCAAAAGCCCCATTTAAGTAGGAATTTTGCTCTAACGGTCGTGACACAGCTTCTCAAAGCCGTTTCTCCAGAGATTTTTGCTCTAATGATCCTGACAAAGCTTCTCTGAACCGTTTCCTCGGGAAAATTTTGCTCTAAACAAGAAAACCCTTTGAGAAAAAGTAATTTCTCAACGGGTTTTCTTGTTTAAAAAGGACTTTTGCGAGAACTCCCTTTCTGGCTTATTTCACTTCAAACTGCCCCATCATGCCAAGGTCTTCATGTTCGAGGATATGGCAGTGATACATATAAATGCCTTTAAACGGGAACCGCATTATCACTTTCACCGTATCTCCCGGATTGACGAGCACTGTATCTTTCCAGCCCTGCTCATTTGCAGGCGGCGTTTTGCCGTTTATGCTCAAAATCTGGAACTGGACACCGTGGACATGGAACGGGTGCACCATTTTTTTCGTCCCCATGGAAGTTGAAGCGTTTTTGATTTCCCAAATTTCGATGGAATGCAGTTTCACTGTTTCATCAATGTGGTTCATATCCATTTGCTTGCCGTTGATGCTGACATTCGGGCCCATGCCGCTCATCACAAATTTGCGGGTTTTGACCGCTTTTGAATCCGGGATTTTCTTAATGGTTGCAAGTTTCCTTGGGACGCTGTAAGATTTTGTGTATTTGCCTTTAACTTTAAAATACATCAGCGTTTCTTTTCCGTTTTTCAACTGGAGCATACCGCCGTCTCTTAGCTTGGAAAAATCAACAAGGATTTCCGCGCGCTCTCCGGCTGAAAGTGTCAGTTTTTTCATTTTCACCGGCGATGCAAGGAACCCGCCGTCAGATGCAATTTGCGTAAATGTTTGGTTGCCGCTTAGGTGCAGATTATACGTCCTGCCGTTTGAGCCGTTTAAAATCCGGAGGCGGACAAGACCGCGTTTGACTGTCAATTGCGGCTGGATTACGCCGTTGACGAGTTCGGTCGTGCCCTGAAAGCCGAATACTTGGTCGTTCATGTCCAATTTATAGGACAATTGCCCGTTTTTCGTAAAACGGCGGTCCTGCAGCACGAGCGGAAAATCGTTTTTTCCGTAGTCTTTCGGGATATCTAGTTTCTCCGAATTTTGATCATCGACATAAATCAGCCCGGCCAGGCCTTTATAAACCTGTTCACCCGTCTTTCCCATCGGGTGCGGATGGTACCAAAGCGTGGCTGCCTGCTGGCTTACGGTAAAGCTGACTTTCCACGTTTTGCCCGGCAAAATCGTATTATGTGGGCCTCCGTCTGCGGAACCCGGTACCAGAAGGCCATGCCAGTGTACCGTTGTCACTTCTTTTAAGTCGTTTTTTACTGTCATATTGACCTTTTCGCCTTTTCTCACCCTGATCACAGGACCTAAATAATTGCCGTTATACCCGTATGTCGTTGACGTTTTTCCAGCTATAAATTCTTTTTTGCCATGCTGTGCGGTTAAAGTGAAATCCGCCACATCCGGATCCGGATTGGTGTCTTTAAGCACCGCCGGAATCGGCAGTGCAGGATGCTGCGCGTCTTTTTGCTCCGCGCTCTTTTTCACGTGCCAACTGTAAAAAACGGCACCCCCGATGATCACGATAGCCAATAGGATAATGGCTGTTATCCATACTCTCTTTTTCATATTACCCCTGCTTTTTGTTATTTTTATGTTCGGTATCATCTTAACGTTTTTTTGTGCAGGAGTTCTATTAATAAGTTTTGACGCTTTTGTGAACAAATTTATTTTGAATAGTATCTTTGTTTTAAACCGATTTCAGCAGGGTATAATGATAGTGTAAGTAGAAGGAGGGATTTTGAGATGTTTGATTTAATGCCATTCAGAAGGAATGAAGATGTTTTCGAACGTATGCTTAAGACCTTCAATGATATGTTTGACACAAATGCTTTAACACCGTTCAACGGTAATGCCAACTCGTTCCGGACAGATATTACTGAAAAAGAAGATGCTTATCTCGTTGAAGCGGAATTGCCTGGCTTTTCCAAAGAAGACATTACGATTGATGTGAACAATAACTATTTAACGATCCGCGCAAAACGCGACCAAATGGAAGAAAGCAAAGACGAAAAAAATAAAGTCATTCGGCAGGAACGCCGCTACGGCGAATTCGTCCGGCAGTTCTATGTCGACAATATTAAAGAAGACGAAATCAGCGCCACCCTTGATAACGGCGTCCTGAAAATCAACATCCCGAAGAAAACGAAAGAAGGTTCATCCGGAAAAAGGATTGAAATTCAATAAAAAAGAGCGGGGACTCGAGGGAGAGTCTCCGCTCTTTTTCAAAACGCCAGCGTTACATCCGCATCTTTTGCGTATTCGAGAAAAGTGACAGCGCCGCCGACTTCAGTGCCGTCGATAAAATCTTCTTTCTTCAGGCCCATGACATCCATTGTCATCTGGCAGGCGATGAATTTTACACCCAGGTCTTTTGCTATTTCAACGAGTTCAGGAATAGAAGGGGTGTTGCTTTTCGCAAAACCTTCCGCATAGTTTTCTTTTCCTTCCGGCATCGGCAAATTTTTATGCACTTCTTTATGGATGAGGTTCAATCCTTCAAATGTGAAAAAGATGGCCACCTCCATGTCGGACGCTGCCCCTGCCGTTGCAATGTTAAATACTTTATAGGCATCAAACAATCCGCCGTTGCTTGCAATGATCGCTACTTTTCCCATGTTTCATCTCTCCTCAATTTTGTAATGCCTGCATAATGCCTTCCGGGTCAAAACCGATCACCCATTTGCCGTTGATTTCGGTTTGTGGAACGCCAATCTGCCCGGTTGTTGCGACAAGTTTCCGCATCATCGCAGGGACCCTTTCCACATTTACTTCTCTGTAAGGAATGTTCTGTCCGTTTAAAAAGTTTTTTAGCATCGCGCAAAACGGGCAATGCGTCGTAGTATAAACTGTTACATTGTTCATCTGTCTTCTCTCCTTTTTGTTTTACAAGGGGTATCTCCGATGCTGTTTCATAAAAAATCAGCGGTTCTCATGCTTTTATCAGCGGTTTTTGGAAAATATCAGCGGAAATTCAATACATATCAGCACTTCTTACCTATTTATCAGTGGACTGCCCGAATTATACAGGGAGGGGTATCTGGCATCCCAAGCTATCTCCACGCTGACATGCCGCCTTTTACATTTGTGATCTGCTTAAATCCCTGTTTCTTTAAAATTTTGCATGCTTTGCTGCTTCTCATCCCGCTTCGGCAGATGACCACCACTTCTTTGTCTTTCGAAAGCTGTGCGGATTTTTCGGCCAGCTGGTGCAAAGGGATGTTTTTAAATTCTTTGATGTGGTTCCCTTTGAAATCTGCAGGCGTTCGCACATCAATAAATTGCTTCCCTTTATCTTTTAATTCATTCTTTAACGTTGCTGTGGTGATCTGCCTGACCCCTTTTGCCGGGATCAGGCGGGGAATCACAAGCAGCACGATCAATACCAGGATGACAATATTTAAGATCGTCATATTGCGCCTCCGCTATTATTTTTTCTGAATCCAGAATTTAATCGTTGGTCCGTCTTGTTCGGTTTTCAAAATTTGATGGCCTGCATTTCTTGACCATGCCGGAAGATCATTGAGCGCGCCTCTGTCTGTTGCATGCAGTTCAAGCACTTCGCCGCTTTTAATTGTTTCGATGCCTTTTTTCAAGCGGATCACCGGCATCGGGCAAACCAGACCGCTCACATCCAGTACTTTATCCGCCTGTACTTCACCTGTAACTTCCGTTTCGCCTCTGTCATTCACAGTCGTTTTGCTGTCATTTTCAATGTTGCTTCCAAACACGCCGGAGTATGTTTTCCATCCACCGTCCACGTTTTTCACGTCAAAACCGTTGTTTTTCAGAATCCTCGTAGCCAAATAGCCGCGCAAACCAACCTGGCAGCTGACATAAACGGTTTTGTCTTTCGGAATTTCATCGAGCCTGTCCCTTAATTCGTTCAGCGGAATATTGATCGATCCTTTGATATGGCCGAATTCGCGTTCTATCGGTTCCCGGACGTCTATCAAAATCCCGTCATCTTCAATGATCTTGTCAATTTCATGCCACTGGACATGTTCGAGTTCCCCGTTCATGAGATTGGTAGCGACATAGCCAGCCATGTTGACCGGGTCTTTCGCAGAAGAATATGGCGGAGCATAGGAAAGTTCCAGGTTCGTCAAATCTTCAACAGTTAAGCCGCCTTTAATGGCCGTCGCAATGACATCGATCCGTTTATCAGCGCCGTCCGTACCGACCGCCTGTGCTCCGAAAATTTTTCCAGTATCTTTGTCAAAAATCAGTTTCAAGGAAATCGGCGTGGCGCCCGGATAATAGCCGGCATGCGAACTCGGATGAATATGGACGACTTCGTATGACACGCCAAGCCGTTTCAGCGTTTTTTCGTTATTGCCGGTTACCGCAACAGAGAGGTCAAATACTTTTGCAATCGAAGTGCCGAGCGTCCCCTCGTATTTTTCCTTTTTGCCCATGATGTTATTGGCGGCAATGCGCCCTTGCCGGTTTGCCGGTCCCGCAAGCGGGATCATTGTCTTGTTTCCGTTGATGTAATCCACAACTTCTACCGCATCACCGACTGCGTAAATATCTTCATTTGAAGTTTGCAAGTATTCGTTAACAACAATGCCGCCGCGCCCGCCCAAAGCAAGGCCCGTATCCTTTGCCAATTGGTTTTCCGGACGGACGCCGATCGCCAAAATCGTCATATCCGTTTCAATTTCTGTCCCGTCTGATAAAATCACTTTTTTTCCTTCATTTGCAAAAGCTTGAAGCCCGTTTTCCAACACAAGGCGGACGCCTTTTTCTTTCAAATGGTTGTGTACAAGGCTCGCCATTTCATAATCGATTGGCGCCATCACTTGGTTTGCCATCTCTACGATTGTCACTTGAATCCCGCGATGTGCAAGGTTTTCCGACATTTCAAGGCCGATAAAACCGCCGCCAATAATCACTGCACGTTCCGGTTTTTCCTGATCCACAAAGTTTTTGATGCGATCCGTATCCGGGATATTGCGAAGCGTAAAGAGCGTTTTGTTTTCTCCCAGCCCCGGAACAGGCGGCACAATCGGGCGTGCACCCGGGGACAAGAGCAGCTTGTCGTACGTTTCTTCGTACACTTCATTGGTCCGCAAGTTTTGTATGGTGACAGCCTTCTTCTCCGGATCAATTTTTGTTACTTCGCTTAAAGTGCGGATATCTATATTGAACCGTTTCGACATGCCCTCAACCGTCTGCACAAGAAGATTGCTGCGGTCCTTGATCGTTTCGCCGATATAGTACGGCAATCCACAGTTTGCGAAAGAGATGTATTCACCGCGTTCCACAAGAACGATTTGGATGTCTTCACTCAGCCTTCTGAGTCTGGCGGCAGCGGTTGCCCCGCCGGCTACACCTCCTACGATGATCACTTTCCTTACAGCCATGATATTTACCTCCTAATGATCTGTCTAAATACCCATATAGGTATATTGGAAACCAAAAAATAATTTGATTTTTATTTAACTTGGTATTTACAAAACTCATTTTATACCCCTATAGGTATATTGTCAATAAAATTTAACGAAAAAGGAGCCAATTGCAGCCCCTTATTCCGCCAAGTCTTTCTTCATTTTCTTAAATTCTTCTTCCGTGATCTCGCCTTTTGCATACCGTTCCCGCAATATTTCCAGGCTACGGTCTTCTTTCGGATGAACCCCGAAATCTTTTTCGCTTACTTTTTTAATGCCAATTACAATCAAATAAATAATTAATATGAAAATCAACAGCTGGACGATCATGCCAATCATCCCGAAAACGCCCATCATGCCGTATCCACCGTACTCATTGTACCACATATGCATAGACAAGCATCCTTTCATTTTTAATTTTCGCTCTCCAAATTATATTTCGATCTTCATACTTAATGTATCACCTTTTTCTAAAAAATTCCTTAAACATGCTTATATTGGCCTGTAATGGCTTCCAACTAATTCTTTGTTTTTCGAGGAATATCCGCAACGTCCAGAACAAGCTGAGAAATGCCGGTTTTCGGTATATCATACTTTGATCACCGTTTGGGGAGTGGGGTATAAGGGGTTGTGGACCCAAAAAGATTTTTTATCTCATAATTAGACAGTGTGGATTACTTCATTTTTTATCATCAATTGTCTCTGTAACAAATTTTTTCTTTACCACTCGTTCCCCGCCTCTATTTTTTAGATATAATATTAGTATAATTTAGTAAAATTGCCATTTTTAAAAAGGAGTTTTATCAATGGAAGACATCATCAACACCTATAAAAATGACCCCGAGTCCGTATACCACACTTGGTTCTTAAATAATGATGATAGATTAAAAGCTTTCCGGTCCATTAGAAAAAGCCTGGCAAAGGTTATAGATGAAATTGAAGAAGGCAAGTTTGGAAATGATTTTAAAGGTTCCAGTTTAGAAACGGTAGTGACGGCGATATCAGAACAGAAACAAATATTTGAAGGCGCCGCCCATGCATTTTTTTGGAAACCAAAACTGCGTATCCCGGATATTTACGAAAATGAGGCAAACAAAAAAGCGTTCGGGCGGTTTTTGAAAGCGTGCCTGAATGCAACAAATGAAAAACAAGTTTTGGATGAAATACGTGAATTGAATGGATACAACATAAAAGGGCTAGGACCGGCTGTTGCAAATATAATCTATTTTTTGCATCCGACTTTATTTCCTCCGTTTAATACAGCCATTGTGAAAGGCTTTAATTTGCTGTTCAGCCAAAAAATTAAACTCGGCTCCTGGCCTGAGTATTTAAAAATGAGGGAGATTATTCTCTTTAAAAATCAGGAATACCGTAACATGCTGTCCAAAGATTTGGGCGCTTTCGCCGGCCTTCTCTTTGAAATCGGATCGAACCGTTTAGTCATCGATGAAAATGCAAAACTTGTATTACAAAATGAACTGGATAAGCAGGTAAAAGCAATTGCACGCCGACATAAAGAAGTAGAGAAAGATATGGCGGAGGAAAACTCCCATTCAGAAATGCAATATGATCTTGCCAAATTAGGGCGGGCTTTAGGCTACAAAGTGTGGATAGCACGCAATGACCATAAAAGAAAATGGAACGGTGTAAGTTTAGGTGAGCTCTCCATCGTATTTAATTTAACCGCCTCATCTATCCGGTCCATGTTCATTTGCCTGCCGTTAATGCTGACGTTCGGGCCCATGCCGGACATGACAAATTTCCGCGTTTTCACCGCTTCTTGCACCGGCATTTTTTCGATCACAGCCAGTTTTTGTGGAACTTTGTAGGTCTGGTCGGACTTTCCTTTTACTTTAAAATACATGAGCGTTTCTTTCCCATTTTGGAGCCGGAGCGTGCTGCCGTTTTTCATTTTTGAAAAATCAACCAAAATTTCTGCACGTTCCCCGGGAGAAAGCGTTAATTTTTTCATTTGCACAGGCGTCTTGAGAAATCCCCCGTCGGATGCAATTTGCACAAATGTCCTGTTGCCGCTCAGATGAAGATTGTACGTCCTGCCGTTTGCCCCGTTTAAAATCCGGAAACGGACGAGGCCGCGCCTGACCGTTAACTGCGGCTTCACCGCGCCGTTTACCAGTTCGGTTGTGCCCTGGAAGCCGTACATTTCATCTGTCATATTTAATTTGTACACGAGCTGGCCGTTTTTGTTAAAGCGGCGGTCCTGCAGCACAAGCGGAAAATCATTTTTGCCGTAGTCTTTCGGAATATCAAGGCTTTCCGCATGTTTGTCATCGACATAAATCAGACCGGCCAGGCCTTTGTATACCTGTTCGCCTGTTTTTCCCATCGGATGGGGATGGTACCAGAGCGTGGCAGCCTGCTGGCTCACCGTAAACTTTGCTTTCCATGTTTTGCCCGGCTGGATGGCAGCATGCGGGCCGCCGTCAGCCGAACCCGGGACAATGAGGCCGTGCCAATGGACCGTCGTTGCTTCCGGCAATTTATTTTTTACGGTGATATTCACTTTTTCGCCCGTTTTCAACCGGATGACCGGCCCCAAATAGTCGCCGTTATATCCGTACGTTGCTGTTGTTTTCCCGGAAATAAACGCCTTTTTCCCCTGCTGTGCGGTTAAAGTATACTCCGCCACGTTGGGATCCGGGTTCGTATCTTTTAAAACGGCTGGAATGGGCAGATCCGGATGCTGTGCCGCTTTATGATTTGTGCTGATTTTCACATAGCCATTATAAAAGAAAACACCGCCAATACCCACAATGGCCACGATTAAAATCAGAGCCCCTAACTTTGTCTTGTTCATCCTACCCCTGCTTTTTCTTTTTTGATGTTCAGTACCATTGTAATGGTTTTTAACACCGGAAATCCATCGTTATAGATTGACGATTTTGTGAACATCTGTTGTGCATTGGCATCTTTGTTTTCAACTTTTTTACAGTGGGGTATAATAACTTTGTTTTCAACTTTTTTACAGTGGGGTATAATAATAGTGAAAAGGAGGGATTGAATATGTTTGATTTAATGCCGTTCAGAAGAAACGACGATGTTTTCGAACGTATGATGAAGACCTTCAATGAGATGTTTGATGCGAATGCGTTGGCGCCTTTTGCGAACGCAAACTCGTTCCGTACCGACATTACGGAAAAAGAAGATGCTTATCTTGTGGAGGCCGAACTGCCGGGCTTCTCAAAAGAGGACATTACCATTGATGTCCGCAATAATGAGCTGACCATCCGTGCAAAACGCGACCAAATGGAAGAAAGCAAAGATGAAAAACATAAAGTTATCCGGCAGGAACGCCGCTATGGCGAATTCGTCCGGAAGTTTTACGTGGATAATATTAATGAAGACGAAATCAGCGCCACCCTTGATAATGGCGTCCTGAAAATTCATATTCCGAAGAAAACGAAGGAAGGCCCATCCGGAAAACGGATTCAAATCCAGTAATCATGAAGCGGAGGCTTGTAATGCAAGCCCCCGCTTTTTTGTGTAAAAAAGAAGCCGGATAATCCCTTAATCCATCAAATCCTTCTTCATTTTTTTAAATTCTTCTTCCGTGATTTCCCCTTTTGCATACCGTTCCCGCAAAATGTCGAGGCTTTTGTCTTCCCTTTGATGCGGCCGGAATTCGCTCACTTTTTTGATGCCTGCCACTATCAAAAAAATCACGAGCACAAAGATGACAAGCTGGGCAATCATGCCGATTAGGCTGAATACGCCCATCATGCCATAGCCACCGTACATCATCATGGTCAGCACCTTTCCTTTTTACATTCCCTACTACTGTATACTGTACCACTTTTTTTTTAAAAAATCCTTGATCTATTCGGGCTTCCCTTCCCCCCTTTTTTTGCACTCTTGCGCAAATTCGGCCATCGTTTTCTCATCCATCGGGCCGATGACTTTACGGATGATGGTCCCTTCTGCATCAATAAAGTAAGTCGTCGGAATGGTAACCGTTTTGTAAAGGGTGCCGACGGAGCCGTCCATGTCAAACAGAATTTGAAAAGCAAGGCCGTTTTTCTTCACAAAGTCAAGCGGCGCATTCTCGTTTGTTTCGGTATTCGTTAAATTCACAGCAAGCACTGCGACATCCGGGTTTTTTTCATAGAAACGCTGCATATCCGGCATCTCCGCTTTACACGGCGGGCACCAGGAAGCCCAAAAATTCAGGATCACCGTTTTCCCTTTAAAATCAGACAGTTTGACCGTTTGCCCCGATAGATTTGTCAGTGCAAAATCCGGCGCCTTTTCCCCTTCTTTTGCTTCTGCACCGCCGGATAGCGGTTGTGCCTTCACCGCGGTTTCCTGCCTCTCCCCTGCTGTTTTATTTTTATCGGGATCGTCCGGTTTTTTTAAGGCCATAAGCAAAATGGCTGAGGCCAGAAGCACGGCGGCAGCCAGAAACACTCTTTTTTTCAACCGCTTCAACTCCTTTCCGGGTATTAAAGTGCTTTCTATCATTTTTATTCTTTTTTACGATGAAATAGAAGCAAACGCTATAATACCATTATTTGCAAAAGGGGCAGGAGACGCTCTATAAAACGAGATGGAACCCGACCGGTATTGCAAATGCAAAAAACGTGCTGCCACAAACCAGTATGCGGCCGATATCGGCTGGGCATCCAAGCAGGTTTAAAATACTTATAAGCTGTACAACCTGCTCGATTCGGGCAAAACGAACCTGGCATCCCGAAATCTCAACAGCCATGCAAAGAAAGCAGCAGGGTGCTTTATCCTGCTGCTTTACCCGTTTTCATTTCTCCTATGGCTGCGCCGGGCTTTTGCCAATGCGGGGAGCGGTTTAAAGCGTGCTTCCCGGCCGTTCAAAAAAGGAGAACCTTTGGCGTTACCATCCCCGGCTTGCGCCGCCGCCTCCGGAAGAACCGCCGCCGCCTTTGCTGCCTCCCCCGCCGCCACCGCCGCCGCGAAAGAACATCATCAGGATATTCAGCAGAAAATACGTCATGGTCCCGCCGAGAAACTTGAAATCAATGAAAATCAGGATAAGGATCCCAAGCCCGATCAAAATCTGTTTCCAGAACGAATAAGGGGAAGCCTGGGCGGAAGAGGGCCACTCATACGCCTTTGGATGGGCTTGAAGATTTACATTGTATTCTTTCGCCGTTTCGGCGGCAAGCTTCTTATACGTATTGATAACCGCCGCATCCGGCTTGTTTTCTTTCAAATACGGTATGGCATACTGATCAAGGATCCGTCCTACTTTTCCGTCCGGAAGCGCCCCCTCCAAGCCGTACCCGACTTCAATTCTAATTTTCCTGTCTTTTACTGCCACTACGAGCAATACCCCGTTGTTCATGGTTTTATTGCCGAGCCCGTACTGGCGGAAAGCTTTGTTGGCGTAAGCATCAATGTTTGTGTCTTTCCCGGTCGTGTCCACAGTCAATACCGCGACTTGCGCTTTTGTTTGCTCATCTAGCTGCCTGCCGAGCGAAACGAGCTCCTGTTTCTGGCTGTCTGTCAGCACCCCGGCAAAATCCTGCACATAGATGTCCCCGGCCGGTTTCGGAATGCCCGCTGCAGCACGCGCACTGGGAACGGCCGTGCATACGGCAAACAGAAAGGCGAGAAAAACGGCTGTAATAAGCGCGGCCCTTTTCATCACTGATCACTGCTGTCCCCAAAATCAACTTTCGGGGTTTTCTTTGCACTTTCATCCGCTTTAAAATATTCCTTTTCCTCAAAACCGAACAGGCCGGCAATAAGTGCGCCGGGCATTCTTTTCACCTTTTTGTTATACGTTGCGACGGCGCTATTGTAATCCTGGCGCGCCACAGCAAGGCGGTTTTCCGTGCCGGCGAGCTCATCCATCAGCTGCGTGTATTGTTGGTTTGCTTTTAAATCCGGATATTTTTCAACCACCACCAACAGCCGGCTCAACGCACTGTCCAGGCGGTCGTTTGCCGCTGCCTGATCTCCGGGTGTTTTCGCCCCGGCCAATTGTGCGCGGGCTTTCGAGACGTCATCTATCACCGCTTTTTCGTGGGAAGCATAGCCCTTGACGGTGTTCACAAGATTCGGGATCAAATCCGTCCGCCGTTGCAGCTGGTTTTGAATTTGCGAATAAGATTGATTTACATTTTCTTCCGCATTCACCAAGCTGTTATAACTTGTAAAAACGCTGACGATCAGAACCACCAATATGGCGGCCACAATCAGCCATGGCATCCACTTCTTCATATACAATCCTCCTCATTTATGCTTATAAATCCAATACCCTGTCAAGAGCATTGAAATACCAGGCTCGGCAAATAAAAAGAAAACATGTACCGGCCGTCTATCATTAAGATACGGAGTGCCTGCCCAAAAGTTTCATGCTTCATGTAAAATATTTTCCGAGCAGGATGCCTGAAAATGCCAGGGCAATGCCGAACAGATAGCTCAACACAAGGTACGGGACAAGAATATGATATTTTTTGTCTGCTTGCAGCTGAATATTCTCAAGTTTAAAAGTGGAGAAAGTTGTAAAGGCACCCAAAAAGCCGGTCCCGAGAAGCAGGCGCCACGAACTCCCGGCACCAGCACCGAACAGAAGGCCGAGCATAAATGAGCCCGAAAGGTTAATGAAAAATGTGGCCAGCGGGAATTTTGCCGGAAAGGCCCGGTTGATCCACCGCGAAAGAGAAAATCGGGAAACCGCCCCGAAAAAGGCGCCAATTGCGATAAAGATGCCGTTTAAAACCATGAATCCGTCTCCTTTATTTATGCTGTATCTGAACCGACGCTGCCTTTAGCCCGCGAATGCAGTATTCCGCCAAGTTTAAAGCCGGCCCATGACATGAACAAGCCGCCAAATAAACTGCAGAAAACATACAACATCGCGGCAAACGCATGCGATTGCCGGATCAGCTGCACCGTTTCCACACTGAAAGTCGAAAATGTGGTGAAGGAACCGACAAACCCGGTGCCAAGTGCGGTTACAACATACGGATGAATCTTTTTAGACTGAAATATATGCATCGTAAGCCAGCCAAGCAGAAAACAGCCGGCCAGATTGATCGCAAGTGTCGGGTATGGAAAAACGGCATGCGTGTACATGCCGATCCATATGCCGAAATAATAGCGTGCCAAGGCACCGAAAATACCGGCAACCCCGACCCAAATATATAACATACAGCTCCCTCCAGTCCATTGCGGCATGGGCTCCCCCCACTGTTTTTTCGTGAAAAGAGTTCCCCGTGCCGTTCTTAAAGTGCGTTTTATTTTGTCAAAAGCCTTGCCAGCCCAAACGCAGCGGCAGCGGCCAAACCGCCAATCACAACCGTTTCAAGCCCGCTCTTCCACACATTGGAACCGGTAAACCGCCCTTTCACTGCCCCGAAAATAAACAGAACAACGAGCGTCACCAGAACGGAAACAAGCAAGGCCTGTGATGCCCGGGTGACAAAAAAGTAAGGGGAAAGCGGGATCAGCCCGCCCACAATATAAGACAAGGCAATCGTTAACGCACTTTTTAAGCTCCGCCCTTTTTCTGGCTTCTCAAGCCCCAGCTCGAATTTCATCATAAAATCCACCCATTTATCAGGGTTTTCCGCCATTTTATCGACGATTGCCTCGATTTGTTCCGGTTTCAGCTCATATGCCTTAAATACATCCCGGACTTCGTCTTTTTCCCGTTCCGGTACCTCTTCTACTTCCCGGTATTCCCTTTTTAATTCACTATAATAATGCTCGGCATCCGATTTTGCTGCCAGATATCCGCCAAGCCCCATGGCAATGGAACCAGCCGCAATTTCCGCCGCGCCGGCTGCGAGAACGAGCACCGGCGAATCCACTGCACCGGATAATCCTGCTGCGAGTGCAAACGGCACAGTCAGCCCGTCTGACATGCCAATCACAATATCACGGACGGTGTCAGATGCCTGGAAATGTTCCTCAACATGTTCATATTCCGGCATTCCTTCTCTTCCTTTCTGTCTTTATAGGTCTTATTGTAGCATTTCAAGCCGGAAATGGGCGAAAATGAACATAAAGTTTACTTTCTTGTAAAAGTTTCTTTGCAAACTTTTGAGATACGCATATAATGAACTTAACAACTGACGTCCGTCCAAAAGCCTGTTTCCCGGCTTTTGGACAGCATGTGTAAAAGGAGCCAATAAAATGTCACACGGCCATGGACACCAACACCATCACCATGAACCGGCACAATACGGAAAAGCTTTCGCCGCCGGCATCGGGCTGAATATTCTTTTTGTTGCGGTTGAAGCCATTTACGGTTTCTTTTCCGATTCCCTTTCGCTGTTGGCGGATGCAGGCCATAATCTGAGCGATGTGCTCGGGCTCATCATTGCTTGGGCCGCTGTCTGGCTTGGCAAAAAATTGCCGACAAAAAAGCGCACATACGGCTATAAAAAATCATCCGTGATGGCTGCGCTTTTAAATGCGATTATTTTGCTGATTGCGATCGGCGCGATTTTTCTCGGGGCAATCCAGCGTTTTGCCCATCCGGAACCTGTCGCAGGCAAAACGGTCATGATCGTTGCCGTGATCGGGATCGTTATTAATACCATTACCGCTTTACTGTTTATGTCAGGAAGAAAAACGGACCTCAACATCCGCGGCGCTTTTCTGCATATGGCTGCCGATGCGCTTGTCTCTCTCGGCGTTGTCATCGCAGGTGCGATTATCCTGTTTACAGGCTGGGAGTGGGTCGACCCGGTTACAAGCATCATTATTGCGATTGTGATTTTTGCGGGGACATGGGGTCTGTTGCGGGAAGCAGCCGACCTTTCGCTTGATGCGGTGCCTGCAGGCGTTGATGCTGATGCGATTAAAACCTATTTAGAACAAATTCCGACCGTGCTCAACGTCCATGATTTGCATATCTGGGGAATGAGCACGACAGAAACGATATTGACGGTCCATATTGTCCGTTCGCAAATTGAAGACAACGACCTGCTGCTTGAAAAACTGGAAAAAGAACTGCATGACAAATTTGGGATCGAACACGCTACCATCCAAATTGAGAAAGGGACATATGTTTGCGGCCTGGCGCCGGACAACAAAGTTTAAACCGGATAAACAAAACTTACGGCAATTCAATAAGCATGGCCGGCACATGAAGCCGGATCCAGCATGCAAAACCCCGATGGAAACAAGCGGTTTACCTCATAAATACGTCTTTTGCCCGGATTTTCCTTTTGTACCGGCAAAAGAAAAAAGGCTGCCACTGCGCAGTCTTTTTTTGCCCCTTTAAAAGCACAAAACTTTTCGACAGATTTCTACATTCTCCGTTGCTGTGGATATTCTTATACACATTTTGCACAAAGTAACACCAGGCCTTCTCACGTTTATAAACAATTTACCCACAAGATATAAACATTTTACTGTGGATAAAAGAACGCTTGTTCCGCAAGGCTAAATTTGGTAAAGTAAGAATACAAATACTCTCTCTTTATGATACGCGGGCTACTTAAAAAAAAGAACAACATTTTCGGAGGTGGTACAAATGTATAAGTTATCTGATGAACTATTGATCGAGTCCTATTATAAAGCAAAAGAGCTGAAATTAAGTGCCGAGTTTGTGAAGCTGATTGAAAAAGAGATTGAACGCCGGTCCCTGACCCATAAAATCAAAGCAACGTCCTAGCCACTTTTGCTTGATATGTGGCTTTTTTTGTGTGATCAATCCTTTTTTCTTGAATATATATATAAATAAATGGCAGTTGGGAGGTTTGCGGGGGTGGACTTTGATCATTGGTATGATGCTTTCTTGAATTTTATCAAATCGCAAGCCGCCAATGGATTGACAATGGCAAACGGATGCTGCGGTGCTGCAGCGCTTTTTTATTGCGGCAATCATCAGCCGGCGGTTTCCGCAGCCTTGATCTTTGCCGCTGTATTGTTCGACCGCTATGACGGGAAACTGGCCAGGAAGTTAAAAACGGAATCCGCACTTGGCAAACAGCTTGATTCCCTTTGCGATTTGCTTTCGTTTGGCGCCACGCCTGCCATGCTGATCCATACAGCGCTGTTTTGCCTGTACGGGGTTCCGGGTATGTTGGCCGCCATTTTTTATATGCTTTGCGGGATGATCCGGCTCGCCCGGTTTAATATCAGCAAGCAAGAGGGCTTTTTTTACGGGCTTCCGATCCCCGTGGCAGGCTTATGTGTAACGGCCGGTTTTTTTGCCGTTCCTTATGTCACCCACTTCTGGTTGTTTGTGTGGATGGTGCTGTTGTCGGTCCTGATGGTGGCGCCGTTTAAGTTAAAAAAAATATGAAAAAGGCGCACTGCAAATTTTGCAATGTGCCTTTTTCATTATTCGCCGTTTTGTTCCTTTCTTTTTTCTTTCTCAAGCCGGTAAAATTCGTGGAACATTTTCATGAGGGCCCGCTTTTCAATACGGGATACGTAGCTTCTTGAAATGCCGAGCTCCTTCGCAATTTCGCGCTGTGTTTTTTCCTTTTTTAAATTCAGGCCGAATCTGCCGATGATCACCTGTTTTTCGCGTTCATCCAATATGTCAAAGAATTGTTTCACTTTTTCCAGCTCCATATTCAGCTGGATCGTGTCAAATACGTCTTCCGCTTCAGACTGGAGAACATCAATTAACGAAATTTCATTTCCTTCCTTATCTTGGCCGATCGGGTCATGCAGCGAAACATCTTTTTTTGTTTTCTTTAAAGCTCTTAAATGCATGAGGATTTCGTTTTCTATACACCTTGCTGCATAAGTGGCAAGTTTTGTCCCCTTCCCTTCCGAATAGCTCTCAATTGCTTTGATGAGGCCAATTGTTCCGATCGAGATAAGGTCTTCTGTATCTTCACCGGTATTTTCAAATTTTTTGACGATGTGCGCTACAAGCCGCAGGTTATGTTCGATTAAAATATTCCGGGCATCCGCGTCGCCTTCCGCCATCCGCTTCAAATATTTCCGTTCTTCGCTTGCCGAAAGAGGTTGTGGAAAAGCATTGTTTTTCACATAGGAAACCAAAAAAACAAGCTCTTTCATCATATAGCTTACCGCTGTTAAGATCCCCGACATCCTTCCACCTCCATTAGGCTTGAGCCTATATAGTTCAAACATATGAACAAGGAGGCGGAATTGTGTCTGTCCCGAAGAAAAGACGGTCTGGTAAATATTGCACGGCATTTAAAAAATCAAAAAACCGCATTACAGCGCGCTGTAATGCGGTTGAAAAGATTCCTTAATTGTGTACAGCTTCATCCGTTTTTGTTTCCCGGATGATGTAATCAAAAGCACCGAGCGCAGCTGTCGCGCCGGCCCCCATCGAAATAATGATTTGCTTATAAGCGCTATCGGTGCAGTCTCCTGCGGCAAACACGCCCGGAACACTGGTCGCGCCGCGCTTATCCACCACAATTTCACCCCGCGGTGTGCGTTCCACTGTATCACCAAGCCATTCGGTATTCGGGACAAGGCCGATTTGGACAAACACACCCTCGAGTTCAATATGGTGTTCTTCCCCGGTTGCACGGTCAATATATGTGATGCCGTTCACTTTATCCGTGCCGGTAATCTCTTTTGTTTGCGCATTTTTTACAACCGTCACATTTGGAAGGCTGTAAACGCGCTCAAGCAGCACACGGTCCGCCTTTAATTCAGGCATAAATTCAATGACGGTTACATGTTTGACTACACCGGCAAGGTCAATGGCCGCTTCAATGCCGGAATTGCCCCCGCCGATTACGGCGACATGTTTACCGGCAAACAACGGCCCGTCACAGTGCGGGCAATAGGCCACACCTTTGTTTTTGAATTCTGCTTCGCCCGGCACGTTGATGTTGCGCCAGCGTGCACCGGTGGAAATGATCACGGTTTTGCTCTTTAATACAGCCCCGTTTTCCAATTCCACCTCAACGAGATCTTTCTTTTCGACCCGTTTTGCACGTTGCAGATTCATAATATCAACATTATACTGTTTGACATGTTCTTCAAGGTTTGCAGCAAGTTGCGGGCCTTCCGTATACTTCGTGCCGATTAAGTTTTCAATGCCGACTGTATCGAGAACCTGCCCGCCAAAACGTTCAGCGACAATCCCTGTCCGGATGCCTTTGCGCGCCGCATAAATGGCTGCACTTGCGCCGGACGGGCCCCCGCCGATAACGAGCACATCAAACGGGTCTTTCTTTTCAAACTCGGACGGATCCGCTGTGCTGCCGAGTTTGGCAAGAATTTCTTCCACTTCCATCCGTCCGCTTTCAAAGAATTCGCCGTTCAGGTAAATGGAAGGGACGGCCATAATGCCTTTTCCTTCCGCTTCCTCTCTAAATGCAGCCCCGTCAATCATCGTGTGCGTAATATTCGGATTGAGCACACTCATGATGTTTAAAGCTTGTACCGCAACAGGACAGTTCTGGCAAGTCAGGCTGACATAGGTTTCGAAATGGTATTCGCCTTTTATGCTTTGAATCTGGTCAATAACCTTCTGATCCACTTTAGGAGGGCGGCCGCTGACCTGCAACAGGGCCAAAACGAGCGATGTAAACTCATGCCCGAGCGGTACGCCTGCGAATACAATCCCGGTATCTTCTCCCGGTCGGTTTACACTGAAACTCGGGGTTCTGTCGAGTTTTGTGTTTTCCACTTTTATCCGGGGCGACATGGCAGCCAATTGGTCAACCAGTTCGAGCATGTTCCGTGATGTTTCATCGGATCCCGCGCTCACTTTCAGCAGAACGTCGCCCTCCATCATTTGCAGATACTGGGCCAGTTGCGCTTTAATCTCTTCATCCAGTATCATATCGGTTCAGCTCCTCAGATTTTGCCTACAAGATCAAGGCTTGGTTTCAGTGTTTCACCCGTTTCTTTCCATTTTGCCGGGCATACTTCACCTGGATGCTGGCGTACATATTGTGCGGCTTTGACTTTGTCGATCCATATGCTTGCGTCACGGCCGATGCCGTCAGCGTTGATTTCAACCCCTTGGATGACGCCGTCCGGATCGATCAGGAAAGTGCCCCTGTCAGCAACGCCTTCTTCTTCGCGCAATACATCAAACATACGGGTAAGTTTTTGTGTCGGGTCGCCGATCATGGTGTATTCGATTTTGCTGATCGCTTCAGAATGGTCATGCCATGCTTTGTGCACAAAATGAGAGTCTGTTGAAACCGAATAGACTTCCACGCCGAGTTCTTTTAAAGCGGCATAATTTTCCTGAAGATCTTCCAGTTCAGTAGGGCAGACAAATGTAAAATCAGCAGGATAGAAGCAGACAATGCTCCAGTTTCCATTGAAATTTTCATCCGTCACTTCGACAAATTCACCGTTGCGGTATGCTTGTGCTTTGAATGGTTCAATTTTTTTGCCAATAAGGGACATCGTGCAATTCCTCCTTAAAATCATTTGTGGTAAATGATCATGGTTCACTGACCAGGCCAGCAAACAATAATCATTTTAATTCAATACCAATTATTATATGGAATTAATTTCGTGTCAAGCAATTACACCCGGTTTTCTATTTTATCGTTTCCTGATTTTATATGATATAGTCATAAAACCATGATATTTATGTTTTTTATGCTGTTTCCGCCTCTTTTTTTCACCTCTGTAATTGAAAATCAGGGCAGATAATTGAAATTTTTTACGCCCAGAGACCGCCGCTCTCCCATTTCAGTATTGAGAATGCTTTTCAATAGATAGATGTCAAAAAAGCCGGTGGCCGGAGCCATCAGCTTTTTCTTTTCCGCCTGTGGAAAACAGCGGTAAAAATCAAAATATGCAAAAACATAGCGCCATCCCCTGATCCGGTTTTGCTAGGTGGAATCTGTCTCCATAAAGATAAAGTCCAAACGTTTCTGATAACGGGCCATCGTCAACCGCTCCTTTCTTCAGGTGTTTTTTCAGCTTAAAAATGCCTTGCTTGGAATGCCTCACGCTTTGCATTCATTTCATCGTACAGCCTGAAAACTTCTTCATCACGCTGCCTTTGTTCTGCCGTCTTTTTCAGCCGTTTAATCGTGACGGTAATAAAGATTAAATTGAGTGTCATATTTTTCCACCTCCTTAAGGGCGCAAAAAAACCGCAGGACAGGCATGATCCCGCGGCTTTCCGGAAAAAAACCGCACGGATCAGGCAAATGCATCCTGCGGCTTGTGCGTCAAGTTAAAAAATCAGCGCAAATTCAAACCGATACGGAGCGGATGCAGAACATGTTCAGTTGCAACTGCAGAAAATAGGATTGTGTATGCCATGTTCTTCAACCTCCTTTGAATTTGCTTACATAGGAAAGTATATCCAATTCCGGCGGGTTTGTAAACCGCAAATTGGCAAAAAAATAAAAAAAGGCCGAAAACCTTGTATGCCGGACAACCGTGTGCTTCGTTACTGCACCGCCCGCGTTACAAAGGCCCCTGCCTTTTCGATTATGATTTGCGATTATTCCGCTGTAAAAGCTGTGCGCCTTCTTCGCTTTTTAAAAGCTGTTTATGGTAAGCACGTGAAATCGAGAAAAACAAAACAGATACGGCAACAAACCCGCTTGAAGCAACGAGTAAAATTTTTGTCCCCAGTTCGGATTTCCCTTCGATCGGCATCACCGCACCCAAATATAAAAAGCCCGTCACAGCAAGCAGCACGATGCCGTACATTTTAAAATCCACCATTTTCACATACATCGATTTCGCTTTCTTCAACCGCCTCACCCTTTCTATCAATCTGCTAAACCTACTCTATCACAGATGAAACATAAAAAAGACAAGTAATTACAGGAAAGGAAGGAAAAAAATGGGTCTACAGATTTTCAACAATACCCGTGACAAGATGGGCAGAGTTCACGGCCGCCGTTTCAAGATATTCATCAAAAGAGATCCCGGACTCCTGCCCTGCAATATCGGAAAGGGAGCGGATGATCACAAACGGGATGCCAAATTGCCATGCCACTTGTGCGACGGCAACGGCTTCCATTTCCACCGCCTGCACTTCCGGGAAGTGCTCCTTTACAGCCGCCGTTTTCGCAGGATCATCCATAAACGAGTCCCCGGTAGCAATCAGTCCTTTCACAACCTGAATGCCAGGCAGTTTCCCTGCGCAGCTTTCCGCAATCCGGACAAGTTTCTCATCCGCCAAAAAAGCGGGCGGCATTTGCGGCACTTGCCCGTATTCATAGCCGAATACTGTCGCGTCCACATCATGGTGGCGTACTTCCGTTGAAATGACGACATCGCCGACGTGAAGGGCGGGGTTTGCGCCGCCTGCTGAACCGGTATTGATTAAGCAATCCGGCGCGTATGTTTGCAGCAAAAGGCCGGTAGAAAGCGCAGCATTCACTTTCCCGATGCCGGATCGAAGCAAGATGACATCTTTCCCTTTCATTTTTCCCGCCGTATATTCATAACCGGCAATCGTTTTAACTTGCGGGTGCTCGATCTGCCCGCGCAAAATCGACACCTCTTCTTCCATTGCGCCGATGATTCCAATTCTCATATGACTCCCTCTTTCGTCCAAAAGTTCCAATCCCCATTATATAGCAAAAAAGCAGAAGTGGATACGGCTTGCCAAAAAAACAACGTCTGATACGATGAACATGGAGGTGTACGAAAATGGCATTTGAGCTTGACAGGATAGAGGATAAGATTGAATTTTTCGAAGCGGACCGGCTTGAGGCGCTCGAGAAAAAAATCAATGATCAAATCGAAGCCAATAAAACCTTGCTGCTCCGGGTGGCGTCCGTTTCCCACCAAATGCAGTTTGACGCGGACGGCAGACCCCATTATTCCGCGGTCGTCCATTTTACGGCACAAAAATAAGCGGCACAGACGGCCGCTTATTTTTTATCGTTCTCGATCAATTCATACATCTTTGTGGGTTTCCACCCTTTTCCGTCCACCCATGTCAAATAAACACGGTAGGTCGTATCGGCATTTTTCGCGGAAACCGTCCCGATCGCCTCATCGGTCGTTGCCCCGTGTTCCAAAAACCAGACCGTCATATTGTCTTCCGGTATGCCTGTTGCATACGACAATGCCTTCAGCTTTTCCTTCCAGTCAAGGGAAGTGGACGAGGCGGAATAGACATGTCCGCCTGTTTGTTCGGTTCCGACCGGTTTCCAGCTGGAATCGGTAATGACTTCTTTCACATTCGGTTCATTGCTTTTTTCCACTTTACGGGTTGATTTTTTGCTGTCTTTGTCCGCCGTTTTTTTGGATGTATGAGATGATGTCGTTTCATGGCCGGATGAAGCAGTCTTTGTTACGGCCGCTTTCTTTTCTTTCGGTGCCGGTTTTGAGTTGTCGTTCCCGGCGAAAAAAATGGAGTAAGCCACAATACAAATAAGCGCGATGACAATCACAATCAGTGTATTTAAAATGATGTTTGTTTTCCGCCGTTTTGACTGCTGCATGGCCTGTTTCCGCTCTTCACGGCTATAAAATTCAGGCAAGGTCATCCCTCCATTTCATGGCCTTATCATACCACGGTTTTACCGAATCGAAAAGGCGCACAAAGAAAATTCGGCGGGCATGGCCCACCGCAATCCGGATGTGATAAGCGTTTGCAGCAGGCCGTATCCTTTACAACTTGCACCTTGGAACACCTGCGCACCCGCTCCGGATTATTGAATCGAGATGATTTTGACTCTCATATCCCCGCCCGGCGTCTGAACCGTGACTTCCTCTCCGACGCTTTTCCCGAGCAGGCTTTTTGCAATCGGGGAATCGTTTGAAATTTTTCCTTCAAACGGATCGGCTTCAGCGCTTCCGACAATCGTGTACGTTTCTTCTTCCCCGTCCGGTAGTTCCACAAAAGTAACGGATTTTCCGAGCGATACCGTATCTGTCCCGTCATCTTCAATGATTTTCGCGTTGCGGATCATGTTTTCAATCGTCGTAATGCGGCCTTCCACAAAAGCTTGTTCTTCTTTCGCGGAGTCGTACTCGGAATTTTCGGAAAGGTCCCCGAAACTTCTGGCAATTTTTATCCGTTCGACGACTTCTTTCCGTTTGACCGTTTTTAAATATTCCAGTTCCTGTTCCAATTTTTCTTTCCCGTCCTGGGTCATCGGGTAAACTTTTTCCTGAGCCAAATCCCTTCACTCCTATATCTCTTAGTTATCAAATGTGTATGCGTTTCAACATACAAGATGACGCTTTCTGCAAGCGGCTGTGTTTTTTCCACCATGTTGTTTAGCGCGCCGAAAAGATTCCGGCGCGCTCACCATGTATTCTAAATAATCGTATTACAAAAAAGACTTTTGTTCAAGGATGGATTGCAATTTTGTCACGACCAAATCAATCGCCACCCGGTTTTGCCCGCCTTCCGGGATAATGACGTCCGCATATCTTTTTGTCGGCTCGATGAACTGGTTGTGCATCGGCCTGACCACCGTAATATACTGCTCGATGACCGACTGGAGCGTCCTGCCGCGCTCTTCGATGTCCCGTTCAAGCCGCCGGATGATCCGCAAATCGGCATCGGTATCGACATACAGCTTAATATCCATTAAGTTGCGCAATCTCTCATCTTCCAATACTAAAATGCCTTCCAAAATAATGACATCTTTCGGTTCCACATGGATGGTGCGGCTAGCGCGCGTATGTTTGGAAAAATCGTAAACCGGTTTTTCAATTGCCTCATAAGAAAGCAGTTTATGCAAATGCTCAATTAACAGGTCATTATCAAATGCAAACGGGTGGTCATAATTGGTTTTCAGCCTTTCTTCAAACGGGAGATGGCTTTGATCTTTGTAGTAAAAGTCCTGTTCAAGTACCAGAATGGAGTGTCCCTTCAAGCTTTCGTAAATCGCCCGGGTAACGCTTGTCTTCCCGGACCCGGAGCCCCCGGCCACGCCAATCACAGCCGGCTTTCGTTCCATTTTCTTCACCTCTTCATACTGACTGCCAATCCATCTCCGACTGGGAAAATCGCGGTGATAAATTGCTCATGTTGCATTAACCATTCGTTGTAGCTTCTGATTTTCCGCACCAGATTGCTGACTTGTTTCTTTGCGATGAAGTCTTGTACCACAAGGCCTTTAAATAGCACGTTATCCGTGTATACACATCCCTTTTCCCGCAGCAACGGCGTAAACGAATCAAAAAATTTCCGGTACTGCCCCTTTGCCGCATCAATAAAGATCGCATCGTACGGGCCAAGTTCCCGGGCCTTTTGGATGACGTCAGAAGAAAGTGCATCCCCTTTCAGCAGGCGGATCCGCCGGGATAAAGGAGTGCGGGCAAAATACGCATTTGCCTGGGCAACCCTTTCTTCTTCGCGTTCAATGGTGACGATTTTTACATCTGGAAGCGCATCTGCCATTTTCAGGGCCGAATACCCGATCGCCGTCCCGATTTCAAGCACGCTTTCCGGCTTTTGAATCCTTAACAACTGGCAGAGTGTTTCCACTCCGATCGGATCCATAATCGGAATATGCTCTGATTTTGCAAATGACGCCATTTCTTCAAAAAGCGGATCTTTCTTTTGCATCAACTGTTCTATATACGCTTCGACAGGGCCGTTCATCGCTGGGCCCTCCGGCATAAACACATTTCCATAACTTCTCCCTGCTTCTCAAAAAAATTCCGCTTATTATCGTAGCACATTTCAAACGGGAAAGCGAATGTTTACCGTTTCGCCTTCGCAATGTACTTTTCCTTTAAAGCATTATGTTCCTTCAATGTCTTGGCAAAATAGACTTTTCCTGTATCCACATTTGCAAGAAAATAGAGATAATCGGTTTTTTCGGGCTTGAGCGCAGCCTTGATCGATTGTTCTCCGGGACTTGCAATCGGGCCCGGCGGCAGGCCTTTATGTTTGTACGTGTTATAAGGGGAATTCACCCGCAAATCTTTATACGTCACTTTTTCTTTATGCCGGTTTAAAGCATACAGTACGGTCGGGTCCGTCTGCAGCGGCATATTCTTCTTTAATCTGTTGTAAAAGACGCTTGAAATTTTTGCCCTGTCCGCTTTTTCAGTTGCTTCTTCCTCGATAAGTGAAGCCATCGTAAGCAGTTTGTGCGGCGTTAAACGGGCCTGTGTGCTTTTCCCAGCGTAAGCGGAAAAAACCGCATTTGTTTTAGCCACCATCGTTTCCAGTACGGCATCAAGCGGCACATGCTGATCATAAAACGAATAGGTCGCCGGAAAAAAGTAGCCCTCGAGCGGATGCCGGATCTGCTGATTGAAAACTTCTTTTGTCACAAGGCGCGGATATTTTTTCATCAAATGTTGTACAAAAGCAGGGTCATCTGCCCGCTTGAGCACCTCTTCTTTCCGGAAGGAGCTGTGTTTTTGGATGATCTCCGCAATTTCCTCAAGGCCGGCCCCTTCCGGCACGGTAAAGCGGATCATGGCAATGCCGCCTTTTTGCATGCTGCTGACGATCTCGCTCGTATCCATGGACGGCGACATTTGATAGGTGCCGGCCTTTAAACCCGACTGGTGGTGGGATTTCGCATAAATTGCAAAAGCCCAGGCATTTTTGATAATCCCGTTTTTTTGCAAAATATGCCCGATCTCTTTTACCCCGGAGCCGGGCGGAATCGTGACGAGTTTTGTCTTATGGCTTCCAGGCTCCACCGGTTTCAGCGCCGACACGTAAAAAAGGGCAGCCCCTCCAAAAACAACAACAGCCAGCATGATGATGCATGCGGCTATCCATAATTTCGGTTTCTGCTTCATTTTTTGAAGCAACAGTTGAAACGGATTTTTCTTTCCGGCCAAAACAGAATCTTCCTCTCAATAAGAAAAATCTTAAAACAAGTACAGAAAGCCATTTTCGACTTTTTTCCTGTCCATTATACTACAAATTTCGCCAAGTTTTATTTCATTTTCTTTTCAAAAGGGAAAGTCTTCCATTCCGGCAGATGGAAAAAGCACACGGTTTGTCCCGTGTGCATGTTCAAGATGCGTTTATGCTTCTTCTTCATCGAGAAACGTATTCAGCATTTCCTCGATCATTTCCCACTCTTCATCTGTTTCAATCGGCTGGAGATCCCCTTCTGTGCCGTCTTCATTTTCCACATAGGCGGAAGCATGGATTTCGATGCTTTCATCCTCGTCTTCTTCCGCGCCAATCGGATAATACAGGACGTACGATTTTCCGAAATCTTCGGATTCAAACGTAAAAAGCACTTCATACAATTGTTCGTTTCCGTCTTCGTCCACTACGGTAATATGCTGGTGGTCTTCGTGGTCATGTTCATGGTTATGTGTCATTTCTTCACCCCGTTAAGTTTGACTGTCAAGGAATCCTTGCAAAATTACACTTGCCGCCATTTTATCAATTACTTTTTTCCTTTTTTTACGGCTGACATCGGCTTCCAGTAATATTCTTTCCGCTTGTGCCGTGCTTAAACGTTCGTCCCATAAAATAACGGGCAGATTGAGCCGTTTTTTTAATTCTTCGGCATAAACCTTTGAGGCCTCTGCCCGTGGGCCGATCGTGTTGTTCATATTTTTCGGGAATCCGACGACAATTTTTTCGACGCCGTGGATTTGCGCGAGTTCAGCGACCCTGTCGAAACCGAATTTGCCCTTTGCTTCATTGATGGCAATCGTTTCGATGCCTTGGGCAGTCCAGCCCAGGGCATCGCTGACCGCCACACCGACGGTTTTCGAACCGACATCAAGGCCCATAATTTTCAATTTGATCCCCCGCGATGTTGTTTCAAATACGATTTGACCAGTTCTTCGATAATTTCATCCCGTTCCAGTTTGCGAATCATATTCCGGGCATCCTGATGGCGCGGGATATAAGCCGGATCGCCCGAGAGGAGGTATCCGACAATCTGGTTAATCGGGTTATAGCCCTTTTCCTCGAGCGCGCTGTATACATGGAGCAAAACTTCCTTGACCTCGTGTTCCGTCGGTTCTTCCGGAAAATTAAACCTCATCGTTTCATCGAATGAGCTCATTATCGCAGCACCTCTCTACTAAAGCTTGGTTTTTTAGATGTTCCGGTTTACACAAATTTTGAAGGTGCATTTTCCGCTTTCTGCCTGAAAACGATCCGTGTAAACAACCAGCTTTGTTTCATTGTACACTACTTTTTGCTTGAATCAAACGGATTTTACCCATTCTTCTACAATTTGTAATGCGGCATCAATTTGTTCAGGCTGTTTGCCACCGGCCTGCGCCATGTCCGGACGGCCGCCGCCACCGCCGCCGCAGCGCGATGCCACTTCTTTTACAAGCTTCCCGGCATGGTACCCTTTTTCGACAAGGTCTTTGGTGACGCCGGCAATGAAGCTGGCTTTTCCTTCTGTCGCCGCAGCGAGGACAATAATGCCGCTTCCGAGTTTTTGTTTTAAATCGTCCGCCATATTGCGCAGTTGGTTCATGTCGCCGGCTTCGACTTTCGCCGCGAGCACATTTATGCCGTCTACTACTTTTACGCGGTCCACAAGCGATCCGGCTTCGATATTGGCGAGTTTTGCGGCCAGGGATGCATTTTCACGCTGCGCTTCTTTCAATTCCTGCTGGAGGGCGTCGATCCGATCCGGCAATTCTGTTGGTTTTGCTTTTAATTTGGCGCTTGCCTCTTTTAAAAGGTGGAGCTGTTCCTGCATCAATCCGTAAGCATATTTTCCCGTTACCGCTTCAATCCGCCTTGTCCCTGCACCGATTCCGGATTCGGAAACAATTTTGAACAGGCCGATCTGGGCTGTGTTCGAAACATGGCAGCCGCCGCACAGTTCCAGGCTGTAGTCGCCCATTTGAACGACGCGGACGATCTCCCCGTATTTTTCGCCAAACAACGCCATCGCGCCCATCGCTTTCGCTTCGTCCAGTTTTTTCAAATCCGTTGTAACCGGCAGGCTTGCCCAAATTTTTTCATTGACGATCGTTTCAATTTTTTCGAGTTCTTCTTCTGTCACCTGCCCGAAATGCGAGAAGTCAAAACGGAGGCGTCCAGGTTCGACAAGCGATCCCGCCTGGTTGACATGAACGCCGAGCACATCCTTCAATGCCTGGTGTAACAGATGGGTAGCAGAGTGGTTCTTTTCCGTGTCACGGCGTTTTGCTCCGTCCACCTGTGCAAATACTTCCTGGCCGGTTTTGATGGTGCCTGATACGACAACGCCCTGATGCAAATTTTGGCCGTTCGGCGCTTTCTGCACATTTGTGACCTCCACTTTCAGCCCTTCTGCTGTCAAGGTGCCATGATCGGCAATCTGGCCGCCGCTTTCCGCGTAAAAAGGGGTTTGATCTAAAATGAACCGGATTTCCTCTCCGCTGGCAGCCGACTCCGTGATGTCACCGTCTTTTAAAAGGACAGCGACATGTGCCGTCCCCTCCAGGTGGTCATAACCGATAAATTCGCTTTTCACTGTAATATTGCCGAGCACGCCGCCTTGGACGGACATCGATTCTGCCTGCTGGCGGGCGTTGCGTGCGCGTTCACGCTGCCGCTCCATTTCTTTTTCAAAGCCTTCATGGTCGGCACGGAGCCCCTGGTCGTGCGCATACTCTTCTGTCAGTTCAACAGGGAAGCCGTACGTATCGTAAAGCATGAAAATATCTTCACCCGGCAGCTGTTCTAAGCCGTTTTTCTTTGCCGCCCTGATCCGTTCTTCCAAAATGGAAAGCCCTTCGTTCAGCGTTTCCTGGAAACGTTCTTCTTCGGAACGAACCACTTTTTGCACAAAATCGGCATTTTTTTCCACTTCCGGATAATAGGAATTCATAATCCGGCCGACCGTCGGCACAAGCTTGTACATAAAAGCGCCGTGAATATCGAGCTGAATGGCGTATCGAACCGCCCGGCGCAAAAGCCTGCGTAAAACATAGCCGCGGCCTTCGTTTGACGGCAGTGCCCCGTCCGCAACCGCAAAGGCAACGGTGCGGATATGGTCGGCAATTACTTTAAATGCCGTATCTGCCTCTTTGTTTCCGGCACGGTATTTTTTACCGGAGATTTTTTCGACCTCTTGAATAATCGGCATGAACAAGTCGCTGTCATAGTTGGTATCGACCCCTTGCAGCACGCATGCCATCCGTTCGAGGCCCATTCCGGTATCAATGTTTTTCTTCGGCAGCTCCGGATACTCGCTGCGCGGAACCCCTGGTATCGCATTAAACTGGGATAACACGATATTCCAGATTTCAATATAGCGGTCGTTTTCCATATCTTCCTGAAGGAGCCGGATTCCTAACCGTTCCGGGTCGTATTTTTCCCCGCGGTCGAAGAAAATTTCCGTATCCGGCCCGGATGGCCCTTCGCCGATTTCCCAGAAATTGCCCTCGAGCGGGATAATATGATCCGGGGACACCCCGATTTTTTTCCAGCATGCAATCGAATCCAGGTCATCGGGATAAACGGTGACATACAGTTTTTCTTTTGGCATGCCGAACCATTTGTCGGAAGTCAGCAGCTCCCATGCCCAGGCAATCGCTTCTTCACGGAAATAATCCCCAATCGAAAAGTTGCCGAGCATTTCAAAAAATGTATGGTGGCGCGCTGTTTTTCCGACATTTTCAATATCGTTTGTCCGGATTGCTTTTTGCGCGTTGACAATGCGCGGGTTTTCCGGAATGACCGTGCCGTCAAAATATTTTTTTAAAGTGGCCACACCGCTGTTAATCCAAAGTAGCGACGGGTCATTGACCGGGATCAGTGAAGCGCTCGGCTCGACTTTATGCCCTTTTTCCTTAAAAAAGTCCAAAAACATGCTGCGGATTTCCGCACTTGATCTTTTCTTCATGAGAAAACCTCCTCTGTTTATTTATGAAAACCGGAACCCCCCGGACGCAAAAAAGCCCCCATCCCGGACAGGGACGAGAGGCTTGCTCGCGGTACCACCCTGATTAAAGGCAAAAAACGCCCTTCTCTTTGGGTGCCTGTAACGGGGCAAAACGGCAGGGTTTGGCTGCACTCCGGATTAGCGTTCTGTTATCCTTCATTTTGGAATTTCTTTCAGCCGCGGAAATTCCTCTCTGGGCCGTACATCACGGTTTAAAATGGGCGATAACATACTCGATCTTTCTTCGTTTTTTGATATGCAGTTCTATCAATAGGAACGGCCTGTGCTGCGCAATTCCCAAGCCCGGACAAAAATCCCTGTCCGGAAGCCTATTTTGCCCACAGGACACGTATGTTCATGGGTAAATTATAAAAAAGTTTACTCCGGTTTGTCAACTTGATTCGTGCGGCCTGAAAAGCGCAAAGTTTTGCGAGCATGGATGATGGCCACTTTCAGCACGGCAAGCGCCGGCACAGCGAGAATCAGTCCTGCGATCCCCGCGATTTCCTCTCCCGCGATCAAGGCGATGATGATAAACAGCGGGTGAAGATGCAAAGATTTCCCGACAATAAAAGGGGAAAGGATATTGCTTTCAATAAATTGCAGGACGAACACAATGATGACCACATAAAGGACAAATTTTAATGAAATGGTCGCCGCAATAACCGAAACGGGAATGGCGCCCAAAACAGGGCCGAAATACGGAATGACATTGGTGACCCCGATGATGATACCGAGTAAAATCGGGTATTTCATGCCAAGGATGGCAAATGCGACAAAAGAAAGAAAGCCGATCAACAGGCAGTCCAAAAGCTGGCCGCGGAGATAGCCACCGATCGACCGGTCGACATCGCGAATAAATGCTGCAGCGGACGGCCGCCATTTTTCCGGCGTCAATGCCAGTGCCGCTTTTTTGACATGTTCAAAATCTTTCAGAAGGTAAAATGAAATAAACGGAATGACGGCAAGCGCAATGGCGTAATTGACAAGTTGCATCAGCATATTGATTGAATTTGAAACATTTGCAGAGAGCCATAATTCAAAGCGTTCAATGCGCTCGTCAATCTGGTCCTGAAGCCCGTCCGGCCAGTGCTTCATCGATGTTTGCAAGTAAACAACGCCGTCCCTGTACTGGTCTGCAAACTGCGGCAGATGTTCCGACAGATCGTTCATTTGGGCGATCACAAGCGGCAGCCCTCTGTAAACGCCGTAAGCGGTGCCGCCAAAAAACAAAATATAGATAATCAGGATGGCAAGCCCTCTCGGCAGCCCGTTTTTATAAAGAAATTCAACAAGTGGGTGGAGGATGTAAGCGATAAAACCGCCGATTAAAAGCGGCAGGCATACCGCCAGTACGACGCGCAATACGGGCGCCCAAAAAGGCTTGAGTAAAAGCAGCACATATAAAATAATCAGAATAAATAACAACCAAAACAATTTATACAGCCATGTACCGCGAAACCGTTGCATAAAAAAACCTCCCTCCTTCAAGTGTTTGCGAAAGAGGGAAGTTTATGAGGATTTTTATCACCGGTCCAATGCAGCAACCTTTGGGACAACTGAAATACGGAGGACGCAAAACCTTATAAACGAGAACACCGGGCTTCGTGAAAAGGGATGCAGCGGGACAGGGATATCCGCCCATTTGGCAAGATGCATCCGTGCGTTTCCTTTCGTCCGTTGGCGTCCGGCCAGGGAAACGAGACCGGGGTTTTTATCGGATAGGCGGTTTTAACGGAATGCCTTGCGCACCCGCTTTGCCATTTTCCGCATCTGCCGCCTGTCCGCGAAGCCATTCTTCGCCATCTGGGCAGCGGCCATTCCCGCACCAAAACCGACTGCAGCCATCATCATTTTGTTCATTTCCCCATTCCCTCCATTCAGCTGAGTTTGCGTGCTTCTTCCTCAAACAAATCATCCAAAGAGCTCAATGTGCCGTCTTCTTCCACCTGATGCGTATGGATTGTATTTTTTGCAACCGATAGTTCAATAAAACAGTTCCAGCAGTAATACTGGTTCACGCCGATTTTTCCGATGTCCTTGCTTCGGCAATTCGGGCATTGCATGGTAAGCACCTCGCTTTCAAGGTCCATTTTTGCTTACCAATATGCCCAATTTTTCCAAAAAGCATACGTCAAACCGGCATATATAGTTTGCCGGAGCGGACTGACAGCATGCAAGGAAACGGTTCCCAGCGTATGATCGTCCATTCCGGAAAAAATATAGGAAACCAACAGCAGGAAGTGACATGTATGCAAAACATTAAACCGCTTTTGATTAAAATCGCCGGGCATTTTATTTTTTTGTATTTGGTGCTCGGCTTCATTTACGGCATGTCTTTTTTCGGTGTGCTGTTTACAGCGCTCTTGCTTAGCGTGATTTCTTATTTTTTGGCTGATCTTGGCCTTCTTCCGCGCACAGCGGACTGGTTTGTACTGATCTTAGACTTTGGGCTTGCATTTTCTGTCATCTGGGGGATGACTCGGTTTTTCGCCCACAACCATTTGCCGGGGCTTCAGGTTTCGATCGGTGCTGCCGTCGTCATCAGCGTATTCGAACATTTTTATCACCAATATTTAACCGACTATGTGCTCCAAAAAGGGGTTCCGCGGCGGAGCAAAGCACAAACCCTCCGGTACGGCACGGAAACCGCAGAGGAAATCCGTCCGGAAACGGGAAAGAAACAGCAATAAGGGCTTGCCGGGATGTTTAAACCGGGGTTTCGCAAGCCCTAATTTTTTTGTTTTTCTTCAAAAGGAACCGGCGTCATACAGCGAAAAGCGACCGGTGATGACAGTACGATCGATGTGTTGATGTTTCCATAAGGGGTGAGCCGGTCAATCAGCTTGCTCAGATGGTCCATAGAGGTAACGGCAGCTTTCAGCAAATAGCTGACAGCGCCTGTCAAGCGATGGCATTCAACAATTTCGGGAACCTGCACAATCCATTTCTCAAATTCTGTATAAGTGGACATCTTGATCTCACTTACCTGCATGTAAGCAACCACTTCCCTGCCCACAGCTTTCGGGGATACCCTTGCGCTGAATCCTTCGATAATCCCCTTCTCCTGCAGCCGTTTCAACCGTTCCTAAATGCTCGGGCGGCTGAGGGACAATTTCTTCGATAAATCACTTAAAGTCATGCGCCCATCCTTTTGCAGCATTTCAAGAAGACGAATGTCCAACTGATCCATGAAAAAGCCCCCTTTGCAAAATGCAGTTTGCAATACGAAAACTTATTCAAAATAGAAAGGTTTACACCCGAAATTGATACAGTTTATTATTTCGTTTCTTTTTGCAATCATTTATGATGGATTCCGACACAAAATCTTATAAATTTTTAGATTTAACATGATGTTACCGCTTTTATTCTAGCGCATCGTTTCTGGTGCAATAAAGTATTCAATTGCAATGATTTTTAGGCGGCGGTCCGGTGAAATATAAACGCTGTCAAAATAAGTGCAGAAAACCTTTTCTTTTACACTTTTATCACTATATCCACAGTACAAATAGAGGTAATCTGAAATGAATGTGATCAAACCGTATATGCAAACAACGGAAACATTGCTCGATAAAATGCAGGAACATGAACAAATTGTTTTTTGTAATGATCCTGCAACAGGTTTGAAAGCCATTATCGCAATCCATAATACGACACTCGGGCCGGCATTGGGGGGCTGCCGCATGCAGCCGTACCGGACGCTGGATGAAGCGTTGGAAGATGTGTTGCAGTTATCGAAAGGGATGACCTATAAATGTGCAGCGGCGGATGTCGATTTTGGCGGAGGAAAAGCAGTGTTGATCGGCAACCCGTCAAAGGATAAAACCCCCGCCATGTTCAGAGCTTTTGGTCAGTTTGTTGACTCCTTATGATTGCCTGTGTCATCGTTTTAGCCCTATTAACGGCCATATCCATCTTTAAGTTTAAAAACGCCGGGGATAAAAGTGTCCAAATCAGCCAGGTCCAACCTGCCAGAAAACTTGATCCTTGAGCCAAACCAAAAAGCAGCGGGGCCTGCCGCTGCTTTTTGGTTGCTTAATCCGGTTGGGACGCAGTCTGTCCTTCTTCTGCGTACGTGTACGGGGTAATGCCCGCCATGCCAATCATCGGGTCGACCCGGTCCCAATTTTCTTCTGTTAAGGACAGGGCTGTCTCCGTCCCTGCCTC
The DNA here is from genome assembly GCF_000169195.2 of Heyndrickxia coagulans 36D1. GTDB lineage: Bacteria > Bacillota > Bacilli > Bacillales > Bacillaceae_C > Weizmannia > Weizmannia faecalis. The sequence goes on along the minus strand of NC_016023.1, from coordinate 2,936,205 downwards.
TTTTTGTGCCGTTTTTAATGCTTCAGCCAGTTTTTCACACAGTGTCGTCTTCCGCTTTTGGTCATCTTCCCTTTCCACACCCATCCGGAAAGCCGGTTCTTCGCCAAGCAGAATTAAAATTTTTTTGCTCCTTGTAATCGCCGTATACAGCAAGTTTCGGCGCAGCATCCGGTAATAGCTGCGGACAACCGGCAAAATTACGACCGGAAACTCGCTTCCTTGCGATTTATGGATCGAACAGCAATACGCAAGCGTAATCTGATTGAAATCTGGCTTCGTATACGTCACTTCAATCCCATCAAAAGAAACGATGAGCATATCTTGTTTTTCCGTATTTTCTTTTGCGGTAAAAAGCGAGACAATCTCGCCGATATCGCCGTTATACACCCCGTGTTCCGGCTGGTTGACAAGCTGCAGTACCTTATCGCCGATCCGGTAAACCGCGTCCCCGTGCTTCAGCTCTTTGCGGGCCCCGTTCTCATTCGGATTAAAAATATTTTGCAACAGGCTGTTCAGACGGTCAATGCCGGCCGGCCCCCTGTACATCGGCGCCAGCACCTGAATGTCTTTTGCCGTATAGCCTTTCCGTTTCGCGCTTTTCACCACTTTTTCCACCGCTTCCGCCACCTGCCCGGAAGAACAGCGGATAAACGAACGGTCTGCCTGCATTTGAAAAATATTTTCCGGAATACGGCCATTTTTAACATGGTGGGCCAGTTCAATAATCGAAGAACCATCTTTCTGCCTGTATATGTCTGTCAGCCTAACAACCGGAATGGCGTTCGATTTCAATAAATCTTTCAGCACCTGGCCTGGACCGACGGACGGCAGCTGGTCTTCATCCCCAACCATGATGACTTGGATTTCATCCGGCAGCGCCTTTAACAGCTGGTTCGCAAGCCATGTATCGACCATCGACATTTCATCAATGATGACAAGCTTGCCTTCTACTTGCCGTTCCTCTGAATCGTCCAGGTCCTCCATGCCGGTCATGCCGAGCAGGCGGTGGATCGTCATCGCCGGCAGACCAGTTGACTCCGCCATTCTTTTCGCGGCCCTCCCTGTCGGCGCCGCGAGAACAATCGGAAATACCTCATCTTTTTTATAGGTTTGCGGGTCAAGCGAGACGCCGTGCAATTCACCGTACAGTTCCACAATCCCTTTAATGACCGTTGTTTTCCCTGTGCCGGGCCCGCCCGTTAAAATCATCATCGGACTCATCAGCGCTTTTTGGATGGCTTCCTTTTGCGACGGGGCATACTCGACCCCGATCCGTTCCTCAAGACTGCCTAAAGCAAGCAGGAATTCAGATTCCGGGAACTGTTCCGCATACTCGGTTTGCGACATAATCCGCTCAATATTGGAAACGATTCCTTTTTCCGAAAAATAGAGGGACGGAAGATAGACTTTGTCTTCTTCCATGATGACTTTGCTCTCTTCCTGAAGTTTCACCAGCTCATTTTCAATCAAGTCCATCGGGATTTCAACATGCTGGTATTCTTCCAAAAGGGCTTTGACATCCTGTGCAAGTTCTTCTTTCAGGACGTACACATGACCGTGCTGCATGCTTTCCATTTCCAGCATGTAACAGCAGCCGGCCTGGATGCGGTGCGGATGCGTCCCGCTGATGCCGAGCTGCCGGCCGAGTTCATCGGCCCGCCCGAAACCGATGCCTTTAATATCATCAACGAGCTGGTATGGATTTTGCGCAATTTTTTCGAGCGCCTCATCCTCGTAAACCTGGTAAATGCGCATCGCAATCTGCGGCCCGAAACCGTATTGCGCAAGCCCGATCATAACACGTTCAAGCCCCTGATGTTCAACTAACGTATCACGGATCAGCTGCGCTTTTTCCGGTGCCAGTTTCGGTACTTCGTCAAGGGCGGCGGGATTTTCCAATATTTTGCTGATCGCATTTTCACCGAGCACGCCAACGATCCGCTCCGCCGTTTTTTTGCCGATGCCGTTAAATAAATCACTGGAAAGATACTCAATAACGCCCTGCTTTGTATTGGGGATGTCTTTTTGGAAGCGATTTGCCTGGAACTGGGGGCCGAATTTCGGGTGTTCCTGCATTTTTCCAAAAAAGGTGTACGTTTCCTGTTCATGGATGCGCGGAAAATAGCCGGTAATCACCGTTTCCTTATCTTCCAGCCCGGTATTGGTCTCTTCCACCCGCACACGGATGACGGAATACAAATTTTGCTCGTTATGGAAGATGGTCGCGAGATGCTTTCCTTTTATAAAATTTTCCTCGTCCTGGAATAAATCCATCGCATGCTGTTTTTCCAATTTCATCACCTTACAGCGTTTCAATGTCTTTCAGTTTTTCAACCATTTTCAAGCCGTATCCCGAAAGCAGATGGCCCGGCTGAATCTCCACCGCTTTTTTGAAGTAGCCGGCCGCTTTCTCCAGGTCGCCAAGGAACTGCATATAAATCGCGCCTGTATTGTATAAAGCATCCGTATGTTTTGGGTCCTGTTCCAGCACTTTTTGAAATTGTTTCAGCGCTTCGTCCGCGAAATTGGATTTGATAAGGGAGAGCGCGTACTGAAATCTCGCTTCCGTATCCCCTTCATCCAGTTCAACGCTCCTTTGCAAATACGGCATGGCAAAGCGCGGATTGCCGAGCATCATAAAACACATGCCGAGCATAAAATACGTATCTTTGTCCTTGAGCCCGAGCTGGATTGCTTTTTCAAAACAGCCGGCAGCCGCTTCATAATGCCCCTCTTCGTATTGGATTGTGCCAAGGCTGTAAAAGGGGGTGGGAAGTTCTTTCAATGCCAGCGCTTTCCGGTAAAAATTCTGCGCCTTTTCCCGCTCGCCTGCAGCAAGCAGCACATCGCCGAAATGGATATAGCCGACCGGATCGTCCGGATTGTCTTCGATCACTTCATTAAACCATTTCAGCGCTTCATCATATTTTTTTTTCTGCAAGGCTTTCATACCGCGTTCATGCTTGTTCATTTCGTACACTCCTGATTAATGATACGAGTATTATAACATAAAATGAATCGCTTCACTTTTTAAACGAACCCCGACATTTTGTGAGGGCATGCTTTTGCACTTCCCCCACCCGGTCCAGATCATCGTCTTCGCAGGCTGTGTGAAAGATGAGGTGATTTTTACAGCTGTATGCAAATGGAGCGGGTCTTTTCACGCTGTGTGAAGGAGTACTGCCCTTTCCTGTTTCATGAAAAAACCTGTACTGCGATCATGGCGAGCTTCCCCGTTTCCTTGTTTCCGGCGATCACGTTTCCCCTGGTCAACATTTCACTGTTTTGTCCATAAATAGAGCCATGCCCACAATTGTGTGCATGGCTCCTGTAAGATCAGCCGACGTACATGAGCTGTTCTTCGTTTTTATAAATTTTATCGATCGTGGCACCGCCAAGGCATTCTTCACCGTTGTAAAAAACAACAGCCTGGCCGGGGGTGACGGCACGAACCGGTTCGTCGTAAATGACTTTGACTTCATCATTACCAAGCAGCTGGACCGTTACTTTCTGATCCGGCTGGCGGTAGCGGAACTTCGCGGTGCACCGGAATACTTCAGGCGGCTTTTTGCCCGATACCCAGTTTGCTTTCACGCCGGTCATATAGTCGGAGTAGAGGGCCGGATGGTGGAATCCCTGTTCCACATAAAGAACATTTTCTTTCAGGTCTTTGCCGACAGCAAACCATGGCTCGCCGGAACCGCCGATCCCAAGGCCGTGGCGCTGGCCGATCGTATAGTACATCAAACCTTCGTGTTCGCCCATCACTTTACCGTCGAGCGTTTTCATCAGCCCTTTTTGCGCAGGCAGATAATGGCTTAAAAATTCTTTGAAATTGCGTTCGCCGATAAAGCAGATGCCGGTCGAGTCTTTTTTATTTGCCGTGGCAAGCCCGGCTTCTTTCGCAATTTCGCGGACGCGCGGTTTTTCCAGATCCCCGATCGGGAACATCACGCGCGAAAGCTGGTACTGCCCGAGCTGGTTGAGAAAATACGTCTGGTCTTTATTTCCATCCACGCCCCGCAGCATTTTATATTCGCCGTCCTGGTGAGTCACGCGTGCGTAATGGCCAGTCGCAAGATAATCGGCGCCGAGGTTTAAAGCATGTTCAAGAAAAGCCTTGAACTTGATTTCCTTGTTGCACATTACATCCGGGTTCGGCGTCCTTCCCGCGCGGTACTCATCCAGAAAATAGGTGAACACTTTATCCCAATACTGTTTTTCAAAATTAACGGCATAGTACGGAATGCCGATCTGGTTGCAGACGCGGATGACATCATTGTAGTCTTCCGTTGCCGTACAGACGCCGTTTTCATCGGTATCATCCCAGTTTTTCATAAAAATGCCGATCACATCATAGCCCTGCTGTTTAAGCAAATAGGCGGCAACAGAAGAATCAACGCCGCCCGACATGCCAACAACCACTCTTGTATCTTTTGGTGCTTTTTGCATAATGCCTCCTCTTTTCTATTGTTGCTGGAACTTGCGGACGATTTCTGCCGTTTTACGGGCGGCTGCTTCCACTTGCTCCATCGTATTGGCAATCCCGAAACTGAAACGGATGGAGGTACGGAGCCGTTCCGAATCGCGCCCGAACATGGCAACAAGGACATGGGAAGGCTCAATCGACCCGGCTGTGCAGGCAGAACCGCTCGAGGCCGCAATCCCGGCAAGATCCAGATTGACAAGCATCGATTCCACATCCGTTTTCGGAAAACTTAAGTTGAGCACATGCGGAAGGGCCGCCTCCGCGTTGCCGTTCAGCTGAAATTCCACCTTTTCCTGCTTTAAAATTTCCATAAATCTTTGTTTAAAAGCGCTGTATTGCTTTGGTTTATCCACAAGCGCCTGCTGCGCCCATTTGACGGCCTCGGCAAAACCGGCAATGGACGCCGTATTTTCCGTCCCGGGGCGGCGTTTTAATTCCTGGGCGCCGCCGAAGTTGCGGTTTTTCAATTTTGTTCCGTTCCGAACGTATAAAAATCCGATCCCTTTTGGCCCGCCGATTTTATGGGCCGAAACGGAAAGCATGTCCACGTTCAGGGCATTTACGTCGATCTTCTCATTTCCGTAAGCCTGGACGGCGTCCGTATGAAAAACGGCCGGATGGTTTTTCAGCAGCTCACCGATTTCGGCGATTGGCTGGATCGTTCCGACTTCATTATTTCCATACATCACGCTGACAAGAATGGTATCATCTCGGAGCGCTTTTTGCACGTCTTCCGCCTTAATCCGCCCTGTTTCATCCGGCTGCAAATACGTGACGTCATACCCTTTTGTTTCCAGGTATTCCAGCGGATGCAAAACGGCATGATGTTCGATTGCCGTGGAAATAATATGTTTTCCCTTTTCAGCGGCTGCTTCTGCCGTACCGAGAATCGCGTAATTATCCGCTTCGGTTCCGCCGCTTGTAAAAATGATTTCATTAAACTGTGCGCCGATGCTGTCTGCAATCACCTGGCGCGCTTCGTCCAAAATGCGGCGCGCTTCCCTGCCGAATGCATGAATGCTCGACGGATTCCCGAAATGGCCGGTAAGCACTTGCATCATTTTTTCTGCAACTTGCGGAAGAACAGGGGAAGTGGCCGCATGGTCCAAATAAATTTTTTCCACTTTTCGCACCTCTTAATTAGATATAATACATGTAGGCATCCGGTTCTGTATCTTCCCGGTATTTGGCCAGATCTTCAATGGTTGTGCTGTCAAGAACGTCCTTGACCGCGTCCCGGATCCGGATCCAGAGCTGGCGTTTCACCGGTTCTTCGTCTTCAATGCCCTCTACCGGTGTAATCGGTCCCTCCAGCACACGGATCACATCACCGGCTGTGATTTGCGAAGGTTTTCGCGTTAAAACATAGCCGCCGTAAGCGCCGCGGATGCTTTTGACAAACCCGGCATTACGGAGCGGAGAAATCAGCTGCTCCAGATAATGTTCAGACAAATTCTGGCTCTGGGCAATGGATTTCAGGGAAGTCGGCCCCATGCCGTACCGCTTTGCCAGTTCAATCATAATGGTCAGCCCATAGCGGCCCTTCGTTGAGATTTTCATTTCATTCCACCTCTTTCCGATTATTCCCGAAAAAAAATTGTTAAGCCAAAAACGGCAGATGAGCGCGTAAAAAAATAAGCCCATTCATATAAATGAACGAACAGACTGGTCCCAAACTTAACATATTATAGCATATTTATCGGCTTAATGCGAAACAAGAGCGGCGTGTGTATGTGTCAAGTTTTTCTCGACAAGGTTTAAATATCGGGTATTCCAAGACACTCTTTTTGTACACTTTCGGCTACCGTGCTTTACTTGCTCGGTGTAATTTTCGGAAAAGATGTAATATTTCCGTATAAAGATGGATAACGGGGATGTTGAGGCGCGCGAAATTCACTCGCTTTCCGCGGGCGGCCGGCGAGCCTCCTCGCTCGTACCTCGCTGCGGGGTCTTTCCTGGCTCGCTTTTCCCGCAGGAGTCTCGTAAATTTCGCGCGCCTCAACGATCAGTCCCCACTGAGCCAGGCTTAAAACGAAAGCTCTAATATTTTGCTTAAATGTCCCATTGCCGATGAACTGCTTGAATGCAGGGCAACTGATCCGTGCTTTACGCCCACTGACGGGCGTACAGGCTGCTTGAGTAGTTGAGACATCCTGATGAATTGTTTCAAGTTCCGTTGCTTTCTCTCGCTTCTTGAACGGTGTTTCAGATAGGCTTCTCTCAATGTCCCATTGAGTATGCCTTGTTTGATTTTCACCATGGCTTCTGCGCCAAGTTCACTCCAATGCATGCCCCTTTTTTTCATCCTGAAGGAGATATGCCTTTGATTCGATTCCATCGCTCCTAGGCCTCTCGCACCTTCCGGCACGTTTTTCACCCTGTCTCTCCAGTCAAAAATGCGGTCCCAGTTTTTCAAGATATACGAACGGAATTCCTTGATTTTCTTGAGGGCCTTTTTATCCGTCAAGGTGCTTTCGTGCGTATCCAAATATAACGTGAATTGGTCCAGGTCATGCGTTCTAATCGCTTTTCTAATTTGCTCCTTGATCTCGCTCTTTCCGCCCCCAAATGTCCTTATGATGGCTTGTGCAACGTGGTAGGTATCCAGCTGGTTGAGCACCGGAAATTCCGACTGTGAGAATGCTGTTTGAAACCGTTCAGCTGTGTACCCAGCACCTCCATCACTGTTTGTAATGACATGCGTTTTTTCGAGGGAGTAGGTGTTGGCAGCTGTGGCTTGGACTTCATCCCAAAATGTCTGAATGTCTTCCGTCGTCATGATGACTGTGGGCTGACGCAGGGAGACCCTTTTACCATTGGTTTCCCATCCCTCATAGAGAATGGCGTGGTGGACTTCCATACTCTGTTTCTTTTTTAGTCCCCGAACGAATACACCATCTGCTTCAGAAAACAGGTAGTCTACCTTCTTCCCCTCAGGCAGGGAAACAGCTATTTCTAGCTCTTCTACAAGTGCCTTATCGGCTTCCGCCTGAGTTTTCCCTACGTGTTTTACCATGTTCCCTACAGTTGTGTGACTAAGACTCACTGCTGTCCACTCTTTTAAAATATCAGCTACTTCCCGATAGGTGTTCTCACTTGCCAACTCTGCCACCTTTAATTCCACTAACGGGCTGTATCGTTGGTGTGGTACCAGCCCTAACCATTCATCCAGAGGATAATGGGAATTTCCTCTCTTGTCATGCATTAATGAGCGTTTAAAGGTCACACTTCCAAATAGAAACTGAATGTTTCTGTTATCACTCCGGCAGTACACCCAGCCCTCCTCTAACTTCTCCTGTTTAATTGTTTTATCTAACTCTTCAAATATTTCCCCAACCCATTGTGTAAAAGCCTTCTGCATCAGAAGTTTAAGCTGTTCTTCAAATTCGATAAGACTCTTTGTATCCTTTAATAATCCAGCAATTATTGATATAATATCCATGGGAAGACCTCTCTCTCTAGATGTTCATCTTGAAGTGTACAATTAGATGATAGAGCGTCTTCCCATTTTTTTCCACTCATTTGCCCCTTCGAGTAAAATTTTACACATACGCGGCGTGTGAATGCTGCTTTAACTTGAAAAACATCATTGAAAACAGGAAAAAGCCCCCTTTAATTCATAAGAGGCTATAGAGGGTGTTTTGCTATGTTCGATTAAGGCGAATTTTTGCGTTTTTTTCACAAGTTCCATAATAAAATCATCTTTTAATCTTTGGTTTTGTCATATTTGGAAATACTTCGTTTTCTATCTGACTTGACTTGGTGTTTCAATGCATTTTTATGCGCTTTCATGACGGAAGAATGATTAACAGAAGAGGATTCGATTGTGTCACTTGTGTCCGTATCGTCAATTCCTGAAACCTCTGTATTTGAGTTGGGGCCTGAAACAAGTAAAGAACCATCATCTTATGCATATGCTAAAAATACATAAGATTGGCCAACTTCAGGAAGCACATCATCATCAAATGTTACGATTGAACTCCCATCTTTCGAAATGCCGCCAGCTTTTTGAAGAGGAATCGGTTTGTCAGTCTCTAGTTCACCTTTCATATTTTCCAATACTGTTATTTTGTAATTGGTATAGGGTGTGGAAATTTCCTTCGTACCCTCTTCTGTTTCAATTTGTGTTGTATTTTTATATGCCGTACCTGTTTTCTCCTCAACGCGTGCTAAAAATACATAATCGGCGTCCCCGACAGTTTCTTCAGGATGATCCCTATTAATTGAAAAAGTACCGTCCATCTGCACTTTTTTAGGATGTTTGCTCGTTTTATTGGTTGCAGAATGATGAGAGCAAGCCCCTATCGCCATTGCAGCAATCAATACCAGAACGACCACCAATGGAAGCAATGTTTTTTTCTGTGAAAAACTCATTCTGAATCACTCCTTTGATTTTAGGTTCTTTTAGCCGACAAAGTGTAATGCGCTTTCATTAGCGTTTAATGTTATTCTGGCTGTTTCGTATTTATACATCATGTCACTGCTCGTATGATGTTTCAAGCCTAAAGCATGTCCAAGTTCATGGGTCCCGACATTTTGCCTTTCTGATAAATGCCATCAGGCGACAATCATTATGGATTAAGACAATTTGAAGGGGGGCCTGGTTCTTTCAAAAAACCAACTTCATCCGAAAAAACACCATCCGGTTTTCCCCGGATGGTGTTTTTTATTGTGCCGTATAACCCCCGTCCACATGGAGATCCGTGCCGGTAATAAACGATGCGTCATCGCTTACAAGGAACAAAACGGCTTTCGCCACTTCTTCCGGCTTGCCAAGTCTTTTCATCGGATTGTGGTCAATGGTTTCCTGAATTTGTTCTTTTGTGAAATATTTCAGTGCCGGCGATTCTGTTGTACCCGGAGAAACGCTGTTGACGCGGATGCCCTGTTTGGCATACGTAACAGCTTCCGCCCGCGTCAAATTCACAACCGCAGCTTTGGCGGCGGAATAGGCCGCACTGTTGGTAATCCCGACGTGGGCCATAAAAGAGCCCATGTTGACAATCGCGCCTTTTCCGTTTTTCAGCATGTACGGGATCGCATATTTATTGGAAAGCATGACACCGGTTAAGTTAATGTCCAATACTTTTTGCCAGTAGTCCTGGTCGAGTTCATGAACAGGCCCGTGCTTTTCCGGAATCCCGGCACACGCAACCAGAATGTCAAGCTTCCCGTAAGTATCCGTCGCCTTCTCCATTAAATGCCTGACACTGTAATAATCGGAAACATCACAATGAACAAAAAGCGCTTCCCCACCGGTTTCTTTGATTTTGTCGGCAATTTCCATCTTGGATTCCGCCACATCCCCGATGACGACTTTCGCACCCTCGTTCGCAAAAAGCCAGGCCGTCGCTTCCCCGATTCCGGAAGCGCCGCCTGTAATGACGGCAACTTTATTTTTCAGTCTCACCGCGTTCACCTTCCTATGTCAAATCATACAAAAACCATGCACAGCCGGATCTCATTTTTTTCCGCAGCCGTTTATGGCGCCCATTTTCCTAGCCTACAATCATTATATCAAAAAAGCAACAATGTACAGCCGGGAAAACTGAAAAATACAAAAAGCCCCCATCAATGCTATTCCTTTTAAGCCTACGCCCGAAAAACCTGATTGCTTCCCGCATGCCCGTGAAATCTGTTAAGATAAGGATACGAAAACAGGTTTGGAGCGATTAAAATGAAAGACGAACCGCTTGCCTACCGGATGCGGCCGCGCACGATTGATGAAGTGATCGGACAGGAGCATCTCGTCGGCAAAAATAAAATCATATACCGGATGGTCAAAGCACGCCAGCTTTCTTCCATGATTTTGTACGGGCCGCCGGGCGTTGGGAAAACGTCGATTGCCAGCGCGATTGCGGGAAGCACCAAATATGCATTCCGTACGTTAAATGCCGTGACGAACAATAAAAAGGATATGGAGATTGTCGCCGCCGAAGCAAAAATGAGCGGAAAAGTCATTTTGCTTCTCGATGAAGTCCACCGGCTCGACAAAGCAAAACAGGATTTTTTGCTGCCGTATCTTGAGTCCGGCATGATCGTCCTGATCGGGGCCACAACGAGCAACCCGTACCATGCCATTAACCCGGCGATCCGGAGCCGCTGCCAGATTTTTGAGCTTTTCCCATTATCGCTTGATGAGATCAAGACGGCGCTTACCCGTGCCCTTGATGATGCGGACAGGGGCCTTGGCAAATACAAAGTGAAAATAGAGGAAGCGGCTTTCAACCATTTTGCGCAAGGATCGAACGGCGATGTGCGTAGCGCGTTAAATGCGCTGGAGCTGGCCGTGATTTCAAGCGAACCTGATGATGACGGCGTGATCCACATTACGCTTGCCATTGCCGAAGAATGCCTGCAGAAAAAAAGCCTTGCCCATGATAAGGACGGCGACGCGCACTACGATGTGCTGAGCGCTTTTCAAAAATCGATCCGCGGCAGCGATGCCAATGCCGCCCTCCATTATTTGGGCCGGCTGATCGAAGCCGGGGACTTGCCGAGCATTGCGCGCAGACTCCTTGTGATTGCTTACGAAGACATCGGCCTTGCAAGCCCGCAGGCCGGCGCGCGCACCCTTGCCGCCATCGAAGCGGCAGAAAGGCTCGGGTTTCCGGAAGCGCGCATCCCGCTTGCAGCTGCGGTCATCGAATTATGCCTGTCGCCGAAATCAAATTCCGCGATCATGGCGATTGATGCCGCCCTTTCTGATATCCGTGCCGGAAAAAGCGGCGAAGTGCCCGCCCATCTGAAAGACGCCCATTATAAAAGCGCAAAACAGCTGGGACGGGGCATCGGTTACAAATACCCGCATGACTTTGAAAATGGCTGGGTCAAACAGCAATATCTTCCGGACACCCTCAAATATGCCCGTTATTATGACCCGAAAAAAACGGGCAAATTTGAACGGGCGCTTGCCCAAGTGTATGAAAAAATGGAGCAGAACCATAAGCCGTAAAAAAAGAAAGCATCCGTGATGCTTTCTTTTTTTCAATGTTCATCTTTTACCCTTTTTACCGGGATGTCTTTCAAAATGTCACGGACAACGAAACTCGCCATAAACAGCCCTGCGGTTGACGGAACAAACGCATTGGATGAAGGTGGCATTTGTGCTTTACGGATTTCGGCTTCATCATTTCCGACCACTTTGCGGACATCTTCGCGGATGACGATCGGGCTTTCGTCGGAAAACACGACCGGAATGCCTTTTTTGATGCCTTCTTTTCGCAGCTTCAGGCGCACAACGCGGGCAATCGGATCGGTGTGCGTTTCGGAAATGTCTGCGATGCGGAGGCGTGTCGGGTCCATTTTATTGGCCGCCCCCATGCTGGATATCATTTTGATCTTCCGTTTCAGGCATTCTTTCATTACATGCACTTTGTAAATAATCGTATCACTTGCATCCACCACATAGTCCGGCTTATAAGAGAAAAACTGTTCAGCCGTTTCTTCCGTATAGAACATTTTTAAAGAAATCACGTCACAATCCGGATTGATATCGGCAATCCGTTTTTTCATCAAATCGGCTTTCGCCTGCCCAACGGTGGAAAGCAGCGCCGGAATCTGGCGGTTAATATTTGTAATGTCAACATCATCTTTGTCAACAAGGATTAACCTTCCGATTGCCGACCGAGCCAAAGCTTCAACCGCAAACGAACCCACGCCGCCGACACCGAGAATAGCAACGGTGCTGTTTTTCAGCTTTTGCAGCCCTTCCTGCCCGATTGCCAATTCATTCCGTGAAAACTGATGCAGCAATTTCCTCATCTCCAAACATACTCATTTCTTTCCTAGATTATCCAAAAACGGCCCGGAAAGCAAACCTTTATGTTCAGCTGCTTGCCGCCGGCTTTTCCGTTTTTTTATCCCTGTATACGCTCGAAAGCAATGTTCCGAAAAAAGAGGCCAGCACCTGCTGAAAAAGCATGCCGGAGATGACCGGCAGCACAACCTGGGCCGGGAAAAAGGTGACTGCGATGACAGATCCGGCACTGATATTGCGCATGCCGCCGCTGTATGTTAAGGTCACGATCATGCCGCGGTCAAGATGGAACAAAGCGCCGATCAGCCAGCTTAATAAATAGCCGCAAGCCGAAATGAACAGCACAGTCAGGATAATAAACAGCACATGGGCATCCATTCCCCTGAGGTACGGCGATACGACCCCGCCGTTGATCATGACGACAAGAAACATGCCGATTTTGGAAAACGGAGAAAGTACTGAAGAAGCCTTCCGCTGGGTTTCGAGCTGTGTAAACTGGCTGAACAGGATGCCGAGCAAAGACGGGATGACGATCATCGTAAAAAGATCTTGCATGAGCGGCCAAACCTCAATATGTACATTCTTACCGACAAACAAGAGCAAAGTAAGCGGCACAACAACCGGCGAAAGCAGGGTATCTATCAAAATGACCGTTAAAACAAGCGGGATATTCCCTTTTTGCATCATGACCCATACAAAGCTTGTCACACCTGTCGGAATGGCGGCCGAAAGCAAAAACCCGGTTGTCGTCAGCGGGTGCCCGGGAAAGAGCAAATGCCCCGTTCCGTACGCAAACAAGGGCATAAAAAGGTGTAGCACCCCTAAAGCAAGCAAAACCGGAAACGGATGGCGAACAACCGCCCCGAGCTGCTTAAAGGTTGAGCCGATGCTCCCTGTAAAAGTCATAAAAGCAAACAGCCACGGCACTAAAAATAAAAGGCCCGTCAACCGGTGCCCGAGCACCATCCCGATGATCAAGCTTCCCGGGATAAAAACCGGCATCATTTTGCCAAGGAAACGGTTTGCGCGATCAAAAAACGAAAAACACACAAAAATTCCTTCTTTTCCAAAAAATAAAAACCCTCTTTTTCTAAAGAGGGAAAGGAGTGGAATGAGCCCCGGACGTGCCGTTCTTGCAATCCTCTGTTTTGATCCCGCTCTCGAGCAGGTGGGTGCCCTGCACCAGGCTTTATGCGTCCCCGCAAAGGGCATGCACGCCGTCTGGTGACTCCGGGCCCCCGATAATGAAGTGTTCGGTCAAAACGATAGGAACATATACGAACACCCCAGGACTCATTCAACTTGTTTATATCATAGCATTTTTTTCACCCGTTTTCAAACGAAAAAAGGCTCGCAGGCGGTCCGCATTTTTCCCGTTCTTACGGGATAGCGGCAGCGGACGCGTTTCTTCGTGAAGCGGCTGGAAAAATTTTACGCCGCCTTTTTCCGGGTTTTGATCTCATTTTTTTGCTTTTAATTTCAATTGCAGCTCATCCAGCTGCGCCTCGCTGACCGCGCCCGGTGCATTCGTCAGCAGGCAGCTGGCGCTGGCTGTCTTCGGAAATGCAATCGTGTCGCGCAAGTTGCTGCGGCCGGCAAGGAGCATGACAATCCGGTCAAGGCCGAGTGCGATGCCCCCGTGCGGCGGCGTGCCATAATCAAACGCATCAAGCAAAAAGCCGAACTGGGACTGTGCCTGCTCTTTTGAAAAGCCGAGCGCCTTAAACATTTTTTCCTGGACATCCCGTTTATAAATCCGGAGCGATCCGCCGCCGAGTTCATACCCGTTCAATACAATATCATAGGCCTGCGCCTTTACGCTTGCCGGGTCGGTTTCCAGCTTCTCAATATCTTCTTCAAACGGCATCGTGAACGGATGATGTGCCGCCGTATAACGCCCTGCATCTTCGTCATATTCCAAAAGCGGCCAGTCCGTCACCCACAGGAAGTTGAATTTCGACTCGTCAATCAGGCCGAGTTCTTTGCCGAGCTTGTTTCTTAGCGCCCCGAGCGCATCGGCGACGACTGATTTTTTATCCGCCACAAACAACAGCAAATCGCCCGTTTCTGCATTTGTAGCAGCCGCTAATTGCGATTGTTCCGCTTCTGTAAAAAATTTTGCGATCGGGCCCTTTAACCCTTCGTTTTCCGCTTTCAGCCAGGCAAGGCCTTTCGCGCCGTAACGTGCGGCAAATTCGCCGAGCGCGTCGATGTCTTTTCTCGAATATTTGCTTGCCGCGCCCTTTGCATTGATCGCTTTTACTTGCCCGCCCGAGGTAACGGCAGATGCGAACACTTTAAAACCGGCGTTTTGGACGATTTCGGAGACGTCCACCAGTTCCATGCCAAAGCGGGTGTCCGGTTTATCCGATCCGTACCGGTTCACGGCTTCCTCGTAGGTCAGCCTCGGCAGCGGCGTTTCGATATCGATGTTTTTCACTTCTTTCATCAGCCGTTTGATCATTTTTTCTGTCATGGTCAAAATGTCTTCCTGGCTCATGAAACTCGTTTCAATATCAATTTGCGTAAATTCCGGCTGCCTGTCTGCACGCAAGTCTTCATCACGGAAACAGCGAGCAATCTGGTAATAGCGGTCAAAACCGGAGATCATCAAAAGCTGCTTAAACAATTGCGGCGACTGCGGCAAGGCGTAAAATTCGCCAGGATGCACCCGGCTCGGCACGAGATAATCGCGGGCGCCTTCCGGGGTGCTTTTTGTCAAAACCGGGGTTTCAACATCGATAAACCCTTCTTCATCGAGAAAGCCTCTAATTGATTTTGTAATCGCATGGCGCATTTTCATCGTTTCAAACATGACCGGGCGCCGCAAGTCGAGGTAACGGTATTTCAGGCGCACATCTTCCGCCACGCCCGTCTCGTTTTCAATCATAAACGGCGGGGTTTTTGCATTGTTGATGATCGCAAGGCGGTCGGCCTGAATTTCAATTTTGCCCGTTTTTAAGTTCGGATTTACCGTATTTTCGGAACGGGCGATGACTTTCCCCTCTACTTCGAGCACATACTCGTTCCGGACTTTTTCCGCAAGTTTAAAAGCTTCTTCAGAGACCGCCGTATTAAATACAATTTGGACGATACCGGCACGGTCGCGCAAATCGATGAAAATGAGGCCGCCCAAGTCGCGCCTTCTCTGCACCCATCCTTTCAGCACCACTTTTTCGCCAATCTGTTGTTCCGTCACATCACCGCAATAGTAAGAACGTCCTTCCATCATGCTTCCCCCCTGTTTGCCATATCTTTAAAAGCTGTAATAAACCCTTCAAGCGGCAGTTCTTTTTGTTCGCCTGTCGCCATATTTCTGACGCTTGCTTTCCCGGCCCGCAGCTCCTCTTCGCCGATGACCGCAACAAATGCGGCTTTCACCCGGTCCGCCGCTTTAAACTGTGCCTTCACTTTGCGTCCCAAATAATCCTGGTCAGCTGAGAATCCGGCACTTCTTAATGCCTGGAGCAATTTAAAAGCAGCCGGTTTCGTCTCCTCGCCGATCGCGACCACATAGCAGTCCGTCCTGTGGCCAACAGGAAGTTCGATGCCTTCCGCGTCCAGTGCCGCAAGCAGCCGTTCAATGCTTAAGGCAAACCCGATCCCCGGCGTTTCCGGCCCGCCCATTTCCTCAACAAGGCCGTTGTAACGCCCGCCGCCGCAAAGGGTGGTGATCGCGCCGAATCCCTCCGCATTGCTCATAATTTCAAAACAAGTATGCACATAGTAATCAAGGCCGCGCACAAGCCCGGGGTCGATTTCATAAGGGATGCCGAGCGTGCCAAGAAACTGCAAAACTTTATCAAAATAAGCTTTTGATGCATCATTTAAATAATCCAAAATGGATGGCGCTGTTTTCATGAGCGGATGGTCATGATCTTTTTTGCAGTCAAGAATACGCAGCGGATTTTGTTCAAGGCGTTTTTGGCAGTCCGCGCAAAACTCCCCGATATGCGGTTTGAAATGATCAATAAGCGCTTCCCGGTGCCTGAGCCGGCTTTCTTTATCGCCGAGGCTGTTGATCACAAGTTTGACATTTTTTAAACCAAGCTGTTTGTAAATATCCATTGCGAGCGCAATGACTTCGGCATCGATGGCCGGGTCTTCGCTTCCGAGCGCTTCAACGCCGAACTGGACAAACTGACGGAAGCGCCCTGCTTGCGGCCGTTCATAACGGAACATCGGGCCGTTATAATACAGTTTGACCGGCTGAACCGTGTTTCCGAACATTTTATGCCCGATAAAGGAACGGACGACCGGCGCTGTTCCCTCCGGCCGCAGTGTCAGGCTGCGCCCGCCCCTGTCATCGAATGTGTACATCTCTTTTTGGACAATATCCGTCGTGTCCCCGACCCCTTTTTGGAAAAGCTCGGTATATTCGAAAATCGGTGTCCGGATTTCCCGGTACTGATAGTTTTCACATATTTTTTTTGCGGTGTTCTCAATATAATTCCATTTTTCCACCTCGCCGGGCAGGATGTCCTGCGTGCCGCGCGGAATTTGAACGGTCATGGCGTACTCCTCCTTCTATTGCTGAAAAATGATGGGTTTTCATTTTCATCCTGCATGCCTAAAAATGTTGATATGAAGACGAGTATCCTCCTTCTCAATCAATGTTTATGTAAAATAAAAAACCCCCGGTCCCTTGTCTTATAAACAAGGGACGAGAGTTGAATTCCCGTGGTGCCACCCTAATTGAAGCGTCTGCTTCCACTTTTACAGTTAACGCCTGTAACGCCCGTCCCTACTGGATTTCCGTTCAGGACAGAACCTACAAAGTGTTCGTTCATTAAGCCGTTGTGCAGAAATGTTTTCAGCCCGGGACATTTCCTCTCTTTTCACACGGATCTTAATTACTCTTCTTTGTCATCGGTTTTGCCAATTTTACCATCTATTTTTATTATGTTACGCGTGGCACCGGCTGTTGTCAAGGCTGCCGGCAAAGTTTTTCCCCGATCTGCGTTCAGCGCCTGAAAAAGTTCGTTTTCCGCGGATCGGGTCTTTCATTATGAGCGCCCCAGTTTCTTTTTCAAAAGTTTCAGGTCCCCTTTTGAAAGACCAGTTTCAATCGCTGATTCAGCGTTGAACGCTTCCTGCCCGGCACTTCCCGGATCCTGGAAATTAACGCCGTAAATTTGATTCAATGCATTACCGGCTGTCCTATTTTTATCCGCTGCTCTCAATGCCGTTCACTCCTTCTCGTTCCATCCTTTCTATTTTTCCCTTTTTTATTTTTTCTTACCCGCAAAAAGGAGTTTTTTTACGGAGCGCGAATAACAAATAGTGGACAATTTTCCGGACAGGGATGAGGGGTGGAGATGTGAAAAAACTTTTTTTCCGGCTGTTTTTCCTGGTGCTCTTTTTTCTGATTGCACCCGGCGTGATCCATGCGGGGGCGGAAGAGGCCGGGACGGTAACGGTGACGCATGCGGCTGTCTACATCCGCAGCGGGCCCGGGGTGTCCTACCCGATCGCAGGCAAAGCAGCCAAAAACGACACGTACACGGTTCTTCAAAAAGACGGGGATTGGTTTCAAATCCGCCTCCCGCAAGGAAATACAGGCTGGATTGCGGGCTGGCTTGTGGAAACAGGCACCCCTTCCGCAAAACAATCAAAACAAGGAAAAATCACCGCTGACCGCCTGCGCATTAGAAAAGCGCCGGACCAGTCTGCCGCAATCGTTGGCACGCTTGAAAAAAATGCCGTAGTCACGGTTACCAGGGCAGAAGGCGGCTGGGTTTATATTGAAAGCGGCAATGTTTCAGGCTGGGCAGACAGCCAGTATGTACAGACGGAAAAAAACAAAAACGCCGGGAAAACGGCGGAAAACAACGTAAGCGCCGCAATTGTTGCCGCCACAAGCCTGAATATCCGCCGGTCTCCTTCGCTTCAAAGCGGAACGGTAGCGACAGTAACGTACGGGACGAGACTTGAAATTACCGGAACCGACCACGGCTGGTATGAAGTGGAACTGGAAGACGGCACGCACGGATGGGTCGCAGGCTTCTATGTGACGCGCGAAAGCCAGGCAAAGCGCAGCAGTGAAGCAGAAGTGACCCTCCATTCCGGCACAAACCTTTACAAAAGGCCCCAATCCGGCTCGGACACGGTGGGAACCGCCAAGGCCGGAGACCGGTTTCCCATCGTTTCAGAAATGGACGGCTGGTATAAAATCAGGCTGGAAAGCGGCACTTCAGCCTATATTTCGGCAAAAGCCGCCCAAAAAAGTGATACGGCTGTAAAAAAAGGAATCAAGGGAAAGACGATTGTGCTTGACCCCGGTCACGGCGGAACGGATAACGGCACAACCGGCGCTTACGGCACGCTCGAAAAACTGGTGACGTTAAAAACGGCGAATGCCCTGTACGAAAAGCTGAAAAAAGCGGGCGCCCGGGTCATTTTAACCCGGAACAGCGATACGTACGTATCTTTGTCGGAAAGAACCGCCATCAGCAATACAAATCATGCCGATGCTTTTGTCAGCATTCATTTTGACAGCGCTGAAGATTCCCATACGCGCGGGCATACGACGTATTATTATCATGCGCAGGACTATGATTTCGCAAGGCTTGTCAATAACCAGATCACAAGCCGGCTCGGCACCGTTGACAGGGGCGTAAAATTCGGGGATTTCCATGTTATCCGTGAAAATACCCAGCCTGCCATTTTGCTTGAACTCGGTTATTTGAGCAGTCCGGCTGAAGAAAAGCATATCGTGGAGAAGTCTTTTCAAACGAAGGCAGTGGCCGGCATTTATAACGGGTTAAAAGCTTATTTTCAGTAAGAAAATGCCGGGGCATCCCCGGCATTTTTTTATTTCTTAATATTTGGCTGCGGCATTGCGCGTTTGATAAAGAACGACAAAATTAACGCAAACGCTGCGATCCCGGTCGCGACGAAAAAGGCATCGTTTATGCCGCTGATCGTCGCATTCACAACCGATTTTTGATACACAATAGAGGAGCCGAGCACCTGCCCGTACTGGGAAGGCAGCCCGGAAGCATGGGCCAGGCCCTGCCCGATGGCCGCGATTTTAGCAGACACATACGGGTTGATATTTGCATAGGCATTGACGTAGTTTGCCGTATGGAAATCGGCACGGGTGGACATGACGGTTACGAGAAATGCCGTTCCGAGACTTCCGGCAACCGTACGGGCGGTGTTGGCCGCAGCCGTCCCGTGGCTGGTCATATGAATCGGCAGCTGGTTCATCCCTTCGGTCATGATCGTCATCATAATGAAAGACATCCCGAAGCTGCGCAAAACATACAAGAATAACAAGTGGCCGTAGGAGGTCGTCATCGACAGCTTCGTAAATTCGTAAGTTGTCCAGACGGTGATAATCAAGCCGAAGACAGCGAGCGGTCTTGCCCCCAACTTGTCAAACAGCCAGCCGGATATCGGCGACATAATCCCCATGACGATCGCCCCCGGCAGCATCAGCAAACCGGAATCAAGCGCAGTAAACCCGCGGATGTTTTGCAAATAAATCGGCAGCAAAATCATCCCGGCAAACATCGCCATATTCACTACCATGCTGACAATCGTCGTTAAAGCAAAGATATCATATTTGAATACACGCAAATCAAGCATCGGTTTTTCCGTCGTTAATTCTCGCCATACGAACAAAACAAGCGAGATAACGGCAATGATCAGGGAAATGACAACTTGTTTGCTGCTCCAGCCGTCATTCCCGGCTTCACTGAATCCGTACAGCAAAAAGCCGAAACCGAGCGTGGAGAAGATAATACCCGGAATATCGATTTTCGGGTTTGTCGTTTTCATGACATCTTTCATCCATGCCAAAGTGACAAAAATATCAATCACGCCGAACGGAATGACAATCCAGAACAAAATATGCCAGTCGTAATGGCCGACCAGCCACCCTGACAATGTCGGGCCGATCGCCGGGGCGAAAATCATGGCAACCCCCATCATTCCCATCGCGCTGCCGCGTTTTTCTGGCGGGAAGATGGTTAAGAACACCGTCATCATCAACGGCATGATGATCCCGGCACCGGAAGCCTGGACAATGCGCCCGAGCATCAGAATCGAGAAGTTTGTCGAAATGGCGCACAAAACCGATCCGGCCGTAAAGAGGGAAACGGCTGTAATCAGCATTTTCCGCGTGCCCCATTTACTGATCATAAATGCCGTAACCGGAACAAGAATCCCGTTTACAAGCATATATCCGGTTGACAGCCATTGCACCGTATTCGCCGTCACATTCAAGTCGTTCATAATATGCGGAATGGCGACATTCAAAAGTGTTTGGTTCAAAATCGCCACAAATGCCCCGAGCATCATCGCAAAAACAATTTTCCCCCTGCCGTGTTCTTCCTCCACTTCCGGGGGAACGGCAGCTCGCCCGGGTGCTTCAGCCGGACGTTTTTCGTCGTCCGTACGAGCGCGGCGCGTTTCCATTTTTTCAGGCTCTGCCGCCAATCCTTCATCTGTTTTTGCCGGCACCTGCGTTTCCGCTTTTTCAGGCGGCGCAGGCATTGTTTCCATTTCCGGCGCCCGCTTGTCAAGAAGCGGGCTTTCCATCTTTTTCTTTCTTCCCCTGTTCCTTAATATGAGATTCAGGATAAGAAGGACAATGACCGATAAAAGAACATAACCTGCGATAAATTTTCCCATCGGATTCACCTACTTATGAATGCGCACAGTCACGTTCATGCCCGGAACCAGGTCCAGCCCGCCATAGCTGTCAAGTTTGACTTTAACAGGAATGACCTGTGTTTCTTTCGTATAATTGCCTGAGCTTCTGTCTGTCGGCATAAGAGAGAACGTGCTGGCAGCCGCTTTTCCGATTGAATCGACGGTTCCTGTCAGTTTGGTGTTCGGATAGGCATCCACATACACGTCAACGTCCTGGCCGGTTTTCACGTCATTAAGATCTGTTTCTTTTACTTCAGCAGTGACATACAAGTCGTCCAAATCATAGCTTTGTGCAAGTGTTGTACCGGCTGCCACATACGTATTCGCAACCGCGGAATTTTTTACGATCGTGCCGTCTGCCGGCGCTTTAATATCCATTTTCACCGTATTGGCGCCGTTTTGTACTTCAACGGTACCGACTTTATCCCCTTTGGTAAATGCCTTGCCTTCCTTACCGTCCCATGAAACGAGTTTGCCGGTTGCAGGGGAAGCGATGGTGACCGACTGGCCGTCAATATAGGCGTTATCGGTTGTGACATAGCTGACCGAGCGGTTGTAAAAATAATATCCGGTAAAACCGCCACCAACGAGAATAACAAGAATAATAATATTGATCAAAATCATCCGTCTTGCGCTCATAAAAAGTTTACTCCTCCTCAGATGTTAAAATTTCCAGCATTTCGTTGTGGAGCCTTAACAGATTTTCCAACTCCGCTCCGTAACGTTCTGTGATCAGGTACATTTTTTGTTTCAGTACTGTATTGCCGCCCATAAACGCTTTGAGCCTGCTTTTCCCCTTTTCGGTCAGACAGAGGACAACGGCTCTCCGGTCATCCTTGGATGATACCCTGTTGACAAATTCCTGCTGGACAAGCCGGTCAACAATGCCGCTGACTGTGCTGTTCGTTAAATAGAGGCTTTCCGCCAGCTCATTTAATCGCATATTGGGATGAAGCGCGATGGCTTTTAGCGCAAACATTTGCATCGCGGTCAAGCCATGCTGTTCCGCCTCTTTTTCGGCCAAACGTAAAATGGCTTTATTCAGCCTGAAAAGCGATTGTAACAATTCATATGAACCGTTCTCCATGTATCCCCCTTCCTTTAGCCCTTAAATGATTCTTTGCGAAATAATTCGCATCCGAATGATTAACGCTATCTATCTTTGCATATCCAAAGTTCAATTGTCAACTATATTACACTAAAACTTTTTTGGAAACGTTTTTGCTTTTCAAAAAGAAAAAACCCCGAATGATCAGGGTTTTGGCTGCTTATTTGCTTTCCAAAAGGAGGCTGTTTGTCGTAAATCCAACGCCATGATGCTCACTTCGGCTGTTTATTGACTTTCCAAAATGAGCGTAACCGGCCCGTCATTTGTCAGCCGGACATCCATCATCTCCCCGAATCTGCCGGTTTCGACATGGACACCCTTTTCTTCCAGCTTCTGATTAAACAGATGGTAAAGCTGTTCTGCCTGTCCGGGCTTTGCCGCCGCCATAAAATTCGGGCGCCGCCCTTTCCGGCAATCGCCGTACAAAGTAAACTGGGAAACCGACAAGATTTCCCCTCCGGTATCCAAAAGCGACAAATTCATTTTTCCCTGTTCATCTTCAAACACACGGAGATGGACGATTTTTTCGGCGAGATAGACTACATCTTTTTCGGTATCTTCGTGCGTTACGCCGACGAGGAGGACAAAGCCTTTTGTAATGCTTCCTGCCACTTCCCCGCCAACAGTGACGCACGCTTCCTTACTGCGCTGCAAAACAACCCGCATTTTTCTGACTCCTTTAACTCATGATCCTTCTGACTGAATAAATATCCGGAATATGTTTAATTCTTTCCACGACTCGGTGCAAATGGCTAATGTTCTGAATGGAAATCGACATGATAATCGTGGCCATTTTGTTGCGGTCACTGCGCCCGCTGACGGCCGAAATATTCGTTTTCGTTTCATTGACCACCTGCAGAACTTCATTGAGCAGGCCGCGGCGGTCGTATCCGGTAATCTCAATGTCGACATTATACTCTTTCCGGTCGGCCGCATCCGTCTCCCATTCGACCGGAATGAGCCGGCTTTGCGCCTCTTCGTTCTGCACGTTCGGACAGTCAGCGCGGTGGACGGAAACGCCTCTGCCTTTTGTTATAAAACCGACAATTTCATCGCCCGGCACTGGATTGCAACATTTCGAAAGGCGGATCAGCAAATTGTCGACGCCCTTCACGGTTACGCCTGCATCCTTTTTCCGGTGCTTTGCGGCCGGTTTCTGCTCGGAGACAATCTCCTTAATCGCTTCTTCGGAGTCCCGCTGCTTCCGCCATTTTTCTGTCAGCCGGTTGGCGATTTGGCTTGCGGTAATCCCGTTGTACCCGACAGCAGCATACATATCGTCTTCATTGGCAAAATTAAATTTTTCGGCAACTCGTTTGATATTGTCGGCGGTCATCACTTCTTTTACGTCGAATTCCATCGCCCGGATTTCTTTTTCCACCATTTCGCGGCCTTTTTCAATATTTTCTTCTTTCCGCTGGCGTTTGAAAAACTGGCGGATTTTGTTTTTCGCCTGCGATGTCTGGGCAAGGTTCACCCAGTCGAGGCTCGGCCCGTATGAGTGTTTTGAAGTGAGAATTTCGACAATATCGCCAGTTTTTAACTGGTAATCGAGCGTCACCATTTTGCCGTTGACTTTCGCGCCGATTGTCTTGTTGCCGATTTCCGAGTGGATCCGGTAGGCAAAATCAATCGGGACGGACCCGGACGGCAGTTCAATGACGTCCCCCTTTGGCGTAAAGACAAACACCATATCGGAAAACAGGTCGATTTTCAGTGATTCCATGAATTCTTCCGCATTATTGGTGTCATTTTGAAATTCGAGAATTTCGCGGAACCATGACAATTTTTTCTCAAAAGACGTTTTCTCATTGACCGTTTTGCCTTCTTTATATGCCCAGTGTGCAGCAACCCCGTATTCGGCAATGCGGTGCATTTCAAACGTCCGGATCTGCACTTCAAGCGGTTCGCCTTTTGGCCCGATCACCGTCGTATGGAGCGACTGGTACATGTTCGGCTTTGGCATCGCAATATAGTCTTTAAACCGGCCCGGCATCGGTTTCCAGCATGTATGGATGACACCGAGCACGGCATAGCAGTCTTTGATGCTTTTGACAATAATCCTTACGGCAAGCAAGTCATAAATTTCGTTAAATTGCTTATGCTGCTGGACCATTTTCCGGTAAATCGAGTAAATATGCTTCGGTCTGCCAGAAATTTCCGATTTGATATGGATATCCGCAAGCCGTTCCTTCACTTCTTCAATGACATTTTGCAGGTACTGTTCACGCTCGGCGCGCTTCCGCTTCATCAAATTCACAATCCGGTAATATTGCTGGGGATTTAAATAACGGAGCGAGGTGTCCTCAAGCTCCCATTTGATGGCGGAAATGCCGAGGCGGTGGGCGAGCGGCGCAAAAATTTCGAGCGTTTCATTCGCGATCCGCCGCTGCTTTTCGGGGGGAAGATGTTTCAATGTACGCATATTGTGCAGCCGGTCCGCGAGTTTGATCAAAATGACGCGGATATCCTGCGCCATCGCGACAAACATTTTCCGGTGGTTTTCCGCCTGCTGCTCTTCATGCGATTTATACTTAATTTTCCCGAGTTTCGTCACCCCGTCAACAAGCATCGCCACTTCATCGTTAAATTCTTCACGAAGCTCGTCAAGTGTCACATCTGTATCTTCCACAACGTCATGCAGAAAACCTGCTGCAACCGTTGAAGGATCCATCTCCAAATCCGCCAGTATCCCGGCAACCTGAATCGGGTGAATGATATACGGCTCCCCCGATTTGCGCTTCTGGCCTTCATGCGCTTTACTGGCGAACGCACAGGCATGCCGCACCATTTCAACATGTTCGTCGTTTAAATATTGTTTTGTCCTGTCAATGACGTCCTCGGCGGTCATTATTCGGTCATTCGCCATAAAAAAATCACCTTTAAACTGGAATATATGAATTGATGATTGCAATATCATATTGACATTATTATCATGAAAAAAAAGAAGATTGTAAAGTAAATGACACAGAATGGAAGAAATTTGGCGAAAACAGCCGGTTTTTCCCAGTACGGACAAAACCGGCCCGTCATTTCATCCGGATGAAGGATAAATAAAGAAACCGACAATTTTGCCGATTTCCTTACAATTTATTCATTCTCGTATTCCATCAGGGTGAGGATATCATAGCCCTTCAGTTTATCGCGCCCGTGCAAATAATTCAATTCAATTAAAAAAGCAAGGCCGGCTACAACCCCGCCCAGTTCTTCAACGAGCCGGACGGTTGCTTCCATCGTGCCGCCTGTTGCCAAAAGATCGTCCGTAACCAAAACGCGCTGGCCCGGCCTGATCGCATCTTTATGGATCGTGAGCACCGCTTTTCCGTATTCGAGATCATATTCCGCACGGATCGTTTCCCGCGGCAGTTTGCCTTCTTTGCGGACCGGGGCAAAGCCGACGCCAAGTTCGTATGCGACCGGGCAGCCGATAATAAAGCCGCGCGCCTCAGGGCCGACTACGAGATCAATCTGTTTGTCTTTCGCATACTGGACGATCTGGTCCGTCGCATATTTAAACGCATCCCCGTTATTCATCAAAGGCGTCACATCCTTAAACATCACGCCTTTTTTGGGCCAGTCCGGGACGAGTGCAATATATTGTTTTAAATCCATTTTGCTGTTTCCTCCTCATACTGTACAGCAGGCTTGATCATTTGGTCAAACCACATCTTCAGCTCCTGGAAAGATGAGTACAGCAGGTCCTTTTCCATTTGATATTGTGCTAGTTTTTTTTGATACGTAAGAGATTCCTTTAAATCGCGTTTTTGTTTGGCTGCTTTCAGGGAAATAAATCCATCCTTTATTGTAACAAAATCAAGTTCAAAAAACACCTGCGAAATAAAATCGATGGTATTTCTCGACCAGCCGCGATAAGCCGCCAGCTCATCCCCGTGCTGCTTTAGGTTGAACGTTTTCCTTTTTGCAAGAAAAGCGTAAAACCATTTAAAATGTTCGCGTGTCGGGAACATGCTGAAAAAGTGGTTCCCGGCATGGTAAAAATACGCATAAATCCTGGCCGGCGAACCGCCCTCAAGCAGTGCCGCCATCATCCGCGGGCCTTTCGGAAGATCCAGAAACACAATGTTTTTATTTGAAGGATCAAATGCCCTTGCCTCTTCCATTGTCGCAACCGACACAAGGCGGACGGAAAAATCCGGCAGCGGCAGGTTCCGCAATGTTTCTTTTTGAAAAACAACAAAAGCCTGGTCTTCTTCCGGGACGTACCGTGCCCATTGCTTTAAAGGCCTGTTGCCCCTGAAATCAAACAATTGCCAGTTTGTGATTTTGATATCCTTCACCATCATTTGCGGCTTGCGGATATTGTTCCATTCATTGATGGACAGCTCCCCGACAACCGATATGCAGGCAGAAGGAGAAATATGCGGGGCAAGATGCCCGAGCCCGAAGCCGATCCCATCGAGCGTTGTGCCGTTTTTAGAAAGCGTCAATTTCAAATGTTTCCCGTCTGCGCCGATCGCCCGGATTTGCGGGCATTCGGCCCCGTCCAGCAACAGAAGCGGCTTCGGATTCGCCGTGCCAAACGGCGAGAGCAATGCCATTTCGCGGATCGCTTCCATCCCCGCTTCTTCTATGGAAATTTCAGCGCTGATGTTCGTAACCGGCACAAACATCTCATCCGGCAATGCCGCGGCCTGTTCGTTCAGCCGGCGCCGCAGTTCCTCCACATCGGATAAAGAAAGCGTCATCCCCGCCGCCATCGGATGCCCGCCAAAATGCGGCAAAATATCCCTGCATTTCGATAATTCGTTAAACATATGGAAGCCGTCAATGCTGCGCGCCGATCCTTTTGCCAGCCCTGTTTCCGGGTCAAAGCTGAGCACAATCGCAGGCCGGTAAAAGCGTTCTGTAAGGCGCGAGGCGGCAATGCCGATTACGCCGGCATTCCAGCCTTCTTTCCCGACAACAAGGACACGCGCCCCCTTTTCCACTTCTTCTTCCACCAGTTCGATTGCTTCATTTGTCATGTCGTTTACGATTTTTTGCCGTTCTTTATTGAGCCCGTCAATCGTTTCAGCGAGCATCCCGGCTTCTTCTGTGTCTTCGGTCATTAGCAGTTCCGCTGCCGGTGCCGCATGCTGCAGGCGCCCGGCTGCATTTAAGCGGGGGGCGAGCACAAAGCCGATGGTTTCTTCATTGATCTCTTCCTGGCGGATATCCGCACACCGGCACAGCGCCACAAGCCCCGCCCGCTTTGTCGTTCTCAACCGTTTGATGCCGTTTATGGCAATCAGCCGGTTTTCGTCCAGAAGCGGCACAAGATCCGCGACCGTCCCGATAGCGGCCAAATCTTCAAGCTGTTCCGGCACTTTGCCGTACAGCGCATGGGCGACTTTAAAAGCGACGCCTGCGCCCGACAGTTCCCGGAACGGGTATGTACTTTCCGGATGCTTCGGATGGACGATGGCAAAGGCTTCCGGCAATACCGGCCCAGGTTCGTGATGGTCCGTAATAATGAGCGTGATCCCGAGTTCGCGGGCCACTTCCGCTTCGTGGACAGCGGCAATACCGGTATCAACGGTAATGATTAGCTGAAAACCCTCTTCAGCCGCCCGGCGGAAAGCCGCTTCATTTGGCCCATACCCTTCTTTAAACCGGTCCGGGATATAAAATTCAGCATGGGCGCCAAGATCGTTTAAAGCGGCCATCATGATGGCAGTACTCGTTACGCCGTCCGCATCGTAATCGCCGAAGACGAGAACCGGTTCTTCTTTTTTAATCGCTTCGCGGATGCGGGCCGCTGCTTTTTCCATATCATGCAGCAAAAACGGATCATAATACGCTAGCCCTTCATGGAATAAAAAAGACCGCGCTTCTTCAACATCCGTTATGCCGCGGTTTACAAGCAATTTTGAAACAAGTGGCGAAACGTTCAATTGTTGCGAGATCGTTGCGGCTGCTTTTGGTTCCATTTCCGGCACCCGCCATCTTGTTCTTGACTGCAGCATATCTCCACCTCTTTCACAATACTTTATTATAACGTTTCGGCGGAAAACTGTCATTACAAAAAATGCAGGCATTTCGCCTGCATTTTTCTTATACTTGCGGTTCATCCGCGCGGGTACGCCGCGCTTTTTGAATGACGATGGCGCCATGTTTTTTCAGCTGCCGTTTTTTCAGTACAAACCAGATTTGTGCGGCAATGAAAATAGACGAGTATGTTCCGGTAATCAACCCGACAATCAGCGCGATCGAGAAATTGCGGATCGATTCACTGCCGAAAATGGCCAGGGCCACGGACGTCATCAGCACGGTCAAAACGGTATTGACCGACCGGGCCAGTGTCTGGCGGATCCCGGCGTTGACAATATCATGAATTTCCTTCGCGGTTTTAATTTTCCGCCGCCGGTTTAAATTGTCGCGGATCCGGTCGAATGTGACAATCGAGTCGTTGATGGAATAACCGACAATCGTCAGGACCGCCGCAATGAATGTGACATCGACCTCAAGCCTTGTGATGCTGAAAAAGGCGATCATGAAAAAGGCGTCATGGAAGAGTGCGACGATGGAGGCAACCCCCATTCTCCATTCAAACCGGAAGGCCACGTAAATAATGATGCCGACTGCCGCCAACAGCAAAGAATACACGGCGCTTAAGGCCAACTCTTTCCCGACTGTCGGCGAAACGGAGCTGATGCTCGGGCTCTTCCCGTATTTTTCTGTAAAATACTGGTTGATTTGCGTGCTCTTCTCTTTATCGCTGAACGAGCCTTTCACCCGGATCACGGCATGATGCCGGTTGGTCCCCTGCATCACAATATCTTCTGATTTCAAATGCAGATGGTCAAGGTCGCGCTGAATCTCCTGCTGGCTGAGTGCTTGATTTGAACTGACTTCAATGCGCGTCCCGCTCGAAAAATCAATGCTCAAATTCAATTTGAAAATAGACAGGAGAATAAACCCGCCAATGATCAGCACAGCTGAAATCGTAAAGAAAATGTTGCGGTGCTTGACAAAGTCGTACCAGTCAAATTTCGTTTTCAAATCATGCGTATCAATGTTTTCAGCAATATTGTGGATCGCCGATTTTTTCACGCCGAACCAGTGCGGCCGCTTTTTCAGGAAATTGCTGTTCACCCAGAGGCCGAGCAGCCATCTCGAGCCGTAAACCGCCGTCAGGAAGCTGAGCAGAATACTGATAATCAAAGTTGTTGCAAAGCCTCTGATCGAGCTTGTCCCGAAATAAAAGAGGATGACCGCCGCAAGAATCGTCGTTAAGTTGGAATCAAAAATGGCCACGAACGATGACTTGTTCCCTGCCCGGAACGCGGATTTCACGCTTTTTCCGACGCGCAGTTCCTCTTTAATCCGCTCGTAGGTAATAATATTGGCATCGACCGCCATCCCGACCCCGAGAACAAGCGCAGCAATCCCGGGAAGCGTCAGAACCGCGCCCATTAAACGGTAAATGAGCAAAATCAGGAAAATGTAAACGGACAGCGTAATACATGCGATAAAACCAGGAAAACGGTAGTAGCCGATCATAAAGAGAAAAATGGCTGCAACGCCGATAATCCCGGCAAGAATCGTGTCATGCAGCGCTTCCTGTCCGAAAGATGCGCCGACAGAGGTCGAATAGATTTCGTGCAGCTTCACCGGAAGCGCTCCTGCATTCAAGAGGTCTGCAAGATTGGACGCTTCTTTTACCGTAAAGTTCCCGGTAATTTCAACCTGGTCTGTGTTTAAAACAGAATTCACACTCGGATTGGACAAAAATTTTGGATTCTTCTTCGCCACTTCTTTTTTATAGGAATCGCCCTTTTGAAAGTCCATCCAGATGACAAGCTGGTTATTCGGTGCCATCGCCAGAATTTTTTTCGTGACGTCGGCAAACTTTTTCCGGCTCTTTAACTGCAGGACAACATCCGGTTTGCCGTTCTGGTCAAATGACTGTTTCGCTTTTCCCTGCACAAGGTCTGTCCCGTCCATCATCACTTTGTCATTGACGTCACGGAATGTCAGATTGGCAGTTGTCGAAAGCATCTTTCTCGCTTCGTTCTGGTCTTTCACGCCGGCAAGCTGGACGCGGATCCGGTTATTGCCTTCGACCGAGATCTGCGGTTCGCTGACGCCAAGCGCATTGATCCGCCGGTCCAATGCGGCAGCCGTATCCGCAAGCGCGGCTTTATCGATCTTCTGCCCTTTTTTGGCCGGTTCCACTTTGTAAAGCACTTCAAACCCGCCCCGTAAATCAAGGCCAAGGTTAATTTTTTTTGACAATTTTATCCGTCGTTCCCCCTATTAATCCCGCAAACAGCAGGACAATGAGAAAGAAGGCAACGATGCGGCTCCTTTTCACCATTATGTACAGCCTCCTAGCGAATCAAAACATATCACATGCCAAAAAATACATGCGCCCGTGAATCATTTCTATTATGATGCAGGGCAAAAAGCGTGTCAATTTTTCTTATTATTCCGCATGCAGCCGTTTTTGCTTATTTGCCCGCTTATTCTTCCGTCTTGTCCCCGTTAAAAAGCGCATCCAGCTCCTTTTCGTCCAGCTCGGCAAACCAGTTTGGCGAACGGTAAGCTTCCACGGTTTTAAAACTCATCAAATCGCCGGGCTTAACCGATAAAACGTCGGAAACAAGCGCATACATACGGACATGCGCCGGATCCGGATTTTTCCACACTTTCCGGATTAAATATTTCCAGACATCCCTCGCTTCAATCGCGCCGTAGCCAAAGACGGCCAGTTCTTCCGCCTTGCTTTTTACGGCAGGTTCAAGTTTTTTATAGTATTTTTCATAAGGATGGCGGTCCTTCACACGCTCTGCCCCTTTCCTTAGGCATTGATGTATTCTTGTCCATTACCGTGCATATACATCATTGTATAGGAAAATTGCGGATTTGAGAAGGCAGGTTAACAGAATGTCCAAGTTTTTAAGGGGAACGATTATATTGCTCGCCGCAGGCTTTGTAACAAGGGTGCTTGGTTTTATCAACCGGATTGTCATTGCCCGGTCGCTCGGGGAAACGGGTGTCGGGCTCCATCAGATGGCTTTTCCGACCTTAATGCTCGTCATTACGGTAACCCAGCTCGGACTGCCGGTCGCGATCTCGAAATGCATTGCCGAAGCAGACGCGGTCGGGGACAGGGCGAAAATTAAAAAAATTCTTGTCATCTCCCTAACGGTTACCATTTCGCTGTCGGCCGTTTTTACGCCCGGGCTGATTTTACTCGCGCCGTATCTGGCTGATCATTTATTCACAGATCCGCGCGTCTATTACCCGCTTGCCGCCATCACGCCGATTATCCCGATTGTGGCGGTTTCCGCTGTATTGCGCGGCTATTTCCAGGGGAAGCAAAACATGAAGCCTTATGCCGTCTCGCAGGTCATCGAGCAAAGTGTGCGGATTATGCTGATCGCATTTTTTGCCAATTTGCTTCTGCCGTACGGGATTGAATATGCGGCAGCAGGGGTGATGTTTGCATCGATATTGGGAGAACTGTCATCCCTTCTTTATATGTTTACGATGTTTAAACTGAAAAAGCAGATTCGCGTCCGCAAACATTTTTTCAAAGCCGTAAAATCGGCGAAAGATACGTTTTACGAACTGATGCGCGTGGCGGTTCCGACCGTCTGGAGCCGGCTGATCGGCAATCTCTCCTGGTTCCTCGAGCCGATTGTCGTCTCCCACTGCCTTGCTCTTGCCGGTGTCGCTTCACATCTTGCGACAAAACAGTACGGTTCTTTAACCGGCTTTGCGATGCCGCTGTTGATGCTCCCGTCTTTTGTCACGGTTTCCTTGTCAACCGCCCTTGTGCCCGCAATCAGCGAAGCAAATTCCCGGAAAAATGCCAGACTTGTTGAACACAGGCTCCAGCAGGCATTGCGTTTTTCCCTTTTAACCGGCGGCATTTCGGTTGTCATCCTGTATGTCTTTGCAGAACCGCTCATGCAGGCGATGTACGGGACGGCAAACGGGTCACAGTTTATCAAAATCATGGCGCCATTTTTTATTTTCCAGGCATGCCAGGCGCCGCTCCAGGCCGCACTGCAGGCAATGGATCTGGCAAAAGCGGCGATGATCAACAGCATCATCGGAGCCGTCGTGAAACTGGGCACCATTTTTGTCCTTGCTTCCCGCCCGGAGTTCGGGATCAACGGCGCCGCGATCGGCATCATGGCGGGAATGGTGCTTGTAACATTTCTTCATTTTGCAACCGTTTTGAAAAAAATCCAGTTTACCCTGTATGTCCATGACTGGGCCAAGCTTCTGGCCGTTTCGGTCGTTTCCGGCGCGGTCGGGCACTGGTGGTTCACCGGTATGATGGCACAAGACGCATCTTTCCTGCGGCTTTTAGCGGGCATTTGTTTGACCGTGGCCGTCTATACGCTGCTGCTTATAATGACAAAATTGATCCGCCGGTCCGATCTCATGTATATTCCGATCCTCAAAAAATGGTTATAAAAAAGCAATAGGCCCTGCATGTTCCGGCCGGGCTTATTGCACATCATCCAGATCAATATAAAACGCGCCATCCTGATAACTGCAAAACGAAATCCGGGCGATATCCCCGTACCCTCTTTTTTGCAGCTCGCTGCGCAGCCACGCTTCGGTTTTGTTGCTTTTCTTTAAATTGCTTTGCTGGATCTTCCCTCCGACAATGAGCGGTTCCGTATAGGATGCCGGTTTGTTTTTATTTTTGTTTTTTTTCACCACCGACAGCTGCCCGGAAGTTTCCAAAATCGCAAATTCCACATCCGCAATATTATCAATATCTTTTGAACGGAGCTGCATTAAAAGGTCGTCAAAATTGTAACGCTGCCTGCGCATTTCCTTTTCATCGATTTTTCCTTTATTGATGAGAATGCTCGGCTTGCCGTCAATCAGTTTGCGGATCCGGCTGCTGCGGAGCGAGAAAAGTGCCAGCGCGATTTGGATGCCGAGCAGGACAACCATTGGCAAAAGGGTATTTACAACGGGCTCACTGTGATTTTCAATGGCGACGACCGCCATTTCCCCGATCATGATGAACACAACAAGATCCAAAACGTTTAGTTCGCCAATCTCCCTTTTTCCCATTAACCGGAAAATAACAAGAATGGCAACATACATGAGCAGTGTCCGAAAAAAAATAATCAATAAATTTTCCAACGCCAATCCCCCCGTTCGGTCAAGGTCAAAATCATGTTTAGTATGCTCAGCCTGCGAAAAAACTTTCTAAAAATCTTTTGCCCGGTTCTTTTTGCTGTTTCCAGGCATATGCTTGTACTGAGGAAAAAGCTTGTCAAAGGGGGAGAATGAAAATCGGAGCGCAAAAATACAGTATCGGCCTTGTTTACGGGCTGGGCGTCATTTTTGTCCTGCTTGCCATATCAAGCCTCGTGATTTCACTGATTCTGCGGTTTTCGGATATGACGGAGCATGCTTTGCATACGGCGGTCACGATGATTTCTTTTTTCAGTTTATTTCTCGGGGGGCTCGTCGGCGGCGGAAAAGGAAAAAAGAAAGGGTGGCTCCTCGGCAGTTTGACGGGGATCCTCTACACAGCGATTGTTTTTCTCGTCCAGTACCTTGGTTATGATGAACTCTTTACGGTGAAACAAGCCATTTACCATGCTTGCTATATTGTTGTCGCCGCAATGGGGGGCATTTTAGGGGTCAACCTCTTCTCAGGAAGGTCACGGGAATCCTGAAAAAAAGCGCCGCATTACACGGCGCTTTTTTTATTTCGTTTCTCCGGCATTTTTTTCTGCCACTGTTTTGTCTGCTTTCTGGCTTTCGACTTTTGCTTTTTTCGCTGCAACGGATTCCGTTACTTCACGGATCGCCGAGCGGTCAAACGTCAGCCGCGTGCCGTTATCGCATCTTAAGACGACTTTATTTTCATCAATCGAATCCACGGTTGCATGCAAGCCGCCGATGGTGACAATTTTGTCCCCTTTCGCCAGATTGCTCTGCATCTGCTGGATGTTTTTCTGCCTCTTTTGCTGTGGCCTGATGAGCAGGAAATAAAACAGGACAAACAGAATCACCAAAGGCAGTAACTGAGCCCACGCCATCTGAATCCTCCCTTCTTTAGTTGCTTGTATTAGAAATTTTTTGCATCCGGACGGTTAAATCCGTATTGCTCAAAAAATTCTTCCCTGAAATCAAGCAGCCGGTCTTCGCGGATCGCCTGCCTTACATTTTCCATTAATTTTAACAAAAAATATAAATTATGGTAAGTGGTCAGACGAATTCCGAAAGTTTCGCCACATTTAATCAAATGCCGGATGTAAGCGCGTGAATAGTGCCGACATGTATAACAGTTGCAATGCTCATCTAGCGGGCGGAAATCGCGGGCGTACTGCGCGTTTTTGACAACGAGCCGGCCGGCTGATGTCATCACCGTGCCGTTTCTTGCAATCCGGGTTGGCAGCACGCAGTCAAACATGTCAATGCCGCGGATGGCGCCGTCAATCAAAGAATCGGGCGAACCGACCCCCATCAAGTAACGCGGCTTGTCCGCCGGAAGCAGCGGTGTTGTAAATTCGAGCATCCGGTTCATCACGTCCTTCGGCTCGCCAACGGACAGGCCGCCGATCGCATAGCCCGGAAACCCAAGCGAAACAAGGGCATTTGCGCTTTCAAGCCGCAAATCTTCATACGCTCCGCCCTGTACGATCCCGAATAATCCTTGCACATCCGGACGCCGATGCGCACGAAGACAGCGTTCCGCCCAGCGCGATGTCCTTTCCACCGACTGCTTCATATATTCATAAGAAGCAGGGTACGGCGGGCACTCATCGAATGCCATCATGATATCAGAACCAAGTGCATTCTGGATTTCCATTGATTTTTCCGGCGACAAAAACAGCTTGTCCCCGTTTAAATGGTTCCGAAAATGGACGCCCTCTTCCGTAATATCACGGATCTTGCTCAGGCTGAAGACCTGGAATCCGCCCGAATCGGTCAGGATCGCCTGGTCCCAGTTCATAAATTTGTGCAGCCCGCCTGCTTCTTTAACAATATCATGCCCGGGGCGCAGCCACAAATGATATGTATTGCTCAAAATGGTGCCGGCCCCCATTGTTTTTAATTCTTCCGGCGACATCGTCTTCACCGTGGCGAGCGTTCCGACCGGCATGAACATTGGGGTATCATAGGTGCCATGCGGCGTATGGAGTTTTCCAAGGCGGGCGCCCGTATGCTTTTCCGTTTTGATCAGTTCATAAGTAATGGCAGCCAAGTGATGCGCTCCTTCCACTATTTAATCAGCATCGCATCCCCGAAACTGAAGAAACGGTATTTTTCTTTTACCGCCGTCTCGTAGGCATGCAAAATATTTTCCCTTCCCGCCAATGCGCTTACCATCATAATAAGCGTCGACTTCGGCAGGTGGAAATTGGTGATCAGGGCATCAATTGCTTTATATTGATAGCCCGGATAAATGAAAATATCCGTCCAACCGCTTGAGGCGACGATTTTTCCGTCATGGGCGCTTGCCACCGTTTCAAGTGTGCGGGTGGAGGTGGTGCCAACAGAGACCACACGGCCGCCGTTTTCTTTTACTTCCGTAATCGTGCGGGCCGCTTCTTCTGATACCTGATAAAATTCCGCATGCATATCGTGGTTTTCAATATTTTCCTCATTGACGGGGCGGAAAGTGCCAAGGCCGACATGGAGCGTAATATAGACAATTTTCACGCCCATTGCCTCAATTTCTTTCAATAACGCTTCCGTAAAATGGAGCCCGGCAGTCGGCGCTGCGGCAGAACCCGGCTCTTTTGCATACACCGTCTGATAGCGGTCCTGGTCCTCGAGTTGTTCTTTAATATAGGGTGGCAGCGGCATTTTTCCGAGTTCATTCAGCACTTCGTAAAAAATTCCTTCGTACTGGAAATCCATTACCCGGCCGCCATGGTCCAGCTCCTCCGCACAAACGGCGGAAAGCTGCCCGTCGCCGAACCGGACAACCGTCCCTGTTTTCACACGTTTTGCCGGTTTGACAAGCGTTTCCCAGCGGTCTCCTTCGAGCTGTTTTAAAAGCAGCACTTCAATTTTTGCGCCTGTTTCGTCTTTTATGCCGAAAAGCCTTGCCGGCAGCACTTTTGTGTTGTTTAAGACAAGGCAGTCCCCCGGGCGCAAGTATTGTGTAATGTTTTTAAATACGCTGTGTTCAATTTCTCCTGTTTTTTTATCCAGTACCATCAGCCGACTGTCCGAACGATTTTTTAAAGGCGTTTGGGCAATCAGTTCTTCCGGCAGTTCATAATCAAATAAATCGAGTTTCATTGTTGTTTCCCCTTCATTTTGAATCCCATTTGCGGTTATTTGAACCGTCCAATGATATATAATAACACACTTAAGATCACGCTTAAAAGGATCGATGTTGCGATTGGAAAATAAAAGGTTGTGTTCCCTTTTTTAATGAGGATATCGCCCGGCAGCCGGCCGATTTTCGTAAACTGCATCAACAGGCCGATAGCAAAAAGAATCACGGCGATCGTCATCAGCACTTTTCCAAATCCGCTCATTCCGGTACCTCCATATGAAAATGTGCGTAGCAAAGCGGGGTCGCTACCCTGCCGCGCGGCGTGCGCTGCAAAAAGCCAATTTGCAGCAAATACGGCTCATATACATCTTCAATCGTTTCCCTTTCTTCCCCGATGCTGGCCGCAATCGTGTCGAGCCCGACAGGACCGCCCCGGAAGCGCTCTATGATCGCTTTTAACAGCTTATGATCAATATGGTCAAGCCCGCGTTTGTCAACTTGCAAAAGTTCAAGGGCATAATTGGCGATCTCAAGGGTGACCTTTCCGTCTCCTTTGACCTGGGCAAAGTCGCGCACCCTTCTTAACAGCCGGTTCGCAATCCGCGGCGTGCCCCGCGAACGCCTTGCAATTTCCGCTGCCCCCTCAGGCTCAATCGCCGTCTCGAGGATGCCGGCTGTCCGCAGCACAATTTCCGCCAGTTGCGCTTCGTTATAATATTCGAGCCGGCTGATCACCCCGAACCGGTCGCGCAGCGGTGCTGAAACCGAACCGGCCCTCGTCGTCGCCCCGATCAAGGTAAACGGGGGCAGGTCAAGGCGGATGGAGCGGGCACCCGATCCTTTGCCGATCACGATATCAAGGCAAAAGTCTTCCATTGCCGGGTACAGCACTTCTTCAATCGCTTTCGGCAGGCGGTGGATTTCGTCAATAAACAGCACTTCCCCCGGCTCAAGCGCGGTTAACACGCTGGCAAGATCGCCCGGCCGCTCGATGGCAGGCCCTGAAGTCGTCCGGATGTTCGCGCCCATTTCGTTTGCGATCACGGTGGCAAGCGTCGTTTTGCCAAGCCCCGGCGGACCATAAAGCAGCACGTGGTCAAGTGTTTCGCGCCGCCCTTTCGCCGCTTCAATAAACACGGCTAAATTATGCTTCACTTCATCCTGGCCGATATATTGCGCAAGGGTTTGCGGCCTGAGGCTCATTTCAAAGGAAACTTCCTGTTCATTTGCCTCGCCGGAAACTACGCGGTCTTCCATGCTCTCCCCTCCTCCATTATTTTACCATTGCTTTTAAAGCGAGTTTAATATATTCATCCGCAGAAAGCACTTCTTCCGGAAGTTCTGGCACCACTTTCGCGATTTCTTTTTCCGAATAGCCGAGCGCCGCCAAAGCGAGCATCGCTTCTTCGAGGTTTTGGTTGGTGGATGCAGGCACCGCTTTTTCCACGCCTGCCTCGTCCGGCATCTCCGGCACGAGGCCTTGCAGCTTTCCTTTCAGATCAAGAATCATCTGCCTTGCCGTTTTTTTGCCGACACCGGGGAATTTGACAAGGAAAGATTCATTTTCATTCTCAATGGCGTCAACGACCTGCTGTGGCTGCCCGTACGCAAGAATGGCAAGCGCCCCTTTTGGCCCGATGCCGGAAACATTGAGCAGCTTTTGAAACAGCGCCCGTTCTTCCGCCGTTTCAAAACCGTAAAGCGCGATCAGATCTTCGCGCACATGCTGGTATGTAAAAATTTTTCGTTCTTGTCCGATGCTTTTTGAAAAAATATACGGGTTCGGCGCCAGCAGCCGGTAGCCGATCCCCCCGTTTTCCACGACAATGTAATCCGGGCTCACGGAATCAATGATGCCTTTAATATATTCGTACAACCTTCCCACACGCTCCTCAAAAACTTGCTATCCCATATTGTACCACAGAATGCAACCGTTTTGGGAACGAATGTCCGGTCCCGCCTTTTTTTCCGGCCGGATGATTCCTAAGGCTGGGCGCTTTTCCTGTTTCCATGGCGGAAAAAACGCCTGCAACCGGAGACAGATCCGTGTCCGTGTGGCTTACCGGGCTCACTTTTTTTCGAATGCCCGCTGCCTCTTAACGCCCTTCCAGGATTTCCAGTCGAAACCATCGTCCGGGTTTTAACGGCACGATTCTTTAGCCACAGTGCAGCCGGTTTAAAAACGGCATGGTCCCTTTTCCGCAGTGCGCCGGTCTAAAACAGCATGGTCCTCTCTCGTAGTGCGCCGGTTTAAAAACAGCAAGGGCCCTCTCCACAGTGTAGCCGGTTGGATACAGGGCTAACCGGCTTTGCTGCAAAAAAGTCACTTTCCGCACCCGGCCGGAACCGGGTGCGGAAAGTGACTGGGACATTATCATTCGGCGTTATGGTAAACTTCCTGGACATCGTCATCGTCTTCCAGCCTGTCCAGCAATCGCTCCATCTTTTCTTTTTGCGCTTCATCCAAAGCAATTGTGTTTTGCGGCACCATGGTAATTTCTGCCCGGGCAAACGTAAAGCCTTTTTCCTCGAGGTTCTTCTTCACATCCATGAATTGCTCCGGATCTGTATAAATTTCAAACACTTCATCGCTCGTTTCCATTTCCTCGGCGCCTGCTTCAATCGCGGCAAGCAGCATTCCGTCTTCATCTATCTCGAGCCCTTCCCGCTCAATGACAAGATAGCCTTTGCGGTCAAACAGGAAAGACACGCATCCGTTTTCGCCGAGATTTCCGCCGTTGCGCGAAAACGCAACACGGACATTGGAAGCGGTCCGGTTTTTATTATCGGTTAAAGCCGTGACCATGACGGCAACGCCGCCCGGCCCGTACCCTTCATATGTGATTTCCTCGTAATGTTCGGCGTTTTGGCTGCCGCTTGCTTTCTCGATGGCGCGTTTAATATTGTCATTCGGCATATTGGCGGCCTTTGCCTTTTCAATGACCAGGCGGAGGCTTGAGTTCGCTTCCGGGTCAGGGCCGTTTTTCGCCGCTACATAAATTTCCTTTGCCAGTTTTTGAAAGATTTTTCCGCGCTTTGCATCTTGCGCATTTTTTCTGCCTTGAATATTTTTCCATTTGGAATGGCCGGACATGGCCATCACTCCTTTCTGACAGCGCTGATACAGTCCCCTATTACTATACCATAACTCGCCCGAAAGGAGGATGAAAAGCATTATGCTGGCCGTAAGCGTCCAGGTTTTTCCGTTATGCTTGCAAACGCCTTTTTACTTCTTTTTGAAAGCGGGCGCGTTCCCCGAATTGCCCGATGGAAAGCAGGGAAAGATGCGGCCAGTACTGCTCTTTTTCTTTTTTGCCGCTTCCAACAAACCGGTTCCACTCTCTTAAAACATCCGTCGGGTAAAGGAGCGCCTCAAGAAAAGTTTCCCTGTCCGGCGCACCGTCCAGCATTCCCCACTTTTCAAGAGCAGCAAGCGACCATGAAGCAGCGGGCAAAACCCGGTTGCAAAACTGGAGATCATCGGTCCAGGCCGGGGCAAGGCGGGCAAGGTCAAAATCAATCAAATACAGTTCCCCGTTTTTCGCACGCAAAAAATTATGGTGGGCAACATCACCGTGCGTGATGCAATACGGCGGACGGTGAAGCAAATGCTGTTTTTTCTCAAGCCGGTTTAACGCCTCGGCTGCCCATCTTTCGTACGCGGCAAAATACGTTTCCGGCAAATACCGGACAATTTGTTCTTTGTTTTCCAGAAATGTCCGGTACCGCGCCTGCCATTTTCTCAGCTGGAAAAAGCGCGGAAATTCCATTTTTACGGCTTGCGGAAAGTGCGCGGTCTTTTCGTGATACTGTTTTAACAGGCGGAAAGCGGCGTGGATGTCTGCTTCCGTCCCGAAGGTAAAACCGGCCGGGTCTTCTTCAATGTATGCCATAAACCCAAAAGCTTTGCCTTGAAAGGGGCTGTCGTTGTCATCTTCCAGAAAACGGCAAGTTTGGGTGAAACCGCTTTTCCGCAGTTCCGATGTAAGCAGCATTTGCCGTTTAAGGCGCGTATCGGAACCATATTGCTTCATGATCACTTTCTTTGTCTTTGTTCCGATAAGCCATACCCGGTCACGCAACCTGCGCCAGTCAACAATCGGTTCCTGCAGTCTGTTTTCCGCATAAAGAAGGAGACGTTTGGTTTCGTCTCCCTCTTGTCTCCGGCCGCCCATTATTTTTCTTCTTCGCCGGAAGGATCCCGTTTTTCCTGCGGCTGGTCCGTTTTTTCGCCCCGGTCATATCCGAACGGGGCCTGCATCCCGTACGGTTCCTGCATGCCGTATGGTGGTTGCGACATCCCGTATGGCGGTTGCGGCATGCCACCAAATGGTTCCTGCATGCCGTACGGTTGCGGCGCCATCCCGTACGGTTCCTGCACGCCGCCGTAAGGTTGCTCCTGGCACCCGCATGGCTGCTGGTGCGGCGGATACGGGGCGTACTGCGGCATCGTTTGCGGCGGCATGTACTGCGGCATATAGGCGGAGCTTTCTGAAGCAGCGCCGTATAAAGGAGCCTGCTGCGCTCCCCATTGCGGCGCGGCGGCAGGATGTTGCGCAGAAACCCCCGCCTGCATACCGGGGCCATACGGATAAGGAGAAGACGAAGAGGATTCTTCTTCCCATTCATAACCTGGCATCACTTGCTGCCCCTCATGCCATGCCGGCTGCTGCTGCGGCATAAACCCTGCCGGCGCGGCCATCGCCGGTATTTGCGTGAACCCTGTTGGCGCGGCCATCGCCGGCATTTGCGGATAGGCCATTGGGTACGGCATCGGATATGGGACTTGCGGATATGGCATGCTGTAAGGAGGCGGGAAAAATCCGGCGTGCATGTCCCCTCCCCCGCAGCCGCAATCGTATACCGGCATCACGGGCGGACACGGATTATACGGTACATACATTTCCGGGCACTCTTCCTTTACCGGCATGGTGTAGTGCACGCTTTCCGACGATTCGCTTTCATGGTGCTTCGGCGGCGGTGCAGCTGTATGGGTTTCGATTTCAGCCATATTGGTCACATAGTAATTATGGATGTCAATTTCAGGAATGACCGGTTGCGGCATCACCGGCTTATAAATCGTTTCTTTTTTTTCAACCACTTTTTCTTTCACCTGTGTTTCTTTCGGTGCTGGCGCTTTTGGCACCTCTTTTGGTACCGGCATTTCTTTTGCGACGGGCATCTTGGCCTCAGGCATTTGCTCGTACGGATGGGTCACGAGCGGCATTTCTTTTGCACCCGCGTGGCCCGTATAACCTGCATGGCCTGTATGTGTCTCTTTTTTTACCATGCCGCCCGTTGTCGGAACTTTAATTTTCATGCCGGGCATAATCATTTCCGGATTGGATAATTGCGCATTCAATTTTTTCAATTCGTCAAAATCGGCGCCGTATTTTTTGGCGATTTTCCAGAGCGTATCGCCTTTTTGCACGATATGGATTTTCACACATTTCCCCTCCTCAAGGCTTAAGTCCATACATTCTATGTGGTGCCGGGCAAAATGCGATTGATTTTACATAAAAACTTATGAACGTCCCGCGTCCTTTATGCCCTTTAAAGGGTTGATTCTTTCATCCCGGCGCCTTCGTATGATAAAATCCGAATGAGGCCGAATGAATGGGGGGAAACGCTGTTGGCAGAGAAGAAAAAAATTCTTGGGGATGAAAGGCGGCATTTGATCCTCGAATGGCTGCAGAATAGCCGGGAGCCGATTACGGGCGGGGAACTGGCAAAAAGGACAAATGTGAGCCGACAGATTATAGTAAATGATATTACGCTCCTGAAAGCGAAAAACGAACCGATCCTGGCAACGAGCCAGGGATATTTGTACATACACCCCGCCGGTGCGGAAAACAAAGTGGAGAAAACGCTTGTTTGTATGCATAGTCGCGAACAGGTCACAGATGAGCTGAATTTGCTCGTGGACCACGGGGTGACCGTAAAAGATGTCAAGGTGGAGCATCCGGTATACGGCGATCTGACCGCCTCGATCATGGTCTCCACCCGCGCAGAAGTGGCCCGGTTTATCCGCCGCATTGAAGAAACAAATGCCAGCTACTTATCCGAATTAACAGGCGGCATCCACTTGCATACGGTGGAAGCCGCAAGCGGGCGGCAGGTTGAAGAAGCGGAACAGGCGCTGAAAGAAGCTGGCATTTTATTTGCAGAAAATGAAAAAGAGCTGCCCTAAACATAAAGGACAGCTCTTTTTCATCACCCATCCGGCCTAAAAACCTGGGTTTAAAGCTTGTTTTGCAAAAAATAATAAGCCCGGGTTCCAGCCGGGCTTATCCTAACATTCTTGAAGAAGCGATCATCATTTATCCGCCATATACCTATAATAGGTCCCGAGTTCTTTCACGGTGCAGCCGAGCGCGTGGATTTCCTCAAGCGAAAAGCGGACAAGCTTTTCTTCTAAGGAGTGGTTCAGGTCAATCATAAAAAAGTAGTTTCCAAGCCCCGTCTTTAACGGCCGCGATTCAAGCTTGCTCAAGTTAATCTTTCGCCAGGCAAAGGCAGACAACACCTGGTGCAGTGATCCGGCCTTGTCCGTCGGCAATGTGACCATGATCGTCGATTTCAGGAAATCAGGCGTTTTTTCGATATGAAGCTCCTCATTTGAAAGGACAATGAATCTCGTATGGTTAAACGGATAATCATGGATTGCACGCCTGACAATTTCAAGACCGTACAGTTCCGCTGCCATTTCGTTGGCGATCGCCCCCCATTTCAGTTCCGGGTGTTCGCTTACATATTTCGCAGCAGCGGCCGTAGAGCCCATTGCTTCCACTTCCGCATGCCGGAATTCCCGGCGCAGAAACTGGTGGCACTGCGCAAGCGCATGGGAATGGGAAATGATTTTTTCCGTTTCCCGCCAGGCGCCGGCATTTGCAGGATGAACCATAAAATGCTGCTCGATCGGCACAATGATTTCCGCGCGGATCGGCGGCAGTTCTTCATGATACAAGTAATCGACCGTTAAATTTACCGAACCTTCCAGGGCGTTTTCAAGCGGAACAACCGCCATATCCACCTGTTTTGTCTTCACGGCTTCTAGACATTCCGGAATCGTCCGATACGCAACCCGGCTGGCCTCCGGGAACACTGACTGGACCGCGATATCGGTAAACGTCGCTTCCGGCCCGAAAAAAGCTGCTTTCATTTCCTCTCCCCCGCCGGCCGGAGTTCTAGGCTCCGGACCCTAATATTTCTACTTTATTGACAAACTCAAATGCCTGCAGTTCTTCCAGCAGATCATTTAAACTCCTGTTGATCCCGGACACATTCAGCGAAACAGTGACATTTGCCCGCCCCTGTATCGGAATCGTCTGGTGAATCGTTAAAATATTGCATGAGTAAGATGCAATAATCCTTAAAATTTCGGATAATGTCCCGGACCGGTCTTCCAAATAAAAAAACAAGGTCACAATTTTTTCTTTTACAACCGAATGGAACGGAAAAACGGTATCGCGGTATTTATAAAAAGCGCTGCGGCTTAAGCCCGCTTTTTTCGCCGCGTCCCCGACCGATACCGCTTGTCCCCTTTCCAGCAGTTCTTTCGCCTGAAGTGTTTTGATCATCGCTTCCGGCAAAACATCCTCACGCACCAAGATAAACTTATGCTCTGCTTTCTTTTCCAAAGTGCCCTTTCCTCCACTCGGGAGCCGGGATTCCCCGGCCCAGCACGGTTAATCTACAAATTCAAACTCAAAATCCAAAAGGCGGACGGTATCGCCGTTTTTCGCGCCGCGTGCACGGAGCGCGTCATCAATGCCCATTCCGCGCAGCTGGCGGGCAAATCTCCGGACAGACTCGTCATGGCTGAAATTTGTCATTTTAAACAGCTTCTCGACTTTTTCCCCGTGGATGACGAAGCTGCCGTCCGGATCGCGTGTAATGGTAAAATCGGCCTTTTCTTTTTCATGCTTGTACAATACACGGGACGGTTCCGCATCCGATTCTTCGCCAGCATGAAGCGGGAAGGCAGGTGTTTCATCGAGCAGATCGGCAATCGCAAACAAAACATCCCTTAATCCTTTGCGCGTCACCGCGGAAATCGGGAAGACGCGTGCGACATCGCCCAGCTTCTCTTTAAACGCCGCCAGATTTTCTTCCGCGCCCGGAAGGTCCATTTTATTGGCAATAATGAG
Source organism: Heyndrickxia coagulans 36D1 (assembly GCF_000169195.2). GTDB lineage: Bacteria > Bacillota > Bacilli > Bacillales > Bacillaceae_C > Weizmannia > Weizmannia faecalis. Next base: position 2,891,814 of record NC_016023.1, on the reverse strand, counting down.
CTGCGGGCGCTCAGAAAGGCGTTCATGATAAGCTTTCAGTTCTTTGTTGATCGTCAAATAATCTTCATACGGGTCGCGCCCTTCCACCGCCGCCATGTCAATGACGTGGACGATCAACCGCGTCCGTTCGATATGGCGCAAAAACTGGTGGCCGAGCCCGACGCCTTCGTGCGCGCCTTCGATCAGCCCCGGCAGATCGGCCATGACAAAACTTCTGCCGTCCTCCGTTTCGACTACACCGAGATTCGGCACAAGCGTCGTAAAATGGTATTCCGCAATTTTCGGGCGTGCCGAAGAGATAACGGAAAGCAAGGTTGATTTCCCGACGCTCGGAAAACCAACAAGGCCGACATCAGCAAGCAGTTTTAATTCAAGAACAATATAACGTTCCTGGCCCGGTTCGCCGTTTTCGGCAATTTCCGGAGCGGGATTGGCCGGTGTCGCAAAGCGGATATTGCCCCTGCCGCCGCGCCCGCCTTTGGCAATCACTGCCCGTTCCCCGTGGCGCGTTAAATCGGCAATCGTTTGTTTTGTATCATCATCAATGACGACCGTTCCCGGCGGCACCTTGACAATCATGTCTTTCGCCCCGCGGCCGTGTTTTCCTTTGCTCATGCCGTTTTCGCCATGGTCCGCTTTAAAATGGCGCTTGTAGCGGAAATCCATGAGCGTCCGCAACCCTTCATCGACTTCAAAAATGACATCGCCGCCGCGGCCGCCATCCCCGCCGGCAGGGCCGCCCATCGGCACATATTTCTCGCGGCGGAATGCGACCATCCCGTTGCCGCCGTCCCCGCCTTTCACATAAATTTTCACCTGGTCCACAAACATAAAAGATAAAACCACCTTTGCAATTGCTGTATCGTTAGGCTTTCAGAAAGATTATTTCAACCGGGAAAGCGGATTGCGGGTACGCGTGGATCACGTTCATCCCCGGACAATCGTTTTCCAGAAACCCGGCAAGCAGTCCGTACTTTTTTATTGTACCGCTAAACTCGAAAAAGAAACGGGCGCCGGATGGCAAAGTGCTGACCGACAAAGATAACCGGTTGTCTCCGTTTGGATCGACTGCTTCTTCAACGATAGCGAAAAAATTCTTCATCCAGCCGGTCAGCTCCCTATCGTCCGGTAGCACATTCCGGTCCACATCCAATATTTCGTATGCAATCCGCACCGTGTGCCCTTCCCAGTTATATGTAAGCAAAAGCTCGGCAAATTCCGGCAGATGCAAATTTGATAATTTTGACTCCTGCTGCGCTTCCCGGATAATGTCTTCCACAATATTTTTGACCTTTTCCATTTTGTTCAAGCTGGCGTATCCTTTGATCAGCTGCACCTTGTTCAGCCAGTCATGCCTGGCGTGGCGAAGCACGTCAACCGTCGTCCATTCCCGCATTTTCATAGCTCCCGTTCTCCGAAATAGGTTATGTTTAAGTATAGCAAAAATTGCCTCATGTTGCACGGGACGCGAATGATAGCGGCATGTGCCCGGCACTCGCCAGAAGAACGCGGCAACCCGTTTTTTGTACGTTTTTCAGAACGGGAGTGGTTTATTGGAAAATGCAAAAGCCCCGGGCCGCGAATATCGCAGCCCGGGGCTTTATGGGTTAGGCTTCTTGTGCCACCGGATATACGCTCACTTTTTTCTTGTCGCGGCCGAGTCGTTCAAAACGCACAACGCCGTCAACTTTCGCAAACAAAGTGTCGTCGCCCCCGCGGCCGACGTTTTCGCCCGGAAAAACTTTCGTCCCGCGCTGGCGGTAAAGGATCGAGCCGCCTGTTACGAACTGGCCGTCCGCACGTTTTGCGCCGAGGCGTTTTGCAATCGAGTCACGACCGTTTTTCGTGGAGCCGACCCCTTTTTTGGAAGCGAAAAACTGAAGATCTAATTTCAACATGATGCTCACCTCCTATTCAAAGGTTATATGGATAAATTCGCCGTATTCCCGTTCTATCGTCTCGAGGGATACAACCATGCCTTCAAGCAGAATCTGCACTTTTGTCGCCTGTTCTTCCGAAAGATGCGAAGGGATTTTGCATTCCAAAAGGCCTCTTTCGGACTGGCGGATTTCGGGTTCAACCCCCGCCACTTGCATAATGGCGTTCACCGTCCCGAAAGAAACAGCGGAAGCGCCGGCACAGACAATGTCCTGGCCGTATTCGGCAAATTCAGCATGGCCACTCATTTGAAAAGATGAGATGTTCCCATTCTTTTTGCGTTTGATGCGGACCCGGATCATGCCGCGTGCACCTTACGCATTGATTTTTTCAATGACCACTTTTGTGTACGGCTGACGGTGGCCTTGTTTTTTGTGGTAATTTTTCTTCGCTTTATATTTGAATACAACGATTTTTTTCGCACGGCCGTGTTTTTCCACTTTACCCGTAACCGTAGCGCCTTCAACAACAGGGCTACCGACTTTTACCGATTCGCCGCCGACAAAAAGAACGCGGTCAAATGTAACCGATTCGCCTTCTGCTGCATCCAATTTTTCAATATATACAGCTTGGCCTTCTTCTACTTTGATTTGTTTCCCGCCGGTTTCAATAATTGCGTACATCACTGCACCTCCTTAAGACTCAGACTCGCCAAAGACAGGCGTTTTACGAAATGTAAAAACTTGCAAAGCCTGTTCCTGAGCGGTTGTAGCACAGGGCGCTACAAACATAACATACTGATGGTAACACACACTTTTTCCTTTGTCAATTGGGATCTTTGCCTTTTGCGGCAAGGCCGGCTGCCGTCCCGAACTGCCGGATGGCATAAAACGGATGCGGATCGCGAGTGATGTGAAAAATGAGTTTCATGCCGAGCAGGTTTTCCAGCCGCTTTAAATGTACGTCCGTTTCCCCGCAAAAACAGTCCTTCACATCTTGCGTGCATTCAATCAAGACGGCTTCGTAATCCGCGTACGGCGCTTCCCACAGCTCGCGTTCGAGGCGGAAAGCAAGCGTCTCGGGGCTTTCGATTTTGCCGCTGCCCCCGCAGACCGGGCAAACGGAAAGCAGTGCCTCGGGGAGCGATTTACGCGTTTTCTTGCGCGTCATTTGTAAAATGCCAAGCTCCGTAAAACCGGTGATGCGGGTTTGTTTCTCGTCGTTTTCCAGTTCTTTTTCAAGCACCGCCCTCACTTGTGCGCGCTGTTCATCGCGCTGCATATCGATAAAATCGACGAGAATGATGCCGCCGTAATCGCGCAGTTTCAGCTGGCGGCCGATTTCTTTCGCCGCAAGCAGATTCGTTTTCAGCACCGTTTCGGCCTGATCCGTTGTGCCCGTATATTTTCCGGTATTCACATCAATAATGGTGAGCGCTTCTGTTTCGTCGATGACAAGATAGGCGCCGTTTTCAAGCCAGACCACTCTTTTCAAGGCATCCTCAAGCGTCCGGTCGATACGGTAGCGGGTAAAAATATTCTGTTTTCCGCTGTAGAGCTCAAACGACCAGTCCAGTTCCGGCCGGCCCGCAAGCAATGCTTTCAGGCGGGCAAGTGCCTCCGCATCATCCACGATCACCGTGCCGCTTTTTAAGCGGACAAGTTCGCGGAAAATTTCCGCTTCCACCGTGCTTTTTTCGTGCAGAACAGCCGGCGCTTTCAGTTGTGCCGCCTTTTCGAGCAGGCATTTGTACCGAAGCCTGAGGCATTTTAGTTCATCGCGCCACCCGTCCCCACCGGCATGGATGGCTGCGGTCCGGACAATGATCCCTTCCTGCGGTTCAAGCGCTTTGCGGACCCTGTTCCGCCACCTGTTTCGGTCTGCATCATCCGCTTTTTTGGAAACAGCCGTGTACTTTCCTTCTGGCAGATACACAATCTGTTCTCCTGAAAGCTCAATGATGCCGGTCAAAAGCGGCCCTTTTTGCCCTGTTTCATCTTTTTTCACCTGGACCATGACCGTCTGCCCGGGCGAAAGATAAGCTGAAATCGTTGGATTCGAATTTTTGCTGTTCGCAAAAGCAGGGAGCCGGCTGATATGCAAGTAACCGTGCCGGATGCCGCCGATATCAATAAACGCGGCATTGATTCCGGGTTTGACGTCTGCCACCTTGCCGAGATAAATATTCCCGACTTTTGCTGCATCGCCCGGCTGCCGGATGCGGATGCCAGATACTTTGCCGTTTTCGATGACCGCATATCGTTTTTCCCTTGTTTTCACATTGATGATGATTGATCTGTCCAAAAAATTCCACCACACTGTCTTCGCTTTCAGCCGCTTTAATTGCGGCTTCCATCAATAACTATACAGGATATCGCTTACTTTCGCATTGGTTTGCTTCTCGGAAAAAAAGGCATGAAGGAGTTCATTTTCATCAAGCTTCCCGACTTCCACCCCGTTTTTAAGGACAATGAGCGGATGTTTGCGTCCCCGTTTAAAGCTTTCGAGCACTTCATACAAGTATGCTCCCGCATCCACCTCGATCGTTTCCAGATGACGGAGCGGATCCCTTTTTCCGTAATACCGTTCAAGCAGGAAACGGATAAAAACAAAGTAAAGCTGTTTCCATTCTTTCCAAAGGGCGGCATATAAATAAACGGCGATCGCCCAGACGTTCAAATTTGCCGGCGCATTCAGCAGGGCGGCCGCATGAAAAAGGAGCAGCACGATAAACGAACAGCAAATCGTCATCCGGAATGCGCGCAAAAAAGGATAAACCGTGGAAAACGCCATATTCAGCAATTTCCCGCCGTCAAGCGGCCAAATCGGGAGCAAATTAAAAAAAAGAATGGCCCGGTTCCACTCCCCGATTTGCGTATACATCTGTCCGGGCAAGACATCGAAGCGGAACAACAAATACGCGAAAACGGCGATCCAAACATGCTGGAGGGGGCCTGAGAGTGTCACGATCAGTTCTTCTTTCAGCGGGCGGTTTCCGTGTTCCTCTGTTTCAGCGACGCCGCCAAACGGCAAAATGGCGATTTTTTTAACCCGCCATGAAAAATATTGCGCCGCAACCGCGTGCCCCATTTCGTGAATGAAAATGATCGCAAACAGCAGGATGAGATCTTGGAAACGGGCGGTAACAGCAGCAATGGCAGCCACGAGCCAGAAAAGGGGATGGATTTTGATTTTTTTCAGAAGCCAAAACCGCTCACTCAAATTTAATCACCTGGATCGGATCGATAAAACCGCCGTCTTTTTTAAGCGCAAAATAAAATTCCCCTTTTTCCCCGCTGCTTCGCGCCGTGCCGACCTTTTCGCCCGTCTTGAGGCTGTCATACTGGCCCACATCGATTTTGCTGAGGTTTGCGTACCATGTTTCCGTTGAATCGGCATGCTGGATAATAACGGTATTGCCGAGTTTCGGCTTTTTCCCGGCAAAAATGACCGTCCCGCCGCTCATCGCTTTCACGCTTGCGCCCGGCTTTGTTTCAATCGTAACCCCTCTTCCATCAGCAGAAAAACGGGTCAGAATTTTTCCCGATACCGGCATGGCATATTGCGAATCTTCATTGGAAGCAGCGGTTTCCGTTTTTGACGATTTTTCCGGGAAGAGCGCAACCGGCTTGCCAAACTTTTTTTCATACCAGGCGGCTGCTTTTGCAAATTGAAATTCGGACGCCATTACCTGTTTGACGGCGGCTTTCGGCTTGTCAAATTCCGGACGTTCCGATTTAAACAGAATCGCCACAACGAGGACAAGACAGGCAGAAGCCAGAATTTTAAACAGCATCGTTTCTTTTTTAAAAAGCGGATGCGGCGTTTTGCCCGGCGGTTCATATACATGTGTGCCCTCATCTTTGATCAGGCTCGCATAGACCGTTTCTTTGCCGTTATAAGCCTGCTTGATCGTTTTTCTCCGCTTCGCCATTTGTCTCCGGATTTCATCGGCGCGGTTTCCCAATCGATTCACCCCTTCTGTACAGGCATTCGTTTATTACCAATGTATGACCTGTCCAAAGCGGTTAGAACCGGGAACAAAACAAGCCGCCCTGATCGTTTGGAAAAACGTTCAGAAACGGCTCTGCCATTAAGAAGATTTCGAACTAAATAATTTTTTAAAGCGCGCAAACATGCCGGGTTTCTGGTCTTCAAGCGGCATTAAAGGCACCGTTTCCCCCAAAATCCGGCGGGCAATATTCCGGTAGGCAAGGGAGGCGCGGTTCGTCGGATGGAGTGCAATCGGTTCGCCCTGGTTCGAAGCGCGGATCACTTCTTCATCATCGGCTACAATCCCGATCAAATCGATTGATAAATGGCTTGTCACTTCATCGATGTCAAGCATGTCCCCGCTTTTCATCATATGGCTCCGGATCCGGTTGATGATCAGTTTCGGCGGCTCGATATGTTCTTCCTTTTCCAAAAGCCCGATGATCCGGTCGGCATCCCTTACCGCCGAGATTTCCGGTGTTGTCACAACAATCGCCTGGTCAGCGCCCGCCACTGCATTTTTATATCCCTGCTCAATGCCGGCCGGGCAGTCAATCAGAATATAATCGTAATCCTGTTTTAACCCGTGGATCAATTGTTTCATCTGTTCCGGCGTGACGGCGGATTTGTCGCTTGTCTGGGCAGCCGGCAGCAAAAAGAGCTTGTCATCGAAACGCTTGTCCTTTACGATTGCCTGGTGGATTTTACAGCGGCCTTCTACGACATCGACTAGATCGTAGATAATCCGGTTTTCAAGCCCCAGCAGGACGTCAAGATTGCGGAGCCCGATGTCTGTATCGACAAGGCAGACTTTCTTTCCGAGAAGCGCGAGCGCAGTCCCGAGGTTTGCCGATGTCGTCGTTTTGCCGACGCCGCCTTTTCCGGATGTAATGACAATCGCTTCACCCATATGAGAACCCTCCTTTTAATCTTGTCATATTCGGCCGCAAAGTTTTCAACACTTGCAATTTATCAATGATAATATGGTCCGATTCATCTATGTAAGCACATTCCATCTCATGCCGGTCTTCTTCCCCGTAATCATCAGGCGCCCGGTTCAGGCAATCGGCAATCCGGATTTGGGACGGAACCATATTGGAAGCGACAACAACGGCGTCCCTTCTCCCGCTGTAGCCGGCGTGCGCAATGCCGCGGAGGTTTCCCATGATAAAAATATTGCCGTTTGCAATCACGGTTCCGCCCGGATTGACATTGCCGACAAGCAAAAGATCGCCTTCCGCCTTTAACACCTGACCGGACCGGACGATGGTGGTAACAGGCACAATTTCATTTTCCACTTTTTCGCGCGCAGCCGCTTCTTTTGTGATGACATTGCTGATGATTTCATCGACAACAAGGTTCCGCCGGGCACGCACAAGGCTTTTGATCTCTTCTTCCTGCGCTGGCGTCAAATAGCGGTTTCCAAGCTGAATTTTGACGGCAAGGATCGGGCTGTTTTCCTCCTCATCGACAGCCTGGGCCAGTAATTTTTGTTCTAATTCCGCCTTTAAAGCTTGATAGGAGCATTGGTCGTTTAAATGCAGCACAATTCCGTCTTTCGTGCCTTTTATGGTTACATTTTGCGTTTTCTTCATTTCAAACTGCTCACCTCAACGGCTCAATAAATAACGACACATCCGAAATGGCTTTCAGACGGCGTTTTGCGGCCCGGCACGCAAGAATAAGCCTCCGTGCGTGCGGTTCCGGCTGGTTTCGGCCCGCAAACCCTTTTGCTTTTTCCATTCCCCCTTGTCCGGATCATTCGACAAAAAGGCGGAAAATCCTTCTTTCCCATTTTAACAGATTTTCTCCCCGCCGGTTATTCCTTTTCTTCTTCCCTTGCACGCCGCTTTAAAAAATTCCCCATCGGATACCATGCCAAAATAAAAAAAGCGGCATTTAAAATCAAAGTCGGCCAAAGCCTGAGCAAGAGAAAATCGTCAAATCCCATCACCTGCGGATTAATTAAAGCATTGATGCCATAGACCAAAAATTCGACAATCGCCATGTTCAAGACTGCCACAAGCGTGCCGGTGAAAATATTGGATTGGAGGATCCTGTCCATTTTTTCTGTCAGGTAAACCGCAAGCGGATAGAAAAACAGATAAACGCCCAGAATGCCCGTGTAAAAAGCATCAAACAGCATGCCGAATACAAAGGCATAAATGATGGAGAGCCTTTTTCGGTAATGCATCCCCATTAAAATCAGCATAACGAGCAGAAAATGGGGAACAATGGTAAATTTTCCGCCAAAAGAACGGGCGGCAAAAAAATGGGCAAATAAACTTTCAGCAATATAGCACAGGCTTAAAATCAGAGGGAGCACGATCCGTTTCATCACTGCTCTCCTCCTGCGCTGCCTAGGTTCACTGCTTTCCGGTTGATGACGAGCACTTCGCGGACATCATAAAAATTGGCTGCCGGCTTCACATAAGCGGTTTGCGTCAGCCCGTTTTCATCCGGGGTCACTTTTTCAATGTCACCAATCAGAAGCCCGCTCGGAAACATGCCGCTTAAACCGGATGTTACGACATGATCGCCTTTTTTGACTTTGATATTAAAATCAAGCTGTTTCAAAAGCAGCATTTTTGCTTTTTTGTCGTATCCTTCGATTAAACCGTAAGCGTCTTTTTTGGCATTTTGCACTTTGGCGGATACGCGGTTCGTTTCATCGGGCGAGCTCAAAAGTTCGACGGTTGAATAAAATTTGTCGACCTGCGTAACTTTTCCGAGGAAACCACCTGAAGTGACGACAGCCATGTTTTTGGTAACGCCGTTGACTTCGCCTTTATCAATCACCACTTGCTCGTACCAATTATCCGGGTTGCGTGCAATGACCTGGGCCTGAATGGACTCTGAATCTCCAAGACTGTTTTTTTCCTTTATAATAGATCTCAAATTTTCATTTTCTTTTTTCAGTTCATGATTTTGCGCTTCCAAGCTTGTCAGCTGTTCCAAATGGGATTTCAGTTTTTTGTTTTCAGTATATGTATTTTTTAAGTCCTCGATATTGTCAAAAAAACCGGCAAGGGCATTGGCGGGTTTGGCAATGACGGACTGGCCGAGCCCGACGATATCGCGCACAAACTGTTCCGGTTTTGAAATCCGATCACGTTCCCTAATGGAAAATCCGATCATGGCGACAAGCAGAATGACACTGATTAAAAGGACGATCAATCGTTTATTCAAAAAAAACTGTGGCATAAAATCCACTCCTATAACACTTTGTTCCGGCCATTCCCGGATTGAAAACCATTCTCCCGCCAGAAAAAACCGGCAGGAGAATGCGTTAACAGGACACTAGCATGCCCTATTTAGAATTTTTTGCTTTGTTTTTAAACAGTTCGATATTTTCGAGCGCGCTGCCTGTTCCGATTGCTACGCAGTCGAGCGGGTTTTCAGCAATCAGCACCGGCATTTCGGTTTCTTTGCTGATGACATGGTCGAGGTTGCGCAACAGGGCGCCCCCACCTGTCAGGACGATGCCGCGATCCATAATATCAGCTGCCAGTTCAGGCGGTGTCTGCTCAAGCGTGTATTTGACCGCATCGACAATGGCATACACCGTATCGTGGAGCGCATCGGCCACCTCATCCGCGGTAATCGTGATCGTCTTCGGCAAACCGGTCAGCAAATCCCGGCCCCTGATATCCATCGGTTCGATCCCCTCCGGCTCACCTGCTGAACCAATTTCCATTTTAATTTGTTCTGCGGTTCGGTCCCCTATTAAAAGATTATAATTTTTGCGGATATAACTGATGATCGCTTCGTCCATTTCATCCCCGGCCACCCGGATCGACTGGCTTGTCACAATTCCGCCCAGCGAAATAATCGCCACTTCCGTTGTGCCGCCGCCGATATCAACAACCATGCTTCCGGTCGGCTCCCAGACAGGCAGCCCGGCACCGATCGCAGCCGCAAAAGGCTCTTCAATCGTAAAAGCATCCCGTGCCCCGGCCTGGCGGGTTGCATCAATCACCGCGCGCTCTTCCACCGCCGTAATGCCGGAAGGGACGCAGACCATGACATACGGATTTTTTGAAAAAAAGCCCTTTTTTATTTGTGGCCTGCTGAATATAATATTTCATCATCGCCGCCGTCGTTTCATAATCCGCAATCACGCCGTCTTTCATCGGCCGCGTCGCCACAATGTTTCCCGGCGTCCTGCCGATCATTTTTTTTGCGGCATCCCCGACTGCGACAATCTGTTTCGTATCCGTCTGGATGGCCACAACGGAAGGTTCCCGCACCACAATTCCTTTCCCTTTTATAAAAACCAATGTATTGGCTGTCCCAAGATCAATCCCCAGGTCTTTACTTCCGAACATGGATGTATCTCCCTTTCTACACGATAAATTTTCATCACCAGTTGGTGCCATACTTTTGCTTATTTATGGATGTCACTTTAAATCTACATCCGGAATTCAGGTATTTCCGGCGCAGTGCCGGCCGTAAAAATCATACGATTTATTATATCGTAACCATAAAAAAATTCAAAGCCTTACAAATACCCTTTTTGTCTCAGACTTACAAATTTTTTCTCACCGATGATCAAATGGTCAAGAATCTCAATCCCCATTATTTTACCACATTCGGCAAGCCGTTTGGTAACTTCAATATCTTCTTTGGAAGGAGAAGGGTCTCCGGATGGATGGTTATGGAAACAAATAATGGAAGCAGCTGAACGCCTGAGCGCTTCTTTGAACACTTCGCGGGGATGGACGATCGAGGCATTTAAGCTTCCGATGAAAATCGTCTGCCGGTGGATCACCTGGTTTTTAATATTTAAATACAGGCAGACAAAATGCTCCTGGGATAAAAAGCGCATATCATTCATGACATAATTGGCCCCGTCTTGCGGCGTGCGGATTACATAACGTGTATCGTGCTGCAAATTGGCAATCCTTCTGCCGAGTTCAATCGCGGCCAGAATCTGGACCGCTTTTGCTGTGCCGATGCCTTTGATGGACGTCATTTCCTCAAGGGAAGCATCTTTTAAAAACCGCAAGCCTTCAAAATGGCGGATCAGTCTGTTGGCAAGCTCGAGCACCGATTCTTCTTTCGTGCCGGTACGGAGTAAAATGGCAAGCAGTTCCTGATTGGAGAGGCTCTCCGCTCCTGTGCGGATCAACCGTTCACGCGGGCGGTCTTCTGCAGGAAAATCTTTGATCAGCATTTTTTCCAAATGAATTCCTCCTTTTCTGGTGCAGGAGGCGGGGGAATCGAACCAATGGGCTTTGGTATGGGAGATACAATTGTATCGTACCAAAAAACGGGCCGTGAAACAACTGCAAATTCAACCTTTTCAGACAAAAAATAATGCTATGCGGGCGCATGCCTTTATCTGGCACCACAGCCTTTCAGCCGGAAGCCCGCATTTGATTTCAATGCCCGCTGTAGACCTTTACGTAGTCCAGCAGGTTTTGTTCGGCATCCGTTAAATCCTGCCGGTTGCCGCTTTTTTGATAAGCAACGAGCGATTCATACGCGGCCGTTTCGTATTTTTTCAACCGGCCGAGCGTTTCCTGCCTGACTTTTGCCAGCTTTTTGACGTTGCCGGCTGCTGTTTCGGCTGTCTTCATGCCGTCCGGTGAAACCCGCCCGTTCTGGACAGCGGCGGCCGTTTCTTTTGCCAGTTTTTGAAAAAGCGGAACCGTTTCCCGGGCAAAAATTTGCTCATCCTTTGTCGTCGTTTGGACCTTTTTGCTGGAAAAACTGATTTCTTTTGCATACAGTTCGACGCCTTTATCTTTCCAGGCAGTTTCCATTTTTTTGGCTGTGCCGAGGCTGTCGGCCACACCTGCAAAAATATAGCGTTGCCCGTCCATCGAAAGCTGCATCGACGGAACCTTTTTCGCGGCAAGTTCGCGTGACACTTTAGAGGCGGCGCCTTCCGTGCTGAACACCCCTGCCTGGATGATGCCGATGCTTAACGCCGGAAGCTGGGCCTCTTGCTGCGCTGTGCCCGCTGCAGCGCCTTCAGCCTGCTGTTTCGGGAGTTTTGTTTGATGATCGCCGTACGCAATGAATTTTAATACAACAAACCCGAGCAGCGCCCCGAACACCAACGCGGACACGACAGAAAACAAAATCGCCGGCGCAGCCCTTTTCGCAACCGCTTTTTTCGGGAATATGCTTTTCTTTTTGGGCGCGGGTGTGTAATGGATCGGCCGGAATTCTTCAATCTGATCCGCATCAAGTTCGGGCAGCACCCATTCAAATGACTCCTCTTCTTTTACACTGTCTTCCTGTGCGGCAGCCGTTTCTTCGGCCGCTTTCCAGTCATGGACTTTCACGCTTTCTTCCGGCTGCACCTTTTTTCCGCCCACTTTGACTGTAATTTTCGCCTTTTTTTTCGCCTTGTCCAATGTTTTCACCTCTCCTGCCCGATTTGCTTCATGCTACCATAACCGGCAAAAAAAAGAACAAGACTTTTGTCGTCTTGTCCGAAAACCATTCGCCGATTTCCGGCATTTTATGCAAATTTTATCCGAGCCCGGAGATGCGCAAATACATCCCGATAAGGCTGTTTCCGAAAAAATAGGCGGCAAGCGCACCGATGGCGATAAACGGCCCGAACGGCACCGGTTTTCGTTTTTTAAATTTGCCGGCAGCCATCAAACCAACGCCGTAAAGCGCGCCAAAAAAGCAGGCTAGAAAAAAGGCCAGAAAGGTTTTCTCTATGCCGAGCACAAGCCCGATGACAAAAAACAATTTAATGTCCCCGCCACCCATCGCGCCTTTTGTGAAAAAGGCAATGAGGTAGAGGAGGCAAAAGCCGAAAACCGCCCCGAGCCAGGCGGACCACCACGGTGACGCCGGATGAAAAAGCCGGACGGCGGCAATGGCGGCTGCAAAAGGAAACAGCACTTTATCGGGAATGAGCATATACGCCAAATCGGAAACGGTAATGATGACAAGCAGTGAAATAAACAAAACGGCAAGCAAAAATTCGGGACTCCACCCGAACCGGTAAAAAGAATAGGCAAACAAGCCCCCGGTCAGCGCCTCAAATACCGGATAGACCGGGGAGATCGGCGCGCGGCAGCTTCTGCATCTGCCCCGTAAAGCAAGAAAAGACAACACCGGTATATTTTCATACCAGCTTAACGAGTGCCCACACTTCGGGCAATGCGACCCGGGACGGATAATCGATTCATGATTCGGCACGCGTAGCCCGATGACATTATAAAACGAGCCGAACACCATTCCCAGTGCCGCAAAATAAGCAGTCCACAATCCATGCATGTTTGATCCCTCTGATCTTTCAGCATAAGGTATTTTCTTGGTTCGCTACCGGCAAGCAACGGGCGATATTAAGCATATGTAATGGCAAGGATGAACATGCCGAAAACTTATTGCTCCTTTATTGCGACCGGGTCACTTTTATGTCCCGCTGCCGGCACGTCGATTTCCGGCAAATAGTCCGAATACCGGCTTAACGCCGGGTAATAAAAAGTGGAAACCGTGACGGTGTACTGCAATCCACTCGATCCAGGCGCTCCTTCCCCCGGACTGAAATTGAGGCTTTCGATCACTGTAATGCGCGGCAAGTTTTCAATCGTCTGTAAAAATGTTTTCATGCTCTTGTAGCTGTCTGACTCCACTTTTAAAGTATACGACAGTTTTTTGACACCGGCAGGCAGCACGTCTGTTTTTTGCTGTGTGCCGGATGAGGTGCCGCTCGTTGTGCTTTGTGTAGCCTCCTCGCTCCCGGACGTACCGGCAGAGTCCTGCTGGGCGTCTGTTTCCGTAATCCGGCTGCCGGAAAGGGCCTCTGCCATCCTGAACTGAAGCAGCACTTGTTCCGCAAGCGGTTTTGCCGGGATTTTCCGCAACAGGCTGACAACATTGCCAAGCTGCAGTTCCGGGCTTTGCTGTTTTTTTGACTGCAGGCTGGATAGCACCTGCTGTTCCGATTTCAATGCAGCTTTTTGTCCGGCCAGCTCGGACTTAGCCGGCGCCAGCACAAACCAGTACAAACCGAATGCGCCGGCAAGGCAAACGGCAAAGAGGGCAAGCATGATAAAAAGCTGTTTCCGGTTTAAACGGAGGTTCATTGCTGTTCCTCCTTTTTGCTAGCGGCATTGAGTGCAGTTTGATTGAGCTGGATCGTATATGTCGCTTCATAAACCGTTACACCCTCTGCTTCACCGGTTGCTGCAGTATCCGCGCCGGCTGTGCCACCTGTTGCACCCGGTTCGGAAGAGGAACCGCCCCCCTTTGTTTCACCGGCCGTTTTGGATGCAGCAGATGTGGAAGAGGAACCGGTTTTAGACGTTCCCGAAGAAGATTCGCCGGCCGTTTTGGACGCATCTGATCCGGAAGATGTGCTGCTTGCCGTTTTGGAAGTGCCGGATGTTGTGCCCGTTCCCGCAGCTGAGCCGGTTGCAGCATCGGATGTGCCGCTTGAAGAAGCGCTGGCCGTTTCCGTATTTACTTTGATGCTGTTTAAGACGGCGCCGCTGAAATACGGACTGTCATTCAGCCGTTTTAAGAAGTAAACCGCTTCATCGGACGCATCAAACTGGACGGTCACATTCGCGCCCGTGCTACTGCAGGAAAAGTCCGTGATATAGCCGTATTCCGGCAAAAGTTTAGTAAGCTTGTCCAATACCGGCACCGTCTTGACCGGCGTATCGCTTGCCCATTTAACGGCGGACGAGAGCTTTTTAAAATCCTGTATGTCCGCATTGCTTTTTTGTGCTGCCTGTTCAGCGGCCTGGAGCGCTTCCGTCTGTTTGATTTGCTGATTAACGGCAGCAAGATCCTGTTTTGTCTGATGGAGCGCGATAAAGAAGATGATGACAAAAATGGCGGCTGCACCGGCCAGTATCCCGCCCCAAAAGAGCAGCGCGATATTTTTCGGTTCTTTTTTCGGCAGCAGGTTAATCTCGACGAGCATTTATTTCACCTCTTTCAGTGCAAGGCCCAAAACAGGCGCAAAGCGGGCGGGAAACGGCTGCCCGGTTGTGGAAGATACTTTTTCCGTTTCGATCATCTTGACCGACAGGCCAAACTGCTCCGCAAGATTGTCCGCAACCTCGGGCAAATACGGATAATCGCCGTTCAGCAAAATTTGATTGACCGCATCCTGCCCTTTCCGGATCGAAAACTGGTAATAATTCATGATTCTGTCCAGCTCTTTATAAATATTTTCCGTCTGGTAGCGGAGCAGTGGATCGTCTTCCGGCCAGCGGTACTTTTTTTCGCCAAAAGCATTGGTCTCCGTCTCCCATTTGGAAAGCGGAATATCGACTTCAAGCTCCCTGGCAAGCAGCGGGAAATGCCGGTGGAAAATGGTCGCATTGACCATGGATAAATCAAACTGGAGAAGGAGCAGATGGTCCATCGCATTCAGTGTATTCAAATGATAAAAAGACCGGTAGGCGCATAGCGGGGAAATATCGGCAGCAACCGGGCTCAGGCGGATATCGTTAAAAAAACCGGCATAATCTTCGACGACATCCCGGGGCGCAGCAAATAACAACACCTGCTTTTCCTGATTCGACTCACCAAGGAGCGCAAAGTCAAATACAGGATCGTCAAACGGCAAATGGATGGTGGAACCGAGCTCAAGGGTAATATAACCTTCCATTTCATCCATGGCAATCTCATCCGGAACAGCAATTTGGCGCACGACAACAAAATTGTCGGGCACAGCAAAACGAACTGGGTGTTTTCCCTTCAGCCCCCAATCACCAAGACATTCTTCAGCGATCATCGCAAGCGTCTCGGCATCAGCAATTTTCCCGCCGCGGATCAGTCCTTCCGGCAAATACCGCTCGCCCATTTTTGCAACAACAGGCGGGTCAGTCTGTCTCAATTCGAGAAAACGAATGACATGGTCTTTGATAATGAAATTTCCGGTTTTTTTCGATGATGGAAAAAATGAGCGTGGCATCATGATGGCTCCTTAAATAGCAATCTTAAAAACCAGTAACCAAGGCCTGGCACGGAGGGCAGGCCTTGGAAAATAGATGGGGTTACTCAAAATTATTTTTTAGGTACTTCAGTAGCACCTTTAGGCGAATTGTTAATATCAGTTAACGTAGCATTTTTAAACGTAACATATTTCCCATTAGCCGTTAAAGCATAAGTAACTTTTCCTGTTGTTTCATCTTCTGTAACAGACACACTAATTTCAGAAAGATTAACCTCATCATCTAAGTATGGATCCAATTCAGTGATGCTTAAAGCTTCACTTGGTATTCCTTTTTGTGAAACATATAATTTCGCTGCATTTATTACTTGAACTGCATCTGATTTATCCCCATCAATATGAGAATTCTTAATAATGTGTCCAATCGCCGGGATCGCAATCGCTGCAATAATGGCCAAAATGACAATAACTGCCAACAGTTCAATCAACGTAAAGCCCTTTTGATTTTTCAATAACTTTCTTTTCTTGTGTAACATCGTTTCTCCTCCTAATGTCCTAGAACTTTTTACCTATATTATACATGGTTGTGTTGCATAATCCTACCTTTTTTTGATCAATTTATTGAACATTATTATAAATTTCGAACATTGGTATCATAATCGCGGCAATGATCGTGCCGACAACGGCTGCGAGCACGACGATCATAAACGGCTCAATCAGCGCTTTGATCTGGTCGGTAGCGGCTTCTACTTCGGCCTCGTAAAAGTCAGCGACTTTACCAAGCATGGCGTCCAGCGCACCGGTTTCCTCACCAATCGCAATCATCTGCGTGACAAGCGGCGGAAAGACCCAGTGGCGCCGCATCGGTTCTGTCATCGACTGCCCTTTTTCCAGCGCATCGCGGGCCTGGCGGAGCACTTTTGTCATCACTTCGTTTTCGACGATTGCCTCCACGATCGACAATGCCTGTAAAATCGGCACGGAACTGGAAAACAACGAGCTCAATGTCCGCGTCATCCGGGCAATGATCGATTTTTGGACGAGTTTGCCGAAAATCGGGAATTTGAGCATCGCATAGTCCAAATAAAATTTACTCGTTTTGTTTTTGCGCAAAACGACCAGCAGCACGTACACCCCGATCAAAATCAGCACGACGAGCCACCAGTAGTGCTGCATAAACCCGCTTGCCGACAAAACAAGGCGCGTAACCGCAGGCAGGCTGGCTTTATAGTTTTTGAGCATCGATACAAAGGTCGGGACGATTTTTACAAGCATAAAAATGACGACAACAATCGCCATCACCCCGACAAAAGCCGGATACGTCAGCGCCGACCTTACCTTTTGCCTTGTGCGGTGCTGCTTTTCGTAGTAGGTTGCGAGCCTTTCCAATGTACCGTCAAGATTGCCGCCCGCTTCACCGGCATAAACCATATTAATGAACATCGGGGTAAACACTTTTTTATGTTTTGCGGCCGCCTGGGAAAGCGGAATCCCGCCACGCAAATCTTCCTCAACGGCCAAAAGCGTTTTCTTTAATGTTTTGCTGCTCGTCTGGCTGGCAAGTATGTTTGTAGAATCGACGACGGTTACGCCGGCTTTCAGCAGTGTTGAAAACTGGCGGAGGAAAATGACAAAATCCTGCAGTTTCACCCTGCCGCCGAGACTGATTTCCATCGTCATTAACGTTTCCGGCATCTCATTGATTTGGAGCACGCGGACGCCTTGCCCGCGCAGCTTTACCAGCGCCTCCCGTTTCGATTCGGCCGTGACGACGCCGTTTTTCTTCCCGGCTTTTGTCCTTCCCTCGTACTTAAATCGTGGCATTTTGGACAATCTCCTGTAAATAAGGTTCCGCCGCTTCTTTGGAAATCGCGCCCGCTGCAAGCAATTCCTTCACATCGGTTTCAAGCGTGTGCATCCCGAGTGCGCGGCTCGTCTGCAGGACATTCACGATCTGGTGAACTTTCTCATTGCGGATCAGATTGGCAATGGCCGCGTTGTTGACGAGCACTTCCGTGGCCGCCCTCCGCCCTTTGTTGTCGGCTGTCGGAAAGAGGCGCTGTGAAATAATTCCAACTAAAACATTTGCCAGCTGGATGCGGATTTGCGCCTGCTGGGACGGCGGAAAAACGTCAATGATCCGGTCAATCGTCGACGGCGCGCCCGATGTGTGCAGCGTACCGAGGACAAGGTGCCCGGTTTCCGCTGCCGTAATCGCTATATGGATCGTTTCGAGATCGCGCATTTCCCCGACTAAAATCACGTCCGGGTCCTGCCTGAGTGCCGCGCGAAGGCCGTTCGCAAAGTTTTGCGTGTCAAACCCGACTTCACGCTGGTCAATGATGCATTTTTGATGTTTATGTAAATACTCAATCGGGTCTTCAAGCGTAATAATATGTTTGTGCAGCGTTTTGTTCATATGGTCGATCATGGCAGCGAGAGTCGTCGACTTTCCGCTTCCGGTCGGCCCTGTTACCAGCACTAAGCCATGCGGTTTTTCCGTGAATGCATACAATACAGGCGGCAAATGCAGTTCTTCAACTGTCGGGATCGTAGTCGGGACAACACGGATCGCCAGCGACACGCAGTTGCGCTGCCGGTACACATTGATCCGGAAACGGGATACGCCCGGGATGCCGTAAGAAAAATCAAGCTCCCCGCGTTCCTGGAAAACCGGCCACATGGTATCGGAAATGATCGCTTTTGCCATTCCTTCCGTCAATTGCGGCGTCATCACTTCTTTTCCGTAACGTTTCAGTTGGCCGTTTAAACGCAGAATCGGCGGCACGCCAACGGATAAGTGAAGATCCGATGCTTTCAGTTCAAATGCTGAGCGAAGCAAGTATTCAATTTTTTCCTTCATTCCTTTCACCTACTCCGGTAGGGCGACGCGCAACACTTCTTCGGTCGTTGTCAGCCCCTGCTTTACCTTTAGTAATCCGTCATCGAGCAGAAAAATCGTTTTATTTTGGATCGCATATTCCCTTAATTTGGATAAAGGTTCCCCGTTCATAATCCCACGCCGGATGTTTTCATTGATCATCAGCAGTTCCTGGATCGCCATCCGTCCTTTGTATCCGGTCATGTTGCAGTTTCCGCATCCTCGGCCGCGAATGATTTTCTCAATTTTGATGCCGCGTTTTTTAAAAATTTCTATTTCCCGTTTTGTCGGCACCTGTTCTTCTGCGCAGTCGCGGCACACTTTGCGAACGAGCCGCTGCGACACGACGCCACTGAGTGAGGTGGCAACGAGAAACGGCTCAACGCCCATGTCTATTAATCTTGTAATTGTGCCGAGCGCATCATTGGTATGCAGCGTACTTAAGACAAGATGGCCGGTGAGGGAAGCGCGGATAGCAATTTCAGCCGTTTCCTTGTCGCGGATTTCCCCGACCATGATAATATTCGGATCCTGCCGCAAAATCGCGCGCAGCCCTTTGCCGAACGTCATCCCGACCGCCGGATTGACCTGAATTTGGTTGACGCCTTCAATCTGGAACTCCACCGGGTCTTCCACCGTAATGATATTCACCTGTTCATCATTGAGATGGTTTAGGGCCGCATATAAAGTTGATGACTTCCCGGAACCGGTCGGCCCTGTGATCAAAATGATGCCATTCGGGCGGTGGATCAACTGCGTAAAACGCTTGAGATTCAGTTTGTTGAAATCGAGCTGGCGGATATCGTGGATGGCTGTTGAAAGATCCAAAATCCGGAGCACGATTTTTTCCCCGAATACGGTTGGCAGCGTCGATACCCGGATATCAACGGGATGGAAATCGACGTCAATTTTAATACGCCCGTCCTGCGGGATGCGGTGTTCGGTAATATCTAGATTTGCCATAATTTTAATGCGCGCCACAAGCACGCTTTGCATCGATTTCGGCAGCACCCGTTCCGTCCGCAAAATTCCGTCCACCCGGTAACGGACGATGTATTTTGTTTCCTGCGGGTCCAGATGGATATCGCTTGCCCGCATTTGGACGGCATTTTGCAAAAGCTGGTTGACGAGCTGGACAACAGGCGAATCTTCTTCCCCGGGTGCGGTTTCGGTTGCCTCTTCCTTTTCAGCAATGCCGTCCAGCAGTTCTTCCATATTGTCATCCAGGTCGTAATACTTATGGATTGCCCGCAAAATATCGTCTTTGGAGGCAATCGCCGGTTCAATCCGGAAGCCGGTCGATAGCCGCAAGTCATCGATCGCATTAAAATCCATCGGGTCCGCCATTGCGACAAACAGTTTATCCCCGTCTTTTTTGAGCGGAATGAGAAGATTTCGTTTCGCCATTTCTTTCGGCACAAGATTCATGATGCTCTGGTCAAAAGGATAGCGGAAAAGGCTGATGTGCGGGATGCCGAGCTGGAATTCGAGCGCTTCAATGAGCTGCTGCTCGGTAATCAGCCCACGCTGAAGAAGCGCATCGCCCAGTTTTTGGCCCGCCCCCTTTTCCTTCAGCACCTGTTCCAGCTGTTCTGCTGTAATTAATCCTGCATCCACCAATAAATCGCCAAGCCTTTTTCGCACTTGCTTCATCCGAATTCCCCCGCTTTATCTGTCATGTCCCGGGTCTTTATTATGTCAGCTTTTGCTGTCTGCCCCGTTATCCTTGCCGTCATGCGTGCCGGTGCTGTCTTTGCTGTCATTTGAAGTCTCAGCTTTTGTGCTGGTAGAGTTTTCGCGATCCTTTGAAGTCTCAGCTTTTGTACTGGTACTTTTTTCGCTCTTTTTTGAAGCCTCTGTACCGGCACTTTTTTTGCTTTTTGAAGTCTCTTTGCCGGCACTTTTTTCGCTGCCTTTTGAACTGCTGCCACTTGTTGACGTGTCCGTTTCATGACCAGAACCGTTATCTGTTTCCGATGAGTCCTCCGTATTTTCCACTTGTGCCGGATTGCCTTTTGCAACGATTTGTGCCACTGGCGGATAAAAATCTTCCGCCAACAGCACGGATTTCAGCAGGCCGTGATTCTGGCTGTAAATATTGCGGAATACCTTGGCATAATAACCCGCTTTTCCGGCTTGCAAGACAACAGACTGATCCGCTTTTAAAGCAGGATGATATTGCACGGTTGTTTCGGGGCCAATCGTTTTTTGATCTTTCAGCACCATTTTATAGTTTTCGAGAAAAGGCCGGCCTGCCACAGATACGGAAAAAGCGCCGTTTCGAACCGTGAATTTCAACTGATAAGCGGTTGGGTTCGGGTTGACAAAAGAGAAATCCAGCTTGCCTTTCACCACTTTTGCTTCTTTTCCAAGCGTTGCATAGTACGGCAGTTCGTTTCCCGTATTGCGTTCAATGATTTCGAAATTGGTCGGCAGCACCGCCCCGTATATGGCGGTTGCAATCATGCTGAGTGCTTCATTTGAAAACGAAGCGCCTGTTTTTTCCGCTGTTTTGAATAAGGAAAACATCCCGTGCGCAGGAATGTTGACTTGCGGAAACTGCTTTGCCCAATTTTCGAGTTCTGTTGCTTCCGCAAGCGAAACATTTGCTACTGAACCTTTTGATACTGTCGTTTCTTTTTCATTTCCGTCCACGGCATAACCGGACAAATCAAAGGAAAGATTGGCAGTCTCAAGCCGGGCGGCGGCGTGGCATATGGCCATGTAGAGCCGGGCAATATCCACGTCATCCGGGCTGACGTCGGGAAAAGACTTTGAGACCAGGTCCCGAAGCCTATTATGGTCAAGCGTGACAACAAGCGGCGCGGCCTCGCCGTTTTTTACCCGAACCATGCTTTCTGTTACGGAAAAATGCAGCTGTTCAGCCGGAAGCTTCACCGTTTTTGCCAAATAGACGATTTCTACCGGATTGGACGCCTTCCATTTCTGAACGGCAGATGATAATTTTTGCTGTGCCTGCTCTTCCGTCAGCCCGGACAGCTGTATTCCTCCGGCTATAGTGCCCTGCGCATATTTTTCTTTATGTCCGAATCCGTTCGCAATGGCCAAAGCCCCAAAATGTGAGAAACTGAATATAAATGCTGTGCTGATCAATAAGATCGTAAAAACTTTTAAATACCGCTTGTTTCCCACACTTCAGCGCCGCCTTTCATTCATCAACATGCATAGACAACTCGACAAAAACACCCGGACCGGCCTCCTGTGCCCGCTTAATGTCTTCTTCAGACAAAACCGTTCCTGCCGCGATAACCTGTTCCCCGTTTCCCGCGTAAATGTCTTTTACCGCTTTCTTTCCTTTTAAAAGTTCCACTTGTTTTGCCCGGAGTGCCTCCATTCCCTCTTCGCCCGGTTGTTCAAGCTCTTCTTCTACTTCTTTTGTCAGCAGTTTTTCAGGATCATCAAGAAAATGGCCGGGTGCTTCCTCTTTCACAACAACAATATCTCTTCCGTACGTCATCACAAAATCAGCAGAAAGGATCGTTTCCAACTCGCCTGTTTGCAAAACAACCCCTAAAATTTTGCCTGTATTTTCATCTGCGTAAAATTCTTTTACTTCGCCAACTAGCTCCCCTTTTCGTGTCATCACTTTAGCGCCGACAATGCGAATTTTTTTGTTGACGAGCTGGTCCGCAATCGGAATTTCGTTTAAATCGATGACAGCCCTGTCGCTTTCCACGGTGACCGCATACTCGCCGATCCCGACCACTTTTTTGAACGGAATTGCTTTTACGCTTACTTGCCAGTCTTCGTGTTCGATCGTTAAAAAATCGACGGATCCTTTGTCCGGGTTAATGACAAAAGACTTTACTTTTCCGATTTCAGCGCCTTCAGAAATGCTGATGATCGGCTGGCCCAAAATTTGCGTGCTTTTTTTCATCTACCTCACACCTGTTTCTTCATGGATTATTGACCGTATTTTGTCCTTAAAAAATCGATTTCTTCGCGGATGACCGGGTATTCTGCATAGGTTTCCGCCAAGTCTTTCAGCAGGACTTGCAGCTTGCCAAATTGTTGTTCAGCTATGTAATGTTCGACCAGAAGGCTTGCAAAGGTGAAATAATCTTCCGGTGCAAGCTGCGGATGCAAATGTGCTTTCACTAGCTGTTCGTACGCGTCAGCCGGCTGCGTAAGACGGTAAAGGTTCAGTTGTTCCACTAGTACCCCAAGCAATTGCTTTTGAATAGGCGTTGTCCCGTTTGGCACGGATGCTAAAGTGTCCGATGCTTCCTCAACGGCAGGGTTGCCTTTCGGTTCCATTGCTTTCTCACCGACAGAATTGCCTGCCGATTCCGCTTCGTTTGCGGCAACCGTTTCGCCCGTACCTGCGCCGCTTTCGCCTTGTCGTTCCCGTCCCTGGCCCGCTTCCGAATAGAACTTTTCGGGCTCTGCCACCTGGCCGGTTTCCTTGTCAGGCATCACGTCGATTTCTTCCGGTTCGTCTGTGTCTTCACCTGTCGCACCGCCAACTATTTCAATTTCCGTATCTGATGGCAGCTTTTCGCGTTGCCCGGCATTGTCGGTTTCATGGAAAGGAATCTCATCGATTTCTTCCAGTCCGTCTGTGCTGTCACGCTTAGACCCGCTGGCTGCTTCATCCGCCGCATCCAGATCTAAATTTACGGATTGTTCAGTTGAATTAGTTTCTTGGACAGGCACCAAACCGATTTCTTCCGGCTCGTTTGTATCTTCACCTTTCGCACCGCCAACTGTTTCATTTTCCGCATCTGATGGCAGCTTTTCACGTTGCCCGGCATTGTCGGTTTCGCGGAAAGGAATCACATCGATTTCTTCCAGTTCGTCCATGGCAGGCATGTCTGTCCCGGAAAGTTCAGCAGGTGCTTCTGTTTCCTTTTCAAAAGAAAGGAGTGGGATCTCTTCTTGTTCCACATATTGAACCTCTTTAGAACCGGATAACGTTACCGATCCTTCTCCTGCAATCACTTCGGAATCTTGACCTGTGGTTGTCCCGTCCAAAGGTTTGATATCCGGGCTCTCCGCTTCCGCCACCCATTCTTCAACTTCGTACATTTCCGGCAAATGATCCGCCTTATTTTCTTCATTTGCTTCTTCAAGCATCTCCAGACGGTTTTCAAGAAAATCAATTTCTTCTTCCCCGGAGCGTTCTGCCGCCTGTTCGTTTGCCGGAAAAGCGGTTCCCGTTTCGTTTCCGGCCGCAGCATCCTCCAGTTCTTCCCATTCGGGTTCATCCTTTTCTTCCCGTTTTAGCAGTGTCCCTTCTGTTTCAGATCCCGGCCCGTTTTTCTCCGGCAAAATCTCTTCCGTTTCAGCGGCCGGAGCACTTTTTTCAGCCGGAAGAACAGCGGCATTTACGTCAGGCAAGACCAGTGCTGCCGGCCGATTTTTCCGCGCCACCGCCATCTCTTCCTGCTCCTCCCCTACTGGAAATTCGTCTGAATCGTTATCCTGTCCAGCGAACAAAAATGCCAACTTTTTTTCGAACAGATAGGCCACACAAATTACGAGCAAAAAAGTAATTAAACCACTCTCCCATAGCGGAACCACACTGCCCGCCAAAATGCCGAAAAGCGCCAGCAAAAAAGCGGAGCCGGCCAGCACAACCACCCCTTTTTTAGAAAAGCCGAAAGAAAAAAAGACAAAAAATGCCATTACGCATAAAAATCCAATTACGGCAAACGCCGCAGTGAGAAGATCCATCATCCCACCTCTGTTTCTATCAGAGTACAATATTCCCAGAAAAACCAATTGTCGAAAATCAACTAAGACTATTTTATTATAAATCATGGCGAATGGGAAGATTGTACTGCATCTTTTTACCTGTCTCTTACTGGACTGATGTATTGATTTCTTTCAAAGTCACTTTATTCACTGTCGGGATCCCTTTCGGCGGGTTTAAAATCATATCTTTTTTAAAATTAACGGTGAGTCTGGACTTTACATGATCCGCAGGCTGGGGGTTTTGAAATTCCAATTCATATCTTTTGAAAATTAACAATTCATAGATTAACTTATTTATCGTCCAGCCCCTTGATGCACTTAAACCAATCGTATTCCCATAGATACCCCCATTAATTTTCAAATTTGATCCGATGCCATATATAAACAAGTCACGATTTGAGTAGAGATAAGCATCAATCACTTTTGGACGGTCTTCATACAAATTATTGTTGGCTAACTTAATATTTCCATCACAAAGTAAAATAAGCGTGCCACTACTGTTCGAGAAATTTTCGACATCTGCGTCTCCTCGTACATAAATGCTGCCGTTTGTATTGACATCCCCCCTACTTGTAAGGGACCCATTGACATACATCACTCCGTTTAAATTCAATGCTGAAACCTCACTCAATGTCGCATTCCCGGCAATATAAATATACTGATTTTCCCCTGTCGACAGCACTCCGTTTAAATTAGCGCCACCGCCTACATAAATCTTGCCTTTTACTGTTAAATTTCCTTTGACAGTCAAATCATCTTTTACATAAAGATCTCCATTTACAGTCAGGCTTTTGTTTTCCCCAACGGTTAAATCATCGCCGACGTACAAGTTTCCTTTTATTGGTTGACTGCCAACCTGGCTGACTGTTACATCATAACCAAAAGCGTTCCCATACTTATCTATATTATAAGAATCGTAAGAATTTATTTTTAAATTCCCCGGCCATCCCAGCGCCTTGGCTGTAATCATATCGCCTACATTTATTTTGTCAACCGTTAACTGACGATTTTTCACAACCGGGGCAACAGAAAAGTAGCGGCTGAAGCTTTCAGGTCCAAATGGCTTCCATGAATAAAAGTTGTAAACCGGCGCCGATGTTCCTGTTCCTACCGGCTGCTGATCGGCCTCAAAATATCTTCCCTTCACTGTTAACGTCCCATTGATCGCTGGATAGTAAGTTTGAATATATTTCGTGTACCCCTCAACATAGTTCCCGTAGTTTGAAACATACAGATTCCCCCCGATATTCACATCCCCGATAATATAAGGAGACCCGTACAAATACATATTCGACGGTGTCACGGCTGTATATTGAAAAACGTCCGAGACAGTGGAAAGCGTCATCACCTTTGTTAACGTTTTTCCGGACTTTCCGATTGGCACTGTTATGGTGACTTTGCCCAAAACAATGCCATCTGGTGCTGTCCCGTCTTTCAATGTTTTATATGCGATGCTGCATTTGCCGTTTTTCTGTTGCTGTATGCTCGTTATGGCTGCCTGAAGCATGCTGATCAGCTGGCTTGGCATGACAGTACCGTTCGCAATGGTACTATTGATGCTGTCAACTTGTTTCTCAATTAAAGCAGTCGCTTCATCCGCTACCATTTCCGCATTTAATTTATCCTGTGTGCCCGTTTCAGATACTTTTACTGTTTTAAAAGTACTGACGGATGCGGATACGAGTGAAACGGTGATAATCGCCGCGACTGCGAAAATGAGAAGGACGGTCACAAGCGTATATCCCTTCTCTTCTCTTAAAACATGCATCATGGATTCCCCTCTTCGCCCAGTTTATAAGCGGCATAGATCTTTTTCTCGAAATGATTTTGCGTGTCTTTCATTACAAAATGGCATATCAGGCTACCATTCTCAGCCGTAAAAGTTGTCCCGTCAAGTGAAATTCCATCGCTGTTTACAATCGTGCCCCCTACTGACAAGTTCCCATCTGATACAGCGATTGTCTTGTCAGTTGAACTTTCCTGGTAGGTGCCGTCACTTCCAACATTTATATTGACATCCACTGCTTTGAAACGGGTAAAAGTCCCGTCATCATTTTCGTCATCAGGTTCAATGTCGTCCACATTTTCCATTGCGCTGTTCATGTATTGTAAAATAGCCGTTTGTTCTTTGACAAAATTTTTACGTGCCATGTCGCTTTTGGATTGGGTGATCACCGTATTTAAAACGGCATAAATGACCCCGATGATCATAAATGAAATGGTAACAGCCGCCAGTAATTCTACTAAAGTGAGCCCTTTTTCATTCCGGCATTTCATCTTTTCACATACCCTTTCACTTCAACCGGT
Source organism: Heyndrickxia coagulans 36D1 (assembly GCF_000169195.2). Classification (GTDB taxonomy): domain Bacteria; phylum Bacillota; class Bacilli; order Bacillales; family Bacillaceae_C; genus Weizmannia; species Weizmannia faecalis. The sequence goes on along the minus strand of NC_016023.1, from coordinate 2,865,154 downwards.
TTTAGATGATTTCCACTGTCGACTTTTACTTTGACCAGCAGGAGGCGGTCAGAAAGGGAAGAATCCGCCGGAAGGGAAACGGACACATATGCCTTATAACCGGAAATTTCCGCAGCGCTATCAAGCCCTAAAACCGATTGAATATCAGCTTGTTGTGTGGTGTTCGCCATCTGCTGCACTTCATTAAAGTTTTTTTTCTGGTAAGCTCTTAATATCCCGGTTGCAATTTGCAATGCAGACAGCGAGTCATCCGCTTTCTTTGTCACGCCCGCATTATTGGCCAAAATGGAACCCACTGTGAGCATCACAATCGCTAAAATCGTAATCGAAGCGAGCACTTCGACAAGTGTAAATCCCCGGTTGTTTTTAAAAAGGGGTTTTTTCATAACAACCTCCGCTAAGCATTTTGTCCTGCGTCTTATTTCCTATAAAACTTATTTTATCAAAAAGCGCCGGGAAAGTAATTCAACAAATAGAACAAATAAAAAAAAGGGCAGAACTTTTTCAGCTCTGCCCGTTCCTTTCTGATTGGCCCAAAATGTATTTCCGGACTTTCGAAATAAAGTATAAAGACCCCGTAATGACTAAAACATCTCTTGAGCCTTTCATTTCTTTTATTTTAGCAAGTACGGTTTCTTTCCAATCCTCCGAAAATGATTTATTTTGATGATGGCTTATCTTATACAACATCTCTGCCGGAATCGCTCTTGGAAAATCAAAAGTTGTGAAAATGATTTCGTCTGTTTTGTGGTCGAGTTTCGGAATCATGTGATCCAAGTCTTTGTCGCCAAGTGCGGAAAAAATCATGTGAATGTTTTTCCCGCGCAGATGGGTGTCCATTGTTTCGATCAGGCTGTCAATGCCTTCCGGGTTGTGGGCGCCATCGATGATAACGAGCGGGTCATCCAGCAGTTTTTCAAATCGGCCGATCCACTTGCTGAGGAGAAGGCCTTTTTCCAGTGCATGCTGCGGGATGCGAAAATGGTGGATATGTCTTAACAGTTCTGCCCCCATAACGGCAAGCGCGGCATTGTAAATCTGATGGCGACCCATCATGGTGATCGACAAGCAGTCATAGGCGCCGTACGGAGAAGCAAAGCGGAAATGTTCACCAGTTAGATCCCCACCAATCTCCGCAAAAGAAAATTCCTTTCCGGCACGGAAAAGCGGTGCCTTTTCTTTTGCCGCTTTTTCTTCAATCACCGCTAGCGCATCAGGCAGCATTGCTGTTGTTGCAACTGGCACCCCGTGTTTGATGATGCCCGCTTTTTCAAATGCAATCTCCGCAATCGTATGGCCAAGCACATTCATATGGTCATGGCCGATATTGGTAATCAGGCTGACAAGCGGTGTGATGACGTTTGTGGAATCAAGCCTGCCGCCAAGGCCGACTTCATAAATAACGATATCCACCGGCTGGATCCCGGCAAAATACACAAGCGACATCGCTGTAATGACTTCAAACTCTGTCGGTGCGCCGAATGCTGTGTGCTCCAGTTCTTCTGCAAGCGGGCGGATCTCGTTTGTAAGCCGGATGAGGTCTGCATCTGACACCGGCGTTCCGTTTATGCTGATCCTTTCGTTAAACTGCTCAATATACGGGGAAGTAAAGGTGCCGACCGTATAGCTTGCCTGCTCTAAAATGTTGCGCAAAAAGGTGACGGTCGACCCTTTGCCGTTCGTCCCGGCCACGTGAACCGTCCGGATTTTTTGTTCCGGGTGGTGCAATTTTTCCATCAGCCACTGCATCCGCTCAAGCCCTGGTTTCATCCCGAATTTCGAGCGGGACCGGATCCAGCCGACCGCTTCTTCATAGGTTTCAAACATATGCCTTTCCTCCCGTATGCAAGGAAGACGAATCCGTAAAGAATTCGCCTTCCACCCTTGTATTACTGGTTTTCAAGTTCTTTGATGCGCGCTTCGACGGTGCTTCGTTTTTCAAGATAGTCTTTTTCTTTTGCCCGTTCTTCGGCAACGACATTTTCCGGCGCTTTTTTCAGGAACCCTTGATTGGACAGTTTTTTCTGGACGCGTTCGACTTCTTTATTCCATTTCGCCAACTCTTTCCGGAGCCGGGCCAGTTCTTCTTCAAAATTAATGAGTCCTTCAAGCGGCAGGAACAGTTCGACGCCGGAAACAACTGCAGTCATGGCTTTGTCCGGTGCCTCGAGGTCAAGCCCCATTTTCAATTCATCCGGGTTGCAGAAACGGGTAATGTACGCTTCGTTTCGTTTTAAAGCCGCTAAGACCGTTTCGTCTTTCGCTTTCAAATGCAGTTTGATTTTTTTGCTTAACGGCGTATTCACTTCCGCGCGGATATTGCGGACGGAACGGATGATGTCGACAAGCAGTTTCATTTCTTCGCTAGCCGCTGCATCTGTAAGGCTTTCGTCCACCTCCGGCCAAGCGGCTGTTGTGATCGATTCCCCCTGATGCGGAAGGTTTTGCCAAATTTCCTCGGTAATAAACGGCATGAACGGGTGCAAAAGCCGCATCGTATTGTCGAGCACATACGCAAGGACCGAGCGTGTCGTTTTCTTCGCTGCTTCATCTTCGCTGTAGAGCGGCAGTTTTGCCATTTCGATGTACCAGTCGCAGAAATCGTCCCAGATAAAATTGTAAAGTGCGCGCCCAGCTTCGCCAAATTCGTATTTGTCCGCCAGTTTTGTAACGGTTTCGATCGTTTCGTTCAAACGCGTTAAAATCCATTTGTCAGCGACTGATTTTTCACCGGACAGATCCATTTCTTCGTATTTCAGCCCGTTCATGTTCATGAGTGCAAAACGGGAGGCGTTCCAAATTTTATTGGCGAAATTCCAGACCGCTTCAACTTTTTCGTAACTGAAACGCAAATCCTGGCCCGGTGCGCTACCGGTGGTAAGGAAATAGCGGAGCGAGTCCGCGCCGTATTTGTCGATGACTTCCATCGGGTCGACACCGTTGCCGAGCGATTTGCTCATTTTCCGCCCCTGCTCGTCGCGGACAAGGCCGTGGATCAGAACATCTTTGAACGGGCGCTTGCCGGTAAACGCAAGCCCCTGGAAAATCATCCGCGATACCCAGAAGAAAATGATGTCATAGCCGGTCACAAGCGTATCGGTCGGATAATAACGCTTGTAGTCTTTAGCTTCTTCATCCGGCCAGCCCATTGTCGAAAACGGCCAGAGCGCCGAGCTGAACCACGTATCGAGCACGTCCGGATCCTGTTCCCAGTTTTCAATATCGCGGGGCGGCTCAGTGTCAACATACACTTCGCCGGTTTCTTTATGGTACCAGGCCGGAATCCGGTGGCCCCACCAGAGCTGGCGCGAAATGCACCAGTCGCGGATATTTTCCATCCAGTGCAAGTATGTTTTTTCGAAGCGTTCCGGCACAAAATGGACTTTTCCTTCCGACGCCTGCAGTTTTACCGCGGCATCAGCGAGCGGCTGCATTTTCACAAACCATTGCGTCGACAAATACGGTTCGACAACCGCGCCGCTCCGTTCGGAATGGCCGACCGAATGAAGATGGTCTTCCACTTTGACAAGAACGCCAAGTGCTTTCAAGTCCTCCACAATCTGTTTGCGGCATTCAAACCGGTCCATGCCTTTATATTTTCCGGCATTTTCATTCATTGTGCCATCCTCGTTCATCACAAGGATACGTTCGAGGTTGTGGCGGTTCCCGACTTCGAAGTCGTTCGGGTCATGGGCCGGCGTAATTTTTACGGCACCAGAACCAAATGTCATGTCCACATACTCGTCTGCGATAATCGGAATTTCGCGGCCGACGATCGGCAATACAATCGTTTTCCCGATTAAATGTTTGTAGCGTTCATCATCCGGGTGGACAGCGACCGCCGTATCACCGAGCATCGTTTCCGGGCGCGTTGTCGCGATTTCGATCGTGCCGGATCCGTCGCTTAACGGGTATGCCAGATGGTAAAATGCGCCCTGCACCTCTTTGTAGACGACTTCAATATCGGAAAGCGCCGTTTTCGTTTCCGGGTCCCAGTTGATAATGTACTCGCCACGGTAAATCAAGCCTTTTTTATAAAGCGAAACAAATACTTCTTTTACAGCTTTTGACAGCCCTTCATCGAGCGTAAAACGTTCGCGCGAATAATCGAGCCCAAGGCCAAGTTTTGCCCATTGTTTGCGGATAAATTGAGCGTATTCCGCTTTCCACTTCCATGCTTCTTCCGTAAACTTTTCGCGGCCGAGGTCATAGCGGGATTTGCCTTCTTCACGCAGTTTGGCTTCCACCTTTGCCTGTGTTGCAATCCCGGCGTGGTCCATCCCCGGCAGCCAGAGCACATCATAGCCTTGCATCCGTTTCATCCGGGTTAAAATATCCTGCAAAGCCGTATCCCAGGCATGGCCGAGGTGGAGCTTCCCGGTTACGTTCGGCGGCGGAATCACAATCGTGTACGGTTTCTTTTCCGGGTCCCCTTTTGCCTCGAAAAATTTACCGTTCACCCACCATTCATAGCGCCCTTTTTCAACAGCCTGCGGATCATATTTGGTCGGCATGCTGATGTCCTGCTGTTCCATTTGCATCATTCCTTTCTGCGTCTTTTACGGATAAACACAAAAACTCCCTTCGTCATAAAAGGACGAAAGGAGTCTGTTCGCGGTACCACCTTTTTTCACGGGCAAACGGATGCCCGGCACTCTCGGGTCAGTAACGGCACTTCGCCGGCTTTTGCTACTTTCGGTTTCACAAAAGCTACTCCCGGGCGACCTTCCAGCCTGTTTCGCATAGGAAATCTTTCAGCAGCTGATTTCCCTCTCTGCATGGAAACAAAATCTGTACTCTTCCCGTTCATTGTACTTTGATTTTTGAAATTGACTATAGTTTATGGTATCGGTTTTTGTGAAAATCGTCAATAGCATTGCCCATTTTTAGAAAAAATATGCGGCGGATGCACTGATCCGCCCGCTTTTCATACATTATTTTTGAGGGATAGGTGGATGATGATGAAGAAAAAAATTGACAAACAGGCCGTCCGTACATGGGCGCGGAATGCAAAAAAAGTGTGCAAGCAGCTGATTCTTCCGTTCTCCGTCTTTCAGGCCATCCGTACGATTATTTTTCCGACGACGTTTGACGTTTTGCTGCTTGCCATATTTATTCTCATTTATCTCGGGTTTCAGTATGAATGGTTTTAGTGGCCGTTCCTGCTTTTCATGACGCGGGGGCGGCCCCTTGTGACAACTGCATGACGACATACTCGGTATTTTTCATTCGCCAGTACTTTTCCTGCAGTTTCGCGACTGCTCTCGCTTCATGGCGTTTTCCTTCATTTGCAAAGTATTCCTCCACGGTTTGGATGATCGGTGCGGGATAAGCGAGATAGCTGAAAAATAAGCTTTTTTCATCTTCTTTCAGCGGAAAATAGCTGAAATAGGTCTTCACCCAATCCACGCAGTCGTCAAACCGGCTCGGATAGGAATCGAGCGTCCGCGACAAGAAGGGAAGCAAGTCATAAAAAGGCGCAGCGTTTTTCGCCAGTTCGAAATTGGTAAAGTACCCGAGCCCGCGTTCATCGTACAAAAAATGCTCCGTTGAAATTTTTCCGTGGATGGTCACCGTTCTCGCTTTCTCCATCTCTTTTGATTGTTCATACCAGTTTTCCAGCTGCCGGATCGAAAATTTGAGCGCCTGGTTCGTTTCATTGTAAAAGGTGCAGTACAACAGGGCAAACGGGGACATATAGACCTGCTCTTCACACCGTTCAAGGAACTCTTCCAAAAAATCCTGCTGCCCGTACCAGCGGGAAAGGGTTTCTTCATAGTATTCCCGCCGTTTTTCTATTGAGATCTCCGTATCTTTGACGGACAAGCTGTGCAGGCGTGCGAGTTCCCTGAACATTTTTTGATGTTTCTCGCCGCGTGCTTCTTTTTCTTCGTTTGGCAGCCAGGGCATTAAATAGTATAATGCCCCGTTATACAGCACCCCGTAACGGCCGTCCAACGCGGGATAGACCGGGACAATACGGTTGTATCCCCGCTGGTACAGAGACTGGACATGCCGGATAAATCCCATCCCGTTTTGCGGTGCAATTTTTTTTAAAGCAAAGATGCCCTGGCCGGTATAAATTTTATACACTTTTCCGTACCGCCCGACATATTCAGCGTTCAGGCCGTAATGCTTTACAATCCGATTGATGTCCTGCTGCGAAAGGTCAGTCACCCGTTTCACCTTCTTAGAGCGCTTCTCCTGAAAAATAGGCGCTTGCTCATTTTCATTCCCCCGCTGCGCCGCATTCGCCGCGGCTTGAACATAGGCGCAATCTAGGTTAAGAATAGCTCGTTTTGCACGCTTCCTTACGCAGGCGCTTAGCCCCTGAATTTCAGATGCATCCTTCACCTAGACGCCCGTGCCTGTGAATGCTCCGGCTCAGTGATTTTTTTCGGCGCGCGCGTTTGCGGGAACGTACAGCACTTGCCCCTCATATACATCCTGGTTCACTTCCAAATGGTTCATCCTTAAAATCTGCTGGACATTGATATTGTATTTTTCAGCAAGCTGGTCGAGCGTCTCCCCGCTTTGGACGATGCAAACCTTTAACTTGGCAGGCTTTTCTTCATCTCTCCGGGCAAAAAAGTCGGCAAGCGAAATAGATTCGTATTTTTGCTTCTTTTTCTTCTTGGCAGCCGAATCCTTTTCTTCCGGCACTTCCTCTATTTTCTCCCCGCTTTCCGGCGACTCTTCCACAATCGTTTCGCTGCTCGCCACAGAAGAAGATTCATCTTTTTCAGGCGATTCTTGCTTGAGATAAGCAGAAGATTCATCTTCCATTGCCTTGCTCTCGATCCGGAAAACGGGCTCCGTCTTCCCGGCGTCATCCGGCTCAAGAGATTCTTCGTTCAGAGCCGTTTTGCTCTCCGTCCGGAACGCGGATGCGGTTTTTCCGGACAATTCCTGTTCAGGATGCCCTTCATCCCGCACTGGGTCGGCCTGCCATTCGTTCCGCACCGGTACGCTTTCCGCTATGGATGCAGACTCGTTTTTGCCTGAAAACTCCGGTTCTGCATGCCATTCGTTCTGCACCACTCCGCTCTCCGCTATGGATGCGGATTCGTTTTTGCCGGAAAACCCCGGCTCAGCGTGCCACTCATCCCGCACCGGTTCACTTTCCGCTATGGATGCAGACTCATTTTTGCCTGAAAGATCCGCTTCAGCATGCCATTCGTTCTGCACCACTCCGCTCTCTGCCAACGATGCAGACTCATTTTTTCCTGGAAACTCCGGCCCAGGATGCCACTCATTCTGTACCAGTTCGCTTTCTGCCAACGATGCAGACTCATTTTTTCCGGAAAACTCCGGTTCCGCATGCCATTCATCCCGTACCGGCGCGGCTGTTTCCGCCTGCCATGAAGCACTTTCCGGCACTTTTCCGCCTGCTTCCGGCAAGAGACTCTCCTCTTCTTCTTCCGGCAGTTCGACCGGTGCTAGCACATTCAGTTCGTTTGTGTACGGTTCCGGCTGAGCAACCGATTCTTCCGGCACCACGCGCGATTCGATCGTAAAAGGTGTATACAATTCCGGGTCAGCGTGAGATTCATCCTCTTCTTCTTTTTCCTCATCTGCACGCAAAGGCACTTCTTCAAAGCTTTCCGCTTCTTCCATAAAATGGCGGGGCGGTTCGGTGCTCTCTTCTTCTTGTTCCGATAAACTCCACTCGGAATGGCTAAAAGGCGCCTGATATGCTGCGTCCGGCTCATCCAAATAGGTTTCCCGGCCGTTCAAATCCGGGTATGGTGCTGTTTCGGCTTCGTCCTCTTCCTCATCCCCGTCTTGCAATATTCCCTCAATCGCAATATCCGCATTGATTTTTAAACAATCGGTTCCGTGAAATTGATAGTCAAATCCTTCTATATTGACGTCCAGTTCCTCAATATCCGCAATTCTTGTCTTCGGAATGGTAACGTCTACCGGGAAAGATTGGTAAAATTCAAATATGCCGTCTTCTTCCCGGTACTGGACCGCCTGCACATACTTCCTGAACAGCACATCTTCCCCTTCTTCTTCCCCGCAACCGATATACTCCCCGGCCAAATAGAGATTGCCTTTGATCACGACATACTGCTCCAATTCCTGTATGGTGATATGGGGATCCAATGATATTGATAAAAGTTCTTCAACTTCCTGTCCTTTTTTAAACCAAATCAATTCTTCTAATGAAAATCGTATGGACGATTGATTTTGCGGCAAAGCGGGTTCCTCCCTTCAATTCCTCCAAATCCCAATGAATATGTCATTTACACTGTATGAAGCAATCGGGGTTTTTATGATCGCAAATAAACCGCAGCATCCGTAAATCACTTGAATGGCTTTTTCGCAACAATATTGGACGGGGAGAGAAATCGATAAAAACCGGCTCATCTGTTTTCAGGTTACCCGTTCAAAAACTTAGATTTGGTCGAGCTAGGCGAACTGATTCGGCCATCCGTTTTCGGAGTGATCCGTTCAAAAACCATCGGGCCACCCACAGAGCGTGAAATTTTCCCTACTGCTACTTCTCTCTCGCCCGCAGCGGACAGAACGCAAAAAAAACCGGCTCATCCATTTTTGGACTTGCCGGTTCATAGCCGCAGGATTACCCGCGGATTGCCTTAAATGTTTTTTCTGCTGCTTCAACGGTACGGTCAATATCCTCGTCCGTATGCGCGGCGGACAAGAAGATGCCTTCGAATTGGGACGGCGGGAGGAAAATGCCGTTTTCCGCCATGCCGCGGTAGTAGCGGGCAAACAGATCCAAATCCGAAGTGCTTGCTGATGCAAAATTATTGACTTCTTCATTGGTGAAAAAGATGCCAATCATCGATCCTGCCCGGTTAATGGTATGCGGGATATCGTATTTCACCGCTGCCTCATGAAAACCTTGTTCGAGGCGGTCGGCTTTTCGCCTGAATTCCGCATACGTTTCAGGTGTTAACTGCCGCAATGTTTCATATCCGGCCGTCATCGCAAGCGGATTGCCGGACAAAGTTCCTGCCTGGTAAACAGGGCCGGTCGGTGCGATTTTTTCCATAATGTCGGCCCGTCCGCCAAATGCGCCGACAGGAAGGCCGCCGCCGATTACTTTGCCGAGGCAGGTCAAATCAGGCGTTACATCAAAGTAGCCTTGTGCACAGTGATAGTCGACACGGAAACCGGTCATCACTTCATCAAAGATCAGGAGGGCGCCGTATGCTGATGTGACTTCGCGCAACCCTTGCAAAAAGCCGGGCTTCGGCGGAACAACGCCCATATTGCCGGCAACCGGTTCGACGATGATGCAGGCAATATCTTCTCCGTACTGCTCGAATGCCGATCGGACGGCTTCCAGATCATTGTACGGGACGGCAATGGTATTTTGCGCGATTCCGAGTGGCACGCCGGGGCTATCCGGCAGACCGAGTGTGGCAACGCCCGACCCTGCTTTGATCAGGAGCGAATCGCCATGGCCGTGGTAGCTGCCTTCGAATTTTAAAATTTTATTCCGGCCTGTATAACCTCTTGCTAGGCGCAGAGCACTCATTGTGGCTTCCGTGCCGGATGAGACCATGCGGACGATTTCAATCGACGGTACGCGTTCTTTCACGAGTGACGCCAGTTTATTTTCCATGATCGTCGGCGTGCCGAAACTCGTCCCTTTTTCGGCCGTTTTTTTCAGCGCATCCACGACCCCAGGATTGGCATGGCCAAGGATGAGCGGCCCCCATGACAGCACGTAATCAATATATTCGTTTCCGTCAATATCATAAATTTTTGCGCCTTTGCCGTGGTCCATAAAAATCGGGTTCATGCCGACCGCTTTAAAGGCACGGACAGGGCTGTTCACCCCGCCCGGCATTAATGTGACCGCTTCTTTGTATGCTTCGATTGAATTTTCATATGAGCGCATCTTTCAACCTCCCGTTTATTCCGCAAGCCAGCGAGCAATATCGAGTGAAAAATAGGTAATGATGAGATCGCAGCCGGCACGCTTCATGCTTGTGATCATTTCAAGAACAATCGCCTTTTCATCAATCCAGCCGTTTTGTGCGGCGCCTTTTACCATGGAATACTCCCCGCTCACATTATACCCGACAACCGGGAGGCGGAATTCATTGCGCACATCACGGACGATATCAAGATAAGAAAGCGTCGGTTTTACGATTAGAAAATCTGCCCCTTCTTCCACATCCGACTGTGCTTCACGCAATGCTTCGAGCCGGTTGGCCGGATCCATCTGGTACGTTTTCCGGTCCCCGAAAGCGGGTGTGCTGTCAGCAGCTTCGCGGAACGGACCGTAAAACGCGGATGCATATTTGACCGCATAACTCATGATCGGCACATCTTCAAAGCCTGCTTCATCAAGCCCTTTGCGAATCGCGGTGACAAACCCGTCCATCATATTCGAAGGAGCAATGATATCAGCGCCTGCTTTTGCCTGGCTGACCGCCGTTTTCGCAAGCAGGTCAAGGCTTGGGTCGTTTAAAATTTTCCCATCTTCCACAACGCCGCAATGGCCGTGATCAGTGTACTCGCACAGGCAGGTATCCGCGATCACAATGATATCCGGGTAATTTTTCTTGATGAAACGGATGGCTTCCTGAACGATGCCGTGATCGTGGTACGCTTCCGTTCCGGTTGCATCTTTATGGTTCGGTACGCCGAATAAAATGACGGATTTAATGCCAAGGGAAACGACTTCATCCATGATTTCATGGAGCCGGTCCAGCGACCAGTGATACACACCCGGCATCGAAGCAATTTCATTTTTAATATTTTCGCCTTCAACTGCAAAAATCGGATAAATCAAGTCGTTCACTGTTAAATTCGTTTCGCGCACCAAAGCCCGCATATTGGCACTTTGGCGAAGTCTACGGTGACGGGCAAACTGTAAATCTTTCATTTTATTTCCTCCTAAACTGGTAGAATGCCGCAATGTATTGCATATTTATCCGGGAAGTATGCACAGCTGCCGGCTTGTTGGGAATGATTGCGACGGTCGCGGGCAAATCCCGCTTTTTCTATTTTGTTTTCTTCGTGTCGAACATCGCCCGGCTGGTAATCTCTCGGAGAAAACCGTACATGGCAGCCGGTTTGTTAGGCCGGCCGCTTCAATCCCGGGTTCGTGCCGGTTTCTATCTATTTTTCTTCTAAACGGACAAAATCGCATAATGCCCCAAGCATGGCCTCGACGGTGTATTCATCCGGGCAAACCGCTGCACGGCTGCCGGCTTTTTCCACTGCCTGCCTGGTTGAAGGGCCGATGACTGCGATCCGGGTTGAAAGCCCAGCGATATCCATGCCGCTTTCTTCAAGCGCGCCTTTAAAATGGCGGAAGGCGGACGGGCTTAAAAACAGAGCAAAATCGATGTGCTCCCGCCCGAGCAAACGGGTAAGCTTTTCTTTTGCCCCCTCCGGCATATACGTCTCATAGACAATCCATTCCTCTGCTATTATACCGCTTTTTCTTAGAAAATCCGCAATTTCTGTCCCGGCCAAGTTTCCTTTCGGGAGAAGGACGCGGCTTGCCCGGTGTCCGCTCCGCAAAAATTCCCGGGCAAAATCTTTTGCCGTAAACTTCCGGGGCGCAAAAGAAACCTTTAAACCGGACTGTTCCATACAGGCAGCCGTCTTTTTTCCCACAGCTGCCCAGTTTATGTTCAAATGCTCACATGCTATACCCGCACGGCTGCATGCTTCCAAAAAATAACGGACCCCGTTTTTGCTTGTAAACACAACCCAGTCGTATGCCGAGAGTTTTCGCAAAAATACAGATGCGGACAGGTCGGCATATGCACGGAAGGAAACCATCGGGACGACAAAAGGGGTGCCGCCGAGCGCTTCAATTTGTGCGGCGAGCTTTTCGCCGTCTTTTCCGCCTCTTGTGATCAGGATATTTTTCCCGCTTAAAGGCCCATTTGCCGTCATGACTGCCCGAGCTCCGCTTTCACTTGTTCAATCAGCGCCTTTGCCCCTTGCCGGCTTAAAATATCTGCCGCCTTTTCTCCGGCCGTTACCGGGTTGTGGGAGACAACCGTTTCTTTATATACCGTTTTGCCATCAGGGGAAGCGACAAGGGCAGTGAGGGAAATGCCTTCTGCCGTTTTCTTCGCAAGGCCGGCAATCGGTACCTGGCAGCCGCCTTCCATTTTATCAAGGAAGACGCGCTCCGCCTTTACCGTTTCCGCCGTTTCTGCGCTGTCGAGCTTCCGGAGCGCATCGAGCAGTTCCCCGTCATCGGCGCGGCATTCGACAGCGAGCGCGCCCTGCCCGATTGCAGGCAGGCAAATATCCGGATCAAAAAATTCGGTGACGGTATCCGCACTCCAGCCCATCCGTTTTAAACCGGCTGCCGCGAGGACGATCGCATCGTAATCCCCGTTTTTTAATTTTTCCAGCCTTGTATCAATATTGCCGCGAACAGACTTAATGCGGATATCGCTTCTTACAGCAAGCAGCTGGGCGCCGCGGCGGAGGCTGCTTGTCCCGACAACCGCCCCTTCCTTAAGGCTGGAAAAAGGGGTGCCGTTTTTGGAAATCAAGGCATCCCGGACATCTTCACGTTCCGGAATGCAGCCGATCACAAGCCCGTCCGGAAGCACAGCCGGCACGTCCTTCATGCTATGTACAGCCATGTCAATTTCATGATTCAACATGGCATCTTCAATTTCTTTCACAAACAGGCCTTTCCCGCCGACTTTGGACAGGGTGACATCGAGCACTTTATCGCCTTTTGTGGTGATTTCCCTGATTTCAAAACGAAAAGGCAGTCCGAGCTGTTCAAGCTTCGCCACCACCCATTTCGTCTGCGTCAGGGCAAGTTTGCTCCGCCTCGACCCTACGACAATTGTTCTCATCCGGCAATCCTCCTAATAATACAAATGAAAATCCGATAATCCTGTAATTAGAAAAAAGTTAATCAAAATGATTAAAAAAGCAGCCATATTCCAATAAGCCAGTGTTTTTCCGAACATGTGGCGGCGTTCGCCCCCATACAGGAGAAAACTGTATACAAGCAGCACGACAAACGACCCGACAATTTTCGGATCAAGCCAGTGAATGGCCGGAAGCCGCAAGTATGCCCACCATAGCCCGAGAATCAGCCCGAGCAAAAGGACCGGGACCGCAATGGCATTCATCCATTTCGAAAGCCGCTCCAGTTTTGCAAGGTCATTCAGGCGCCAGATTCTGTGGCTCCATTTCTTTTCCTTCAGCCACTTATATTGTAATAAATACAGAACGGAAAAGACAAAGGACAGGGAAAACAGCACATAAGCAATCAGCGTCATCGTAATATGCATGAGCAAAAGTTCCGATACCATTCTTCCTGCCCCTTGTGAGACCTTCTCCGGGGCAAAAGCGTGGACCGTCATGATAAAAAAGCCGATGACATTTGTAAAAAACACGGTAAAGTCAACGCGCAGCAGGCGGTTCAGGGCCAGAGACAGCGTCAGCAATGCCCATGCATAAAAATAAAGCCCCTCAGACAATGTCAAGACCGGGAACCGTCTGGTGTGAGCCATGTACAAAATAAATATAACCGTCTGCAATGCCCAGACAACGGAAAGAAAACGGAAGGCAGCCTTGTTAGCCTTCCGGTTCCGGTGGAGAAAGTCAAGAAAATAAAGCAAAATACTGGCTGCATAAAGCAAAATCATGCCTTCATGCAGTCTGTCCGTCCATACGGCATACATTGCCGGGCTCCCCGGTTAACCCGAATAGGACGGGCGGACTGCATGCCGCGCCATTTCGGCTGCCGGTTCCGCTTGTCCCGTTTCTGTTTCTAAATTAAAAATTTGGCGGAACAGTTCTAGATTCCGGGCTGCATCCGGCGAACCCGCCATTTCTTTTGCCTGCAGAATCGGATCTTTCAGCATCTGGTTAATAATGCTTTTTGTATGTTTGCTGATGACTTTCCGTTCGCGTTCTGTTAAGTCCGGCAGCTTCCGTTCAATGCTTTTCATCGTTTCCGCCTGGATCGCGAGCGCTTTTTCCCTGAGCGCCGTGATCACCGGCACCACCCCGAGTGTATGGACCCATTCATTGAATGCGCAAACGGCATCGGAAATCATGTCCGCAATCTGCCGGGCGGCTTTTTCGCGTTCTTTCAAGTTGGCTTCCACGATGCCTTCCAGGTCGTCAATATCATACAAGAAAACGGATTCAAGGGACGCGGCTTCCGGATCAATATCGCGCGGCACGGCAATATCGACAAGCAGCAGTGGGCGCCCGTTCCGTTTCTTTTCAATGGGTTTTAACTTGTCTGCTGTAAGGATGTACCCTTTTGCCGAAGTGGAGGTAATCGCGATATCCGCATCCAAAAGCGCCGTTTCCAAAGATGCCAGCCCGAGTGCCTCGCCATCGAAGCGTGCGGCAAGAAGCCCGGCTTTTTCCGGCGTCCGGTTGATGACGGTAATCCGGGTGGCACCGCTGCCGTGAATGTTTTCCGCAGCCAGTTCGCCCATCTTGCCGGCGCCGATGATGACCACTTTTTTATCAGCCATATCGCCAAAAATTTTCTTCGCAAGCTCCACAGCCGCATAACTGACCGAAACAGCATTGGAAGCAATTTCCGTTTCCGTATGGGCTTTTTTCGCTAGTGTGACCGCATCTTTGAACAGGCGGTTAAAAATGGTGCCGGTTGAACCGGATGCTTGGGCCAGCAGAAAACTGTCCCTCACCTGCCCGAGAATTTGCGTTTCACCGAGCACCATCGAGTCAAGCCCGCAAATCACTTTAAACAAATGCGCAATGGCTTCGTTGTCTTCGTAAATAAACAGATAGGGGGCAAATGCTTCCTTATCTATTCCGAACCATTCTGACAGAAAATCTTTAATATAATAACGCCCGGTGTGTGCCTGGTCGGCAACCGCATAAATTTCCGTACGATTGCATGTAGACACGATGACATTTTCCAAAATGCTCTTTTTCTTTTGCAGCGCCGCCATCGCATCCGCGAGTTCCGCCTCATCAAACGACAGCTGTTCGCGGATTTCAACCGGCGCAGATTTATAATTTAATCCGACAGTAAGTATTCTCATTGTTGCCCTCCGGCACCCCCATTTTATCTTGCCAAATGCATAGGATTGAATGTTGATCTATGTTAAGATGAATAGAAGAAAAAAGCTCGTTTTTCTCTTTTGAAATAATACCATTCCTACCTGTAAAATAGCAGAAACAGGCGATGGTTTCAAGCATCTAGATTGAAGGAAAGAAGTGTGTCCCATTGAAAAGCCGCAAAATTTTTTCCGCGATTATCCTGATCGGGTTCGGGCTGTATTTTTATTTGCAGCGTTTTGACCTCACCGGCATGAAGGACTACTTTACATGGCCGACGCTGTTGATCATTGTCGGGCTCGCTTTTTTAGGCGAAGGCTACTGGGGCCGAGACGGGGAATCAATTTTGCCGGGGGTCATTCTCGTCGGGTTCGGCCTCCACTTCCACCTTGCCGGCAAAATCGCCATTTGGCCGGATAATATCGGGGTCTTTGTTCTCATTATTGCCATCGGCTTTTTGCTCCGTTCGCAAAAAACCGGGGACGGCACGTTTTACGGGCTGTTGTTTCTCGTGCTATCCATATTGCTCCTGTTTTCCGATAAAGTAATGGGATGGTTCGGCCTTGTCGAAAACAATGTTTCTTCCCTGATCAATTTCTGGCCGGCCGTGCTTGTCGTAATCGGCGTCTACCTGCTGTTTGCGAAAAGAAGGGGGCGGAAATAACACCCGCCCGTGCAGTCCGGCATGAAAAGCCAAGTACCCAAACAGCCCCGCGCGCCCAAAAAAACAACCAGGCGCTCATTACCGGCATTTTCCGGGGCCGGACCGCTAAAAAATACGATTTTAGATCCGGATCCTGCAGAAAAGCCCGGTGCCCGCATGCTGGCCCCGGGCTTTATTCACTTAATTCTTTCCATCAGGGAAGCCCACACTTTGTCCTTTCCCTCTCCTGTTTCAGATGAAAATAAAATGATTTCGTCTTCTTTTTCCAGATTCAGCGTTTCTTTTGCTGTTTTCAAATGAGATGCCCATTTGCCTTTCGGGATTTTGTCAGCTTTTGTGGCAACGACGATACACGGGATTTTATAGTACTTTAAAAAATTGTACATCAAACAGTCATCGTTTGTCGGCGGATGCCGGACATCGACAATGAGCACGACCGTCTTCAGCTGTTTTCTTGACGTCATGTACGTCTCAATCATCCGGCCCCATTTTTCCCGTTCTTTTTTCGACACCTTCGCAAACCCGTAGCCGGGAACGTCGACAAAGTATAATTTGTTTTCGATTTTGTAAAAGTTCAGCGTCTGGGTTTTCCCCGGCTTGGAAGAGGTTCTGGCAAGGGCTTTACGGTTGATCATTTTATTGATAAAGGAAGACTTTCCCACATTTGACCGTCCGGCAAGCGCAATTTCCGGCAAATGCCCTTCCGGATATTGCTCCTGCCGCACCGCGCTGATGACCAGTTCTGCCTCCGTTACTTTCATTTCTCCTCACCTGCAATGGCAATTTCAATGACTTCATCCATATGCGTGACCGGGTAAAAATGGAGATCCCCACGCACGCTTTCCGGAATGTCATCCAAATCTCTCTCATTTTCTTTCGGAATAATAATTTTCTTCAGCCCCGCTCTATGTGCGCCGAGCGACTTTTCCTTCAATCCGCCGATCGGGAGTACTCTGCCGCGCAGGGTGATTTCGCCTGTCATCCCGACTTCCTTATGCACGGCATGCTTCGTCAGTGCGGAAATCAGGGCGGTCGCAATCGTGATCCCGGCAGAAGGGCCGTCTTTCGGCACAGCGCCTTCCGGAACGTGGATATGAATATCATACTTTTCATGGAAATCAGGCGCAAGCCCGAGTGCTTCCGCTTTGGAGCGGACAAAACTGAAGGCGGTCTGAGCGGACTCTTTCATCACATCACCGAGTTTTCCGGTCAGGACCAGCTTTCCTTTCCCCGGTGAAAGCGACACTTCGATCTGAAGCGTATCGCCACCGACGGTCGTGTAGGCAAGCCCGGTCGCTACGCCAATCTGGTCTTCCATCTCGGCCTGCCCGTAATGGAAAAGCGGCTTCCCGAGAAAGTCAACGATATTTTTTGCTGAGACCGTGACCCGTTTCCTTTTCCCTGATACTATGATTTTCGCCGTTTTCCTGCAAATTTCGGCCAATCTCCGTTCCAGGCCGCGCACGCCTGCTTCGCGTGTATAGCGGCGCACGATCAGGCGGAGGGCTTCCGCATCCATCCTCAGCTGATTGCGAGCAAGCCCGTTTTCTTTTATTTGCTTAGGGAGCAGATGGGTCTTGGCAATTTCAATTTTTTCCAATTCCGTATATCCGGAGATCGAAATGATTTCCATCCGGTCGCGCAAAGGGCCGGGAACCCCAGACAGATCGTTGGCCGTTGCAATAAACATCACTTTCGACAAATCATACGGCTCTTCAATAAAATGGTCGCTGAACGCATGGTTCTGTTCCGGATCGAGCACCTCAAGCATTGCGGCTGAGGGGTCGCCGCGAAAGTCGCTGGCCATTTTATCGATTTCATCGAGCAAAAAAACCGGATTTATCGTGCCGGCTTTTTTCATGCCCTGGATGATCCGCCCCGGCATCGCGCCGACATACGTTCTCCGGTGGCCACGGATTTCCGATTCGTCCCTTACACCGCCGAGCGAAACGCGGACAAATTTTCTGCCCAAAGATTTTGCGATTGACCGTGCCAGGCTCGTTTTCCCGACACCCGGAGGCCCGGCAAGGCAAAGAATCGGCCCCTTGATCGAACGGGTCAACTGCTGCACCGCCAAGTATTCAAGGACGCGCTCCTTTACTTTTTCAAGGCCGTAGTGGTCTTCATTCAAAATCTTTTCCGCTTTCGCGACGTTGAGATCATCTTCCGTAGCGTTCGACCACGGGAGCGTGATCAGCCAGTCCAAATAATTGCGGATCACCGCGCTTTCAGACGAGGCAGCCGGGATTTTTTCATACCGGTCCAATTCTTTGAACGCGGTATTGGCCACATGCTCGGGCATGCCAGCATTTAAAATTTTTTCGCGCAGCTCATGCACTTCCGCCGTTTTGCCTTCTTTATCACCGAGTTCTTTCTGGATGGCTTTCATTTGTTCCCGCAAATAATATTCTTTTTGCGTCCGCTCCATCGACTTTTTCACTTGTTGGCTGATTTCTTTTTCAAGTTGCAAAATTTCCTGTTCATTTTTGATCAGCCCGATCAGCTTTCGTATTCTTTCTTTTATATCAATCGTTTCGAGAATGTCCTGCTTTTGCGGAAGGCGGAGCGGCAAATGGGATGCGATAATATCGGCCGCCTTGCCCCCGTCTTCCATATCGGAGACCGCCTGGAAGGTTTCACCCGAAATTTTTTTCGACTGGCTGATGTACTGATCGAAAAATTCGAGCATCGTGCGCATCAACGCTTCCGTTTCAGCATCCGGCCGAAACTGCTCATCAAATGTTTCGACTTCGACGGAATAAAAGGTGCCTTCATCTTCAAAAGAGACGATTTTTGCGCGCCGCACGCCTTCCACGAGCACCCGGATCGTCCCGTTCTGCAGTTTCATCATCTGGTTCACTTTTGTGAGCGTTCCGGTTTGGTATAAATCTTCCTGTTTTGGTTCTTCGATGGAAACGTCTTTTTGTGTCGTCATGAAAACTTCGCTGCCATGCATCATGGCGTTTTCAAGGGCCTGGACAGAGTAGTCCCGGCCGACGTCCAAGTGCAAAACCATCGATGGATACACAAGAATCCCCCGTAAAGGAAGCAAAGGAATTGTGTATGCGGATTGTGTTGTCATCTCAGCACCCCTATCTTGATACGTCTTTTAGGGGGCCTGTCCATTAACCCCCTATGAGCGCATTGTCGTTAAAATGTTTCTTTAATGCGATATCCAGGACTTCTTCCAGCTGCCGGACCGGAACGATCGCAATGCCTGTGATTTCCTTGAACGAGGCCTGCATGTTTTCGGCAGGAATGATCACCGTTTTGGCTCCTGCCTGTTTTGCTGCTTTTATTTTGGCATACACGCCGCCGACCGGTTTGACCTTGCCGTGCAGGCTGATTTCCCCTGTCATGGCTACTGTCTGGTCAACAGGAATTTTATAAATGGCGGAATAAATGCCGCATGCCATCGCAATCCCGGCGGAAGGGCCGTCAACCGGAATCCCACCCGGAAAATTAACATGGAGGTCATACTGGTCAGCGGGTACACCCATCGTCCGTAAAACGGTAATGACGTTTTCGGCGGAACCTCTCGCCATGCTTTTTCTGCGGACCGATTTCCCTTCGCCGCCGATACTCTCTTCGTCCACAATCCCGGTAATGTTGACGCTGCCCCTTTCTTTTGCCGGAATGGCCGCTACTTCAATTTCAAGAAGCATCCCTGTGTTCGGACCGGTTACGGCAAGCCCGTTAACAAGCCCTGCAGCCGGCTGTTCAGGGGCCTTTTTCTCATAGCGCGGCGACAACTGGCTGGCTGTTGCCACCCATTCCAGGTCCTCCTCCCGGATAAAATCCTGTCCTTCCTGGATTGCAAGCCCTGCAGCAATTTGCACCATATTGACCGCTTCCCTGCCATTTTGCGTATATTGCGCCAAAATGTCCAGGCCATTTTCGCTGATTGCCATATGGATTTTATCAGCTGCTTTTTTTGCAACCTGTTTAATTTCACCACGGTCAAGTTCGCGAAAAAACACTTCCATGCAGCGCGAACGGATGGCAGCCGGAATTTCTTTCGGCGTTCTGGTCGTTGCGCCGATCAGCCGGAAATCTGCAGGTAGTCCATTTTGAAAAATATCATGGATATGATGTGGAATTTCCCGGTTTTCGGGATTGTAATACGCACTTTCCAAAAAAACTTTCCTGTCTTCTAGTACTTTCAATAATTTATTCATTTGGATCGGATGCAATTCCCCGATTTCATCAATAAACAAGACGCCGCCGTGGGCAGAGGTGACCGCACCCTGTTTCGGCTGCGGGATGCCGGCCTGCCCCATGGCGCCCGCCCCCTGGTAGATCGGGTCGTGCACGGAACCGATTAAAGGATCGGCAATGCCCCTCTCATCAAAGCGGGCTGTTGTGGCATCCAGTTCAACAAAAACAGCGTCACGTTGAAAAGGGGATTTCGGATTTTTTTTAGCTTCCTCAAGCACAAGCCGGGCCGCTGCCGTTTTGCCGACACCGGGCGGCCCGTAAATGATACAGTGCTGCGGGTTTGGGCCGCAAAGTGCCGCCCGCAGTGCTTTAATGCCGTCTTCCTGGCCCACAATATCCGCGAATGCTGCCGGGCGGACGCGTTCCGAAAGCGGCACAGATAAAGAAATTTCCCGTAGTTTCCGCAACTGTTCCATTTCTTTTTTTGATTCGCGGTCTATCGTAATTTTTTGTGTTTTTTGGCTTTTTAGCAAGTTCCAAAAGTAAAGCCCGATAATGATCCCGAAAAATAGCTGGATCAATAAGGCAATCCCCGTCCAATTCATCCTGTTCCCTCCAAGCATTTCAGTTGCAGCCTGATCATGCCGCTTCCTTATTTACCTAGTATCTCCGGCTGCCGGAGGGAATAAACGGGGATTTCTGAAAACCAGGAACGGCTGGGCGGAAGAAAAAAGGGCAAGCGCACCGCTCGCCCATTGCTTCTTTATTCTGCTTCGCCTCTCATTTTTCCGGCGCTGTGCCAATACCAGGAATTTAGCCCTGCTGCCTTAGACCGGTTCCTGTTCAAAAAAGAATGTTCACGCCGGATTGCCGGCGGGCAGCCCGGCTCCGCTTATTTATGCCGATTTTGTCTGGTCGCTGCCTTCAATGACTGTGCCGTCTTTCAGCACGAGCCTCGGGAATTCTTTGTCCAGGACGGATTCTTTTGTAACAATACATTTTTCAATATCTTCCCGGGACGGCAAGTCAAACATGACATCGAGCATAATGCCTTCAATAATGGAACGCAAGCCGCGTGCACCCGTTTTTCTTTCGATCGCTTTTTTCGCGATTTCCTTCAGCGCATCCTGTTCAAATTCCAATTCTACATGGTCGAGTTCCAACATTTTTTTGTACTGCTTGACCAGCGCATTTTTCGGTTCGGTCAAAATCTTAATCAATGCTTCTTCATCCAATTGTTCCAAAGTGGCAATAACCGGAAGACGGCCGATGAATTCTGGAATCAGCCCGAAAGAAAGCAAATCTTCCGGCAGTACGTGCTTCAGGAGCGATTGTTCATCGAGTTCGTCATTTTTTAAATCGGTGCCGAAACCGATCACTTTTTTGCCGAGGCGGCGTTTAATGATCTGGTCGATGCCGTCAAACGCACCGCCGCAAATAAACAGAATATTGGTTGTGTCAATCTGGATAAATTCCTGGTGCGGATGTTTGCGCCCTCCTTGAGGCGGAACGCTCGCAACCGTGCCTTCCAGAATTTTCAGGAGCGCCTGCTGCACGCCTTCGCCGGAAACATCGCGTGTAATCGAAGGGTTTTCCGATTTACGGGCAATTTTATCAATCTCATCAATGTAGATGATGCCTTTTTCCGCTTTTTCCACATCATAATCAGCTGCTTGAATCAGCTTTAACAAAATATTTTCGACGTCTTCCCCGACATAACCGGCTTCCGTCAACGATGTGGCATCGGCAATCGCAAACGGCACATTTAAAATACGTGCCAGCGTTTGCGCAAGCAGCGTTTTCCCGCTCCCTGTCGGCCCGATTAAGCAAATATTGCTTTTTGCCAGTTCGACTTCATCGATTTTGCTGTTGGAATTAATCCGTTTATAATGGTTATATACGGCAACCGCAAGCGATTTTTTCGCCTGTTCCTGGCCGATCACGTATTCCGCAAGAATTTCACGGATTTCATGCGGCTTCGGAATGTCTTTGAATTCTACTTCTTCTTCTGTGCCAAATTCTTCTTCAACAATTTCCGTGCACAATTCAATACATTCATCACATATATACACACCCGGACCAGCGACCAATTTTCGCACCTGGTCCTGCGATTTTCCGCAGAAAGAACATTTTAACTGCTGTTTTTCATCGCTGAATTTGAACATTCCATTCACCCCTTATATTGTACTTCTTCCATTCCATTGGCAGTTCCCGAAATAACAGGGACCCTTCATGACTCCCGCTTACCATTATACAAACCCCTTTTGCTGTGATTTGTATATGGATTGTATCACAAAACGATGCCGGCAGGAAATAAACTGCTTATACCATTCTCCATGCATATGTAAAATTCCTGTCTACTCCAGATTTTCCCAAAAACCAGACGAATATGCTTCTCCATCCTGAAAAATTGCATCGGCTAAGTTTCTGGTGCGCTTATCTTACAGTATGGGCTTCTATGTATTTTTTGGCACAGCCCGCAGGTTAGAAAACAAGACACGAGCCAGTGCCGTGCCTTGTATTTCTATTTATATTATGCAACAGTTTTGCTGTTTTGCACAAGAAAATCGATCGCTTTGCGCGCTTTCAGATCGGCTTTAATGCCGTCCGTAGAACCGAGCACCCGCCTGATATCGTCAACGGACATGCCGTACATTTCGGACATGCGCTTCAGTTCTTCATCCACTTCTTCATCGGATACTTCAAGGTTTTCCGCATTGGCAATCGCTTCAAGCGTCAGATTAAAGCGGACGCGTTTTTCCGCATCTTCTTTCATCTGATTGCGGAGCGCTTCTTCATTCTGGCCGGAGAACTGATAGTAAAGTTCGAGGTTCAGCCCCTGGGCACTCAAGTTTTGTTCGAATTCTTGCAGCATGCGGTTTAATTCCGTATTGATCATCGCTTCTGGAATGTCCATTTCTGCATTTTCCGCAGCTTTTTCGACCACTGCATCTTCAACCGCGTGTTTTGCTGCATGTTCTTTCGATTCTTTTAAATCTTTTTGGATTTTTTCTTTTAATGCATCCAGCGTTTCCACTTCGTCATCCGCATCCTGCGCGAATTCATCGTCCAGTTCAGGCAGGTGTTTCGCTTTGATTTCATGGACTTTCACCTTGAAAGTAGCTTTTTTGCCTGCAAGTTCACTAGCGTGGTATTCTTCCGGGAAAGTAACTTCAATTTCTTTTTCATCGCCGGTTTTTACGCCTGCTAATTGTTCTTCAAAACCTGGGATAAAGTTGCCCGAACCAAGTTCAAGCGAATAGTTTTCCGCAGATCCGCCTTCAAACGCTTCGCCGTCAACGAATCCTTCGAAGTCGATGACAACCGTGTCGCCCATTTCCGCTTCGCCGTCTTCTTTGATCACGAGTTCGGCAAGGCGTTCCTGCAATTTCTTCAATTCTTCTTCCACGTCTTCGTCCGTTACGTCTGTATCCGGTTTTTCGACTTCAAGGCCTTTGTATTCGCCAAGTTTCACTTCCGGTTTCACGGTAACAGTCGCTTTAAAGATTAGCGGTTTACCTTTTTCCATTTGTTCGACATCGATATTCGGCGTATCAACCGGTTCAATACCGGTTTCTTCGATCGCTTTTTCGTATTCGCCAGGCACGATCATATCCAGTGCATCCTGGTAAAGAGATTCTACACCGAAACGTTTTTCAAATAAAGGACGCGGGATTTTGCCCTTCCGGAAACCCGGGACATTGATTTGTTTCACTACTTTTTTGAAGGCTTTATCCAGACTTTTATCAACCGTTTCAGCATCTACTTCAACTGTCAGGATCCCCTGGTTTCCTTCAGTTTTTTCCCATTTTGCTGACATACCTTTCCCTCCAACAATCTATAAATAATAATGTAATAATAGGAAATAGACCGGGTCTGTTTCCTGATTCCCTTGTCTATTGCTTTTTTCAAATACGGATTGAAAAAAGACAGTTTACAACCATTTAATTATAACATAGCTTTTTTGTCTTTCAATGATGAGCCTACAGATTCGGCAAAGAAATTTCCTCAAGGCTTTCGAGATAGCGGACGGCCTCAAGCAAGGTATCCGGCTCCACCGAATAGTACATCGCGATTTTATCAAAATACGCTTCCTGCCCGAAAAGCTTCAGGCCCATGCTGTAGTAGGCAGCCGTCCACAGCGCGGGATCTTCCGGCTCCGGTTCAAACGGGTACAGCAGGAAAAAATGCCGGTCCAAAACCGTTTTAATCTGAGCAAAAAGTGTCGGATTTTTTTGTTCGACATCCCTTGAAAGCCGCGTAATCAAAAGATTATACAGCTGCGTTTCAAAAATCGGCAAAAGATGCGCGGGATTTACGGCGCCAGCCTTGCCGAGTTTTTGCACCTCGAATTCATCCGTGATCCCCTGTTCTTTTAAAACGTTCAGCAAAAGGGTCTGGATAAACGGATGTTTGTCCGGATCCCGGATATATGCCCGGATTTCATCGAGATACGGCCGGATATTTTCATGCACAAGATGCGAAACCCGCAAGATTTGTTCTTCCTGGTCCCCGGTTTCAAAAAGCTTACGGCCCGTATGCTCGGGCTCCCGTTCTGGTTTTGGCATTTGCATCCGCTTTTCACTGAAAGCGAGCAGTTTTTCATAATGATCCAGCTTGTCCGGTGGGGCTTCTTTTTCTTCCAGCAGAGCGCGCAAGGTACTGCTGATTTCTTCATGTTCACCGAGCTGGACAAGAATCATGAGAAACAGATCGAGGATTTCGAAGTAGTCACCGTTTCCTTCACGAAGCATTTGTCTGCCTTGTTCTTTCGCCCCTTCATAATCGCCGGCTTCATAGAGCGCAATCATGTAGGCGGTCCCGATTTCCCCATCGTCATGGTCAAGCCGGCGTGCCTGGCGAAGCAGCGCGGCAGCTTCTTTATATTCTTTTTGGCTGATGGATTCGAGTCCCCGCTCCAAGAGGCGTTCTTTCAGACGGGGGAACGGCACCACATTGCTTTTTCCGTTTTTCATTGTCCATTCCGCCTTTTTTTAGATCGTCACTAGTGTAGCATGAACCGGTTTTTTTGCAAAGGGTTTATACTGCCAGGGGGCTTTCTATTATGAAAAAAGCCAAACACAGAAAGCCATAAAGCTTCCGTGTCCGGCTTGCTTATTTCTTGTCCGGTCTGATATCGTGAATGTCCTCTTCCTCAGCCATTTCCGTGCCATAAGCAAGGCGTTGATTTTGCCTTTTTGCCGTGTTTTCAGCGCTTGGGGCATCATGATGCAAAAACCTGTGCACGAGCACTTCCGCAGCCGAAATCAGGCAGGCGGCAATGAAGCTGCCCCATGCAATTTGCAAATAATTGTCAAGCACGACGTTCCCGAAAATCCAGACACTGGCATAAACAAGCAAAAAATCAACAACGGTTGCTTTCCAATTCCCAATGCGTGGCAAAAGGAGCACATCTCCAACAACATAAGACACTATTGTGACAAGCAGGCTGAACGATAAAATGTCTGTGATCGTCGCATCGAAAAAGAGATCAAGCGCAACCGCAAAAGCGACAATGCACGTGATAAATTTTGCCAGTAAAACGATTGCATTTCGCATTTCAATTCCTCCCTTAAACAGGCAGTTTTACTTATAGTTTGTCCAAATGAAAAAGGATTGAAACATGATGGGATGATTTAAAAGAAGAAAAAAGGGGTAATGAATAACAAGTCTACACATGACGGAGGGATTCGATGAAAAGGTCAATGATGAATCTGATTTCAGGCACTTTGCTTTCCGCCGGGGGAGCCGTGCTGGTCATGGCCGCTTGCAATAAACGGCAAAAAGATTCGGCTGAAACGTGGGAAGATACGGATATGAGAAACAGCAAAAAAATCGACCAAATGGAAAGTGTGGATGCGGACAAAGTACCGGAAGAAAAAGGGCTCACACAGCTGGACTCCACATACCGTTCCGAATGGATCGCAAACGGATTTCCGCAAACCCATAAAGAAATGAAAGAACTGGAAAAAGAAGGGAAAAAATCATAACGGCTCTTTACACCCTTTTTACACAAAAGGACGGGTCACAAGGTTTTTCCTTGCTGCCCGGCCTTTTTGCGGTTATGTGCTACGTCCCAGGCGACCCCTTCGCTTCCTTCAACTCCCATCTCCCAATAGACACCCTTGCTCTTGACTGTCCCCCTTACAAACAGATGTCCACACCGAGAGTATCCCACATGCATCGCAATAAAAATAAAGACGGCCTTTTTGCCGCCGTCGTCTTATTTCAATCTTGAGATAAATGCATCAAATGCTCGTGATCAAAAATATGATCAGAAATATTAAAACCAGATTCCACTAACTCCAATAATTTCTGATAATCTGCAGGGCCAGGGTCCACAGGACGTTCATAGAAAAATTTTTCATTGACATGTGTTTTACATAAGTAAGCACAATGGGGCTTCCCGTCTACTAAATCCATTGCAAATTCTTCAAAAATCCCCCGCTCTTCACTACTATAATCATCCCCATCTAATACGATATCTATTTTAATTGTATTCTTGACATCGTCAATATCCTCTTCATCCATTGTACGAAATGGCAAGAGTTGAAGCTCGCTTTCGTTTAGTGGCCTTCTTAAATCCTCGATAATTAAATATCCCATAGAAACATTGTCATTATATAGCATATATATTTCCAAATCCCTTAATCTAACCTCTCTTCTATAGCTAATCAGCTTTATTCACCTCTTCCCTTCTCCGATTTGGAAACATTCATACCCTTGCTCTATTTTCCGCAGGATTCTTTTGATTTTTTCAAATAGATCATCGGGCATTCTAGCGATCGGTTCGGATTCTGTAGCTTCCCTAAACATTGTGATGGAGTGGATTACGTTCTTTTTGTATCCTTTCTTCTTTGAGTCTTTCCCTTCTTCGCGCCGGATTCCAGCATATTCTTTCGTGGTTGGACATCAAGCAGGCCTGTTTTGCCATTCCAGGTAAGGTTTGATCCGTTTGGTGTTCTCATAGTGGACAACCCTCATTCTGTCCTGCCCTTTCCGGTTCAGCAAGCATTCAGAAAGGCGATGCGGCTTGTGTAAAAAATGTGTAAAACGAAATCAAAACCCACCTTTTTGAACTTTTCTCAGAAAAATTAAAAACGCTTGAAAAAGTTGATATAACAGCATTTTCAAGCATCTTTAAGACCTCTATTTGTCCTAACTGGACGTGCATACGTCCCAGGAGGGATTCGAACCCCCGACCTGCGGCTTAGAAGGCCGATGCTCTATCCTGCTGAGCTACTGGGACATTTTAAAATGGTTTGTTACGAACATATATCATTTTAATCAGCAGGCGGGCAAATGTCAATCATGAATTTGAAAAAAACACGATTTTTTCCTGCAACGGGCGGGTGCAGCAGCAGGCAGCGGTTTCCGCAACCGGATTGGCCCGGCTTCGTACCCGCCTTGCTCTGCAGCCGGAGTTCCCGGCGTCATAACGAGAATTCCTGGCGTAAATCCTCAAGTTCGCGGTGCTTGTCCGTATAAAATGAAACACGGATCGTATTTCCGTTTTTCTCCACAACCGCATACGTCCGTTCCGTCCTGCCCCTTGGCATCAAAAGGCTGCCGGGATTCAGGAAAAGAGTATTTTCAATCAGCTCGGCACCGAGAATATGGGAGTGCCCGAAAAAAACAAAATCCGCCCCCACTTCTTTTGCTTTATAAGACAAATTCAACAGGGTCATTTTTACATTATAATGGTGGCCGTGGGTGACAAATATTTTGCTGTCCCCAATTTCTTTCGTGATATCAAGCGGAAATTTCCGCTCATAATCGCAATTGCCGCGCACGGTTAAAAAGTCCCGGATGGCCTCCTCGTCCGCTCGCAACTCCGAATCGCCGCAATGGATCATCGCGTCCATTTCCCCGCCGTACCGCCGTTTAAGCTCGATCAGCTCTTCCGTAAGTCCGTGGCTGTCACTTGCAATCAGCAGTTTCATTTTTTGCCTTCCTCCCCTAAAATCGAATACAGTGCATCCGAAAGTTTTGCCAGTGCATGGGCACGGTGGCTGATTTTATTTTTTTCTTCGGCAGAAAGCTGGGCAAGCGTTTTGCCGGACGGAAGCATAAAAATGGGATCGTACCCGAATCCGTTCTCTCCGATCCTTTCCCGCGTGATCCTTCCCTGAAGCGTCCCGGACACCGTAAATGTTTCTTTTCCAGGGCGGGCAACCGCAAGTGCACAATAAAAAGAAGCTGTACGTTTTTCATCCGGTACCCCTTCAAGCTCGGAAAGCACCTTATCGATGTTTGCCTCATCATTTTTCTCTTTCCCTGCATAGCGTGCAGAATAAACCCCCGGCCTGCCGCCAAGCGCATCGATCATAAGCCCCGAATCATCGGCAATTGCCATCATGCCGTATGCATTGGCCGCCGCTTCCGCTTTTAAAATCGCATTTTCTTCAAACGTTTTCCCCGTTTCCTCTACGTCCGGTGCGCCTTCCATATCCAAAAACGTTTTCACCTCGAGCTCGAACCGGGAAAATAAAGCTGCAAATTCTTTTGCTTTACCTTTGTTTTTTGTTGCAATCAAAACAGCCGCCAATTTTCTCCCCCTTTTAAAGGAAATGTATTATGTATGCACGATACAAATAAGAGGTAGTCTGGCTACCCCTTTTGTCCCATATTCTATAGTATAACAAAAAAACCACGCTAAAAACTACCCGTGTTGACTTTTTCCGGCCTTGTCACCGGTTCTGAAACCGATTTTCCGTCTTCTGTAACAAGCTTTGTACTGCCGTCCACTTCGACTGCAACGCTTTTAATCCCTTTTTGCTCGGTCAGCGTCAGGACGAGCGGATCGAGCACTTCGTTTGAGATCATCTTTTTATCGAGGCTCCCTAAAATTTCTTTATTAAAATCAACCGTCACTTTCCCGTTTGCCACTTCCGGCTGTTTCTTCAGTTTGACATCGTCCATGAATCCGGACACAAGATGGGAACCCGGGGAAGGACCTTTAACCAGTTCTTCAACCGCTGCTGCGACATCGTCCTTGTTACTGTCCGCAACGCGCTTCGTTACCGGCACATAATAGCTTTGCTCCCCTGTTTCCGCCAAATAATAAACGGTGACCGGATGGGTATTTGTAATATCGGCAACATACTTTGTATCCGTATTGATGCCTGCCTCCCTTGTCAAACCATCCGGGCTTACGGGTGTCCCCGCAACCGGCATCGCCTTCAGTTTTTTGCCATTCATTTTAAGCGAGACCTTTTGAATGGAGTCGAACTGGGTCAGCGTCCATGTGACCGATTCCAATATTTTTTGTTCATCGTGCGCTTGATAGTCTTTGAAATCCCCCGAAAAGTCGACCGTCGCCAAACCGTCTTTCACATCTACCGACAACTGCGTATTCGCGGGAAGGACCGCGCGGAAGCCGTTCGGCAGCAAATTGGAAACCGGGCCGTCCTGCACGAGGTATTCCAGTGCCTGTTTTGCAATGCTTTTGCTTTCGGGCAAGGCGATCGTTTGTGGAACGACATAACCGTATTTATCAATCAAATACAGCTCTGTTAGCACCTGCCCTTTCTTTGCTTTTGCGGTTTGTTTCGCTCCGTCTTTTACAGAAACACTTTGATGTGGATCAATTTTTTCCGGCTGCTTCTCAGGTAGCAGGCTGCAACCCGAGATCCAGATGCTGCATGCCGCAAACGCCAGGGCAAGTTTGCCGGCTGCCTTTGCTTTTTTTACCATCCCTTTCCCCTCCCGAAGACTGTTTGTACTACTATGTATACTGGCATTCCGAAAAATTAGACCGGACATGCAAAAATTTCGGGGCAGAATAAAAACGGCACGCTTTTCCATAATAAAAATACAGCTGAACAGGAGGGATTGATTTGGACCAGACACTGGGCGTTCATGAAACGCTTGATATGCACGAAATATTAATGTTTAAAAACATCTGCTTAACAAAATCCGCAACCATGTCGGCCATTGCACAGGATCCGGCTTTAAAAGAACTGCTCGGGCAGAATGCAAAGCAGGCGAAGCAGGATATCGAACAACTCATGTCGCTTTTGGGGAGGGAAGAAAAATGAACGGCTTTCTCCAAAACATCATCGGGATGGGGGACATGTCAGACAGCATCATTGCATCTGACTTGCTCATTTCAACAAAGTCCGGTGTGAAGATGCTCGCGTTTGCGGTAACCGAGGCGGCAACAGCGGAAGCCAGAGCCGCTCTTTCCGCACAGCTTCTGGCGGCCATTGACATGCATGATAAGATCATGGACTTTATGATTGAAAAGGGTTACTATCACCCTTATCATATAGAGGACCAGTTGCATGTCGACATGCAGGCAGCCCGGACCGCCTTACAAATCCCCCTTCCCGATTAAACGGCGTACCCACTGCTTTACTTTACGTCAGTTTAAAGCGCAGCCGGCCTTCTCCCTCTTATCTGCTGGCTTTCGCTTTACACATTTGAAGAGGACAGGCACGAAAAACCCGGCCTGCTTTTAAAAAAAGCAGCGCCGGGCTTTTTTTACGGCTTGAGGACCACTTTTATGCAATTGTCCGTTCTTGTATCAAACACTTCGTATCCTTTTTCAGCCTGGTCAAGCGGCAATACATGCGTCACGATGTCGCTGAGTGTGACTTTTTCCTGCGCCACAAGGTCATACAGAAACGGCATATAATGAATGACCGGCGCCTGTCCCGTGCGAAGGCTGACATTGCGCTGGAAAATATCGCCGAGCGGAAATGCGTTGTAACGGTCGCCGTAAACACCTGTTACCTGGATGGTGCCGCCTTTTCTCACCGCCTGTGACGCGATGACAAGCGCACTCATCGCCCCGCCCTGGAGTTTCAGCCCGGATGTCAAATATTCCATCGGTGTCATTTTTCCGTCCATGCCAACTGCATCAATGACAACATCCGCACCGCCTTTAGTGAGTTCTTTCAAATATTCGCCGGTATTGTCGTGCTGTTCAAAGTTGACGGTTTCCACTTTGTTATACTTCTTGGCATGCTGCAACCGGTAATCCAGATAATCAACGGCAATGACACGTTTCGCCCCTTTCAGCCATGCAAATTTTTGCGCAAGCAGGCCGACCGGTCCACAGCCGAGCACGACAACCGTGTCACCGTCTTTTACACCCGCATTGTCCACCGACCAGAACGCAGTGGAAGCGGCATCTGAAAGCAACACGAGTTCTTCATCTTTGACTTCGCTGTTTTCCGGAATTTTAAACGGTGTAAAATTCGCATACGGGACGCGTAAATATTCCGCCTGGCCCCCCGGATAGCCGCCTGTCAGATGGGAATATCCAAAATAGCCGCCCATCTCGCCGTTCGCATTCGCATTGTCACACTGGCTTTCCAGATGGTGTGTGCAATACCAGCATTCCCCGCAGGCGACAGTGAACGGTATAATCACCCTATCCCCTTTTTTGACTTTCGTGACATCCGGTCCGGTTTCTTCGACAATCCCGAGCGGCTCATGCCCGATGATATAGTCTTCCGGAAAATTCGGTATCATGCCGTGGATGAGATGCAAATCGGAGCCGCAAATGGCCGATGACGTAATTTTCACAATAATATCATCTTTTTTCTCTATTTTCGGTTCCGGCACATCTTTTACTCTGACATCTTTGATTCCCTGGAAAGTGACTGCTTTCATGTTTTCCTCCTATTCGTCCGCATCAATCTGCGCCATCATGCCCATGCGCGATGTATTGCCGGGAAACAGGTTCAGTTTGCCGATCATCAGCGCCATATCAGCGGATTTCATATCCAGTTTGTACTGGTCATCTACGTTATACGGGTGGAGCCAGCCTTTTTGCATCATGAAATTTGAAACCTCTTCATGAAGGGAAAGGCCCTCTGCAAGCTGTTTCTGGAATGCGGCCCTCACTGCAGGCGTTCTTGATTCCGTAATGGCTGCCGCTGCGTTCCGGATCCCGGTTTTAATACTCATCAAAAATTCAAGTGCAACCGCTGAATCCGCCATTTCTGGCATGCCTTCCGCGTTTTCGATTTCCAAGTAATCATGAATCATTGCAGCATCCCTCCCGGATTCAGCTTGTATAAAGCTTTCATTTCTTGAATGGCTGCTTCTGCCTGCTGCACGTCTTTTTCCATCAATGCCTTCAAATCCTGGTCGAATACCAGGCCGGACATCATTTTCGATTTTAATAAACAAATGGTTTTGAAATTGAGCATTTCATGGAGCTCCCTTGTTTCGTGGTAAGCCAAACCATTGTTTTCCATATATCCACCTCCGTTTTTCAAAAGCTATTGTGCCTATTCGCGGCCGTTTCTATGCGGGCTTGGGCTAAGGCAAAACAAAAAACCATCCAATCAGGAGAGCGTCTCCCCCAATTGAATGGTTTCCACACAAGTAATATCCTGTTCAAGCCAGTCTGATGCAAGCGCGGCAAATATTTTGCTCGAGCCGGTGGTGTAAAAGCGGTGCTTCTGCCGCGTGTCTTCCATATTAAAAAGGTCGTGGAAGTAAAGAAGCGTGCTTACTTCGCGCGCGGTTTCCTCCCCGGAACTGATGACCGAAACGCCCGCGCCCATCACGTTTTTGATAATCGGCCCGAGGAGCGGATAATGGGTACACCCGAGAATGACTGTGTCAATGCCGCAATTTTGGATCGGATACAAGGTTTCGGCGACAATTTTTTTGGCAATCGGGCTGTTGTACTGGCCGCTTTCCACAAGCGGGACAAATTTCGGGCAGGCAAGCGCCGTAATCTTGACTTTTTTATTGATGCTTTTTAACGCCCGTTCATACGCCTGGCTTTTAATCGTGCCGATCGTGCCGAGCACGCCGATCCGGAAATTTTTAGTATGTTTTAAAGCGGCCCGCGCGCCGGGATAAATGACGCCGAGCACCGGAATCTTCAGCTCTTCTCTGACTTCGTCCAAAATCACTGCCGTAGCCGTATTGCAGGCGATGACCAGCATTTTTATTTGTTTGTCCATCAGAAATCGGATCATCTGCCAAGTGAATTTTTTGACTTCTTCCACCGGCCGCGGTCCATACGGGCATCGTGCTGTATCGCCCACATAATAAATGGTCTCATTCGGAAGCTGGCGCATCATTTCCTTTGCGACGGTCAGGCCGCCAACCCCCGAATCAATCACGCCTATTGGTGCATTCAAACTTCTCGCCTCATTCTGTCTTCATTTCCTGATGCAATTGCAGTAAGTTGTTTTTTAATTTGACCAGTTCATCCGGTGAAAAATGGCTCAGCACACCCTGCAAGTAAGCTTGCCGTTTTCGGATCACTTCGTCGATCAATACTCGTCCCTTTTCCAGTAAATGGATGCGGACAACCCGCCTGTCATGCGGATCTTTTACGCGCCTGACGAGTTCATTTTTTTCCATCCGGTCAATCAGGTCTGTCGTTGTACTGAAAGCCAGGTACATTCGGTTCGACAGTTCCCCGATCGTCATATCGCCTTCCTCAAAAAGCCATTGAAGCGCCAGAAACTGTGGCGGCGTGATTTTATAATCGCTTAATAATTCACGGCCCTTTTGCTTGACAATGCCGGATATGTAACGCAAATCTTTTTCAATTTGTGCTACAACTTCCGGATCATGTATGTATGGTTGCTGTTCCATGTCCAAAGCGGCCCCTCTCTCAAAAATACGGTGATGACTGTTTTACTATAAGCTATTTTGACCCTTTTCACCCGAAATTTCAAGACAGATTTTTACATAGTTTCGTTCCATTGCTTTCCAAGTAAAGCTGTGGAAGGAAAAGCGGCCCGGTATAGGGTTGTGAAAACACTGTCCGGGTAAAATTTGCATATTGAACAAGCTTCCGGTCCGCTATTTTTTGAAAAAGAAAACGGCCCGGTGCGGTTTCAAACCATATGGCGCTGTTGCGAACGACATTTATGTGGGTGTAGACTTGCATAAGCAACACCGTTTCAAACCATATGGCGCTGTTGCGAACGTGCACCGGGTGCGGGATGCAGGGGGATTTTTTGCCCGGCATTTCCCAACCGGATTTCTATATGCGTGAAAAAACGTGCAAGAGAAATTCGGTCGGGTAGGCCGTCACTCAGTTACGAGATTCGTGATAACGGCACGGCCGCGGTAAATTTTTACCACTGCTGCAGCGCGCCCTTTTGTTGCCGCCTGCTCGATTTCTTTCCCGCTATGTTGAGGCACAAAAAATTTATCAAGATGATAATCAATATACACTTTTTGCTCATCGTCTTCCCACTCGTAAGCCTTCCCTTTTAAATATATTCCGCCCCGCGGCTTTTCGGCGGATACACTTTTCACATGGCAAATGCCCTTTTCATCTTTTTTAAGCAGGGCATACACGGTCAGTTCCCCGCCTTTATGGCCCGCAAAATACTCGATGGCACTGCGGTCCAGACGGCTGGCCGGTACCGTTTCCGCTTCAAGATTCACCTGTATATAATCGCCCCTGAAGGCATCCGTCGGGTCCACCGGTTCCATTTGCAGTTTGACCGGTTCCCCCACCGCAACCGTATATAACGGCAAAACAATCATCCCGAGTAAAATGGCAATCGGAACAAACGCAGCAAGCCCTCTTTTCACCAGATCATGCATGGCCGTTTCCCCCTTCTTTCCGCTGCTTTTCAAAATAAAAGCCAAAACCGATAAAAATTAGGCCGCCAATGATGAAAACAATGGATTTCGGCAAAAAGTCGTAGGAAAAGTCAAGGTAAAAACGCAGCACAAAAATGCAGAGAATGAAGATATTGGTAAGGCTGCCGGTTTTGATAAAATACAGGACAAGCAGAAAGTACACAACTGAAAATGCTAAATTGAAGTGGCTGCCAAAAACCGTACCTTCCCAAACAGACGAAAAAGTAAGCAGGATGCCCATCAAACCGTGAAGTAAATGGCCTTCCAGCCGCATCACTTCTCTGTACGCTTCCTGAACCGGCAATCGCAGCATCACGAAGCCGGCAACAAAGAGAAGCAGAAAGGCAGCCAAATGTCCGTATGCGGGAAAGAATGCACTGAGTTTAAACAGAAATACGGACAGCACGGCAATCGAAAGCGCGTTTACGAAAAACAGAAGCAGGCGGGAAGCAACCGTTTTTTCATTTATCCAGTAAAGTAATCCTGCTAAAAGTGCGGTAATGAGAACAGCGAAGTACCCGATGCCGGTATTTTCAGCATCCAAATACAAAAGGAAAAGCACTGTGGCAAAAATGGAGAGCCATTTGTCTTTCAGCACATAGGCCATTGGCAGCGATCCAATCCCCCACCATAAAAATGCCTGGCCGAATGAGCCGCCAAGGTTAAAAATTTGCCCGGTGAGAAAAATGCCCGCCCCGAAAAACAGGACACCAAGAAAGTACAAGCCGCGTGCTGTTTTCGGATGGCTGTTCTCCAGTTTGATAGCCGCTCCGTTCACGCCTGCAATCGCAGCAAGGATGATGAGAAATTTGACCGTTTTGCCAAGATAGACCCAATTGCTGGCAATAAAGCTGAAAATGCCCGCCCCAAGCAAAAGGGCCCCGACCATGACAAGAATGCGGACAAGGCTCACCCCCCGGGAAACCTCATACTGTGCAAGCATCTCGTCTTTTTGCGTATGCGTAATGGTCCCTTCTTCTTCAAAAAAAGCAAGCTCGCTTTTCATCCATGCATAGTTTTTTCTGCCAATCTTTCTTTTCATTTTGACTCCCCCTCATTTTGAAAAAAGCGCATACAGAACAAGCAAGACATGGATGATAAATAAAAATAGAATGCACAGTGACGCTTTGTATGACACTCCTTTCCTTGAGAGTAGCCAGATAAGCCACATCACGACAGGCAAAATGGAAAAACCGGCCCACTTATTTATAAATCCGTCCGGCCGTAAATATCCGTTAAAATGGAACGGAATGATCGCCGGTGCAAATGCAAACCCGATCAGGGATACAAGCGCGGCAACCAGTATCAAAATAAGCAAAAATGCCAGATCCGTCACTTTGAGAAAAAACCGCATAAACTCACATCCTTTCATGCTATTGTACTGTATTTTGGCGAATGTTCATATCATTTTTCCAGGCGGGAAAAGCCGGAAACAAAATGCCGGCAAAATATCATTCGCCCGTATGTTAAATTGCGATGCTTGCAGCTATAAATTTATTAATCTACATAAAACGTGCCAAAATCAATGACGTTCAGGACAGACATTGCTTCTGGCAACGTATAAAGAAGTAGTAATGTTTAGTTCAACTATATATCCTGAAAATATGTGCCGGCTGGCTTTCATTCTTCTGCTTGTGGCGCATCCATTGCGGTATGGGCGTCTATTTGCAAATTGGGCACAGCGGCGTTTGATTTTAGCCCAAATCGTCCGGCATCTTTGGAGAAATCTTCACACTGTCTCATTGAGGCGGGCTTGTAAAAAAGATAACATCCGGAAACCTGTAAAAACATCATTTGTTTCTCCATCCTCGTGATTTCCTTATACGGTATCCAGCGTTTAAACGGCCCGCCTTTTTAACATGATCCATTTTCGATCGGAACTTCATTCAAACGTCCATTGAAAACGATTCCGCTACGTGCACTTGTGGTCATTTTACTAAAACCGCCGGCAGATTTCCAGGTTCATCTAAAAATATGCAATCAATGTAAAAAACGGAATCAGAAAGGGTAAACGCTTTGTCCAAAAATCATCCCGTTTCTATCCCTTCTTTAAACCACAAAATCGACTGCAACATTGCAGCCGATTTTGTTTCAAAGCTTTAATTCCCCCATGCGGAGTAATTCAACAACAGCTTGCGAGCGCCCCTTGACTCCCAATTTCTGCATGGCGTTGGAAATATGATTTCGAACTGTTTTTTCGCTGATAAACAATTCGCTCGCGATTTCTTTTGTTGTCTTGTCTTGTACTAACAGCTCGAATACTTCTTTTTCTCTTTTTGTCAGCAGCGGTTTATGTGTGAAATCGTTGTCCTTCAACTATGATAACCCTCCTTGCCTTCGCCAGCTCTAAACCGCGGGGATGGGTATTTTGGTTGTCACGATATCTTATGTTCTTGCGCGGCCGGGAGTGACTTGACGAGGCAAGGAACAGCACAAATCCGAAAAAAAGGGCGGATGCCGGAACCCTTTCTGTATGAAAGGCAAACGAAACATTATCCGGCATTGTAAACTGGCAGATATAGATTCTATTTATGTCCTGGCCGGAGATGGCAAAACAGGCAAACAAGTGTTGTAAAAGCAATAAAATATACCAAGTATTGCCGCTCTTTTCTCCGCTAAAAAACAGTCCTCAACGTAAACACTTAAGCTTATTTTTTATGGCGGGTTACTTTCATTCAGTTGACGGATGAGACGGCGGCTTGCGGGTCGGCGAACCTCGCTCTTTCTTCCGCAGTCCACGGTATTCCTTTTCCGGTTGTGACCGAGATCTGC
Source organism: Heyndrickxia coagulans 36D1 (assembly GCF_000169195.2). Lineage (GTDB taxonomy): Bacteria > Bacillota > Bacilli > Bacillales > Bacillaceae_C > Weizmannia > Weizmannia faecalis. The sequence goes on along the minus strand of NC_016023.1, from coordinate 2,827,956 downwards.
ACCATTGTCCCGCGCCCGGTAAAACAGATTTCATTCGCTTCATTTTTCGCCATGTAGTGCAAGTCGACGGACGAGTTGCCGATTTTTGAAACTTTTACATAAATGCGGAGTTTGTCATTGAAAAAAACCTGTTGTAAAAAATCACACTGCAAATCCGCCACGACCGGGATGGAGCCGGTGCCTTTTTTTGCCCAGTCGCCCATAAACCCGAGTTGCTGGAGAAATTCAATCCGCGCTTGTTCAAAATAAATAAACGGAACCGTATTGTTCATGTGACCAAACATATCGGTTTCAGAAAAACGGACCGTGACCGGGAGATAATAGGAAAATCCTTCTTCCCAGGCGTTCCAGTCATCAATATAAGAGATGTGCTTTTTCAATGGGATACCTCCTTTTAATGAGTGAACAACCATTCATTTTTTATTTGAAAAGAAGTGCCACATCTACTGTTTCCGCTTTGATGTGGCACTTTTGGCATTAGTCAACCGTATGGTCACTGCCAAAGAATTTTTTAAACATATAGATGGTTGTTTCACGGTTTAATGCTGCGATGGATGTTGTCAGCGGGATACCTTTCGGGCAGGCTTGTACACAGTTTTGCGAGTTGCCGCAATTGGCAAGACCGCCGTCACCCATGATCGCTTCAAGTCGTTCATCGCGGTTCATATGGCCGGTCGGGTGCGCATTAAATAACCGTACTTGCGAAAGCGGCGCTGGCCCGATAAAGTTTGAACGGCTGTTGACATTCGGGCAGGCTTCCAAACATACGCCGCAAGTCATGCATTTTGCCAGTTCATAAGCCCACTGCCTTTTTTTCTCCGGCATGCGCGGCCCTTCCCCTAAGTCGTAAGTGCCGTCAATCGGAATCCAAGCTTTCACTTTTTTCAGCGAGTCAAACATGCGGCCGCGGTCAATTTGCAAATCTCTGACAACCGGGAATGTCCGCATTGGGGCAAGGCGGATCGGCTGCTGCAGTTTGTCCACAAGCGCTGAACAAGCCTGGCGTGGTTTGCCGTTAATCACCATGGAACAGGCACCGCAAACTTCTTCCAAACAGTTCATTTCCCAAACAACAGGTGTTGTTTTTTCCCCTTTGGCATTGACCGGATTCCGGCGGATTTCCATCAGGGCCGAAATGACATTCATATTCGGCCGGTACGGAACTTCAAACGTTTCGTCATATGGTTCTGATTCCGGATTATCCTGGCGTTGTATGATAAATGTAACGGTTTTTTGTTCACCCATCCTTATTCTCCTCTTTCCTTATGAAATCACCCGGGAAAAAGCCGGAAAAAATCCGTTTTTGCCCGATCCGAATCAGTGCTTCTTCGTGTAGTCGCGTACGCGCGGTTTGATCAGCGATACATCTACATCTTCATAGCTGAAGACCGGTTCATTGTTCACAGGGTCATAATTTGCCATCGTCGTTTTCAGCCATTCTTCGTCGTTGCGGTCCGGAAAATCAGGTTTATAGTGGGCGCCGCGGCTTTCATTGCGGTTCAGGGCGCCGATCGTGATAACGCGCGCCAGCTGCAGCATATTATACAGCTGCCGTGTAAACGAAGCCGCCTGGTTGCTCCATTTCGATGTATCTACAACATTAATATTTTTCCATCTTTCCATTAATTCCTGAATCTTTTCGTCCGTTTTCTTCAGACGATCATTGTAACGGACAACTGTCACATTGTCTGTCATCCATTCGCCCAGTTCTTTATGCAGCACATAGGCATTTTCGGTTCCGTTAAGCGACAAAATATCTTTCCATTTTTTCTCCTGTTCTTGGACAGCACGTTCAAAGACAGTTGACGGCAGTGCATCCGTGCTCTTTTCAAGCCCGTCGATGTAGTTGACAGCTTCAGGGCCGGCTACCATCCCGCCGTAAATGGCAGAAAGCAGGGAGTTTGCTCCTAAGCGGTTCGCGCCGTGCATCGAGTAGTCGCATTCGCCTGCTGCGAACAGCCCCGGAATGCTCGTATGCTGTTTATAGTCCACCCATAATCCGCCCATGGAATAGTGGACGGCCGGGAACACTTTCATCGGCACTTTATGCGGGTCATCGCCGACGAATTTTTCATAGATTTCAATAATCCCGCCCAGTTTTACGTCCAGTTCATGCGGGTCTTTGTGCGACAAATCGAGATAAACCATGTTCTCGCCGTTAATGCCGAGTTTCAAGTCCACGCAGACATGGAAAATTTCACGGGTTGCAATGTCGCGCGGCACGAGGTTCCCGTATGCCGGATATTTTTCTTCCAGGAAATACCACGGTTTGCCGTCTTTGTACGTCCAGATGCGCCCGCCTTCCCCGCGTGCGGATTCACTCATCAGCCGCAGTTTGTCATCGCCCGGGATGGCAGTCGGGTGAATTTGGATAAATTCGCCGTTCGCATACGTTGCGCCTTGCTGGTATACAATGGAAGCCGCCGAGCCGGTATTGATCATCGAGTTGGTTGATTTCCCGAAAATAATGCCAAGGCCGCCCGATGCCATAATGACGGCATCCGCAGGAAAAGCTTTGATTTCCATTGTTGTCAGGTTTTGCGAAACGATGCCGCGGCAAATGCCTTCATCGTCTTTGATAATGCCAAGAAATTCCCAGCCTTCGTATTTCGTGACAAGCCCGTTCACTTCATGGCGCCTTACCTGTTCATCCAATGCGTATAAAAGCTGCTGACCGGTTGTTGCGCCTGCAAATGCTGTCCGGTGGTGCTGGGTGCCGCCGAAACGCCTGAAGTCCAAAAGCCCTTCCGGCGTGCGGTTGAACATGACGCCCATCCGGTCAAACAGGTGGATAATCCCCGGCGCCGCTTCGCACATCGCTTTTACCGGCGGCTGGTTGGCAAGGAAGTCGCCCCCGTATACCGTATCGTCAAAGTGGATCCATGGCGAATCCCCTTCCCCTTTTGTATTGACAGCGCCGTTAATGCCGCCCTGTGCGCAAACAGAGTGCGACCTTTTTACCGGCACTAGCGAAAACAGATCAACCTGCCGGCCTGCTTCTGCAATTTTTACAGTCGCCATCAAACCGGCAAGCCCTCCGCCGACAACAATGATTTTGCCATTAGCCAACTTGATTCACTCCCTCTTCATACTTGATGCCTCTTACAAACCAGTAAACTGCTATTTTTCGAATCTTTTCATTATGCAAATGCTAATAAAGCCCTGACGCCGACAACAGAAAGCAGCACAAAGACCACAACCATCACATATGTGGAAATTTGCTGTGACCGGCGCGACTGTGTAATGCCCCAGCTGACCAGGAACGACCAGAGACCGTTGGCAAAGTGGAAAACGGCAGCCACTGTCCCAATTATGTACCAGGCGAGCATCCAATGATTGGCTAAAAGATTTGCCATCAGATCAAAATTCAATTCCTTGCCAAGCGCCATTTGAATGCGTGTTTCATAGATGTGAAATACGAGAAAAATCAGGACCAGCACACCGCTGATTCTTTGCAAAAGGTACATCCAGTTCCGAAAGTAGCCCATCGTACCGACATTGCTCGATGCCGTAAACGAAATATATAAGCCGTAAATTGCATGGAACAAAAGCGGCAAATAAATGAACACGACTTCCACAAAAAGCAGAAACGGCAGGTTTTCCATAAAACCGGCTGCTTTATTGAAGGCAGCAGCACCGTTTACCGCATAGTGGTTCACGGTCAAGTGGATGACTAAAAATAAGCCGATGGGTATAACACCCAGCAAAGAATGCAGTTTGCGGTTATAAAACTCTCGATTTCCAGCCACATTGTATCCCCCTTTGTAGTGTGAATTTATGCAAAGAAGACAAATTTTGCATTGCTTCCTCCCGCATAAATATTTTATAACAATTATGTGACAGTTTTATTGTACTCCCGACAAATGGGCGCGTCAAGGAAACGCATTCATGAATTTGCACTGAAAATACCGTTTATTTGTCATATTTGTCAGTCTTTCTCCCATTTTTTAAAATTTTTTCAGTATAGCTCTTTTGCCATATGCTTTTGCATAAAAAAGGAATTTTTATCCAAGGCTTGTCTTTTTTCATCGGATTTTACCGCAACCGGCATCATTTCCCCATGTGACGCGGAAGCCGGCGAAAAAAAGTTCCCATTATTTTGGTGTATACTCAAAAAATGCTTTTAAGTCCGGTTTTATTTTGTATATAATATAGCATATAGAAAGAGGGGAATTGCGTGAAATCTTCTGGCGGAAATGAACAAACCGTTGCGGAACAGCTAATGGTGCCCGCATTCGGATATGAGCTGTTGCGTAATATATTAATTCCGGATATACTCGGTAAGGAAACACCGGATATTCTATACTGGGCCGGAAAACATTTGGCAAGAAAATTCCAGCTGCTTACCTATGAAGAAATGGTTTCTTTTTTCAAAGAAGCCGGCTGGGGAACGTTATCGATCAAAAAAGAAGAGAAATATCATATCGAATTTGAGTTATCCGGGCCGATGATTGAACGGCAGCTGGATATGGGCGCAGGTCAAGAGCCGACATTCAAGCTTGAAGCCGGTTTTTTGGCCGAGCAGTACCAGATGCAGAAAAAACTGATCACGGAAGCTGTTGAGGAAGTTGCGAAAAAAGCAAAAAAAGTCCGGATCACCGTGCAGTGGGATGCGAAAGACCCGGCCGGAGAATCAATATGAAAAAGCAGGGGCTCCCCTGCTTTTTCATATTTTCATATATTTTGTTCCACTGCATCCAGTTCAAATGCTTCGTGCAGGCACCGGGCGGCCCGGACCATTTCTTTTGCATCGACAACGGTGGACACTTTGATTTCGGACGTGCTGATCATTTTAATGGCAATGCCGTGATCTGCCAGCACCTGGAACATTTTTGCCGCAACGCCTGGGTTGGAAACCATGCCCGATCCGATGATGGACACTTTTGCGAGGCCGGTTTCCGTTTCAAAATGGTCTATGCTGAGGGCTTCTTTCCCGGCTTCCAAAAGATCGGCCGTTTCTTTCAGATCTTTATCTTTTATCGAAAAAGATAAATACGTTTTATGGTCCGCTGTCTGGTTCTGGATAATGATATCGACATCAATATGGTGTTCCGCCAGTGTCGTAAAAATATCCGGCAAATTGCGGAAGCCGTTTTCCAGTCCGAAAATGGTCACCCTTGTAATGCCATCTTCAAATGCAACGCCGCGGACAATTAAGTTTTTTTCCACCGAAACTTCCTCCTCTATTAACGTGCCTTCCTCCCTTTCAAGGCTCGAACAAACGATCAGCGGCACAGCCGCATTTTTGGCAAACTCCACTGCCCTTGCATGCAAAACGCCCGCCCCGAGACTCGCCAGTTCAAGCATCTCATCATAGGATACAGCCTTAAGCTTCCGGGCATTCGGAATATAGCGCGGGTCGGACGTAAACACGCCGGTTACATCCGTGTAGATCAGGCAGCGGTCCGCATGAAGCGCTGCTGCAAGCGCCACTGCCGTTGTATCTGAGCCGCCCCTACCGAGTGTCGCAATTTCGCCTTCTGGGGTGATGCCCTGAAACCCGGCGACGATTACAATTTGCCCGGCTGCCAGACGGGATTTGATTTTTTCAGTCCGGATTTCCGTGATCCGGGCGTTTCCGTGCACGGGTTCCGTTATAATGCCGGCCTGCCATCCGGTATAAGAAACGGCATCGTAGCCTTGATCGATCAGTGCCATGGCGACAAGCGAAATCGTCACCTGTTCGCCGGTTGAAAGCAGCATATCCATTTCGCGTTTTGCAGGATACGCAGAAAGTTCATTTGCAAGCCCGACAAGCTGGTCCGTTGTTTTGCCCATCGCGGAAACAACGACGACAACATCATGGCCCTTTTCCTTTTCTTCAATAATCCGGTTGACCGTATTCCGGATCCTTTCCACATTTCCAACCGAAGTTCCCCCGAATTTCTGAACAATGATTCCCAATAACTCCGCCACCTTCTGCAGTTTATAAGTAAAATGAGGCTGTCAGAGTGAAAGCAAAGCAACTTGGCGCCCATTTAAAAAAAGCAATGAGAACGGATATCTCATCGCTTTTGCATACGCGGGTACGCAGTCATTCCTGTGAGATAGCGCTCCAAGACATTTCATCCTGACAGTTCCGGACTTTTTCAGTACAGAACCAGCAAAAACGGCATTGAGGCCATTTTCACTTCGGCAAAACTTCCTTTCAGAAACGATCCCGGAAGCCCAATCTTCTCCCGTTCCTTACTCTTAAGTTTTGCGCCTCTATCATGTAACGGCTTTGCCGGACGCCGGGATGACCGCTCCCGAAAGTCTGAAACAAAGCTTGCCATATGAAATTATCATGATTATACCATATACAGAAAAACCCTGCCAGGTTATTCTTGTAATTTTTTGATTAATGCTTCGGATACGGGACGCGGGATGCCCGCTTCCACAAATTCTTCCAGCTTTGCTTGTTTCATTTTCTTCAAGGAGCCAAAGTGGCGAAGCAGTTGTTTTTTCCGTTTCGGCCCGATGCCCGGAATATCGTCAAGCGCCGATTGAAAAGCGGATTTTCCGCGCAATTCCCTGTGGAAGGTAATCGCAAACCGGTGCACTTCATCTTGGATGCGCTGAAGCAGGTAAAATTCCTGGCTGTTCCGCCCGAGCGGCACAACTTCCAGCGGGTTGCCGAACAAAAGCTGCGATGTATTGTGCTTCTCATCCTTTGCCAGGCCGCCGATCGGGATCTCAAGCCCGAGCTCATTTTCAAGCACATCCCTTGCCGCGTCAATTTGCCCTTTTCCGCCGTCAATAATGATGAGATCCGGAAGCGGCAAGTTTTCCCTTAGGGCACGGATGTAACGGCGGCGGATCACTTCGCGCATCGATTCATAATCATCCGGTCCTTCCACTGTTTTGATTTTATATTTGCGGTATTCTTTTTTTGCCGGCTTACCGTCCACAAACACGACCATCGCCGAAACCGGGTTTGTCCCCTGGATATTCGAATTATCGAACGCTTCAATCCGGTGCGGCGTGTAGATGCCGAGCTTTTCGCCAAGATTTTCAACGGCTTTGATCGTTCGTTCCTCGTCCCGTTCAATCAACGCGAATTTTTCCTTCAATGCAATCTTTGCGTTCTTCTCGGCCATTAACACGAGTTCCCGTTTCTGGCCTTTTTTCGGCTGGAGCACTTTGATTTCGAGCAGTTGTTCCGCCAGTTCCCGGTCTGCTTTTTCCGTAATCAGCACTTCTTTCGGCTTAATATGTTCCGGTTTGGCGTAAAACTGCCCCAAATAGCTCAAAAATTCCTCCTCCGGCTCATCGTAAGACGGAAAAAGCGAGACATCCCGTTCGATCAGCTTTCCTTGGCGCATGAAAAAGACCTGGACGCACATCCAGCCTTTATCCACTGCGTAGCCGAAAATGTCGCGGTCCGTAAAATCCGTCATTGTAATTTTCTGTTTTTCCATCGTCATTTCAATATTGGCGATCTGGTCACGGTATTCTTTTGCCCGCTCAAATTCAAGCTTTTCTGCAGCCTCATGCATTTTTTCTTCCAGTTCTTTTTTGATTTCCGTGTAACCCCCGTTCAAAAAGCGGGTAATTTGATCGGTGATCTCTTTGTATGTTTCTTCTTTCACCTCATTGACGCACGGCGCAAGACACTGGCCCAAATGGTAATAAAGGCAGACGCGGTCCGGCATATTGGTGCATTTCCGCAAAGGATACAACCGGTCCAGCAGCTTTTTTGTTTCATTGGCCGCCTGCACGTTTGGATACGGGCCGAAATATTTGCCTTTATCTTTTTTCACTTTCCGGGTGGTGATCAGACGCGGGTGGCGTTCATGGGTCAGCTTAATATACGGGTATGTTTTATCATCTTTCAGCATGATGTTGTATTTCGGGTCATGCTTTTTGATTAAATTAATTTCAAGAATAAGGGCTTCAATATTGGAAGAAGTGACAATATACTCAAAGTCTTCGATCTCGCTGACAAGCCGCTGCGTTTTTGCGTCATGCGAACCGGAAAAGTAAGAGCGGACACGGTTTTTTAAAATTTTGGCCTTCCCGACATAAATGATGGTCCCCTGTCTGTCTTTCATTAAATAGCAGCCGGGTTGGGCGGGCAGGAGGGCAAGTTTATTGCGGATCGTCTCGTTCAATTTCTCTTCACCTCAAAATCCTGCGTTCTGTAAAAAACCCGGACCACAGCCGGCCCGGATTTTAAAATGCATTTGCGCACGGCTTGAAGCCGCGCATTTATTGTATTATAAATGTTTGTTCACTAATTCTTGCAAAGCTTCTTTCGGCTGGTAACCGATCACTTTGTCGACCGGTTTGCCATCTTTCATGAGAACAAGGGTCGGAATGCTCATGACGCCGAATTTGCTGGTCGTTTCCTGATTCTCATCCACGTCTACTTTGACGATTTTCACCTTGTCGCCCATTTCAGCATCGATTTCTTCAAGTACCGGTGCAATCATTTTGCACGGACCACACCATGTTGCCCAAAAATCCGTTAATACCAAACCTTGGCTGACTTCCTGCTCGAAAGTCGCGTCGGTAGCATGTGTAATTGCCATATTGAAAGAACCCTCCTAAATCAAACTATTACTGCTTGGGATAAGTATATCATCCTTTATCATATGTTGCGAACAATTTGTCCGGTCCGGAAAAAGCAGTAATGATTTTATTATTTTATACCCTTTTTTCACGAATATCCAACAGAAAACAGGCCCGGAACGAATTTTTTTCGTCCGGGCCCGGGATTACGCCGATGTGACTTTTAGTTTTTTGATTTCCTCTGTGAGAAGCGGGACCACTTCGAACAGGTCGCCGACGATGCCGTAATCCGCCACGTTGAAGATGTTCGCTTCCGGGTCTTTGTTAATGGCCACAATCACTTTTGAGTTGGACATGCCGGCCAAATGCTGGATGGCGCCGGAAATACCGCATGCGATATACAAATCCGGTGTAACCACTTTGCCCGTCTGCCCGATTTGCAGGGAATAATCGCAGTAGCCGGCGTCACATGCGCCGCGCGAAGCCCCAACCGCGCCGCCGAGCACATCGGCAAGCTCTTTCAGCGGTTTGAAGCCGTCCGCGCTTTTCACGCCGCGGCCGCCTGAAACGATGACTTTCGCTTCCGAAAGGTCAACCCCTTCACTTACTTTCCGGACCACTTCTTTGATGATCGTGCGTAAATCTTTAATTTCCGCTTCGACGGTTTCAATGTCCCCTGTCCGCGATTCGTCTTTTTCAAGCGGGCTGATGTTGTTCGGCCGAATGGTCGCAAAGATGACCCCGTCTGTTACGATCTTTTTCTCAAACGCCTTGCCGGAGTAAATCGGGCGGGTAAAGACGACATGTTCCCCGGCTGATTCCACTGCGGTTGCGTCCGAAATCAGGCCGGCATCCAATTTAGCCGCTACTTTCGGGGCCAGGTCTTTGCCAAGCGCCGTATGGCCGATTAAGATGCCATCCGGCTTTTCAGATTCGACAATCGCAAGCAATGCTTGGGAAAAACCGTCTGAAGAATAGCTTTTCAGCTTCTCGTCTTCCACCACGGCAACACGGTCAGCACCGTATTGTATCATGTCTTTCCCCAAATCTTTCACAGCGTCCCCGATCAAAACGCCGACCACTTCCCCGCCTTCTGCTACCGTTTTTCCGGCGGCAATGGTTTCATATGATACATTGCGGAGCGATCCGTCACGGACTTCCCCCACTACTAATACTTTTCGACTCATGCTGATCCCCTCCATTTCCGGTTTCTTCGCTTAAATCACTTTTGCTTCGGTATGCAATAATTGGACAAGTTCTTTTACTTGGTCGACAATTTCGCCTTCAAGCACTTTTCCTGCTTCTTTTTTCGGTGGCAGGTAAACCTCGATCGTTTTGGTTTTCGGCTCCACGTCTTCTTCTTCAAGGTCAAGGTCATCCAGTTCCAGCTCTTCAAGCGGTTTTTTCTTCGCTTTCATGATCCCCGGGAGCGAAGGATAACGCGGCTCATTTAAGCCCTGCTGCGCTGTGACGAGCAGCGGAAGGGTCGTTTCAATGATTTCGGAATCCCCTTCGACATCTCTTGTGACCGTCGCTTTGTCGCCATCAATTTCCAGATTGGTGATCGTCGTGACATACGGGATACCGAGCAACTCCGCCACCCGCGGGCCGACTTGTCCGGAAGCGTTGTCAATGGCGACATTCCCGCCGATAATGAGATCCGGTTCCTGCTCTTTTAAATAAGCGGCGAGCACTTTTGCCGTTGTGACCTGGTCGCTTGCTTCCACATCGTCTTCAATATTAATGAGGACTGCTTTATCCGCACCCATCGCAAGTGCCGTCCGCAATTGCTTTTCGGCTTCTTCATTGCCGACTGTGACAACTGTGACTTCGCCGCCCTGGGCATCGCGTACCTGGATGGCCTCTTCAACGGCGTATTCATCGTACGGGTTGATGATATATTCTGCCCCGTCATCCTGGATGCGGCCGTTTGCAATCGCAATCTTTTCTTCTGTGTCAAAAGTCCGTTTTAATAATACGAAGATATTCATGCCGTTCCCTCCCTAAATCGTTAAAAAATAAAATCTTTTAAGCGCATACAAATCAAAAAATGTTAGGCCCCTGTAAAACGCGGTTCCCTTTTTTCAATAAAAGCTTTGATGCCTTCCTCTGCATCTTTTGAGCCGAACAGCTCAAGAAAACGTGCGGATTCCTGCTCCAAGCCTTTTTCGTAATCGTTTGTTTTTGAATAATTGACGAGTTCAATAGAGGCTTTCAGGGCCAGCGGGCTTTTCTTTGCAATTTTTTCAGCCAGCGCCCTTGCTTTCGGGAGCAGTTCCTCTTCTTTATAAGCATGGTTTGCAAGCCCGTGCTGCACGGCCTCCGTTCCGGTCAGCGGTTCGCTTGTCCACAGCATTTCAAATGCTTTGCCGCGTCCGACATACCTTGGCAGCCGCTGCGTTCCGGCAAAACCCGGCACGAGTCCGAGGCTCAGTTCCGGGAGGCCGAGTTTTGCATTTTCTGTGACAAGGCGGATATGGCATGCCATCGCAAGTTCGAGCCCACCGCCAAGTGCCGCGCCATGGATCGCGGCGATGACCGGTTTCGGGAACGCTTCCACTTTTTCGAACAATTCCTGACCGGAAACCGCCAGCGCATCGGAGCCGCCGGATTTCCTTAATTGGACAAATTCTTTAATATCCGCTCCTGCCGAGAAAAATCTTCCTTTCCCGTAAAGGAGCACGACCCGGGTTTCAGGATCGTTTTCAAGTTGGCCAAACGCTTGCGCAAGTTCTTTTAAAAGAGCCTGCGCAAGCGCATTGGCAGGTGGCCTGTTCATTTCAATGCAGGCGACCGCATTTTCCCGTTTGATCGTAATAAATTCCATCCCGTCTCAAACCCCCTTGTGAAAGCTGCGGCATTAAACCGCCGTTTTTTTGCCGCAGCCGTTAATGATCAATTGATGGACGGGAGCAGCCAGTGAAACGAGGTCGTATTTTTCTTTATTCATCACCCATGTCGTTACCGTTTCATCGACTGTCCCGAAAATCATCTGCCGGACGAGCCGGACGTCAAGCCCGGAATCGAATTCGCCTTTTTCCATGCCTTCGCGGATGATTTGGTCAACGAGCGTCAAATATTCTTTCAGTACGCTGTTGATTTTAAGCCGCAGATCTAAATTGGTCTGCCGCAGTTCCAGCTGGGTCACGACCGCCAAATGGTGATCGGCGGCAAGGACTTTGAAGTGGTTTTCGATCATCTTGAGCAACTTTTCGGAAGGGGAAAGGTCCCCTGCAATATATTCGGAAACCTTTTCGATAAACAGCTGCATCTTTTCTTCAAACAAAGAAATCAGGATATCTTCTTTGTTTTTAAAATACAAATAAATCGTGCCGTCCGCTACGCCCGCCTGTTTTGCAATTTTTGAAACCTGTGCCTGATGATAGCCGTGTTGTGCGATAACCACCACTGCTGCATCAATAATTTGTTTGTACTTTGGCCTGTTTTTCCTCACGGGCTATCACCTTTCAATCTCATGATCTGTCAATTTGGCCGACCGGTTTAATGGCGGCCAGAAAATGAATGACCATTCATTCATATTTTCATATTATACAAGAATGCAGCATTTGTCAAGTCCTGTTTATAAAAAAATTTCCTTACCCGATCTTCTCTCCTCCATTTTCCATCTTTTCTTTTTCTTCTGCAACCAATGAGCGCCGCAAAATTTTCCCAACGGCCGTTTTCGGCAGTTCATCCCGGAATTCGTAAATGCGCGGGACTTTATATGCCGCCAGATATTGGCGTGCAAACCGGTCCAGTTCTTCTTCCGTTACTGTCATATTGTCTTTCAGCACAATATAGGCTTTGACGGTTTCCCCGCGGTACGGGTGTGGCACGCCGGCAACCACGGCTTCCTGAACGGCAGGGTGCTCATACAGCACTTCTTCGACTTCACGCGGATAAATATTATAGCCGCCTGCAATAATGATGTCTTTTTTCCGGTCGACAATATAAAAATAACCTTCTTCATCCATATAAGCCAAATCCCCCGTAAATAGCCACCCGTCTTTTAGCACTTCCTTCGTTTCTTCCGGGCGGTTCCAGTAACCTTTCATCACTTGCGGCCCTTTTACCGCCAGCTCGCCGACTTCACCGGGCGGTAACGGCCTGCCGTCTTCGAGCGAGCGGATTTCGCAGTCCGTATCTGGCCATGGCACGCCGATACTGCCCTTGACGCGTTTTCCCCATACAAAATTGGCATGGGTGACAGGAGAAGATTCACTGAGGCCATACCCTTCCACAAGCTTGCCGCCGGTCACCCCTTCAAATTTCTGCTGAACTTCTACCGGCAGCGGGGCAGAACCGCTGATGCATGCTTCAATCGATGACAAATCATATTCCTTAATTTTCGGGTGGTTTAAAAGCCCGATATAAATGGTTGGCGCACCCGGAAACAAAGTTGGCCGCTGTTTTTCAATTGTCTTCAGCAGTGACTCCGCATCAAAGCGCGGAATTAAAATCATTTTAAAGCCCTGCATCACAGAAAGAATCAGCACGGTCGTCATGCCGTACACATGGAAAAACGGAAGCATGCCGAGCACCACTTCTTCCCCTTTTTTGGCCCTGTACATCCAGGCATCACACATTGTCGCGTTTGCAATCAAATTGAGATGTGTCAGCATGACGCCTTTTGGCACGCCGGTTGTGCCACCGGTGTACTGAAGAATCGCAAGGTCCTCTTCGATATCGAACGGCGTGTCAAGCGGTTCCGGAATTTCTTCCTTCATGATGTTCTTTAGCAAGTGATGGTGCCCGCCGTGCTCGACCCGGACAGTAACGCCCGTTTGCTTTTTCTGCAGAAACGGGTAGATGACGTTTTTGGGAAAAGGCAAATACTCGCTGATGGCGGTTACAATAATATGTTCGAGATCGGTTTTCTCAAATACTTTTGCCACTGTCGGGTACAGGAAATCAACTGTCAGGATGGCCTTCGCGCCGGAGTCTTTCAGCTGATATTCCAGTTCCCTTTCCGTATATAGCGGATTCGTCATGACGGCTATCCCGCCCGTGTAAAGGATGCCGTAAAAACCGATGACGGCCTGCGGGGAATTCGGGAGCAGCACGGCAACCCTATCGCCTTTTTCCACTCCGAGTTTTTTTAAATACCCGGCAAATTTGAGCGCCGCTTCATACACTTCACGGTATGTCATTTCTTTCCCCATAAAATGGAGCGCTTTTTTGTCAGGATACTGTTCAGCTGCTTCGGTTAAAAATGCACAAACCGGTTTTCGCGGATACGTAAGGGAAACGGGTATTTCCGGCGGATACTGGGACAGCCATGGCCTGTCTGTCATTTGCATCAACTCCATTTTGCATCTTTTATTGACTTATTTTATTATAACGAAAATTGAAAGCGTTGACAATTATTTGCAGCCGAAACAGGAGAAGGATGCGCTCCTTCTCCTTGTCACGGGCTAATCTGCAACAATCAAATAAATGACGCCAAGCAATGCAAAAACGGCACAGCAAACAAACAAAATTTTTGCCAGCTTTTCGAGAAACAAAAGGCCCTCCCCCTTGCCCTTGAAAATTACTTGAATTCTACAATCGTAACGCCGCTGCCACCTTCGCCTGGTTCCCCGAGACGGATTCGTTTTACGGCGCGGTGATGTTTTAAAAATTCCTGCACCCCGTTCCGGAGCGCACCTGTTCCTTTCCCGTGGATGATCGAAACGCGCGGATACCCGGCTAAAAGCGCATCGTCAATATATTTTTCAACTTTTAAGAGCGCATCTTCATAACGCTCCCCGCGCAAATCGAGTTCCAGGCTGACATGGGAATCGCGCCCCCTGACCGTTGCCAGGTGCTTCTCCGGCTGTTTTTGTTGCGGCGGCCGGATATATTCCATGTCGGATTCTTTTACTTTCATTTTCAAAATACCCATTTGCACGAGCCACTCGCCGCCTGCCGTTTGTTCAAGCAGCGTGCCTTTCTGGTTGAAGCTGAGCACTTTGACTTCGTCGCCCGGCTGGTAGATATGCTGTTTTTTTGCTTTTGCCGCCGGTTTGCGGTCCAGTTTCGGCGCCAGTTCCTCCAGCTGTTTTCTTGCATCAATCAGTTCATGTTCTTTCACATTGGCTTTGGATTCAAGCTGCATTTTCCGCAAGTCGCGGATGATCTCTTCCGCTTTTTCCTTTGCCTCTTCCACCACTTTTGCCGCTTTTTTCTCCGCTTTTCCGTACAGCTCATCGCGGCGGGCATAAAACGCCGCCATTTGTTTTTGCAAATCACGGTGCAGTTCCTCGGCATCCTTCAACAGTTCCTGCGCTTCCTGCCGTTCTTTTTCCGCCTCGCGCCTAGCCGATTCGAGCGCGGCAATCATATTTTCGACCTCGTTTGTGTCCGCGCCGATTAGTGATTGGGCGTGTTCAATAATGGACGGGGAGAGCCCGAGGCGCCTTGAGATTTCAAACGCATTACTCCGGCCGGGAACGCCGATTAAAAGCCGGTATGTTGGGCTTAATGTTTCCACATCAAACTCGACGCTTGCATTGACGACCCCTTCACGGTTATAAGCGTATGCCTTCAGTTCCGGGTAGTGGGTGGTGGCGACAACGCGGGCCTCCCTTTTGTACACTTCGTCCAAAATTGAAATCGCAAGGGCAGCCCCTTCCTGCGGGTCGGTACCGGCGCCGAGCTCATCAAACAGGACGAGCGACTGATCGTCGACCCGTTTCAGGATTTCAACGATATTTGTCATATGGGAGGAGAAGGTGCTAAGGCTTTGCTCAATCGACTGTTCATCACCGATATCGGCAAATACTTCTTTAAAAACAGCCATTTCCGAACCGTCCAAAGCGGGAATTTGCAGCCCGGCCTGCGCCATGAGCGTGCACAGCCCGATTGTTTTCAGCGTAATCGTTTTTCCGCCTGTATTCGGCCCGGTTATCACAATGGTCGTATATTCCTGCCCGATCGTAATATCATTTGGCACCACTTTATCGGCTGGAAGCAACGGATGACGCGCTTTGAACATACGGATGGCGCCATGATTGTTGATCACCGGTTTCGAACCTTTAATGGACCGGCCGTATAAAGCTTTGGCAAACATAAAGTCAAAATCAGCGAGAATTTCAACGATGGTTTCAAGCTCCCCGCCGGCTGCTGCCACTGCGGCGGACAATTCGCTTAAAATCCTTTCAACCTCCTGCTGCTCTTTTAAATGCCATTCACGCAGCTGGTTATTCAAGTCCACCACCGATTGCGGCTCAATGAACAAAGTCTGTCCGGAAGAAGACTGGTCATGGACGATTCCCCCGTAATTTGCCCGGTATTCCTGTTTTACCGGGATACAATAGCGGTCATTCCGGATCGTAATAATCGCATCCGACAGCATTTTCGCCGCATTTTTGCCGCGGATATAGCCTTCCAGTTTTTCACGAATGCGCCGTTCCGTACCGCGCAGCCCGTGCCGGATTTGGCGCAGCGTTTCGCTTGCCGAGTCCAGAATTTCCCCGTTTTCATCCACCGCATTCCGGATTTCATGTTCGAGCGGCGTAAGGACCGCAATCCTGTCCACCATGCTTGTTAAGATCGGCAGTTCTGTTTCTTCTTCCGTGATTCCTTCAATAAACCGTTTCATCGTTCGGCTGACATGGATGGTGCTGGCAATCTGCACCAGTTCCTGCGGGTTCAGCCTGCCGCCGATCGCCGCTCTTTTCAGATGACGGCGGATGTCATAAATGCCGAAAAGCGGCACATGCCCTTTTAAACGCAGCACTTGCGCCGCTTCATCCGTCTCCTCCTGCATCCGGACCACTTCTTCATAGGAAGAGGAGGGAAAAAGGGCTTCAATTTTTTCGGCCCCAAGCGGAGAAGAAGCGTGCTCAAGCAGCAGATTTTTAATTTTATCAAACTCGAGTGTTTTGATGATTTTATGTTGCATCTATTCGTCCTCCATGCATTCCGGATTCCAGCGTTCCGGAAAACTGCCCTCTATTCATTGCAGAAAGGGAATGGATCAGTGCTGATGTTTCTGTTTTAAAAACTCAAGGAGTTGTTCTTTCGTATACGTATTGACCACATTTTTCCTTTCAATCCAGCCTTTTCTCGCGGTTCCGACACCGAAAGCGATATTGCCCAGTTCCGCAGTTGCGTGTGCATCGGTGTTAATCGCGATTTTCACACCGGCTGCCTGCGCTTCTCTTGCACGGGCCGCTGAAAGGTCCAATCTGGCGGGGTCGCCGCTTAATTCAAGGATCGTGCCGGTTTCCTTTGCCCATTGGAAAAGCAAATCAAAATCGACATCGTACCCCTGCCTTTTTTCGATTAATCTTCCGGTCGGATGGGCAATCATGTCCACATGCGGGTTGAATAAAGCGTTGCGCAGCCGTTTCATGATCTGCGCGCGGCTATTCCCGAACCCCGAATGGATGGAAGCAATGACGAAATCAAGGCCTGACAGCACATCATCATCAAAATCCAAAGTCCCGTCCGGCAAAATGTCCATCTCAATACCGGACAAAATCAAGATATCCGGATATTTTTCATTTAACCGGCGGATTTCATTCATTTGCCTGATCAAACGTTCACGTGAAAGCCCGCCGGCGACTTTTAAATATTTAGAGTGGTCCGTGATTGCGATATATTCGTACCCTCTTCTTCTGCATGCATTGACCATGTCTTCAAGCGAATCTTTCCCGTCCGACCAGACGGTGTGCATGTGCAGGTCGCCCTTTACATCATCGATCTGGACAAAAGGCGTCCCCTTATAGGTTTCCACCTCGCTGCCGTCAGCGCGGATTTCCGGAGGGATGTAAGGCAGGCCGTAATGATGATAAAACGAAGCTTCACTCGGAAAACGGAGCAATTCGCCTGTCTTCAGAATTTTGACGCCGGATTGCGTCAGCCGCTCGCCATGAAGACCGGCAATCTGCTGCATTTTTTCCAGATGCGGTTCCGGCCCTGTTGAAAGAAAAAGCGTCATCGCATACAGGTCAGGCAACGCGATCCGGAAATTGATCCGTAAGCCAGGTTCCCCTTTTAATTTAGCCGTTATTTTTATACTCCGGATAGAAACAGCTTCCACGACTTCGTTCATTTGAAGAATGTCCTCCGCAACCGATTTTGGATCGAATGTAGAGATGACATAATCGAGTTCTTCTATTCTTTCTTCAAACCGCCGGATACTGCCGGCACGCGAATAGGTTTCTATTTTCCTGTTTCCGGACAGCGTTTCTTCGATCAGCAAAAGTACCGGCAGCAGCCGGCCGATGGTATAAGCCGGTTTCCCCGAAAGCTGGTCAAGCGCGTGCAAAAGATTGGACTGCGTCGTTTTTCCAAACCCTTTTAACGTTTCAACTTTTCCTTCTTCACAAGCTTTCCTTAAAGAATCCGCATCTGTAATGCCAAGTTCCCTGTAAAGCCTTGATATTTTCCTGGCACCAAGACCCTGTATCTGCATGAGCGGAACCAGCCCTTTTGGAACTTCGTCTTTTAGTTGTTCAAGCAGGGTGGACCGCCCAGTTTCCACGAACTCTTCGATGACGGAAGCGGTTGTTTTTCCAATATGAGGAATATCCGTAAAACGGCTGATTTCTGACAAGTCACGCCCATCCGCTTCCAAGGCAGATGCAGCCCTGCGGTAAGCCGCGATTTTAAAATGGTTTTCGCCTTTCAATTCCAAGTAAACCGCAATTTGTTCCAGCAGCCGGATGACACTGCGTTTATTTGTCCGCATTCGCCTGCCCCCTTTTTAACTTATTAAGTGAAGGATCGGGTTTTTACCGTTTTCCCGCTACGATGATTGGGAAAGCGCCCTTCCAATGGCCGCACATTTTTTCCAGCAGCATGGGAAGTATTTGAATCCGTGCCCGGCATTCAAGCCCCGTCCGGAAAAAACCAGCATGTACACGGGCGATCCCCTCCATAAAGAAACACTCCCCCGTCGCGAGAAGTGCTGTTTTGAAAAACCCATTTTCAACCCGTTTGCAAATGGTAAACGTGCCGCCCGGGTTTCTATTTCACCCACCATGACGCCACAAGAGCTGAAATATAAGGTGTATTTTTAATCATGCCTTCTGCGACTGCGGATGCCTTGAGCGCGGATTGGATCTCATCCACCGGCAGCAAGGATCCAATATATAAAACGATAAAAATGATCAAGTACAGCTCGGCAAACCCTAGGATGCCGCCCGCCCATCCATTGACTTGTTTGAGGACCGGGAGCTGGGCCAAAAAGGTAAGGGATGACCCGACAATATTTAGAAGTATCCTGACGGCAAAGAAAAGAATGGCAAACGCAATGATCCGGTAAAATGCCGTTTCCATATTGCCCTCGTGCATCAGAAGGGCAAATGAGCTGTCGCTGTTAAAAGAAGGATACGGAATCATTAGCTTCAATTTTTCCGCCAGGTCATCATACAATATGTACGCAACTGCGGAGGCAATTACAAACCCTGTGAGGTGGACAGCCTGCAATATAAATCCTTTCCGCTTCCCGTTCAGGAATCCAAGCACAAGCAAAATGATGATGATCAAATTAACCATTTTCATCTTCATCCTTTTTCAACAATTGTAAATAGTGCTGTTCAAGCAGCTCATACTGCTCTTTCAGTTTTATATAATCATGGACAGCATTTACGGCTGTCAGCACAGCCACTTTGCCAGTATCTAATG
Organism: Heyndrickxia coagulans 36D1; assembly: GCF_000169195.2. Classification (GTDB taxonomy): domain Bacteria; phylum Bacillota; class Bacilli; order Bacillales; family Bacillaceae_C; genus Weizmannia; species Weizmannia faecalis. The sequence continues at coordinate 2,808,846 of NC_016023.1, read as the reverse complement.
AAGGATTCTTCGCGCTGATTTCCCGCATTCTTTCATCAACCATCGAGGCAACCAGGCGAATATGGCTTGCCGGATCCGTTCCGATTATGGTATATTGCTGTCCGTATATGCCAACAGTAATTCGGGTTTTTTCCAATGTTGCCTGCCTCCCCATTTGTAAGAATCCTATTCTCTATCATAGCATGACGGAAAAGCCTTTGTCTAACAATGTCGAACAAATTCAAGGAGATCCTGAAACTGCCGGAGGAATCAAAATGTCAAATACTGTCATTCTCGTTTCAGCTTCAACCATGCAAAAAATGAAACAATCTTATCAAAACAGCCTGTCAGGAAAAGTTCCGTCCGGCGCCGTTTTTGCCGCAAAAATACCAGGCTGCTCCATTACCGGCTATAAGTCCGGAAAAGTTTTATTTCAAGGGCCGGCCGCAGAAACGGAAGCGTCAAAATGGGGACAGCCGCTGGAAAAGAAGCCGGATGCCGCCCGGAGCGCAAAATCTTCCGGCAACCCGCTGCCTCCTGATATCGGAGAGCTTTCCGTCATTGGATCGGATGAAGTCGGAACAGGCGACTTTTTCGGGCCGATGACGGTCGTCAGCTGTTACGTTGAAAAGAAACAGCTCCCGCTTTTAAAAGAACTGGGCGTAAAAGATTCAAAAGGATTAACAGACAGTCAGATTGCCGGATTAGCGAAAGAACTGCTCACCTTTGTTCCGTACAGCCTGCTCATTTTGCCGAACGAAAAATACAACCGGCTCCAGCAATCGGGCATGTCGCAAGGAAAAATCAAAGCATTGCTCCATAACCGGGCTTTGTACAATACCGCCCAAAAAATTGCGCCGGCAAAACCGGATGCAATTTTAATTGATCAGTTCGCAGAAGCGTCCACTTATTATCGGTATTTGCAGAACGAAAAAATCGTCATGCGTGACGGCGTCTATTTTAGCACAAAAGGGGAAAGCGTCCATCTTGCGGTTGCGGCCGCTTCAATTCTCGCACGCTATGCTTTTGTCCGGGAGTTTGAAAAATTGAGCAAAGAAGCCGGATTTGTTTTGCCAAAGGGCGCCGGTGCACAGGTGGACCGGGCTGCCGCACGGCTCATCAAGGAAAAAGGCATGGCCGCGCTGCCACATTTTGTCAAACTGCATTTTGCCAATACGGAAAAAGCAAAGCGGATCGCGGGCGTGAAATAAAGGATGGTGGGAAAGACATGGGGTGACGATAGGCGATAAATTTTGAAGGAAAGGCTAACGAGGAGGGACGTTAAGCGAAGGAAACGGAAACGGATGAATTTTCCCGTGCATCTTAACGTAGACGGGGGCTATGGGAAGGAGGGACTTCGTTTTTGCTTGCTTCCTTAACGTAGACGCGCTCTATGTAAAGAAACGCCTTCGTTTTTCCGCGCTTCCTTAACTTAGAGGCGCCCTATGTGAAGAAAGGCCGCCTCTTTTCCGCGCTTTCTTCATGTAGACGCACTCTATATAAAGGAAGATCGTCAATTTCCACCGCTTCCTTCACATAGACAGCGCTTTGATTTTTGCACTAAAAAAGAAGAGGCCTTTAAGCCTCTTCTTTTTTCTTGGGATTAGCCCCGTAGTACTGCGCCTGCTTTTTCTTTTACGGCGGCAAGTACTTTCTCATGCTGGGCGACGACTTCTTCATCTGTTAATGTGCGTTCCGGATCGAAATAAGTAAGCGAGAAGGCAATTGATTTTTTGTCGGGTTCCATATGCTCGCCTTCGTATAAATCAAAAATCGAAACGGATTTCAAAAGGGTTCCGCCGGCCTCCTGAATGATTGCCTGCAGCCGGGCTGCTTCCACATCGCGGTCGACAACAAGCGCAATATCGCGGGTGATAGCCGGGAAGCGCGGGATCGGCCGGTATTGAACCGGTTCGGCCGGGTAATGGTATACCGGCTCCAGTTTCAGTTCGAACACGTATGTTTCTTTGATATCGAGTTCTTTTTGTACGTTTGGATGCACCTGGCCGACAAAACCGATCGCTTCCCCGTCAAGTAAAATTTCCGCTGTCCTTCCCGGATGCAGCCCTTCAAATGTTGCCGCGTGGTAGGAAATAGCGCCGGAAACTCCGAGTTTTTCAAACAGGCCTTCCAAAATCCCTTTTGCCACAAAGAAATCTACTGCTTTCTTTTCTCCTTGCCACAAGTTGGAAACCCAAAGCCCGGTGATGGCGCCGGCGAGGTGTTCCTGTTCTTCCGGCTGCGCTCCGTCTGCCTTTTTCAAAAAGACATTGCCAACTTCATACAGGGCAACCGACTCGTTTTTACGTGCGACATTATACGCGACGGATTCCAAAAGATGCGGCAAAAGGCTTAAGCGCAGCACACTGCGTTCTTCGCTCATGGGCATAGCAACGCGGACTGGTTCGCGTTTTTCAAGCGCGTACTGGTGTGCTTTTTCTTCGCTTGTTAAAGAATACGTGGTTGCCTGGTACAGCCCCGTTCCTTCAAGAAAACGTTTCGTGGCGCGGCGTTTTTGCTGAATGACGTTCAAGCCGCCCCGCGTTCCCCTGCCCGCCGGCAATGTTTTTGGCAGCAGGTCATAACCGTACAGGCGCGCCACTTCTTCAATCAGATCTTCCTCAATCGTAATATCGCCGCGGCGGGTTGGCACAATCACTGTAAAACGGCCGTCTTCCCATGATGTTTCAAACTGGAGACGTTTAAAAATACGGAGCACTTCTTCCGCTGAAATTTGCGTTCCGAGCACACGGTTGATTTTTTCCAGCGTAATGGTGACAACAGCCGGCTCAATATGCAAATGATTTTCGGCAACCATTCCGGCAAGCACTTCTCCACCCGCATATTTGGCAATCAGCATTGCGGCCCGTTCTGCTGCGGGCACAACGCGGTTCGGATCAATCCCTCTTTCATAACGGCTGCTTGCCTCGCTGCGCAGGCCGTGGTCTTTTGAAGCCGTCCGAATTGTTCCGGCGTCAAAATAGGCGGATTCCAAAAGTACGTTTGTCGTCGTTTCGGATACTTCCGAATTGGCGCCGCCCATGACACCGGCCATTGCGACAGGTTCAGTGCCGTTCGTAATGACAAGATGGACATCTTTTAACGTGCGCTCCTGGTCATCGAGCGTGACCATTTTTTCCCCTTCACGCGCCATGCGGACGACAATTTCTTTGGAACCGAGCTTGTCATAGTCAAACGCATGGAGTGGCTGGCCGTATTCGAGCAAAATATAGTTCGTAATGTCGACCACATTGTTGTGCGGGCGGATTCCTTCTGCCATGAGCCGCGCCTGCATCCAGAGCGGGGACGGGCCGATTTTCACGTTGCGGATGACTTTTAATGTGTAAAGCGGCGCTGCTTCTTTTGCCTCGACACGGACCGAAATGGCATCAGCAGCTTTATCGGATGCTTCCTGCACTTTTGTTTCCGGCAATTTCACGTCTTTTCCAAGGATCGCTGCTACTTCGTAGGCAACGCCAAGCATGCTCATGCAGTCCGCCCGGTTCGGAGTAAGCCCCAGTTCAATAATCGTATCATCCAATCCTAAAAGTGGCAGCACATCCTTCCCCACTTCCACATCATCCGGGAACACATAAATGCCGTTTGCATACTCTTTTTGGACGAGCTTGCTTTCAACACCGAGTTCCTGCAGTGAGCAGATCATCCCGTTCGACTCCTCGCCGCGCAGTTTCGAGCGTTTGATTTTTACATGCCCCGGCAGCCAGGCGCCCGGTTTGGCAACGGCAACTTTCTGCCCTTTATCGACGTTTGGCGCGCCGCAAATAATTTGGACAGGCTCACCTTCCCCGATATCAACCAGGCATTTGTTTAATTTATCGGCGTTCGGATGCTTTTCTTTTTCCAAAACATGCCCGACAACGACATTTTTAATGCCTTCCCCCTTAAATGCCACGCTTTCGACTTCAATCCCGGTCCGCGTAATTTTTTCAGCCAGTTCTTCCGGCGAAATGCCGTCCAAATCTACATATTCCTGCAGCCATTTATATGAAACAAACATGTTTGACCCTCCTTATTCTTGTACGGAAAACTGCCGTAAAAAACGAATGTCATTTGTATAAAAGTGGCGGATGTCATCAACGCCGTATTTCAGCATCGCAATCCGCTCCGGCCCCATGCCAAATGCAAAACCGGTATATTTTTCCGGATCAAAGCCGGACATCCGTAATACGCGCGGGTGGACCATGCCGGCGCCCAAAATTTCAATCCAGCCGGTGCCTTTGCATACATGGCAACCGTGCCCACCGCACATTTTGCATGAAATATCCATTTCAACACTCGGTTCAGTGAACGGGAAAAAGCTCGGGCGCAGCCGGATTTCACGGTCTTCACCGAATAATTTTTTCGCAAACACTTCCAACGTCCCTTTTAAATCGGCCATCGTAATGTTTTCGTCAACAACGAGCCCTTCAATCTGCATAAACTGGTGGGAATGGGTCGCATCATCATTGTCGCGGCGGTATACTTTCCCTGGGCAGATGATTTTGACTGGCCCTTTGCCGTGATGTTTTTCCATTGTCCGCGCTTGGTTTGGTGAAGTATGGGTCCTGAGCAAAATGTCATCGGTTATGTAAAAGGTATCCTGCATATCGCGTGCCGGATGCCCTTTCGGCAGGTTCAGCGCTTCAAAATTGTAGTAATCGGTTTCCACTTCCGGCCCCTCGGCAATCGTATAGCCCATCCCGATAAACAAGTCTTCAATTTCCTCAATGACTTTTGTAAGCGGATGGTGGCTGCCTGCTTTTACCGGGCGGCCCGGCAGCGTGACATCAATTTTTTCAGATGCCAATTGTCGCTCGACGGCTTCCGCTTCCAATGCCGCCTGCTTTTTTTCGATACCTGTTTGAATGGCGGCACGCACTTCATTGGCGAGCGCGCCCATTTTCGGCCGTTCTTCTGCTGACAGCTTTCCCATGCCGCGCAAAACTTCCGTAATCGGGCCTTTTTTGCCGAGATAGGCGACACGGATCTCGTTCAGCGTTTTTAAATCAGCAGCCGCACCAATTTTGGCAAGCGCTTCGGTTTGCAGTGCTTTCAACGTTTCTTCCATTTTCTTGTACCTCCTTTAAGTTTTGGGCGTTAAAAAAGCCCCGTCCTGGAAAAGGGACGAGGCAATGGTTCGCGGTACCACCCTAATTAACATAATTAAATTATGTTCGCTTCATTTCAATAACGGCTTTTAACCGTCCCGCCTTTACATTGCAGGCAATGGTCCAAGCGGCAACTCGAGGGGTGAACTTCGCTTCATTTCCCCATAAAAATGCTTCCAGTCTACGGCATTTTCTCCCTGCATGGCGAAGATCAAGCTACTTTTCCCTGTCATGGTTTTTATCATTTTTCAATTATGTTTTATTATAGCGGGAAATGCCCGCAATTTCAAACGGAAAGTGACCTCTCTCTAGATGTTTATCTTAGAGGATAAAGTGCCTTCCCATTTTAGTCACAGGCGCGGCCGTTTTCACGCGAATTTTTTCGCAATAAATGAACGTGTTGAGGGTCACCTTTTTATTCTGGTCAAGCAGTGCAGCCGCTCTCATGAAAACGCCCTCCCCCGTTCCTTATTGGCACCCATGCTGAAAAATTGTCCCAGCTGTTTTTCATCATTCTGCCGCTGCTTCACCTCATGCATTTTATAGGTCTGCTTTTTTGCCTCAAACATGGATACATTCACTTTTTCCGCCGAAATTACGACCGCATCGCAAAGTCATACATTAAAATGCCGGCTGCCACCGCAACATTTAGCGACTCGCTTTTGCCGAAAATCGGGATGGACAAATTTTGTTCCGTTTGCGCAAGCAAGTCAGGGTGTACGCCGCTTCCTTCATTGCCAACAAGGATCGCAAAGGCATCACCTGGATTTACTTCGCGAAACGTTACGCCGTTTTCAAGCGCTGTTCCGTAAACCGGCACTGCCGCTTCGTTCAGTTTTTCAATCCACATGTTTAAATCGCCTTTTAAAAGCCCGACGTGGAGATGGCTTCCTTGTGCCGCACGCAACACTTTCGGGCTGTACGGATCCGCCGTGCCCTTGCCGAAAATAACGGCATCAAACCCGGCTGCGTCCGCCGTCCGGATCATCGTTCCTGTATTGCCGGGATCCTGCACGGCATCAATTAAAAGATAACGCCTGCCGATGATTTTGGACGGCTGTTTTTTCATCCGGCACACGGCAAAAATGCCTTGCGTCGTTTCTGTATCGGCAAGCGTTTTGCTGATTTCATGCGTGACAGTGGTTACCGGCACCCCTTCCGTATTCCAGCGGTTTGGCAGGTCCACGCCTTCTTCAACAATAATTTCTGTCACTACTTCTTCTTTCAGCGCTTCTTCGACGAGATGGAACCCTTCCAGCAAATAAGTAAATGTTTTTTCGCGTTCTTTTTTCGCGGTTAGTTTTTTCCAATGCTTTACTTGCGGATTTTGCAAGGATTGTATGTATTTCAACGTGTTTGCTCCCTTTTCGTTAAGTTTTCCTTGGAATAGTATACATAAAAATTGTGGCCATGTGAAATGCTAGCAGTGAAAGTGATCAAAGGAGCTGAACCGAAATGGATTTGGACTTGCGGAAAGCAGTCATTCACAATGTAAAAGAGGACACGCAAGATCAGTTAAAAGATACGATTGTCGATGCCATTCAAAGGGGCGAAGAAAAAATGCTCCCGGGGCTCGGCGTCCTCTTTGAAGTCATTTGGAACCATGCGGATACACAGGAACAAAAAATGATGCTGGAAACGCTCGAGCAGGGGCTGAGCCAGGCGTAACAAGGGAGCGGAAAAAGCCGCTCCTTCTATATGTGCACCGGCTCTTCCAATCCGTTTACAGTTGCAATGAATGACGGCAAATTTCTTTTATGCCACCCGTAACCAATCAGCACTTTGTTTAATCGGAAAACAGCCGTACCATCCGAAGTCCCAACATACAATCTGTGGTAAGTCAGCTTCGGAACAGTTTTCATGCTTGTGATCTTTTCTCCCGGAATAAATGCCGATTCGTCCGGTAACATATTGCCCGTAATATTATTGATTGGAATGACGGTCAGCCCTTGTTCACTATAGCTGAGCACATTATACTTTGTCCCCAGTGCTCCCGCCGGCCCTCTCAGCAAATAATCCGAAAACGATGGCAAAATGATCCCGCAAACCGTACACTTCTCCGCTGTTTTATCATATCTGCCAGCCTCTGTTAAAAAAGCAACAAAATCCTTTTCTTTCAACTCAACTTTCGCAGAGTGAAATTGGCAAATAAGCTTTGATATAACTAGGTAGGCCAGAGATCCACTGTTCCAGTTGACTTTGAATTAACTTTTTAAATCTTTTATTGGTCTGTTTTAGTGCGTCTTGAAGAAGCTCGATTAACTGCTGCAATGCAACAGCCCAATCAAGTTCATTTACTTCGTCGCAAAGTTCATAAAACAGCCTGCCTATTGTTCTTTGATCGGTGTTGCAGCGGTTTTGCCACGATAGCACGATAAAACGTGCAAATACAATAGTGGTATGGCTGATTAACCCATCATACGAGCGACTTTGGAGCTCTTTTTCAAGTTTTAAAAGCGATTTTGTCGTCTTAAAGAACACTTCAATATCCCAACGCATCCCATAGATTCGAACAATTTCCTGTTCGGAAAGGGTGCAGTCCGTACTGAGGAGGGCAAGCCATTCACTTTTCTTGTTTCTGTTTTGAACGAATATAACTTTTACAGGAGTTCCATTCGCCATAACGGTACGGATAGAGCGAAGGATACCCTTCTTCGACTGTAGGGGTTGAGCCAGGCGATAGAGCTGCTTTAACGAAACCAGCTTTCCGTCAACGTTATATCGTTGTTTTGTTTCCTTGACCATGCCAATCACGTCTAAACCTTGTTCCACAATGGCTTTGACAAGTGGAGGCAAAGTAAACCAAGAATCCATTAGAACATAGCTTGCATTTATTCCACTGGCAAGCGCTCGTTTGAGCATACTAGGGATCTGTTCGGGTTCTGACTGTAAAGCATTTTTACGGCGTTTATACCCACAGGTACGTTTATCAATTTGTTCAGAGATTCCATTAATCTGAGCCTTCTTGGAACTGAGTAAAGAGAAGTCAATGGGCATGAAGGTGTAGCCGTCCGACCAGCCTAAAGTTAACATGCGAAATCCTTTATAAAAACGCATTTTAAGAGAAGCGTGGTCAAAGCAACGAGCCAGCAGTTCTACTTTTTGACTACGATTTCGATAAAACGATGAGTCATCAACAATGAAGACTTTAGGACGACTTTTGTCAGTAAGGCGTTCTACTTTGCGAATAGTAAATGTGCTCAAAAGAAGTAAAAACTGCCGCCAGTTGAACGTCGATTGGTTTAAGAAACGATACACGGCATCCTTGGCTGGGAATTGATCTGCTTTCTTTGACTCAAGAAGAGAAAACCAATTCTTGTGTTGGAAAATCAAGCAGAAAACAAGTTGAAACAAATAAGAACAACTAAAACCAAAGGATTTTTTTATGCCAGCATGGCGTAAGTGCTTCTTCATTTCAAGCTCAGAAAAAACAGAATCAAGTTCTTTTGGTAGTTGATTGTATTGGCAATTTTGGTCTATCATGTAGAGGACACCTCTTCTATGTGGTAGTGATTTTTTGTCAATCTCACTATACCAAGGAACGAGGTGTTTTTCATTTTATATTCATTTTGTCAAACAACATAATGGATAGACTTAAAGTTCAATACAGCCAACGATTAGCACTTATTTTATTGGTGCGAAAGTTGAGTTTCAACATGAAAAATTCCTCCCTCTATAAATGTTGATGTATCAACGGTTTAAGCCGTTAGTGGGGTGTCAAAAAAATATTTTTTGGCACGCTTCCTAACAAAATTTTTATATTATGTGAAACTATTCCAACATACGGGTACGCTACGCGGTCACTACTGGATAATAATGGGAAGTAGTGATAGGAAATTATACGATGCACAATGGATCTCTGCGTAACTTATGATGACGTACCCTCCCATGTCTCTGGGCATCTGTGTGCCTACATTCCTTCGTTCGGTCTAGTCATAAGGCAGAGGCTAGCGAAGCTCCTTTAGGGACCCGAGGTCGAATGGAAAAAATAGTGCCAGCTTCTCCGTGTCATCCTGTTGTCTAGCTCTTACTAAGGATGTGAGGCCTTATTCAGCCTCTGCGAGACCAGGAATATCCCTCATCATTCGCTGTGCGTCGAACGGTTTGTGCTTCGTGCTAATTCCGTGTAACACTTTTAATAGCTTACCGCATAGAACCACAATGGATTGTTTCTTGCGTAACGGATTAACCTGACGGTTTGTGTAGTATTCATGTAGCTTTCTAAAGGCTTCATTATGGCGAATCATCGGCATCATTACCCGGAAAAGGAGGGCACGCAGTTTTCTTCTGCCTCTTTTGGAGATGCGTTTTTGCCCTTTGTGCAGACCGGAGGAGTTTTCACGTAACGTTAATCCCGCGAGTTTAATTAATTGGCGTGGATCTTGATAATGTGAAAAGCTTCCGATTCCAGCTAATAAGTCGACAATCGTTGTATCTCCAAGCCCTGGTACCGTTGATAGCCATTCGTACTCTGCAGATATTTTTACAAGTTCAATTAACTGCCCTGTAATACTTTCGATATCTTGTTCTAGCTGATGGTAACGGCGGACAAGTGTGGCAATTTCAATACGGGCCATCTCAAGTCCTTCTGTTACTCCGATAGAGCCAGCCGCGACTTCAATAAGACGGACTGTTTTTGGTCTTTGAGGGGATTTTAGCCCCTCAACCTTACGAAAAAGGGATAGAACTTCATCGGGCTGTTTCTGGTAAAGATCACTTGGAAATGGTGTGCATTCAAGTGCAGCTAAAGCCATCTTCCCAAAAGACGGAAACACCTGTACAAACTCTGGGAAATAGCGATCTAACCAACGAATAATCATGTTTTTGACAGCCCCTAATTCCTCTGTCAATTTACTTCTGAACGTCGACCCAACGCGAAGTTCGGCTTCCATGCCTTTTAAGATACGTGGGTAACTGAAACGTCCATCCTTAACTAAACGGGCAATAACCAATGCATCTTTGCGGTCATGCTTGGTTGGCAAATTGTCGTCCAACTCCTTTGATCGCTTTACATGCATAGGGTTTACCATGACCAAGGGAATACCCCTTTCCTCAAGAAAGTAGGCCAAATTGAGCCAGTAATGCCCTGTGGGTTCAATTCCCACAATGACTTCCGATTTCTCGTGTTCTTTCATTGCGGCTAAAACGCGCTGATAGAACAGTTCAAATCCATTTCCTGCTTGGGGCACAGAAAATGATTTTTGGAGCACTCGCCCACGGTCATCTACAATGCAAGCGTAGTGTGTACGCTTGGCAATATCAATTCCCACTACAAGTGTTTGTTCGGTGACTTGATTAATTTTCTAATTTTGTTTAAAATCCATTATGGAGTCCTCCTTGGTTACAAATTAGGGGTCATTCGTTGTGAGATGACACCCCGCATCATACCAGGAGGGCTCTTTTTGTTCAAGTCTCCGAAAGTCCTTCTAACAGGAATGCTCCTTATAAATCAGTTCCCTTTATAAGAATTATAAAACTTGAGTGAGAGAACTTTTTGTTAAACATAGAGGAAATAATAGCATCGTTTAGGAACCTTGAGTTAACAGATGATCTCTTATAACCTTTACAAGCATTTGCCAGCACTATAAACAATAAGGTTTTACCCTCTCACCCCTGATGATTCCTGCTAAATTCAGCATTGGTATTCCTGTGCGAAGAACTACCCGTTAAACTCCTGTCCCCGGCTTCCATGAGCTTCTTCATCGCCCTGTCACATCGCGGCGGCTTTCTTCAACGAGTTGGAGGGCTTTTCGGTCGAATGCATGGAGTTTTTCATTCCACTCGTCTGCAAATTTCCGTGAAGCTTCCGCGCTTTCATATAGCGGTCCAAGTCAGGAACGGGAATGGATACTAATCTAGGGCTGCCTGCCTTGTTTGGCTTTCCTCAAGTTCCATCTTTGCCATTTTGCGGATGAGATCACCTTTTTCCACTATCCGCTCCCCTTTCACAGTAAAACATTTCCACCGCCGGCGCGCAAACCGGCGGTGTTTCCGTGTTAAGCCGTTTTTCTTCTTTTCTTCCTTACCGTGAGTTTTCTCAAATAATAAGTGAGCACAACAAATGCGGACATGATGCCTGTATATGTGAGAAGGACAGTCAAGACATTCGCGCTGCCACCGTCATGATCCCCTCCTCCCCTGCGGTCACCGTCTGCAAAATCTGGCTTCTTTTCATTTGCAAAAGCCGGTTTCTGCCCGTTCGTGAAATCCAGCCTTTGCCCGTTTGTAAAATCCGATTTTTGGCCGCTTTTGCCATTAAAATCGTGATGCCCTTCCATTTCACTGTTGCCCGTGCTTCCGCCAAAAATAGAGGCGGCGCTTGCCATGCGGTTCAGGAACCCTGTTTGTATGATTTCGCAGGAGCTGAACACAAGAATCAGGGTAGCGGCGACTTTTGCAACATAACCTGCCCATTTGTTTTTCGCCTTGAAATGGACCATCCTTTTAAATACATTGACCACCCAGTGCCAATGCAGCCCGACATGCACGCCAACAAGAATCAGCACAAGGAAAGAAACGGAAATATGTGTTGTTTTGAACCAGCCTTCATTTCCAAGGTTGATGTTCGGAAAAACAACGCGTGAAATAATGATGCCGCTGATAATAATGAAACACATGGAAATCAGCAGCAACAGATTGAGCGCGTAACTCCCGCGCGCTTTCCACGGTAACCTTTTGTCAAACATTTTCAGCGTAACATTTTTTACCCAGTTTAAATTCAGGCAGACATGCGTCAAAAACACGACGCCGAACACAAGCCCTGCAATTTCATGGTACGCAAGTCCGCCTAAAACATTTTTGTTAAAGAACAAAACAAACATGATTGCCATGAACAAATCAATGGCAAATTTAGCATAATTTTTTTCATCTTCAGCTCCACCCCGGCACATTTGATATCAAAAATATAGTGCCATATTCTTAAATTCAACTTAAAAACATAATTTTTTGCAAAACAACCTTTGACAAAACGTATACAACTGTATACAATTACTTGTGTATACAACTGTATACAGAAAGGAGCACATATATGAGATCATCAATTGGACCGGGAGGAAAATTTGAAGGGCCTTGCCATCCGGGTGAAGAGGAACATGGCAGAAGAAAACACCATCATCACGGTGCGAAAACATTCCGCCGTGGAAGGGCAATCGAGTTTCTAAACAGGCTGAACATCAAGCGGAACACATTGAAAGAGCAGCTTGCAACACCGGAACTGCAATCCATTAACCCGGTGATTGTCGGCGAGTTAAAGGCAATCGAAATGGTCATCAACGAATTTACAGAGCTGTTTGAAATCCGCGAAGAGGAAATCAGAGAGAAAGCAGCCGGCGCGGAAGAAAAATCAGATAACGAAGAAAAACCGGACAAAGAAGAAAAAGAGGGGTGAACAAGGTTTTATGTTTGTACAATTACGAAGAATGACGGTAGCAAAAGGACATGCAGATCAGGTTATCGAACGATTCAGTAAACCGGGAATCATCGAACAACAGGAAGGCTTTGTTGATATAAAAATCATGCAGAAAAAACAAGGGCGCGGCGAAGAAGAAGTGATTGTCATGATCACATGGGAATCAGAAACGCACTGGAAACAGTGGGAAAAGAGCGATGTCCATATCGCAGGACATAGGGCAAACCGCGGCAAGTCAAAACCGGACTATATGCTCAATATGGAACTCGGCATGTATGAAGTGAAAGCGGTGAAAAAAGCAGCAGGAAAAGCAGAAATTTCCGAGTGAAAAACTCGAGCGAAAAGGGAAGGCCGGCTGTAAGCCCTTTTAATAAAAAGCTGGCGAACCAATTCTAATCAGAGCCCCAAGTAGCCGAACGGAGAAAAAATGAGACTGAACGCCAAATAGATAGGCCGACCCGCATTTTGTCCTTCATTAATCTGATGAAGGACATTTTGCTAGTTGCCGCACCAGCATTTTGTCTTTCATCCACCCGGTGAAGAACATTTAGAAGATCGCAGCCTCTCGAACTGTCTTTCATCCACCCGCTGAAAGACAGTTCAAGAATCCTGGCCGACCATTTTGTCTTTCATCTCCCTGAAAGAAGATATTTCACAGTCCCCGCTGTTTTTTTGCAATACCTTTACGCACAATTGCGTGCAACATAGTTGGCGCATGCAAAACCCGTGGCGAAACCGCACACGGGCTTTTGAACAACAGATTTATTGCACGCTAGAACTATATCCCCCGGGACTTTGCTGCTTTCTCCCAGCTATAGTAAACCCCTAAACTCACCACACCTAAAACGAGCGGCAACCACCACGGATAAGAAAAGGACGGGCCGATTTTCGGCATGAATTTATCCAGCAAAATAACGCCGCCCAGAAAAACAAAGATTACGGCATCTATTTTCAAAAAAGTTAGGATTTGCACCTTTTTTGTCTTTTCCTTAAACAAACTCTTTTTCAAGATACGAAAGATATACCAAATGGCAAAGATCACGTATAGCCCGGCAATGAAAAAGTTCAGGGCCGCGGGTACAGGATAAAACGGCGGCAAAGGTCTGGAAAAGAACCGTTCAACAACAAAAGCAGTAATGCCATTAATGACCAAATCAATCCCCAAAAGCAAGATCATTATCCTGATTGTAAAAGAAACCATATTGCGTTTGTTTTCTTTCGGCAGCTGCCTGATGATTTCGTCGGCAAATGCTTTCGGGTCACCGCCGAACATTTGCGCAGCTGTCTTGTTTTCTTTTTGGCCTTCGAGCAGATGGTCAAGCAGTTCCATCAGCACTTCTTCTGTTTGCTGCTCGGACAAAACGGTTTGCAGGCGAAGGTAGTCAAGCATATCGTTGTAAAATTTTTTGTTCTCAGGTGCCAGTTCCTGCCGTTTACGGTTGTTTTCCTCAATCAACTGTTTTACACTAAGCATCCTCACTTCTTCCTTTCAATAAAAGATTTACAGGGGCTGCGATTCGCTGCCACTCTGCCGTAATCTCATCCAGCGCGGATTTTCCTTTTTCCGTCAATTCATAATATTTGCGGCTCGGCCCAGAATCGGATGGCTGCATCTCTCCATGGATCCAGCCGTTCTTTTGCAGGCGTAACAGAACCGGATAGAGCGTCCCCTCGCTAATTTCCTGGAGGCCTAATTGCTGAAGTTTTTTTGAAAGAATGTAGCCATAAACCGGTTCTTTTTCAATCACAGCCAGCACACAGCCGTCTAAAATGCCTTTCAGTAACTGGCTTCGAATGGACATCCCTCCACCCCCATTTCAACTACTTTGTTATGCAAGTTAGTTTATCAAAAAACGAACTACTTTGCAATGCAAAATAGCAAAAAACAATAAAAAAATCCAGCGGCAGGCTAACCGCTGGAAAAATTTTATGATTGCTTTTTTCGCTTGGAAAAATAATGAAGGAAAAAGGACAGAATCATATAGGCTAAAATCAAAAATACGACATAATTGGCCCAAAAGTTTTCAAGGTTCAACACATTCAGTGTGCTCAGCCCTTTCTGGATGCCCATTACAATGAGTACCGTCACCGCAAACATGAAAAATAATTGCACATAGCGTTTCATAGCCGTCCCTCCCAAATAAAGATAATCACTATGATTATCTTAAAAAACGGTCCGGCCGATGACTGTGATCTGGATCATAGCAAAGCCGGTTGTTTATGGCATTTATGTGAAAAATGTCGTACTCCGAAAAAGAACGGATGCTTTAAAAGATGGCGCCTGTTCCATGGTATAATCAATTGGGAAGAATCCTTCATTTATGGAAGAGGTTTTTAGAAAACCCTCTCTAAAAAACTAAGAAAACAGCATCCCTTTTCGGTGCTGTTTTGTGTGAAAGGACGATTATCAATGAAAAAAGAAAAAGCAGTCGTTGTTTTCAGCGGCGGCCAGGACAGCACCACCTGCCTTTTCTGGGCAAAGAAAAAGTTTCAGGAAGTGGAAGCCGTTACGTTCGATTACGGGCAGCGCCACCGTCTTGAAATAGAATGTGCAAAGAATATAGCGGAAGAGCTCGGGGTAAAGCAGCATATTCTGGATATGCAGCTGTTGAACCAACTCGCCCCGAACGCGCTGACGAGGGAAAGCATTACCGTGAAAGCAGGGGCAGACGGGGAGCTTCCGAATACGTTTGTGCCCGGGCGGAATTTGCTGTTTCTTTCTTTTGCCGGGGTGCTTGCCAGCCAAATCGGCGCAAGGCATATCGTAACCGGTGTGTGCGAAACGGACTTCAGCGGTTACCCGGACTGTCGCGATATTTTCATCAAATCTTTAAACGTCACCTTGAACCTTTCAATGGACCAGCAGTTTGTCATTCATACCCCGCTCATGTGGCGTAACAAAGCAGAAACATGGGCGCTCGCGGATGAACTCGGGGCATTTGATTTTGTCCGTGAAAAGACGCTGACCTGCTATAATGGCATCATCGCTGACGGCTGCGGGGAATGCCCGGCGTGCAAATTGCGCAAAAGAGGGCTGGAGCAATACCTGGCCATCCGGAACGGGCAGTCTGAATGACGATTTCGTTGGAATTGTGGTAAAATAATGAAAAAAGGAGGCGGGGGAATGGCTGAAATCAAAACAGTATCGATCATTGGGTTAGGCGCGCTCGGTATTTTATTCGGGCATCATTTATCGAAAAAAATGCCGGCGAAAAACTTGCGGATCATCGCTGACCAACAGCGCATTGAACGATATGAGCGGGAAGGCGTTTATTGTAACGGCGAAAAATGCCACTTTCATTATGTCACACCGGAAGAAACAGTGGAGCCGGCAGATTTGGTGCTATTTACGGTCAAATTCAACGGACTGGACGAGGCAGTTGAAGCAGTCAAACAACATGTCGGGCCGGATACGGTGATTTTGTCTGCCTTAAATGGGATCTCAAGCGAAGAAATCATTGGCCGTACATATGGAATGGACAAAATGTTATACTGTGTCGCCCAGGGGATGGATGCCGTCAAAACCGGAAACCAGCTGACATATGCGCATATGGGCATGCTTTGCTTCGGCGAAAAAGAGCCGGGCCTTTTTTCGGACAAAATGAAAAAAGTGGCCCGCTTCTTTGAGCAAACGGATTTGCCATACGAAGCCGATACCGAAATGATGAAAAGGCTTTGGGGCAAATTCATGCTCAATGTCGGCGTCAACCAGACCGTCGCCGTTTACAAAAGCAATTACGGCGAAATCCAAAAAGACGGCCCTGCACGCGAGATGATGATTGCCGCCATGCGGGAAGTTGAGGCATTGTCCGAAAAAGAAGGGTTTCCGCTTACGGAAGAAGATCTCCGTTACTGGCTGAAAGTGGTCGGAAACCTGAGCCCTGCCGGTAAGCCGTCAATGGCGCAGGATGTGGAGGCAAAACGGTACAGCGAAGTCGGCCTGTTTTCCGGAACCGTCATCAAACTCGGCAAAAAATACGGCGTTCAAGTTCCGGTTAACGAGGAACTGAACCGGCGCATCCGGGAAATCGAAAGCACTTATACCGCAGTACATTGACACGGATCACCAAAAAGGGGAGCTTTCAGGAAAGCTCCCTTTTTGGTATGGCATACAATTGCCTGCTGTTTGTAGATGGAGGCTAGGGAAGGCAGTCATAGAAGCGCCCTATATGAAGAAAGGAAACTTTTTTCTGCGTTTCCTTAACTTAGAGGTCCTCTATGTGAAGGAAGAGCCTCGTTTTTGCTTGCTTCCTTAACGTAGACGCGCTCTACGTGAAGATAGACCGTCTTTTTTCCGCGCTTCCTTAACATAGACACGCTCTATGTTAAGGAACAACCTCAATTTCCTTCGCTTCCTTAACGTAGACGCACTCTATGTGAAGATAGACCGACTTTTTTCCGCGCTTCCTTAACATAGACACGCTCTATGTTAAGGAACAACTTCAATTTCCTTCGCTTCCTTAACGTAGACGCACTCTATGTGAAGATAGACCGACTTTTTTCCGCGCTTCCTTAACATAGACACGCTCTATGTTAAGGAACAACTTCAATTTCCTTCGCTTCCTTAACATAGACGCGCTCTATGTAAAGAAAGGACTCATTTTTTCCACGCTTTCTTAACGTAGACGGGCTCTAGGTTAAAGAAGAGGACCATTTTCCTTCGCTTCCTTAACATAGACGCGCCCTATGTGAAGGAAGGCTGCCTTTTTTCCACGCTTCCTTAACGTAGACGCACTCTATGTGAAGAAAGACCCTCAATTTCCCCCGCTTCCTTTACGTAGACGCCCATGCCGCAAAGAACATGGCGTTAGCAGAAGGCAACGCGACTTGCCAGAATCACGCACGGCTACATGAAGGTTCCATAGATAATTGCCGTCTTCCTTCATTCGTCGTCCTTGCTGCAAAGAACGCGGTACGCAAGAAGAATGAAGCGTGACTACTTTCGTCTGCTGATTGAATGCGTGAAACCTAAAGGGCAAGGCGTTTTGTATTTGCCTCGTGGGCCATCCCGTTAAAACCGAAAATGTTTGGGCAAAATCGGTCCTTTATTTTTGATTACCATAAGGAAGACTGGTCAATACTTTAATCGGGGAACAAAAAACCGGGAACAACCATTGACCTTCGATTGCTTGTGGTTGTCACCAAGAACATCCGGAAACCGCCAGCCGGCTTGAATGGTACATAGCAACATAGCAAGCAGGAATTTTGACTTTCCGGTGCGGTTTTCTTATCATTATCTAGCATAAAATATAAATGGAAGCAGGTCGATAAAATGACGAAAGTTGGAATTTTGCTTGGCTCTTTGCGGAAAGCATCTTTTTCAAGAAAACTTGCGGAAAATGTGGCAAACCTTTTTCCTGAAGGATATGAAACGGAATTTGTCGAGATTGGGAACCTCCCTTTATATAATCAGGATTTTGATGACCATAACCAGGTTCCGGCCGAGTATACGACATTTCGGAATACAGTAAAAGGGCTCGATGCGGTGCTGTTTGTAACACCGGAATACAACCGCTCCATCCCGGCTGTGTTAAAAAATGCAATCGATGTTGGTTCGCGCCCGTACGGCCAAAGTATATGGGATGGGAAACCGGCGGCGATTATCAGCCAATCCCCTGGAAACTTAAGCGGGTTTGGTGCCAACCATCATCTGCGCCAGTCGCTTGTTTGTCTGAACATGCCAATCCTCCAGCAGCCTGAAGCTTATATCGGCAATGTTACTGCACTGTTTGATGAAAACGGAAAAATTGTGAATGAAGGCACAGTCCGGTTCCTGCAATCATTTACAGATGCATTTGTTGATTTAATTAAAAAATACAAAGGCTGATGTACCCATCGGAAGCTGAAAAACAGCGGGATCCCTTTTCCAAAGGGTTCCCGCTGTTTTTCGTCATTGGGCCTTTCCTTGATTGTTTAAAAGCAGGGGGAAATTTTACTTTATTTTATTTTCCCCATTAAAATTTTTCTCCTTTTGCCGATCAATTTATTAGGGATTCCGCAAGCAACAAAAAGATTAAATCTTTTTTAAGTCTTTTTTTCTATACTACATACAGATTTAAATGGTGGAGGAACGTTATGTTAAAGAATGTTAAAAAGATTTCATTCAAGATCATTATGCTCTCAGTGCTCAACTCTGTGATTGTGATTGCCATTAATATTGGGGCATCGGTTTACGGAAATATCGGCAAGGGAAACAGCGGCACCGGAAACCACGTGCCCCCGGCCGGAATCGCAATCATACCGACAAATGTTTTAATCGGTCTTTTCATTTCCCTTATCATCGGTATCATTCTTTCATACATACTGGGTAGGGTAATCTCAAAACCGATCCTGCAAACGGCCGAACTGGCAGAACAGACAGCGGCACTTGATTTACGGGAAGAAAATGGGTCTTTCGATAAAATTCAGTCTTTTCAGGATGAAACGGGCAAGCTTGCCAGGGCGCTCAGGCAAACGAGAATCTCTTTAAGAGAAGTGGCCAAACGGTTGAAGGAATTTTCATCAAAGGTCGCTACCCATACGGATACCCTCTCAAAAAGAACGGAAGAAAGTTTTCAATCTATCAATCAAGTAGCCTCTTCCATTGATGAATTTGCGCAAGGGAACAGTCAGCTGTCAGAAACCGTCCATGACATCAATAAAACTTTAAACGAGGTGGTCAATCTCATTGAAACCATTACGCAGGAAGCTGCCAACGGGGCAGAACATGCAGCTGCTTCGCTTGACGCCGTAAAAGAAGGGCAGAATACGATTGACCATCAGTTCAAAAAAATAGATCAAAATATTGAAATCACAGCGACGGCAAACGAGTCTATTACAGAACTGAGCGGGATGATCGACCAGGTCCAGGCATTTGTCAATGTTATCACTTCCATTGCAGAACAGACGAACCTGCTTGCATTGAATGCTTCCATTGAGGCGAGCCGGGCCGGGGATGCCGGAAGAGGTTTTGCGGTTGTTGCCGGCGAAATTCGCAAACTGGCGGAAGGATCATCAAAAGCAGCCCGGGAAATTAAAGACCTGATCGCCACGACAACGAAAAAGTCGAATGCAGCTGTTGAAAATATTAGCAAAGCAAACGCCTTTATACATGAACAAAAAGATGCGTTCCACAAAACGGAAGCTGCTTTTCATCAGATTCAACATACTTACAGCAACATTGTTGGCAGTTTTCAGCATACCGCAGAAGGGATTGAAACGATCAACGAAAAATCAAAACAAATTTCGAAGCGGATTCAGGAGATAACTTCTACAGTTGAAAATTTTGCGGCAAGTTCCGAAGAGATGTCTGCTTCCGGCCAGGAACAGCGGGCCTTTACAGAGATTATTTCACAATCAGCGAAAGAATTGCAAGAGCTGGCTGGCAAGCTGGATACCGAAATGAATAAATTTAAAGTCAGCTGACGATAAACAGGCAGTGTGATCAACATGCAAGATGTGACCACACTGCCTGTTTTGATGTTCATATTTGAATGGGAATGGATCAAATCCGGCAAAAATCAGGAATGTTCCCGCTTGGGGTACCCGCAAGTCCGGCAGCGGGCGCTTTTAGAATCATGCTTCATGCATTCTGACAATGATTTTTCCTCGTACGTGGCGGCCTTTTAAGGTTTTCAAACCGGCCGGCAGTTCCTCACGCGGGAGCACTTGGTTGACCATCGGATTCAGCGTCCCTTTTTTCACACGCTGCATCAATTCATCCGCCATAAAAGCCAGGTTTTGCTTTGCCCGGACGGAGCCGCTCGCATGGGCTGCACCGAGGGCGACTTCATGAATCGATGGCGCAAGCGTGAACGGCTTTATGCCGGATAAGTCCGGGGCGCCTGCAATATATGCGAGCTGGCCGGAAAAAGCGAGCCGCTTCAAATCTTCGGTCGCTTCGGCGAAACTGACAGTGTTCAATATCAGGTCCACCCCTTCCCCGTCCGTCTCTTCCATGATTCTTTTTGTGACATCTTCTGTATGATAGTCTATCGCTGTATCTGCACCGAGCGATTTGACCCATTCGTGATTGGCGGCGGAAGCGGTGGTGAATACTTTTAACCCGAGTTCTTTCGCGAGCTGAATGGCAAATCCGCCAACTCCGCCGGCGCCGGCATGGATCAAAATCGTTTGCTTGTCAGTATGGTTTAATTTTTGCACCACTGCCTGATATGCGGTCATCCCGGCACAAAGCACAGCTACCGCTTCGTCATAAGAAACGCCATCAGGGATTTTTGCGGCTGCATTTGCATCAATGGCCGCAAATTGTGCAAATGCCCCTTTCCGGTTCAAATCGGTGTGGCATGCTATCCGGTCACCTGTTTTAAAACCAGACGGATCCGGGCCAACTTCAACAACTTCCCCCGCAAGATCGACACCGGTTATATGCGGATACACCCAGTTTGGATTGCCGGATTCAATCAATTGGTAGTCAACCGGGTTTAAAGCGGTGCTCATCACTTTCACAACAAGCTGCCCTTCACCTGCACGGGGATCCGGCACTTCTCCCCATGTGAGGTCGTCAATGCTTGCGGGTTTCCCGATAAGCCATCCTTTCAATTTCCGGTTCCTCCTTAATAAGCGCCTTCTGAATATGTCAATTCATAACTGTGGCTGTAAATTTCCACTAAGTTGCCGAACGGATCTTCGCAGTAAACCATCCGGTAAGGCTTTTTCCCCGGATAATATTCACGGATCGGCATCCGTTGTTTACCCCCGTGCGCTTTTATTTTTTCCACGAGGCCTTCTACATCCGGATCCTGGACGGCATAATGGAAAATGCCCGTTTTCCAGTACTCGAAGTTATTGTCAGGTGTTTCATTGTTTTTGAACTCAAACATTTCAACACCTGTTCCGTCGCCCATTGCCAAGTGTGCGATGCGGAACGACCCCCAGCCAGAGCCGAAAACATCTTTGCACATGATGCCAATGGCGCTGTCGTCTTCTTTAATTTCAGATGGTTCCATGATCACGTACCAGCCCATCACCTCGGTATAAAATTGAACGGCTTTGTCCAAATCAGGAACGGAAAGGCCGATATGTGAAAAAGATCGTGGATACGTCATTTTTTTATCACTCCTTTTTTGGTTACTATACTAGTATAGTATGCGACAATCCATTTTAAAAATGAGACGCATTTTTTCTTGATCCTGTTCTTGAACATTTACGCCGGCCCATTTTCATTCTTTTACCGGTTCCAATCTGTTTAGAAATGGCTCGGTCCATGTCCTCTCCCGCAGCCTATTCTGTGGACCCGAATTCGCCTTTCCCTCTTTTGGATTCAGCTAACCGTTTCCAGGGCGCGATCGTCATTTGGGCAATTCGTAACCTTTTTTCCACTTTGAACGGATTTCTCATCCTCAACCTATCTTGAACAGCTAGCCGGCAAATCTGCAAACGCTCCTGAAAACATCTGTAGGGACGTTTTTTGCCTGTTGGAAAGCAAGTTTGATCGCGCAGTGCCACTTCATACGACAGATATGCTTGTCCCTCTATTCGTTTTCTTTATCCGGTGTTTTATCACTCAGCTCTTTGTCCGGCGTTTTTTCGTCCGGTTTGCCCCGATTGTTCCTGGCTTCTTTTTTGCAGATTTCAAATGGCTCTGCCGTTTCATGGACCACGGATTCAATCGCTTTTATTTCTCCCGTGATGGCCCGACTGATAGACTGCAGTTCCGGTTTGGGAAGCTGCCGTTTTAATATGTTGTGTTTGACGTTCAGCCTGTTTAAAAACGCGACATGCGGTTGAAACATTCGCTTTGAATACCGCTCCCAGTAGGATAAAAGCACTACTGCCAGCATCCCGATTTGGGGCGAGAAAACTGGTTCATCGAGAAAGCCGGTCAGGACGATTACCGGCAGGCTGAGCAGAAAAATGTTCAAGTAACGATAATTTCTTTTTATGAAAAATAATCTGCCCAATTTGCACACCCCCATGGCTAACACAGCAAGAAAAGCAATACCGCCAATTGCCCCGTATTCGACAAAAAAACCGATAAAAATATCATGGGCGTGGTAAATATTTTTATGGAACAGGCTGGCATATACTTTCCCGAAACCAAGTGGTGTTGTGCCAAACAAAAAGTGGGTTTCAAAAATTTTATAGGAATGATACCAGATCTTTTCCCTGCCCGTTAGAGAACCTTCAATGGAATGAACTCTCGGGATGACCGCCGCAAGCTTGCCTGCTCCGAGCGCCAGAAACAGAAGCCCGCCTCCAAAAATCCATTTATTCCATCTGAAAAAGAAAATAAAATAAATGCATATCATCGAAATAAAACCGGCCCGTGATCCAGTATCAAAGACGCCTTTACTAAGGAAAAAAAGCGGGATACATTTCCAAATCAAGTTTTTCCAGTCTTTCTTGCCCGCGTCTTTCAGCATCTCCGCAAACAGAAATGAAATCCCGATCAGTAGCAGAAACATCGTGAAATTCGGATTGTAAGTACTGCCGATTAATCTGTTGTAATGTTTAAAACCGAACAGCTCCGTGCCGGTCAGAAATGCCAGCACTGGGTCATCCGACAACATTTTTGGAAGCCAGCCAATGAAAATACCATAAAGGCCACAGCCGATCACAATCCAGCGGAAATGCTTGAATCTGCCCCTTGTTCCGCTGTCCATAATTTTAAGGAAAATTCCCCAGTAAAACAAAATCCTTAAGCTTTCAGCAAGAAGGAGCGGTTCTCCCATTTGCACAGCCGCTCCGGTGGTTGCTGCCAAAAGACAGAGAAAGAAAAAGGAGACAGGGGAAGATGAAAACAACCGTTTATTTTTGATATGCCTGTACAGTTCCGAAAGGCTGAATACAAGCATGATAAACAGACCAACAGGCGGGAGCGCAAAACACAATACTGCAGCCAGTTCAAATGCATGCTCTTTTATAAAGTGTATTAAACTGTTCATAGGATTCCTCGTTATTCGGATCTAATTGCTCAGGAACCACTATACCATGCACAGATTAAATTTCGTTGAAAAAATCTCACGAAAAGAAATTTTATTTTTCATTTATTTTGGTAATCCCGGTGGACCCAAATCCGCCTTCCCCTCTTTCGGATTCTGCTAACTGTTCCGTAACGCTTACGGTGACAGACATAACGGGTGCGATAATCATTTGGGCGATTCGCATCCCTTTTTCAACTTTGAATGGCGTCTTTCCAAAGTTGATTAAAATGACTTTAATTTCTCCTCTGTACCCCTCATCAATCGTACCCGGGCTGTTTAAAACGGTGACCCTGTGTTTTAAAGCGAGCCCGCTTCTCGGCCTGACCTGCGCCTCTGTTCTGCGCGGCAGCTCGATGGCAATGCCGGTACGGATCAGTTCCGCTTCCCCCGGCGCAATGTTTTTTTCTTCGATGGAATATAAATCCAGCCCTGCATCTCCAGGATTGGCCCTTTGCGGCAGTTGTGCATCAGGATGCAATAATTTTACTTTTAAGACATCATCCATTGAAATCGCTCCTCGTATAGTTCTTCCATGATTATATCAAACTAAAACAGGTTTTTACTTTTTTCCGGGGAATCCGGAAATTTTTTACCAGAAGGGGGACTATTCTTGGTTAAAATGACGAAAAAGATGCCAAAAATTCCGGCAGAGCCTGAAATGACAATCGCATCCGACCAAAAAGAATTTCAGCCGGGCGAGTCAGTGGACGAACATGCCAATTTGGAAGCTGCAAACGAAACTTTGAACCAGGAAGAAATCAGACAGCAGACGGAAAATTTATAATGCTTTTTTAAAAAACAGAGCCCCCGGCATGCCGGAAGCTCTGTTTTTTGATTATAATGCTGCTTTTGCTTTGTTTGCCAGTTCGGCAAATGCTTGTGCATCGTTCACAGCGAGGTCGGCAAGCATTTTGCGGTTCACTTCAATGCCTGCCTGTTTCAAACCGTGCATCAAACGGCTGTAGGAAAGGCCATTGATTCTTGCCGCAGCGTTAATACGGGTAATCCACAGTTTGCGGAAATCGCGTTTTTTCTGGCGACGGTCGCGATACGCATACATGTAGGATTTCATCACTTGCTGATTGGCAACTTTAAATAATGTATGTTTTGAACCATAATAACCTTTGGCTAATTTCAGAACTTTTTTGCGTCGTCTGCGGGTAACTGTACCGCCTTTTACACGTGGCATAATCTTTTCCTCCTAATTGAAAGCTTTGTTTTCTTACAGATTGTCGAGCATTTGGCGGATGCGTTTCATGTCGCTTTCGGATACAAGCGTTGATTTACGCAGCTGGCGTTTTTGTTTTGTCACTTTATTTGCGAACAAATGGCTTCTGTAAGCGTGGGAACGTTTCAGGCTGCCGGAGCCGGTTTTCTTAAAACGCTTGGCAGAGCCGCGGTGTGTTTTCATTTTTGGCATGATTAGTCCTCCTTAAGTTGACGTTACTTCTTCTCTGTTTTTGGTGCGAGCACTAAGAACATGCTCCGTCCGTCCATTTTCGGTTTGGATTCGACCGTGGCGACTTCGGCACATGCTTCTGCAAACCGGTCGAGGACGCGCTGCCCGATATCTTTATGGGTAATGGCGCGGCCTTTAAAACGGATCGAGGCTTTTACCTTATCGCCTTTTTCCAAAAACTTAATGGCATTGCGGAGTTTTGTATTAAAGTCATGTTCTTCGATGGTCGGGCTCAAACGAACCTCTTTTACGTTAATGATTTTTTGCTTTTTCCGTGCTTCCCTGTCTTTTTTCTGCATCTCGAAACGGTATTTTCCGTAGTCCATGATGCGGGCAACAGGCGGTTTTGCGTTTGGCGCAACAAGTACAAGGTCAAGGTTGGCACGTGCCGCAATCTCCAATGCTTCGTTCCGGGATTTAACTCCCATCTGTTCGCCGTTTTGGCCGATTAAACGGACTTCGCGGGCACGAATGCCTTCGTTCACCATCATGTCTTTGCTAATAATGAGCCACCTCCAAGATAATTTCAAACAAACGTGTGAATATTTCGCTTGCGAAAAAGCCCTGAACGTACTGCACACGAAAAAAAGCGCAGGGAACACACCCGCGCTTATGATCACGATCATTGATAGATACCTGACAACTGCACCATTGCGTCAACAGGTGAGAAGCGGGCTGCTCCTTCTTTTCACAAACTTATATTCAATTTCACTCAATTATTGTATCACTTTACCGTATCCATGTCAATTTGCAAGAATCCCGGAAAATCTGTTTAACTTTTTTTGGCTCAACATGCGTTATTTTATCAAAACGGCAGAGAAATCGCAAGTGTTTTTTTGGTCTCCTCTCTGAAGTGCTTAATGAAAATGCTTGTCTTTGTTGAAACAAAAGCTTCTAAAAATAAAGCTTTTACATCAAGCCTGAGCATCTATTTACATGCTTTTTTCGGTAGGCAAGAGAGCGGCATTTTATATAAAATGAACGGAAATTGGATCAAATGTAAATCAATTTTTCATTTTCCCCTCCTAACCATGCCACCGGTTTCAATCCATTTTTCTGAATGATGGTTGTACCTTCCATTTATCTCCTTTTTTATCTACTTAATTTCACATACGTATGGTCAATCTCCACAACTTTTGGCAGTTTTCTCATTCTTCCGCTTCCCATATAAAACAGTGCCAGGACAAACAACCCTATTCCAAAAAAGCTCATGGTAAGCTGGACAGAAGTGATCTTGGCCATCACGCCGCCGATCAATGATCCTGCCGGCATCGCAAGCGATAGCAAACTCACGTTGATGGTATTGACCCGCCCTAACATTTGTTCATCAGGCAATTGCTGAAATATGGCAGAAAACAAAACATTGGTGGCGCCAATAGATAACTCGGAAATAAACATAAGCGTATAAACATACCATATCGAAACATTGCTCAATAAAATCATGAAAAGCCAGGACAACCCGGAGAGCAAAAAGCCTGCAGCCAATATTTTGCCAAACGGAAATATCCGGCTGATTTTATCCGCGCCTGCCGCTCCCGCCAAAGCCCCTAAACCCAAAGCCGCTGTCATGATGCCGTAGGATGAAGCGCCTTCGCCCGCAGTATTGGCGAAAGAAGGCAATACGACCATTACAATTGCGAAAAAAAAGTTTAAAAACAGCAAGGGGATTAATAATTGCAAGATGAAAGGCTGTTTGACAAACGATAGGCCTTCTTTAAAATCCCGTTTGTACGCCTGCCATTCTTCCCGTACGCTCCCGGTTTGCTTGCTTCTTTTTACCTGTACTTTTAAAAACAAAAACAGAATGGATGAGAGTATAAAAAGAAGCGAATTCATCCCGAGCACCATCGACATCGAGAAAGCGGCGAGGATAAACCCGGCAATCCCATTAAAGAAAAAATCCGAACCCTTATATGCAATGGACATGAGTGAATTGGCCTTGACGAGATCTTTCTTTTCCACGGCTTTCGGCAATAATACGCTTTCTAACGGGTAAGTCAGTTCCGATAAAAACGAAAGAACCGGGATGGAAAGCAACAGCAGCCAGACATTCATGATGCCAGACTTGCTTAAAACAACAAGAAAAAGCAGTAAGCCGGCTTGTAAAAAGCTTGCTGTAACCAGCAATTTTTTTGCATTTATTTTATCAAGAACCGGGCCGTAAAATAAACTCAGCACCTCTGTCATTGAAAATAAGAATCCGGCAAATCCGGTATAAACCGTCGAGTTCCCCCCTAATTTTAAAACCATCCACATCATCGCAATATAATAAACACTATCCCCGATATTGGTGAACAGCCTGCCAAAAAACAACGCATTAAAATGACGATTCCGAAATAAGTCCATTAGGCTCCGTCCCCTTCCCCTGTGCCAACCCATTTTTTCCTCTATTATATAATAAAAAGCACCCTGCAAACCTTTTTGTGGTCCTTTAGGGTGCGTGATTTCTTGTCTGTTTTACCGTTTTATTTCTTCTTTTATCTTGCTGAGGAATGTGTCCACCGGCACCGTTTCCGTTTGTTTCTCGCCGTATTTGCGAACATTGACCGCATTGTCTGTGGCTTCCTGGTCGCCGACAATGAGCGCGTACGGGATTTTTTGCACTTGGGCTTCACGGATCCGGTAGCCCAATTTTTCATCGCGGGCATCAAGTTCAGCGCGGACCCCTTCCGCCTTGAGCGCTTCTTGGACTTTCCGCGCATAGTCATAATGGGCATCCGGTGATACCGGGATCACTTGTACTTGAATCGGCGCAAGCCATGTCGGAAACGCCCCTTTGTATTCCTCGATTAAATAAGCGACAAACCGTTCCATTGTCGAGACAACGCCGCGATGGATGACAACCGGGCGGTGCGGCTTACCGTCTTCCCCGACATACGTCAGGTCAAACCGTTCCGGGAGCAGGAAGTCAAGCTGCACGGTTGACAATGTTTCGTCTTTGCCAAGCGCCGTGCGGACCTGGACGTCGAGCTTCGGGCCGTAAAATGCAGCTTCGCCTTCCGCTTCGTAATAGTCAAAACCAAAATCATCCATCGTTTCTTTCAGCATCGCCTGTGCCTTGTTCCACATTTCATCATCATCATAATACTTGTCCGTATTTTCCGGGTCACGGTACGACAGGCGGAACGAGTAGTCGGTAATGTTGAAATCTTTATATACCTCAAGAATCAGTTCGACTACGCGCTTGAATTCTTCCTTAATCTGGTCCGGACGCACGAAAATATGGGCATCATTCAATGTCATGCCGCGCACCCGTTGCAGGCCGGAGAGCGCACCGGACATTTCATAACGGTGCATGAGCCCGAGTTCGGCAATCCGGATCGGCAATTCGCGGTAGCTGTGGATCGTATTTTTATACACCATCATATGGTGCGGGCAGTTCATCGGACGCAACACGAGTTCTTCATTGTCCATTTTCATGACCGGGAACATATCTTCCTGGTAATGGTCCCAGTGGCCGCTCGTTTTATACAGGTCCACGCTGCCAAGCACCGGGGTATAGACGTGGTCATAGCCAAGTTTGACTTCCTTGTCGACAATATACCGTTCAATGGTGCGGCGGATCGTTGCGCCTTTTGGCAGCCAGAGCGGCAGGCCTTGTCCGACTTTTTGCGAGTTCGTGAAAAGTTCGAGTTCTTTCCCGATTTTCCTGTGGTCGCGTTCTTTTGCTTCTTCCAGGAATTTCAAATGGGCCTCAAGATCTTCTTTCTTGAAGAAAGCCGTCCCGTATATGCGCTGCATCATTTTGTTGTTGCTGTCGCCGCGCCAGTATGCACCGGCAATGTTTAATAACTTGAATTCCTTAATTTTTCCGGTTGACGGCACATGGACGCCGCGGCACAGGTCAACAAATTCGCCCTGTTCATAAACCGTGACCGTTTCGTCCGGAATCGCATCAATCAGTTCAAGCTTGTATTCATCATGTGCAAACATTTTTCTGGCTTCGTCACGGGATACGACTTTGCGGACAATTTCAAGATTTTCCGCAACAATTTTTTTCATTTCCTTTTCAATTTTCGGCAAGTCTTCCGGCGTGAGTGACACTTCAAGATCCATGTCGTAGTAAAATCCGTTTTCAATTGCAGGGCCGACACCAAACTTGACATTGCCGTACAGGCGGCGGACAGCCTGTGCCATCAAATGTGCCGTGCTGTGGCGCAAGATTCCGAGCGCATCTTCATGCTCAGGGGTGACGATTTCAATTGCGCCGTCTTCTTCAATCGGTGTGCGCAAATCGAGCAGTTTGCCGTTCAGTTTGCCGGCGAGCGCCTTTTTCCTGAGGCCCGGGCTGATCGATTGGGCAATCTCTTCCGTTGTTGTTCCAAATGGAAATTCCTTTAAAGCACCATCTGGAAAAGTGATTTTTACGATCTCTGCCATATGTCCCACTCCTTTAAAAATTAAGCTGTCACGCGGGCGGCCTGCACGAGGCTGCTTTTTGCAGGCATCCGTACGAGCACGTCCGCACGAAAACACAGCCAAAAAATAAAAAACCCGCCCCCGGCAAGGGACGAGTTTTGTACACGCGGTTCCACCCTCATTTCCGCACGTCTTTACGCGCGGCTTGAGTATGATAACGGAAATATCCGTCAGCCGCTACTGATTTTGTTCACGACTGAAGTTCGGAGGCGGTAAGCATCCTGTCCGTGCCGGAAAGCTTGCAGCCTGAGGCTTTCCTCTCTGAAAGGCGGTAACAGAATCCTGTTGTCCTCGTCATCACATTGACTTTTTCATTTCCAATTGATTATGTAAGTAATTATAGAAGTTTGCAATGAAAAAATCAAGGGATGGCGATTGATTTTGTTGCCGTGCTGCATTTGCCCCCGGTTCAAGCCCCCTTTTTATTCACTGGCGGCGAATTGATCGTGCATAAAATGCATCCGGCTTTTCACGGCCACCCGTTCTTCAAAAATATTGCATATCGTACGAATCAAAGCCTGGTCCGGCGTATCCGTATAAATTTCAATCCGGCTGGGCGCAATCGATAAAAGCGGTGCAATTGTGACTGAGTCAATATAGACAGGGTGGTTGGACAGAAGCCTGCGGTCAATCAATCCGTTCAGTTCTTCCCTCGTCATTTCCCGGAATTGGCCGTTGTAAAATTTCACCTGTTCCCCGAGGCAAAGCTTTATTTTTTCCCTTTTTGGTTCTTTTTGCTTTAAGTAATCCCTAAGGCTTTGCACAAAAATCTGGTATTCCTGTTCCATTTTGTATTCGTCAATCGCAATGCCGATGTATCGGTCAAGACAGTCAAAATAGCCTTTTAAGCGGAACGTCAGCACGGAAGCGAGCGGCAATGTGCACGATTCGCCAACCAGCGGTGCGACCGCTCCTTCAATAGCGGCGCGTTCGTCGATCTCACCCGCCAGATCCGTCAGCTCCGGCCGCTCTCCTTTCAGCATGCCGTCTACGATTTCGAGTATCCGGTTTTGCTCTTCTTCCGCCTGAAAAAAATAGGCTTGTTTCAGTTGGTTACAAATCCACTCGTTTCTTTTTTTCTTCATAATAAAATTTGCAACGGCTGCCTGCAGTTCCTGTTTATTGCCGGCCGCTTCCACAACATAATGTATTTTCCCATGCAGCACTGCTTCCCGGATTTTCACAGTGCGCCGTTTTTCCTTTGCAAAATACGCTTTTAACCATAATGCATCATCCTTGTCCCTGATCAGGAATTCCAATCCAAGCCCCCCCTGTACGGTAAAACATTCTCGTTTGCTTTACCTTATGTATATGAAGTGGCATCAGCAAATAGAAGACGGGAAAGCGTTACGAAATGAAAAAGGCGGGCCCCCTCATGCAAGGGTCAGGCCCGCTGGTTCGGCCCCTCCATTCGGACAGGGGCGCTTAAATATTTGATGCGCTCGAGAATGCGCGCTGCTTTCAATTCTTCCTTTTCCCCGCGCTGGGTATAAGTGAAATGGTACTCTAAATCCTCATAGCTGAAATTGGATGTAAAAAAAGTGGGAAGGTCTTCCTGCATCCTGTATTGGAGAATCGGGCCGAGCACTTCATCCCGCGTCCAGCTCGAGTTCGTTTCCGCACCGATATCATCCAGCATCAATACGGGCACTTGCTTCACCGTATCCAGCTTTTCCCCGGTGGAGTGGTCGCCGATCGAGTCCTTCATTTCGCGGAAAAACTCAGGCACGTACACGATTAAAGAAGAGACCTGTTTCAGGTCCGCCAGCTCGTTCGCAATTGCACCAAGCAAATACGATTTGCCGACGCCGAAATTGCCGTATAAATATAGTCCCTTCATTTTTTTGCCCGGCTCGTATTCACGGACAAAGCGATGCGCAAAATCGTATGCATCAAGACGCCCCATTTGTTCAAGGAAAAAATCACCAAAGGACGCCTCCAATATTTTTTTCGGCATGTGCATGCTTTGGATCAGCCTGCGCGTTTTATTGCGCTCATCCTCCAATATTTTCTTCTGGCACCTTTTATAGTGGATCTCAATATTGCCATGTTCAATAACGAGTTCCGGCACATACCCTTTCATCATATTCACGCATTCGCCAAGGCTTTTGCACCGGCTGCAGTTTTTTTCCTGTGAAATGAATTCGTACAGTTTCATCCAGCTTTTTTCAATCATCGACCTTGTGACTTCCCCGCGGTGTGCATCCAAAAAAGCGCGGATGTCGGGATGCGTGATGATTTCCTGCTTCATTTCTTCATAACGCTTGCGGAAACTAGGATTGGATGAAAGCCTTTTGAGTGTCTCATTTATGTTTTCCACCGCCTTCACCCTTTCTTGTATTGTTCACGTATTTTTTCAAGCCTTTTTCTTTTTTCTTCCAATGACTCGCCATCGGCTTGGACCGCGGCCGCAGCGGTTTTTTGGTCTTCTTTTTTAAACCAGTCCGGCAGCTTTTCAACCCGGACCGGCTTTCTCCGTCCGGTGCCGTTCTTCTCTTTATTGTTCAGCCATTGTTTGTACTGGCGGTCTTCTTTTTTGGCAAACGCCATCGCTTCCTTAGCGGTTTTCAGTTTTTTGCGCGCCCAGTGGGAAGCCACTTTTTCTAAATAATTTTTCGACAGCTTCATATCGGTTTTAAATAAAACATATTGGATTAGTACATTTACAACCCCGAGGGGAAGCTGCTGGGCAAACATGACTTCTTCAATGGCGGCAAGATCTGCTTTCGCCGGTTCGCTGCCGCCTGAAAAATCGATGAGCATTTGCCGTGGAGAGGTCGTTTCCAGGTAGCGGAGGAATTTCTCCTCATCGTTTTCCGGCTCTTTTTGTTCTTTCGCATCCGTTTCTGGCTGGAAGCGGTCAACAAGGCGCGGCAGTTCATCATGATGTTCAATCTGGTACCAGCTGCGCGCGATTTTCCGCAAATCCTCCACCCGGATTTCCAAGTCTGCCGTCAATGCCTGGAGCAAAATTTTCTTTATGTCCAGCTCATTTAAACCGTATAAAAATGAAAGCTTGACAATCGCTTCTCTGACTTCCGGCGTAATGGCACGCAGCGGAATCAGTTCATCACGTAAGTTTGCATATAAAAGGTCAAAATTGAAATGGGTGTTTTCGATTTTTATGACCGGGGCGGCGGTTTTTTCGATATAGCGGCGGTTTTCTTCCAGCCGGCTGAGTTGCTGCGCTTCCGCGTCATTCAGCACTTCGGGGCCGATTTTTGCGGCATACACATCCTGGAATGAGCGGGTGATGTCCCGGTACTCACCCGGTTCTACGGCGCGGTCGGAGAAGAAGTGTTTCAACCGCAGGAAATGTGTCCTGCCGAGCTGCCGGTACAGGAAAACATTTAACAAACCGTCGTTAAAAAACTGTTCCGGGGACAGGGGCGGCTGCAGTTCGTATATAAACATGCGGATGTCGTCCGTTTGTTTCATATATGTTTTCAAAAGCCCGATGCCTTCAAGCTTCAACCGGGCTTCGTAAATTTCAGACAAATTCATGGACAAAAAGCTCATCAGATGGTAATGGTTCCAGTCTTCGGACCAGAGCCGGCCGACTTCCACTTCATTCCATAATGTCATATACAGGCTGTAACATTGCGGCCCGATTAACGGCTGGTACAGGAGCGAAATGACCTTTTGATCATAATCCTGGAGCAGGCCGTTCGACGATGCGCGGTAACGGTCAGCCGGCTGTATTTCATTCCATATCTGTTTCATAAAAGGCACTCCGTTTAAGCATTCTTGTTGAGCAGTTCTTTCAGTTCATCGAGAAAAACATTCAAATCTTTAAACTGGCGGTAAACGGAAGCAAAGCGGACATAGGCCACTTCATCCACTTTTGACAGCCTGTCCATGACCATTTCCCCGATCAGGGTGGAACTGACTTCTGTATATCCTTGCCTGCGGATTTCTTTTTCGATCTCCATGGAGATTTTTTCAAGCTGGTCCAGCGACACAGGCCGTTTTTCACACGCTTTAATCAGCCCGCGCAAAATTTTCTCACGGTTAAATTCTTCGCGGTTGCCGTCTTTTTTCACGACAATGAGCGGGGTTTCTTCCACTTTTTCAAACGTGGTGAAGCGGTACGAGCAGTCTTCGCATTCACGCCTTCTGCGGATGGAACGGCCTTCGTCCACCGGCCTTGAATCGATCACACGCGTATTGTTGCTATGGCAAGACGGACATTTCATATGAACCCCCCGTTCTGATACATTCTTACTACCATCATATATAAAAGAAGGCGAATAGACAACAGATTGC
The DNA here is from genome assembly GCF_000169195.2 of Heyndrickxia coagulans 36D1. Lineage (GTDB taxonomy): Bacteria > Bacillota > Bacilli > Bacillales > Bacillaceae_C > Weizmannia > Weizmannia faecalis. Next base: position 2,775,282 of record NC_016023.1, on the reverse strand, counting down.
CATTAGAAAAACGGGATGAAAAAATCACCCCGCACGGTTTTTTAAAAGCTTATGCACCTGTTGCGGCACGGAATGATTCGGCCTCGGGCTTTTTTCTGTCGTAATAAAGGATCTCTGCCGTTTTATGAACCTCCATTTTTTACCTCCGGCCGTAATGGATCCACAGCTCGTTTTCTTTTTCTTCCATTTTAATCCCCCGAAAGCCCTCGGCAAGTTTTTCTTTTTGCGCGCTGAAGTCATTCATCGGGATTGGGGTGACCTCCCGGCAGGCCGGCGGAACCGGTTCGTACAGATCTTTCACGAATACATAGCGCGTAAGGCCGCCATATTTTTCGGTCAGGGCTGCAATTTGCATGCCCTGTGCAAATTTATCTTTCAAACTGGGCACGTTAAAAGGCGCAACGGTACAACAAATATAGCGGAAGGAATGGCCCTCCTTCTCCAGCTCTGCCATAATCACACCGGCGAGTATTTTTTGCAGGCGATTGCCGCGATACGCCGGCAGCACGACGGAAATTTCCTGATAGATGACTTTTGCCAGTTCACTGCCAGATAAACCGATATCAATCCCGAGGTGCTCCTCATCAAGAGGCGGAACAAGCAGCGCACGGAAGGCGATCAGGTCATTCCCCTCATAAGCCCCGAGCATCAATCCGTGCCCTGATAAAATATACGCAAATTCTTCTTCAGAGAGCGTCTGTAATATTTTTTTATTTTCAAGCTGTATAAACACTTGTTTTTGCACCGTTAAAACCGAACACAAATCTTCTATCGTTAAGCGCCGGATATAAAATGGGCGACCTGTATCCTCCCCTTGTTTCCTGAGCGTGCCTTCAAAAATGTGCATGTATATTATAACCCTCCTCGTATAATAAGTTTAAATCCAAAGTGGATGTCAATTTCCAGTTCATTCTGCTGCTCATTGACAAGTGAATATAAGATTTTGTATTCCGGGCGAGCCCGGAATACAAGTTCGGACTTGGACGCTTCGCGATGTTCCCGGATAATGGTCTTAGGATCGTTTGGGTCAATGCTTCCCCTCCTTGTAGCCTGACTACTCGAAAAGTCTGCATCCCCAGGTTCTTGCTTGAACGTCTAACCCGTAGGCCGTTCCTCCGGATCTCCGTGCTGGAAATGAGCAGTTCCAGGCAGCCCACGGCCCGGATGAGTTCTCATACGCGAGGCTGACAGATCGGCAAGCCATCTGGGGATATCCCGAAGCGTCCGATTCCATCGATCCCAATACAGAGAGGAGGAAATCATATGCCCTTATTTGTCGGTATTGACGTGAGCTCCAAAAACCTCGATGCCTGCCTGATGGATGGAATGGGGGAAACGTTAGCCACCCAAACGGTGACAAACAATCTTCCCGGTGCCTCTGAGTTAAGAGACGCCATCCTCCAACATGCGGAGGCGGATGACACCATCCAGATCGCCATGGAGGCCACATCTGTGTATAGTTGGCACCCGGCAATGTTTTTCCATGAAGATCCCGAGCTGAAACAGCGTCGTACAAAGGTGTTTACCCTGAATCCGAAGCTGGTGAGAAATTTCAAAAAGGCTTATGCCGAGATGGACAAGACCGATCCCAAAGATGCCTGGGTAATTGCGGACCGCTTGCGTTTCGGGAGATTGCCGAAATCCGTGATTCAGTCAGAACAATACCTTGCCCTTCAACGGTTAACACGGATGCGCTATCACCTGATTCAAAGTTTAACCCGGGAACAACAGGTATTTTTGAATCATCTGTTTTTCAAATTCAGTGCCTTTAACCTTGAAGTGGATACACCGGTCTTCGGCCATGCCATAACGGAATTTTTGCTTGAGGCCTATAGCCTCGATGAAATGGCCCAAATGCCTCTGGAGGACTTAGCGATGTATCTCCAGACCAAAGGCCATGGCCGCTTTAGCGATCCCGAGGATTTGGCCGCATCCATCCAAAAAGCTGCCCGGTCCTCTTACCGGCTTTCTAAATGTGTGGAGGATTCGATTGACTTGGTCCTGGGCAGTTCTATTGAGATCATCCGGCATCTTAAACGCCAAATCAAGGATTTGGATAAGGCGATTGCCCGCGTTCTTGATGGAATCCCGAATACCCTCCAGACCATTCCGGGAATAGGCCCGGTGAGCTGTGCTGGGATTCTCGCTGAAATCGGCGACATTGAGCGCTTTGACGACCAAGCCGCGATCGCAAAATTTGCTGGATTGTTCTGGCCCCGCCACCAATCGGGTGATTTTGAGGCTGATGACAAAATGCTTGCGCGTACAGGCAATCGTTATCTCCGGTATTACCTGGTTGAGGCTGCCAATCTGGTCCGGCGACACGAACCTGAGTACCGCGCCTTTTACCAAAAGAAATATCGTGAGGTGCATAAGCACTCACACAAACGCGCCTTCGTCTTAACGGCAAGAAAACTGGTGCGCCTGATCGATGCGCTGCTCCGCAACGATCAAATTTATGCGCCGAAAAAGAAGGTAACGCGATGAGGTAACCAGGTAACCATCATCGATAGCCTGAACTTGAAAACTTCCAGATTATTCCAATTATCTGGAGGCTTAGTTCAGTATTGCCATTTTTACGACATAGAGCCAACAAAATTTCCAATTCACTTGTTTTTAACCCTTGACATCACACCGTAGGACTTTTCAAATGGCATGGCGCCCGCGGGACAGCCATCATGCTCATCGAATGGTTTCCTGAAATTCCGTCAATTCCTCCAGTATTTCTTCATTTACTTCAACTCCGAGCCCCGGTTTTTCCGGCAGGCTTATAAACGGGATATCATAAGTCAAATGGCCAATATCCTTCGAAAACTTAAGCGGGCCTGTCAATTCCACACTGGTGATCACTTTTTTCGAAAAAGCCACATGGAAACCGGCTGCCGATCCGACCGATGATTCCACCATGGACCCGATCTGGCACTCGATTCCCGCGAGCTCGGCTTGGTGGGCCAACTTGACCGCCGGGTAAATCCCGCCGCATTTCATGAGCTTAATATTGACTTTATCTGCCGCCCGTTTTTGAATGGTTTCCCACATCTCCCGCGTCCCTTTTAAACCTTCGTCAATCATGACCGGAATCGCAATTTTCGCCCTTACTTCGGCCAATCCGTCGATATCATCTGCTGCTACCGGCTGTTCCACCCAATCAATCTGCAATTCTTCCAGTTGCTTTAGCGCTTTAAGTGCAGCAGTGCTCGTTTTCCATCCCTGATTTACATCGACACGGATGGCAATGTCATTACCAACCCGCGAGCGGACGGCTTTTATCCGTGCCACATCTTCTTCAATACTGGTCCCTACTTTGATTTTTAGAAAACAGTAGCCCTGATTCTTCATTTTCAATGCCTGCTCCGCCATGGCTTCAGGCGAGTCAATGCTGAGCGTGTAGGCAAGCGGGAATTTTTCATGATAGCGCCCGCCGATCAATTGATAAACAGGCATGCCCCATTTTTTCCCTGAGAGGTCAAAACAAGCCATGTCAACGGCTGCTTTCGATGTAGGGGCCGCATAAATGGTCTGGTTCATCCGGTCATGGATTTTTTCAATTTCCAACGGATTTTGGCCGATTAAAGCGGGGCCAAGGGTATTTTTAAGCGTGTAAAAGACACTTTCCCATGTTTCGCCGGTCACATGTTCATCCGGGACCCCTTCCCCGTAGCCCGTGATCCCTTCATCTGTCTCCATTTTCAGAATCACTGCGGGCATGGTATGATAAGCATGATAACTGATCACAAACGGTTCTTTCAAGGGAAACTGGACGGCGTATAAATGAATGGCGGTAATTTGCATTGTAAAACTTCCTTTCTATTTACAAAACTTTTGATGATTTGATATATTGTCGTTAAATAGACGTTTTAGAAGAAGAGGTGCATGATGGCTACAAAAATTGCCGTAATCGGGTCTCATGAATTTATCAACAGAATTGAAACGGTTTCTCCCTGGGTTGCCGATATTGAAATTGATCCTTACATTTATCAGAAACCGCAGGATGCATCCGGGCTTGTCAGGAAAATGAAACCGTGCGATGTGATTTTATTTTCAGGTGCCCTGCCTTACTATTTTTCGGAAAAAGACCGGGAAAACCTGCCGATTCCCACAGTCTACCTGGCTACAGATGAGATGGCGATTGCTTCATCATTGCTTTCCATCCTGTATAACCAGCACATTAACCCGGAACGGATCTCCATTGATATCATTGATTCATCCGTTGTCACCAATGTTTTAAACGAGATTCATGTTGCTGTCCCTTCCCATGTTTTGGACTACCGCCAATTCGTTGAAAAGAATTTTGACCTGGACCAAATTGTACAATTCCATATGGCCCTTTGGAGGCAGGAAAAAGTGGATCTTGCATTAACAAGCATCCATGCTGTCTATGACAAATTACAAACGCTTAAGATCCCCTCCATACGGATCAATGATCCAAAAGTATCCCTTATCCGGGGGTTGCAGCATGCCAAAAATCAAGCTGAATTGTATAAAAGCAAAGCTTCCCAGGTAGCAGTCGGGTACATTTCTGCGACCATCCCGCAGGCAAGTATGGCCCGTTTTGCCCAAAAAATCCATGCTTCTTTTCAAAAGCTGGACGACACATTGTTTGTTTTTTACAGCACCCGTGGCGATATCGAAGCCATGATCGAGCAAAATTTTTCCCACGGGTCTATAAGCGATAAGAAACCTGTTACAGTCGGTTTTGGCTTTGGTGCCACAACGACGGAAGCAGAACGGAATGCCAAAGTGGCCCTCCACTTCGCTGAAAAGGACGGAGCCGCCCATTGCTGCTATGTCCTGACAGGAGACAAAGAACTGCTGGGGCCTTTCCCCAACGAAGCCAAGCAGCAACGCTTGAAAAACGATGATCCTGAATTATTTGAGATTGCGAGAGAGACAAGATTAAGTCCGGCCAACCTGTCAAAGCTGGTTGAATTTAGCAGGTCAAGGCAGTCCCCGCATTTTACCGCCGCAGACCTGTCCGAATATTTACAGGTAACACGGCGGTCTGCAGAACGCATTTTAAAAAAATTGAGCGACCATGGCTATGCAGAAAGAGTCGGCAATGAGATGACTTACCAGCAAGGCCGCCCCCGGGCCATTTACCAAATGAATATGCCCATTTATAAATAAGCAGCTTCGAGAGTCTGTCACTGATGAAAACCGTTCTGCAAAAGTGGCATCAGCTTTCAGCCAGATGGCATGATACGATATGGCCCGGCGCCAGTTCCCTTGCCTGTGGGCGCTCGGTTTTGCACAGGGCCGTTGCATACGGGCACCTGGTGTGAAAAACGCAGCCGGATGGCGGATCGATCGGAGAGGGCACCTCACCTTTTATAATGATTCTCTCCTTTTTCAGCTTCGGGTTGGGAAGCGGGATTGCCGACAACAGGGCCTGTGTATACGGATGCAGCGGGTGTGTGAACAATTCATCTGTCGGCGCACGCTCGACAATCTGACCCAAATACATGACACAAATTTGATCAGCCATGTGCCGGACAACGCTTAAGTCATGGGAAATAAACAAATAGGTTAATTGAAACTGCTCCTGGATTTCTTCCAGGAGATTGATCACCTGCGACTGAATCGATACATCGAGAGCCGAAACCGGTTCATCGCAGACAACCAGCTTGGGATTCACGGCAAGCGCCCTTGCCAGCCCGATCCGCTGCCGTTGCCCTCCGGAAAATTCATGCGGATAACGGTAAAATTGGTCTTCCCGGATGCCGACCTTTAGTAACAGTTCCATTGCCCGGTCCATCCGGTCTTTTTTTGTTCCGATATGATGGATTTTCATCGGTTCCATCACGGCATCGCCTATCCTCATTTTCGGATCCAGCGAAGAGTGCGGATCCTGAAAAACAATCTGAAATTCCTTCCGTATTTGCTTAAGCGCTTTTCCCTTTAATTGAAAAATATTCTTTCCCTGATAAATGGCCTCGCCATCTGTCGGTTCGATTAACCGTAAAATCGTCCGCCCTGTTGTGCTTTTTCCGCATCCGGATTCACCCACCAGCCCCAATGTTTGGTTTTCATACAGATCAAAATCAACCCCGTCCACAGACTTGACAAAGCCCTTCGTTTTCCCGAGTGTGGTGGTAATCGGAAAGTATTTTTTTAAGTTTCTAATTTCGAGGAGGGGGATGTTTGTCTGCTCTTTGGTTTCACGTTCAAGATGGGATTGCAACATCTTCAAATGCCCCCTGTTTTTGAATTTCCTCGTAATGCCAGCATCTGATTTTATGCCTGTACGCTGCTTCTTCCAATGGCGGGAGCTCCTTCCGGCATTTGCTGTCCGCAAAAGGGCAGCGCCCGGCAAACCGGCAGCCGGGAGGGATATCGTCCAGCGAAGGAACTACCCCTTCAATGGTAAAAAGCGGCTTTGTACGGTCTCCATCCAATTGCGGAATGCACTTTAACAGGCCGTTTGTATAGGGGTGGAGCGGTTTGGAAAAAATCGTCTCCACATCCGCTTCTTCAATGACCTGCCCCAGATACATGACGACCACATGGGTACAGACTTCCGCTACGACGCCAAGATCATGGGTAATCAAAATAATTCCCATATTCAGTTCTTTCTTTAATTCTTCCATCACTTCCAAGATTTGAGCCTGGATCGTAACGTCCAGTGCTGTAGTCGGTTCATCTGCGATCAGCAATTGCGGGCGGCATGACAACGCCATGGCAATCATCGCCCGTTGCCGCATGCCCCCGGATATTTCATGGGGATACTCATGTATCCTTTTTTCAGGTGAAGGAATGCCGGTAAGCCGGAGCATCTCCACCGCCTTTTCGTAAGCTTCCTTCTTGTTTAAATCAGAATGGGCCATGATCGATTCGGCGATCTGATTCCCAATCGTGTAAACAGGGTTCAACGAGGTCATCGCATCCTGAAAAATCATTGCAATTTCGTTGCCGCGAATCGCTTCCATTTCTTTTTCCGGAAGCTTTAGCAAGTTTTTTCCTTTGTAATTGATTTCCCCTTCATACCGGGTCGCACTTTCATCCAAAAGGCGCATAATGGACTCAGCTGTTACGCTTTTCCCGCAGCCGGATTCGCCCACTACGCCGAGCGTTTCCCCGGAATGGACCGTGAAACTGACCCCGTCCACTGCTGTCACCAAACCTTTTTCCGTATAAAAGGATGTTTTTAAATCTTTTACTTCCAGCAGGCATTCCTGCATGTATGCTTCCCCCTTTCTTTTTCGCATTATTGCCGTGTGAAGCCGCTTTACTTGTTCGCCTTGTTTGTATGGGGATCCAGCAAATCACGGAGCCCATCACCAAATAAATTGAGGCCCAAAACGGACAAGATAATAAACATTCCAGGAAAAACCGTCATCCACCAGGCACTAAAAATAACAATCTTTCCATCGTACAAAATATTTCCCCAGCTCGGATTGGGAGCCGGCACGCCCGCGCCAAGAAAACTGAGGCCTGCTTCCAGAATGATCGACAATGCGAAAACATAGGTTGCCTGAACGATAAACGGTGATATCGTGTTGGGTGCAATATGGCGCCAAATAATCCGAAACGAACCGGCTCCCTGGGCCTTGAGCGCCTCAATATAGGTTTTTTCCTTCACCACCAATGCCACAGACCGGACAACCCGCGCCACTGACGGAATTTTAACGACAGTAATGGCAACTACAACATTGACCGGACGGGGCCCGAGAACAGCGGTAATGGCAATCGCCAAAAGGATATCAGGAAAAGCCATCAGCCCATCACAAATCCGCATTAAAACATGATCCAGCAATCGGTAATAGGCAGCATATAAACCAGTGACCATTCCGATCAGGGCGGTAAGCACGGTAGCGGATAGCCCCACAGCCAGTGAAACCCGTCCACCGTAAGCAACACGGCTGAACAGATCGCGCCCGTAGTTATCCGTGCCGAACCAATGGATGGAACCGGGCGCCTGGAGACGATGGGCAGGGTCAATTTGAAGCGGCGTATATTTTGTGATAAAAGGGGCGATCAAAGCAAATAAAACCAATAAAATGACCATCATGCTGCCTAAAACGGCCTGCCGGTTCGCAAAAAACCGTTTTACAAACAGGTTGAATCGTTCTTTTTTCAGCCGGTTCTTTGTGGAGAGCATGTTCTCCATTTCCAATGTTGTCTCTACTTCCAATTTCTTCCCCTCCTCTGCTGTTCGGCAAAACAAAATGGGCTGAAAACATATCTTGTTTTTTAAAATCGGTTTCGGAGCCCGGTTTTTCCAAAAATTACTTTGGCTAAGCCACGGTTTTGCCGTAATCAATTATGTTTTCCGGTTTAAACGGACTCTCGGATCGATGACGCCGTACAATAAATCAACGATTAAATTGACGAGCAGATAGGAGACGGATGCCAGTAAAATAACCCCTTGAATGACTGCATAATCTCTGCGCAAAATGGAGTTCATGATCAGCTGGCCAATCCCGGGCAGATTAAATACGGTTTCTGTCACTACCGCACCGGCGATCAGCGAACCGAAAGACTCCCCGACAACGGTAATAATGGCAATGGAAGCATTTCTGAGGGCGTGTTTATAAATCACGATCCGCTGTTTAAGCCCTTTTGCTTTTGCTGTTTTAATGTAATTGGCACTCAGCACGTCCAGCATGGATGACCGGGTCATTCTGGCAATGACGGCGGTTTGGATGATGCCAAGGGCCAAAGCGGGCATGATCATATACCGCAAATGATTCCATACCCCTGCGCTTAATGGTTCATATCCGGCCACAGGAAACCATTTCAGCTTTACACCGAACAGCTGCATGAGCAACAGCCCTAATAAAAAGCTCGGTACTGCCATTCCGAGCATAACTAGCACCATGAAGAACTGGTCAGTTTTAGACCCCCGCTTCCTAGCGGCAATGATGCCAATTGGTATGGCCAAAATGATAGAAATGGCCTGGGCAAGAATGGAGAGCGAGAGCGTCGGCCCCAAATGTTCCAGAAAAGCATCCAGTACCGGTTTGTTTTGGGAGATTGACCAGCCAAGATCTCCCCGAAAAAGCCCGATAAACCAATCGAAAAATTGTTGGTAAAGCGGTAGATTCAGGCCAAGTTTGTCCCGCAATTGTTCCACCTCGGCCGGTGATGCCTGAGATCCGAGGATAACGGAGGCCGGGTCTCCCGGCGTTAAGTGAATCAGAAAGAAAACAACGATTGCTACAATCAGTAATACCGGTATAAGAGACAATAGCCGGGTTAAAATATATCTCTTCAATTGGCAAATCCCCTTTGCAAATCTGTCGTAGGGTTGATCATTCTGATATTCTTTTTTGCTGCTAAATTCTTTTATAAAGATGGGCAAAGCGGGCATTTCCGCTTGCGGCCACTTTATGATACAGCTTAACCCCCAGGTGATAAGGGTTAGGCTGTATCCGTGATCGTTTTGCAATACGCGATTAAATGGTATGCCTTTTTACGAGGTTTCGTAAAAAGCCAAGGGGTTCCCCAGCCAGCATTTAAAACCAGAGCCGCTTGAAATGTGATTTTTCAGTGCAAAGATGCAAACGCCTGCCTTGCCGAATTTTATGATTCTATGCTGACATTCCAGAGAACCGGACCAATAAACCATTTAAATCCTTTGACTTTATCGGAACAGGCATTGACATTTTTGTAAGTTCCAAGATTGATCACCGGCAGGTATTGCCAGAATTCCTGTTGCAGCTCACGAATGAGTGCTTTTGTCTCATCCTGCGTTTTGGCAGAACTGATCTGATCCAGCAATTGATCGATTTTCGGATCGTTTGTCCAGCCCGGCCAGTTTGCCTTGGAATCCAGGAAACCGTATTGATGCGGCACGATTCCCGTATCCCAGCCGGTGAAGAAAATGTCATAGTCGCCCGGATTTTCCCGATGTTCAAGCAGAGTGGCCCAGTCATATACATCAAGTTTGACTTTCATTCCGATTTTCTCCAATTGTTGCTGGGTGGCAATGGCTGCGTTATAGTGATGCGGATAATCCCGACTGGTCAGAACCTTGATTGTTTCGCCTTTATAGCCGGATGCTTGCAATAATTGCTTAGACCTGTCCAAATTTTTCGAATTATAAACTTCCTTCCCGGCATCAGAATACAATACTTTCTGTTCCGGCCGGAATAAGCCAGGTTCCAATTTATAGAATCGTTTATCCGTAAATGCGGATTGCAGAACGACTTTTTTGTCCAAGGCATCGTTTACTGCCTGGCGGGCTTTTACATTTTTGAAAAGGCCTTGTTTTTTGTTGAAGACGAGGATTTCCATCCCGTAAGTATAGGGCTGGATCTTCTTCCCCGGCGTACTTTCAATTTGTTTCACCGCATCATATGGAACACTGAGGGCAATATCATATTGCCCACTGATCAGGCCGGCACTCCTGGTGGATGCATCAGGCGCAAAATACCAGTAGATATCCTTTACCTTAGCCGCTTTTTTCCCGGCAACGCCGCTCGCCGGTTTATTAACGGGCTGATAAATTTTAAACTTTGTAAAATGGAGGTACTGGTCCTTTTTCCATCCTGAAAATTTGAATGGGCCCGTCCCAACATATTCTTTTGCCCCAGTAGGACCCGCCGATTCGGCGATTTCTTTTGGCATTACTGCGGCCAGCTGGGTTTGGTCTGCCAGAATCGTCATTGCAACAGATGAAGGTTTCTTTAGAACCAGTTCTACCGTGTAGTCATCTTTTTTCTCCCACTTCGCCCCGTCCATGATCGATTTCGTCAGCGAGGCATTTTTCTCCCACTTTTGCATCGAGGCGATCACATCATCCGCTTTCATTTCTTTGCCATTGTGGAATTTTACGCCTTTTCGCAGTTTAAAAGTGACCGTTTTTCCATCGCTGCTTGTTTTATAGGATTCAGCAAGCTGCGGGGCCACTTTATAGTTTTTATCCAACGTCACCAGTGATTCAAATACAAGTCTTGCGGGCTGGGCGGTTGCCTCAGCTGTTGTAACTGTCGGGTCGAGTGTATCCGGCTGGGCTTGTGCCGCAATTTTCAATGTACCGCCTGATTCAGATGTTTTATTTGAAGCGGGCGCATTTGAAGACTTTGTCGTTGATTTGCCGGAACATCCGGAAAGTGCCATGGCGATGACAAGCATGAAGAGCAGAAAATAAATCGGTTTTTTTCTCATCAACAGGAGAACCCCACTTTCTTTAAATTGTCGTTAAATAGACGCTATATAATACTTTTATTATAGTCAATGGACTGAACAGCTGTCAATCAATTTTAGACTTTTCGAAAAAGTAAATAGGGGAAGGAAGCTGTTCCTGCCGCTTTTTGTCACATGACGGCAGTTATTTACCTTAGCCAAAAGAGCAACGAAGAAGGACATCGGCCAAAATTCTTGCGCCGGTATCCAGAACCGACCGGTTAAAATGCATGTGCGGGTGATGCAAGCCCGGTTTGAGATCAGCTCCAATGCCGATCATAGACGCTTTTACTTCCGGCTTTTTAATGGTATAGAAGTGAAAATCGTCGCAACCGGTTGTAACAACAGGAGCGGCAATCGCATTCGGGCCGGCTATCCGGCGAATCGCTTGTTCGGCAATGTCCTCTGCTTCTTTCGAGACTTCAGCTCCCGGTGTGTAGTCTGTCCACTCCCATTGTATTTCGACACCAAAAAGGGTTTTTAATCCGGAAAGGCCTTCTTCCATTCTTTCTTTAATCCGGTTAAGAATGAGATTTTTCCTGGCTCGGATATCGAGGCCAAACTCGGCCGTTCCCGGAATAATGTTTAGATTCTCGCTGCCCGCCGCAATTTTTGTCAATTTGACTGAATACGATTCGAAAGGCGGGAAAGAAAGCGTTTTTATAAATTGGTACAGGGTGGCAATGACATCAATGGCGCTCTTTCCTTCATGCGGTCTGGCGCCATGCGCATCCGTTCCGAAAATTTTCCCCTCCAGAAAAATACCAGCGCCGTGATGAATGGAAGGGGAAAACTTTCCAAATGGCAATTCCTCCACCGGTCGGAGATGGATACCAAAGAGATGTGTGACCTTTTCCAACGCGCCGCGCTCAATCATTGCAAGGGAGCCGTTTCCTTTTTCCTCGGCCGGCTGAAAAATAAAACGGATTCTTTTATTGGGTGGCAGCGGCTGGTTTTTTATATACAACAACGCCCCAAGCACCATCGAAATATGCGCATCGTGCCCGCAGGAGTGGTTCGCCTGGAAGACGCCATCCACCTCCTGCCACAATGCATCCAGGTCGGCACGGACGGCGGCCGTTTCCTCGCCTTCACCAATATCGGCAATCAACCCGGTGATATCAGGAAAACGCCGGTATGTTACTCCGAGCTGTTCCAATATTTCCGCAATCCTTTTCGTTGTCCTGAATTCCCGGAAACTTACTTCCGGATTTGCATGAAAATCTTCAAACCAATCCAAAATCTGTTGTTCATAGTTTTCTCCCATACAACCACCTGATTTCAAAAATAAATTTTAATGCTTTTAACCTTTTTACAATGATGAAACCCCTTTTGGCACGTTTTTTTACTATTGAATGGAAACGGGGGCTCCCCCCCCGTTTCTATTTTTTCATACAGGGTCAAGTGGCAGTACCGGCCTTTTCACCCGCCGGTATTGGAAGTTCAGCAGATTGTAGCTGCTTAATCCCGGTGAATCAACAGGTATAATCTTTTTGGCAAGCGGCGTGAAAGAAGAGCGGAAATGGTTTTCAGACTTCAAGGCGACAATCTTATACTGGGTGACGTCTATGCCGTGCAGTTTAAATATTTGCTCATCAAACGTTTGCGCCCGCTTGGAACATACAATGATGTCCACATTGCCGACCTGAAGCCGTGCCGACTTTCCGAGATCCGCTTTTTTCCCGCGGTACATTTGCGTTGTATGCACAAACCGGCCGTCTGTTAAGGTTTTGACGTAGGCTTTTACTCGCAGCGGTTCCCCATGAAGGGAATCGGTTTTTCCGCCAAGAAGGGTGGTAATCCAGTTGCCGCAACCGGCCTGATGCGCCAAATCTGCTGTTTGCGGGTCATAAATAAACCCGAAGCAGGAGTTTTCAATATTCCTCTCGACCAGCACTTTCAACAGGTGAGTACCGTCTCCGGGAGCCCCTGCACCGGGATTGTCGGACATTTCATTTATTACAACCGGTCCGCCCGGCACAGCCAATGCCTGTTCGAGCCCTTCTCCCGGGTTGGGGTAACCGATATAAAATAGATCGCGCAGTTCCCAAATTTTCCTCGACACGTCTTTGGAAGCCTCCCGGGCCAGCTCTTCATCATCATTTGTCATCGTTAAAACTGAAACGCGCATGTCGGGAATATCCGTCTGGCAAAATCCATGAAAAAATGTACAATCGATGACGGATGGATGTTCTTCCCATTTCCAGCAAAGTTCGTTAATCTCTTTTGCCGGCGGCAGATCTGTGGTGGACGAAGCAATCATCATGGGAAGCTTTTCCACGTACATGACAGGCTTCAGCTCGCCATTTATGATCTTCAACAAGTTTTCCAATGCTTCCTGTCCCCGTGCAAAACAGTCTGTATGTGGGTAAAAGTTTACCCCGAACAATGCATCTGCTTCCTTCACCATCGTTTCTGTAAGATTGGCATGCAAATCAAGGGTGGCGACGATCGGAATGCCGTATCCGACCATTTTCCGGATTTCGGAAAGAATGGTTCCTTCCAAATCATCGATCCCTTCTGCCAAACCGCCGCCGTGCAGGGCGAGGCAAATGCCGTCAAGTTTTCCCGTCTTGCTGATATGGTTCAAAAGCGTTTCAATCAATTCCCGGTATGCGTCGCGCGTAATCAGCCCGGTTGGATTCGTATTAGCCCAAAATGCAGGCACAAGTTCCACGCCCAGTTCATGCCCTTTTGTAATCATGCCGCCAAGATAGTCGTTTACCTCCGCATGATGGTCGACAATCTCCTCCCCGACTTGCCATTCATAGCATTTGAATAGATCGACCGTTGTTTTGACCGTAGAAAAGGTGTTGGTTTCGTGCATAATGCCGCCGATCGCAATCCTCTTTTTTTGCAAACCTGCCATCCCTCCATAGCACTGTGCAGCTTTATTTTAAAAATATTCTTCCTATTAACTATAAAGCAATGCGGATGCGGACCAATTTCCGATGCCGTTTCTGCTGGCTTACATCCATTTGCTGCCGTGAAACTCGTCGCAAAATGGACGGTAAATAGGATAAACTTATCATAAAATAGACCCGGCTGCCACGTCAATTACAACGGCTACACATGCATCAGATTTCCTTTTCCAATCAATACGGGCGGTTTTCCTTCCTATCTTGGAAGCGTCCCGCCGCCATCTGTTATGCAGAACGGACCAGATCTCTCTATCCTGAAAAAATTGCGCCGGCTCATTTTTATCCTTTTGCCCATGCCGGATACAATGCAAATGGGCGCCTATTTCCGGAAAACCGCTGTTTTTCCATCTGCCAATGGGCCTGAAACTTATGTTTTTATTCAGCAAGTCATCCTCCGGCGCGGCTCTGAAAACTGGTAACGAAAACGGAGCAGGCTGGTGCTGCTCCGTTCGGCTTAGGCAATATTGATTTTCCCGGTTTCTTCCATTTTTTCCGCGACGAGCTGTGCCAGTTGTACGACGCGGCAAGAATAGCCCCATTCATTATCGTACCAGGCCAACACCTTGACTTTGCTTCCATCCATGACCATCGTGGATAAGCCGTCGACAATGGCCGAGTACGGATTTGTCGTATAATCCGAAGAAACGAGCGGCACTTCTGTATAGTCCAAAATGCCTTGCAGCGAGCCTTTCGCCGCCGCCTTAAATGCATCATTCACTTCTTCTGCCGTCACTTCTTTTTTCAAATCGACGACAAGGTCCACTAGCGATACATCCGGGGTCGGAACACGCAGCGCCATGCCGTGCAGTTTCCCTTTCAGTTGCGGGAGGACAAGGCCTAACGCTTTTGCCGCCCCGGTTGTCGTCGGAATGATCGATTTGCCACAGGCCCGGGCACGCCTTAAATCTTTATGCGGATTGTCGATATTGTTCTGGTCATTCGTATAAGAATGGACTGTTGTCATCAGGCCGTTTACAATCCCGAATTGTTCATCAAGTACTTTCGCGACCGGTGCCAGGCAGTTTGTGGTGCAGGAAGCGTTCGAGATAATATGATGCCGCTCGATATCTAAAACGTTTTCATTTACCCCTAAAACAATGGTGGCATCTTCATTCTTCCCGGGCGCTGTCAACAGTACTTTTTTCGCGCCTGCCTGAAGATGGAGCGCGGCTTTTTCCCTTGCATTGAATTTTCCGGTTGCTTCAATTACCACATCAATATCCATTTTTCCCCACGGCAGTTGGGCCGGATTGCGTTCCGCCAAAAGCCGGATGCGTTTGCCGTTCACAATGAGTGCTTCCTCTTCTTCCACTTCCACTTCTCCGGGAAATACGCCGTGGATGGAGTCATATTTAATCAAATGTGCCAGTGTTTCCGCCGGATAGCAGGCATTCACCGCCACAATATTTAAAGCGTTATCCATCATGGCTTTTCTGAAAACCATTCTGCCGATGCGGCCGAAACCATTAATCGCAATTTTTGTTTCCACAGTGCAGACAACTCCTTCGAATAATAAATGACATACTTTTAATCCATTATTCATCAATTAGTATATCATATTTTAAAAGTTATGTAGCGTTATTCCCCTATTTTTGCATAAAAAAAACCATGATGTACCCATCATGGAACGAGCTGCCAATCTGACACGATTTTTTCAAGCTGCTGTTTTGTTTCCTCCAGGCTGCCATTGTTGTCGAGCACCGCATCCGCCAGTGCCTTTTTTTCGCTCAGCGGCATTTGCGCCCGGATCCGCATCTGCGCTTCTTTTTCTGAAAGGCCGTTTCGGGTCATTAATCTCTTTAACTGCGTCTCTTCATCCACGTAAACGAGGATGGTGCGTTCAACCATATAGGTAAGCCGGCTTTCAAAAAGAAGCGGGATATCCAGAAAGACAGTTTTTTTCCCATTTTCAATTGCCCGGTCCTTTTCCCGCGTCATCCAGGCCCGGACTGCAGGGTGGACAATGCTGTTTAGTTTCATCCGGAGTGCTTCATCCGCAAAAATGAGTGCCCCGAGTTTTTTCCGGTCAAGCGTGAGATCTTGCAGCAAAATCCCTTCGCCGAACGCTTCAATGATTTGTTCATACGCAAGTTCGCCGGGTTCGACCACTTTTCTTGCGGCAATATCCGCATCGACAATCGTAAACCCTTTTGTTTTCAGCATATTGGACACCGTGCTTTTGCCGCTTGCAATCCCGCCTGTTAAGCCGATAATCTTTGCCATACTCCCACCTGCCTTGTTAAAACTTGCATATACCGATCAAAATGAGGAGAACACCTGGTATAAAGGAAATTTTCCGGATCCATTGCAGCCGGGAAAACAGCATGCCGAGCCGGATGCCGGAAGAGACAAGCAAAAAGCTCATGCCGGCAACAAGGAAACTGAGCAGAAACGGGGAGTAGCCCATGATGCCCGCACCGATCCCGGCACCGAATGCATCGAGCGAGAGCGCAATCCCAAGCATGACCGCTTCGATTCCCGTAATGGCCCCGGAACGGTCAAAATCCGCGCTCGTCGGTTTTTTCAAAATATGGATGACGACGCCCAATGAGCGGATTTCAAAGTTGAGCACGACCTTTTCCCCGGGTTCTTCTTTTTCGTCGTTTGACCGGAAAAACTGGACCATCACCCATGCCCCGATCAAAATTAAAATCACGCCGCCAATCCGGTTTGCCGTTTCCGGGCGAATCCAATGGAGTAGGCTCTTCCCGAACAGCACGGAAAGAAATAAAGACGCCCCCGAACAAACGGCGATGATGAGGAGGGACTTAAGCGGAATCTTCATCTTCCGCAGCCCGTATGTAAAACCTGTGCTGAAATTATCCATGCTGACCGCCAATGCCAATAGCAAAATCGAAAGCCGGAAACCCACGGCCATCGCCCCTTCCGTTTTGCATCGCTGCTATTAGTGTATGGAGGGGGCATGGCCAATGTTCAACCTGTTATCTGCGTTTCTTTTGGCAATTCGGGCAGTAATGGGTGCCGCGGCCTGCTGTAACCATCTTTTCAATCGGGGTGCCGCATTTCCGGCACGGCTCCCCTTTCCGGCCGTAAACATACAGCTCGAGCTGGAACATGCCCATCTGTCCTTGCGAATTTACATAGGAACGGACCGTGCTGCCGCCTTTTTCAACGGCTTCCTGCAACGTTTGAATGATCTCGCTGTGTAAAAGATGCACGTCTTTTTTTGTCAGTGACTTTGCTTTTCGCTCCGGATAGATGTGAGCACGGAACAAGGATTCGTCCACATAAATGTTCCCGAGCCCGGAAATGACCGTCTGATCGAGCAAACAGGATTTGACATTGCGTTCCGTTTTCTTTAGTTGGCCGTATAAATATTTTTCCGTAAACGTATCGGATAGCGGCTCAGGGCCGAGTTTTGAAAGCGGGAGAGAGGACAATTCCTCCCCCTTTAAAAACAAATGCATTGTCCCAAATTTGCGGACATCTTTGTACCTTAGTTCCTTTCCGGATTGAAAATGAAAAATCATATGCGTATGCTTTTCAACCGGTTCATTTTGGTCATAAACCCGGTATCGCCCTTCCATGCGCAAATGGGAGACAAGCGCGTAATGGTCCGTGTAAAAAATGAGAAATTTGCCGCGCCGCCCGAGCGAACGGATCGTTTCACCGGCCAGAGCATCGGCAAACGCCTCTGTGTGAAGCGGCTTTTTGACCATTTTTGGCAAAAGCACCGTTACGCTTTCAATCGTTTCGCCAGCAACGAGCTGTGCCAGCGTTCTTCGTATCGTTTCCACTTCCGGTAATTCCGGCATGCTTGATTCCTCTTTCCTTTCTTTGTTGCCTGCAGCTATTTTGCATCAAACCAGGTCGGCCCGTATGCGGAATCCACTTTCAGGGGAGCGGCGAGATCTACGGCATGCTCCATCACTTCCGGCACAATTTCTTTTAACACTTCAATCTCTTCTTCCGGCGCTTCGAAAATCAGCTCGTCATGGACCTGCAGCAGCAGCCGCGCCCGCAGTTTTTCTTTTTTCAGCCTTTTTGCCATATCGATCATCGCTTTTTTAATAATATCAGCTGCACTTCCCTGGATCGGTGTATTCATGGCCGTCCTTTCAGCAAAGCTGCGCAAGTTGAAATTCCGGCTTGTAATTTCCGGCAAGTAACGCCGCCGCTTTAAAAGGGTGGAGACATAGCCTTTTTGCTTGGCTTCCCTGACAATTTCATCCATATATTCCTTGACGCGCGGGTAGGACGCAAAATACCGTTTGATAAATTCGCCGGCTTCCTTGCGGGAAATGCCGAGATTTTGCGAAAGCCCGTAGTCGCTGATGCCATATACGATCCCGAAGTTGACCGTTTTTGCCTGGCGCCGCATCTCAGACGTTACTTCTTCCGCTTTCACATGGAAAACTTCCATCGCCGTTTTCGTATGGATATCCATGCCTTCGCGGAACGCTTCAATCAGCTTTTCATCGCCGGAAATATGGGCGAGCACCCGCAATTCCACCTGCGAGTAATCCGATGAAAAAATAAGCCAGCCTTCTTCCGACGGGACAAACGCTTGACGAATTTTCCGGCCTTCTTCCATGCGGATCGGGATATTTTGCAAATTCGGATCCGTCGAGCTGAGGCGGCCGGTCTGCGTCAATGCTTGGTTAAAACGCGTATGGACTTTGCCATCTTGGTGGACCACTTTTAAGAGCCCCTCAATATAGGTGGACTGGAGTTTCCCAAGCTGCCGGTAATGAAGGATTTCCCTGACGATTTCGTGGGCAGGCTCCAGTTTTTCGAGCACATCGGCAGACGTGGAGTATCCCGTTTTTGTTTTTTTAATGACAGGCAGCCCCATTTTTTCAAAAAGAATGACGCCAAGCTGCTTCGGCGAATTGATGTTGAATTCAGTGCCGGCCATGCTGTAAATCCGCTGCTCAATTTCATGAAGCCGGAGTTTAAATTCTTCGCCCATTTCTTTTAACCGGTCGGTATCGACTTTCACGCCGGTGTATTCCATATCCGCCAAAATAAGGGAAAGTGGGAGCTCGAGTTGTTCAAACAGTTCAAGCTGGCCGTTGTTTTTGAGCGCTTTTGTGCAAGGTTCGCAAAGGGCATCTATCGCTTCCGCTTTCCGGGAAATATGCTCGGCGTACCGTTTTTCCTCGGGCAGCTTCCGTTTCGCGCCTTTTCCGTAGACAGCCTCATCCGTTTCCACGTTCCCATAATCATGCGTTTTTGCCACCGAGGCAAAATCTTCGACCGTATCGGAAGGATTCAAGAGATAGGAAACGAGCAGCAAGTCAAAGTCGGTCCCACGCAGGTCTATGCCGTACCGTCTCAAAGCGACAATTGAACGCTTTGCATCGTAGACGTGTTTGATTTTGCTTTCATCTTCCACCCATTTTTTGAACGCTTCGGAAGAAAGTGCGTCTTCCGCCCGGAGGAAAAAGAGCCCTTTTTCGTTTTTTAAACCGAACCCGATGATCTCGCCAGTATGGTAATTTTCATCGAGAATCTCCACATAAAAAGAAGAAACATCGGCAAACAAGTTGTCCGTAATGTCTTCGGCAATGGAAAAAGAAATGGCTTCCAGTGCCGGTTTTTCTTCCGTCGGGGTGTCCCCGCCCATTTTTTCAAGCATTGATTTAAAGCCCAATTCCTGGTACAAATGCCGTAATTTTTCCGGGTCGGCGTGCTTGTATGCCGCCTGTTCAATGGAAATGGAAAGCGGAATGTCACGGTGAATGGTGGCGAGTTCTTTGCTCATCAGCGCCTGTTCTTTGTTCGCCTCCAATTTTTCCTGCAGTTTTTTCCCGGATACTTCCCCGATATGGTCAAGCAGCTCTTCCACCGTCGGGAACTGTTTTAACAGCTTAATGGCTGTTTTTTCCCCGATGCCCGGCACGCCGGGAATGTTATCGGATGAATCGCCCATCAGCCCTTTCATGTCGATGATCTGATGCGGCGTTAACCCGTATTTTTCCTCGACATGCGCCGGCGTGTAGGCTTCCATATCGGTGATCCCTTTACGCGTAATCATTACCGTTGTTTTCGGCGAAACAAGCTGCGTCATATCTTTGTCGCCGGAGATGACTTTCACAATAAACCCTTCTTCTTCCGCTTTTTTCGACAGGGTGCCGATGATGTCATCCGCTTCGTAATTTTCCAGTTCGTACCGTTCAATCCCGTGGGCATCGAGCAGTTCCCGAATCAGCGGGAACTGTTCGGACAGTTCCGGCGGGGTTTTTTGGCGCGTTCCTTTATATTCGCTGTATGTTTCGTGGCGGAAGGTCGTTTTGCCGGCATCAAACGCCACCAAAATATGCGTCGGCTTTTCCTCTTCCAATATTTTGGAAAGCATCATCGTAAAGCCGTAAACCGCATTCGTATGTATGCCTTTGTCATTGTTCAAAAGCGGCAAAGCAAAAAACGCCCTATAGGCAATGCTGTTTCCATCAATTAAAATCAATTTTTTCAAAACCAAAACCTCCCGGAAAAATGGAGAATATCCGTTCATATTCCTTTCCCCATTTTACCATGATTCGGCGCAAAGGAAAAATCGCGGCGCTTTTAAAAAAATAAATGAAATATTGCCGCTAAAAAAGGCGCGATCATCACCTTTTCCAGCAATTTTTAGAGGATCAGACGCGAAAAAAAGCCCCAAACCCTTCATGCGGATTTGGAGCAGGATTTTCTGTTTATGCGAGGGCATCCATGACTTTCCGGACGGAGGCGGCGGATTTGTCAAGCGCTGCTTTTTCTTCCGGTGTCAGATCGAGTTCGATGATTTTTTCAAGGCCGTTGCCGCCCAAAATGACCGGAATGCCGAGATAAATGCCGTTGTAGCCGTATTCGCCTTCGAGATAAGCAACGGCAGGCAGGATGCGGCGCTGATCTTTGGCAATGGCTTCCACCATTTCCGTTAATGCTGCTGCGGGCGCATAATAAGCACTGCCGTTACCAAGCAGGTTCACGATTTCCCCGCCGCCTTTTCTTGTCCGTTCCACAATTTTATCGAGGCGCTCTTTGGGAAGTAATGTTTCGAGCGGAATGCCGCCTGCGTAAGCGTAACGGACGAGCGGCACCATCTCATCGCCATGGCCGCCGAGCACAAAACCGGTAACGTCTTTGACGGAGACGTCCAGTTCCTCTGCGACGAAAGCGCGGAATCTTGCCGTGTCGAGCACACCCGACTGGCCGATTACGCGGTTTTTCGGAAAACCGGATGTTTGATAAACCGTGTAGGTCATTGCATCAACCGGGTTCGTCAGTACTATCAGCACGGCGTTTGGCGAGTATTTCACAATTTCCTTTGTCACGTTTTCCATGATCTTTTGGTTTGTCTGCACAAGGTCGTCCCGGCTCATCCCCGGTTTGCGCGCAACGCCCGCCGTGATGACGACAACATCGGAATCCTTTGTGTCTGCATAATCGGACGTGCCGGTGATCTTTGCATCAAACCCCTGTACCGGGGATGCTTCAAACATGTCCAAGGCTTTCCCTTTTACCGGGTTTTCCATTTGCGGGATGTCAACGAGCACCACATCCCCCAGTTCTTTTTGGGCAATCAGAAACGCCGTTGTCGCCCCTGTAAAACCGCCGCCAATGACCGATATTTTTTTCCTTTTCAGCATGACGAGCCCCCTTTGTTTAAATGTCAGCCGGCTGTAAAAAGGCAGCCGGCTTGCCGTAAATCATTTGTCCGTTATTTCCCCATGTTTTTAATCAGTTCATCGCCAAATTCAGAGCATTTGACTTCTCTTGCGCCATCCATCAGGCGGGCAAAGTCGTATGTGACCACTTTGGATGCGATCGTTTTTTCCATCGAACCGATAATCAATTTTGCCGCTTCATTCCAGCCCAAATGTTCAAGCATCAAAACACCCGACAAAATAACGGATGAAGGGTTCACTTTATCCAAGCCGGCATATTTCGGTGCCGTTCCGTGCGTCGCTTCGAAAATGGCATGGCCGGTTTCGTAGTTGATGTTCGCGCCAGGGGCAATCCCGATGCCGCCGACTTGTGCAGCGAGCGCATCCGAAATGTAGTCGCCGTTTAAGTTCATCGTTGCGACGACGTCAAATTCGCGCGGACGGGTCAAAATTTGTTGCAGGAAGATATCGGCAATCGCATCTTTGATAATGATCTTGCCGTTTGCTTCTGCTTCTTTCTGCGCCTGGTTGGCAGCATCCGCGCCTTTTTCTTCTTTAATGCGGTCGTATTCGGACCAGGTGAAGACTTTATCGCCGAATTCCCTTTCCGCCAGTTCGTAACCCCAGTTTTTAAACGCGCCTTCCGTAAATTTCATGATATTGCCTTTATGTACCAGCGTAACGGATTTGCGCCCTTCTTTGATCGCATAGTTAATCGCAGCGCGCACCAGCCGTTCCGTTCCTTCTTTCGATACCGGTTTGATGCCGATGCCGGAAGTTTCCGGGAAGCGGATTTTTTTCACGCCCATTTCATCTTGCAAAAACGAAATGACTTTTTTCACTTCCGGTGAACCTTCTTGATATTCAATGCCGGCATAAATGTCTTCCGTGTTTTCGCGGAAAATGACCATATCGGTATCCTGCGGGCGTTTAACCGGGGAAGGGACGCCATCAAAATAACGGACAGGGCGCAGGCAGACGAATAAGTCGAGTTCCTGGCGCAGCGCAACATTCAGCGAACGGATCCCGCCGCCGACCGGAGTGGTTAATGGCCCTTTAATGGCAATGAAATATTCGCGGATCGTGTCAAGCGTTTCCTGCGGCAGCCATTCCCCTGTTTTATTGAACGCTTTTTCCCCTGCATAGACCTCTTTCCAGACAATTTTCTTTTCGCCTTTATAGGCCTTCTCAACAGCCGCATCCAATACGCGCTGTGCAGCCGCCCAAATATCAGGGCCGGTGCCGTCCCCTTCGATAAATGGAATAATCGGGTGATTCGGTGTGTTTAATACGCCGTTTTCTACGGTGATCTTTTCTCCTTGTGCCATTTCAAAATCTCCTCCAGTCCCAATATCAGTTTATACTTGTGGTGTACACGGAATGAACCGGCCCCGCGCATGGTCCTGAGCCGGTCCTTCCCCACCAGATGCACGCTTGCCCATCCCCAAATACTTCCAGGAACGGGCGGGCGTTTTAAGAAAATAACGGATAAATTCAGCCGGGATGGTTCCCCGCCAAGGTCCCGTTACCGGTCTTCAAGCGGAACGTACTGGCGCATGCCCGGGCCAATATATTCCGCGCGTGGGCGGATAATCCGGTTGTTGGCGTATTGTTCCAAAATATGGGCGATCCATCCGGAAATGCGGCTGACGGCAAAAATCGGCGTGAACAGGTCATGGTCAATGCCGAGGCAATGATAGACAGATGCAGAATAAAAGTCTACATTGGCAGGAATGCCTTTTTCGCTCGTGACAATTTGCTCAATTTTTACCGACATATCATAATATTTACGCTGCCCGGTCAGCTCTGTCAATTTTTCCGACATTTTTTTCAGGTGTTTTGCGCGCGGATCGCCTTTTCTGTAAACGCGGTGGCCAAAACCCATAATTTTTTCTTTGTTGATGAATTTTTCATGCAGGTAATCTTCCACTTTATCGACCGAACCGATTTCCGTGAGCATTTTCATGACCTGCTCATTTGCGCCGCCGTGGAGCGGGCCTTTTAATGCGCCGATTGCAGCGGTAACGCCGGAATAGATGTCGGAAAGCGTCGCAACACAAACGCGTGCAGTAAAAGTGGATGCGTTCAGTTCATGGTCCGCATGCAGTACAAGCGCTTTGTTAAAGGCTTCCACTTCAATCGGTTCCGGTTCCTTTTCTTTTAACATGTACAGGAAGTTTGCGGCAAAACCGAGATCTCTGCGCGGTGCGACAGGTTCTAGGCCTTTCCTGACCCTTGCGAAAGCGGCAACAATTGCCGGTATTTTTGCCTGCAGCCGGATGGCTTTGCGCAAGTTTGCTTCCCGGTCCATTGCATCGGCTTCATCATCGTAAAGCGCGAGTGCGGAAACAGCGGTACGGAGCGCGGCCATCGGGTGCACTTTCCCGATCGGGTAAGTTTTAAAGCTATCCAAAATTTCTTTCGGCAATTCCATATGATCCGCCAGTTCCTGCTTAAATGTTTCCAGTTCGGATTTTGTCGGCAGTTTTAAATGCCACAGCAGGTAGACGACTTCTTCAAAGCTGGCTTTTTCTGCTAAATCATCAATGCCGTAGCCGACATATGTAAGCGTGTCATCGATGATCGAGCTGATTGAAGTTTCACTTGCAACGACCCCCTCTAGACCTCTTGTTGCTGTCATGCTTATCTCTCCTTCTCCTTAAGGTTGTTTCCCCCATCTCAAACGTAGATAAGTTGATTTCGGGGTATATATTTTTCTGCGGAATAAATAACGGTTGCCGGCCGGCAATATGCAAGCGATCACATACTCTATTATAATATAATAATTATATTTGTCTATTTTTTGACGTACATGCGCCCGCTTACATAAATCATTATAAACAATTTTCAAACACATTGGTACAGAAAAAAGC
The DNA here is from genome assembly GCF_000169195.2 of Heyndrickxia coagulans 36D1. GTDB lineage: Bacteria > Bacillota > Bacilli > Bacillales > Bacillaceae_C > Weizmannia > Weizmannia faecalis. The sequence continues at coordinate 2,750,748 of NC_016023.1, read as the reverse complement.
CAAATTTCTTCTTTTAGTATAGCGCTTTCGCAGCCGTGCTGGCAATCATTTTGATTTTAGCATATGCCCTTCTGTAGCAGCAGGAGAAAAACCGTTGAAAAATCTTTCTTCCAACGGTTTTTACATGTTTAAGCAAATTCCACCCGGCTAAAAACTGTTTGTCACCCATTCGACGATTTTCATGGCCATCCAGGCAATGCCGGCGCCGATCAGCGGCCCGACCGCAACCCCTTTAAACAAAGAAACGGCGAGAATGGTGCCAAGCACGAGCGCCGTCGTAATTTGCGGATCGCTCGCAAGCAGGGTGATACCGTTTTTGGCCAGAAGCGCGACAATGATACCGGATGCAAGTGCAATCCATGCATACGGCGATTTGAGCGATTCATACAAATCTTTAAAGCCGATCTGTCCGGTTGCAATCGGCACAAGGACGGCGATCGTAATAATGGTGACGCCCCAGTTGATCCCTTTCGACTGGACGGTTGAAAAAATTTTCGCATCCAGCCCTGCCACTTTCAGGACAAGTAGCACGATAACAGAAATGATTAACGATTGGTTTTTTGCCGCAAATCCGATCGCTAAAAGCAGCAACAAAAATAAATACGGCTGGTACATAAGCATCCCTTCTTTCATGCTGAAAATCTTTTGGTGCCGGGTATTTTTTTCTGAATTTTTGGTGAAGATAGAAATAGAAAATCTATCAAAAAAAACGGCTTTTTCTTTGTTTTACGCCCCCCGCCGTGTAAAATAATAACATATTAACGAATACAGGAGGGTCAGACTTGAATTCTGTTTACATACACCGCGCGCTGCGGGGCCTTTTTGTTGCACTGTGCATCCTGGTTGGCTTTTTTGCGGTTTATCTGGCTGTAAAATACGCTTATCCGTTTATTATTGCGCTGTTGATCGCGCTTATGATCAACCCGCTCGTCAATTTTCTGGACAGAAAGGTAAGGCTTCCGCGGGCGCTTGCTGTTTTGATATCCCTGATTCTGATCATTGGCGTCTTTGTCGGCATCATTACGCTGCTTGTTGCCGAGATCGTAACGGGGGCGAATTACCTTGCTGACGTTTTGCCGGAGCATGTCCAGACGCTTGTCAATTATTCGGAATCGCTTGTCACCGCCCAAGTTTTACCGCTGTACGACCAGCTGGCGGGCCTCTTTAAAAATCTCGATGCAGGCCAGCAGGAAACGATCGTGCAAAACATTCAGGCGGCCGGGCAAAAGATCGCTTCTTCAGCAGGTGATTTCCTGTCCGGGCTGTTTAAAAAACTGCCGGGGCTTGTTTCCTGGATTCCAAATGCGGCAACCGTGCTGATTTTTGCCCTGCTTGCAACGTTTTTCATCAGCAAGGACTGGAACCAGTTGACAGGCAAAGGAAAGCTGTTACTGCCGAAAAAAGCAAGAAAAAGCGGGATCACCGTGTTTGCCGACCTCCGCAATGCGCTTTTCGGTTTTGTCCGTGCTGAATTGACACTGATTTCCATGACACTTGTCATTGTGCTGATCGGGCTTTTGATTTTACGCGTGGATTACGCGATTACAATCGCCCTTGTTTGCGGCATTGTCGATATTTTGCCGTATTTGGGAACGGGCGTTGTGTTTGTCCCCTGGATCATTTACGAATTCATTACCGGCAGCCTGCCGCTTGCGATCGGGCTTACCGTCCTTTACATTGTCGTGATCGTGCAAAGGCAGATTATGGAGCCGAAAATTTTATCGTCCAGCATCGGAATGAATCCACTCGCGACGCTTATCGCCCTGTTTATTGGCTTTAAAACAGTCGGGTTCCTTGGCTTGATTCTCGGGCCGATTACACTCGTGTTGCTGACCGCGCTGATCCGCGCCCATGTATTCCATGACATTTGGAACTATATTATGGGCAAAAAAACAATATAAAAAACGCAGAGGCCGGATGCCTCTGCGTTTTTTTTTGCTTATTTACAATACAGTCGCATGGCCGTTGTAAACCGAGCCGGTTGCTGCATCTACCGTAACTTCCTGCCCGTCTTTAAAAATGGAAACGGCTTTTTCAACACCGACAATGACCGGAATGCCGACATTGATGCCAACAACTGCAGCATGGCTTGTCAAGCCGCCTTCTTCCGTAATCAGCGCGGCACATTTTTCAATGGCCGGCATGATTTCTTTGTCGGTCGTTCTCGTGATGAGCACACAGCCTTCTGTTGCTTTTGCGTTTGCTTCTTCTGGGCTTTCAGCAACAACGACCGGACCAAATGCCGATTTTCTGCCGATTCCCTGGCCTTTTGCCAATATATCGCCGATCAGGTGCACTTTCATCAGGTTGGTTGTGCCTTTCCCACCAACAGGGACGCCGGCTGTGATAATCACAAGGTCGCCGTGATGGACGATATCGGATTTCAATGCTTCATCCACTGCGATTTCAAGCATTTCATCCGTATTGTTTGCCTTTGTGCCCAATTGCGGGTATACGCCGGACACAACGGTTAAGCCGCGCTGCACTTTCGGATCGCTCGTGACAGCAATAATCGGGGCTGCCGGGCGGTATTTGGAGATCATGCGCGCCGTATAGCCGCTTTCGGTTGGCGCAATAATGGCATTCACATCAAGATTTAAAGCCGTATGGGCAACGGACTGGCAAATGGCGTCTGTCATATTATGGTCCGTGCTCTTGCTGCGTTTGTTCAGAATATCGCGGTGGTTAATCGCTTTTTCCACATGGACCGCGATATTGTACATCGTCTTAACCGCTTCAGCAGGATATTTTCCGGCTGCTGTTTCGCCGGAAAGCATGATTGCATCCGTGCCGTCGAAAATGGCGTTGGCCACGTCGCTTGCTTCTGCGCGGGTCGGGCGCGGGTTGCGCTGCATCGAATCCAGCATTTGCGTTGCGGTAATGACCGGTTTGCCGAGCGTATTGCATTTTCTGATCAGCTCTTTTTGCACGAGCGGTACCGCTTCGGTCGGAATTTCAACGCCGAGGTCACCGCGGGCAACCATTAAGCCGTCCGATACAGCTAGGATTTCATCGATGTTGTCGACGCCTTCCTGGTTTTCAATTTTAGGGAAAATTTTCACATGTAAAGCATCGTGTTCTTCAAGGAGCTGGCGAATTTCCAAAACGTCAGACGGCCGGCGTACAAATGAAGCCGCAATGAAGTCAATGCCTTGTTCAAGCCCGAACAGGATATCGCTCACGTCTTTTTCGGTAATGCCCGGAAGGTTCACGGAGACACCCGGGACGTTGACACCCTTTTTGTTTTTCAAAACGCCGCGGTTCAGCACTTTTGTATGGATTTCACCGGCGTTTTTATCGATGGCCGTCACTTCCAGTTCAATCAAACCATCATCAAGCAGAATTTTAGAGCCAACGTGCACATCATCAATCAGCCCTTCATACGTGACCGAAAATTTTTCCGTTGTCCCGAGCACTTCTGTCATTGAAATGACCGGCGTCATGCCTTCAACGAGCTCAAATCCGCCATCTTTCATATCGTGGGTGCGGATTTCCGGGCCCTTTGTATCAAGCAGAAGCCCGATCGTTTTGTTTTGGTTTTTTGCAGCTTCGCGGATATTTTTAATCCGGGCAAGATGTTCCTCGTGGCTGCCGTGCGAGAAGTTCAGGCGGCAAACATCCATCCCGTTTGCCATTAATCTTTCAAGCATTTCAACACTTTCACTGGCAGGCCCGATTGTACATACAATTTTGGTTTTTTTCATTCTATTTCCTCCTAAACAACGTTAGATCGACAATTCTTTCGACAGCTTATACATGTTTTGATTAATGGCGTGCGGTTTCCCGAGAATCTCAAGGATGTCATGGTCAACCAGCTGGTTATTTTGAATGCCGACAGCGCGGCCCCCTTTTCCTTCGAGCAGCAGTTCAACAGCCCTTGCGCCTAGTCGGCTTGCAAGTACGCGGTCAAATGCAGTCGGAGAACCGCCGCGCTGGATATGGCCGAGAACGGAAACGCGGGTATCACCGATCACGCCGGTTTTTTTCAATTTTTCCGCAAACTCGTTGCCACTCATCACGCCTTCCGCGACGATGATAATGCTGTGGCGTTTGCCGCGTTGTTTCCCTTGTTCAAGGCGCTCCACGACATCTTTCAAATCAAATTTTTCTTCCGGTACAATAATCGATTCAGCCCCGCCGGCAAGACCGGACCAAAGCGCGATATCCCCGGCATTTCTGCCCATGACTTCAATAATAAAGGTCCGTTCGTGGGAAGAAGCGGTATCGCGAATTTTGTCAATCGCATCCAGAACAGTGTTCAGCGCTGTATCAAAACCAATTGTAAAATCCGTACCTGGGATGTCGTTGTCGATTGTCCCCGGCACACCGATGCAGTTGAAACCTTGTTCTGTCAGTTTTTTCGCTCCCTGATAGGAACCGTCCCCGCCGATCACAACGAGGGCTTCAATGCCATGGTCTTTCAGCTGCCGGATCGCTTTTTGCTGCCCTTCCGGTGTTTTGAATTCTTCGCTTCTTGCCGACTGCAAAACCGTGCCGCCGCGTTGGAGAATATCGCCGACAGATCCCGCTTCAAGCTTTTGGATGTTACCTTGAATCAACCCGTTATAGCCCTGGTGAATGCCGTAAACTTCCAGGCCGTGGTAAATCCCTTTACGGGTAATCGCGCGGACTGCGGCATTCATCCCTGGTGCATCGCCGCCGCTTGTTAATACTCCAATTCGCTTCATATGATTCACCTCTGTATATGTAATTCTCTTGGCAGGCCGGTATTTCAATCAAGCAAAGTAATTATAGTATCGCCAAGTCTGCCTTCGAATATATCTAAAATACCACTTTAAAAGCATGTTCACAATCGATCATGAAAAAGTAAAAATTTTAAAAATGTGCGTTTATGAACAAACTGTGTCGGAATAGTATGAATACGTTACCAATTCTCCTGTCTTCCCTGCCTGCCATGCAAACGGCGTTCTTTTTTCTTTTCCCGGTTTCCATGCCGGTAAACCAGGATCTGAATTTTCTTTTCAACCACTTAGAAGAAAGGGGATCCTATATAAATTGAACTAAACATTACTACTTGTTTATGTGCTGCCATCCCGATCGTCATTGATTTTGGTACGAAAAACTTAAGTTCATTTTATATAGCTGGAAAGCAGAACGCCAAAATTTTGGCCTGCATCCGTTACACCATGTAAAAAGCGAGGCAACCGGTGATGGATGCCGGTTGCCTGGGTGCTTTTTTCGGCTATTGGCGGGCAAACTGTTCGAGCGTTGAAAATACGCCAATTTTACGGTATTTTTCGTACCTTTTTTCCACCAGTTCTTCAGGGGCATATGCCCGCAGCTCCTTTAATGATGCGGCAAGCACAGGGCGCATCAGCTCTGCCTGCGCTCTCGGATCTTTATGTGCGCCGCCTTTTACTTCCGGAATCAGTTCATCGATAATACCCAGTTCTTTCAGCTCGGGCGCGGTCATCTTCATGGTGGCGACGGCCCGTTTTGCCTGCGACGCATCTTTCCATAAAAGCGCCGCGGCGGATTCCGGTGAAATGACCGAGAACCATGAATTTTCGAGGACATGGATATGGTCGCCGACGCCAATGCCGAGCGCACCGCCGCTGGCCCCTTCGCCGATAATCAGGCAGATGATCGGAACGGACAGCCCGGACATTTCAAACAAATTGCGCGCGATCGATTCAGCGATGCCCCTTTCTTCCGCTGCTTTTCCCGGATACGCACCTTTTGTGTCGATGAAGCTGATAATCGGGCGTTTAAATTTTTCCGCCTGCTTCATTAGCCGCATTGCTTTCCGGTAGCCTTCCGGGTGTGGCATGCCGAAATTGCGGCGGATGTTTTCTTTTGTGTCTTTCCCCCGCTGCTGGCCGATCACGGTGACAGGAAGGCCCTCAAATTTTGCGATCCCGCCGACAACCGCCCCGTCGTCGCCGTATACACGGTCGCCGTGGAGCTCAAGAAAATCGGTAAAAAGATATTGAATATAGTCCAATGATGTCGGCCGTTCGGGAAAACGCGCAATCTGGATTCTGTCCCACGGATCCATATTTTCGTAAATTTCCTCTTCCAGCCGGGAAAGCCTTGCTTCCAGTTTTTCAATCTCGCTTGACAAATCGACATCCGACTGTTTTGTAAATTCCTTTAGCTCGGCAATTTTGCGTTTCAGCTCAATGACCGGTTTTTCAAATTCAAGTTCATTCACCATTGTAGTTCACCTGCGTTTGTTGGTTGATGGATGTCCAGAATGCCTGCCAATGTTTTTTTCAGGTCATGGCGTTTCACAACCGCATCGAGCTGGCCGTGTTCAAGAAGAAATTCTGCAGTCTGGAAAACTTCAGGAAGTTCTTCGCGGATCGTCTGTTCAATGATGCGGCGGCCGGCAAAACCGATCAACGCGCCGGGCTCCGCAAGATTGATATCCCCGAGCGATGCAAAGCTTGCGGTCACGCCGCCTGTTGTCGGATGAGTCATCACGGTTACCGTTAACCCGCCGTGGCGGCTGAACCTTTCGAGCGCCGCGCTCGTTTTCGCCATCTGCATTAAAGAATAGATCCCTTCCTGCATGCGGGCGCCCCCTGAGGCCGTGAAAATGATAAACGGCACATGGAGCCTGTCTGCTTCTTCGATGGCGCGCGTAATTTTTTCGCCGACAACCGAGCCCATGCTGCCCATCCGGAATTGTGCATCCATGACACTAAGCACGACCGGCCTTTCCTGAATGTTGCCCTTACCTGTCAGTACCGCTTCATTCAAGTTTGTTTTTTTGCGGTCTTTTTCCAGTTTTTCAAGGTAACCCGGAAACGCAAGCGGGTTTTTGGAAACAAGCCCGCGGTCGAACTCTTCAAACGTTCCTTCATCCAGCAGGCTTTCCACCCTTTCATAAGCGGTCATTTGATAATGGTAGCCGCAATGGAGGCAGACTTTTAAATTCTTCTGCAGTTCTTTTGTATACATAATTTTGCCGCACTTCGGGCATTTTGACATGATCCCTTCAGGAACTTCCTGCTTTGTATGGTCTGAAGGGATAGTCGCATATTTTCGCTTTTTCGGTTTAGAAAAAAAATCTTTCAGCAAATCTTACCCCTCCTGTATCTGGCACCGGAACCACCGGGCAAGCCGGCGGTTTTTCTGCCGAAGTACCGGCAAATGGCGTTTTCCCGTACCGGCAAAAAGGCGGCTTTTTTTCCGGCATCTGATGCTTATTTGCCAATTTCGGAAAGCTGTTTCGTTTTTTCGCGGATTTCTTCCGGGCTCACCTGGATGCGGGCGACACCGGTTTCCATCGCCGCTTTTGCAACAGCTGCCGCAACCGCCGGCGCAACACGCGGATCAAACGGGCGCGGAATGACATAATCCGCATTCAGTTCATGTTCATCAATTAAACCGGCGATCGCGTGGACAGCGGCTTGTTTCATCTTTTCATTAATATGCGTGGCGCGCACATCCAATGCCCCCCTGAAAATACCCGGGAAGGCGAGGACATTGTTGACCTGGTTTGGAAAATCAGAGCGGCCTGTGCCGATGACTTTCGCGCCGGCCGCTTTGGCATCTTGCGGCATGATTTCCGGATTCGGATTGGCCATCGCAAAAATAATCGGGTCTTTTTTCATCGACTGCACCATTTCTTTCGTCAGTGCCCCCTCTACAGAAACGCCGATAAAAACATCCGCATCTTTGATCACATCCGCCAGGCTACCTGCTGCTTTATCACGGTTTGTATATTTGGCCACTTCGAATTTCACCTTGTTCATTCCAAACGGGCGCCCTTCATAGATCGCCCCTTTAGAGTCGCACATAATAATATCGCGGACGCCAAAGTTGTAAAGCAGTTTGATAATCGCGATGCCGGCAGCGCCCGCGCCGCTTGCCACCACTTTAATTTCAGACATTTCTTTGCCAACGAGTTTTAAAGCGTTCACGAGCCCGGCAGCCGTTACAATCGCCGTCCCGTGCTGGTCATCGTGAAAAACAGGAATATTCATTTCCTTCTTCAATTTTTCTTCAATGACAAAGCAGTTCGGCGCGGCGATATCCTCCAGATTCACGCCGCCAAAAACCGGTTCCAGCCGTTTCACTGTCTCCACGATTTCATCAATATCTGTCGTATCGAGGCAAATGGGAAAGGCATCGACGCCGGCAAAGCTTTTGAACAAAATCGCCTTGCCTTCCATGACCGGGAGTGCGGCTTCAGGGCCGATATTTCCAAGCCCGAGAACGGCGGTGCCGTCCGTTACAACCGCGACCATATTGCCTTTCATCGTATATTCATAGACCGTTTCCGGTTTGTCGTAGATCATTTTGCAAGGCTCAGCCACACCGGGCGAATAGGCCAGGCTCAGATCCTTTGCATTTTTGACGGTGACTTTTGACTTGGATTCCAATTTCCCTTTGTGTTCGCGGTGCATATGTAACGCTTCTTCCCGCAATGACATGAACCTCACTCCCCCGTTTTCACTGCACGATATGCGGTTTCTTACTCACAAGCCTATTAAACAATATAACATATTTAATCTAGAGAGAAAAACTTATTTCAATATGACATTTCCTTCACCAAGCAGTTCCGTAAGCTTTCCGAGGCATGCTTCCTCCGCCCGGACCCGGTTTTTTTCCGGAAGCCGGATCGTTTTCCGTTCCGCTTCATAATGAAGAATGACCGGCGAGTCCCCCGGAAAAGCGTCAAGCACCTGCTTCACTTGAACAAGCAGCATGCGGTCCTTTCCAGCCGGAATCTTTAAATATAACGTGGCACCGGTCGGCATGCTGCGGAACGGGCTGGCATCTTCGAGCGCCCGGGCAATCACCTGCTTTTTGCCGTTCCTGTTTTCAACATTTCCTTCCACGACCACAATCAACCCTTTTTGGCATAACGGGCTGTATTTTTTAAAGACATCCGGAAAAACAACACATTCTATCTCATCCGTTTCGTCACTCATGCGCAAAAATGCCATCAGGCTGCCTTGTTTTGTGCGGATCGTTCTTGTGTCCGTAATGCAGGCGCCAAACCGGATTTTTCTCATGCCGGGTTGAAGCTTGCTTACTGCAAGCACGCCGGCTTCGTCCCAACCCGGGCGGTACTGCCCGGCCGGATGCCCGGATAGATAGAGCCCCAAATATTGCTTTTCAAAGGCAAGCTTATCCATCAGTGAAATCGGCTCGGTTTCCACATAATTTGGTTCAATGCTGAACGCTTCATCCTCAAAGAACAGATCCGCCTGCCCGTCATCCGGCTTCATAATCTCCGCGTGCTCAAGGGCGACATCAATGCTGGCAAGCAAAACTGCCCTGTCTTTTCCAAACTCATCCATCGCGCCTGAGAATGCAAACGCCTCTAAAATTTTCCGGTTCAGCCCTTTCACCCGCAGGACAAGATCAAACAGGCTTTTAAACGGGCGCCGTTTTCTTTCTTTAAGCAGCTCTTTGATGGAGGCGTATCCGATCCCTTTTATCGCGGCAAGGCTATAACGGATGGCGCCGTTTTCCACGGTAAACGGATAATGGCTGTGCTGCACGGAAGGCGGCAAAACCCGGATCCCCATCTGCTGCGCTTCGCGAATATACTGGGCAATTTTATCCTCGTTGCCGATCACGCTCGTCAAAAGGCTTGCCATAAAATAGAGCGGGTAATGGGCTTTTAAATAGGCGAGCCGGCAAGCGAGCATGCTGTAAGCGACGGCATGGCTGCGGTTAAAACCATAATTGGCGAAGCGGACGATAAAATCATAAATAGTATTCGCCGTTTTTCTCTCATATCCTTTTTTTTGCGCGCCATTTATAAAATGCAGCCGCTGTTCGTCCAGGATTTCCCTTTTCTTTTTGCTGACGGCACGGCGGAGCAAATCCGCCTCCCCGAGTGAAAAGCCCGCCATCTTTGAAGCGATCTGCATAATTTGTTCCTGGTAGACAATCACACCGTATGTTTTTTCCAAAATCGGCTGGAGGTCGGGATGCGGATATTCGACCGGTTTCAACCCGTGTTTCCGCTCAATATAGGCCGGGATGTTTTCCATCGGCCCGGGCCGGTACAGCGCATTGACCGCGACAATGTCTTCAAATTCAGTCGGTTTAAGCCGCTCGAGCACTTTCCGCATGCCGTCCGACTCGAACTGGAAGATCCCGGTCGTATTGCCCGAACTAAAAAGGCGGAATGTCTGTGGATCATCGAGCGGTACATCCTGGAGGCGGATTTTTCTCCCCGTCCCCTTTTCAATCCCCGTGAGGATATGCTCAAGGATGGTTAAATTCCGCAAGCCGAGAAAATCCATTTTCAAAAGCCCGATTTCTTCGAGATGGTTCATCGGATACTGGGTTAAAAAGATGCCGTCATGCCCTTCCTGCACCGGGATGATTCCCGTAAGCGGTTCCCCACTGATAATGACGCCGGCTGCATGGGTCGAAACATGGCGCGGCAATCCTTCCAAAAGCAGGGCCGTTTCAAAAAGCTTGCGGTGCTGATCCGATTGGCCGATCCATTCCCGAAAGGCGCTTGATGCTTCATACGCTTTTTTAAGCGTCATGCCAGGCTGTGACGGGATGAAGCGCGACAACTGTTCAAGTTCTTTTGCGCTGAGACCGAATATCCGGGCTACATCCCGGGCTGCGGCTTTCGCAGCAAATGTGCCGAATGTGATGATCTGCGCGACATGCTGTCTGCCGTATTTTTCCGCAACGTAGCGAATCATCTCGTCCCGCTTGTGATCCGGAAAATCGCTGTCAATATCCGGCATGGAAATGCGCTCCGGATTTAAAAACCGTTCAAACAAAAGCCCGTATTGCACCGGATCGACGTCGGTAATATAAAGCGCGTATGCGACAAGGGAGCCGGCAGCGGAACCGCGCCCCGGCCCGGTAAGAATCCCGTGCTCCCTCGCATATTTCATAAAATCCCAGACAATAAGGAAATAGTCGCTGAACTGCATTTCCTGAATGATTTTTAATTCATACTCCAGCCGGTCTGTATACCGTTCTTCCAGATTCGGAACGCGTGCTGCAAGGCCTTTTCGGCATACTTCTTCTAAGAAGGCATCCGCCGTCTGCCCGCCCGGAACCGGAAATGCCGGCAGCAGCCGCTGTCCCGTTTTGATTTCCACAGAGCAGGCATCTGCAATTTTTTCCGTATTGGCCAAAGCTTCCGGGAAATCGGCAAAAAGCTGTTCCATTTCCTCTTGCGGCTTAAAGTCGTGCGTGCCGCTTTCCGGGCGCGGCCGGTTTTCATCCGTCAGTTTCACCCCGGCTTTGATCGCGCGCAACACTTCATGAGCAAAAGCATCTTCCTTTTTTAAGTATTTCACATTTGCGGCCGCCACTTCTGGGATACCCAGTTTTTCCGAGAGCGCGTGCATATCGGGAAGCACTTTCTTAGCTTGCACTGTCCCGTTGTTTTCAAGTGCAAGATAAAAGCTCGGCCCGAAAATGTCCCGGTATAAAACTGCAACCTCTTCTGCGCGCGCTTCATCTCCCCTAAGTAGCGCCTGTTCGATTTCCCCTTCAAGCCCCGGCGTAAAGGCGATCAGGCCGTCGCTGTAGGCGCGCAGCCATTTGATAAAAATGCCGGGTTCGGGTCTCGTCTGGATGGCACTTGAGATTTTCATCAAATGCCGGTAGCCGGTTTCGTTTTTGGCAAGCAACACAACCGGATAGGCTGTGTCAGGTTCAAACGAACTCATGATATCCGCTGTCATGCCGATAATGGGTTTAATGCCATTTTCGCGGCAAGCCTTGTAAAAAGGAAAGGCCCCGTACATCACATTGCGGTCCGTGATCGCAAGGGTGTCGTAATGAAGCGCTTTTGCGTACGCCGCCCATTCAGGGATGGAGATCGTACTTTCCAACAGGCTGTAGGCCGTTTGGACCTGTAAATGGACAAAACGCATGGTAAACTGCCTCCTATTCGTACCTGTACATGATTCTTATTATACATGTTTTCACGCGAGCAAAAAAGAAGATACGTTCGATTTCATACAGGCATGCATTGTCCCATATATTGTTAGTAATGAAGAAAAGATGGGGATGGTTCGGTTGAGCGAAGGATTTTTTCCCGCATTTTTCAACAGCTATTTTATCGCATTCGGCGTAATGTTCGGCGGCGCCTTGATCGGGGGACTCGCTTCGTTCATTACCGGCGAGCCGCTTTTGACGGAAATTTCGAAGATTGCGCGTGACCTCCGCATCTGGGCGATCATTGCCGCCATCGGGGGGACGTTCGATACCGTTTACAGCTTTGAAAAAGGATTTTTGGAAAGCGAGACGATGGTATTGTTCAAGCAGCTGCTTTTAATTCTGTCGGCCATGGGCGGTGCCAAAACGGCCGCGCTCATTATTTCATGGATAACCCAGGAGAATGTGCTATGAGAATCCCGCCGCTTTACCGGAAACCGGGCTGGCAGCGGTTCATGGCCGGATTTATCGTGGGCGGGTGCATCTGCTGGCTGATTTTTCTGTACATGTTCGGTGTCATGCAGGAAAGGCAGGCGCAAATGATTGAACGACAGGAAAAAACGATCCAGGATTTGCAACAGGAAAAGGCGATCTGGCAGGAAGACTATAAAAAGCTCAATCAAAAAAATGAAAAGCTCCTGACCATCCAGCGTATTGACGTGAAAATCAGCAACTACGAAAAATATGACATTCACGATTCACAAAGCATTTTTGAAGCAGAAGAGGATATTAAACATGACTTAAGCCCGCTGATTGCAAAAAATTTAAAAACCGCTTATTTGAACAAAGACTTGATCACCCGCATGCTTGAAAACAAAGTCATTAAAATCAACCACCGCCGCTATACTTTCGAAGTGCGGGACATTTTGTTTTACTCCGTTGTCCGCGTCCACCTGAATTTAAAGCTGGCAGACTAAAAGAAGGCAAATCCGCTTTTCCGGCGGTTCTGCCTTCTTTTTTTACCCTTCCTTGCAGAGCGCGATTAATTCCTTTTTTACCGCCTCTGCCGTTTCCCACGAATACGCGGTGGCCCCGGCCGCAAGCGGATGCCCGCCGCCGCCGTATTTGCGGGCCAGCTCATTGATGGCAGGGCCTTTGGAGCGGAAACGGAGGCGGATTTGGCCTTCTTCTTCGATAAAGAAGCACCAGGCTTTAAGCCCTTTAATATCGCCGAGCGTGGTGACAAGCTGGGAGGCTTCGCGCACCGTTACGCCGAATTTTTCAATCAGTTCTTTTTTCAGCACGACGATGGCCGCCCCGTGCTCAAGAATGTCCAGGTTCTGGTAGATATACCCTTGCAGCCTGGCCACACTTGGTTCAATCTCGTACATCTTGTTAAAGAGCGCTGTCCGGTCAAAATGGTAATGGATCAGTTCTCCGGCATAGTCAAATGTTTTTTCCGTCGCACTCGGATACAAAAACCGGCCCGTATCCCCGACAATGCCGGCAAACAGCAGCCTTGCCGCAACATCTGTCATCCTGAGCCCTTCTTCTTTCCCCGATAAGTAAAACTCATAAATCATTTCGCTGACAGAGGACGCATCTTCATCGACCCACTGCAAATCCCCGTAAGCATCATGATTCGGGTGATGGTCGATTTTGATCAGCCTTTCCCCCAGATGGAAACGCTGGTCGCTGATCCGCTCGCGGTTCGCGGTATCACAAACAATGACAAGCGCCCCGCGATACGTTTCATCGGAAATCCTGTCCATCCTATTCAAGTAGGCGAGGTCCGGTTCATCATCGCCCACGATATAAATGTTTTTACCCGGAAAAGACGCCTTCAATATTTCCGCAAGTCCCCCCTGCGATCCATATGCATCCGGATCAGGCCGGACATGGCGGTGGATGATGATCGTGTCAAAAAGCTTGATCGTCTGTAAAATTTTTGTTTTCATCTTACTCCCCGTTTCTCTGGCAAGTTCTTTTTTCATTTTGTAAAATAGAAGAAAATACGGACAACCCGATTTGGAGGTGCACGATGCCGATCCTTGCCGTTTTGATTCTCGCATCCCTTTGCGCGTATGTATATTTTAAACTAAAATACATCCGCAGCCTGTTGGAGATGGAAAAAAAGGTGTTTTCCGCCAAAGCCAATATGGCACTCGGTTCGTTTATTTTTTTGTTCGGCGTGAATGAATTGTTTCTGTTTCACACTGCCGTCACCTATGCCATCGCAGCCATTTTTATCGCGCTCGGGCTGTTCAATATCGCAGGTGGTTTCAAAAGACTGCAGTTTTACCGGCCCGAAATGCAGAAAGAAAGAAACGAATCGCGGCGCACACTGTAAAAAGGAGTGGGCACGTACCGTTATCTTTCAATCAGTTGGCACATCAGCAGGGCTTTACCGACAAGGCTGCCTTGGTTGAAGACTTCGACATCAATTTTGGCAAATTTCCGGCCGGAATCGAGAATTTTCGGTACAATCCGGATCATGCTTTCGAGCTGGACCGGTTTGATAAAATAGACCGTTAAGCTTTCGATGATCATTTCGCCTTTTTTTCTGGAGCGCAAAAAGCGGTTGGTCGTTTCGTGTACGAGTGTCGTGAATACACCATATGAAATCGTCCCTAAAGGGTTGGTCATTTGCGGCGTCACTTCAAACTGGTAATCATCCGGGTCTTCCGTTTTGGCCGATGATGCATCAAGCTGGGTCGTGACGATATTGTCGATCGTTTCCCCGACTTGCGGCTGGCGCTGTGTCATTTGCAGCTCCTTTAAGACGTCCTGGCGGCTGACAATCCCCCTCAGCCGGTTAAAATCGTCGGTCACCGGCAAGATTTCGATCCCTTCCCAGACCATCATATGGGCAACAGATGTAACGCTTGTTTTTTCGCTGACCGTAATCGGATTTTTCGTCATCACTTTCTCGATGCTTAAGTGCGTGTCGGTTTCCATCACGTCTTTTGAGGTAATAATACCCGCCACCTTTAAATTGCGGTCGACAACAGGAAAGCGCGAGTGGCCTGTTTCCCGTTTTTTGCGGTACCAGTCCTGAACCGTGTCCGTTGTATTCAAATAAGCCGTTTTTTCAATCGGTGTTAAAATATCTTCAACGAGAATAATTTCTTTTTTGATCAGCTGGTCATAGACAGCACGATTAATCATCGTCGCAACGGTAAACGTGTCGTAGCTCGTCGAGATGATCGGCAGCGATTTTTCATCCGCAATTTTTTTTACATAATCTTTCGTATCAAATCCGCCGGTGATCAAAACGGCAGCTCCTGACCTTAACGCCAGTTCATGCGCGTCCGTGCGGTTTCCGACAATGAGCAGGCTCCCCGGATCCGTATACTTCGACATCGCCTCAAGCTCCATGGCGCCGATTACGAATTTTGTAAGCGTTTTATGCAAGCCGGATTTTCCGCCCAGCACCTGGCCGTCGATAATATTGACGACTTCCGAAAAGGTCAGCTTTTCAATGTTCTCTTTTTTCTTCTGCTCAATCCGGATAGTGCCGACCCGTTCAATCGTGCTGACATACCCTTTTATTTCAGCATCTTTAATGGCGCGGTAGGCGGTCCCTTCACTGACATTCAGCGCTTTTGCAATCTGGCGGACGGATATTTTTTCCCCGACCGGCAGCTCATTGATATATTGTAAAATCTGTTCGTGCTTTGTCGCCATTTTTTCACCTTCTTTCCGTTTTTATCCGCTTTCAAGGAATATGTATGGAGTCATCTGTATAATTCTATTATAGATGGAAAAAGGGGGAAAGGGCAATCAGGCACCTTTATCTTTCCATCATGGAAAAGGGGAAGTGCGGCCGGCACTTTTTCAGCACATGCCGGCTGCAAGCGAACCCCTGTATTTGCCAATCTTGCGCGTCTATTACAATTCGATCGCATCTCCGGCTTTCATAATTTTACCGTTTACGCCGTCGAGCAAATCGATAAATTTCTGCGGATCCTGCTGAATGAGCGGGAACGTATTGTAATGGATCGGCACGACCGTTTTCGCCTGCAAAAATGTTGCCGCCACTGCTGCGTCTTCCGGTCCCATCGTGAAGTTGTCGCCGATCGGAAGAAATGCAAGATCAATCGGATGGCGTTCGCCGATTAATTTCATATCCGAGAACAGCCCGGTATCACCGGCGTGGTAGATCGTTTTCCCTTCCGCCATCAGCAAAACGCCCGTCGGCATCCCGAGATAAACGATTTCTTTCTTTTCGTCATCCACAACCGCCGAGCCGTGGAACGCCTGGGTAAGCTTCACTTTCCCGAAATCAAACTGGTACGAGCCACCGATATGGAGCGGATGCGTATTCAACCCTTTCCAGGCAAAGTAATTTGCGATTTCATTATTGGCAATAATAAGCGCATTCTTTTTGCGGGCAAGCGTTTCTGTATCCCCGATATGATCGCCGTGCCCATGTGTGAGAATAATCACATCCGGGCTTTCTTCCTCCACTTTCAGGTCTGTCTGGCTGTTGCCGGTAATAAATGGATCAAAGAGTATCGTTTTGCCCTCCGTTTCCACTTTTACAATCGAATGGCCGTGAAAAGAAACTTTCATCAACATATCACTCCTTTTAAAAATTTGTACGGCTTTTAGGGGCCACTTTCATTATATTATTTCTTTGCCCCGTAATCCTGCCTCGCGCTTCACCTGTAGCATCTTAACTTGTTTTTTGCTATGCTAGTAACGTCTGATAAGGAGATGAATGGAATGAATAAGCGTTTAGCAAGTGTGGCGGCGTGGCTGAAAGCGGAAAAGACCGATGCTGCTTTTATTACATCGCCCGACAATGTCTTTTATTTGAGCGGTTACCGCAGCGACCCGCACGAAAGGCTGCTCGGCATTTGTGTATTCCAAGAAAAAGAGCCGTTTCTCGTCTGCCCGGCAATGGAGGCATATGACGCGAAAAAAGCTGGCTGGGAATATGACATTCTCGGCGTCCAGGATACGGATAACCCGTGGGATTTGGTTGCGGAAGAAATACGCGGGCGAATCGGGGATGTCCATACGTTAGCGATTGAAAAAGAGCATTTGAACGTGGAACGGTTCGAAGCGCTGAAAGAACGGTTTGGCGGCGCCCGCTTTACCGCTGCTGAAGAAAAACTGCGCATGATGCGCCTTATTAAAGATGAGCATGAACGGAAGATTTTAAGGGAAGCGGCTGCTTTTGCCGACCTGGCCGTTGAAACGGGCATCCGCGAAATTAAGGAAGGGAAAACCGAACTTGAAATCGTGGCAGCCATTGAATTTGCAATGAAAGAAAAAGGGATTTCAGAAATGAGCTTCGCCACCACCGTCCTCTCAGGTGCGAAGGCGGCTTCCCCGCACGGCGTCCCCGGCCTTGACAAGATCGAAAAAGGGAATTTTGTCCTGTTTGACCTTGGCGTTGTGCATCAAGGCTACTGTTCCGATATTACAAGGACGGTCGCATTCGGGGGGCTTAACGAAGAGCAAACCCGGATTTACGAAACGGTATTAAAAGCGGAAGAAGCGGCCGTTGCGGCAGCAAAACCGGGGGTAAAGGCAAAAGAGCTCGACTTGATTGCACGCCGCATCATTGAAGACGCGGGATACGGCGAATATTTTACACACCGGCTCGGCCACGGCCTCGGGATCAGCATCCACGAATATCCTTCTGTCACCCATACGAATGAGCTGGTGCTTGAAGAAGGGATGGTCTTCACGATCGAACCGGGGATATACGTGCCAGGGGTTGCCGGCGTCCGGATTGAAGATGACGTCTGCATTACAAAAACGGGTGCCGAAGTGCTGACAAAGTACCCGAAAGCCTTGCAGTATGTTTAAAAAAGAAGCACAAGCGGCTTTCATGCTGCTTGTGCTTCTTTTTTTGTTCCGGCAATTCTTGCAGCCGGCTTTTGAAAGCTTATTTTAAAAGCGTTTTCACATCGGTATAGGAGAGCCCGATCGAATCGGCCACCGCTTTATACGTCACATGCCCGTTCAGCGTATTGACCCCTTTTAACAGCGCTTCATTTTCCAAAACCGCTTTCTCATACCCCTTATTGGCAATTTGCACCGCGTACGGCACCGTCACATTGGTAAGGGCAATCGTCGATGTGCGGGCAACCGCGCCCGGAATATTTGCGACTGCATAATGGACGACATCATGCTTGATATAAACCGGATCATCATGTGTCGTGGCACGGTCTGTCGTTTCAAAA
The DNA here is from genome assembly GCF_000169195.2 of Heyndrickxia coagulans 36D1. Taxonomy (GTDB): domain Bacteria; phylum Bacillota; class Bacilli; order Bacillales; family Bacillaceae_C; genus Weizmannia; species Weizmannia faecalis. Next base: position 2,732,701 of record NC_016023.1, on the reverse strand, counting down.
CTGCCACCCTGGTCAATCGCAATATCCACGACAACAGAGCCCGGCTGCATCGCTTTGATCATCTCTTCCGTTACCAGTTTTGGCGCTTTTGCACCCGGGATCAGAACGGATCCGATGACAAGGTCCGCATCACGCACTGCTTCCGCAATATTGTATGGATTCGACATCAAGGTTGTAATTTTGCTGCCGAAAATGTCATCAAGCTGGCGCAAGCGATCCGGATTCAATTCGACAACGGTCACATCCGCCCCAAGGCCGATCGCGACTTTTGCCGCATTCGTTCCGGCAACCCCGCCGCCGATAATCGTAATCTTGCCTCTTTTGACGCCCGGTACGCCGGAAAGCAGGATCCCTTTTCCACCGTTATTTTTTTCAAGAAACTGTGCGCCAATCTGCGGCGCCATTCTGCCCGCCACCTCGCTCATCGGCGTCAGAAGCGGCAGCGAACGGTTGGCAAGCTGCACGGTTTCATAAGCAATGCCGGTCACTTTCTTTTTCAGCAGTTCTTCCGTAAGCTTTGGTGCTGCAGCAAGATGCAAATATGTAAATAAAATCATGCCTTCACGGAAATAGCGGTACTCGCTTTCGATCGGCTCCTTCACTTTCATAACCATTTCAAAAGACCACGCCTCACGAGCGGTCTCAACGATCCGGGCACCGGCTTTTACATATTCTTCATCACTAAACCCCGATGCAAGGCCCGCATTCTTTTCAATAAAAACTTCATGCCCCGCTTTGGTCAGGGTCACAACGCCGGCCGGGGTCATGGCCACACGGCTTTCATTGTTTTTAATTTCTTTTGGTACGCCAATTCGCATAGAAAGTTCCTCCTCTTGTTCGTGTTTTGCAATCCGTTTTCTTATTATTGTAAGAAAACATATCAAACGGTTGAAAACTTTCTTAAACATCTTTAGTGTAGCAAAAATTCCCTCTTTTTCCTATGCTTTTTTTGCAAATTTCTTATTCGCGCCCGGGAACGGGATAGCGTTTTTATTTTTCCTGGCTTCCGCCCTTTTTGATTAAAAAATAGATCGCCAGGTTTTTTCATTTTTCGCACACAAACCCGGAAAATTCTAGTAAAATAGACATGAAAGGCAGGCAGTTTATAAAGGAGATGAAAGAAGATGGGCACACAATACCGGAATATTTTAGTAGCGGTAGATGGCTCCAAAGAAGCCGACTGGGCTTTTACGAAAGCGGTTGAAATCGCCAAACGGAATGGGGCCGAATTATCGGTTGTCCATGTGGTCGATAACCGAGCACTCGCCACTTTGACCCCGATTGATTCAACGCTCTATGAGCAAAACGAAAAATTTGGGGATGAACTGTTAAGCAATTATAAAGACCGCGCCGCAGAAAAAGGGATCAAAGTCCAGACGATCATCCAGCTCGGCTCTCCAAAACTTCAAATCACAAAAAATGTCGCGCCGAAAGTGCATGCGGATTTAATTGTGTGCGGCGCAACCGGTTTAAACGCGGTGGAAAGGCTCCTGATCGGAAGCGTTTCCGAACATATTGTCCGCACTTCCCCCTGCGATGTGCTTGTCGTGAGAACGCCTAAGGAAGAAGAAGGCAAAGGGGAAAATTAAGCAAAAACCAGCCTTTTACGGGCTGGTTTTTTAACGGCCGCTTTTTTCTGTTAAAAACCGGTATTGATAATATTTCTCCGCAATTTCACAAACCCTTTTAGAAAAATAGTAGTTTGTAAGAGCCCCGATGGCCATCCCGGCCCAGCTGTTTTCTCCCCGCTTTTTCGGCCGGAGCAGCGCCAGAAAAGCGAGTTTGCCGGCATGCCCGATTGCCCCCGGCCACAAATACCGGTGGAATAACTTATCGTTTCCCACATAGAAGCCGGTCTCGCGCGCTTCCAGTTCATCCATCAATTCTTCCCAGAGCGCATATTTCACCATGTCCGGGGCAGCGGCCATCAGCACCATTTTCAGCGCCGCCACGAGTTCGCCGGGCGTTTTTGTTTCAAATCCGTAAGCTGCACCGGTGAGCTGGACCGCCCGGAGATTCACAGCCAGCAGGAAAAACGGATCCGCCGCGGCAAAAACAGCTTTCCCCGTCCCGCTCAATGCTCCTTCGAAGAGTGAGAAACGGCGGTATTTTGCCTGCTGCCGCGCCGCAATAAACCCTGCCTGGTCGATGGTAAGCTTCCTCATATCGGGAATCGTTGCAACAGAACTGTCAAAAAGCCGCCCCGCAGCAAGTATTTTTTCGATTTCATGCCCGTAAGGCAGATTTTCATCGGCAAATGAACAGATTTGAAACAAAACAGCATCTATTTTTTCATGAATATTTTCGAGCGCCTCATCCGGAAAATGGGCAAAGAGCGCATCCAGTTTTTGCTTGCGCCCGTCCCCTTCTTTTCCGGCCGTTTTTAGCTTCTCCGCCCAGTCGTTGATTTCATCCAGTACAATTTTTTCCCTGCCTGTCCATTCCGCCATTTTCAATCCGCTCCCTAACGCTGTTTTACAGCCATTATATCATAAAGTTCATGGACGGCTGTTCGTTTATGCCATGCCAAAGTGACCCTGAAACAATTTATTCGGACACGGGCAGCAGGAAAGCAAACTGTCGGCGCCAGCCGTTAAGATTCCGCGGTCATGAAGAGAGCCGGACAACATCGCGTGCGATCATCAGCTCTTCGTTTGTCGGGATAACGAGTACTTTTACAGGGGAATGCGGATAATTGATAAACGCTTCCGTCCCGCGGATCTGGTTCAAAGTCGGGTCCCAGTAAATGCCCATAAATTCCAGTCCCGTTAAAATTCTTGCGCGGATGGCATCGCTGTTTTCCCCGATGCCAGCCGTGAAAATAATCGCATCGACGCCGGCCATTTTCGCCGCATACGACCCGATGTATTTATGGATGCGGCTTGCAAAAATGTCAAGCGCCAGTTCAGCCCGCTTGTTCCGCTCGAGTTCCGCCGCTACCTGGATATCGCGCAAATCGCTGGAAACGCCCGAAATGCCGAGAAGCCCGGATTCTTTGTTTAACACTTCGAGCACTTCTTCTGCCGTTTTGCCTGTCTTCTCCATAATAAACGGGATCAGTGCGGGGTCGATATTGCCGGAGCGCGTGCCCATCGTCACGCCGGCCAATGGCGTAAAGCCCATGGACGTATCGATTGACCGGCCGCCCTGGATCGCCGCAATGCTTGCCCCGTTGCCCAAATGGCATGAAATCAGGCGCAGCTGTTCAATTGGCCTGCCGAGCAGCTCAGCGGCACGCATCGCCACATATTTATGGGAAGTGCCATGAAACCCGTATTTGCGGATCCGGTATTTTTCGTAGTATGCATAGGGGAGGCTGTATAAGAAAGCACTTTCCGGCATCGTTTGGTGGAAAGCGGTATCAAACACGGCCACTTGAACCACATCCGGCAGCACGGCACGGAACGCCCGGATCCCCGTTGCGTTCGCCCGGTTATGAAGCGGCGCGAGTTCCGCCAAATCTTCAATTTGCGCGAGCACCTGGTCATTGACGACAGCAGAATCATTGAAAATTTCGCCGCCGTGCACAACCCGGTGGCCCACGCCTTCTATTTCATCCAAAGACCGGATAATGCCGGTTTCCGTTAATTTTTTTAATAAAAACTGTACAGCAATTTCATGGTTCGGAATATCGGTAATTTCCTTCACCCTGTCCCCGTTTACCGTAATGGAAAACAAGGCATCGTTTAACCCGATCCGTTCAATCAGGCCTTTCGTTATAACGCTTTCATTCGGCATCTCAAATAATTGAAATTTTAAGGAGGAGCTCCCCGCATTAATTGCCATAATTTTTGCCATTGCTCGTCTTCCCTTCGCAAAATCAAATGAACCCTTTTATTTTTTTAAAATAGTGATCTCATTTTCTCATTTTGCCATTCTATCCGACTTTTTTCAACCGGTTTTTGGTTCCGTCTCCCGGGAACATATAAAATGATACCATAAAAAAACAAACAAATGGGGGCCGGAACGCAATTTCCTGCTTTCCAGCCCCCATTTTTCCCAATTCGTCAAATTTTGCCGCTTTGGATATTTTCTTTGCACCAGGCGTCAATCTTTGCCATCAGCTGCCTTAGCGCCCCCTCGTTAGACAGGGACGGGAGCGACGCCAGCAGCACTTGTTCCGGTGCTTTTACGCCTTCCGCTTTCTTGCGGATGACAAAAATGCTTTTGGCAGCCTGTTCGTTTTTGAAGATGGTCATCGGCAATTGCAAAATCGCCTGGATATCCGCTTCTTCTTTTAAAAACTGGCGAAGTTTCGGAGCTTCTTTTGTTTCAAATAATCCGTTTGGGATGAGAAAAAACAAAAATCCGCCCGGGCGCGCCGCTCTCAGGCTTTGCTCGATAAACAAATGATGGGCGTACGAATGCCCTTCATCTGCCTTCAGCTTGTAATCCGCGGCGCCCGCATCATTCGGATAGTACCCGACTGGCAAATCGCAAACAACAACATCGACAGGGTCAATGAACAATTGGGACAGGGCATCCTGCGTAAACAGTTCGATTTCATGGTGCAGAAGGTTTGCCCCCGTGTATGCGAGCCGGATCAGCACATCATCGATATCCACGCCGTAAGCGGTGATGTTTTTCCCACTGAGCTGGTTCAAAATGGTCGCAAGCAAATTGCCGGTGCCCACCGCAGGGTCCAAAATTGAAAACGCACTGGTATCTTCTGTAAACTTGCCGATAAAATAGCTCATCAATAGACCGATCGAATCCGGTGTCATTTGATGGTTTGCCTGGACGTTTGCTTTCATCCCCTTCAGAATGGCGAGCTGGTAGGCTTTCCGGATCTGCTCGCGGGTAAAATCCTCGAGGCGGACCGTTCCGTATAGGTTTTCAAGGCGGTTTTCATCATGCGCACCGATCCCATTTTGGCGGATGCTTCCGCTGAATAAGTTTTCCCCGGTCATCGCCACAGCTTCCAGGTACGGAACAGAGAGGCGGTTTTCCAAAATGTGTGCGGATTCGTTTAAAACGTTAAAAAGGGTTTCAACAGGAGAGTCCGACATTCATGCTCCTCCTTCGTATTCTTCTTCCATATAAAATCCCCGATGGAGATCGGGGATTTTATCGCAGTATAGCAAGTGCTCTTCGCTTTTCTTGACGCGAATACCTGTTTTACTCTGCATCTTTTGCAGCTTGCAATGCTTTTTCGTAGTCAGGATGGTTGGTGCCTTCGCTTACATATTCCACATATGTAACCGTATCATTGGAATCTACGACAAATACGGCACGGGCAAGCAGGCGAAGTTCTTTCATCACAACCCCGTAAGCTTTGCCGAAAGACAAGTCGCGGTGGTCGGACAACACTTTTACATGGTCAAGCCCGGACGCCGCACACCATCTTTTTTGCGCAAAAGGCAGGTCACAGGAAAAAGTATAAACGTTGACTTCTTTCCCGAGTTTTGCCGCTTCTTCGTTAAAACGGCGCGTCTGTGCATCACAAACACCGGTATCAATCGACGGAACAACGCTGAAGATGCGGACGCCGCCTTTTGTATCCGAAAATGTCACCTCATTCAAATCATTATCCAGAACCGTAAAGTCCGGTGCCTTATCGCCGACTTTCACTTCTGTCCCTTCCAATGTGACTGGATTTCCTTTAAATGTAACCGAAGCCATGAGATACCCTCCTTATTTTTACCGGGGCTTTCAATCCCCCGTTTTTCAACTGTGCTCATACCCTATCATAATGGACAACGAAAAAAATTTCCAATTTAAAACCCGCGAATCATGCGGGTTGTTAAAAATCAAGATCCTGTTTTTGCTGGTTGGCCGGCTGTTGCCCGCCATTTTGGCCGCCTGCATTTTGGCCGTTTTGTTTCAGCATGCCCTGGATTTTTTCGACAACGCCCGGCGCGACATCCATAATTTTTTCAATCAAATGTGTGTTTTGGTCCAGGTGCAGCATTTTCACGCCTTGTGCGCCAACAACCAAAAAGGCAATCGGCATAATCGAGACACCGCCGCCGCTGCCGCCCCCGAAAGGCAGCTCTGCCGGACGGGATTCACCGCTGCCGCCGGATCCGGATGGCCCGTTAAATTGGCTTCCGCCTGCCGCAAACCCAAAACCGACTTTGGATACGGTTAAAATGACGCTTCCATCCGGCGTTTCCACCGGATCCCCGATAATCGTATTTACGTCAATCATTTCTTTTAAATTTTCCATTGCGGCCGTCATCAGGCCTTCAATCGGATGTGAACCCATTGTTGTTTCCTCCTGTCATTCGTTTCTGCCGGGATTTAAGCATGCCGGCCGTTTTCTGATTCGGAAACCGGTTTAAGCGCGATTTCCGCTTTTCCTCCCCGCCAGTATTTCAACACTTTAAATGCGGCCAGTATAGCTTTCCCAATCTGGATTTTCACCATACATTTTAACTGCGTTTCAGAAACCGGATTTTGGAAAAAGGGTGTAACAGAGAGGACAGGATCCGTTTTTACCCGCAGATTTGTGGTTATGAGGCTTAGTATTCCCCCTTTTACCGCCCAAATACTTCCGGCGGCAATTCCCGTCCACGCGGCGTCATGCAGCCCGATTGCTGTATGCCATTCGAATTTTCTCAACTGGACACTGCGGATGAACTTGCCTACAATCGCCTTTAAACCGATGACGCGCTCCGCAATTTGTTTCACATCTTCAATCCGCTGTTCGAGCACATCCGGCGTAATGTTCCTTTCATGCTCTGTATGCTTTGTCTCTTTTTCATATACGACACCGGGTTTTTTTCGGTCCACTTTCACTGCCGGGATTTTCACGGTATAGCGGATGATGCCCCAAACCCTGATTTGGATAAAAATTTTATCATCATCCCGGCGGTGCCCGTATTCAATAAAGACGGACAGGGAAGAGAACCAAAGAATCGCAGCGATTGCGGCAATGCCGAAAAACGCGGACAGCCACCATATCATTTCCATCATCAGCCTTTTTGCCATCATTATCGCCAACAGGGCAAAAAAATAAACCTGCCTTTAAGCAGGTTCATAATAAGGATAGACCGGTTCCTGGGAACGTTCATGAATGACGACCGTATCGGCAAACAAATCGTGCACCCCTTGTTTTTTCGGCGTAAATGCAACGACAATATAGATGGCCGAAATGGTGACGCAAACATAACGGACGATCCATTCCCGGAATAAAACGGTGCTCCATTTCAGCGGCCCGGGATGATCCACTGGCACAACCCTGAGGCCAAATACCATTTTTCCAAGCGTCTGGCCGAAAAATTTCGTCATCAGGACAAAGTACCCGTAAAATACAACGGCCGATGCCACCGTAATCGGTGCATAAATTTTTTCTTCTGTGAGAGACAGGCCGGAAAGCCGGAAAATAGGATGGATAACCAGCCACTTCACACTTGCCACAACAAGCAGATCAAGCAAATAGGCCCAAAACCGCATCCAGAACCCGGCATAACGGGCCCCTGACAACTCCCCGTACTTTTGTTCCGGCCCGGGGTTCACCGTTTCAGGCATTTGGTTTTCGTTTGAATTCACTCCAGTTCCCCCCTTATTCAGCCCCGGAATACAGGTACATCAGGCGCGGTGCGTTCGATTGCGACAATAAACGTGCAAGCCCCGAGGCTTCTGCTTCTTTGCCGAGCATTTTTTGCGCTGAAGCGGAAAACAGCGAATCCAGCCCGCCACTTGATTCGTATTCCACAACCTGTGCTTTTCCGAGATGAAGATCTTTTTTCATCGCCGCAATGGTGTCATCCAGGTAACCGTATTTGTCAATCAGATGCAAATCCAGCGCCTGCTTGCCGTCGTATACACGCCCGTCCGCAATTTTGCGCACCTGTTCTTTCGGAATGTGGCGCCCTTCAGAGATGACTTTGACAAAACCGTTATACGAATTGTTCACCATTTTCTGCAGCATTTCTTTTTCGCTCTTCGTCATGTCCCGGTAAGGGCTCATAATGTCTTTATACTCCCCGCTTTTGATGACCGGAAAATCAATGCCGTATTTTTTGGCAAGCTTCCCGTAATTCACGCTTTCCATGATCACCCCGAGCGATCCGGTCAATGTTTCCGGACTTGCGAATATTTTATTGGCCGGCGTTGAAATATAATAAGCGCCGGATGCGCAAGTCGGCCCCATGGACACATAAATTTTCTTCTTCGTATCTTTTTTAATTTCCATCAGATGGTGATGGATTTCTGCCGACTCGGCCACCCCGCCGCCCGGTGAATTAATATGTAAAATGATCCCTTTTACATCGCTGTCTTTTTTCGCCTGATCCAGTTCTTCCAAAAAACTTTGGTGGTTATATTCACCGGTGTCAAGCAGTGATGGTGTCGTGCCGGTATCCTGAATCGTCCCGTTCACATTCAGCACGACGATTTTCTTTGACTCATTCCCATCCTGCAATACATTTTCGGAAACATCCCCTTCCCCAGCTTCCACGGTCTCTTTAAAGATTTTGGAAAAGTTGGTTGATGCCGCCATGCTCGCCAAGTTCACAATAATGGAAACGACGAACAGCCCGCCTGCCAAAGCAAGCGCTCCCCATCTTTTTTTGTTCATGCCAACATTTCATCCTTCCACTTTTTTGGTTTTTCTTTTATTCTACTTGAAGATCCGGGACATTAAAACAAAAAGCCGGGCATTTTTTTGAAAAAAATGCCCGGCTTTTTGTTTCTTATCTATTCCATTCCTGCTGCCTGAGCTCGACACGGCGAATTTTGCCGGAGGCCGTTTTTGGCAATTCCTTGATAAATTCAATTGCACGCGGATATTTGTACGGCGCGGTCAGTTGTTTCACATGGTTTTGCAGTTCTTTTACAAGCCCCGGCAAATTCTCGCTGATGCCGTCTTTTAAAACGACAAAAGCTTTCACAATGCTGCCGCGGATTTCGTGCGGGCTTGCGACAACGGCACATTCTTTCACATACGGATGCTTGACAAGGGCATCTTCGACTTCAAACGGCCCGATCGTATAGCCGGAAGAAATAATGATATCATCCCGCCTGCCTTCAAACCAGAAATAACCGTCCTCGTCTTTTCTTGCCCTGTCCCCTGTTATGAAGTAATCGCCGCGGTATTGCTTGGCCGTACGCTCCGGCTCTTTATAATAGCCTTTAAAAAGCGCAGGCGTGTCTCTATGGACGGCAATATCGCCAGTTTCGCCCAGTTTGCACGGCTTCCCGTCATCATTTACGATTTCGACTTCATTCCCGGGGAACGGTTTGCCCATTGAACCCGGGCGCAACGGCGTATCAAGGGAATAACCGACGAGCAGCGTGCTTTCCGTCTGTCCGTAACCGTCACGGATCGTGATGCCGAAATGGTTTTGGAAAACATCGATGACTTCGCGGTTCAGCGGTTCTCCGGCTGAGACCGCGCTCCTTAAGCTTTTCAGATGATACTGGGACAAATCATCGACTTTTGCCATTAAACGGTATTCAGTCGGTGTGCAGCAGAGCACATTGATTTCATATTCATCCAAAAGGGACAAATATTTTTCAGGGTCAAAACGGCCGTTGTAAACAAACCCGATTGCGCCTGAACCGAGCACGGAAAGGAACGGACTCCACACCCATTTTTGCCATCCCGGTGCGGCCGTCGCCCAAACGCGGTCGCCTTTCTGAATGCCAAGCCAGTTCGGGGCAGCCGTGCGCAAATGGGCGTATCCCCAGCTGTGCGTATGGATGACGCCTTTTGGATTGCCGGTTGTCCCGGAAGTGTAAGACAAAATGGCGATATCATCTTTTGACGTTTTGGCGATTTCCAGTTCACAAGGGGCTGCTTTTTTCTTTTCATCCAGAAACGCCCATCCCTGTTCCGGTTCTCCGATCACGAATTTTTTCAAATGATCAATGCCGCGGACTTCTTTAAACTGTTCGGTGCATGAATAATGGGCGACAACGCCTTTTACATCCCCTGCTTCGATCCGGTAGTCGAGGTCTTTTGTCCGCAGCATTTCCGAGGCTGGCAAAAGAACGATGCCGCATTTCATTGCAGCGAGATACACTTCGTATGCTTCTACAATACGCGGAACCATGACAAGTATGGTATCTCCCTTTTTCAGCCCGCTTTCCAAAAAGACATGGCCGGTCCGGTTTGCATTTTCAATTAATTCTTTATATGTGACTTCTCTGTGCATGCCTTCTTTGTCTTCCCAAATCAGCGCAACTTTGTGCGGGTCCCGGGCATATTTCTCAATTTCTTCGGCTATATTGTATGTTTGTGGCGCAATCAGGTCACTACGACGCAAGCGAATCGCCTCCAGAATTTTTTAGTACCTCACTATTATACCTGATATTAAAAAAATATGATACAAATTTACGACAAAAACAAGTAGAAGCGGACCCGATTCAGGCCCGCTTCTTTATCCATTCTTCATTCAGTTATCGGGAAGTACCGCCTAATTGTTGTTCAGCCATCGAAACAAGGCGTTTCGTGATTTCGCCGCCGACAGACCCGTTTGCGCGGGAAGTCGTATCAGCACCAAGGTTTACGCCAAATTCCTGAGCGATTTCGTATTTCATTTGGTCCAGTGCTTGTTCAGCACCGCTTACAAGCAATTGGTTGCTGTTGTTGCTTTGTGCCATGTGTCTCACCTCCTTGTGAGTATAGATTGCGCATAAACACATGGCATCATGTTGTAAGTTTATTGGCGGTGCTGCCAGTTACTGGATTTTATAACAGCTCAGAAAAATCTTCTTCCTGCGCCGTTTCATTTGGTGTAATAAAGACGTCCTCCGTATTTTGCACCGCTTCTTCAATCAATGGTTCCAGTTCGAGGCGGCTTTCGTAAAGACGCGCAAGCTCGAGTTTCGGCCGTGTTTTCGGCGAAGGTGGCGTGAAAATCGTGCAGCAGTCTTCATACGGAAGGCTTGAGATATCGTATGTGCCGATTTTTTGGGCAATATCAATAATGTCCAGCTTATCCATCGAAACAAGCGGCCGCAACACCGGTGTCGTTGTGACGTCATTGATTGCAACCATGCTGTCGAGCGTCTGGCTGGCAACCTGGCCGAGGCTTTCGCCGGTTACAATCGCAAGCCCGTTATGAATTTTACGGAGCCGGTCGGTAATCTCAAGCATCACCCTTCTCTGCACGGTCATCGAATAGCCTTCCGGAACCCCTTTATGGATCGTTTCCTGGATTTTTGTAAAGGGGACAATATGCACTTTCATGGAGCCGCTGTAGGCGGAAATTTTTTGCGCAAGGTCAAGCGCTTTTTGCTTTGCACGCGGGCTTGTAAACGGCGGGCTGTGGAAATGGACCGCTTCCACTTTCACGCCGCGTTTCATCGCGAGGTATCCTGCAACTGGGCTGTCAATACCACCCGAAAGCATGAGCATCGCTTTGCCGGATGCACCGACCGGAAGCCCGCCGGATCCTTTTATCACTTCAGTGGACAAATAAACGCCGTTTTTCCGGACATCCACAAGCAGCTCGATATCCGGCTGTTTTACATTGACTTGAATGCCGTCCAGTTGCTTTAAAATATAGCCGCCGACGAGATGGTTCAAATCATTCGAATTGTATTCAAATGTTTTATCGCCGCGGCGGGCTGACACTTTGAAGGTTTTGCCTTTCGCAAAATTTTGCCGGACGAGTTCGAGCCCCGCCTGCTCGATGTCTTCGAGCTGTTTCCGGGTGCGGACGGCCGGGCTGAACGACTGAATCCCGAAGATCGATTTTAAAATGTCGATGACTTGCCCGCCATCTGCGCCATGTAAAAGCACGTACATGCGGTCGTACAGTGCCTGGACTTCAATGCCGGGAAAAGGCCTGAGCGCTTTTTTGACATTGTCTTTTAAATGGCGGATAAAAAACTGGCGGTTATGCCCTTTTGTCGAAAGTTCCCCGTAACGGATTAAAATGCGGTCATAGTTCATTGATTTCTCCCCAACACTTGTTGTAAATTTGTGATTGTTTGCCTTAATATGCGGATAAAACGTTCCGCTTCTTCCATTGTATTTTCATAAGAAAGGCTCACACGCACCGCCCATTCGGCTTCGTCTTCGGAAACCCCCATGGCAAGAAGCGTGCGGCTCAGTTCCCGCGTTTTAGAAGAACAGGCGCTTGTTGTTGAAATATAAATGCCTTCCTCTTCAAGCGCGTGCACGAGCACTTCACCGCGGATGCCGCGGACGGAAAAATTCAGGATGTGCGGTGCTGAAACAGCCGGATTGGTATGGACGGTTACAGCAGGCATCTCCTGAAGTTTTTCGATCAGGGCATCCCGGATACGGGCCGTTCTTTCTGCCGCCCCTGCTTCAAATTTTTCATGGATCAGGCGGAGCGCTTTGCCGGCTGCAACGATTCCGCCTGTATTTTCGGTGCCGCTGCGCAAGCCGCTCTCCTGGTGCCCGCCGGTTAAAAGCGGCGACAGGCGGAGATTTGCCCGTTTATATAATATCCCGGTTCCCTTTAAGCCATGGCATTTATGCGCGGAAACCGTGCAAAGATCGATGCCGGCCTCACGCAGGGAAAGCGGGACTTTTCCGCAGCCCTGGACATCGTCTGTATGGAACAGGATTTTCGGGTAATGTTTCAGAAGCTGTCCGATTTCTTCCACCGGCTGCACTGTTCCGACTTCGTTATTCACATGCATCACGGAAACAAGAATCGTTTCATCCGTGATGGCCTGTTTTAAATCGTCCAGTTTGATCCTTCCGCTCTTGTCAACCGGCAAATACGTGACGCGAAAGCCCCATTCTTCCAGCTGCCGGCACGTTTCAAAAACAGATGCGTGTTCAACAGCCGTCGTAATGATATGGCGCCCCCTTGAACGGTATGCGAGGGCTGTCCCTTTAATGGCCAGATTATTGCCTTCCGTGCCGCCGGATGTGAAAAAAATTTCGTTCTCGTCTGCGCCGAGAATACCTGCAATTTGCCGTCTTGCCTGCGTGAGAAGTTTCTCTGTACGCGCGCCGAGGCTGTGCAGGGAAGAGGGATTTGCAAAATAGTTTTCCGATGTTTTCACAAAAGCATCCAGCACTTCCGGATAAGGCTTCGTTGTGGCACTGTTGTCAAAGTAAATCATTTGAACACCCTCTGTTGGCATAAAATTGGATCCAAACCTGCATCATTGCTTAATATACCATGCCGGATACCGAACCTACAACCGATATACTCCCGTTATGCAACACCCATTCCGGTCTCCCTGCCGCTTTTTTGCGGCACCGGCTTTAATCTTCAAAATGGGGTGGTAATGGTCCTGCGCCTTCCGCCCGTGCGTGGTTAACCCGTTCAGGCAGAAATGCGTCGCTTAAGGCTCAAAGGTCTTCACCCGTACCTGTTTACCAGGCTAAAGAACCCGGCGTCAAAACGAATGCGTGCGTCCGGCTGAAAGGCATGGAAAAAAGCAAACGAAAAAAACGGGGAGCGCTCCGTATTTTTTCCGTTTGCTTTAAAGTAATTCTTCCGTTTCCAGCATTTTTTCAATTTTTTTCAATGCACCAGGCTCAACCGCCTCCACTGTCGTTGCGGCTTCTTCAAGCGCCTTCTCATAATCATAGCGCCGGAAAGCTACTTCTGCGCGCTCCAGCCCGTCCGCCACTTTCTTATATTTAGCACGGTAACGGTTGCCGTATTGAATCACTTTTTCAGCAAGCTGAACATTTTCCAATAAAGCTTTCGTGCTTTTTTCAAAGTTTCCGACTGCCTGTTCCGCCTCCAGCAGATGGTGGTTGACCCTCTCCATGTTTAGCGGCGTGGCATGGAGGCTGTCGGCAGTATCACGAATCGCGTTCCAGGCCGCTTCATACAGGCTGCGGTACGAGTCCGGCAGCCCGGGGATATTGCTTCTTTCGACAAGGCGGCGCATATCCTGGATTTTCCGCTTCAATCCCGCGATCTTCGCGCGTGCCTCCATTTCTTCCTTCCGCAGGTTCTGCAGAAATTCGTTAAACGTCTTCTGGTCATCCTGCAGTTTTTCAATCTGCCCTTCCATTTCTTTGAGCTGTTCGCTTAACACGGTATAAATCGTTTCGTTTTCGGGAATTTTTACTTCAAGGACCGCCAAACGCGCGGCCAGTTTCTCCAACTGTTTATCGAGTTCAGCAGGAACGGCCATGTTTTCCTCATGCAGCTGGTATGTCTTTTGCACGGATTCTGTTTCTGTTGTGAGGCGCTTGTTTTCTTCCCGTACTTCATCCAGCATATCCTTCACTTCGCGGAAATGCTTGAGCACATAGTTTTTTGCGTACGCTTCTTTTTCTAAAACATCGTAAATCGTTTCTATTCTTTCCTTGATTTCCCGGATGCCTTCCTCGACATCCGCTGTGTCAGCCTGTTCAAGTTGTTTCCGGTAAGCCGATAGCTTTTCTGTAAGCTCCTTCATTTCTTCATCAAACTGCAGGTGATCGAGCGCAAAGCCTTGTGCAGCCATTTCTTTGTAGCCCTCTTTCAATTCAGCAAACTGCATCGGCAAAAGCGATTCCGTTTCCGCCAGCAAATCCGGAATTTTTCCGGCATCCTCCTGCAATGTTTCTGTTTCAGTTTTCAGTTCATCGGCTAATTTCTTTGCCTCCAAATAGTTCCCGGCTTCCGTCAATTCATGGTAACGGACAAATTTCTCCGCCAGGCTGTCCACTCTCAGGTCGAGGCTTTTAATGGCTTTTCCGAATGTATGGCGCCGTGTCAGAAGCTGTTTCTTCAAGTCTTTGAAGATTTTCCCGAGTTCTTCCACTTCTTTCCGGGATTCTTTCTCGGCATCCATCAGTTCATTGACGCCGTCCAGTATATCTTTTATTTTTTGTTCCGCAGTTTGAAGAATCGCCTCTGCTTCCGCCTGTACGGCCTTCGCCTTTTTGAAACGGTATTTGTCAGTGTGCTCCTCGATTTCAAAGAGCTTATCTTCCACTGCCGGCAGTTCCTCGTTTAAAAGGTCCTCCCAGTCTTTGCGCCAGCCTTCAAATAAACTTTCCGCCTCCCCGCCCATATTGAGCCGTTTGACTTTTCCCAGCTCATCGGTGACAGGCCGGTTCATGATTTCAATTTTCCATGCTTCAAGCTTGTCAATCTCTTTGTAAAACTGCCTCCTGATAAAAAAACCGCAAGTCAATAAAACCAGCAATAAAAGAATAGCGCCAATGATGCCATACATCATAAACTTGAAAGCCTCCCGTTCGTCCACAAATCAAACCTTAATATCCGCTCATTATGTATGTATGAATACCGGAACAATCCTTCCCGATACCCACAGGCATGTATGTTTATTTTTATTCTATGATACCATGTAATGACAATATTTGACTATGAAATTCGAGATTTTTCGATTCATTTTGGGGAAGGTTTTTTCCGTACCCACAATAAAAAAAGCCGGCGCTTATTTTTTGCACGTCGGCGGGCTTTTTCGGAAAGCTGCCGGCATTTTAAAAACAGCCAGCCCGCTCCGGCCATTAAAAAGCGGTTTCAAGCAGCAGCGGTTCCGGCTGCGCCCCCGCGTTTTGCCGGATGCTGTCCAGCCATTCGGCAACCGATTTGCCGTATTTTTCGGCAAAATACGGCTCTTCCGGCTGCATGCCCCATACTTCGCGGATATACTGGCTGTTTAAATACGGCATCGACAGCATGCTTTTCAGCTGGATCATGAGAAAGTTCAGTTTGCCCGCCTGGATTCCGGGACCGCACCAGGCTTTGACGAGCTTTTTTAATAAATAACGCTCTTTCATGAAGTAAGTGGACAAAATTTCGCGGACAATTTGCGAATCAATGGTGACTTCCCGCCATACAAATCTGGACAGCAGGTGGTTTTCGCTTTGAAAGTGCAGGATGCGGAAGGCCGCCCGTTTTAATCCATCCTCCGAAAGATTTTGCACTTCTTCTTCAAGGCAGGCAATATACGGTTCAAAAAAGCGGATAAAACACGCTTCCAATAGCCCCTGTTTGCCTTTAAAGTAATAGGAAATATTGGCCGAATTGACTTTTGCGGAAGCCGCAATCGCCCTGATTGTTGTTCCTTTATAGCCCTTCGTATGAAATAAAGCAATCGCCGTATTAAATATTTTTTCTTTTGTTTCACTGCTGTTTCCGTCCATTTGTTCCACCCTTTCCTCTTTTTTGCTTGCCGGGCTTCCCCTTTTGTGTTAAAAATATTCTATTCCGTACTATTCCATATGCCGGGCCGGGGTTCCTTTAAAAACTTTCCGACAAAATCCCGCCCCGTTTTTAAAAAATTTGCTGATGTAAGGATGATGGCGATGTTTCATGCAGAAAATCCCCAGGGAACGAAGAAAGAAAAGTATGATCTTGTCGTAAAACAGCTGATCGCGCTCACAGAAGACGAACCGGATAAAATTGCCAATTTAAGCAATGCTGCAGCGCTGTTAAACCAGTTTCTTGACCGGGTGAACTGGGTCGGGTTTTATTTCGCAAGCGGGGATGAACTCGTCCTCGGGCCGTTCCAAGGTTTGCCAGCTTGTGTACGGCTTCCGTATGGAAAAGGGGTGTGCGGGACAGCCTGGAAAGAAAAACGGGTGCTCCGGGTCGCCGATGTGCAGCAGTTTTCGGGCCATATTGCCTGTGACGCCGCTTCCCAATCCGAAATTGTCGTCCCGCTGATGAAAAACGGTGAAGTGATCGGCGTTTTGGATATCGACAGCCCGGAAAAAAATCGATTTGATGCAGAAGATGAAGCGGGACTGGCAGCTTTTGCCGCAGCGCTGGAAAAAGTGCTGTAAGGCCGGTTTCGCAGGTTGATAAATAAGGAGATAAAAGCATGCCGAGTCCCAAAGGCCGGACGAACTTGGCAGGCAGCAAGGATTAAGCGGCCTGAAGCAGATATTAAAACCATAACCGAATGGATAAAAAATGCCCCCATTGCCGGATCAGGCAATGGGGGTTTTTTAAGGCGGCTGTACAAAAGCAATCAGCTGCAGTGCGCCCTTAATTGGCTTTCATTTCCATATCGCTGATGACCACCTGGTTTTTTCCGAGGCTTTTCGCATGATACAATCCGGCGTCTGCCCTGTTAAAAAGCGATTCCACCGTTTCATTCATCTCTTTATTCCAGTACGACACCCCGCACGAAATGGTAACCGGAGGATTTGTATTTTTCTCAACAGCCGCAAGCACCCTTTTGGCGACCTGCACCCCTGTTTGAAGCGGCACGCCGGGAAGATAAATCGCCATCTCCTCTCCGCCCCATCTTGCTCCGATATCGGTTGAACGAATGTTTTCTTTGATCAGCTTTGCAACCTGGATCAAAATTTCATCCCCGACTTGATGGCCGTATGTGTCATTGACTTTTTTAAAGTCGTCAATATCGAGCAAAATCAGCGTGCCCTGCTCATCTTCACCGATAGAAGTTTCCATCCGGCTGTTCAAGTAATTTTTGGCAAACAGCTGGGTAAGATGGTCGGTGATCACCATTTTTTCAAGCCGCTCGCGAAGCATGGAGTTGGTTAAGGCCATGCCCGATTGATAAATAAGCGACTGAAAAAGTTTGAACCTGTCAAAAGAAAAATGGTAAGGCGCTTCATGAAGAACAAGGCAGAACCCCTTTAAATCATCTTCCTGGATAATCGGGACAGCCATCAGCGAAGAAAAGCGATAGTTTCTGCCGGGAAAACGCTGGTTTAAGTTGCTGATAAACAGGGATTCTTTCGTATCAGCAAAAGAACGGTTTGCAAAATCAAGATACCGGATGCCTTCCTTTTCTTCAAAAATGGGGCTGCTGCCTTCAAGCAGGTCCATTTTTCCATTCTCCATCATCACGAACCCGATTGCCTGGGTATTAAATGAACTGGAGATCTGCTCCATTAAAAAATCGACGGTTTCTTTTAAATTCGCGCTTTTATTTAACTGGCGGGAAACCGAATTGATCAGGCGGAGTTCTTCAATGGACTGCATCGACTGCTGGTACAGCTTGGCGTTTTCAAGCGCACTTCCCGCCGTATTGGCGAGCAGGCTGATAAATTCCAGATCGCTGCGGTTAAATTCATAGTTTGCAAAAGTGATGACCTGCAGCACGCCGTACACGCCTTGCTTTCCCCTTAGCGGCGCATAAAGCATCGTTTCGTTTGTCCGCCATACCGTGGCAAGATGGACCTGGCCGTTTACATATGATTCGAGCGCCATTTCGTCGACTGCATCATATTGCAGCGATTTGATCGGCAAATCAAGATTGTGGTGATAATCGTCCGACAGCATTAAGGTGTATTCAAAAACCGGATACAGCCTTTTCAGCGTGTAAATGATTTCTGCAAGGATCGTATCCGTATCCATGGAAGAATGGAATTTTCCGGTCACTTGGAATAATTCGATGTAACGCTTTCTGTCGGCTTCAACAACAGACAACTCATACTTCAGCTGCAGGAAGTTCCGGCTTTCCCTGACAAACGCCTGCAAATCCGCGTCAGACAGCTCCCCGAACATCCTGTTTGGAATGGAAAGAAGCAGGCAGCCATCCTCCATGTTTTTTTCCGGAATAAAAAAGGCAATGTTAAACTGTTTTAAATAAGGATCCTTTTGCAGTTTCCCATTTGTGACAACCTGGGAGGCTGTTTTTAAAGCTTTAATTTTTCCGGAAGGCACGACAAGTTCGACGTCATGCCGGAAAGGATTATAAAAGCCGCATATTTTGTAAAACTTTGTGTTTTCGCTATCCGGCTTATAATACACGATATGATCAGCGCTGAGCACTTCTGCCACGACCGCCACCCAGTCATCCAGGCTACTTGCTGTCTCAAGATTCATTAAATCCAGTAAACGGGACTTATAATATAGGATTAAATGATTTTCTTTCTTTTCCATTTCCTAATCACCCTGACCCTGTTTCCGTATAAAAGCGAAAAACGCATAAAAAGCGCGAGCCTTGAAAATGAAGAATATTAAAACAAAAAACTGCACGGGAGACGTAAAAATGTTAAAAACCGGTCAAATTAATACCATTATAATGCAAAAGAACTATAAATGTACAGTCTGCCTAACCGATATACTGTATATATTGTGTCTTAAGGCCTGTTATGAAGCCGCGCGAACGGAATGTGAAAATTTTTTGTCGCAACACAGACCAATTTGCATTTGTTGTTGACTTTTTATCTTTGAAAACATATAATCAACGTTGTGTAAAATAATGCAGCCTTATTGGACGGCTTTGTGTTTGTATTTTGTTCCTTGCCTGAATGCAAGGTGTATCGTGTAACCCTCTGCTGCTGGGGCGATGGTACATGAAAACAAAATACGCATGAAGAAGTGTCCATGATATCTGTTTTTATTTTACAACAAAATAAAAACAAAGGAGGAGTCTTTCATGGCTCGTTATACAGGTCCAAGCTGGAAATTGTCCCGCCGTCTCGGGATTTCTTTAAGCGGTACCGGAAAAGAATTGGAGAAGCGTCCTTATGCACCTGGACAGCACGGCCCGAATCAGCGCAGAAAATTGTCTGAATATGGCTTGCAATTACAGGAAAAACAAAAGCTTCGCCATATGTACGGCTTAAATGAACGCCAATTCCACAACACTTTCCTGAAAGCTGGCAAAATGCAAGGGAAACACGGTGAAAATTTCATGGTTCTTTTGGAATCACGCCTTGATAACCTTGTTTACCGTCTCGGTTTGGCTCGCACACGCCGCCAAGCACGCCAGCTCGTAAACCATGGGCATATTCTTGTTGACGGCAAACGCGTCGATATCCCGTCTTACCGTGTAGAACCGGGGCAAACGATCGGCGTGCGCGAAAAATCCCGCAACTTGGATGTCATCAAAGAAGCGATCGAAACGACAACTTTTGTGCCGGATTACCTTTCTTTTGATGCAGACAAGCTTGAAGGGACTTACAGCCGCCTCCCTGAACGCTCGGAACTGCCGGCTGAAATTAACGAATCGTTAATCGTTGAGTTCTATTCCAGGTAATATGTAAACCCCCGAAACCGCTCTGGTTCCGGGGTTTTTTTATATTCTGAGACACAAATTTATAAACAGGTGAAAAATTAGCCAACAGAAAGATATGGCCCCCAGACTTCCAAGCCCCCCCTGTTAATCGAGGATCATAAAAAAACCACTGCATCCCATTTTCCCGGATGGCATTCCCGGTTTGGAGCATCTGGTTTTGGTTTATGATGATGCTTCGGGAAAACTGGGAGATCCAGCACTTGGCAGTGAATTAGCCAATTTTATGATTTCGCTTTCAGACAAATCACCATAGATCCAAATCAGTTTTTCCTGGTCAAAATAATAAAACAAGGATTGCGTTTTCGATCGAGTATTTACAAAAGCCTCATCGCCCTTAAACGGAATAGTTTTCGTTCCTTCACGCATGGAAAAGGAAAATTGGGGATACAGTGCAATCATGACTGTTCTTTTCCCGTCTGTGATGTTCCATATCGATTTTCCATCAAAATCCGAGGTGATTACAGCATATTTTTGCATAGGAAGCGTTAAACCTTTAACATGATCTTCCAAACGATCAATAGGGGCATCTGTCACGTTTTTTATTCCCCACTTACCGTCATGAAAGGACAGGGCAAACAGATTCAATCTTGAATCTTTAAGTTTTGGTACTTTGGTTGCTACGACCGCTTCGCTTCCCAAATGGGTTTCCCATAATATATTCTTCTTAGAAGGAACAACATCTTTTTCATCTGAAAACTTCCATTTAACCACATGGGTAACGGTATCGAGCGGTGTTTGCTGTTCGTCTTTTGGTGCCTCAGTCATCCTCATTTGGTCAAGACTAAGGGACGCCGCTTGGCTATTCTCCTTGGCCTTGGTGTGGTTTGGCTGTATTTCATGCTTCACCTGGTTACCGGTATGACTTGCTGAACAACCGTTTAATAAAATGGGAAGCATCACAAAAATTGAACAAGCATGTCTAAAAATTGGCCGTGTCATGGTCATTGCCCCTCATCTTTCATTTTCGGAATACCCGCGGCGGGCTTTATGATTCTTTTTTCAATATTCAAATCCATTGTATAGAAAAAAATCCCCAAAAGTCCACATCATTTATTCGACAAATAGCGGGACGGTCAAAAGGATGGAAAAATGACCATCGATATTTTTTCGCCTTCGTTACAGCATACGGGCAGGTGCGTTTAATCCTCACTCCTCTTTTTCAGGCAATCTTTCCGGTTTGTCTAACCGTGATAAGGCCCTGACTTCCAGTCACGAGCGAGAAAATCCACGGATAAGTCTGCACCAATCATTAGCAATACATCGGGGGCATAATGATTACAAAAAATCAAATGTTTTAACGCTTTAGTTGATCTCACAGGGATCTTGAGATAAATTAAATATAACATTAATGTGAAGTTAACATATAGATTAATAATACTTTTGAGCCAAAAGGAATCGTGAAAATTGTAAAGTGAGTTAAAACAAACTTGTTTCAAAAATAATATACCAAAAAGGAGCAGAGCTAAATTTAAGTGAGGGGTCATTCAATGATTAAAACTGAGCGTGCTTATAAAGAGGCTGTAGAAAAGCTAAAACAAGACAGGGAATTTATTGAGTCAGAAAAGTTGAGTTTTAAAGATATGGGGCTCACCCAAGAACAAATTGATCTCGCCATCCAACCTTATATATCTTTTCACGAACAACTCAAAGAAGAAGTGGACTATTATGAAAGAATCAAGCGGGGAGAGTTCGACACTGTCATTAATTTACGGAACATCGGCAGAACTTTAATTGCATACAGAATATATATTGGCATGTCCCAAGCCGAATTGACAGAGAAACTGGGAGTGGCCCCGTCTCAAGTATCAAGGGATGAAAGAAATGAATACTATGGCGCTACGATTGAACGTATACGTGATGTAATGGAAGCAATGAACATGTTTTCGATTACAAAAATTGAACCGAAAGAAGTCCAATCTGCATAATTGGGTTGTTCCAAACTGGAAAGTCCTTAACCGTGCGGGAAAATAAACAAAGAGGCGTCCGTGCCATTGGTTTCCACCGTTGCGGCACAATTTACTGATCGCTTGCCCATGCCGGGTTGGGCATGGCAGAAATGCAGATCAACGGGATGAGATAGAAAAGGCCGCTCTGGGAATGGTTGCTTTGCGGAGCGGCCTTTTTCTTATTTCTTCCTTTTGCGTCTCCACAGCATGAAAAGCGAGGCTGTCAGGGCGGCGGTGAGAAGCGGTTCTTTTTTCAATTTGTTGTCTTTTGTATACAGTGCATCCTTTACAATCAGGTTCAAATTTTGTGGGCGTTCGGCAAGGCGCCGCATATAATAGCCGAACCAGTCATTTCCGAACGGCATGTACGTCGTGAAATGGTATTTTTTCGCCAGTTCATACTGCATCTCCTGGCGAAATCCGTACAGCATCTGAAACTCAAACCGGCTGTGCGGGATTTGGTTTTCTTCAATAAATGCTTCCAGTTCGCGAATGATGTGGTGGTCATGGGTGGCAATGGACGTATATGCCTCGCCGAGCAGCCGTTTTTTTACAAGCTTTACATAGTTCCGGTCAATTTCCGCTTTTGACTGAAAAGCGGCTGTCTCGCTTTCTTTGTAAGCGCCCTTTACAATCCTGAGCCGGACATCCTTCAGTTCATCCATAACCGCTTCGGCGTTGCGCAAATACGCCTGGATGACTGTCCCGACATTTTGGTACGTTTCAAGCAGGGTTTTCAACACCTCTATTGTAGCATGAAAATGGGTATAATCTTCCATGTCAATATTGATAAAAATCCCGTATGCTGCTGCACGCGTCAAAATGTCTTCCATATTTTGCAGGCAGAACGCACGGTCAATATCAAGCCCGAGCTGGGTCAGTTTCACCGAGATATGGCAATCCAGGTTCTCCTCATGAATCCTGTCCAGCATTTGCAGAATGCGCTGTTTCGCCGACTCCGCTTCCGCTTTTTCAGATACGAATTCGCCCAGATTGTCAACGGTACAGCTGATTCCACGGGCATTCATTTCCCGGATGGTCCGGGTGACGGAATCAATATCCGTCCCCGCCACAAATTTTTCAGCACCGAACCGGAAACCCCATTTTTGTGCACTTTTATTTAAAAACCTGCTGTTTGAAAGGCCGATGAAAAAATCCCTCGTCAAATTTGCCATATCGCCTTTCCTCCCGTTAAAACATTTCCGATACAGACTTTGCTTCCATAAACAGCTTCAAATAATCCGGGCCGCCCGCTTTCGAATCGGTACCGGACATTTTAAAACCGCCGAACGGCTGGTAACCGACAACGGCCGCCGTGCATCCCCGGTTAAAATACAGGTTGCCGACATGGAATTCGTACCGGGCGCGTTCCAAATGCTCCCTGTTTTTCGAAATGACGGCGCCTGTCAGCCCGTATTCCGTATTATTGGCAATTTCAAGCAGTTCGTCAAAATCTTTTCCTTTCGCAAAAGCGACAACCGGCCCGAAAATTTCTTCCTGCATGATCCGTGCCTTTGGATTTACATCTTTAAAAATCGCCGGGTAAACGAAAAATCCTTTTTCGCCATCCGTTTCCCCGCCAAAGACGAGTTTGCCCTCTTCTTTGCCGATTTCTATATAACTTTTAATCTTGTTAAACTGCTTTTCGTTAATGACAGCACCCATGTACACATTTTCTTCGGACGGGTCGCCGACGGTTACGTTTTTCGCAAGGGCGATCGCCTTTTCGAGCACTTCTTCATATACGTCTTCATGTACGACTGCCCGCGAGCAGGCTGAACATTTCTGGCCGGAAAAACCGAATGCCGACTGGACAATCGCATCTGCGGCGAGATCGAGATCCGCTTCTTTATCGACAATAATCGTATCTTTGCCGCCCATTTCAGCAACGACCCGTTTTAAAAAGTGCTGGTCCTTCTGCACTTTCGCAGCCCGTTCATAAATGCGCAGGCCCGTTGCTTTGGAACCCGTAAAGTTAATCCAATGGGCAGACGGATGATCCACCAGGTAATCGCCGATTTCTGCCGGATCGCCCGGCACAAACTGGAGCACGCCTTTCGGAACCCCCGCTTCTTCCAAAATTTCAACGAGTTTGTATGCAATAACAGGCGTGCTTTCCGAAGGCTTCAGCAGAACCGGGTTCCCGGCAACAAGCGGGGCAACCGTCGTGCCGCA
Organism: Heyndrickxia coagulans 36D1; assembly: GCF_000169195.2. Taxonomy (GTDB): domain Bacteria; phylum Bacillota; class Bacilli; order Bacillales; family Bacillaceae_C; genus Weizmannia; species Weizmannia faecalis. The sequence goes on along the minus strand of NC_016023.1, from coordinate 2,708,726 downwards.
AACAATGGCGAAAGCAAAATTCCACGGCGGAATGGTCACCCCCGGCCCCATCGGCTGATAAAAATAAGTGTTGTGCTCATTTTCACGCTGTTCCATTTCCTGCCCCTTTGCAAGCTCAAGCATCTGGCGGCCGTAGTATTCCAAAAAGTCGATTCCTTCCGCCGTATCCCCGTCCGCCTGGCTCCACGGCTTGCCGGCATCAAACACAAGCCACGCCGACAGCTCATGTTTGCGGCGGCGCGCAATCGCAGCGGCTTTGAACAGCACATTCGCCCGCGCTTCGGGTGCCATTTTCCGCCAGCTGCGAAATGCCTCATTGGCGCCTTCGAAAGCTTTGTCAACCAGTTCTTTCGATGCTTTCGAAACTTTCCCGACAACCTGTTCTTTATTCGCAGGATTGACGGATACGAGCTTATCCTCTGTAAAAATCCGTTCTCCGTTTATTACAAGCGGGTACTCCTTCCCGAGTTCCGCACGCACTTTTTCAAGTGCCGCTTGAAACGCCTGTACGTTTTCAGGCTGGTTAAAATCCGTTAATGGTTCATGTTTAAAAGGCAAGACCAATGAAAAAACCTCCTTCATCCTCGTTCTGGCTTAATACCATGCAAGAATCATGCCAACTTCCGGAACATCCCTGTTTCCCTATATCCGCAAAAAAATAAACCGTTTTCTATGTACAATATATTTACACAATTGTAAATCGAATGTACAATACCTTTACACGACAAAGGGGAGGAAGACGGAAATGGCAAATGAACTGTCTTATTTGCAGGCGGTATTATCGGCGGAAAATGATGCGATTACGATCGTAAACGAAAAAAAGGAAGTCATTTATTGGAATGATGCCGCCGTCCGGACCTACAATATTCCAAAAGAAATGATCTTAACCAAAAAAATTACCGATTTTTTTCGCGATGATGATTTAATGGTGCTCAAAGTGCTGCGGACAAAAGCCCGTATTACCGACCAATATCATCGGCCCCGCCCCGACAAGCATGTCGTCGTCAATGCGCGGCCCATTTTTGACAACCGCGGCAGGCTGATCGGCGCGGTATCCGTGGAACGCGATATCACCCAGATTGTTAGGCTGAACGACAATCTCGTCTCCACTTCCATAGAACTGAATGAACTGCGCCAAAAAATGTACACAAGCTATGAAGAAACGCCTTTTTCCAAATTAAAGGGGAAAAGCCGCGCGCTCCGGGATACGATCCAAATTGCGGCGAAAGCGGCGAAAACGGATGCCGTCACGCTTATTCTCGGCGAGTCCGGCACCGGGAAAGAAATATGCGCGCGCGCCATCCATGAAGCAAGCGCGCGGAAAAACGGCCCTTTTATTCCGGTGAACTGCGGCTCGATCCCTTCCGCCCTGTTTGAAAGCGAATTATTCGGCTATGAACCAGGCACGTTTACGGGTGCGGAGAAAAAAGGAAAAGCGGGAAAAATTGAAGAAGCGGACGGGGGTACGCTGTTTTTGGACGAAATCGGCGAACTGCCGCTAGATATGCAGGTGAAGCTGCTGCGCGTGCTGCAGGAAAAAGTGATTTACCGCATTGGCGACGCTTCGGGCAGGAAAATCAATGTCCGTTTTATTGCCGCCACCAACCAAGACATTGAAAAAATGATGAAAGAAAAGACATTCAGGTCGGACCTTTATTACCGGTTAAATGTTATTCAAATTACGATGCCGCCATTAAGGGTGCGCACAGACGATATTCCTGTCCTCGCCCGCTACTTTCTGAAACAATTTGCCGTCCAGTACAAGATGCCTGAACCGGAACTCGCCCCTGATGCCCTTTCTTTCCTGCAAGCGTATCATTGGCCAGGGAATGTCCGGGAGCTCCGGAATTTAATGGAACGGATGGTGATCCTATCAGAAAAGCCGTTTATTGACCGCGCCTCCCTTCTCCGCTTTTTCCAGGGAAATGAAACCCAACCGTCCGGAAGTGCCATCCCGGAAAGCGGCACTTTGCCTGTGGAAAAAGAAAATATGGAAAAACAGCTCATTGAAAAAGCATTGCGCAAAGCAGGCGGGAACAAATCCGCCGCAGCAAAAGAACTGGGCATTTCAAGGGTCACCTTGTATCAGAAGTTGAAAAAATTTGGAATTGGGAGCTGACTTCCGGCGGGAAAAACGAAAAGAGAAAGGCAAGTCGCAATTGGAACCATAAAAAAGGGATGCACATTTTAGGCATCTCCATTGTGCATCCCTTTATCCTCAATGTTTAATTAAAAAGTATTTTTTCTTTCCCCTTCTAATGACGGTAAATTCGCCGCCGATTTTATCCTGTTCCCCTAACGCATAGCCGAGATCCGTTATGCGGTCACCGTTTACGTAAATGGCGCCGTTTTGGATATCTTCGCGTGCCTGGCGTTTTGACGGGGAGATTTTGGCGGCAACGAGCAACTCCACAAGCTGCTTTTGTTCTTCGCTTTCAAGCTGGAATGACGGAACATCTTTAAATCCCTGCTTCATTTCTTCAGCCGACAGTTTCTTCACATTGCCGCTGAACAATGCTTCCGTAATATTCAAAGCCTGCTGCAATGCTTCCTCCCCATGGATCAGTTTTGTCATTTCCGCGGCCAGCGCTTTTTGGGCTTTGCGGAGATGCGGTTCGGTTTCAACCGATTTTTCCAGCTCTTCGATTTCTTCTTTTGGCAAGAAGGTGAAGTACTTCAAGTATTTTACGACATCGAGGTCAGCCGTGTTGACCCAGAACTGGTAAAACTCATATGGCGATGTTTTCTCGGCATCGAGCCAGACTGCGCCGCTTTCTGTTTTCCCGAATTTTGTGCCGTCCGCTTTTGTGACAAGCGGAATGGTAAGCCCGAAAGCTTTTTCTCCTTCCGGTTCGAGCTTGCGGATCAGCTCAAGGCCGCTTGTAATATTGCCCCACTGGTCGCTTCCGCCGATTTGCAGGCGGCAGTTGTATTGTTTATACAAGTTAAAGTAATCGACGGCCTGGAGGATTGTATATGTAAATTCCGTAAACGAAATACCGGTTTCAAGCCGTGATGCGATCGTGTCTTTTGCAAGCATGTAGTTGATGCCGATATGCTTTCCGTAATCACGCAGGAAAGTAACGAGATCCATCGAGCCGTGCCAGTCATAGTTATTGACCATGATGGCGCCTGACTCGCCGTCAAAATCAAAAAAGCGTTCCAGCTGTTTTTTCAATGCTTCGCCGTTTTGCTTGACCTTTTCAACTGTTAACAGCTTTCTTTCTTCCTTCTTGCCGCTCGGGTCGCCGATCATGCCGGTTGCACCGCCGAGCACGACAATCGGCCGGTGTCCCGCTTGCTGGAAACGGCGCAGCGTCAGGTACGGGAGCAGATGCCCGATATGCATGCTGTCGCCTGTCGGGTCAATCCCGCAATACAGGGTCACTTTCCGGTTTTGAAGCAACTCCGCGAGCCCTTCTTCGTCTGTTTGCTGGTAAATGATCCCCCGCCATTTTAAATCTTCAAGTAAATCCATTTAAAATCCCACTCCTTTTTTATGTAGCCTCTGGTGCCGGCATCTTTCAGGTTCCAAGTGCCCTACTTAACGATGATGGGATCATGAAACCTGTATGCTGCCTTCTTTTTCCTGTAAACAATAAAAACGCCCCTCCGTCAAAACGAAGGGACGATTGTATCGCGTTACCACCCAACTTGAGAATTGCTTCTCCACTCATTTGGATAACGGCTGGGGGCCGTCTGCCGTATCCGGCAAAAGCTCCGGGGTGTAATTCGCCGCCTGCCTGTACCGGTTCGCACCAACCACCGGCTCTCTTGTATGCAGCAACAGGAAGCTACTTGATCCTTTCGACGCTTCATTCATCAAATTGTAAGTTATTTTTACCATATACATTTTGAAATGTCAACCTTGCCAAGCAGGCTGCACCAGCGCTTTCTTCAAATCCGGTAATGCCCATTTTAACCTTTCCTCATCCGGCAAAGGCCCTGTTCCGTCCCGAAGCACGCCTTCCAGCGTGTCTTCCCGTTTTCTTCCAACCCAAACCGTGCCTTTCCGATCGTATACACCCGGCAATCACCGGGCATGGGCGGCAACACCGGCAATCCGTTCCGGGCAGGTGTAAATATTCATCGACCCGCCGCGGATAAAGCCGATCGTGGTAATGCCGAGTTCTTCGGCGGATTCCAGGGCGAGTGTGGTGGGTGCCGATTTCGATAAAATCACCTCGCAGCCGATTTTGGCTGTCTTCAATAAAATTTCCGAGGAAATGCGCCCGCTGAATGCAAGGATTTTCCCTTTTGTGGAAACCTGATTTTTCAAACAATATCCGTAAATTTTATCAAGCGCGTTATGGCGGCCGATATCCATCCGGCTGACAAGGATCCCGCCGGCATCGCACAGCGCAGCATTATGGACGCCCCCTGTTTTTTTAAACACTTCGGCATTCTCCTGCAATGCTTCCATCAGCCGGAAACAATCATCAACTGTAATCCGGACGTGCACACCGTCCATTTTTTTCGCCGCCAGAGCATCATTGACAAAAACAAACGCCTGCCTGCTCATTCCACAGCAGGAGGTGATATAACGTTTATTTTGCAGCTGTTCGTAATAAGGATTAAGATGATCGGTCCGGACATGGACGAATCCTCCTTTTTCATCCGTCCAGATGTCGCGGATATCTTCATAGCGCCGGACAACCCTTTCCGACACAAGATAACCGACCGCCATGTCCTCGATATATTCAGGTGTGCACACCATCGTCACCCATTCCTGCCCATTCACTTTTAATGTCACCGGGAATTCCGTTGCGACTGTATCCAGCGCCCGTTCGAGCCTCCCGTTCTTGAAACGGAGAATTTCCCTCTGCGTGTCCACATTTTTCATGGGTTCAACAGCCCCCTGTCTATAATGTTTTATTTTAAAGGAATCAGATTAAAAACAAAAGCCGCCCGCTCAAATAGGCAAAACACTCTGATGGTTTGTTCATTTTTGCATCAGATGCTAGAATAAAAAAAGAGAATGATAGTTTTATTTTTGCAAAGGTTTGGTATAAGTAACAGAGTTGCCGGTTTTTTGTATTCTTTTCTGAAGGCCTGCCTTCACTGTTTGCAAAAGGAGGAAAAGAAATGGAAACCAAATCGATTCACATCACGATTGATGGCCGGGATTATGAAGCCCGCCCCGGTGAGAAAATCATCGATGTGATCAACCGGAATGATATTTTTCATCCACAAATTTGCTATTACCCGGAAGTAGATCCAATCCAAACTTGTGACACTTGTATTGCGGAAGTGAACGGGGAATTGATGCGCACCTGTTCGACGGTCGCGGAAGACGGCATGGTGGTCCGCCTCAGCGATGACCGGTCGGAAGCAGCCCGGCATGAAGCGATGGACAGGATTCTCGCCAACCACCTTTTATACTGTACGGTGTGCGACAATAACAACGGCAACTGCATCGTCCACAATACAACGGAAAAAATGGGCATCGAACATCAGAAATATCCGTTCACGCCAAAAACGGACGCAAGCGGGGTCGACTATTCCAACCCGTTTTACCGGTACGACCCGAACCAGTGCATCGCATGCGGGAGATGCGTGGAAGCCTGCCAAAATCTGCAGGTGAACGAAACGCTTTCCATTGACTGGGAAGCAGAACGCCCGCGCGTCATTTGGGATAACGGCGTTCCGATCAACGAATCGTCATGCGTTTCCTGCGGGCATTGCGTCACCGTCTGCCCTTGCAATGCACTGATGGAAAAATCGATGCTCGGCGAGGCAGGCTATTTAACCGGGCTTGAAGAGGATCTGCTCGACCCGATGATTGATCTTGTGAAAAAAGTCGAACCGGGTTACGGCAGCATTTTTGCCATATCCGAAATCGAAGCTTCGATGCGCGAACAGCGCACGAAAAAAACGAAAACCGTTTGCACCTTCTGCGGTGTCGGCTGCACATTTGAAGTATGGACAAAGGGCCGGAAAATTTTAAAAATCGAACCGAAGCATGAAGGCCCGGTAAACGCCATCTCCACTTGCATCAAAGGAAAATTCGGCTGGGATTTTGTCAATTCCGATAAACGGCTGACAAAACCGCTTGTCCGCAAAGACGGTAAATTTGTAGAAACATCATGGGATGAAGCGCTCAGCGTGGTGGCAAGCCGGCTGAAAGAAATCCATTCGCAATACGGAAAAGATGCGGTCGGTTTTATTTCTTCTTCAAAAGTCACCAATGAAGAAAACTATTTAATGCAAAAGCTGGCGCGCCAGGTATTTGAAACCAACAATGTCGACAACTGTTCGCGCTATTGCCAGTCGCCAGCAACGGACGGCCTGCTCAGAACCGTTGGCATGGGCGGCGACAGCGGCACGATTAAAGATATTGCCTCAGCCGGTCTTGTCATAATTGTCGGCGCGAACCCGGCGGAAGCCCACCCGGTCCTTGCAACTCGCATCAAACGGGCCCATAAACTGCACGGCCAGAAACTGATTGTTGCCGATATGCGCAAAAACGAAATGGCAGAGCGCGCTGATCTTTTTATCCATCCGAACCAGGGCACAGACCAGGTATGGCTGATGGCGGTGACGAAATATATCATCGACCAAGGCTGGCATGATGAAAACTTCATTGCGGAAAAAGTGAACTTTTTTGATGAATTTAAAGAAACGCTTGAAAAATACACGCTCGACTACGCTGAAAAGATGACCGGAATCCCGAAGGAAACGCTGATCCAAATCGCCGAAATGATCCATCAGGCAGACGGAACATGTATCCTCTGGGGCATGGGCGTCACGCAAAATACAGGTGGTTCCGATACGTCCGCTGCTATTTCCAATCTGCTTCTTGCAACCGGAAACTATACACGTCCGGGTACAGGCGCTTATCCACTGCGCGGGCATAACAACGTGCAAGGCGCATGCGATATGGGCACGCTGCCGGGATGGCTGCCGGGCTACCAGCATGTGGAGGATGATGCGGCACGCGAAAAATTTGAAAAAGCGTACGGCGTCAAAATCAGCAACAAACCGGGACTGAACAATATTGAAATGCTGCATGCGATTGCAGCCGGGCAGTTAAAAGCGATGTATATCATCGGCGAAGACATGGCGCTTGTCGACTCCGACGCCAACCATGTAAGCGAGGAACTTTCCAATCTTGACTTTCTTGTCGTCCAGGATGTCTTTTTCTCAAAAACGGCCCAATATGCGGATGTTATTTTGCCTGCAGCCCCGTCGCTTGAAAAAGAAGGCACCTTTACAAACACGGAACGCCGTGTGCAACGGCTATACCAGGCGCTCCCGGCTTTGGGCGAATCCAAACCGGACTGGTGGATTATCCAGGAAGTGGCAAAACGACTCGGCGCAGACTGGAATTACAGCCACCCGGGCGAAATATTTGCCGAAATGGCCAGCCTGACCCCGCTGTTTGCACAGGCAGACTACGACAAATTGGAAGGCTGGAACAGTTTCCTTTGGGGAAGCCTCGATGGTGCCAATACCCCGCTTCTTTACAAGGACGGCTTCCCGTTCCCGGACGGCAAAGCGCGGTTTGCCCTGACAGACTGGGTAAAACCGGCCGAATTTCCGGAACAATACGATTTGCATATTAATAACGGCCGGATGCTGGAACAGTTCCACGAAGGCAATCTGACCAATAAATCGGAAGGCATCGAATCAAAAGTCCCGGGCGTATTCGTTGAAGTGTCGCCGGAGCTTGCAAAAGAACGCAATCTCGACACCGGAGACCTTGTCCGCGTCACTTCCCCGTTCGGCTCGCTGCAACTGCATGTGCTGGTCACAGATCGCGTGCAGGGCAAAGAACTATACTTACCGATGCACTCGACGGAAAAAGAATCGGCGATCAACTTCTTAACCGGGCCGATTTACGATAAACGGCAAAGCACACCGGCGTTTAAACAAACGAAAGTGAAGATGGAACTGATCCGAAAAGGTGGGGAGTCACCACTGCCGAAATCAAACCACCGCGATAAGAAACGCAATCCTACACGCGGCGTGGAAGTCGAACGCAAATGGCAGCGCGAAGGCTATCAACCATTAACAGACGTACACTAAGAGAGGGGGAAAAAGGATGGCCGCTCCGATCACAGAGATTGCAAGACAGCAGCCGACGGAAGAAGAAGTCACCCGGCAAAAGCTCGAGGAATTGGAAAAACTGGTTGCCGATCATAAAGAGGCGTTTGAAAATTTGATCCGGCTGATCGATGATTTCAATGATACCGGCGCACTGGAAGCCGCAAATGCAATGATTCTCGCAAAAAATGATATTTTAAAAATCGTCCTTGAGCAATTATCCCGGGAACAGGTCGTTAACCTGATCAACATGCTGCTCGGCACGGCCGGCGTCTTTATGAAAGCCGACCACGACCTTATTATCCACTTGATGAACGGTGTAGCATCAGGCTTTGATGAAGGCAAACAATTCATTGGCTCGGAGGAAAAAGTGACATTGTTCGGGCTGCTGAAATCGTTGAGCGACCCGGACGTCAACCGGGCAGTCGGTTTCGCCATTTCCTTTTTGAAGGGCATGGGAAAGGCGCTCCAGGAACCGGTGCCGAAAAAAGAAGACGTGGATAATGAAACATTGGCAAATATTTAACGCCATTCGAAAAGGAAGCACGGAAATGCGTGCTTCCTTTTTCATTGAAAATATTTTTGGTAGAGCGAACGGGCCTCTCTCTTATCTTTCGTACCGTGAATGAGCATCCTGCCGTCCGGAAATAAAACCGTCCGGTGGCCTTCAAGCGCGGTGATCATTAAGTAGCCGTTATACTCTACGGCAGCACCGCCCGCTTTCATCTCCCGCGCCATGTTTTCAAGCTCGAACGCGCCCGGATGACGGATTTGTACTGTATCCCGCCCGCATAGCACATCAGCCGATGATTGGGATTGTAGGGCCGGATAGACCGGATGCCCCCCGCATGACGGACAGTCCTTATTTTTCATTTTTCCTGCTTTGATGAAATGATGTTCGCCTTGCCAAATATCAAAAACGGCAACGGAATCGCGCGGCTTTTCCCCGGAAAGCAGTTTTAAAGCTTCCGTTGTCTCGTAAGCCGCAGTCATTTGCACAGCCGGCGCGATAATGCCTGCTGTATCGCACGTCGCGTGGTAAGCGGGGAGATGGCCAATCAGGCAGCGGAGGCAAGGCGTTTCGCCGGGAATGATCGGAAACGAAACACCACAGCTGCCGACGCAGGAGCCGTAAATCCACGGGATCCGGTATTTTTGCGCCAGGTCATTCACATAAAAGCGCGTCTCAAAATTATCGGTCCCGTCAATGATCACATCAACGCCTTCTTCCAAAATAGAAAGCAATTTCGGATCAAATGCATCGATCACATGCGCCTCGATACGGATGGTGCTGTTGATGGCTTTAAGCCGGTTTTTTGCAGCGATCGCTTTTGGCAAATGGTTGCGCGCATCTTCTTCGCAGTACAAATTTTGCCGCTGCAAATTCGTTTCATCGACATAGTCGCGGTCCACCATCGTGATTTTTCCGACCCCCGCCCGCGCCAAGCTTTCCGCAACAGCGGAGCCGAGCGCGCCGGCGCCAATTATGAGCACATGGCCTTTTGAAATGTTTTGCTGTCCGTTTTCACCGATCGGGGCAAACAGTATTTGCCGGGAATACCGTTCCATGCTCATTCCTCCTGCCTGATAAAATGCCCGCTTTTTCCGCCTGTTTTTTCGATCAGATAGGTCGGCCCGATGACCATGCCTTTGTCCAGTGCCTTGCACATATCATAGACGGTCAGCGCACATACGGACGCCGCTGTCAAAGCTTCCATTTCCACGCCCGTTTGCCCTTTCGTTTTGGCCGTTGTTTCGATGTCAAGGCGATACCCGTCTTCCCGTTTTTGCCAGCTGAACGAAATGTCAACGCCTGTCAGAGGCAACGGGTGGCACATCGGAATGACATCCGCCGTTTTTTTCGCGCCCATAATGCCGGCCACCTGCGCGACGGCAAGCACGTCCCCTTTTTTGATTTTAAAGTTTGTAATCTGTTCATAGACTTCCTTTGAAACGAGCACACTGCTTTTTGCACGCGCCGTCCTGGAGGTTTCCGGTTTTGCCGTTACATCGACCATTTTGGCGCGGCCCTGTTCGTTCATATGCGTCAAGTTTCCCATTTTTCAACCTCCGCTGACCGGCGGAATGAGGGCAACGGTATCGCCGCTATGGACCATTTCCTCATCGCGGGCAAATTCTTCGTTCACGGCCACCATCACCGCGTCCTGCTGCAAAATCCCTTTTTCCGCAAGCGTCTCGCGCAGTTCGCCGACCGTCATATTTTCGCCATTGATTTCCATTTCAGAACGGCCAGCCTGTTCTTTTAAATGAGCAAATAACAATACTTTAATCATCATTCAAACGCCTCCGGTGCCCCTGATTCGTAAAAAACCGTTTCCTTTTGGTTGCCAACCCACATTTCGCCGTTTTCCCAATGTTCTTTTTTCCAGATCGGCACCATTTCTTTGATTCTTTCAATTGCGTACCGGTTTGCCCGGTAGGCCTCATCTCGGTGCGGGGCGGAAACCGCAATCGCAACCGCAATGTCGGAGATGTCGAGGCGTCCGATCCGGTGCACGATGGCCGTTTTGGCTGCCGGGAACTGCTGCCGGATTTCGGCACCGATTTGTTCCAATTTTTTCCGGGCCATTGGTTCGTATGCTTCATATTCCAGATACAATGTTTTCTTTCCTTTTGTCATTTCCCGGACAGTGCCGATAAAAGTGACAATAGCGCCCGCATTCCGGTCGGCAACAGCCTGGATCAGTTTGGAAACATCCACCGGTTCTTTTACAATTTCAAACATACTTTCACTCCTTTAAAAACGCTTCAACCCATTCAATGCAGCTTTTCCGGTCAAAAAGTTTTATGCAGCCGGATAACGCCGGATTCAGGCTGAAGGCGGCCCGCACATTCGGCAGGCTGAGCAAATCCCTGTCTTGTTCATCACGGAGGCAGACCACTTTCGGATAGGGCGCGTATTTGTAGCCTTCAATCAGCAGCAAATCAAGCGGCAATGTCTCGTACCAGCCGATGAGCTGCTCCAGTGCGAGTCCTTGATCGACATGCACAGCGAGAACAAACAAGCCGTCCCCTTCCACCCCGGCTGCCTGGGCGCCCGCTTCAAAGTGCCGCGTGGAATCTTTGCCGGGGGCGAGCAACGGCTTCCCGCCATGGCCGTGGTGTTTTAGTGTGCCGACCCGGTATCCGTTATCCGCCAACACCCGTGTCCAAAGTTCGGCAAGGGCGGTTTTACCGCTGTCTTTGCGGCCTGCGATCTGTAATATTTTCATCCCACAGCGGCGCCCCTTCCCCGTCTTCCAGCATCAGCACATCGACCATCGTCCCTTTTGTAAAGCCGCGGGACCCGCCCGGCAGCACAATCAAAGCATCCGCCTCTATTAAAGAGGAAACAATATTCGATTTGTCCCTTCTTACCGGAAGCGCGTGCAGCAGGCCTTCCTGATAAGAAAGTTTGGCGCGGACAAACCGGGTAAACGGGTTTGGTTTCGGGAAATCCTCCCCAAGTAAGGCCTGCGTTTTTTTCAAATAAACATTTCGTTCGCCAAGCATCGTTTTTAAGTACGGGCGGACAAACAGTTCAAAACCGACATAGCAGGCGGACGGATTGCCGGAGAGGCCGAAAAGAATTTTCCCGTCCAGTTCGGCTGCCGATGTCACGCTGCCGGGGCGCATCGCCACTTTATTGAATAAAAGCGTTGCCCCCAGCTTTTCGTAGACTTTCGGAATATAGTCAAAATCGCCGACTGAAACACCGCCCGTTGTCATGACGATATCCGCTTCCTTCACCGCCTGCCTGACCGCTTCATATGTTTCCTCGAAATCATCTTTCACAAGCCGGTAAAAAACCGGTTCGCCCCCGGCGCGGATGATTTGCCCCCAGAGCATATAGGCATTGCTGTTACGGATTTTCCCTTTTTCGAGCGGTTCACCGACTTCAAGCAGTTCGGATCCCGTCGCAATCACAGCAGCTTTCGGTTTTTTTGTGACCGGTACTTCTGTCATCCCGAAAGTTGCAAGGGTCGCCATTACGCCCGGATTAACGATCGTGCCTTTCGGGACAAGCACTTCGCCTTTTTTCATATCTTCGCCAATGCCGACAATGTTCTCACCGGGCCGGACTTTCCGTTTTATCTGCACAAATGTTTTCCCATTTTGCACTACTTCTTTTGTGAGTTCCACCATAATCACGGCATCCGCCCCGTCCGGGATAGCGGCGCCAGTCATGATTTTCACGGCTTGATTCGGCTTTATCCCTTCATCCCATGTAAAACCTGCCCCGATTGTGGCGACCACTTCAAGGAGAACAGGGTGATCCGCGCCCGCTTCAAGCGTAGATCCGGAAAAAATCGCATACCCGTCATATGGCGACCGTTTAAACCACGGCACGTCATGGGTTGCAGCCAAATCTTCGGAAAGCACTCGGTTAAAACTAGTCTGAATCGGCACAAGCTCCTTTTCGCCTGTAAGCGGATGGGCCATCACTTTGCGGATGGCCTCCGCCACTTTGATTGGTTTTCTCATCAACATCACCGGCTTCTTTTTGTTGTAAAATATAATCTTCTTTTGTATTGATATTGGCAAACACCATTTCCTGCGCAAAATCGATACATTTCAGGCGGCAGCGTGCAAAAAGTGCCCGCATGCTGAGGCGGTCTGTTTCCAGCTGCTCCCTTATTTTTTCTTTCACGCTGTTGTGAAAAACGGCAACGAGTGGCTGAATTCTCCCCTCTGTCCGGGCCACGATGGCGTCATATGCCGGATCGCGTTCTTGAAGCAGCCGGGCAACCGTTCTTTTTCCGATCCACGGCGTATCGCACGGCAACACAGCGTACCACCGGGCGTCCACTGCCATCATCGCCGAATAAATGCCGGCGAGCGGACCTTTTCCCCGGTATCGGGGGAGATCACAAATCACCGCAATCGGCCGGTTGCGCGGGATTTTTTCCGCAAGCTCGGGCCGCGCCACCACAACGATCGCGTCAGTTCCGGCGAGCGCATCCACGCTGCGTGCGACCATGGCTTTGCCACCGATTTTCGCAAGCGATTTTTCGCCGCCGAACCGGCTCGACTTCCCGCCGGCCAGCACAATTCCGGCTGTATTCATTGCCGGTTGAGCTCCCAGACGATATGCTTTAATTCCGGCAAAATGAGTTTTTTCATGGCGAGGGACACGGCGTTGCTGGAGCCCGGCATCGAAAATACGGCTTTTTTCCCGATTGTGCCGGCAAGCGCTTTGCTGAGCATCGAGGCGCTTCCGATTTCTTCATAACTTAAATAGCGGAACAGCTCGCCAAAACCTGGCATTTCTTTATCGAGGAGCGGCCGGACCGTTTCAACCGTCACATCCCGTTTCGTAAAGCCGGTGCCGCCGTTCAGCAAAATGGCATTGATGGTTCCTTTCGTCTGTAAAACCGCCTGTCTGATTTGTTCCGCTTCGTCTTTTACGATGCTGTATTCCGCCGCTTCCGTCCCTTCCTGTTTTAACAAATCTATGATTAGCCTGCCGCTTTTATCTGTTTCTTCCGTCCGGGTATCGGAAACGGTGATCACTTTGCACAGCACCGGAATATCGGCCAGTTGTTTATGTTCTTTCGTGCTCAACCCTTTACCCTCCAATATACGACATTTCGATTCGTTTTCCTTTCATCGTCGGGTTTTTCCCCCGTTCTTGTGAATAGCGGTCCACCCGGTTTTGCCATACGCCTGCAATGCGGGCAGCCAGCATTTCATCGCTTGCGCCTTCTCTTATTGCCCCAAGCAGGTCCGTGCCTTGTGCGGCAAACAGACAGGTGTATATTTTCCCGTCTGCCGACAGCCGCAAGCGTGTACAGTCGCCGCAAAAAGGCTGGGATACGGATGAAATGAAGCCGACTTCCGTATCTGTCCCTTTGTAACGGTACCGTTTGGCAACTTCCCCGTAATAATTTTCTTTCAACGGTTCAAGCGGCATTTCTTTTGAAATCATGTTGAGAATTTCTTTGCTGGTCACGACTTCATCCAGCTTCCATCCGTTCAGGGAGCCGACATCCATAAATTCGATAAAACGGAGGGAAATCCCTTTTTCCTTGAAATAGGCGGCCATCGGTAAAATTTGCGAATCGTTCATCCCTTTTTTGACCACCATATTCACTTTGACTTTGATGCCCTGGCGGATGGCTTCCTCTATCCCTTCCAAAATTCTTGCCGGTTTTGCCCCAACGCCGTTGATGGCTGGAAAGATTTCCGGATCGAGGGCATCCAGGCTGACATTGATGCGCGAAAGGCCGGCCTTTTTTAACGGTGCGGCATATCTTTTCAACAGAAAGCCGTTCGTTGTCACCGATAAATCTTCAAGGCCGTCGATTTGATGGAGCATGGCCACAAGCTGATCGATGTCTTTCCGCAGCAAAGGCTCCCCGCCCGTCAGCCGGATTTTCCGGACGCCAAGGGATACAAAAAGTCTCGCAAGGCGCGTGATTTCTTCAAATGTCATGAGTTCGGACCGGTTCATAAAACAATATTTCTGGCCGTTATCGGCAGGCATGCAGTACGTGCAACGGAAATTGCAGCGGTCCGTTACCGAAATTCGCAAATCCAAAAGCGGCCGGTTCAGCATATCGGTCAGCATGTTCTCCATCATCTCCGTTTTAAATTCTGTTTTCCTGTTAGAAATGGACATTTACCAAATGTTTGCAGGCGCCCGGCTGCCATTCTTAACGCCAAAGTTCCACTACCAATTGTGAGGCACACGCACTGTTCATGGTTTGTCATACATCGTGAACCCGGGCATCTGCCGGGTGGCACACCTCTTTCTTCGATCCCCGGCTTTCATATTCTGATAGCTGCAGGGTTCCGGGCATCTTGCCGGGCGACGGCGTGTTTCAGCACCTCTTTTTTCGGGTCCTGCTGTAATACTTTCCCATTTCTGTACAAAATGACATTGTCACAAAGCAGATCAGCCTCTGCCATATTGTGGGTAACCAGTAAAACGACCCCGTGAAAATGATCGTGAAGAAACGATAAAAATTCTTCCATCACAAGTTCCTTCGTGTCCGGGTCCAATGCGGAAAAAGGTTCATCCAAAAGCAGGCAGGAAGGCTCGGTGATAAGCGTCCTCGCAAGTGCCACCCGCTGCTTTTGCCCACCGGACAGTTCAGCAGGGTAGCGGTTTTCAAAACCTTCCATTTTGATTTTTTTCAGAAAAGCAGCCGTCTTCTCTTCTATTTCCTTTTTTGGCCGCCCTTTTAAACCAAATGCAAGATTTTGTTTTACCGTTAAATGCGGAAAAAGGGCGTAATGCTGGAACATATACCCCGTATGGCGGTGCCGCGTCTTGATATCCATATGCTTTTCTTTATCAAATAATATCCGGCCGTTTAGTTCAATCTTTCCTTCATCGGGCTTGTCGATCCCGGCAATGCACTCCAGCGTCAGGCTTTTGCCGCTTCCGGACGGTCCTAAAATGCCGGTGACGCCGGGACCCGCCTCAAACGCGATATCCAGCTCAAATTCCGGAAATGTTTTTTTGATGTTTACGCGAAGCATGCCTACTGCCACCCCTCCCCATCTTTTTTTCCATCCGCTTAATGCCGTACAGGACGGCCAGCGATAAAAACGTCATGATCGCAACGAGGAGCCCTGCCGTCCGTTCGTCCCCGTTCATCAGGCAATTGTAAATGGCAATGGACATCGTTTCTGTTTTTCCCGGAATACTGCCGGCCACCATTAATGTTGCCCCGAAATCGCCAAGGGCGCGCGCAAATGCGAGCATGACGCCACTTGTGAGCCCCCGCCACGACAAAGGGATCATGACGGAAAAAAAGATATTCCATTCCGTTCGCCCCAAAAGGCGTGCAGCATGAAGGAGCGATTCATCAATACCGGCAAAAGCCGTGCGCGCCGACTGGATGAAAAATGGAATGGAGACGCACATTGCCGCAATGACCGCTCCTGTCTGCGTAAACACAATCGTCACGCCGAATTGTTGTTCAAGAAACCGGCCGAGCACACTTTGCCTTCCGAGAATGACGAGTAGATAGTAGCCGAGCACGGTCGGCGGCAGCACAATCGGAAGCGTCAGCAAAGCGTCTGCCACATCCGCCGCTTTTCCCTCCGACCGGCTTAATAGATAGGCTGCCAACAGTCCGGGGATAAGGGAAAAAACGGTTGAAAGCAATGCTACTTTAAAAGACAGATAAATGGGAAATAAATCGATCTGTCCCACTTGTTACTGCCCCGCAGACACTGCATAGCCGTATTTTTTCATCGTATTTTGCGCTTCCCTGCCGGCTAAATAATGCACAAATTTCTTCGCGATTTCCTGCTTTTTCGAGCTTTTCACAACCGCTGCCGTCTGTTTCAGCGGATTGTACAGGCTGCTTGAAATGCTGGCAATAGCCAGCTTTTCACCTTGCGCAAGAGAAAGAGAAACGATGCCGGCTTCTGTATTTCCCGATTTTACGTATGTGAGAGTATCTGAAATATTTTTGGCGTAAACCAATTTTGATTTCACTTCATCCCAAATCCCCGCTTTTTGAAGCGCTTGTTTTGCCGCCAATCCGTATGGCGCTGTTTCCGGGTTGGCAATGGCAATTTTTTTCACCTCAGGGCGGGTTAAATCTTTAAGGCTGCGGATGGAAAGATGGCTGCCCTGTTTGGCGGCAATCCCGATTTTCCCGTATGCGTAGACGGTTTTTGTGCCAGGAACGAGCATGTTTTTATCCGCCAGCTGGTTGACGTAATCCGCGTTCGCCGCCGCAAACACATCATACGGCGCGCCGTTTTCAATTTGCTGCTCCAGCTCGCCGGATGCGGCAAAAACAAGTTTCACCTTGATGCCGGTCTGTTTTTCAAACTGTTTGCTGATTTGCCGGAAAGATTTTGTCAAATCTGAAGCTGCCGCCACATTGATTTCTGTTTGTTTCGATTGCTTCTTGGCTGAGCCGGATGCACTCCCTTGTGCGGAACAGCCCGCAAGCAGGAAAAGGCAAAGCAACGTCATACCGAACCTTTTCATATTGAACACCAACCTTAACTTTTATAAAAGGATATGTTTTTATGATAGCGGAATATTTTTTCTTTCTCAATTTTTTCACTTACCTGGGGATTTTTCCACTGTTCCGTATCACTGAAACCTTTAGATAGAAAAACCGGGCAGCACTAAAGCTGTCCGGTTGCTTACTCAATCTTCCATTGTCGAAAGGTCGCCGGTCGGCAGGTCCAGTTCCCAGGCTTTCAGGACGCGGCGCATGATTTTCCCGCTCCGGGTTTTCGGCAGTTTTTCGCAAAACTCGATTTCCCGCGGCGCGGCATGGGCGGCCAACCCTTTTTTCACAAATTGGCGGATTTCTTCCTTCAGCTCATCTGACGGTTCGTATCCATCCCTTAAAGCGATAAAGGCTTTAATAATTTCGCCGCGGACCGGATCCGGCTTGCCGATGACGCCGGCTTCCGCAACGGCCGGATGTTCGATCAGTTTGCTTTCCACTTCAAACGGCCCGACCCTTTCGCCGGACGTCATGATGACATCGTCCACGCGGCCCTGGAACCAGAAATAGCCGTCCTCGTCCATATAAGCCGAGTCACCGGAAACGTACCAGCCGTTCGGGAAAAAGTAAGATTCATATTTTTGCGGGTTGTTCCAGATGGCACGCATCATGGAAGGCCAGCCTTTTTTAATGGCGAGATTGCCCATCCGGTTCGGCGGAAGCGGATTTCCCTGGTCATCAACAATGGCCGCTTCAATGCCAGGGAGCGGTTTCCCCATCGATCCCGGTTTGATATCCATGCAAGGATAGTTGCAGATCAGCTGTGCGCCGGTTTCCGTCATCCACCATGTATCATGGATGCGGAGCCCGAATACTTCATTGCCCCAGCGGATCACTTCCGGATTCAGCGGTTCACCGACACTTAAAATATGGCGCAATGTCGAGAGGTCATATTGGTTAATGATTTCATTGCCGGCCCCCATCAGCATCCGGAACGAAGTCGGGGCGCTGTACCAAACGGTGACGCCGAACCGTTCAATCGTTCTGTACCACGCTGCCGGGCTGAAGCGGCCGCCGACAACGACGTTTGTTGCGCCGTTTAACCATGGCGCAAACACGCCGTAAGAAGTTCCCGTTACCCATCCCGGGTCTGCCGTGCACCAGTAAATATCATCTTCTTTTAAATCAAGCACCCATTTTCCCGTCTGGTAATGCTGGATCATGGCATTATGGACATGGAGGACGCCTTTTGGCTTTCCGGTTGAACCGGACGTATAGTGGAGGATCAGCCCGTCTTCCCGGTCAACCCATTCGATTTCCAGTTTATCGGAAGCTTCGTTAAAATATTTCAGGTAGTCTTTGTACTTTCCTTCTTCTTTGACATTTTCCCCGACAACAAAGATGGTTTCCAATGCCGGAAGCTGGCCGGCCGGGACACGCCCGACAAGGTCAGGGGTTGTCACAAGCACTTTCGCTTCACTGTCTTCAAGGCGGTCTTTTACAGCCCCTTCCATAAACGCTTCAAACAGCGGGCCGACAATGGCGCCGAGCTTGATGGCGCCAAGCATGGCAAAATACAGTTCCGGCGAGCGCGGCATAAAGATGAAAACGCGGTCACCTTTTTGGACGCCCGCTTTTTCTTTTAAAACATTTGCCGCCTTGTTTGTCAGCCTTTTCATTTCATAGTAAGTATATTTCTCGTTGCGTGAATCACTTAAGTACATGAGCGCTACTTTATTTTTGCGGGAGCTTTCCGCATGTTTGTCAATGGCTTCATACGCCAGGTTGACACGCCCTGTTTCATACCATGAGAAATTTTTCTCGGCGTCTTTCCAGCTGAACGTTTTGCGGGTTTCTTCATAGTTTTTCAGATTGAAATCCCCTTGTACGGTTGGTAACGCTTCCAGTTGCATGTAAGGTCCCCCTTTGTTTAGATTCACACATTTATTATATATGAAAACTGTTTTATTCACAATTTAAAACTTCTTTCCGCAAATGCCACCATTGTGAACAATTCCGGAATTTCCCTTTTTCCATATTGTTTTTGTTCTGTAAACATGAGATGATGAAATTGTGAAATGAACGGTCATTCATCATACTGTTTTTTCTTTGATTTGTTCAAGGGATGGTGGAAAAATGGAACATAAGAAAACATATTATGCTATCGAATTGCCTACAAAAGCAGGGCCGCTTGTGATTGAAGGGCCGGTTCCCGGGAAAAGGCTTGCGGAAATGGAATTCCATGAAGACTTAAAAGCTTTCCGCCCCGCGCCGAAACAGCATGCTGCCCTGATTGAAATTGCCGACCTGCCGGAGGGGAGGATCATTCTGGCACGCAGCGGCAATACAATCGTCGGCTATGTCACGTTTCTTTTCCCGGACCCGCTCGAACGCTGGTCAGAGGGCCATATGGACAATCTTCTCGAACTCGGCGCAATCGAAGTCATTCCGGAATACCGGGGATGCGCTGTCGGCAAGCATTTGCTGAAAGTCTCCATGATGGACGACGCGATGGAAGATTATATTATTATCACGACCGAATATTACTGGCACTGGGATATGAAAGGAACCGGCCTGAACGTGTGGGAATACCGGAAGATGATGGAAAAAATGATGGCAGCAGGCGGCTTGAAATGGTTCGCCACGGACGATCCCGAAATTTGCTCGCATCCGGCAAACTGCCTAATGGTGCGGATCGGGAAAAGAGTCGATCAGGAATCGGTTGAAAAATTTGACCGGATCCGCTTTAAAAACCGGTATATGTACTAAAACTTCGGCAAAAGGGGATGGGTAAAGATGATTGTGGAAGAAATCATGCAAAAAGACGTCAAGACGCTGTCGCCCCGGCATACCGTACAGGACGCGCTAAAATTGATGCAGAAGGAACAGATCCGCCATATCCCGCTGCTCGACCAAAACGGCAAACTGTGCGGGGTCGTCACTGAACGTGACATCAAGGAAGTGGCGCCCAATCCGTTTTTCCCGGGCGAGCAGCTGGAAAAACTTTCGCTGCCGCTTGAAAAAATTATGAAAACGGACCTTTTGACAGGGCATCCGCTCGACTTTATCGAAGACATTGCCGCGCTCATGAATGACAACCGGATCGGCTGCCTGCCGATTCTTGAAAACGGGCAGCTGGCCGGGATTGTGACAGGGACCGATCTGCTTCAGACTTTTGTCGATCTGACCGGCGCAGGGCATCCGAGTTCGCAGATTGAAATCCGCGCACGCAACCGGACCGGCATCCTGCGCGATATTACCGAAATCATATACGAACATCATCTGAATATTTTAAGTGTGCTGATTTACCCCGACCGTAAAAATGAGGAAAACCGTGTGCTCGTGTTCCGGGTCAGCACGATGAACCCGGTGTCCCTCATTACGCATTTGAAGGAGGCCGGCTATGAAGTACTCTGGCCAAATATGCCGGGGATGCCGCGATGAAAGATGCTGTTTTCGTCTATTCCACCGATTTGCTGGCTTATCGTTTCCGCGATGACCACCCGTTTAACCAGATGCGGCTCCAATTGGTTAAAGAACTGCTCGAAGCGATCGGGGCTTTGAGTGGGGAGGATATTGTCAAACCACGGAAAGCTACTGATGAGGAACTGTTGCTCATCCATGACCCGTCATATGTGGAAGCCGTAAAACTGGCCGGGCATGGAAAACTTGATCCGGTCAAAGCAGAGAATTACGGGCTCGGGACAGAAGACACCCCTGTTTTCCCGAATATGCACGAAGCGAGCGCTTTAATCGCCGGCGGTACATTGCAGGCAGCCGAAGAAGTGATGTCGGGGAGGGCGCGGCATGCTCTGCACCTTGGCGGCGGGCTGCATCACGGATTCCGCGGCAAAGCTTCCGGATTTTGCATCTACAACGATACGGCAATTGCCATTAAATATTTGCGCAAACAATACGGCGCGCGCGTTCTTTATGTGGACACGGATGCCCACCACGGTGACGGCGTGCAGTGGGCTTTTTACGATGATGAAAATGTTTGTACGTTTTCCATCCACGAAACGGGCCGTTACCTTTTCCCTGGCACCGGCAATGTTAACGAATGGGGAACGGGAAAAGGATATGGCTATTCTTTCAATATTCCTTTGGATGCGTTTACAGAAGACGAATCATGGCTGGAATGTTATGCAAAAGCATTGGAAGAAATCGCAGCATACTTCAAGCCGGATGTACTGGTCACGCAAAACGGGGCGGATGCCCATTATTATGACCCGCTCACCCATTTGTCCGCGACGATGAACATTTACCGCGAAATTCCGAAACTGGCCCACAAAATGGCGCACGAATATTGTGAAGGCCGGTGGATTGCAACTGGCGGGGGCGGCTATGACATTTGGCGGGTCGTGCCGCGGGCCTGGTCGCTCATTTGGCTGGAAATGGCGGAAAGGGAAGGCGGAAGCGGAGAGATCCCTACTGCATGGCTTGAAAAATGGCAAAAAATCTCCCCCTACCCCCTGCCTGAAAGATGGGACGACCCGGTAGGTTTATACCGCCCGATCCCGCGCAAACCGGAAATTGAAGAAAAAAACCGGCTTGTGCTGAACCGGTTGCTGCAATTCATTAAACAGACAAAATAAAAAGCCGGCCCTGCCAGATCATTCTGGCAGCACCGGCCTTATTCATTCTATTCGTTTCAATGGTGAGCGTTACCGTTTACGCCCATGCTGCTTTTTTATTTTGTCGAATTCCGGTATTCCACACGGTGCGGCAGGATGACCTGGTTTTCCGTTACGGTTTCTTTGTTCATGTATTTCGTCAAAAGCCGCATTGAAACAGCACCGATATCATACAACGGCTGGACAACGGAAGTCAGCTGCGGGCGCACCATTTCAGCGAGACGCGTATTATCGGAAGAAACGACTTCCAGCTGTTCCGGAATGTTAACACCGGCATCAAGGGCGCCGTGGATTACGCCGAGTGCCATTTCATCGTTTCCGACAAACACGGCCGTAGGGGTCTTGTCCAATTCCTGAAGCCGTTGCCATGCTTCTATGCCGGAATCATATGTATAGTCCCCTTCCAGAACATAATCCTCATTGAATTCGATGCCCGCATTACGGAGCGCTTCTTTGTATCCTTCCAGGCGCAATTCGCGGTTGACCGCATCATGCAGCGGCCCGATTACCAATGCAATTTCCTTATGTCCCTTTTTGACAAATTCGCTGATCACTTCAATTGTCGCTTTTTTATAATCGATATTAACGGACGGAATTTTTCCCGTAGGTTCAATCGACCCGGCGAGTACGATCGGAACAGAAGATTTTTCAAATTCCTCAATATGCTCTTCCGTAATATTCCCGCTCATAAACACAATGCCGTCCACTTGTTTGCCGAGCATCGTGTTCAAAAGGCGCAGTTCCTTTTCCTTATTCTGGTCGGAATTGCTTAGAATAATATTGTATTTGTACATCGTTGCGATATCTTCAATCCCGCGGGCAAGTTCCGCATACAGCATATTCGACACATCCGGGATAATGACGCCTACGGTTGTCGTCTTTTTGCTGGCGAGGCCGCGTGCAACCGCATTCGGGCGATAGCCGAGCCGGTCGATCACTTCGAGCACTTTCTTCCTTGTTGTCGGTTTCACATTCGGGTTTCCGTTAACAACCCGCGACACCGTTGCCATGGAAACGTTGGCTTCACGGGCAACATCATAAATCGTAATGTTCATCTTTCAATCACTCTCCAATATACAAGTCCTGTTCATAGTTTTCACCATTCAGCCTGTCTTAAACATAGAAATGTAAGGCTTTTTCCTCTGGTGTATCGTACAAAAAAATGCCCAAACACGATCACGTTCGACACTTTTATCAGTTCATTAGACTTCTCATTATACCATATATGATAAGCCAGGCAAAAACTTCCTGCAAGGTTTGACACAAAATTGCCACATTCTTCACAAAGAATTTTAGGGGTAAAGACGACGTCTGGACGTTGGCGCCGCTTCTTTCGTGCCGTATGTAGCAACATGACAGCGGAATTTTGGCCAATTTGAGCTTTTGCTGGAATATTGCCCGCTTCCTTAGCCGTGGCTGCCTGAACTTTGGATGGATTCCTTTACTTAGAGCGCGTCTACGTTAAGAAAGCAAGCTAATATGAAGGCATTCCTTCACTTAGAACCCGTCTATGTTAAGAAGGCGCGAAAAACGATGGCATTCCTTTACCTAGAGACCGTCTACGTGAAGGAATTTCGCTTATTCAACAATCCCTAGTTTATCCGCCATTCGATGTTCTTGCGTTTAAAAATGACAGGACGACGCCACCACACGGCCGGAAAAATCCCCCACAAAGAAAAACCTTCTGCAAGGCAGAAGGCCGGATGCTGATCCTTATATTTTCGCCGGCAAAGCGGATTGGATTTCCTGATAAAATGCATCGAACTGTTTCAAATCCATTTGCTGAGCTGCGTCCGAAAGTGCGACTGCCGGATCCGGGTGCACTTCCGCCATGACACCGTCCGCTCCGATCGCAAACGCCGCTTTGGCAGCTGGAAGGAGCAAATCCCTTCTCCCTGTCGAATGGGTCACATCCACAAATACTGGCAAATGCGTTTCCTGTTTTAAAATCGGCACCGACGTAATATCGAGCGTATTGCGGGTCGCCCGTTCGTACGTCCGGATGCCCCGTTCGCAAAGTATAATCTGTCCGTTTCCTCTTGACATAATATATTCAGCGGCATTCATAAATTCTTCAATCGTTGCCGCGAGTCCGCGTTTTAAGAGAATCGGCTTTTGGATGGAACCTGCCGCTTTCAACAGCTCGAAATTCTGCATATTGCGCGCGCCGATTTGGATGACATCGAGGTAATCGACCGCTTTTTCGAGATCAGCAGGTGTCACGATTTCACTGATAACAGCGAGATCATATTCATCGGCAATCTGTTTTAAAATTTTCAGGCCTTCAAGTCCAAGCCCCTGAAAATCATACGGAGAGGTGCGCGGTTTGTAAGCGCCGCCGCGAAGCAGTTTCAGCCCCTTCGCTTTTACGGATGCCGCAACAGCCGCAACCTGGTCGTACGATTCAACCGAACACGGGCCGAATACAAAATACGGGTTGCCGTCGCCCACTTTTTCGCCTTTAATATCAACAATTGTATTTTCTGGCTGTTTCTTCCGCGAAACGAGCAATGCTTTCCGATGGTCATCTTCCTGCAGTTCAAGGGCCGCTTTAAAGATCTCTTTAAATAAATGTTCAATGGTAGACATTTCAAACGGGCCATCGTGATGTTCTTTAATGGCATTCAGCATTTCACGTTCCCGAACTGGATCATAGCGGTTTACACCCTGAGCTTCTTTCAGTTTCCCGATTTCCTGGACGAGCTCACCCCGCTTGTTGATCAGCTCCAGCAGCTTTAAGTTTACTTCTTCAACTTCTTTCCGCAATTGTTCAAGCTCTCTGTTCCCCACGAACCTCTCATCCTCTCTGTCAATATCCTTATCTCATTTTGTTGCCGGCGTCTATTACCATAGAAGCTTACAAGTGATTAGCACTTATTATAATCGATTCTTTTTAAAAAGTCACGAAAAAATTCTTTATCGGATAAACGCTTTTATGTGCTAAAGCAATACCCGTCCTGTTATAGTTTTATATGTTTTTCTCGGAAAAACGTTCCCTCTTTCTTTTCGTTTTGCCAGTCGCCATGTCCATCCTGATCGTAATTGATTATGTCGTGAAAAACTTCAATTCATATTATACCGCTCCATCTGAAAAAAAACGCACAAAGAGCGGCTGTCGTTTGGCGCGTATCATCCTTCTTGTTCTGTTTTCCTGTCTGAAAAGCACAAAAAAAGCGGCTGATATGCCGCTTTTTTTTGCGCTTACTCACCGACCGATGAGGAACTGCCTGAATTTGAACTTTGTTGATTCACATTTTCCATATCCGTTTGTGCTTTATCTTTTGCCTGCTGCGCGGTCTGAACGGCGCTGTCTTTCAGCTGGCTGCCTTTCTGCACGGCAAAATCGCGGACTTGTTTTGTTTTTTCAGCAGCCTGCGAAGCGAGCTGGGTCCCTTTTTCGGTCGCAAATTCGCGCCAGCCGTCTGTTTTTCCTTTAATGGTTTCCACCTGGCCGCTTAAGTCTTCCCGAAGTTCTTTCCCCGATTTCGGCGCCAGCATAAGCGCTACTGCAGCACCGACAACACCACCGACAATTGCACCAGTCAAAAAATCTTTCGTGGACATTTGTTCTTCAGACATGTAAATTCCTCCTTAAGTTTATGAATTTCTTACCCGTTGGAGCAGCCTTTCATCATTGCGGACCGGTTCTTCAAGAAGGTGTTTCGGGACAGGGTCTTTGGCATGGACAGGATGGGTTTCATTCGTGCCTGTGCCTGTACCTTTTTTACCCGACCATCTATCTTTTATTTCCTTCAGCGCAGCGCCCCATTGCACGGCCTGTGCAATTTTGTCCTGCCTTTTGCTGACGGCCGAAGCAATCGATGTTGTGACTTTACGCAGCGCCTGACTCAGTTGCTGGGCGGAAACACCGATATCTTCCACGGCATAGACGACACTGTTCAGCCTTTCCGATTTATGCTCGATGTCTTCAACCAACACATTCGTTTTTTCCAGTAATTTTGTTGATTCCTCTGTAATGCCGTGCATCTGCCCTTCAAGGCCCTTTACCGTATCCGACAAGTTGTCCAATGTTTTGCTTAATGATTTCAATGTCTTCGTCAGGGCGATGACCAGAATAAGGAATGCAACAGCAATCAGCGCCACGCTTAAATACAGGATGATTTTCATCTTTCGTTACCACCTCCATGTACAATAAAATTACCCCAAATCGCCTTCCTTAAACTATGGGGTTGAAATCTTTGCGGGTACCATCCTTATTTTCGCATAACGGCCGCCTTGTGCCAACAAAAATGGAAACATTTTCTGCTTGACAAATCTTATAACAAAAAAAGACATTGCCCGCCTGTTTTTCGGACAATGCCTTTGCCTTACCGGCTTACATGCTTTTGCAGCAATGCTTCGTATGCCTTTTGGTACTTTTGGATGTCCCCGGCACCCATAAAGAGAATGACACTGTTTTCAATGCCAAGAAGCGGGGACATGTCCTCTTCCTTGATAATTTGAGATCCGCTGACTTTTTCCTGCAAATCGTAAATAGAAAGCTTCCCGTGGTGTTCGCGCGCCGAGCCAAAAATATCGCACAGAAAAACCCGGTCTGCAAGGTTTAAGCTTTCCGCAAACTCTGTAAGAAATGCCTGCGTGCGGCTAAAAGTATGCGGCTGGAATACGGCGACAAGCTCTCTTTCCGGATATTTTTTCCGCGCGGCATCAATGGTTGCCTTGATCTCAGTCGGATGGTGGGCATAGTCATCAATGATGATTTGCGTGCCGATTTCTTTTTCCGTAAAGCGGCGTTTGACCCCGTGAAATGTTTTTAAATGCGTTTCAACCGCTTCTTTTTCGATGCCTTCGTATTGGCAGAGGGCGATGACCCCAAGCGCATTCAGCACGTTGTGGTTCCCGAAAGAGGGAATTTCGAACGTCCCATAAAAATTATTGCGGACCACCACATCGAATTTCGTTCCTTGCGGCTCCGTCACAATATTTCTTGCCTGAAAATCGTTGCCTTCTTCAAAGCCATAAAAAACAACCGGCACTTTCGCCTGGATTTTTTGCAGCTGCTCGTCGTCCCCGTAAGCGATGATGCCTTTTTTGACTTGCAGTGCCATTTCTTGAAAGGCGGAAAAGACATCGTCAATGTTCGCATAATAATCCGGATGGTCGAAGTCAATATTGGTCATAATCGCATAATCCGGATGGTAGGAAAGAAAGTGGCGCCGGTATTCACACGCCTCAAATACAAAATATTCCGCTCCCGGAACCCCTTTTCCCGTTCCGTCCCCGATCAAATAGGAAGTGGGCTTGATCTCATGCATGACATGGGCAAGCAGCCCGGTAGTCGATGTTTTACCGTGCGCGCCTGTTACAGCAACGCTCGTAAAATTTTTCAAAAACTCACCGAGAAATTTATGGTAACGGATCACAGGAATACCGCGTTTCATCGCTTCATCAATTTCTTCGTGCGTATCGGGAAAAGCATTGCCGGCAATCACCGTCAGGCCGGGGTGAATATTTTCCCGGTTGAAAGGCAGGATCTTAATGCCAGCATCTTCTAATGCCTGCTGGGTAAAAAAGCGCTTTTCCACGTCAGACCCCTGCACTTCGTATCCGATGTCATGCAGGATCTGTGCCAGTGCGCTCATGCCCGATCCTTTAATCCCTACGAAATGGTATACAGTCATAATAGAACCTCCAACACTGTCTATATGTATGCAGTATATGATAAAAACCCGCCATGTGCGATAAGGCATGTTTCCATAGCAGCTATACAGGCTTTATACGGCTGCCTTCATGCCCATCATAAAAAATTCATACTCCATCATTATATCATTTCCAGGCAGCCGTGAACATGAAAAAACGGAATTTTGCCCGCAGCCCGCCGGAAGCCGGAAAGGGCAGCGCACATCCGCATTCCGCATGCCCTTTTTCCTCTATCCTTGCCAAAACAGCTGCCGGCTATAAGGAAAAACGATCACTCTCTGCTTTCCGCTTCCTGCATTTGCATAAATTCGCTTTTCGTTATTAAAACATCCCGCGGCTTGCTTCCTTTCGCCCCGGAAATAATCCCCTGCTGCTCCATCATATCAATCAGACGGGCGGCCCGGTTATAGCCGATCCGAAAATTGCGCTGCAAAAGTGACGTGGACGCCCCGCCCTGGTGAATGACAAATTCGCAGGCGTCGGGAAAAAGCTCGTCTTCTTCTTCGCCCGTTTCCGTTTGTCTCAGCAATTCTTCAGGCTGGAACAAATATTCCGGCTCTGCAGTTTCCCTTACAGATGACACAACATCGTCGATTTCACGGTCGCTCACAAAAGTGCCCTGCAGCCGGACCGGTTTGGAAGTGCCGTTTTCCAAAAACAGCATGTCCCCTTTGCCTAGCAGTTTTTCCGCCCCACTCATATCAATAATGGTGCGCGAATCGACCTGTGAAGAGACGGAAAAAGCAATGCGCGTCGGGATATTGGCCTTGATTAAGCCGGTAATGACATCCACGCTCGGCCGCTGTGTCGCCAGAATCAGGTGAATCCCGCAGGCGCGCGCTTTTTGTGCAATCCGGCAGATGGCATCTTCGACATCCCCCGGTGAGGTCATCATTAAATCAGCGAGCTCATCGATGACAATGACAATATACGGCAGCTTTTCGGAAAACCTGCGGGTACGGACGGCCATTTCATTATAACGGTGAATATCGCGCACACTTTCATGGGCAAACAATTCATAACGCCTTTCCATTTCTTCAACCGCCCACTTTAATGCCGCTGTTGCCATTTTGACATCTGTAATGACAGGGCTGACGAGATGCGGAATTTGATTATATGGCGCAAGCTCCACCATTTTCGGGTCGATCAGGAGCAGTTTCAAATCCTGCGGCGCCGCTTTATACAGGAGCGAAACAAGCACCGAATTGATACAGACGCTTTTTCCCGATCCGGTGGCGCCTGCAATCAGCCCGTGCGGCATTTTTTGCAGGTCGGTTACAACCGGTTTCCCCGAAATATCCAGGCCCATCGCAACCGTCAACGGAGATTTGCTGTTTTGAAATACGGGATCACCGATGATCTCACGCAAACGGACAGGGCGGCTTTTCAAGTTCGGGATTTCAATGCCGACCGTATGCTTGCCCGGAATCGGCGCTTCGATCCTGATATCTTTCGCAGCGAGGCTTAATTTTAAGTCGTCGTTCAGATTGGTGATTTTATTGACTTTTACGCCCGGTTCAGGCTGGACTTCAAACCGGGTGACGGAAGGCCCCTGGCTTGCGTTTACCACTTTCGCGCGGACATTGAAATTTTCAAGTGCCTCATCCAGCGTATAGCTTTGTTCTTTGATCCACTCCTCATCCCGGGTCTGCTTCACCGGCGGCTCCAGCAACGAAAGCGACGGGAAAGAAAACGGTTTTTCACCGCTGTTTTCGGCCGGATTTTCTTGTTCCGGCCGGGGACCCGGGGCCTCTTTCTTTTCTGTGATCCTCCGGCGGTCCTGTTTCAGCATCAGCACGTTAAACGGCAGATGCTTTCGCGGGCGTCTTTCCGTTTTTGTTGCTTCGCCGGATGACGGAGAAGTGCCCGCCATCTCCGTATGCCGCTGTTCCGGTTCATTTCCTGCATTTTTTTCGGTTTTTTCCGAAGCATATGCCGAAGGGGTTCCCGGCTCATTTGCAAGGTCCGCCATGCTTGCCTCTTGAGAAACGGCGGCATCCTCTTTTGACAATTCACTTGCCGGATTGAATCCCAGTGTTCCTGCGTTTTGCTGGTCTGGTTCATTTACCAGGATGGCTTCGGTTTTTTCCGAAGCATATGACGAGGAAGCTTTTTCCGGTTCACTTGCAATGGCCGCCGTACTTGCTTCCGGAGAAACAGCCGCTGCATCCTCTTTTGGCAGCACACTTGCCGAATCGGATCCCGGCGTTTTCGCTTTTAGCTGTTCCGATTCATCTGCCGGGTTTGTGCCGGGTTCTTCCGGAGAAATGGCCGTGGCATTCCCTTTTTCCGGTTCGTTTGCCGGATCGGTTTCGGCTTTTTCCGGTTCACTTGCCGAAGTAGCTTTCTCTGTTTCCGGCTCATCTGCCAGGCTTATGCCGGATTTCTCCAGCATGCCTGCTGCTAAAGATTCCGGCGTGCCCATGCTATGTTGTTCTGGCTCCATGTTCTCCAAAGCGGATGCCGGAGTCTCTTCCGATTTTGCCGGGTCACTTGCCGGGTCGGATCCCAGTGTTCCTGCGTTTTGCTGTTCTGGTTCGTTTACCTGGATGGCGTCGGTTTTTTCCGAAGCATACGACGAAGGGGTTTCCGGTTCATTTGCAAGGTCCGCCGTACTTGCTTCCGGAGAAACGGCCGCCGCATCCTCTTTTGGCAGCACACTTGCCGGGCCGGATTCCGGCATTTCCGCTGTCAGCTGTTCCGATTCATCAGACGGAATTGTGCCGGTTCTCCCCAGCCTGTATGCTGCTTCGGATTCCGGCGTTCCTGTGGCTTCATCTGCCGCACCTGGTGAATCTTCGCCGCGCCCTGTTTCCGTTTGGACAGGTTCGCCTTTTTCCGCCTGATCCGCTGTTGTGCGCCCGGCTTGATCTGCCGGTAAATCAGTTTGTTCCTCTTCGAACCATTGATCCGCCATTTGGATGCCGTGTTCCGGTTCTACCGGGTTCCGTTCGCCGTCCGTGCCCGGATTTTCTGCAAAATCAAGCAATTGCTGCAGTTTCGCCATATCCAAGAGACGGATATCCTTTTTGTAATGATCTTCCAGCTCGTATTCCAACACTGTTGTTTCTTCCTGCGCAGAATCATTTGTCGGCCGTTTAAATCCAAAGACCGGGGACGGGATATCCGTCGGCCGGAAAGGATGGCCTTTTTGCACTTTTTCGCTCCGTTCAGACTGTGGCTCGGGACGATGTTTTTTTGCCCGTGGCCGCTGCTTTTCCGGTTTTTCAGCCGTCTTCCGGCGCGCCCCTTCCTGATCCGGAATTACAGGAAAACGAAACTGTTTTTTCGGATAATGATAAGCCACACGAGTATCTATTTTGTCCGGGCGTGCCTGGTAAAGCCCGGGTTGTTCCGGGGCCTCTTCGTGCACGTTTTCATCCTTAAAATATTTTGCCATTTTTTTAATCCAGCTCAAATTCATCACTCTTTCCTTTGCTCATGCGTCCGAAGAGCCTTTCAAAAATTCTTCTCACCTTCCATTATACAAAGGAAACACATGTTTTTCGAGGGATTTTTTAACACAGGCATGCCGGCATAAAAAAATCGGGGTTAGGCACATTATGAGTGATACTATTTTTTTGAAGGAGGGAATGGATTGAAGATCGCAAAAGCATTGCTCGGCATCGGGCTTGCATCCGGGCTGTTGATGGGATGCGGAAACAATAACGGTGCTGGCGACAATAATGGCAACCGCAACAATGCACGGCCTGTACGCTATAACGACACAGCCGACAATAATGATGTGCGTTACAATAATGTCCGTTACAATACAGGAAGAACAAACGGCAATAATGGCGCTGATTTGACAAATAATACACGGGGTACACAAGGGATCAACAACGCCAATTTGACGAACAATAACGGCAACGGCAACAACAACAATAATAACAACAATAACGTCCGGGTGGCCAACCGTATTGCGCGCAGCATTGAGAATTTAAAAGAGGTAGCACAAGCGCGTGTCATCGCCACGAATGACAATGCTTATGTGGCTGTCTTACTGGAAAGGAACCAAAACAACGACAAACTTGACAAAAAACTGAAAAACAAAATTTCGAAAGTTGTCAAGCAAACCGATCCATCGATCAATGATGTGTACATTTCCGAAAATCCGGATTTCTTTGACCAGATGAGTGATTACGTCAATGACATCCGAAACGGCCGCCCGATTTCAGGATTTTTTAACCAGTTTAACGATATCATTCAGCGTGTCTTTCCGAACGGATCAAGATAAGCGAAAAAGGGCCGCATCCCGCGTGATGCAGCCCTTTTTTTGGCATCCGGCTTTTTATTCCGGCAGCGGAAATTCGCTTCCGACTTCGTATTGCCCGTCCAGCACAAGGATGCCTTTTTTCTGCGGTGCATTCGGGAGCCCGAGTTCACGCGCCGAGCAGATCATGCCGCTTGAAGCCACGCCGCGCAGCACGGCATCTTTGATGATCATCCCGTTCGGCATAACAGCGCCTGTTTTTGCAACCACAACTTTTTGCCCGGCTTCCACATTCGGCGCGCCGCAGACAATTTGCAATGTCTCAGCACCGGTGTCAACCTGGCAGATGCTTAAATGATCAGAATCCGGGTGCTTTTCCTTTTCTTTTACATACCCGACAACGAATTTCGGGGACAAGTCGGCGTCCAGTTTTTCATCGAACCCGTTTTCGGCGAGTATTCCGTTCAGCTTGTCGAGTAAAGCTTCCGTCAGTTTCACGGGGCCGCTTCCTTCAAACGCGCCGTACCGGGATGCTTCAAAAATATTGAACCCGGCTGTTTCTTTTGTCTTTTCATCATAAATGCGGGCAACCGTGCCTCTCTTTTCATAAGCGGCATGCTCCGCGTCTTTGATCATAACAATCAATGTATCGCCGATGCCTTCGCGGTTGTAAAAAACATTCATAAACGAAACGTACTCCTTTCAAGACTTCCGGTTTTTGCCCAAAATAAAGACCGGCTCCAATTCGCCGTCCTGATATAAAAATGAGAGGGCAGTAATCGGCACATGGCCGTTTGCAAAAAAATTCATCGCCATTTGCGCGATTATATCATAACCTGTTTCATTGCGGATGTCACCTATAATTAAAACATCCTGATGGGGAACAGCAAGAACCATTTCCCCTTCCGTTTTCTCGGACATTTCCTGCAAAAACTTTTCATTTAAAATCCGGCTTGCATCATAGCCATCATTCGTGTTCAAGAAATAAAAATCATTCCCTGCGACAGTGTCTTTTTTCATTTTCGTGGAAAGCGACCGTAAATTAAACCGCGCCGTTTCCCGAATTTGTTCCGGGCTCCACTCTTCCCGCTCCAGCATTTGAAGATCGATCAACCGGTACGTATTCCCCAGATCAAGCGCGTAATAAATGCGCGTCTCGGCCGTGTGCGCATCGGTTAAAAACGGGATGCCTCCTGGAGCTTCTTCTGGAAAAGAAGTGGACCGGATCACAGGAAAAATACTTTTTTCCCGGCCATTAAGCGAATGGTTTTTCCCCATTACACCGAGCGCTGCTTCCGCATAATAGACAACTTCTTTAATCGCTTCTTCTTTTTGGGTAGCCCATTTGGCGGCAATCTCCGGCAGGGAAATATTGAGTCCCTGGTGTGTGTCTTCATTTTCGACCCGAAGTACATCTTTTTCACGGTCATAGGAAAAAATCCGTCCTTTTTTCTCCAGCCTTTTTTCCAGCTCCCGTCTTAATTGTTTCGTATCCATTTTCCGGTTGGCACCTCCTTTATCCCCCAGCTTAGGAAAAATCCCCCGTCCGCAAAGAGGGGGATTTCGGCCTGCTTTTTGTCTTTCCTGAAAATATGCGTATGCATTCGGATGGTGCCGCGTTCAATGCGGCTTGATCATCTATGATTCAGGCAAGGCTTTCGATAAATTTTTCGACTTCTTCTTTTGTTTTCCGGTCTTTGCTGACGAAACGGCCGATTTCCTTGCCGTCCCGGAATGCGACAAAACTCGGGATCCCGTATACATCAAGATCCGCACATAAATCCAAAAATTTATCGCGGTCAACATGGACAAAAGTATAATCGCTGTATTCTTTTTCAATTTCCGGCATAAACGGGTCTAAGAAGCGGCAGTCCGGGCACCAGTCCGCTGAGAACAAAAAAATATGTGTCCCGTTTTCTTTCAAGTTTTTAAAATCTTCCATTGATTGCAATTCCTGCATGGTTAAACCCTCCAGTTTCTGTGTCTTCTTTTTATTATACCGTAACGGCAGAGCTGTTTCATTTTTCATCACCCGGCTTTCCCGGTATAATGAAAATTAAGCAGTTTGCGGGAAATGGACTTTTTACATAAGGGGTAGACTTCATGACCATTTTAATTGTAGATGACCATAAAGTAAATTTATTTGTCATAGAAAAAACTTTAAAAAATGCCGGATATGATCAGTATGTATCTTTCACTTCGGCTAAAGGATTATTCGCTTATTTGCATCTAAATGAGGAACACGCGCCAAAACCGCCTGCCGACTGCATTTTGATGGATATTATGATGCCCGAAATCGATGGTATTGAAGCGTGCCGGATGCTGCAGCAGTCACAGCTTTTTCGTGATATTCCCGTCATTTTCCTGACTGCGCTTGATGATGCCCGGAAGCTGGCGGAAGCACTGAACGCCGGGGGAATCGATTATATTACTAAGCCGATCAACAAAGTCGAGCTGATCGCCCGCCTTAAAGTAGCACTGCGCCTGAAAGAAGAGAAAGAATGGCATGCGGAACAGGAAAGGCATTTAAAAGACGAGCTCGATCTTGCAATGCAGGTTCAGCGCACACTTTTGAGCGAACCGATAAAAGAAAACTGTCTTTCCATTACATCTTCGTACAAACCGGCTCATCAACTGGCCGGTGATCTTTATTACTGGTATAAAATGGATGATCACCGTTACAGCCTCATGCTGCTCGATGTGATGGGGCACGGGATTTCGGCATCGCTCGTCTGCATGTTTATTTCTTCCAAATTAAGGGATTTAATGCAAAGCAAGGCAGACCCTGAAACGGTGATGCAGAAATTAAACGAACTGATGCTTTACCTGAATAAAAATGGCGGGTTGCAGGATTATTTTACAGCCATCTACCTTGTGCTCGACTGTGCCAGCAAAACGATCGAATATGTGAATGCCGGCCACCCGCCCGCTTTTGCCCTCGTGGATGAAAAGGAAGTCGTGTCGCTTTCGGAAGGCGGATGTGCTGTCGGCTTCTTCCCGCAATTGAAAGTGGAAAAGCAGGTGCTCCGTTACCATGAGAGCCTGCAACTCCTTTTATTTACAGATGGCGTAATGGAAGCACTCGATTCGGACAGCCACGACGGCTTGAAAATCCTGCAGCAGCTCGCTTCATCCACCTGGTCTCCGGAAAAGGCCGCTTCCCCCTTGGATACCGTCCTTGCCAAAGAACTGCAGGAACAACAGCCGGATGATATGTGTGTTGTGCTCGTGCA
Source organism: Heyndrickxia coagulans 36D1 (assembly GCF_000169195.2). Lineage (GTDB taxonomy): Bacteria > Bacillota > Bacilli > Bacillales > Bacillaceae_C > Weizmannia > Weizmannia faecalis. The sequence continues at coordinate 2,674,009 of NC_016023.1, read as the reverse complement.
GGCAAAATAAGTGCTAGGGCTTACTAAGCGGGATATAGGGGTTGTCCGGTGAAAATACAGTAAAAAACGGCGAGATCGCAGTGTCTCGCCGTTTTTTAAATGGTTATGCTTTTTTTCGGTAAATTTTTTCTTCTCTGTCAAAAACCTCATACTTTCCTTCCGTATCAATCGTCCGCACGGTTTCTTTATGGCCGAGCCCTAAAAATCCCCGGTTCGTTAAACTTTCATCAAATAATCGCAAAACTTTTTTCTGAAGGTTTTGGTCAAAATAGATCATAACGTTCCGGCAAATAATCGCATGGAACTCATTAAACGAACCGTCCGTGACAAGATTGTGCTGGGCAAATACGATATTTTCCGCAAGGCTCTTATTGAAATAGGCATGCTGGGCATCGGCCGTGTAATAATAGGAAAATTCGCGTTTCCCACCTGCTTGGAAATAATTTTTCGTATACGTCTGCATTTTATGAAGCGAAAAGGCGCCGCTTTCCGCCTGGCGCAACACTCGTTCATTCATATCGGTTGCATAAATTCTCGTTTTTTCGCGCAGCCCCTCTTCGTCCAATAGAATGGCCATCGAATAGGCTTCTTCACCCGAGGAGCAGCCTGCATGCCAGATCCGGATTTCCGGGTACTGCCTTAATTCCGGGACGACTTTTTCGCGAAAGGCGACAAAAAAGTCCGGATCCCGGAACATTTCTGTCACTTGAATGGACAAATCATTTAACAGCACTTCAAGGAATTCGGGTTCATGGATCACCCTTTCGATTAGCGCGCTGATGCTCGGCAGGTTTTCGAGCCGCATCCGGTGCGTAACCCGCCTTTCAATGGAAGAACGGGCATACTGGCGGAAGTCGTAGCCAGATATCCGGTAAATGGCAAATAGCAGCATATCCAGTTCGAGCTTCCTGATGTCCTCATCCGTTAGTTGGTTTTTTTTCACGCTTTTTGCACTCCATCATTCTAAAGTTTGGGCTTGTTGAAATTGCGGAAATGGCATTCATTCCGCAACGGCCGCTAAAAAGCAACAAAATTTCCCGTGCTTCCTTTACTTGGAGCATGCCTATGTGAAGATAGCGGGCTAAATTTGCGGCCTTTTTTACAAAGAAATTCCTGTAACGAATTTTTTTCGGACTTCCCTGCGTGAAGAAAGCAAGCAAAATGTACAGCCTTCCTTCACCCCGTACCCCTCTCTCCGCTTTTTCACGGGCTTCCTTCCCTCAGCCTGCCTTTATTCTAGCGGCAGCCATACCCGCATGACAGATAACAGCTGGTCCATCTTCAGCGGTTTGCTGATGTAATCTGTTGCGCCGGCATCCAGACACTTTTGCCGGTCGCCTTTCATCGCTTTTGCTGTCAGAGCGATAATGGGCAAATCCGCAAATGCATCGTTCTTCCGAATTCTTTGCATCGTTTCATAACCGTCCATGCCCGGCATCATAATATCCATGAGGACGATGTCGACCTCTTTGTGAAGGTCCAGCATATCCAGGCATTCGAAACCGTTTTGCGACACAAGCACTTTCATGCCTTCTTTCGACAGCGCCTTTTTCAGTGCATAAATGTTCCGGTTGTCATCGTCACAAATCAGCACCGTTTTATTTCGGAGCGCCTGATCGGCTGATTCTTCTTCGCCCTGCTGCTGATCTTCTTCATGCAGCAATGCCGGCGCTGCTTCGCTTTCCGACGCTGGCACTTCTTCCGTAGCGGTCATCCCGTTCGGCAAGCTTGGAATATACAAAATGAAGGTGCTGCCCTTTCCGACAGTGCTGTCGAGACAGATTGTGCCGCCGAGCAAGCGGGCAAACTCACGGCAAATGGACAAACCGAGTCCCGTACCGCCGTATTTGCGGCCGGTCGCACCGTCCCCTTGCTGGAAGGCTTCGAAAATGAGATCCTGTTTCTTTTCCGGAATCCCGATCCCCGTGTCTTGCACAGCCACTTCCAGCCAAAAATCGGCGCCTTCCGTTTTCACGTATTTTCCGGCTGTTTCTGCGCTCACTTTGCGCATCCGGAACGTCACCGAACCATTTTCCGTAAATTTGACGGCATTTGAAAGCAGGTTTTTCACGATCTGTTGGAAACGCCGTTGGTCGGTATAAATCAAATCCGGCACATTATCATCGACATCAATCTTCAGTTCAAGTCCTTTTTGCTCTGCCAAATAAGCAAACTGGTTGCCGACATACACTGGCAATTCACGGGTGTTCGTCTCTTCAATGACAATTTCCATCTTGCCGGCTTCTACTTTGGACAAGTCAAGTATATCGTTAATTAAATTGAGCAAGTCACTGCCGGATGAATGGATCACACGGGCGAATTCTTTTTGTTCTTCGGTCAGATTGCCCTCTTCCGATTCATCCGCCAGCATTTCGGAAAGAAGCAGAATGCTGTTGAGCGGCGTCCGCAGTTCATGCGACATATTTGCAAGAAATTCAGATTTATACTGCGAGCTCTGGATAAGCTGCTCTGCTTTTTCTTCCAACTGATGCTTTGTTTTTTCCAGTTCCTGCGCTCTTTTTTCCGCTTCTTTCGTCCGTTCCTCAAGCTGTTCATTGATCATGCGCAATTCTTCAGACTGCGACTGCAATTCCTCCGACTGGGCTTGCAGTTCTTCCGATTGCGATTGCAACTCCTCCGACTGGGCCTGCAACTCTTCCGTCATCATTTGCGATTCTTTCAAAAGCCGCTCAACCTCCATTCTGCTCAGGACACTGTTGATTGCCATCCCGAGTGTATGGTTGATTTGCTTGATGAGCTCAAGCCGCGCCGGCGTGAACTCCTCCAGGCTTGCCAGTTCCAAAACCGCCAGTACTTCCTCTTCATAAATGACAGGCGCAATCAGAATGCTGCGCGGTTTCGCTTCACCCAAACCGGTCGAAATTAGCGAATAATTTTCGGGAACATCGGTAATGATCCGGCTCTCTTTTTCTAACGCACACTGGCCGGCCAGCCCCTCCCCGTATGAAAATTTTTCGCGGCCCGGATTCCCGCGGTCTTCCGCATAAGCAGCAATTTTGACAAACTCGGCTTTTGTTTTTTCTCCTCTTTTCAAATAAAAGGCACCCATCGAGGCTGCCATAACCGGTACGGCTTTTTGAATAAACCGTTCCGCCAGCGTGTTGATATGGGTGATATTCTGATACATCGTCGCCATTTCGGCAAGCGTCGTCTGCATCCAGTTTCTTTCCGATATTTGTTCAATATAATTTTTTTCTTTCTGGCTTGCCTGCTCAAGCGATGCGGCCATCCGGTTAAAAGCTGCACCGATTTCCCCGATTTCATCCTCTGTCTTCACATCCACCCGCGGCAGTGACGTAAGGTCATCGTAATTGATATGCGTCATTACTTTGGAGATGTTGTTTAAGCTTTTCGCCGTTCCCGATACAATCCAGTAAGCAATAAACAGCATCACGGCAATCATCAGCCCGGAAGAAACCACAATCATCTGCAGCAAGTTTTTTTCCAGCTGGCTGGCATTTTTCATTGCTTTCGACATTAAGTTTTCCTGGAAATTTTTAAAATCGGTAATATATCCCGTTAAGTGGCTCCGTTTCGTTTGATAGTCGGAAATCACTCCGGACGGCACCGTTTTATTGTGCCTGGCGTCATTGATAATCGTTTCTTCCGTTTCCGTATAGGAAGCAAATTCATTTTGGAGCTTTGCCAAAATATCCTTTGCCTGGTTATGGTTTAATATATTGTCTAGCTGGTTCAGCCTTGATTCGATTTTTGCACGGTTATCCGTAATATTTTGAATAGCGGTTTCCGTGCCGCTTGCTTTTTCATCATTAATAATGGCCAAAAGTTCCCGGTCGGACTGCGAAAACAGCAGCTGGATCTCCGTTGCCATTTTTACTTTCACATAGCGGTCCTGCACGATTTCAGACATGTTTTTTTTCATATGATTCATGGAAACGAGCATGACCACAGCCGTAACAAGCATAAAAGCGAGGATCACGCCGAACCCTGCATATTGTTTTTTCTTAAAGCCCATGCTTTCTTCCCCCTGTTTTTCCATCTGCCGGATATATCGATACTTCTAAGACAAGTGATAAAGCCATTGAAGCTTATACTCTATTCCCGATTTTTCAACATATTATACCATCAATCTGTGACAAATTTGTTACATTTCGTAGCAGGAATCAAGTTTTTTTACAAGGCTAAAGGGGGGGAGAGGATGATGATGCGTATTTACCATCAAACCGCCCCGTTTTTACTTTTCCTAAAATCAAAAAAGGCCTTGCAACCGCAGGACGATGTATCCCTTGGTAACAGGCTCCCCAATCAAGCAATCGAGTTGAGACGAATGAATTTTATGAATTTAAATAATAGATTTTCTATAGGTTTAGATTCATATTAAGACTCCTTATCTTGTAAATTGAGGTGATACATAATATTACGGTTGAAAGAAAAAATCCCGCTGCAAAAATAAATAACGACATTTTCAAACCTAAATACGAGCCAAGAACGCCTCCAATGACGCCCCCAGTGGCATCGCTCCCCTTGTTATAAACCGATTACTTGCATTTACGCTACCTAAAATTTTTAATGGCGTAATAGCCTGTCTTAAACTGACCTGGCTTACAAAATAGAGCATGTTTCCAAATCCGGATAGCATCTGTCCTAAAGTAAGTAAGATTAAAGCGATGGTTTTAGAGTGAAAGTAGGGTGTAAAAACAATGATTCCCCCAACTCCGATTAAAACGGTAGCACCAATGATCGATATCCCAATACCCATCTTTTTTGAAATAAATTCAGAAAAGTAAGCCCCTATTATCCCTCCAATACTTCCTAACCCATAGATTAATCCAATTTGCGATGCGTGCATTCCAACATTCCTTACTATGTATAGTATGTAAATGGTTTCAAAAGCAGTTCTGCAAAAATTTAAAATAGCCGTAGATATGGAGATAGATAAAAGAATTCGGCTATTTATTAATACTTTTAGTCCCTTTAAAATTCTTTTAAATATATTTATGTTTTCTGTAACTGTCTCTCTCTTTTCATTCATTTTTATTTTCCACATAAAAAATAATGAAATAAAATAAGATATTGAATCGATCATGATAGAAATGGGAGCAGATAAAATATTGATTAAAAATCCTGCAATGCTTTGACCAAAAATTTGGGATAAAGAACGGCTAACTTCTAAATTCCTATTTGCTCTGTACAAATCTTCCCTTGAAACAATAATGGGAACAAAAGAAAGATAGGCAAGTTCAAACATCATGGAAAACGTAGCAGATAAAAAAACAACGATGTAAAAAACGTAAAAATTGAGGGCATTAAGAAAGGCAAAGATGGGAATAACTAAAAGACAAAGTCCAGTTAATAAATTTGTAACGAGCAATATCGAACGTTTATTACTTTGATCAATCCAAGCCCCGGCAATTAAACTAAATAAAAAAAATGGAATGGTTGCACAGGCTTGGAATAACCCCATTTCAAATGAATTAGCCTTTAATAAATAGACTGCAGTTAAAGGTAGTCCGACAATTGTAACTTGAGAACCAAACATCGAAACAGTTTGTCCTGACCAAAATAATAAGAAATTTTTATTTGATTTAACTAGCGAAGGTGAAGTATTCAATAGATAGCCCTCCTTAAAAGCTTATCTTTGAAAATTCTCGTATGTTGCTGGATTTTTAGTCCTGCTAAATGTTGAAGTGAATGAATTATTTAGATAAGAAATATCCCCAAATAGGCAACACTATTAAATCGAATACGAGTAAAAATAATAGTAAACTATCATATTTGTCATAATCATCCACTCGATTGTTTTGTAATTTTCTAATTATAAAGATTGTAAGAACCAATAGAATAATCCCCGTAATTACTTTAAAAAAGACTAATAAATCCATAGTTAAATCTCCTCTTTAAAGTAGGATACGAATCATCATATTCGCCAGAGATTCCCATTTTCCTTCTAATATCCACATCTTTTTTAACATTAAAAAGACTCAAATCACACAGTAGCGGGAAGTTAAACAATAATAAGCATTCCTGTAATCAAAGAAATTTGGTGTTTGCACAAAAAGAGCCCCCTGGTATGATAGGGTGTCCAAAGCTTCAGAGCAAAAACGGACTCTTAATCGATACCCAAGGGGGGACTCCCATGAATGATACGCTGCATCTTGATTCTTCAATCATTGACTTTATAACCATGCTTCTAAATATTCCGATGAAATGAAATATAGTTTTAATTTGAAGGACTCTTAACCAATAAGGCCATCTGGAACGATTAGCCATGAAAATCCCCTGTCTTTTGATTCACCGTTACATAGGGGTATTCACCGGTATTCACTTCTTTTACCCAAACTTCCCAATTACCGTTGCCAATATACTTATAGTGACTGGGCGTGACGTGATAACCTTTATATAATTCTTTCTCGAACGTTGTTACCCAGGCGCCGTTCGGCCGGTTTACAGCCTGATTGGTCTTATCGGTATTGGAATTGGAACTTGTGCCTTTGTTCGATGTTCCTTCATGATTCTTTGTTGTATTTTCCGATGCCGATGAATTTCCTGATGTTGGTTGGTCTGATTTTGAATTGTCAGACTGGTTTGATGCTGATGAGGAGCTGTTTTCTTCTACCTGACCTGCAGAACTTTTCTGATCATCACTTCCCGTTGTGGTTGAACCGGAAGCTGAATTATCTGCTTCATTCTTACTTGTGTCCCTTTTTTGTGCTTTATCTTTAGGCTGCGTGGAGGAGTTTGTTTCAGGATGACTTCGATCACTTGATACGTTTTGACTTTGATTGTGATGAAATATAAAGAACCCACCAATCACAATCAGAACAACAACCAATACGAGCAAACTAACTTTTTTCATTTCAATGCCTCCTCCCTTCCATATTAACACGCTTCTACAATTTTAAATCGCCAGTACTTGACCAGCAAAGATTTTCGTTACTGAATTTAAAAGCCTTGAGATATCTTTTGGATATTGAAATATTTACTTATTTTTCAACTCTTTTCTGATACAGAAACTGTCCCAAAAGCATCTTTGTAATATGGGTGAACATGTCGCCGCGCGTGACGAGTTCATTGGTGAAGACACCGATTGCGCCTTCTTTTTTGCGGACGTTTTCTTTTTTTGCATAGTTTTCCATTACAGGTCCGAGTTCTTCGCCTGCCCGCAAACGAACCGCGATTTCTTCCGGAAGCGGAATCCTTGCTCCGCCGGCGATGAAGGGTTCTTCTCCTTCCACGACAATTGCACCCCAGTTGCAGAGAAACAAGCCATGCGGGGTTTCCACCACGCCACCTTCAAGACCAATACCAATATCCGCATTTTTTGCTGCCAGGACCGCCCTCGAGCGGTTAATGGCCCCTTGCAGCGTTTCTTCGTCGGAAAAAGGCTGTTCTTTTACGCCGGATGGCACACCTGCAGCCACAAATTCCATTTTCTGCCCGTCAAGCACTTCAAAGGCTTTCCGGACAGCCGACACTTTTGCCGGATTGGTCGAACCAATTGCAATCATCAAATTCTTTCACCTCTGTATTTCGGGCATTTTTGCCTCAGGAAAATCGAATATTTCTTTATTATTTACTGCGGATCGCATCAACGGTTGAACGGTCACAGGCCTGTACCAATTTCACGATCAAGGCCTTGGCTGCCGCATAGTCATCGACATGAAGGATCGCGGCATGCGTATGGATATAGCGGGCGCAAACCCCAATCACAGCACTCGGGATCCCTTCATTGGTAGTATGAACGCGGCCGGCATCTGTCCCGCCATTCGGGGCTACGAAATACTGGTAGCGGATATCATTGCTCTCGGCTGTGTCGAGAACAAACTCGCGCATGCCTTTATGTGTCACCATCGTCCGGTCGTAAATCCGCAGCAATGCGCCTTTTCCAAGCTGCCCGAATTGTTCTTTATCGCCGGACGCATCATTGGCGGGACTAGCATCCAGGGCAAAGAAAATATCCGGCTTAATCATATTGGCTGCTGTCTGTGCACCGCGCGTCCCGACTTCCTCCATAACCGTAGCGCCCGAATAAAGCGTGTTCGGAAGTTTTACACCCTGCAGTTCTTTTAACAATTCGATGGAGAGGCCGCAGCCGTAGCGGTTATCCCAAGCTTTAGCAAGAATTTTCTTTTGATTGGCCATTGGGGTGAACGGGCAAACCGGCAAGATGGGCTGGCCCGGGCGAATCCCGATTTTTTCAGCATCTTCACGGTCATCTGCGCCGATATCAATCAGCATATTTTTAATGTCCATTGGTTTGGATTTCTGATTTTCATCCAATAAATGTGGCGGAATTGAACCAACAACACCGATGACAGGACCGTTATCCGTATAAATTTGTACGCGTTGAGCCAGCAACACCTGGCTCCACCAGCCCCCTAGTGTTTGAAAGCGGATCATGCCATTTTCAGTGATGGATGTAACCATAAATCCAACTTCATCCATATGCCCTGCCACCATCACGGTTGGCCCGTCTTCCTGATCACGTCTTACGCCAAAGACGCTGCCGAGATGATCTTGTATGATTTCATCCGAATATTTTTGCAACTCCTGCTTCATAAACTGGCGGACGGCCGACTCGTTACCCGGTGCGCCTGGCAGTTCAGTCAGCGTTTTAAATAAATCGAGCGTTTCTTGTTCCATGCTTTTTACTCCTCGTTTCTGTATTTTTTTATCATACCGTATGTACAAGGTTTATTTTACATAATGGGTGGTTTTCTTGCCAGATTTTCACTTCATTTTGTACTTTTGTAAGTGAATTCATTTTCGGTTACCGCCTTGAAAGTATATAATGAGGGGGAGCACCGATTTATTCTGATTAATTGCAGAGGAAAGGATAGGAGAAAGATGAATTGGAAAACTTTTATCGCCGGTATCGCTGTGGGTGCAGCCGCCGGGTATGCCGTCAATGAAACATTGCACCGTACTGTTAGCGTATCCGCCGAAACCGTTCTTGCAAAAGTTAAGAAAGCGTTTAAAGAAAACGGTCCGATTGACGGTTCCTGGATTCAAATGACAGAGGAAGATTATGAAAAGTACCCGTTTAAAACGAGGGTCTATAAGGGCGGGGTTTCGCTTACAAAAGACGGAGAGAAGAAGCAGTACGAATTTATTGCCGACGCCAAAACCGGTACCGTCCTCGATGTCTATCCGATTTAACAGAAAAGCAAATCCGTTTTAAACCGGCTTGTGCCGGATGGCTGGAAAAGCAGAATCCTTTAAGGCTGGCTTTTCTCGCCAGCTCTACAGGATTTTGCTGAATGGTAACCGGCTCTGTTTCGGAGATCCCGGCTTAGGGCTGGCTTTTCTTGCCGGCTCTATGCGGGAAAGCAGGATAAGCTACTGCTATTTTTAAACTGGCACCCTTCGGAATATTTTATTGGAAAGCAGACGCGCCCTATGTGAAGGGAGATCCTCAATTTTTCGCGCTTCCTTAACGTAGACGGGCTCTAGGTGAAAAAAGGCTTTCGTTTTTGCGCGCTTCCTTCACGTAGACGCCCTCTAGGTGAAGGAAGAACCTCATTTTTGCGTGCTTCCTTCACGTAGACGCGCCCTATGTGAAGGAAGGCCGTCTTTTTTCCGCGCTTTCTTAACGTAGACGCCCTCTAGGTTAAGGAAGACCCTCAATTTTCCGCGCTTCCTTAACGTAGACGGGCTCTATGTGAAGAAAGACCTTCGTTTTTCCGTGCTTCCTTAACGTAGACGGGCTCTAGATTAAGAAAGCGCCTTGTTTTTGCTTGCTTTCTTAATGTAGACAGGATCTATGTAAAGAAAGGCCATCTTTTTTCCATGCTTCCTTAACGTAGACGCACTCTATGTGAAGAAAGACCTTCGTTTTTCCGCGCTTCCTTAACATAGACGGGTTCTATGTTAAGAAAGGCCTTCGTTTTTCCATCCTTCCTTAATGTAGACGCCCTCTATGTAAAGCAAGAGCCTCGTTTTTGCTTGCTTCCTTAACGTAAACGCCCTCTATGTAAAGAAAGGCCGTCTTTTTTCCGCGCTTTCTTAACGTAGACGCACTCTAGGTTAAGGAAGATCCTCAATTTTTCGCGTTTCCTTAACGTAGACAGGCTCTAGATTAAGAAAGCGCCTTGTTTTTGCTTGCTTTCTTAATGTAGACAGGCTCTAGGTGAAGAAAGGCCCATCTTTTTTCCGTGCTTCCTTAACGTAGACGCACTCCATGTAAATCCCGCGCTTCCTCACATTTTTAAGCCGGCCCTTTGCTGGATGGTTGTTCATTTAACAGGATAAGATGCATTTCGATGTGAAATTTAAAACGGCGCGTTCTCGTTACCGGGTCGGTTTAGCAGGAAAGCCGCAGGGGTTTATGCCATGCAAAAATCGGCACGGATCTTTTCCCATACGCGGCAGTAAAAAACGGTGGACCTTTTGTTCACCGTTTTTTACCACTTTATACGGGCATTTTTTCACGTTCCACTTTTTCTATCATATTCCCGTCCGTATCCCACTTCAGCGCCCGGTAGACAGCGTCGTGGTAAAATACAAACCAGGCATTGTCCCGGATCGCCTCTTCAATCCATTTCTGTTTTTGAAAAATGGAGGTCATCGGGTAATCATCATAAGCCATCACCCAAAGCGGGTTGCGGTGCGCGTGCGTCGGCAAAAGATCTGCCATATGGATCCATTTCTCGCCGCCGGACTCCGCCATTACAATCGCATGCCCGTCACTGTGCCCGCCTGTATGTACCATCCGGACTTTGCCTTCAATGGTAACCTCTTCTTTAAACGTTTGCACCTGATGCTGGATTGCTTCCCAGTTTTCCTTCCAATACGTGCTTTTTGAACGGATATTCGGGTGACGCATTTCGTCCCATTCCGTTTCAGATACATAGATGGCGGCATTTGGAAATGAAGGGACATATCCATTTGTATCATCTGGCATGGTCAAGCCGCATGCATGGTCAAAATGCAAATGCGTCATGAGCACAATGTCGATATCCTCCCGTGTCAACCCGAATGCGCTTAATGAACGGTCGATCTGCGACTCCTCTGTGACGCCGTAATTCCGCTTCTGCTTGTCTGTCAGTTTTCCGTTGCCAATCCCGGACTCAATGAGAATGTTTTTCCCGTACAGCTGAAAAAAGATCGGGTCTGTCCGAAGTTCAATCTGGTTTTTTTCATTATATGGATATTTCCGCGACCAGAGCGGTTTCGGAACAACGCCAAACATGGCACCGCCATCCAGATGCGTGACGCCACCATCGAGCCAGTAAAGTGTCATTTCACCGACTGTTAAATGTTCCATTCTTCTCCCTCCTGTAATCGGTTTCAATTCATTATATTCGCCACCATTTCCCATTTTTCCTGCCTGTGTCGCGTTGTAAAAAAGGCGATCCTGCCTGTCCGCTTTGCCCTGTGGTGTTTCCCCGCCAATTCTGTAATGCAAAAAATTGAAAATGCCGTTCCCTTTTTCCCCAGCCTGTTCCGTAATGTAAAAAACTGAAAATGCTGTTGCGTTTTCCCCAGCCTGTCCCTCCTTGCAAAAAATCGAAAATACCGGTCCCGTTTTTCTCAGCCTGTTCCGCTTTGCAAAAATTGAAAATGCTGACCCCTTTTTTCCCAGCTGTTCCGACTTGCAAAAAAGGAAAATGCCACTCCCATTTTCCCTGCCTGCTTCGCTTTGCAAAAATCGAAAATACCGGTCCTGTTTTTCCCAACTGTTCTGCGTAGCAAAAAATTAGAAATCCCGTTCCCGTTTTTCCATGTCTGGTGCACGATGCAAAAAAAAGCGCCCCGCACTGCCATTATCCTTGCAGTGCGCCGGGCGCGTTGCGGTATTTTGCCTCACAGCGGTAAATGCGCTGCCCTTGTGCGGAAAACTTTTCTTCATATTCTGTCATGACATTGCCGGAAAAATCACTGCGATGCAAATCAAGGCTGATATTTTTTAACTGCAGGCCATATTCCGAAAAACTTTGCAGCGAGTATTCAAACAGACCTTGGTTGTCCGTTTTTAAATGAATTTCCCCGCCGTCCGCCAAAATGTCTTCATACAGCTGCAAAAAAGTGCGGTATGTGAGTCGCCGTTTTTCATGGCGTTTTTTTGGCCACGGGTCGGAAAAATTCAAATAAATCTGTTCGACATCGCCTTTTGCAAAAAATTCCCGCAGCTTTGCACCGTCCACATTTAACAATTTTACATTCGGGCGGTTTTTTTCAATCAGTTTATCGAGTGCAGACACGATCACGCTCGGCTGTTTTTCGATCCCGAGAAAATTGATTTCGGGATGCTGTTCCGCCATTTCAGAAATAAACCGGCCTTTCCCTGTTCCGATTTCAATATGGAGCGGGTTGCCGTTTCCAAACAGCGCCTGCCAATGGCCGCGCCATTTTTCCGGGTCAGGTACGACGAATTGCGGGTACTTTTTTAATTTTTCTTCCGCCCACGGCTTATTCCGTAATCTCATAAAAACACCCCAACTTATATTTTTTGGCAAAAGCCTGGCCTATCTGCATAAAAAAAGAGACAGGTTAAACAATAGAGTATGTATGGAGGTACCGGTGCAAGGCCTTCATGCACATGTCAACAGCTGCATATCTCTAGTGAAGGATGTGTTCCACTTGGCACTCAGCCATCGCGACCAGTTAACCTTATTAACGGATATTTTGTACGATCATCAAACAGACTGCTGCGGATCTGTTTCGGAATGTGAACAATTGGAAAGGCTGGTCAAATCATTGCTCGTCAATCCGGCTGTCGCAAATGATATGAAACAAACGCTGACAGATGTGTACAGCTACAGCCAGGCGGGAAAATATGCCCAGCATTTGGACGACCATATTGAAGCCCACCAAAACAAGCTCGGGGAATGGGTTGACCAGCTGAACACCTATTTTTAAAGAATGAAGAGCGGCAAAAAGAAGAGGAACCATCACCCGGTTTCTCTTCTTTTTCGTTCGAAACCGGTACACTTTTTTCGCTGCAAGCCCTCAACTGGCAGTTTCTCTAAAAAAGAAGACCCAGGCAAACGCGATGCAGCCTTCTTTTATTTTTTCACGCCGCCATGCACGTTCTGCAAAAAATCAAGCCAGCGTTGCATTTCTTCGTACCGGCCTTTTTCTTTATGCCAGCAAATCATCACAATCGCTTGGTAAATGGTGTGCCATTTCATCCGGAGCGAAAGGCTTGCGGTCATTTTCGTGCCGTATTGCAGCAACCACCTTTCCCAATTTTCGGGCGGAATGTAGGCGTACAGGAGCATGCCGATGTCCATCGCCGGATCGCCGATCAGCGGGCCGTCCCAATCGATCAGAAACAATTCATTTTCGTTTGATAAAAGCCAGTTGTTATGATTGATATCGCCGTGGCAGACGACACAATCCCCGTATGCAACGTTCGGCTGTTCACGTTCGAGAAATTCAAGGGCATCCAGAACACCTGGTGCATCGGGCCATTCCCCTTTTGCGCCGGATTTAAGATCATGCAGCATGTTTTCAGGCTTCATCGATTCCAGCCCGAGCCTTTGCAGCATCGTTAAAAGCGGTTTTGAATCGTGAATTTTTTTCAGCATCTTGGCAACGCGTTCTTCTTCCATTTCGTAAGGCTTTAGTTCCCTGCCCTCCACCCACTGCTGGGCCGTGATGGTGTCGCCGTTTTCTAGCCTTTTCGTCCAGACAAGCTTCGGGACAATGCCTTCAGCGGATAACACGGCCAGAAACGGCGATGAATTCCGTTTTAAAAAGAGGGATTGTTCCTGGTATTTGGCATAGAAGGCTTCTCCTGTCGCCCCCCCTGCCGGCATGATCTCCCAGCCTTTTCCTAATATATCTTCCAACATGTTCACCTTCAAATTCAGTAAGTCAACCTCACACCGATGAAAAAACAGCGATATCCCTGTTATAAAGCCAGGAAAAGTAGGATTTGTAAAAAAGTAAAAATGCCATTCCATTTTACACAAAACATTGACGCGGATTCTTCCTGTTTGCTGAAAAATCCGCAGCTGCCGGTTTTTTCACTCGGCAAACGGAGACAAAAACAAAAAAAGACAGCTATTGGCAAGTATCATTCACAATAGCCACCTTTCAGTAAATTTTATCGCTTTTTGACTTTTTTCGTCAAGCGTAATTTTGGTTTAACCCGGGGCCGGATTTCCCAGAAATATTGAAATACCGGTAAGGCGGCTGTTTGTACCGAAAATTTTCCAATGTTTGCAGGAAAAATTCCCGCTCTATTCCCCGGCGCCGTCACGGGCAGCCTCGTTCGTTCCGGCACTTTTTTTGTCCAGGCATTCGTTAAGCAGCACTTGGGCCGACTTCAGTTGCATATATTTAAACGGTGAGCGCAAATTTCGCTGTTGCCGGAACCATTCGACATGCGGGCGTTTGTCAAGAATATGGAGGCCATCCGGCGCATCCGGCCATTGAATAAACCCGTTCCGGCAAATGAGCGCCCTTTCGACCGGAAAGGTGATATCATGCCGTTTCAGAATGCTGCGCACGATTTTTTCCGTCCGCGCGAGGGCAATGGCCGGATTTAAAATATTTTCTTCGTTCCCGGCTGTCCGCTTCTTCCAGAAACGGCCGTTCGACCCGAAAAAGACGGCATCCTTTTCTTTTTCCACAAAGGCAATACACCATACCGCCATTGGCGAAATCAAAAGATGTTCCATTTCCAAAACGGCTTTTTTGAATGAAAAAACCGGCCGGTACATCAATAAAAATGTATCCGGAAATCTTTGCAAAAAATATTTTAAGTCCGGGTCAAAATAAAGGACGGCTGGGATTTCGGACTGTTGCAGCAAAGTGGAACTGGCCCATTTCAGCTGGAACCGGAACAGCTGGTCGAGAAATAATTTTTTTAACTGGTCTTCCGTCTCCGGCAAAAAGGCAAGCTGCGGGGCAAAATCCAATTCCCCGGGTGGCGCGTGGAAAACCGGCGCGTCCGGCTCCTCTATTTCGGCCGTATCTTTTCTTTTTAACCAGTGTTTCATGCGGGAAAGGACCTGGCGCGATTCTTCCTGCGCAGGCGCTTCCTCTTCTTCCTCCGGCCCGTTTTCCCAGTTTTCCCGGAATTTTTCCCACTGTTGTTTTTTCAGCCGGATAAACTGGTTGGTGTAGCGGATTAAGTCTGTTTCATAACGTGATACAAAGTCTTGCATTTTTAATAACTGTCCCATTTTCCTTTTCCCTTACTTCAAATTCTGTGCATCAGCTAGCCTGAAAGACTGCACGATTTCGTATTTTGGCGTTTGATGGAGATTCGTCCGGTAGAGCACGATCCGGTCTGCCGAAAAAGGCACCGGTTCAGGCGAAAACGCATCCAGCATGCCGTCAGCAAAAGGTCTGTCACCGTCCCATTTCCGCGCCAGCGTCATATGCGGGTGAAACGGTCTTCGATCAAGTGAAAAACCTGCTTCAAGGCAGCAGCCGGCCACCATTGTCTCAAGATCAGAAAGCGGCGGTGATTCCTGTATGCCTGCAAAGAGTACACGCGGTTCGTCTTTTTTCCCAAAAGTACCGAAGTGGTCGAACACAAGCGGCAGCACGTGGAATGCACCGATTTGATCTGCAATCAGCCGGTTCGCTTTTTCCAATTGCGCCTCTTCTGCCGCTCCCAAAAAGGCAAGGGTAATATGAAGATCATCGCGGTGCACCCATCGCTTAAACGGCAGGCTCCCTTTCAAGCCGGCCGTTGCCTGCTGCAATTTTTGTTTGAACGCTTCCGGCAGCAAGACGGCATAAAAATAATGGTTTGCCATCGCTTTTTTCGCCCCTGTCCATCGTGGTTTTGTGTTTATTTTAACAAAAACTGCCCTGCAGGTATACTGTGCAAAATCTGGTTTCCGGCATTTCCGATGTTTTCATTTTTCCGAATAGGGTATATAAATATGTTAAGGGGGGAGAGCTGGAGTGAAGATTGGCGACCATGTCATGTACAAAGGTGAGAATTGTGAAATCGTATTTATTTACAAAAGCGGGTATTGTGAACTGAAGAAGCCATTTCTTCATCAAATTGTGCTTGCCCACATGTCGGAGCTTGAACCGGCAGGAGAAGAAGAAGCCAGGCTCCAAAAATAGCAAGGGGCATTCCTTTAACCGTTCCTCCGGCTAAAGGAATGCCCCTTCTTTTATTTTGGCGCGCCCGGCACCGCTGCCGAAAGAGCATGAATCTCCCTGTCAAAAGCTTGCTGCAGTTTTAACGTTATTGCGCCTGGTGTGCCGTCTGCAACGGGTTTACCGTCAATGTCCACAATCGGCATGATTTCGGATGTCGTGCTTGTCATCAAGACTTCATCCGCCGCGCGCAAATCCGCTACCGTAAACGGCTCTTCCCGGAAAGGAATGCCTATTTTCCCGCAAATGCCAAAGACCACTTGTCTTGTAATCCCGTTTAAAATGAGGTTCGTTGCCGGATGTGTCAAGAGCACGCCGTCTTTTACGATAAATACATTCGACGACGAGCCTTCTGTCACTGTTTCGCCGCGGTGCTGGATTGCCTCATAAGCGCCGTTTTCCACAGCTTTTTGTTTGGCGAGCACATTGCCGAGCAGGTTCAGGCTTTTGATGTCGCAGCGCAGCCAGCGGATGTCTTCCGCAAGCACCGCTTTTACGCCTTTTCTCATTTTTTCAAGCGGCCGTTCCATTTCACTCGTGTATGCAACAAACGTCGTTTCGCTTGTTTCCGGAAAATGGTGTTTCCGCTTGGCAACGCCGCGCGTAAATTGCAAATAGACAATGCCTGTATCGAGGCGGTTTGCTGCAACCAGTGCTTCCAGTTGTGCCGTGAGCTGCTCCATTGTATACGGAATGTGGAGCGAAAGTTTTTCCGCGCTTTGATAGAGCCGCTTTAAATGCATTTCGCTTGTAAAAAGCCTGCCCCCGTATACGCGGACCACTTCGTAAATGCCATCCCCGAACTGATAACCACGGTCTTCAATATCAACGCTTGCTTCTCCCCTGTCGATCAGGGTGCCGTTTAAAACCAGTTTCTCCATGATGCAACCCCTTTGCCTTTTTTCATTTTATTGCGGCTTTCCCGCTCGTTCTTCTGCTTGCTTGCGGCCCGCCGGCATTGACGCAGCTAAAGTCACGCGTGCTTCCCGGCCAGTTCATAAATGGACTGTGCATAAATAGCCGTTGCTTTAAGCAAATCTTCCACATACATGTACTCATCTTTCTGGTGCATGACATCTTCGCGGCCCGGGAAAAGCGCCCCAAATGCCACACCTTTTTTAAGGGTACGTGCATATGTACCGCCGCCGATTGCCAACAGCTTCGCTTCCTCTCCGGTCTGCTCCTCATACACTTTCGCAAGCGTCGTAATCAGCGGGTCATTTTTGTCAACATAATGCGGTTTCTGATCGGAAAAATGATCAAAACGCAAGCCGTCTTCTTTTAATTTCGACACAATTTTTGTTTTTCCTGCTTCGAGATCGAAAGTAACGGGATAACGCATATTTAATCCTATGCGGCCGCCTTTTTCCTGATGATAGGACATGATCCCGATATTGATCGTCAATTCCCCTGAAACTTCATCTTTGTACCCGATGCCGAAATATTCACCGCGTGAACGGCCGAAGAACTGGTTGAGCGTTTTGATAAATTTTGCCCCGGCACGGTCAAGCGCCACATTATTTAAAAATTTTGCCAAATAAAGCCCCGCGCTTTTTCCGTTTTCCGGTTCCGCACCATGGGCCGAAACGCCTTCCAGTTTTAAAATCAAAACGCCGTCGTCCACAAAATCCTGCCCGCGAAGTCCGGTTTCCTTTTGAAAATCCTGGAATTTTTGCAAAAGTTCCGTCTGCTCGCCGTGCGTGACAATGCGTGCCTCCGCATAATCTGGCACCATATTGTAGCGGCGCCCCGATTCAAAAGAAAGCAGTTCCGCCTGCCCCGTATTTTCCGTTTTTTCCGGATCCTGGATGATGTCAAAATCGGCAATTCCTTTTTCTGCGTAAATAATTGGGAAGTCGGCATCCGGCGAAAACCCGATGGCCGGCATTTCCTCGTTTGCAAAATAGGCGTCCATGCATCTCCAGTTGCTTTCTTCATCTGTGCCGACAATGAGGCGCACCCTTTTTTCAAGCGGCACCCCGAGTTCTTTTACAATTTTCATGCCGTAATAAGCCGCCATTGTCGGGCCTTTGTCGTCGCTTGAGCCGCGTGCATAAATTTTCCCGTCTTTGACTATGCCGCTGTACGGATCAACTGTCCAGCCGTCCCCCTCCGGCACCACATCGACATGCCCGAGGATCCCGAGAATGTCTTCTCCTTCCCCCATTTCAAGGTGCCCGGCGAGATTTTGCACATTTTTCGTTTTGAAACCGTCTTTTTCACCGAGATCGAGCATATATTGGAGTGCCTCCCTGACGCCTTGCCCGAGTGGTGCTTCTTCTGTTGCATTTGCTTCATCGAGGACACTTCTGATCTGCAAAATCCCTTGAAGGTCGCGGATCAAATCCTCTTTCCTTTTTAATACTTCTTCCATCCAGTGGATATCGGCCATTTTTGTCGCTCCTTTACGTTGTCATTCGTTCTTTATTTTACTTCTTTTTCCATTGATTATAAAATGAATTGATATTTTTTGCCGGCCGGGGAATGAAAGACAAAAAGGGAGACGGGAAACAGCATATGGTCTTTCTTTGGAAGGATGAAGGACAAAACATAGGTCGGGGAAGCGGCATATTGTCTTTCATCGGCGGGATGAAAGACAAATCAAAGGTCGACAAGCGGAATATTGTCCTTCATAGGCGTGATGAAAGACAAAACACGGGCCGGCAAACGGCGAATTGTCCTTCATAACTATGATGAAGGACAAAACATGGGCCCGCAAACGGCGAATTGTCCTTCATAACTATGATGAAGGACAAATCACCTCCCAGCAAATAGCTAAATGTCTTTCATCGGCATGATGAAGGACAAAACGGATGCCGGGAAACAGCTAAATGTTCTTCATCAGGGTGATGAAAGACAGAACGTGATGCCGGGACCGTCGAAATGTCCTTCATCGGGCTGGTAAAGGCCATCCCCTCAGCCGAATAGCGGCAACCCAGGAAAAGGCCGGTAAAAAGAAAGCGCTACCAATAGTGGTTATAAACTTAACGGGCACAACATATGGTGTAAACAAGAGCTGATATATTTGTCAATTCAGGCAAAAAGATGTACAATATAATTGTCTGACATCTTAGAAAAAAATTTTAGAAAAAGGAGTTGTCCGAACGGCACGCATATTCCTGTAAGCTAAACATGTTGTAAAGCTGTTTGTCGTCTTTGTCTTTGGAAAAAAGATGAGGGAGTGGTATTTTGAAACCATCAACAGACCGTATGCTTACTCGTATTAAGTCAATTTATGTGTTTATTAAAGAGAAAGGGACTGTGACAACCCAGGAACTGGTAGATGAGTTCGGCATCACTCCTCGCACCATTCAAAGAGATTTGAATGTGCTGGCATACAACGACTTGGTCAAAAGCACACACAGGGGGATTTGGACAACAACAAGCAAAAAAGTTAAGATGTCATCTTAGAGAAAGAAACAAATTGTTTTTTTGGAAAGCGGCAGCGGAGACATGCAGTGCCGCTTTTGGCATGTTTAAGGGCCGTTTATCCCTGCCATTTACAACCTATTCCCGCAGGTTCAATACTCCTCACCTGCTCATCAGTTTCGCTTACCCTGCACCCAAATAGGCAACCCCTCCTTCAGGTGTTGACAACTAACCCGGAAAGTTTATCCACTAAAATGGAGTGCAGCCTTTTTCTCCCGCTTGCAATCTCTGCTCATACACGTTGAAATCTGACATAAGAAAACTATCCGGTTAAAGTGGTTCAACTTTTTACCCGCGATTTCAATCCCTGCTTTCACGCGTTAAACCCTGATACAGGTCAACTATCCGCTTAAGAGGGTTCAGCTTTTACTCTCGCTCACAATCCCGCTTTCACGCGTTGAACCCCACCGCCGGAAAACTATCCGCTAAAATGGGATCCAGCTTTTTTCTCCCGCTTACAACCCACGGCTAAACGGTTGAACAGCCGAAAACGCCAGGAAGTTCGGCTTTTTACCGCCACTTGCAATCCCGTCAGCCATACACAACTTTATCCCGCATCTTGCCCGCAAGCCTTACATTGCGCTTCCTGTTGCACAAATCATCCCGTCTGCTTACCGCATATGCAACCTTGCCTTCACGCGTTGAATCCTTACGCCGAACAGCTTGTCCGCAAGTTTCGATTTCAGGCCAAGGTAGGCATAAACAACCGCACCGGCCGCGGCGCAAATCACAACAATCAGCAATGCCTGCCACCTTGAAGAAGGCGAAAGCACAAGTGTGAGCCCTTTATAAACAGCACCGACCACCGCCAGCATGACAGCATTAAAAATCAAAATCAGGATCG
The DNA here is from genome assembly GCF_000169195.2 of Heyndrickxia coagulans 36D1. Lineage (GTDB taxonomy): Bacteria > Bacillota > Bacilli > Bacillales > Bacillaceae_C > Weizmannia > Weizmannia faecalis. The sequence goes on along the minus strand of NC_016023.1, from coordinate 2,653,680 downwards.
TGCGCCGGATCACCGTCCGATACGGATAGGCTGCGAAAATTTTGATCACAATAAAGCTGATCAGAATCGACGCTGTATACCCGATTGCCGTGGCGTAGACCGCGCCGAGAATCCCAAACATTTTGATCAGCGGGATATTCAGGCTTAATTTTAACAATAGCCCGACGAGCAAGCTTAAAATCGTCCAGCGCTGCTCATTGACCCCCTGCATGATCGCCGCTGTCACGGAATAAAGCGAGAACAAAATGGCAACCGGTGCATAATGCATCAGCACGCTGACCGAGACGGCGTTATCCGTATTATAAAAAATCGCAAAAATAGGCTTGGCCAAAAGCGACATCCCAAGCGCAGCCGGCACCGTAATAAAAAGCAGCACCTGCAATGTCTGGTCAACAGATCGGACGAGCATATCGCGCTCCCTTTTTGCGAAAGCTTCCGTAATCATCGGAACAAGTGTCATGGAAAAGGCGGTCGCAAGGGAGACCGGAATAATGACAAGCTTGTGCGACTGGAAATTCAATATCCCGAGCTGCGTCTGCCACATTTTCCCGAGCCCGACCGCTTCCATACCGCGCTTCACTGTCAGCTGATCAACCATCTGGTAAAGCGAATTGGCGATCCCGACAAATACAAACGGCAAGGCAGAAAGGATGATTTCTTTATACAACGTGGGAATCGAAACATGCATTGTGCCTTTGTCCTGTTCAAGCAGCCGGTCAAGATGCGGTTTTCGTTTGAACCAGTACCAAATGAGCACAAACAGGCTCGCCATCCCACCGACAAATGCGGCAAATGTCGCCGCGCTGATGGCGGACACGATGCTGCCGTGGAGCATATGTAAAATCACGTAAGCACCGATCAGCATAAATAAAATCCGGACAACCTGCTCCACAACCTGGGAAACAGCAGAAGGCCCCATTGACTGGTGCCCCTGGAAAAAACCGCGAATCAGGCTCATCACCGGAATAATGATCAGCGCAAAACTGACCGCCCGGATCACCACCGTCACGTCGGCTTTTGAGAAAACCTGAGCCTCCTGCTTACCGGCCATCGCCAAATCCGTAAAATACGGGGCAAAAACATACATCACAAGAAAGCCGGCAATACCGGTCCCAATCATTAAATACATGCTCGACCTGAACAGCTTCCGGCTGACTGCATATTCTTCAAGCGCATTGTATTTTGCCACATATTTTGCGACAGCAAGCGGGACGCCTGCCGTGGAAATGCTAATAAAAATATTGTAAGGGACATACCCGAACTGGTAGAGTGCCTCCGGTCCTGATCCGCCGATGATCGCATCAAACGGAATCACATAGAACACCCCGAGAATTTTCGAGATGATCGTCCCAAGTGTTAAAATAAATGTGCCGCGCAATAATTTTGAAGACATAAAATCCCTTCCCGCCCGAAATGATCTTCCGGCCGCCCCTGATGCGGACGGGCCTTTTTTCACACACTATAATGTAGTGTACCGCGAACATACCCGCTTGACAATTTTTTTATGAAGAATTTTTTCCGCGGACAGGTGGCGGGATGGATGGCAGTTGAGACTGCAGCTACCATGGATCATCTTTTACAATCGTGTGGACGAAAAAAAGCAGAGCGGGGCAAAAAAGTGAGCGTCCCCACACTCCGCTTTATTTATGGTACAAAATCATTGCAGAGAAGCAATAAATCTGGTCATCCTCTGCCGGCTCCACCATGGCAGCAATATTATATTTGATGTCAATCAGTTTATCTTCCTCTATTTTTTCCAAAAACGCATTCATGCTTTCCTCGAGATCCTTTTCATGTTCACAATCGAAAAGTTTGACCTGTACCATTTGTGATTCCTCCCCGTTTCTTTTATGTCTATTGTCTCCAATTTCAGAACATTTTAATCAGTCACTTCCATTTTTAAAATCCAATTTGCATAAGCATAAAATATCGGAAAGATGAAGCAATAGGCAACTAGCGAATGAAAATTGTTCCATTCCTTCAAATAGTGGAACACGCCAAACTTAACAGCAATGGTCTCCATCAAACACGTAAAAACGATCCAGGCGAGCAAATAAAAAAACACGTTGCGTACAGAGCGGAGTCGCGCCCGAAAAAAACGCTGCACCGTAATAAACAAATAGCCGTACAAGGTAAAAACAGGTAAATAAATAATGAAGTCAAAAAGCTCGAGATCAGGCGAATCAAATGTGTTGTATAAGTTTAAAGGATGCATCGCGCTAAGCACTTCATCCGCAAAGCAGGCCATTGCTGTAAAAAACAGCCCGTTCGCAAGTCCTGCTTTCCATGAAACGGCTTTTGGCAAGAGATACAGCGCCAGCATCAACCCTGCCAAGGCGGCAAGGGTAAAGATTTCATTCTCGTCAAATTTTTCCGGAAGCATGCCGGTGTACCTCCTTTTTCCTGTCCAACCATCTATAGAGCGCATCGCCTACGTGTAAAACCGCAAGATCAGTGAAGAAGAAAGCAAGGACATACCGCCATGACCATCCGTAGGTATACAGAATTTGTAAAAAATCAAGGATGGCGACATAACCTGTAAAAACAAGGAAAAAACATGCTACTGTCAGTGTTTTCCGGCCGGACGTCCGTGACAGGTGAAACACGTGCAAATACAGCAGAAACAAAAGGGGCACCTCGAACAGAACAAGCAACCTGGAAATATAGAACATCGTTGTATGGTGATCATGAACAAAGTGCAGGTTCATTTCCAGTATCCTTAAAAAATTGATTGTCCAGAAGTATAGCCATAAGTAAAGCAGCAATGATTTCATTTTTTCTGCCTCAAACAGCGTGCGGGACAAATAGGCCAGCCCTGCCCCTGCCAAAAGTGAAAATAAAAGAACCATCTTTTTTCCCCTTTTTATGGTTGATAATCCTAGTTTGCCATTTCACAAACAAATTATGAATTTCACGCATAAAAAACGGGGCTTACGGCCATTTCACCGTAAAGCCCCGTTTTCCGGAAATCCATCAGTTTGCCACAATGTTGACGAGTTTGCCCGGTACAGCAATGATTTTGCGAATCGTTTTTCCTTCCGTAAATTCCTTGATTTTTTCATCCGCAAGCGCGAGTTTTTCCATGTCCTCGCGGCTCATGTTGCGGTCGATCTTCACTTTGTTGCGCACTTTGCCGTTCACCTGGAGGACAATTTCCACTTCATTTTCGATGAGTTTTGAAGCATCAAAAGCAGGCCATGCTTCATATGTGATCGTGCCGCTGTGGCCGAGTTTTTCCCACAGTTCTTCGGCAATATGCGGGCAAAACGGCGACAGCAGCTTGACGAAGCCTTCCACATACGTTTTCGGTATCACTTCCGCTTTATAGGCATCGTTTATAAACACCATTAATTGCGAAATGGCCGTGTTAAAATGAAGGGCATCGATATCTTCCGTCACTTTTTTGACCGTCAGATGATACGTTTTTTCAAGTGCCGGATTGGCCTTGTCCTGAATTTTTTCTGACAGGCTGCCGTCTTCATTCACAAACAGGCGCCAAATCCGGTCAAGGAAGCGGCGGGAACCGTCAAGGCCGTTCGTCGACCACGGAATCGATGCATCCAAAGGGCCCATGAACATTTCGTACAGCCGGAGCGTATCGGCCCCGTGCGACTCGAGAATGTCATCCGGATTAACGACATTGCCGCGCGATTTGCTCATTTTTTCATGGTTCGCGCCCAAGATCATGCCTTGGTTGAACAATCTTTGGAATGGTTCTTTCGTTGACACCACCCCGATATCGTACAAAAATTTATGCCAGAAGCGGGCATACAGCAAGTGCAGCACCGCATGCTCGGTTCCGCCGATGTAAAGGTCAACCGGCAGCCATTTTTTCAGCTTTTCCGGATCGGCAATCGCTTTATGATTTTTCGGATCGATGAAACGGAGGAAGTACCAGCAGCTTCCCGCCCATTGCGGCATCGTGTTTGTTTCGCGCCGGCCTTTTTTCCCTGTTTTCGGATCGACAACATTGACCCAGTCTTCCACATTCGCAAGCGGTGATTCACCTGTTCCGCTCGGTTTGATTTCCTTCATTTTCGGCAGCATGAGTGGCAGCTCTTCTTCCGGCACGGCCGTTATGGTCCCGTCTTCCCAGTGGATGACCGGAATCGGCTCGCCCCAGTAACGTTGGCGGCTGAACAGCCAGTCACGCAGGCGATATGTCACTTTCTTCTGTCCGATCCCTTTTTCTTCAAGCCACTCGATCATGCGTTTAATCGCTGTCTGTTTATCCAGCCCGTTTAAAAATCCGGAATGGACGTGTTCACCGTCACCGGTATAGGCTTCTTTTTCAACGTTGCCGCCTGCGACGACTTCTTTAATCGGCAAATCGAATTTGCGGGCAAATTCATAGTCGCGTTCGTCATGGGCCGGCACCGCCATGATTGCGCCTGTCCCGTAGCTCATTAATACATAATCGGCAATCCAAATTGGCATTTTTTCGCCGTTCGCCGGGTTCACGGCATACGCCCCCGTAAATACGCCGGTTTTGTCTTTCGCAAGGTCCGTCCGTTCGAGGTCGCTTTTTAATTGCACCTCGGCAATGTAAGCCTGAACTGCATCGGCCTGCTCAGCTGTTTTGATTTTATCCACAAGCGGGTGTTCCGGCGCAAGCACGGCGTAGGTCGCCCCGAACAGCGTATCCGGGCGGGTCGTGAAAACGGTAAACGTTTCATTTGTGCCTTCAACCTGGAATGTCACTTCTGCCCCTTCCGAACGGCCAATCCAGTTGCGCTGCATATCCTTAATGTTTTCCGGCCAATCCAGCTCCTCAAGGTCTTCAAGAAGGCGGTCTGCATAGGCGGTAATTTTCAACATCCACTGGCGCATCGGTTTGCGGATGACCGGATGCCCGCCGCGTTCGCTCTTGCCGTCAATGACTTCTTCGTTTGCCAGCACGGTTCCGAGCGCAGGGCACCAGTTGACTGGCACTTCATCAATATAAGCCAGCCCCTTTTTCCACAGCTGCAGAAAAATCCACTGCGTCCATTTATAATATTCCGGATCAGATGTGTTGATTTCCCTATCCCAATCATAAGAAAACCCGATCGATTTCATCTGGCGGCGGAACGTATTGATATTTTGAATTGTGAAAACAGCCGGATCATTGCCGGTATCAATCGCATACTGCTCAGCTGGAAGCCCGAATGCATCCCACCCCATCGGATGGAGGACATTATATCCTTGCATCCGTTTCGTCCGCGACACGATGTCGGTCGCCGTATAGCCTTCCGGGTGCCCGACGTGAAGGCCTGCCCCCGACGGATACGGAAACATATCCAGGCAATAAAATTTCGGTTTATTTTCGTCTTCACCGGTACGGAACGTGTGATGCTCTTCCCAGTACTGCTGCCATTTCTTTTCGATTTTCCGGTGGTCAAAACTCATGACAGACTCCTCCTTTTTTATGTATCGACATTGACAATATAGGACGCAAAAAACCTCCCATCCCAAGAAAAAGGGACGAGAGGGTTCTCCCGCGGTACCACCCAAATTAGTGCAAGCACTCACTTTAAGTCCTTAACGCGGAATACGGCAAATACTAAAACGGGTCATATTTGCAACTCAAAGGCGAGTTCACGGGGTTCTCTGATTGGCTTGCACCTTCCGCCAATTCTCTTGTTTCAGCGCCGCCGTTACTACTCCTTGTCAACGTTCTTCTATCATTTATTCAATTTATAACCTATTTTACAGAAATTCATTCCCAGTTTCAATATTATTTTCCTGTTGCCCCAGAATGTGATTTTTCCACGAGTGGGCGGTCATACAGCAAGGCCAATAAAAGGGAAATAGCGAGAAAAATAATGAGCAATCCGAACAATGCCTTCATGCCGAATGCATCTGCGACAAACCCGCCAACAACAGGGCCAATCATTCTGCCGCATGTTGCGACACTGTTGATGATGCCCTGGTAAAACCCTTCCCGCCCTTTCGGCGAAAGCGTATTGGCAACTGCGGGCACAGCCGGCCAGACAAGCATTTCCCCAACCGTTAAAATGGCCATTGCCACTAAAAAGCCGGCAAAATGCCCGGCAAAGGCAACGACAGCGAATGACAGCATAAAAATGGCCGTCCCAACAACAATTTGCTGTTTGACTTCCGGCAAGAACCGCTTTAAAAACGGCAAAAGGAGCGGCTGGCCGAGCACGATGATCGCGCCATTCAATGTCCAAAGAAAGCTGTATTTGTTCAGCGATATATGAAGCGTCTGCGTATAAGTGGAAATCGTGGCCGTCCATTGCGTGTACGCCGTCCATGCCAGGAAATAAGCAAAGCATAACAGGATGAGTGATGCCACTTGCGCCCGTCCTGCACGTTTGGCAGAAGCAGCGGCTGTGCCCGCATATCCGGCATGTTTTTCGGCAATATTCCGGTAGCCGAAGATAGCAATCGCCATAAAAACGAGAAAAAGTGCAAGATTCGCTGCAAAAATAAGGTCAATGGAATAAGAGGCAATCACACCGCCCAGCGCGGCACCGAGTGCAACCCCGATGTTGTTGGCGACATAGATGGCATTGAACGCTTTTCTCCCTCCGCCTTTCCAAGCCGCGCCCGCCATTGCAAGGATCGCCGGGCCGATCATGCCGGAACCGAGCCCGATGGCACCGAGGAAAAATACATAATCCGGCCAAGCGTGGTTCCATGTCAAGCCGGCAAGCGCCCCGGCAGAGATCAAGCCACCCAGTATTACGGAACGGTAACCTCCGATTTTATCATGCAAATATCCACCCAAAAGACTGCCGATGACGCTTGTAAAATTATTCAGCATGAGCACAAGCCCGGCGATAAACAGCGATTTACCGAGATGATCGTGGATATAGATTGAATTTAACGGCCATAAAAAAGAAGCGCCAGTCATGTTGACAGCCATGCCAATGACAAGCAGCCACACAGTTTTTGGCAAAATGAATGCCCCCCTGCTAATGAATCGATCAAAGGAAATTGTAGGGGTTTTTCCCGACAGTTACAAGCATTCTTGCAAAATATAAATATTATGGCAATTCCCCGTCCTCTACTTGATCCAACATTTGCATTAAAAGCGGGATAAGGCCCGTGCCCTATCCCGCTTTCATGAATCCGCCCGGCTTTTCTTGTTGTTTTTCCTAAATTTTCTGTGCCGAAACCGCTCCTACATGTCCGTTGTTCCCGTCGGATTTTTCGCCGTGATGTTTGCCTGGCTTTTCCGTTTTCCCCATTTGCTTATTGAGCATTTTGCCCCAGCAAGTTTCCGGCTTACGTTTTTCCAATTACATGGTCGGTTCATGTTCCTGTAAAATCATCTCGTTTTGCAGCTGCTGAATCACAAGGCGCATACGGTGGAGGCGCTCACGCTGCTGGGAGTTGGCACTGATCGCCAATTTGCAAAGTTCATTATAGGCTTCTTCCAGCTCTGTTAACGGTTCCGAAAAATCATAATAGCCGTAGTTTTCCTGGCGGTTGCCTTCCGCAAATTGCTCACGCGCCGATTGAACGGCTTGCTCGCAACGGTTGATACAATTTTCGACTGCTTCCCGTGTGGCCATCACGATTCCCCCCTTTATGCTTTGAAGCGTGCAGGCTTCATTTGTATAATGCCCCGTGCAGAAAAAATGTTTCCCCAGCGCATTGGGAGTTTCTTCCCGACAGCTCGATTTAGAATCCGAGCCGCCTTTGCACCCGCACCCGTTCATGGTAAAATGCAAAAGGAGTGCGCTGCATAAAGACGGTTTTTTACCATTTTGGGGCGCGAGCCTGTATGTCTGAAGAATAAGAACGATTTTGCCGTGTCCATTCCGGTATTCGAATGGAAAGCGCTGAAAAATATGATTTACATGGGGCACATTTGCCTTTTCACAGTAAAAAAACAGGCGTTCAACTTTCGCCTGTAGACCAATCAATAAATGGAGATGCTGCAAAGATGAATATGCTTCCTGTTCTCTCATTTGCTCATTTACTTTTAGAAAAAGCTGTAAAGAGCGGCGGTTTTGCCATTGACGCAACAGCCGGGAACGGGCATGATACTGTATTTCTCGCCAAACGGGTTGGAGAAGGTGGAAAAGTGTTTGCTTTTGATATCCAGCCGGAAGCGGTGAGGCGGACAAAGGAACGCCTGGAGAAAGAAGGCCTCGTTACGCGCGCCGAACTTTTCTGCACCGGCCATGAACATGCCAGCGAATGCATCCCGGCAGCGCTGCATGGCAAGATCAGCGGAGCGGTTTTCAATTTGGGCTATTTGCCGGACAGCGACAAAACGGTCATTACCCGGCCGGAGTCAACCATTGCCGCACTCGAGCAGATTTTTTCCATGCTTGAAACCGGCGGGATCATCGCAGTTGTGGTTTACCACGGCCATGAAGGCGGCGCGTATGAACGTGACCGGCTCCTGGATTATGTAAAACAGCTCGATCAGAAAAAGGCGCATGTGCTCCGGTATGAATTTCTCAACCAGGCAAACCATCCGCCTTTTCTTATTGCTATTGAAAAACGATAACGAAGGATCGATTGGTTCGGATTCAAAACATAACGGGAACCTGGCTTTTTCATGTCATTCCCAAAAGCGATAACATATGCGCCGGCTACGAACAGCTGCCTTTTTCAATCGCATATGAATCTGACCGGGTTCTGGATTATGCAAAGCCCGCCTTTTTTCATGCCATTCAAAAAGCGATAACAAAAGGGCCGGGTACGAAAAGCACGCCTTTTCTCATTGCCTTTGAAAAACGGTAACAACGGGGCCGGGTACGAAAGCCCGCCTTTTTTAATCGTATATGAACACGGCCGGCTCTTGAATGATGCAAAAAGTCCGGCCGGAAAAAGCCACATTGCTCCGGTTTCCTCAACCAGACAACCATCCGCCTTTTCTAAAAACGGCAACAAAGGGGCCGATAAAATCTGCCCTTTCCCGTTGCCACCAGCCGGCTCATTTTACTATTGTTTTTGCCAGGCTGGCCGGGATCATGTTTTTGATGGCGCGGTACATTTTTCCGTTAAAATAAAAGAATAAACTGATCGAGCCGGCAAATTTGATCATTTTCCGCGACAATTTCTGAACGCTCCGCTGCTTCTTCACCTTTTCATCTGACAAATAAACAGCCAAAAGCCCCCGGTTAATCAGTTTATGAAATTTTTCATTTGGGAGTCGGGCCGTATGTTTATCCGCCTCCTGCAAAAAATGCTTCAGCCGTTTAAACAGCTCTTCTTCGCTCGGGTAATAAAAACAAAAATTCAAGTCTCCGCCTTTTTTGTCTTCGTCCTGGTCGATAAAATAATCCAGCAGAATATGCAACCCCTGAATATAAGGAAAATACCCGTCACGGATGATTGTCGCATATTCAGGGCGGAAATCGTCCCGGAGCGCGTAGGAAACAAGGCAGAAAATCCCGAGGGTCGAGCCGGAACAGGCGGAAAACTCATACCATTCCATATCTGGAAAATCCGGCTTGTAGCGCAAAAACCATTCCTTTAGCCGCGGCACCCGTTCCTCTACGCGCACATGTTTATGTACTTGCAGATCCGAATAATAACGGCAAAGTTCCAGCAAATAAGGTTGAATGGCTTTATATTGAGGGATGCGGCTCAACACAACCTGGCATGTCCGCACGAGTTCATGCAAATAACCACCGTCATCCTGGTCCAGTCGGTAACGGTAATAATTTTTCAACGGTGCGCCGACTGTAAGCGCATCGGACATGGACTCGTGCAGTGCTCGGAAATCAACCGGGTCAAGCGATGTGCTGCGGTCGCATAGATTATCAAGATAGTCGCTGATCGTCTGGTAAGCGACAATAAACCGAAAAGCCGCTGTCCGCTCTTCCATTGCCAAAAGGCCGAGGATCGATCCGCCTTCACAGTGAAACGTTTTATGTTGAATGCTGGCGAGCGCCTGTGTCTTTAATTCATCATTGGGAATCTGGCGTGCCTTTTCCCGCCAGTAATGGAGTTCACGGTGGACAGCCGGCATCACCCGGCGGTAAACTTGCGCCATTAATGAGATCGGATAGGATGGAATTGTCACAAGCGTCACCTCATTCTAATATATAGCCTAACGTGCGGAGCCGGTTTTCCACAAAATTTTTCGCATAAAGGAAAACATCTTCCCTTTCCGGTTCATTGAAAATTTCATGGTAGCATTTCGGCCATTCTTTGTATAATTTTTCGGACACGGAAGTTTGGTTAAACCAATTTACGACAGCCCCCTTGTCCACAATTTTGTCATTCCCGGCCTGCATGACAAGAAACGGGACGTCCGGCAGCCGTACGGTATCCATCTGTGCCTGCCGCATCGCTGCGAGCAGCTCACGGTACCAGCGGACAGATACTTTTGTCAGCATCAATGAATCGTTGACCGCCTGCATTTGAATATCCTTATTCCGCGTTGCCATTTGCACGGTCAGCGGGCTGTTAAAGCGGAGGCCCGGGGCAATCCGGTTTAACCCGATCGAAAGCAGGCCGAGCAGCTTTGAAGGATACTGGACAAGCCCAAGGCACGGCGAGGAAAGAATAACCCCCGCGATTTTCAGATGTTCCTGCTCAAGCAGCCGGATGACCGCCAGCCCGCCCATGCTGTGACCGAGGAGAAAAATCGGGAGGTCGAACTGATAGGCTGCCGTCACCCACTCTTTTATCTCTGTTGTATATTCATCAAAGGAATCAATATGCCCCCTTTTTGCTCTTGATGTCATCCCATGACCGGGAAGATCGCCCATCACGACATGATAGCCGCTTGATCTCCACATCTCAATTAGCCAGCTGTAGCGGCGGTGATGTTCCATCGCGCCATGAACTATGACGATGACTGCTTTTGGGTTTTCATCTGCTTCCCATTTCCACATGTTCCTGCCTCCTTCAAAACCTGCGAAACCATCCTGCTTTTATTTTACCCATAATCCTTCTGTTCTGAAAAACATATGCCATTTTTAACCCGATTTATTCACAATTTATTCCCAATTCTTTAAGATAAAAGAAAAGATCAAAACAGGAGGGTATGAATATGATTTATGCTTACAATGGAAAAACCCCTTTGATTGCGCCAACTGCTTATATTGCTGACAATGTGACCGTTACGGGGGACGTTGAAATCGGCGATGAATCCGGCATCTGGTTTGGAACCGTTATCCGCGGCGATGTCGCACCGGTAAAAATCGGACAAAAGGTAAATGTCCAGGATAACTGCGTCCTGCACGAAAGCCCGCAAACACCGCTCATACTGGAAGATGAAGTGACGGTCGGCCACCAGGTAATTTTACATAGCTGCCATGTTCGGACAAAAGCTTTGATCGGCATGGGTTCAATTATTCTTGACGGCGCCGAAATCGGGGAAGGCGCTTTTATTGGCGCCGGCAGCCTTGTAACGCCCGGGAAAAAGATTCCTCCGCATACGCTTGCGTTCGGCCGCCCGGCAAAAGTGATCCGTGAACTTACCGAAAAAGATATCCAGGACATGCGCCGCATCGTCCGCGAATATGCCGAAAAAGCACAGTACTATAAAAATTCCGTCGGGCGCTGACAAAGGTTACCGGCGGGGACAAAAATAACGCCTTCTTTAAAAGCATCGGCAGCCGCACTGTTTTAAGCCGCAAACAAGCGAAAAAATGAACAAAAAAAGCCATGCTGCGAACCGGGATAAATGCAAAGCTTACCAGGCATATACGAAAAAAGCGTTATACGATAAAGGGGCCTGCCCCCGTTTCCGATTACACGGAAGCGGGGCCAGACCCCCCTTTTTTGTCCCAGCTTTCTTACTGTGAAACGCTGAACGAACACCGGACCATTTCACAATTCCATCCCCTTTTGAAGACGGAAAAACCTCCTGTCCGCTCATTTTGCGGACAACTTTACCCGGTTATTTTCCCGATTGTGAATCGATTTTTTGGAGATTACAGCGAAGCGCCGGCAAGCCGCCCTTGTGCGCCTTTTTGGAAATCGTACTTGTCTTCCATATACACGGCATGCCAGAGCATGAAAATGAGCACGGTCCAGATTTTCCGGCTGTAATCGAGCTTGCCTGCACAATGGTCTTCCAAGAGCTTCAGTACATATTGTTTGTTGATGATGTCATCGGTCGGGCTCGTTTTGATGATCTCTGCCGCCCAATCATGCATTTCATCTTTCAGCCAGTGGCGGATCGGGACCGGGAACCCGAGTTTTTTCCGATTCAGCACATGTTCCGGCACAATGCCTTCTGCCGCTTTACGCAAAACATACTTCGTTGTGTTATGAGACGTTTTTAAGCTCGCCGGAATTTGCGAAGCGACCCGGAACACTTCTTTATCCAAAAACGGCACACGCAGTTCAAGTGAATGGGCCATCGTCATCCGGTCCGCCTTCAGCAAAATATCGCCGCGCATCCACGTATGGATATCGATATATTGCATCCGGTTAACCGGATCATAGCCTTTTGTTTCATTGTACAGCGGCTTTGTGATGTCACGGTAGTCAAGGCTGTTGTTATAAGTCAACAGCAAGTCGCGTTTTTCTTCTTCGGTGTACATTTTCGCATTGCCAATATAACGGTCTTCCATTGGCGTGACGCCGCGTTCGATAAAGCTTTTTCCTTTTACCCCTTCCGGCAACACTTTCGCCAAAGCTTTCAAAATAGATTTTCCGGCAGCCGGAATTTTATCAAAAACTTCAAGCGACTGCGGTTCACGGTAAATATTATAGCCGCCGAACAATTCATCCGCGCCTTCGCCAGACAGAACAACGGTCACGTACTTTCTTGCTTCACGCGCCACAAAATAAAGGGGCACACAGGCAGGATCTGCGAGTGGATCGTCCATATGCCAAATGATTTTTGGCAGTTCTTTCATGTATTCTTCCGGCGTGATCACATAGCTGATATTTTCAACCCCGAGTTTTTCCGCCGTTTCTTTGGCCACATCAATTTCGCTGTAGCCGTCGCGTTCGAAGCCGACGGAGAATGTTTTAATGCCCGGATGGAACTGTTTTGCAATCGATGCCGTAATCGAGGAATCGATCCCACCCGACAGGAATGCGCCAACCGGTACATCGCTGCGCATATGGACTTTCACCGAATCAATCATTACGTCACGCACTTCTTGAATAAATTCGTCCTCGCTTTTATGAACCGGGTGGAAGGATGCTTTCCAATATCGTTTGATTTCCATCGGTTTGCCAATTTTTTTCACAAAATAATGGCCCGGTTCAAGTTTCCGGATGCCTTTTGTCATGGTGAAAGGTTCGGGCACAAATTGGTAGGTTAAATAATATTGGACAGCATCATAATTCAGTTCTGGTTTTTCCATGGCAAGCAAAATGCTTTTCTTTTCAGAACCGAAATACATTTTATCGCCGTCTTCATAATAGAAGAACGGTTTAATACCGAACGGGTCACGCGCGCCGCACAGCGTTTGTTCCTGCTTATCCCAGATCGCAAACCCGAACATCCCGCGCAGGCGTCCGATTGCTTTTTCGCCGTAACGGCTGTACATGGCAAGAATGACTTCCGTATCCGAATTCGTTTCGAATGTCATCCCTTCTTTAATCAATTCTTCACGTAATTCAACATAGTTATAAATTTCGCCATTAAAAATAATCCAGTACCGTTCGTTTTCGTATGTTAAAGGCTGGTGCCCCGCCTCGATATCGATAATGCTCAGGCGCCTGAAACCGAACTGGATATGCTCGTCTTCATAAAAGCCTTCATCATCCGGGCCGCGGTGCTCAATCATATGATTCATCTGTTTAAACTGTTGCCTGTCTTCGTCTGATAATGTAACGGGATGGTCATGGACGCAGCCAATAAATCCGCACATGTAAAAAGTCACCTACTTCATTTCGATATACTCTATTGTAAATTTATTTCTTTAAAAAACAAATGCATTTCCGCCAAAATTTGACGGCCAAATTCTGCACATGTAATATAGTTTAGCATGTTTTCCGCCAGTTTGCAGGGTTTTTGTTAAAAATGAGGCAAACAGGATTCCTTATTCCCGCCGTTTTATGAAAAAGAGCGGCCTGTATACCAGGCGCGCTCTTTTTCCTATTATTTTCCGATATGATTGCGGGCGAATTCGTTCAACGCCCCGGCTTTGTCCGTTTTTTCCCAAGGCACATCCAAATCATCGCGGCCGAAATGCCCGTACGCAGCGATCTGCCTGTAAATCGGACGGCGCAAGTCGAGCATTTTGATAATGCCGGCCGGGCGCAGGTCAAAATGAGCTTCGACCGCCTCGATCAGCACTTTTTCCGGCACTTTTCCGGTCCCAAACGTATCGATGGAAATAGAAACGGGCTTCGCCACCCCGATCGCATACGCAAGCTGTACCTCGCATTTTTCCGCAAGGCCTGCCGCAACAATATTTTTCGCAACATAGCGGGCGGCATAAGCAGCGGAACGGTCCACTTTCGTCGGGTCTTTCCCGGAAAATGCGCCGCCGCCGTGCCGGGCATAGCCGCCGTACGTGTCGACAATGATTTTGCGGCCGGTCAGCCCCGCATCCCCTTGAGGGCCGCCGATGACAAAGCGGCCGGTCGGATTAATCAAATACTTTGTATCCGCATCGAGCAAGTGTGCCGGCACAACCGGTTCAATGACGTATTTTTTCATATCTTCCTGGATTTGTCCGGCGCTTGTGTCAGGATCATGCTGCGTTGAAATGACAATCGTATCAATCCGGGCAGGCTGGTTGTTCTCGTCATATTCAACTGTCACCTGTGTCTTTGCATCCGGGCGCAAATACGGGATCACTTCTTGTTTGCGGAGTTCAGCAAGACGGCGGGCAAGCTTGTGGGCAAGCGAAATGGGAAGCGGCATCAGCTCTTCTGTCTCATTGCAGGCAAACCCGAACATCAGGCCCTGGTCGCCGGCTCCGATTGCCTCAATCTCTTCGTCGCTCATCCCGCCTTCGCGGGCTTCCAAAGCCTGGTTAACGCCGCGCGCAATATCTTCGGACTGTTCGTCAATCGATGTCAGCACCGCGCAGGTTTCCGCATCAAACCCGTATTTCGCGCGCGTATAGCCGATCTCTTTAATGGTCTTGCGCACCACTTTCGGAATATCCACATATGTATTGGTGGAAATTTCCCCCGTGACGAGCACGAGCCCTGTTGTGACGGAAGTTTCACAGGCAACGCGGGCATTCGGGTCTTTTTCTAAAATGGCATCCAAAATGGCATCGGAAATCTGGTCGCAAATTTTGTCCGGATGGCCTTCCGTCACCGATTCCGATGTGAACAAATGCCGTCCTTTTAACATCCGCTTTTCCTCCTTATATGGTTACATATTGGAAACGGTACTCATACCCTAAACTCGATTCATTTCATGTACAAAGCCAAAAATAAAAACCTTCCCCATTCATCATGAGTGGAAAGGTTTTGACTTCAATCAATCGCGCCTTTCACTCTTATCGTTCAAGGAAACAATCCTTGCTGCAGGTTAGCACCTTTGCCTGGAAGTCAAGCGGCAGCTGCGTTGCGAGCGCATTGCCTGTTCCAGAGGCGGGTTGCTGGGTTTCATCGGGCCCGTCCCTCCACCAGCTCGGGATAAGAGTATCCGTTCAAAGTAAAATCATACGCAATTTAGCAGGCGCTGTCAATGATTTTTTCGCCCTTCTCCCCTTTGTCCTCTGCATTTTTCCCGGAAAAAAGTATGTAATAAACGGATGAATATGTTATACTGATATCGTTTAAAGTGAAATAAGTTATTCAAAGGGGCGGTTTATGAAAATGGATCTGATTGGCGCTTCTGACGATTTAAAGTTTTTGTTGTCGGGGGAAAACGTACGCATGCAGCTTTCCGTGCCACAATTAATGGAAAAAATTATCGAACGGAAAGAAGCTGTACTGACAACGGAAGGGGCCATTTCTGCTGCAACAGGAAAATATACAGGAAGGTCACCGAAAGATAAATTTATTGTCGTCGACTCCGAATCAAAAGACCGTGTCGACTGGGGCAAAATCAACCAGCCGGTTTCTCCCGGCGTGTTCAACAGGCTTTATGAAAAAATGGTCCGGCATTTAAAAGGGAAAGACGAAATTTTTGTGTTTAAAGGTTTTGCGGGTGCCGATCCAAAAAGCCGCCTTCCGATCCAGACCGTGAATGAGTTCGCCTGGCATAATTTATTCGCGCATCAATTGTTTATCCGGCCGGATGCGGAGGAGCTCTATCAACACGATGCGCAATTTACGATTCTTTCCGCGCCGCTGTTTAAGGCAGACCCGGCGCTTGACGGCACGCATTCCGAAGCGTTCATCATGATTTCACTTGAACGCCGGATAATTTTGATCGGCGGGACGGAATATGCAGGCGAAATGAAAAAAAGCATTTTTTCCATCATGAATTACTTGCTGCCGCAAAAAGGCATCCTTCCCATGCACTGCTCCGCCAATACTGGGAAAAACGGCGATACGGCCCTGTTTTTCGGCTTGTCCGGGACCGGGAAAACGACGCTTTCCGCCGATCCGGAGCGCGCACTTATAGGGGACGATGAGCACGGCTGGTCCGACAGCGGTGTCTTCAATATTGAAGGCGGATGCTATGCAAAGTGCATCGGGCTTACGGAAGAAAAAGAACCACAAATTTACCAGGCGATCCGTTTTGGGACCGTACTTGAAAATGTGGTCGTAGATCCGGTGTCCCGCAAACCGCAATATGACAACAATGCACTGACGGAAAATACAAGGGCTGCTTACCCGATTGAAAACATCGGCAATATTGCCCGCTCCGGCATGGCCGGCCATCCGTCAACCATTATATTCCTAACGGCCGATGCGTCCGGTGTCCTGCCGCCGATCAGCAGGCTGACAAAAGAGCAGGCCATGTACCATTTCTTAAGCGGTTACACTTCTAAACTGGCCGGTACCGAACGCGGCGTCACGCGCCCGGAAGCCGTGTTCTCCACTTGCTTCGGCGCGCCGTTTTTGCCGCTTGAGCCCGCCGTTTATGCGGAAATGCTCGGCGAGAAAGTTGACAGGCACAACGTCCAGGTATTTCTTGTCAATACCGGCTGGACAGGCGGCCCGTACGGAACCGGTTCCCGCATGAAATTAAGCGATACGCGCGCCATGGTCCGGGCTGCGATAAACGGCAAACTGAAAGATACCGAAACACGGCAGGATGATATTTTCGGGCTACACATCCCGGTTCATATTGAAGGGGTGTCAGATGACGTCCTTTATCCGGCAGATACATGGACGGACAAGCAGGCTTACCGTGAAAAAGCGTTCGAACTAGCAGCCCGGTTCAAAGAAAATTTCCGGCAATTTTCGGTGCCGGATGACATTGAAAAACTCGGCGGCCCGCTTATATAAGCATAAGCGAGAAACCGCATTTTAAATTAAAATGAGACTCCAATTAAATTGTGGTCTGCTCATTTCTGCAAAAGCGGAAACGCTGCAGCAACCCGAAAGGTTACGGCGAGTACCAAGGGTCTGCTCATTTAAGCAAAAGCGGAAACCTAGTTAAAACCAGGTACTTGTCTGGACGGCGCTGATTCCTTCCTGCACTGCCCATTGATGGTGGGCACCGGCCATTTTTTCCACAGCCTCGTGAAGGTTGAGCCATTCCAAGTTATGGCTTCCTTTGCGGGGCTGTTCCCATTTTCCTAAATAAAACAGGCCTTCATCCATGGACCGCGCGCCCGTTTCCTGTGCCGCTTTGCCTAAAAAGCCCGCGATTTCAAGTTCCGCGCCGACTGTCCGCATCAGGCAGGCAAGTTCAGACTCCCCGCGGCTGATTTCCCCACCCGGCAGCCTGTAGCCGCTGCCCGATGGCACCACCCCGACTTTTTCTTTTTTCGCATCAAAAATGACGGCATATGCGCCGCAAGCTTTTTTGTAGTCCGTTTCCATCTTTGGACTTCTCCTCCTTTTTCAAGCAAATGCGGAAGGCCGGCCCTTTACCTCAAGTATTCGATTCTGGCGGGAGTAGCTGCCAGCCTTTTTAAATCGCTGCGACCAGTTCTCTTTTCCAGTTTTAGAAGCCGGCCTCTCTTCCGATTAGTATTTTCAATCCTGCCCATTTCATCCCGAAGAACCAGGCTGGCGGCACACTTGCAAGACGTGTTGCGTTCGCCAATATTCCTGTCCACACCGGTCTAGGCCCAGTTGAAAAATTTTAGCAGTTCCATTCACCAATACTCCGGCACCACTCCCGCCGGATCCGTTCTTTCTCCGCGCTACCCGCAAGCTGGTTCAGTTCCGTTCACAAGGCATTGCCCTTTGGCCGAATTCCGGCGTTCTCCGCAAGACCAGCCAGGCATTACACTTGTAAAATTCCCTTCCGCCCGTCCTGATAAACTAAACAGGCGCCGCGGACCATGGTGCGGCGCCTGTTTAATTCGGCGTGTTCAAAGAAACCAATTCATAGTGAACGATCGTTGTATTGTTTTCCCATTCCAGTTTGCGGATGACAGCGCTTCCGCTCGGCCCGTGTTCCTTCTTTTTCCGGATTTCAACCGGCGTATCAAGCGGATACACGCAGTATCCCGGTTGTTTTAGCAAAAAGAGGTTTTGCTCAATACGCTCTTCTTTTCCGTTCGTCACGAGCATCGTATCGAGTTCCATCGGCATTCCCATTCGGCTCACCTCCGTCGTTGCTTCTATTGTATCATGTGCGGAATGCCTTTTCATCCAAACGCTGGCAGCATGGACAATCCGCCGGTTTACAGGCGGCGGGAAATGGTGGCCAAGTTCCGGAAAATACCATGTTTCAACCGATTTTCCAAGCTGTTTGAGACCGTGTTCGAGACGTATGGCGTGTTCCACGGACACATTTTGATCCTTCTCCCCATGGATGACGAGAACGGGGCAACCGATTTGCCCGAGCTTGTACAGTGGCGTCCGCACCCGGTACCGTTCCGGATATTTTTCCGGCGTGCCCCCGATCACGCGCTTCATCATTTTTCTTAAATCGACCCGTTCCGCATAACAAAGCGCAACATCCGAAACGCCACCCCATGTGACAATAGACGCGGCAGGCCGTGCTTCCGCGGTGCCGAGTGCCATGATGCCGCCGCGGGAAAATCCGAAAACGTGGACACGCCCGCTCACCCGCTCATGCTCCATTAATACGTCAAAACCAAAATACGCATCATGCATATCGTCTCCGCCAAAGTCTTCATCGCCTTCCCCGCCCCAGTTGCCGCGGTAAAAAGGCGCGAAAACGATAAACCCTTCCGACGCAAACTCGCCGATTCGCGCCGGCCGCACCATCCCGACGCTTTTGATGCCGCCGCGTAAATATAAAAACCCGTCATAAACGCGCCCGTCATCCGGCTCTGCCAGCAACCCTTTCACTTTCAGGCCGTCCGACCAGTATGTTACAAGATACATGCGCACATGCGGATTCGGGGACGGAAAAAGCTGCTTTTCGATCACGGTCTTCAAATTGCATCACCTTTTCAGTGCTTCGTTTAATTGATCCGCTGCAAAGATTGCCTCTTTATCTTGTACAATATCGCCGGGTTTATTGCCTTCTCCAAGAATGTAACCGTCAAAACGCATGCCTAAAAAGTCAAAAATATATGCAAACTGCTGAATCAGCGGCAGCCCTTTGACACGCGGCATATCCCCGCCGACTGCAATCACATAAATTTTTTTCTCCGCCATTCTTTTTTTAAAATCCGGAAACTGCGGATCCCGCAACGTTTGCGACCAGCGATCGATGAAGTTTTTCATCAGCCCCGACATCCCGTACCAGTAAATCGGCGTTGCAAAGATAATCGTATCGCACATGAAAATATGCTGGATGAGAATGCTATAATCATCCTCCACTTTTGAAAACCCTGAATCCGTATGGCGCTTGTCTTCGATTGGAAGAATATGCGCATCTTTCAAATAGAAGCGCTCCACATGCATGCCTTCCACTGCCCGCTCTGTCAGCATCTCTGTATTGCCGCGCGGGCGCGAACTTCCGTAAATCACTGCAATCGTCATGGCTGTACCCTCTTTTATCCATTTACTTTTACTTTCTATGTTAGTATGTCGGCCGCAGCCTTCGCCTGTCAAGCAATTCGGATTCCAGCGATTTTCCAAAAAACTTTTAAAACCCGTCCAGTTTCAGTTAAAATAAAGGTATTGGAAAAAATTAAAAAAACGCTGAACTGTAAACCATTTTGAAGCAACAGGTTCATAAAAAGGAGATTGACTTTTAATGACCTATTATTTAGGCGTAGATATCGGTACAACAACAACAAAATCTGTTTTATTCGGCGAAAAAGGGAAAGTCATCAGCATGCACCATGCAGGCTATCCGCTTTACAGCCCATCCCCTCAGGTCGCCGAGCAAAATCCGGATGAAATTTTCCGTGCTGTCATTGACTCGATGAAAACAGCGATCGTAAAAAGCGACATTGATCCTTCCGAAATAAAACTTGTTTCGTTCAGTTCCGCGATGCACAGCTTGATTGCAGTGGACAAAGACGGAAAACCGCTAACCAACTGCATTACTTGGGCGGACGCACGCGCGGCAAAATGGGCGAAAAAAATAAAGGATGAATGGCACGGCCAGGACATTTACAGGCGGACCGGCACCCCTATCCATCCGATGTCCCCCCTTTCCAAAATCACATGGCTCCGCCACGAGGAACAGGAGCTGTTCAAAAAAACGTTCAAGTTTATCGGCATTAAAGAGTATATTTTTTACCGCTTTTTCGGGCAGTATGTCGTCGATTATTCGCTTGCCTCTGCGACCGGCCTTTTTAACCTCCACGACCTGGACTGGGACAAAGAGGCGCTACATGTGGCCGGCATTACAGCGGACAAGCTGTCAAAACCTGTGCCGACGACCTTTTCCCTCACCGGGCTTGCGCCGGAATATGCGGTCGAAACCGGCATTCCGCAAGACACGCCGTTTGTTGCCGGCGCAAGTGACGGGGTGCTTTCAAATCTTGGTGTGAATGCAATCGACCCCGGTGTTGTCGCGATCACGATCGGGACAAGCGGCGCGATCCGGACCGTTACCGACAAACCTGTGACCGATCCAAAGGGAAGGATTTTCTGCTATGCATTAACGGAAAACCACTGGGTCGTTGGCGGGCCGGTCAATAACGGCGGCATGACGTTCCGGTGGGTGCGCGATGAACTGGCCGCAGCTGAAGTCGAGACGGCAAAACGGCTCGGCATTGATCCGTATGAAGTGCTGACGAAAATTGCCGCCCGTGTTGCCCCGGGATCGGACGGACTCATCTTTCATCCGTACCTGGCCGGCGAGCGCGCACCCATTTGGAACGCGGATGCAAGGGGCTCGTTTTTCGGCCTTGGCCTGCACCATAAACGCGAGCATATGGTCCGCGCCGTGCTGGAAGGCGTGATTTATAATCTCTATACGGTCATGCTGGCGCTTCAGGAAATGATCGGCATTCCGAAAAAAATCCAGGCGACCGGCGGCTTTGCCCGCTCCGATTTGTGGCGGCAAATGCTCGCTGATATTTTCAACCAGGAAGTCGTCGTGCCGGAAAGTTTTGAAAGCTCCTGCCTCGGGGCGATCGTCCTCGGCATGTACGCGCTCGACGAAATAGATGACTTCTCGGTTGTCTCCGACTGGATCGGCGCCACGCACACCCATCGCCCGATTCCGGAAAACACTGCGGTATACGAAGAGATCCTCCCAATTTACATCCGGATCTCCCGCCTGCTTGAAGGGGAATACACCAACATTGCCGCATTTCAGCGAAAATGGGTAAAATAACACACACGTAATGGTGAAAACAAAGACACACATGGATTTGATAGGGCCGCCATTTGCTTTTGTTCATTCTGCAAATGGCGGCGTTTTTTGTAAAACTAGGCCGCCCACTTTGCGAGATCCAATTCGCAAATGGGGGCGTTTTTCCCAAAACCCGTTCGTTCGCTTTGCAAGATCCAATTCGCAAATGGTGGTGTTTTTCGCAAAAACAGTTCGTCCGTTTTGCCTTTAGAAAGACACAGTGTGGGGGTGTATGGAAGACAACCATTCCGCTTTAAAATTTGCGAAGGACCTGGGTTGCAAATAGGGATTGCTGAATAAGCAAAATTCCTAGATTTAGCAAGAATGCTGACAGCTTTGGCATTTATAAAAAATGCAGGGAAAAGCTTGCACTTGAAACGCGCCCTACGTGAAGGAAGGCCGTCAATTTTACGCACTTTCTTAACGTAGACGCGCTCTATGTGAAGAAAGAGACTCGTTTTTGCTTGCTTCCTTAACGTAGACGCGCTCTATGTGAAGAAAGGCCTTCATTTTTCCGTGCTTCCTTAACGTAGACGCTCTCTATGTGAAGGAAGCGCCTCGTTTTTCCACGCTTCCTTAACGTAGATGCACTCTATGTAAAGGAAGCGCCTCGTTTTTCCGCGCTTCCTTAACGTAGATACTCTCTATGTGACGGAAGACCTTCATTTTTCCGCGCTTCCTTAACGTAGACGCTCTCTATGTGACGGAAGACCTTCATTTTTCCACGCTTCCTTAACGTAGATGCACTCTATGTGAAGAAAGGATGTCAATTTTCCTCGCTTTCTTAACCTAGACGCCCTCTATGCCCCGGCATCCGGCTGGTCTCCAGTACTGTCATCGTTTTTATCATAAGCTCTCTTCTCTTCCCCTAACCCGGCAAAATAAATTTTTAATTGATTAGGCGTTCACACAATCAGCGCCCGCGGCATAGGCTGTAAAAAAGCCCAATGAGGAGGTTGCATGATGAAAAAGTGGCTCAAATCCGGATGCACGCTTCTGCTTGCCGCATTGCTTGCATTCAGTTTAAGCGCGTGCGGCAGTATCGGTTCAAAGAAAAAAGCATTGCAGAAAGTACGGGTTGCCGAAGTGACACGCTCCGTCTTTTACACTCCGCTTTATGTCGCGCTTGAAAAAGGATATTTCAAAGAGGAAGGGCTTGATATTAAGCTGACCACCACATGGGGCGGGGATAAAACGATGACTGCCCTGCTTTCAGGGGGAACCGATATTGCGCTCGTTGGATCGGAAACGTCCATCTATGTATACAAACAAAAAGCGGCAGACCCGGTTATCAATTTCGCACAGCTGACGGCGACAGACGGAACATTTCTCGTCTCGCGCAAAAAAATCGACCATTTTTCGTGGGATATGCTGAAAGGCACCACTTTTCTCGGCCAAAGGAAAGGCGGAATGCCGCAAATGGTCGGCGAGTTTGTCCTGAAAAAGCACGGTATTGACCCGCACAAAGACACGAAGCTGATCCAAAACATCGATTTTGCCAATGTCGCTAATGCTTATGCATCCGGAACGGGGGATTTTGTCCAGCTGTTTGAACCGACCGCATCCACAATGGAAAAAGAAGGAAAGGGTTATATTGTGGCTTCTTTCGGCAAAGAGTCCGGCGAAGTGCCGTACACGACCTTCATGGCAAAACAAAGCTATTTGAAAGAGCATGAAAAAACAGCGGTGAAATTTGTCCGCGCCCTGCTAAAGGCCGGAAAATGGGTGCAAAAAACCGATGCGGAAACGGTCGCAAAAACGGTTCAGCCTTATTTTAAAGACACGAAAACTGATATGCTCGCCTCCTCCATTGAACGGTACCGCAGCCAGGGCTCGTTCAGTAGCGATATGATTTTAACCAAAAGCGGCTGGAACACGATCCAGGACATCATGAAAGAAGCCGGAGAACTCGACCATACTGTGCCGTACGACAAACTCGTCAACGCATCGATTGTGAAAAAGGCAAAATAACGGAAAGGGGGTGCGCCCCTCTTCAGGCGGGCAGCACAAATGCATTTTTTGACCGTACAAAACGTCAATCACACCTATTTTACGGCAAAACAGGCCACAAAGGCGCTTGAAAACATTTCGTTTCAAATGGAAGAAGGCGAGTTTGTCTCGCTTTTGGGCCCGAGCGGCTGCGGAAAAACAACGCTGCTTTCGATTCTTGCAGGGCTTCTGCAACCGACTGCGGGGATTGTGCAGATTGACGGCAAATTACCAGGTTCCCGGCAATCTTCCATCGGCTATATGCTGCAGCAGGACTATTTGTTTCCGTGGAAAACAATTGAAGAAAACATCATGATCGGGCTGAAATTGGAAAAACGGCTGAATCCGGAGTCAAGAAAACATGCTCTCGGGCTTTTACAAACGATTGGCCTTGCCGGCACCGAAAAGCAATACCCGCGCCAACTTTCGGGAGGAATGCGGCAGCGGGCGGCACTTGTGCGGACGCTCGCGGTCGATCCGAAAATCCTGCTGCTGGATGAACCGTTTTCCGCCCTTGATTTTCAGACGAAGTTAAAACTGGAGGACCTGGTATTTGACACACTGAAGCAATTCCATAAAACAGCGGTGCTTGTCACGCACGATATCGGCGAAGCGATTGCGATGAGCGACCGGATCCTGCTGTTGGCATCAAAACCCGGCAGGCTCTATAAAATTTTTGACGTGCCAACAGAGCTGCGCCGCCTCCGCCCGTTTGAAGCGCGAAGCCAAAAAATTTATTCCGAACTTTTTAATGACATATGGAAGGAGCTGGAGTCCCTTGAAAACAGCTGAAAATACGGCGCTCTGGCATGAAGATTACCTCGCCGCAATGCGCAAAGAAAAACGCCGGGTTCGCTTTTTCCAGCTTTTCATTTTAATTGTCTTTTTCTGCCTATGGGAAGTGGCGAGCCGCCTGCATTGGATTGACCCGTTGATTTTCAGCTCCCCATCCAAAGTGTGGGCGTTATTGGTGGCAAAGTTGGAAGACGGCTCGCTTTACGTCCATTTGGGAATCACCGTTTTTGAAACCGTCATGGGCTTTATCCTCGGGACTGTGCTCGGCGCGGCACTTGCCGCCGTTCTTTGGTGGTCGCCGTTTTTATCGAAGATTCTTGACCCGTATCTCGTCGTCCTGAACGCCATGCCGAAAGTAGCGCTCGGGCCGATTTTAATTGTCAGCATGGGCCCGGGATTTTCTTCTATTGTTGCCATGGGTGTCATTATTTCCGTCATTGTGACGACGATTGTGATTTATACGGCGTTCCGGGATGTCGACCCAAATTACACGAAAGTGCTGCACTCGTTCGGCGCCTCCCGCTTGCAAGTGTTCCGGGAAGCCATTTTTCCGGCATCGATTCCTGTGATCATTTCCACGTTGAAAGTCAATGTCGGGCTTGCATGGGTTGGAGTCATTGTCGGCGAGTATCTCGTATCTTCAAAAGGGCTCGGCTACATGATCATCTATGGTTTCCAGGTGTTTAATTTTACGCTCGTCATGCTTTCGATGATCCTGATTGCCATTGTGGCAACGATCATGTACCAACTTGTCGGCTGGTTGGAGAAAAAGCTGGTAAAAGACAGATGAGGCAGGTAAGCTGTTCTGGTATAGCATCTTAGCGTAGACGCGCTCTATATGAAGGAAGCGGCCGTTTTTGCCGACGTATCTTAATGTAGACGCGCTCTATGTTAAGGAACTCCTTCTTTTTTGTTTGCTTCCTTAACGTAGACGCACCCTATGTTAAGATACGCCTTCTTTTTTCCATGCTTCCTTAATGTAGACGTGCTCTATGTTAAGGAACTACGTCTTTTTTTCACGCTTCCTTAACGTAGACGCATCCTATGTTAAGAAACATTTTCTTTTTTTCACGCTTCCTTAACGTAGACACGCCCTATGTAAAAAAACAATGTCTTTTTTGCTCGCTTCCTTAACGTAGACGCGTTCTATGTTAAGGAACTAC
Source organism: Heyndrickxia coagulans 36D1 (assembly GCF_000169195.2). Taxonomy (GTDB): domain Bacteria; phylum Bacillota; class Bacilli; order Bacillales; family Bacillaceae_C; genus Weizmannia; species Weizmannia faecalis. The sequence continues at coordinate 2,628,087 of NC_016023.1, read as the reverse complement.
GTCTTTTTTGCTCGCTTCCTTAACATAGACGCGCCCTATGTGAAGGAACATCTTCTTTTTTTCACGCTTCCTTAACATAAACGTGCCCTATGTTAAGGAACATCTTCTTTTTTTCACGCTTCCTTAACATAGACGCGCCTTATGTGAAGATACGGATACCTTCACCGAGATTCACGCTATGTTAAAAAAGGCCCCAATCACCCCGAAATCTTAACGTTTGCGAGATTTCCGTTTAACCCGAGAAACTTCCTGCTGCTTTTTCTTATTATTCGACGTGTCTGAGCGCTGTTTCGACAACCCCGTCTTTCATGAGAAAACTGAATGACGAGGACTGCAATTTTCCAACAAGATCGCCTTCCACAAGCACAGGTCCATCCGTTTCCAAATAGTCGTGTTTGGTTTCAAGCCGGCCGATGTCCGCGTAAAAAACCGCCTTCACAAACGGCCCGCGCACCTGATCATCGACGCAGTATTCCCCGATATATTGAAGGTTTTCCGGAATGCCGCCCGTTTCTTCATACAGCTCGCGTTCAGCCGCTTCTCGGACCGTCTCGCCCGCTTCCCTTTTTCCGCCCGGAAATTCGAGCCCCCGCTTCGGATGCCTTGTCAAAAGCCAGTTTCCACGGTACCGGGCGAGCACAAGCACATGCTGCGGCTCTATAGGAAAAGCATTTTTTTCAAAAATAAATGTAACTGGATTGCCGTTCAAATCTGTAAACCGATACATCAAATCCCTCCTGTTCTTCATTATACGGCAACCGGGTGCAAAAATTGGCGAAATTTTTCTTGAAACCCGTTGCATTTTTCGAGGTACATCGCGTGAAAATAATCATAAAATGTTTAAAAGGGCCCCATTGCGGATAGTGAATAAGAAATGAATAAAGGAGGAGACGGCATGAGGCTAGTCGATGAATTGTTTGAGCTGTACCGGGACCGGCTGACGGGGGATGAAGAAGATTTGGACGCCATTTCTGCAGCGGTCGTCGAAAATTACAACCGGAAAGACCTGCTTGGGATTGTGCGCGAAATGAGCACGGCCGAACTGGAACATTTTATCGGATTATACATACTGGAGACACTGAAAGATAAATTTTCCGATTACGCAGGCTTTGATGCTTACCCGACAACAAAATATTTGCAGTAATAAAGGCTGTTCCGCTTTGGCGGGACAGCCTTTATAGCGGGGGCCGGCTCCATTTGACCTCCCACTTTTGCGTTACCGTCTTCCAAGAAAGGCGTTCAGCATCCAAATGTTTTTATCGAGCGTTTCCTGGATGTTGATAAACATGTCGGCGGTTGCGTCATCGCCAATCCTGTTGGCAAGCCCGATCGCTTCCTCCAATTCTTTCGCGATCATCGCAAAGTCATTGGCAGTCCCCTGTACCATTTCCTCCGTGCTCTCATTGCCGCTTGCTTCCTGTACCGATGACAATTCAAGGCTTCCTTTCAATGTCGCTACCGGATTGCCGTTTAAAGCGAGAAGACGTTCAGCCAGTTCATCGAGATAGTCATTTGCAAGATTGTACAATTCCTCAAATTTGGCGTGAAGGCTTAAAAAATTCGGTCCCTTCACATACCAATGGTAGTTGTGCAATTTTGTATAAAGCACTGTCCAGTTGGCAACCTGCTTATTTAAGATTTCCATCAATTGTTCGTTTTCTGCCATGTTTCATCAACCTCCTGCTTTGTTTGTACCCTTTTCCCGGGCCTTCAAACACCCAATCATATGTTGCACATCTTTTTTGAAAACATGCTAAAATAAACGAAGAAAGGGGCAGATCGATGCTGAAGTTCATTTTTATTAAATTGATCCGTTTTTATCAACTTGCGATTTCCCCGCTGTTCCCGCCAAGCTGCCGGTTTCAGCCGACCTGCTCGAATTACGGGCTTGAAGCGGTAAAACGGTTTGGCGCACTACGCGGCGGCTACCTGGCAATCAGAAGAATTTTAAAATGCCACCCATTCCATGCCGGCGGGTACGATCCCGTTCCGGACCAGTGGCCAGTGAAAAAACATTGAACACCATTCGGTTGCTACTCCGCCGTACCGATGAAAAAACAACCCCTCCTCCGTATACGTTTCCCATTTCCGGAAAACGCTACAGGTGGAGGTGTTTTTTATGGAAGAGAAAAAAGAGCAGCAAAAAAAGAGCGGCGATTTCGGCGCTGATCCCGACGAACAGGCCATAAACGGCGATTACGGTATGCTTGAAACCGAAGAAGAAGACAAAAAAGATTAAGGGGCAGCATTTGCTGTCCCTTAAAAATTTTTCTTGCCATATGAAGCGGAGTTTAGTAATATATTTTTTGTGAGTAAATCGTAATCATTACGAATTAAAAAAGAAAGGAATCGTCCGCTTTGAAAAAACTTTTTCCCGTACTGCTCGCTTTTACCATGCTATTTGTTACGGCATGTGCAAACAAACAGGAAAGCAAGCAGGATCATAAAATTTCGGTCTATACCACCGTCTATCCACTGGAATACGTTACACAGCAAATCGGCGGGAAGTATGTGTCGGTTAAAACGATTTATCCGCCGGGCACGGATGAACATACATACGAACCGTCACAGAAAGATATCCTGAAGCTCGCCGATTCCGACTTTTTCTTTTACATCGGGCTCGGGCTTGAAGGCTTTGCGAATAAGGCGAAACAAGTGCTCGAAGGCCAGAATGTGAAAATGATGGCGCTCGGGGACCGGCTTCCTGTTCCGGATAAAACAAGTACGAAGGCCGATCCGCATGTCTGGCTCGACCCAATTTACGTCAAGCAAATGGCCGGCATGATTACAACACAACTTTCGAAAAAAATGCCGAAGCAAAAAACGTATTTCAAGAAAAATTACGCACAACTCGCAAAGAAACTGGATCAAGTCAATGCGGCATACAAACAGGCAGTTGAAAAGTCGGACAACAAAGAACTTGTCGTTTCCCATGCGGCATACGGCTACTGGGTAAAACGATATGGCATCAAACAAATTCCGATTGCTGGGCTCTCCACTTCGGATGAACCGTCGCAAAAACAGTTGGAAAACATCATCCAGAAAGTAAAACAAGACCATATTTCCTACATCGTATTTGAAAAAAATGTGCCTTCCAAAATTGCGAAAGTGGTCCAACAGGAAACGAATACAAAAGCGGTTTACATCCACCATCTTGGCGTCCGAACGAACGCAGAAATCAAAGCGCATAAAGATTACTTTACTTTGATGGACGACAATTTAAAAGCATTGGAAAAAGCTTTACAGTAATGGTTTGCCGCACGCTGCAAAAACTAGAAACGTACGACATGTTTTAAGGGAGGGTGTCCGGATGGCAAAAGATGTGTTATGCGAAGTCAGGAACTGTGTGTTCTGGGAGGAAGGCAATCTTTGTTCTGCCGAAGAAATTTACATCGTGAGCCATACAGGAACCCAGGCTGAAAACCAGCGGGAAACCGATTGTAAAACGTTTGAATCGATGTTTTCATGAAAATTGGCGTGAAGGGTCATTCCATTTATAAAACATTTGAATGAAAAAAAGCCTCGAGCGTCAGCCGTGTAGGATAATTTCATTTGTGAAATCGAAACTCAAGTGACGTTTGAATCGATGTTTTCACGAAAAAACATCGATTGTCCAGGTGTGAAAACTAAAATCCATGTTTTATGAAAAAATCAAGCGGGATTTCACAAAAAACATCGTTTGTCCCGGCGTGAAGATCGATTTCATATGTAAAATCGAAACTCGAGCGGGATTTCACTTATAAGACATTTGATTCGATGTTTTCATGAAAAAACTGCCGTCTTGTGCGGCAGTTTTTTCATATCGTTTCGGTATATGTCCGGGTTTTTTCCACATAGGCGCGGTCGATCTCAAACCCGGTTCCCGGTCTGTCCGGCAGGCGGATTTGGCCGTTTTCTACCGTGATTTCCGGCTCAATAATATCTTTTTCCCAGAACCGGCTGGATGAAGAAATATCGCCCGGAATCGTAAAGCCCGGCAAAGAGGCGAGCGCGAGGTTAAAGGCGCGCGATACGCCAAATTCGATCATGCCGCCGCACCAGACCGGAATGCCACGGGAAGCACAAAGGTCATGCAGCCGGATCGCCGGATAAAGCCCGCCGACCCGCCCAATTTTAATATTGAGCACCCGGAAGCTGCCGAGCCGGAGCGCGCTTTCCGCATCATGGTATGTTACGATGCTTTCATCCAGACAAACCGGCGTCTCCAGCTGCTTTTGCAATGCCGCGTGCTCCACAATATCATCGGCGGCAAGCGGCTGTTCAATCATCAGGAGCCCGTACCGGTCGAGCCTTTTCAAATCCGGCGCGTCCGCCAGCGTGTAAGCGGAGTTCGCATCTGCCATTAGCGCGAGATCAGGAAATGCATGCCGGATTTCGCGGATAAACGCTTCATCATGGCCGGGCTTGATTTTGACTTTCACCCTTTTATAACCTTCATCAACAAATGCCGCGATTTGCCGGAGCGCTTCCGCTGTATCATGGCTGCCGACCGCAACGCCGGCATCTACATAGTCCCGCGCACCCCCGATTAACTGCCAAAGCGGCTTTTGCTTTTTTTTCGCATACAAATCCCATATAGCCGTTTCGATTGCTGCTTTTGCCATATGATTGCGCCGGACGGATTGGAACCGGCCGCTCACTTCTTTTGGGTGTGCAACCGGCTTTTCCCGAAGAAGCGGGACGAGTACATCTTTCAGCATGTGAAAGCATGTCTGCACCGTCTCTTCTGTATACCAGGGGGTTGAAAATGCAACAGCTTCCCCGAAACCGGTCACCCCGTCATTGTCTGTCACCTCAAGCAGGATCGCTTCCCGCTCCGTTACTTTTTCGAGCGCATTTTCAAATGGAGACTTAAGCGGCATTTTGATCACAGAAAGCGTTACTTTTTCAATCCCGATCATGACGGCAGCAGCTCCAGCAGTTTCCTGCGCACCAACTTATTCGATGCATTCCGCGGCAGCGCGGGAACGGCATACACTTTTTTCGGGATTTTAAATTTTGCGAGCCGCGTTTCGCAAAAAGCCTGCAGCTCCCTTTCCTGGACTGCCCTTTTTGTGACAATAAACGCAGCCGGCACCTGGCCCCATTTCTCATCCTCCACGCCGATAACCCCGGCTTCAAGAATATCCGGATGGGCAAGGAGCACCTCTTCAATTTCAGCGGGATAAATATTTTCGCCGCCGGAGATGATCAGATCGGAGCGCCGGTCCAGTACGTATAAAAAGCCTTCATCATCCAGATAACCAATATCGCCGGTGAAAAACCAGCCGTCCCGGAAACTTTTCTGGTTTGCATCCGGGCGGTTCAGATAACCGATTGTCACGTTCGGACCTTTTACCGCAATTTCTCCGTGCTCAAACGGACCGCACACTTTGCCATCGGAAACGATCCGGATTTGCGCTGGGAATAACGGTTTCCCCGCTGACCCGATTTTTCGCAGGCTGTCTTCAGGCGCAAGCGTCACGGTTTGCGAAGCCGTTTCGGTCATGCCGTATGACTGGAAAACCGGGATATTCTTTTCAGCACACGCTTCAAGCAGCGGGCGCGGCGCCGGCCCCCCGCCGAGCAGGAGACAGCGGAAGTTCGGATGAAGGCGCTCTTGCCCGAGTTCACGAAGCAAACGCTGCAGCATGTTGGTCACAACCGACATCGTTGTAATGCGGCCGGACTTCAGCAGTTTGGCCGTCTCTTTTTCATCGAATTTTTCCATTAAATAAACCGTCATACCATAAAAAACAGAGCGCATCAGGATCGAAAAACCGCTGATATGAAAAAGCGGCACTGCGCACAGCCACGTATCGTCTTCCCGCACGCCGAGATTGAGCGCAGAACCGGCGGCGCTCCACCAGTGGTTGCCGTATGTTTGCAGGACGCCTTTTGGTTTGCCGGTTGTGCCCGATGTGTACATGATCGAGCAAACATCCTCGAGTCCAAACTCCACACGTTCTTCGTATCCTGCAGCCGGCAAACCGTCAAGCGCTTCGCTTTGGATCACTGTTGCTGTTTCGTTTAACACTTCTGCTTTTTCCCGGAACGATTTTTCTGTAATCAGCCATTTCGCCCCGCTGTCGGTGAGCTGGTACTGCATTTCCGCCGGTGTTAAACGGTGGTTAAGAAAAAGGGTGCGGACACGGAGCTGCTGCAGCGCATGGAGAATGACCACCGTTTCCGCGCGGCTGTTTAAAAGGACCGCTGCCGTATCTTCCGCCTGCATGCCGCAGCCGGACAGCTTCCGTGCCGTTTCTTTCGCCTTTTCGTACAGCCCGGCAAACGTCAGGCTTGTACCTTGACTGATGAGCGCAATCCGGTTCGGCGTTAAATACGCGCGCTGTTTTAAAAAATTGGGTAGCATAACATCACCTGGTAAAAATCTATTTTGGACATGCCACTTTTGCTTTTTCAACAGGACAGGTTATCCCTGTCCAATGCAAAATCGTCTTTTAAAAGCGCCTTAAAGGACATTACGGGCTTCTTTACTTGCGGAATTGTCCTTTTGAACCTCTTTAAAGGACAATTTGTGCTTTGTTTCTCCCTGAAATGTCCTTTTGAATCCCTGTAAAGGACAGTTTACGCTTCGTTTCTACCTGAATTGTCCTTTTGAACCCTTCTAAAGGACATTTTGCTTTTTGTCTCTCCCTGAATTGTCCTTTTGGAACACGCTAAAAGACAATTTGACCTTTGTCAGTTGCCGAAATGTCCTTTTGAATCCCTGTAAAAGACAATTTGCTCTTCGGCTTTCCCTAAATTGTCCTTTTGAACCTCTCTAAAGGACAATTTGCACTTTGTCATTAGTCAAAACGTCTTTTTGAACCACGCTAAGGAACATCTCAGCCACTTGCAGAATTGCCTTTTTGAATCATGGACCACATAGCAAAAATTTCCCCGTGAAAAAATTCAGGCTGCCTCAGTTGAGACAGCCCATTTTCCAATCACGGGAAACGCGGGAATTGACCGAAGTCCGGTTTGCGTTTTTCCTTGAATGCATCGCGGCCTTCTTTTGCTTCGTCCGTTGTGTAATACAAAAGGGTTGCATCGCCTGCAAATTGCTGGAGGCCGGCAAGCCCGTCCGTATCAGCATTAAACGCGGCTTTCAGGAAACGGATCGCCATTGGGCTTTTCTCAAGAATTTCCTCCGCCCATTTGATCGTTTCTTCTTCCAGTTTTTCATACGGCACGACTGCGTTGACAAGCCCCATTTCCAACGCTTCCTGCGCATTGTACTGGCGGCACAGATACCAGATTTCACGCGCTTTTTTATGACCGACGATCCTTGCAAGATAGCCTGCGCCATAACCGCCGTCGAAGCTGCCAACTTTTGGACCGGTCTGGCCGAAAATGGCATTGTCGGCCGCAATCGTCAAGTCACAAACCACTTGCAGCACATTCCCACCGCCGATCGCATAGCCTGCTACCATGGCGATAACCGGTTTCGGGATCACACGGATCAAATGCTGCAGATCAAGCACGTTCAGGCGCGGAATATTGTCGCTCCCAACATAACCGCCATTGCCGCGCACTTTTTGGTCACCGCCGGAACAAAATGCCTTTTCCCCCATACCGGTTAAAATAATGACCCCGATATTGGCGTCATCGCGCGCCCGGGAAAATGCATCATACATCTCGGTTACCGTTTCCGGCCGGAAAGCATTGCGCACATGGGGACGGTTAATCGTAATCTTGGCAATGCCGTTATAGGATTCGTATAAAATATCTTCATACTCATGCTCAGTTTTCCATTCAACTGCCATGATGATTCCTCCTTTTTATGTACATTTTACGACAATTTATCAACAATTTTTTAAAAATCCCTTTACCATTGTACCAAATTTTTTCGGATCTTCCACATGAATTGCATGGCCGGCATGCGAAAAAATGATTTTTTTGGCATGCGGGAGCCGCTCCTCCATCTCTCCAGCAATCCGGCAAAACTTGGCATCCCATTCGCCCGCTGCAAGTAAGACGGGGAAATGAAGTTCAGAAAGTCTTCCCCACCATGATGGCTGCGCGCCTGTCCCCATGCCGCGCAGGCTGTTCGCCAAACCAGCCGGGTCATTTTCAAGGCGCTGTTTGCGGATTTTCCCCCGCACTTCAGCCGGCAGCTGTTTTTGTGATGCAAACAGCGGGAGATTTTCCCAATGACTGACAAATGCTTCCATGCCTCCGGTCAAAATCCGTTCCGCTAGCTGTTCATCCCGCTCTCGTCGCGCCAGCCGTTCCGCTTCCGTTTTCAAACCGGGAGATGCGCTTTCCAGTACAAGTTTGTCCACCATTTGCGGATACTGGACGGCAAACGTAAGCGCCAGCCGCCCGCCCATCGAATAGCCGAGAATAGACGCCCGCCGGATGCCAAGCGCCAGAAGCACCGCACGCAAATCAGCAGCGGCTTTTGTAATGTCATAGCGGTCGGAATCATCCGGTTTTTCGGTTTTGCCGTGGCCGATGATATCCACCACAATACAGCGGAATTCGTCCCGCAACAGGGCAACCGTATCATCCCAGGTATTACCATTTCCGGTAAAACCGTGAAGCAGCAGCAACGGTTCTCCGTCGCCCGCCGTTTCTACATGATATTCCAAACCGTTGATTCTCATTGTTGCTCACCTTGAAAATAACGTTCCATTTCCCGGGAAACTTGTGACCAGATTTTCCGGTGGGTTTCGACATTTTTCGCCCGGTTTGTCCGCACTTCAATCACTTGCAGCCCGCCTTTATATTCGGAAAGCGCCGCCCGGAATTGATCCCAGTTTTGCGGCTGAATGTAGCTCCCGCCATACATTTTAACCGCATATTCAAACGCGAGGTCCGTCGGCGTGCCGAACAGCTGCTCAAATTTCTCCGGTTCATCCGCCTGGGGCAGGAAAGAAAAAATGCCCCCGCCATTATTATTGATCAAAATCACACAAAGATTGAGCTTGTGCATTTTCGTCATCAGCAGCCCGTTTAAATCATGGAAAAAGGACAAGTCGCCGATCAGCAAAAAGGCTTTGCCGCATCCCGCGCTCACGCCGGCTGCACTGGACACAACGCCGTCAATGCCGTTCGCGCCCCGGTTTGCCAGAATGCGGATCTTTTTATCTGTTGCCTGAAAAAATGTATCGACATCCCGGATCGGCATGCTGTTGCCGACAAAAAGGGTACTGCCGTCCGGCAAAGCAGCAGCAAGTTCGGTTACCGTTTTTCCTTCATCAAAGGTTTCTTCCGCCTCCAGCGAAGCCGTAACAATCTGCCGCGCCTGTTGATTCAATTTTTCCCACATGGTGAACCATTCCGAAACCGGGTTCATTACAATTATATTTGACAATTTTTTACAGAAATCAATTTCATCCGAATAAACAACCGTTGTCCCCCGCTTCACGGGATCGCGCCAGCCGTTTCCGCCGTCAACGATATAATGGGCAGCTGTTTTTACTTTTTTTAGCAAAAGGGTCAGCGGTTTGGAAACGGGCATGGCACCGAAGCGAATCACAACATCCGGTGCAAGGCGGTCGGCCCATTTCGGATCTTTTAGTAAGGAATCATAATTTTCAATGATCCTTTCTTTCCCGTGCCGGCCGCTTCGCAGTTGTGACAGCGGATCGGCCAGCACCGGGTAACCCGTTTTTTCGCTGAGCGCCACAACCGCCTCCGCAAAGCCGGGAATATCAATCGGCCCGCAAATGATCAGGCCGCGGTTCTTTTCCCGGATCTCTTTTGCCACGACTTCAACCGTTTCTTCTGAAAGTTGCAGGGTGCCGGAAAAATTTTCAATTGCCGGCACCGGTACTTCGCCGGCAAAAGGAGACGGCTTAAGAACCGGAACAAGCGGCTCGCGCAACGGAAAATTAAGATGCACGGGGCCCGCCGGCTGCTGTAGTGCCGTCACGACTGCCCTGGCCGCCGTCTGCCGGACAAATTGAAGCACTTCTTCTCCTGCTTCCGGAAGCGGCATCTCCTCAAACCATTTGACATGGGTGCCGTACAGCCGGATCTGGTCAATGGCCTGCGGGGCACCGACATTGCGCAGTTCATGCGGCCGGTCTGCCGTCAGCACAATAAGCGGCACGCGTGAAATATTGGCTTCCGCAACCGCCGGATAATAGTTGGCGGCAGCTGTGCCAGACGTACATAAAAGCACAACCGGTTTGCGTTTTTCTTTTGCAAGCCCGAGCGCAAAAAAAGCGGCTGACCGTTCATCAATATCCATGTAAATTTTAAAATCCGGATGTTCCGCTAACAACATCGCAATCGGCGTCGACCTTGACCCGGGGCTTACCACCGCATAGCGGATCCCCATCGCGGACAACTGCCGGATAAAAGCTGCCAAATAAGTTGTCATGATCTCCTGGTGTTCCACTCTATTTGCCTCCTAAAGCACGCAGCATTGGGGTAAATTTGACGCTTGTTTCTTTATATTCTTCTTCAGGTTCCGATTCCTTGACGACACCGCATCCGGCATAAAGGGATGCATGATCCTCCTTTAATAGTCCGGAGCGGATGCCGACGCAAAATTCGCCGCTTCCCCTGTAATCCACCCAGCCGATCGGCGCACCGTATAAACCGCGGTCCATTTTTTCAAGAAGCCGGATTGCTTCCATGGCCGGCTGCCGCGGAATACCGCCAAGTGCTGGCGTCGGATGGAGCGCTTTGACCAATTGAAAAAGGGTGGTGTCCTTGTCCTTCACTGTCCCGGTAACCGGGGTGTAAAGATGCTGGATATCGCGCATCCGCATCAACACAGGCGCATCCGGCACATTCAGCCCGTTGCAAAAAGGTTCAAGCACCTGCCGAATCATGGATACGACAAAACCATGCTCGCTTAAATTTTTCTGATCCGAAAGCAGCGCTTTTCCAAGTTCCAAATCCTCCGCCTCATTGCGGCCGCGTTTGATCGAACCGGCAAGACACGTCGATAAAATATGCCGGCCCGTTTTTTTCACCAGCCTTTCCGGCGAAGCCCCGATAAAACTTTCACTGCCTTCTTCCAGCACAAATAAATAGCTGTCATGCTGCTGGGCGGAAAGCGCCGCAAGCACCGCATCCGGGCTCGCCACACCGTCAAAAGCAAGTTCCAGTTTTCTTGCCAGGACAACTTTGTCCATTCTCCCTTCCCGGATAAACTCCACGGCTGTTGCGACACTTTTTTTCCATTCGTCCGAACCGATTTCCTTTACAGCTTTTAAAAGCGGAAGTGCAGGGAAAGCTGTACTGCCGTTTAAAAGGCTTCGCGCGGTTTCCTCCGCTTCCTGCACGCTCTCTGTTCCGCCGCATCCGTTTACCGTAAGAAAGACGGCATCTTTTTTAAACGTGAAAAGAATTTGCGGCACGCGGAAAATGCCTTGGCCAAATGTTTTCCATTCCTGCTTTGCAACCGTCCCGTCAAACGCAAAACCGCCGAAAAGCACAGGCCCTGTTCCCGTTTCACCGGTATCCGAATAAACTTCGCCCGCCCCCTTCAAATTTCGCCATTCGTCTTCCATTTGGGCAAAACCGTCAGAGGCTGTGACCGTACAGGACCATACGCGGCCAAAACCGACAAATACGGTTTCGCGATCGGCATCCTGCCAGAAAAACCGGCTGCCGTAAAAACGCGCGGCACCCGCTGTAAAAAGGCGGAGCGGATCCGGTGCAGTGCGGCATTTTATGACTTTGCTTACCAGTTTTAATGCCGGCGCCGTTTTTTCTTTCATTAATATATCCTCATTAGCCAAAAGATCTCCTCCAAACCTCTCTTGCTTTTTGCCGGGCCATCTATCACAGTTTTCATATGAAAACTTAACATTTTTATGAACATACCTCATCTATTATATAAAATTTGCCGGTTAAATTCAGCAAAACGGCTTAAAATAAGATTGCCAACCAAATACATTGACACATGGGCCTGATTTCCCTAAACTTTAAATGTACTAATTTCGCCATATTTATATAAGAATAGCATAAAAGGAGAGTAAGAAGATGAATGCGCAATCTTCTCCATCAATCGGCCCTGACAAAGGCTGGCGGATCTGGTGGCAATTAACACGGCCCCATACTTTAACGGCCGGTTTTGTGCCTGTCATTCTCGGGACAGTACTAGCTTTGGGCATTGCCCGCATCAATCTGCTGCTGTTTGCTGCAATGCTGGTTGCAACCCTGTTAATTCAGGCAGCAACCAATATGTTTAATGAATATTACGATTACAAACGCGGCCTTGATACCGAGCATTCCGTCGGGATCGGCGGGGCAATCGTCAGAAACGGCATCAAACCGAAAACGGTGCTCCACCTCGCCTTTGCTTTTTTCGGCGCAGCCATGCTGATCGGCGTTTACATTTGCTCGCAAAGTTCCTGGTGGATCGCTGTAATCGGCACTGTCTGCATGCTTGTTGCTTATCTTTACACTGCAGGGCCTTTTCCAATTTCATCGACGCCGCTTGGCGAACTGATTTCCGGCTTTTTTATGGGTGTAATTATTATATTAATATCGTTTTTTATCCAGACAAAAACGATCACATGGCCGATTGTATTTATTTCGATTCCGATTATGATTTTAATCGGTGCCATTATGCTGTCGAATAATATCCGCGATCTGGACGGCGATAAAGCAAATGGCAGAAAAACAATCGCCATTCTGCTCGGCCGGAAAGGAGCCATCCTGCTTCTGGCCGCAATGTTTGCCCTTTCCTATCTCTGGATGGCCGGGCTCGTTTTGTTCGGTGTTGTAACCCCGTGGGTATTGCTCGTTTTTGTCAGCACACCGAAACCGGTCCGGGCCATTAAAGGCTTTATTGGAAAAAGTGAACCGTTGCAAATGCTGCCTGCCATGAAAGCAACCGCACAGACAAACACCATTTTCGGGGTGCTTTTATCCATCAGCTTTTTGATCGATCATTTTATTTAAAAACAAACGGCGGAGTGTTGCACTCCGCCGTTTGTTTTTGCGTTTTTTCTATCATACTTTAACGGACCCGTAGCCTGGGTGAAGTCCTGAAGAGGTTTGCAGAAGTGAAAAAACGCGCAAAAAAAGCTGCTCCGGAAGTTTCCGGAACAGCTTCGTGACCAGTATGACCCGTACGGGATTCGAACCCGTGTTACCGCCGTGAAAGGGCGGTGTCTTAACCGCTTGACCAACGGGCCGGAAATGGCGGAGAAGGAGGGATTTGAACCCTCGCGCCGCTAATCGCGACCTACACCCTTAGCAGGGGCGCCTCTTCAGCCACTTGAGTACTTCTCCATATGGCTCCGCAGGTAGGATTCGAACCTACGACCGATCGGTTAACAGCCGATTGCTCTACCACTGAGCTACTGCGGAATATATGGGCCTAAATGGACTTGAACCATCGACCTCACGCTTATCAGGCGTGCGCTCTAACCAGCTGAGCTATAGGCCCAAAGTGGAGCGGGTGATGGGAATCGAACCCACGACAACAGCTTGGAAGGCTGTGGTTTTACCACTAAACTACACCCGCAGCAAAGGGCGGATGATGGGAATCGAACCCATGAATGCCGGAGCCACAATCCGGTGCGTTAACCACTTCGCCACAACCGCCATATATTTTTCATTGAAACCAATGGTGGCTCGGGACGGAATCGAACCGCCGACACAAGGATTTTCAGTCCTTTGCTCTACCGACTGAGCTACCGAGCCAAAACAAGCGGTCCCGACGGGAATCGAACCCGCGATCTCCTGCGTGACAGGCAGGCGTGATAACCGCTACACCACGGGACCAATTGCGGGGGCAGGATTTGAACCTGCGACCTTCGGGTTATGAGCCCGACGAGCTACCAGACTGCTCCACCCCGCGATGATAAAATAATGAAATGGCGGAGGAAGAGGGATTCGAACCCCCGCGCGGTGTAACCCGCCTGTCGGTTTTCAAGACCGATCCCTTCAGCCAGACTTGGGTATTCCTCCGTATGAAAAAATAAAAAATGGTGGACCTTGTAGGACTCGAACCTACGACCGGACGGTTATGAGCCGTCTGCTCTAACCAGCTGAGCTAAAGGTCCGATATACAAAATATAGCGGCGGAGGGGATCGAACCCCCGACCTCACGGGTATGAACCGTACGCTCTAGCCAGCTGAGCTACGCCGCCGTTATTTGACTCTGTTTGGTGGATTGGTGGAGCCTAGCGGGATCGAACCGCTGACCTCCTGCGTGCAAAGCAGGCGCTCTCCCAGCTGAGCTAAGGCCCCGTTATGATCTTCATGGTCGGGAAGACAGGATTTGAACCTGCGACCCCATGGTCCCTAACCATGTGCTCTGCCAAGCTGAGCTACTTCCCGAAAAAGGAATAAGCGCGCCCAAGAGGAGTCGAACCCCTAACCTTTTGATCCGTAGTCAAACGCTCTATCCAATTGAGCTATGGGCGCATTTGTCATGGTACTGATGCCGAGGACCGGAGTCGAACCGGTACGGTAGTCACCTACCGCAGGATTTTAAGTCCTGTGCGTCTGCCAATTCCGCCACCCCGGCGGGATAAAATGGAGCGGAAGACGGGATTCGAACCCGCGACCCCCACCTTGGCAAGGTGATGTTCTACCACTGAACTACTTCCGCATATCATGTAAACAGTGCGGGTGAAGGGAGTCGAACCCCCACGCCTTACGGCGCCAGATCCTAAGTCTGGTGCGTCTGCCAATTCCGCCACACCCGCGGATAAATGGTGAGCCATGCAGGATTCGAACCTGCGACCCTCTGATTAAAAGTCAGATGCTCTACCAACTGAGCTAATGGCTCATATTCCGATAACGACATTACTTGTCACAAAGAGAATTATACTATATTGGGTTAAATATGTACATATCTATTTTTAAGATTCCCGGGAAGTATGGTGCCGGTCACAAGCCAGTATCCCCAACCTTCCGATGGAAAGCCGGTTGCACCTGAATCGGAACGGCATAAAAATGGAGGATGACGGGATCGAACCGCCGACCCTCTGCTTGTAAGGCAGACGCTCTCCCAGCTGAGCTAATCCTCCGTATTATGGCCCGGCAACGTCCTACTCTCGCAGGGGGAGACCCCCAACTACCATCGGCGCTGGAAAGCTTAACTTCCGAGTTCGGGATGTGTTCGGGTGTGACCTTTCCGCCATTATCACCGGACCTGTATAATTTTGGGATGTGTTCCCTGAAAACCGGATAGGAGAAAAAACTGTAAACGGAGAATAGCTTTGGTTTCTAACTTTGAGAATTGTCCAGCTCCAGCGCCTTTGGCAAGGCACCTCCGCTTTTCTGTTTGGTTAAGTCCTCGATCGATTAGTATCCGTCAGCTCCACGCGTCGCCGCGCTTCCACCCCGGACCTATCAACCTGATCATCTTTCAGGGATCTTACCAGTATAAACTGTGGGAAATCTCATCTTGAGGGGGGCTTCATGCTTAGATGCTTTCAGCACTTATCCCTTCCGCACATAGCTACCCAGCGATGCCTTTGGCAAGACAACTGGTACACCAGCGGTGCGTCCATCCCGGTCCTCTCGTACTAAGGACAGCTCCTCTCAAATTTCCTGCGCCCGCGACGGATAGGGACCGAACTGTCTCACGACGTTCTGAACCCAGCTCGCGTACCGCTTTAATGGGCGAACAGCCCAACCCTTGGGACCGACTACAGCCCCAGGATGCGATGAGCCGACATCGAGGTGCCAAACCTCCCCGTCGATGTGGACTCTTGGGGGAGATCAGCCTGTTATCCCCAGGGTAGCTTTTATCCGTTGAGCGATGGCCCTTCCATGCGGAACCACCGGATCACTAAGCCCGACTTTCGTCCCTGCCCGACTTGTAAGTCTCGCAGTCAAGCTCCCTTATGCCTTTACACTCTGCGAATGATTTCCAACCATTCTGAGGGAACCTTTGGGCGCCTCCGTTACCTTTTAGGAGGCGACCGCCCCAGTCAAACTGCCTGCCTGACACTGTCTCCCACCCCGGTAAGGGGTGCGGGTTAGAATTTCAATACAGCCAGGGTAGTATCCCACCGATGCCTCCGCCGAAGCTGGCGCTCCGGTTTCCAAGGCTCCTACCTATCCTGTACAAGCTGTACCAAAATTCAATATCAGGCTGCAGTAAAGCTCCATGGGGTCTTTCCGTCCTGTCGCGGGTAACCTGCATCTTCACAGGTACTATAATTTCACCGAGTCTCTCGTTGAGACAGTGCCCAGATCGTTACACCTTTCGTGCGGGTCAGAACTTACCTGACAAGGAATTTCGCTACCTTAGGACCGTTATAGTTACGGCCGCCGTTTACTGGGGCTTCAGTTCAGAGCTTCGCCTTACGGCTAACCCCTCTCCTTAACCTTCCAGCACCGGGCAGGTGTCAGCCCCTATACTTCGCCTTGCGGCTTCGCAGAGACCTGTGTTTTTGCTAAACAGTCGCCTGGGCCTATTCACTGCGGCTTCCCGGGGCATACACCCCAAAAAGCACCCCTTCTCCCGAAGTTACGGGGTCATTTTGCCGAGTTCCTTAACGAGAGTTCTCTCGCTCACCTTAGGATTCTCTCCTCGCCTACCTGTGTCGGTTTGCGGTACGGGCGCCTTTCACCTCACTAGAGGCTTTTCTTGGCAGTGTGGAATCAGGAACTTCGGTACTAAAATTTCCCTCGCCATCACAGCTCCGCCTTGGTGCGAAGGATTTGCCTCCGCACCGGCCTAACTGCTTGGACGCGATCAACCAGTGTCGCGCTTACCCTATCCTCCTGCGTCCCCCCATCGTTCAAACGGTGAAGAGGCGGTACAGGAATATCAACCTGTTGTCCATCGCCTACGCCTTTCGGCCTCGGCTTAGGCCCCGACTAACCCTGAGCGGACGAGCCTTCCTCAGGAAACCTTAGGCATTCGGTGGAAGGGATTCTCACCCTTCTTTCGCTACTCATACCGGCATTCTCACTTCTAAGCGCTCCACCGGTCCTTCCGGTCCGGCTTCAACGCCCTTAGAACGCTCTCCTACCACGGACACCAAACGGTGTCCATCCGCAGCTTCGGTGATACGTTTAGCCCCGGTACATTTTCGGCGCAGCGTCACTCGACCAGTGAGCTATTACGCACTCTTTAAATGATGGCTGCTTCTAAGCCAACATCCTGGTTGTCTAAGCAACGCCACATCCTTTTCCACTTAACGTATACTTTGGGACCTTAGCTGGCGGTCCGGGCTGTTTCCCTTTCGACCATGGATCTTATCACTCACAGTCTGACTCCCAAGCATAAGTTTTTGGCATTCGGAGTTTGTCTGAATTCGGTAACCCGATGAGGGCCCCTCGTCCAAACAGTGCTCTACCTCCAAAACTCTCCGCTTGAGGCTAGCCCTAAAGCTATTTCGGAGAGAACCAGCTATCTCCAAGTTCGATTGGAATTTCTCCGCTACCCACACCTCATCCCCGCACTTTTCAACGTGCGTGGGTTCGGGCCTCCAGCAAGTGTTACCTTGCCTTCACCCTGGACATGGGTAGATCACCTGGTTTCGGGTCTGCGGCCTCATACTCTTTCGCCCTGTTCAGACTCGCTTTCGCTGCGGCTCCGCTTCTTCAGCTTAACCTTGCATGAGACCGTAACTCGCCGGTTCATTCTACAAAAGGCACGCCATCACCCGTTAACGGGCTCTGACTACTTGTAGGCACACGGTTTCAGGATCTCTTTCACTCCCCTCCCGGGGTGCTTTTCACCTTTCCCTCACGGTACTGGTTCACTATCGGTCACTAGGGAGTATTTAGCCTTGGGAGATGGTCCTCCCGGATTCCGGCGGGATTCCTCGTGTCCCGCCGTACTCAGGATCCACTCGGGAGAGAACGAAGTTTCAGTTACAGGGCTTTTACCTTCTCCGGCAGGCCTTTCCAGGCCGCTTCACTTACCCCGTTCTTTTGTAACTCCCATATGAGTGTCCTACAACCCCGGAAGGCAAGCCTTCCGGTTTGGGCTGTTTCCTGTTCGCTCGCCGCTACTTGGGAAATCGCAATTGCTTTCTCTTCCTCCGGGTACTGAGATGTTTCAGTTCCCCGGGTGTGCCCTTCCTGCCCTATGAATTCAGGCAGGAATCCTGTCCGATTAAAGACAGGGGGTTTCCCCATTCGGAAATCTCCGGATCAAAGCTTACGTACAGCTCCCCGGAGCATATCGGTGTTTGTACCGTCCTTCATCGGCTCCTAGTGCCAAGGCATTCACCGTGCGCCCTTTCTAACTTAACCATAAAAAGGTTTAAATCCAAAAATAAGCGATTCTCGGTTTACTTGGTTTGTTTCTCCTATCCGGTTTTCAAAGAACACATGTTGAAGGATTGAACCTTCAAAACTGAACAAAACGGAAACGTCAAACTTGATTTTGGAAAACGAAGTTTTCCTTTTATTCCTTAGAAAGGAGGTGATCCAGCCGCACCTTCCGATACGGCTACCTTGTTACGACTTCACCCCAATCATCTGTCCCACCTTCGGCGGCTGGCTCCGTAAAGGTTACCTCACCGACTTCGGGTGTTACAAACTCTCGTGGTGTGACGGGCGGTGTGTACAAGGCCCGGGAACGTATTCACCGCGGCATGCTGATCCGCGATTACTAGCGATTCCGGCTTCATGCAGGCGGGTTGCAGCCTGCAATCCGAACTGGGAATGGTTTTCTGGGATTGGCTTAACCTCGCGGTCTCGCAGCCCTTTGTACCATCCATTGTAGCACGTGTGTAGCCCAGGTCATAAGGGGCATGATGATTTGACGTCATCCCCACCTTCCTCCGGTTTGTCACCGGCAGTCACCTTAGAGTGCCCAACTGAATGCTGGCAACTAAGGTCAAGGGTTGCGCTCGTTGCGGGACTTAACCCAACATCTCACGACACGAGCTGACGACAACCATGCACCACCTGTCACTCTGTCCCCCGAAGGGGAAGGCCCTGTCTCCAGGGAGGTCAGAGGATGTCAAGACCTGGTAAGGTTCTTCGCGTTGCTTCGAATTAAACCACATGCTCCACCGCTTGTGCGGGCCCCCGTCAATTCCTTTGAGTTTCAGCCTTGCGGCCGTACTCCCCAGGCGGAGTGCTTAATGCGTTAGCTGCAGCACTAAAGGGCGGAAACCCTCTAACACTTAGCACTCATCGTTTACGGCGTGGACTACCAGGGTATCTAATCCTGTTTGCTCCCCACGCTTTCGCGCCTCAGCGTCAGTTACAGACCAGAGAGCCGCCTTCGCCACTGGTGTTCCTCCACATCTCTACGCATTTCACCGCTACACGTGGAATTCCACTCTCCTCTTCTGCACTCAAGCCTCCCAGTTTCCAATGACCGCTTGCGGTTGAGCCGCAAGATTTCACATCAGACTTAAGAAGCCGCCTGCGCGCGCTTTACGCCCAATAATTCCGGACAACGCTTGCCACCTACGTATTACCGCGGCTGCTGGCACGTAGTTAGCCGTGGCTTTCTGGCCGGGTACCGTCAAGGCGCCGCCCTGTTCGAACGGCACTTGTTCTTCCCCGGCAACAGAGTTTTACGACCCGAAGGCCTTCTTCACTCACGCGGCGTTGCTCCGTCAGACTTTCGTCCATTGCGGAAGATTCCCTACTGCTGCCTCCCGTAGGAGTTTGGGCCGTGTCTCAGTCCCAATGTGGCCGATCACCCTCTCAGGTCGGCTACGCATCGTTGCCTTGGTGAGCCGTTACCCCACCAACAAGCTAATGCGCCGCGGGCCCATCTGTAAGTGACAGCCGAAGCCGTCTTTCCTTTTTCCTCCATGCGGAGGAAAAAACTATCCGGTATTAGCCCCGGTTTCCCGGCGTTATCCCGATCTTACAGGCAGGTTACCCACGTGTTACTCACCCGTCCGCCGCTAACCTTTTAAAAGCAAGCTTTTAAAAGGTCCGCACGACTTGCATGTATTAGGCACGCCGCCAGCGTTCGTCCTGAGCCAGGATCAAACTCTCAGTAAAGATGTTTGATAAAAGCTCAAAAAGAATTTGACGTTTCGTTTTGTCCAGTTTTCAAGGAACAATCTGTGTCGCATCTTTATGACTGCGACTTTTCTATTATATCAAATGCCGGATAGCTTGTCAACGTTATGTTGCTTGTTCGCTATCGGACGAGTATTAATATATCATGTCGTGAGCATTTGTGCAATAGTTTTTTTGAAATTCGTTGGTAAATTTGAAACCGGCCACCTCCAGTTCCTTCTACAAAATAAGACAGGACAAACATACATTGCGGCTTTATTGCGAAAACCGGACGGACAAAAAATAATAAGATTCAGCCTATTTTTTGAGATTCCCATGACTAAAGCCGCAATCCCTACATTTTATGATGTGACGAGTGGAATGCTTAAAATGGCTAAGCGTTCGCAGTCCATTTCTGTTTGACACCCTTCAACTCATTACCCTTCCTATGACAGCGCGTATAGCATCTTAGGCTGATTGGCTATTACCACCAACTACAGGCGCATATCGAATATTCATTGCACCAACTAAATCTCTGTGTTTCCGGAGTTGCATTTGCAATCATATTTACGGTCATTTGCCTTATTTCTCTCGGAACAATTCGAGAGCAGGTTTAACTTATATAGACAGGATTAACATGTTCAGCCTTAATCCAACTCATTTTGCTTTATATTCACTGAATTGAGACAGACGATAAAATGACCATGTGTGCAAACTTTTCTCGTTTTTACGGCTTGTTCTTGCGTTGAAATCTTATCCATCGAGAATCCATATTTTGACGGTTTGATGTCGTTTTCCACGCAAGCCCTCTGGTATAGAAGTTCCCAGTCCATCCTTGTGACAATTGCTTCAAATTTCCAGAGAGGATCACAACTTGAAGCTGATTTTTCTCATACTTTGGCATTACGAATGGCCAAAACCTTCTTGGGGGCTTCTTCCAGAAATTCACCTGATCATATACAGCCTTTCCGTCCAACACGGTCAATTCGTCGTCAACATAGCGGATTCACGATGAATCATCGTTTTTAGGTTTTGAAGTCCACCTCCGTTTACGGTATAACCAATCCTACAGTTTTCCCACTAACTGTAGAAATCATCTCCCCAACCCCTTTGTCAAAAAGAGCATAACGAATGGTAATAGGGAGAAAGCAACTGATAGGTCTCTTCTGCAAAACCGAGTACCCCTTGAGATTAAACAAAGACGTGACTTCCCTTCAAACACAAGAAGAGGATAATAACTTTTTCTCCCCGGATTGTTGGGATTAACCGATCTCTGCTTTCCCCTAGCCTCCATAGACGGTTTTCACATTGAATCAAACTCCAGAATGAGCTCCTGGTTCAATCAGATCCATACAGTGCACACACCCTTTAAAATAACAGTTGCATATTTTATTTAAAAATGTATAATGTATTTGACAGTAAAGGAGACTTTACGTTAAGTATGCTTTACCTTTTGAAAGGAGATGCCTACGTTTGAAAAATAACCTACCTGAAATACGGTCTGAATTTGGGTATTCTCAAGAAAAGTTGGCCAAAGAACTAAACGTGTCGAGACAAACCATTATTTCCATTGAAAAAGGTAAATATAACCCTTCCCTGCCATTGGCATTAAAAATTGCTAAGATTTTTAATATGAAAGTGGAGGATATTTTTACACTTAATGAAAAGGAGGAGTTATAAATGTCTAATCGAAAAATGTTACTTATATGTAGTTTCTTTTTTCTCATCGTCACGATAGGACTCTTAATCTTGTCTTTCAAAACAAAATATGGCTTAAATTTTAACGCTTTATTAACGTTGTCGCTTTCTGTTCTCTCATTTAATGTGTGGTATGTATATCCTCATATAAATAAACACGATGAGAGAGCAAAATTCATTAAAAGAAAAACCATAAACTACACTTACTTTTTCATCCTTCTCTATTTGATAGTATTTTTTATATTAAGCCAATTCACACTAAAAGTACAGATAAGCAACTTAATTATTTTGTTAATCAGTTTCATCATTATTACATTGTCATTTACCATGACTATTGTTGCTAAGAAAAACTGAAACCGGATGCCGGTTTCAGTTTTAATGTTTTTTAATACCAAGAGCCTTGCCTACAGGACCAACCAATAGTACCACCGGATGCTCCAGCTGCTAGGTATATACAGGCTGCACATCCAGTTCCTGCTGTCCCCACGCATGCTGCACTACAAAGAACAGAAATAACTGTAATCGTCGACCAAGCAATCCTTTACTAGCTAAGCATTTATGGAGATATTTCGTCCGCAGCCATGCCGCTATTGCAAGAGGTTTTGACGTTTATTTTGGCGGATACTTTAAAAAGGGTTATTTGCTCCTCCTATGCTTGGCAGCCGGAAAACAAATAATCCTCCCAATATAATGCCTATTTTTACTGAATGTTTCTTCCTATTTCAGATTTCTTATAAAATATGCGGTGTTTTTACTTATTTCAAAGTAAACCGCACGACCTCTCGGAAATATAGGTTTATGGTACGGAAAAAAGTGGTATATAAGTTGAGATATATATAGATAAAAACTATGGATCCATCTAGGAGAGTGATTGTTCATGAAACCTATTGCCACACCGTTTCCACCTGTTTCGATGGGAGACATCCATGTATATGATGATATTATCCAGTATTTTAATTTCAAACAAGTAAAACAAGCGTTGCCGCACCGGCCGAAGTCGATTACCTTTGTCACAACCGGGATTATTCCTTATGACGGCGGACAGACGACGATGCTGCATTTAGGTACGGAACTCAGCAAACTTGGTTTCCAGGTTTACTATTTAAGTTATTTTTCCCAACCGCGGAAAGCGATGGAGATAAACGCTGAGTTTAATTACGCCGGGTATCAGGGTACCTGTCTTGATGTGAGCGCATTGAAGACCCATCAGTCAGATATTTGGATAGGGACACTCTGGGAATCGGTTTATGTTTTTAAAGACAAACCCGGATACAAGATGTATTTTGTTCAGGATTATGAACCTTATTTTTACCCATTTGGCGATCGGTATTATCTTGCGAAGAAGACCTATGAATTAGGATTACATATGGTTTCGCTCGGACCTTGGTGTGCCGAGATGATTGAAAAAGAATGCCGGGTGCAAAGTCCGCTTGATGTGATCCGTTTTCCGGTTGACATGGAACAATATCCCTTCCACCCGAGAAACTTCCTGGATTATAAGAAAAAAAAGGAATTCAGAATTGCAGTCTATACAAAATGGGACAGTCCACGAAGAGCACCAATCACTATTCAGATCGTTCTCAATAATTTTCTTAAGCTTTGCCAAAAACACGGATATCAGCTGGATATTGTCTATTTCGGTACCGATCAATCCGCGCAATTTATCAACGGTAAGAATCTTGGCCAGCTGACGAAAAAAGAATTGCACGAGCTGTATCTCAAATCGGATTTTGGCATTGCACCATCGATGACCAATTTTTCTCTTGTGCCCTATGAAATGATGAGCAGCGGTTTGCCGGTTATCGATTTCTATGAAGGTACGGGCCGAAGCTTCATGCCAGAGAATTGTGCTTTATTTTGTCATCTTGATGAGCAAAGTCTTTTCCAAACCTTCCAAAATGCGATCAGCCATCCAGGGCATATCGCGGAAACGGTTAAGAACGCACAGGCACATTTAAACACCGTTACTTGGAAGGAAACGATCAAAGATTTTATCAATGTAATAAACACTATTCAATCCAAAAACAGGATTGTTTCTTGACAAAAGTTTTATATCTTTTTCCAGGGGCTCTTTTTTGATGGGGAAAACTTCTATTGAGGAGGATGAATCCTTCTTACGATGATCCCGATCCCACCTCCTTTTCCCCGCAATCCCCCCTGACCCTCAATTGATTTCGCATTCGTTTACATTGCTGTGGTGAATTTACAGATTTCCCCGTAGCGAAAAAAAGAGAGGCCTCTTAAAATTGCGCTGATCATCCAGTCACGGATGCCAGGAGATATAGCATTTTGGCAAAGGCTCTTAAGATAGCATCATGACCACCCATATAGGATCAACGTTTGTTAATCGTAACGAATTCAGGTTTACCAATAACGGCCTTTTTCTTTTCCTGTGCGAAAAATCCACACACCCCAGGCAAGGACTACTAACAAATTGTATGCCTTAATCCAGCGGGGAGCAGGGCCAACGATCATGTTGGCAATGAAACCTGCCACACTCAAAATTAAAAGGATTGCTAAAAAAATTTGATTTTTCTTGTTCATTCTCAATCCTCCCTTTTCCAAAGAAAGTTGAAATCCCCGATTATGCTTGGCATCTGCCACGCGGATTTTTTTTTTCTTTATGACTGATCCCTTTCCCCCCTTGCATTTGCCAGCCATCCATTGGCCTTAATCGTCTACCGGTCAAATCCAGGGGGGCACAAGTCATCCCCAAAACAGCCGTTAGTTGCTGCAAGTGTATCGGTTGTAGGCCAAGTACCCGGCACGGTATAATATTTTTATATACGAAACTTTCTTGTGGTTTATTTTCTTCCTTTTATCATGGGGTGCATATTAAAGCGATTCAACGCTCACAAGTGCAGCGAAGTCTTAAACGTTCCGAGGCTAACGGGCCGGTTCGCTTTTTTCGTTCAGCCTGACAGCGCGGCGGTGTTCGGCATGATCCTGGGCCAAAAAATAGGCAATGCTCAGCAAAATAATGATCCCGCCAACTGCCTGGAACCAGGAAATTTTTTCTCCAAAAAGCAAATAGGCCAAAATGGCTGCGCCTACCGGTTCGAATAAGATCGCGACAGAAACAACCGATGCACTGATCCATTTGACAACCCAGCTAAAAACAGAGTGCCCGGCAAGTGTTGGCAAAACGGCCAGGAGGAGAAAACAGATCCAGTTGCGGGCGGAATACGGGTAAAAAGCTTCTCCGGCAAAAAGCACATAGAAAAACAGTACAACTGTTGACGCGAGGTAGACGATAAATGTGTATGAAACCACATCCGACCTTTGCCGTACGTACTGGCCAATCATCATATAAGCTGTAACAAAAAGGCAGGAGATGAGCGCCAAAACATCGCCGTAGAGTGCTTTTCCGCTGATAAAAAAATCGCCCCAGCTGATCAGGATGCTCCCGAAAATGGAAAATGCAGCACAAACAATCGCCTTAAGAGAGAGCGATTCCCGAAAAATAAAATAGCTGCCGGCAAATGTAAAAACCGGTTGCAATGTTACAAGGACAGTCGAGCTGGCAACCGATGTCAAATTCAGCGATTTAAACCATAAAATAAAATGGAAAGCGAGCAATGCCCCGGAAAGGATGGAAAAGAACACATCTTTTTTTAGCATGCGCATTTTCGCTTTCTTTCTGGCAGCCAGAAAGATTGGCATCATGATGATGGTGGTAAAGAATAACCGATAAAAAGCAATCACACCGGCATCCGCCGTACTGTACTTCACCAAAATGGCGGAGGATGTGACAGCCAGTACGCCCGCAATTAAAGCAATATAAGGATTCAAATTGCGAATTCTCCTTTTTTTGATTATTTACTTTTATTTTATAGCGCAAAGGCAACATTGAACAGTGTTTTTTATAAGGGGGGAAGCCGGATGGTTTTTGGAGATTTGGAAATTTTATATAAGCTTGGGATTACGGCCGTGCTGGGGCTGATTATCGGGCTGGAAAGGGAATTAAAGCGGAAGCCGCTCGGACTGAAAACCAGCCTTGTCATTTCAATTATCAGTTGCATCCTCACCATTGTTTCCATTCAGTCTGCCTATCTTTTCAACCATGCCCATAGTGTGCAGATTACAATGGACCCGCTCCGGCTTGCCGCACAAATCGTTTCCGGAATTGGTTTTCTCGGGGCAGGGGTGATTTTAAAAAAAGACAATGACACCATTACAGGCCTGACCACCGCCGCCATGATTTGGGGAGCGAGCGGAATCGGGATTGCTGTCGGGGCCGGTTTTTATATGGAGGCGATTGCCGGCGTTGTGCTCATCATCATTAGCGTTGAAATTATCCCTTATTTAATGGGCAAAGCAGCACAATCAAAATTGCGTAATAAAGACCTGATTATAAAAGTGATCGTCTGCAACAGGGATGCCATACCCTCCGTCCTCGATGCGATTGAGAAGCAGCATATTACTATTGAAAATATCCGGATCAAAGATTTAAAAGATCAAACCCATTTAGTCGATTTAAAGGCGCGGGCGAGCTACAAACATACGACTGTGGATGTATACCGCCATATTTCCGGCATGGATGAAGTTGCGGCTGCAGAAGTAGAGAGCTGAATAAAGCTTTTTACTGAGCGAAAACCGCTTGCTTCTTCCGATCAGGCTCAGGTTTCGGATATTCAGCAGCAGCCGCATTTTCTCCATCTTTGCTCGCACCCGCCGGCAAGTAAGGACTTCGTTACGAAGCGCTTATTTTAAACCAGGAAAAGGATGATCGCAAAATAAACGACCATTGCTGCCAGGCCGAGCGGGAATGCAAAGCGCGCATATTCAATGCTTGAGATTTTTAATTTTCCCGCGGCAATGATATTCGGAATATTCCCCGGCACGAGCATTCCGCCGCTAATCAGCAGGCCCATCAAAATATCTTGAATCGCCTTATCACCCATCGCCGGGCTGATTTCAGCTGCGGCAAGGGTGGCATTATCCAAAACAGCAGAAACCATATTGATCCAATACAGGACGAGCGGATTTAGGTCCAGTAAATAGGCTTCAATAAATGGTTCAAATCCTGCCCCGAGCAAAGTGAGCGCCATGACAAACAAGTAAATCTTGAAACTGCGAATGACAATTTCCTTGTATGATTCTGAAGCCGGTTCAGCTTTTAGCCCTTCATCTTCCTTGGAGGCTATGCTCGGTTCTTTTCCTGCCGCGGTTTCCATGGCGCTTGTATACTGCCCCGGTTTGACGATCAAAGCAGCCAGTACGCCGAAAAGAATGACAGCCGGGATCACTGAAGTGCCGGTAAGTCTCAGCAAGTAAAAAAAGTCCGCATCCAGTTTGCTCACGACAATGGTGGAAAGTGGCTCCCCGATCGGCGTGAGCACAGCTCCAAGGCCAATGGCGAAACAGGCGAGGACAACCAAACGGACTTCCGTCTTCCGGTCAAGCCGCAAAAAACGAATGATCGTGACAAGAACGATGGCGGCAACAATGGCGGTGATGACGCTCGACAGCAAACCGAGTATGATGACAAAGAGCGCAATAAACAAACGAAACGGCATCGCATGGCTGATCCGACTGATTCCTTTTTCGATCGGTTTCTCAAACCAGCGGAACAAAAGCCCCATCGCAAGCACAGCAATCGTGATATTGAGCGGATGTAGTAGCGCTTCCTGCACAAGATGCCAGGAAAATGACCGGCTGACAATACAAGCTGCCACGCCCATTACAAACAAAAAGGCTTCCAGATTCCTTTCCACTATTTTTGTAAACGGCAGGCACAGCACCAATAACAAAATAACCGACAATCCCATTACCATCAAACCACTCCCTTTTCATTTTTCTGGAAAGCAAAAAAGCCTGCCACCGCGGGACATACGTATCCCTTGGTGACAGGCTCCTCCTTTAAGACAATCTATTCCATTGTCAAAACCATCTGCGTTTCACAGTAATGCTCTATCTATCATAACATCTACCCCGCATTGGCGCAATGGTGTACACCCCATCATTTGCAAAAAATTTGATCATCTTTTGCCCTTTAACGGATTGATTTTATGAATGATTCAATCCCCAATCATTAGGGTTTGCTGAACGAATCCGATTTGTGAGCAAGCTTTGCCCATGCTAAAAAAGCGAAAATGCTTGATGATATTAAGTCAGCTTTCGAGTGCATCGTTTTTCTGCATTTGTTATAAAACTTCCAAGTGCAGCCAGAGCTGTCAGCGCCTTTGCGAATCCCGGGCCTTTTGCTTATTCAGCAAGCCTTGATTATTGCACGACCTTTTTTTCCTGTGCAAGTCCATGATGTTTCAATACTTTATTCACAATCAGGTATACAGGAATAGAAATGATGATGGAAAGGACAGACATTGCGACCCATGCAGGCCCTATTCCATAAAGGTTTGAGATCAGGCCATTTAGTGATAAAGCAATAACGGTTGTTCCGGCTTCCAGCGTGTTGAAAAAAGACAATAAAGTGGACCTGTTTTCATTTTTAATATGCTGGTTTAAAAAGGTGTACCGGATGATTTCTTCGCTCGCTGTGATCATCACATGCAGCAAGAATACACTGATAGCAATGAGATAGTTATGAACGATGACACTCATTATGATCGCCAACGTATTACATAAGGTGCTCCCGATCAGAATATAAATTTTATTATCCGATAAAGCGGATATTTTTCTTGAAAAGTAGGCGCCCAATATACTAAAAAGATTCACTCCGATTAATATATATCCTGTATTTAAAGACTGGCGGCCTTCCTGAAAAAATAATTGCCATTGATTGAAAGGCCCTGTAACGATGAGAGATAACGGCAAAAAAGATAAGCAGATCAGAAAAAAACCCTTGTCCTTTTTTAAAAAGAAAAATCCATCTTTCATTGTTTCCGCTAACATATGAAAACTGTTTTTTATTGCTTTTGCGCCTGCTTGTTTTTGTTTTCTCGACGCCGGCTCTTTCATAAAGAATACGGCTACCATCATGGGACATAAAAGTAAAATAGCCCCTGCTAAAACAGGATAGCTTAAATCAATATTTCCTAAAACTTGTGCACCAACATACCCTGCTAGTAAGCTGAAAGTAGTACCGAATACTTGATTATTAGAAAATACTTTTTCAAACGGATAATCCTTTTCTTCCTCATGAATGCTATCTATCATCCAAGAATCCACAGTCCCCGATCTTAAAGATTCGCCAAGTGAAGTAAAAACCGCACTAAGGATCAGAAAAATCATATTTCCCCAATCAAAAAATAATAGGAACAGGCCAGTGCTCCTGATCACGCAACTGCTGATCAGCGTTTTTTTTCTTCCGAAAGTATCCGCAATCACTCCAGACGGGATTTCCGTAATAAAACCGACAATCCAAAAAATGGACAAAAACAGATTTATATCAGCATAACTATAATGGATCGACTTCATATACAAATATAATGTCCCGCCGAATACCATAATCCCCATATTATACAAAATATTAATCGCATAATAGGTGTTTTTAATTCTTTGAATCCTATTCAAGTTTCATTCTCCATTCCCAAGACATGCAGTATCATATGTAAAACTGCCGAGGCCTGCTATGATTGCTTACCTGTATGGAGGACTTGCTGAACGAATCCGATTCTGAGTTTGTACCCAATTTGTCAGCAAGGATTTGTCTCAAAAAATATAGAAGGATCCATCTTTGAAAATGCGATTTTGTCTTCTCAAGTGCAAGCTTTTCCCTGGATTTTTTATAAAATCCTTGCATCTAATTTTTTGCCGAACCTGTTAGTATCCTTGCCAAATCCAGTAATTTTGCTTATTCAGCAAGCCCTATGTATCCCCCCAGCAAAGAGGCCACGGTTAAAACAGACGTTGTGAATGAGGCTACTTTTTAAAGTGCCCCTTAAACATACCTGATTTTGTTATCAGCAAATTTCAAATCATCTTTGAAAACAAACTGATCTGATATATTATAGCATATAGTGTACGGATTTGATGTCTCCATTCAAAAAAATGAAACAAAAAAACCGTTATTTTGATCGAGCAAAATAACGGTTTTTATTTTCTATATGTCATGATACCGGCTGCCATTTGCGCAAGAACAGGGTATTGCCCACAACTGACACAGAACTGAAGGCCATGGCTGCTCCGGCCAGAATCGGATTTAACAACCCGAATGCTGCAACCGGGATCAGAACCACATTGTAAGCAAAAGCCCAGAACAGGTTCTGGCGGATTTTCCGCATCGTTGCTTTCGACAAGCGGATTGTGTTGACAATCCCCATTAGGTCGCCGCGCATTAAAGTAATATCAGCGGCCTCCATCGCAACATCTGTCCCGGTTCCAATCGCAATCCCGACATCGGCTGCAGCAAGAGCCGGGGCATCATTGATCCCGTCGCCGACCATTGCGGTGATGTTGCCGGCACGCTTTAATTTTTCAACTTCTTTAGATTTATCTTCCGGCAGTACTTCCGCAAGCACACGATCCACGCCGACCTGTCGGGCAATCGCTTCGGCAGTGCGGCGGTTATCACCTGTCATCATGACCGTTTCAATGCCCATTTCCTTCAACATGCGGATCGCTTTTGCCGATGTTTCTTTTACCGTGTCCGCAACAGCAATCAGTCCGGAAAGCGCGCCATCCATTGCAATCAGCATGGCCGTTTTGCCGTCTTCCTCAAGCTTTTCCATTTGGCTGATCACATCGTCGATCCGGATATGCGCATCCTGCATCATTTTTTTATTCCCGATCAAAACTTCTCTTTCCTCTATTTTAACCCGGATACCACGGCCCGGGACTGCTTCGAATTCCGTAACATTTGGCAGTTGCAGACCCTTTTCAGCCGCTTTTTTTACAATGGCTGCACCAAGTGGGTGTTCCGATCCTTTTTCAGCTGCAGCGGAAAGGGCAAGCAACTCATCCTCTGAAAAACCGCCGTATGGAATGAGATCTGTTACTTCCGGCTCTCCTTTTGTAATCGTGCCGGTTTTATCGAGTACAACGGTCGTAATGCGATGGGCGCTTTGCAAATGCTCCGCGCTTTTGATCAGCACGCCGTTTTCAGCACCGAGGCCGGTTCCCACCATGACTGCTGTCGGGGTAGCAAGCCCGAGGGCGCAAGGGCAGGCGATGACGAGCACAGCAACCATGCTGACCATCGCAGGGGTGAATCCGGCCGCAAAATACGTTACCGCAAATGTCACCAGTGCAATCAATATGACAATCGGTACGAAAATACCCGAAATCTGGTCAGCCAGATGCTGGATCGGCGCTTTCGAACCTTGCGCCTCTTCCACGAGTTTAATGATCTGGCTGAGCGCCGTATCTTTCCCGACTTTTGTGGCTTTAAAACGGAACGAACCGGTTTTATTCAATGTCGCACCGATGACGGCATCGCCCGCTTTTTTTGAAACGGGCATGCTTTCGCCGGTCAGCATGGACTCATCGACAGAAGAAGCCCCTTCTGTGATGACGCCGTCAACCGGAATTTTTTCCCCGGCGCGGACAAGAAGTATATCGCCGGGGACGACTTCTTCAACCGGTACTTCAATTTCTTTTCCGCCCCGGTTGACTCGAGCCGTTTTTGCCTGCAGGCCCATCAGTTTTTTCATCGCTTCTGATGTTTGGCCTTTTGCCCTCGTTTCCATCAGTTTGCCAAGAACGATCAGCGTCATCACAATGGCGGATGCCTCAAAGTAAAGCATGCGCCCGGAACCGAGGATGGTGAGGACAAGGCTGTATAAATAGGCCGTGGATGTCCCAAGCACAACCAAAACGGCCATATTGGCACTCCCGCCCCGGATTGCATGGTAAGCATCTCGGTAGTAATGGCCGCCGACAAAGATTTGCACGATTGTAGCAAGCAAAAGCTGCAGCCACGGGTTCATATGGAATGAAAAACTGCCGCCGTAATGCATAGCGATATCCGAAATCATTTGCAACAGGAAAAAGACTGAGATGACAGCACCAACTGCAAATTTTATTTTTTGCTTTTTGTATGCTTTCTCACGCATCTTCTTTTCATAGTCCGGATCGAGTTCGCCTTTTACTTTTGCGTCATAGCCGGCCTTTTTTACAGCGGCAATCATTTGTTCAGCGCTTGCCTGCCCCGGCAGGTATGTAACACTTGCCGTTTCCGTTGCCAGGTTGACGGCGGCACTCACAACACCGGGGGTTTTTTTCAGCGCCCGCTCCACGCGGTTGGCGCATGCCGCACATGTCATGCCTATAATATTGAGCTGCGCTTTTTCTTCTAATACGCCATAACCCGTTTTCTCCACTTTTTCGATCAAATTTTCGACGGTCGCCTGTTTCGTATCGTATTGAATGGCAGCTTTTTCTGTTGCCAGGTTCACACTTACTTTTTTGACGCCTTCCACTTTTGATAAATTCTTTTCAATCCGGTTGGCGCAAGCTGCACACGTCATGCCGGTAATGCCAAGCGTGACGCTGGCGTCCTTTTTTTCCTGTAGTGATGCGGCCATATCCATTCCTCCTGACGCCTTTTATACCCTCTATAGGTATATTTTTTTGAAAAAAGAGAGCGTGCCCGAAAGCACAGCCCGTTTTGTCCGGATTTACGCTACTTCATAGCCTTGGTCTTCAATGGCTTCTTTTACCTTATCAAGCGTAACTTTATTCGGATCGAATTCAACATCCACTTTTCCTTCTGCCAAATGAACGTCTACATTTTTCACGCCTGACAATTCGCCGACGCTTCCTTTAACCGCTTTTACACAATGTTCGCATGACATGCCTTGTACATTTAAGGTTACTTTTTCCATGATCCATTCGCTCCTTTATTTTCGCATTGTTTTTTGTATGGTTACTAAAAATTCATCCAGCACATCAAGGTCCCCTTCTTGAATCCGTTCCAAGACACAATTTTTCAAGTGGCCCTCGAGCAGGATCTTCGACACGCTGTTTAAGGCAGATTGGATGGCAGCGATTTGGGTAATGACATCATCGCAATAGGTATCTTTTTCGATAAGGCCTTTTACCCCTCTTACCTGCCCTTCAATACGGTTCAACCTGCTGACCAGGTTCTTTTTCACTTTTTCCGAATGGTGGCTTTTACGTTCACTGTGGGCGGGGCAAACGGAAGCTTCATCCCGGGCGGCATCCATCATGATATCCAATTCCTCCATATCCTGGCCTCCTTGTATATGTAAAATATACCTCTCCCCGGTATACTATGTCAATAGAGATGCTCCTATTTCTAAAGCGTACGTCAAATGGCCCGGAAATGTTGATCACCTTTTCAAATAAGCGATCTTGTTTTAAATTGGAACTTGCTGAATAAGCCAAATTCCTAAATTTGGCAAGGATGCTGACAGCTTTGACATCAATTTAATGCAAGTGTTTTATAAAAAATGTAGGGAAAAGCTTGCACTTGAAACGCGCCCTATGTGAAGGAAGACCTTCTTTTTAACGTAGACGCACCCTATGTTAAGGAAGAGCCTCGTTTTTCCGTACTTCCTTAACGTAGACGGGCTCTACGTGAAGAAAGGCCGTCAATTTTTCGTGCTTCCTTAACATAGACGGGCTCTATGTTAAGGAAGAGCCTCGTTTTTCCGTACTTCCTTAACATAGATGCCCTCTATGTGAAGAAAGGTCGTCTTTTTTCCGCGCTTCCTTAACGTAGACGTACCCTATGTGAAGGAAAGTCTTCGTTTTTCTGTGCTTTCTTAACGTAGAGCCCCTCTAAGGAATTGCGACTGGGCCCGAAATGTCTTTTTGAACCTGCCAAAAAGACAAAACACGTTGCATCCGGGCTCGAAATGTCTTTTTGAACCTGCCAAAAAGACAAAACACGCTGCACCCGAGCCCGAAATGTCTTTTTGAACCTGCCAAAAAGACAAAACACGCTGCACCCGAGCCCGAAATGTCTTTTTGAAGCCGTCAAAAGGACAAAACACGCTGCATCCGAGCCCGAAATGTCTTTTTGTACCTGCCAAAAAGACAAAACAAGCCTCGCCTAGGCTCGAAATGTCTTTTTGAAGCCGTCAAAAGGACAAAACACGCTGCATCCAGGCCCGAAATTCTTTTTGAATCTGTCAAAAGGACAAAACACGCTGCATCCGAACCCGAAATGTCTTTTTGAACCTGTCAAAAGGACAAAACACGCTGCATCCGGGCTCGGAATGTCTTTTTGAACCTACCAAAAGGACAAAACACGTTGCATCCAGGGCCGAAATGTCTTTTTGAAGCCGTCAAAAGGACAAAACACGCTGTATCCAAACCCAAAATGTCTTTTTGAAACCGCCAAAAAGACAAAACACGTTGCACCCGAGCCCGAAATGTCTTTTTAAACCTGCCAACAAGACAAAACACGTTGCATCCGGGCTCGAAATGTCCTTTTGAACCTGCCAACAAGACAAAACAAGCCGCACCTAGGCTCGAAATGTCCTTTTGAACCGGCCAAAAGGACAAAACACGCTGCATCCGAGCCCGAAATGTCTTTTTGAACCGGCCAAAAGGACAAACACGCTGCACCCGAGCCCGAAATGTCTTTTTGAACCTGCCAAAAAGACAAAACAAGCTGCATCCGGGTCCGAAATGTCTTTTTGAAGCCGTCAAAAAGACAAAACACACTGTATCCAGGCTCGAAATGTCTTTTTGAACCTGCCAAAAAGACAAAACAAGCTGCACCCGGGTCCGAAATGTCTTTTTGAACCTGCCAAAAAGACAAAACACGCTGCACCCGGGCCCGAAATGTCTTTTTGAAGCCGTCAAAAAGACAAAACACGGTGCATCCGAGCCCGAAATGTCTTTTTGAACCGGCCAAAAAGACAAAACACGCTGTATCCTGGCTCGAAACGTCCTTTTAAGACAAAACACTGCAAGGATGCTGACAGCCTTGGCAAAAATTTAAATGCAAGGGTGTTATAAAATTTGCACTTGAAGCTGATTCAATTATAGAGAAAACAAAATCGCATTTTTAAAGATGGATTCTTCTAGAGCTTACTCAGAATCGGATTCGTTCAGTAAGGCCTAAATTACTTTTGAAAAAATAAAGTTCGTTTTAGAATGTGCAAATAACTGCAGTTTATCAATAAATTGCTCCGCGTCTTCAAATGAGTGGAAGCGGGCTTTTAACATAAAGCATGCTTCACCAGCAATACGATAACAAAAATCAACATTCGAATACTGGCATATTTGCTTTTTAAAATCGTCATAACGATTATTTTTAATTGTCGCTTCAATGATGGCTTCTATCGGGTATCCCAGTTTTTTTTGGTTCAGTTCAATGGTATAGCGTTTAATGATATCCTGTTCTTCTAATTGTCGTACCCGCTCTCTCACAGCCGGGGCTGATAGATGAATACGCCTGCTTAGCTCGCTCATTGATAACCGGCTATCTTCTTTCAATTCATGTATAATTTGTTCATCAATGAAATCCATTTCTTCAAATTCCTTTCCAATTTGAAATTCAAATCAATCAAATGCCTTTTAATCGGTATGTAAAAGCCGCACGCTTTATTTTACACTATTTTTGGGAGGGATGAGCATGACACTGATACCATTACATGAAAGAGGAAATACGCCATTTCAACAATTGCTGGGATATAATGCGTCCATTCTGAAATACTGGAACAAACTCAGTGATGAATTTGAAAAGGATGGCCGGTTATCAGCGAAGTTAAAAGAAGAAGTCCGGCGTACACTTGCACAAAAAAATGGCTGCCTGTATTGTAAGGCAAAAGGCAAACCGAACCCCGTTGATTACGATGAAAAAACAGCGGTATGTACCGGATTTGCTGAAGCTTTTCTTGCGGGCAAAGGGCAAACATCTCCAAATGTAACAGCGGTTTTAAAGGAGTATTTAACAGATGCGGAGATCAGTGAGCTGATTGCTTTCATTTGCTTCACAACAGCATCACAATATTTTGGCGCCCTCATGCAACTGGGGGAGCAACAAAGATAAGTGAAACTTCCATCAGTGGTGTTTATCCACTGATGGAAACCAATGGAGATGGTTTGATGCCTATTTCTCTCCTCTGCAGAAAGTCCCCTTTTTTTGGAAGAAAGCTAGAAGTGAAACCAAATTGTTATTGCAATATAAAAGTATTTGATGTTATAATACTCTAAATTCTTTAAATCAATAAAGAAAATAGAAATATAGAATAAGAAAGGGATTTTGATATGGCATTATCTTTGGAAGCCGAAAAAATCGATGCATTGGTCGAACAAGTCAAGGAAGATGTAATCCATTGGCGGAGGCATTTGCATCAAAACCCGGAGCTTTCCTTCAAGGAAGTCGAAACATCGCAATTTATTTACGATACGCTTGCATCTTTCGGGGGTTTGGCGTTGTCCCGCCCGACAAAAACGAGTGTGGTAGCCCGGCTGAAAGGAGCAAAGCCCGGCCGTGTTTTAGCGATTCGTGCCGATATGGACGCGCTCCCCATTCAAGAAGAAAATGCATTTGATTTCGTCTCAAAGCATGACGGTGTGATGCATGCTTGCGGCCATGACGGGCATACCGCGATGCTGCTTGGAGCCGCAAAAATTCTGGCCGGCTTAAAAGACCAAATCGCCGGTGAAATCCGCTTTCTGTTCCAACATGCCGAAGAACAATTGCCGGGCGGGGCTGAAGAAATGGTCCAAGCCGGTGTCATGGACGGTGTGGACCAGGTGATTGGCGCTCATTTATGGTCACCGCTTGAAGCTGGAAAAATCGAGTTGGTGTCAGGACCGATGATGGCAGCACCAGATGCTTTCTACATCACGATTAACGGAAAAGGCGGACACGGGGCACAGCCGCATTTAGCAATAGACAGCATTGCAATTGGCGCACAAGTTGTAACAAACCTTCAACATATTGTTTCAAGAAATATTGATCCCTTAGATCCCGTTGTTCTTTCCGTGACCCAGTTTATAGCCGGTACTGCGCATAACGTCATTCCCGGTTCGGTTTTCATCAGCGGCACCGTCCGGACGTTTAAGCCGGCGTTGCAGGAAGAAGTGATCCGGCTGATGGAACGCGTCGTGAAAGGCGTAACAGAAGCGCACGGGGCGACTTATGATTTTCAATACGTGAAAGGTTATCGTCCCGTTATTAACGATCCGGAAGTCACGGCAAAGCTGCGTGAAGTACTGGTTGAGACGTTTGGTGAAGATGCCATTCAAGACGGCGTTCCAACCATGGGCGGGGAAGATTTTTCCGGATTCCAGCAAAAGGCACCCGGCACATTCTTTTTTATTGGAGCCGGAAATGCGGACAAAGGCATCGTTTATCCCCACCATCACGCCCGCTTTACTGTGGATGAGGATGTATTGCCTTACGGGGTGAAAGCGTTCGTCGCCGCCAGCCTGACGTTAACTGCCTGAAAAGGATCAGCCGCTTTTTCACCGGTTGGCCTTTTACACTAAAAAAAGTGAGGTTTTCAAATGAAATTCGTCCTTGCATCACTCCCATTTCTTGCTTTAATCATTGGCATGTTTTTTGCAAACCGTACCAATCCGATGATTCTCGGAATGCCTTTTATCATGTTCTGGACCGTGTTGTGGGTTGTTTTATCGACGGTTGTAATGTTCATTATCTATAAAACCGATCCGAAAAACCAAAGGGGGGATGCCGAATGAACAGCGCACTTCTTGTTATCCTCATCTTTTTGCTGGTGTCACTCTATCTCGGCATCCGGGCGCGCCGGGGCAAGCAAATGAACCTTGAACAATGGGCAACCGGCGGCAGAAGTTTTGGAACATTGTTTGTATTCTTGCTAAGCGCCGGTGAAATTTACACGACTTTCACTTTTCTCGGCGGCAGCGGATGGGCTTACGGCAAAGGGGGGCCGACGCTTTATATACTCTGGTACGGCTCATTGGCTTATGTTCTTTCCTATTGGCTGCTTCCGGCCATTTGGCGTTATGCAAAAGAACATAAGCTGTTGTCCCAATCCGACTTTTTCGCGAAAAAATACAATAGTCCCGCACTCGGTGTCCTTGTTTCGATTATCGGCATTATTGCAATGATCCCGTACCTTGTTTTGCAGTTAAAAGGGCTCGGCAGTATCGTCAGCATTGCTTCTTACGGCTCGATTTCTTCCGGCGTCGCCATCTGGATCGGCGTGATCGTGGTAACCATTTACACCACGATTTCAGGCGTGCACGGAACAGCCTGGACATCCGTCATGAAAGATGCATTGGTTTTGGCCGTCGTCGTTTTTCTCGGCATTTATCTCCCCGTTCATTATTTTGGCGGCTTTTCAGATATGTTTCATGCCATTGACCAGGCAAAACCCGGCTTTCTTGCGCTCCCGCACCAAGGGATGAGTGTATATTGGTTCATTTCGACCGTTTTGCTGACGGCACTCGGTTTTTACACGTGGCCGCATTCTTTTGCCGCCTCCTTTACAGCGAAAAATGAAAAAACGTTCCGCCGCAATGCGGTGATTTTTCCGCTGTATCAGTTGATCCTGTTGTTCGTATTCTTTGCCGGTTTTGCGGCGATTCTGACTGTAAAGCCGGCACTTGAAGGAGCAGCAACCGACAATGCCCTGCTCGTTCTTTCTATTGAAAGCTTCCCGCACTGGTTTGTCGGTGTCATCGGCGCCGCCGGTCTGTTATGTGCGCTGGTACCGGGGTCGATGCTGTTGATGAGCGCATCCACAATGATTTCGAAAAACTTGTTTAAAGTATTTAAACCGACCGCCAATGAAACACAAGTGGCCAATGTTGCCAAATATTTGGTTCCGGTCGTATCTTTAATTGCCCTCTACTTCACATTTAACGGCGGGCAAACCATTGTTGCCCTGCTGTTGATGGGGTACAGCATGGTTACGCAATTTTTCCCGGCGATCGTATTCAGCTTTATGAAAAATAACCCGATTTCAAAAGCAGGCGCATTTGCTGGAATTGTTGCGGGCGAACTTGTCGTTTCCTATGTGACGATCACGAATCAGACGGTTGCGACGCTGTTGCCGTTTATGCCGCAAGCAGTCAAAGACTTAAATACCGGGATCATCGCCATGGTTTTGAACTTGATTGTAACCTTTGCCGTGAGTGCTTTTACAAGAGACAGACAAAAAAGCGTTGAAATGGCTGCGTAAACTATTTCCCAAAAAGGAGCCGTGCATGCACGGCTCCTTTTTTAACAAGCTTTCCAGGGATCCAAAAAAATTTTAAAAAAGGTATTGCTTTTTTCTACCGGGCATTATATAATAAATTTGTCGCTGATGAGGCGAACAAAAACAAAACAATGCGGATGTGGCGGAATTGGCAGACGCGCTAGATTCAGGTTCTAGTGGTGGAAACACCGTATGGGTTCAAGTCCCTTCATCCGCATCACAAAAAGCAAAGATTTCAGTTTATGGCTGGGATCTTTGCTTTTTTATTTTGATATTGAATTTCCTGCCGCATTGTTCCGGAGACCAAGAAATATAAAACAAATACATCGAATTGTTTTCTGCCGGCCATCCATTTCATGATGTTAGGAGCGCCATGAGAAAAATTGGTTTTTACCTTGATTTAAACCGGCGATCCAATTTTTATTTTCTTCCGTTCGCTTAAACTTAAACACATCATTCCCGTTTTATTGATTTTGCCAAAAACCGGTTCCCTTTTTGATAAGGGAACCGGCTTTGTGTCAGGCCATTTTCCGGCAAGCTTCCGCACAGCGCAAGCATGCTTCGGCGCATTTTTGACAATGGTCATGGCTGTATTTCCTGCATTCCTCCCCGCATGCTTCGCAAATTTCCGCACACAAATTGCAAATTTGCTTCACAAACGGGCTGCCGCTTTGCATCGCTTGCAATGCCAAAGCACAAATATTTGCGCATTCTCTGTCCATGCGGATACAGCCAGCCATCATTTTCACATTGTCTTCCTTTAAACAGGCACTGTAACACTGATTACAGGCTTCCATACACTCCTGGCAGGCTTTGATGCATTCTTCATAGGACTTGTCCATTTATTTCCACCTCCAAATTGTCTTCCCTTATTTTTTGCCCGTTCTGTTAAACATTCAAACTGCATCATTTCTGCACATTTTCTTATTTTAGGATCCAATTTTCATCTTCTGCCGTTTGCTTAAACGCAAACACATCCGGATTTTCAGCTAAGCCGGTCCCTTTTGATAAGGGAACCGGCTTTGTGTCAGGCCATTTTCCGGCAAGCTTCCACACAGCGCAGGCATGCTTCGGCGCATTTTTGACAATGGTCATGGCTGTATTTCCTGCATTCCTCCCCGCATGCTTCGCAAATTTCCGCACACAAATTGCAAATTTGCTTCACAAACGGGCTGCCGCTTTGCATCGCTTGCAATGCCAAAGCACAAATATTTGCGCATTCTCTGTCCATGCGGATACAGCCAGCCATCATTTTCACATTGTCTTCCTTTAAACAGGCACTGTAACACTGATTACAGGCTTCCATACACTCCTGGCAGGCTTTGATGCATTCTTCATAGGACTTGTCCATTTATTTCCACCTCCAAATTGTCTTCCCTTATTTTTTGCCCGTTCTGTTAAACATTCAAACTGCATCATTTCTGCACATTTTCTTATTTTAGGATCCAATTTTCATCTTCTGCCGTTTGCTTAAACGCAAACACATCCGGATTTTCAGCTAAGCCGGTCCCTTTTGATAAGGGAACCGGCTTTGTGACAGGCCATTTTCCGGCAAGCTTCCGCACAGCGCAAGCATGCTTCGGCGCATTTTTGACAATGGTCATGGCTGTATTTCCTGCATTCCTCGCTTAACTAAAAAGGCAGGATCATTTTTCTCCTGCCACTTTATCTTCATGATGTTTTCTTCTGATCATATTTATCAAATGCATCCAGCCTTTTTTTCAATCTTTGATTTTCCTCTTCCAACTTCTGAATCCTCTTATGCATCCCATGGCTATGTTCCAGATGGGCTTTTTTTCCGTGCCCGCCTCCATGGCCATGTCCCCCTAACATCATGAAGATCATCATGAGCGGGCATGCAAGAAACAGCAAAGCATTTAACCATTCCATTTGTACTTCCCCCTTCTTTGCATCAATCGTAAAATTTTCTTGTGCAGAAAATGTGGAGATTTTCGAGGAACGCCCCCTCTTCACGTTTTGTTCACAACCCCTTATATCTTTTATAAAAGCACACGAATATGCATACTTTCTTCAAATTTATGATTTATACTATCTTTGATCATTTTTTGCAGACGGCAAATTATAAAGTTACAGGAGATGAAAAGCATGAGCAAAAGATTGGCAGGATTGGCAGCCATTTTGAGTTGCATACTCATTCTTGCAAGCTGCCAAAGCAAAACCAGCCAGGGGAAAGATGCCAGCCCTAACAAAGACCCCGGGCTGAGCGAAAAACAAGTGGAAGCCAAAATCAACGTCCAGCAAAACGGCAAAAATAATCTCTATGCTGTCAACTTAGTATCCGGAAAGCTCGGCACAAAAACAACCGGAAAAGTACTGACGGATACAGACTGCACTGCGGACATCAAAGGCGTGAGCCGCTGTAAATCGAAAATCAAGTTGGCGGATGGAAGCGTGATGAAGGTGATTACGCCACATAATATGAAATATTACCGGTGCTATAATATTGGGGAAAAAGTGACTGTCATACCGGGAAAAGACGGGCAAACCTATGTCCGGGTCAACACATCCTCAAAAGCAAGTTAATTTTTTGCAGAGAATTCCAAACGGGCGGGGGTGACGAAGCTGAAGCATTTAAATCATATTTCTTTTAAAATTGGCTTGATTTTCTTTGTGATTATGATTGATTTGGAAGGATTCGTGATTTACTTTTTGCACCAAAATATAGTCAAAGAGCGTGTAAAAGATGAATTCAATTCGCTTTTAGTGAGAAGCAACAGCCACCGGGATGTGCTGGAACAATACAATGACCCGGATTCCATCCACCGTGTTGCTGTAATGGAATCCAAATCCGATCTCATCGTGATTGTATTAAATGGCAATAAAAAATCCATCATTGCTTCACGCCCGCTCGACCGGGGAATGCGAAACATCATTTCAAAGCCCGTTGGCAAAATCACACACAAGGGAAAAATCATAGAAAAGCATTGGGAAGATGAAAAGTACATTGCATCCGTCAGCCCGTTTAAAAACGGCTATGTCTACATGTTTAAGGATACAAAACAAGTTCAGCAGCTGATCTCACAAATGAACCACCACTTCTGGATCGCCGGCCTTCTCGCATTCGGCATTACGCTGATTTTGATCATCCTTTTATCCCGCATTCTGGCGAGGCCGCTGATTAATATGAAAGTAGCGACAAAGAAAATTGCGAAAGGTGACTTATCTGTTGAAATCCCGGTTTACAGTAAAGATGAACTCGGACAGCTTGCTGAATCGATCCGCACGTTGGCCCGCGAATGGAACCATCTTCGCGAGGAAAGAAGCGAATTTTTGGCTTCCATTTCTCATGAACTCCGCACGCCATTAACTTACATCAAAGGTTATGCAGATATTGCGCGGAAAAACAACTGTGCGGATAACGAAACCTATTTAAATATTATTTATGAAGAAGCCGCGAAATTGTCAGATATGATTCAAAATCTGTTTGATTTGGCGAAAATGGACCGGAATTCATTTCAAATCCAAAAGCAAAACTTCCCGCTGTTTCAAATGCTAAAGCAAATTGAACATAAATTAAGCCCGGCTTTCCAAAACAAAAGGATCATCCTGACAGTGAAGTGTCATCCTTCCATCCAGCTGATTGCAGACCCGGTCCGTTTTGAACAAGTCGTCATCAACCTGCTGGATAACGCTTATAAATATTCAGAGCCACATACGAATATCTTTCTTACCGTAAAAAAAGCAGATGGAGCATGGAAACTCATTGTGCAGGATCATGGAAAAGGGATACCCGAAGAGGATCTTCCCTATATTTTTGAAAGATTTTACCGGGTTGATAAGTCCAGATCAAGGTCTTTCGGCGGTACGGGGTTAGGCCTTGCGATTGTAAAAGAAATTGTAGAGGCTCACAATTGGCATATTCACGCTGACAGCCGGGAAGGTATTGGGACCACTATGGAAATCCGGTTTCAAGGAGGAGATATCATTGAAGAAGCTGCTGCTCGTAGATGATGAAGAAAGGATGCTGGATTTGCTTGCGTTGTATTTGGAACCGGCAGGATATGCCTGCGACAAGGTAACACGGGGACCGGAGGCAATCAGGTATATTCAGGAGGAAACTTACGATCTTATTCTTCTGGATATCATGATGCCGGAAACGGACGGCTGGGAAGTTTGCAGACAGATCCGGAAAATGAGCCAGGTGCCGGTGATCATGCTAACGGCGCGTACAGATAAACCGGATGTTGTCAAAGGGCTGAAAATCGGTGCTGATGATTATATATCCAAACCTTTTGACGAAAAAGAACTTCTCGCCAGAATTGATGCAGTCTTACGGCGTTCCAACCAAAATCAGAATGAAACCATTGAAAAAAACGGATTAAAATGGGATCCGGTATCTTTTCAAGTATTCTACCAGAATCAGCCTGTCAGCGTGACACCGAAAGAGTTTGCGATGCTTGGGCTGTTTCTGCAGCATCCGAATCAGGTTTTCTCCCGCGAGCAATTATTAACTTCTATCTGGGGATATGAAGTGGAAACAGAAGACCGGACCATTGACTCTCATATCCGCAATGTACGGGATAAATTAAGAAATGCGGGATTCCCGGTTGACAGCCATTTGCAGACGGTTTGGGGCGTTGGATATAAGTGGGTATGGTGAAAAATGAAATTTAACGTTGAACACGGCAAAAAAGGGGCTGCCTGAAGAGCCCCTTTTAATCCTATTTAAAATTACTTGGCGGAAAGTTCATCTTCTGTTACCCATTTATGATTGGTTACCTTTTCTCCGCCATTCGCCGGCGTGTAATCCACCATATAGACTGTTGTTTTCTTTGACGAAACAATTTCAGCAGATGCCCCTTTCATGCCTTCCATATGATTTGCTTCCAATGTCACTTTTGTTCCTGGCTTTAACGCTTTATTCCCCGCCCCTTTAATTTCTTCCTGAACAACCCATTTATGGTTTTTTACTTCGGCTCCGCCTGTTACGGGCTTATAATTCACCGCATAAACGGTTGTGGCGTATGCAGCTTTTACAGTTGCTTTCGCGCCATTCATCCCTTCCATATGGTCAGCGTGGATGACAACCTGGCTGCCTGTTTTATATTTTGGGTTGCTTTCTTTTTTCATTCCTTTTGGTACTTCGCTCGAGCCGGAATGATTCATTTCCATGTGTGAATGGGAATCCGCGCTTTTGCTATCCGCAGATTTTGTTTCACTGTTGCCGCATGCCCCTAAAGAAAAGAGAATTGCGAGAGAAAAAATGCCTGCTAATACTTTTTTCATGATCTTACGTCCCCCTTGTCGCTTATCCTTTCTTTTAAAGATACCCGGCATTTGTGCAGAAATTGTGCATTTTACTGTTTACACAAGAAAAATATTGCGTGAATACGGTAGTTTCACGGCTTACTCCAGGACTCAACGCTGTTTTCAATATGGCTTTCAAATACATCTGAATAGGGTTTCATCAAATCGAATGGCGACCAGGCGGTTTACCGGGTAACAGATGTGACCAAACCGGAAGATTCCCGGGAGCTTGTCCGGCTTGCCAAAGATGCTTTCGGCGGTGTAGATGTGATTTTCCTGAACGCCGGCATTATGCCGGATTCCCCGCTTTCCGCATTAAAAACGGACGAATGGAACAGCATGATCGGCATTAACATTAAAGGGGTTTTAAACGGGATTGCGGCAGTATTGCCAACGTTTATCGCGCAAAAATCAGGGCATATCATTACAACTTCTTCCGTAGCCGGGCTTAAAGCTTACCCGGGAGAGGCAGTTTACGGCGCAACGAAATGGGCGGTACGCGATTTAATGGAAGTATTGCGCATGGAATCCGCACAGGAAGGGACCAACATCCGGACTGCGACAATTTATCCGGCGACCATTAACACGGAATTGCTGGAAACGATCACGGATAAAAATACATCACAAGGCATGACGGCACTGTATGAGCAATATGGCATTACGCCTGACCGGGTTGCCAATCTCATCGTATCACCCAATTTTCCAGCCGTTTTCCTGTCCCAAAAAAAGAAGCCCGGTTCCCGGCATAATGCCGGTCCCGGGCCTCTTTAAAAAAACGCCCAATTTAATAAAGCCCTGCTTTTTTAAAATACTTGTCTTTTTCGCGGTTATACCGTTTCGTATCCTGGTTGAATTGGCGAATCGTTTGTTCCATTTCCCCATTGTATTCATTTATTTTTTTTATTTGATTATCTAACTCGTCCGGGCTGAACTTCTCCAGA
This sequence comes from Heyndrickxia coagulans 36D1, assembly GCF_000169195.2. Classification (GTDB taxonomy): domain Bacteria; phylum Bacillota; class Bacilli; order Bacillales; family Bacillaceae_C; genus Weizmannia; species Weizmannia faecalis. The sequence goes on along the minus strand of NC_016023.1, from coordinate 2,583,320 downwards.
TTTTTATAAAAGTTGCCTTGTAATGCCAATTGTTTTTTATAATCACCAAAAAAAGTGTTCATATATTTTTTGCGCTCATCCATGATGGTAAGCAGCTTCTGCGCCTGTTTCCGCTGCCCGCCGTCTTTAATTTTTTCCACATTTTCTTTTATGGATGTCGATTGTTCATATGCCTTTTGGAAATTCTTTTTGGATTTCCTCAGCTCTTTCCACTGCTTTTCGGTATAGCTGTCCGCAGTTTTTAATTTCTGCTTCACTTCCGGGCGGTTTTCGTCATTCAGTTCAAGCTGGTTTAGATCAGCATAAATGGATGCCACTTTTTCTTTGTATTCGTCCAGCTTCTCCTGGTTCGCAACAAAATCTTTTTCATACGAGGCGGATTTCTTTAATTTTTCGTATATGCTGTCCGCTTGTTTTTTGTCTGAATGGCAGCCGGCAAGAAGCAAAAGAAGCCCCGGCAACATCATTCCCAATACAATAAATCTTTTCACCCTCATCTTCTCCCCGTTTCAACTGGATGGTGGATTGGGTGACAGCGGCCTTCACACGGAAACGTTACCGGGGGCGTTTCATTGGTCAACACTTTTGTTTTATAGCCCTGCTTTTTGATAAACTTTAGCAACTTCGGCAAATATTTAACGGTTTCCGGTTTGTCATGCAAAAGGATGACCGGCGTTTCCCCCGCTTGTTTTTTTTGCCGGATTTGCTGAATCGTATACTGGACATAGCGTCCATTTTTTAATTCCCAGTCACTGCTGTCCACATTCCAATCCCAAATATGGAACCCATTTTTATCCAGTAAATCGCGCATTTCATCTGTTAAATACGGAATACTTCCATACGGGAGGCGCACCATATAAGATTTTACACCCGCCACGTTTTCCAATATTCTTTGATCCTCAGCCATTTCGTTTAATGGCGCGGACGTACTGCTGTAAATTGTTCTTGCTTTATGTGTGATCCCGTGCAGTGCAAGCCCGTTTCCATCTTTTAGCATGCGTTTTACGACTGCCGGATGCTCTTTCATCCTCGGCCCGAGCATGAAAAAGGTAGCTTTCATCTGATAAGTTTCCAACAGATCCAATAACTGGTTGGCCGCACTCGACGGGCCGTCATCAAATGTTAAGTAAATGGCATTTTCTTTCAGATCTTTCTCGTTTTGCTTCGCAACTTCTTTTTGTCTCTCCGCTTCTTTTTTCTGCCGCTGTTGCCCGATCATCGATTTGTACAAAGGAGAACCCGCAAACGCTGTCATCGGCGCAGGCGAAAAAGATAAAGTGCGCAGTGAGACAGCATGTGCATCTTTTCCTTTGTCTTTCGCTGACATCTTTTCCCCTTTGCCAACGAGTCCGGCCAAAACAACAACAATCAACGTAAATAAGAGCGCCAACACAACTTTTCCCTTGAAATTTAATTTCCTGCCGCGCATATCTCTCTCCCCTGCTCAAAGGCTCACCGTATTTTTCATTCGCTGCCATCTTCCGACATCATCCGCAAAAACTACCAAACATATATGATTCAGTATACATGAATATCCACAATTTTACCATACTCTACAAAATCTTAATTGTTTATCCATTTTTTTCTACATCTTGCTGCAGTCAAATTTCGACAGAGTGAAACGCGAATGGCGCGCTTATCCCTGCTATGGCCGTTTTTTTGTTTTTATTCCCTTAGCATTTTTGAAAAAACGTTCCACCCTAAGCACCTTCCCTTATTCCTGAACCCTCCCGCCTTTCCCCCTGCCTGTTTGTAAAAGGCAGCGCAACCCGCTCATGGCGAATGATAAAGCTGAAGGTGATGAAAATGAAGGCCATTTTAAAAGCATGATTTTTATGGCCTTTCAGTTTCAGGATTGCCCGGCGTTAGCTGCATTATTTTCAATGGACCGCTTCATCGAACATAAAGAAATGCCGATGAAAGAAGCAATGCTAGCTTCGCTGGAAAATACGGGAGTCGACATCATGCCGGCGGCGGTGATTCCCGGCGATATTCCTTTTTCCTGGAAAAACCATACCTCTAAGTTTTTTCCAAGCCGCCAAACCTTCTTATTTTCCAGTTGAAAAAGGAATGGCTGCCGTCTCGAAACCAGACCGAAAAAATTTCTTTAAAAAAAATAAAAAAAGGCTTTGACAAACGAAATTTATTGTCGTAGAATAATATTTGTCAGCAAGAGCTAAGGAGCTGGCAAGCAAAAATAAAATAACCGGGAAGTAGCTCAGCTTGGTAGAGCACTACGTTCGGGACGTAGGGGTCGCAGGTTCAAATCCTGTCTTCCCGACTCTAAAAACCTTGATGTATCGCGGATGCATCAAGGTTTTTTCGTTTTCAGCCGGGTGATTGTTGGTGTGAGTTGCCGTTGTTAGCGCATTCCCGTCACCAGTTCGTTAACAAGCCAGGATTAAAAAAAGAGAGCCATTATGATTAAAATTCCAATGATGATGAAAAACCATTTTTTCATCCATTATAGTACATCATTCCTTCATGCTCTATGCGTGTTAACTGCTTGTTGCTTGTCCGGATGGAATGTCCCCTGCCTCTGTCCTCCCATACATCCCTAAACGTATATTTCTTTTTCATTAAGATGTTTGTCCATTCCAATCCAGCTATTCCTTCATTTAATGTAGAGAGTTCACGATGAGGAGGTGTGTAAATTGCATTGCAGACCAATTGTTGCTGCACCAAGATACGTAGTTCGTAATCGTTTTGTCCCGCGTTTCCAGCCAATCATCCATCCACTTGTGGAAGTGAACCGTACAAATGTCGTTACAGTTCCAAGGCATATTATGAAACCGATCAGGAAAAATGAAGTGGTTTATCACAATTGTCCTTTTCCACGCCGGCATTTTTGGTAGTGCCAGAAACAATAACCACTTCGCCTTTTCTTCATCCCTTTCACGTTTGTCCATTACACCTTTCTTCGAAACAGCATATTTTAAAATGCAAGATATATTAAGGAAAGGAGGTGAAAGTCAATGACAGATGGCGGTTACAGCATGGGCTCATCTTTTGCCCTGATTGTCGTTCTCTTCATCCTGCTTATTATTGTAGGAGCGTTTTATATGGGTGGCTCCGGATATTAAGCAGAATCAACAAACGAGAGAGAAAAAAGTTTCGTCTCCACCTAATAGCCTCCATTCTGAAGCGTATCATTACGCTTCTTTTTTTATTCACTTTGTCATTGAACAGAGAGGTCCATGTCATGATAAAAGCAACCACAAAAGGATGAAAAGCAGTTGGCGCAATTTTTCGGAGCAGAGTCGATTGGAGCAAGGATGGAATGGTCTGCGTATTTTGAGTGAATACAAGTTCCGTCTATAGAAAAAAGGGGAAGCCTTAGATTGGTTTAAAAACTTCCGATTAACACACCCTATGTTTTGGAGGTGATAAAAATGGAAGAAGAAAAAAGTTACAAATCCAATACTTACTCGTACAATAATCAGCTCGAAGGAAATGTTCAGTCGCAAAATACCGGCAGCGAAGAGGAAGAAGGGCTGGCTGATACAATCCAAAATGTAATTAACAAAGTTACCGGACTCGGGGAAACCGAGTAAAGCGAGAAGGCTGCCGCAAAAAACCGTTGAGACGATTCTCAACGGTTTTTTGAACGCTTCTTGCAAAAAAATCGGCCCGGTCCGCAAAGTTCCTTTACTCAGAACGGCCCAACATTAAGATTGGCGCGATTTTGGCACGCTTCTTTTACACAGGAATATGTTAAGACAGACGCGCATTTCAGCGTCCTTTTTTTAGTTAGAGCGGCCCTTCTTTACTTAGAATACTCCTACGTTAAGGTAGACACACTTTTGGGCGACCTTCCTTTACATAGAGCGGCCCTATGTTAAGATAGACGCAGATTTTGCCGGCCTTCCTTTACGTAGAACGCCTCTATGTTAAGATAGGCACGCTTTTGGCCGGTCTTCCTTTACATAGAACGCCCCTACGTTAAGTTAGGCACGCTTTTGGGTGGCCTTCCTTTACTTAGAGCACCTCTATGTTAAGATAGACTCGCTTTCGGCCGGTCTTCCTTTACTTAGAACGCCCCTATGTTAAGTTAGACGCAAAATTTGAAGGCCTTCCTTTACATAGAGCGCCTCTACGTTAAGTTAGACACATTTTTTGCCGGGCTTCCTTTACTTAGAGCGCCTCTATGTTAAGATAGGCACGTTCTTTGCCGGGCTTCCTTTACTTAGAGCGCCTCTACGTTAAGTTAGACTCGCTTTTTGCCGGTCTTCCTTTACATAGAACGCCCCTACGTTAAGATAGGCACATCTTCTGACCGGCTTCCTTTACTTAGAGCGGCCCTATGTTAAGATAGACGCAGATTTTGCCGGCCTTCCTTTACTTAGAACACCTCTATGTTAAGATAGACGCAAAATTTGAAGGCCTTTCTTAACGTAGAAAGCCTCTACGTTAAGATAAGCACACTTTTGGGCGGCCTTCCTTTACGTAGAACGCCCCTATGTTAAGATAGACGCAAAATTTGAAGGCCTTTCTTTACGTAGAAAACCTCTACGTTAAGATAAGCACACTTTTGAGCGGCCTTCCTTTACGTAGAACGCCTCTATGTTAAGATAGGCACGCTTTTGGCCGGGCTTCCTTTACTTAGAGCACCTCTATGTAAGATAGGCACATCTTCTGACCGACTTCCTTTACGTAGAGCGGCCCGCCCAATGCTAAGATAGATCCATTTTTAACAGGAATGCTTAACATAAGCCTGATCATAAACGGCTTTTCCCACTACCACGGAAGATGGAACCGTCCAGTCTGATTTGAAGTACCGCTTGAAAGGCGGATAGATTCTTTCCTCAGTTCGACTCCCGGTTCCAGCTGCACCCATAAAGACTTTGGATCGTACACAAGCTGGTCGCGATAAACGCTGCGGTGCCCGATGATCAAATACCCGGCAATACAGGCGGCCAACATATACATCCCCGTAACATGCCCGTACAGCTCATATCCAAGCAGCACAGCGGAAACCGGCGTATTGGATGCAGCCGAAACCACCGCCAGCATACCCGCAGCCGCTCCTAATACAGGGTTCATCCCGAGCAAACCGGCAAATGCATTCCCGGCAGCAGACCCGATGACGAGCTGCGGGGTGAATGTTCCTCCGTAAAAGCCGGAACCAAGCGTAACCGCCACAAACAGAATTTTCCACAGAAATGCGAAAAATCCGACATGTCCCCCGTGCATCGCTTTGTCCAAAAGCGGCAAGCTCAGTCCTAAAAAGTCGGCAGGAAAAATCAATAATGCAACTGCGATGAGCATGCCGCCAACACAGGGCATCAGGAAGAAAGGAAGATGCAATTTTTCCCGGACAACTGAAAATAAGCGACCCCCCTGTTCAATAGATTCAACAAACAGCCATCCAGCCAGGCCGCAAATCATGCCAAGGGCTGCCACTTTTAAAAGCAGCAGAACAGAAAAAGACGGCATGGCATGGATCGTGAAATATTCATAAGGCGTATGCAACAGCCTTTTATTAACTTCAAAAGCAGCTATGCCGGAAACCGCCGAAGGGAAAAGAAACTGGTGCCGGATTGACCCGATAGCCAGTACTTCCAAACCAAACACGGCTGCTGTAACGGGCGCGCCAAACAGACTGGCAAAAGCAGCACTGATTCCGCATACGATCAGCTGGGCCCGAAGAAACGGCTGAATATGAAAAACTTTCCCGATCCATGTGGCAAGCGAACCGGCAAAGTGAGCGCTCGGCCCGAATTTTCCAGCCGAACCGCCGGATACAAGTGTAATGAGGGCCGCCAGATACTTGGCCGGGAAGCTTCTGTCAAAGGGCGGTTCCCCTTCGGAATGCACAGCAGCAATGGAAGAAGGCGCCCCTGATTTCATTTTATACAGCAACAGGCCGTTCAATAGGCCGCCAACTGGAAGCAGCAGCATCTTATAAGGCACGGGCAGCGCACCTGTTTTTCCGCTCAAAAAATTTAAAGCTTTCAAAAACAAACCGACCGTGGTCCCGGCCACAACGCCAATCAGTACGGCTACAGCGACATAGACGATCATGGTAAAAAACATCACGGCAGGCTCAATGTATTTCATTTGGTTCACATTTTCCCACTCCTGCATGTCAAAACATTGTTAGTTTTATTATACACCCAGTAATATCGAGGGCTAACACAAACGGACAGAGCGGGCTCTTTATACCGCGCGAAAAAATGGGCCGGGCACTGCATCCGGGCCGCAGGGTTAACAGGCTCAGCTAATGCCTTCGGTCTAGGTTCTTGATTGTGAAAAACCCCGCCCTTCTAAGAAGGACGGGGTTTAACAGATTATGTATGTGCCGCAGTTGCCGTAATCAAACTAAGAAAGTTTTAGAACCACACTCCTCAAAGTGGGTGTCCGCAAAAGCGTTCCTGCCATCCTCCCTGCCAAACGGCAAAAGGCTCGGCATTCCCGCAATAATGTTAAACTCCCTATAACAGTTTAAAGGTTAAAACTTTATTAATATTACGTACAACGCAGCTTGTACTCTTATACTACGCTTTATGCGCCGCAAGATCAAGAGGAAAATTTTTCATTCGATTTCGCCGCTCCACGCCATCATGCCGCCTTCCAGGTTTGTGACATCAAAACCCTGGCTTTCGAGAAACTGGCATGCCATATAGCTCCGCCCGCCGGAATGGCAAACGACAATATAGTTTTTGGAACGGTCAAGATCCTCTAGGCGGAATCCCAGCAAACCGAGCGGAATATGCAGCGCGCCCGGAATTTTTCCTTCCGCCACTTCCTCCGTTTCGCGCACATCGATAATATTGAGTTTTTCACCCTTGTTCAGTTTTTCCTCGACTTCCATCGCAGAAATTTCTTTCATCAAAATTCCTCCCTCGTAAAACAAAATCCCCCGCTTTTTGCGAAAAGTGCGGGCCTTGCCCCAGCGGCGATTCTGCGAAAAGACCGGTGTCAGCGGCTTTTCACAAGCAGGTTGACCGCTTCTTTTACAAGGCTTCCCGCGTCTTCCCCGTTTTGTTCGGCATTTTTCACACATTCCACCAGATTGGCACTGACAATGACGCCGATCGTGCGGTCAATTGCCGTCCGGGCGGCAGACAACTGGGCAATGACCTCTTTGCAATTGTCCTTTTCTTCCATCATCCGCAGTACTCCCCGCAATTGCCCTTCGATTCTTTTGACACGGTTTTTGATTTTCGCATCGTATTCCACCTTTTTCCCTCCCCGGTTCCAAGATCGTATAAGAATAAATATGAAATCCTTTTCTGCGTAATAAACGGATGCTGAAATTGGCTTCAAGCCGGCTGGAAACAATAAGGTGAAGACTGCCTTTTGGAATTTCGCCGGAAAACCGCTTTAAATAAGCCGTCGGAATCACAATGGCATCCGCGGTACCGCTTCCCACATGCTGGTAATCCCTCACATCGACCACCACTTTATGTTCAAGCACATCTTTTCTTAAATCCGCCCGCACAGCACCGCGAACGGGAACGTAACGTGTATAGCCGGTTTTCGCGAGAATGAGCGCAAGAACGAGCAAAACAATATACATTTATACGGATGACCTCCTGCCCGAAGTTCGGTTACAACCCCCATCATATACCCCAGGCGGTATTATTGTCAAATGGATGGCTTAAAGAAACCCGCTTAAAATGGTAAAATAATGGAGCTATATAAAATGAACTTAAGTTTTTACAACAAGCTCGAGCACCAATTTGCATGATGACTTGGCAACAGAGCTGCGATATTTTGTTCATTTTATATACATTTTTTAAAAGCAAGGAGAAGGGGAAATGAAGACAAAAACAGCAAGCTGGTTCACGCTCTTTTTGGCTATGATGCTCGCCGTTGCAGGGTGTGAACCGCATCAAAACAGCACAAAAACGAGTACAGAACAAAAAACAGCGCAACAAACAAATACCGGGCCAGGAGAAAACCGGCAAACGACAGGCAAGCAAATTGCTGTTAAACTCGCCGATGTAACCGATGGAGACACGATTAAAATTTATAATAATGGAAAAGAAGAGACGGTCCGCTATTTGCTCGTTGACACGCCGGAATCAAAAAAACCGAATATGTGTGTGCAGCCGTATGCAAAAGCAGCCTATTACCGGAACAAGCAGCTCGTTTCAAGTGGCAAACTGACGATCGAATTTGATCACGGGGCCAAACGCGACAAATACGGGCGGCTCCTCGCTTATGTATTCGTAAACGGCAAGTCCGTGCAGGAAAAGCTGCTGAAAGAAGGGTACGCGCGCGTGGCCTATGTGTATGAACCGCCCTATCAATATTTGGACACTTTCAAAAAAGCCGAACAGCGGGCTAAAAACGAAAAACTCAGGGTCTGGTCGCAACCCGGGTATGCAACAGACCGCGGTTTTAACGGGTGCGAAAAAGGCAGTTCCGCATCCAACTCCAATGCTTCCGGCGGGGAGAGCCGTTCCAGCAACGGGAGCAGCAGTTTCCAAAACTGTACGGAACTGCGCAAAAAATATCCAAACGGCGTGCCGCGTTCAAACCCTGCCTACCGTTCCTATATGGACGGCGACAAGGACGGATACGCATGCGAACCATATAAGTAAGAAACAGGCTTGCACACAAGCCTGTTTTTCTTTTTCTGGTGCAAGGTACCCCGGCTCGTGCCACCCTTCCCCATCACTTGCTTCAAGCCTGTTTTTTGGTTTCACAGACAAGCCCGCATGATTTCCGTCTGCCCGGCAACTGCCTCAACCCCGGTACTTTTTTCGAGCGATTTTACAAGCTCCCCATTTGTAATAATGATTGCTGTAATCGTATCCGCTGCATTGGCTTTGATAAATTCCAGGTTAAAACGAATCAGCGGGTCGCCTTTTTCCACTTTGTCCCCGGCCTGCACAACCGTTTCAAACCCCTTCCCGTCGAGTGAAACCGTTTCCAGTCCGATATGAATCAAAACTTCCAGCCCTGATTCGCCGCGCAACCCGATCGCATGCTTTGTCGGAAATATCTGGATCACCTCGCCGTCAAACGGGGAAACGACCCGGCCCTCAATCGGCCTGATTGCCACGCCGTCCCCAATCATTTTTTCGGAAAAGATGGGATCGGGCACTTCCTCAATTGGCGTCACCTCTCCCCCCGTTGGCGCAAAAATATGCTCTTCCTTTCTTTTTCGGTGGAAAAATGGAAACAAAACGGACACCTGCCTTGTTTTCAACTAAATACATCTTCTATTTTAACATGTATGAAAAAAATCCGGCAGTTTTCATGGAAAATGCCGGATTTATTATCTGTACTCACTGGCGGGCCGGACTGCATGGCTCCCCAAAATGTATGCAATTGTCGAGCAGCGTCTCCGTTGGGATATGAACGGAGCGTTTGCGGATGCTGCGTGCATGGAAACTGAAGACTAAGGGTTATACCGGGAAGCTGTCGTGTCATTTCACTTCGTTTATCAGCGCGATTGTGCTTCTCGAGCAACCAAAGGTTTATACTAGGAAGCTGTTGTGTCACACCGGCAATGCTAGCATCGCGTTTGTTTGACGGAATAACTAAGGGTTATACCGGGAAGCTGTCGTATGTCCATACAGCTGTTTTGACGATTTTTCCGTTCCCGTTAAAAAATCGACTGGACAGCCATCGACTCAACCGGCAAGCCCGCCTCATATCTTTTTATAAAGGCTTCATACCCTGAAACGCCTTCAGGTTCCGGGCTTAACGTCATGCTTTCGGGATGGGTGAACACGTTTTGGTCCAAAAAGTCTTCCAGGCTTTGCTTCCCGTTTCCGGATTTTGCATAAACCGCGAGCACGGCCATCCCCCAGGCGCCGCCTTCACCGGCAGTGCTCATCACCGTAATCGGCGTATTTAATGCATTGGCCAATACTTGCTGGCCAATGACCGGTGTTTTAAACAGGCCGCCCTGGGCAATCAGGACATCCGTTTTGATTCCTTCTTCATTTTTCAAAATATCCATCCCGATTTTAAGCGGCGCAAATGCTGCATATAACTGGGCCTGGACAAAATTTGCCAATGTAAAGGCACTGTCCGGTTTCCTGACAAACAGCGGGCGCCCGGCCGGCATTTTTGTAATGTTTTCACCTGACAAATAACTGTAATTGAGCAAGCCGCCTGCATCCGGATCCGCTTTTGCAGCCACCAAAAATAGCGTTTCATATAAACGGTCCGCCGGCAAGTCAACACCGAGTCGTTCAGCAAATTGTTTAAACAGGTTTGCCCATGCATTAATGTCAGACGAGCAGTTGTTGATATGGACCATCGCCACGGGCGCCCCGCTCGGCGTTGTGACAATATCAATATCCCGGTACACTTTTTCAAGCGGCTGATCCAGCACAATCATCGAAAATGCCGAGGTGCCGACGGATATATTTCCGGTCCGTTTGCGCACACTGTTTGTGCACACCATCCCGGTTCCGGCATCCCCCTCAGGCGGAGCCATCAAACTGCCTGCCTGAAGATTTCCGTTTACATCCAATAATGCCGCTCCTTCGGTTGTTAAAGTACCCGCATATTCGCCGGCTTTTAATACTTTTGGCAAGACCTCCCTGATATGCCATGGGTAGGGCGTCACATTTTCAAGCCGGTCAAACGTATCAAGAAAATCTTTCCGATAGGTACCTGTCTCTTCATCCACCGGAAAAACACCGGATGCATCGCCAATCCCTAACACCTTTTCTCCGGCTAATTTCCAGTGTACATAACCGGCCAACGTGGTGATAAAGCGAATATCCTTTACATGGGGCTCCTGGTTTAAAATCGCCTGGTAAAGGTGGGCAATGCTCCATCGTTGCGGAATATTAAATTGAAATCGTTCAGTCAATTCATCCGCCGCTTGTTCGGTGATGTTATTACGCCATGTCCTGAAAGGAACGAGCAGCTCTCCGTTTTCTGCAAAAGCCAAATACCCGTGCATCATAGCGCTTACACCAATGGCACTGATTTTTGTTAAAGTCGTATGGTATTTCCCCTGGACGTCTGCCGCAATTTGGGCATAGCTTCTTTGAATCCCTTCCCACACTTCTTCCAACGAATACGTCCAGATGCCGTTTTCAAATTTGTTTTCCCAAACATAGCCGCCGGATGCGATCGTTTCAAAATCGTCCGTGACAAGTACGGCCTTTATCCGGGTTGACCCCAGTTCAATGCCTAATGAGACATTTCCTTGTTTAATCGCTTTAGAAGTATCCACTAAATTCATTTTTATTTACCTCCGTCTCATATGTGTAAGTGGGCACCTTTTTTTTCAACAGCTTTTTCCTCCCCATATTTTTCAATTTCTTCCAACGTATGTCCCTGGGTTTCAGGTACGCGGGTCCGAATAAACAAAACACCAAGCAAACATATCACGCCGAAAATTGCAAAAACAGCTTCTTGGGACATGGAAGCAGTCATGATTGGGAACAGCAGCCCAACCAGGAAAGAACCAATCCAGTTAAAAGAGGAAGCTAATCCTGATGCGCGTCCGCGAATGACAAGCGGGAAAATTTCCCCAACGATTACCCAGGTTAAAGGAGCCCACGTGAAGGAATAAAGAGCTACATAGATGCTTAAAAACGCAACGATCATCATCGGGTTTGCATTTGGAATGAGCAAATTCAAAATGGCTGGCAAAATAAAGGACAGGCCCATAATGGTTCCGCCTACTGTCAACAAAGTCCGGCGTTTAAATTTATCAGCAATCCATAAGAAGACGAGTGAGCCCAATACGAGAATGATCCCTTGAATAATCGGCCACATCAATGCAGAACTGGCTGCATGCCCTGTTGCTTTTTCTACAATTAAAGGAATATAGTAAAAAATAGCATTTGCGCCCTGAAATTGTTGGAAAGCCGCAACGCCCACACCGGCAATGACTAAATAACGGTATTTGCCGCTAAATAAAGTACCCCATGATGCTTTTTGATTTGCCTGTTTTTCTTCTCTGGCAGTCTCTTGAATTTGTTTGATTTCAGCATCAATTGCCTCTTTTTTAGCGCGAATATAGCTCAAAACCTTGCGTGCTTCCTCAAGTTTATTGTTCTTTATTAAAAAGCGCGGTGATTCCGGCAACTTTAACACACCAAAGAATAAGATCAATGCTGGTACCGCTGCCAAACTAAGCATCAACCGCCAAGCCAATGATTCCGGCAAACCTTTTAATAAATAATCGACAATGTAAGAAAGTAACATTCCCGATACAATCATGGTTTGGTTAATCCCTGACAGACGTCCGCGCAAACGTGCAGGCGCCATTTCGGACATATAAGCCGGGACCAGTGCAGAAGCAGCACCAACCGCTAATCCTAATAACATCCGGACGATGATTAAAAAGTATTGCCCGTTATGAGGGGATATGCCAGATAAAACCGATCCAACAACAAAAATTAAAGCTGAAATTAAAATCATTTTTCGCCGGCCCAAACGGTCGGAAAGTTGCCCCGCCAGAGCGCCGCCGAATATAGCACCAAACATTACAGCAGAGGTAATCCATCCAATAACGCCTGCACTGTTTTGAAGGTTCCAGTCATGTTCCAGGAATGGCAAAGCGCCTGTCATTACCCCAATATCATAGCCAAATAGAATGCCGCCAAAAGCCCCGAAAAAGTAAATGAATCCACTTGAGATTTTCTTTTCACCAACCATTAAAGTTCCCTCCTTGATGTATCAGCCTTATTTTCTTCTTGCTGACGGCTCCTTTCTTTGTGAGCGGTATCATTTTAGAAAAAAGCGTTTTCATGCTGCAAGTACATGCTAGCACATTTATACCTATAAATCAATGACAAAAATATTTATACTGATAAATGAGGAAAAAATAACGTTTTCCTGCGTTTTTCTTAACCGCTTTCTTACCCATCATTATGCTACTTATATAGATGAAAGGATAGCAGGTAAGGGTACCCAATTGTGTGTTTTTTGTGTCTGTAGCTATAGTGAAAAAGCTATGGAAGCTGTGACATAAACCACTCTTTTCCATCCAGTGAAAAACACATTTATACATATAAATATTTTTTTGTTGACTTATACTGATAATTGATATAGCATTCTATTTGTAAGCGGTTAATCGCAGAATCCAAATGACATGTCAAAAACTTTTAAAGAATGATCAATTTCAAAGGGATGATCAATGAATGCTAGAAGAACTCAAGAAAGAAGTCTATGAAGCAAACATGCTGCTGCCGGAATATAATCTGGTCACCTTTACATGGGGAAATGTAAGCGGAATCGACCGTGAAAAGAATCTCATGGTCATTAAGCCGAGCGGTGTCGAGTATGAAGCATTGTCACCGGAAAAAATGGTCGTCGTTGATCTTGGTGGAAATGTAGTGGAAGGCGAGTTAAATCCGTCAAGCGATACTGCAACACATTGTGTGCTTTATCGCCATTTCCCGAATATTAAAGGAATTGTCCATACACATTCTCCCTGGGCGGTTTCATTTGCGCAGGCCGGCATTGATATTCCGGCGGCAGGAACGACACATGCCGATACATTTTACGGGCCGGTTCCGGTCACAAGGGCGATGAAGAAAGAAGAAGTCGTGACGGAATATGAAAAACAGACCGGTGATGTGATTGTTGAGACTTTTGAAAAGCGGCATATTGATCCGGACCAGGTTCCGGCTGTTCTGGTAAATGATCACGGCCCTTTTACGTGGGGAACATCCGCCCATGATGCCGTGCACAATGCCGTTGTGCTCGAAGAAGTAGCGAAGATGACCTACCACTCGCTACAGCTGAATCCGCATCAAATCAACATGGATCAATTTCTTTTGGATAAACACTATTTACGCAAGCACGGAAAAAATGCCTATTATGGGCAAAAAAAATAAATGTCTTGTACATTCCGGGGAGGAAAACAGCATGTTGAAAATAAAAGATTACGAGTTTTGGTTTATCGTCGGAAGCCAGCATTTATACGGCAAAGAAACACTGGATGCTGTAAAGGAAGATGCGGAAAAAATCATTGATGAAATCAACGCAAGCGGCAAGCTACCGTACCCGATCGTATTTAAAACGGTTGCCACAACAGCCGACAGTATTACAAAGGTCATGAAAGAAGTCAACTATAACGATAACGTCGCCGGTGTCATCACCTGGATGCACACATTCTCGCCTGCGAAAAACTGGATCAGGGGAACGAAACTGTTACAAAAACCTTTGCTTCATCTGGCTACACAATTTCTCGACCATATTCCGTGGGAAACGATCGACATGGATTATATGAACCTGCATCAAAGCGCCCATGGCGACCGGGAATACGGATTTATCAATGCGAGACTGAACAAAAATAACAAAGTTGTTGTCGGCCATTGGAAAGATGAAAAGGTCCAAACCCAAATCGGACGCTGGATGGATGTTGCCGTTGCTTATAATGAAAGCTTTAACATTAAAGTAGCGAGATTCGGCGACAACATGCGCAATGTCGCAGTCACGGACGGCGATAAAATCGAAGCACAAATTCAGTTCGGCTGGACAGTCGACTATTACGGCATCGGCGACCTTGTTGCGGAAATGAAAGAAGTCACTGATCAGGAAATAGAAGCCGTTTATGCGGAATGCCAGGAAAAATATGAATTGGTGGTTGGGAACAATGACCCGGCCTATTTTGAAGACCATGTGAAAGAGCAAATCCGGATTGAAATTGCCTTGCGCAAATTCCTCGACAGGGGCGGGTACACAGCCTTTACTACAAACTTTGAAGATTTATGGGGCATGAAACAGCTTCCGGGCATGGCGGTCCAACGGCTGAATGCGGAAGGTTACGGTTTTGCTGGTGAAGGGGACTGGAAGACAGCCGCACTCGACCGGTTGGTGAAAATCATGGCACATAACGAAAAAACCGGTTTTATGGAAGATTATACGTACAACCTGGTAAAGGGCCATGAAGAAATACTGGGTTCCCACATGCTTGAAGTAGACCCAACTTTGGCAAGCGGCAAAATCAGGGTAGAAGTCCATCCATTAGGCATTGGGGACCGCGAAGACCCTGCACGGCTTGTTTTTGACGGATCAGATGGAGATGCGATTGACTTAACCATTTCCGATTTTGGCGACAAATTCAAAATGGTGATGTATGAAGTAGAAGGAAAGAAACCGGCTGAAGCAGCGCCGAAACTGCCTGTCGCACGCCAGCTTTGGACACCAAAAGCAGGTTTCTATGAAGGGGTCCAAAAATGGATTGAAAACGGTGGCGGCCACCATACAGTATTCTCCTTTGCCGTAACAGCGGAACAAATTGAAGATTTTGCAAAAATGGCCGGGATTGAAGTTGTGAAAATTTGAATTTTATTTCAGATGGCACAGGCCATAACATCTCAACCCCAGCGGAAAAATATTATAGGGACGTACATGTAAAGATTGGGTTGTCAATAAGATTATGGCTCAATGCAGATACCCAAGGGAATGATAATTGAACCACCTTTCCCTTACCCAAACTCCCTACAGGTTGTTTGGGTAAGGGAACTCCTAAATACAGAAACATTGGATGAGGCGATCTCCACAGTTTCTTAGGTTAGAGCAGTAGCAAGAACAAAGCTGACTTGGTGGAAAGTTGTTCGTCCTTGTTACGACTTGCTTTCCTTTGTAATCAATCATGATTTTAACTTGATAACATGATTCTTCACTAATGGTCTTTGCTAAACTGTCGGGCAATCGAGATGGCAAATAGCCATCCCTTGTACTGAAGCGATTCATCCTTTTCCTATTGTGCGTTTAAAGAGGATGAATCGCCTTTTTTGATGAAAAATTTATGGCCATTATTTTTCTGGATTTACAGCACCCTATCGAAATGTGTCCCTTTTCACCCAGCCGTAAAATAAACGGAGAGGTTGACTCATTTTCATCCTTTTGCTGGTGCCACGAAACCGGTATGAATGTCTAAATTGGGAAAATAAGTGTCTATTTCCGACTTTAAAAAGCTCCCTTTATTTTTTATATATAAAAGCGGAGATGTCCCTGAGGTATCTCCGCTCTCTTTGTTTTTATTCACTCTGTTTTTTTATCCATACCTGCATCTCACCCGGTTCCCGGTTTACCCAAGCATAATATGGGATGAAGCGGATGTTTGCCGGCTTCCATACAGTTGGTCTGTAATCCCGGTAAAGTATGCCATCCGAGGGGTCTACTTCACGCCTTTGCGCCGTTGCGTCAATAATACCTGCACCTTCAAGTAAGTCCGGCTGATACGTAAAATCAAATTTAGGATTTGCTGGAAGACGATATAAACTGAGTGGCGCCGAATTATCCGCTTCTTCCATACAGTAAACAACCGGTCCACGCTGGATGGCGATTTTGTCCAAATTATTCTTGACCCGGTTATTTGCCTGAATTTCATGAACACTCATATCCAGATTAAGCTCAATTTCAAACTGTTCACGGTCAACTTTAAAATAAAGGAAACCATCCTTTAGCTTCGGCTTTAACTCCTTATCGGAGACGCTAAGTGTATAATGTTGTGCTGACCAAGATGGTATTCTCACCGCAAATTTGAACGATTTTTGTTGCGGATTTTCGATTTTAAATGTAATTGTACCATCCCACGGAAAGTTACTGTTCTGTTCAATAGAAATGCCGTTCCCGAATTGAGCCGTGTTGGCAATAAACTGATGGGCATAAATCGTTTGTTGGTCATCATCTGTTGTATAAATATACTGATCAACGGAGGCAATTAAACGGGCAAGGTTTGGTGGGCAACAAGCGCAACCGAACCAGTTTTGCCGTTCATACATGACATGGCTTTTGGCCGGATCTTTTTTGTGTGCCTCAATTGAAACTTCTAATGGATTGACATAAAAGAAGTGCTCTCCATCCAATGACACGCCACTGATCGTTGAATTATATAATTCTTTTTCCAAAATATCAGCATACTCACCTTTAGGCTCATTTTCTAGCATTCTGCGCGCAAAAAATGCCATCGCAACAGAAGCACAAGTTTCACAGTACATTGTATCGTTTGGTAAATCATAATCATAAGTGAAAGATTCACCGATTGAAGTGGAACCAATCCCACCTGTGACATACATTCTTTTGTTAACAATACTGTCCCATAAACGACGACACGCTGAAAGCAGATTTTCATCATGTGTCAGGTTGGCCACGTGCGCCATTCCCGTGCATAAATAAACAATCCGCACGGCATGACCCTCCGCCGTTTTCTGGTCGAATACAGTTTTATCTGCTTGATAGTAGCTGAGGGGAAAAGCTTCCATTCCGGCGATAATATCGCGCTCTTTTCCGTCCACTTCTATCTGACGATCAAAAAATTGCGGATCTTTTCCACGCTGTGTGATAAAGTACCGGGCCAGATCGAGGTAACGTTTTTCATTTGTTACTTCATATAGTTTAGCGAGGGCGAGTTCTATTTCGGGATGCCCATCATAACCGGGGATTTTTCCATCCGTCAGCCCAAAGTTTTTTTCAATGCAATCGGCCATGCGTCTTGAAATCTCAAGTGCTTTTACATTTCCTGTTGCTCCATAGTAGGCAACTCCCGCTTCAATATAGTGGCCCATACTATACAGCTCATGACTTTGTTTTAACCGTGCGAATTTCCTTTCCGGTGCTTCAATCATAAAATACGTCACAAGATAGCCGTCCGTTTCCTGCGTATCCGCAATCAGTTCAATTAATTG
The DNA here is from genome assembly GCF_000169195.2 of Heyndrickxia coagulans 36D1. GTDB lineage: Bacteria > Bacillota > Bacilli > Bacillales > Bacillaceae_C > Weizmannia > Weizmannia faecalis. The sequence goes on along the minus strand of NC_016023.1, from coordinate 2,565,747 downwards.
GTCTGCAACGGTCTGAAGATCCGGATCCGGTGCATAGTTTAATGTGTATGCGACTGCTTCCAGCCATTTATATACATCTGTGTCTTGAAAAACATAGCCGTAATGATGTCCTTCCAGCCGTTTTGCGGCAATAAGGAAATTTGCGACTGCATGGCTTTTTTCGGATGGAATCCGGCTATCCCCACGTTCTTTGGTAATCTGAATATTGGCGTTATCATTCATGACCGACCATTGGTAAGGAATCATTTTCTTTTTAACCAAGTTCCGGTAACGTTTCCAAAATGCATCAGTAATGGTAAGATGACGAAGAGAAAAGCTATTTATATTTCGGTAGTCTGTACTCATTTTTACATCTCCTCCTGTGAATTTTTGTTCATTAAATCACGAATTACAATAGGTTCATGTTCTTCGTATTTTTTATACATGTACAATGGGATAATGTTCAGTGCAAAGATGACGATTGGCATCCATATAAATGAAAACTTGATAGCACTGAGTGCACTTGCAGATTGTACATGATTTGGAACATAATGAAATGTCTTCATAATGACGGACGGGATAAAAGAGCCAAGGCCTGCCCCCATTTTAATGCAAAAAGAACTGCCAATTGCTGTTAAAAAACCGCTGGCCCGAACGCCATTTTTCCATTCGCCATAATCGACAGTATCGCCGACCATGGCAAAGAACATGGAACAAGCAATCCCACTCCCAATACAGGCAATACACCAGGAGATAAGCAAAGGGATCAGATGGCTGCCCGAGACTACCATCATTAGCTGGCCAATAATTGCAGCAGCAAGTCCGAAAACCGTCGTTCCCCACTTATTGAATTTTTTCACAATGAATGGTATGGATGCCATCCCGACGACCTGGATAATGGAGAAACCGTTGAATAACGAAATGTAGCCTGAATTATGCATATTGTACTGGAAGTAATAAGCCAGAGTTGAGCTTCGGGCTGTTAAGCCTATCCAGAAAATAATATTAGCCGCGACAATCAAAAACCAAGGCCAATTACGTTTTGCCGCTTTAAAACTTTGTTTAATAGGGATCGATTTCGTGCGCTGAATATTTTTCTCACGCATATCTGCAAAAGCAACAAGTAGTAAGACGACAGCAACGATGGCATAGAGCAGAACCGCCAGCGACCAGCCTCTTTGTGCATTGTTTCCGCCCAAAAATGCTGCGAGCGGTAGAATGAACGTCACTGCAAAGAAGTTCCCAATATTTCCGCCGACCATCCGGAATGAATTTGCAACCGTCCGTTCATCCGAATTTGATGATAAGTTCGGCAGGACAGAAGTGATTGGGGTAGAAACACCTGTGTAAGAAATACCAGCTAAAATATACATAATACCGGCATATAGCACTTTTACGGTTCCTTCTATGGGAGGGGTCGTAAACAGCAGCCAGACAAAGATAGCAAAAGGAAACGCCATCCATAAGAACCATGGGCGGCTTTGCCCGTATTTGCTGTGTGTATGGTCAATGATAATACCCCAAATTGGCGCATCAAGAGCATCAAAAAATCTCGCAACCAATAGAAGTGTTCCCGCGATCCCGACAGACAGGCCGTAAACATCTGTAAAGAAATACAAAATATAACTGCTCATAATACAGTAAAGCAAATTGCCAGCCATGTCCGTAAAAGAATACGTAATTTTACGGTGAAACGGCAACTCGGTTCCATGCTTTTTTCCAGAACTTGTTTCCGATTCCAGAATGGCTGTGTTTCGAAAATTTTCGGCCATCACCTATTCATCCTTTCCGAAAGATTATGATGTTTTCACGAAAAATTGTAAACCCTTGCATTTCGCAATGTAATCCCTTATATTGAAAAAAAGGTGTTCATTTCCGACTGTTTAAACTCCAAACGTGGTAGGGGAGTGGTACGATTATGAATTATTCTTTTAATCTTGTTCAGCCCTTTTTGTATTATAAATGCGGGGAATTTTCAGCTGATATACCATGGAAGCATAAGGAAATGTACCATCAGGGAGACTATGAAATTATTATTTGTACGAAAGGTCCGGTTTATATCCAGGTCGGTCCCGTGCAATATGAGCTGAATGAAAATGATGTATTGCTGGTTCCGCCGTATACAAAAATGTACGGCTATAAATTGTCCAGCCAGCCTGTTAATTTTTATTGGCTCCATTTTTTTACAAAGCACAAACCTTCATTCGTTGAAGATGAAGCGCTTACCAGCTATTTATCTGGGATTGCTTCCGGAAGTTTTGTTTCATCCATTAATGACAAAGTAATTTTGCCGGATTTTTTTCACATTAACGAGGCTGGAAAAATTCTAATTTTTATGAATCAGGTGCTCGATGTTGCAAACAGCTATCACTATAGCGAACAAGAAAACGATTATTTAACTACTGCTTTTTTAATTGAACTGAGTCATACTTATCTCACACAGCTATCGGTAAACCGGCATTTTAAGAATAGCAGGGTCAGTAAGATTAAAGAATGGATTCGTGCCAATCTATCTGAAGAATTGTCTGTTGAAGATGTGGCCAGAGCCTTTCAAATTCATCCGGATTATTTAACACGCCTATTTAAGCGCAATACCCATTGCACAACATTGCAATTTATAAACGAATTAAAGATAGAAACCGCAAAGATGCTGTTGTTGCGTACCAACCTGACAGTCAGCCAGATTGCAAGTCACGCCTATTTTATAGATGAGAAAAATTTTATGCGCCGTTTTAAAAAAATGACAGGATTGACACCTACTGAGTATCGGAACGCTTATACGCACACGCATTTGAATAATCCCCGTATTGATCCGACAATACCACTTCCAAAACAATTGGAAAACAGAATAAATATCACCAAAAAGGTTTAGTCTACGGGATATACAGGTATTTCAGGATAAATCAGAAATTATTCCAGTTTATTGTGTGATGGATACATACCGTCCGGCCGTTTCAGATCATGCTTTTTAATTATAGTGGAGGCAGATGTAGTAGATCCAAGAAGTCTCCTTCGTTGATCGGGAGAAGGGACATCCAGCTGAATCGTCTGGAACTTGGATCAGTTCTTTCTATAACTACAGTATCATCACTGCGTTAAATTTGTATGCCAGTTCCGGTGGTGAAATAGCCGAGATGTTAGCTGTGTCACGGCAAGGGCAACGGGTTATATTAAACAAATAATAATTAGAATAAATGTTCACTTTGCTTATATCATTATCGTTCCGGAGATTTTTTGACCTATAAGCATAAATTGAAAACAGAGCGCCCAAGACACCGGTAATCCGGCAAGGGACGCTCTGCTTTTTGTAAGCCTTTTTGTCGTTAATTGCCATAATGCTAATTTCCCTCTTGTTTTCGAACAGCCCGCCTTTCTGCTCTTATTCCCTATGGACCACTGTTATCTTCATAAACAAAAAATGAGCTGCTTTTAGATGAGTGGGGCTATTCTGCTTATCTTGATGGTGCGAAGGAATTATGATTATTGCTTAATTTATATTTGTTTTCTCAGCGTCTTTTTCCTGCAGGGTAGAATTTCTGACAATTAAAACTGGTTCATAAATGATGGAGTTATGGCTTTTTTCATAATGGTTTTCTACTTTTTCAACTGCTGCGACGATCCATTTTGCAGCATCGATCCCCATCTGAGTTTTAGGATGTGTAACGGTAGTTAGTTTAATTTCCGAGGCAACCGCAAGATTAGAGTCATCAAACCCTGTGATAGAAATATCTTGCGGAATTTTGATGTCTAATTCTCTTAGCACTCGGATCACTTCGATTGCCATCTGATCATTGTAACAGACAATTGCAGATGGTCGTTCCTTTGTGTTCTTTAAAAACACTTTATAATCCTCAATCATTTGATTCATATTTTCTGTTGAATACGTTTTCACCATGTTTTGAAAAAAAGGCACATGGTTTTCTCTGAGCGCATTTAAATAGCCTTTCATCCGGTACACACCCTGAAGGTCGTCTGTTTTAAACAACCCGGCGATTTTACTGTGGCCTAGCCTGATCAAATGTTCAGTCACCATGTAGGTGCCTCGTTCATCGTCAACGATCAAATGAGGCGGATTCAGCTGCTGATAAAATTGATTGATCATAATATAGGGAATGTGTAGCCTTTCCAGTTCTGTATAAAAGCAAACATTTGGATTAAACCCGCTGCTTTTTGTCGGCTCTACAATGAGTCCGTCAATTTCCCTACTCATCAACGTTTCTAAACATTGTTTTTCTTTTTTTGGATCGTTATCGGTACTTGCTAAAACAAGAGAGTATCCCTTTTCTGTCAAATAGGATTCGATCCCATTCAAAATTGAAGGGAAAATATAATCGGAAATGTAGGTTGTGATGACGCCGATTGTTTTTGTATTTCCGGATGAAGGTTTTTGACGGATTTCATGAAAGTTTCTATCCGCACAAAATGTTCCGGATCCCTGCTCCGTATATAACCACCCCTCGTTTACGAGCTGCCTGATGGCTTGGCGGACAGTGTGGCGGCTGACACGAAACAGTTTAACCAACTCATTTTCTGAATATATTTTTTCTCCCGGTTTAACTTGTCCGTTCAAGATCCATTCTTTAATTTTTTCTTGTACTACAACATATTTTGGTGATTCTGCCATACGTTTCACCCTTATTGTCGTTATTTTTCTGGACTTGAATACAAGTGTCTTACTTTACTATAACAGATGCCGGCCTGATTATCTATTATCTTTAAAGGAATGCTCTGGTGCTCTTGCAGAGATCTTGTTCCGCGGTGAAGGAAATATCTGTTCTGCATTCGGAAGCATTTATTCTGCGTAACAATCCATACTGTTCAACTTTATGGAATGACCGTTTATTTGTTCGTACAAATTTTTGAAATATAATGTTGACATGTACGGATGACTATAATACACTAGGGACAAATAAGAATGCGCTTACAAAATGCGTATTTACTGAACCTAGAGGAAGGAGTGGGTTACATACCAAAAAATGTAAGCGTTGACAAAATTGAAAATTTGGTTTTCTAATCTAACTATACGAGGGGGAAACATTGTGAAAAAATGGTTTATAACGGCCTGTGCACTGATTCTTGTTTTCGTCCTAAGTGCCTGTGGAAGTTCGGGGGCAAGCTCTGGAAAAAAAGGGTATGTAGGAATAGCAATGCCGACGAAATCATCGGAACGCTGGATTAAAGATGGAAACAATATGAAAAAGCAGTTTGAAAAGATGGGCTATAAAGTCGATCTGCAATACGCCGAAGATGATGTGCAAAATCAAGTATCACAGATTGAAAACATGATCACTAAAGGGGCGAACGTCCTTGTTATTGGTGCTATTGACGGAGAAGCATTAACCGATGTTCTCAAAAAAGCGCATGACCAAAAAATTAAAGTGATTGCATACGACCGGTTAATCCGGAATACGAAATACGTAAACTACTATGCTACCTTTGATAATTACAAAGTCGGCGTTATACAAGCAAAATATATTGAAGATAAACTTGGTTTAAAACAAAATAAAGGGCCATTTAATATTGAATTATTCGGAGGATCTCCGGATGATAACAACTCGCTGTTCTTTTATAACGGCGCGATGTCCGTTCTGAATCCGTATATAAAGTCCGGAAAACTTAAAGTGTTAAGCGGCCAGACGAAGTTCAACCAAATTGCAACGCTTCGGTGGGATGGGGCAACGGCACAATCCCGGATGGATAATATTTTAAGTGCCAAATATACAAATGCAAAAGTAGATGCAGTGCTCTCTCCATATGATGGAATCAGCATTGGCGTGATTTCATCCTTGAAGAGTGTCGGCTATGGTTCAAAAGACAAACCGATGCCAGTGATTACTGGGCAGGATGCAGAGTTGGCTTCTGTAAAATCGATCATCAAGGGTGAACAAACCCAAACCGTATTTAAAGATACAAGAAAATTGGCAAAACAGACAGTGAAAATGGTTGATCAGATGCTGAATGACAAGAAAGTGGATGTCAATGATACAAAAACATATGACAATGGCGTAAAAGTTGTTCCATCTTATCTTTTGGATCCTGTTTCTGTTGATAAATCCAATTATAAAAAGGTGTTGGTTGACAGCGGTTACTATAAAACAAGCGAATTGAAATAATATTTGGCAATGGGCTTTCCATTTAGAATGGCGTCCTGGAACAGGCGGATCAAACAGTCGTGATAACAGGTACGGTTTTCTTTTTGGAATGCCCTTTTCTGTATAACGGGGGTGAATCAATTGGCTGAATATATATTGGAAATGAACGACATTACAAAAGAATTTCCTGGGGTTAAAGCACTTGATAATGTGAATTTAAAAGTAAAAAAAGGCGAAATTCATGCCCTGTGCGGTGAAAATGGCGCAGGAAAATCAACCCTCATGAAAGTATTAAGCGGTGTTTACCCTTATGGAACGTATTCGGGAGACATCTTATTTAATGGAGAAATTTGCCAATTTAAGGATATAAAGCAAAGTGAGGCTCTGGGAATTGTCATTATTCATCAGGAATTAGCGCTTATCCCCGATCTTTCAATTGCTGAAAACATTTTTTTGGGCAATGAAAGGGCAAAAAATGGCGTGATTAATTGGGCAGAAACATTTATTCAAACTGAAACGTTATTGAAAAAAGTCGGTCTGAATGAATCACCAGATACATTAATCCGCAACATTAGCGTCGGAAAACAGCAGTTGGTTGAAATCGCAAAAGCTTTGTCAAAAGAAGTAAAACTGCTGATTTTAGACGAGCCTACCTCCGCTTTAAACGAGACGGAAAGTGAAAACTTGCTTTCCCTTATTTTGGAGTTTAAGGAACAAGGCATTACTTCTATTATTATTTCACATAAATTAAATGAAATTATGAAAATTTCTGATTCCATTACGATATTGCGGGATGGCAAAACCATTGAAACGCTAAATGTAAAAAAAGATAACATAACGGAAGACCGGCTCATTCGCGGAATGGTGGGAAGAGATTTAACGCATCGCTTTCCTGATCATACACCAAAAATAGCTGAAACCATTTTGGAAATTAAAAATTGGACCGTTTGGAACCCTGCCAACCCGGAACAAAAAGTTGTTGATCATGCAAATATTACAGTAAGAAGAGGAGAGATTGTAGGAATTGCGGGTTTAATGGGAGCTGGCAGAACCGAGATGGCGATGAGTATTTTTGGACGGTCATATGGAAAGAAAATGGAAGGACAAATAATCAAAGATAACAAACCGATTGAAATCAAGTCGGTTCAGGATGCAATACGCCATGGTTTTGCCTATGTAACGGAAGACCGGAAAAATCTTGGTCTTAACTTGATCTCAAGCTTGAAAGAAAATATGACGCTGGCGAATCTAAGAAAAATTTCCAACAAATCGGTAATCGACGAGGGAAAAGAGATTGTAAGTGTTGAGGAGCTACGTAAAAAGCTGAGGATCAAGTCTTCCAATGTGATGCAACTGGTTGGGAATTTGAGCGGTGGCAATCAACAGAAGGTTTTGCTGAGTAAATGGGTCTTTACCGAACCGGACATCTTGATTTTAGATGAACCAACCAGGGGTATTGATGTCGGTGCGAAATATGAAATCTACACCATTATTCATCAACTGGCTGATCAGGGGAAAGGCATCATTCTCATTTCATCAGAACTTCCGGAGTTACTGGGAATGGCCGACCGGATTTACACCATGAACAAAGGAAAAATTACCGGGGAAGTCTTAAAAGAAGAGGCAAATCAGGAAATTTTAATGAAATATATGACGAAAGTTGGGTGACCTCAAATGGATTCTATCCTTCAAATGATGAAAAAAAACATGAGACAGTATGGCATGTTTATTGCGCTTGTTCTGATTATGGTTCTTTTTCAAGTAATTACGGACGGGATCTTGTTAAGGCCGTTAAACATTACCAATCTTGTTATGCAGAACAGTTATGTATTGATACTGGCCATTGGTATGGTCCTCATCATTATTGCCGGCCATATTGATTTATCTGTCGGTTCCGTTGTAGCTTTCATCGGAGCAATATCTGCTGTCCTGTCCATACACATGCATCTGCCGACAATTGTTGTTTTTGTCATTTCTTTAGCAATTGGTGCATGCATTGGTGCCTGGCAGGGATTTTGGGTTGCCTACGTAAAAATTCCGGCATTTATTGTGACGTTAGCTGGAATGCTCGTTTTTCGGGGCCTGACGATGCTGATTCTTAAAGGCGAATCACTAGCCCCTTTTCCGAGAAACTTCCAACTTGTCAGTTCTGGTTTTATCCCGGATGTTTTTAAAGGAAGCTCCTTAAATATTTTGACCATCGCGGTCGGGCTGTTATGTACAGTTGCCTATATCTTCATTGAATTAAATGGAAGAAAAAAGCAGAAAAAATATCAGTTGCAAACAACATCGGGACCGTTGTTCGTTGCTAGAATTATTGTTATTGCATGTTTGATTAATGTATTTTCGTACATTTTTGCGACGTACGAAGGAATCCCTTACATTTTGGTAATCTTAATAGCCTTAATTCTTGCTTACTCATTTGTTATGAAAAGAACAACAATGGGTAGACAGGTATATGCAATTGGCGGTAATGCAAATGCAGCGAGTTTATCAGGGATCAAAACACCACGCGTAACATTTTGGATTTTTGTAAATATGGGCGTGCTTGCCGCATTGACGGGATTAATTGTTGCAGCCCGTCTAAATGCAGCAACGCCAAAAGCGGGAACGAACTTTGAACTTGATGCCATTGCAGCCTGTTTTATCGGCGGAGCTTCTGCTTATGGAGGAATTGGCACAGTCGGCGGAGCAATCGTAGGTGCGCTCGTAATGGGAGTGATGAACAATGGTATGTCCATTCTTGGCCTTGGCATAGATTGGCAACAAACGATTAAGGGCCTTGTCTTGCTTCTTGCTGTTGCGTTTGATGTTTATAACAAAAATAAAGCGGTTTAAAAAGAAATTGGCGCAAGGCTGTGCAAGTTTGCCTTGCCTCAATTATGTACCTTTAAGTACGTAAATGCCTATTAAGCACAAACAAAATAAATGTCTTGTACATTCCAGGGAGGAAAACAGCATGTTGAAAATAAAAGATTACGAGTTTTGGTTTATCGTCGGAAGCCAGCATTTATACGGCAAAGAAACGCTGGATGCTGTAAAGGAAGATGCGGAAAAAATCATTAATGAAATCAATGCAAGCGGCAAGCTACCATACCCGATCGTATTTAAAACGGTTGCCACAACAGCCGACAGTATCACGCAGGTTATGAAAGAAGTCAACTATAACGACAATGTTGCCGGTGTCATCACCTGGATGCACACATTCTCGCCTGCGAAAAACTGGATCAGGGGAACGAAACTGTTGCAAAAACCTTTGCTTCATCTGGCTACACAATTTCTGGACCATATCCCGTGGGAAACGATCGACATGGATTACATGAACCTGCATCAAAGTGCTCATGGCGACCGGGAATACGGATTTATCAATGCGAGACTGAACAAAAATAACAAAATCGTTGTCGGCCACTGGAAAGATGAAAAGGTCCAAACCCAAATCGGGCAATGGATGGATGTTGCTGTTGCTTTCAATGAAAGCTTTAACATTAAAGTAGCGAGATTCGGCGACAACATGCGCAATGTCGCAGTCACGGACGGCGATAAAATCGAAGCACAAATTCAGTTCGGCTGGACGGTGGACTATTACGGCATTGGTGACCTTGTTGCGGAAATGAAAGAAGTCACTGATCAGGAAATAGAGGCCGTTTGTGCGGAATGCCAGGAAAAATATGAATTGGTGGTTGGAAACAATGACCCGGCCTATTTTGAAGACCATGTGAAAGAGCAAATCCGGATTGAAATTGCCTTGCGCAAATTCCTTGACCGTGGCGGGTACACAGCATTTACTACAAATTTTGAAGATTTGTGGGGCATGAAACAGCTTCCGGGGATGGCGGTCCAACGGCTGAATGCGGAAGGTTACGGTTTTGCCGGTGAAGGGGACTGGAAAACAGCCGCACTCGACCGGTTGGTGAAAATCATGGCACATAACGAAAAAACGGGCTTTATGGAAGATTATACGTACAATCTGGTAAAAGGCCATGAAGAAATACTGGGTTCCCACATGCTTGAAGTAGACCCGACTTTGGCAAGCGGCAAAATCAGGGTAGAAGTCCATCCATTAGGCATCGGGGACCGTGAAGACCCTGCACGGCTCGTCTTCGATGGCACGGATGGAGACGCTGTAAATCTTACGGTTTCTGATTTTGGTGACCAGTTTAAACTCGTTATGTATGAAGTGGATGGAAAAAAACCGGCTGAAGCAGCGCCGAAACTGCCTGTCGCACGCCAGCTTTGGACACCGAAACCAGGTTTTTATGAAGGGGTCCAAAAATGGATTGAAAACGGCGGCGGACATCATACTGTCCTGTCGTTCGCAGTCACTGCTGAGCAAATTGAAGATTTTGCGAAAATGGTTGGCCTTAAAACTGTAAAAATTTGAATTTAGCAGTAAACAAATAAAAAGATGCACTTCTTTAACAATTTGCCACAACGATTAGGGAGGCCGGAAAAAAATAATCCGCAGTACCGGTGTCCGGCAGAGCCAGGGCTAGGAAGAGGTAATGATTTTAAGACTTGGGAAGTGAAAAAAATGAATTTAATCGAAACTTCACAGGCAATTCAGCAGGGAAATGTTTCTCTCGGCATCGAACTGGGGTCAACCCGGATAAAGGCCGTACTTGTCACGGACGATTTTGAAACAATCGCATCCGGCGGCTATGTTTGGGAAAACAAATTTGAAAACGGCATCTGGACGTATTCGTTGGAAGAAGTGTGGGAAGGGATTCAAAGAAGCTATGCCCAAATTGCGGCGGACGTCCAGGGGAAATACCATACCACTTTGACAAAAATCAGTGCCATCGGTGTAAGCGCTATGATGCACGGATATTTGGCTTTCGCAGAAAACGGAGAGCTGCTCATGCCTTTCCGGACATGGCGTAATAACATCACCGAACAAGCGGCGGATGAATTGACTGGACGATTTCAATTTAATATTCCGCAACGATGGAGCATTGCCCACCTTTACCAGGCGATTTTAAACCAGGAGCCCCATGTAAAGGATATTCGCTTTATCACCACGTTGGCCGGTTATGTACACTGGAAATTAGCCGGAGAAAAGGTGTTAGGGATTGGCGATGCATCCGGTGTTTTTCCGGTGGATGAAGAGACAGGTACCTATCGGAAAGATTTTCTTGATACGTTTGACCGGCTTGAAAATGTGACGCCCTACCCATGGCATATCAGGGAGGTCTTGCCAAAAGTATTAAAAGCCGGCGAATATGCGGGTACTTTAACAACCGAAGGAGCGGCATTATTGGATGTAAACGGAAATCTTCAGGCAGGCAGTTTGATGGCTCCGCCTGAGGGGGATGCCGGAACCGGGATGGTGTGCACAAACAGTGTGCGCAAACGGACCGGAAATATATCCGTCGGCACCTCGGCATTTTCGATGATTGTGCTGGATCAGCCGCTTGAAAAAGTGTACCGGGATATTGATATTGTCACAACGCCGAGCGGGGCGCCCGTGGCGATGGTCCATATCAACAACTGCTCGTCTGACATTAATGCATGGGCAAACCTGTTTAAACAATTTGCTGAACGACTCGGTGTTGACTTGCCGGCGGACCGTTTATATGAAACGCTATTTTTGGTGGCTGCAAAAGCGGATCCGGATGCAGGCGGCTTGCTCAATTACAGTTATTTGTCAGGTGAAAACATTACAAAAATGCCGGCCGGGCGCCCGCTGTTTGTCAGGAAACCGGACAGTGCCTTTACATTGGCAAATTTTGTCCAGGCCCAGTTATATGCAGCATTTGCGCCGCTTAAAATCGGGATGGATATTTTGAAAAATGAAGAAGGAATCAAAACGGATGTCCTGATTGCCCAGGGCGGCCTGTTTAAAACACCGGTCATTGGCCAGCAAGTATTGGCCAATGCATTAAATACGCCGATTACGGTGATGAGCACTGCCGGTGAAGGCGGCGCCTGGGGGATGGCCGTGCTCGCGGTTTATGCAAAATCCGGAAACGGGAAGCAAAGCCTGGAAGACTTTTTGGACCAAAACGTGTTCACCCATCCCGAAAGCATGACGTTAAGCCCGGAACCTGAAGGCGTTTCAGGGTATGAAGCCTTTATAAAAAGATATGAGGCGGGCTTGCCGGTTGAGTCGATGGCTGTAAAGTCGATTGGATAGCAGAAGGCGACGGCATACAATAGAAGCATAACCAACAGGGCTTGCCATTTAGCAAGCCCTGTTGACTTTATACCGGATCCGGCTGCTTCAGAATATCTGACTACCGGAATCATGATCTATTAAAGGCAGATATCATTACAAAAACTTTTGGCCTATTCATAAGTTGTTTTCGAAAAAAGGCAGAATCCATGATATTACTCATCGTTATCACAGATTGCTTTCTCCTCCCTATTTTTTTCCGTCCAATTGTCATTTGAATGATCAAGCGGCTTTACTGAATCCCTTTTTACCAATTCTGGTTCATATATTTTTGAGGTGACTGGTTGCTTATTAAGCATATCAATGATCATTTTACCAGCATCAAGCCCCATCTTTTCCTGCGGATGGCGAACAGTCGTCAATGCCGGATTGATAAACTTTGAAAACTGGTAATCATCAACTCCAATAACGGAGAGATCTTTTGGTACGTTCAGACCGATTTCTTTGACAAAATTCATGACTTGAATGGCCAGTTGATCGTTGTAGCAAACAATTGCAGTCGGAGCAAACTCAGGGCGCGACAGTATTGTATGAAGTTTTTTAAACAGATTGATTTTGTTTTCCTCTGTCTGGTACATCATGATTTCACCCATATTCGAAATCTCAGGGTGCTTCTGAAAAGCTTTGATGTAACCGTTCATTCGATGTATACCTTGCTTATCGTCCACTTTAAAAATCCCGACAATTTTTTTATGCCCCAGGGAGATTAAATAATCTGTGACCATTTCGCCGGTTTTTAGATCATCCATGACCAAGTACGGGATATTCATGTCATCGTAAACCGCATTAATAAACAGCATTGGAATGCCCAGTGATTTGATGTTGTCGTAAATGCTTTTATTGGTATTGCTCAATGCGCTTTTTGTCGGTTCAATGATTAATCCGGAAATTTTATTTGACAATAAATTGGACAAACTTTTCCGCTCTTTCTCCGGATTGTTTTGTGTGTTGGTAATCAAGATGGAATATCCATAGTTTGATACATAGTTATCAATTCCCGTGATGATATTTGGAAAAATATAATCGGATATATAAGTTGTAATCAAACCGATTGTTTTATTTTTCATGACGGTTTGGGGTTTGCCTTTCCAATCGTCAACAAAAATCCCCCCGCCCTGAATACGGTAAACGAAATTTTCTTTCTCCAGCTCATCAATTGCACGCCTTACTGTAAACCGGCTTACCTGGTACATTTCCATTAGTTCTGATTCGGTTGGCAATTTTTCACTTACTTTGTACTCTTCCGTTAAAATTTTTTCTCTAATATCCTGCTTAATTTTTTCGTATTTTTTGCTCATATTCATGTAAGTTTCCTTTTCTAGTATTGAAGAACTTAGCAAATCAGCAATGATTGTTACGTACATATCCGGCAAAAAAATAAAATTTGTGATCTGGGTGGCCACGGTGGCGTAATCCAGTTTCCTTTCGATATTTGTACGTATCATTATAACACGAATGCCCTTGCACAGGAAGAGGACTAAAAAACCGGTATGTGTCAAGTTTTTCTCGACAAGGTTTAAATATCGGGTATTCCAAGACACTCTTTTTGTACACTTTCGGCTACCGTGCTTTACTTGCTCGGTGTAATTTTCGGAAAAGATGTAATATTTCCGTATAAAGATGGATAACGGGGATGTTGAGGCGCGCGAAATTCACTCGCTTTCCGCGGGCGGCCGGCGAGCCTCCTCGCTCGTACCTCGCTGCGGGGTCTCTCCTGGCTCGCTTTTCCCGCAGGAGTCTCGTAAATTTCGCGCGCCTCAACGATCAGTCCCCACTGAGCCAGGCTTAAAACGAAAGCTCTAATATTTTGCTTAAATGTCCCATTGCCGATGAACTGCTTGAATGCAGGGCAACTGATCCGTGCTTTACGCCCACTGACGGGCGTACAGGCTGCTTGAGTAGTTGAGACATCCTGATGGATTGTTTCAAGTTCCGTTGCTTTCTCTCGCTTCTTGAACGGTGTTTCAGATAGGCTTCTCTCAATGTCCCCTTGAGTATGCCTTGTTTGATTTTCACCATGGCTTCTGCGCCAAGTTCACTCCAATGCATGCCCCTTTTTTTCATCCTGAAGGAGATATGCCTTTGATTCGATTCCATCGCTCCTAGGCCTCTCGCACCTTCCGGCACGTTTTTCACCCTGTCCCTCCAGTCAAAAATGCGGTCCCAGTTTTTCAAGATATACGAACGGAATTCCTTGATTTTCTTGAGGGCCTTTTTATCCGTCAAGGTGCTTTCGTGCGTATCCAAATATAACGTGAATTGGTCCAGGTCATGCGTTCTAATCGATTTTCTAATTTGCTCCTTGATCTCGCTCTTTCCGCCCCCAAATGTCCTTATGATGGCTTGTGCAACGTGGTAGGTATCCAGCTGGTTGAGCACCGGAAATTCCGACTGTGAGAATGCTGTTTGAAACCGTTCAGCTGTGTACCCAGCACCTCCATCACTGTTTGTAATGACTTGCGCTTTTTCGAGGGAATAGGTGTTGGCAGCTGTGGCTTGGACTTCATCCCAAAATGTCTGAATGTCTTCCGTCGTCATGATGACTGTGGGCTGACGCAGGGAGACCCTTTTTCCATTGGTTTCCCATCCCTCATAGAGAATGGCGTGGTGGACTTCCATACTCTGTTTCTTTTTTAGTCCCCGAACGAATACACCATCTGCTTCAGAAAACAGGTAGTCTACCTTCTTCCCCTCAGGCAGGGAAACAGCTATTTCTAGCTCTTCTACAAGTGCCTTATCGGCTTCCGCCTGAGTTTTCCCTACGTGTTTTACCATGTTCCCTACAGTTGTGTGACTAAGACTCACTGCTGTCCACTCTTTTAAAATATCAGCTACTTCCCGATAGGTGTTCTCACTTGCCAACTCTGCCACCTTTAATTCCACTAACGGGCTGTATCGTTGGTGTGGTACCAGCCCTAACCATTCATCCAGAGGATAATGGGAATTTCCTCTCTTGTCATGCATTAATGAGCGTTTAAAGGTCACACTTCCAAATAGAAACTGAATGTTTCTGTTATCACTCCGGCAGTACACCCAGCCCTCCTCTAACTTCTCCTGTTTAATTATTTTATCTAACTCTTCAAATATTTCCCCAACCCATTGTGTAAAAGCCTTCTGCATCAGAATTTTAATTTGTTCTTCAAATTCCATAAGACTCTTTGTACCCTTTAATAATCCAGCAATTATTGATATAATATCCATGGGAAGACCTCTCTCTAGATGTTCATTCAAGGTGTACATTTAGATGATAGAGTGTCTTCCCATTTTTTTCCACTCATTTGCCCCTTCGAGTAAAATTTTACACATACAAAAACCGTCTGTTATTCCCGTAATGTATTTTATTCATCTGGATGCAGCAGGCAAAAATCAGGGAGTGCAAGCACGGCTTTCACTCCCCTCCTGTATCATTTTTTAATTGTAAACTCCCCAATCTCCCTCTCCAGTTCCTCCGTGAGGGTGAACAGTTTTTCTGTGTAGCGGGAGAGTTCGCCGGCTGAGGCGGCTTGTTCTTCCATGGAAGATGAAATTTCTTCTGAAGCGGCGGCAGTTTGCTGGGAAACGGCGGACAGGTCTTCAATCATTTGGACAACGGCATCTTTTTGCTCCCCGATCGAGCGGATCGATTCAGCTTCCTGTTTAATTGAGCTGAGCATCTTCTCCAATCCTTCGGCCAAAACGGCAATCGAAGTGCTCACGGAGTTGACCGCTTTTTTCTGCCCGGTGCTGATTTCATTTGTTTCCCCCACGACGTCCACCAGTTCTTTCATGTCTTGGAGCACGTCCGCAATCGTTGCCCGGATATCTTTTGCCGACTGTTTCGACTGCTCGGCCAGACTGCGCACTTCATTGGCCACTACGGCAAATCCTTTCCCGTTTTCACCGGCGCGCGCCGCTTCAATCGAGGCATTTAATGACAATAGATTCGTCTGTTCTGCGATTTGCGTGATCACATCCGCGACTTGTGCGATTGATTTCGATTTTTCATTCAGCCCGGCCATCATCGATGTGACTCTTTCAAAAGCCTGTTCCAGTTTTTGATAAGAGGCTTCGAGATTATCGACCTGTTTCGTACCGGATTTGATCTCTGTTTCTGCTTGATCCACCGCGCTTTCAATGACCTGCGATTGTGCGGCGAGTTTTTCGATTTCGCCGCCCAAATCGCGCATTGCATTTGATCCGGTTTCAATATGATCGGACTGGTTGGCTGCGCCTGCCGCGATATCTTCCACCGCCTTAGAAACATCCGTCACAGCCGCTTCATTTTCTTTTGTCACCGTACGAAGGCCGGCAGTGGACTTGTTCACGGCGTCGACACTGTCCCTCACTTTTGCAATCAGGCTGCGCATATTGTGAAGCATGGCGTTGTAACTTTTGGCCAGTTCCCCGATCTCATCATTGGAGCGGAACGCAAACGCTGTAACCAGATCCCCTTCCGCCGTTTTGGCCAGGACTTGCTGCAAGTTTTTGATAATCTTCACGAGCCGGCCGGCAATCAACACAGCAAAGACAATGCCGATTAAAAGCCCGATCCCGATTGAAAGAAGGCCCATCTTCTTTATTTTGCCAATCTGGGCGCTGAACTCGGACTGCGGGTTAAACGAGGCTACTTTCCAGCCGGTTTTCGGGATCGTTGTGGCATAGACATCATACCCTGCCCCGTTCCAGTGAAAAGTTGCGGCCGCCGTCTTTTGGCTATAAATTTTTTCGGCAAAAGCGAAATCTTTTTCGAGTCGGGTGCTGCTTTCAATATCTTTTACCCCTTCTACTTTTCCGCTGTTTGCCGGCCTGGCATTTTTCCCGTCGCCGTTTTTTAAAAACGACGTCACGATCACGCCCTTCGCATCAAAAATCGCAAGTTTGTTGTTTGAATCGTGTTCGATGTCTGCCCGGATCTTGCCCATTTCGGATAAATTGATGTCATATCCGACGGCGCCGGCCATCCTCCCGCCGGAAAAAACCGGCGCGACAACAGACGTCATAATGGCGCCTGTCACCTTGTCTTTATAAATATCCATCCACTGAAGTTGCGGCTTTTTCTGCAAATAGCGGTATGTATTCGTATTGCGCACATCCAGATTAAGTTTTGCATACGGGGAAATATGGAGTTTCCCGGTCTGGAAATCCATATAATAAGCGGAAGCGAGTTGCTTATTCCGTGTCTGGACCGATTTGATTTCAGCTTCAATGTCCTGCATCTTGTTTTTCCGCTGGAGATCCGTTTCGACAAGGCCGGCCAGCTCGTCAAGTGACGTTTCGTATTTTGCAAGCCCTGCTTCGACCTGCGATGCCGCTTCATTTGCGACCATTTGGTTGACGCCGCGGTTTTTCGTTTTTAACAGATGGCTTGTGGTGGCATATTCCAGTCCGACCGTCGCCAAAATGGATATCAAAATGGCGGCGCAAATCAGGCCGCCCCATTTGACGGTGAGCGGAATGAATTTCTTTTGCTTTTTCAATGCTGTCTCCCCTTCGTTGTACATTCTCACTTATTAGGTATCGGAACCATCCCGCAAAAGCTTTAGGCAAAGGCTTGAATTCGTTGTTTTTGAAAGTTTTTGATATTGGGGGCTGGCCCGGCTTTAGGACCAAAGCCGAAACGGAAGGCATCTATAGCGACGGAACAGAATTCATTTTGCAGTAAAAAACGGCGGAGCATGCCCCTGCCGTTTTTTTGCCTGCTATTCGCCGTACTGCGCTGCGAGCCGGTTCAATGCCTTGTGCAATTTTTCATATACCACTTCCTTCTCCGTCCGGAAATCTTCCCCTTCCCGGAAAAAAACCGGCGTGCCTGTAACAAGCAATCGTTTCGTCTTGCTGGCGTACAAAGGGACAAACTGGACGTGGCGGCCGGTTGCTTTGTAAAAATATTTTTCCAAATACAGGAAACCCTCGTACATCCCTTTTACACCCGCCGCGTTGTCTGTGTAGTCAATATCGGGATAAATGGCGATGCTCTCCCCGTTCTTTAATGCTTCGACGCTTTCCTGAAACGTCCGGATGATTTTGCGCGAGCTCCGGAAAACGGGAATGCCTCTCCCGGATTTCAGCAGCTTCGTGATTCCGAATGACAGAAAAAAGGCGGCCGGGTTCGCCAAAGCCCGCGGCAAGCCGAATCTTTTTGTGAACGTGTAATCGGCGTATTGCCTGCTGCAAGATTTTCGGTCAAGAAAAACGTGCAAAATCCAGGTGCGGATAAATTCCGGATACCAAAGCAATGTAACAAACGGGCCGAATAAATTGCGATGATGTGAAACATAAACAGCCGGTCCGGCAATTTCCCCGGAAATTTGCGCTTTGTAGGACGGATAAACGAAACGTACAAGTTGGCGCACTGATTTAAAAAATAGTCCGTAACCTTTAGCCATGGCGCCTCTCCCCTGCCAGTTGCCCATATTCCGGATAGCCGGAAAAAATCCCCCAATGAAGCTGGAGCTGGTAGAAGAAAAGGGCAAGAAAAAGGCTTGCAATCGTTTTTGCCAGCACGGGATCAAATTGAAGCAGACCGGATCCGGCTTCGATGAATAAGAAAGAGACCACGATGAACAACAGGCATGCCATCAAGTACCGGACTAAAAATCGTTTCCATTTTAAAAGCCTGTATTTGACCATAAGAAAGACGGCAAAGGCAACCACCTGTGAGGCAGCAGTGGCCGCGAGCACTTTCCATACATGCGGAATCCCTGCCAGGACATACCGGTATAAAAGCGAGAAACTGAGTATATCTGCGATTAAAAAGATCAGTGCGGGAAAAGCATAATAAAAAAGCCCGGATATGATTTTACGGAAGATTTTCAACGAATCTTTAACCGGCCGGTAATGGGTACCTTCGTTGCGGTTAAAATAAATGGTGCGGATCGGCACTTCCCGGATTTTTACGTTCATTTTTCTCGCATAAATGAGCATGTTCATTTCATACTCAAACCGTTCGCCTTTCAGCGCCAGCAGCCAGCCGAGCTCCTGCTTCGGGATGCCGCGCAAGCCTGTCTGCGTATCGCCGATCTCTGCGCCGTACAGGGCTTTAAAGAGAAAGCTTGTCAAACGATTGCCGAACCGGCTTTTGGGCGGCACATGCTCCAGGCTGAAATCGCGTGCGCCAAGAATGATGCTATGCGGATTTTGCCGGAGGCTTGCTGCCATTTTTTCAACATCTTCCGGACTGTGCTGGCCGTCACAATCTGCTGTGACCACACCGGAAAGGCTGCCGTGATGCGCCAAAATATGGGCAAAAGCTGTTTTCAGCGCACGCCCCTTCCCGCGGTTCGCCGGATGATGGAGCACGGTGCATCTCTCTTTTTGCGACAGCATCTGAAAAATCGGCGCACATGCCGGACTGCTTCCATCGTCCACGACAATAATCCGCGCCGCTCCTTTTGCGAGCAGGCGATCGGCATAATGGACGAGCTGCGCTTCCGGATTCAGTGCCGGAATGACAACGGCGACATTTCCGATCATATCATCCAACCCCCTTTTAAACCAATCTGTCTAGAAAAATATTCTATTTTTATCTTACATGGAAAAGAGGAGAAAAACAAAGAACCGGCATTGTTCCGGTGCATGGAAACGGCCGTTTTTCCGAACGCCAATGCCTTACCCTAAACAGCAGCGCATACCATTTGGCCTAGGAAAACACCCAATCGAATGTTCCCCTTCTTCCATTTTGACCCCTTCGTCATGCTTTTCCGGCAAAGCCCGGCTTCTCTTTTCGAGCCTGTCTGTTACAAACAGTTGAAGAACGGGTAAACTACTGTCGTATTCCATCGGAGAGGAGTAAGTGAAGATGAGATTGAAAGATAAAGTAGCGATTATAACCGGCGGCGGTTCCGGCATCGGGGAAGCGTCCGCCTTGAAACTTGCTGCAGAAGGCGCAAAAGTTTGCGTAATGGATATTGAACAGAAACGGGCGGATGAGGTCAAAAGACGGATTGAACAAAATGGCGGGGAAGCGATGGCTTTGGAAGTCGATGTCACTGATCCGGAACAGGTGAAAACGGCTGTTGACAAGACAGTCAGGGAATGGGACCGGCTTGATATCGTATTCTCGAATGCCGGCATTAACGGGACCGTGGCACCGATTGAAGACTTGACCCCGGATGACTGGGAAAAAACGTTGTCGACCAATTTAAAAGGGACTTTTCTCCTCACAAAATATGCCATCCCGCATATGAAAAATAGGGGCGGCAGTATCATCATCACGAGCTCGATCAACGGCAACCGCATTTTTTCGAACATCGGCATGTCCGCTTACAGCAGTTCAAAAGCCGGGCAGGTAGCGTTTATGAAAATGGCAGCTTTGGAACTTGCCCGCTATAAAATCCGGGTCAATGCCGTTTGCCCGGGAGCGATTGAAACAAAAATTGAGCAAAATACGAACCGTACGGAAGAACTGGAAAAGGTGCAAATTCCGATTGAATTTCCTGAAGGCGACCAGCCGCTTTCCGGAAGGCCGGGAAAACCGGAAGAAGTTGCCGATCTTGTTTTG
The DNA here is from genome assembly GCF_000169195.2 of Heyndrickxia coagulans 36D1. Classification (GTDB taxonomy): domain Bacteria; phylum Bacillota; class Bacilli; order Bacillales; family Bacillaceae_C; genus Weizmannia; species Weizmannia faecalis. Next base: position 2,545,025 of record NC_016023.1, on the reverse strand, counting down.
TTCCTTGCATCGGACGATTCCAGCCATATCAGCGGCACAGACATCTATATCGACGGGACGGAATCGCTGCTGCGGGGATAAATGGATTTTTCACACCAGCTGGCGGGCCTACGGGGTCCTAGCGTTTGCCGGGTGAATCCGGTTCGCTCGGCTATTCCATAACGGTTGCTTTGAAAAAGTGAAAGGCTGGATAAAATCATTTAAAAGACGGTAACGTTCTCCATGTCCGCCGCCTTTTTTTGCGTTTTTTAAAACGGGTACAAGAGGAACACAGTGCTTGTAATCGTACTCCGCAAACTACGATATAGGGCTTACTGAATACATAAAATTTCTATATTTGATAAGGATGTTGACAGCTTCGGCAGAAATTGGAAATAGCTTGCACCTGAAAGCTGATTCAACGTATAGAGAAGACAGAATCGCCTTTTCGAAGACGGATTCTTCTATTTTTTGAGACATAACTTGCTTGCTGACAAATTGGGTACAAACTTAGAATCGGATTCGTTCAGCAAGCCCTAACAGAGACGACCTATATGTTAGGGAAGAGCCTCGTTTTTACTTGCTTCCTTAACATAGACAGGCTTTATGTGAAGAAAGGCCGTCGTTTTTCTTCACTTCCTTAATCTATAGACGACCTATATGTAAGGAAGACCTTTATTTTTCCGCGCTTCCTTAACCTAGACAGGCTCTATGTGAAGAAAGGCCGTCGTTTTTCTTCACTTTCTTAACGTAGACGACCTATATGTTAAGGAAGACCTTCATTTTTCCGCGCTTCCTTAACGTAGACGCGCCCTATGTAAAGAAAGGCCTGCGTTTTTCCACGCTTACTTCACATAGACAGGCTTTATGCGAAGAAAGGCCTGCGTTTTCCACGCTTACTTTACATAGGGCTTACTGAACAGAGCGGCCACATTTTGTTCATTTATATAGTCGGTTTTTTAAAACGGGTACAAGAGGAACGTCAACACGGCGGTGAGGATGCCTGTTATGATCCCGAAAAATACTTCCGCCGGTTTATGCCCTAAAAGTTCTTTCAGTTTCTGCCGGGATTCGGCATTTTTCAGCCCCGGGTCTTTCATTGTATCGAGAAGCCGGGAGAAATCTGCAAGCAGCTGGTTCAGCACTTCTGCATGAAAACCAGCCTGCCTGCGCACACCGATGGCATCGTAAATAACAATGGATGAAAACACGATGCTGATGGCAAAGGCATTGGAACCGAATCCGGAAGTCAGCCCGATCGCCGTTGTAAGGGCAATGACCATCGAGGTATGCGAACTGGGCATTCCGCCTGTACTGAACGCCATTCTCCAGTCAAATTTCCCTGATGTGATGAAATGAATGGGCACTTTTATGATTTGTGCTACAAGCATTCCAAGTAAAGCGGATAAAATCGGATACGATAAAAACATTTTTCCTCCTTCATGAAAAAAACTATTTTTTTCTGTCCGGCTGTGTACGCTGCGATGATGATCATGCAAGAGCCGCCCGGTTAATTGAAAAAAGCGGCAATGGGCTTTCGGCATTTTCTTTTAACACCATTTGGCTGAGCATCTCTCCGACACTGCTTGCAAATTTAAAGCCGTGTCCTGAAAATCCTGCGGCTATGGCCACATTGGGATATACAGGATGGGTATCGATGATGAAATGTTCATCCGGCGTATTGGTGTACAAGCATACTTTTCCCTTTTTTAAGCGGCCGGCTGCCCCCCGCATGTATGTTTTCAAAAAGGCCCGGATATCTCCTTCGTCTTCACGGTATGCGCCAAATTCCCGGTTCATTGTATCAGGGTCTGCCGCCTGCCCGCCGTCATGGCGCCCGACTTTCACGCCGCTTCCATTAAAACTTGGAAAACCGTAGTATGTTCCTTCGTATCCGTCCATTGTAAAAGCCGGAAACACATCTGCATTGAACAGCGCTTCGTCCGCTTCAAACCAGCCGACCGTTTTCCGGACCGGCTGAAGCGGCAAATTGAGCCCTAAGTTTTCAAGCAATTTCCCGTTCCACGCACCGCCGCTGACAATGCATTTTTCAGCGGTGAATGTGCCGGTTTCTGTTACAACGGTGACAGTTTGTCCGTCGGTTTTCAAATCTGTAACCCGGGTATTGGCAAGCAAGCGCGCACCTTTTGCTTCCGCCAGTTTACGGTAGGCGCGGATACAATTTTCGGGAAACAGGACGCCGGCATCCGGTTCATAAATGGCCTGGAAGCCAGCGGGAAGTGAAATGCCAGGCCAGCGTTTTTCCACTTCCGCACCGGTCATCATTTTAATCGGGAGGTTGTATGTATTTGCGCTTTCGATTGCTTCGTTTAAAAAGGCCGCATGATCCTCCGGGCTGAAACTGAGGACGCCGGTCTTGGCAAAAATCTTTTCTCCGGATGCCTTTTCCAGTTCATCCCAAAGCGTTTGCGCCCGCAACACGAGCGGCACGTAATCCCGTCCTTCCCCGTAGGCATGGCGGATGATTCTCGTTTCGCCGTGGTGGCTGCCGGATGTATGCGGCGGGTCAAAAGCATCCAGCAAAAGCGTTTTTACACCTTGCCTTGCCAGAAAATAACCGGCTGCCATTCCCATTGAACCGGCACCAACGACAATAACATCGTAATGTTTCTCCATTGTATTCCCTCCCTTTCCGTTATTATAACTATACCATGTAGTTTGGAAAATGAGGCAAAAACAGAAGATGCCCTTTTAATAAATGGCATCTTCTGTAACAAGGTCGTTTTCTGCAAACCGTTCGACCCGGAGCGGTGTAAGATCAATGGTTTCATACTTTCCGGTCCGGATCAGGTCCGACAGCCCCTTTCCGACGGCCGGTGCCTGCTGCATGCCGTGCCCGCTGAACCCGAATGCGACAAAATACCCTTTCATTTCCGGATGCTCGCCGATGATGGCATTATGGTCGGCCGTATTGTAGTCATAAAGGCCGGCCCAGCCGCGTTCGACTTTTACCTTTTCAAAATTCGGGATGCGGCCAGCGAGAATAGGCCAAATCTGCTCCTCAAATTCGGACCGCTTCCAGCTGAAGTCGATCGCCGGCTTTTCCTCTTCCCCGTATCCGGCAATGATTTTGCGCCCCTCGTGCCTAAAATAGACACCGGTCAGATCCATCGTCAGCGGCAACGGTTTTGCGAGCGGTTTTTCCACATCAAACATAAAAATCCGCCGCGGTACCGGTATAACCGGAAGTAGCAATCCGGCTTTGCTGCTCAGTCCGGAAGCCCAGGCGCCCGCACAGTTCACGACAACAGGCGCAAAAAACGCCCGGCCATCCTTGAGCTGCACGCCTTTTATCCGGCCCTCTTCCGCTAAAAAGCGGTCCACTTCTTCATACATATACTCCGCGCCGAGATGTTTCGCATTTTTTATAAACCCTTGCATCGCCGTGTACGGGTCCAAATACCCGCTTTCCGCGCAATACAGCCCGCCTGCAAGATCACGCGTGCTGAGTTCGGGAATGAGCCCTAGCAGTTCTTTTTTTCCGAGCCATTCAGATGAGACGCCGTTTTGGTGCTGGAGTTTCAAATGCTTTTTAAAATGCGGCATCATTTTTTCTGACGCCAGAAATAAGTATCCGCGCTGTTTCAAATCAATTTCAAACGTTTCGCTGTCGATTGCCATATCACGGGCAAAATTTTGATAGGCTTTAAGGCTGTACCGGCTCATTTGAATATTGACCGCCGTTGTAAAAAGCTGCCGGATGCCGCCTGCGCTCCGCGGGGTTGAGGCATATGCATACGAAGGATCCTTTTCAAATACAATGATTCTGCCGGCAAATCCATCCGCGAGCAAATGGTACGCCACACTCGAACCGATAATCCCGCCGCCAACAATGATCACATCCGCTTTGTTTTTCATCCCATCCCGCCTCTATTCTAAAAATAGTCGCCTCATTCTTCCGCTGGCGCCGTATGCACGGGCCTCTATCCTGAAAATATGTGCCGGCTAACTTTCATTCTTTTGCTAGAGCCGCGTTCAGTGCGGCATGGGCGTCTACCCTGAAAATATGCATCGCTGATTTTTATTCTCCCGTTGGCCCATAAGCATGGGCCTCTATCCTAAAAATATGTGCCGGCTGATTTTCATTCTTTTGCTAGTGCCGCGTTCAGTGCGGCATGGGCGTCTAATTGTTGTCGACCTCTCTTTTTTGTCTTTGCCAATCCACTGATGGCGCTGCATGCATGGGCGCTAATTGTTGTCGATTTTGATATCGCGTACGCCTGATTCCACTTTCAACTTGTGGTTTGGAAAATCTTAAACATTCATGCTGATCATTTTGCCCCTGTTCCTATTGGCGCGAAGATAAAGCATGGCACTTTTTACCTGCCAAACATGTAATGATGTGCTGATCCGTTTTCACCCTGCTGCCCGTGCGGCAGAGGAGCCTAATTGTTGTCGATCTGGGCGCGCTGCAGTTTCCCGCTGAAATCGACATACACGGCCTTCCATTCCGTGTATACATCAAGTGCTGCCGGCCCTGAGTCACGGTGCCCGTTGCCCGTTCCTTTTGTCCCGCCGAACGGCAGATGGATTTCAGCCCCTGTCGTCCCGGCATTGATGTAGACAATCCCGGTATCCAGATCACGCATCGCCTGAAAAGCTTTATTCACATCTTTTGTAAAAATACCGCTCGACAGCCCAAAAGTGACGCTGTTGTTAACGACAATCGCTTCTTCAAGGCTTGCCACTGGAATGATCGAAACAACCGGGCCGAAAATTTCTTCCTGCGCAATGACCATTTCTGGGCTGACATCCGTAAAAACAGTCGGCGCATAGTAGTATCCTTTTCCCGGCAAAATGCGCCCGCCCGTAAGCAGCCTTGCCCCCTCTTTTTTACCTGTTTCGACATACTGGTGGATGCGGTTGAGCGCTTCTGTATTGATAACCGGGCCGACTGCCACCGTTTCATCAAGGCCGTCGCCAATTTTCAATTCCGCCGTTCGCCGAATCAGTTTTTCCTCCAGTGCATCTTTGATCTTTTTATGGACGATGACCCGGCTTGTGGCCGTGCATCTTTGCCCGCTCGTGCCGAATGCGCCCCAAAGAATGCCGTCCACTGCAAGATCGAGATCCGCATCATCCATGACAATCACGGCGTTCTTCCCGCCCATTTCAAGCGAAGTCCGTTTCAGAAGGCCGCCCGCCCGTTCGTTAATTTTACGCCCGACTTCATTTGATCCGGTAAAAGAGATGAGACCGATGCCCGGATGTTCCACCATCGCTTCACCAATCACGGAACCGGAGCCATGGACAAGATTGACAAGCCCTTTTGGGAGCCCCGCTTCTTCATAAATTTTCACAAATGCGCACGCTGTTGCCGGCGTTTCCGTGGCTGGCTTCCAAATCACCGCATTCCCGGTTACAAGCGCCGGCAGTGACTTCCAGGAAGCAATGGCGATCGGAAAATTCCACGGCGTGATCAGCCCGGCAATGCCGACCGGCACACGGATGCTCATCGCAAATTTATTTTGCAGCTCAGAGGGTACGGTATCACCAAATTGGCGTCTCCCTTCCCCTGCCATATAAAAGGCCATGTCAATCGCTTCCTGTACTTCCCCGCGCGCTTCATCGATCACCTTGCCCATTTCGCTTGTAAGCGTGCGCGCGATCTGTTCTTTTCTTTGTTTTAACAGTTCCCCGACTTTGTATAAATAGTTTGCGCGCTCAGGTGCCGGGACGAGCCGCCACACGCTTTGCGCGCTTTTGGCAGCCTGGACGGCACGGTCAAGGTCCGGTTCGGCGGATTGCGCCACTTCGCCCAATGTTTTCCCGTTTGCAGGATTTACAACCGGGGCAAATTTTCCCGTTGACGGTTCGCACCACTCGCCATCAATGTAATTCAAATATTTTTCCATGTGTTGTTCCCCCTTTAAAAATCGAGCATTTGCCCGATTCCAAGCTGAATGGCTTTTTTATAAACCGTTTCTGCAGCCACCAGGTCAAACAGGGCCATGCCTGTTGATTTAAAAACCTGTAGCGTGTTTGGATCCGGTTTTACTTTTTGCGTGACAATTTTGGAAAACGGAATGGTTTTAAGCCGGCTGTCTACATCCCCGCTTTCCTTTGCGGCATCGTGCGAGTCGATATATATCGATTTCAAGTTTTTCAGAAGCGCATCAGGAAATTCGCGCATATGCGGCTGGTATGAGCCAATGCCAATGACAAGCTTTCCGTCGTAAAGGTCTTCTTCCGGCAGTACAGGTGTGGCAGATGATGTTGCCGTAATGAGGATATCGGCCTTTTCGGCAAGTTCACGGGCGGATTTGGCAATATGAACCGGGATATTTGGAATGAGCGTTTTGAACCGGCGAATAAACGGAGGAATGTTAGAAGGTGTCCGGTTGAATAAAAAAATGTTTTCGATGTTGCGTGCGGTGCAAACACCGGCAAGCTGATACAGCCCTTGGTAACCCGTTCCGATAAGCCCGGCTGTTTTGGCATCGCTTGGCGCAAGATATTTTGCCGCCGCCCCGCCGATTGCCCCGGTCCGGAGCCCGGTTAAAACCGTTCCGTCCATGAGCGTTTTCATGGATCCATTCCTGCTGTCGACGAGCAGCACAGCACCCTGGGTCACCGGCCGGTCCTTGTTGTCCGGGAAAACGGAGACGATTTTTGCGCCGGCTGCCTCATTTGTGCTGCACGGCATGAAAAGGACGGAGTTGTCCCGGATGGTAAAATGCGTGCGCAGCGGCATTTGATAACCGTTTTCTTCATAGATGCGGTATGCTTTTTCTACAGCCGCCATCATTTCCTGCATGGAGGCTGCTTTGAGGACATCACATCCATTAAGGACAAGCAAGGCCGCACCTCCTTCCTTCAGGGATTTGGTAAAAATATATGTGAGGCAAAGCGGGAACATGATAAAAAGGATTTGGCAGCCGAGGATACAGCAACTTCGGGACGTGGGCTCGCGGCTTTTGTCTGATTGGAGGGCTCTAGTGGGACAATTCTTTGTTCCCGGGCTTATATTTTGTCTTTCATCAAACGAATGAAAGACCGTTTGCGTGTTCATGGACCTGTATTTTGTCTTTCATCGGCTCTATGAAGGGCAGTTCACTGTTTCCCGGCCAGTCTTTTGTTTTTCATCGGCTCTATGAAGGACAATTCGTCGTTTCCCGGCCAGTCTTTTGTTTTTCATCGGCTCTATGAAGGACGATTCGTCGTTTCCCGGCCAGTCTTTTGTTTTTCATCGGCTCTATGAAGGACGATTCGTCGTTTCCCGGCCAGTCTTTTGTTTTTCATCGGCTCTATGAAAGACAGTTCACTGTTCTTTGGCCGGTGTTTTGTCTTTCATAAGCCCTATGAAGGACAGTTTGCTGTTCTTTGGCCGGTGTTTTGTCTTTCATAAGCCCTATGAAGGACAGTTCGTCGTTTCCCGGCAGGTGTTTTGTCTTTCATCGGCCTTATGAAGGACAGTTCGTCGTCTCCTGGCAGGTGTTTTGTCTTTCATCAGTCTTATGAAGGACAGTTCACCGTTCATGGCCCGGTGTTTTGTCTTTCATCGGCCTTATGAAGGACAGTTCGCCGTCTATGGACCTGTGTTTTGTCTTTCATCAGGCTTATGAAGGATAAATTCTCCACGGGGTTAGCTGCTTTTATCTAATTGGATGCTCTATCGGGACAGTTCTCCACGGAGGTTCGTCGCTTTTGTCCAATTGGAGACTCTATCTGGACAATTCTACTCGGAGGTTTACTGTTTTTGTCTAATTGGGATCACCAACGGGACTGTTCTCCCTGGGTGTTTGCCGCTTTTGTCCAATTGGAACGCCTAATTAGACATTTCCAACCACGTTCTTGCTGCTTTTGTCTAATTGAGCTCGCCTGGGGACAATTCTCTCCGAATTGTTGCCGCTTTTGTCTGATGGCGTACACCAACGGGACAGTTTTTCGCAGGAATTGATTTTATTTTTCATCAGAAAGGCATATACGCAAAAACGTCCAACCCGTAACAGGCTGGACGTTTTCCAGTATGGAGCATAGCGGGTTCGAACCGCTGACCTCTTGCATGCCATGCAAGCGCTCTCCCGGCTGAGCTAATGCCCCGTGATATAAAGTTGGGAATGGAGCATAGCGGATTCGAACCGCCGACCTCTACAATGCGAATGTAGCGCTCTCCCAACTGAGCTAATGCCCCGTTTTGTCATGATCACCGTTTTTCATCAGCGACAATGTTATTATACAATGCGAAAAACGATCGTGCAACTATTTTTTTAAAAAAATATTTTCCCGTTTGCCGCCTTGTTTTTCCGCATTGAGGCCGGGGAATACTATTGGAGATACCAAAAAAGGAAGTGGACGGTATGTTTCATTTATTTTATTACCGTTTTTTACGCTGGCCGATCATTGTCCGGATATTGAACTTGGCCCTTGCTGTGATCTTTGCATTCGGGCTGGCTATCCATTTTGTCGAGCCGAAAACTTTCCCGACGGTTTTTGACGGTATTTGGTGGGCTGTTATCACGACGGCAACGGTCGGTTACGGGGATTTGTACCCGGTCACTTTGGCGGGCCGGCTGATCGGCATCATCCTCATTTTATCGGGTGCCGGCATACTGTCTGCCTATTTCGTGGCGCTGGCCGGTGCAACGGCTACACGGCAAAACGCTTTTTTGGAAGGAAAAGCGGCGTTTACGGGAGGGAAACAAATGGTCATTATCGGCTGGAACGAACGCGCCAGAAAAGTGATCGGGCAGCTCATGGAATTAAAAGAGCGGCAGCCCGTTGTATTGGTGGATGAAACACTTGAATCCAACCCTTACCCTTATGACAATGTTTATTTTATAAAAGGAAAGCCGTATCAGGACGAGACGCTGAAAAAAGCAAATGTCAAGGCAGCGAAGGCGGTGCTGATCACGTCCGACCAGCATAAAACGGAGACGGAAGCAGACATGGGCGCAGTCCTGACACTGCTTGCCGTCAAAGGCTTGAATCCGGATGCATATTGTATTGTGGAGATCCAGACAGCCGACCAGGTTGTAAATGCCAAGCGGGCGGGCGCGGATGAAGTGATCCAGGCAAATACACAGGCAAGCTTTGTCATGCTGAACAGCCTGATTTCAAACGGAATGTCCGATACGCTTTTGTCGTTATTGAACCAGCAGGAAAAAAATCACCTTGACTTTATTCCGGTGAAGCCGAAGTGGCGAAACTTGACGGTAAAAGATTTGAGCCGGCAGCTGCAAAAAGAGCGGAAAATTTTAATCGGCATCCAATCGGGGGATGACACCATGATCAATCCGCCCTTGGATTATACCATTACGGATGAAGAGCATTTGTTTGTCGTTTTGGAAAAAGACAAGTAACAATGCAAATGCAGAATCCCCTTTTGATCAGCCGAAAGTTTTGGCTTACAGTCGATCCTTGGCGCTTTCCTCAAATGAAAAAAAGCAGGGCTGCCCATTGCCCTGCTTTTTTCTGCATTATTTCAAACGTTTTTCGAGTGCTGCTTTTAAATCTTCATAGCCCGGTTTGCCGAGGAGTGCGAACATGTTTTTCTTGTATGCTTCAACACCAGGCTGGTCAAACGGATTGACGCCATTTAAATAGCCGCTTACCGCGCAGGCTTTTTCAAAGAAGTAAACGAGGTAGCCAAATGTGTAGGCATCGGTTTTCGGAATCGAGACGACCAGGTTCGGTACGCCGCCGTCTGTATGGGCAAGCAATGTGCCTTCAAATGCTTTGTTATTCACAAAGTCAACGGTGCGGCCGGCCAGGTAGTTCAAACCGTCCAAATCGTTTTCTTCTTTTTCAATTGTCAGTTCTTCGCGCGCCTGCTCGACTTTTACGACCGTTTCAAACAAATCGCGACGGCCTTCCTGTACATACTGGCCAAGGGAATGCAAGTCGGTCGAGAAGTTTGCGGAAGAAGGATAGATGCCTTTTTGGTCTTTCCCTTCACTTTCACCGAATAATTGTTTCCACCATTCAGAGAAATATTGCAGTCCCGGTTCGTAGTTAATCAACATTTCGATCGTTTTGCCTTTGCGGTACAGAATATTGCGGACAGCCGCATATTGATAGGCAATGTTTTCCGCTACTTCAGGGTTTGAGAAATCATCAACGGCTTTTGCTGCTCCGTCCATCATCGCTTGGATATCAACGCCGCTTACTGCGATCGGAAGCAGACCGACAGGCGTTAACACAGAGTAACGGCCGCCGACATCATCCGGAATCACGAATGTTTCGTAGCCTTCCGCATCAGCCAGCGTTTTCAATGCCCCTTTTGCGCGGTCTGTTGTCGCATAGACGCGGCCTTTTGCTTCTTTTTCGCCGTATTTTTCAATGAGCAGTTTGTTGAAAATACGGAAAGCAATCGCCGGTTCTGTCGTTGTTCCGGATTTGGAAATGACATTGATGGAGAAATCTTTTCCTTCCAGAACGTCCATTAAATCTTTCATATAGGTGGAGCTGATGCTGTTGCCGACGAAGAAAATTTGCGGGTTTTTGCGTTTTTCCTTCGGCAGCACGTTCATAAAGCTGTGGTTGAGCATTTCAATGGCAGCACGGGCACCGAGATAAGAACCGCCGATCCCGATCACAAGTAGCACGTCGGAATCATTTTGGATTTTTGCTGCTGCTTTTTGGATACGGGCGAATTCCTCTTTGTCATAGTCTTTCGGCAATGTCAGCCAGCCGGTAAAATCATTGCCGACACCGGTTTTTTCATGTAAAAGTTTGTGGGCCAATCGAATCGGTTCGCTTAAGTATGTAATTTCATGTTCGTTAAAAAACGCGAGCGCTTTTGAATAATCAAACTGAATATGCGTCATTGTCCAGATCCTCCTGTTATCGATTTACCATCTCCACTTTACCGAATCTTTACCCTTTTCGCAAGGAATGTAACGAATTTCTCACATTTCCTGCATGCATAATGTTTGCAGATTCTTGCCATGCTATTCCTGTACATTGAACAAGGAGGTAGAGAAATGAGCATTGTACAAAGAATTGCGTTAATTTTCACGATTATTGGCGCGATCAATTGGGGCCTTATCGGTTTTTTCAACTTTGATCTGGTAGCGGCCATTTTTGGCGACAATTCCGCGATCTCCCGGGTCATTTATGGCATTGTCGGCATTTGCGGCCTGATTAACCTCGGCCTGCTTTTCAAACCGGATGCCGAAGTGGAGCGGTCCACCCAGGCAAAACCGACGAGATAAGAGATACAGCCTTGGGAAACCGTGTTTTCATTGTAACAAAGGCAGTGCAGCATGCCTGCCTTTTTTTGTGTTTTTTTATCTTATTTTCCTTTACGCCCGCTTCTTTTTTCATTTAAAATGAAGCTATAAAGATGAGCGGGGAAGTGTGCAGCTTGGAAATTCAAATTGTTCAGAAACATGCATTTAACGCAGTCGGGAGCAAATGGACCGGTACCTTCGAACAGGCAGCAAACGGGGAGATCAAAAGATTTTTCCATCAATTTAAGCAAAAAATGGGGAAAATCCGTCATTGCACGGATCCCAGTGTTGTGATCGGGCTTTCCTACCACTCGCAGGATGATGAAGGTTTGTTTTCCTTTTATCTTGTCCGTGAAGTGGCCTACATAGAAGCGGTTCCGGAAGGCATGACAGCTCTGACTGTTCCTTCCTATACATTTGCGGCTGCGAAATATAAAGGCGAAGACGTGCAAAAAGCGTATGCCGAGTTGTATAAATGGATCAGGAAAAACGGCTACACCGTCTTTCAGGGGCAGCTTGAGCATCGTGAAGATTATCCGACATCATACGAACCTTTAATCGATGAACCCGAATTGACCCTTTATATCCCGCTATATATCGAATAATACACGGGTGAGTTTTCCCGCGTTAGGCAAACGATTCTGCATGGCACATGGTTTCAGACAGATGCAACTGGTAAAGCGCATTCAGCATACGATATAAAATGAACTTAAATTTTTCGCGTCAAAATCAACCGACATTGCTTCTTGCAACACATGTAGTCATGTTTCGTTCAACTAAAAAGAAGAACAGTGCAGGATCATCATGGGTTTCAAAATTGATTTAAATATAAATAATAGGTGGAGGTGGGTTCTATGCTTAAAAAAAGAACGGATTTTGAAAACGTTAAAGATTATGCCCAATACACGGAATCTGTGGAATTTCTTTCACAATATTCCTTTAAAGGAAAAAGTTTGAGATTTATGATATGGCCCTCGATGTGAAAGGGGAGGAAAAAGCAGCTACTGATGTTTATGCTAAATTGCATAAACATGGAGATAACGGTGATTTTTCTGGCTTCGTTTTCAACATTGGTATACAGAATTGGGAGGAACAAAACGAACCTGACTGGGACATTCCAGATGACTTTATTCCTCTCCAAAGAAATGATGGCGATGGAAACTAACATGAAAAAATATATCGATGTTTATACCTAATAGGGACCCGCTTGACGAAAGGGACGAAAATCAGCCAATTGGTCTAACGGTGACCTGTGCGTACAAGCGATCTGCATCACGCTTTTCATGCGGCGGCGCTGACAAGTTTTCCGTTATTGGCCATTCTTCCCGCTTCATGCTGTGTGACAGTAGCGGGATTTTCGGCCTGATCTTGGCGGCACGGCACTATGATCCGTAAACTGAATGGTCCGCGCAGACTGCGGTATGCCCGGCTTTTTTCGGATAAAAAAATCCGGACAATCTATATGCCCGGAATCGCCCGATTATTTTTTAATTAAATCTTCACGTTTTGATTTTTCAATCCACTCTTTTAACTTATCGCGCAGCGTGTTGAACCCTTCCCCGGACTCTTCAGCGGCCTTCACGGCACCCTGACGCCGGCGCGGTTTCCTTGTGTCCTGGTGCGGTGCTTCTTCCGTGGCTTTAATGGAAAGGCTGATTTTGCCGTTTTCTTCGTCTACCGACAACACTTTTACTTTGACTTCATTCCCGATGTGGACATGATCGTGAATATCTTTGACATATCCGTGTTTAATTTCGGAAATATGGACAAGGCCTTGTGTCTCTTCATCAAGCGCTACAAACGCGCCAAACGGCTTAATTCCGGTCACTTTTCCGGTATATACATTTCCTGCTTCATAATTTGACATGAAAACACTCCTAGTATTGTTTTTTCCTGTTATACGCAATAAAATATTATATCATAGTCACGGGTGCCTGTCATTCCCAAAATATTTTTCAGGCCTGGCCCCGGCTGGCACCCAGACATTATTTAACATTTTTATCGTGCCCGTGTTTAAAAAAGTTCAAAAAATTGCTTCAGCCTGCCACCCGCCTATATGCTACAATAAAATAAAGAAATGAAATGGAAAGGAAGTATTTTTATTCAAAATAATCGTTAAGGGAGGGCGTCTCATGAATAGCTTTGGCGAGAAGTTGAAATTTTACCGTGAATTAAGCGGGATGAGCATTGAAGAACTGGCCGTGAAAGCCCGGATTGGCAAGCATACACTCGAGCAGTACGAAACCGGGGAGCAAATTCCGACCACACAGACGATATTAAAACTCTCCACTGTTCTTGATGTAGCCGCTTCCGTATTTTTGGAAGCGCTCGGAAAAAAATAATTGTATAAGAGGTTTAAATTCACTTCACAACGGCTATCCTAATACTACAATGCTTTCTTTAGTGAGGGCGACTTTCGGGAAGCCGCACTATCATAAGTATTCCCCCTTTTTTTATTTTGCGGGTCCGGTTTTCCGGCCCCGTTTTTTGTATGCTGTAAAAGAAGAAAACAGCGCCCCGTTCAGTGCGCTGTTTTCCTGTTTTTGGATTCGCTTCATTGCAGGCCAAGTTGCCCGGTCCGGGATGCGCGGACGGCCGCTGCAAACGGCCTTCCTTACCTTTTTGAGAACCCTCTTGTGTCTTGGAGCGGCACACCTGCGTCTTTACAGGGCGCGATACCGGCTTCGAGTGGTCGATTCGGATACTTTCACGGATGGCCGCTGCAAACAGCCTTCCTTACCTTTTTGGAAACCCCCTTGTATATTGGATCGGCACACCTGCGTCTTTGCCGAGCGCGATCCCTGCATTGAGCGCCCAATAAGGGTTGCGGAGCATGCCTCTGCCGACCGCAACAAGATCTGCTTCTTCGTTTCCGATTACCGCATTGGCAAGAACCGGGTCTTCCAGCCGGCCGACTGCAATGACCGGAACGTTTAAAGCCTCTTTGATCTGGCGTGCAAGCGGCACCTGATAAGCGGCGTGCGTCCCCGGGCGGCCGGCCGCACCGATATGGCCCTCGCCTCCGGAACTAATATGAAACAGGTCAACACCGGCTTCTTTATACGCCTTCGAAAGCGCAATACTTTCTTCAATGCCATACCCGCCATCGACATATTCACGGGCTGAAATGCGCATAATAAGTGGCATGTCGGCAGGCATTTCGCTTTTGGCAGCGGCAATGACTTCTTTTCCAAATAATGCCAAATCCTGTCCGTATTCATCTGACCGTTTGTTTGTATAGCGCGACTGGAATTCATGGATCAGATAACCGTGTGCGCCGTGCAGTTCGATCGTGTCAAAACCGGCCTGGACAGCGCGGCGGACAGATTCGCCAAATTTGCGGACGATTTCTTTGATTTCTTCCTTCGTTAATGCCCTCGGTGTTTTTGCATGGTCATCAAAAGGGATGGGGGAAGGGGCAACTGGTTGTTTTGCATCCTGTGCTTTTCTGCCGGCATGTCCGATTTGAATCCCGACTTTGGCGCCGTACTGGTGGCACGCTTCCACAATTTTGGCAAGCGGCGCGATCTGCTCATCAGACCATAAGCCGAGATCGTTGTCGGTAATTCTGCCGTCCGGCTCCACATCGGTCATCTCCATAATGATCAGGCCGGTGCCCCCGATGGCACGGCTGACGTAATGGACATAATGCCAGTCAGTGGCAACGCCGTCTTTTTTCTCAACGGAATATTGGCACATGGGAGGCATGACAATACGGTTTTTCACTTCAAGCGATTTCAGCTTGTACGGGGTAAATAAATCATTCATTGCAAAACCACTCCTTACGGCTGTTATTTTTGCACCTGAACCGCTATGTAAATTGGCGGAAAAGTTCGTTCCAAATATAACAAACCGATGTACCAACCGTCAAAATTTGCGCTCACAGTCTTGTGCGTGGCACAAAGCTGCTTGATTGTGTTAAAATCATCGTACACTTACATATCTAAATGAAAGAGGGAATGAAGGATGGCTCAAACGATTCCAAATTTAAAATTCAATAACGGCGTTGAAATCCCGCAACTCGGTCTCGGTGTTTTTCTTGTAAAAGAAGAAAATGAGTTGAAAAACGCTGTGAAAGCCGCGCTGGAAACCGGCTACCGCCATATTGATACCGCGATGATTTACGGGAATGAAACATATGTCGGCGAAGCAATCCGGGAAAGCGGCGTAGACCGGAAAGAAATCTTCATTACGTCGAAAGTGTGGAACTACGACCATGGCTATGAGGAAACAAAAGCCGCTTTCCAGGCGAGCCTTGACCGTCTTGGCACCGATTATTTGGATCTTTATTTGATCCACTGGCCGTCACCGAAATATATTGAAACATGGAAAGCAATGGAAGAACTTTACCATGAAGGCAAAATTAAAGCGATCGGCGTATCGAATTTCCAAATCCACCATTTGGAAGATTTGCTGGCCCATAGCGAAGTGGTACCGGTGATCAACCAAATTGAGACACATCCGGAGTTTCCGCAAAATGAACTGCATGAATTTCTAAAGCAACACAATATTTTACATGAAGCATGGGGCCCGCTCGGCCAGGGCAAGAACAACCTGCTTGAGCAGCCTGTTTTGGTTGAGCTTGGGAAAAAATACGGGAAAACCCCGGCGCAAATTGTGTTGCGCTGGCACGTGGAACGCGGTATTGTCGTCATTCCAAAATCGGTGACCCCGAGCCGGATTAAAGAAAACAGCGAGATTTTCGATTTCTCGTTAACGCCGGAAGATATGGAAAAAATTGCTTCATTGAACACCGGGAAACGGTACGGAAGGAATCCGGATGACGAAGAATTTTTAGCACAAACTTCCGTAAGGCCGGAATAAAGATGGGCAGCTGTCCTCTGGGCAGCTGCTTTGTTATTTGATTTTCCGGAATGATACCGGTTTCTCCCGGAGCGCCTCCCATTGCCAATTTCTTGCGGCTTTCCGGCGATTGATTGATTTTTCCAGAGATCCCCTTTGGTTTTGCTGTACTTTTCATGCCGGCTGCTTTTTTTCCAGCGAATGCGAAGCCACCATGGGAGGTTCATGCCCGCCGTTTCGCGGGGGGCTGTGCCTGTTGTTTTGGATCTTTTCGCCTGAACCCGCTGGTTTAAATTTTACGCTGGTTTTTCTCTGCCCCAAGGCAGCAAGATCAATCATCAAAATGGACGCATTTTCCAGCCATTGGTATACTGATTACAAAATACGAAAGGAGCGATAGAAATTGTCTATTTCCATTCCTGAAATCAAATTGAACGACGGGATGACCGTTCCGGCTGTCGGATTCGGCACGTACAAACTGAACGGGGCGGCAGGCGTCCAGGCGATCGTAAGCGCGATTGACGCGGGTTACCGCCTGATTGATTCAGCGTTTAATTATGAAAATGAAGGGGCGGTCGGCGAGGCGGTCCGGCGCTCTTCTGTTCCGCGTGAACAGCTGCGCATCACTTCGAAACTCCCGGGGCGGCACCATGCTTATAAAGAAGCGGTCCAAACCATTCAGGAATCATTGTACAGGGCCGGCCTCGATTACTTTGACCTTTACCTCATCCACTGGCCGAACCCTAGCAAAGATTTATATGTGGAAGCATGGCAGGCGCTTGTCGACGCGCAAAAATGGGGGCTTGTCCGCTCGATCGGCGTTTCCAATTTTTTGCCGGAGCATTTGCAACGGATCATAAAAGAAACCGGGGTTGCGCCGAGCATAAACCAGGTGGAACTCCACCCTTATTTTGCACAGGAGGAGCAGCGCGCCTGGCATGAGGAACATGGGATCGTGACGGAATCATGGAGCCCGCTTGGAAGAGCGAACCATCTGTTTGAAGATCCGGCGATTCAAAAAATTGCTGCAGCCCATCAGAAATCTGTCCCGCAAGTGATTTTGCGCTGGCATACGCAGCTTGGCGCCATTCCGCTCCCGAAATCGGCTTCACCGGAAAGGCAGCTGGAAAACTTGTCTATCTTTGATTTTTCGCTTTCTGAAGAAGAGATGCGCACCATATCCGGGTTAAGCCGCCCGGACGGCAGGACTTTCGGCCAGGATCCGGCAACCTATGAAGAATTTTAAAGACATATTTGTGAACGATGCAGATACGTATTTTGAGAAGGTTCCGGCAATCTATGAAAAATTTTTAAGCCATGTAAAAAAAGGGGCTATCCCAATAGTCGTTAAACGGCTGATGGGAGCCCCTTATTTTTGTAAGTATGATATAGTTGGTTGTTGGTTGTTCATTTCAGTCACGATGCCCACAAACGTTTCATGAATCTCACAATTATCTGTTCAGGAGCCAACGGGACTGCTCCTTTTTTTATAAGCACGATACAATTGGTTGTTCGGTTTCCGTCACGATGCCCACTAGCGTTTCATGAATCTCACAATTATCTGTTCAGGAGCCAAATGGGACTGCCCCTTTTTTAAAACAAGAACCGGACCGGATAGAAGCCGGTTCCGGCCATTAATAAACGATGACCGGTTCGTTTTGTTCCAGGTTGTCATAGACGGTTTTCATGACACTTGGCGGCGTGTTCACACATCCGCCGGAGCCGTGGTGGACATAGGCGTCCATGGCCCAGTTCTTCCGCCAGCTCGCATCATGGAAGCCAACACCGCCGAGCGTGAAAGGCGCCCAATATTTTACCTTAACGGAATAATTCGGGTTGCCCGCTTCACTGCCCTCCAATACAGACGGGGACTCTTTATATTCGATGTACCAAACCCCTTTTGGCGTATCTTCGTGTGTATCATGCCTTCCCGTTACAACCCGGGTCGTGACTTTCAGCTTGCCGTCCTTATAAATCCAGATGCGCTGGTCGGAAATCGACACTTCCGCATACGTATCGCCAATCCCGTTTTCGGCCAGGACATGGTAGCCGACGCCGATCGTGCTGTACCCTTCGCCGTAAATATTGTAAGCCTTGACGGTATCCTTGCCGTTTTGAAAGGCGTCCGCAATCCGTTTCGCTTCCGCTTTCGTATCAATCGCCCAGCCGTACGACTGGCCTTTTACGGAAATGACGGAGCCCGCATGCGTTTTGAAACTGAAGTTTTTATGGAGCGTCGATTTCTCCTTGTTCAACGCATCCAGCCGCGACTGGATGCCGGACGGGTCAATTGCTAGTTTCATATCTTTTGAGACGGATGCATTTTGAATTAGTTCACTTGCCTTGAACGGATATTTCTTTTCCTGCAGGATATAGTTGACAGTCTTGTTCGAGAGTTCCTCAAGCTTTTGCTTTTCCTGCTTTACAATTTTGCTGTTTTCGCGGACCGGTTGAAGTTTTACCGGACGCAAATGAATTTCACTATTGTATTTTTGTGTGTCATATGCCTTTAACATGGCGGAAATGTCGTATTGATTGCCGTTTTCGCTTTTCGATACACCAATTTTTCCGTCCTTCAGATAAGCCTGTGCATCTTTTGGTGCCTGCAGATGTTGATTTTGCTGTTCCAGTTTTTTGGAAACTTCCTGCTTCAGTGTCACATTGCGGTAGTGATCCGTCCGCCCCGGCATGACCATATAATTTTTCTCTTTAAAAGACGGAATCCATGTGCGCTGGGTTTTGAAAACGCGTTTTACCTTCGCCATATCACCGTCTGTAAAACGGACCTTTGTATCTTTCCCGTCCACCAAAACTTTGTTCCCGACATATACTTTATTTGTTAATGTCATAGACTTTAATTTTTTCATCGCCTGTTCAGTGGTCATGCCGCCGACTTTGACGTTGTTGATTTTGACATGCGGATTAAAACGGGTAGCCTGGTAATAGCCGGCACCGCCTAAAAGAATGATGACAACTGCCGCAATGATGCCAATAAGAAGACTTTTCTTCCTGGTTATGGCCGATCACCCCAATAAAGTAGTTTATGTTACAAAAAGATTACATCATTTACATATAAGATATATGAATCAGTCCGGTTATACAAGTCATTTATTCCATTTCATCCAACGTTCACAAATCTTTGGGAAGCGCATGACGCCATCCCCTGCTTTTTCCCCCGGAAACAGCGGTGTTTTAGCCTGACATCTCATCTGTCTGCTCCTATAAAAAAGAAAACACAATAAGCGCATTTGTAATGGCATGCCGTAACCACATCTGCCACCTCCTATAAAAAAGAAAACGCTAATCCGCATGCGGAAAGCGATTTTTCTTCATGATTTCTTCTTCCAGTTTTTTTGCCTGCTTCACCTGCTTTTCATTGATTTTCCGGAAAATGAAAAACACGAGCACCGCAAGCAGCACAAAAAAGGAAAGTGAGATCAACGCCGGGATATAATATTTTTTCTCCTGCGGAAATTGAACAAGAAATCCGATGAGATATGGAAACAATGGCACTTCCCCCTTTTCAACCATTATAACAGCCAGGGGCCGCAAATGAAACGGTTACAGCACCGCATTTTTCACGCGGTGCTGTTGAACAGGTTTCCGAAAAAAGCCGCAGGGCAGGCCGGCATGGTAACTCGCGATTAACGTATGGTGATTTTTTCGATGATGACATCGTGCACCGGTTTATCCTGCAGACCTGTACGGACGCCGGCGATTTCATCGACAACCTCCATGCCTTCCATGACCTGGCCGAATACGGTGTGACGGAAATCAAGCCACGGTGTCCCCCCTTTTTCCATATAAGCTTCTACGACTTCAGCCGGGTAACCCGCCTGTTCCATTTGCCCTTTCATGCTGGGATCAACCGTTTTGCTTTGGACGATGAAAAACTGGCTGCCGTTTGTGTTCGGGCCGCCGTTGGCCATGGACAAGGCACCGCGGAAATTGAAAAGCCGTTCTGAAAATTCGTCTTCGAACGGGGCGCCGTAGATGCTTTCGCCGCCGGTCCCGTTTCCGCTCGGGTCCCCGCCCTGGATCATGAACCCATCGATCACACGGTGGAACGTCAAGCCGTCATAGTAACCGTTTTTGCTGTGCGTGACAAAATTCTCGACCGTTTTCGGCGCAAACGCTGGAAACAGCTTGATCGTGATCGTTCCCATATTGGTCTGCATGTCTGCGACCGTTTCGTTTTCGCGCACGCCCGCTTGAAGTTGCGGATACATGGTTTCGTCTGCCATATGTTTAAAACCTCCATTTGTTTCACTATTCTTGTCTACTTTACTAAAATCCGGGCAAAAAGTCCAAACGTTTTCTTTTGCTTCTTTCCGGCTTTTTCACCATAATGGTAGTAAAAGCGCAAGGGGGAATCAGCTTGGAAGTTGGAGATAAGATTGTGACAACGAAAAAAACCGGGAAATATATTGGAGAAATTACGCAAGTGTTTCCCGACCATTATGTATTTAAGGTACTGGCCGTGTTAAAGCATCCCGCCCAGGGGGATTTGCACCACCCGAATGAAGGGGATGTACCGTTTTTCCATGAGCGGAAAGCTTTGGCCTTCGGAGAACAAGCGAATATCCCGCGGAAAACGGTCAAACCGTACAACGGCGAGATTCCGGATTACGAGGCGTCGCTAAAAACCGCTGTCCGCGAACTGATGGAAAAGCTTGAAAAAGAAGACACACTTTACAGCCGGAAAAGCATCGCCGCGTTAAAAAGTCTGATGAAAGAATACGGCATATCACCCGTTGGATGATTTTTCCAGCGGGTTTTATGATGCTTTTAAAAAAAGTCAACCTAAGGGAATTCTTCTTTCACCCCCCTTTGCGGTATAGTTACAAACTTTATACCCAAAAAGGACCAAGAAATTAAGAGAAATGATGATTTCATCTTATATAGTCATATTTCAATGTTTTTGTCCTGGTTTTTTTGTTCATGTTAAAATAAAAGAAAAAATAGGGGGTGGCTACCATTTACAAACTGGCTCCATATTTGTTGATGGCAGGGATGATTTGTTTGACAGCAGACGGCCTTTGGGTTGCGGACCACTATGATTGGATCCGTCCCGCTTTTCCTAAACAAACGTGGAACTTTTTGGCAATCGGGGTGCTACTTGTTCTCATTGCACATTTTATCATCCGGCTCCATGAAACGAACGGGGTGAGAGCTGAAAACCATGGTTTGAAAACAGATAATCGCCAATATTTTAACAAATTATGGGAGAAGCGAGAAAGGGTTGGTAACCAACTATGTGTAATCGTTCTTATTTTACTGGGGTGCAGTTTTCTGGTTGATATTTTATTTATGGTCTTTATCGCAAAACTTCTCGTTCTGTTGGGGATTGTAGGCATTGCATTTGTTTATATGGCCCATGATGACCATATGCCTGAACATGAGTATCCGTACGGCAAAAGCACGCGTATAAGACGGATCCTGAAGTGGCTGGACTACAGAAAACATCCTTTCAGCATATCGTTTTTTCTGTATCTTTTTATCGTGATTGCCATTTTACTGCAAAAGCCACTGGATTATGAGCTGGATCTCCAATCAAACGGAAGCTCAAGATACGCTACCGATGTCCCATTTGATATGTATGCACTGGCCGGTTTTCTTTTTGCCTGTACATTCCTCTATATATTCCATCACTGTGACTTTTTTGGCATCCGCCCAAAAAAACAAAGTGATGATAAATTGCTCTTTATTCATTTTGCTGAGATGATGATTTGCGGGATTATTTTTTTTATTTTTATCTTTTTGCTGTTTGAAGCATTGTTGCAAGAATAGTTAACTCTTTCAAGGCTACTCCCTCATCAAGCCGTATGTGCCTTATTAAGGCATACGGCTTACTGATTTGTTATGAATCAAAACACAGACCTTGAGGCAATTCTCAGTTCGAGACAACGATTTTCCCGAAACGGAGCGTCAAACAACTTTTTACGATACCTTTTTTCTAATTCAAAAGATGCTCAAAATCCTGCTAAACTAAAAATCAATCTATAGATTTATTTTAAAGATAAATATTCTTCACTGTCTTTGCCTATTAATCAGGATCCTCCATAATCTATAGTAGTTTACCTTTAAACTGACTGCTTTGAAAAACGGCTGATCTGGTAATCTTTTATAGAAATAGAAGTCGTATCTTTCATAATCAGTTCGGACATTAAAGTCCCGATTAACGGAGATAAAGTAACACCGCTATGGGTTACAGCAATATATAATTGATCTACTTGAGGTACTTTCCCTAAAATGGGAATGCCATCTTCCGGGATTACTCTAATCCCCGAAAAACACCTGACTACATTGGCTTTGGCCAGATCAGGGTAGTACTGTATTCCGAATTTGGCAGTTTCCTGAATAATATCGAGTGTGCTTCTACGATCATAGCCAGCCTTCTCCATTGAGTAGCCAATTAATACAGGGCCACACTGCATTTGTCTCATCATTCCGCCGATTGTATGGTGAATGAATGGTTTTAATGGCTCTGTCACGATGATCTGTCCCCTCACTTTTTCAATCGGGACAGATACATTAAGAAAAGCGCCAAGTTTCTTAGTCCAGAGTCCTCCAGCCAGCACGAGTTTTTCCGCCGTAAATTTCCCTTTTTGGGTGTGTACAACAAACTTCCCTGCCTTCTTGTCGATTCCGGTGACTTCGTTATAAAAAGAAAAGGTGACATCGTGGGCCCGATTCGCTTTTATATACTTTTCCAGTAATTTAAAGGGATTTACATTGCCGTCCACTGGACTATATGTAGCCCCTACAACATTTTGAGAAAAATAAGGTTCCTTTTTTAACACTTCTTCCCGGCTCAATAATTCAACTGGAATTCCTGCATTACTTTGAGACTGTACCATTTTTTCAGCTTCTTTCATTTCTTCAACAGAAAAAAATGGTTCGATACCACCCGTCCGTGCATATTCGATATCGCCAATTTTCCTTTCCAATTCAGGATAGAGTTCTGCACTGCACTTTGTAAAATAGGCATAAGTATCCGGTTTTTTACCATGTACCCATACCCAAGCTTGGGTTGCTCCGGAAGTTCCAGATAATGGGAATCCCTTATCAATGACAAGAATATTTTTCTGTTTCTTATCTGATAGGTGGTACGCAATTCCATTTCCAACTACGCCGGCACCTATGATGATCACTTCATATTCACGTTGATTATTCATTTGCATGACCTTCACTTAACGAAGTTTTCACTGGTTTTTCCTTGTCTTCTCCGAGCAAAGATTCCAAGGGTATCATTCTAAGCGGCAATCTCATATGAGTGTAGGGAATTTTCGATAATGGGATCTGTTTACGTTTGCTTATCAATTTGGAAACTTGATAAAAGCATGCCTTTGCCTGGCAGGACCCCATGCCACATCTTGTAAATCTTTTAACATCATCAAAGGTCTCTGCGCCCAATGAAAGAACGGATTCCAAATCCGAATAGGTAACATCTTCACAGGGACAAATAATCGTTTCTTCATTCAATATGACCGCCTCCATATGTTTTTCAAGACATTTGTTTGATTTTCAACTGTTCAAATTGCTTCACATGCTGAATTCTTGCCTGATAAACGGTTGAATCATAAGCCATTTCAACTGTTTTTAGTTCATTCCACCATTTTTTTCGCTGTTTCGAAACAGTTTCCTTATTTGAATATTTCCCGAGTGCCTCGGCTGCACTTAAGCCTGCGATCAGACCGGTAATCAAAATGGCCCCATGACTGGTAATTCCTGCAGCATTCCCAGCTACAAATACATTTGGCGCACTTGTATGAAAACAGGAATCATAGGATGGGATCCAATTCCCCAAATCAGAATTAAACTGCAATTGGTATCCCAATATAAAATTAGACTCGACAACGGGGGACAGACCTCCATCTATACAAACAAGCTCTGTATTTATGGATTGCTCCTTCCCATCACCGGCCTTAAAGTGAATGTTTTCCACTTCTTCTTCTCCTTCTGCTCTTATCTTGGATACACCGGCAAAGAGAGGAATATTTAACTTTTTCAGGTGCTGTAAATCTGATGGAGAACAGTCAAATTTGGCTTTCTCTTCTATCACCCCCGCAATGATTATGCCTGCCTGCTGCATCTCACTTGCAACTTGGCAGGTTCGACTGCTCGATCCAATCATTACAGCTGTTCTGCCTGGAACAATTTTTTCCCGATTGATTAAGATCTGCATCGCACCAATTGAAAATGATCCCGGTAAAGTCCAACCAGGAAACAAAATAGGTTCTTCCGCTGCTCCCGTTGCTACAATGATACATTTTGCCCGGATTTTCCGCGTTTCTCTTCCATTATTCACTCCTATTGTTCCATCCGCTTCTACACCAATAAAACTAAATCCGGTTAAAGGTTTTATATCATAAGGCTCAATCAGATGGATCAATTCATGCGCCAGTTCAAAACCTGTTAATTGTTGGTTTGTAAAGATATCTGGTAAATTTTGAATCGGTTGCCTCTGCTGCTTTAACTGTCCTCCAAGCATTTGATTTTCATCAACGATGATGACGGATAATCCTGTTTTCCCCGCTTGCCAAGCAGCTGCTAAGCCTGATGGTCCTCCTCCAATGATGCATACATCACAATCCATTGTCATCATTCCTTATATCAAAATATCCTTTTGCCATTTCAACTTCCATATTTTCCTGGACAGGGGTCATGCATGCCCTGACATGTGAGCAGCCATCAATGTTCACTGTGCAGCTGTAACATCTCCCTGTAAAACAGTACGCTCCTCTAGGCTGTCCGAACTTTTTGCTTACAGCTATTTTTTTTATACCATTGTTTATCAAAGCAGCAGCAACAGATTGACCTTTCCGTGCTCTAAGTCTTCTGCCTTCAAAAGAAAATGACACTTCTTCTTGGTCTTCTTGAAGACAGCTCGTTGGATTCCACTGTTTCATCAAATCTTCTCCTTTAAAAATATAAAGTTATAATATCATAATTCCAATTGAATTTTCCTTACCTTTTAAAGAAATGTTGGAAAACCATTTTTTGATTTATCCTCATCCAATATATTAAACGAAACATATAAAAGTTATAATTTTATAACAATTCAAGAGATATATCTAAGTAATAACTAGCATTCTCCTGTTTCATAATAAATTTCGAGTACTCCATGATTTCTTCTTTTCCCGTGTATGTGTATCTTTCCAAAATAAACAAGGGCTTGTTCTTTTCTATTTGTAAAATTTCCGCCTCCTCCACTATCCGGCAGTTCACTAGAAAAATAAATTCTGGCACGGCTTAAATGGACGCTATCGTCACCTTTCAGTACATGAAACATCAAATGATTTTCTGACTGCTTTACATTCGAAATCCGGGCAGAGAGAATAAGAAAATACAAATATTCAATTGCAACAGGGTGACCGATCAATTAAATTACTATATACACCCATTTCAAAACCATTTGTGCTATCGTGCCACCCTCCCGTTTCAAAGCCATCAGCCTTATTCTTTTTCCAACTCCTCCTTTATTTCAAGGATCTTTTTTTCGGAAAGGCCTGTTGCTTTTTTGATAAAATCAAGGGAGGACCCCAGTTTAATGAGGTTTCGGGTGATTTTGATTCTTCCTTCTTTTCTTGCTTCTTGTTTTAGTTCATCTTCATACGTTATCATCGTGCCGCCCTCCCAATTCAAAGCCATCAGCCCTTATTCCTTTTCCAACTTCTCCTTTATTTCAAGGATCTTTTTTTCGGAGAGACCTGTTGCTTTTTTGATAGAATCGAGTGGTATCCCAAGTTTAATAAGGTTTCGGGTAATTTCAATTTTTTCTTCTTGTCTCCCTTCTTTTCTCCCTTCTTCTCTTGCTTCTTGTTTTAGTTCATCTTCATACGTTATCATCGTGCCGCCCTCCCAATTTTTGATTTCCTGGTCAAATTCCTTTTGGTAATGACTTTCGAGTTTTATCATGTGGTCCATGAAAATGAAAAGTGTCAGTAAATCCTTTTTATCGAGCTGCAAGCGATCTTTCATAACAGTTAAAACCCGGAGCAACTGCTTTTTCAATTCTAATTTGGTTGGCTGTGCAGCTGTTTTTCCATACAGGGCTTTTTTTGCCGCAAGGATTACAAAAGCAAATGGATTAGTCGATTGCAACAATTCATTTTCATCTTGTTCCGCTATTTTATACACATTGTATTCATAATTCAATTTTGTCCCGAAAAAGTTGTATTCATAACGGGGTGGGGTATACGTTTCGGAGTAATCTTCGGTGTAAATCACAAGCGCAAATATCTTTTTATCATACGCATCAAAAATCCGGTAGAAGTATTGAAACATTCTTTCTGCAAAACCAGTATCTTTCCACCCCTGCACTTCGATATGGACAAGTATCCACTGTTCGCTACCATTTTTCAAATACACTTTAAAAAGCCCGTCTGCTTCCCGGTCACGGCTTTTGCCGTCCGGATTCAGCTTTTGGAACTCCTTATCCAGGTCGTCAGGTGGCTTGTCCCAATCAATCATCTCATACAAGCCTGGTGAAAAAAACGCAACAAAATCTTCAAACAGCGAATGAATGACCCGCTTCCAATGACGGTCATATTCATTGCGCCCAGTCCGCATATCCATCCCATTCCCCCTTTTCAAGTATTAAAACTATTCCGTTTTTATTATACAACATTTTTGAAATGAAGGGAACACCAATTCGACAAAAATGATGATTTCAAAATTTTTCGTCTTTTTATCCGAAACGTAGATGGGTGTGAAAACGCGACTATATTTCAGATGTCTCCGCTGATGTCCGTGAAAGTAGACCGTACCCTGCAAACGCCGCAGATTCTATAAATCAACCGTTCTTGATATCCGCTACAAACCTGCCGACAAGCCCCTCCAGATAACCGACTTTTTTCCTTATCCTCATTTCATCGGCGAGCACCAGCAACTCGAGCCCACAATAACGTCCCCATCGATCACAACGCGACTATTATGCATTGAAAAAACAGATTTTCCACCTTTCCACATATGAAGATATACCTGAGCGGACTTGCTGAAAAATCACTTTTTTGCTTCATCTTCTTCCCGACTTTTTGGCAGGCCGCGTTTTTTCCATGAGGGCTAAAATCTCTCCTAAAGCAGCGGCATATCATGGCTTGGCCGGAACAGTTTGTAAATGGAAACCAATCTTTTCCAAAATGGGATTTATGTTTCAAACATATAATAGATGTGCAGGCGTCCTATACGAGAGTGCGTTTCAAGCATACGATACAAGGGGGAAATTCTCTGTCAAAAAACGGACACTTTTTTACAAGCCGGTTTTGTTGAAGTTTCGGTGATAAGTTTTATAATAATATTTAGTTCAACGAAATATTTACTCCGTATACTTTTGTTTTCATTGCGCAAGGAGGCGATTTTCTCATCTGATGAGCCAGGAAAAACGCAATTTGTATATCATGTTTGTCTGTAACTTTTTAGTAGGTGCAAGCTTAACGATGATCGTTCCATTTTTATCGCTATATATTCAAACATTCGGCCATTTCAGCGATAGCTATGTCCAGCGCTGGGCCGGATATATTTTTGGCGTGACCTTTCTGGTTGCTTTTTTTATGTCGCCAATCTGGGGACGTATCGGCGACAAATACGGCTTTAAACCGACGCTTATTATTACCGGGTTCGGTATCGCCGCGAGCCTGTTTTTTATGGGGCTTGCAAACAATGTCGCCACTTTATTTACGACCCGGATTTTCATGGGGATCGTGACCGGGTTTATCCCGACTTCTATGGCGCTCATTTCAAAGCAGACCTCTAAGGAGGAAGCCGGCAAGGTGCTCGGCACTTTGCAAATGGGAAATGTTTCCGGAAACTTATTTGGGCCGCTGATTGGCGGGTCGATTGCAGACAATTTTGGTTTTAAATACACTTTTATGATTACAGCCGTTGCCATTTCGATTGCCGCACTTGGCGTTGTTTTCGGCATTAAAGAAAAACGTGCTGATCCGGCCCGACGAAAAGAGAAGTCCGTTTCTCCTCTTGCTGTGATCAAACAAATTGTCAGCCGCCGGATTTTGATTACCGTCATGGTGATTGCGCTTTTGATCCAAATGGCGAACTTCTGCGTCCAGCCGCTATTGGCGCTGTATGTCAGCCATTTGACAAGTTCCGGCAATATTGCGTTCCTATCCGGGCTTGCTTTTTCCGCCACCGGGTTCGGCAACCTGCTTTTGACAAGGCAGTGGGGCATGCTCGGCGACAAATACGGGCATGCAAGGATTCTCTTGATTTTGCTTGTGCTTGCCTGTGCCTTCATGGTGCCGCAAGCACTCGTAAGCCATTTATGGCAACTGATTATTTTACGGTTCCTGTTTGGCATGGTGATCGGCGGAATGAACCCAAGCATTGTGGCGTTTATTCGTCTCGAAGCGCCGCTCAGCATGCAAGGTGAAGTGCTCGGTTATAACCAAAGTTTCCGGTTTCTCGGGAATGTAACAGGGCCGCTGATTGGCGGTTACGTATCCGTGATCTCCGGCATTTCGTCTGTGTTTTATGTAACCGGGGTTTTGTTCCTGTTCGCATTTGCGCTCCTTCTTTACAGTGTAAAATCAGAACAGCGCCGCACCGTCCGGGAAAGCTAAAACGGCAAGATACCCTTTTGATGGTATCTTGCCGTTTTTTTATTTTTCCTTGCCAGGTCGCGAAACTTTCAGCTTTTTTTCGGCACAACCGCAATGGTACAGCGCGACAGGCAAATTAAGTTTTCGTCTTCGTCTTTGATTTTGATTTCCCAAACTTGGGTGCTTTTCCCCCGGTGCACGGCCTCGGCAACTGCGGTTACGGTGCCGTTTCGTTTTGAGCGGATATGATTGGCATTGATTTCAAGCCCGAAGCAGACTTCTTTTTCTAAATCGATCAGCATCGCAGCCCCGAGGCTTGCTGCGGTTTCCGCGAGTGCGACGGATGCCCCGCCGTGCAGGTATCCGAGCGGCTGTATCGTTTTTTCATTCACCGGCATCGTCGCCACTACTTTCCCGGGCTCCATTTGGACAAGTTTTATGCCAAGCGCGCCGATCATTGTATGTTCCAATTCCATCTCTTTCCCCCCGGTTCGGATTGTCCATACATCTTTCAAGCCTTTCTTTCATACGATGTAAAAAATGATGATCCCCGCCTGAGAAAGAAGGTGAGAATATTGTACTACAATCCGTATTATGTTGTTCCTTCCTTTCCATACTATTCCATGCCTTACCGCCAATATCCTGCCGTCCACCCGAAAAAATTTATGGATTCGGCCATGCGCACGCACGCGCTTTTGGCAGATGCACAGCTTTTGCTTAACCGCATTTCCCGCTCTACAGCTTTTGCCGGGCAACTGATGTCTGCTGCACAAAAATCGGATTCGGCCGATGTTGGTCGCATGCTGACGGGCACCGGTATCCAGCATATACCGCGCGTGTTTTATACACCGGACGGCCTTGTATTGCAGTTTGTCCACCAGGCCGCGGGCAACCAGGAACCTTGCTGTGAGCTCCGGATGAAAATGCGCTGGTCATAACTTGCGGCTTGTCCATAGCTCTGGGATCCTGCCCCCCCGAATTGTTTTTTATAAGCTATATGAAGGACGAAACCAAAGACGCGGCTCTCTGAATTGTCCTTCATCGGCTGTATAAAAGACAAAATCAATGGCTCCGTGCTCCGAATTGTCCTTCGTCAACCCGATGAAGGACAAATTTCAAATCCCAGAACGGCGAAATGTCTTTCATAGACTGAATGAAGGATAAAATCAAGGACTCCTTACCCCAAATTGTCCTTCATCGTTTGTATGAAAGACAAAAACGTGGGCGCCGCTCCCCAAATTGTCCTTCATGTTTTATCATTTGAAGCCGTTCCAACAAAATCCTTGTTTCGGAGCTTCTTACAACCAAAGGAGCCGGGTATCTTTCCGAAAAAATAACCCCCGCTTGAGAAGCGAGGGTTATTTTTAATAATACGGGAATGGCGGATATCCCCCGTACGGAACCGGTGGATATGGCACCGGAGGGTATGGAAAATACGGGCGCGGCCTTACCAGTGCGCCGCCAAGCAAACCGCCGAGAAAACCACCCAGAAGCGGTCCTGCGAAAAACGGGGAACGTGCCGGGTAATGCGCATGCGGATACATCAAATGACCTCCTCTCCTTCTATTTTTAGTGTATGCATCCCGGCACTACCGGATTGGGCGTTACGCAGACGCTGACTTTTGCTGGCTCTTTTTTTTGCGCCTCTCTTTCCACAAAATCAGAAGAAGCGTTATCATCGGAAAAACCACTTGCATAGGGAGGTGAAGCAGAACAGGCACCACTTTGATGCCCTCATCAATATGTTCCGCATACGTTGACGCAATCATCACCGATGCGCACAACATGATCAGGCCGAGCGGATAAACTGTTCTCTTATAACTGCTCACATGAAACAGCTCCGTAAACATTATGCAAGCCGCATATAAGAAAATCCCTACTTTAAAAAAGCCGCCAACGATTAAAGCCAACATAAAAAATACATCCAACCGCTCCAGAAAATGGGCGATTTGAATTTCCTGGATGGTCGTAAGCAGCGGAAACGGGGAACGCATCATTACATCCACGCCAAGTACACAGGTATTGATCAGCATCGAGATCGCCAAATTTGTACCGCTTAACCACATGGCGGACAGCCCGGCTACCTTTACACCCTTTATCTTGTCTACAAGCGGAAAAATGGACAAAAACGCAATCGTTTCGCCGAAAGGAATATAAATCGTCTCTGTCGCCATTATTTTCATAATAGGCATGGGTCCGTTTTCCAGTACGGGTTTCAAATAATTAAGGTTAATGAGCCCCGATGAAGTAATCAATACGAAACTCATAATCATCAGAAAATAAACAAAGATGAAAAAGATCTCCCCGGTTCTGGCCATCACTTCCATTCCTTTTTTCACTGCATACATGACGCAAAAAGCCATGATCACTGTGATAATAAATCGCGGTGTTTCCGGATAAGCCGATATAATCAGCATTTCTCCAAAGTCGCGCAGCACCCTGGCAGAAAGATACAAAAAGTAAATGCCCATGGCAAAGCCGAAACACCAGCCAATGACTTTTCCGTAAATCGCCCGCAACCATTCGACCGGCGAAATGCCAGGATAGAAGGAAAATATTTTGTAATAAACGTAAAACAGGAAAAACCCCATGCTCAAGCCGCTTAAAATTGCAAGCCATGCATCCTGTTTTGCGCCGCTTCCGATTCCCAGCAAAAGGGCACTGCCAAGTTCAAACATAAAGATTAACACAAATAATTGGTACGAGGAAATTTTTGCCTTTTCCATATATCACCAGGCCCTGTTATTTTAAATTTGAATGGAATGGATTTGTCCGTATTCCAGAATTGGCGATGACGACGTTTGCATGCACTTTCACTTTTAAATGGGCAAAACCATTTTCATTCCAATGATGCTTTAAACTGTGCCACTCTTTCGGGTACTGGCGGTAAATCATTTCCCCGAAGCCGAACACATCACATTGCTCGCGCTGCATATGTCGGATGCCTTTGTTGATTTGCTGCTCCACATTTTTTTCGTATGCTTTTTCAATCCGGGCCATTTCCTTGGAATCCATTACATCAAGCGGCACATCGACTTCTTGTAGCTGACCTGCAAGGCGAATGTGAATATGCATTTCCGGCTTCCCGTTTTTCATAACCGGTTTCATTCCGATAATCGTTTTTCTTACCTGCAGCCCGAGCGCACGCGGATGATGTGCCCAGTCTATTTCAAGCGACGTCATTTTTGTTTTTTTCAATAGCCATGTAATCGTACGGGCATCCTGTCCGCCTACCCAGTCAATCAATTTTCCATGTTTTAAGATCCCGATTCCGCCGCTCGTTAAGTATGCGTCCAGTTTTGTTTGATTCTGGCTTTCCTGCTTTCCTCCTTTTTTCGGATCCCCCATCAGCTTGAAGCTTCCCACTACCGCTTCTTTTCCTTCCGTTGTAAAGTCATATAAGATATCGGAAACATCTGTTTTTATTCGCCCACCGACATTTTCTTCCGCATCTTCCAATGTTTTATTGATTTTATTGGTCGGAATATGGTCAATCGGCGTCATCACCTGAAGAATATCTTCCGCCTTACCTTTGCGGGCAATCAGAACGGAAGCAGTATTGCGGAATTCTTTACGCCTGTCAAAAGTATCAATAACCGGATAGATGCCATTTTCCGCCAAGTTTCTGCCAATCAAGAGAACGTTTGTATGAGAAAAATATAGTCTCCTGGAAATTTCCTGGTCTGAAGCGAGAATGGCTTCCTCAATCGTTTTGCCTTCCGTCTGATAGATGGTAACAGGAGGACCCTGCCCGCCGCTTGTTTGCATGCCGCTTGGAATATTTAAGGAATTGACAATTTGATAGGTCAGCAAATAATTCCCGTTTTCAAGCCGGTCAATGCCGATGGCGCTTACAAAAGCAATATCCGTTAATTCTTTATGGCTCCAGCAGCCTGCCAGCAAAAAAGATGCCGTAAAAAGTGCAACGGCTGTTTTCCATCGTCTTCTTCTCATGGTTGCTCCCCATTTTTCACACTTTTTTGTTTCGGCGGCATCGGCTTCTGGTTTTCGGCCTGGCGGATGATATTTTTCTGACTGAAGAGCCGCGGCCTGGCGCTCATTGACCAAAGCGGCGCCCGGATCACCGTATCACGGGAGTTGGAACGGATGAAAGGGGCAATCGGCGCCATGTAGGGCACACCGAATGACCGCAAGCTGGTCAAATGGACAGCAAGCGTAATCATCCCGATAATGATGCCATAAAAACCGAAAGTGGCCGCCAGAAACATAAAAACAAAACGGTATAATCTGGCTGAAATGGCAATGAAAAAAGACGGGGTGGCAAAACTGGCAATAGCCGTAATCGAGACGACAATGACCATTGCGGGAGAAACAAGCCCGGCCTGCACTGCCGCCTGCCCGATAACAAGCGCCCCGACAATCGAAACCGTCTGGCCGATTGGGCGCGGCAGACGGAGTCCGGCTTCCCGCAGAATTTCAAATACAATCTCCATCCCAATTGCCTCGACAACAGCCGGAAAAGGAATCGTCTCCCGCTGCGCCGCAAGTGCAAAAACAAGCTGTGTCGGGATGAGTTCCTGATGAAAAGTGGTCACGGCGACATATACAGCAGGCCCAACAAGCGAAATTAAGTAGCTGAGCACCCGCAAAAGGCGGATCGCTGTCGCAATATCAAACCGTGTATAATAGTCATCCGCCGACTGGAAAAATTGGATAAAAACAGCAGGTGCGAGCAAAACGAACGGCGAACCCTCCACAACAATGGCAAAACGGCCTTCCAATAAATTGGCTGCCACGACATCCGGCCTTTCCGAATGGTGCATTGTCGGAAAAATGGTATACGTTTTATCTTCAATGAGCTGTTCAATATAACCCGAATCCAAAATGGCATCGATTTTAATCGTGTTTAACCGTTTACGGGCTTCCTCAAGGACTTTATCGTTTGCGATTCCTTTTATGTACATGAGCGCAACATCGGTCCGGGTCACTTCCCCGATTTTAAAGTTTTCAATCCACAGATTCGGATCTTTAATCCGTTTGCGGATCAATGAGGTGTTGACGCGCAATGATTCAGTAAAACTATCACGCGGCCCGCGTACAGTCACTTCGATTGCAGGCTCTTCAATCGCCCGCTGTTGCCCGCCCCTTGTGCTGATGCTTAATCCGCCGTATACCCCGTCAATCAGTAAAATGGACTGGCCACTCAACAGCTCCGAAAACAAGTCATTCCAATTCATGACCTTTTTTACACCGCCAATTTTAATGACGTGCTTCATGATGCTGTCGAGTATATTTTCACTTCCCAAATACCCGTCGATTTCCGGATTGCCCATCAAGACTTCAAGCAGGTTTTCATTGATCATTTTCGGATCATCCAGGCCATCGACGGAAATAACGGCAGCCGGCAAATCATTGCCGCTTCCAAGCATGATTTGATGGATGACAATGTCGGAACTGTTCCCGGTTGTTTTTTTCAACTGCCCGAGGCGCGTTTTTAAATCGGTGCCCATGGTCAAAAACGGGATATCCGTTACAGTCCCGCTCGTATCGTCTCCGCGCACAGGTGTTTTCTGCACGCCCCCGCTTTTCTTTTCATTTTTGTTATCAGTTTTTGCAGCGTTTCTCTGCTTTTTCCACCAATATGGCATACCGGTCCTCCTTTTCGCCCGTGCATGGCTGGTTATAACGGAGCGCAAACTACTGATGAAGGTATCTTGTTGTTAGTATGTTTCGATCCGAAAAAAATATGAAAGGAATTGGCACGCATGAAAATCGCTTTCCTGACCGGGATTGTCGCACTGGTCCTCTATGTCTTCATCGCCGGCATTGATTTTTATATGACGAGGGACCTTATTAGCTCTATCTACCATCCGATCGGTACCTTCGATACTTTTTATCCTATTGAAAAAGGCGTGCTGATGTTATGCATCATGGCGCTCATATTTAAAATCACAATCGGTGTGTTGAAACAGGAAGAACGGCTGCAAAAATGAAGAATCGAGTAGGAGGCTAATCATGATTCATTAGCCTCCTACTCGATTTTAATCCTGTTCTGCCATCTTCTCAGCCAGCACGGCCAGTGTCCGTACCATTACGCCGGTTGCGCCGGCCGGGCCAAGATCGGTTTCTTTCCCTGTTATGGCGGTTCCTGACATTTCCAGATGGACCCACGGGGTGTCTTCCGCAAACGCCCCGATAAAAGCCCCGTTTTCGATCACGCGGCCTTCGCTGCCCGGCCAACCGTTCAAATCGGCAATTTTGCTGCTTCGTACGTTCTCTATGTCCGCTTCCGTTACAGGGAAGCGCCAGATGAATTCGCCTGCTTCCTTTGCAGATTCCAGCACCCGTTCAAAAAAAGCATCACAATTGGCGACAGCGCCTGTTTTATCGCGGCCGAGCGCCGGGATCACGTCCGCAGTCAAGGTTGCAACATCTACAATTTGACTTGCACCATATTGTTTCGCATACGTTACGGCATCTGCAAGCATCAGCAACCCGCTGGCACCGGTATCCCGCACTTCAATCGTTTTACCGTTCATGCTCGTGATGACAGTGCCCGTTTCAACAGGCATTTTACCCTGTCCATCGTTTGCAGGAACGCCCCCTGTGGTACCGTTTATGCGATTACCGGTTACGGGAAGTACCGCCACCACGTTTTTTGCCGGTTTCCGTTCCCCGACCACTTCCATGGCACCCAGAATAGCTGCTGCCCCTGCCATGCCTACATTTGCACCGGGTGTGCAACCATCGATCACGGCGCCGGTTCCGACAAGTGCAAGCACATTGCCCCATTCTCGTTCGCCCGCATATCTCAGCACGATCATGTTCGGCGGCTCTTTTGATTCCCCGGCCGCAGCCAAAATCGCCCCCATTCCAAGCTTTTCCATCTCCGTTTTTTTAAGGATTTCCACTTCAAAAGCGTATTTTTCAGCAAGTGATGCGGCGTATTCCGCGAGACGGACCGGTGTCCAAATATTCACCGGCGTATTGACAAGCGTTCGTGCCGTATTCACGCCTTTGCCAAAAACGTACCCACGGTGCAGGGCAGTGCCCACTGTTTCCCCGGGGAGATCGGTATTACGGTATGTACCCGTTTGAAGACTGGCGTTTTTAACCGGCCGGCCTTTTGCTTTTCCGGCGGCACCAGCATGTCCAATGTTCTCCGGTCGGATCTCTGCTTCCCCAGCGACATTAACATGCTCTGCGTTTCCCGGCCGGCCTTTTGCTTTCCTGGGGGCATTAACATGCTTGGCATTTCCCAGCCGGCCTTCTGTTTTTCCGGCAGCACTCGCTTGTTCGGCGTTCCTCAACCTGCCTTCTGCTTTCCCGGCAGCACCCCAATGAGGATTGGCGTTTTGAATCGGTTGTGCACCTGCTTTTCCGTTGACACGAACGTGTTCGGCGTTTTCCAGTCGGGCCTCGGCTTTTCCGTTGGTACTAACATGTTCGACGTTTTCCGGTCTCCCGGGGCCACTAACATGATCTGCGTTTTCCAGTTGGGTTTCAGCCTTCCCGGCAACCCTGGAATGAACATTTGTGACGTTTTCCACCGGTTCCGGTTTTTTCCCGGCAGCCCGGATGTAAACCGCTACTTTTTCGAGCTGCACTTCCGGAATATTCGGCTGTCTTTTGTAACCGGCAAACTGGTATGCGGCCATGGGAGCGGCTTCACCGAGCAACTGCGCGGCTTCCTCCCCGTTGATTGTGCCGGCGCAAAACGTATCGAGAAAAACCGCTGCCGTAGCCCATCTCATTTTCAGGATGTGTTTCACTGCTTTTCCAAACATCCTTTTCAAATGTTCTTTTCTGATTTTTTTCGGGTTGCCAAGCCCGATAAACAAAAGCCGTTTTACAGGCAGTTTTCCGAGGGTATGAATGACAGAAAGGCTGCCGGCGTGCGCGGATAGATCGCCGGATTTTACCAGTTCCGTCAGTTCCCCGTCGAAACGGTTGTCGAGTTTTTCCAGCAAGCCGTCAAACTTTTTTGGAACTTGCTGCAAGCCGATTACAAGGCAGTCTTCCCGGCATTCAAACGGATCCCCTGTACAAATTTCAAACATACAACCACCTCTGTTCCATTATAGCCGTCCGCTTGAAAAAAACGCACAAAAAAAGCGCAACCGGCATTTTGCGCTATTCTTCCGTTTCCGGTCTAATATATTGCTGCCGGAACACTTGCATCGTTTTGTTTTCGTTCAGTTCAGCCAGTTCCTTTTCAGTCAGGGACCCGTCCCCCATTTTAATAATATACACATCAAGCGTCTGTTTTCCCCATTTCTTGTAAACATCCGAAACCGTTTCAAAATACAGATCGAGCCGGTTCCCTTTTATGGCGGATCCTGTATCGGCCACAACACCGAAATCGTAGCCTGGGATATAAAGGACCGTCCCGATTGGAAAAATGGATGTATCGGCAGCAATCGTTGAATATAAATCCCGTTTCACTTTCACCCCGGAGTAGGTGATGCCGTAGCCGGGATGATCGGGACTTTTTCCGGTCGATTCGGCCCCTGCCGTATACCCCGTTGCTGTCACTTTCTTTTTCGGGTAATTGCTCCAGTCATAGGCATCAAGGGATGGCTGCGGCTGGCTCGCGGCAATAGCGGCC
This sequence comes from Heyndrickxia coagulans 36D1, assembly GCF_000169195.2. Lineage (GTDB taxonomy): Bacteria > Bacillota > Bacilli > Bacillales > Bacillaceae_C > Weizmannia > Weizmannia faecalis. The sequence goes on along the minus strand of NC_016023.1, from coordinate 2,507,919 downwards.
AATCCTTTTTCCAATGTTGAAGCAGGTGCCGCTTTTGCAGCTGCTGCTTTTATCCCCGAAAGCGCCTGGAAAGTGGAAATCATTGCCCATATGAATAAAATGGCCATCAATAAGCGGATCATCCATTTTTTCATGTTCAATTGGTTTCACTCCTCTTAGGGCTATTGTTTCCCATGCCGTTACAAAATATGCGGGCATATTGGCAAAAAAACGACTGATCCGCCTGCCATTTTTTCGCGACAACTTATTCCGCCCACTCTCTGTTCTGAAAATGGCTCTTCCAAAAAGCGCTGGTTGATGTGCATTTTTTAAACGCTTTATCCGGGAATATTTGTGCCGGCTTTTGCCGGTCCGCCTCCAATTTGAAGGCAAAAAAAAGCTGCCTCAAAGGCAGTTTTAAAACATCCGGTATCCGTTTTTCCGGAGCGCTTTTATCGCAACACCGGCCAAAAGTGCCCCCGCAAGGCCGCTCGATAGCACGAGGGCATCCGATAAATGGATGGAAGCAAGATGCTCCCCAAGTTGCCGGAAAGCCGTCCCGGGATCGGTAAAATACCGGGAAAAAGTAATCCGGTCAATCATCGAAAGCGCAATGACCGGGTAAATGAAACAGAGAATCCAGGTCATCCGCAAAAGCATATTGGCAATAAAACCGATACCGAAAAACAAAACAAGAAAAAGGACCATCGAAATGATCAATACCGGTATACTCATAAGCCCCTCCGCATCCCCGTTATACATCTAGTTTACTGAAAAAACCGAATTTCGTCAAAAATAACGCGATGATATTTTTGCTATATAAAATTAAATTTTCCTTTCTTTAAAACAAGCCTCGTGCCGCCGATCATATACAAGGCACGATCATCCACGACTTTTTTCATAACAGAAGCAGAAGTGCCTTTCAGCTTTTTGCCAAACACAATGCCGATCGCATTGTCTTCCCCAAGGGAGCAAACAGTGCCTTTGTCATGAAAGGTAAAAGCTTCAAGGCTTTCTTCACCGCGGATCTTTTTCAGGAGGTTCCGTGCGCATATTTCTCCATGCTGCATGGCCATCTGTGCTGTTGGCGGGTACGGACGGTTTGTGTCCTTATTGATGATCAACGCACAGTCCCCAATCACAAACACATTCTCATGCCCCGGAACGGTCAAATCCGGATTGACTTTCACTCGGCCGCGCACCGTTTCAAACCCGGACGCATCAATCACGGTATTCCCGCGCACACCCGCGGACCAGATGACAGTTCCTGCCTTGATTTCATATGGCTCTCCGCCTTTTTTGCAGGCCCATACCCCATCTTTTGTTGCTTTTTTAACCGCCGTACCAATATGGAACTCGACACCTTTGCTTTCCAAATACGAAAGGGCATAATCGACAAGTTCGCGGTCAAATTGCGGGAGGACGACAGGATTGGATTCAATCGAAACGATCCGCACTTTATCCCGCTGGATCCCGTATTCTTTGCAAAGCGCCGGAATCCGGTTCACCAGTTCGCCAAGAAACTCGATGCCGGTAAAACCCGCACCGCCGACTACAATGGTGAGACGGTTGTCATCTTTATCGAGTTCCCTTCGATAGGCATCGAACTGGCGCTCAATATGTTCCCGTATTTTTTGGGCAGCGCTTACATCTGTAATCGAAAAAGTATGCTCTTTCAAGCCTTCGATTCCGAATGTTTCCGCGTTGGATCCAAGTGCAATGACGAGATAATCATATGGTAACACTTCCCCGCCTTTTAACTCAACTGTGTTCGCGTCTTTTTTTATCCGCTTGACTTCCGCCTGCTTAAATTGCACTTTATTCTTATTTAAGACGTTTTGAATCGGGTAGCGGACCCGGTCATGGTGCAATGTGCCGGCGGAAGCTTCATGAAGCCATGTTGTTTCGTAATGGTAATCATTTTTGTTCACAAGTGTGATGTCCGCTTCCCCTTTTACAAGCTGTTTTTGCAGCCGCGTCACGGTCATGAGCCCGCCGTAGCCGGCACCTAGTATCACCACTTTCGGTTTCTCCATTTTTCTCACTTCCATCTCTTTATTTTGGACAGGCCGGTGCCTGTATGACAACATCATCCATTATTTGTGATTTTATTCACGATAATTGACACGTCAAATTTGTCACATGATTTCCATCAAATTGTCACAAAAAATACATATTCTCCACTTCAATCATATGCTTTTTACCCGCTATTTTCAATTGAAAACTGTACTAAAATAATAATAAAAATATTCTAATATATCACATCGCACCACGAAATTTTTCCGGACGCATGAATACCTACCTCCTTGCCTCATAGAGTTTTTTTGCCTGTGCGCCTATCCCAAAATGTGCTATGATGAAGGAGAATGAAGCGTATTGGAGGGGTTTCGTTGAAGGAAGATCAAACCGTTTATGATATAACCGTTATCGGGGGCGGGCCGACCGGCTTGTTTACAGCATTTTACGCCGGATTACGGAAAATGTCCGTAAAAATCATTGAAAGTCTGCCACAGCTTGGCGGGCAGCTGGCTGCGCTTTACCCTGAAAAGTATATATACGATGTCGCCGGTTTTCCGAAAGTGAAGGCGGCTGATCTTGTAAATCAATTAGAAGAGCAGGCCTCCATGTTCCAGCCGGTGATCTGCACGGGCCAGTCCGCAGAAATGCTTGAAAAGAATGAAGACGGCATTTTTACGCTAACAACTGATAAAGAAATCCACCATTCCAAAGCGGTCATCATCACTGCCGGTGTTGGTGCATTCCAGCCGCGCCGCCTCGAAGTTGAAAATGCTGCACAATACGAAGGAAAGAATCTGTTTTATTTTGTGAATGATATGGACCAGTTTGCCGGCAAAAGTGTTGCCATCCTTGGCGGCGGCGATTCCGCGGTTGACTGGGCGCTTATGCTGGAACCGGTTGCCGAAAAAGTGACGCTCATCCACCGCCGGGACAAATTTCGTGCCCATGAACGTACGGTGGAACAATTGAAGCAATCGCGCGTTGAGATTAAAACACCGTTTGTCGCGAGCGAAGTGATGGGTGATGGGGAAAATATCTCCCGGCTTATGATTGAAGAAGTAAAAGGCGATGCGAAAGAAGCGCTTGATATTGATGCCATTATCTGCAATTATGGCTTTATTTCGTCACTCGGCTCGATTAAAAACTGGGGCCTTGAGATTCAAAAAAATTCCATTGTCGTCAACTCCAAAATGGAAACAAATATCCCAGGCGTTTACGCAGCCGGCGATGTTTGCACGTTTGAAGGTAAAGTGAAGTTAATCGTAACGGGGTTCGGGGAAGCCACCACAGCGGTCAGCAACGCGAAAACGTATCTTGACCCGAAAGCCCGCGTCCAGCCGATGCACAGCACTTCGCTGTTTGAATAAGGAAAAATCAAAAATCCCGGATGGCTGCCCAACCGGGATTTTTGATTAAATATTGCTCTTATCGCCGCTCCGGATCCATTTCAGGACGGGGGCATTTTTTTGTTTCAGTTCTTTTTTGTTCTCCCATGCACTGCTTTCTGATCCATCCGCTTTGGCGTCTGCCGCATCATCCACGAGCCATTTTTTTGAATTCTTGTCATATTTAAGCGTATATTTGCGGAGGGTCTTGTAGGAATAGTCCTCATAATTTTTTTCTCCCGTATATTTGATCTTTTCGTTATAGGAAACGAGTGCTTCAATTTCCGCTTTCCAGTCTGCATCAAAATGGTTGATGCTCAGTTCATCCATATTTACGACGGAACCCAAATACTGGGAAGTCACTTCATTTACATAATCTTTAATGGCTTCAAACTGCGCCTGTTCAAGTGAAAAGTCTTCCTTAAAAGAATCGGTCGCGTTTGAAAGCTTATTGGCATCCAGTCCGGAAGTCGTATATACACTTAGATCCTCGTTGAACTTGCGGATCGCCTCCAAAATCCCTTTTTGTACGTTTTCGCTTTTTTGGGCAAGGCGGCTGTCATCAACAATCATGCTGACTTCGGAATTTCCCCATAAATCCTTTTTCTCTTTTTGGAAAAAGGTTCCCAAACTGTTTTTTACCGTTACATTCGTTTGGTAAGTTCCGGGCAAAAGTGGGCCGTAAGTATGGCTTTCTTTTTTTCTGAACTTTCATATTTCCGATTGACACATTAAGCTGGTCGTTGTCGCTTTGCCCGGTCACTTTTAAGTGGACGGTCTTCACTTTCAGCTTATAGTCGGGGAAAAATCCCCATTTCTTTCCGTCTTGAACGAGGCTGATTTGCTGGTTCGTTTCCGCGTAATTTTCGTCCTTTATTTGGTTATGAATGCCATCTCTTATCACCTGATAACTGTTTGCATTGGTTTTTAAATACCGGATCATGGCCTGAAGGGAAGTATTGTTCACCAATGCATTCGGATTGTCGGCAACAATCAGCCCTTCCAGCTGCTTCGTATCCTTTGTTTTGACCGCATTCTCGAACTTTTCCAGTACCCGGTCAGGTTTTGAAGCCTGGGAGAGCGCGATCCGTATAACCGCAAGTACAAGAATCACGGCTGCAGCTATGGCAATCAGCCATTTATGTTTCGTGAGTTGCGCCATAGGTTAATACACCTCTCCGCCTGTAAAAGCTTCTTCCAGCTCATTTGTATAGTCATTCTCCTGCCAAACCGTCCATTTTCCGTCTTTTTTCACCATGGAAACTTCTGCCGGGTCTTCAGCTTCTTTTGATTCCATGGAACTTACAATGGAATCGAATTTGGAGAGGGCATATTTTTTGTTTTTTCTGAATCGTAATTTTCGCTGTTATCCAAATATTCATCTGCATATTTTTCCGGTTTTTCAGAAATATCGTCCATAGAAATGGTGGAATAGGTCAGCTTTACGACCGCTTTATTTTTGTAGCTCGCAACGGCTTCCGCATCCAGTTTCGCTTTTTCGGCAGCGGCCGATTTGTAGGCTTCATAATACTTTTTCATATCTGCATCTGATATATCATCGGTAATATTGTCGTTAAAGGCTTTTTTAAAGGTTTTATATGCATCTGTCTGGACAGCTTCCTTATTCTCTGAAACATATTTTTCATAATCGGCATTGTCCTTGTTTAAATAAATGGTGTCTATATATGCCTTTAACGCTTTTGCCGGGTCCTGCAGGGAATCGTACGATTTACTGTATTTTTTGGTATCTAGCGCAAGTTTCAACTCGTCACTGTCATCCCCGCTTTTTTCCGTAAACGGCTGGATGCCCAATGTATATGTTTTGCCTTTTTTTACTTTTACCAGTACGGTCATCTTTTTTTGCATTGCCCGCCCCGATACTGCCGCCGCGTGAAGTGCCCATATCGAGCCGGGTGCTGTATATGTCTTCTTCTATGTTCACTTCTTCGTTGCCATCGTATAATTTAATATTGCTATATGGAGAGATATGGACCGTATCCGAAGACACATTTTTGATCTTTAAGTCAACGGCCAGGAGGTCTTTCTCACCGTCTTCCGAAACATCCGCATCGTCATCCTTCAACAGGGCATAGGACGCGTCTGTAATTGAAGCTTCAATTAACTTGTTTTTATTGGCAGATCCCCCTTCCGCTTCTGCTTTTTTATCTGATTTCCCGCAGGCAGCCAATCCCCATACCAATGCCAGAACAACAAGCAGCACATGCCATTTTTTCACTGCAGTTTCCCCTTTCCAATCTTCATTCTGCAGCTGATAAATCGCAGAATTTCCTTAACTTTTTATCGAACCCGGGGTACGGTTTTTTTATGTATAATGCGGGTAAAGGAATACATAACGCAGCTTCCCCCTCGACATTCCTTTCTCCCCCATTATGCAAGGACCAAGTTCCCTTCCCCTTTTTCCGAAAAATCCGGGCAAATGAGCAGCTAAGGTATATCTACCCTTTTTTCCATGAATAAACATATTTACGAAAAAGTATTTTATTTTTAATGACTTTGTAAAAAGTTGTGGCTTTTTAGCGCAAGGAAGGCGTTTATAAATGCGGATGTACAAACAGCGAAGGAAATTGGCGTGCCCGGACAGGAAGAAAACCGGAAGACAGGCGCTGGCTGGATTTTTTGAAAAGATTTTTGTGAGGCTTGCGAATGAAAGGGACTTTGCCAAAAAGGAGCTTAAATCAATTCAGCAGCGCAAAAGCCCCGCCTGTCATTGGCGGGATATCCTGCGCTGCTGCAATGAAATGGGAACCTTGCTGGCGTATAAATATCCTGTTTTTGCAGCATCACTTTAAATGCTTCAGCATTTTTCCGGTGTGCCGGCTTTTGTTTTAGTTTTAAATGAGGAGCCGCATCCGCAGGTGACAATCGCATTCGGATTATCGATCGTGAACCCGCCCCCTAAAAGCGACTGCTTATAATCGATGACCGTGCCGGTTAAAATCGGGGCGCTCTCATGATCGACGAGAATCCGGATGCCGTGCTGTTCGCCGACCGCATCGCCTTCTTTGATTTCGTGGTCAAGCGACAGGCCGTACGACAGGCCGCTGCAGCCCCCGCCGTTTACAGACACACGAAAATATGCGTCCTGCTCATCGTTTTGCTCCATCATGTCTTTAATTTGAAACGCAGCTGCTTCTGTAAGATGAATCACTTCACTCATTTTCCGAACCTCCTTTCCTTGATTATAACCATTTACACCGTGCAAAACAATGATTGCGTATCTCCCGGGCGCCGGGCAGTCTTAAAATGCGGGCTGCTTTATTTTAAAATTGCAGTGCATCTCGAAAAATTCCACAAAGTCGGTGTTGTAAACGTTTTTTAATGAAAAATTTTTAATCGTGCGCTGCAAACGCATTTTCCGGGATATAACCGTACTGCTCCATGACCGCATAAATTTTCTTTAGCCTTGGATTGCCTTCTGCCACCGGCTCACCTTCAATGACAACAACCGGGTAAAACAGATCTTCATCCATCACTTTTTGCGCAAAAGCACGCACTTTTTGATCATCACCGGGTGCAAAAATATCGATATACTGGATGTCAAACGGCTGGCCCGGGTATTTCCGCGAAAGTGCTGCTTTGAGCCATTCGAATGTATCTTTAGAAGACGGCGCGCCAACGCAGCTTGCGCATATTTGCTCCGCCCCGTAAACTTGAATCGTCACTTTTTTCTCCATCAAACCCGCACCTCTCCCGGGGATTTCTTATTCATATTGTACACAACAGCTTGCAAAAAGGAAAACACTATATCCCGTTTTTTTATGATAGATTTTTCTTGTAATCCTGTTTATAATGAGAAGTAAGAAAGGAGCGATCATATGCCTGCAGATACAATTACAGAACAAGTTCAGGAAGTATTGGATAAATTGCGCCCGTTTTTGCTCCGTGATGGCGGCGATTGCGAGCTGATCGACGTGGAAGACGGCATTGTTAAACTCCGCCTTTTAGGGGCATGCGGCAGCTGCCCGAGTTCCACGATCACGTTGAAAGCCGGGATAGAACGCGCATTGTTTGAAGAGGTTCCCGGCGTTATGGAAGTAGAACAGGTTTTTTAACGGGCAGTACGCGGTTTCCTATCAAGGAACCGCTTTTTTACTGGAATAAATTTTACTTGGACGGGATGATTCTCTGGTTATTCACGCATCCGTGCTTGCCTTCACTACGGTCCGGCCCGGCATTCGAAACCTGGCCCGAGATGTGTTTCAAGTGCTTGCTGTCCTTTTCTACAAGGAGCCACATTTTTATTGAATATCTGCATGGTGAATGGTTTTCTGAAATGCTCACCATGCCTGACATCCACACTTGCCTTCACTACGGGCCGGGCTTCATTCGGAAACCTGACCGGAGATGCGTTTTAAACTAGCCGGCCTTTTCTACAAGGAGCCGCTTTTTTATCGGGCTTTGAGCCATGCCACCCTGGGAATATTGTATTTTCTTATCGGAACTTCCGAGAGCTCATAAAATTCAGCCAGAAATGCTTCGTATGCTTCTGCCCCCCGTACAATTTTCCAAAGCTGTTCCTCATGCATTTTTTGTTCTTTTTCGGACCGGGTGAGAAAATAGGTTTCTACACATTCAAAATAGTGAAGGGGAAACAGCAGGCGCGCGAAAATGAGCCGCCACGAAAAAGGCGAAAGCGGCGAAAGCGAAACATATTGCTGCAAAAACGCGCGGACATCAGGGCGGAACGTGTGTGTTTTCTTAAAATACTGCGCGCGGATCCACTCGGCAATATCCCTGCCTGCGTGGTCAAACACCCAGTCAAACGGGTGGTGGATGATAAATTTCCGGCCCCACGTTTCGTTTGAAAACCGTTCATGGCAAATGGTGCCGGCATCTCCCGGGCCAGGCGCCTCATCCATTTCCGTATCGACGACATACTGGATCGCATTTTCACAAAGCCCCATGTAATAGGGAAACGTTTCGGCAAACAGGCGTTCAAACGGGTGGTCGGGGTGCTCTTCTACTGTTCGGTACCATGCCTTTTCCATTTGTTCAAGGCGCATTTCCCAGTAATTTTTCCATTCGCCCATCCGGTTTGTTTCCGTTATCGTGGCGGAAAGCGTGCGGCCGCGCAGGTGGAATTTCGCAAGTTTCCTGCCCGTGCGCATATTTCCGGGCGCTTTTTTATAACGGTTTTCCAGTAAAACATAATCGCTATCCCCGTCTGTTACGAGAAATTTCTTTTCTTTAGATGGATAAAAGGCGGAAGCATAGCGGTCGCCATTCGTCACGAGGTGCCGGGACATTTCATATAATTCAACAAGCACATTTTCTGAAACATTTGTCACGGGAACGAGCGTATAAAGATTACCGTTTGCTTCATAGCGGACCTGTTTTCCGTCAAAAAAAGACTGCCCGGCGTCAATGCCGTAATATTTTTTCAAAATGGCTTGTGCCATCATCTTCCCTCCCCAAAAAATGCATTGCACTTTCTACATTATATGTGAAGGAACGTGTATTCTTGCTTGATCTCATAAAATCCATTAGAATGATCATGCTAAAGAAAATGTCGAATAATTGAGGTGAGAACATGGAAAACAAGAAAAATATGGATGTGTCAGAACAAATTGCAAGGCAGCGGCTGAAAGAACGGGGCGTAGAATTGGAAGATATTGCGAAACTCGTCCTGTATTTGCAAGAGAAATACTTTCCGGAAATGACGCTTGAGGATTGCATGGAAAGTGTCAACGCCGTTCTTTCCAAACGAGAAGTGCAAAACGCCATTTTAACCGGGATCCAGCTGGATGTGCTGGCGGAAAAAGGGATGCTTGATGAACCGCTGCAAAGCACGATTGCGGTCGATGAATCCCTTTATGGTATTGATGAAATTATGGCTTTGTCGATTGTAAACGTGTACGGTTCGATCGGTTTTACCAACTACGGTTATATTGACAAACAAAAACCGGGCATTTTGGCAAAGCTCAACGACCATTCCGACGGCTCATGCAACACGTTTCTCGATGATATTGTCGGGGCCATTGCCGCTGCAGCCGCAAGCCGCCACGCACACAGAGTGGCGCACGTGCAGCCGTAAAAACACGAAAAAAAGGCAAGATACGTTTTTGTATCTTGCCTTTTTTCGATATTCGTTTTCCAAACAAATCGGACTTTACAACAGGCGGGCATATGGAGCCTTCCTGATTTGCACCCGCGCTTGTCACACTTCCCACTGGTCAAGGGAATCAACCGTATAGGTCGGCAGGATTTCTTTTGTCTTCAACATTTCCTTCGTCGTTATGCCGGTATGGACGAGCAGGGTGTCAATGCCCGTGCGGATGCCCGCCAGAATATCGGTATCGTAATTGTCCCCAACCATGATCGTCTCTTCTTTTTTCGAACCGAGGTATTCAAGCGCCTGCTCGGTAATGATCGGTTCCGGTTTGCCGATAAAGACCGGCTTGGTTTGGGTCGCAACCGCAAGCACCGAGGTTAAAGCCCCGTTTCCTGGTAGCAGACCGCGTTCAGTCGGAAGCGCAATATCGGCGTTAGTGGAAATAAATTTGGCCCCGTTCCGGATCGCAATGGCGCCGAGGGCGAGCTTTTCGTAAGTAATCTCCCGGTCAATGCCGAGCACGACATAATCGGGGTGATCGGATGTGATCGTAAAACCTTTTTCTTTGATGGCCGTTTTGATGCCTTCTTCGCCAATCACATATACAGAAGCATCCGGCTTTTCATCATAAATAAACCGGGCGGTCGCCATGGATGTCGTAAAGACCTGCTCCGTTTTTGCCGGGATATCGAATCCGCGCAGTTTTTCGGCAACCTGTGCCGGTGTTCTCGAAGAATTGTTTGTAACAAATAAATACGGAATCCCTTTTTCCTGCAACCGGCTGACAAAATCGCCGGCTTCTTCTATTTTTTCCGTTCCGCGATACATGGTACCGTCCAAATCAATCAAATAGGCTTTATACTTTTTCATGCTGAAATTCCTCTCTGTTTCGTTGCTTATTCCCCTTTAAAAGCGTTGACCGGGCCGAGTTCGTTTGCCAGGTAAGTGCGCACATCTTCCGGAAACCGTTCAAGCGCCTTGAAATTAGCCGCAAGCACTTCCTGAAGGGTGCCGTAATCCAGATCCATATACCCCCGGACAAGCTGCTTCCTGAGCGCGATGACAGCCGTCAGCTGCTTTGCCGATTCAGCGGAAACCACATTTTCATCTTCCAAAATGTCAATGATGTCTTCGTAGCTCCCCGGATCGCGCATAATAAACCCGTCAATGATCGCGTTTCCGACATCCAGAACCGATTCGATGACGGTTTCTGCAATTCTTTCCAAAGCAGCCTTTTCGATTTCCGTCTGCCAGGCCGGCTGCGCTTGAAACGAGGCAAGCCGTTTTTCCATAAATGACAATATCCCGTTTATTTTTTCACGATCGACAAAATACATCCTGTCACCTTCTGCCTAAAGTTTATCAAATGGCGGTGCCGGGCAAAACTTATTTGGCAACGATTTTCTTTGCGACAAAATAGGCACAGCCGAAATTGCAGTATTCATAAAGATATTCCGTGAGTGTACTGATTCTGGTGTCAAAAGTGGATTTCGGATTTCGGTCATCAAAAAAACCGCGCAGCCGCAGCTGTCCGTAACCCCAGTCGCCGACAATATAGTCGTACTTTTCCAGTATTTCACTATATCTGCTTCGGAATGCTTCTTCATTGTAGCCATTCCGGTAATTGGCAATAATCTCGTACGTATGGCGGTGGATGGTGACCAATTTCAATTCCTCCATTTTCCCCGTGTGCCTTCCTGCCTTATTTTATTATAACGAAAAACCGCCCAAATTCTAAGCGGAACGCGAAAAATTTTTTCAGCCCCATTGAACGGAAAAACTGCGCCCATTAAAGTGCGCAGCCCGTTTCTCAAATTTTTTGCGTCTGTTCCACGTTCCCTAAAATATGCTTTGCTTTTGCAGCGGCACTGACCTGTTCATCCGCATGGTATGAAGAGCGGACAAGCGGACCGGATTCGCAGTGGCTGAATCCTTTTTCAAGTGCAATTCTTTTTAATTCGGCAAATTCATCTGGATGGTAATATTTGACCACTTTCATATGTTTTTTCGTCGGCTGTAAATATTGCCCGAACGTCACGATGTCCACATCGTTGGCGCGCAGGTCATCCATCGCTTCCGCCAATTCTTCCATCGTTTCGCCGAGGCCGACCATAATGCTTGATTTAGTCGGAATCTCCGGCTGCATTTCCTTTGCCCGCCGCAAAAATTCAAGCGACCTGTCGTACGTGGCGCGGGCGCGGACCCTTCTTGTCAGCCTCCGGACGGTTTCAATATTGTGGTTTAAAATATCCGGTTTTGCATCCATCAATGTTTTTAAACTTTCGTACCGGCCCTGCAAATCGGAAGGCAGCACTTCAATGGTGGTAAACGGGTTCATGCGGCGGATCGCTCGGATCGTTTCAGCCATCACCGCTGCACCGCCGTCTTTCAAATCATCACGAGCCACCATCGTCACAACCACATGCTTTAAGTTCATTTTTTTCACCGATTCAGCAACCCGTTCCGGTTCCTGCCAGTCGAGTTCGGACGGCAGCCCGGTTTTTACGGCGCAAAAACGGCAGGCGCGTGTGCACGTATCGCCCAGAATCATGAAAGTCGCAGTCCGCCTTGTTCCCCAGCATTCATGGATATTCGGGCATCTCGCTTCTTCGCAAACCGTATGTAAGTTTTCCGTACGCATTAATTTCTTCAGTCCGGTATAATTTTCATTCGTATTGAGTTTGATTTTCAGCCATTCGGGTTTCCGCAAAATCTCTTCCTGTTTGTTCATTTTCCATCTCTCCCACCGGGTTCGTTCTCTCTCACTTTACCACATTCGTCCCTTTTTTGAAAAGAAAACGCCACCGGTTTTTCCAATATTTAATATTGATGAAAATCCGCTTCTCTTTCCACAATAAGCGTAAGAGGATTTTCATATTGCGGTTTTTCTGTTTCGACAACATTGATAGAAAGAGGGTTTTCGCATTGCGGTTTGTTTTGCTTTTCTGCCTTGTAACAGGGCTTTCATTTTCTGCCCTTCATGCCCAAGCAAAAGAAATATCCGATAAAGAAATGTACAAAAAACGGATGGAACTTTATCAGCATATGGAGGCATTTACCCAGATTCCGTGGTACAATTTGGCAGCCATCGACCAGTATGAACGGAGCATCCGGTTTGTCCGTTCCGACCTACCGAAACCAGCCGGCCTTATTTCCATTTATTTTCCCCCTGAAAAATGGTCCGGGCTTGCCAATCCGAACCACAATGATACCCATCCGCTTTCGATTGCGTTTTTCGGCGGGATCGGAAAGGACGGGAACGGGGATGGGAAAGCTGACCGCAACGATGATCTTGACGTGCTTTTTACACTGAGCGAGTATTTGTTGCGGTATGGAACGGATGATGATGACTTTGAAATTGCGCTGTGGCATTATTACAAACGGGATAAAGCCGTACAGCTGATCACGGAAAAGGCGAAGATTTACAAGACATTCGGCACCATTCAGCTGACAGACAAGGCGTTCCCGATCCCGCCCGGATACAATTACAGCTACCGGAGCACATGGGGCGACCGGCGCGGCTGGGGTGGCCGCCGTATCCACGAAGGGACGGATATTTTTGCCGATTATGGCGTCCCGGTACGCGCGACTTGTTACGGGGTGATTGAATTGAAAGGGTGGAACAAGTACGGCGGCTGGCGCATTGGCATTCGTGATTTAAACAATTCGTATCATTATTTTGCCCATTTAAGCGGTTATGCAAAAAATTTACATGTCGGCCAAGTCGTCAAACCGGGCATGTTGATCGGCAGCGTTGGCAGCACCGGTTACGGCCCGCCCGGCACATCCGGAAAATTTCCGCCGCATTTGCATTATGGCATATACAAAGACAACGGCCGAAGCGAATGGTCTTTTGATCCTTACCCGTCCTTAAAGAGATGGGAATTACTTGAGAAACAGCGGAAATAAGGAACGCTGGAGCGAGCGCAGCGCTTTTTATTTCGTGTTTTTTGGCAGTTCGATGAGCGGCTGCGCTCCGCCACCGTTTCCATTATAAAATTGCGGGACATCGCCATTATAGTTACCCATTGCAAGCGGGACATCATGTGTATAGGTGATGACATCCGATGCAAACGGGATAATGACCTGCATTTTGATTTTGATTTCAACATAAATATAAAAAAATGCGTTGTTAATGCCATATTCTTCTTTTTTCACTTTAATATTGGAGCTTTCAACATCCCCCACCATTTGAAAGGTCACGGGAATATCCGGACCCATGTTTCCGAGCAGAGCAATATTGGTCACTTTCCCGAGCGGAACGGAAAAAATTTCAGGTTCTGATTTTTTCTTTTTCCCGAGCATGCCGTCGTTTGATATTTCTTCAAGAGACGTAATGTCTCCTTCTTCCACTTCTTTAAACTGGCGGGTAATCTGGTTTTCAATTTCAGACTGGGTGGCGGCCAATTCCCGCGGGTCAATCGTATCCAACTTGCTGTTTTTTCCGCCGCTCACATGGTCTTTGATCGCTTCGTTCGTGACATATGAGGCGATTTTTTTCATTTCTGACTCGGCGTACCGCATTAAAGTAGGTTTTATGCCTTCATCAATAATAACAATGCTGATAATGGTGGTAACCGTAAAAAATGCGATGGAAAGCAAAAGCACGTACCGCGTCGGCAAGGGTCCCCGCCGTTTTGAGGTGCGGAATTTTCGCATAAAAAATCCCCCCTGCAAGCAAATGTATGTCTGCATAAGGGGGATTATGATCATATTAAAAAGCGTGGGTCCGGATTGTTGTGCTGAAGGACATTTTATGCTTTCAGGCACAGTGGTTTGTCTTTCATGATCTGGATGAAGGACATTTCGCTGGTTCTCGGCTCATGTTTTGTCTTTCATCGCCCTGATGAAGGACATTTCGCCGGTTCTCGGCACGCGTTTTGTCTTTCATTACCTCGATGAAGGACATTTCGCCACTCCTCGCACTCCGTTTTGTCCTTCATCACACGGGAAGGACGAATGCAACATCATCTTTTGTGCTTCAACCTAATCGAACGTTTAAATCATTTTTAACAATGCTTGTTTCCCGATCATGCCGGCGGTAACCCCGATCTTTTCCGCTTCATGGGTGACCGACTCGAGCGGTGCTTCCAGCAATTGTTCAATCGTCTTCACACCGACTGCCCTGCCGGCGATAATATGGCGGTCCTTTAGTTGATCATTCAACAAGCCCACATCGAGCGCGCCGCACATAATATAGCCTTTGTCGCACGATACGGCCAGCAAGGTTGTTTTCGGCAGCCGGACAGTTGTCGCGATAAACGTATGTCCCCCGATCTCAACAGGTGTTACGGTTACCATTTCCATCCGCCCCTTTCTTTCATATTTTATGAAAAGAGCGGTGAAAAGTGCCTGCCAGCCAATGTGCTGCCATATTACATCCCAAATTCGATCTTTGGAAACTCCATTGACCGTCGCTGCTTCTAAGAAGCCAGGAAACTGCCATTGATTCATTGCTACATTGCTTTGCGCATGGGCATTTCATCCTACTGACCATATTCCTGCAATAACTTCCATTCCATCACATCACGCAAAAATTCCGGCATAAAATAATGGATTTTCGCCTCCCGGATATGCGGGAAAAAGTCGCCAAATGTATACATATCAATCGTACCAAGCCTGTAGATACGATCCGGTTCCAGCGGCCTGCCCCCCACCTCTATTTTCCGCAAAGCATGATTGAAACCGATATTCCGGTAAATAAACCGGCCCATGATTTTCCCGCGGAAGCCGAGCCCCTTCAGCTCCAGATGCGGCCATTTCGGGTCGAGCGTTGAAAGAAGTACTTCCTGAAGTTTTTCGCCCGTCAGCTCGATCAGACACGGGTTAATCGGATGCGGGAGAATCCGGTGGAGATCAAATTTCGTGACCGGCCCGTGTTCCAGACTGTCAAGCACAAGGCCGGCATTCAAAAATGCGCAATCGGCATCGCACCATTCCATGACCGCATCACAAAGCAGGCCCGCAAGCCGGTTTTCCTTGAACCAGTCCGATTCCAGTTTTTCCGGTAAATACACGAGTTTTTGATTCAATAATTTTTTTCCTTCAAAATAATAATGTTCAATCTCGGCCGCTTCTCCGGGCGGTTCCTGGAAGTTCCCGGTCGGTAAAGCACGGGCTGACTGATAGACGATTTTTTTGGCAGCCGGATCGATTTCAAGCTTGACATGCCCGATATAATAGCCGTATTTGCCGGCTGCCGCAAGAAGCGTCCGCCCGTCCAGTTCACCTTTTGCCAACACATGGTGCGTATGCCCGCCCAACACAAGGTCCACTTCCGGGTACAGCTTTGCAATAAGGCGGTCTTCATGAATGCCGAGATGCGATAAGACGATGAGGATATCCGCCTCTTTTTTTAAAATATTCATTTGTTTCCCTAGTTCTTCCAGTGGATTAGAAAGCTGCCAACCCAGCAGCCGGTACAGTTTATAAAATCCTGCTGTCACACCGGTTACCCCGATTTTGACACCGCTTTTTGTCGTGTACAGTTTCCGCGGCACTGCCCACTGCGGCCGTTTCCCGTTTTCATCGAACAGGTTGGCAAGAATCACGTCAAATTGTGCTTCCTCATACAATGTGTCTAGCGCCTCGTGCGGCATCGTAATCCCTTCATTATTTCCAATGGTCGCAGCCAAGTACCCCAGTTGATTTAAAAGCCGGACATTTGCCTTGCCCATGGTCCCTTCTGTATACGGATGCCATCTGTCGACGTGGTCGCCGAGGTCAAACAGCAGCATCTCTTCATTTTGCCGGGCATGCTGCGCCTGTTTCCTCTCAAGAAAATGCCGGATTTTCGGCCAGTTTTCAAAATGGCTGTGGATATCATTTGTATGGTATATATGTAAAATTTCGTTCATATTTGGTCCCCTTATCATCATGAGGGTAATCTCGTCATGCCGTTTCATACGGCCGCTTTTTATCCTTTATGCTTATGCAGTTTATTTTACCACGATTTTCAAATTGGCGCCCCATGAAAAAACAGCCGTGCGGAATCCGCAAGCGGCTGTTTTTTCTGCCATCACCGTCTAAAACTAGGCTTTACAGCAATATATGAGGGGTGATTTGTGGGTAAATCGCACCCCTACGTTCAAAAACTCTCTATAACCGTTGATATATCAAGGTTATCCAATCGAACCTTCCATTTCAAACTTAATCAAACGGTTCATTTCGACGGCGTATTCCATCGGGAGTTCTTTTGTGAACGGTTCGATGAAGCCCATAACGATCATTTCCGTTGCTTCCTGTTCGGAAATGCCGCGGCTCATCAAGTAAAAGAGCTGTTCTTCCGACACTTTTGATACTTTTGCTTCGTGTTCCAAAGAAATATTGTTGTTTAAAATTTCGTTATAAGGCACGGTATCTGATGTGGACAGGTGATCCATAATCAGCGTGTCGCATTCGACATTGGAACGCGCGCCGTCCGCTTTCCGGCCGAAATGCACCATGCCGCGGTATGTGACTTTTCCGCCGTGTTTTGAAATCGATTTGGATACGATCGTGGACGACGTATTCGGCGCAAGATGGTACATTTTCGCGCCGGCATCCTGGTGCTGGCCTTTTCCGGCGATCGCGATCGACAGCGTCATACCGCGCGCCCCTTCGCCTTTCAGCAGCACGGAAGGATACTTCATCGTCAGTTTTGAACCGATGTTGCCGTCAATCCATTCCATTGTCGCATTCTCTTCACATACGGCGCGTTTCGTTACAAGATTATAAACGTTGTTCGCCCAGTTTTGGATCGTCGTATAACGGCAATACGCATTTTTCTTAACGATGATTTCAACGACTGCGCTGTGGAGCGAGTTTGTCGAGTAAACCGGCGCCGTGCAACCTTCGACATAGTGGACGGAGGCACCTTCGTCAACGATGATAAGGGTCCGTTCAAACTGCCCCATATTTTCCGAATTGATCCGGAAATAAGCTTGCAGCGGGGTATCCACTTTTACACCCGGCGGAACGTAAATGAAAGATCCTCCCGACCAGACAGCCGAGTTTAAAGCCGCAAATTTATTGTCCGTCGGCGGAATGACGGTTGCCCAGTATTTGCGGAAAATATCTTCATTTTCTTTTAAAGCGGAGTCCGTGTCTTTGAACACAATCCCGAGTTTTTCGAGATCCTGCTTCATGTTATGATAAACGACTTCCGATTCATACTGTGCGGAAACGCCGGCCAGGTATTTTTGTTCCGCTTCCGGAATGCCAAGTTTATCAAATGTATTTTTGATTTCCTGTGGTACTTCATCCCACGAACGGCCGGCATGTTCCGTCGGTTTGACGTAATACGTAATGTCGTCGAAATTTAACGCGGAGAGATCGCCGCCCCATTGCGGCATCGGTTTATTGTAAAAGTGTTCAAGAGACTTCAGACGAAAATCAAGCATCCATTGCGGTTCTTCTTTCATTTTTGAAATTTCTTCCACAATTTCTTTCGTCAATCCGCGTTTTGCACGGAAAATGGAAACATCTTTATCATGAAAGCCGTACTTGTAATCACCGATTTCCGGCATTTTTTTAGCCATCAGCCATCATTCCTCCAATCCTTTTTCGCTTCTTACCCCTTTTTCCATTGCTTTCCATGCCAAAGTTGCACATTTGATCCGGGCAGGGAATTTGGATACGCCGTGTAACGCTTCAATATCGCCAAGATCTTCAGCCTCTTCATAGTCTTTTCCCTGCACCATTTCCGAGAAAATGTGGGAAAGTTTCAGCGCTTCGTCTACTGTTTTTCCCTTTACGGCCTGCGTCATCATGGAGGCCGATGCCATCGAGATGGAACAACCTTCACCAGTAAATTTCGCATCTTGGATGAGGCCGCCCTCCACTTTCAATGTCAAATGAATCCGGTCGCCGCAAGTTGGGTTATTCATATCGACTGTCAGGCTTCCATCTTCCAAACTGCCCCTATTCCGCGGATTTTTATAATGGTCCATAATCACACTGCGGTAAAGCGCATCAAGATTAGAAGACATTTGTAAAATACTCCTTTGCTTTCACGATACCGGCAACAAGTTTGTCAATATCTTCTTTCGTATTGTATAAATAAAAGCTTGCACGTGCGGTCGCTGTCACGTCCAGCCATTTCATCAACGGCTGTGCGCAATGGTGGCCCGCGCGGATCGCAATGCCTTCCGCATCGAGGATGGTCGCGGCATCATGCGGATGCACGTTTTCTAAATTAAACGTCACAAGGCCGGCGCGTTCGTCTGCGCTTTCCGGGCCGTACACCGTAATCCCTTCTATTTCAGAAAACTGACTGAGGCAATAGGCACTTAAATCCTGTTCATGCGCCGTAATTTCATCAAGCCCGATTTCTTCGAGAAAATCGATGGCTTCCCCGAGCCCGATTGCACCGGCAATCACCGGAGTGCCGCCTTCAAACTTCCACGGAAGTTCTTTCCAGGTGGAATCGTACAGGCCGACAAAATCAATCATTTCGCCGCCGTATTCGAGCGGTTCCATCTCTTCAAGCAGCGCCTTTTTGCCGTACAGGACGCCGACGCCGGTCGGACCGCACATTTTGTGACCGGAGAAAGCAAGAAAGTCGCAGTCAAGATCCCTTACGTCCACTTGCATATGCGGCGCACCTTGGGCGGCATCGACGACCATGTAAGCACCATGGCTGTGTGCGATTTTCGCTATGTCTTTTACCGGGTTAATGGTGCCAAGCACGTTTGAGACAAGCGCTGCAGCCACGATTTTCGTCCGCTCCGTAACCGTTTTTTCCACATCTTCAAGTCGCAGCGTACCGTTTTTTTGCATCGGCACATATTTCAAAACGGCGCCTTTTCTTTTGGCGAGCTGCTGCCACGGGATGAGGTTGCTGTGATGCTCCATGTAGGTAATGACGATCTCATCGCCTTCCTGCACTTGTGCATCGCCGAAACTGTGGGCAACAAGGTTCAGCCCGGCTGTCGTCCCTTTTGTAAAAATGATTTCTTCCGTTGATTCGGCACCGATAAATTTGCGGACTTTTTCGCGCGCGCCTTCGTAATGGTCAGTCGCTTTTGTCCCAAGCGTATGGACGCCGCGGTGAACGTTCGAATTATATTCACGGTAGTATTGGTTGACGGCTTCAATGACACGGAGCGGCTTTTGTGAAGTCGCAGCACTGTCTAAATAAACAAGCGGGTGGCCGTTTACTTCCTGGTCCAATATGGGAAACTGCCGGCGAACTTCATTGATATCCATTATCTGACTTTCCTTTCAATGACTTCCGTCAATTGTTTTTTTACACTTTCGATCGGGAGCTGTGTGACAACCGGTGCAAGAAAGCCGTGGATGATCAGCCTTTCCGCTTCATTTTTCGAAATCCCGCGGCTCATCAAATAGTAAAGCTGAACCGGATCGACACGGCCGACAGATGCGGCGTGACCGGCCATCACATCATCTTCATCAATGAGCAACATCGGGTTTGCATCGCCGCGCGCTTTTTCGCTTAGCATGAGCACGCGCGATTCCTGCTCAGCGTCCGATTTGCTCGCGCCGTGCTCGATTTTGCCGATCCCGTTAAAAATCATCGTCGACGCGTCTTTGACAACGCCATGTTTTAAAATAAAGCTTTCTGTATTTTTCCCGAAGTGGGTAATGCGCGTCGTAAAGTTTTGCGTCTGCTTGCCGCGGCTGACCACAACCGTTTTGGAATGGGAAACGGATCCGTCGCCGACAAGGTTGGTCGTATTATCTGAAATCGTATTGCCGTCGTTCATCATGCCGAGCGCCCATTCAATTTGGGCATCGCGCCCGGTGTAACCGCGGCGGTTCACATATGTGGTGACCCCTTTTGCAAGCGTATCAACCGCGCCGTATTCGATCTTTGCATTGGCGCCGGCAATGACTTCCGTTATGATGTTCACAATGCCTTTCGCGCCATCGTTTGCCGAAATATAGTTCTCCACATAGGTGACGGCACTGTTTTCTTCGGCAACCACCAGCACATGGTTGAAAAGCGGTGCCGTTTCATGGTCGTGCACATAAATGGCCTGAACCGGTTCTTCAAGCACAACATTTTTTGGCACATATAAGAATGTCCCGCCGTTCATGAGTGCAGCATGTAGTGCCGTCAAACGGTGTTCATCGACTTTAACCGCCTCTGTCATGAAAAATTTTTGGACAAGCTCCGGATGTACTTTGACCGCTGTCAATATATCGGTCAAAATGACGCCTTGTGCTTTTGCGCTTTCCGACAAGGACAGATAAGCCGGTGTCTGGTTATGCTGGATATACAAATTTTGCTTCGCGTTTTCGAGATCCACGAGTGCCTTCACTTTTTCCGGCAATTCGTTCAAAGCGCTGTAGGTTGTGCTTTCCACGCTAAAATCGGTAAATTGTGTAAAGTTCCACTTGTTCAGTTTTGTCTTGTCCACTTCCGGAAGCGGCAGGACCTGGGCCCGGGCGAATGCCTGGAGGCGGAACTCCTTCAGCCATTCCGGTTCACCGTTTTGTTCGGAAAAGGTGCGGACATCTTGCTCGTTCATTGCTAATTTCGTTTCTGTCATCAAGTCTCTCGCCCCCTGCTTAAGCTTCCTGGCCGACCGTTTCGTCTTCGATGCCAAGTTCCTGTTTAATCCATTCGTAGCCTTCCGCTTCAAGGCGGTTTGCCAGTTCAGGACCGCCCGATTTGACGATGCGCCCCTGCATCATGATGTGGACAGCATCCGGTGTAATATAGTCTAACAAACGTTGATAGTGGGTAATGATGATGCATCCGAAATCTTCGCTGCGCATCGAGTTGATCCCTTTTGCGACAACCTTCAATGCATCGATGTCAAGGCCGGAGTCGATTTCATCGAGAATCGCAATTTTCGGTTCGATCATCATGAGCTGTAAAATTTCGTTCCGTTTTTTCTCACCGCCGGAAAAGCCTTCATTCAAATAGCGTTGCGCCATGTTCGTATCCATTTCAAGATATTCCATTTTTTTGTCGAGTTCGCGGATAAATTTCATCAGTGGAATTTCATTGCCTTCGCCGCGGCGCACGTTAACCGCCGAGCGTAAAAATTCCGCATTCGTCACGCCGCTGATTTCGCTTGGGTATTGCATGGCGAGAAACAGGCCGGCTTTCGCACGTTCATCCACTTCCATTTCCAGCACATTTTTTCCGTCAAGCGTGATGGTCCCCTGGGTGACGATGTATTTCGGATGCCCCATAATGGCAGAAGACAGCGTCGATTTCCCTGTTCCGTTCGGGCCCATGATCGCATGGAATTCACCGCTGTTTACTTCAAGATTGACCCCTTTTAGAATTTCTTTTCCCTCTACTTCGACGTGAAGATCTTTTATTACGAGTTTTGATCCTGCCATAAAAAATTCCTCCGTTATTTGTATATTCAGTTCCAATTTATTCTCAATTTATTCTCATTATTATTTTATAACAAATGAAAACTATGCGCAACTAGTAAAAACCTGTGGATAACCATGGCATGCCATCTTTTTTCCGCGGTTTTCCGGCCTTGCTTATTCATTAATCATAGCACAAAATGTACCCGGCATAAAATTCCTGATACAGATTTCTTGAATTTCCCTGTATTGCACATTGGAAATCCGGCAAGCTGCCTGAAACAGCATAAAAAAAGCCGGGATTTGTTTTGCAATCCCGGTTATGCTGTGATTCTCATTTTCAGCCTGTTATTTGATAATCAGGCGGATTTGGCCTTACTTTTTGGTGCAGGTTGCGGGGTTCCTGAAAGCCAAAACAAAGATTCCAGCAGCAAAAAATGGCGGTACGTGCCCCTGTACCGGAGTTCGCCCATTTTCAGAAATGTGCCGAGGCGCGCGCGGCGGGAAAGGAGCTGTTCGAATTGCCGGAGCGCCATTTCCAGTTCAAAATCGGCATTGCCGGTTTCAAGCTGCACGCATCGCTCCTTGGAAAAAGCAACGAGGCAGCATTCGTCCCCATCACGGAATAATACGGTAACAGGCACCGCCGGCAGCAGCATTCGCAATTGTTTTTTCCGTGCCAGGCTATTCAGGAAAAATTGGATGGTCTGTTTCATGGCAACACGCTCCAATCATTATTTCCTTTCCCTATTCTGCACAGACGCTGCTGATCCTGCTGAAATCGTTCAACAAATCGTGCGCTTTCCCGGCTGATTTTGGCGGCCATGCTCGAACGGTGTCTGAAAAAAGTTTTTTCTGCGGTTGAACGGCGTTTCCGCGCAAAAGCCCTGCCATTTTTTTCGCCATTCAAGCGAGGTTTCCGTTTATGAATGCCCACACCGGATTGGTTTGCGCTGTTGTCTCATTAAAAAGAAGACAATTTTTCAAATAGTGACGGGACGGATTGAAAAGCGTACACTTTGTCTATTACTTTCCCGTTTTTGAGCAGGAGCAGGCACGGCACGCTTTCGATCTGGTATTTTTCCGCCATTTGCGGCACGTAATTCAGATTGGCTTTGGCATAAGGAAATCGGGGGACAGCCTGTTCTGCAATCTCCAGCATCCTCCCCGCCAGCTGGCATGTACCGCATAATGGCGTGTAAAAGTACAGGGCAAGTTTTTCTTCCTGCAAAATCCGTTCCTCCAGTTGTTTTTCCTTTGTCCAGTCTTGCATCGTAATCCATCCTTTACACAAAAAGGCACCGCAGCTTGGTGTGCAGTGCCTGTTATTTTTATGCTTCGTTGATCATTTCCTCGTACTGTTCCGCCGTCAGCAAATCATCCAATTCAGCCGGGTCGGACGGTTCAACGACAATCATCCACGCTTTTTCGTACGGGGATTCATTAACGAATTCCGGGCTATCGCTTAAATCTGCGTTGACCGCAACGACTTTGCCGCTGACCGGCGCATACAGTTCCGATACCGTTTTCACGGATTCGACACTGCCAAACGGTTCTTTTGCCGTGACTTCATCGCCTTCTTCCGGCAGCTCAACAAATACGATATCGCCGAGTTCGGCCTGGGCAAAATCGGTGATGCCGATCCGGACATGGCCGTCTTCTTCTTTCACCCACTCATGATCTTCCGTATACCGCAGTTCCTCAGGTACCGCCATCTCAATCCCTCCGTTATGTATCCGTAATAGCCTTCAGTTTTAAATTACCGAAAAACAGCGCTTAAATCAATCACTTTTTCAGCAATTTTTCATACGCATCCTCTTTAAATCCGAACACGGCAAAGGCATCGCCTGCAAGAATCGGCCGTTTGATCAGCATGCCGTCGGAAGCCAGCAGTTCAAGCGCTTCTTCTTCGCTCATTTCCGGGATCTTGTCTTTCAAACCGAGTTCGCGGTACTTCTGCCCGCTCGTGTTGAACAGCCTTTTGATCGGCAGCCCGCTTTTTTCATAAAAGTCCTTAAGAAGTGCTTTTGAAGGGGGATTTTCGACAATGTGCACCGCTTCATAGGCAACGTCATGTTCGTCCAACCATTTTTTCGCTTTCCGGCAAGTCCCGCATTTCGGATACCAATAGAAAGTAAGGGCCATTTTTGTCCACTCCTGTCATCTTGTCTTATCTGTATGTTAGCTGATTTTTCCCGGCGATGCAAAAGAAAAGGGACTCCGGCCGGGCCGGAAATCCCTTCTTTTATTACAGCACATAGCGTTCTGCATCGATCAATTTATCCGCGGCTTCGCGTTTTTTCGCAATGACATTGGTTGGCGTATGGCGCGTCAGCTTGCGGAGGGCGGAAAGCGTCATTTGCAGCTGGTCGCCTTCAAGGCAGGCTGCGAGCGATTCTTTTGCAATTTGTTCGCATTGATTGAACGCTTCCTGTGTGAAAATTTGGGTATACAGCAGTTTTTGGTTCTGTTTTTCGGCACCATCTTTGTTGATTGCTTTTTCCGTCCGAAGCACGCACGATTCTGCCGCATATATATTCGAAACGAGATCTGCCACGTTGGCAAGCAGTTCCTGTTCGTTTTCGAATTTTTTGCCGTACGTTTGCAACGCAGTGCCTGCGACGAGCAGGGCGATCTTCTTCATGTTGCGGACGAGGTATTTTTCCTGTTCAAGCGGCGCGTCGCCGACTTGTTCCGGCATCATCATCATGAGTTCTTCCTGCAGGCTTTGCGCTTTTTGTAACAGCGGCAGTTCCCCGCTGAACGCTTTTTTCACGTATGTGCCCGGTACGATCAGGCGGTTGATTTCGTTTGTTCCTTCAAAAATGCGGTTAATCCGGGAATCGCGATAGGCACGCGAGACTTCGTATTCGTCCATAAAGCCGTAACCACCGTGGATTTGCACCGCTTCATCGACGACATAATCCAGCACTTCAGAAGCGAAGAATTTGTTCAGCGAGCATTCAATCGCATATTCGGCGATCGCATTGGCCACTGCCCGCCCGTCTTTTTCTTCTTCCGGTGTAAAGTGGCTCATTCTTTCATCGAACAATCCGACTGTCCGGTAGACGGAGCTTTCGGCTGCATACAGTTTCGATGCCATCGTGCCGAATTTTTCTTTTGTCAGGTTAAACTGCGAGATCGGTGTTTTGAACTGCTGGCGGCCGTTCGCATATTTTAAGGCGATTTCAAGCACGTGTTTGCTGGAGCCGACCGCGCCGACGCCTAATTTATAACGACCGATGTTTAAAATGTTAAACGCGATTTTATGCCCTTTGCCGATTTCCCCAAGCACGTTTTCAACCGGAACCGGTACGTCTTCCAGGATAAGCGTTCTTGTGGAAGAAGATTTGATCCCCATTTTCTTTTCTTCCGCTCCCGTTGAAACGCCCGGGAATGTGCGTTCCACGATAAAGGCCGTGAACTTGTCGCCGTCAACCTGCGCATACACGGTGAAAACATCAGCAAATCCGGCGTTCGTGATCCACTGTTTTTCTCCGTTTAAAATATAATGCGTGCCGGCTTCGTTTAATCTTGCAACCGTTTTGGCGCTCCGTGCGTCCGAGCCCGAGCTTGGTTCCGTTAAGGCATAAGCCGCAAGCCATTCGCCGGTTGCGAGTTTCGGCAAATATTTTTTCTTTTGTTCCTCGTTGCCGAACAAAACGATCGGAAGCGAACCGATGCCGACGTGCGCGCCGTGGGAAATGGCAAAACCGCCGACTTTTGCGAGCTTTTCGGAAATCAGGGCGGAGCTTACTTTATCAAGGGCGAGACCGCCGTATTCTTCCGGGACATCGGCGCTCAAAAGCCCGAGTTCGCCTGCTTTTTTCAACAATTTGACAGAGCGGTCAAATTCATGGTTTTCCAGATATTCAATTTGCGGGACCACTTCATTGTTCGTATAGTCTTCCGCCGTTTTGGCGATCATTTTTTGTTCTTCTGTCAGCTCTTCCAGCGTAAACACTTGGTCCGGTGTGATGTCCTCAATTAAAAAACTGCCGCCTTTTACAAATGCATCCGTTTTGTTTGCCATTTACAATTCCTCTCCTTTTTATCTATAATGATCGGCCGCAGATGTGCTCCGCGGCTCTTATTTCCATTAATAACGATTCAACAGGCGGATCCGGCTCCGGCGTTTTGCCTTTAGAAACAGCTGATCCGCTTTTTACCATGGTCCGGTGTTTTGCCGTTCGGAACCGGCTGCTCTGCTTTTGGCCCCGGCATCTATCCATTTCATGATCCGGTATCTGACGTTGCCATTTGAAACCGGCTAGCCGCCTGGTTCGGCTCACTGCAATCAGGACACGAGCTCAAACACACCTGCTGCACCCATGCCGCCGCCGATACACATCGTGACGACGCCGAACTGCACGTTTCTGCGCTTCATTTCATGGGCAAGCGTCAAAGTCAGCTTGGCGCCTGTGCAGCCGAGCGGATGGCCGAGGGCAATTGCGCCGCCGTTAACATTGACGATGTCTTCATTAAGGCCGAGCTGGCGGATAACCTGGATGGACTGGGAAGCAAAAGCTTCATTCAGTTCGAACAACCCGATATCCTCAAGGCTCAACCCTGCCAGTTTCAAAGCTTTCGGCACGGCTTCCACCGGGCCGATCCCCATGATTTCAGGCGGCACCCCGGCAACGGCGAACGAGCGGAATTTCAACAGCGGCTTAAGCCCGAGTGATTCAGCCTTTTCTTTATCCATGAGCATTACTGCAGCCGCGCCGTCGCTTGTTTGCGACGAGTTCCCGGCCGTTACGGTTCCGGTTACCGAGAATGCCGGGCGCAGTTTTCCGAGCGTTTCTACATTTGTATCCGGCCGGACCCCTTCATCCTGCGAAAAGACGACTTTCTTTTCAACAAGTTTGTTGTCTTCGCCGACCGAACGTAATGTGACCTCAACCGGCACAATTTCGTCTTTGAATTTGCCTTCTGCAATCGCTTTTGCCGCTTTTTGGTGGCTGCGCACGCTGAAGGCATCCTGGTCTTCGCGGCTGACGCCGAATTTTTTGGCGACTTCTTCGGCCGTATGCCCCATGCCCATATAATATTCCGGCGCAGTTTCTGCAAGTCGTACATTCGGGCGGACGACATGCCCCATCATCGGGACAAGGCTCATCGATTCCGCACCGCCGGCAATGATCGTGTCAGCGTGGCCGAGCATGATCCTTTCGGCGCCGTAAGCAATCGCCTGCAGCCCGGATGAGCAGTAGCGGTTGATCGTAATCGCCGGCACCGTATCCGGCAATCCTGCTAGGGCCCCGATATTGCGTGCCATATTGAGCCCCTGTTCCGCTTCCGGCATGGCGCAGCCGATAATCAAATCATCAATATTTCCTTCATAGTTGCCGGCGCGTTTTAACGTTTCTTTTACGACAAGTGCACCTAAATCATCCGGCCGTGTTTGTGCGAGCGTCCCTTTTTTTGCTTTGCCGACCGGTGTTCTCGCCCCTGCAACAATGACAGCTTCCCTCATCACATTCCCCTCTTTCCGTGTTTTTGTAAAAGGCCCCTTCATCACCGCATGGGGTGATGAATCGGGGTTTTCCCATATACAGCCGCTTTCCTTGGGAGAACCCCTTTATGTTGTATGCGAAAAATTTGGACGGAATCTTTTCCTGCCAGAGGATCGGCATTCGCCAATCCGTGTGGCTTTAATTCCGTAACGGTTTTCCTTTTAACAGCATGTGTTGCATCCGCTGCTGTGTTTTCGGCTGTGCAATCAGGCTCAGGAACGCTTCCCTTTCCAAATCGAGCAAGTATTGTTCATCCACTTTTGTCCCGAACGGCACTTTCCCGCCTGAAAGCACAAAGGCGATCTTTTTCGCGATTTCAAGGTCATAGTCGGAAATATAGCCCGACAGATGCATTTGCTGTGCCCCGAGCAACAGCGCCGCATAACCGGATTCACCTGTGACCGGCACTTTTTCGCGGACAGGCGGTTTGTACCCTGCGTCAGCAAGGCGTAGCACAGCCTGTTTTGCATCATAAATCAAATGGTCCTGGTTAAAGCTGACGCCGTCCGTCCGGTCAAGGAAGCCGGACTCGCGCGCTTCTTCAGCAGAAGTGGACACTTTCGCCATTGCAATCGTTTCAAATACCTTGTTCACGACATTTTGCAAGTCAAACTGTACGCCTTCCGGAATGTTTTTCAAATGCTTGATGTACAGCTCTTTGTTACCGCCGCCGCCCGGAAGCAGGCCGACACCGGTTTCGACAAGGCCCATATACGTTTCGCTTGCCGCCTGGATATGCGCCGTATGCAGGCACACCTCCGCGCCGCCGCCCAAAGTCATCGCAAACGGTGCCGCGACAACCGGTTTTTGGCTGTATTTGATCTTCATCATCGTGTTCTGGAACTGGCGGACGACCATGTCAAGTTCAAAAATATTGTCATCCTGCGCTTCCATCAGCATCAAAGCAAGGTTTGCGCCGACACAGAAGTTTTTGCCCTGGTTGCCGATCACAATTCCTTTGTAATGCTTTTCTGCTTCGTCCACGGCATAATTGATCATTTGCAAAATGTCGAGCCCGATTGTGTTACTCTTTGAGTGGAATTCAAGCAGCAGCACCCCGTCGCCGATGTCGATTAAGCTTGCGCCGGCATTTTCTTTCAGCACTTTGCCCTGCGTTTTCAAAGCTTTGAGATTGATTTCTTTCGGATTGGCTGGAAGCGGCTTGTATGCTCCGTTGTCATAGTACGAGACAACGCCGTTTTCTTCTTTGTAAAAAGACGTGAAGCCTTTTTCCAGCATGCCTTTCACCCAGCCGGGCACTTGAAGGCCGTCCTCTTCCATTTTTTGCACGGATTTTTCAACGCCGATTGCATCCCATGTTTCAAACGGGCCGAATTTCCAGCCGAAGCCCCATTTCATCGCCTGGTCGATGGCGAGAATATCATCGGCAATCACGCCTGAAAGTTCTGCCGAATACACAAGGCAAGGCGCGAGAATATTCCAGAGCAGCCGTCCGGCACGGTCATCCGCATACACAATCGTTTTGATTTTATTGGCAGTTCCTTTTGCCTGCCGGGCCGCTTCCAAAGAAGCCGCTTTCATTTTCGTGCGTTCGCCGTATTCCAGCGTTTCCGGATTTAATTCATAGATTTCTTTTCCCTTTTTTTCATAAAAGCCTTTGCCGGTTTTGCTGCCAAGCCAGCCGTTTTCAACGAGCTTGTGCATGAATGCCGGCACTTTAAAAACTTCTTTTTCTTCGCCTTCCGTTTTTTCATACACGTTATTCGCAACATGGACGAACGTATCGATCCCGACCACATCGAGCGTCCGGAACGTTGCGCTTTTTGGCCGGCCGATCACCGGGCCTGTCACGGAATCGACTTCGCCGACCGTGTAGCCGCCTTTCATCATCTCCCGCACGGTGACAAGCAGGCCGTATGTACCGATGCGGTTGCCAATAAAGTTTGGCGTATCTTTTGCAAGCACGACACCTTTTCCGAGCACATCTTCGCCGAACTGTTTCATAAATGAAGTGACGTCCGGGTCGGTGTCAGCGGTCGGAATCACTTCGAGCAATTTCAAATAGCGCGGCGGGTTAAAAAAGTGGGTCCCGAGAAAATGCTTTCTGAAATCTTCGCTCCGCCCTTCCGCCATCGCTTCGATCGAAATGCCGGACGTGTTTGAGCTTACAATGGTTCCCGGCCGGCGGAAGCGTTCCACTTTTTCGAATACTGATTTTTTAATATCCAAACGTTCTGTTACCACTTCAATAATCCAGTCGGCTTCTTTCAGCCGTTCAAGATCGTCTTCCAGGTTGCCCGCTTCAATAAGCGCCAGGCTCTTTTTCGATGTGAGCGGGGCCGGTTTCTGTTTTAAAAGCTTCTGCAGTGCAGACTGGCTGAAGCGGTTTCGGACGGCTTTGTCCTCCAATGTGTACCCCTTTGCTTTCTCTGCTTCCGTGAGTGCATTCGGGACGATGTCGAGCAAAAGTACCGGAATCCCGATGTTTGCCAGATGTGCGGCGATGCCCGATCCCATTACACCGGAACCGATGACAGCCGCTTTTTGAATGGTATACCGCATAGTGCATCCCCTTTCTTTTTGAATGAATGCTCATTCATTAAGCGCTTAAAAAAATAACGCTTTCATCTTTAATAATAATATATACGAATTTTTTCATTCTATCAATCACTTCATCTCAAAAAATCGCCATTTTTTAAAATTTTTTATATGTCTAGCCGTTTTGGGCAAGCTAAACGAAAAGCGTGGGGAGGTGAACCAATGGCAAAGCTAAAGAAAAATCCGTCAAAAGCGGGTGTGAGCGCGGCAAGCGTAAAAGGCAATGCCGGCCCGACAGTGGAGCGTGACGGCGGCGGAAAAGTAAACAGCCAAAACAACCAGTACAAAAAATAAGCAGGCGGCTGCATAGGATCCGCAGCTCATTCAAACAATAAAGGAAGACTTGGATAAAGGAGGAAATGGAATGCAACAACAGCCTTTTTCACAGCAGCAAAACGGGCAAACGGTTTACAACGCCCCACCCGATGTCATGTCAACAAAAGATTTGGCCTATGTGGATGATATGCTGGCCTGGAATCTGCTGGCGATGAAAAAAGCGCATGATGCGGCAACGCGCTGCCAGGACAATGAATTGAAAGCTGTTTTTGAAGCATGCGGGCAAATGCACCAGCGCCACTACAACCAGATTTTGGGGCATTTGAAAAGCCACTTGCAATAACAAAAATGAATGCCAGCCTGCCACAAAAAGCGAACCCTGCTTTTCCCGTTCATAAAGGGCATGCGTTCGCACCCGGAAAGGGGCAGGCACCCCGCTCCGGAATGCGCGCACAGCTCGGGCCAAAGAAAAAAGCAGGCTGTCCGTCCGGGGCAACCGCACTTCCCGGCCTGAATTGGCCGCCCCGGCAACCGTGATTAACGGAAAACGGGCGCTGCCCCGTCCGAGCCCTGGCAGGCGAATCTGCACGTGTCTCGCGGCAGAGATACCTAAATGCGGAACGCGCATAATACGACCATTTTAAAAAAGTCCTACGGTGTGATGTCAAGGGTTAAAAACAAGTGAATTGGAAATTTTGTTGGCTCTATGTCGTAAAAATGGCAATACTGAACTAAGCCTCCAGATAATTGGAATAATCTGGAAGTTTTCAAGTTCAGGCTATCGATGATGGTTACCTGGTTACCTCATCGCGTCACCTTCTTTTTCGGCGCATAAATTTGATCGTTGCGGAGCAGCGCATCGATCAGGCGCACCAGTTTTCTTGCCGTTAAGACGAGGGCGCGTTTGTGTGAGTGCTTATGCACCTCACGATATTTCTTTTGGTAAAAGGCGCGGTACTCAGGTTCGTGTCGCCGGACCAGATTGGCAGCCTCAACCAGGTAATACCGGAGATAACGATTGCCTGTACGCGCAAGCATTTTGTCATCAGCCTCAAAATCACCCGATTGGTGGCGGGGCCAGAACAATCCAGCAAATTTTGCGATCGCGGCTTGGTCGTCAAAGCGCTCAATGTCGCCGATTTCAGCGAGAATCCCAGCACAGCTCACCGGGCCTATTCCCGGAATGGTCTGGAGGGTATTCGGGATTCCATCAAGAACGCGGGCAATCGCCTTATCCAAATCCTTGATTTGGCGTTTAAGATGCCGGATGATCTCAATAGAACTGCCCAGGACCAAGTCAATCGAATCCTCCACACATTTAGAAAGCCGGTAAGAGGACCGGGCAGCTTTTTGGATGGATGCGGCCAAATCCTCGGGATCGCTAAAGCGGCCATGGCCTTTGGTCTGGAGATACATCGCTAAGTCCTCTAGAGGCATTTGGGCAATTTCATCGAGGCTATAGGCCTCAAGCAAAAATTCCGTTATGGCATGGCCGAAGACCGGTGTATCCACTTCAAGGTTAAAGGCACTGAATTTGAAAAACAGATGATTCAAAAATACCTGTTGTTCCCGGGTTAAACTTTGAATCAGGTGATAGCGCATCCGTGTTAACCGTTGAAGGGCAAGGTATTGTTCTGACTGAATCACGGATTTCGGCAATCTCCCGAAACGCAAGCGGTCCGCAATTACCCAGGCATCTTTGGGATCGGTCTTGTCCATCTCGGCATAAGCCTTTTTGAAATTTCTCACCAGCTTCGGATTCAGGGTAAACACCTTTGTACGACGCTGTTTCAGCTCGGGATCTTCATGGAAAAACATTGCCGGGTGCCAACTATACACAGATGTGGCCTCCATGGCGATCTGGATGGTGTCATCCGCCTCCGCATGTTGGAGGATGGCGTCTCTTAACTCAGAGGCACCGGGAAGATTGTTTGTCACCGTTTGGGTGGCCAACGTTTCCCCCATTCCATCCATCAGGCAGGCATCGAGGTTTTTGGAGCTCACGTCAATACCGACAAATAAGGGCATATGATTTCCTCCTCTCTGTATTGGGATCGATGGAATCGGACGCTTCGGGATATCCCCAGATGGCTTGCCGATCTGTCAGCCTCGCGTATGAGAACTCATCCGGGCCGTGGGCTGCCTGGAACTGCTCATTTCCAGCACGGAGATCCGGAGGAACGGCCTACGGGTTAGACGTTCAAGCAAGAACCTGGGGATGCAGACTTTTCGAGTAGTCAGGCTACAAGGAGGGGAAGCATTGACCCAAACGATCCTAAGACCATTATCCGGGAACATCGCGAAGCGTCCAAGTCCGAACTTGTATTCCGGGCGAGCCCGGAATACAAAATCTTATATTCACTTGTCAATGAGCAGCAGAATGAACTGGAAATTGACATCCACTTTGGATTTAAACTTATTATACGAGGAGGTACAACATTTGGATTCCCAACAACAGCAGCAGCAAAAAATTCAAAACCCGAAGACACAATTTCCTGAAACACCAGAAATGAACGACCGCGATCTTGCCAATGACCTGCTTTCGATGGAAAAATATATGACCGCTTCTTATAATACTGCTATGAACGAAGCGAGCCACGAAAAACTGTATCGCGATCTTCTGACCATTTTTACGGAAACGCAGAATGAGCAGCGCAAATTGTATGAGACGATGTTCCAAAAAGGCTGGTACAGTATGGAAGCGGCAGAACAGCAAAAACTGCAACAGTCTTTCCAGCAGCACCAAGGCTACGCTTCGCAATTCCCGTACGGCGGGCAGGTGCAATAGCCGCAAAAAACAGGCGGCACGGGGCCGCCTGTTTTTTATTTTTCGTTAGAAAACATATATTTTCTGTAATGGTAACGGATTGAAAAAATAAATCCGACCGCAAGCATATTCCCCATCAGCGAACTCCCACCGTAGCTGATAAACGGCAGCGGGATCCCGGTAATCGGCAGCACCTGGATCGTCATGCCGATATTTTCAAACACATGGAACGTAATCATCGCAATGACGCCTGCGCAAATGTAGGAATAAAAATCATTTTTCGTCTCAAGCCCTGCTTTTATAATATGGTAAATAAGCATAAAAAACAGGCCAATAACAATGCTCCCGCCGATAAAGCCGAACTGCTCGCCGATCACGCTGAAAATAAAGTCCGTCTGGTTTTCCGGAAGGCTCACTTCAGTTGTGCCAAGCCCCTTTCCAAACGTCTGGCCGGAACCAATGGCCAAAAGGGACTGAATCAGGTGGTAGCCGTCTGTATTGGAATAGTTATAAGGATCAATCCAGGCATAGATCCGGCCAAACTGGTACGAACGGACGCCAAGATATTTTTCGAGAAGTGCCGGCTGCCAGAGGACGAGATAAAAAATCAATCCTGCCAGTGCCGCGCCGCTGCTAAAAATCGGAAGCAATAGTTTCCATGTGATGCCTGACACAAATACA
This sequence comes from Heyndrickxia coagulans 36D1, assembly GCF_000169195.2. Classification (GTDB taxonomy): domain Bacteria; phylum Bacillota; class Bacilli; order Bacillales; family Bacillaceae_C; genus Weizmannia; species Weizmannia faecalis. The sequence goes on along the minus strand of NC_016023.1, from coordinate 2,474,388 downwards.
AGCCCGAAAAATATCGCAATAAACACAAGTGACGTTCCCAAATCCTGCCCAATGGTCAACATGAGCGGCACAAACAAGCAGATGCCGAGTTTCACAAACAGCCAGAAATCCGATTTTACTGACCGGTTCAGCACTTTTTCATTATGATCGGAAATAAGGCGCGCCATTGCTAAAATTAAAAATGGCTTCATGATTTCAGAAGGCTGGAATGTCCCAATTACCGGAAACACAAACCAGTTTTTCGCCCCATTACGCTCCGGGGCAATGCTGGCTGGTGCCAGGATCAGCAAAATCAACAGCAAAATCCCGAACCCGTAACCGTACCACGATATTTTTTTCAGCTGGTCGGAGTCAAGGCGGATCACCAATGCGATAATGATCGCGCCGACCACATAGTTGATGACTTGTTTTATCAGAAAGCTGCTGTCAGCCGTATAAATGGCAACAAGGCTGACAATGCAGAACAACATCAGCGTTAAAACCAGCCCGTAATCAATTTTAGAACCTTCATCCCGCGAAGACAATTCCATCACCTGACTTCTCAATGCCGGAACCGCCGGCCGTAAAATAAAATAAATGATACGGATCCTTCAAAACAACTGACCCCCATCATTTTTTCATACAAGCTTTATTATACATCATACGTGAAGAAGCACAATCCTTTTCGTTTTGGAAATATTTCTTTGGCAGGTTGAAAAATGTTGAAATTCCTCTGCCGCTCTATATACAATAAGAAAGAATGATGAAAGGATGGAGATGGTCTGGAGTGGAAGCGATTAAAAGTGCGGAAGAATTTAAAACGGTAACGGGAGGAGAAGCACCGGTTATCGTGAAATTTTATGCAGATTGGTGTCCGGATTGCAAAGTGATGAATCTGTTTATTGGTGATGTGATCAAGGACTATCCGCAATATAAATGGTATGAAATCAACAGCGACGCGTTCCAAGCGATTGCGGATGAAAACCAGGTGATGGGGATTCCGAGCCTGCTCGTTTTCCAAAACGGCGAGAAAAAAGCGCATCTGCACAGTGCAAATGCAAAGTCGCCGGAAGAAGTACGCGAATTTTTAAATCATGTCGTATTGTAAAAAAAGGACCCGGAGCCGGGGAAGGCGTTCCGGGTCTTTTTTAATACGTTGTCAGTTTCAGCACTTCCTGGAGGCGGTAAAGGACTTTTAACAAATAAGTGGAGAAGCCTTCGTGTTTTTTGTACGGGACGGTAAAAGCGCCGTCTTCATTGTTCCACAGCCGCCCGAAGTACCGGCGGATCTCTTTTGTGATGGCCGCATCATTCGGTGCCTTCACAAATAAATCGGTCTCCAAATTATAATCGTCCAGGTTGCGAAGCGTTAAATTGGTCGACCCGCCGAAAAAGAGCGAGCGGCCGGGCTTTTCAATCCAGACCAGCTTCGGATGGAATTGCTCGAGCCCGGTATTATACCAGCGGATTTTGATCTTTCCATCCGTTTTCTTTACGAGTTCCTGTGCAACAGGCTGGTTGGGAAGCCCGATTTTTTTATGCCCGAACGCGTTTAAATTCGGGTCGAGGATAAGCCGGATGCGGACGCCGCGGGAAGATGCCTTCTCAAGCGCACGGACCACTTTCCGGTCAGCCAAATAAAACATCGCCATCGAAATCGAATCGCCTTTTTTTGTCGCCTTGATTTCTTTCATCATCCGGTCGTAAACTTTCCCCTCCGTTAACAGCTGGACGGCAATCCTGCCTTTTCCCCTCTCTTTCCCTTTGTATTGCGGCAGCTCCGGGCCGTCCGACATATCGGAAGCCGCCTGCTCCGATTCCAGAACATCCCGAATGACCGGCCCTTTTACAAGAAAAGCGATATTGGAATGCCAGCCGCTTGCGTCATGCGGGTTGCCGGATGCAATGACCGTGCCGTTTTCAGTCGTAAACGTTTTGCGGTGGTTCGCTTTAATATTAAAAAGTTCAAGATACGAGCGGAGCGTCATCTTCGGCGCATTGTCCCCGAAAGCATTTGGCAGCCAGCCGGTCCCGCCCTGGCCGAACCACTGGAAAAACATATGCCAAATCCCGGAATAAAGCGGCGTCGGGTCACGCAGCGAGTCCAAATGCGTAAAGACCACACGGATGCCATGTTCCTTTAGCCGTTTTAAAATGCCAGCTTCATGGGACCCGTAAGAAGTATTGATCGGATCGGTGATGACGATGATGCGGATACCAGGTTCTTTTTCTTTTTTGGCAATCAGCCGGTCTGCAAGCCTCTCAGCAAGCGGCGGCACTTTCATCTTTTGATCATGGTAGCCGTTAAAAAGGAAGAGATCGGCGACGATATATTGATGGGCTTGGTCAATCATCCGGTAAATTTCAGGATAGACGGTCTGCTCCACCTTTCTTTTTCCTGTCCCCTTTTCCCGGTATGTTAAATCCGAAAGAAAACGGATGTCTTGATCGTGAACGTTATATGTTCTGCCTTCATAGGAAATCCCTTTTGGCAGCGGCTTATATGTATGGTACAGCATGACAGCCGCATAAATGGCAATTAAGACAAGCAACCCATAAGACAGCCATTTCTTTCCGCTTTTTTTCATTATAACCCTCCCGTTTTCCTGTATCTTTCCCTTACACCACGCCTGGCAAACATGCAGGCAAGCGTTTGAAAAGCAACGGAACGGGTAACATAAAAGTACTTTAATTTAGAAAGGAAAAGGCTATATGATCTGGACAATTATTGGGATTTTGCTCGTACTTTGGATTTTAGGCATTGTTTTTCACATCGCCGGCGCTTTTGTGCACCTTCTGCTTGTCATCGCCGCCATTGTGCTGCTGTTTAAAATTTTTTCAGGCATGCGCGGAAATAACAGCCGATAGAGGCTGAGGGTATAGATATATAAAATAAACTTAAGTTTTTACTCAAGCCCGAGCACCAATTTGCATCATGACTACTTTTTACAGTAGGCAACAGAGCTAAAGAAATTTTGTTCATTTTATATAGAAGGTTGAGCCGCACCAAAGGCTTTAACCTTCTTTTTTTAGGCAACCCTTTCTTTATCCAATATTCCTTCCGAAAGCTCCGCTCTTTTTCTAAGCGATCCATCAAGTACTGCAATTCTATCCTGTATCTATAGAAGATGCCGGAAAATACTGGCGCATTTTTGGGCTTAAAGGTATAACTATAATGGAGATAGGCTAGCCCATTTCTATCCGGCTCTAGAACGAAAAGACAAAGGAGTGTTGTAAACACTGTGAAGAAGATCATCCAGTTTTGCCTAAACAACAAATTTGCCATTTGGCTGATGACCCTCATTGTGGCGGGTGCTGGGATTTATGCCGGCATGAATATGAAAATGGAAACCATTCCGAATATCGACGCGCCATACATGCTGGTGACAGCCTCTGATCCGGGTGCCACACCGGAAGAAGTCGAAAATAAAATTACGCAACCGATCGAACAACGGCTGAAAAACCTCACCGGCGTCAATACGGTCTCCACTTCCTCGACGGAAAGCAATTCCCAGATCCAGCTTGAGTATAAATATGGCACGGATATGGATCAAGCGAAAAAAGACATCCAGGATGCGCTCGAAAAAGTGGACCTGCCGGATAATATTGACAAGCCGTCCGTAACAAGGATCAGCATCAATGATTTTCCGATCCTGTCTTTAAGTGTGTCGGATAAAAGCCGGTCTTTTCAGCACTTAACGAAAATTGTCGAAGAGGATCTTGTTCCAAAACTGCAGAGCATTGACGGCGTGTCCGATGTGCAGGCTTCCGGCCAGTACGTGCAGGAAGTCCAGCTGACCTTTAAACAGGACAAGTTGAATGCACTGGGGCTCGATGAGGACACTGTCAAAAAAGCGATCCAGGGCGCAAACGTTTCGGTACCGCTCGGCCTCATCAACTTCGGAAAAGAAAACAAATCGGTAGAAATCGATGGAAACGTGAAATCGCTGAAGCATTTTGAGAATCTGAAAATCCCGTACACCCCGAAAACGGGTGCAGCTTCCGCTTCGTCCGCAGCCGCGCAGGCTTCAGGGGCACAATCCCCAAATGCGGCGCAGACTTCAGGAACGCAGGCCTCGGGTGCGCACGCTTCAGGGGCGCAGCAACCGGCGAATGCCGGAACGCAAGCGACGCAAGCCAACGTCGGTATGCCAACCGTTGCGTTAAAAGAGATTGCCGATATCAAAGTTGTCGGCAAGCATGAATCGATTTCTAAAACGAACGGGAAAGATTCAATCGGCATCCAAATTACAAAAGCTCCGGATGCAAACACGGTGGATGTTGCCGATGCAGTAAATAAAAAAGCCGCACAGTTTAAAGCGGACTATAAAGGCACACAAATTTCCACCATTCTGGACCAGGCAACACCTATCAAAGACTCCGTCAAAACGATGTTCGAAAAAGCAATCATCGGGGCCGTATTTGCGATTGTGGTCATCCTGCTGTCTTTGCGGAATGTGCGTTCCACCATTATCGCGGTCATCTCGATCCCGCTCTCGGTGCTGATTGCTTTTATTATTTTGCACCAGCTTGACATCACATTAAACGTGATGACACTCGGAGCCATGACGGTGGCAATCGGGCGCGTTATTGATGACTCGATTGTCGTCATTGAAAATATCTACAGACGCCTGACGTTGCGGGAAGAAAAACTGCGCGGAAAAGCGCTGATTCGTGAAGCGACGGTTGAAGTTTTTAAACCGGTTATGTCTTCCACGATCGTAACCGTCATCGTCTTTGTCCCGCTTGCACTTGTGAGAGGGATGGTCGGGGAACTGTTCATGCCGTTTGCCCTGACGCTAATTTTTGCCTTGCTAGCATCGCTTCTTGTGGCGATCACGGTGGTGCCGATGTTTGCCCATTCGTTATTTAAGAACGGGTTGAAGAAAAACACGCGGACTACGAACGAAGGGCACGGCCGGATCGCTTTATTTTACAAAAAGATTCTGAACTGGTCGCTCAACCATAAGCTGGTCACGTTCGGCATCGCATGCCTGCTTCTTATCGGTAGTTTGTTTTTAATCCCGCTTATCGGCGTCAGCTTTATTGAAAACGAAGGCCAGAAAGTCGTGTATGCCACCTATGCGCCGGAACCAGGGGAAACCCTTTCCGATGTGAAGAAGATAGCAGGAAAAGCGGAGGATTACTTAATCCACCGTAAAAATGTAAAAAATGTGCAATATTCCATTGGGGAGTCGGCTTTCAGCACCAACAGCAACTCCGCCATCTTTGTTGTCGAATATGACCAGGATACCAAAAATTTCGACCGCGAACCGGAAAAAGTCATTAAAGCCCTGCAACAAAGGACGGACCAGGGTACATGGAAATCACAGGACTTCGCATCTATGTCGAATGATGATTTAACGATGTATGTCTATGGCAACAATCTGGATGAAATCAAACCGGTCATCCATAAAATTGAAAAAGTCATGAAAAACAACGACAACTTGAAAAATGTTGAAACCAGCCTTTCCGAAACTTATCAGCAATACACGCTTGTCGCCAACCAGAACAAACTGGCTGCTCTCGGGTTAACAGCCGGCCAGCTCGGAACCGGCCTTGCGCAAACCGGCAACCGGACCGTGCTTACAACCGTTGAAAAAGGCGGAGAAGAATTAAATGTTTACGAACAGAACAAAACCGGGCATTACGACAATATTGGCGATCTGACCAATCAAAAAGTCACGTCGCCCCTCGGCACAAAAGTAGCGCTAAAAGATGTCGTGGACGTGAAAAAAGGCGAAACACCGGATGCGGTTACGAAACGGGACGGCAAAATCTATGCCAGTGTAACCGGCAAGATCAAGACAGCTGACGTTGCGAAAGTGACACAACAAGTCCAAAACAAAGTGGATAAACTCGATATTCCAAAATACATCCATGTCGAAACCGGCGGCGTAACGGAAGACATCAATGACTCGTTTACAAAGCTCGGTTATGCGATGCTGGCTGCTGTTGCGATCGTTTATCTTGTGCTCGTGATTACATTCGGCGGGGCCCTCGCGCCGTTTACCATTCTTTTCTCACTGCCATTTGCCGTAATTGGTGCACTGGTCGCCCTGTACCTGGCGCATGAAACGATCAGCGTCACCGCCATGATCGGCGCCCTGATGCTGATCGGCATCGTGGTGACGAATGCCATTGTGCTAATCGACCGGGTGGTGCATAAAGAAAAGGCGGGGCTGTCCACACGCGAAGCATTGCTTGAAGCAGGCGCGACAAGGCTGCGTCCGATTTTAATGACCGCTTTTGCAACAATCTTTGCACTGATCCCGCTTGCTCTGGGCTACGGCGGCGGCGGGCTCATTTCGAAAGGGGTCGGCATCACAGTAATCGGCGGCTTGACCAGCTCCACTTTACTGACACTTATCATCGTTCCGGTTGTTTACGAATTTTTAATGAAGTTCAGGAAAAAAGAAAAACATCCGGAAGAAGTATGAAAAAAGAGGTTGCCCAGGGGCAACCTCTTTTTTCTGCATGTGGAAGCAGCACCAGCGCTTGCGTCGGAGAGGTAAAACTTGGGAAAGCCGGGATTTACCTGCAAACCCCGGTTCCTGTTCGATTTAGCTTCTTTCAAGTAGGGATGAATAAGCAAAATTCTTAGATTTGGTAAGAATGCTGGAGGCCGGTTTTTTTTCGTGCTTCTTTAACGTAGACGCGCTCTATGTGAAGGAAGGCCTTCGTTTTTCCACGCTTCCTTAACGTAGACGCGCTCTATGTGAAGGAAGGCCTTCGTTTTTCCACGCTTCCTTAACGTAGACGTGCCCTATGTGAAGGAAGACCCTCGTTTTTGCTTGCTTCCTTAACGTAGACGGGGTCTATGTTAAGGAAGGGCTTCGTTTTTCCATGCTTCCTTAACGTAGACGGGGTCTATGTTGAGGAAGGACTTCGTTTTTCCACGCTTCCTTAACATAGGGCTTGCTGAATCACCAAACTTCCTAGATTTGGAAAAACTTAATACAATGTGCAAGGGTTAAAGATGGATTCTTCTATATTTTGAAAAAGAGCTTGCTGACAAATTGGGTACAAATTCAGAATCGGATTCGTTCACCAAGCCCCAAGTAGGACATTTCGAGCCAGGATGCAGCTCCTTTTGTCCTTTTGGCAGATTCAAAAGGACATTTCGGGCTCGGATGCAACGTGTTTTGTCCTTTTGACGGCTACAAAGGGACATTTCGAGCCCAGATGCTGCTCCTTTTGTCCCTTTGACAGCTTCAAAAGGACATTTCAGACCCGGATTCAGCTCCTTTTGTCTTTTTGACAGCTTCAAAAAGACATTTTGGGCCCGGGTGGAGGTCAATTTGTCCTTTTGACGGCTTCAAAAGGACATTTCGGGCTCGGATGCAACGTGTTTTGTCCTTTTGACGGCTACAAAGGGACATTTCGAGCCCGGATGCTGCTCCTTTTGTCCTTTTGATAGCTTCAAAAAGACATTTCAGACCCGGATGCTGCTCCTTTTGTCCTTTTGATAGCTTCAAAAGGACATTTCGAGCCCGGCTGAAGCTCCGTTTGTCCTTTTGGCAGTTTCAAAAGGACATTTCGGGTCTGGATGCAACGTGTTTTGTCCTTTTGACAGCTTCAAAAAGACATTTTGGGCCCGGGTGGAGGTCAATTTGTCCTTTTGACGGCTTCAAAAGGACATTTCGAGCCAGGATTCAGCTCCGTTTGTCCTTTTGACAGCTTCAAAAGGACATTTCAGACCCGGATGCAACGTGTTTTGTCCTTTTGACAGCTTCAAAAAGACATTTCGGACCCAAACGCGACTCCTTTTGGTCCTTTTACATCACGCAAAAGAACAATTTGACCTCACTGTACGGCTAGTTTCTCTTTTTTTGCCAGGTCCGCTGATTCGCATCCTTGCTGAAGAAATTAAAAAAGCCGACCTATCTTTCAGGTCCAGCCTCGTAAACGCAATGAAGATTCATTTTTTAGCAAACGCTACAAAAACGGCCATTGCAAAACCCGAAAGCCCCTAATTTCCCCCAAGAATGATCGCAGCGGGTTCGGGAGCGGGTTTTCCAATATAGTACCCTTGCGCCAAATGCATGCCGATCGATTTGCAATAGAGCAGTTCTTCTTCGCGTTCAATTCCTTCCGCTAGCACATAAATACCGGTTTCTCCCGCAATTTCCATGACTTCCTGCAAAAAGCGCTGTTTGACCTTATTCTCGTCGCAATGGGAAATGAAAAAACGGTCGATTTTCACATAGTTCGGATTTAAAATTTTCAAAGTTTCAAGCGTTGCGTACCCTGAACCGAGATCATCAAGCGCCACGCCGACGCCAAGATCACGGTAGATCCCGAGTATCTTTTTTAAAAAGTGGACATCATTGATCTTCTCGGTTTCCACAACCTCAAAGACAAGGTCCTCCGGGGAAATATCGTACTGTTCGATCAAAGTAAACGTATGCCGCAAGCAAAACTTGTAATCATAAATCGAAGCGGGCAAAAAATTGATAAAGCTCTTCACGCCGCGGGGAAGTTTCTCAGCACGGGCTTTCAGTGCCGCTTCCCTGGCGCGCAAATCCAATAACGAATGCAGTCCGGTTTTATGGGCGACATCAAATAATAGGCCCGGGGGAATGTTCCGGTTCGGCAAACGGGTGCGCAGCAAAGATTCATAGCCGTATATTTGGTTGTCCTGAATGCGGATGATCGGCTGAAAATAACTCGTCAGGCTGCCGGAAATAATCACTTTTACAAGCATCTCATAGCGGATGCGCTCTTTTAATTGAGAAAGCGGCAGGGAGAGCACCGAAAATCCGGACCCGGACGGATGGACACTGGTGAACAGATCAACCGTTTCGGGCATATCTTTTATGATATCAAATAAAGTATCCTTTTCTTCAAACGGAACCATTAAATGCTCGGAAAGGACTTCGTATACACAGGATTTCTGCGTCATATATTCAATGACAGCCTGTGTTTTTTGTATGTATAATAAACCGCTTTCCGGAATATAAAAAGATGCATCGTTCTCCAGGTTTGGCTTCTCATTCAGCATATGATTCATCCTTATCCAGTCGTTTAACTTATTTATACCAAAAAATGCCCGGCAAAGCCACTATTAAAAGCAGGCGGCATCATCCCGGCCGGAAAAAGCGTCCAAAAGCGCTTTTTCTCCCTTTCCTATTCCGCAATTGAGAATTAAATATCGAAAATGAAAATAGAAAATTTCTATCTCACTTCTATTTCCACCCCTTTTCTTTTGATATAAAAAACTTTACTTTAAATTTATTATAAATAAATATTGATTTTTATAATGAATCAGTTATAATATAGACATCAAAATAGCAAAAGGTGGGAAAATGATGAGTGATCAAAAAGACAACAAAAAAATGACAACTGCATTCGGTGCCCCGGTTCCGAATGACACAGATTCAAAAACCGCCGGCAAAAGAGGGCCGTTATTGATGGAGGATGTCTGGTTTATTGAAAAGCTGGCCCACTTCGACCGAGAAGTGATCCCGGAGCGGCGGATGCATGCAAAAGGTTCCGGCGCCTACGGGACATTCACGGTGACAAACGATATAACGAAATATACGAAGGCAAAACTTTTCTCAAAAGTCGGCAAAAAAACCGATATGTTCATCCGTTTCTCAACCGTTGCCGGCGAACGCGGCGCGGCGGATGCCGAACGCGATATCCGCGGAACGGCCATGAAATTTTACACAGAAGAAGGCAATTGGGACCTTGTCGGGAACAACACGCCTGTATTTTTCCTCAGAGACCCGAAACGTTTCCCGGATTTGAACCATGTCGTCAAACGCAACCCGCGCACCAATATGCACAGTGCACAGGCAAACTGGGATTTTTGGACGCTGCTTCCTGAAGCGCTCCACCAAGTAACGATTACGATGAGCGACCGTGGCATTCCGGCAAGCTACCGGAATATGCATATGTTCGGCAGCCATACGTACAGCATGTTCAACGCAAACAATGAACGCGTCTGGGTCAAATTCCACTTTAAAACACAACAGGGCATCAAAAACCTGACGGATGAAGAAGCACAGGAAATCATCGGCCGCGACCGCGACAGCCATCAGCGCGATTTGTACGAAGCGATTGAAAGCGGCGACTATCCGCGCTGGACGATGTACATCCAGGTGATGACGGAAGAAGAGGCGAAAAACCTTCCGTATAATCCGTTCGATTTAACAAAGGTATGGTACCATAAAGATTTTCCGTTGATTGAAGTGGGTATCGTGGAACTGAACCGCAACCCGGAAAACTATTTTGCAGAAGTCGAACAGGCCGCGTTCGCCCCGACCAATATTGTGCCGGGCATCGGGTTCTCGCCGGATAAAATGCTGCAGGGCCGCCTTTTCTCTTACGGCGATGCGCAGCGTTACCGGTTAGGCGTCAACCACTGGCAAATTCCTGTCAACTATCCGAAAAAAGCGGAACACTTCCATCCGTACCACCGCGATGGCGCAATGCGGGTTTTCAATCCGGCTGAAGGCGGTTCCGTTTCATACAGCCCGAACAGTTACGGCGAATGGGAAGACAGCAAGGAGCACGCAGAACCGGCACTCGATATTTTAGGTACGGCTGACTATCACAATTTCCGTGAAGATGACGACAACTATTATGAACAGCCCGGCAAACTGTTCAGGCTGATGGCGCCGGAAGAACAGCAACGACTGTTTGCAAACACCGCCCGCAATATGCAGGGAACGACAAGAGAAGTCCAGCTCCGCCATATTACGAACTGTTATTATGCAGATCCGGCATACGGCGAGGGCGTCGCGCGCGCACTCGGCATTCCGATGAGCGAAGTAGAGGCGGCTGTTTCGAGGAAATAACTGGCGGATGAAGGTTTGCGGTGCCGCTAAATGCACATTTATAAAATGCTCTTCAGTTTTTGCATCAAGCCCGCGCACCAATTTGCCGGATGATGACTTTTTGCGGCAGGCAAAAGAGCGGCAACATTTTGTTCACTTTATATAGGGCTTGCTGAACGAATCCGGTTCTGAATTTGTACCCAATTTGTCTGCAAACTCCATCGCAAAATATATGCGAAAATGCGTGAGTTTGTCTTCTCCATACGTTGAATCGGCTTTCGCGTGCAGGCATTTCCCTGGATTTGTTGTAAAACCTTTGCATTTAAATGGTTGCCAAAGCTGTCAGCATCCTTTCCAAATCTAGGAATTTCGCTTATTCAGCAAGCCCTATATAGATATAAAATACAAAAGACGTTGAGGCACCATTTCGATTCGTGCCGCAACGTCTTTTAAATTGATTTAGAGTGACAGGGCACAGTGCTAGATGGTGTCCCGCCCTCTTTTCGATAGATTTTGCCGGGTCATTTATATCCTTTTTTTGTAATTTTCGCCCATATGTCATGATACCAGCCGATCAGCGTGCTAAAAGCCGGGTCAAACAACCCTTTCATTTTTTGGATGGTCCATACTGTGAACAAGGCAACAATAATGCTTGCCGCAATATCCCCCGGATAATGGTGCCCGACCCATACACGGGAAATGCCGGTCAAAACGGCACAGAGCATCATCGCTAATCCGAGTTTCCGGTTCCGCACCCATAAGGCGAAAGCCATGGCAAACGTGCCTGTCGCATGGTCGCTCGGAAATGAGTCGTCGGCCGCATGCGGAATTAAAATGCTGGTATGATACGTGACAAATGGCCGCGGTTCATAATAAACAAGCGTAATCACATAATTGACCAGCAAAGCGGCAACACCGGCAATGCCGGCATAAAGCACCATGTTTTTCATTTTATCATTGCCTAAAAACCACACAATCAATAAAACAGCGGCAAAAAGCGGCAAGGCATCCTGTGTAAAAAAAATCATGATGTCATCCAGTAATTTTTCATGCCCTGACAAGTTGTGGACCATAAAAAACAATCTGGCGTTCTCATTCATGGCTCTATTTCCTTTCTTCTATGGCTGGTTTTGATAGAAAAATGTTTGTCAAACATCTCGTCCATCCGCACGAACCGGAAGCCGCGCGCTTTTAATGCCGGAATCGCAACCCGCAAACCTTCAATTGTATACTGCGGGGCATCCTCATCTGCGCCCGGCGTGACGCCGCAATCATGCAGCAAAATCACATCGCCGCTTTCCACCCGGGTGATCAGGCCGTTTGAAACCTTTTTCGAACCGCCTTTTCTCTTCCAATCGCGGAACATTTTCGACCAGTGCACCATGCGGAACTGCTTGTGCAGAAAAAAGTCCAGCAGATGCATCATTCCCCACGGCGGGCGGTAAAAAACCGGTCTCTCGCCGGTGATGTTTTCAATAATCCGTGCCGACTGCTCAAGCGTGCGCGCATTTTTCCAAGGGCTGATCAGCCAGTTGCACTGGTGCTTATAATTATGAAGGCCGATACAATGCCCTTCACGCGACATGCGCAAAACGAGTTCCGGATACCGGGCCGCCCTTTCCCCGACGAGAAAGAAAGTGGCCTTAATTCTTTCCCGCTTTAAAAGATCAAGCAGTACCGGCGTATAGACCGGGTCCGGCCCGTCATCAAAGGTGAGCGCAATCTCCGCATCTTTTTTTCCTTTCCAACATACCCAAAAACCGAGTTTGGCCGCTAAAACATATGGAATAATAGCATATATGAGAATGAATAAAATCAATACCCAGATGATGACTTCCAAACCGTGCCGCTCCTTTCATCCAAAGATTCATGCGGGTGATGCACAAGCAAAGCCTTTTTTCGCATCCTTGCATACTTTCCGTGCGCGGTATCCGGCATTTCCGGATCAGACGCATGAATGAGCCGTGCATATTTCGCCTGGTCAATAACGGAAAGCACCCGAAAAGCGGCCTCTCTGTTTTGAATCGATAGCGTGTTTCTTTTCATCTTCGCAAGCTGTGCCCTGTTTTCATTCAGGCGGGCTAAACACCGGATTAACGTGCCTTCATCTGCTGCCTCAACTGCTGCGCCCGCTTGTGTTAAAAAGGCTGCGTTATCTTCTTCCTGGCCCGGCAGCGCTTTGTATAAAATCATCGGCAGTTCCATGGCCAATGCTTCCGCTGTTGTCACGCCGCCCGGTTTCGTAATCATCACGTCCGAGACAGCCATTAAATCACGCACATAATCAATATAGCCGAGCACGAAAACCTTGTGCTTCGTCCCTTTCAGATCATCCATCAGGCGGGCGCGTAGTTTTTCATTATGCCCGCACACGATCAACAGCTGCATGCGGAAAGGTACCTCGTCCAGTTTTTCAGCCGTGAACAGCCCGTCCCCGAACAGGCCTTCCCCGCCGCCCATGACAAGCACGGCCGGCAACGCCGGATCGAGGCCGTATTTTTTGTACAAAGCCTGCTTGTTCACCGGTTTCAGGAAACTCGGTTTAATCGGGATCCCTGTACAGGAAATTTTTCGGCCGGGAATGCCGAGCCTGATCAACTGCCGGCGCAACATATGCGAACCAACGACATAGTGATCTGTGTACGGGTGCAGCCATGAACTGTGGTGCGTATGGTCGGTAATGACGGTAACGAGCGGAATATCCGTAAGCCCGTATTCCTTTAATTTTGAAATCATAGAAGACGCAAAAGGATAGGTGCTGACAATAACGGATGGGCGTATCGTTTCGAGCATCCGCAGCGTCTTTCTCATCCCCGTTGAAAATAAGCCGGTCAATGTTTTTGACAGGGCATTCCTTCCATACGTTTTACGGTACAAATACCCGTAAAGATTCGGGAACTTTTCAATACCTTTCATATAAACATAGTGGCTGACCGGGAATAAGGTGGGATGGACCCATTCCATGAAATCGACGACAACCGGGTCTGCTTTTGGGGAACGAATTTTCATCGCCTGTTCAATTGCCCGGGCGGCCTGCAAATGCCCTTCCCCAAAAGCGCCTGTTAATATCAACACTTTGTCTTTTTTCTTGTTGGCCATTCTCTTTTCCCCCCTGCTTTTCGGTCTGTTTACAGAAAACGCGCCGCTTCTCCTTCTCATGCGGCCTCTTTCGATACAATACAATAGACTTTGAGGGTAAAAGAAAAGTTCATTTATAGGCGATAAAAATTTGCGGTCATTGTTTTCCTACTCTTCCATTTAAACGAATTATGGAAAACACTGTAAAAATTTGCTTCGAAAAAAAGAAACAGGCAAGGCTTTTTTCGGAAACAAAAACCCCGTTTGGAATTTTTTTTCAACAAGGACAGGCAAAAAAACGCAACCGGGTACTCACAAAAAAACATGCGGCTCCTTATTTTGCGGCCGCATGTTTTTTCCTGTTTCTCCATTTTTGAAATAGCCATGTGACCGAAAGCCCGAGCGAGTACCAGAACAAAATCAGGAAAATGACTTCCCCGACGAGTGGGATGCTGCAAAGGGCAATCAGGATCGTCACACCCGTTAACAGTTTCAGCCATTCCTGCCTGCCGTTTAAAACGGCAAAGGTGCTACCGATTTCCCGGCCAAGAAACACGAGTCCTGCCAGGAGGGATACAAAAACAGCAAGGCATAACAGAAGGACAACCGGTATTAATACCACTGTAATCGTCAAAAACAGGCTGAGCGCAAGGACGACAAGCGACAGCAGGCAGCCGGTAATGATCATCCTTCCGGGCCGCGTGTAGAAGGACCGAATCCCAGAAAAAAACGGTTTTTTCGCGACTAAGCCGAACAAAACAGTGCACACAATCAACAGTAGGCTTGCGGAAAGCCGGAAAAACCAGAGGGCAAGAAGCATGACAGCGGCAAAAATCATACTGTCAAGCGTTTTATTGTTCATATTTATAGATAGGACATGTTCCGTTACACGGGCACCCGGCTGCTGTTTGATATTTCCACCGAGCACAAATACAGAGCCGCGGATATCCGCTGACTTACGAATATTCAAATTCCCATTGATCACAATGACGGCTGTTTTGACATATCCGCTGACGGTCGCGTTATTCCCGATCACAACGACATTTTCGACTTTTTCATTTTTCGGGATGACCGTATGCCGGTCGTGGATGATAATTCTCATTCTTTTTTCCTTTGCAAACGCAGGGTGGAAACCCGCCCCTGCGCTCAGAAAAAGCAGGAGCAAGGACAATAGGCAAATCAATATTTTTGCGGCTTTCATCTTTTTCTCCATCCCCTACTCCTTCACCGGCTTCATGGTGAGAAGGCCAAACAAAATCCAGATACAAACGGCCAAAATCACCGCCATCACCACCATAATCCCCGCAGACAAAGCCGGGAGCGCGGAAAGAATGGAAAGCGCAATATGAAAGCCGCTTGAAAGAATATTGCAGAGGGCCTGAAAAATATTCATGCCGACATAAAACGGTTTTCTCATCACCGGGTAGGCGCAAAGCACAGAAGCGGCACAGCAAACCGCAAAGAACCAGACAAAAACGCGGTAATGCATCGCCATTTTTTCCTGCGGCATAATTTTAGCCAGAACCGCCTTTTCAAACTGGATCCCCGGTACATCAACCGAATGGTAAAAACGGCTGATTTCCGTCTTCACCGTCTCCAGTTCTTCCAGTTCGCGGCGGCAATCCGGGCAAAGGGCAAGATGGGCTTCAACCATTTTTCGGTCCGTTTCACTTAACGCATCATCCATGAAGGCCGGCAATAAATCCCGGACGTGTGTTTCCATGTGATCACCCTCTTGAAAGTTCTTTTTTCAAAATATTTCTCGCTGTGTTGATGCGCGACTTGACGGTACCAAGCGGGATGTTCAAGATGTCTGCGATCTCTTCATAGGAATAGCCCTGGATATCGCGCAATACGATCGCTGCCCGGTGTTCCGGCGACAATTTTTCCATCGCGCTGCGGATGTCAAATCTCAAATTGGCGTTGTCGATATTGGAAGTTGGCCTCCTAAGTGGCTCCTCTTCTATTTCCGCCTGAAGATCCACTTTTTTTCGCATTTTTTTCAGCCGGTCATAGCATAAATGAGAGACGATCTTCGACATCCAGGAGGCAAAAGCATAGGCATGTTCCAGTTTATCCAGGGCGTACCAGGCTTTCACAAATGCTTCCTGGGCGATATCTTCCGCTTCCATCCTGTCGCCTGTCATGGCATATGCATGCCGGAACACCTCCCCTTTAAACCGGGCCACCAGCACGGCAAACGCATCTGTATCTCCTGCTTTTGCCTGCCGGATCAACTGTGTTAAATCCTGCTCCACCATTTTCAACTCCCTGCTTAAGCAACGCGATCTTTTGTCGTTGCCCGGGCATGTGCAAAAGCGGCCGGGAAATTGCAGGTGCACTTGCCCATTTCATTCCATGTTCATTATGGCATATTTTCCTTTCCGCCATCAGGAAGTTTTTTTCATCCGCTTAGCGCCTCATTTGGATAGGAGTACCCCATACCGGCCGGAAAACGGGCGGCAAAAAGCCGATGCAAGCGTTGGGCCGGCCTGAAACATGCGCCCGAACTCCACGGCAGGAAGATGGTAAAAGTACCCGGAAACAAAAACGACAAGTCCTTTCCAGCAATACGGCCCCATAGACGCCCCGCAAAAAAATCAATAAGAGGTTGAAACATAGTACTGGTCCTTCAGCACTTTATCCGGCGTTTGGTTTGCTTTGCGGCCGAGCAGACCGCGGATCAATACATCAAATTCTTTCCCCCTGAGTTCGATTTCGCTCCCGTATTGGCGCAGCCGCCGGTAAAACCGGGCCAGTTGCTTCCCGTCTTCCAAAATTTCCATCACCTGTTCCTCCACCGGTTTGGTGAAGTCCAGTTCAAAGACAAGCCCGTGTTGTTTCAAAAAAGCAAGATTGATTTCTTCCTGACCGGGGAGGACGGAGTGGATAAAAATCGGCAACTTTTTTTGAATCACTTCGCTGATCGTGACACCGCCCGGCTTTGTAATGATCGCATCCGCTTCATCGTACAGCCGGCTCATTTCCTTTCTGGACTGGATATAGGGAACCGGGATGATATGTTTCATCCCCCATCCATTCAGCTTGTTATACAGCTTTTCGTTTTTTCCGCATAACACATAATAATCGGCCCTGCCCGGCTGTTCCCGTTTTAATGCCTTCAGAAGGCGGTACAGATCGCCGAGGCCGCTACTGCCACCGGATATTAAGATTTTTTTCCGTGATGTATGGCGCAAAACCGTTCTTTCTTTAAACGCTTCATGAATCGGAATGCCGGTGACAAAAATGTTTTGTTCGGGAACGCCGTTACAGATGAGCGTCGTTTTGATCGTTTGGTTCGGCACAAAATGGATGTCAATTTCTTTCTTTCCCCACAAGCCGTTGACGAAAAAATCAGTGTACGCATTGATAACCGGGACATCAATTTTTCCTTTTGACTTCAGCCGGCTGAGCAGCATCGACGGAAAACTGTGCGTGCAAATGACAAGATCCGGATTTTCCTCGGCAATCAGTTTTTCCATTTGCTTAATAAAAGAGAGTTCATAGAGTTTCATTAATGCGGTCTGGTCGGCATCCGCATAAATAAAATGTTTGTACACCCATTGGTATGTCCGCGGTGCTTTCTGGATCCATTTCAAATACATTTTCGTGACGATTTTCTCCAGCGTCCCGCTCGTATAGGAAATCAAATCAACTTTTTTCATTTCAATGGTACTGTCCATACATTTCAATTTATGCATTAACGCCTCTGCGACCTGATGATGGCCGGACGGCATTTTTAAAAGCGGTAAAATGAGCACTTTAGCCAAGCTGTCTTCCTCCTTTTCCGGAAGCCTGTTCTTTTTACAATAAATAGACTTCCGCAATTGCCGGGAAGTTCATTCTGTTTTTTACCAAAAAAGCAGATTTTAAACAATTGAATTGTATACCGAATGGATGTCTTACAACAAGTATTTTGCCAATATTGGCCGTATTTTGAGCAGCAGCCGCCTGCACGGCTTTTAAAGGGCGTTTTGACCAGCATTTCATCACCTTGCTGTTTTGTATGCAAGCCTGGCAAAAGGATGGAAATCAGCCGATAATTTTTTCTGAATATATCACAGTTCTGTTGCCTGCTGTAAAAAACAGTCATCGTGCAATTTGGTGCTCGGGCTTGATGTAAAAACTTATATAGAACCGTGCTGCGCGGTATTTCGCTCGGAAAACCTTTCACGTAAATCACCGGCCGGCTTGTCGCCAGTTTCCCGCGTGCCGCATTGGTCGCTGAAAAACTGTGGGTTTTTTCATTGAATTCTCACGGTTTATTCAGAATAAGTCGCTATACTGGTCCCTTGAGAAATCTGGAAAATTATGCAAGAATACGAAGTGCAGGCGGCGGGGCATGATAAAAAAGACTGTTTTCATGCACCACCAACCCATTACATGCCAGAGAATGGATTCTATGCGTAAAGAACATTACATGAGGTGAGTCCTCCATGTTCGTGAAGAAGATAACCATTAGTCTTTTTAGTATCATATTTACGGTGTCATGCGCTCTTATCACAATCGGCAGTTTCTTTATCGCACCGCTGTGGGCCAAAAAAGATGACCCGCATTTCGTGCTGCTTGATGGAAAATGGAATATTTCAACGGGGCAGATGGCAGCGCTGTTCCTCTTTTCCGTAGTGGCCATCCTGTTTTATCTTGGCTGTTGCCGCATTTTTGCAAGGCTTTCAGACAAAGGGCTGAAAAGAATGGCAGCCTTTTTGTTTGCCGTTATTTTGTCTATTGAAACGGCGATTCTTATCCTGTTTCACGGGGTGCAGCCGCCCAAGGTGGATGGTGGCCATATTTATCTGGAAGCTTTGTATTTATTAAAGCACGGGACATTGCTCGGAAATGAGTACTATTTACAGCTGTACCCGAACAATGTACCGATTACCATTGCCCGTTACCTGCTTTACCGTTATGCTGCGTTTGGAAATCCGGACTGGTTTTTGATTGTTGATAAGCTGGCAGCGGCTTTGTTCCTGAATATTGGGATCTTTTTTCTCTGGCTGCTAGCGGTGAAAACATCCGGCCGCAAAACGGGAAATTTACTGCTTGTTTTCACAATCACATGGCTGCCGCTCTTTCTTTATATCCCGTATTTTTATACAGAAAGCCTTGCGATCGCCTTTCCGTCCATGGCGGTGTATTTTTGGTACTGCCACAGCCGTACGGGGCGCCCGGTATACCTTTTTCTGCTTGGTGCAGTGCTTGCTGTTGGATGCCAATTAAGGGAAAATATGGTATTGCTTTTGCCTGCCCTTTTGATCT
Source organism: Heyndrickxia coagulans 36D1 (assembly GCF_000169195.2). GTDB lineage: Bacteria > Bacillota > Bacilli > Bacillales > Bacillaceae_C > Weizmannia > Weizmannia faecalis. The sequence goes on along the minus strand of NC_016023.1, from coordinate 2,455,288 downwards.
ACATGCTCTACACGCTCCGGCTGAAACAAACCGTGCTGCGAATAGCGTTCATTATGCTTGTTTTTTTGCCTGTCACTTTTGGGGCAGAGGCGTATTACCATCATCTCGGCTACCGGGAAAACGCGACCATCAAGGCACCGGTAACCCACTGGCTGGCGCTTGGCCTTTCAAATGAAGGCCGATACAATGTCGCGGATACGAGATTGTCAGAAAGTCTTCCCACCCAACAGGCAAAAAAACAGGCGGATTATGCACTGATCAAACAGCGGATCGAAACGAGGGGTACATCCGGTCTGCTCAAGCTTTGGGCGGTAAAAGCCTTCCGCACATTTTCACAAGGCGATCAGGCCTACGCCAAGTACAATCAGCGGATGGACCATTACAACGCCGCATACCGTTATGTTTACGGAGACCAGAATCAAGTGCTGTTGTTTATCATCCAGGTATTTCATATCGCAACGCTCTTTTTGCTGGCCGTTTCGGGCTTAACGTTCTTCCGTAAAATAAGATTTGATGTTCAATTACTCATGCAAATTTGCTTATTTGGCAGCTACTTGTTTTTCATTTTTATTTGGGAAGCAGAACCGCGCTACTCCCTCCTGTTCACGCCATTGATGATTTTTTGCGCTGCACGGGGTCTTGAAAAGATGCATCAGTTCTTGGAAGCAAAAAAATGGCTGCCGGCACAAAAAAGATGGAAACTGCAAACAGCAGGAAACTGGCTGCTCGTTTTAAGCCTTATTGTCCTGCTCGCCGTTTGCGCCAAATGGAATGAAAAAGCATTCACAGGAACAACCGAAAAATACGAGGATTATATCGTCAACCAGCAGGCGGCCAGAGGAAAACCTGTTGCGCTTGTTGACCGGCATCATACCGTTACCCAAACGTTTATCGCAGACAAAGCTTTCGACCGGGTCGCTTTTATGCCTGCCCGATTCCACGGTAAAGCCGCATACCGCGTTTCTTTATGGCATAAAAGCGGCGGGCGGCAAAAAATGGTGTTTGAACGAAAATTTACAAACCATAAGCGAAAAACAAACGGCTATAAGGCATTTCTTTTGAAAAAAGCCTTGCCCGGTGAAAACAGGCATTATGCACTCCGGGTCGAACAACTCTACGGACCGGCGCATGCCCGGATGTTCCTTCATGCGAACGGCCCAAGCGGACATTTTGAGCAGATGGATTTGTACGGAGGGGGCCAATTTTACCAAAACGGCAAACCGATGGCAAAAACAGACCTTACGTTTACCGTATCAAAACAGATTACCGGTCCCCATATAAACCGGCACCTGTACAGATGGCTGTTTGGATGTGCTTTCTTTATGCTTTTACTCTATGGGCTTACTGTCCTGCCGGGAGGGGCAAGCAGAAAAGCAGCTAAAAAAATCCGCGAATTTGCGGATGCCTGATCAAAATCTCCCCGCCTGAGCCGTTTGGCAGCCCGGCGCTTGACCAATAGAAAAGTTGGCAGATGCGAAAGACCTGAGCCGGCAACAAACGGGAAGCTTGTGGAGGCCTGAACCAGCGGGCGGGGAAAATTTCTGCGATCATACCGCGCGCTGGCCCGGATGTTCCAATGCTGATGGAAGCCAAATCAAAACGGCGAGAGCAGTTTCTCGCCGTTTTTTTTTGAGAACATCTTTTAAAAATCAGGATCATAGCTGATATCAAGGTCAAAATGGCCGGTGATGCCATCGATCGTTCCGGTTTCGGTGTACTGCCAAACGTCTGCATTCGTACCGAGCGTGATGTTATATCGTGCCAGCCAGATTTTGGTATTGCTAGGCCAAGAATCTGTATGGCCCTCAAGATAGCTTTTCCAATTAAAGTAGCCGGCATAAATGCCCACTTTCGCCTGCCCGAGCGTCTGCATTTCATTTAAGAAATAGCCAGCACAAGCCGGGGCCGCATTTGCCCACCAAGTTGTTGTAATGCTATTCGTCCCGGTAGGTTCTATATCTTCGAAAGCGTAGCCCGTAAACGCATAGCCGGTTTTCGCCTTTGCTTGGGCCAGCACTTGATAAAAATGCTTGGCTTCTGCAATATGCTGTGCGGAAGTGGTGGTGGAATTGCCGATCATATGATAAGCATGGACCGACAAGCCGGCGTTTCTGGCATACTTATAATAGGTATAAAACTTCGAATCCGTATATCCGCTTCCTTCTGTTGCTTTCAGAATGACAAAATTGTAGCCCTGGCTCTTCATAAGGTTAAAACTGTCTTGTGTCAGAGTTTGATAATGGCTGACATCCAGTCCCTTTGTCGTCGTGGCGGATGCAGTGGCTGATCCGGTACTGCCCGTTGTGGTCGTTCCGGATGCAGAACCTGATCCGGTGTTGCCCGTTGCGGTCGTTCCGGATGCAGAACCTGATCCAGTGTTGCCCGTTGCGGTCGTTCCGGATGCAGAACCTGATCCGGTGTTGCCTGTTGCAGCTGTCCCGGATGCAGAACCTGATCCAGTGTTGCCCGTTGTGGTCGTTCCGGACGTAGAACCCGATCCGGTGTTTCCCGTTGTAGTCGTTCCGGATGCAGAACCTGATCCAGTGTTGCCCGTTGTGGTCGTGCCACTTGTTGCTGCGGCAGACCCTGTAGATCCGGACGTGCTGCCGGTTGCCGTTCCCGTCGTTTTCCCACCCGCTGCCGGTGCAGGTTTTGTGAAGTGGCTCGTATAAATCCAGCCACTTTGGGTTGTCCCAACGACGCAGATATGGGACATATTTTGGGTGCTTTCTTTCACATACACCTGCTGATTCGGTCTAATAACAGCCGTATATTTTGTATGGGATGCAGATGTATACAGTTTGGAAGAAGCATAGACCGTTTTTTTCGCGAGCAAGCCGGTTAAGTTGTTCGCATAAATATATCCGGAGCTATTGCCTGCTTTCACTTGGTAACGACCGTGCGACCCATTAAAAACCGACACCTTTTGCCCATCTTTAATCGTCTTGTTATACGAATTTCCGGTTGCGGATGTGTATAATTTAGACGGCATCCACGTATATTTTACAACCGGTTTAATAAAATGGGTTTTGTCAACATAGCCGCTGTACCCGGTTCCGATCACGTGGGCCAGATACATGCCGTTTTTCGTTGCTTCCATTTTGATATACATCATCTTCCCCGCCGGTACGGAAGCAACATACGGGCCGCCTGCCGCCTGCTTATAAATTTTCGAACCAAAATAGTCCTCTTTTTTCACTTTGCTCCTTGTCAGGTTATCAGCATAAATGTAACCTGTTTTCCCACCTGCTTTCACCTTATAGCGCTTGCCTGACTTGCTGTAGACGGTTACCGCTGTCCCGCTGTTCACATTTCTGGAGTAAGCCGCGCCGGACGCCGTTTTATAAAGCTTCGACGGTGTCCACGTATACATGGTAGACGAGGCGGCTGAAGCAGGCTTCACAAAACTTAGCGCAAACAGCAATAAAAAACCCGCACCCCCCAAAAAAATCAATCTTCGCAATCTGTCTCCTCCTTTTGTTCTATGTATCAAACACCATTATAATCAATAAATCTCGTAAATTTTATCCCGAATTTGAAAAAAATAGTGAACAATCATTCTAAATGAGTCTATATACCTATACAGGGTTACATTTTGCCTATTTGAAAGGGGATCGATCAAAAAAATTGCAAAAACCACTCCAAAACGGAGAATTGCCTGGATTGAGAGAAGAAATTTATCCGCAGCAACTGAGATTTAAACCATTTAGACTGAAATATTTCCGCGAGATCACGAGAGAATGATAAAAAGAATGGTTTGGGGGGCGCCACAGTTTTTACCATTCCATAGCTAAAAAGCATTCCTTTCCTTTGGCAAGTGGATCAGTACCAAAAAAAGAATGCTTTTCATTTGCTATGAAAAAAGGTCGCCAAGCGTGAATTAGGGGTGTTTAAGAGTGAAGCGTATCTACGAATGATACAAAGTGAACTGCTGGCCTTCTGTTTCGAACGGATTTTCTTCTATTTCAAATCCGAGATCTTCAATTAACTGGTAATCTTCTTTTGCGTCCTGGCCCTCTGTCGTTAAATAATCACCAATAAAAATGGAGTTGGCAATAAATAGCCCTAAATTCTGCAAAGAGCGCAAATGATATTCCCGCCCGCCAGCAATCCGAATTTCCTTTGTGGGATTGATAAACCGGAACAAGGACAAATTCTTTAAACAACGAATCGGTGTCAATTCGTCCATATTTTCAAGTTTTGTTCCCTTAACAGGATGCAGAAAGTTGACCGGAATGGAATCAGCGTCCAAATCCTTGAGCGCGAATGCCATATCAATTATGTCCTGATCCGTTTCCCCCATGCCACAAATCACACCGGAACACGGGGAGATTCCTGCTTTTTTTACGTTTTCAATGGTGTTGACCCTATCTTCATAACAATGTGTGGTTGTAATATTCGGATGGTGATTTGCACTCGTATTAATATTGTGATTAAATCGGTCCACACCCGCTGCCTTCAGCTTAAACGCCTGCTCTTCAGTAACGAGTCCCAAACAGGCACAAATTTTTAATGGTTCCACATCACGTTTAATTTCCTCAACTGCCGCAATCACTGCATCCACTTCACGGTTGGTTGGTCTGCGCCCACTCATCACAATGCAATATGTACCAATTTTATTCTTTTTCGCTTCCTTTGCCCCTTCCACAATCGTTTGTTTGTTGACCAAAGGATACCGGTCGATTTTTGTTGCTGCCTTAATCGATTGTGCACAGTAGCCGCAATCCTCAGGGCAAAGTCCGCTTTTGGCGTTAATAATCAAATTCAACTTTACCTTTTTTCCATAAAAATGCCGGCGAATCTGATAGGCTCCATGGACAAGTGCCAATACTTCATGATCACGAACCATTAAAATTTCCTTGGCCTCTTCTTCCCTTATCACATACCCTTCAATCACCTTTTCTGCCAATTTCGACCAATCCACTACCGTCACCCCTTTTTATATGTCAACCTAAAATAATTTATGGTTTACATTAAAAATTATATGACAGTTTCATTTTTGGTCAAGTACTTTTTGTATTTCTCACACAAAAGGGTTTGAAAAGGGAAAAAGCCCGGCACTCCAGGAAAAAACAAGAGTGCCGGACGATTTCTATTCTATGAGGCTCCTGAAACAGGAATGCTAGGCTTTTTACCGTGTGGCTACTAAGGCGGCCGATTTCATAAACGCATCCAATGCTGCCCGCGTCGGCAGGCCGTCATTGTCCCCGAGGCTTTGCATCTGGATGGAGCAAATCGCATTGCCCTGCATTAAAAGCGCCTGATCGTCAAGATGCTCCAGCATGCCGGCCAGAATGCCAGATACAAAACCATCACCTGCCCCAATGCGGTCAACCAAATGTTTCACTTCATATTTTGGCACTGCCGCTTCAGCAAATGAACCATCTTCGAATTTTTTCTTTGAATACGAACCTTTTTCCACTAAATTGATGATCACCTGCCGCACACCTCTGGATAAGTAAAAATCCGCCATCTTTTCTTTTTCATGCTCGCCGGTTAAAATCTGTGCTTCTTTTGCATTTGGCATGACGACATCACAAAGGCAAGCGATTTCATTTGTCCGTTCCATCATCTTTTCTTCCGATTCCCAAATTACCGGACGCAAATTCGGATCAAACGTAATCGTAAGGCCGTATTTCCGGGCTTTTTCAATCAGCGCCAAAGTTGTCTCGTAACCACTATCGCTTAATCCCGCCAAAATACCGCCAAGATGGAGGATCTTTGCTTCTGAAAAATCAACCTGGCGAACAGCTTCTTTTGTTAGTTTAGAAGCAGCACTGTTCTTCCTGAAATAAACGGTTTCCGGATCGCCAATCTCCGACAGCCCTTTTAACATGAAACCCGTTGGATATGTTGGTGTTGAAAAAACATAGGTGGTATCAATGTTCTCATTGTTTAAGAAATTTTTCACATATACGCCGAAAGGGTCTTCCCCAATCTGAGTCAAAAACGAAACCGTGTGCCCGAGCCTGGAAACCCCGACAGATACATTCACATCCGCACCGGCCATATAACGGGTATAATGCCGGACAGCATGGAGCGGCCCCTTTTCATCCGCAATAAACAACACAAGCGGCTCACCGACAGTGATGATCTCGCTCATTTGATTCGCCTCCATATAATTTCTAAATAAGAAATTAAGTTTACTATTTGTATTACAATTTCATTATAGAGGATTATGGCGATTGGTCAAGAAATTCCGGTATTGTTTTTGTAAAAAAAGAAAGCTCCTCTTTGGAGAAGAGAAGCTTATTGCTATACATTCTATTTCAACTCTTCCATTGGGACAAAATCCATATCATCATAGGTGATATTTTCCCCGCACATTGCCCAGATGAACGTGTAATTGCTCGTCGCTACCCCGCAATGGATCGACCAACTCGGGGAAATCACCGCCTGTTCTGAAGATAGGATAAGGTGCTTGGTTTCATCCGGTTTGCCCATAAAATGGAATACCCGTGTATCCGGTTCCATGTCAAAGTACAAATACGTTTCCATACGCCGATCATGCGTATGGCTTGGCATGGTGTTCCAGGCATTGCCCGGTTCAAGCACAGTGTAACCCATTTGCAGCTGGCAGGACTCGCAAATATTCGGATGAATATATTGATAGATTTTCCGCTTGTTCATAGACAGATCTTCGCCTGTTTCACGCGGCGTAATCTGGTCAATGCTGATCTTCACATTTGGATATTTGTGATGCGCGGGCACTGAAACAACATAAAACTTCGCCGGGTTAGTGGGGTCGTCCGATTCAAACACGACGTCTTTTGTCCCTTTTCCTATGTAATAGCCGTCCTGTTTTTTCATCGGGTCTTTTTTGTCTTCTATCGTGATACTGCCGGGCCCTCCGATATTGATGACGCCCAGTTCCCTTCTTTCCAGAAAGTAGTCTACACCAAGTTCTTTTGAAAGCCGGATCTCTAGCGGCTCATTTGTCGGTGTAACCCCACCGAAAATCTGCCGATCATTATGGGTATAAGTCAGCATGATTTCGCCGGGAACAAAAATCTTTTCCACTAAAAACTCTTTCCGTAACTGTTCTGTAGTGTAATGCCGGATGTCTTCCGGGCTGTGGGTATATCTTGTTTCCATGGTTTGGGACATTTCAATCACTCCTTGTGAATTTTTTATAAATCAAAGTTGATTTACCGCACGAGCCAGCCACCGTCTACTGCAAGAATATGGCCGGTCACATAGTCAGATGCAGGGCTTGCTAAAAAAATGATGGCGCCCATTAAATCGAAAGGTTGTCCCCATCTGCCCGCCGGTATTCTGCTTAAAATTTCTTCATTCCGGTTTTCGTCCGCACGAATCGGGGCAGTATTAGCAGTCTCAATATATCCTGGGGCAATCGCATTGACCTGGATATTGAACGTGCTTAATTCATTGGCAAACGCTTTCGTAAGGCCTGCAACACCATGCTTGCTGGCCGTGTAGGACGGAACGAACTTCCCGCCCTGAAAAGAAAGCATAGAAGCAACATTGATGATTTTCCCGCTTTTTTGTTTCGCCATTTCTTTTGCGGCTGCCTGGCTTAAGTAGTAGACGCCATTTAAATTCACATCAAGAACGTTCTCCCAGTCTTCATCTTTATACTCCAACAGCGGCGCCCGTTTAATAATGCCAGCGTTGTTCACAAGAATATCAATCTTGCCGTACGTTTCAATGCAGCCATCAATCACTTTCTTTGCTGCTTCTTTCCCGCTCAAATCTGCCTTTACGAGCACGGCTTTCCTGCCCTGTTTTTCAATGAGAGACTTCGTCTCCTCGCCGCTCGACCGGTGCACCGGCAAATACAAATCGGCCCCCGCTTTCGCCAGCGCAACGGCATATGCCTGCCCAAGCCCTGTCGCCGACCCGGTTACCACCGCCACTTTGCCTTTTAAACTGAAAAAGTCAAGGGTGAAATCGTCTAGATCCATGTGAAAGCCTCCTAATAATTGAAATTATAAAAAAAACTGAATGCCGACAGTACAATCTGCCCCGCGAATTCACGATCATCTGTCATTTCCCGCGCTATGCTGGACGCAACAATAACTTAGAGCAATATAGAAAGATAAATCATGACAGCCGTTCCTTATCCCGATCTCCCGTTCCTAAAAGGAAGCCCTGTAAAACGACATGCGGCAGAGTATGACAGAATAGTACACTTGCATTCACAGCTTATTCGTCGAAACACAGCGAAAGATGATCTAAATGGAACCAATAAATACACCTATAAAACCTCATTACTAAATGAACAGAGCTGCCTTCTTGAATTTTAAGAAAGCAGCCGCTTATCAAAATTTTATGATTATACCAAGTAAACTGCTGTGTTTTCTATCCCCTGTTTCTTTTTATCCTTGAATAAATGTACCCTTTTCCCAACGACCGTTTTCCAAATCATTTGCAATTTGTTTAAATTTATCATCAGGCAAATTATATAAAAGGGTGATAATAATTGCAGCAAGTAGTAAAGCGACAGCCGGATAAATCGTCATTGCCCCTTTAATTCCAAGCAATGTTGTTGATGATTGATGGGCATTCGCAATATATCCCGTTGCAGCAAGAATACCTGCTGAAACCAATGCTGCAATAGATTGGGCAATTTTTCTCGAGAAGTTAAAGGCAGCATAGGTAATCCCTTCTTTACGTACACCTGTATGCCAGTGGCCGTAGTCAATCGTATCAGATACAAAAGCCCAGGTAACACCGTTCGGAATGGCTAAAGCCACATACCCGATCGTAACTAAAATAATGAATGTTACAATGTTTGTTGGAATGACAAAATTCAATGCGTCCGCAACGACTCCAATGATAAGCCCGCCAATTGCTGTTTTTTTCTTGCCAAACTTTTTTACCAAAAATGGGATGAGTGTAATCCCTGCAACAGAGCAGCCCATCATGATAAAATTAATAATTGGTTGCAAACCGATGTTATTCAGATTGTATTTACAGAAATAAATCATCATTTGGTTGTTTGTATTCATAGCAGAAATTGTAAATAATGTCATTAAAATCAGGCTCCACAGCGGCCTGTTCGTAAATACGACCCGAAGATAATCTTTCATCGTTTCGCGTTCTTTGCTTCGTGAATTTTCAGCATGAATATGTTCTTTTGTATTGATATAGCATATAAAGAAACCGCATATACCAATGAAAGCCATAATAGCTGCAGTAACGGCATAACCTACTTTTGTATTTGAGAACAACAGCATAATTGGAACAAAAGCAACACCAGTTACCAATTGGGCGCCAATTGAGCCGGCCTGCCGTGTAGAAGCCATGAAGGATCGGTCATCTACATTTCTTGTCATGACAGAAGCCAAAGACCCGTATGGCACATTTGTAAACGAATACAAAACACCCCAAGCCATATATGTTGCATATGCGTAAACGATCTTCATCGTTGGTGATAAACCGGACGGCATTATAAAGATAATGACTGTCATAATCGCTAGCAATACAGAAGAAACCATCATAACTGGACGAAACTTACCGCGCTTTCCGGGGGTTCTCGAATCAATGATGGATCCGGCTAATGGGTCCATAAATGCATCAAAGATTTTTGTAATCGAAAAAACACCGGCGGCTGCCGCAGCGCTAATGCCTGCGACATCCGTATAGAAATTGGTCAAATAAGATTGCCCCAAATCAAACATAAAACCATTCCCAAAATCACCAAAACCGTAACTCACTTTTTCTTTTAACGAAATACGCTTGGATGCATGCTGCGGATCAATTATCTTTTCCGCGGTCGTTTTTACAACGCTTTCAGCCATGTTTCTGCACCACCTATTTTTATTAAAAAGTGCGAAATCCTCCAATTCCGGAACATACAAAAGCCTTATTACTCAAAAAAACCAAAATATCGATAAGCATTATGGTAAGCAATATCTTCAATGATTTTCCCGATCTGTTCTTCATCCTCGGGGATTTGTCCCCGTTCTGCCCATTCGCCAAATAGCTCGCATAGTACCCTGCGGAAATATTCGTGGCGCGGGTATGACAGGAAACTGCGTGAATCGGTTAACATGCCGACAAAATTTGGCAGGAGGCTTTCTTCTGCAAACATTTCCAATTGCCTGCGCATCCCGCTTCTTGTATCGTTAAACCACCAGGCGCATCCCAGCTGCAATTTCTGAACCGTATCTTTTTGGAAACAGCCCATCATTGTGACAAGCGGGAGCCAGTCGTTCGGGTTTAAAGAATAAAGAATCGTTTTTGGAATGATATCTTCATTTTCTGCACGGGCAAATAATTTCCCGTAAGATTCTGCAATACATCGATCATTCAATGCATCATACCCCGTATCAGGCCCCAGTTTTTCAAACATGGGCCCATTTAAGTTCCTGTAAGCATGAATGTGATATTGCATGACCCAGCCTTTTTCGTGATAAATGTGCATAAGTTCTATTAACAGCGCTGTGTGATATTGATTGATTTCATTTAAACTCAACGCTTCTTGTGATAACGCTTTCTCAACGATCGCATCCAATTGTTGCGGCGCCGCCTCTGCATACGTAAAAGTATCCAGGGCATGGTCGGATAACCGTCCGCCTCTTTCATGGAAATATTCAATTCGGTTTCGAACAGCCGAAACGAGATCCGAGAAATTTTGGATTGAAACGCCTGAAACAGTTGCTAATTTGTGGACATAATCAGCGTATTCTTTATTCTGGATGTTCAGCACCTTATCGGGCCGGAAAGCCGGCAGCACCTTAAAACCATTTTCCGTCTCGGATTCCTGTAACAATTTATGGTATTGAAGGTCATCCACCGGGTCATCTGTTGTGCAAACCACTTTCACATTGCTGTTTTTAATTAAATTCCGTGGTTTAAAATCATCTGTCGCCAGCAATTGATTTGCCTGTTCCCAAATGGCCGGTGCCGTTTTGCGGTTTAAAATCGTATCAATTTCAAAGAAACGCCGCAACTCCAAATGCGTCCATTCATAAAGTGGATTGCCCACTGATTTTTCAATCGTTTCCGCCCATTTTAAAAACTTTTCGTAAGGGTCAGCATCACCCGTAATATATTTTTCCGGGACACCGTTTGCGCGCATTAAACGCCATTTATAATGGTCACCGTAATGCCCTTCATTGATCCACACTTGTGCCAAATCTCTGAAATTTTTATTTTCGTAGATTTCCTTCGGGTTCAGGTGGCAATGGTAATCAATAATCGGCATTTTTTCGGCATGGTTGTGAAATAATTTCTTGGCAAAATCTGTTGTTAAAAGAAAATCTTGATTTAAGAACATGTTCTATACCTTCTTTTTGGAATGGAATAATGGTTTATTCAGTAACGCCGTTCTTAAATATCGCAATCTCATGCAGATGGCGGATCTCATTTTTCGTCTTCTTCCCGCTCGCGACTTCAAGAATAAAAGAAATAAATTGTTCTACTACTTCGTCCATTTCTTCATCAAGCAGCCGTCCCGCGTTGAAATCAATCCACTGCTTTTTCTTTTCATAAAGTTCGGTGTTCGTCGATACTTTCACAGTTGGCACAAAGGTTCCAAACGGTGTGCCCCTGCCGGTTGTGAACAGGACCATCTGGCAATCCGCCGCTGCAAGCGCTGTTGAGGAAACAAGATCATTTCCGGGTGCCTGAAGTAGGGATAACCCTTTTTCCTTTAGTTTTTCTCCGTATTCCAGCACATCGACCACTGCCGATGTCCCCGCTTTTTGCGTGCAGCCGAGCGATTTGTCTTCCAAAGTGGTGATCCCGCCGGCCTTATTGCCCGGAGAAGGATTTTCATAGATTGGCTGCCCGTAAGAAGCAAAATAATCTTTAAATTGATTAATGAGCTTCACAATTTTATTGAATACGATTTCATCTTTTGCTCGTGCCATTAACATTTTTTCGGCACCGAACATTTCCGGGACTTCCGTTAAAACAGTGGAGCCGCCTTGAGAAATGACAAAATCTGAAAATCTTCCAAGCAGTGGATTGCCGGTAATGCCCGAAAATCCGTCTGAGCCGCCGCATTTTAATCCAATTTTCAATTCTGATAGAGGCAGATCGATCCGCTTGTCCTCTTTTGCAGCTTCATTCAATTCTTCCAGTAGTTGGAAGCCTGTTTCCACTTCATCTTCAACATCCTGGCAAATCATAAACTTTACGCGCTTTTCATCAAACTCTCCCATTTGTGCCTTCATTTCATCTAGCTGGTTGTTTTCACAGCCAAGCCCGAAGATGAGCACACCGCCGGCATTTGGATGGGCGGCCGCATCCATTAAAATCTTGCGGGTGTTCTGCAAATCATCCCCCAGCTGGGAACAGCCGTATGGATGTTTAAACAATATAATTTCATCAAATGCGCCGTTATCAGGGTGATTCGCCTTAAATTGGTCAACGAGGAGATCACCGATCATATTGATGCACCCAACAGTCGGAATGATGTATAAATCATTGCGTATCCCGGCTTTTCCGTTTTTCCGCAAATAACCTTTAAAAGTGCGGCTGTCTTTCGGAAAGATGCGGGGATGCAGTTCCGGCTTGTACTCGTATTCCACTTTTCCGGAAAGATTGGTGCTCACGTTATGGGTATGGACCCAGCTGCCTTGTTCAATCTTTTTTGTCGCATGTCCAATGGGTGACCCGTATTTTATAATGTCCGCGTTCTCCTCGATATCTTCTAAAGCAATTTTGTGTCCTCTTTTTATTGCCTCATTTACGGTGATCGCCCTATCCCCTGATGTAAGGACATCACCCGGCTCTAAATCCTGAAGAGCAACGAGTACATTATCCCGGGGGTTTAGCTGAATGGTTTTATTTTTCAATCGGTAATGCCTCCTCGTTGGCCTGCTGCACTGCCCTGCGAACGCCCTCTTTTTCTATCAACTGCAAGCCTTTTTCAACTTGAGCGGGCAGGCCGTCAATTTTTGTCAAATCCATTCCCCATAAGGTTTCGTTGCTTAAAATGTCCCAAACATAGCGATCGGAGTGATACGCCATTGAAAACTCTTTCAAAACATCCGGCAAATCAATTGCTTTAGCAGAGGCAGGATTCTGCTCTCCATAAATTTTCAACAGCCCGGATAAAGCTAACGCAATTCTTGACGGGATTTTGTGGAACCTTTTTACATGCTCCGCCAATATGGGCAGGAGGCGTGCCTTAAATTTTGAAACGCTGTTTAAAGCAATCGCGTCCAGCTGGTGTTCCATATACGGGTTTCTGAAACGTTCCTGAATTCCCGCCGCGTAACTTGTCAACTCTTCTTTTGGCAAATCCAATGACGGGATGATTTCCGCAAACATTTCGCGGTCAATCAACCGGTAAAAATCGGGATCTTCCATTACCCCGCCGACTGTTTTAATGCCGACAAGTCGCGCCAGGCAGGCCATTGTTGTATGGGGGGCGTTTAGTAAGTATACTTTCCTGTCGCGGTACGGTTTTAAATGATCGGTGACCACGACATTCAGCCCCACTTTTTTGAGCGGCAGTTCTTCTTCCAGCTCCTTGGGCCCTTCAATCACCCAAATGAGAAATGGTTCTGCTTTTGCAATTAACGTATCTTCATAGCCCCATTCTTCCCAAAGTTTTTCTGCGCGGTCTTTCGGGTAGCCCGGGACAATCCGGTCGACCAGGCTGGAGCAGAAAGTATTTTCTGATTCAAGCCAGCTGCTGAAATCTTCGCCAAGCTTCCACTCATCCGCATAGCGGTGCACAATTTCTTTCAGTGCCTTGCCGTTATTTTCAATGAGCTCGCAAGGAATGATGTAAAACCCCTTTTTTCCGGCCTTATATCTTTCATAGAGCAGTGCCGTAAGTTTTGCCGGGAAACTGACAGGAGGCCGGTCGGTTAATGCATCTCCTTCACGATAGACGATGCCGGCTTCCGTCGTATTGGAAAAAATAAACCGGATGTTGTCATCATGGGCCAGTTGTAAATAGGCGTCATAATCTTCATAAGGATTGATCCCGCTATTTACAGATGAAATAATCTCATGGGACTGGACTGCTTTTCCATTTTGCATTCCTTCCAGCATGACTGTGAATAAAAAGTCCTGTCCAGCAAGTTGCCCTACTCTACCGCGTGGCAATGATTGTACAATTGTCACCCCACCTTGAAAAAGTCCGCGTTTGTTCATTTGCTCAATCTGCCAGTCGACAAAAGCCCGAAGAAAATTTCCTTCTCCAAACTGGATGGCTTTGGTTGGATACCGTTGCAGGTCTTTCACGTATGAATAAGATAATTTTTTCAAATTCGCCCCTCCTTTATTTCCTATTTGGAAATCAAGTTTCTTATTTGTTCTTACACTCCTTATTATAATCCGCTTTCAAATTTATTCAATAGTTTTTTTGGTTTTTTTGAGCACTTGTTTACCGAACGACTTCCCGGCCGGAAGCGCCTTCCCATGATCGGACTTCGTCTGCTGAAAGCGGCAGCGCATCCCCGTTCACAGAATGTTTCAACACAGAGGTGGCAGTCGCAAATTGTACGGTTTCTTCCGGATCCATCCCGGTTAAGAAGCCGTGGAGCATCCCCGCCGCATAGGCATCCCCGCCGCCGATCCGGTCTACGATCTGCTCCATACGGTAACGCCTGGATTGTATAAAAACACCGCCAGTCCAGAGCATGCCCTGCAATTCATGGCAGGTCGGGGAGATGACGTTCCGGTCTGTCGCATAGAGTGCGCGGAGATTCGGGTACTTGCGGCTGATTTCCCGGTAACATGCTTCCATATTGCCGGGCACAGCCACCGATGCATCAATGCCAAAAAAGTTTCGGGCATCAAGATAGTTGGCACAGCAGTAAGTGAGCATCGGCAAGATCGGGATAATGGCTGCCCTCGCCTCTTCCATCGTCCACATTGCCGGCCGGTAATTGATGTCGTAGCTGACCGGAATGCCGCGATCAAAAGCCGCTTTAACGAGAATTTGCCCATAATATTTCCATGATTCGGACACAGCAAAGGTAATGCCAGTCAGGTGGAAAAGGGCCACATCCGCAAAAAGCCGGTCAAAATCCCACTCGCCAATATCCATCTGTGAAAAGCTGGAACTTTCCCTGTCATAGATCACTTTGGAATTGCGCAATGTGCCCCCCTGTTCCAAAAAATAGATGCCGAGCCGGTTGCCGCCCATTAGAAGACGGGAAGTATCAATACCGCTTGCCCGGAGGCTTCTCACTGCAGCCGCTCCCAAAGGGGAATCCGGCACTTTGCTCGCAAACGCAACGTCATGCCCGAAACTGGCAAGCGTTGTGGCAACATTCGCCTCCGCCCCGCCGTAGTTTACATTGAAAGAATGGCTGCAGGATAAAAGATCTCCCGGGGAGGTGGAAAGGCGCAGCAAAATCTCTCCAAGTGTTAAAATTTTAGGCATATTGACCCCTCGATTGCTGATGCACGGCTTCTGTTAGTTGCTGATATTTGTCCACAAACGCTCTTGCTGTCTCGGTCACTTTCGCAAAATCATTGGTTTCGGCAGGTTTCAATAAGCTTCCGCCTACGCCAAGGATTTTACAGCCTGCTTTGATCCAATTTCCCATATTGTCCAGACTGATTCCGCCTGAAGGCATGATTTCAAGTTGCGGCAGCGGAGCTTTTACGTCTTTTACAAATGCCGGCCCGACAATATTGCTCGGGAACAGTTTAATCACTTCTGCCCCTGCCTGCATGGCCGCTTTCATTTCATTTACCGTCATACAGCCCGGGATATAAGGGATTTGATAAAGGTTACAAAAAGCAGCCGTTTCCGGATCAAATGTCGGCGCGACGATGAATTTTGCCCCGGCCATTTGCGCGGTCTGGGCGGTCTGGGCATCCAGGACAGTGCCAGCTCCAACGAGGACATCATCACGGTCTTGGTACAGTTCCGTCAATTTTTTGATGGCAACATCCGCATTCGGAACGGTAAAAGTTAGTTCGATGCTTTTGATCCCGCCGGCAATCAGTGCATCCGTAATACGCAAAGCTTTTTCAACGGAGTCTGCACGCAGCACGGCCACAATTCCATTTTTTTCTAACGCCTGCAAAGTCTGCATTTTTTTCATGGTGCACGCTCCTTTTAATTTCTATATAATAAACTTTATTTATGAATAATAAATTCAATTTCATTTTACAACACACTCTCTCCTATGTAAACCATTTCATGAAAGAGAAAATAAAAAACTTGCCCCGTGTCGGAACAAGTTTTTTCCATTAGCCATTCAATTTGCTTTCAATTTTTTGTCGTGCCTCTAAGATGCTTGTAATCATTTTTTGCTTCTTTTCTTCTGTGATCCGGAACCGCGGGGCACTAACGCTCATCATGCCTTCGATCTTTCCGTTCCGCTTGATAACCACCGCAATACAGTAAATATCTTTTTCATTTTCTTGGTTGTCAATTGCATACCCACGCTGTTTGACTTCCTGGAGATCTTGAATCAGTTTTTCCGGGTCCGTAATCGTGTTTTCAGTCCTTTTTTCAATCGTAATCCGGGACAAATAATCACGCACATCTTTCTCGCTCTGTTCAGCCAAGTACGCTTTTCCCATCGCAGAACAATACAGCGGCAGCGTATGCCCGACCTGCGAGCTTAAAATGATTTGCCCTTTTCCGTTCAGCTTTTTCACGTACACCACATGATCCTGTTCATAAATACCAAGGTGGACGGTTTCGCCAATGGTGTCATTCAGTTCTTCGAGCACCGCTTCCGCCACGTTTACAATATTAAAAGATTTGCGGGCGGTTTCCCCGTAACGGATAAGCGCGGTACCGAGCGTATATTTCTTTGTCTCTTCATCCCGTTTCACAAAATCAATCGAGCAAAGGGTATTTAAAATTTTTAAGACCGTGGATTTGCTCGTATTTAAAGCCGTGCAAATTTCCTGCAGGCTCACCGGGTCCACCCGGTATTCCAGATAGTCCAGTATATCTTTCGCACGGATCAGCACCGTGCCGTACGGTTTTTTTTCCGTTGTCGTCTCCATCTTTTTATGCTCCCGTCTTTTTGAAGTAGCCAAATAAGAAACTTTGAATACCCTCTTTATAACATAATTTAAAAAGGTTGTAAAACGGGACGTGATGGATGTATGTGTCAAGTTTTTCTCGACAAGGTTTAAATATCGGGTATTCCAAGACACTCTTTTTGTACACTTTCGGCTACCGTGCTTTACTTGCTCGGTGTAATTTTCGGAAAAGATGTAATATTTCCGTATAAAGATGGATAACGGGGATGTTGAGGCGCGCGAAATTCACTCGCTTTCCGCGGGCGGCCGGCGAGCCTCCTCGCTCGTACCTCGCTGCGGGGTCTTTCCTGGCTCGCTTTTCCCGCAGGAGTCTCGTAAATTTCGCGCGCCTCAACGATCAGTCCCCACTGAGCCAGGCTTAAAACGAAAGCTCTAATATTTTGCTTAAATGTCCCATTGCCGATGAACTGCTTGAATGCAGGGCAACTGATCCGTGCTTTACGCCCACTGACGGGCGTACAGGCTGCTTGAGTAGTTGAGACATCCTGATGAATTGTTTCAAGTTCCGTTGCTTTCTCTCGCTTCTTGAACGGTGTTTCAGATAGGCTTCTCTCAATGTCCCATTGAGTATGCCTTGTTTGATTTTCACCATGGCTTCTGCGCCAAGTTCACTCCAATGCATGCCCCTTTTTTTCATCCTGAAGGAGATATGCCTTTGATTCGATTCCATCGCTCCTAGGCCTCTCGCACCTTCCGGCACGTTTTTCACCCTGTCTCTCCAGTCAAAAATGCGGTCCCAGTTTTTCAAGATATACGAACGGAATTCCTTGATTTTCTTGAGAGCCTTTTTATCCGTCAAGGTGCTTTCGTGCGTATCCAAATATAACGTGAATTGGTCCAGGTCATGCGTTCTAATCGCTTTTCTAATTTGCTCCTTGATCTCGCTCTTTCCGCCCCCAAATGTCCTTATGATGGCTTGTGCAACGTGGTAGGTATCCAGCTGGTTGAGCACCGGAAATTCCGACTGTGAGAAAGCTGTTTGAAACCGTTCAGCTGTGTATCCCGCACCTCCATCACTGTTTGTAATGACATGCGTTTTTTCGAGGGAGTAGGTGTTGGCAGCTGTGGCTTGGACTTCATCCCAAAATGTCTGAATGTCTTCCGTCGTCATGATGACTGTGGGCTGACGCAGGGAGACCCTTTTACCATTGGTTTCCCATCCCTCATAGAGAATGGCGTGGTGGACTTCCATACTCTGTTTCTTTTTTAGTCCCCGAACGAATACACCATCTGCTTCAGAAAACAGGTAGTCTACCTTCTTCCCCTCAGGCAGGGAAACAGCTATTTCTAGCTCTTCTACAAGTGCCTTATCGGCTTCCGCCTGAGTTTTCCCTACGTGTTTTACCATGTTCCCTACAGTTGTGTGACTAAGACTCACTGCTGTCCACTCTTTTAAAATATCAGCTACTTCCCGATAGGTGTTCTCACTTGCCAACTCTGCCACCTTTAATTCCACTAACGGGCTGTATCGTTGGTGTGGTACCAGCCCTAACCATTCATCCAGAGGATAATGGGAATTTCCTCTCTTGTCATGCATTAATGAGCGTTTAAAGGTCACACTTCCAAATAGAAACTGAATGTTTCTGTTATCACTCCGGCAGTACACCCAGCCCTCCTCTAACTTCTCCTGTTTAATTGTTTTATCTAACTCTTCAAATATTTCCCCAACCCATTGTGTAAAAGCCTTCTGCATCAGAAGTTTAAGCTGTTCTTCAAATTCGATAAGACTCTTTGTATCCTTTAATAATCCAGCAATTATTGATATAATATCCATGGGAAGACCTCTCTCTCTAGATGTTCATCTTGAAGTGTACAATTAGATGATAGAGCGTCTTCCCATTTTTTTCCACTCATTTGCCCCTTCGAGTAAAATTTTACACATACCATGTCTGTAGTTGCATGTTGCATGACTTCGCCGTTCAATCGTGTTTCCAGTGTCAGCACATCCCCGTCTTGGATTTCATCTTTTGTCACCATCCAAGCCCTAATGCCCCTGTCCTTTCAAAGTTTTTACCTGATCCCCATTGGAAAGTGTGTTGTTGCCAGTCACGAACCGAGCCGTCATTGTAAATAGGATAACCTGCAATATATTCAAAAGCTTTTTCTTCAGGAGTTCTTCTTCCGTTCTTGCCTATTACAACTGCAATTTCAACTTCATAATCGAGCTTTATTTGATTAGCCGGCCTCTCACACCACTTATCCAGACTTCTGGATAACCCCGCCGTGCGTACGGTTCGGTACACGGAGTCTAAAGTTTACGATGGTACAGACAGATAATAATCCAGAAATTCTCTGCTTTTTCATCAACGCAGTGTCCTTTAGATCTTTCTATAAGACACTTCTCTGTTTTTTTCTTCACCCATTTGTTCTTTAAGTAAGCATGGTGTTAACCATAATATATTGATAAAATACGCTTCAATTCCTTGCCGGCAGATTTTAAAAGTTCAATAGCTGTAAGCATTAGGATTCGGTATAGATTTTTACAGATTCGTTGAATGGGAAAAAAGCGCTATCATCAGGCTAATAGACTAGTTACATTTTACTATTTTTTTATTTTTTATGTAAATTCACCATATTTCGTCAATAATTTTATATTTCGCATGCTAAGATTGATTTTACTATTGATGTTGAAACAAGAAAAAAACCGCCGCAACAGGATACGTGGTATTCCCCGCAATCTATGATTCTTCCATCCTTCAACAAAAATAGCAGGTTCAAGCAAGGAGGTGAGGATTTTTTTCTTTTTTGCTGCCATTCTTACAAAATCAGGAGGGATCAAGTTGAAAAAACTGGTAAAAAAACTGGAAATTTGCTTTATTGCCGCATCGATTACGCTATTTGCGGGAACAGCTGCCACAGCCACGACTGCCAGTGCAAAAACAATAGCAGCAGCCGATAGGGTAAAAGGCTGGGTTGCACATCATCCGCTTCATTACAAACACAACTCAAACGGGATTCATCCAAATGCTGTCTCAACTGTTTACTCACCAGCACAAATCAAAAAGGCTTACGGCATTGATCAATTAAGCAAGACAGGTGCCGGCCAGACCATCGCGCTGATCGAAGCGTATGGCAGCCCGACCATTACCAGCGACCTCAACACGTTCGACCAGCAGTTCGGACTTCCAAGCGCCAACATTGAAGTCGCTTATCCAGGCGGCAAACCTAAAAAAGACGAGGGTTGGGCGCTCGAAATAGCCCTTGATGTTGAATGGGCACACGCGCTTGCCCCGAGTGCAAAAATTATGGTAGTTGCTGCTAAATCCGCTTCAATCACTAATTTACTGGCAGCAGAAGATTACGCAACAAGTCATGGAGCAACCGTTGTCTCTAACAGCTGGGGAGGGTCAGAATTTTCAACCGAATCTTCCTATAACAGTCATTTTAATCATACCGGCATTACTTACCTCGCTTCTTCCGGAGATAACGGGAGTGGCAGTTCGTGGCCTGCATCCTCACCGAATGTTGTTGCGGTGGGCGGCACAACTTTAAATTTGACCAGCGCTGGCCAGTACGGTAGTGAATCTGCATGGTCAGGTTCTGGAGGGGCTACCAGCACTTACGAAAGCCGGCCTTCCTATCAATCCGGTTGGACAAGTATCGTCGGCGCAAAACGCGGTATCCCGGATGTATCTTTTGATGCGGATCCGAACACAGGTGTCTATGTCTACTCCAGCACAAAAGACAATGGCCAATCCGGCTGGTTCCAAGTTGGCGGAACAAGCTTTAGTGCACCTGCCTGGGGAGCGCTCATCGCACTGGCAAATGAAGGACGCACGCAATCCTTATCAAGTGCACAAGTCCTTAGCACTGTTTATAATACCGCCGGCACAACCGGAAGCAGCGGCTATACTGCGAATTACCATGATATTCAAACCGGAAGCAACGGTTATGCCGCAGCAGCCGGTTATGATCTCGTCACCGGCATCGGTAGCCCGATTGCAGATAAAATTGTGCCAGCACTTTCATTAACAAAATAAAAATCCTGAGGCTGTCCCGAAAGCAGGATCGGGACAGCCGTACTGAAAAGAAGCCGCCCAAATGACGTTTCAGACTTTTAAGAGCATCCTTTATAATTCCATCTGATTCAGTAAGTCCTTCAGCGCCTTCAGTTCATCCGTATTCAGCGTAATCCCTTTCCCCATTTTCTCATGTTCCGGCGCCCAGTCACGCAGATCAAATTTCGGCGCCTTTCCGTTCCAGCTGACTAAGTTCAGTTCTTTTGTCCATCCTTTTGGAGATTCAGAAATTGTTCCGATTGTTTCTTTGATTTCATATTTAAAATCTGCCATGTCAATGACCACCTTTTCCCATCATAAAAATTTGGAACCTTACTTTAATAGTGCAGGATTCCGGTCTGGAAATCAATACGGTTCTCATCACATTTTTATGTTCAAAAGTATTAATATTGACTTTCAATCCTGCTGACTTGGCTGCCTGGCTGTTTTAACTGCATTGCCGAGCGTTGGGTTCCACCGTATGATTTGCCTGCGTCATTTGCAGGAATTACTGCAATCTTAAGATTAACGTAATTGGCGCCGGAATTTTTTAATAGATTCATAAAACTGGAGAAAGTTTGCTTGTGCAAAACATTGTTGACAACATCTTGCACAAGCGTACCGCCCATTCCCGTACATAAAATGAATGCAAAAAGTTTTCCAAAACGCCTGTTTTCTTCCCTATTCTCCACAAAAAAAAGCCCGCAAACCCAGTCATATCAAGGGTTCACGGATTTTTTATCCCGTTCTTTATTTTTCTTAAAATGGAGACGGTGGGAGTCGAACCCACGTCCAGAAATATCGCCACTCAAGCGTCTACGAGCGTAGCCGATATATTCGCATTTCGCGCAGCCATCTGCCTATCGGCGGGCGTCCGGTGCGCTAGCCTGATTGGTCTCTTCCTTCGTCCCCAGGCGGAGGACAGCCGGCGTATCCCACTGAAGTTGAGACCCTTACCCTACCACGTGGGCGATGGAGGGAGGATCCGCTTAGCGCTTATTAGGCAGCTAAAGCGAGTTTAGTGTTAGATTTGCCAGTTATTTTTAGGCGTTGCGTTGTTACGGGGACGACCCCCCGGCTCGCAACTTGAGCTCGATCTATCCCTGTCGAATCCGTAACGTCCCCGATATAAAAGGGCGCTTCAGATTTTACTTATTACTGGTCTTGCATATCCTATTATAACATGAATTCCGCAAGATGCAATTGATCAATTTTCCCGTACGTGTAAAGTTTTTCTAGTTTTCAAATGAGCTGAATAAGAGATGAAGATTTGTTACGTCATGATCCATTGCAATCTTATATCCCACACCTTTTCTTTCGTTGTCGGTAATCCGCTAGTTAAAAATTCATTCTCGGAGGCTTTTTCAGAAGGTCTTTCTCAATCATTAAAAATCTCGATCGTACGGAAAGAATGGTAGCGGGTCAACAGGCGCACATAAAAACATCCGGCAAATGCGGAGTGCATGTCCTTTAATCTCTCAGCATATTCAAAATATGATTAATTTTAGTATCATGCCTGCCGGTTTTTCCACTTAGAAATTCGATATCGCCTTTTACGCCTTTCAGTTCATTTGAAACAACAGTAAAAACTTTTTTGTGCTCTTCCAGTTTATCATTTGTAAATTTAAAATTGCTTCGTAATTCTAACGTAAGATTGTCAACTTTGGTTTCGATGCGTTCCTGGCCTGCTTTTAAGCCGGAGACATCACTTTCCAATCGATCCTGGCCTGCTTTTAAGCTGGAGACGTCGTTCTTTAAACCGGAGACATCACTTTTTAAATCCTTTAGTTCACTAAGAATTTGCTTCAAAATTTCATCCATCGTCTTTCCCCCTTTGTTGCGGATAGGATAAGTATAACATAGAGGCTATTTTCTTTACTATACCCTATATTTACACTTCACTGATCTATCTTTCGTGTCTTTGGCAAGCGGGATGATTATTTTCTTAAAAAGGAAGAAGCCAAGTGGCAACCAACCTGGCCGTTATGGTCCTGTAGCTTAATTCCGCCGTTTGACGAGGATTAAACCGCTGATGCCACCAATGAAGGGAAATATCATTATAGGAAAAAACTGTGTTGGTAACCCCTTTATCTTTTTGATCGGTTTCATTTCCAATTCTGTTGCCCCTTCAGCATATCGTTCACAGCATTTTTACCGTCCTAGTAGTTGGTCCACTGTACCAATTAGAATACTATGAAAGCATTCTCATATAATGACAATTTAGAAAAAAGACTGTGCCGCGTTTTCCTGACAGTATGATACAGCAGAAAATACATACAATACCTATAGGTGAAAATAATGAATGAAAGAAAACTGTATAAGTCCCCCCTTTCTGCCCTGCTGTGGTCGGCTGCCTTTCCGGGCTTCGGGCAGCTTTACAACGGTGATTATTTTATCGGATTTCTGCTCATGCTTTGTACGGCAGCCATCAATTTCGGTTCGAACCTGAATATGTCGGTTTACGTTGCGTTTAAAGGAAATTTTGGCCTGGCCAGCGAACGATTCCATCCCGAGTGGGGGATTTTTTTCCCTGCCGTTTACTGCTTCTCCCTGTGGCAAGCCTTTAACCAGTCGGTATCCATTAACCGGAGATTGGCATCATTAGGGGTAAAAAAGCCAAAAAAAGCAACACATTTAACCGGTTTCTTTTTCGGCATGTTGGCGGGTTTCAACTTTGGCCTCTTCTGGCATTTCTCTTTTTTCAGGTTGCTCGGATGTTTGCGTGTTCTCGATTTGCCAGTGATTAACGGGCTAGTGATCGGTTCTATTTGTGCCGCCTTGGGCCACTGGATTGAGTCTCTTTGTGATAAACACGATAAAAAGTAGATCCTTTAGCGTTTCGTACATACTCAACAAGAAATAAAAAAGAAATTGAAATAAAGGAAGTATGCTTTTTGGAAAAGCCAACAAATTATAAGTCCCCGGTTGCGGCACTCTTGTGGTCTTTTGCATTGCCTGGATTTGGTCAATTTTATAACGGTGACTATTTGCTCGGTTTTCTTTTTATGGCTTTGGAATTGACCATTAACCATCAGTCCCGTTTGAATTTGGCCATTATTTATGCATTCCAAGAGAACTTTGAAAATGGGCATCATGTGATTAATTATGAATGGGGCATGTTTTATCCATCCGTACTCTGTTTTTGTCTTTGGCAAGCTTTTAACCGGGCAAAAGAAATCAATTGGCATTTGGAACAGAAAGGGATTTCACCTCCAAAGAAAAAGGCCAGCCTCACAGGGATTCTATTTGGACTGGTTGTAGGAATGAATTTCGGCTTTTATTGGCATCATTTTTTCTTTTACGAAAAATTCCGCATGCTGCGCTTTCTTGATATTCCGGTTATGAACGCATTCGTTTTTGGGCTTATTTTTGCTTTATGGGTTATGGAATCGAAAAAATTTTTCGTTCGTCGAAAAAAGTAAAGTTCAATTAAAAGACTTGCAAGCAGTGGTACTTTCTTGATTCTGGTAACGGTAAAAAAAGCTCATTCTGCAGGGTAGTCTGAAGTTTTGAAAGCAGGGAGGCAAACAATGTGAAAGTCGGTTTTGTTTATAAAAAAAGATAAGCCGGTATTGAAAAACGAACGTTTGTCCTTTATAATAAAACTGAAAAATAAGAAAAGGAGTGCTGCCATTGGAACTGGTAATGGAAAAACATGCCGGTTATCACGTGCATGATCGTTTTTTTAAGGAGCTGATCCAAAACTTTTTTCAGGAGTTTATGGAGGCGTTTTTCCCGGATGTGTCAGCTGATCTCGACTACCGCCGGGTGCGGTTTTTGTCGCAGGAACAGTTTACGGACTTTCCGGGCGGTGAGCAAAAACGGGTTGATATTCTTGCCGAAACAAAGGTAAAAGGGAAAGACACGGTGATTCTCATCCATGTAGAGCCGCAGTCGTATTACGAGAAATCTTTTCCTGAACGCATGTTTCGTTATTACATGATGATCAATCTCCGGCACCGGAAACCGGTATTGCCGATTGCTGTTTTTAGTTATGAGGAGAAAACAGAAACCCCTGATACATACATCTTTGCGTTCCACAACATTGAAATTCTTCGTTTTCACTATTTATCCATTCATCTGATGAAACAAAATTGGAGAAATTATATCCGGAGCAACAACCCAGTTGCCGCAGCATTATTAAGCAAAATGGGGTATACAGAAAAAGAACGGGTGCAGGTCAAACTGGAGTTTCTGCGGATGCTGGCCCGGATGGAGCTTGACCCTGCAAAAATGAGGCTGCTATATGGTTTCTTTGATTATTATTTAAAATTGAACGAAAAAGAGGAGGCGGAAGTAATGGAAAACATTAAAATGCTGGATCCGAACGAAGCAGAGCAAGTATTAAAGCTGCCGAATTCTTACTTTGACCGCGGGTATAAGAAGGGGAAAGAGGAAGGAAGAGAAGAAGAGAGAAAAGAATTGCTGCAAACGATTCCAATTGCCATCAAAATGTTGCTTTCGGGTATGGATCTTCAATTAATTGTAGAAAAAACCGGTCTGAGCCAGACGGAAGTGGAAAAAATAAAACAGCAACTGGAGAATTTATAAGATGGAAGTCAGGCTCCCTGGTGAGGATGGAAAAGAAGTTGTCTTAGACTTGCCAAATGCAACAGTTGGAACAATGGCAAGGCAAAAGCCGTTAGACCCCTCTTTCCCTCAATTGAAAAAGCCATTTCTTAAGGGAAGCGCGCAATCTTCAATCCGGCGCTTTCCCTTTTTTCGCTCAAAGAGCCGTCATCCTGTTTTTCTAGTGCTGGCGTGCTTTAAAGGCACGTTCAATCTCGCGGGCGGCTTCTTTCTTCTTCAGGGATTCACGCTTGTCATAATTCTTTTTCCCGCGGGCCAGGCCGACGAGCACTTTTGCATACCCATTTTTAATATAGATTTTGAGCGGGATTAAAGCATAACCTTTCTCTTTTGTCACACCGGCCAGCCGGTCAATTTCTTTCTTGTGCAGCAAAATTTTCCGCGGGCGGAGCGGGTCATGATTGTACCGGTTTCCCTGCTCGTACGGGCTGATGTGCATCCCGTAGACAAAGACTTCCCCATTTTCCACACGGGCAAACGAATCACGCAAATTTACACGGCCAGCCCGGATCGATTTGATTTCTGTCCCCTGCAGAACAATGCCTGCTTCATATGTTTCTTCGATAAAATAATCATGGCTTGCTTTCTTGTTTTGCGCCAGCACTTTCCCTTCGCCTTTTGGCATTTCATTTCCCCTCCGGTGAAGGCAGCCGAAAAAATCCGGTTACCTTCGATTTGCTTTTTTCTTTTTCGGCGGCCTCGTCGCCCAGTCTTCGTCGGCATGGTGCGATTTTTGCGGCCTAGTAGAATGGGTGCCGCGCACTTTGACGATCTTTTTCGGGCGTTCTTCTGTTTTTTCTCGGCGGTTGTTTTGCATGCCGACAATTTCAAAATCAATATTGTGTTCGTCTTTGTTCACATTGAGCACGCGGACGCGGATCTCATCACCAATGCGGAATACATTTCCTGTCCGTTCGCCGATCATGGCATATTGCCGCTCATTGTAATGGTAATAGTCATCTGTCATATAGCTGACATGGACAAGCCCTTCAATCGTGTTCGGCAGTTCGACAAACATGCCGAAATTCGTAACTGAGCTGATAATCCCGTCGAATTCTTCCCCGATTTTGTCTTCCATAAATTCGGCTTTTTTCAGCTCATCCGTATCCCGTTCAGCTTCTACTGCTCGGCGTTCCATTTTCGAGGCATGGTCCGCAATTTCCGGCAGTAATGCTTTCCATTTTTCTTTCGTCTTTTCATCCAATTTTCCGCTGATCAAATACGTGCGGATCAGCCGGTGGACAATCAGGTCCGGATAACGGCGGATCGGTGAGGTGAAATGTGTGTAAAATTTCGTTGATAAGCCGAAGTGGCCAATGCATTCCGGATCGTACTTCGCCTGCTGCATCGACCGCAGCATGACCGTCGACACGACCATTTCCTCAGGCCGTCCGGAAACCGTATCAATGATTTCCTGCAACGCACGCGGATGCACTGAATTGGCTGTACCGCGTACGATCAGACCAAAATTGGTAATAAATTCAAAGAACCGCTGCAGTTTCTCCGCTTTCGGCTCTTCGTGGATCCGGTAAATAAACGGCACGTCCAGCCAGTAAAAATGTTCGGCAACCGTTTCGTTGGCAGCAAGCATAAATTCCTCGATCAGCTTTTCTGCAACCGACCGCTCACGCAACACAACATCCGTTGGTTTGCCCTTTTCATCGACAATGACTTTTGCTTCTTTAAAATCAAAATCAATAGCGCCGCGCTCCATCCTTTTTTTGCGCAAAATCTCCGCGAGTTCGGCCATTTGTTCAAACATTGGAACGAGCGGCTCATAGTGTTTTCTAAGCGCTTCGTCGCGGTCGACAAGGATTTTATTAACGTCCGCATACGTCATACGAGCGGTCGTTTTGATGATGCTTTCAAAAATTTCATGATTAACAACGCGGCCTGTTTCATCAATTTCCATTTCGCACGACAGCGTAAACCGGTTGACTTGTGGATTCAGGGAACAGATGCCGTTTGACAAACGGTGCGGGATCATCGGAATGACGCGGTCAACAAGGTACACGCTCGTCCCGCGTTCAAATGCTTCACGGTCAATCGGCGATCCTTCCGTTACATAATGGCTGACATCTGCAATATGGACGCCGAGCTTATAATGACCGTTTGCCAGTTTTTTCACGGTAACAGCATCGTCGAGATCTTTTGCATCAGCCCCATCAATCGTTACAATCATTTCCCCGCGCAAATCGCGACGGCTGCCAATTTCACTCTCATCAATTTCTTCCGGCACCCGGTTTGCCTGTTCGAGCA
The DNA here is from genome assembly GCF_000169195.2 of Heyndrickxia coagulans 36D1. Lineage (GTDB taxonomy): Bacteria > Bacillota > Bacilli > Bacillales > Bacillaceae_C > Weizmannia > Weizmannia faecalis. Next base: position 2,427,494 of record NC_016023.1, on the reverse strand, counting down.
CTTCTTCCGGAAAGGCTTGGGGCAGCCCATACTGATGGATAATCGACAAAATATCAACACCGGGATCATTTTTATGGCCAAGAATTTTGATGATTTCGCCTTCCGCATTTTTCGTGCCTTCCGGGTAGGCGGTAATATGGACAATCACTTTATGGCCTTCGACAGCACCGCCGTTTGCTGTTTTCGGTATAAAAATATCGCTGCCGAACCGTTTGTCATCGGGTACGACAAATCCGAAATGTTTGCTTTCGACGTATGTGCCGACAAGTTCTGTCTGGCCCCGCTCAAGAATACGCACAACGGTTCCTTCCTGGCGCTGGCCTGAGCTTTTGGTGGACACACGGACAATAACGGTGTCTCCATTTAACGCATGGTTAGTTTCATGCGGCGGGATAAAAATATCGTCCATCCCAGGCTCATCGGGGGCGACAAAAGCAAAACCTTTTGGATGGCCAATCAGTTTTCCCCGTACGAGATTCATTTTTTCCGGCAGGCCGTAACGGTTGCTTCGCGTGCGGACAATGAGGCCTTTTTCCTCCATATAAACGAGCACTTTCACAAATGCTTTAAACTCGGAAGAATCGTCAATACCGAACGCTTTTTCCAGTTCCTGAACCGTCAGCGGCTTGTACGTCTCTTCTTTCATATAAGATAAAATTTTTTCAACATCTTGCCGTAGTTGGTCTTGTTCCATTTATTTCCCTCCTTTTTCGGGAAAATTTTAAACCGACCAGTCAAGTGACTCCAGAAACGTGTACACATCTTCGTGAAGTTGATCTTTTTCGTCGTCGAGTGTAATAACATGGCCGGAGTTCTCATACCATTTGAGTTGCTTATGGTCTGTTTCCACTTCTGAATAAATAATATTGGCGCTTTCCGGGCGGATCATTTCGTCATGGCGCGCTTGTACGACAAAAACGGGCGCATAAATGTGATCGACATGGTTGCGCACATCCTGAATAAGCTCTTGCAGCGATTGCAGCGTATGCATCGGCGTCTTTTTGAATTCCCGCATTTCCTGTTCGATTTGCGCTTCGCTTTTCCCTTCGAACTGTTTGTATTTGCGGGCATACGCAACCACGCCTTCATACATCGTTTGCTCGCTTTTTATGTTCATGGGCGCGCACATGGTGATAATTCCCTTTACAGGTACAGTGTAACCCAATTTTAAGGAAAATACCCCGCCCAATGACAATCCGGCTACTGCAATTTCATGATACCCTTTTTCTTTTAATAACTGGTAGCCATTCATAACATCTTGCCACCAGTCGCTTGGACCCGTATGCAAAAGGTTTTCAGGCGGTACCCCGTGCCCTTTGTATTGCGGCGCATGGCAAGTGTATCCTTTTTTTTCAAGGAAGCGCCCGAGCATCCTGACGTCGGCGCTGCTTCCGGTAAATCCGTGCAAAAGCAGTACAGCCCTTTTGCCGGCTTCAAATAAAAACGGTTTTGGTGGTACAATTCTCATCATCCGTAAAAAACGCCTCTTTCCTGCTGTTTTTCTTTGGGGCCTTTGTTCATTTTATTTGTAACAAAGTCGTTTCGGAAATGCCAGCAATCCGCATAAAAATACCCGGCCTGGATTTTGGGACCGGGATGGAAGTCATAAAGTTTACAGGCATGTGCGGATAAGGCTTCTTTATAAGTTGCCTGATTTGCATACCCTTATAGGTTTATATATGCAAGTCCGATGGCCAGCAGGAAAAATAAAACAGCGAGCACAATCGTAATCCTGTGTAAAATCAGGTCAATTCCGCGCACTTTTTGTTTCCCGAAAAGCTGTTCAGCGCCGCCGGAAATGGCGCCGGACAATCCCGTGCTTTTCCCGGGCTGAAGCAGTATGACTGCAATCAACAGAATTGAATCGATGATTAGTAATGTTAATAACAATGTATGCACAACTGCACACCTCCTGAGACGGGCAATACCTAATCTTGAGTGTACCATATTGGGGGGCAGGGTTCAACTACATTGGAATAATTGTCCGAAAATGAACAGTATCTTATTGGTCCGGCCCCCGTTTTGTCTTTTATGGGCTCGATGATGAAGGATGTTTTTTGGTTTCCGGGTACCTGTTTTGTCTTACACGGGGCTAATGAAGAATATCTCTTTCATCCCGGCGCCTCGTTTTGTCTTTCATAAGCTTGATGAAGGACACTTCTCTGGTTATCGGTCCCTGTTTTGTCTTTCATAACCTTATTGAAGGACATTTCCTTGTTTCTCAGCCCGTGTTTTGTCTTTCATAGATCCAATGAAGGACATTTCTTTCGTCTCGGCTCCCCGTTTTGTCTTTCATGAACCCTATGAAGGACATTTCCTTCGTGCCGGCGCCTCTTTTTGTCTTTCATGAACCTTATGAAGGACATTTCCTTGTTTCTCAGCCCGTGTTTTGTCTTTCATAGATCCAATGAAGGACATTTCTTTCGCCCTGGTGCCTCATTTTGTCTTTCATAAGCTTGATGAAGGACACTTCTCTGGTTATCGATCCTTGTTTTGTCCTTCATGACCTTGTTGAAGGACATTTCCTTGTTTCTCAGCCCGTGTTTTGTCTTTCATAGATCCAATGAAGGACATTTCTTTCGTCCCGACTCCCCGTTTTGTCTTTCATGAACCCTATGAAGGACATTTTCTTCGTTCCAGAGCCTCGTTTTGTCCTTCATAAGCTCGATGAAGGACATTTTCTTCATCCAGGCGCCTCGTTTTGTCTTTCATAGGCCCAGTGAAGGACATTTTCTTCGTCCCGACTCCCCGTTTTGTCTTTCATGAACCCTATGAAGGACATTTCTTTCGCCCCGACTCCCCGTTTTGTCTTTCATGAACCCTATGAAGGACATTTCTTTCACCTCGGCCCCTCGTTTTGTCTTTCATAAGCCCCGTGAAGAACATTTCTCTAGTTACCGGTCCCTGTTTTGTCCTTCATGTCCCTCACCCCGTTCCGCGTTTTTGTCAGCCAGACGCAAAACGGATAGCCTCATTTTTCCCGTACAACCAAAAAACTGCCCGGTGAAAACCGGGCAGTCTGCAGCAGAATGGCATTATTTTTTCAAGTTGTAGAAAGTTTTCTTGCCAAGGAACTCGGCTGTTTCAGCCAATTCGTCTTCGATGCGGAGCAATTGGTTGTATTTTGCTACGCGGTCGGTACGGGATGGCGCACCTGTTTTGATTTGGCCGGCGTTTGTTGCAACGGCAATATCTGCAATGGTGCTGTCTTCTGTTTCGCCAGAACGGTGGGAAACAATTGCAGTATAGCCTGCACGTTTTGCCATTTCAATTGCATTGAAAGTTTCCGTCAAAGTACCGATTTGGTTTACTTTGATCAGAATGGAGTTGCTGATGCCTTCTTCAATACCGCGGGCAAGTTTTTCAGTATTGGTTACGAACAGGTCGTCGCCCACCAATTGGACTTTCTTGCCAAGGCGTTCTGTTAACATTTTGAAGCCTTCCCAGTCATTTTCATCCAAACCGTCTTCAATCGAAATGATTGGGTACTTCGAAATTAATTCTTCATACCAATTCACCATTTCTTCCGCACTCAGGACTTTGCCTTCGCCGGCTAAATGGTATTTATGGTCTTCGTCACTGTAAAGTTCGGAAGATGCAACGTCCATTGCAAGCAAAACTTGTTCGCCTGGTTTGTAGCCGGCTTTTTCGATGGCTTCAATAATGGTAGAAAGGGCTTCTTCATTCGATTTCAAGTTTGGTGCAAAACCGCCTTCGTCACCGACAGCAGTATTATAACCTTTCGCTTTTAAAACAGAACGCAGGTTGTGGAAAATTTCAGCACCCATGCGCAACGCTTCTTTGAAAGTCGGAGCGCCGGCAGGCATGATCATGAATTCCTGAATGTCCACGTTGTTGTCAGCATGCGCACCGCCGTTTAAGATGTTCATCATCGGAACCGGCAGTTGTTTTGCGTTGAATCCGCCAAGGTATTTGTACAAAGGCAAATCCAATTCGTTTGCTGCAGCACGGGCAACAGCAAGGGAAACGCCAAGGATGGCATTTGCGCCAAGTTTGCCTTTGTTCGGTGTGCCGTCAAGTTCGATCATTGCTTTATCAACGCCGACTTGGTCAAATACATCGTAACGGCCGATAATCGCTTCAGCGATCGTGTCGTTCACATTTTTAACAGCTGTTTCGACACCTTTACCGAGGAAACGGCTTTTGTCGTTGTCACGGAGTTCAACGGCTTCGTATTCACCTGTAGAGGCACCGCTTGGCACCAATGCGCGGCCAAAACCGCCGTCTTCTGTGTAAACTTCTACTTCAACAGTTGGGTTGCCGCGCGAGTCCAATACTTCGCGTGCATAAACATCAGATATTAAAGACATCTTCTTATCTCTCCTTTTTCAATGCATAAATGGGGTTTTCATCACTTTGCCCGGCACTTTCCAGGCATGGCGCTAAGGGCACGTCTGCGGGAAATTTTCCCGGCATGCCCCCGGGTGTCATCCCTTTCCATGCCGCAGCACCTTCCAGGCATGGCGCTCCCGTTTTTAGGGCGTCACTTTCAACGCATTTGGCCCGATTTTCCTTTTATCAGGCTTCCCCACACAGGGTCATTTTTTAATCAGGCTTGTGCCTGTCATTTCTTTCGGTTTTTCAATGTTCAGCAGATCAAGCATGGTCGGTGCCAAGTCGGCAAGAATACCGCCGTCACGCACTTCAACGCCTTTTTTCGTGATGATGACCGGAACCGGGTTTGTCGTATGGGCTGTCATCGGTTTGCCTTCCGGTGTCAGCACTTCATCCGAGTTACCGTGGTCCGCCGTGATAATGGCATAGCCGCCTTTTTCAAGGATCAGGTCCACGACTTTGCCGAGGCATTCATCGACTGCTTCGATCGCTTTAATGGTTGGTTCCAGCATGCCGGAGTGGCCGACCATATCCGGGTTTGCAAAGTTCAAAATGATGGCATCTTGTTTGTCATTCCGAATTTGCTCCAGCAAAGCATCCGTTACTTCATAGGCGCTCATTTCCGGTTGCAAGTCATATGTTGCTACTTTAGGGGAGTGAATTAAAATTCTTTCTTCCCCTGGAAAAGGTTCTTCACGCCCGCCGTTCATAAAGAACGTTACATGCGGATATTTTTCAGTTTCTGCAATCCGCAGCTGTTTTAACCCGTGCTGTGACAATACTTCGCCGATTGTATTGTCAAGGCCGACCGGTTTGAAGGCAACATAGCCTTTGACCGTTTCCGAAAAATGTGTCATGCAGACGAAGTACAAATCTTTCGGGTGATTCGGGCCGCGGTCAAATGCGCGGTAATCTTCGTTCGTAAAAGCATTTGAAATTTGGATGGCACGGTCAGGACGGAAGTTATAGAAAATGACCGAGTCATGATCCTGAACCGTTGCAACCGGTGATCCGTCTTCTTTTGTAATCACAGAAGGAATAACGAATTCATCAAAGATGCCATTTTTATAGGAATCTTCAATGACCGCCATTGGGTCCGGATATTTCGGACCTTCGCCGTATGCCATGGCGCGGTACGCTTTTTCCACACGGTCCCAGCGTTTGTCACGGTCCATGGAATAGTAACGGCCGGTAATCGTTGCAAATTCGCCGACACCGTATTCTTTAAATTTTTCTTCTGTTGCTTTGATGTATTTTTCCGCTGTTTTCGGGCCTACATCACGTCCGTCAAGGAAAGCATGGACGTACACTTTTTTCACACCTTGATCGGCTGCGAATTTCAGCAGCGCGAACATATGGCGGATATGGCTGTGCACGCCGCCGTCCGACAACAAGCCGAATAAGTGGAGGCTTGTCCCGTGTTTTTTCACGTTTTCAACCGCGCCGAGGAAGGTTTCGTTCTTTTCAAACTCGCCTTCGCGGATCGACATGTCTACGCGCGTCAAATTTTGGTAAACGATACGCCCTGCACCGATGTTTGTATGGCCGACTTCCGAGTTCCCCATCTGGCCGTCAGGAAGGCCGACGGATTCGCCGCTTGCGCCGAGTTGATTGTGCGGGAATTCCTTCCAGTAGCGGTCAAAATTTGGTTTTTTTGCTTGGGCTACAGCATTGCCGTATGTTTCTTTCCGGCAGCCGAAGCCGTCTAAAATGATTAATGCCACAGGTGCTTTACTCATGGCTTACCGCCTCCAATAATTGCAAATAAGATTGTGGGTCAAGGCTTGCACCGCCCACTAATGCGCCGTCAATATCCGGTTGTTCCATAAATTCTTTAATGTTGCCGGGTTTTACACTGCCGCCGTATTGAATTCGAACGCTGTCAGCAACATTCCGGCTGAATTGGTCCGCGATCACACTGCGGATATAGGCACAAACTTCGTTGGCATCTTCGGCAGTCGAAGATTTGCCTGTTCCGATTGCCCAGATGGGTTCATAGGCAACGACAACCTGTTTTGCCTCGTCGTCAGAAAGCCCGGCAAAAGCAGCTTTTACTTGCGATCCGACGATTTGTTTTGTTTCATTGTTTTCCCGTTGTGCCAGTGTTTCTCCCACGCAAACGATTGGTGTTAAATGATGGGCAAAAGCAGCTTTTACTTTCTTATTGACTGCTTCATCCGTTTCATTAAACATTTCACGGCGTTCAGAGTGTCCCAGGATGACATATTCAACATGCAAATCAGCGAGTGCAACCGGGCTGATCTCGCCTGTAAAAGCACCACTTTCTTCATAGTGCATGTTTTGGGCGCCAATTTTTACGCGGGTGCCTTTCGTTGCTTCCACCAGGCGTTCCAAAAAGAGCGCAGGCGCACATATGACGCTGTCGACAACAGATTCGCCAGGTACCGAATGTTTTACCTCTTCGGTAAAAGCCAGCGCTTCCGGCAAGGTTTTATTCATTTTCCAGTTCCCCGCAATGATCGGTTTACGCAATAAGGACACTCCCTTTCCTGATAAAATTATTTGTCATTTAAAGCTGCGACGCCAGGAAGTGTTTTTCCTTCCATGAATTCAAGCGATGCGCCGCCGCCTGTTGAAATATGGTCCATTTTCTCTGCCAGATGGAATTTTTCAACAGCTGCCGCAGAGTCGCCGCCGCCGATGATGCTGTAAGTGCCGGTTGCATCCGCGAGCGCTTCTGCAACGCCTTTTGTCCCGTTTGCATAGGCGTCCATTTCGAATACGCCCATCGGTCCGTTCCAAATGACAAGTTTCGATTCTTTGATGACTTTGGCATACAGTTCAACCGTTTTCGGGCCAATATCAAGTGCCTGCCAGTCAGCCGGGATTTCTTCAATCGCTACCTCTTTTTTGTTGGCAGTTTCGGAGAATTCGTCTGCTACGATCGCATCAACCGGCATATAGAAGTTGACGCCTTTTTCTTTCGCCTTTGCCATAAAAGATTTTGCAAGGTCAATTTTGTCTTCTTCAAGCAGCGATTTGCCGATTTCATGGCCTTGTGCTTTGACGAACGTATAAGCAAGGCCGCCGCCGATGATCAGGTTGTCGACTTTATCCAGCAAATTGTCGATGACGCCGATTTTGTCTTTTACTTTTGCGCCGCCGATAATGGCAGTAAAAGGGCGTTCCGGATTGGACAATGCTTTGCCGAGCACATCCAGTTCTTTTTGCATTAAAAAGCCGGATACTGCAGGCAGGTGATGGGCAATCCCTTCTGTTGATGCATGGGCACGGTGGGCAGCGCCGAATGCGTCGTTTACATACAGTTCAGCTAAAGATGCAAATTCCTTTGCCAATTCCGGGTCATTTTTTTCTTCACCCGGATAGAAACGGACGTTTTCAAGTAACAATACGTCACCATTATTCATTTTGCTGATTTCCGCCTTAACCGATTCGCCATAAGCTTCATTTGCTTTTTTGACGTCTTTTCCAAGCAGTTCGCTCAGGCGTTTTGCAACCGGTGTGAGGCGCAACTCTTCCACAACCTGGCCCTTAGGACGGCCGAGGTGGCTGGCAAGAATGACTTTCGCACCGTTTTCCACCAAATATTTGATCGTTGGAAGGGCAGCACGGATTCTTGTATCATCCGTTACATTGCCGTCTTTTAACGGAACATTGAAGTCGACACGGCAGAAAACGCGTTTGCCTTGCAATTCAACATCTTTAATCGATTTTTTGTTCATGGCAAAACGAACCTCCTTTTGTTTTACAGGCATTGAAAAAAGGGAGAGGGGATTCTTCCCCACCCCCCTGCAACGTTTTATCGTTCAAATTAAAGGCCTTTAGAAGCGATGTATTCAACAAGGTCAACAACGCGGTTGGAATAACCGAATTCGTTGTCATACCAAGAAATGACTTTTACCATGTTGCCTTCGATAACCATTGTGGATAATGCATCAATGGTCGAAGAAACAGTTGTATGGTTGTAGTCACGGGATACAAGCGGTTCTTCGCTGTATGCGAGAATGCCTTTCAATTCGCCTTCAGCCGCTTCTTTAAATGCTGCGTTTACTTCTTCAACCGTTACGTTTTTGCCAAGTTCAGCAACAAGGTCAACAACAGAAACGTTTGGAGTCGGAACGCGCATGGCCATACCGTTCAATTTGCCTTTCAGTTCAGGCAATACAAGTGCAACTGCTTTAGCAGCACCGGTTGTAGTCGGGATGATGCTTTGTGCAGCTGCACGTGCACGGCGGTAGTCTTTGTGCGGCAAGTCAAGAATTTGCTGGTCGTTTGTGTAAGAGTGAACAGTTGTCATCATACCACGTTTGATTTCGAATTTTTCTTGCAGCACTTTTGCAAACGGCGCCAGGCAGTTTGTTGTGCAGGATGCGTTCGAAATGACGTTATGGTTTTTAGGATCGTATTTGTCTTCGTTAACACCCATTACGATCGTAATATCTTCGTTTTTCGCAGGAGCGGAAATGACGACTTTCTTTGCGCCTGCTTCAAGGTGTTTTGCAGCCCCTTCACGGTTTGTAAAACGACCTGTTGATTCAACAACAACGTCAACACCGAGGTCGCCCCATCCGAGATTTGCAGGTTCGCGTTCAGCCAAAACTTTTACTTTATGGCCGTCTACAACGATGGAATCACCGTCTACAGTGACTTCTTCTTCCAGGTTGCCATGAACAGAGTCATATTTTAACAAGTGTGCAAGCATTTTTGCGTCTGTCAGGTCATTGATTGCAACGATTTCAACATTAGGATTGCCTAAAGCAGCACGGAATACGTTACGTCCGATACGTCCAAATCCGTTAATACCAACTTTAACTGCCATTTGTGTTTCCTCCTTGAGTCGTAAAGATTTTATATTTCAAAAGGGTTATCCCTTTTAAAAACAGGTTAGCGCCAAGCGAGAATTTGTTTTGCTGCCCCTTCGTCCGTAATCAGAACAGTGGATTCCGGTTTCGTGTTCATGTAGGCTTTAATGGCCTTTGCCTTGGATGCCCCGCCGGCAACCGCAAAAACATGGCGGATCCGGTGCAAATCCTCGAGTTGCAGGCCGATCGTCCGGACCTTGTGAACAATTTCACCCTGTTCGTTAAAATAGTACCCGAACGCTTCGCCGACTGCATGCCCACGGATGATTTTCTCCATCTCTTCTTTTCCGGTCTTGCGGCGTTCTGCCATTGTCATGGCTTCGCCAATGCCGTGCAGCACAATATCCGCTTGTTTAATAAGGGTAAGGACTTCTTTAATGGACGGCTCGTTTACGACCGATTTGTACACTTCCGGGCTGACCTGGTCAGGCACGTATAATACCCTGTGTTTTCCGCCGGTCCTTTCCGCCATTTTTGCGCAGATCGTGTTGGCCTGATTTGCGACATCTTCACCAATTCCGCCTCTGGCCGGCACGAACAGCAGCTGCCTCTTGGCACTGATGTCGGGAGTTAACACATCTGCGACTGCGGCCATCGTCGATCCTCCGGTTACAGCGATTATATTGTTTCCCGTTAAGGCGGCTTTCATTCTTACAGCACAAGCCCTTCCAAGCTCGTTTTTCACCCACGGTTCTTTGTCGCTGTCCCCTTGAACCACGACCACGTCTTCGAGGCCCAAAGCTTGTTTCAGCTTTTCTTCCGTTTCATTTATACCCGATATTTCTCTCATCATGCTTTCCATATTTTGTAACAAGGCAGCACCATCATTTGTCACCGACATGCCCGAGGGTTTTACGTCAATGAGCTTTTGGTTTTTCAAAAAATCCGTTTCGCTCCGGAGAACGCGTTCTGACATGCCAAGCATTTGTGCCAATGTTCTTCTTCCGACCGGTTCCGCAAAAGAAATGGAACGGAGAATCCGGTATCGTTTTTGCATGACAGCGAGGATATCGGGGTATAATTTTTTTTGAACCTCTATCAACGATCGCATAGATAATGTACTCCCTTAAATAATTATGTAGGTCGTGTTGAGTCCCACAGAGACATTTTTTGTCCCACCTGCTTCAAAAAAAATTACCCTCGCTACATGTTTCATTCTAGCAGGATAAATTTTGCATTTCAACTATTATTGCTCATGAATTTCATGTAAGCGCTCCTTTATGGCAAAAAGGTGAATCCGCCCATATCCGAGCAGTTCCCCTTTGTACTCGATAACCGGGATCATAAGGCCGTATTTTTCCGTCCATGCATCGCACGCTTCGATGTCTTTTTCAATCAGCCGGAACGGGATTTCCTTTTGCAGGAGTTGCAGCTGTTCTTTTGCTTCCGCACAAAGCGGGCATTGTTTTCTTGTATATAGCACCAGTTCCATTTTAAAATCCTCCCCCTTTCCGGCCATTCGTGGCAGGCACATGGGCTGTGCTCCCGACCCGATATACCCAAATGCCTGATCCGTTATTTATTTATTTCAAAGTGTGTGCGAAATTTGCCCGTTCCCGTCCGATTCGTCCTTTTTTGCCGGCGGATGAAACGCGAAACTTCCGTTTTGAAAAAATATTCCCGGCTTATTCGTACCTTTTTCTTTTGGAAGATGACGGAATGCCGAGCTGTTCGCGGTATTTCGCCACTGTCCGGCGCGAGATTTCAAACCCTTTTTCATTTAATACGGTCACAATCGCCTGGTCGGAAAGCGGCTTCCGCTTGTCTTCCCCGCTTATAAGTGCTGAAATTTCATTTTTGACCTCGGCGCTTGATGCTGCTTCTTCCCCGCCGGCAGAACGAACCGGCAAGGCGGTCGTGAAAAATGTTTTTAATGGGAAAGTCCCGAATGGCGTTTCCATATACTTTTCTCTCACTGCACGGCTCACCGTCGACTCGTGCATCCCGATGTCATCCGAAATTTCTTTCATCGTAAGCGGCTTCAAATGCCCTTTTCCATATAAAAAGAAATCCCGCTGTTTTTCAAGCAGTGCTGCGCCGACTTTTAGCAGCGTTTTTTTCCGGCTTTCGATGCTTTTTCGGATCCAGTAATATTCCTGCGTTTTTTCTTTTAAATAACGGGTGACGCCGGCATCTCCGGCCGGGTTCATGCTTGCATAACTTTCATTCAAACGGAGTTTTGGAACCTGGTTTTCTACAAGATACAATTCGAGCTTTCCCGCATGATTTTTGACCAAAAGATCGGGAACGATGTATTGCGGCCGATCTGCCATAAAACCGGATCCAGGACGCGGGTTTAACGTCTGCACATAATCAGATACCCGCTGGATTTCCTGCAGGGATATATCAAGTTTTTTCGCAATGCCTCTCCATTTTTTTTCGGCAAAATCGAGAAAATGGCGGCTGATCAATTCTTCCGCATGCCCGGGCGCATCCGGATCCCTTTTTATCTGGATCAGTAGACATTCCTGAAGCGATCTTGCGCCGATTCCGGCCGGATCCAGCGACTGGAGAATGCCAAGTGCTTTTTCGGCGTCTTCTTCGGAAATGGCAGCCATTTTTGCCGCTTCCTGAACCGAGATGGCAAGGTAGCCGTTTGCATCCAGATGGCGCGCATAAAGTTGGACCGCTTTCAAAATCTTGTTTGATAACGCTTTCATATCCAATTGGCTGATCAAAAAGTCTGGAAGTGTTTCCGTCTGTGCAGGAATTTGTTCAATCCAGTTTTTGTCCTGGCTTTTTTTCTGCCCCTTTACACGGCTCAGCCCGGAAAAACGGGAATCGACCAGTTTAATATTGGCGCTGGACAGTTCGATGAGAGGATTTTCCGCAGCTTTTTCTTCCAAAAAAGATGCGAGCTCCTGGGATGAGAACTGAAGAACCTCGATTGCTTGTTTTAATTCCTGGGTCATTGCCAGTTTCATTGACTGCTTTTGCCACAATCCGACTTGAAGATCCATAACATTCCCCCCTTGGCAATGATAAAAGGCTTCTCTTGCTATTGTCTTTTATTTTACAACATTTTTGTGTTTTAGTATATGCAATGGCAAGAAGTCCCATGCTTCCGGGGATATGGGCAGCCGGCAAACGCAGACGCCATTTTTTTTGCCGGAAAATTTGCGCACATAAATGGCGTTGCGGTGCCGCAACGCCATTTGCTTAATTTTCTTCTTCAAAATCGAATTTCCGGTCGGTCCGGCAGTTTTCACAGACATAAAGCACTCTTCTTGATTCCGCTTCGTTTTCTTCCGGTGTTTGGGAACCGCAGATTTCGCATACTTTCAAGTGCCTTCCTCCTTTTATGGTTCCATCATTTCAGCACGGTAACCCTGCTCCGTCACGGCTTGCATCATATCGTGGCAGGATGCCGATTGGTCATTATAGGTAAAAGTCGCTTCTTTTCTTGCCAAACTGATTTCAATATCGCGGACGCCCCAGACTTCATTCAGGGCGCGGCGGACTTTGGCGGCATCTTCTTCATTCACCATATCACTTACTTTCAACATCCCTTTAGCCAATGTCCGTTCCTCCTTCAGGAAGCGAATGGTTTTGCTCCATGGCTTCCCCCATCCCCGCCAAAATGCTTGTCATCATGGCAAGCGACCGCTTCACTTCCGGGGAGCGCATGCTTTTTCCGAGCTTCCACAGACTCTCCTGGCCCCCGGATTGGGCTGCTTTTTCAAACCCGCTCGTGATGCCTGACAAGATCGTTTGCAGTTGTTCCGGATCGATGGCGCCTAAAAATTTAAATACGTTCATCCCGTTTTTGACGACATGGTACATGGTGGGCTGGTTTAGTTGCCCTAAGGCAATTTCGGCAACGTCAACGCGGTTTTGGAGCAAACCTTCCATCGCATTAAGCACGCCCATGCCATCCAGCTGTTTGATGATCTCTAACAGTTTAATCAGTGATTCCCCGTTTTCGGCGGCTGCCTTTACAACCGCCGACAGAGAGGCTGCCTGCCATTCTTCCGGGGCCGGATCCACTTGTTTAATTTGCCTGATCGCCTTCGCCATATGCTTTCCCTCCCGGCTTTATTAATTTCACGGCCGGAACAGAGCCTTCCCGTCCGCGGATTTCTTTCTCATTACCGGCCCGTCCCGTTTGCCTGATCACCTTCGCCATATGCTTTTCCTCCCGGTGAAAATAATGCCGTGATCGGGATAAAGTCATCCCGCTTCCATTTTTCTTCCACTCTTACACTGATTTGCGGAATCCGATTGCCATAACGGTGGTTCACCTTTGGCAGCGGCGGTTTTCCTTTTTCCTCTAAAATCTCCATTTTTACGCCCATTTCTTTATAGTTCGGGGTATGGGTCACCCTGTCATGATAGCTGCTCGTCAGCCGGTTCACCATTTCATCCTCTTTCCGGGCGTTCATCGTTAAGTACAATTCTTTTCCTTGTACCCGCCCGGTCACAACGGCCCGTACTTTCACCTTTCCGTAAGGCGATGTCAGCCGTACAAGCGCCCCGTCTTTTATCCCCCGTTCACTTGCTGCCTCCGGTGAAATCTCAAGCCACGGCTCCGGCACTTTGTGATGGATGCCCGGAGAACGGTCCGTCAAATTCCCTTCATGGAACTGTTCCAGCAAGCGGCCGTTGTTAAGATGGTAATCAAATCCCTCCCCGGCTGAAAAAGGCGGTTCCCAGTCAACCGGTACCAGTCGGGCTTTACCGTCCGGAAAGGCAAAACGGTCTTGATATAGAAGCGGTGTGCTCGTACCGTCTTTTTTAACCGGCCATATTTGGCTGTTAAACCCTTCCAGTCTCTCGTAGCTGATGCCTGCAAAGTACTTTGCTAGGCTTGCCGCTTCTGCCATGATTTCGCCGGGGTGCTGGTAATGCCACTGGGCTCCCATTTTGTTCGCGAGCTCCTGAAAGATGACCCAATCCGGCTTCGATTCACCCATCGGTTCAAATACCTGGTAAAAGCGCTGGATGCGCCGTTCCGTATTTGTAAACGTCCCTTCTTTCTCAAGGCTCGGCGCAGCCGGCAGGATCACATCGGCAAATTGGGCCGTTTTGCTGAAAAACACATCCTGTACAACAAAAAAGTCGAGCTTTTCCAGATGTTCTTCCACAAAATTAATATTGGAATCAACGATCGCCATTTCTTCACCGAACAGGTAGAGGCCCCGGAGCTTGCCGCTTTTTATCCCGCCGATCATTTGATGATTGTCAAGCCCCGGGTTTTCCGGAAGTTTGACCCCCCAAGCCTTTTCGTACCGTTCCCTCACTTCATTATCTTCTACTGGTTCGTAGCCCGGGAACCAAGCGGGCATCGTTCCAAAATCACAGGCGCCTTGCACATTGTTGTGCCCTCTGAGCGGATATGCCCCCGTCCCAGGGCGGCCGTAATTACCGGTAACCAATAACAAGTTGGAAATGGCCGTGCTTGCATCCGTCCCGCATGTGTGCTGGGTGATGCCCATCGCCCAAAGAATGCATACGGATTTGGCTTCATGGATCATCGTTGCCATTTTGATTAAGTTCTCTTTCGAAATGCCGGTTTTCTCCTCGGCAAACGCCAGCGTGTATTTTTCCAGTGAAGCTCTGAACTTGTCTAGCCCTTTGACCCTGGCTTCAAGAAATGCTTTGTCTTCCCAGCCCTGATCGAGAATGTATTTTGTCACGGCGTTAAGCCAAATCAAATCTGTGCTTGGCTTCGAATGAATAAATAAATTGGCGCGGCTGGCCAGTTCGTTTTCCCTTAAATCGACGACCATAAGCTTTTGTCCATGCAATTTGTGCGCCCGTTTAATGCGTGTCGCAAGGACAGGATGGGATTCGGCCGGGTTCGCCCCCACCGTAACCACCAAATCCGCCTGCTGGATATCCCGGATGGTGCCGGAGTCCCCGCCAATACCAACGGTCCGCAAAAGCCCTGACGTTGCCGGCGACTGGCAGTAACGCGAGCAATTATCCAGATTATTTGTACCGATGATCGCGCGGGCGAATTTTTGAAAGAGATAGTTTTCTTCATTCGAACATTTAGATGAAGCAATAAAGCCAAGCGCGTCCGGCCCGTGCTGTTTTTTTATTTCCTGCAATTTGCTTGCGATCAGATTCAGGGCTTCATCCCAGCTTGCTTCAACAAATTCTTCCCCTTTGCGGATCAACGGCTTTGTTAAACGTTCTTCGCTGTTGACGAAGTCCCACCCGAACTTTCCTTTGACACATGTCGAGATGCCGTTTACTGGCGCATGTTCCTGCGGCTCGACTTTTAAAATGTGGCGCCCTTTTGTCCAAATTTCAAAACTGCAGCCGACACCGCAATAGGTGCAAACGGTTTTCGTTCTTTTGATTCTCGATTTTCGCATTGCCGCTTCCATTTCGGATATTGCAAAAATCTCTTTATATCCCGGTTCGACTTCTTTAGTGAGATCGATCATCGGCTCCAGCACTTTTTGCGGAATGCCGGTTAAATACCCTGCTTCCCCGAGCATGGACTTTTCCATAAGCGCATTGCACGGGCAGACCGTGACGCAATGGCCGCAAGATACACAAGAGGACTCATCGATGGGAACATCATTGTCCCAGATCACTCTTGGCACTTCCCGGTCCCAGTCAATCGTCAATGTTTCATTGACTTGCAAATCCTGGCAGGCCTCAACACATCTTCCGCAAAGAATGCACTGGTCCGGTTCATAGCGGTAAAAAGGATGGGATTGGTCCGGCGGGTAGGGTTTAGCTTCAAACTGGTATTTTTGATGCTCGATTTCAAGATGCTCGGCCGTGTTATGGACAACACAATTGCCATTATTGTTGTCACACACGGTGCAATAAAGCTCGTGGTTTTTCAGAATCCGTGACATTGCTTCATATTGGGCATCTTTTACAGGTTTGGAACCGGACTCCACTTCCATTCCCGGCTCTACCTTGGTTGCACATGCCCGCACCAGATTCCCGTTTACGTTCACAAAACAGGTATCACAAGTTTGAATCGATCCGAGATTCGGATGGTAACAGATCGCGGGGATGTACATATCGTGGGCGTTGGCCACTTCCAAAATCGTTTGCCCTTTACGCGCCGCCAGTTCTTGCCCGTTTATTCGAATCGAAAAGGTTGCTTCTTCCATCATCGGTCCCCCAATCATGCCTTTTTTATTAGGATTGCCAATTGACTTTCTTCTATAACTGATTTGGGATTGTTTCTTTACCATTTTGCGTATAATAAAAGTAGATTTTTTTAAAAAGGGGATCAAACCATGGAACAAGCGGAATTGTTTGAACGAATCAAAAACATGATTATCTCATCCACAAAAGAACCGAAATATACTGCACTGTCTACTGTCAAGCTTGCCGATCTATTTGACACGGACCCTCGTGAAATAGAGAGGGTCATCGGGGAATTGGTTGAAAAAGGAAAACTGAAGAAATCCAAACTTGAGGAACCGCCGCACGCGGAAATCTATTCCTTGCCTTGACTTGTCCCGCTCCCTGCATCCGGCAAAGCGGTTTCGAAAAAATGAAAAAACATGGGTGTAAGCTTGCATAAGCCGGCTTTGGATGCTACCTTTAAGAAAGGGAAAGCTGCAAACGGTTTAAATGGCCGGAGCATTTTGTGTGGGGGAGGGGAATCTATGAACGGGTTTATGAAAAAACAATATTTACCTATGATAATCGTTGCCATCGCCTTGGGCATTATGATGGCCCCATTTGTTTTAAACTTGATTGCCTATCTTGCTTTGCGATAAATTTTATTGGTAGTTTCTGTTAAAAAAGCGGGAATTTTTCAGATTCCCGCTGCATTGTGGAGTTTTTCAGCCGCGGCCGCGACCCCGGCGCTGGCTGTTTCAATTTCTTTTACAGTATTGACGAGTTCTGCTATATGGCCTTGGACGGTTAAAGCAGTTTGTTTGCTTTGTTTGACCGTGGCGGTAATTTGCTGGAACGATTGCCCTGCCTCTTCCGCGCTGCCCAATCCGGAGTGAATGGCGCTGTCAACTTGGATTAAAGAATTTTTAACATCCAAATTGTATTGCCCTGAGGCGGATAACATCGATTGGATCTGCCCTGCCAGCTTTTTCGTCTCCTCTGATAACTTCCGGATTTCTTGAGAGACAATCGAAAATCCTCTACCATACTCTCCGGCCCGTGCTGCCTCGATGGCTGAGTTTAACGCGAGCAGGTTGGTCTGGTCAGCGATCTCTTTCACAGACAGCACCACATCTTCAATCTGGCGGGAAGAGTCGCTCAGATTCTCGATCGTTTCCATCATTTCTTTTGTACGGGTGGCAATCATTTTGACATCGCGGATCAGGATGCCCAGCTTTTTTTGCCCCTCTGCTGCCGATGACTCGGCATAGCTTGCTTCCCGGCTGCTCTCAATAGCCATTTCATCCGTTTTTTGCAGATTGAAACCTAAAGATTCTACCGAAGCTTGGATTTCCTCTGCCAGCGCAACCAAACCTTCACTGATTTGTACCATTTGTTCTTTCAAATCGTGCTGCCCGTTTTGATACTGCTCATTCAGTCTCCTGATCGTCTCATTTTCGTAAGCTTCAAGAACGATTTGTTGTTCAAAACTCAATATTTTGCTGATGGCAGCCGAGATGATCCGGACTTCTTCTTTCCTGCCGATTTCTTGAAAAAGGATATCGTTCAAGACATTTTGAATATTTTGGAAAGAACCGATATACCAGCCGTGTTCAAGGCCGATCCGGTAATGCGTGCTTGCAATCTGCAAGCGTTTTTCGACAAAATTTTTGTTGATGTTGCCTTGAAACATTTCAATAAGATGGACCCTTAACGTTTTTTGGAGCCGCTCAACCGTACTGTGTTTTTCAATGATATCCCTCAGCTCCTGCACTTGCAAAATCGCATCATAAAAGGCCTTGACAATTTTGTCAATATATTTTTGTACAAGGGGTTGTGCACTTTTTATGATTTTTAAATCTTCTTCTGTCAGGTGAATCAATTTCAATCGTTCCGGAATGCCAGGTTGATCGAGATCGATGGAAACCTCCATTTTTTCTGCATTTTCCAATACGCTGCTGTGTTTATCTGATTTCAACTTATAATACAGACCCATTCTGCCTTCCCTCCTATCGATGCCAGTCAAAAATGAACATCAGATACGCCCCACCTATGTCTTTAGACCTATTATACAATAATTTTTCCTTATTTCTATCTTTTCAATAAAAGAATCGTTCCCCTTTTTCTGTTGAAGCATTGTATGAGTGAGCGGGGTGAGGAGAAATGGCACAAGTTCTGAAAGGGAGGGGCTTATGTATAAGCCCCTCCCTGTTTTTTCGGTGATGGTGAAAAGCATTTACGGCTCCTGCCCTTCTACCTGCCTTTTGATTTTCATGATCTCATCTTCACTCAAGCCGGATGCTTGGGCAATGAGTTTCACATCCACTTGATTTTTTAACAAATTGACAATAAATCTTCTTAACCTTTCTTCACCTTCTTCTTTCCCCTTCTTATACCCGCGGTCAAAGTAAGAATTCGGCAAGTCTAAGAAAACTTCTTTTCCATCCACACCGGGAAATTTGACTTCCATCTTATGAATACTCCAGTCGCTGTTTTATTTTTTCCACTTCTGTCTGGCTTAGGCCGGTCATCTCAACTATCAATTGTGGGTCCAGGCCATTCTTAAGCATCCTAACCACAATTGTTTGTAATAATTCCTTTCTCCCCTTTTCTACTCCTTCTTCTAATCCTTTTTATACCCGCGTTCAAAATAGGAGTTCGGCAATTTTAATACTTGCTCTGCTTCGTCATAGCTCAGGTTCAAGGCTTTTCCCCTTCTATCTGCCTTTTGATTTTCATGATCTCGTCTTCACTCAAGCCGGTTACTTCTGCAATGAGCTTCAAATCTAATTGCTTTTTTAACAAATTAGAAATAAATCTTTTTCTTAATCTTTCTTCACCTTCTTCCAATCCTTTCTTATACCCGCGGTCAAAATAGGAATTCGGCAATTTCAATACTTGCTCTGCTTCGTCATAACTCGGGTTCAAGGCTTTTCCCCTTCTATCTGCCTTTTGATTTTCATGATCTCGTCTTCACTCAAGCCAGATGCCTGGGCAATGACCTTCACATCCACTTGATTTTTTAACAAGTTGACAATAAATCTTCTTAATCTTTCTTCACCTTCTTCTCTTCCTTCCTCTTTCCCCTTCTTATACCCGCGATCAAAGTAAGAATTCGGCAATTTCAATACTTGCTCCGCCTCGTCCGGGTCCAGCATTTTAATGTTTTCCATTACTTCCGCCTCCTCTTTTTCGTTCAATTTTAAATAATAATCAAAGAAACCGTATAGCAGCCTCATTTTTGCAGGGTCGAGTTCCATCCGGGCCAGCATCCGCAGAAACTCCAGTTTGACCTGCACCCGTTCTTTTTCTGTATACCCCATTTTGCTTAATAATGCCGCGGCAACAGGGTTGTTGCTCCGGATATAATTTCTCCAATTTTGCTTCATCAGATGAATGGATAAATAGTGAAAACGAAGAATTTCAATGTTGTGGAACGCAAAGGTGTATGTATCAGGGGTTTCTGTTTTCTCCTCATAACTGAAGACGGCAATCGGCAATACCGGTTTCCGGTGCCGGAGACTGATCATCATGTAGTAACGAAACATGCGTTCAGGAAAAGGTTTCTCGTAATACGACTGCGGCTCTACATGGATGAGAATCACGGTGTCTTTCCCTTTTACCTTCGTTTCAGCAAGGATGTCAACCCGTTTCTGCTCACCGCCCGGAAAATCCGTAAACTGTTCCTGCGACAAAAACCGCACCCGACGGTAGTCGAGATCCGCTGAAAGATCCGGGAAAAACGCCTCCATAAACTCCTGAAAAAAGTTTTGGATCAGCTCCTTAAACAAACGATCATGCACGTGATAACCGGCATGTTTTTCCATTACCAATTCCAATGGCAGCACTCCTTTTCTTATTTTTCAGTTTTATTTTATAGGGCAAAAGTCCTTTTTTCAAGTACTTTTCACTCTCGCAAGCTGCCGAGTTTAACGGCAAACAGGGGA
This sequence comes from Heyndrickxia coagulans 36D1, assembly GCF_000169195.2. GTDB lineage: Bacteria > Bacillota > Bacilli > Bacillales > Bacillaceae_C > Weizmannia > Weizmannia faecalis. Next base: position 2,407,306 of record NC_016023.1, on the reverse strand, counting down.
AAAACATGCAGTCCCCGCAATCCTTTTTAAAAGCAATCAATCATTAAAGCCGAAATGTCTCACCTTGATGGAAGACATTTCGGCTTTATAAATGTGTACTGTTTATTGACCAAGAATCCCTTTCAGCTGCTTTTTAATCTTATCTGTCGCACCTTTCCAAAATCCTTGGTTATCCTCAATTTTTTTCTGCAATTTATCGGCTTGTTCTTTTATCGCTTCATCGATGTTTTGCAGTTTTTCTTTTAACGGGTTACCGTTTTCCTTCTGGTCATTGATGGATTCCACCCCGAAGTCACCCGGTTTTGTATATTTCAGTGTGGCATTCATCACACCATTGAAAACCGGCACAATGCCCTGTTCACTCAGACCGTATAAATAATGGTTCCGGTCTGTCTGGTCATATCCCATCCAGACCACCCCGACAAGATTTGGCGTATAGCCCGCAAACCATTGATCCATTGTACCGTCGACCCCGCTGAACGGCAATTGGGTGGAGCCTGTTTTTCCGGCAATTTTATAGCCGGGGACCGCTACCCCTTTGCCGGTTCCGGATTCCACAACGTTCAGCAGCATAGATGTCATTTCCTGGGAAACTTTTTTCGATATGACCCTTTCCTGCTTGTCTTTATGCTCTGCCAAAACTTTTCCGGTCGGGCTCACGATTTTTGTAATGATGTGCGCTTCGGAACGTTTTCCGTTGTTTGGAAACGTGGTGTAGGCCTCTGCAATGTCTTCGGGGGAAACGCCGTTTTGAATATTCCCGAGCGCAATGCCGAGCTGCTTATCCTTCTTTGTGACCGGGATGCCGAATTTTTTCGCCGACTCGTACCCTTTTTCCACCCCGATTTTATTCAACAGCCAGACAGCAGGAAGATTAAGCGATTTTTCGACCGCCATGTACATCGGCACTTTACCGAGATATTGGTTGTTATAGTTTTTCGGCGCATAACCGCCTTTAAACGTCATTTCTTTATCTTCTAGCATCGAGTCGGGGCTGTACCCTTCTTCAAGCGCCGGCGTATAAACGGTAATCGGCTTCATGATCGATCCGGGTTGCCGTTTCAGCTGCGTTGCCCTGTTGAAGCCGCGGAATACTTTTTCTCCCCTTCCTCCGACAAGCCCGCGGACGCCGCCGGTTGACGGATCTACAAGTATTGCGCCGCTTTGGATGATCTGACCGGATGTGCCGGAAGGAAAGAGTGATGATTTCTGGTAAACATTTTCCAATGCTTTTTGAATATTTTGATCCATGGCGGTATAAATTTTATACCCTCTTGTTAAGATCTCTTCCTGTGTCAGTCCATACTGATCGATTGCCTCGTCCAGCACCGCATCGACGTAATACGGGTATTTGCCTGTCAGTGCATCTGTTTTTTTATCTTTTAGCACAAGCTTTTCGCTTTTTGCCTGTTTATACTCGGATTGCGTGATCATCCCGTACTCTTTCATGGCGAAAAGCACGACATTACGGCGGTGAATGGCGCGTTTATAATGACGGTACGGGTCGAGTGCATTCGGTGAATTAACAAGGCCCGCCAAAGTTGCCGATTCGGATAAGTCCAGATCTTCCACGTCTTTTCCAAAATATTTATTGGCCGCTTTTTCAACACCCCAGGCGCCTTCCCCGAAATAGACCTGGTTTAAATACATCTCCAAAATTTCTTTTTTTGTGTAATGCTTCTCAATTTCAATCGCCAAAAAAAGCTCCTGAATTTTCCTTTTTAATGTCCGTTCCGGGGAAAGCAGCGCATTTTTCGTTAACTGCTGGGTAATGGTGCTTCCCCCGGCAGCCGCCCCTCCGATCCGGATATCTTTTAAAAGCGCGCTCAAGGTACCGATGATATCAAACCCATGGTGTTTGTAGAAACGGTGGTCTTCGATGGCTACCACCGCATTTTGCAGGTCTCCCGGCATTTTTTTAATCGATACGCCTTCCGAGCGGTTTGCCGAAATTCTGCTTGCTGTGTCCCCGTCTTTGTCATAAATAACGGTCGTCTGTTCCAGCCCTTTTTTTAACTGCCCGACATTCGCGCTTTTTGCATAATAAGCAAAAAAAGCTAAAAAGCCAAGCAATGAAAGAGAAGCTGCCAGAATGATGATTTGAGTCATATGGGCTCTTTTCCAAATTTTTTTGAACCCGTCCCAAAACACCCGGAAATAAGGTTTGATTTTATCTATATAAGGTTTGAATTTGTTCATATCTGTTGATGTCCTCATCTTTCCCCAATCTGTGAACCTTCTATCTCAAACACCATGCTGATTTGCCCTTTAGCAAAAGGATATTATGAATGGCCGGAAAAATCAATGACAACTATAGAAAATACAGTGCTTTAAAACCGTAAAAATGCACTGAAACCGTTTTTTTCCTTCTGGTTCCGGGTAAAGAAAAGAGGGTGTTTCAAGCCATACATGAAAGGATGATGGTACATGTACAAGCATATTGCCATTGCATACGATGACTCAGAGGGGAGCCGGAAAGCGCTGGACAGAGCCTGTTCATTGGCCCTTGCCTTAAGAGATATAAAATTATCCGTTGTCCACGTGAACCAGGAAAGTGAAGTGGCAGCACCGGTACCGGATGAAAACATCGGCGTGCCGCCAACCATTTCCGTGCCGGGGCTGGACGGTCGGGTTTACCCGGTTGACCCACCGCCGGTTGATGAACCTTCCACACAGCAATTCATCTTAAACGATGCGGAGGAAGTCATGAATCATGCCCGCGAATTATTAGATGCAAAAGGGGTCAAAGCCGATACCCATATTTTAGAAGGCAAGGTGGCCGACAGCATCATTGATTTCGCCCGCAACGAGAATGTAGACTGCATCATTACTGGAAGCAGCGGAAAAAATGCTGTGAAAAGTCTATTCATTGGAAGTGTGAGCAAAAGCCTTGTAAAAAATGCGGAGGTGGATGTGCTTGTCGTGAAATAACCAACCATCGGCACCGCTAATGGCAAAAATGGAAGGGAAACAACTATTTTGACAATAGACAAAAAATTGTATCCCTATAAACGATAACAGATTGGCAAACATGATCGCATTCTGGTGGAAAACCGTGGCGGACGTACAGGAAAGTCGCAATTCCAGAATGCTTTTTTGTATTCTTTGATAAACGTCCAAACTTCTGTCTTCCGTCTTGCATACATTAACATTGCATGACGGAAAGATGGAGGTGAAAAATATGGGCTTTTGGGGCTGCGGATACGGCGGCTATGGCGGTGGCTATGGCGGCGGATACGGCAACAGCTTTGCGCTGATTGTTGTACTGTTTATTCTGCTGATTATTGTAGGTGCCGCATACCTGTTCTAAGAACCGAGGCCCGGCCTTATTGGGCTTGGGCCCGGCTTCTTTTTCCCAAACGCTTATAAGAAAACCATTCGTACGGTTTCTACATACCACTCCCGCACTGTTCCACCGGCTTGCCGCAGCTGCATGTCTTTTCAAACAATCAAACTTTTCCTACCTGATTTGCACTGGAAGAAACGGTTGCTGCCGGACTGCCCTTTCCATCGTAAAGATGACATGCGACATAATGGTGGTCTTCAATCTCCAGCCATTCCGGTTTTACACTTGCACATATATCCATTGCTTTCGGGCATCTTGTCCGGAATACACACCCGCTCGGCGGCGTAACCGAGCTCGGGATTTCCCCTTTTAAAATAATTCTTTCCCTTTTATCTTCAATTTTCGGATCCGGAATCGGAATGGCCGACAGCAACGCTTCCGTGTAAGGATGCAGCGGTTTGCGGTACAGGCTCTTGCTCTCCGTCAATTCGACTAGATGGCCGAGATACATGACGCCGATCCGGTTGCTGATATGCTTTACCATCGATAAATCATGGGCAATAAACAAGTAGGTGAGGTTTTTTTCCCTTTGCAGTTTTTTCAATACATTGACAACCTGGGCCTGGACAGAAACATCCAGTGCGGAAATCGGCTCATCGCAAATCACAAACTCCGGGTCAAGCGCGAGCGCCCTTGCAATCCCGATCCGCTGCCGCTGCCCCCCGCTGAATTCATGCGGGTACCGGCCTGCATGCTCTCTGTTTAGCCCGACTTCTTCGAGCAATTCATATATTCTTTCAAGCTCTTCACGTTTGCTTTTATAAATGCCATGGACTTCAAGCGGTTCAGCAAGGATCTCGCGGACAGTGGAACGGGGATTCAGAGAAGCATACGGATCCTGAAAAATCATTTGGACATTTCTTTTCATCAGAAAACGCTCCCGCTCATCCAGTGCGTGGATATCTTTGCCGCCGTAAAGGATTTGCCCTTCAGTTGGGGTGTAAATCCCCATCATCAGCCGCCCTGCCGTCGATTTTCCGCATCCCGATTCCCCGACAAGCCCGAACGTTTCCCCTTTATAAATATCAAAAGAAAGATCGTCCACCGCTTTTAAAAATTGTTTCTTCCCAATCTCAAAATATTTTTTGACATGCTTGACTTCCAACAGTTTTTCCATCATGGTGCACTCCCTTCACCCGGCTGCTGTAACCCGTATTGCTTTTGCGGCAGGTTTGCCGCATTCTTCCGGCCACCAACGCCGCGCTGCACTTCATTCGCAACCAGTTGCGTTGCGGTTTCCCATTGCGCGGCTTTACATCCAGTAACGCCGCGCACAGCATAGTTCTTTTTCGTAAATCGTTCCTTCCATATCCAGCAGTTCAACAGGCCGGCCTGTTTTCGGCGAGTGGAGTAGCTTCCCCTCCCCCGCATAAATCCCGACATGGTGGATGGCGCCTCTTCCTTCCTCATGGGCAAAAAATAAAAGATCGCCGGGTGCGATGCTTCCAAGCGGGACGGCTGCTCCTCCTTTTGCCTGTTCATGAGCGTCACGGGCAATGGTCCTGCCTGTCGCAGCAAGCACCATCGTATAGGAAAATCCTGAGCAGTCATAGCCATATCCGCTCATGCCGCCCCATAAATACGGCAGGCCGAGAAACATTTTTCCGGCGTCAAGCATATACCTGTTCTGGCTGCCGGGACTGCTCCCTTTCAACTGCACATCTTGTTTTTTGAGCGATGCCGGTTTCCCGTGCACCGTTTTTACAACGAACTGGTCCTTTGTTTCATCCACTACAAAAAAACGTGTTTGAAAGCTCACTTCAAATAAAGGGAGTTGATTTTCATCATAGAGCATTGCAAATGGTTTTTTGACGGCACAAACAGCAGCATCTTGCGGCCATCCTTCTCCCTGCTTCAGCTGGCAGCGGGGAACCCAGCCGGGATAGCCGTCCGGATGTTTGCTGGAACGCTGTTCCGGAACAGAAATATACGCCCACTTCCCCTCTGTTTTGTGGACAATGACTTTCCGGCCGTAGAGCACCTGTGTCTGGATTTTATTTTTCCGCCAAAGTTCGTGCCGCTGTTCCAATGAGAGGCCGGTGAGCCACTGCTTCATATTCGCCGGGTTCCGGAGGGCTTCTTCGTCTCCGGCACCCGGTGATTGTGCGGAAGTCCAAACGGTGGCGACAGGGGTATCTACCAAATAAACTTGCTTTCCCATGTTCAACCCCCTTTCCCTCAGATTTCCATGTTGGGCAGTATCAAGCGGGAACTCCCCCGCTTGATACTGCCCATTCTTTTCCATTCGTCCAGACAGCCGGGCTGCGGATAATGCCTGCCATATGGCTCTCATGGGCAAACCGTCCCCTGCCAAAAACAGAACATTATTTTACATTGGCCCATTTCAGTTCAAGATAGCCGACAGGGTGGCGGACAATGCCTGTTACATGATCTTTTTGCAAAAATACCTGGTTGTAAAAATAGAGCGGGAAGATCGGCATGTCGTCAAACAGAATTTTTTCCGCTTCGTGCATCAGCTCGTAACGTTTCGTTTCATTGGTTTCATTTTTTGCCTGCTGGATCAACTGGTCATATTTCTTATTGCCCCATCCAGTCCTGTTCATCGCTTGCCCGGTTGTGAAGCTTTCGAGGAAGTTAATCGGATCCCCGTAATCAGCAAGGAATGAACTGCGGGACAATTGGAATTTCAATTTTTTCTGCTCAGCCTGGAAGACATTCCATTCCATATTGGCAAGTTTTACCTGGATGCCGAGATTTTCTTTTAGCATCTGTTGGATTGTTTCAGCAATTTTTTTATGAACCGGGTCCGTGCTGTAAGTGAGGGTGACCTCAGGCAGTTTCGTATACCCCTCTTCTTGCATTCCCTTTTTCAGGAGGGTTTTCGCTTCTTTTGCATTTGAAGTATACAAATTGCCGCCTTTTTTCCGGAAGTCGTTGCCGTCAGGTTCGGTAAACCCGTAAGAAACAAAACCGTAAGCCGGCTTTTCATCATTTTTTGTGACATATTTGACAATTTGTTTCTGGTCAATGGCCATCGCGAATGCTTTCCGGATATTTTTATTCTGGAACGGTTCTTTATTGACATTAAACCGGTAAAAATAAGTGCCGGCCTGGTCCTCTACTTTCACTTTTCCTTCCTTAAACAGCCGGGCTGCCATATCTGCTGGAACATCTGAAACATCCAGTTCCCCGTTTTGGTACATTTGGTATTCAGTGTTCGGATCGTCAACCTCCGCCCATTTCACTTTATCAAGTTTTACATTTTTGGCATCCCAATAGTTTTCATTTTTTTCCATGATGAAATGATCATCGTGTTTCCATTCTGTGAGCTTAAACGGCCCGTTCGAAACATACGTTTTCGCTTCTGCAAACCATTTCGGATTTTTTTCTGCCACTTTCTCGTTGATCGGGAAGAAAGCAGGGTTTGCGATGACGTTCAGAAAATAAGATTGCGGCCCGGTTAACGTGACTTCCAGTGTTTTGTCATCGGCCGCTTTCACTTTGACGCCGTCTTTTGATCCTTTTCCGGTGTTATACGCCTCCCCGCCTTCAATAAAGTATCCTAAAAATGCGGCAGGCGAAGCAGTTTTCGGGTCGAGCATTCTTTTCCACGCATATTCAAAATCACCCGCTGTCACCGGATCCCCATTTGACCATTTTGCATTGTCCCGGAGGTGGAACGTATACGTCTTGCCTCCATTTGTGACATCCCAGCTTTTTGCAATCGCAGGGTGCGGCTTATTGTCTTTGCCGAGGCGGACAAGCCCTTCCATTAAATTGTTCAGTGCATTCCATGAAACGGAATCGAACCCGATTGGCGGGTCAAATGAGGTGGGCTCAGACCCATTGTTTAAATTTAATACCTTTTCTTTGCTGCTTCCACCCGGACTGTTTTTTGAGCTTGACTGGCTCGTACAGGCAGCAAGCGAAGCAATAAGCGCCAAACTGACAATCATACTCCAAAATTTCTTCATACATTTCCCCCTTTTCTTTTCCGCATTGCGGGCAGCCCTGACCCGTTTGTCCCCCTTGCAGTATCCGGGCGCCGTAAATGCCTGTTTTCTATTTCATCTACAGGCGTACACCCGTAGTTGAAAACGCAAATTTTGCCCGTTCGTCCTGCAGCCAACAATAAACCTGATGGGAAGCTGATTTTTTCGTGCGAAAAGGTTCCACACGGCTGCATACTTCCATTGCCATTGGGCATCTCGCCGTAAACGGGCAACCGGGAGGCGGCGCAAATAAATCCGGCGGCGTACCGGGAATCGGAATCAGTTCTTCCTCTTCCATATCAAGCCTTGGGACCGAGTTTAGCAATCCTTTTGTATAAGGGTGTTCCGGATGATAAAAGATTTCTTCTCTTGTGCCGGTTTCGACAATCTTACCGGCATACATCACCGCTATCCGGTCGGCAACCTGGGCCACAACACCGAGGTCGTGCGTGATCAAAATAATGGATACGCCCGTCTCCCGCTGGATTTTCTTAAACAGTTCAAAAATCTGCGCTTGAATGGTGACATCCAAAGCAGTAGTCGGTTCGTCCGCGATAATGATCTCCGGATTGCAAATCAAAGCCATCGCAATCATGATCCGTTGGCGCATGCCGCCGCTGAACTGGTGCGGGTATTGTTTTAACCGTTCATGCGGGCTCGGAATGCCGACCATGTGCAACATGTCAATGACCGTTTTTTTCGCTGCCTCGCGGGATAGATTTTGATGCTCCTGAACCGCTTCAAGCAACTGGTTCCCGATGGATAAAGTTGGGTTCAGACCTGTCATCGGATCCTGGAAGATCATGGAGATTTCCGCCCCACGGATTTTCCGCATTTGCTTTTCGCTGTATTTTAAAATATCCGTTCCTTTAAAGTGGATCGAGCCGCTTAATTGTTTCACATTATTATTGGGAAGAAGCTTGAGGATCGCTTGCGATGTCACGCTTTTGCCGCATCCGGATTCACCGACAATGGCAAGCGTCTCGCCTTTGTTTAAATAAAAGTTCACCCCGCGCACAGCCTGCACCGTTCCGCCGTATGTCGAAAACGAAACGTGCAGGTCTTCCACTTCCAGAATCTTGTTCATTTCCGTCACCTCCTCAGCTTCGGATCGAGCGCATCCTGCAGCCCGTCGCCAAGCACATTAAATGCGAACATCGTCAGCGAAATAAAGAATGCCGGGAAAAATAAGCGCCACCACTCGCCCGTTAAAATCGCCGACAACCCGTCATCCGCCATCACGCCCCAGCTCGCATGCGGCGCCTGAACCCCCAATCCTAAAAAACTGAGGAATGCTTCACTGAAAATGGCACTTGGCACGGTCAGCGTCATTTGGACAATAATTGGGCCCATTGTATTGGGGAGCAGGTGTTTGCGGATGATCCGTGACGTTTTGGTGCCGAACGTTTTGGAGGCCATTACAAATTCATAGTTTTTTATCTGTAATACCTGGCCGCGGACAATCCTGGCCATGCCGACCCATCCTGTTACGGTAAGCGCAACAATAATTGTGCCGAGCCCCGGCCCCATCACAACCATCAACAAGATCACAACAAGCAAATAAGGAAGGCCGTACAGCACTTCAATAATCCGCATCATCACTTGGTCGGTGCGACCGCCTTTGTAACCTGCAATACCGCCGTATATCACCCCAATGAAAAATTCAATGATAGCCGCCATAAACCCGACAAACAGCGAAATACGCGCGCCATACCATGTTCTTGAAAACATATCGCGCCCGAGCTGGTCGGTCCCGAACCAATGCTCCTTGGAGGGCGGCAAATTCTGGTTCGTTAGTGACAGTTTCGTCACGCTTTCAGGTGCAATCAGCGGGCCGATGATGGCCATCATGATCAAAAGAATCAGCACGACAAGGCCGAGCATCGCGAGCTTATTTTTGGCAAGCCGGTTCCATACATCATGCCAGTATGATATGCCCGGCCTGACAACGGCTTCCTGCATTCCGGCTTCTTTCTTTTTCGGGACAAACCATTCATCCGGAATCTCTGAAATGGTATCCACTCTATCCTGATTGGCTGTTTGCAAGATGTCCACCCCTTATTGCTCTATTTTATGCACCAGATTTTGTGAATCGGGACGATGGTTGTTTTTGCTCGCCTGCACCTTGTGTTACGAAAAGCCAAGGCCCGATACTTATGTAAAGCCGGGCTGCTTCTTTTCGAAACCAGGGCTCACTGTTCTTTTTTATGTAATTTGATCCGCGGATCGAGAATGCCGTACGCGATATCCACGAGAAACAGCATAATAATCAAAAAAATGCTGTAAAATACGGTTGTCCCCATGATGACAGGATAATCCCGATTATTGATGCTTTCGACAAAATACTTTCCCATGCCCGGAATGGAGAATATTTTTTCAATGACAAAGCTTCCCGTCAAAATGCTCGCCGTCAATGTCCCTAAAATGGTAATAACCGGCATCAGCGCATTTCTGAGGGCATGTTTGATGATAATTTTAACAGGAGAAAGACCTTTTGCACGGGCGGTTTTGATGTAATCCTGCGTCAGCACTTCCAATAGGCTTGACCTTGTCAGGCGGGCGATGATGGCCATCGGGCTGACTGCCAAGGCGGCAGTTGGCAGGATCATATGCGCCGGGGATGTCCACGTTGCAGCCGGCAGGATTTTCAGATTGACCGCAAACTCCTGGATTAACATCGTTGCCAGAATAAAGTTCGGAATCGAGATGCCAAGCACGGCGATGGTCATCGCCAGATAGTCGATGATGCCGTTATGTTTTAATGCAGCAAAAACGCCAAGCACGATGCCGGATAAAACTGCAACCAGAAGTGCTGTCATACCAAGTTCGAATGAAACCGGAAAGCCCCTGCCCAGCATGTCGTTTACCGTCTGGGACGGCTGTTTGATGGACGGGCCGTAATCAAATAAAAGAATGGATTTCACATAATACAAATACTGGATATAAACCGGCTGATCCAGATGGTACTGCGCCTCCATATTTCTTTGCACGGCTTCGGATGTATTGCGTTCTTGGTTAAAAGGCGATCCCGGAATGGCCTGCATCATGATAAAAGTCAGGGTGGTGATCACCCACAGTGTGACAACCATGGCGGCAAGCCTTTTGAGTACATACTTTGCCATACGCAGACACCTTCTCACGTTTAAAATGGGCATACTGTTGTGGTATATTTTTATTATTAAATAAATAGACGAAAAATTCAATAGCGTTCAATATTTATTTTAATTCCACAATAGCAATATTTTCGGAATACAGGAAGCGCTTTTATTTTTTCTTGTTCTCCACCGGTAGAAGACAGGAGTTAAGCAAGCGCCTGCAAATTTTCCGGTTTAAAAAATACGAGGAGGCAAGCATTTCATAACAGCAAACGGACTAAACGGTTTTACAGGAAGCGATAAAGGCGGAAAATATTTTCAAGGAAACAGGATCCTTTATGGCGGCCAAAGCTTCAGGATGCCACTGAACGCCAATCATAAAACGGGCATTGCGATTTTCCACCGCTTCAATGATTCCATCAGGCGCACGAGCAGAAACCATAAGCGGCGCTTTCACGGTCCGGACTGCCTGGTGATGAAAAGAGTTTACTTTCATCGTTTCGCTTCCGGCCCATTTTTCCAGTAAACTTCCCGGCAAAACATGGACCGTGTGGGAAAGATGGGAACGGGCGGCCCGCTGTTTGTGCTGCAACAGCGGGGGTTTTCCCTGGCTGTAAATATCCTGGAACATATCCCCGCCGGATGCAACAGCGAGAATCTGGATGCCCCTGCAAATGGCGAGAATCGGCACATCCGCCTGAATCGCAAACCGGCATAGCGCAATCTCAAATGCATCGCGGCCGGGCTCAATTTCACCGAGCCCCGGAACCGGCTCTTCCCCGAACCAGGATGGATCTACATCACCTCCCCCGGAAAGCAGAATTCCGTCCGTTTTGGACAATAATAAAGGGATGTCCGCTTCACCGCCGGCCGGAAGCAATACCGGGACGCCGCCCGCCATGCGGACAGCCTTGATGTAGTCATCAGCCAAATACTGGGAAGTCTGATTGGCACTGCATGTAATGCCGATCACCGGTTTCATTTTTCATCATCCTTTCGCATTTTTTGTATCAACAGCACGGGCGCCTGTCTTTGCGCCCGGTTTTTCTGCCAGGCCCAGCGTGAATGGCCGTGACGTTTATGTTCTTGCTGCTTTCGATATCGCGGATGCCCTTCTTTTTTCGCGCCCGTTATCCCGAAAAAAAGACGAGCGAATTGCCTTTCATTTTGATTTAATGCAAGGCCGTCTGCGACATAGTAAAATAATGCTAAACGGACGATTGGCAAACCTCATGTGAAAAGGATGTGCCTTTTTATGATACATATTATGGCGATGACAAAAGAAAATGTACTGAAAGCCCCCGCTTCCATTGAAGAATTGGAAGGGACCAGCTGGAAATGGTATTGGATTGATTTCGACCAGCCTTCACAAGAAGAAATATTAAAACTGCGCCATCCGCTCGGTTTCCATCCGCTGGCCATCGAAGACTGTATTCATAAGCTGCAACGGCCGAAACTGAATGATTACGAAGACCATGTCTTTTTTGTATTCCAAAGCCTGAATCCCGACAGGCTGCAGAAAGAAGAATTGAACCTGTTTCTCGGGGAGCATTTTGCCGTGACCTTTCACCATCTCCCGTCAAAAGAAATCAGCGAAGTGCGGGATAAGCTGAAAAAAACGGATAAACCGGGCAAATGGGGGCCGGCCATTATTCTTTATGAAGTACTGGACAAGATTGTCGATCAATATTTTCCTTATTTGTATAAGATTGAAGACCGTCTGAATGAAATTGAAGATAACTCAAAAAATGAATCGATGGAGGATCTGCTTACAAGCCTGTATTCAACGAGGCATGATTTGCTTGTGTTAAGGAATACGATTATGCCGATGACGGATCTTGTGTACCGGATGCTGAATTCCCATACGATTCCAGGCATTCAGGAAAAACGCGCGTATTTTCATGATATCCATGACCACTTGCTGAAACTATCCGGGATGGTGGAGTCCAATCGTGAGTTTACGACCGATATCCGGGACAGTTATTTGTCTTTAAACTCACACCAAACGAACCGGGTAATGAAGATTCTTACCATTTTCACTACGATTTTTATGCCTTTAACTTTTATTGCAGGGGTGTACGGCATGAATTTCAAATATATGCCCGAACTGGAATGGAAATACGGTTATTTCGCTACCCTTATTGTCATGTTTCTGATCGGCGCCGGCATGACTTACTGGTTTTTCAAAAAAGGCTGGCTGAAATGAATTTGCAAACACCCCGCATCCGCCCAGAATAAAGCAGGACTGGAACAAGGTGCAAAGCAAAAAAGCGGAGGCGCCTTTTTCAGGCATGGCCTCCGCTTTGGTACACAAAACCCGGTTCCGCCCCGCTCCGGTCCGCCATTTCGTTGGCATGGTCAATATAGCGGTGCAGCGCAAACAGGCATCTTTCAATTACGTTATAGTCATGCGAAAAATGATAAGCATGTAAGACATGCTCAATTTTTTTGGAAAGAAAATCATCTTTCGTCCGCACCATCAAAATCAGCAAATTATCCCATTGCGAGCGGTGTGTGTAATATAAAGCGCGGTCATAATCAATGGGATTCATCCCGGCTCCCCCTTTCTTGTGCATTTGCTTGAAAAAAGCAAATCCTAATAAAAGGAGTCAACATTATTGTATGTGTTTTTCCTGATTTTGCGCGCTGAAAAACTTGCCTGGAGGGAAAACAAAAGGCTGTTATCATTTGGAATGCATTTTGCTGGTTTTCAGCCCGTGGCAAGCTTTTATGCAGCCGGGTCAGAATCATTCGGATCTTTTTTACCGGAAATAACGGGTGATTTCCAGTGCTTTGTCGCCTGCTCGTGCGCGGGCTGTTTCATTTCTCGTGATCATGCGAAAATCCTTCTTTGTGTCCTCATGTTTTTTCCCTTTCATTCATACATTGGAAAAAAGGGTGACTTTTAAAGGGAGGAACATTTCATGCGTGATCATGAAAGCCTGCAATATGCGATTGATGAGATAACGGAAATCGCGTCCGGTTTTGGGCTTGACTTTTACCCGATGCGCTACGAAATCTGCCCGGCGGATATTATTTATACTTTTGGCGCTTACGGCATGCCGACCAGGTTTTCGCACTGGAGTTTCGGTAAGCAGTTTTTCAAAATGAAGTTACAGTATGATCTCGGGCTGAGTAAAATTTATGAGCTTGTCATCAATTCCGATCCGTGCTACGCCTTTTTGCTGGATTCCAACACGCTTGTTCAAAACAAGCTGATTGTGGCGCATGTTTTGGCGCATTGTGATTTTTTCAAAAACAATGTCCGTTTTCAAAACACGAAGCGTGATATGGTGGAGAGCATGTCTGCAACGGCGGAAAGAATCCGGGCATATGAGCTGAAATACGGTAAAAAGGAAGTGGAGCAATTTATTGATGCCGTGCTTGCAATTGAAGAGCATATCGACCCGTCGCTCATGCGGCCGAAATTGAACTGGAGCATGGAAGACGCGGAAGAATGGGATGAGGAACCGAAACGCAAAGAGGGACCTTATGATGAATTATGGTCGCTTGATGAGAAAAAGCCGGAACAAAAAGCAGTGAAAAAAACGAAAAAGTTCCCGCCACAGCCGGAAAAAGATATTGTCCTTTTTATTGAACAATACAGCCGGGAATTGACGGAATGGCAGCGTGACATTATGACCATGATCCGCGAAGAAATGCTCTATTTCTGGCCGCAGCTCGAGACAAAAATCATGAATGAAGGGTGGGCCTCTTTCTGGCATCAGCGGATCATGCGCGAACTTGATTTGACAACAGATGAAGCAATTGAATATGCGAAACTGAATGCGGGCGTTGTCCAGCCGTCCAAAACCGGCATCAATCCGTATTATTTGGGAATCAAAATTTTTGAAGATATTGAAGAACGCTGGAACAACCCGACGGAAGAAATGAAAAAACGGGGCATACGGCCTGGGACCGGGCGTGAAAAAATATTCGAAGTGCGCGAAATTGAAAGCGATATTTCATTTCTGCGCAATTACTTGACAAAAGAACTGGCCACAAGGGAAGATATGTATTTGTTCCAAAAACAGGGGCGGGACTATAAAGTGGTGGACAAAGAGTGGGAACATGTACGCGACCAGCTTGTCAGCATGCGGGTAAACGGCGGTTTCCCATATTTGACCGTTACGGACGGAGACTACCGGAAAAACGGGGAATTGTATATTAAACACTGGTATGAAGATATTGAACTTGATTTAAAATACCTGGAAAAAGTGCTGCCCTACCTTTACCAGTTATGGGGCAGAAATGTCCACCTCGAAACGGTTGTGGAAGAAAAGCCGATTGTCTTCTCTTATGACGGAAGAAGCGTGCAACGGAAATACATGTAAAAAACACGAGCCCTCCGCTCAATAAAAAAACAGCTTTCATGATTGGGACGCAGCATACCAAAAAGCGGCGAAAAACCATTTGATTTTCCGCCGCTTTTTAGCTATTTTATTTTTTCTACAACCGGAGTTCAATAATCGGCCTTGTAAATTTCCGGATATAGTAACTGCCGAGAAATAAACAGATGCCAAGTGAAAAAACAATCAGCAACAGGTAATTGCCCGCCAGCCAGTCAAGCACATTGGGGGAAGCGGCTGCTTCTATTGTCTTAATGATAAAACCGTGCAGCAAATACACATAAAGCGTGCGCTCGCCGATTTTTGTCCACTTGTACCCTTTGCTCGGGATTAACAGGAAGAACCCGAGAATAACAAGCAGCGTGACAGCATATTGTACCAGCCGGATTAGCCCGCTAAACCAATATTCCATCCCCATGCCGGCGTAAGAGGTATCGCCAAGGAGCCACGGCACAGCATCTTTCGGGAAAAACTGGCCGGTTGCAAGCGTGACGGCACACAAAATCAAAATGCCGGCTGCCGGCGCGTAAGGTATATTGCGCATTTTTTGCAAATGCTTCCCTTCCAGCAAAAATCCGAGCAGAAAATACGGAAAAAATACGAACGTGCGGGAGAGGCTCAGAAAACTTCCGGCCTCATCCCAGTAGCCAATCCCTATGCCGAGCGCCGCCGCAGCCGCGAGACCGAAAAAGTGGAAGCGGGCAAACAGATGGAGCAAAAGGTTCCAAAAAAACAAGCTCAGCAAAAACCATAATGTCCAGTGCGGTTTCAGAAAATTTACTGTCAGGTGCGATTCTTCGCCTGTATAGTAATAATAAACGGAATAAATACATTGAAAAATGAAATACGGGACCAAAATCTTTTTAAAGGATTTTGAAATATGGCCTTTTTTTCGGTATCCTTTTGAAAAATAGCCTGAAATAAGAATAAATGCTGGCATATGAAACAGGAAAATGACGGTATACAGCGTAAAGAGGAAATTGTCTTCGGTTTTAAACGGGCTGATCAGATGCCCGAGAACGACAAGATAAATCAGAATAAATTTTGCATTGTCAAAATACGAATTTCTTTTTCCTGCTGACATCTGCCATCCCCCGTTCCTGTTGTACAGCAAGTATTGCGATGTCGACGTCTTCCGTTTTCTATACCCCCTGTACGGGAAAATGAATCAATATTCATGCAGGAAACCCTGCGGTTCCTATTATACAAACTTTATATTACAAAACGGTAAAAATTTATTTAAACCATGAAGATTTTTAACAGCATTGCAAAAAGGCCGGTCACCGGCCTTTTTGATCACAAATATGGTTGGTTTGTTTTGTGCAAGGGGCGGGCAGCATCTGTGACGTTCGGTCAAACCGCCGGAAACCCCTCTTGCCTGCTTGTATTGCTTAAATTCCGCTCCCGGCTTTTTGCCCGGCAAATTGCGCAGTTAAATCCGTGTAAATTGTTTTCGCCATTACTTTATAACCTTCTGCTGTTAAATGGATGCCATCATCACTGATCAAGTCCTTCAGGTCACCGGCTTTTTTGATCGCTGTCCGGACATCAATGGCCGGGACGTTCAACTGGTTGATGAGTTTTTTCAGGCACCTGTTATATTGGCCGTGCCAGTGTTCAATACCGCCCGACAATCCGATCCAGTGGCCGATGCTTTTCCCAAAGCGTGCACTGATGGACTGGTAGTAGCGTTTCGGGTCAAGCGGCGGGAGCGTCAGCAAAATGGGCGTAATGCCCTGTTCTTTTACGGTTTTGACTAGATGCCTGATATTGTTCGCATATCGCTCAAGGGGTACAACCGGGACATGCGTATCATCCGGTTTCTCTGCTACTTCGTTCCATTTGAAATTGCAGTCATTACCGCCAATACAGATCAGCACGGCATGGGGATGCTCGCCGATCACATCCTTGTCGAGACGCCGAACAAGCAGGTCGGAATTATCATTGAACACGCCTTTATTAACAATCTCTGTGCTGCTGTCACCAAAATACTGCTGAAGTACTGTGGGATAATTGTCTTTTAAAATCCGGAGCCTTCCTTTTATACAAGTGACACCTCTTGTAATACTATCCCCGAAACAAACAATTTTCATTTGAGGCCCTCCCTTGAATGCATAATCATGCAAAAAGTCAGAATGATAGACATATTTTATTGTAAACTTGCCGGGCTTATTCGACAAGTGATTGTACTGCCCGCGGGCGAACGCTCTCCGCTTCTCATTGTCCAGGTGCGGGGGCTGTCGGCTTGTGAATTTCCAGTCCCCTCTCCTACGATAGGCGGGCGACGATTCATCGTGTTTCCTTTCGCTCGGCCGAAGACGATAAAATCCGTACGCCGCTGTACAGTCGCCTCCGCCTTTCTTTGTCCGGCTGTTGCTCCTAGCCCATCGAGTGGAATAACCCGTCCATCATGAAGCGCATGTCTATTCCGGCCGGAACAGTCGCCAGGCTGAACAGTCGCCTCCGCTTTTCATTTTTTGGGATGGATACTATAATTTACAAGGAAGGGATTGATGAAGGAGGTAAGGGATTGAGTAGAGGACGGAGGGAAGAGATTTGGTTTTTTGCCTGGGCGGTTTCGGTCGTTGCTACGCTCGGCAGTCTTTATTTTTCGGAAATTAAGGGGTATGAACCGTGCGAACTGTGCTGGTACCAGCGCATTCTCATGTATCCAATGACGGTCCTGATCGGGATGGCCGTTGCCAGGAAAGATACCCGCATGTCGCTTTATACCGCTGTTTTGTCCGGAATCGGCATGTGTGTGTCACTTTACCATTACTGTCTGCAAAAACTTGCTTTTTTTTCGGACAGGCTTCCTGCATGCGGCCGCATCCCCTGTACGGCGGAATACATCAACTGGTTCGGCTTTATCACCATCCCCTTTTTGGCTCTCACAGCATTTGTCCTGATTTTTATTTCAAGTCTCATCGTTTGGAAGCAGGCTGGCACTTCCAAGTAAACACAACTGGAGGATTATCATGAAAAAAATTATCCTTTTTTTGGCCATTGTTCTCATTGTTTTTGGCGGGATTGCCGGAATCACAAAGTATAAGCAATCCCAGCAGGCGAAAAACAATCCGTATGCACCCGCAAAAAGTGTAAGCAAATTATCGGCGGAAACGCGTGACCAGCTGGATGACCCTCTTTACCAGAATATTATTTTGCCAAAAGAACTGAACCGTGATTTAAAATCCGGCAAAGATGTCACCGTTTATTATTTCATGCCGACCTGCCCGCATTGCAAACGGACGACGCCTGTTGTATCACCGCTCGCGAAAGATATGGGCATCGATTTGAAGGAATTTAACCTGACTGAATTCGAAAGCGGCTGGGATGACTACAAAATCAAAGCGACACCGACGATCGTCCATTACAAAAACGGCAAAGAAGCCGCACGCCTTGTCGGAGAGCATACAAAACAGGAGTTCCGCCAATGGTTTAAAGCACATGTAAAAAAATAAGGCTGCGTGCTTGCAAGGAACCCTCAAAAAAATAATGCCCGGTTTTTCCGGGCATTATTTTTTACACAAGCAGGCGATTGGCTGCTTTTTTAAACATACTGAACGTATCCGTATGCTTCTTCTGAAAATGGGAAAACGAAAAAGGAAAATGCAAACCAAACTGTTCAAGCGTAAATTTATTAAATTCAAACAGGCCGGCGTAATGCTCGTCCCGCTTATTCTCTTCCGTTTCCAAAATGGAAATGATGGTCTGCAGACTGGCAATCATCTGATACCCTGCTTTTAAAGTGCCGATTTGTTCTGTTGGGTCATCCGGCAGGGCAAGCACCCTGTCGCGCTGGAATGCGGTGATCTCCTCATCCGTAAAGTAATCAGGAAATACTTCTGTAAACATATGGCGGACCAATTCCGCGATCTTATCCATCTGTTCTTCCGTAGCAGCATAAACGATCTTCACAGCAGTCCCACCCTTTTTGAAAAATCCATATGTAAGCCAAATCATAGGCGCAATATAAGTACAGCATAGCATAGGAAAACGGGAAAAAAGTATGGTAAATGTGACCATGGCCCTGCCCCCTAAAAAGATTGGATTTTTTCTGAAAAAGCGGGACAAAAGCCCAAGCCTCATAGCCGGACTTTCTTCCAACAAAGCAACCTGTTTTTAGCTTTTTGACGAAAGTCGAAAATTGGAACCGTATACAAAATTTTATTTTCGACATTCTTCTTTTATCTTCGCAGGAAATCAGATAAAATAAAGACGTTTGATAATGAAAAGGATATGAGGAGGATCTTACATGGTATTTAAAAACAAGAAAGACAAGTTTACAGTGCTGTTTGGCCATATTTCGACCAACCTCCGGGAAGCCACCAATTACTTTGCCGACTATAAAATCCATAATAAAGACGATTTAAAAATTTTTACTGAAAAAATGAAAGAATACGAAACGACCGGGGATACTTACGTCCATGACATGATTCTGGAACTGAACGATGCCTTTATCACCCCGATTGAACGGGAAGACCTTTTGTCACTAACGAACAGCCTCGATGACGTGCTGGACGGCATTGAAGAAGTTTCCGGATTATTTGAACTGTACAATATTTACCAGGCGGACGATTTTATGGTCGAATTTGTTGAAATGATCCGCCGCTGTACCGACGAAATTGAAAAAGCAATTGACATCCTTTTTTCGAAAAAACTCGACAAGATCCGCCCGCATGCCATTAAAATTAAAGAATTTGAATTCCATTGTGACGAAATTTTAAGAAAATCATTAATTCACCTCTTTCAAAACGAAAAAGACCCGATTCGCCTGATCAAATATAAGGATTTGTATGAAAAGATGGAAGATGTGGCCGACTACTGCCAGACGGTGGCCAACATTTTAGAGACGATTATCATGAAAAATGCGTGAGGAGTCTGCTGAATGGATAGCATTTTAGTATTAACTGTCTTAATAGTAATTTTTGGATTTGGATTCGACTTCATCAATGGATTCCATGACACGGCTAACGCGATTGCAACGGCCGTTTCGACAAAAGCATTAAAACCCCGGCATGCGATCGTAATGGCCGCGCTTATGAATTTTCTCGGCGCCATTTCTTTTACAGGTGTTGCCGAGACCATTACGGAAAGTATTGTAAACCCGTTCACCCTTGCAAACGGACAGGTGGTCATTTTGTCCTCACTGATGTCAGCGATTATTTGGAATTTGATTACATGGTATTTCGGCATTCCGAGCAGTTCTTCCCATGCCATCATCGGATCCATTGCCGGCGCGGCGATTGCCTCGTCAGGTTTTCATGTAATCGAATATCGTGGTTTTATCAGCATTATTGAAGCCTTAATTTTATCCCCGATCCTCGCTTTTACGGTCGGTTTTACGGTTTACAGCATTTTTAAAGTTGCATTTCAGAATTTTAAGCTTGCGAAAACGAACCGACACTTCCGGCTGATCCAAATTTTCACCGCCGCTCTCCAGTCTTACTCCCATGGGACAAATGATGCCCAGAAATCGATGGGGATTATCACAATGGCTTTGATTGCCAACCATTATATTGCCGAGAACCATATTCCATTCTGGGTCCAGGTCGGTTGTGCGGCGGCAATGGGGCTTGGGACATCGATCGGCGGCTGGCGGATTATTAAAACGGTCGGCGTCAATATTATGAAGATCCGGCCGATTAACGGGGTTGCAGCCGACTTGAGTTCAGCTTTCATTATTTTTGGTGCAACATTTATACACTTGCCGGTCAGCACCACCCATGTCATTTCTTCTTCCATTCTCGGGGTTGGTTCGGCCCACCGAATTAAAGGGGTCAAATGGGATACTGCAAAAAGAATGGTGATCACTTGGGTCATTACCCTTCCGATTTCAGCCGTTTTATCCGGTGCGATTTATCATATTGTAAACCTTTTTTGGTAAAACGGGGTGAAAAAAGAGCAGCGTTAAGCATGCTCTTTTTATATGCAAAAGAAATTTACATAGACAATTGAAAAATTTCCATTTTATGATACATTTTTAATAAACCATTCAGAACTGCGAGGGATAGATGTGAGAATCGAAGACATATACCGGAACTTGCCACTGCTTGAAACGGACCGGCTTGTTTTAAGAAAGCTCAAGCGGGATGACGTGCTCGATTTATTTTCCTATGCGTCAAGAAGTGAAGTAGCAAAATACGTGACGTGGGATGCACACCGGTCTGTCCGCGATTCGAAAAATTTTATAAATTTTGTGCTCAGCCAGTACCGCGAACACAAGATTGCCCCCTGGGGAATTGAAGACAAAGAGACACGAAAGCTGATCGGGACGGTCGATTTTGTATGGTGGAAGCCGGAAGAAAGGACGGCCGAGATTGGCTATGCCCTTTCTCCTGAGCACTGGGGAAAAGGCATCATGACAGAAGCCGCTAAAAAGCTGATTGCTTTCGGGTTTGAACACATGTATTTGATCCGCATCCAGGCCCGCTGTTTTGCAGAAAATATCGCGTCGGCCCGCGTCATGGAAAAAGCCGGCATGACCTATGAAGGCACTTTGCGCAAAGCCGTTTATAGAAAAGGAAAACATTGGGATCTCAAAATCTATTCCATTTTAAGAGAAGAGCATTTTTAACGGCCATAGCATGAAGGAAAGGAGATATCCCTATGGAATGGACAATAGACGACAGAATTTATGATACATTTTGGGAAGCTGAGGAAGTAGGATTCTCCAGTGTTAGTGATATGGGGGAAGGAAGAGGATTCATTACGCCTGATTTGAAAGTTGCAAGTGTCCTTTCCTACGCTTTATGTGGATTACCGGATGTAACATACCTTGTTCATACAGAAGAATTTTTGGAAGATGGCATTCTTAAATAGGGCTTGCTGAATAAGTGAAATTCCTAGATTTGGCAAGGCTGCTGACAGCTTTGGCCACCATTTAAATGCATGGGTTTTAC
This sequence comes from Heyndrickxia coagulans 36D1, assembly GCF_000169195.2. Taxonomy (GTDB): domain Bacteria; phylum Bacillota; class Bacilli; order Bacillales; family Bacillaceae_C; genus Weizmannia; species Weizmannia faecalis. The sequence continues at coordinate 2,385,661 of NC_016023.1, read as the reverse complement.
AACAAATCCAGGGAAATGCCTGCACGTGAAATCCGATTCAACGTATGGAGAAGATCAAATCACCCCTTTTCGCAAAAGGATTCTTCTATATTTTGAGACAGATGTTGTAGATAAATTGGGCACAAACTCAGCGTCGGATTCGTTCAGCAAGCCCTAAATATAAGATATGGGTAGAAAACTTATGAGATCACAGCACGCGGCACACACAGAATCAGGTGAATCACCCGTTATCAGCACCCGCAAAAATAAGGGGCCCGCATCAGCCGTTGTGCAGCCCCTTTCTTCTTATGCCAAAGCTTTGTCTGCTTCCTTTGAAAAGAAACTTTTCATCGCATGGAAAACATCTGCTTTTTGTTTCAGCACGTAATATTTAAATTTCTCATCTTTAATATTTTTATAGGCCGACATGAGGGTGCTATGGCGGTTGTACTGGTTCACTTCCCCGTAGTAGAACATATTCGAGACTTTCATAATTTCCTGGACAAGTTTCACGCAGCGCGCATTGTCTGATGTCAGGTTGTCGCCGTCCGAAAAATGGAAAGGATAAATATTAAAGCGGTACGGGTCATATTTTTCATTGATCAGGCTGAGCGCTTTCCGGTAAGCCGATGAACAGATCGTGCCGCCGGACTCCCCTTTTGAAAAGAAATCTTCCTCTGATACGACTTTTGCCTCTGTATGGTGGGCGATAAATTCAATTTCCACGGTCTCGTATTTCGTCCGCAAAAAACGCGTCATCCAGAAGAAAAAGCTGCGCGCCATATACTTTTCCCATATCCCCATACTTCCACTTGTATCCATCATCGCAAGGACAACCGCTTTTGATTCCGGTTTTTCCACTTCATTCCATGTGCGGAATTTGAGATCTTCCGGCACGATCGGGTGAAAGGCCGGTTTGCCATTCATCGCATTCCTTTTAAACGCCGACATCATCGTCCGTTTTTTATCAATATTGCCCATTAGCCCCGTTTTCCGGATATCGTTAAACTCAATCGCCTCTACCGTGTTCTCATCTCGCTCTTTCCTTTGAAGATTTGGCAGTTCCAATTGGCTGAACAATGCTTCCTCGATTTCCATCAGAGATACTTCCGCTTCATAATAGTCTTCTCCCGGCTGGTCGCCTGCTCCCTGGCCTTTGCCCGGTCCCTGCTCGGGGGAACCGTCGCGTGCAATGATATCACCGACTTTGGAATCGCCCTGGCCCTGGCCGACATGTTTATTTTTATCATAATTATAGCGAATTTTATATTCGTCCAATGACCGGATCGGTATTTTGACAACATCCCGGCCGTCTGACATAATGATGCTTTCTTCCGTAATTAAGTCGGGCAGATTGTTGCGGATGGCTTCCTGGACCTTTTCCTGATGGCGGACCTGGTCATCATGCCCTTTGCGGTGGAGCGACCAGTCTTCCTGTGAAAGAACAAAATGCTTCTGATCCTGTTTATCCATGCTCATCCTCCCTTTTTTGAAAAATTTGCCGAGAATTTCGCCGTCACCATACCGGATATCCTAACATATGCTATTTTGGCGTTTAAAAACTTGGATCATCACATTTAAGATTACTCTATCTTATGCAATAAGGCAGAATATTTGACATTTTTCTTTTAGAAACAGGCTAAAGCCGGATAAGGAAAAAACCGGGCTGATATCGCCCGGCTTCCGGCTGCCGGATTACCGGTTCAGCAAGCTCCCGACATAGCGCAGCAGTTCATTGGCCGATGTGGAATTATAGCCGTAATCATCAATTAAACGCGCCACCACTTCATTGATCTTCTTCAACTGCTGTTCATCCGGCGTTTTTGTGGATGTTGTAATCTTGACAACGTCTTTTAAATCCGCAAACAATTTTTTCTGGATGGCTTCACGGAGCCGGTCGTGTGAATTATAATCAAACCGTTTCCCTTTTCTCGCATAAGCCGAAATGCGGATGAGGATTTCTTCCCGGAACGCTTTCTTCGCATTTTCCGAAATGCCGATCTGTTCTTCGATCGACCGCATCAGTTTTTCATCCGGATTAATTTCTTCGCCTGTTAAAGGATCATGCAGCTTCACTTTGTTGCAGAATGCTTCTACATTGTCGAGATAATTGTCCATCAGCGTTTTCGCCGATTCTTCATACGAATATACAAATGCTTTCTGCACTTCTTTTTTGGCAATTTCATCGTATTCTTTCCGCGCTAAAGAAATGAAATTCAAATACTTCTCTTTCAATTCCGGGGTAATCGACGGATGCTGGTCAAGCCCTTCCTTCAATGACAGAAGCACATCGAGGGCATTGATGGATTTCATTTCTTTTTTGATGATTGTAGAGGAAATACGGTTGATGACATAGCGCGGATCAATCCCGAACATGCCTTCATCCTGGTATTCATTTTTCAGTTCCTTTACATCCTGTGAATTGTACCCCTCTACTGCCATCCCGTCATACAAGCGCATTTTCTTAAGCAAATCGATATCCGCCCGCTTCGGTTCGCGCAACCTTGTTAAAATGGTAAACATCGCCGCAACTTTCAGCGTATGCGGAGCGATATGAATATCCGCCACATCGCTTTCCCGGATCATTTTTTCATAAATTTTCTCTTCCTCGGTTACCCGCAAATTATACGGAACCGGCATGACAATAATCCGTGAGTGCAAAGCTTCGTTTTTCTTATTGGCAATAAAAGAGCGGTATTCGGTCTCATTCGTGTGCGCGATGATCAATTCATCAGCAGAAATCAGCGCAAACCGGCCTGCTTTAAAATTTCCTTCCTGCGTCAGCGACAACAGATGCCAGAGAAATTTCTCATCGCATTTGAGCATTTCCTGAAATTCCATAATGCCGCGGTTGGCCTTGTTCAGTTCGCCGTCGAAACGGTAAGCGCGCGGATCCGATTCGGAACCGTACTCGGCAATGGTCGAAAAATCAATGCTGCCGGTTAGATCCGCGATATCCTGCGATTTCGGATCCGACGGGCTGAACGTGCCGATCCCCGTCCGCTTGTCTTCGGAAAAAAAGATCCTTTCAACGAGCACGTCTTCAATCCTTCCGCCATACTCTTCCTCCAGCCGCAGCATATTCAAAGGAGACAAATTGCCTTCAATCCGGATACCGTATTCCTCGTAAAAATCCGCCCGCAAATGTTGCGGAATCAAGTGAAGCGGATCTTCATGCATTGGGCAGCCTTTGATGGCAAATACAGCGCCCTGTTCAGTCCGCGAATACGCTTCAAGGCCCCGTTTTAACATTGTCACAAGCGTCGATTTTCCGCCGCTTACAGGTCCCATCAACAATAAAATCCGTTTTCTGACATCCAGCCTTTTCGCAGCCGGGTGGAAATATTCTTCCACCAATTTTTCAAGCGCCTCTTCCAAACCGAATAATTGATGGCTGAAAAAACGGTATTTTTTTACTCCGTCCACTTCCTCCACACCGGCATCCTTAATCATATTGTAAACTCGGGAATGAGCGGATTGTGCAACCCATGGCTTTTCTTTTAGCAAGTCAAGATACTCCCTGAACGTTCCTTCCCATCTCAGTTTTTCCTCTTCTTCACGGTAGTTTGTGAGTTTCCTCAGAATATCCATTTCGTACCTCCCCTTAGTCTTGTTGAAGAGACGTTTATATAATCTATGCCCCCAAGCGAGGGAACATGATAAAAAGAGACAACCTTATTCGGGACGAACGGACAGCGATAAACGCGAAAAACGAATAGGAAAAATTTCGTTTAGGGAGATTCTGGTGGATAAGGTACGTTCAAAAATTGAAAATAGGTGCATCTTTCAGTGAAATGGGCTATAATGAGGGGCAAAGAAGGAAAAACAGGGAGGATATCGAAGTGAAAACGTTCCTTATTATATTGGTAGCGATTTCATTCTTGTCCGCCATTTTCACGGCTGGATACGAAGACAAAGGGGAAAACTTCCGCGAGCAAGAGCCGGAGTATTAAAATGCTGCTCAAAGATTTTTTTGCACCGGGAGTCTTCCGTGGGCAAAAGGCCGGGTGATCCCGACCTTTCCGGCATCGGCGCTTCCACACACGAAAGGGCCGGAGAAATTCAGCCTGGCATATGGCAGGGATTTTGAGCGGGCAAGGCCTAGAAAAAATTGCAGCTTAAAACATTCGGAAGGGATTTTTCACCGGGATCTTTCGTGAGCACGGGCCGGATGATCCGGAGCCGTTTCCGGCATTGGCGCTTCCGCAAACGAAAGGGCCGGGCGATGAATCAGCCCGGCCCTTTGTCATTTTAATCCCGGATACTGCTGCTGCCGCAACGCTTCATATACAAGGATGGCGGCAGTATTGGAAAGGTTCAGTGACCGCACTTTGTCTGTCATCGGAATACGCAGGCAACGGTCCTTATTTTTTTCAATCAAGTCATTCGGCAGCCCCGAGGTTTCCCGGCCGAACATGAAATATAAATTTTTGTCCGGATCGCTGAAATCAAAATCCGTAAACGGCTTTTCGCCAAACGTCTCAATGTAGTATACTTCGCCGTCCGCATTTTTTTCAAAAAATTCTTCCAGTGAATCATAATAGACGATATTCACATGCTTCCAATAATCCAGCCCGGCTCTTTTTAACATTTTATCATCCGTTGAAAAACCGAGCGGGCGGATCAGATGGAGCGTTGTCCCGGTCCCTGCGCAAGTGCGTGCAATATTGCCTGTGTTGGCGGGAATTTCCGGCTGGTACAATACAACATGCAAGCTCAACATTTGTCACCTCGGGACTTATTATAACACGTTTCTCAACTATCATCTTCAATGGTAAAAAACTTGTACTTGATATTCGGCGTATAGGCGGAAGAGTCTTCATACGTCCAGTACCGTTTACGGCTATTGGTCGTATGGGCATTCACAAGCGGCATCCCGTAATAATCATAACCCGTGACAATGAGCGTATGGTCAAACCGGCCGTCCCCCTGGAAATCGATACAAATGACGTCACCGTACTTCAGCTCCTGCGGTGACGAAACTTCCTTTGCGCGCAAACCGGTTTTAGAATACTGCAGGTATGTCTTAAACGAATGTGCAACCGTCCAGCTGTAACTCCAGTTATTGTGCATCATCCACCAGCCCTGTGCCCTGTCCGGGTATCCGCGCATCGGTGCCCCGCCGGCGTGAAGGCATTGCGAGATATAGTTCGTGCAGTCATCCGTAAACGATTTGTAAGCCGGATTAAAACGGTTCCACCACTTTTCCGCATACTGGACAGCTTTCATGCGGTCATACACGTATGCGATCCGTTCGCCGCCAGCTGCTCCAGTTTTCTGCTCCTCATCATCCGGCAGAGGACCGCACCATTCCGGAATGTCCGGCACAAGTTCCTCGTCTTCATAAAGCCTTCCATCGTAAAAAGATGCTTTTCTTTCCTCCACTGCTTCTTCAATGTAAAAAGCCGCTTTTTGTTTGATCATATACTGCATATGCACCGTATAATAAAGAAAGCTGTGGCTTCCCTCCTGGTCAGCCCGGGTTACTTTTGCTTCCGCTTTCACCTTTACAATCCGGGCATCCCGATTTGAAAGCCCCGTCTTTTTTCGTTCAATATCTTCAAATTCCCGCTCTGTTCCTCGCCCGGTAAAGTGAGCAAGCCTGTTTTCAAGATGTGCCTGGATTTGTTCTTTCAATCAGAAAACCCCCTCTCTTCATCACTATATGATGAAAAAATGGGGGAAATCAGTATCTGTATATTTTCGTGCTTTTTGAAAACGCAAAGATTCTTTTGTTTTGCTGAAAATTTGCGTTGGCGCTGCTTTTGGCACATAAAAAAGCGGCAGCCGTTATCAAGGAACGTGATACATTCCTAGAGCTTTCTTGACGCAGTACCGTTCCATGTGACGATTTTTTACCCGTATCCACGAAAGAAGCGGCATCAAAGTTTATCCTGAAATAGGCACCGGCTGATTTTCATTCTCCTGCTGATGCCGCGTGCACTGCGATGGACGTCTAATCGAAAAATGCAAGGCCTTTTTCGATTTCATTGCGGGCATCCGGATCTTCTTCCTGTTCGCGTGCGGAAAGAAGTGCAGCTTTTGCTTCTTCCCCGCCGATTTTCCCAAGCGCCCAGCCTGCCGTCCCGCGAATAACCGGGCGCGGATCTTCCTGCAAAATTCGGATCAGCTCCGGTACTGCGCTTTCTTCCTTAAAATGGGCGAGCGCGATAATCGCGTTTCGCTGGATCGGCTTTTTCCCGCGCCACGATCCTGCCATATGGCCGAACCGTTCTTTAAACGCGCGGTTGCTGAGGCGGAGAATCGGTTCCAGAAGTGGCTTGGCCGCTTCCGGTTCCGGCTCCATTTCCTCATGAAAATGAAAATCAATCCCTTTGTTTTTCGGACAGATTGTCTGGCACGAATCACAACCGTACACGCGATTGCCGATTTTCCCTTTAAACTCGTCCGGCAAGTAATCTTTTGTCTGCGTTAAAAAGCTGATGCACCGTTTGGCATTCAGCTGCCCGGCAGAAACAAGCGCGCCGGTCGGACAGACATCTAGGCATTTCCGGCAGTCACCGCACTGGTCCTCAACAGGTGTATCCGGTTCAAACGGAATATTGGTAATCATCTCGCCTAAGTACACATAGGAACCAAATTCCGGTGTGATGATCGAACAATTTTTTCCGCTCCAGCCAATGCCGGCCCTCTCGGCTACCGCCCGGTCGGAGAGTTCCCCTGTATCGACCATCGATTTGCAGCGGGCCCCTTCCACTTTTTCTTTAAGAAAATCTTCCAGTTTCGAAAGCTTGTCCCTTAAGATGGTGTGATAGTCCTCGCCCCAAGAAGCCCGGCAAAAGATCCCGCGGCGTGCGCCTTTTTTCCCTTTCGGCGGATTCTTGATTTTGGACGGGTAGGCGAGCGCAACGGCAATAATCGACTGGGGCGAATCAAAAATTAAAGAAGGATTCACCCTTTTTTCAATATCTTTTTCCTCAAAGCCGGACTGGTAGCCGAGTTCCTGTTGACGGATCAGGCGCTGCTTCAACTCCGTAAACGGGTCTGGAGAAGCAAACCCGATTTTGTCGATTCCGATCGTTTTGCTGAAGGCAATGACTTCTTTTTTCAATTCGGCCGTATCCATGATTCACCTCCCCCAAAAACAAACAATTTATATAAAATGAACTTAAGTTTTTGCATTCAGTCCGACCACCAATTTGCATGACGAGGACTTTTTGTACGGCAACAAGCGGCAATATGCGTATTGCTGCCATTAAAAACGCGCCATCATCAACTATAAAAATGATTGTCACAATAAAAACGCAGGGATTCTCCCCCGCTCTCCGGGTGAAACACTGCGTTGCTTCTTACATACATCAAAAAGATATGAACATTATATTAAAGACATCCGCTTCTGTAAAGAAACGCGGGGATCCGTCCATCAAAAAACTGTTACCCCTGTTACATTTTCCACCAACAGGGTAATGCAATAAAAAATAAACAAAAAGGGGTGTAGAAATTGTTCGGCGAAATTATAAAACTTTCGCTCGGTTTTTTTGCGGTGATGAATCCGATCGGGAATATTCCAATCTTCATTTCATTAACTGGTGGATATTCCTTAAAGGACAAACGGAAAACCGCCCGCAAAGCGGTCATTGTTTCTTTTATCATACTAACGGTTTTTCTTTTTCTTGGAAAATTATTGTTCGAGGTCTTCGGGATTACGATTCATGCGTTTCGCGTTGCAGGGGGGATCTTAATCTTCGGGATTGCCTACAGCCTGCTGCACGCTAAAAATGCAAGATCGCAAAGCCCGCATCCGAATGAGCGGAAAGAAGTTGAAGCCCGGGATGACATCTCTATTACACCGCTTGCCCTCCCGATCCTGGCCGGGCCCGGGACGATCGCAACCGTCATGGCGCAGACGTCTTCCCATTCCCTGCCAAACCTGGCAAGTGTTTTAATCGGCTATACCATTGTGCTCGCTTTAACCTTTGTATTGTTTTATTATTCATCTTCGATTATCTCTAAGCTCGGGCAAAGCGGCCTTAACATTATAACAAGGCTGATGGGGCTGATTCTTGCCGTCATGGCGGTTCAAATGATCGCAAGCGGCATCCACGGGCTGTTCCCGAAGCTGTAAAACAATCCGCTTCCATATACGGAACATATGGATATCTGCGTCCCGTTCTGGTCCCCCGGTTGAAAAAACGGTGCCGGTTGCGGAAACAGCGGGGTTCCGCAAGCCAAAATTTGAAAAGGCAGCACAATACCCAAGGATCATACGGGTATCTGAGTCGCATTCCGATCCCCCGTTGAAAAAACCGGTGCCGGTTGCGGAAACAGCGGGGTTCCGCAAGCCAAAATTTGAAAAGGCAGCACAATACCCAAGGATCATACGGGTATCTGAAAGCCCTGTTCCGGTTTCTTGGAATGAAAAAAGCCGGTGCCATGTGTCGGCACCGGTTTTTTCAGCTATGAAAGGATTCGGTTAAAACCGGAACAATTTGTTTTTTCCGTGATACAACGCCTTTTAAAGTGGCCGTGTTGTTTTCCAGCTTGACATTATAGGCTTTTTCCACAATATCCGCCGATTTGCCGAGTGCAAGTGCGACGGAATCGTTTGTTAAAATATCCGTTACAACAAACAGGAACAAATCAAGCCCTCTGTCTGTAATCTGCGCTTGGATCGCCTGTTCAATTTCCGCCTGTTTCACGAGCACGTCATTTGTATCAACGGCATTTACCTGGGCAATCACCACTTTATGGCCAGCCATATCAAATTCTTTGGAGTCAAGTGTAATCAGCTGTTCCACCGTTTTGTCACTTAAATCCGCGCCGGCTTTCAGCATTTCAAGGCCGTATGTATCTGCATCCACACCGGCAATTTCAGCCAGTTCTTTCGCTGCCTTCACATCTTCTTCCGTGCAAGTCGGGGATTTAAACAAAAGCGAGTCGGAGATGATCGCAGAAAGCATCAGGCCAGCTATTTCTTTACTGATTTCAACCCCATTCTCTTTGTAAAGTTTATTTAAAATCGTTGCTGTACAGCCGACCGGTTCCGCACGGTAATAGAGCGGGTCGCTCGTTTCAAAATTGGCGATGCGATGGTGGTCAATGACTTCAAGGACCCGCACGCTGTCAATGTCGTCCGCGCTTTGCTGGCGTTCATTATGGTCCACAAGAATGACATTTTCCACTTCGTTTGCAACCGTTTGAACGAGGCGCGGCGCTTCCATGTGGAATGTTTCCAATGCGAATTTCGTTTCATTGCTCAATTCTCCTAACCGGACCGCCTCCGCGTCAACGCCCAATTTTGTTTTTAACGCTGCATAGGCAATCGCTGAACAAATCGCATCCGTATCCGGGTTTTTATGGCCGAAAACAAATACTTTTTCCATTTCTTTGCTCCTTTTCTAAAAAAATATGAAGGAAATCTGGCATAGACATTCCTATTATAAAACATTTCGGGAAAATTTTTAAACATTGTCCGCTGGATGGATCAGAAAAAATCGGAACGATCCGCTTTTGCCCATCATACGATATACCGGTTGAAAGTGAGGAGGGAATCCAATGTTTGTCCATCCGTTTGATGATCATGCCGGTTTGAGAAACACACAGCCTGACGCCGGGAACCAGCAGGCAGTATGGCTCGCCAATCTAATCCAGGCAATAAACGGCGAATATAGTGCCATCGCCTGCTACGAGCAAATCGCAAGGAGAGCCCCGTCTGCTGAAGCCCGTAACATCATTATGGAAATCCGTGATGATGAGATTCGCCATTTCCAGACATTTTCGCAGTTTTACACGAACCTCACAGGCAGAAGGCCGCAGCCGCAAATCAGCGAAGCCTGCCCTTCCACTTACAAAGGAGGGCTTGAATTTGCCGTGAAAGACGAACAAAACACGGTCGATTTTTACAGAGAATTGGCGCGTTCCGCAAATAGCCCTGCCATGAAGCAGGCGTTTCTTGAAGCGGCAAGAGACGAACAGCATCACGCCGTCTGGTTTCTTTATCTGCTCATCAATATCCGCTGACCGTGCGCTCAAACACCTGCCAAAAATTCCCGGATCACCCGCACAAATTCATGGGGCTCTTCAAGGTACGGCTGGTGTGAGCTGTTTTCAAACATATGGAATTTTGCCCCCGGTATGAGCCGGCTATAGGCCCTCGTTGTTTCCGGCCTGGCTTCATCGTAACGCCCGCAGGTAAATAAGGCAGGCAGCCTGATCTCATGCAGGCGGCCTGTTACGTCAAATGTTTTCAAATTGCCGGACGGGTAAAATTCTGACGGCCCCCACATCGTCAAGTATACTTCTTCATTCGGACGGGCAAATTCCGATTGCAAGACGGCCGGCTTTTCTTCAAGACGGTTGACAAATTTTTTATAGAAAACTTTCATTGCCTCTTTGTATTCCGGAGAGGATGTCCGCCCCTCGCGTTCTGAACGCGCCAAAATTTCCTGGACATCGGGCGGCAGCTGTTTCCGGTGTTCATCCTGATCCTCTTTCCACTGTGGAGCGCTCAGGCATGGCCCGGAAAATATAACGCTTTTTACCCCTGCCGGCTGCTTCAGCAAATAGTTTGCCGCAAGCATTGTTCCCCACGAATGGCCGAGGATGTGGACTTTATCCAATGCAAGTGCCTCACGAAGCCGGGCAAGCTCCTCTGTGAATCTGTCAATTGTCCAGAGTAAGGGGTCATCCGGGTGGTCTGATCTTCCGGAACCGAGCTGGTCGTAAAAGACAACCGGCCGTTCATCCCCGAGTGCTTCAAGGGCAAAAAACGGCATATGTGTCCCACCAGGCCCGCCGTGCAATACGATAAGCGGCGTTTTGCTTCCGGTGCCCGTTATTTTGTAAAAGACATTCCCTCCCGTGACTTTCACATATCCTTCTGCCATATTGGGTTAACCACCTTTCGCTTTCCCTCATCCATATTTTACTATACAAAGCCTTTTTTCTGGATATTTTTTACCCCTTTGTTTACAATACAAAATGCTGGTTAAAGCATAGCTGTAGACTGTAAAGATAATAAAAAGGGAGTTGACAACATGAGAAAATACATCAAATGGCTGGCCGTGTTTTGCTTGCTGCTTGCGTTAACGGCATGCGGAAAAAATACGGACAACCAGAACGCTTCAAAATCCAATGACTTATACGGCCAGATCAAATCAAAAGGCGTCCTTTTGATCGGGACAGAAGGAACATATCCGCCATTTTCTTTCCATAAAAACGGAAAATTAACAGGCTACGATATTGATGTTGCAAAAGAAGTTGCAAAACGGCTCGGATTAAAAGCCGAATTTAAAGAAACCCAGTGGGATGCCATGTTTGCCGGGCTCAATTCCAAACGGTTTGATATGATCGCAAACCAAGTCGGGATCCGCGCAGACCGCCAGAAAAAATATGATTTTTCCACACCATATACGATTTCAAAAGCCGTTGTCCTTGTACGCAAAGACAATACGAACATCAAGTCCTTTGCTGATTTAAAAGGCAAAAAATCAGCCCAATCGCTTACAAGCAACTTTGCCACTATTGCCAAGAAAAATGGTGCCAATATTGTAAGTGTGGAAGGCTTTAACCAAGCGATCCAGCTTTTGACTTCAAATCGTGTGGATGCAACGGTCAATGATTCCCTAACTTATCTGGATTACAAAAAGCAAAAACCGAATGCTGCCATTAAAGTTGCCGCCACCGCAAACGATGCCAGCAAATCCGCTCTTTTGTTCCGGAAACATTCAGGAAAATTGACAGACAAAGTAAATGATGCTTTAAAAGATATGAAAAAAGACGGCACACTAACAAAAATTTCAAAGAAATGGTTTGGTGAAGATGTTTCCCAATAACCTTGCGTTTATCAGCAGCAACCAGCTGCATTTGGTGCAAAGTTCCCTTCTGTCGATGCTGAAGGGAGCTTTGCATTATACGATTCCATTAACGATTATTACTTTCTGTATCGGTCTTGTGCTGGCACTCGCCACGGCGCTGGCACGGATTTCCGGCATTAAAATACTGGAATGGATTGCCCGAATCTATGTCTCAGCAATCCGCGGAACCCCGTTGCTTGTGCAATTATTTATCATTTTTTACGGGCTGCCGTCTGTGCACATTACCATTGGTTCTTTTCCAGCCGCCATTATCGGCTTTTCGCTCAATGTCGGCGCGTATGCATCAGAAATTATCAGGGCAGCGATTTTGTCGATTCCAAAGGGACAATGGGAAGCAGCCTATTCGATCGGGATGAACTATTCACAGGCTTTGAGAAGAATTGTACTCCCACAGGCCGTCCGCGTATCGGTACCGCCACTTTCTAATACGTTTATCAGTCTCGTGAAGGATACGTCTCTTGCTTCCTTGATTTTGGTGGCCGATCTGTTCCGTAAAGCCCAGGAAATTGCCTCCACCACTTATCAATTTATGCTGCTGTATGTCGAAGCGGCCTTTTTGTACTGGGTGATTTGTTTGATTCTCTCAATAATCCAGCAAAAATTGGAAGGCCGTTTTGATAAATACATCAGCAAGTAAGGAGGGACCTGTATGATTCGAATAGAAGGGTTACATAAACAATTCGGCAACCTTGAAGTGCTAAAAGGAATTGACTTAACCATTGAAAAAGGGAAAGTGATCGTCATCATCGGCCCATCCGGTTCTGGTAAAACCACGCTGCTTCGCTGCATGAATGCTCTTGAAGTTCCAAATCAAGGCAGAGTACAGATCGGTGATGTATCCGTTGACTTTTCCCAACATCCCGGTAAAAAAGAACGCGCGGCTTTGCGGCAAAAATCCGGCATGGTTTTCCAACAGTACAATCTTTTCCCGCATAAAACGGTTCTCGAAAATGTGATTGAGGGGCCTATCATTGTAAAAAGGAAAAACCGCCAGGATGCAGTAAAAAAAGCTGAAATGCTGCTGGAAAAGGTAGGCCTGCTTGATAAAAAAGATGCGTATCCGGCAAGCCTTTCCGGCGGTCAGCAGCAGCGCGCCGGGATTGCGCGGGCGCTTGCGATGGAGCCGGAAGTAATGCTGTTTGACGAACCGACATCCGCACTGGACCCGGAACTTGTGAGCGGCGTGCTAAATGTGATGAAGGAGCTTGCTGAAGAAGGGATGACAATGGCCGTTGTCACACACGAAATGCGGTTTGCCCGCGAAGTTGCAGACAAGGTGATTTTCATGGATGGCGGTGTCATCCTGGAGCAAGGCAAACCGGAAGAAGTATTCCATCATCCAAAAAATGCACGGACCAAGCAATTCCTGCAGCTGATTCAAAACTAATGAAACGGATCAGGTTTTTCGATATAAAACGAGCTGCCCTCTATCAGGCAGCTCGTTTTATATTACTTGATTTTTTCAGCCGAAAAAGGGGATACGGTGTGTGTGTCAACAACAGCAACCGGCACTTTTTCTTTTTTCTTTGATGTTAAGAAGGCGTACATGGCACCGACAAAGACGCCGCCGCCAATCATATTGCCGAGCGTTACCACACCAAGGTTGTGCAAAATGCCCACGAGTGTAATGGTATCCGGGTATGGTGCGGCAAGTGCCAGCGAGAACAGCACCATATTGGCAATGCTGTGTTCGTAGCCTGAAATGACGAAGCCAAACACGAGCAGCATCATCGAAGCGATTTTAGCCCCGTCTCCCTTTACGTTTATCGGAACCCAGAACCCTAAACAAACAAGCCAGTTACAAAGAATCGAACGGAAAAACATTTGGGCCGTCGTCAGGCTAATTTTCCCACCAACAACCGACATTAAAAACTGGCTGTTATCCGAATCCGCATAGAGTCCGCTGTAATGGATAAACAGCGCGAAAATCGCCGCACCGATCAAATTTCCGGCATACGTTGCCACCCAGTTTGTGAGCGCATCTTTCCAAGTTGTCGCTTTTTTTACCGTGCTCATTGTCATCATCATCGTATTGCCGGTAAAAAGCTCGCCGCCGCCAAACATAATAAGCACAAGCGCTGCGCCAAAAAATATTGAAGCCATAAAGGAAGTAACCGGAGACTTCGCATCAAAAAACGGCTCAGCAAGACGGTAACATATTATAATGGCAAAACCGATGAACATACTTGCCAACGCTGCTTTTGTCACATAACGAAGCAAGGATTCTTCCAGATATTTTTTCTTATTTAATGCCATTTGAACAACAGATTCAACGGCCTCGTACATAAACACCATCTCCAACATGAAAAATGTTTAATTGTGAATCATATCACAAACAACTGCCTTTCTATCATATCCCCTTTTTCCCTGTTTGTGTTTGTATATATTTTGAACGTTTATGAAACGATTACACGAGAAAAGGTAAACCAGCAAGGATATGAAAATTCCGAGAAAGCGAGATTGGAATAATACATTTGAGGTATGGGAAGATAAATAGTAAGATGAAGTGTAAATCTTTAGTATAAAAAAATAAATTTACAGATCCCCACGTTGGGGTGAATAAATCTCAGGATTAGGAAAATAAATTACGGATTTGGGTGAATAAAAAGGAGGAGATGCTGTTCACACCTCCTCCGTCTTCTTCCTTACATCGCTGCTTTTATAATCGCTTCCACTTCTTTTTGTGTTGGTTTGCGCGGGTTTGTGGCTGCGCACGCATCCTGCATTGCATGCTGGGCGAGGATTTCGATATCTTCTTCTTTAGCCCCGAGTTCTTTAAAGCCTTTCGGAATGTTCAGCTGTGCTGCCAGCCTTTCAATTGCTGTAATGGCTTTTTCCGCCGCTTCGTCGACGCTCAGGCTATCCGTCTTCTCACCCAGTGCAACGGCAATTTCTGCAAATCTTTCTTTCCGCGCAATCAGATTGAAACGGCACACATGCGGGAGCAAAATCGCATTGCAAACGCCGTGCGGCAAGTTATAGAAACCGCCGAACTGGTGCGCAATCGCGTGGACATAGCCCAAAGATGCATTATTAAACGCCATGCCTGCCAAATACTGCGCATATACCATTTGTTCACGCGCTTCCATATCATTGCCGTTTGCAACAGCCTTTGGCAAATATTGCGGAATAATTTGAATCGCTTTAATGGCGCATGCATCCGTTACCGGTGTGGCCGCAGTTGAAACATATGCTTCCACTGCATGGGTCAAAGCGTCAAGCCCCGTTGCCGCAGTTAAAGACGGCGGCATCCCGACCATTAATAATGGATCATTAATGGACAAAACCGGTGTCACATGTTTATCTACAATCGCCATTTTCACTTTCCGACTCGTATCGGTAATAATCGTAAATTTTGTCATTTCGCTGGCAGTCCCGGCTGTTGTATTAATTGCAACGAGCGGCACCATTGGTTTTTCAGAACGGTCCAGCCCTTCATAATCATGGATTTTGCCCCCATTGGCCGCAACGAGCCCGATCCCTTTTGCACAGTCATGCGCGCTCCCGCCGCCAAGTGAAACGATTGAATCGCAATTTTCTTCATGATAGGTTTTTAACCCGTCTTCCACATTTTTGTCTGTCGGATTTGGTTCAGCCTTCGGATAGATCGCCACTTCCAGGCCGGCTTCTTTTATATAGGCTGCAATTTTTTCGGAATACCCCAGTTGGTGGAGCCCTTCATCGGTTACAATCAGCGGTCTGCGACACCCAAGATTTTTCAGCCTGTTTCCAATTTCTTCTGCCGTCCCCTGTCCAAACAAGTTTACGGAAGGCATTTGAAAATCAGTACGTAATCCTGTTAACATCTTTCCCCACTCCTTTTATGTAACTGCTTACATGAAAAATATAACGCAAACGCTTTCATCTGGCTGTGCCAATTTTGTGAAATATTGAGCATGTTACCAAATCACAAACTCTCCTCAAGAAGAATAATCATGTGAAAAACTGATCAATTTGTGTTATAACACGCTTTCATCGCATTTTTCTATTATATATCTACGGCCAAATGTTTTGAACATTCTTTGACAACTGCATTTTTCGGCCTTGAAATGTGAACGCTATCACTATCTTTTTAAAATCGACCATGCTAAAATGAAAGCGTAATAAGAAATGTTCACTATTTAACAAACAAACATCCAATTCTGAAGGCAGCTCATTAATCGGCTTAAAGGAGGCCATTTAAAATGACTGAACAATTACTGACAAAAGCAACGCTCTCCAAAAAACAATGGGAAGGCTTCAAAGGAGGAAACTGGCAAAAAGAAATCGATGTAAGGGACTTCATTTTGAAAAATGTAACCCCTTACGAAGGCGATGAAAGCTTTCTTGCCGGCCCGACTGAAGCCACTTTAAAATTATGGGATCAGGTCATGGAACTGTCGAAACAGGAACGCGAAAAAGGCGGCGTCCTGGATATGGATACGAAAATTGTATCCACCATTACCTCGCATGGCCCAGGCTATTTAAACAAAGAACTTGAAAAAATTGTCGGTTTCCAAACCGATAAACCGTTCAAACGTTCGATGATGCCGTTTGGCGGAATCCGGATGGCAGAAAGTGCCTTAAAATCTTACGGCTATGAAATTGATCCGGAAATCAAACATATTTTTACAGAATGGCGGAAAACCCATAACCAGGGTGTATTCGATGCCTACACACCGGAAATCAAAGCTGCACGGCATGCCGGCATTGTAACAGGCCTTCCGGATGCTTACGGCCGCGGCCGCATTATCGGCGACTACCGGCGCGTTGCCCTTTACGGTGTAGATTATTTAATTGAGCAAAAGAAAAAAGATCTCGATTTAATCGGCTGCGGCTTGATGACAGAAGAAGTCATCCGTGAACGTGAAGAACATTCGGAACAAATTCGTGCATTGCAAGAATTGAAACAAATGGCACAAAGCTACGGATTCGATATTTCCGAACCGGCTTCAAACGCACAAGAAGCTTTCCAATGGCTGTATTTCGCGTATCTGGCTGCCATTAAGGAACAAAATGGTGCGGCCATGAGTCTTGGGCGCACATCCACTTTCCTTGACATTTATATTGAAAGAGATTTGAAAAACGGTGTCCTGACTGAACGGGAAGCACAAGAACTCGTCGACCACTTTGTCATGAAACTCCGCCTCGTCAAATTTGCAAGGACGGAAGATTACAATGAACTGTTCAGCGGCGACCCGACATGGGTAACAGAATCGATCGGCGGCATGGCTTTGGACGGCCGTACACTCGTTACGAAAAACTCGTTCCGCTTCCTGAACACGCTCGATAATCTCGGCCCTGCGCCGGAACCGAACCTGACCGTGCTCTGGTCGACGAAACTGCCGGATAAATGGAAACAATATTGCGCGAAAATGTCGATCAAGAC
The DNA here is from genome assembly GCF_000169195.2 of Heyndrickxia coagulans 36D1. Taxonomy (GTDB): domain Bacteria; phylum Bacillota; class Bacilli; order Bacillales; family Bacillaceae_C; genus Weizmannia; species Weizmannia faecalis. The sequence goes on along the minus strand of NC_016023.1, from coordinate 2,368,477 downwards.
AAGCGCCATCCAATATGAAAACGACGACTTAATGCGTGAAGAATACGGAGACGATTATGGCATTGCCTGCTGTGTATCGGCGATGCGGATCGGCAAACAAATGCAATTCTTCGGCGCCCGTGCCAACCTGGCAAAAGCTTTGCTGTATGCGATTAACGGCGGCGTTGATGAACGGTATAAAATGCAAGTCGCACCTCCGTTCCAGCCGATCACATCGGAATATCTCGATTACGATGAAGTCATGGAAAAATACGATCGGATGCTAGACTGGCTTGCAGGCGTTTATATCAATGCTTTGAACATCATTCATTATATGCATGACAAATACAGCTATGAACGGCTTGAAATGGCATTGCATGATCGCAATGTACTGCGCACGATGGCTTGCGGCGTTGCCGGCCTGTCTGTTGCAGCCGACTCTCTAAGCGCCATCAAATACGCGAAAGTAAAAGTCATCCGTGACGAAGACGGCCTTGCTGTTGACTATGAAGTCGAAGGCGATTACCCGAAATACGGCAACAACGATGACCGCGTCGACCAAATTGCCGTCAATCTCGTCAAATCGTTTATGCAAAAACTGCAAAAATATCCGACTTACCGGAACGCTGTCCATACTTCTTCGATCTTGACGATTACATCGAACGTTGTATACGGCAAGAAAACAGGAAGCACTCCGGACGGCCGGAAAGCAGGCGAACCGTTCGCACCTGGTGCAAACCCGATGCACGGCCGCGATTCCCACGGCGCAGTCGCATCGTTGACATCTGTTGCGAAACTGCCTTATAAATATTCGCTTGACGGCATTTCCAACACTTTCTCGATTGTCCCGGAAGCGCTCGGACACGAAGAAGAAACACAGGTCTCCAACCTGGACGGCATGCTGGACGGCTATATGGCGAAAAAAGCGCACCACTTAAACGTCAACGTCCTGCATCGCGAAACATTGCTGGATGCGATGGATCATCCGGAAAAATATCCGCAATTGACGATCCGTGTATCGGGATATGCGGTAAACTTCATCAAATTGACAAGGGAACAACAACTTGAAGTCATTAACCGCACGTTCCATGAAATGATGTAAACTGATTCGGGCGGCATGCACCTGCGTGCCCCCTCCCCCCTATTAAACACTTAACTTATGGGGAATCTATATAGAAGGATTTGATTGAGATGAACATGACAACGCGCATTCATTCCACTGAATCGTTTGGCACAGTCGACGGGCCTGGCATCCGCTATGTCGTATTTACGCAAGGCTGCCCGCTGCGCTGCAAATTTTGCCACAACCCGGATACATGGAAAATCAATGAAGGCAATGAAATGAGCGTCGAAGAGATTATGAGCGATGTGCGCGATTACCTGCCTTTTATTAAAGCTTCCGGCGGTGGCATTACAGTGAGCGGCGGCGAACCACTTTTGCACCTCGATTTTCTAATCGAATTGTTTAAAGCGTGCAAAGAAATTGGCGTCCATACTGCCATTGACACAGCGGGCGGATGTTTCTCGCGCAGTCTCCGGTTTATGGAAAAACTGGATGAATTGATGAAATATACAAATCTTGTGTTATTGGACATCAAGCATATTGACCCGGAAAAGCATAAATGGCTGACGGGCATGTCAAATGAGCATATTCTCGATTTCGCCCGGTATCTCGCTGACAAGCATATTCCGGTCTGGATCCGCCATGTGCTCGTTCCCAGCGTCGATTCAGAAGAAGATTTGCAAAAAACATCTGATTTTATCCATTCGCTGCCAAACGTTGAAAAAATTGAAATCCTTCCGTACCATAAGTTAGGCGTCTACAAATATGAGGCGCTCGGCATCGACTATCCCCTCAAAGGTGTCGAACCGCCGACAAAAGAACAAGTTGCACATGCGGAACAGATTTTAAAAAGGGAATTGCAGTAAAGAAAAAGCGCCGGCTGTCCGCCGGCACTTTTTTATTCCGCCTAAAAGAACGATACAATGTTAAGAAAGTGGAAAAACTTAGAGCTCCTCTCCCCTGAAAAATTGCCCCGGGGTTTTTTATCCTTTTGCTGGTAACGCGTCATACGGCAAGATAAACGGCAAAATGGTCGCCTTCCTTCGCCTAGAGCACGTCTACCTAAGCTTCGCTGATGATCCACTATCGCCCATGCGCAACGGCCACGGCACTAGGCAAAAGTGCATCATCCCAAATTTCCAGGATTGCCTCCGGAGAAAGCTTTTCTCAATTGCAACAGTTCATGCGCAAGCTTTCGGATGCGTGCCTGGATATCGGCATTGATGATTTCATTGTCCTCATTAAAATCATCATTGTGGATAAAAACATTGCGGACTGCACAGGTGGCCTTTAAAAAGGTTAACACCGGTTTCAGCTGGTATTCAGCAACAAGAAAATGTTTGTCCGAGCCGCCGTTCATCACAATGCCGCATACTTTGGACTGAAAAGCATCGCGGTGCAAATGGTCGAGCAGATTTTTCAAAGCGCCTGTAATGGACGCCTGGTAAATTGGCGAGCCAAAAACAAGGATATCCGCTTCAAGCATTTTATTAACGACCGCAATCGTATCATCATTGTAATAAGAAAGTGGAAACCCTCTTGCAAACTCCACTTCATAATCTTTTAAATCGAGCAGTTCAGTTTCCGCTTCCGGATCTTCCGCTTTAATTGCCATAAGCACCTCATATACACCAATGGAGGTCTTCTCACCGGTAAGCGAGCCGGATATACCTAAAATTTTCACCGTTTCCACTTCCTGATGTCATTTGAAATTTTCCTTAATATATGCCGCTTCTTCAGAAGGCGTCAACCGCCGCTCCGCTTTTCCGATGTTGCCTTTCTGGTAAGCCCAAATCTCATTATGGGCCTTCACCGCATTGCTGAAATCGCCTTTTTTCCACGGTTTTAATATACTGAGCAGCATATCCTGCAGTTCTGTATCCGCAAAAGTTTGATTGCTAATTGCCGAATACAGGGCGTCCACCTTTTCTTTTGTGATTTCGGAAGCTCCCCATTTTTCATTTGCCGCCACTTTTTGATGCGTCATATTATGTACTTCCTGCACCAATGCTTCTTCGCTCATGCTTTTGTATGCCGAAAGTTTGCGCTCAGGCGTCTTCTGGCGGAAGCTTTCCTGTATAACCGCTTTTGCAGCCGTCTCTTCCTCTGCAGCCGGTTTTTTCGAAGGTGCTGCCTCCGTTGCAATCGCTTCTCCTTTGTTAAAGTAAAAATAAGTGACACCTGCAATAAACATAAACACAGCAATCCCCATCCCAACGACAAACCGTTGAAACACAGCATCTCCCCCTTTGCTTATCATACGAAATTCGTGCTGCCCCGTAAAAAATCCTGCTTTATCATTGTATTAATGCAGCGAAAAAATTTTACCGGAAATTGGCGGAATTCCGTTTTTCTTAATAAACATCCCGTTTTGTAAACACAACAAAAGAAACCACGAGCGAGAGAAAAAGCCACACAAGCAGCACAGCAACCGAAAATCCGAGCGTCATGCCTGCAACAGGCGGGCTTGTACCATTGAGATAATTTGTCAGCTGCAAATTCACCATAAACAAATATTTTGCGCTTGGCCAAGCCGATACCATGTTGGTCAAAATCGCGCCGGCAATCAATGAGGATAACATAATTCCCATTACGGCGGCCGTGCTGCGCAACAGGACAGAAAGCATAAACGTGAGGCTGCCTGAAACGACGCAGACAAACCAGGCAAGGCCGAACGCCATGAGCAAATATTTCCATTGCGGGACAGCATGCACATGTGCAGTAAGGAGCTCGTCCCCTTTTATCGTAAAACCGGTAAGCATTGGCATGTTCCAGCCGCGGTAGCCGAATACTATTCCGGAAATGGCATAGGTAAAAACGGCTGTGCACAGCAAAATAAACGAAACGGACAGCAGCATGGCAATGTACTTGCTAAGCAGGATGCGCCATCTTTTCACAGGGCGCGTCAGCAATAATTTGATTGTCCCGCTGCCCGCCTCAGCAGACACAATATCGCTTGCCGCCACCATGACGAACAGTGGCAAAAGCATGCCGATCGCATTTTCAATAAATACCCGCATAAACGTCGGGGCGCCCGGCGCGTTCGGATTGATGTTGTGGTTGAGATAATATTGTTCCTGGCTCAATGTGATACGCAAATATTTTTTAAAATCATCAGAAAGGCTTGCCGATCCGAGCCGGTTTTGCGTATCGACAATTTGTTTCTGGAGCTTAACCCGCCAGTCGGTTGTCCCGATTTTTTCCTGCAGCGCTTTCGATTCTTTGTACTGCGCGTAGGTAAAAATGGGAACAAGGCAGGCGATAATCAAGATAATGACAAGAATCCGCTTTTTCTTCCAAAGCTTCAACTGTTCATTGTATATAAGTTGGATCATTTTTTCCTGCCCCCTGTCAGTTCCAAAAACAAATCTTCAAGCGCCGGCAGCACGGCCTTCATTTCTTTCACCCTGACCCCGTTTTGAACGAGCATCTCGTTCCATAAAGCATTTTTTTCTTCATCATAAGGGGTCACAAGGAGGCCGTCTTCCCCTTCTGCCACCTGTGTCTCCGCCTGAAGCAAGGTGCGTGCTTTCTCTATTGGCGCAACTTTCCAAAAGGTACGCGCTTTTTCGGAAAGCAGCTCGTGTACATTCCCGGTCCGAATCACCTGGCCGTTATGGATAATGGCCACTTTGTCGCACATCAGCTGCACTTCGCTTAACAAATGCGAAGAAACGAGGACGCTTAAATGCGCTTTTTCGGCAAGCGACCGGATAAATTCGCGCATTTCCCGGATGCCTGCCGGGTCAAGCCCGTTTGTCGGTTCATCAAGAATCAAAAGCTTCGGGTTTCCAAGGAGCGCCTGGGCAATGCCAAGCCTTTGCCGCATGCCGAGAGAGTATGTTTTTACTTTATCATGGATCCGGCCAGTTAAGCCAACGAGCGCCGCCACTTCATCCAGCCTGTTTCTCGGAATGGACGGATCCATCCGTGCAAAATAGGCAAGATTTTCATAGCCGGTCAAAAACGGGTACATCTCCGGATTTTCGACAATGCAACCGAGATTTTTCATGGCTTCCGTAAACTCGGTCCGTACGTTTTTTCCGCCGATCAAAATTTTTCCCGAAGTCGGGCGGATCAGACCTGTCAGCATCCGAATGGTTGTTGTCTTCCCTGCCCCGTTCGGCCCGAGAAATCCGAATACCTCTCCCGGCATCACTTCAAAACTGATGCCTTTGATGATTTCTTTCCTGCCAATTTTTTTATGGACATCGATAACCTTAAGTGCGGGAATCGTCGTCATTTCGCTTTCTCCTCCCGATAATGGATCAGGGAAGCAACACGCTCTCCGATCAGTTGATAACCGGCCGTATTCGGATGGAATTTGTCACTGTATAAATAGTCGTTTACATTTTGTTCAAAAAGGTCAAACGTCGGCACATAGATGATTTTTGGAAAGTCAGACGCGACAGAAGCAGAATCAAAGTTCCATTTTCTGACGATCGCAGATGTCGTTTTCGCCTCGGACAAGTCAATAAAAGGATTATACAGCCCGACATGATAGACGATTGCCGTTTTGTTCACAGCCTGGATCCCTGCGTAGATCTGTTTTAAATTGGCCAAATAAGGCTTTTCCAGCTTTTCGATATAGGCGGTATTCAAATGGTCAAGCGCCTCCCCGCCCGCAAACAAATCATTGCCGCCGATGGTCAGCAAAATGATATCCGCGCTCTTGAGTTCGCGTTTGATTTGCGGCTGTTTGATCTGCTCAAGCAGCCCGCTTGATGTAAGCCCTTTGATGCCATTGTTTTGGAGCAGAACAGCCTTCTTCGTTTTTTTCTTTAAACGATCCGCAACATAACCCGCATATCCCTTTCCTGCTGTATCTCCCGTTCCCCTTGTGAGTGAGTCGCCGATTGCTGTAATCGTGATTTGTTTCGTACCACCCGCTTTTGACGTGTTATTGCCGGTTCTGGCAGTTTCCGTCTTTACGCCTGTTGCTTTCGTCTGCTGGTCTTCAAACACCATCCACAGGCCGGCCAGAAACAACAAGGCTGACACGGCAGAAACAATAGAGATGGCGGAAATTAAATGCTTTTTCATTTCGCTATTCCTTTCTTTCCTGTTTATAACTTAAAGGATAGCAAAGGAAGCCGACTTTTTAAAATCGCGTGCTTTAAATAAATGCACAGGGTCCATTCTAAAAAAAGCGTTGTCCGGTTTCCAGGTAACACGCTGCAGAAATGTTTGATTGCTGCGAGCTCTCTCCCAAAATACAGGGCTGATGGGTTTTACGGAGACGAAACGGTGCAAGTTGCCAAGTACTGTAAAGGAAAGCGGATATAGAATTATGAACCGGCGCAGCGGGATTGGCTGGTGTTGCCCAACAGTTTTTAAAAAACATTTATACACATGGGATCAAACAAGCGTGCGAAAAATTTTCAAAAAATATAATAAGATTAAAGAATTCTGTAAGAATAATGAATATCCAACAAAATAAAACAACTGCTGGTATATCGTGGATTCGAGGAGTTTTTTACAAGTAAATCGCAAATAAAGCCGCCAAAACAGCCATAACAAAGTAATCATTACTATCCATTTTCGTACCGTTTTTAACAAAAACACTTAAAGCCCAATGCAATATTGTTCCATCAGCCGTCTTAGAAACGAATTTTTTGCCGATATTGTAATACAGCACTTTGAATAAGGCAAATGCAATTGAAAGAAACAAATAAAGCAAGATAAACTTACCAAAAAACAAAAGCATTGCCGCCACTCCTATATTTATTATTCTTCAATCAATAACTTAATTTTACCAAAAACGTCTATAAGAGAAAAAGGGACATTTGTAATGGCTTCCATTTTTTTGTACAAATTTTGTACAGAGGTAAACAAAAACTTGATAAATTGATGGTTTAAAAGATACGTTCGACCCCCGACCACCGGTACGCGCTCTTTTCGCGTCAAAATCAATTATGATCAGGATGAGATTGCTTTTGGCGACACATGAAAAAGTAATGTTTAGTCCAACTTATATAAAAAGATGATGTTTTCTTTGACAAAAAAGCTTATCAAATTAGTGATGAAATTTTCATTCAATGTAGATAATATACATAGGATCTAGTATAATATAGATAGTCCGTTAATTAGTAGACAGCTTAAAGGAATAAGTAGGTAAATTGGAATATCATGTATAAAATTGAAACTCAAAAAAGAATTTTATGTACCTTAAACAACTGGCAGGAGGAGAAATCGTCCCTGAAGATCAAGACAGCAATAATAGAACAAAGTCCCTTAAAAATAACTGAAAATTCTCCAACATCAACCCAACACTGTAATTATTATAGAAAGAATATGGAATGAAAAGCGATTTTCAAATTTATGCAAAGGAGGTAGACCGGTGCTAAATACGCATAATGACATAAAGCAAACATATTATGCAGAAATCAAAGAAAAGAAGATTAGTTCTTATGGAGCTTATGCAAAAAAGGGAAAGGGAGTCAAACACGAGATAGGAAAAATTTATTTTGCCAGTGACTTATTAAGAGGGAAAGAAAAAAAGTTATATAAAAAATCAGGAAAGGTAAAGGTGTACAATATGTTTACAAGTTTAATGACCTACGAAGATTTAAAATCGCATCCGAAAGAACGACAAACGGAAATTTTAACAAAATGGAGGGAGACCTATTCAGAGAATGAAATAATAGAAGCATTAGGTGTTGAAGAAGAGGTGTACTATCAATTGTTGACTGATTTAGGACTTGAAATGAAGAAGAAACGGACAATTCCGCACTCAAAACCGGACGCTGATCCAAACCAAGTGATTCCATTTAATGATTTAAAAAAGCTTCCAAAAAAAGATCAATGGCTGCTTATATCCGAATATACGGAAAAATGGAATGCCCAATCAATTGCAAAAATTTGGGGGAAACGAGATTCTTCCGTTCATAATTATAAACACAATCTGAAAAAATTAGCCCTCAAAAACGGGTGGATAGATGAATATAAGAAAGATAAAGCACAGGAGAATATAAAAGATTTTACGCCGGCTGCTGTGGAATCCGGACAAGAACCAGCTGGAAATGCAGGGGATGAACGTGTTGACCAACTGATGAGTGAGTTTAAGGAAATGAAAATGTTGATTAATAACTTATTATCTTCAAATAACCAAGTTGCCGTTGAAGAAACAGAAAAGATAGCTGAACGTGACGCAACAGAAAATGAAGAAAATAATGAAAAACCGGAGTCCTTTACGATGAATTATGAAAATGAAACAGAAGGATTTATTATCTTTCAAGACTTAAAACGGTTCATCGCAGTTTTGGAAAAAAATCCGGATCGATTTAAAGTTGAAGTGAAGTTAACTCGAATTGAAGAATAATTTTTCCTGAAGAATTTGGGCTAATTAGAAAATCAAACGAATAGCCGGGATGTAGAATACTGGCGCTACAAAAATTACCATTGAATATAAAAATGGATAAAAAAATGCTATGTTAAGTGATTTTTACTGCAAACGTCAGTTCCTTTTTTATCTATTAAATTTTTTTTAAAACAACTAGGTAGCACCCAAGAAGCTCATTTTTTAAAAGCCACACGCTAAAGTCAATTTTGCATGTGGCTATTTCTTTATTTAGTGTGAAATCTTTCAAAGAGAACTCTTTGGGTGCTAATATTGTTAAGTGCTTTGCAATCTTAAGAAATTTTCAGTGGCAATTAATGAGTGCTCCTCTAAAATCATCATTTCTTTGATTATATAGAAAGGCAGCCCATCCCTTGTCTCAATTCATTTAGTTATTCACACATTTTTTAATTTTTTTCACTTCATCTATACTGAGTTTTACCATTTTTGCAACTTTTTCAACTGAAAATCCTTCCCTTAATAACTCGGCTGCCAAATTCCTTTTTTCTTCCATTTTCCCTTTTTCAATCCCTATTTCAATTCCTTCTTCCTTCCCCTTTTCAATCCCTTTTTCAATCCCTTTTTCTATCCCTATTTCAATTCCTTCTTCTTTCACAGTTTTCAGATACTCTGCAAATGTAGGAGCTTCTTTAAGCTCTTCAGAATACAGCATATGGTTTGCCTCCTTTTCAATGTGAATAAATAACTCTTTCGTTAATTGTTTTGTTAACTCACCAGGAAGATACAGAAGATAGTCAATAAAGTAACAAAGCGCTTCCGCATAATTAGAACTAAGATTTTGGTTGGATAAGATGAATTCTTTTAACAATTTTTTCTTAACTTCATATCGTTTCTGATAGTTCTTTTCCGTTAGATGAAGGTAAATACCCGCCAATACTGCAATGGCAAAAGGGTTCGTAGACTTTTTCAAAGAAGGAATGTCCGCTTCATTAAACTTATAAGTGTTAAAGCGATACGTAAGTTCAGTGCCGTAAAAGGAGTATTGGAACGGCTCTGAGTTATTTGATTTAGACAAATCGGTCAAAATCGCAATGGAATAAATGTTTTCTTGGAAGCGATCAAACAAGCGATAAAAATAAGTAAACATTCGTTTGGAAAAGTCCGGATCTTGTTTTTCTTGAATTTCAATGTGAATGAATACATATTTTTCTTCGCCGTTTTTCAAGGAAACCTTTACAATTTTGTCTGCAATTCTTTTCCCTTTTTTATGCTTGATGATGACTTTGTGCAGTTCCTGTTCGAGAAAAACAATTCCTTTTCCAAAATCAATGGTCTCATACAAATCAGGTGCAAAGAATAAAATAAATTCCTCAAACAGTTCACTTATAATTTTCTTCCAAAGCCCGTCGTAATCAGTTCCGGGTAAATAGTTTACCTTTTTCTCCAGAATAAGTACTTCTCCCATTATTTTACCCCATCCTTTGTTAAAATTGAATTATTAATCATATTATACACGATGAGAACGTTTGTTTCCACAAAATTTTTCGACCACTATATTGTGCTCCACCAGGTTTTATCCATAGGCCGAATGAAGAACACCGGAAGCGATTAAACGCACACTACCCAAAGTGGTATGGCAATTTAGGCAGTGGAAGCTTTTTTCAAGGAACGGAGCTGAACAACTTCGAAAGGGCCAGCATTGCCAGCAGCTCCACCCACCTATCAAATCATTCAGTTCATTCATTTTTTGACTTTGAGGCAATGGGCCGGAAGAGTTTAAAAACCGTTTCAACGCACTTTGATTTTTCAAACAAAAGTACTGACTGCATTCCTTTCAAAACAGAAAATTGTTAAAATAATGATGGGAATGCACTTTCAGAAGGAGCTGGTCCAGAATTGTCAAAAATCATGATTGTGGAAGACGATGTGAAAATTGCACGGGTGCTGGAGCTCGAATTGCAGCATGAGCACTATGATACCGTTTGGGTAGAGAACGGATCACAAGCACTCAACCTGCTAGAAAGCGAAGATTGGGATTTGGTACTGCTGGATGTGATGATCCCCTGCTTGAGCGGTCTCGAGGTTTTGCGGCGCTACCGTATGAGAAACAGCCGGACACCGGTCATTTTGCTGACAGCCCGCAATTCTGTCCTCGATAAGGTGAACGGGCTAGACCATGGTGCAAATGACTATATTACAAAGCCTTTCAATATTGAGGAATTGCTCGCGCGGATCCGTGCCGCGCTGAGAACGGGTGCACTCCATACCGGCAAATCCGAAAACAGCAAGAAACACGAATATGCCCTTGCCGATTTGCTTGTCAACACGGCAACAAGGCAGGTGACAAGAGGCGGCAAACCGATTGAATTGACAAAACGGGAATTTGATCTTTTATGCTATTTGTTAAAGAATAAACGCATTGTATTAAACCGAGAACAGTTGTTAAATGAAGTATGGGGATTTGAATATGCGGGAGATACGAATGTTGTAGATGTTTATATTGGCTATTTGCGCAAAAAAATTGACCACGGGCACGAAACAGCGCTGATCCACACAGTGAGGGGCGTTGGTTATACAATGAAGGAGACGGGTTAATGTCGATTAAGAAAAAACTTTCGGCATTGCTTATTCTCTGGTCTTTTATTGTGCTCTTTGCCGGCAATACCATTGTATTTTTGGCGTTTCTTTATTTTTCAAAAGACCGGTTGGAAACAAGCCTGGAGAACAGTGCTGAACAATTAGCTGAAAGTGTGAGCAGCGGGGATGCGCTTTTTTCCGATCCGGAACCGATATTGCAAACGCATGTACCGGATGAAGGGATGATCCGTTTATTTAATGCACAGCACCAAAAGGTTTATGTAAAAGCCGATGAAGAAGACCTGTTGTCCATCAAACCGGTGTTTCCGAAAGATGACCAAACCCGTACTATTAAAGGTGAGGATTTCACTGCTATTGTGGCCTCCTATCCGATCATGGAAAACGGAAAATACCTTGGAATGTTGGAACTCTCCGTGGTCCCCGAAGACATATTTGAAGACAGCCGACTGCTGCTTACGATCTTACTGGCCTCCTCTGCTGTTTTAATTGTGCTGGCCGCATTTGTAGGTGTAAAAACTTCCGGTCTGTTCTTAAAACCGGTCTCAACGATGATGAAGACGATGGCGGATATTGAAGAAAACGGCCGCTTTGAAAAGATCCCGCTTGCCCTGAATCATCACGATGAACTGTACCAAATGGCGCTTACCTTTAATGCCATGATTGACCGGCTTGAGGCCATGTTTAAAAAGCAGGAGCAATTTATCTATGACGCCTCCCATGAACTGAAAACACCGCTTACGGTTATTGAAAGCTATGCTGCCATGTTACGGCGCTGGGGAAAAGATGATCCCGAAATCCTGGCTGAAGGGATTGCCGCCATTTCGGATGAAAGCCGGAGACTCAATTCGATCGCCGAGCAGCTGCTTGCGCTTGCCCGTAGTGAAGATGTTTCGTATGAGTTGCAACCGGTTGATGCCGCCAATCTTTGCAGGCAAACTGCAAAGCGGCTCAGCCAATCATCCAACCGCAGCATTTCTGTGAAAGCTGAAACACCCGGGCTGTATGCATGGACCAATGAAGAAAAGTTTGTCCAGGTGCTGGTCATCCTTTTGGACAATGCACTGAAATACAGCCGCTTTCCCGTACAGATTGAAGTGGGAAGCGATAATGATTTTGTGACGGTCACCGTAATAGATCACGGCACCGGCATTCCAAAAGAAGACTTGCCGCATCTCTTTGAACGGTTTTACCGGGTCGACAAAGCGCGAACACGGGGAACCGGCGGGACCGGACTGGGCCTTTCGATCGCCCATTCAATTATGACCCAGCATGGCGGGGGGATTAAAATTGAAAGCGAAGAAGGAAAAGGGACGCGGGTGTGCCTGCAGTTTAAAAAAGTGGTTGATGCCTCATGATCCATCCAGACGGCTCCGGTTTCTTGCGGAGGCGGCCGGGATTCCTGCTGTTTGCTCTTGCCTGTTCCGCTTTGATTCATCCCCTGCATTCATTTTTCAAAAAAGCAAACCGGTATAATTTGCAAAAAAACTGCCTGGGTTTTGGCAGTTTTTTACTCGTGTATTCCTAATTTTCACGGTCAGTCATCATAGCCATCAAGAAATTCGTCATCAAGTTCTGCAGATAAAATTTTATCATGTTCATCAAGATCCAATTCGACTGGTACACCCTTTAGACTGCCACGGTAGCCGTCCCGGTCAAGACGGTAGAAGTGCCCCTTTGTAAAGCTTTTTGTTGTGCCATTCGCCTCAACCTTCATTGATTCTTTTTCGTCTGATACGATAACAGCTTTCACATCCATTGTCCGTTCTGTTTCGATTTTTACCGCTTCTTCTCCTGACGCCTTCAATTCAACAAGCACGCCTTTTTTTAACGGCAAGGAAAAATCTTCGACTACTGTTTGATTCGTCAACTTGAATGTTTCGCTTCCGCCGAACGGAAATGAAACGGTAATGCTTTGTTTATCCAGCGCAGTGACTTTGCCTTCTGTTTCGCGAATGACTGGATTAGCTGTTTTGCTCTGCCCGCCTTCTTTATTAACTGTGTAAGAAGCAACAGGTTCCTCTTTTTTTGCTTCTGGCGCAGAAATGGTTTCGGCTGGGTCTGAATAAACGACTGGCCGTTCTTCTTTCATATTCATTCCGACAGCAATGCCGGCTCCCCCTGCAACGGAGAGGACTATTACCCCGATTAAAACTTTTATCCACTTCATTACGGTTCAATCCCCTTTCACTTGTTTGTTACTATATATTAGTCAGAAAATTTAATAAGACCTTAAGCAAAACCTGAATCCGTGACGAAATTTTCACTTAACGTTAACCCATTCGCATGAAATCTAGTATAATACGCATATCTATTAATCTGAATTATTCACAGAAATTCAGAAACTTATTATAACTTATGGATTACCAAGCCTTTTCGGCTTTATTGTAATTCATTAAAAAAATGAAAAAAGAATCCATTTCTGTTAAAGTTAAAGTAACCAAAACAAAAACCAAACAGAAAGGACTCTTTATATGGTTACTTTAACGCAAAAAACACTTGATTTCAATCATAAAATTAAATTGTCAAATGATGGAGGTTCTCTTTCCTCCGATACAGGTGAGTTTCTTTTTAGAGAATTCGATGAAAAAATTGGTTTTTCAAAGACTTTAGTTAAGTACTTGAGACTTAACGATTCAAGGAAATATTATCTTCATTCAAATGAAAACTTGTTACGTCAAAAAGTCTATCAACTCATTGCCGGGTATGCGGAAGATGATGCGGCTGATCAGTTGACTCATGATCCTGTGTTTAAGGAAATCATTGAAACTCCAACACTTGCTTCCCAGCCCAGTTTGTCTCGCTTTTATACACGATTTGATAAAGATTCAATTGAACAATTAAATCTGGCTAACCAAGAAGTGCTTGATAAGATTCATTGTTTTCGACAATCGAAAGAGTTATTTATCGACTTGGATTCGACTCATTCGGATACATATGGGGACCAAGAATCTTCGTCATATAATACTCATTATGGCACGATGGGTTTTCATCCATTAGTCGCCTTTGATGGTGCGACTGGTGACTTTTTGAAAGCACAACTCCGTCCCGGAAATGTTTATACATCAAATGGTGTGGTGGAATTTATTCGGCCTCTCATTAAACATTATAACGAAATGTTTCCGGAAACTACCCTGTTTCTTCGTGGAGATAGCGGGTTTGCTGTTCCGGGATTATACGATCTGTGTGAAGAAGAATCTGTTTTGTATATTATTCGGTTGAAATCGAATTCACAACTACAAAGTTTAGCGAAGGAATACCATCCTTCTTCCGCACCTTTAGATGTTTCCAAGACGGAAACCTATTATGAAGAAACGATTTACCAAGCAAAATCATGGTCAAAACCAAGAAGGGTGATTATTCAATCGGTACGTCCTGCAGGTGAGCTGTTCTTTACCCATTCCTTTTTTGTTACTAACTTTGAATTAGCTTTCCCTCAAGATATCGTCCGAGCTTATCAAAAAAGAGGGACGATGGAAAACTATATCAAAGAAGCAAAAAATGGCTTTTACTTTGATCATATGAATAGCCACGCTTTTCTAGTGAACGAAGTAAAAATGATGTTAACACTTCTTGCATATAATTTGACCAATTGGTTACGAACTCTTTGTTTTCCGGAAGGTCAAAAAACTATGCAAATTGATACGATACGTACTCGGTTAATTAAAGCGGCAAGTAAAGTCGTGAAATCAGGCAGATCCCTTTACTTCAAACTATCATCGAGTTTTGTGTATCAAAATTTCTTTTGGGATGTACTGAATCGAATTCAAAAGCTACAATTGGAATGACCAATAGAATACTTCTCATAGCTGAAAAAATAAATTTTTCAGTCAAGGGGCAAGTATGCCCAAAATACCAGAATTGTTCTATTGAAAATTCAGTTATTTTATGAATTGGCTACGGTTCTTAATTAAATACCGTTATTTTCAACTAATTTAACAAAATTTATCAAATGGGATTTGTAGCTATGAATATTTCAGGATTAAATTTAACTCATTCCACATTCAGGTGATCTAATGAAAAAGTTAGTGATAGAAGCCACGAAAGAACGAATTGTTGCCAAAGCGGTTTAGAGATAGTAGGAAATTTACTAAATCTAACGAATTTAGCTTCCAGGTTAAATGCCTATCGACTCCCTGATATTTCCAGAAATCCCGTCTGTTCCAATGCTGATGTGGCCAAATCCTATATTGGCCTGCTTTGCCAATGAAAAAGCGATTATGACAATATTGAAACCTTCCGCGAAGATGCCTTTTTTGCACTGGCTTTGGATATCCAAAGGGTTCCTTCCAGCCCGACTTTAAGGCAGCGACTGGACCAAGCTGCCTTGACGGAAAAATGGAAAGCGATCTTGCATGAAGAATCGCTGAATCTGATCCGCAATACAAATGCGGAAATTAGCCCAGTTTACGCCAAAGACAAGCCGTATATCCCGGTTGATCTGGATGTCTCCCCTTTTGATAACTCCAAAACAAAAAAAGAAGGAGTGGAAAGAACCTATAAAGGCTGCGACGGTTATGCACCTATGTTCGGTTACATTGGGCAGGAAGGCTACTGCCTGCATGTTGAGATGCGAAAGGGAAATGACCACTGCCAAAAAGGTACGCCGAATTTTATCAAGGAAACCATCCAATCTGCCAGGAGATTAACGGATCAGCCATTGCTTTTCAGGCTTGATTCCGGAAATGACAGCCGGGATAATCTCATCATTTTCTTGGAAAAACATGCAAGCTTTGTTATCAAACGCAATCCTCGTAAGGAAAAAGCAGAAGACTGGCTTCATATTGCCCAAAAATATGGGATCTGCTGTGAAGAACGGGAAGGAAAGAAGGTTTACCTTGGATCCATCCCCGAAACCATTCAATTAAAAGACCAGATACGAACCATCCGAAAAGTCTTTAAAGTGATCGAAAGAACCATCTCAAGAGACGGCCAGATTTTTTTGATTCCCGAATATGAATTTGAAACCTACTGGACAGATCTTGAAGTGCCGCCTCATGTGGTGATCTCTCTCTATCATGACCATGGCACATGCGAACAGTTTCACAGTGAAATTAAATCAGAACTGGATCTGGAACGGTTGCCATCGGGCAAATATGAAACGAATGGCCTTGTGCTCCATTTTGGTGTATTTGCGTATAATTTACTTCGTTTGATCGGACAAGAAAGCTTGAAAAAACAAGATGCACCATTGAAAAAGAAAGCAACACGAAGAAGAATCCGAACTGTCATCCAGAATATGATTACACTGGCTTCAAAGCTTGTTTACCAAGGTCGGCAATGGAAATTAAAAGTGACGGCGACCAACAAATGGTTGCCGACTTTTGCTCGCTTATACGATGCCTTTTACTAGACAACCAGGGTAATAAGCGATAAGAAGAAAAGCCGAAACAAACCAGAAAACTTGCAAAAAAATGGAAATTTGCAGGTTTATGTTTCGTGCCTAAAATAAATGAATAGGAAAAAATTTACCTACCAAAGTTACAAAGATATATTTTATGAATAATCAGTTATATCTAGAAATCCACACTTGGGAAAACTACCTATTACCGATGTTTGTTAGATTTTCGTCACGGATTCAGGTAAAAGATATAATGGTTAGCAACACGAGCATCATAACTTCTTCAATGAGTGACTTTATTTTTCTCATCGTTCCTAGTTTATTTTACCTGTCTGTTGGAATACTCATTTTCAAAAAAGCATTAGCCAAAGCGGTTGAAAAAGCAATCTTGGGTTTTCACTAAGTGAATGAAAAGAAAAGACTTAGCACGCAGAAAAGCAGCCAAAATAAAATGTTTACCCTTCAAACCCGAAGGCTTAAGAGGTACCGCCGTAAACAAAACATCACTTTTTAATCAATCGTATTTCGTGCCTTCGAGAAGGATTTCCATCGCTTTAAATCTGTATATATTGCCTAGTTTCAAGTTCATGACTTTCCAAATTGACCGTGGGAATCGCTGATGTTGCCAACATTGCGGGTAATGTTCTAGGTAAAAACATCTTTTAGACATCCCCCATTTTTAACGGCTTAATTTTGGGGTTTATTTTTGGATCCATTAGACTACAGGATTGAAAAATGTAAGTATGCTTAAATCTTTGAGAACCGGATAAAAAAACCGGGGTGACGACCATGTCGATTAATATTCACGGCTTGGCTCACGGTCGAAGCATGTTCATGATTAGATGCTTCAACTGATTTTCCAATATCATTTGCAAAAGCAACACCCCTTCCCAATTTTTCTCTTATATCATCAGCATATTCTTTTTAAGTTTTTTAAATCTAAAAAAGCACAGGATATTACCAATTGAAACAAGAAGATACGATGACAATCGGTGATAATATTTAAATTAATGTATGTTTCGTTTTTTGAAGTTACCACCCCTCACTTCTGAAACATCGTACACAGTTACAAAAGCATGCTTATCAATTTCATAAATAATTTCTTTTATTTTGCTATCCTCTAATCGGTTAATGACACATGTAATTTCTTTGAATTGTTCGTTTGAATAACCGCCTTCAACCAGGTTATACGTTGCACTACGTCCCAAGCGGTCACGTATGGTTTCAACCATTAATTCTGGTTGATCGGTGATAATTTTAAAGGTTTTAGAACCGCTTAACCCTTCTTCAACAATATGAATGACTTTGGAAGCAATAAAGTAGACAATTGCAGAAAGAATTGCTCCTTGGAGGCCAAATACTATGGCGACAATAATAAAAACAAACATGTTTAAAAATAAGATGAGGTCACTTGACCCAAAAGGCAATTTTCGAGAAAGTAGTACCGCTAACATATCAATCCCGTCTAATGCACCGCCATTCCGTAACGCCAACCCCATTCCAAATCCGATAATAATACCCCCAACAACGGTTATTATCATTGTATCACCTTGAATAATAGCAGGCAGGGGACGCATAAGTCTTGTACCAATAGCTAGTGAGGCAATACCTATCATTGAATAAATAGCAAAGCTTTTACCAATTTGTTTATACCCTAAAAATACAAACGGAATATTTATTACTACAATCAGAAGTCCCAGGGGCAATCCAGATAATTGAGAACCCACGATACTTAGGCCTGTTACCCCACCGTCCGATACATTATTTGGGATCAATACCGTTTCGAGTCCATATGCTGCTATAAAAGCGCCTATCATAACAGCTAATGCTCGTGACACCTTTTTAAGTCTAATGGTTCTTCTTTTCTTAGTGGTTGTACTGGTTGTACTCATTTGATTTCCCCTTTTCAACGATTTTCTCTTTAAGCTATACACTTATTCATTTATTGTTTTAATTGCCACGGTAGTGCTTATTTCCAATTTCACAAGTAATGCCTGACAATAACTTAGTAACCATATTCATTAAGGTGATTTAAAAGTTCCTGCTGTATACGAGTAAAGACTGAATATCTTCTTCAGGCATTTTTTCTATTGCTTAAAGCATCGCTTGATAAGGAATTGCGTTCTTACTTGATTTCTTTGCCAATTCCTCCCCTTTCAATGTTAACTGTAGCTTTACTTCTCTTCGATCTTCTGTTGAGAGTTTCCTTTCTATTAGACCCATATTAACCAATTTATCAATACCAACACTTATTGTACTCTTTGATAATACAAGCCTTTCTGCCAGCTCTTGCTGTGTGGATTCAGGAAAAGCGAGTAAAGTATTAAGGATGGATAGTTGTTGGAGAGACAAGCCAAAATTTTCCGCATTCTTTTTCGCTAATTTAGCTGTAAATTTGCCAATAGCCGTTAATAATTGATAAATCTCCATGGCTTGCTTCACTTTTGGGTCATCATAGTTTAAGTCCATTTTACTCACACCTTTAAGAAGTAGTTCATTTATAAACTGTTTTTATATAAACTATTTTACACTAAAAAGGGTAAAAAGAAAAATGGACTGGATCACTGGTATGTGTCAAGTTTTTCTCGACAAGGTTTAAATATCGGGTATTCCAAGACACTCTTTTTGTACACTTTCGGCTACCGTGCTTTACTTGCTCGGTGTAATTTTCGGAAAAGATGTAATATTTCCGTATAAAGATGGATAACGGGGATGTTGAGACATCCTGATGGATTGTTTCAAGTTCCGTTGCTTTCTCTCGCTTCTTGAACGGTGTTTCAGATAGGCTTCTCTCAATGTCCCATTGAGTATGCCTTGTTTGATTTTCACCATGGCTTCTGCGCCAAGTTCACTCCAATGCATGCCCCTTTTTTTCATCCTGAAGGAGATATGCCTTTGATTCGATTCCATCGCTCCTAGGCCTCTCGCACCTTCCGGCACGTTTTTCACCCCGTCTCTCCAGTCAAAAATGCGGTCCCAGTTTTTCAAGATATACGAACGGAATTCCTTGATTTTCTTGAGAGCCTTTTTATCCGTCAAGGTGCTTTCGTGCGTATCCAAATATAACGTGAATTGGTCCAGGTCATGCGTTCTAATCGCTTTTCTAATTTGCTCCTTGATCTCGCTCTTTCCGCCCCCAAATGTCCTTATGATGGCTTGTGCAACGTGGTAGGTATCCAGCTGGTTGAGCACCGGAATTTCCGACTGTGAGAATGCTGTTTGAAACCGTTCAGCTGTGTACCCAGCACCTCCATCACTGTTTGTAATGACTTGCGCTTTTTCGAGGGAATAGGTGTTGGCAGCTGTGGCTTGGACTTCATCCCAAAATGTCTGAATGTCTTCCGTCGTCATGATGACTGTGGGCTGACGCAGGGAGACCCTTTTTCCATTGGTTTCCCAACCTTCATAGAGAATGGCATGGCGGACTTCCATACCCTGTTTCTTTTCCAGTCCCCGGATGAATACGCCATCTGCTTCGGAAAACAGGTAGTCTACCTTCTTCCCATCAGGCAGTGAAGCAGCTATTTCCATCTCTTCTACAAGGGCCTTGTCGGCTTCCACCTGCGTTTTTCCTACGCGTTTCACCATTTCCCCTACAGTTGTATGACTAAGACTCACGGCTGTCCATTCTTTTAAAATATTCGCCACCTCCCGATAGGTGTTCTCACTTGCCAACTCTGCCACCTTTAATTCCACTAACGGGCTATATCTCCGGTGGGGTACCAGCCCCAAGCATTCATCCAAGGGATAATGTGAGTTCCCTCTCTTATCACGCATTAATGAACGTTTAAAAGTCACACTTCCAAATAGAAACTGAACGCTTCTGTTATCACTACGGCAGTACTCCCAGCCTTCCTCCAACTTCTTTTGTTTAATTGTTTTATCTAACTCCTCAAATACATCCCCAACCCATTGTGTAAAAACCTTCTGCATCAGAATTTTAATTTGTTCTTCAAATTCCATAAGACTTTTTGTATCCTTTAATAATCCAGCAATTATTGATATAATATCCATGGGAAGACCTCTCTCTAGATGTTCATTCAAGGTGTACATTTAGATGATAGAGTGTCTTCCCATTTTTTTTCACTCATTTGCCCCCTCGAGTAAAATTTTACACATACTTTCCACCAATTCAGGGATAATACCTCGCATTGCAGGGGAAGTAAAGGCTCCTAATATACCATTTATAATTGCCAATGGGAAAATCGTATATGGATTTCCGCCTGCAAGGACGATAATGGCAATCCCCATTTGAGAACATCCGGAACCGAGGTTACTTAGGCGTATTAATTTATCTCGTCTGTAACGATCAGCAATACTGCCACCGATAACCAGCATCAAAATATTAGGGAGAACCGCAGCCGCCAGTATATACCCCAATAGATGTTGGCCCTGCTTAACTTTAAGAATTGCAAAAGCAAGAGAAACAGGAGTCATCGCACTTCCGAATAAAGAGACTGTTTGCCCTAAGAAAAACCACTTGAATTTTTCACTAAGTGATAAAGTATTAAATATTGACTGATTTCTCAAAGCGAGCCCTTCTTTCAATTGTTATCGGATAGGGCCCCTTTGTATGAGGCTTTCTTTTGGTAAATGTCTGATCACTTTTCCAGCCATCAATATTCTGCTTGCCTGTATATTCTTTTTCATTTTAAAGGTGAACCCTGTTTTTTCCAAAAAGTTGCGGTTCAGATAGACTCTCTATATTTTCGAGTGAACGTCCTGTCGTTTTTGGCGCCAGTAGTGCGATATCCAATACGACAATCAGCATTGCTATTGCAACAATAATAAACATCGCTGTTGCACCTTCATTTTCCAGTACCGGGAGCAGCATAAACGGCATGAGGCCGCTCATAATGCGGCTGATGCTGTATGCCATTCCGGTAGCACTCGCACGGATTTCAGTTGGAAAGATTTCCGCCTGCAGTACGTGGAAAGCATTTGAAAAGATATTGCTGCAAAGTGTATAGGCAAATCCAAATACAATGACCAGAAAAGGCGAGCCGCCGATCCCAAATAAAACGCCAAATACACCCATACAAACAGCGGAAAAGCACACCAGCCATTTACGGTCCATTTTTTCGATAAGCGGAACAGAAAGTAATGATCCGAGCGGGTAGCCGATAAATGACAAGGCAATATACTCCAGTGAATGCGTGACGGTGTAGCCCTTTGATGCGAGTACAAGCGGTGCGAGCGTCCCAAAGCCGTAGTAGCCAATCGTTTGGAAAATTTGAAAAATGTAAAGCATGACCGTACTTTTCCATAATCTTTTTTGAAAGACCGCACTCAAAGTACTTCCCTTTGGCGTTTGATCTGCAGGCTCAGATTGCAATTTTGAAACCATCCCGGCCTCTTTCTTTCCTTCCTGAAATCTCTCCAATAATGCAACTGCTTCCTGCATTCTTCCTTTAGTGGCAAGCCAGCGCGGAGACTCCGGAAGCGACCGCGCCGCTATCAAGACGAAAACACCCCCTGCCGCCCCAAGCAGGAACACCCATCTCCATCCATCCAATCCCATTGGGCTTAAAGGTACAAGGACACGGGAAAGAAATCCTTCAACAGGAACGGCGAGAAAACCAAGCGTATACGCCCAGGCAATATATTTCCCGCGTTTTACCGACGGAATCAATTCGCTTAAATATGTATCACATAACGCCGGCTGCGCGCCCAGGCCCATTCCTGCCAGGAACCGGAAAAAAATGACCGTGCCGACATTCGGGCTAAAGGCAATGAAAATAGTAAAAAGACTATAAATGCCGATATTGAGCATAAACGCCCGCTTTCTGCCGTAACGGTCCGCAATATGGCAAAGGAAAATAGCCCCGATAAACATCCCCAAAAAGCTGGAGCCCAGCAGCAAAGGCATAAGTGAAGCAGAGACATGAAATTCTTCACCTAATACACTGGAGAGCACCCCTGCAAGAAATAACTCAAAAAAATCAAAAAATAATCCCATTCCAATTACCATGGTTGCCCGTCGTTGCACTTTTCCTACTGACAGTCTGTCCAACTGATGCCCGATCGTCTGATTCAACGGTCATACCTCCCTGAATTGTCATTTTTTAGCTGAATGAAACTTCAACTTAATTGAATCGGTCGCTAATATTGTATGGATTTCTAATATTTCAAAAATTAAATATCTCTATATTAGTATTTTTTATTCAGCTCGTCAACCCTTTTTGCAGATTTTTTAGAGATTAAAAAAAGTGGAAGCCTTCTATTTTTGGCAATCAACAGGTATCCCAAACGGACGGCGTGAAAGCGAAATGCAACAGCAATATGCGGGGTCCCATAAACGCACTCTTTTAAAAGAATGGGAAAGAAGCGGAGCTGCAGAGGATAAAGAACATGTATTGTGACCGGTAAAATGATGGTGCAGCTCAGCCATATGAAAAAGTGCCGCGATTGCGGGCGTCGGTTGAGATGGCAAAAACAGATGTGTAGCTCGACCATATGAAAAAGTGCTGCTGAATTTTTGCTGCCATAAACAATCCAACCACCCCCAAAAAAAAATAACCGTTCCCATCCCCTAGATCAAACTGCGGATAAGAAAGCCAATTTATACTTGTCTTTGTGCTGCCGGGTCTTCCTGGCTGTTTTTTCTTACTGTATAGGAGACAGCTAAAAAGATGATGGCGATGCCGGCTGCCTGCATATAGGACGGTGCGAAACCAGTGATGAAAATATCAAGCAAAATGGCAACGCACGGATCAAGATAAGAAAGGGCTGAGATGACGGACGTGCGCAAAAATCGGATGCTGCCATAAAACAGCAAATACACGATACCGGTATGGATGACACCTGTCAGCAAGCTGAATGTCCAGTTTTCGGGAGTGAGCCCAGTGTATTTTGAAAAGTCGACAAAAGGCGCCAGCATGATGACCCCGATGAATGTTTGCAGAAACGTGACGAGGTATGGACTTGCCTGTTTGATCCTTGTGCCGATCATCACTGTACCTGCATAAAAAATCGCCGCACAAAATGCGTAAACCGACCCAACCAGGAGAACGTGGCTGAACGCAGAGGAAGCTGTTACGGTAATCATGATGGTGCCGATAAAGGCCGCCAAAGTGGCAAGCAGTCCGCCCCATTGGAATTTTTCCCGGAACAGCGTCCAGCCTGCAACAAGCACAATGAGCGGAGCTGTATTGTAAATGGAAATCGCGGCGGTGACAGAAGTTTTTTCAAACGCCAAAAACAAGAAAAGCCAGTTGATGACAAGCGTAACACCTCCGCCTAAAATAAAGAGCATCTCTTTTATACTCCAGCGCTCTTTTTTGTACTGGCCGGTCGCAAGCCAGTAAACGGCTAAGATCGCTGAAGCACTCACACAGCGGACGAAAACGAGTTCCAGTGCGGGCAGGCCCGTATACTTAGAGAAAAATCCGATTGAACCAAAAATCACCATGGAGATGCTTAGTTTTAAAAATGCCGGTTTATTCATGAAAGTAATCCTTCTTTTATGTATAAAGTCGTATTTTCAGTATAATTTGTATTGAAAAAATTGTAAATAAAAGGCCTGGCACTTTGCGTGGCGCCAAGCCTTTTGTAGACCACGTATACGACCCTGCCGCCATCCTCCTCAAAGCGGATGCTGACGGAATCCTATATT
Source organism: Heyndrickxia coagulans 36D1 (assembly GCF_000169195.2). Classification (GTDB taxonomy): domain Bacteria; phylum Bacillota; class Bacilli; order Bacillales; family Bacillaceae_C; genus Weizmannia; species Weizmannia faecalis. Next base: position 2,344,584 of record NC_016023.1, on the reverse strand, counting down.
TCTCCTCAAACCATTTGCGAATCGCTGGATTCAGTCAGGAAATCAAAATTTTTGCCGTTTTATAAAATGAACAAAATATTCCAGCCCTGTTATCTGCTGTACCAAGTCGTCATCATGCAAATGGGTGCTCGGACTTGATGTAAATACTTAAGTTCATTTCTAGTTGCTTGATCTCTTCTTTATTGTGTTTTAACATGGCTGCCACTTTATCGGCACGGGGCACCTTTTTTGGCAATCATCTTTTAGTCGAACCGAATCATGATTCTAGATGAATCCCCTTTAGCCAATTTGTCGAAACTCTCATTTATCTCATCCAAAGAAATGACATCACTTACCAATTCATCCACTGGCAAGCGGCCGTTTTTAAAAAGCCGGATATAATTTGGAATATCCCTTTCTGGAACACAGCTACCGATATAGGAACCTTTTAGCGTCCGTTCCTCAGCCGTCAGCGTTACATAAGGGAAAGAAAAATGATGTTTTGGATCCGGTAGTCCTGTCGTAACGGTTGTGCCACCGCGCTTGGTGATGGCGTATGCCGTTTCCATCGCCGGGACTGCACCTGCCGTCTCAAAAACAGTATCCAGTCCCCCGCCAGTTGCTTCACGTATTTTCTCAACAACATCTGGATCTTTGGAATCAAATACATCTGTTGCTCCAAACCTTTTTGCCAACGCAAATTTATTTTCATTGACATCTACTGCTACTACACGGCTCGCCCCTGCTGATACAGCCCCGATTAATGCGCTTAATCCGACGCCGCCCAAACCGACAACCGCAACTGTGCTGCCCAACTTAATCCGGGCTGTATTCACGACTGCCCCGACCCCCGTAATGACAGCGCATCCAAAAAGGGCAAGCTTTTCAAACGGAACGTCTTTTTCAATTTTAATCAAAGAACGACGGGACACAACAGCATATTCTGAAAAAGCGGATACGCCGAGATGGTGCATGATGTCTTCACCATTTGCATGCAGCCGGATGCCGCCTCCTGGTAAAGTACCTGCCGCGTTTGAAGCCGCACCCGTTTCGCATAATGCAGGGCGTCCCTCCTTGCACGGCAGGCATTCGCCACAGCTTGGTACAAACACACAAACAACATGGTCACCCGGCGCAAGATCTGTCACACCTTCACCGGTTTTCACCACTTCACCGGCAGCCTCATGCCCAAGAGCCATCGGTAAAGGCCGGGGTCTGCTGCCATTTATAACAGACAAATCCGAGTGGCACAAACTGGCCGCCTTCATCTTGACAAGCACTTCTCCTTGTTGCGGTTCATCGAGTTCCAATGTTTCAATTTTAATCGGTTTGCTTGCTGCATATGGCATAGCAGCACCTGATTCCCGTAGTACAGCAGCTCTGATCTTCACTCTCACCCATCTCCTCTGAAATTCGTTATGTATCAGCGCACTTGAACGGTTTTCAAAGCCTACGAATATCACTTATATGCTTTGTTTTCGGCGAATTGGGATTGCTGAACAAATCTGGAACGCCCGGAACTAGCTGATATGCTTCATAGCCTTGATAAGTATAGTGATTTGTGTTTAGATTCGCTATTATTAAATTCTTTATTTTATTTTACGACTGAATAATGAAAAAAACAAATAAGCAGCCTTTAGTAAATGCAAACCGAAATTCATCCCTTACCTTCTGCCCTTCACCGATTGAAGAGAGTGACTTCTTCCGGAAAATGAAAAAACGCTCCTTACTAGATTATAAGGAACGTTTTACCGAAAAACTGAAATGTGATCTTTTGATACCGGTGGTCGGGGTCGAACCGACACTCCCGAAGGAACACGATTTTGAGTCGTGCGCGTCTGCCAATTCCGCCACACCGGCATGATCCTATGAATCTCAAACAAAACTGTTTGTTATGTCACTTTTATAATTATATCCAGATCGTAAAAAATGTCAATAACCATTGTGTGAAAAAGGGAAGCAAAACAGCTCCCCTATTCACATATGATCTTCCTTCAGTTCACTTAGGATCTCATAAGACCGCAGCCGCTCTCCATGGTTGTAAATATGCGATACAAACATCAACTCATCGACCTGTGTATCATCCAAAAATTCTTCCATTTTCTCTTTGATTGTCTGTTTTGAACCGATAAAAGCATATTCAAGCTGACGCAATGCCGCTTCTTTTTCAAACGGAGTCCAAATCCCGTTCATGCTATCGACAGGCGGCTGCAGCGTCTGCGATTTTCCACGGATAACGCCGAGGAAAAACTGGTACAGGCTTGTTGCGATCCTTTCTGCTTCTGCATCTGTGTCAGCTGCTACGCCATTCACACACGCAATCACATATGGCTTTTGCAAATACTTGGACGGTTTGAAGTTCTCCCGATAAAGGTATAAAGCATCAAACAATTGCGCTGGTGCAAAATGGCTTGCAAACGAAAACGGCAGGCCGAGCCTGGCAGCAAGTGTGGCACTGTATGTACTTGACCCAAGAAGCCAAACCGGAACATCCACCCCTTCTGCCACGACGGCCCGTGCATACGTCCTGCGTTCTTTATCCGAGAGAAAATAGTTCATCAGTTCTTGGACATTATCCGGAAAATCCATTTCCCCGCCCCTTAAATTCCTTCTGAGCGCCGCAGCTGTCAATTGGTCTGTACCCGGCGCACGGCCAAGGCCGAGATCAATTCTGCCTGGATAGATGGAACCCAGTGTTCCAAACTGCTCAGCCACGACAAGCGGTGCATGATTTGGAAGCATCACACCGCCAGACCCGACACGGATGGTTTTCGTCCCTGCCGCTATATACCCGACTAAAACAGCCGTTGCAGAGCTGGCTACTCCCACCATATTATGGTGCTCCGCGAGCCAGTATCGTTTGTAGCCCCAATTTTCAACATGCTGTGCGAGGCTTAGGCTATTTTTAAACGAATCTGCCGGTGTCTTTCCAGATAAAACGGGGATCAAATCTAAAACCGAAAATGCAACGTCATTCAACTTTTTTTGACTACCCATTGTCCGCTTCCTTTCCTTCTACTCGTGAAGATAGATCTATTGTAAAATAACAGATTCCCAAAACAAAATGATTTGCCTAACCTGTCCGGTGTATCCCAATGATGAGAACGTTCGTTTATGATACTGAAATTAAGGGAAAATGCAATGAAAAACAGTGCTCGTATGATCGGACCCATGGGCGTTGGGTGTTTCGGGTACAAGCTTCCCAATAGAAGCAGCAGAAAGAGCATTGGTATCCAAACTTCATGAAGTTGGCGAAATGGAAAATAGACTGCTTGTTGAAGCAGTATGCATAACTGGATCAATCGTTGGAAAGCCCCGTAAAAGTGAACAATCGAGAGAAAACCGGACCTTTTAAAGGAGGGGTTTAGCGATGCAAATTGGCATGGACTTATTAAAATTGATCATGGGCTTTCTTGCGCTCATTTTTTGTCTAAAATGTACTGGCGCCAAAAGCATTTCAAACCTTACGCCAATCGACTTCATCTGGAGCATTATGCTGTCTGAAATCGTCGGCAACGGCCTTTATGACCCAAGTGTAAAATGGTACTACATTCTTGCGATGCTTTCTGTTTGGGTCATCATTAAAATCATTTTTGACATCCTCATTTACCGCTATGATAAACTGGAAAAATTCCTTATCGGGGATAAAACGCTGATGATCGATAAGGGAAAAATTAACAAAGTCGTACTGAAAAAAAATAAAATTGATATGAACCAACTGACGGAGTTATTGAGAAAGCAGGGCGTATTTTTGCTTGATGAAATTGACCAGGCCTATCTTGAAAAAGATGGGACGGTTACGGTGAAAAAAAGAAAAAACAACCCTAGTAAATAGTAGGCTGCCCAGTTCTGTTCTCATTATAAAAGGAAAATCTAAGATAGTATTTCCAAACCTTTCTTATTAGATCAATTCCCTTTTTGTACAAGTTAAAAAACTATAGATACTCACAAGTGTACGCTTTCAAGCAGCCACTTAAATTGGCCTCGGCTTCAATAATATAATTGCAATAAAAAAACGCTTCTCTTTATCTTGAGAAGCGTTCCATTTGGCATCAGCTTTCAATGTGATGCTGTTATACCGGTGGTCGGGGTCGAACCGACACTCCCGAAGGAACACGATTTTGAGTCGTGCGCGTCTGCCAATTCCGCCACACCGGCATGATATGATGGAGGCGGCAACCGGAATCGAACCGGTGATAAAGGTTTTGCAGACCTCTGCCTTACCTCTTGGCTATGCCGCCATCAATGGAGCGGAAGACGGGATTCGAACCCGCGACCCCCACCTTGGCAAGGTGATGTTCTACCACTGAACTACTTCCGCATACTGGGCCAGCTGGATTCGAACCAGCGCATGACGGAGTCAAAGTCCGTTGCCTTACCGCTTGGCTATGGCCCAATAAATATGGGGCGGATGGTGGGAATCGAACCCACGAATGCCGGAGCCACAATCCGGTGCGTTAACCACTTCGCCACAACCGCCATCATAATGGCAGGGGCAGTAGGAATCGAACCCACACTGGAGGTTTTGGAGACCTCTGTTCTACCTTTAAACTATGCCCCTTTAAAAAATGGAGGGGGACGGATTCGAACCGCCGAACCCTGAGGGAGCGGATTTACAGTCCGCCGCGTTTAGCCACTTCGCTACCCCTCCATATTGCGTGGTGCCGGCCAGAGGACTTGAACCCCCAACCTACTGATTACAAGTCAGTTGCTCTACCAATTGAGCTAGACCGGCCAAATGGTGGCTCGGGACGGAATCGAACCGCCGACACAAGGATTTTCAGTCCTTTGCTCTACCGACTGAGCTACCGAGCCACAATTATGTAAAATGGATGGCGGTCCCGACGGGAATCGAACCCGCGATCTCCTGCGTGACAGGCAGGCGTGATAACCGCTACACTACGGGACCTTTATATGTAAATTGCGGGGGCAGGATTTGAACCTGCGACCTTCGGGTTATGAGCCCGACGAGCTACCAGACTGCTCCACCCCGCGATGATAAAATGGTGGAGGATGACGGGATCGAACCGCCGACCCTCTGCTTGTAAGGCAGACGCTCTCCCAGCTGAGCTAATCCTCCAGTTATAATGATGACCCGTACGGGATTCGAACCCGTGTTACCGCCGTGAAAGGGCGGTGTCTTAACCGCTTGACCAACGGGCCATATGGATCATGACGGAGAGCAAGGGATTCGAACCCTTGAGACAGCTTTTAGCCGCCTACACGATTTCCAATCGTGCTCCTTCGGCCTCTCGGACAGCTCTCCATGATGGCTCCGCAGGTAGGATTCGAACCTACGACCGATCGGTTAACAGCCGATTGCTCTACCACTGAGCTACTGCGGAATACAAGCCCGGCAGCGTCCTACTCTCGCAGGAGGAAACCCCCAACTACCATCGGCGCTGGAAAGCTTAACTTCCGTGTTCGGGATGGGAACGGGTGTGACCTTTCCGCCATCGCCACCGGACCTTAATGACAAAAATCATTATAACAAAGTTTTCATTTCTTATCAACAGGAATTATGTGATTCCCTGAAAACCGGATGGGAGAAAAAACTGTAAACGGAGAATGCGTTTTTACTTCTAACTTTGAGAATTGTCTAGCTCCAGCGCACCTTTTTCAAGGCGGCCTTCACTTTTCTATTTGGTTAAGTCCTCGATCGATTAGTATCCGTCAGCTCCACGCGTCGCCGCGCTTCCACCCCGGACCTATCAACCTGATCATCTTTCAGGGATCTTACCAGTATAAACTGTGGGAAATCTCATCTTGAGGGGGGCTTCATGCTTAGATGCTTTCAGCACTTATCCCTTCCGCACATAGCTACCCAGCGATGCCTTTGGCAAGACAACTGGTACACCAGCGGTGCGTCCATCCCGGTCCTCTCGTACTAAGGACAGCTCCTCTCAAATTTCCTGCGCCCGCGACGGATAGGGACCGAACTGTCTCACGACGTTCTGAACCCAGCTCGCGTACCGCTTTAATGGGCGAACAGCCCAACCCTTGGGACCGACTACAGCCCCAGGATGCGATGAGCCGACATCGAGGTGCCAAACCTCCCCGTCGATGTGGACTCTTGGGGGAGATCAGCCTGTTATCCCCAGGGTAGCTTTTATCCGTTGAGCGATGGCCCTTCCATGCGGAACCACCGGATCACTAAGCCCGACTTTCGTCCCTGCTCGACTTGTAAGTCTCGCAGTCAAGCTCCCTTATGCCTTTACACTCTGCGAATGATTTCCAACCATTCTGAGGGAACCTTTGGGCGCCTCCGTTACCTTTTAGGAGGCGACCGCCCCAGTCAAACTGCCTGCCTGACACTGTCTCCCACCCCGGTAAGGGGTGCGGGTTAGAATTTCAATACAGCCAGGGTAGTATCCCACCGATGCCTCCGCCGAAGCTGGCGCTCCGGTTTCCAAGGCTCCTACCTATCCTGTACAAGCTGTACCGAAATTCAATATCAGGCTGCAGTAAAGCTCCATGGGGTCTTTCCGTCCTGTCGCGGGTAACCTGCATCTTCACAGGTACTATAATTTCACCGAGTCTCTCGTTGAGACAGTGCCCAGATCGTTACACCTTTCGTGCGGGTCAGAACTTACCTGACAAGGAATTTCGCTACCTTAGGACCGTTATAGTTACGGCCGCCGTTTACTGGGGCTTCAGTTCAGAGCTTCGCCTTACGGCTAACCCCTCTCCTTAACCTTCCAGCACCGGGCAGGTGTCAGCCCCTATACTTCGCCTTGCGGCTTCGCAGAGACCTGTGTTTTTGCTAAACAGTCGCCTGGGCCTATTCACTGCGGCTTCCCGGGGCATACACCCCAAAAAGCACCCCTTCTCCCGAAGTTACGGGGTCATTTTGCCGAGTTCCTTAACGAGAGTTCTCTCGCTCACCTTAGGATTCTCTCCTCGCCTACCTGTGTCGGTTTGCGGTACGGGCGCCTTTCACCTCACTAGAGGCTTTTCTTGGCAGTGTGGAATCAGGAACTTCGGTACTAAAATTTCCCTCGCCATCACAGCTCCGCCTTGGCGCGAAGGATTTGCCTCCGCACCGGCCTAACTGCTTGGACGCGATCAACCAGTGTCGCGCTTGCCCTATCCTCCTGCGTCCCCCCATCGTTCAAACGGTGAAGAGGCGGTACAGGAATATCAACCTGTTGTCCATCGCCTACGCCTTTCGGCCTCGGCTTAGGCCCCGACTAACCCTGAGCGGACGAGCCTTCCTCAGGAAACCTTAGGCATTCGGTGGAAGGGATTCTCACCCTTCTTTCGCTACTCATACCGGCATTCTCACTTCTAAGCGCTCCACCGGTCCTTCCGGTCCGGCTTCAACGCCCTTAGAACGCTCTCCTACCACGGACACCAAATGGTGTCCATCCGCAGCTTCGGTGATACGTTTAGCCCCGGTACATTTTCGGCGCAGCGTCACTCGACCAGTGAGCTATTACGCACTCTTTGAATGATGGCTGCTTCTAAGCCAACATCCTGGTTGTCTAAGCAACGCCACATCCTTTTCCACTTAACGTATACTTTGGGACCTTAGCTGGCGGTCTGGGCTGTTTCCCTTTCGACCATGGATCTTATCACTCACAGTCTGACTCCCAAGCATAAGTTTTTGGCATTCGGAGTTTGTCTGAATTCGGTAACCCGATGAGGGCCCCTCGTCCAAACAGTGCTCTACCTCCAAAACTCTTCGCTTGAGGCTAGCCCTAAAGCTATTTCGGAGAGAACCAGCTATCTCCAAGTTCGATTGGAATTTCTCCGCTACCCACACCTCATCCCCGCACTTTTCAACGTGCGTGGGTTCGGGCCTCCAGCAAGTGTTACCTTGCCTTCACCCTGGACATGGGTAGATCACCTGGTTTCGGGTCTGCGGCCTCATACTCTTTCGCCCTGTTCAGACTCGCTTTCGCTGCGGCTCCGCTTCTTCAGCTTAACCTTGCATGAGACCGTAACTCGCCGGTTCATTCTACAAAAGGCACGCCATCACCCGTTAACGGGCTCTGACTACTTGTAGGCACACGGTTTCAGGATCTCTTTCACTCCCCTCCCGGGGTGCTTTTCACCTTTCCCTCACGGTACTGGTTCACTATCGGTCACTAGGGAGTATTTAGCCTTGGGAGATGGTCCTCCCGGATTCCGGCGGGATTCCTCGTGTCCCGCCGTACTCAGGATCCACTCGGGAGAGAACGAAGTGTCAGTTACAGGGCTTTTACCTTCTCCGGCAGGCCTTTCCAGACCGCTTCACTTAACCTGTTCTTTTGTAACTCCCATATGAGTGTCCTACAACCCCGGAAGGCAAGCCTTCCGGTTTGGGCTGTTTCCTGTTCGCTCGCCGCTACTTGGGAAATCGCAATTGCTTTCTCTTCCTCCGGGTACTGAGATGTTTCAGTTCCCCGGGTGTGCCCTTCCTGCCCTATGGATTCAGGCAGGAATCCTGTCCGATTAAAGACAGGGGGTTTCCCCATTCGGAAATCTCCGGATCAACGCTTACGTACAGCTCCCCGGAGCATATCGGTGTTTGTACCGTCCTTCATCGGCTCCTAGTGCCAAGGCATTCACCGTGCGCCCTTTCTAACTTAACCATAAAAAGGTTTAAATCCAAAAATAAGCGATTCTCGGTTTACTTGGTTTGTTTCTCCTATCCGGTTTTCAAAGAACACATACTGAAGGATTGAACCTTCAAAACTGAACAAAACGAAAACGTCAAACTTGATTTTGGAAAACGAAGTTTTCCTTTTCTGTCTAGCTCCGGGCGCTATCGGCTAGCGTATTTCTACGTCTTCTCCCTACGATAAGTCAACATCGATTCGCCTTTAAGGCTCATCGTGTTTCCTTTATCTCAGTCGAAGACTACGAAATCCGTACGCCGATGAACGAGCGCCCTACGCTTTTCCCCTTAGAAAGGAGGTGATCCAGCCGCACCTTCCGATACGGCTACCTTGTTACGACTTCACCCCAATCATCTGTCCCACCTTCGGCGGCTGGCTCCGTAAAGGTTACCTCACCGACTTCGGGTGTTACAAACTCTCGTGGTGTGACGGGCGGTGTGTACAAGGCCCGGGAACGTATTCACCGCGGCATGCTGATCCGCGATTACTAGCGATTCCGGCTTCATGCAGGCGGGTTGCAGCCTGCAATCCGAACTGGGAATGGTTTTCTGGGATTGGCTTAACCTCGCGGTCTCGCAGCCCTTTGTACCATCCATTGTAGCACGTGTGTAGCCCAGGTCATAAGGGGCATGATGATTTGACGTCATCCCCACCTTCCTCCGGTTTGTCACCGGCAGTCACCTTAGAGTGCCCAACTGAATGCTGGCAACTAAGGTCAAGGGTTGCGCTCGTTGCGGGACTTAACCCAACATCTCACGACACGAGCTGACGACAACCATGCACCACCTGTCACTCTGTCCCCCGAAGGGGAAGGCCCTGTCTCCAGGGAGGTCAGAGGATGTCAAGACCTGGTAAGGTTCTTCGCGTTGCTTCGAATTAAACCACATGCTCCACCGCTTGTGCGGGCCCCCGTCAATTCCTTTGAGTTTCAGCCTTGCGGCCGTACTCCCCAGGCGGAGTGCTTAATGCGTTAGCTGCAGCACTAAAGGGCGGAAACCCTCTAACACTTAGCACTCATCGTTTACGGCGTGGACTACCAGGGTATCTAATCCTGTTTGCTCCCCACGCTTTCGCGCCTCAGCGTCAGTTACAGACCAGAGAGCCGCCTTCGCCACTGGTGTTCCTCCACATCTCTACGCATTTCACCGCTACACGTGGAATTCCACTCTCCTCTTCTGCACTCAAGCCTCCCAGTTTCCAATGACCACTTGCGGTTGAGCCGCAAGATTTCACATCAGACTTAAGAAGCCGCCTGCGCGCGCTTTACGCCCAATAATTCCGGACAACGCTTGCCACCTACGTATTACCGCGGCTGCTGGCACGTAGTTAGCCGTGGCTTTCTGGCCGGGTACCGTCAAGGCGCCGCCCTATTCGAACGGCACTTGTTCTTCCCCGGCAACAGAGTTTTACGACCCGAAGGCCTTCTTCACTCACGCGGCGTTGCTCCGTCAGACTTTCGTCCATTGCGGAAGATTCCCTACTGCTGCCTCCCGTAGGAGTTTGGGCCGTGTCTCAGTCCCAATGTGGCCGATCACCCTCTCAGGTCGGCTACGCATCGTTGCCTTGGTGAGCCATTACCCCACCAACTAGCTAATGCGCCGCGGGCCCATCTGTAAGTGACAGCCGAAGCCGTCTTTCCTTTTTCCTCCATGCGGAAGAAAAAACTATCCGGTATTAGCCCCGGTTTCCCGGCGTTATCCCGATCTTACAGGCAGGTTACCCACGTGTTACTCACCCGTCCGCCGCTAACCTTTTAAAAGCAAGCTTTTAAAAGGTCCGCACGACTTGCATGTATTAGGCACGCCGCCAGCGTTCGTCCTGAGCCAGGATCAAACTCTCAGTAAAGATGTTTGATAAAAGCTCAAAAAGAATTTGACGTTTCGTTTTGTCCAGTTTTCAAGGAACGATCTGTTTTGACAGTGACTAAATTATTATACCATCATAACGAAGTCTTTGTCAATAACTTTTTTCGTCTTTCGTCGTTGCTCTTTCATGTTCATCAGCGACGTATATAACTATACCAAGTTATTTATTATGCGTCAATACTAAATTTGATATTTTTTTATTGTTTTTTTGGAATCCGGTACCGTATATGGAAGATTTCAGGCCCCTTTGTCGGCACTGTAATTTCCTCGATCATATTTTTTTCAATTAAAAATTCAAGCAGAACAGGCAAGTCAATACTGTACGATTGAAGGCCTGGATGGAAAAGCAGTTCGTCAATTGTCCATTCTTCCCGTTCTTCCATCAGTTCCAGTAAATGCTGCGCGCCAAACGATGTCTTCGAATAAATGTGGAATTCACTCGCAAGAAAGAGCAGTTCAAGGCGCTTTTCCAGCGACTCTTCACTTGTTACCAGTTCTTCGTACAACTTGAAGATTTGCAGATCAATTTGCTTTACCTGGTTCCAGACGGTTATTTCCGGGTGAAAACCGTTTTCGATCACCGCGAGCCTGGCAAGATGGTGCAAGGCGTGGATGATGTGATTGTAGGCATCGAGGTACTGGCGCTGTTTGAAGAAGTCTTTCCCGTTTAAATACCGGCGGATCAATTTGGCAAATTCCGTACCAATTTTTATTTTTCGTTCATGAAACGGAAAATCTCTTACTTCATCTTTTAAGCGTGCCATGTACTCATTCCGGTCAAATAAGATCAGCCCTTCTGTAATCCATTCGAATATATTGTTGTTTGTCCCGTACAGCATCCACTCTTTCAACTGGTTCTCTGCCACGACATATAAGGCGGCTTTTTTGTCTTCATAGCGGTAATGCTTGACATAGAGCGGCTGGTCCTGCTCTTTGACAATGATGAAGAGAATGGCGTCGAACAAATTGGTTGCGGCATCTTCATCCGGCTTTTTTTCAATATACAGGACAGAAAGGGTATTTGGAAGGCTTGCCCTTTCCTGGTAAATCGGCCTTAAAATGTCTCTCATGCGTCATTCCTCCATCATGCTTTCTATGAACGTATTTCTGCAAATCCCGGGAAATCCCCTGCAAATTTTCGAAACAAATTTCAGTATATTGCATTCCTTCCTTTTTCGCCAGTTATGTTATATTTAGTATGTGTCAAGTTTTTCTCGACAAGGTTTAAATATCGGGTATTCCAAGACACTCTTTTTGTACACTTTCGGCTACCGTGCTTTACTTGCTCGGTGTAATTTTCGGAAAAGATGTAATATTTCCGTATAAAGATGGATAACGGGGATGTTGAGGCGCGCGAAATTCACTCGCTTTCCGCGGGCGGCCGGCGAGCCTCCTCGCTCGTACCTCGCTGCGGGGTCTCTCCTGGCTCGCTTTTCCCGCAGGAGTCTCGTAAATTTCGCGCGCCTCAACGATCAGTCCCCACTGAGCCAGGCTTAAAACGAAAGCTCTAATATTTTGCTTAAATGTCCCATTGCCGATGAACTGCTTGAATGCAGGGCAACTGATCCGTGCTTTACGCCCACTGACGGGCGTACAGGCTGCTTGAGTAGTTGAGACATCCTGATGGATTGTTTCAAGTTCCGTTGCTTTCTCTCGCTTCTTGAACGGTGTTTCAGATAGGCTTCTCTCAATGTCCCATTGAGCATGCCTTGTTTGATTTTCACCATGGCTTCTGCGCCAAGTTCACTCCAATGCATGCCCCTTTTTTTCATCCTGAAGGAGATATGCCTTTGGTTCGATTCCATAGCTCCTAGGCCTCTCGCACCTTCCGGCACGTTTTTCACCCTGTCCCTCCAGTCAAAAATGCGGTCCCAGTTTTTCAAGATATACGAACGGAATTCCTTGATTTTCTTGAGAGCCTTTTTATCCGTCAAGGTGCTTTCGTGCGTATCCAAATATAACGTGAATTGGTCCAGGTTATGCGTTCTAATCGCTTTTCTAATTTGCTCCTTGATCTCGCTCTTTCCGCCCCCAAATGTCCTTATGATGGCTTGTGCAACGTGGTAGGTATCCAGCTGGTTGAGCACCGGAAATTCCGACTGTGAGAATGCTGTTTGAAACCGTTCAGCTGTGTACCCAGCACCTCCATCACTGTTTGTAATGACTTGCGCTTTTTCGAGGGAATAGGTGTTGGCAGCTGTGGCTTGGACTTCATCCCAAAATGTCTGAATGTCTTCCGTCGTCATGATGACTGTGGGCTGACGCAGGGAGACCCTTTTTCCATTGGTTTCCCAACCTTCATAGAGAATGGCATGGCGGACTTCCATACCCTGTTTCTTTTCCAGTCCCCGGATGAATACGCCATCTGCTTCGGAAAACAGGTAGTCTACCTTCTTCCCATCAGGCAGTGAAGCAGCTATTTCCATCTCTTCTACAAGGGCCTTGTCGGCTTCCACCTGCGTTTTTCCTACGCGTTTCACCATTTCCCCTACAGTTGTATGACTAAGACTCACGGCTGTCCATTCTTTTAAAATATTCGCCACCTCCCGATAGGTGTTCTCACTTGCCAACTCTGCCACCTTTAATTCCACTAACGGGCTATATCTCCGGTGGGGTACCAGCCCCAAGCATTCATCCAAGGGATAATGTGAGTTCCCTCTCTTATCACGCATTAATGAACGTTTAAAAGTCACACTTCCAAATAGAAACTGAACGCTTCTGTTATCACTACGGCAGTACTCCCAGCCTTCCTCCAACTTCTTTTGTTTAATTGTTTTATCTAACTCCTCAAATACATCCCCAACCCATTGTGTAAAAGCCTTCTGCATCAGAAGTTTAAGCTGTTCTTCAAATTCGATAAGACTCTTTGTATCCTTTAATAATCCAGCAATTATTGATATAATATCCATGGGAAGACCTCTCTCTCTAGATGTTCATCTTGAAGTGTACAATTAGATGATAGAGCGTCTTCCCATTTTTTTCCACTCATTTGCCCCTTCGAGTAAAATTTTACACATACTATATTTAAAAGAAAGGGGGAATGGTATTGGCGAAGTATTCAAGTAAAATCAATAAGATTCGGACATTTGCCTTAAGCTTGATTTTTGTCGGATTTATCGTCATGTATATCGGGCTGTTTTTCCGGGCGCATCCGATTGTTGTAACTCTTTTTATGCTGTTCGGCCTGTTCTTTATTTTATTAAGCACGGTGGTTTATTTCTGGATCGGCATGCTCTCGACGAAAGCGGTGCAGGTTGTATGCCCGGGCTGCGGCAAGCCGACAAAAATGCTGGGCCGGGTAGATATTTGCATGCATTGCAACGAGCCGCTGACACTGGATCCTGAGCTTGAGGGAAAAGCGTTTGACGAATCATATAATCGTAAGCGATTGCAGAAGTGACAGGCGGGGTGGAGATGAAAAAGCCTAGGTTGCCGGAGTCAGGCAACCCCCGCCCAATTTGAAGAAACCCGCATCCGGTTTTCGCCGGATGCGGGCCGTCTTCGCCTTCGTTCAGCCTTCTGTCTTTTCCAGTTCCTCTGCCAAATTGGCGCGGGAAAGGTTCGCATTTAAAAAAGCGTCTGTTTCCGGAAGTTCCAGATGCATATGCGTTTTTTTGCTGATCCGGATCGTCCCGTAGTCAAGCACATAGTCAAAGACATGGCCGCCGCCGGTGCGTTTGTCGTCAATAAAATGGAGGTGGAAGCCGGCGACCGCGATTCCTTGTGCAAACATCGGCGTCCAAAAACCAGAAAGCGTTCCTTTTGTATTTTCAAACGAGTAAACCGGCTGGGATTTCACCGCTTCCGTCATGGGAACCGGTTTTTCCTGGTAGGAGACGGTTCTTGTGTTCATTTTTTTAAAAACACCGTCCACACGAATGGCATAAAATAAATTTTCGCTGCGGACGAGATCTTTGATCAAGTCTTCCAGTTCGGGTTTTGCTAGAGGACCTTCAGCTGTATAGGTGATATCCTCCGAAAAATGTGCAAGCGAGCAAAACGGTGACTTGTCTTCAGGCTGTACACGTTTTGCCGTCCCGTCCTTCAGCTGATAGAACGCATTGTCAAAGGCAATCAATTCCCCGTCCAAATGGTTGAAAGTGCCGATGCCGAAATCGCCGAACTTTTTTAATTCAGCAAACGTCTTGTCGCTTTCGTATACGCCGTCAAGAAGCGATGTCATCGTGGACAATTGGTATACTTCATCGGTCCGGCTTGTTAAAATTTGCTCTGTATTTTGATTTTCTGCAGCAGTACGCATGGTAAACCCCTTCTTTCTATCGTATCCTGAAAAATTTGTGCCGGCTGAGTCCAAGTTATAGCAGCTGCCCGCCGCAGTAAGTGATTATACCAATTGGTTAGGCAGCAGTTTTTTCGCCAGTTCCAGGTTGTCGCTATAATCAACCGGGACATCGACCACGACAGGGCCTTCTGAGTCCAGTGCTTCCTTCAGTACGGAAACGAGTTCATCAGGTGCATTCACCCGCAAGCCTTTTGCGCCGTAACTTTCCGCGTGTTTTACAATATCAACAGGGCCGAAGTCTGCTCCCGATGTGCGCCCGTATTTCATTTGCTGCTGGAACGCCACCATGTCGTACGTGCCGTCGCGCCAGACGATATGCACAAGCGGTGATTTTAAACGGACGGCCGTTTCAAGTTCCATGGCGGAGAACAGGAAGCCGCCGTCTCCGGAGATCGATATTACTTTTTCATCCGGATTGACAAGCGTTGCGGCAATCGCCCACGGAAGCGCAACCCCGAGCGTCTGCATGCCATTTGAAAACAGCAGGCGGTTCGGTTCATATACCCTGAAATGGCGCGCCATCCAAATATAATGGGAACCGACATCGCATGTCACGGTCACATGGTCATCAATCAACGAACGCAAATCATGAATGAACTGGAGCGGATGCACAAGATTTTTATCCGCCTTTTCCGATGGTTCGTCGCGCAAATTCAGCTGGTTGCGGAGATGTTCCAAAAGTTCCATGGACTTACTGCTCATATTTAAACGGGCCAGCTGTTCTTTGATGCTGTCAACGCTCGCTGAAATGTCACCGACAAGTTCGATTTCCGGCTGGTAATCATGATCGATATCGGCGCGGATTTCATCGAGATGGATGATTTTTCTTTCCCCTTCGCTGTTCCAAAACTTCGGATCGTACTCAACAGAATCGTAACCGATCGCAAGTACGACATCCGCATGCTCAAGCAAAATATCGCCTGGCTGATTGCGGAACAAGCCGATGCGGCCGAAGAAACGATCTTCCAAATCTCTTGAAATCAAGCCTGCCGCCTGGAATGTTTCAACAACCGGCAATGCGATTTTTTTCAAGAGTGACCGGATCGCTTTCACGACTTTCGGGCGGCTCGCACGCATCCCGACCAGAATGACCGGCAATTTGGCATGCTGGATCGCTTTTACAGCTTCTTTAATCGCTTCTTCATTTGCTTTCCCGAGTTCCGGGCTTTCAAGCGGACCCAAAGCTTTGACAGACGCCGGCTCCATCAGCACATCCTGCGGGAAGCTGATAAAAGCGGCCCCTGCCTGTGCCGAAGCGGCAGAACGAAATGCATTTGTCATCACTTCCGGCACTGTATCCGGATGAACCACTTCCGCTGCGTATTTTGTAATCGGCTGAAACAGGGATACATTGTCCATCGACTGGTGCGTTTTTTTCAGCCTGTCTGCGCGCGGCACGTTTCCTGCGATTGCAACGACAGGATCGCACTCCGTATTCGCAGTGGCAAGCCCGGTGGCAAGGTTGGAAGCCCCCGGCCCGCTCGTTACCAGGCAGACACCCGGTTTTCCTGTTAAACGCCCGATAGCAGCGGCCATAAAAGCGGCATTTTGTTCGTGGCGGCATACAATCAATTCCGGGCCGCGTTCTTTCAGTACATCAAATACGGCATCGATTTTTGCGCCCGGAATGCCGAAAACGTACGGCACTTCCTGTTTTTCAAGGCAATCGACAACCAGGTCTGCAGCTGTTTTTTTCGTCGTATTGGTTGGATTTGAATTCTTTTTTTCCACAGTTCCCACTCCCAAGGACAGCCCTATTTTGAACTTTCCCCCGTTTATTACAGGGGAAAACGTTCATCTATAGGCTGAGCGAACTTGTTTCTATCTATACTTTACACCACACGAGGAAATGTTTAAAATATATTATTGTGCTACAAATAATATATAATAAATATTAATCCCAAATGGGGAAGGAGGAGATACAGATGGAACTGCGCCATCTTCATTATTTTTTAACGGTCGCGGAAGAACTACATTTCGGAAAAGCAGCAGAGCGGCTGCAAATGACCCAGCCACCGCTTTCCCAGCAAATCCGGCAGCTGGAAGAAGAAATCGGGGTGGACCTTTTTATCCGCAATAAACGTCATGTTGAACTGACGATCCC
Source organism: Heyndrickxia coagulans 36D1 (assembly GCF_000169195.2). GTDB lineage: Bacteria > Bacillota > Bacilli > Bacillales > Bacillaceae_C > Weizmannia > Weizmannia faecalis. The sequence goes on along the minus strand of NC_016023.1, from coordinate 2,327,730 downwards.
GGGAAAAGTTTTTTTAAAAGAGGCCAAGCAGGTCCTTGAGCAGCTGGACAGGGCAGTGGAAAATGCACAGCGGGCTGAGCGGGGGGAATTCGGGAATGTGGTAGTCGGCTTTGTCGGTTCGGCGACTTATGACATTTTGCCGGCTATCGTCCGGGAATTCCGGCTGAAATATCCGAAAACGGCCGTTTCCCTTCATGAGTTGTCAACCCCGGACCAGATTCGGGCGCTGCATCGGAAAGAAATCGATGTCGGCCTGCTGCATCCGCCGATTCATGATCCTTTAATTGAAACGGCTGAGATCCAGACAGGTGCGGCTGCCCTTTCAATGCCGAAAAACCATCCGCTTGCCCAAAAGGAAAAAATCCGCATCGAGGATCTGGCGGACGTCCCGTTTGTCGTTGTGTCGCGTGATATTTGGCCGGGCCTTTATGATGAATTTCTGTCTCTTTTCAAGGACGCCGATTTCAGCCCGAAAATCGTCCAGGAAGCCACCGAGTACCAAATGGTCGTCGGTCTTGTGACAGCCGGAATTGGAATCGGGGTGCTACCACGGACAGCCGAAAAATTATTTAATCTCGATATTGTGTACAGGGAGATTGAAGGGCACCCGTTAAATGCCGTTTTGTCCATTGCGTACCGGAAGGAAGACCAAAACCCGGCCCTTGCCAATTTCTTAAACATCTCCGGCCGGGTGGCAGCAGAATTTTAATGGATTTTTGACCGATTGCATAAATACAATGAAAAATCCGGCCTCCCAACGAAAGAAGAGCCGGATTTATTGCATAAAAGTGTATAAAGTTGCACCGCTAAAACTTTTTAAAAACCTTGCTTGCGGTTTATCAGGTCCCGGTTTAAAGCCGCAAAAAAAGAACCGGACGAACCATTTCGCCGGCATTTGCGCTTTATTTTGCTTCCAGGTAACTGTGCTTTTTCATACATTCCGGACAGGTACCGTAAATTTCCATACGGTGATGGCTTACTTTAAAACCGGTCACATGCGCGGCAAGCTGTTCCACTTCATCCAGGCCAGGATAGTGAAAGTCGACAATCTTTCCGCAGTCTTCACAAATAATATGGTAATGGTTGGATGTGACAAAATCAAAACGGCTTGAAGCATCGCCATAGGTCAGTTCCTGCACCAATCCGATTTCCTTAAAAACGCGCAAGTTATTGTAAACGGTAGCCACACTCATATTCGGGAATTTTCCCTCAAGAGCCTTATATATTTCATCGGCGGTTGGATGTGACATGGATTCAATTAAGTATTCCAATATCGCATGACGTTGAGGGGTAATACGAACGCCCGACTGTTTCAAGGTTTCCAGTGCTTTATTCAACTGTTGCTCGGACACCGCCATGCACCTCTTTTCTAACAATTATCATTCTTAATTTATAATCTTTATAAAAAGTTTACAAAATAAACCCCTGTTTTGTCAAACAAATTAGCGAATCAATCCGCCGGTAATTTGCTTTTTCTGCGCTCTTTGGGGCTCAAAAAAGAAGGAAACCCGTTCATTAGGATGCCTTTTTTCAGTCGGGAGTATGTATAACCACACACCCTTGCTATTCCTCAAGCGGTTGGAGCGGGCGGTCTTTCACCCCAAGACAGTAATTGATATATCTTGCCGCAACGAACAGGAAATCGGACAGCCGGTTTAAAAACGACAGCACAAGCGGATTTACACCATTGACCGCAACACTTGCCCGCTCCGCCCTTCTTGCAACTGTGCGCGCCGCATGCATCGCCGCTGCTGCCGGATGCCCGCCCGGTAAAATAAAGGTTTTTAACGGTTCCAATTTTCCATCCCATTTGTCAATCAAAGCCTCAAGTTCATCGATATATGCCTGTTTCAATTTCCAGTGCACTTCTTTTCCCTCGGGCGTGGAAAGCTCCGCACCGGCATGGAACAGCATTGTCTGGACCCTGCTAAAACATTGTTCTATTTCTTCTTTTTCCGGAAATTGTTCGCCGTGCAAAAAACTGAGTGCAACGCCGATCGCCGAATTCGCCTCATCCACTGTTCCGTAAGCTTCCACGCGCGGATCGTTTTTCGCTGCTCTTACCCCGTAAACGAGCGATGTCGTCCCTTTATCACCAGACCTTGTGTAAATTCTCATCTTGTCCCCTCCACATCAATTTAATGGATCAGCCGTATATAAACGCAACCACGCTATTTTTCTCAATCTGCCCTTTCCCGTAAAACCATATATTAGTTTTGTATCACGAATTCGTAAAAATTGCCATAAAAAAAGAAACCGAACAAGTCGGCTCAAAGATATCGATATTTTTTTGAGGAGGTAATATACACTATGAACCCACGGCAAATCCGCGTGGACAAAAGCCGCCCCGGCCGCAAAAATAGGCACCGGCCGGCCGTAGCTTCCCTGGCGGACAACTGCCGGCATGCGGGAATCCTCCTGCCAGGCTATTTTCTTTCCGAGTCAAAAGCAGATCTTACGACAAACGCCGCCGGGATGGTATAGCCGATTAACGCTTCAATGATAATAAGAATCCGCGCAGCCCCGATCGGCACAATATCCCCGTACCCGACGGAGAACAGCGTGACAGCACTCAAATACATATAATCGAGCAGCGTGTGAAAATCATGCCCTTCCAACAGCTTTCCGTGATGGAGCGCAATTTGAAATCCCATCATATCGAGCAGTAAAAACAACAACCCGAACCCGATCATGATATTGGTGTAGGTAAAAGCAAGAAAAAGGAAACGTTCAAATGAAAGCTGCTTCGCGCGCCAGGACGTCGGATAAAACAAGGTGCGCAGGCTCATTACAATACAAAGGACAACCAATATGCCGAGAAAATAAAACATGCCCGATACCCCCGGCGCCTTTCAAGTTTGTCCTTTCATTGTATGCCTCCGCCGACCGGGTTATGACAGTCTTTACGGGAAGAAAATGGAAGGCTACAATAGAATGGTGAAATTGGCCAATGCCAATGAGGAGGGAACGATAAATGGATTTTTCAAAATCTGAAATCTTGTATAAAGAAGCACTTGAGCATATTGTCGGCGGCGTAAACAGTCCGTCCCGCTCGTACAAGGCGGTGGGCGGCGGCGCCCCGGTTGCCATGGAAAGGGGAAAAGGCGCGTACTTTTATGACGTGGACGGCAACCGCTACATTGATTATCTGGCGGCATACGGTCCGATCATTACCGGCTTTGCCCATCCGCATATTGCTGCTGCGATTAAAAAAGCAGCCGACAACGGCGTTTTGTTCGGCACGCCGACCCCATATGAAGTGCAATTCGCGAAAATGCTGAAAGAAGCAATCCCGTCCCTGGACAAAGTCCGCTTTGTCAACTCGGGAACAGAGGCGGTCATGACAACGATCCGCGTTGCCCGCGCCTACACGGGCCGCGACAAAATCATTAAATTCGAAGGCTGTTACCACGGCCATTCCGACCTCGTGCTTGTCGCCGCCGGTTCCGGCCCGTCGCAACTCGGCATGCCGGACTCGGCAGGGGTCACAAAGGCGATCGCAAACGAAGTCATCACCGTCCCTTATAATGATGTGGAACCTTTTAAACAGGCACTTGAAAAATGGGGCGATGAAGTGGCAGCCGTACTGGTTGAACCGATTGTCGGCAACTTTGGCATTGTGCCGCCGAAACCGGGATTTTTGGAAGCCATTAATGAACTGTCGCACAAAGCCGGCGCCCTTGTCATTTACGATGAAGTGATCACCGCTTTCCGCTTTATGTACGGCGGCGCGCAAAACATGCTCGGTGTTACCCCGGATTTAACCGCCATGGGCAAAATCATCGGCGGCGGACTGCCGATCGGGGCATACGGCGGCCGTAAAGACATTATGGAAGAAGTCGCCCCGCTCGGCCCTGCTTACCAGGCCGGAACCATGGCCGGAAACCCGGCTTCGATGCTTGCCGGAATCGCCTGCCTAGAAGTGCTCCAGGAAAAGGGCGTGTACGAAAACCTCGATCGTCTCGGTGCCATGCTTGAAAAAGGCATTTTGGAAGCAGCCGAAAAACACGGCGTCACCATTACCATTAACCGCGTAGTCGGCGCCTTTACCGTTTACTTTACAGGCGAAAAAGTCGAAAACTACAAGCAGGCTGAAGCATCCGACGGCGAGTTGTTCGGGAAATTTTTCAAACTGATGTTGAAGCAAGGCATTAACCTTGCCCCGTCAAAATATGAAGCCTGGTTCCTCACAACCGCGCATACGGAAGAAGATATCGCAGAAACAATTAAAGCCGTCGACTATGCTTTTTCACATTTAAAAGGATAATCCTTTAAAAAATACACTGTCCCATCTCTGGGACAGTGTATTTTTAACTAATGCCGTGATAGATATGGGGAAATTTTTATAACGCTTATTATCTTTAAACAGAAGTTTTACTTTGTTATAATTTAAAAGATATAAACTAATCATTTTTTTGAAAGGCGAGAACAATGGACTTAGTAATTTTTATATTAGCAATATGTATCATTGTATTTGGGATATCAGGATTTTGTTTTTGGATGGCTTATAGAAACTTAGTAAAACTATTAGAACAATGCAAAAAATTAAAATAACATTCTCTCAGATGATGAGAGGCTGTTTTAAATCACCCGTGACCCGTAACTTTGTATGCGTTTTTAACCACGGCTGTTTAGGTCCCCATTTGTGACAGGCCTTATCCATTCCTAACGTGTAAGCATCTTTTAAACCTTATTCGCTAAGGTAATTTGCACTGCTCCCCAAAGCACTACATTAAAAATCGCCATCATTGTCTGTGCCGGTGTAGCAGCATTCCCGGCCTTCCCTTCTTAAATGATACCATTGGAACTTTATTCTTCATTTGATGATAATTGGGCTTTTTTGCTTTCAACCGTTTTTATGATTTTTTAACCGGGACAGGTACCTATTTAAAATTTGTGTATATGTTATAAAGAATATTGCGCAAGTTGTGAACAGCCAAAGAGAATATGGAATGAAGGGAAGTGTTTTTTCAATGATGAAAAATTTAAACAAACGCGTATGTTTCATGTTATTTAGTTTCATACTTGTTTTCGCCTTACTAGCAGCCTGTTCCAATCATGGAAAAAAAGAAAACAAAACTGCACAGACAGTGAAATCTGAAAATACAATTAAAATCGGCTATCAAAAAAACTGCCCGCTTTTGATTTTAAAAGCAAGCGGCACCTTGGAAAAAAGGCTGAAACCGCTCGGCGTAAAGGTGGAATGGTACGAATTCCAGTCCGGAACAGCGCTTCTCGAGTCCTTGAATTCCGGAAATATTGATTTTGGCAGGACGGGGGACTCGCCGCCGATTTTTGCACAAGCTTCCGGTTCCAATCTGAAATATGTCGGGGTCGGAAAATCAAAATACGAAGGTGCAGCCATCTTGGTGAAAAAGAATTCCACAATCCGTTCCGTGGCAGATCTGAAAGGAAAAAAAGTCGGGTTTGCAAAAGGAAGCAGTTCCCATTATTTTCTTGTCAAAGCACTCGAAAAAAACGGCCTTTCGTACAAGGATATCACGCCGGCTTACCTGCAACCGGGGGATGCCAGAGTCGCCTTTGAACAAGGCACAATCGATGCATGGGTCATATGGGATCCGTTTACCGCCGATGCCGAAGTAACAGGCCATGCACGGACACTTGTAACAGGAGAAGGATATACGACGGACCGCGATTATTTTCTCGCCACTCCGGCATATTTGAAAAAACATGAAAAAATCGTCCAAATCGTCCTCGATGAAGTAAAAAAATCGAGTGCCTGGGCAAATGAACACCCTGCCGAATTAACGGAATTACTTTCAAAAGCCCTCGGTATAGACCAAAAAGCGATCAAAATCGCAGTAGACAGAAGGGAATACGGCCTCGATCCGTTTACCCCGGCAATCATCCAAGAACAGCAACAGATCGCCGACAAATTTTACGAACTGAAATTGATCCCGAAAAAAGTGAATGTAAAAGACAATATTTACCATTTCAAAAAGGATGAAGGAAAGTGAAACATTTTACCGGCTTTTTCATCCAAAAACTGATTCCATGGGGCATCCCGGCCGTGATCATCATCATTTGGCAAATTTTTGCAAAAGAAGGCATCGTATCACCAAAAATTCTGCCGGCGCCTTCAGATGTCCTGATTGCGGCAGTGGAACTGGCAAAAAGCGGCGAGCTCGGGCATCATGTCTGGATCAGTCTGCTGCGGGCTGTGACCGGTTTTCTGATTGGCGGAAGCATCGGCTTTATCCTTGGTTTGGTGAACGGGCTGTTCCGCACAAGCGAATTATTGCTCGATACTTCTGTCCAAATGCTCCGTACCATTCCGCATCTGGCGTTAATTCCGCTTGTCATTTTGTGGTTTGGGATCGGGGAAGAAGCGAAAATATTCCTCGTTGCCCTGGGGGTGTTATTTCCGGTATACCTCAACACTTTCCACGGCATCAAGTCCGTTGATAATGGATTAATTGAGATGGGGAAAATTTACGGATTAAAGGGCTGGCGGATGTTTGCCCATGTCATTTTCCCGGGCTCCCTTTCCTCCATTTTGGTTGGCATTCGGTTTTCATTGGGCGTGATGTGGATTACATTAATCGTGGCCGAAACCATCTCTTCCACATCCGGTATCGGATACATGGCGATGACGGCAAGGGAATTTATGCAAATGGATGTCATTCTTTTAAGCATTCTACTGTATGCCCTTTTCGGGAAATTGTCCGATGCTATCGCCCGCTTTTTTGAAAAAAGATGCCTGAAATGGCATACCAGTTACCAGGAACAATCTTGAAATCGGAGGGACAAATATGGAGAGCTTCCTGCAATTCGACCATTTAGAAAAACGCTATGGAAACAGGGACGTTTTGAAAAATATTACATTATCGGTCAAGAGGGGGGAGTTTATCGCCATTGTCGGCAAAAGCGGCTGCGGAAAAAGCACGCTTTTGCGGCTCTTGTCCGGTTTGGAAAAGCCGAGCGGCGGGCGGATTCTGATCGACGGGAAACCGCTCGGAAATCTGAACAGTAAATCGTGCATGGTCTTTCAGGACGGGCGACTGTTGCCGTGGAAGCGGGTGATCGACAATGTTGTCCTCGGTCTGGATGGCGATCACAAAAAGGAAGCAATCGAAGTATTAAAACATGTCGGGCTTGAAAACTATACCGATGAGTGGCCGGGCAAATTATCCGGCGGACAGAAACAGCGGGTGGCGCTGGCACGCGCGCTTATGCATCAGCCGGAACTGCTGTTGCTGGACGAACCGCTCGGCGCCCTCGATGCATTGACCCGGCTGGAAATGCAAAATCTGATCGAAGAAATCCGCAGATTAAACAGTTTTACCGCCCTGCTTGTAACCCATGATGTGGAAGAAGCCGTGGCTTTAGCCGACAGGGTCGTCCTGCTGTCGGACGGCATCATTGCTGAAGATGTCCCGGTGAAACTGCCAAGGCCGCGGCAAAGAGACCGCGAATCTTTTGCCGCTCTCGTCAACAAAATCCGGAACCGGATTATGGGCGGCCCCGTGCAGGCACCGCCCAAACAAGCGAACAGTTTTTCAGACAGCCGTTCTGTTTATCCCCTGCCCGGCACCCACTAACCCGGGGAATGGCGCTTTATGACCCGCGCCACTCCCCGTCTGCTGCTGCGTTTTTAACAGCCTCATAAAAAGCCGTAATAGCTGTAACTGAACGGCCTGGAGAGTTCAGCATGCTAAACGGCTAAATCCCGGTTCGGCACGGCAACACAACATCAGGAGTGGCCGTGTTTTTCTGCAGAGACAAGCGCCGGCCTTCTCTCACGTTTCAGAAAACTGGCATAGGATATCTGAGCGTGCGAGAGAGGCATTTACTCCTTCTCTCCCGTTTCAAAAGAGGTCCCTCCCGGCCGCATGACGCAAACCGCGCCCGCCAGTAAAAAAGAACCGGCTTTAGCTGCACAGTCAGAATCCCCCTCCACATACGGGGGGTTTTCTCTAAAGTGTGCTTTTCATCGGTAGCGGGTGAGCTTTCTCATGCACTCCCCCGCACTTTCTTGAAAGACCGGCATGTGGCCGATTGTACAAGCATATAGTAAATTGTAAGGCATTCTCATTCAGTTGAGGGATGATTTTCTTGAAAAAGCAACATAGCCGGAATGTAAAAAAATTGTTGATGATTATGGCCGGGGCTGCCCTTCAAGGCTACTCAATGGGTGTATTCTTATTCCCAAATGCCATCCCATCAGGCGGGGCCGGGGGGCTTACAGTGCTCTTCCACCACTGGTTCCACGTCCCTCTTAGCATTGCACTTTGGATGCTGAACTCCTCCATGCTTGTATTCGCCGTGTACTTTTTAAGTGCTGCCAGTGCAATGGGTACGCTTCTCGGGATTACGGTTACATCTGTTTCGGTCAATCTTTCCGCATTTTTATGGGAAACACCATTCCATAACGAATGGCTTGACCTTGCCTTAGGCTCCGTATTGCTCGGCATCGGCATCGGCATTCTGCTCCGGCAAGGTGTTTCCAACGGCGGCATCGGCATTGTTGCCCTCATCATTTCCAAATACAGGAGCGTCAATCCGGCCACCCCACTTTTTATCATCAACGGGCTCATTTTTATTCTGACGGCGTATGTGATCGACTGGGAAATTGTCGTACAAGCCGTCATTTGCCAATATGTGTCAACCAGAATTGTCGGCTGGATTTATCAATTTTCCTTTCAAGCCATTTACTTAAAGCTTCCCTTTCTTCCGTTAGGCTGGCGAAAAAAATAAACGGGCCAGGATCGATGCCGGCAATTCATGCACAAACCACTCTTATCATCCCAATTGAAAAAATTACCAGCATCCGGATTCCATCCCGTTCTTGAAAAATCCGTTTACCTGCCGCCCACCGGTTCCAAAATGGTGTGCCGGCTTCTTTTCTTTTTTTCTTCCCCGCCGGATGAGCCTTTTTCAGTCTGCGGGCGGATCAATAATAACGACAGTAACCCGACTGCAAATGTAAAGCAGGCAATCGAGATAAACATCCCCGGCCGCGACCACGCCATCAGCCTCCCGAACACCGGCGGCCCGACAGCCACCCCGAGAAACCGGACAGATCCGTACAGTGACGTGACAAATCCCCGTTTTTCTTTTCCAACGGCATTCGTAATAAAGCTGTTGACACACGGCAAAATGAGACCGGTGCCGAGGCTCCCAATAGCAAGGACCGGAATAAACAGAAAAAGCCCTCTGAAAAACGTAAGAAGCGCGTAAGAAAGGGTCATCAGGCAGAAGCCCGTGACAATCAGTTTTTTCATCAAGCGCTGGTTTTTCCCGATTTTGCTGCCGGTAATATAAGATGTGGTACACATGACAAGCAGCGGAATCGCCAGAATCAGCCCTTTCATCACACCGTCAATTTTATAACTTTTTTCCAACACATTGGATAGGAAAAAAAGAATACCAAAAAGGGTAAACAAGCATGTCGCGCCTGCAAGATAAGCAGTGCATAGCCACCGCCCGTCGTCTTTAAACACACCGGCAAGTCCTTTTACATATTTCCCGAGCCCAGGTGGTTCTTTCTTTTTTGGTTTTTCTTTAATAAAGACCCATGTTAAAAAAATGGAGACAGCGACCACTACCGGAAAAGCAAAAAACGTGCCGTACCATACGAGCAATGCGATCAGTGCCCCTAATATCGGAGACAGCACTTTTCCAAACCCGTTTGAGGCTTCCACAAGGCCGAGCACCCGGCTTTCTTTATCGCCTTTAAACAGATCCCCAGTGAGGGCCATGGCGATTGGTGCTGTACCGGCTGCCCCGATTCCCTGAAGCGTGCGGCCTGCCAGGATCCAGGCGAAAGCATGGGAAAACAAAGCGGCTGCGATTCCCGCCAGAATGCCGCCTGCCCCGTATAAAAACAATGCCGGCAAAATTACGGCTTTCCGGGAAAAGCGGTCGGAAAGATAGCCGAGCACCGGGATGAACACGGCCGCCACAATGGAGAAAACGGAGATCGTCAAGCTTGCCTGAAAGGAAGTCAAGTGAAGTTCAGACTGCATTTTCGGCAGGACAGGAATCAGCATCGAATTGCCAAGCGTCATAATTAATGGAATGGAGCCGATTGCTGCCACTGTCATTACAGAAGGTTGTTTGCTTGCCATAATATCCTCCCCGGATTTCAATTTTTGCTCTGTTAGATTATCCGGAAGCAAACATTTTATTCTTTTGCCCAAACGAATACTGCAGCCCATTACGGGAAGGGTATGGTTACCTGTTACGCAAGGAGGAAAAAACGTGAAATTATTTATGGAATACATTTTGGAGGAAATCGAAAAAGATCGGGGTGCAGCAAGGTTACAGGGTCTCTTTGTCGCAAAAGATAGACGAGCAGAATTATATTCGCGGTGTGATGCAATTTTTTGACAGCGGATTTGACATTTATTATGCTTTGATTTTCAGTTTCCCCGAAAGCCATCCGAAGCTGCAGTATACGTTCTGGGTGCTGAACCAAACCGGAAACCGGGCTGTGATCGAAAAAGACGGATCCGGGGAAAAGATGATGGAGACGGTCAAGGAAACGGCATTGAAAGAAATCCATGTCAACCTGATGGAAGGCGGCGAAATCCGGCATCTGCTTAAAGAAATAAAGCAAACGATCGGCACTTGCCCGCAATAAAAAGGGGTGCTGCTTAAAGGGTTTGAAAAACAGGGAGCTGCCGGGTTCCTCCCTCATTACGCTGCCAGTGGATGCAACAGGTTCCGGCCTAAAGGCATAGGGGTTTACGGCCTTCATGACAAAACGGGGCTTTCGATTGCGGAGATCCCCCACGGCAAACCGAGATCCCTACTGTAACCCGGCATTACCATCCCCCAACAAGCCGGCCGGTTGCTCACTCCAGCCCTAATCCGCTTTCTTTTCACAAAGCTTACCCGTTGCTTTTAATCCCGTACAAAATGCAGCCAACCCCGGCCAGAATCCACAGCATTTTGGCAAACGAGATTTTATCGGAAATTCCGATCACCCCGATCGCCGTTGTCGTAATTAAAACAACAGGCCCGACAATAGCAAGAGAACTGTTGATGAGAAGCGCTTTTTCCACTTGATTGTATTTGAGCATCAAAATGGCCGCGGAAATTTCGATCATTCCTGAGATCAGCCTGAGCGCAGCCATACTAAGCACATACTTTTCAATCAGCCACAACATCGTTTCCCCTCTTCATACGCGCATTTTGGATTCATTTACCTCATGTATATTCCGTGCCGAGCAAAATTAGGACAAATTCTCCGGTCTTATCCCACGCACGTCTTCCGGCAAACATGTTATAATGACAAAATCAAAGGGTCTGCCGGTTTAAAAAAATTTTTGGACGGAAATAGTTTAGTGCAGCCTTTTGGAACATATCATGTAAATATCTTTGCAAGGAAGAAAGGAATTGCCAATATGAGGGTTGGAGCCCGCATTGTCAAAACAGGAATTGCCATTACGATTGCGTTGTTTATCGCGCAATTATTAAAAATGCCGTCCCCGGTGTTTGCCGGGATCGCTGCCACTTTTGCGATTAAACCTACGATATACCGGTCTTACCGGTCCATTATCGATCAGGTCCAGGGCAATCTGATCGGCGCTTTGCTCGCGGTCATTTTTGTCATGGCCTTTGGCAACCATTTTTTAGTCGTCGGTCTCGGGTCTGTGTTGATCATCATTTTAATGTTGAAACTGAAGCTCGATGATACGGTCGGCCTCGCGCTTGTAACCATGATTGTCATTATGGAAACGCCAAGTGACAATTTTCTGCAGACGGCCGGCATCCGCTTTGCGACATTGTTTATCGGGATTTTCAGCTCGTTTCTTGTGAATTTGATTTTCCTGCCGCCGAAATACGAGGCCCGGCTGTATGTCCGTCTCACCCATGTGACAGAAGAACTGCTCAAATTCATCCGGATTGCAGCGCGCCAGGAAGCCGATTACCAGCTTTTAAAAGAAGAACTTCCCGACATTAAAGAGCGGGTGTACAAAGTAGAGCAGCTGTACACTTTATTTAAAGAGGAAAAAATCTACGGGAAAAGCAACAGGATCGAGCGGCAGCGGAAAGTGGTGCTGTATAAAGAAATGGTGGCCATTTTGAATTTAAGCTATATTATTTTAAAACGGCTGCACCAGTACAAAGCGGATATTGCCGGGCTGCCAGAAACATTCCGGAGCATGCTGCAGGAACAAATGGAATACCTTGTGAACGAACATGAAAAATTGCTGCTCATGTTTCTCGGAAAAGTCAAAGCCCATGCGCAAAAATGCGATACGGCTGACAAACAGCGGAATGAGCTGATGGACATTTTTCTGCAGAACTTAAAAGATGAGACTTTCCGCGCTGATCTCCAGTCCTATCACGTGATGAACTTGCTGGCGCTGCTTGTGGATTACCAGGAAGAGCTTGAACATCTGGAAAAATTGATCACCGTGTCCCAAACCTATCACCACGAACAATCAGAACTCAATCTTGACGAATTGGAAGACCAATAGGGGACGGCAGGCCAGCCGTCCCCTATTGGATGCACGGCCCTGTTTTCATCCCGAGCCGGTGCGCCTTAGATTTTGCACTTTTAGTAAAGATTTTCCGCTTTTCGAAACGGCCGCTTTATTTGCTGCGCTTTTCACGCCGGGCTTATGGGCCGGTTTTTAGTTGTTTTCTTTGCGGAAAAAAGTCTGGATATTGATTTTTGAGTTTTTTAAGCGGCCCATGATTTCATGGTAATGCTTTGCAACATAGGCGAAGTACAAAACATCAATCGTGAACAGTTGTGCAGCCAGGGATGTGGTTGCCGCGCTTCTCAGCAGGACCGCTTCCCCGCCATGGTGGATCAAAGGCGCATCCACGATACTGGCAAGCGTACTGTCCCGTTTTTGTGTGATGCCCACTGTAAAAAGCCCGTTCTGTTTGGCAATCTGTGTCAGCTTGATAGCTTCATTGGTTTCGCCTGAATTTGAAATCGCCACAAACATACAGTCTTTGGAGGCGTTGATCAAAGAAGAACCGAGCAGATGGTGATCCAGCGTGTGGACCACCGGCTTTCCAATTCTTGAAAACTTATGCGTGAAGTCTTCAGCTGCCACATGGGAGGCGCCAATTCCGTATACGTATATGGCCGGGCTTTTATCCACCATGGCCGTTATCTTTTCAATGCAGCTGGTCTCAAGAAGATTTGCGGTTTGTGTGATCGACTGATTAAACCGCAAAGCCAACTTATCAGCAATCATAGTAATATCTTCATTCGGTGTGATATCCGTATAAATTTCCCGATCCAGCCCCCCGGAGGCATCCGCATACAATCTGATTTTTAATTGTGAAAAGCCGGACAGCCCGATCGACCGGCAAAAACGCACAACGGTGGCCGGGCTGACACCTGCTTTTTTCGCAAGTTCGCTTGTATTGTCATTGACCGTTTCCACAGCATGGCTGAGAATATACTCGCCGAGCTTTTTTTCTGATTTTGACAGACTGGTTAATTTGGATTTAATTTGCAGAATAATATTCTCATCCAATTCCATCACTCACGATCTGCGTCGGTCTCCTTCATCGCATCTTTCGGAATACCGAAGAAATAAGTGGCAACGAAGCCCCCAATATAACCGGCTACCAACCCGGCGATATAACCGAGCCAGCGTCCGTGCGCAATCAACGGAATTAAATCAATCCCGCTTGTGCCGATTGCGATCGCGCCGATATTACCGATGCCCGCGATCACTGCCCCGCCGATGCCGCCGCCGATACACGCGGTAATAAATGGGCGCCCAAGCGGCAAAGTCACACCGTAAATTAACGGTTCGCCAATGCCCATAATGCCAACCGGCAATGCCCCTTTAATCAACTGCACGAGTTTTTTATTTTTCCGGCACCTGATCCACAAAGCAATCGCCGCGCCGACCTGCCCTGCGCCTGCCATTGCAAGGATCGGCAACAGCGGTGTCATCCCTGTCTTATTGATCATTTCAATATGGATCGGGGTGAGGATCTGGTGCAGGCCGAACATGACCATCGGCAGGAAGAAAAGCCCCAGTATAAATCCTGAAAAAGCGCCGCCGACTTTCAACACCCACGTGATCGAGCCAACAAGAGCGCCTGATACCGCGCCTGCAACCGGCATGACGATGAAAATAGTAAAAAGTCCGATAACTAATAATGCAATTGTTGGCGTCACAATGATATCCACAGCATTTGGAACAATTTTATGCAGCCTTTTTTCAACAAGCGCTAAAATCCATACTGCAAAAATAACACCGATGATCCCGCCTTGTAAAGGGGAAAGGGCATCTCCGTTAAAAATATTCGGAAGCGGATTTTTCGGATCCATGCCGGTTAACATCGTCACAGCCCCGATGACCCCGCCAAGGCCCGGTGTCGCCCCGAACTCATTTGCACTATTAATTCCGACATAAATGACCAAATAGAGATACAATCCGTTTTTAATAATGTTTAATGTCGTAATAACGGACACCCAGTTCTGGCTGAGGGCTGAGGAGTCCGCAGCCATGATATTTTGGAAAATGGCAGCAACCCCGCCGATAATCCCGGCGCCGACAAAAGCCGGAATAAGCGGTACAAATATATTGGAAATCGATTTTAAAGCCCTTTTGAAACCGTTGCTTTTATGTTTCGCCTTTTCCCTTGCCTTTACTTCGGCCGCTTTGGCTTCCGCCATTTCGCGGTTTGACCGCCCGGCATCTTTATGGCCTGCTGACTTCGGAAAATTTTCCCCAAGTTTTACACCGGCCTCGTGCACCATGAGGTTGGCGACTTTGTTGACAATGCCGGGGCCAAGCACGACCTGGAGCGTTTCATCCTCCACGACGCCGAGCACGCCGTCAACCGCTTTCAGGCCTTCGATATTGACTTTACTGTAATCCGCTATGGTAAGCCGGACTCTTGTCATGCAATGGATGATCTTTTCGACATTTCCCATGCCGCCGACATTTTCGTAAATTTCCCTTGCCAGTCGTTGTTCTTTCGTTTCGGTCATTTTTTTCATCCCCCGGTTTAAACGATTTTTCTAATAAAACCATTTGCCTGTGCCATTTTCTCCTCTGCCTCTTCCTTGGAAAGATGGGTTAACAACATGACAATAGCCAGCTTCACATTTTTGCCGGCTGCGTAAAAAGCCTGTTCAGCTGCTTCATAGCTGCATCCGGAAGCCTGCATAATAATCGATTTCGATCTCTCCACCAGTTTTGCGTTTGTCGGTTTGACATCCACCATTAAATTTTCGTATACTTTTCCAATTCCAACCATTGCAGCAGTTGAAATCATATTCAATACAAGTTTCTGGGCGGTGCCCGCTTTTAGCCGGGTTGATCCCGTCAACACTTCAGGGCCGGTTTCCACTTCGATCGGAATATCGGCATGCCGGCTGATTTCAGCATTTTTATTGCAGGAAAGCGATGCCGTCACAGCTCCGGCTTTTTTCGCGTAGTCCAGCGCGCCAATCACATACGGTGTTCTGCCGCTTGCCGCAATGCCGATGACTGTATCCTTTTCTGATAAATGGATGTGCCTTAAATCTTCTTCCCCCATCTCTTTCGAATCCTCCGCCCCTTCAACGGCAACGGTCATGGCCGCAGTGCCGCCTGCAATCAGCCCCTGCACCATGGACGGGTCCGCACTGAATGTCGGCACGCATTCGACAGCATCGAGAACGCCGAGCCGCCCGCTTGTGCCTGCTCCGCAATAGATCAAACGTCCACCTTGGTTAAAAGAACGGATAACGGCTTTTACCACTTTTTCGATTTGTGCTAGTTCCTTCCCTACACGGATTGGAACCGTTTGGTCTTCCTCGTTCATCAATTGCAAAATTTCCTTTGTGGACAACGTATCGAGATTCATTGTCTTTTCGTTGCGCTGTTCTGTGGCGAGTTTTTCTAAGTCCATTCGTTTTCACCTTCATTGTCCGTCATTTTAAACTGTGTACCCGAACCAATAAAATCAAGGAGCGGCAAGTCGCGGCCGGCAATCTGCCCGATGACGTTTACTTTCGCATCGGCAGGCAGGTTCCGCTTTGTGATTTGCAATTCCCCTTTGTATCTTGCGTACAGGTTGTTGTCGAGCGTAATACTGCCTTTGTTGCGGGGAATGTTGTTTTCGGGCCCGATATCGTCCTTTTGGTTGCATGTTCTCGACTGCTCGCTGCGGATCGCGTCCCTTGCCACATCCATCCGGTTCCGGTGGTTTTTAAAAATATACGGGCGCCATTTCGGATCTGCAGCCGTTGCATGAAGCAGTATGGTATCATGGCAAAAAAATTCCCCGATCTGGCTGCGGGATTGCGGCGTTAACCCCGGATCCCCGATATAAGCATGGTCAACCGCATAATCCCTTAACAGCGAGCAGATGGCTGCCAGCGGATTTTGATGGCGGTGGATTTCTAATGTCGGCAGGGATTCGTATAAAGGAAATCGTAGCTTTCCATCGCCGGGCGCAAATGCCGTAATGCTGAATCCTTTGCTTTTCAGCCATTTGTTTTTTTCGTAAAACCAATTTTCATCCAGTCCGGTTCCGGGCCTCGGATAATAATTATGCCAGGCCTCAAGCCGTCTGAAATTAGCGCCGTGCTGTTTCAGCTGCTCATAATCCTGTTCCGTTAATGTGCTGGCGTTTAATCCGACCGTCATCGTGTTCGACAGGCGGGCAACCTGTTCCCAGCTGACACCGGCATCGATGCGCAGGCCATTGATACCGCTTTCAATAATGCGTGCAGGATCATCAATGGACAGTCCGATATGGTGGAGCACGTTTCCAGAGATGTCGATCATGACTTTCATCCCGTTCCGTTTTGCAGCCTCCAAGAGCGGAGCAAGCCTTTTCCGATATTGGGACGGGTCATCTTCCGGTAGCTGTAAGGATGTAAATATCCCTTCCATTCCAATTGCTGCCATTCGGTGAATGCAGGCTTCCTTCTCTTCTGACCAGTCTTCATTCAAGTATATTGAAAATCCAAGCAATCATGCATCCCTCCTTTGATACTATTATATACACTTTGAAACAATATTTCAACATATTTTTATTATTATATTTATAAAAGAAATTTTGTTTCATTTCCTGACAAAAAAACGGAGGCCCCGCGTTTTTAAACGGGATCTCCTCCATTTTTTGCCGACGAGCGAGCGCCCTCCGCTTTTCTAATCATCCAGTTGTTGGATTTGGAATAGGTTGTAATAGAGCCCTTGTTTTGCCATTAATTGTTCGTGGGTGCCGGTTTCTTTGATCTCTCCGTTTTCAATTAAGACAATGCGGTCTGCGTGGGTAATGGTGGACAGCCTGTGGGCAACGATCAAGGTCGTCCTGTTGCGCGCCAGTTTTTCAATGGCTTCCTGAATCAAATGCTCGCTTTCTAAATCAAGCGCGGATGTCGCTTCGTCAAGAATGAGAATCGGCGGGTTTTTCAAAAATACACGCGCAATCGCAATCCGCTGCTTCTGCCCCCCAGACAATTTAACACCCCGCTCGCCCACCGTTGTTTCATATCCGTCGGCAAGATTCATAATAAACTCATGGGCGTTCGCTGCTTTTGCCGCCTGTACGACTTCCTCGTCCGTCGCCTGCGGATTGCCGAGCAAAATATTGGATTTCACCGACTCGCTAAACAAAATATTGTCCTGCAGCACCATCCCGATTTTATCGCGCAGGCTTCGCACTTTAAACGTGCGGATATCCTGGCCGTCCAGATAAACGGCCCCTTTTGTCACATCATAAAACCGGGGGATGAGGCTCACAAGGGAAGACTTACCTCCCCCGCTCATCCCGACAAAGGCAACCGTCTCCCCTGCCCTGATCTCAAGATTGATATTTTTCAGCACCGGCTCTTTTTCATCATCATACCGAAATTCGACACCATCAAACCGGATATTGCCGCGTACATTCCTGCACTCCACCGCGTCCGGCCGGTCATCAATATCATATTTTTCATCCAGCAGTTCAAACACCCGGTCCATTGAAGCGAACGCCTGCGTCAGCGTCGTGCCGGAATTGACGAGCCTTCTGAGCGGACTGTACAAATTATCAATATAAGCGATAAACGCCGCGAGCGTACCGACAGTAAGGCTGCCTTTAATCACGAGATAGCCGGATACAAAAATAATGAAAAGCGGCGCGATATCGGTAATGGTATTCACAACCGCAAACGATTTAGCTGTCCAGCTTGTGTGTGCCAATGCTTTTTCCAGAAAATTGTGGTTATGCTTGTCAAACTGCTTCTGCTCATGGTCTTCAATGGCAAAACTTTTAATAACAGCCATGCCTTGCACCCGCTCATGGAGATAGCCCTGCACCTCTGCGAGCGCTTGCGACCGTTTCCTCGTCAAAAAACGCAAATTGCCAAAAAAATATTTGACCGAAAAAATATAAAACGGAAAAACGGCGAGTGAAATTAAAGTCAGCCGGGCATCCATCATAAACATCATGACAATCGCAATCAGAACCGTTGTCATATCGAGCCAGACGTTCATCAGCCCCGTAATAACAAAATCTTTCGTCTGCTCGACATCATTCATCACCCGGGAAATGACTTCCCCTCCGCGCGTGTTGGCATAAAACCGGAAACTCAATTTTTGAAGATGGGTAAAAAAGCGGTCGCGGATATCATACAATATTTTACTTGCCGTCCACTGCGCAAAATATTGCCGGTAATATTCAACGGGTGGCCGGACGATAACAAAAATGGCAAGCATAAAAGACATCACCCAAACAAGCTTATGCAGCTTCTCGTCCGGTGAAAGCCCGTGGTTGCCGATAATATCATCGATCACATATTTAATCAAAAGCGGGATTAAAAGCGGGATCGTAAACTTGATGATCCCGATGATGATCGTCGCAACGATTTGAAACCAATACGGCTTTACAAATTTCATGTATCTTTTCACACTACCCATGCGATGAACCTCCTAAAGCAAACAAAACGTACCATTTATTTCCCTTATTTTTCAAATTTACGCATACAAAAAACCTGTTGGCGTTCAACAGGCGGTTTGCTTAACGCAAATAGGTCAGGTAGCGTTCGTACCAAATATCAATAAAATCGGGGCTGAACGGTCCCTTCCGCTGCCGGATCCAGTGAATGAGAATGTCCACGTTTCGCTTTAAAATATGGTCGATGACATCGGGATAGCCCATTTTTTTGCGATGGTATTCATATTCATCCTCATCCAGCAAAGTAAACGTCATATCCGGATAGACTTTGATGTCGAGATCATAATCAATATATTTTAACGCTTCACTGTCGTAAACAAACGGCGACCCCAAGTTACAATAGTAGTAGACGCCGTCTTCACGGATCATGCCGATAATATTGAACCAGTGGTCGGCATGAAAGTAGCAAATTGCAGGTTCTCTCGTAATCCATGTCCTGCCATCCGATTCGGTTACCAAAGTCCGGTCGTTTCCCCCGATCACCAGGCTTTTTGTGCCCTTCAAAACGGTTGTTTCTTCCCATATCCGGTGAATATGGCCGTTATGCTTATAGCTTTGAATTTGGATTTTATCACCTTCTGCCGGGATTCCCATCATCTCATGCCCACTTTCATGATTGTTTATATGTAAACCTGTGCCCACTACGTGCCGGAATAAAACTTATGTAATCAATCGATCTGTTTTCTATCTATTATAACGGTTTCTGAACGCGATTAAAACTAAACAATCCTATTTGAAATAGGATTGTTTATGTGCAAATTTTTGAACTGTGGTAAACTCGGATCAGTTCAACCGTCTGCGATTCAAAAACTTTTTCAATTTCCTGCAATTCTTTATTCATCCGGCCGATTTCATCAAGGATATCTTCCGCCATTGTTTCTTCCTGCAACTTCAATAGTTCGCTTTTCACTTCGTTGCATCTCTCCATTTCCGATTGCAAAAACAGCAGCCTATCCATCGTGTCCATTTGCTGTGCGACAAGCCGATTAAATTCTTCCATCAAAGTTTTTTACCCCCTAAAGGATGAATTGAACTTTTCATTTACACATATTCTCGATGGGAGGGCAAAATCCTTTGACTTCTTTTGTCGAACACCGCAGCCATAAAAAGAAAAAAGAGGCCCCCGTTCGGGAAACCTCTTTCTATCGGTTATTGCTGGCCGAATTGTCCAGCGTTTTGCGATTTTTTCGCTTCAGCTTTTTGGTTTTGTTTTCTTACTTCCTGTGCGTTCGTTTCGCTTGCAAATTCAGAACCGAAAGAACCTTGGCCGGAAGCAGACTTCGCGTTTTGCTTTCTTACTTCCTGCGCATTCGTTTCGCTGGCAAATTCAGAACCAAAATTTCCTTTGGCAGCCTTTTTGAAGTTGTTGTTGTTTGCCATCGTTATCACCTCCACGGGTATTAATGTAACCAGAGGTGCAACGATTTATCCTTATCATAAAAACTGGAAAATAAAGGAACTCAAGATTGGCGTACTCAACTTAAAAGAAGCGAGCGGCCGCCGTCCACGATTATCGTTTGGCCGCGGATCATAAATGCCTCATCCGAAATTAAAAAGCGTACGGCGTTCACCATATCCTCGACCTCGACCATTCTTCCTGCCGGCGTATGTTTCCGCGCGTCTTCCAGCAGTACTTCGCGGTTCGGGAAAGACTTGAGCGCATCCGTATTGAGGACCCCGCCCGAAACTGCATTCACGCAAATACTCGGCGCCAGCTCAACTGCCAAATAGCGGGTTAAAGCTTCAAGCGCTGCTTTCGACACACCGACCGCCGTATAATTTTCGATATAGCGGATCGAACCGAGCGAACTGAGGCTCACAATTTTCCCCCCGCCGTTTTCTTCCATGAGTTTAGCGGCTTCCTGTGCACAAAACAGGAGTGCCCTGCTGTTAATATTCATCGTCCAGTCCCAATGGCGATCTTCCAGCTCCATTGCTGGGCGTTCGACACCTGAAGCGGCATTATTGACAAGCACATCCAGCCTGCCGTATGTATCCCGGATTTGTGCGAACATTTCTTTTATTTTTTTCACGTCCCCGACATTTGCTTTAATCAGAAGCGCTTTTTGCCCCATTTTTTCAATTTCCGCGGCCACTTCTTCGGCTTTGGACCGGCTGCGCGCATAATTGATGACCAGATCATAGCCGTCCTTTGCAAGATCAAGCGCAATCGCCCGGCCCAGCCCCTTGCTTGACCCGGTTACAAGTGCCACCTTATTTGCCAATGATTCCACCTTCTCTGTTTTCTTATGATTTTTTGCAATGCTCTCCCTTTTTCAAAAAGCCGTCGTAACATTCCTGCTCTTTAACACCCGAGCCTAAAACGGCCGGAATGCGATATTTTTTACGCCTCAGTTTACAGAAACGGCGACTGTTCCTTGTTCCTGTATCCGCATCTCAGAACTGATTCAAATACCGCGGTCATGCGCACGCCTGCCTAAAAGCCCGGTTTACGGCGGCTGTCCCTTGTTCCGGAACCGGTTCAGATTGCGCGACGCTCCGCAAGCTTATCTTTGGAACCGGTTCAGCCTGTCATAAAATGATGTTAAAAATGTATAAAGGGCTTTTTCTGAAGCCGCCATTTCCCTTTTTTTCGGGATCATCACACCGACCGGGCGCATCAGTTCCATATCGCTGATTTCCGCTTTTACGATTTCTTCAGACAGATTAAATAATAGCGCAGGCTCAGGCAGAATTGCAACACCCGTTCCGCTTGCAACAAGGCCTTTAATCGTTTCCATGTCCTCGCCTTCAAATGCAATCGCAGGTTCAAAACCAGACTTCCGGCAGGCGGCGAAAAGAATTTCACGAATCGAAAAACCTTCCCGGAATGTAATGAAGCGTTCGTTTTTCAGCTGAGCGAGCCGGATCATTTTCTGCCCGGAAAGCGGGTGATCGCGGCGGAAAAGCAACATGAGTTTTTCCATATATAAAATTTCCCCGCTTACGGCAGGATGGTCATCCGGCACAGGAGAAGCAAGCGCCAGTTCAAGTTCGCCATTTTCAATCAACCGGATCAAATAGCTGGGCGTCCCTTGCACAAACTGGTACTCGAGGCCGGGATGTTTTTCGCGAAACTGTGCCAACAGGGAAGAAAACGTCTGGACCGATAACCCGGTTGAAAAACCGAGGCGGACCGTGCCGTTATCCGGATCGAGAAATTCATGCATTCTTTGCTTCGCTTTATCAATTTCGAGCACAACTTTTTCAGCGTGTTCCAAAAAAACTTTTCCGATCGGCGTCAGCCTGACATTTCTTCCTTCACGCCAAAAAAGGGAAACGCCAAGCTCAGCTTCCAAAAGAGAAATTTGCCGGCTGATGGCGGATTGGGCGACATGCAGCTCATCTGCAGCATGCGTCACATGCTCCCTTTTTGCGACTTCAATAAAATAAATCAGCTGTCTTAACTCCATCCGAATCACACCATTCTCAATTTGAGATTAATTTCATCTTAACTATATATTGTAAGAAAGAATCACAAGAGGGTAAAATTTAAAATAATCTTACTTTTCGGACTCGACCTGATGATGGAAGGAATGTGAAGCAATGAATAATCAACATTATGGACTTTACCGACCTGAATTTGAACATGATGCATGCGGCATCGGCTTTTACGCGGACATCAAGGGCCGCGCGTCTCATAAGATCATCACCACTGCTTTGGAAATGCTGAGAAGGCTGGACCACCGCGCCGGTAAAAATGCCGACGGGACAACGAGCGACGGCGCCGGTATTTCGATGCAAATCCCGCACGCGTTTTTTGAGGCCGTATGCTCCTTCACCCTTCCAAAAAAAGGGGAGTATGCAGTGGGAATGCTTTTTCTGCCGCATGATCCGGATGCTGCGGAGGAAATCCTGAATGAATTCCGCATCCAGGCTGCATCACTCGGCCTTTCAGTACCCGGTGTCCGTGAAGTTCCGGTAAACCCGGAAGTTCTTGGGCGCCAGGCGGAAGAATCGCGGCCGCACATCGTTCAGATTTTCGTTTCTTCTTCAAACGATAACACGGAAGAAGCAGTTTTTCAAAGAAAGATCTATATATTGCGGAAACTGGTTGAGAACAAATTCGGTTCCTCTTTTTATGCCGCCAGTTTTTCGAACCGGACAATTGTATATAAAGGCATGCTTTCGGCAGAACAGCTCCCTCTGTTCTACATTGATCTGCAAGACGAACGGTTTCAATCGGCCCTGGCGCTGATCCACTCGCGGTTCAGCACCAATACGTTCCCGAGCTGGGAGCGGGCCCACCCGAACCGGATGATCGCCCATAACGGGGAGATCAACACCATCAAAGGGAACGTCAACTGGTTCAATGCAAAAATCGAATTGTTTGCAAACGAACTGGGCCTTGACACATTGAAAAAAATCCAGCCTGTGATCAACGCAAACGGTTCGGATTCGGCGATTTTTGACAATGTCCTTGAATTTTTAACGACAAACGGCATCTCCCTTCCGCACGCGATCATGATGATGGTGCCGGAGCCATGGGAAGACAACGAAGACCTGCCGCCTTACTTAAAATCATTTTATGAATACCATAGCCAGATTATGGAACCGTGGGACGGACCGATGGCGCTCGAGTTTACGAACGGAAAGCAGATCGGGGCGGTGCTTGACAGAAACGGCTTGCGCCCGGCCCGTTACTACATTACCCATGATGATAAAATCATTTTTGCCTCCGAAGTCGGCGTCGTCGATGTGGAACCGGAAAACGTCAAAGAACGGCGCCATTTAAAACCGGGTCAGCTTTTGTTCGTGGATCTTGAAAAAGGTGCCCTTATCCCAAGTGATGAACTAAAAGCACAGGTCAGCCTTGAAAAACCGTACGCCGAGCATCTCGAAGATTCAGTGATAGACCTGGAAGAAAGCCATTTTATCCCGGCTGCATCCAGTCTTGAAAAAAATGAATTGGCTTATCGGCAGACATTATTCGGCTACACTTATGAAGAATGCACAAAGTCCATCGTGCCAATGGCGCAGGAAAAGAATGAACCGATCGGGGCAATGGGCGTCGATACACCGATTGCAGTTTTATCGGAGCGCCCGCAGCTTTTGTTCCATTATTTCAAACAAAGCTTCTCGCAGGTCACGAACCCCCCGATTGATTCCATTCGCGAATCATACGTTATATCTACGGTTACCTGGCTCGGCCCGCAAGTATCGCTTGACGGTCATGACGATACCGCCCATAAAAAAATCCGGCTAGAACACCCGTTTTTAAGCACGGACAAATTTAACGCCATTTTAAACCAGGGAATGAAAACCGCTTTTCTTCCCGCGTACTATTCGCCGGATATCACCCTTGAAGAGGCGCTGGAACAATTGCTCAAGGAAGCGGACGAAAAAATCGGGGAAGGTGCGGAAATTTTAATCCTTTCCGACCGTGCGCAAGGGCATCGTGCCGTGCCGATTCCTTCCCTGCTTGCCGTATCCGCCCTGCACCAGCATATGATCCGCCTGGGCACAAGGCCGAAAGCAAGCATCGTGCTGGATTCAGGGGAACCGCGGGATTCTCATCATATGGCCGCTCTTTTAGGTTACGGTGCCGATGCGGTACACCCGTATCTCGCGCTTGAAACGATTCAAAATTTAATCGACGAAGGGCATATTGATTTGCCGTATAAAAAAGCAAGTGAAAACTATTTAAGCACACTAAAGAAAAGCGTCGTCAAAATCATGTCGAAAGTCGGGATTACGACGATGCAAAGCTATCGCGGGGCGCAAACTTTTGAAGCGCTCGGCATTGCAGAAAGCGTCTGCGACCGCTATTTTACCGGTACCGTCTCGCAGCTTGGCGGGATCGGGCTCGCAGAAATCGGCCAAGAATCATTGAAACGTTATGAAAAAGCACAGGAGTTGCTTTTCCAGCACAACAAAGCGCTTGATCCGGGAAGCGAGCTGCAATGGCGGAAAGACGGCGAGTACCATTTGTTCAACCCGCAAATGATGTACACTTTGCAGCAGGCAGCCAGAACGAACAACAAGGAACTGTACCGCAAATTTTCGGAAACGTACCACCACGGGCCATACGCCACGATCCGGAGCTTGCTGGCAATTGAGAGCAACCGGAAACCTGTCCCGCTTGATGAAGTGGAACCGGTCGAATCGATTTGGAAAAGGTTTAAAACCGGCGCGATGTCGTACGGGGCATTAAGCAAAGAAGCGCACGAAGCACTCGCGATTGCGATGAACCGCATCGGCGGAAAAAGCAACAGCGGCGAGGGCGGCGAAGAAAAAGAACGTTACACGCCTGATGCAAACGGAGATTCAAGACGGAGCGCCATTAAACAGGTGGCATCCGGCCGTTTCGGTGTCACCAGCCTGTATTTAACAGATGCGGATGAAATCCAGATTAAAATGGCCCAAGGTGCGAAACCGGGCGAAGGCGGCCAGCTTCCAGGCTCGAAAGTTTATCCGTGGATTGCCGAAGTTCGTGGCTCCACTCCGGGCGTCGGTTTAATCTCGCCTCCTCCGCACCATGACATTTATTCGATTGAAGACCTGGCGCAGCTGATTTACGATTTGAAAAGCGCCAACCCGCGCGCCCGCATTTCGGTGAAACTGGTGGCAAAGTCAGGCGTCGGGACAATCGCGGCCGGTGTCGCAAAAGGCCTGGCCGACACGATATTAATCAGCGGCCATGACGGCGGCACCGGGGCGAGCCCGCAAACGAGCATCAAACATGCCGGCATGCCGTGGGAACTCGGCCTTGCGGAAACCCATCAGACGCTGACGTTGAACGGCTTGCGTAACCGTGTTGTCCTTGAAACAGACGGGAAACTGATGACCGGCCGGGATGTCGTCATCGCCGCCTGTCTCGGCGCCGAAGAATTCGGATTTTCCACTGCGCCACTTGTTGTGCTTGGCTGTATCATGATGCGTGCCTGTCATCTTGATACTTGCCCGGTCGGCGTGGCCACCCAAAATCCGAAGCTGCGCGCCAAATTCATGGGCAAACCGGAATATGTTGTTAACTATATGCGGTTCATCGCAGAAGAAGTCCGCGAAATCTTGGCTGAATGCGGCTACCGCAGCCTCGATGAACTTGTCGGCGAAACAGGTTTGCTAAAAGTGAAAGATGAGGTTAAAAACCATTGGAAAGCAAAACAGCTTCATTTCGATAAATTATTGTTTAAAGCGGATGAAACACCGTTTGCTGTGCAAGGCAAAACAGTTCAAAACCATAAACTGGAAGAACGCTTTGACAGCCGTGAATTGAACCATTTATCCGTATCCGTCCGAAACAGGCAGCAAACAGCGGTCACCTTGTCTGTACGCAATACGGACCGGGCAATCGGCACCACTTTGGGCCATATCATTACAAAAACATACGGTGACGAAGGACTGCCGGAAGATTTTATCCACATTCATCTGCACGGTTCAGCAGGGCAAAGCCTCGGCGCCTTTATCCCGAAAGGCCTGACACTGAACCTTGAAGGAGATGCCAATGACTACGTTGGAAAAGGATTATCGGGCGGAAAAATTGTTGTGAAGCCGGGTGCCGGATGGATCCGGGACGAAGAACAGGCCATCATCGGAAACATCGCCTTTTTCGGGGCCACATCGGGTGAAGCGTATATTCGCGGAACGGCCGGCCAGCGTTTCTGTGTTCGTAACAGCGGCGTACATGCCGTTGTCGAAGGCATCGGAGACCACGGCTGCGAATATATGACCGGCGGACGCGTTGCCGTGCTCGGTTCGATCGGCAAAAACTTTGCGGCCGGGATGTCCGGCGGGATTGCCTACATTTATACCGGCGCAATGGGCGAAGATGAAGTTTTGGCGCGGATTAACCAGGAACTTGTCAGCATTGAAGGTGTTGATGCTGATGAAGATATGCGCGAACTTTATCATATGATCCAGAAACATTATCAATACACCGGCAGCCCTGTTGCCAAACGGATTTTGAAAAATTGGGAACTGTCCCTGCATCAGTTTGTCAAGATTGTTCCACGCGAATACAAAGCGATGATGGAACTCATCCAGTACTTCCTGGATCAGCAAATGCCGCTTGATGAAGCCAGGCTTGCCGCTTTTGAATATAAAAAATCCGGAAAGCACCTGCCGGAAATTGAAAAGGAAAAAGCTTTTCCGACAGAAGTAAAGTAAACGGGTAAATCCATCCGGGCGCTTCCGGATGGATTTACAGGATTGTATGTGGGATAGATCGATCCACTTTTCCGTAAAGAAAACGGACACCTATTAGGCTTCCGGCAACAACCGGATAAGAAGCACAAGGATGCATCCCACGCAAGACGGAAATTTTTCCGGAAACAAACCGGATTGTACGGAACCGGGCCATTTGTTTATCCAAACCAGAAACCTGAAATTGTACGACATCTATATCCCTCCGGCAGCGGCCGGGTGATTTGTGAGGAGTGTGAGACATGCGCGGAACGACAGATTTTATTGAACAGAAACGCGAAAAACCGAAAGAACTGGATGCCGCAAAGCGGGTGGCTACTTGGAAAGAATACGTGCAGGCTTTCCCGGAAGCAAAATTGAGGACACAGGCATCCCGCTGCATGGAGTGCGGCACCCCCTTCTGCCAGATGGGAGAACTGATCGGCAGGCAAACGAGCGGTTGCCCTTTATATAATTTAATTCCGGAATGGAACACCCTTGCTGCCCAGGGAAAATGGGAAGAGGCCTACCAGCGTCTCCTTTTAACCAATAATTTCCCTGAATTTACATCACGCGCCTGCCCGGCACCATGTGAAGGCTCGTGCACAGCCGGGCTGGTCAGTGAACCTGTCACCATTAAAAGCATTGAAAGAGCCATCATCGACCGTGCCTGGGAAGAAGGCTGGATCAAACCGAGAATACCGCTGAAACGAAACGGCTTAAAAGCAGCCGTTGTCGGAAGCGGGCCCGCCGGATTGACGGCAGCAGACGATTTAAACCAGGCGGGATACGATGTGACCGTCTTTGAAAAAGAAGACCGTTTTGGCGGGCTGCTCATGTACGGCATTCCGAATATGAAAATTGAAAAACAGTATGTAGAGCGCAGAGTAGACCTGTTGCAGGCAGAAGGGATCACGTTCAAAGCCAATACCGAAATTGGTAAAGACATCACGCTTGATGAACTCGAGTCTGCGTTTGACGCCGTCCTGCTTTGCATCGGTGCAGAAAAACAACGTGACATGGACATCCCGGGGCGCGATTTAAAAGGCATCTACCCGGCGATGGAATATTTGAAAGCCAATACGAAACACCTGCTTGACCATGGGGAAAACGGCGAACCGCAAATTTCAGCAAAAGGAAAAAAAGTGATTGTCATTGGTGGCGGCGATACCGGCGCGGACTGTGTGGCAACCGCGATCCGACAAGGGTGCAAGAGCGTTGTACAGTTCGGAAAGCACGGAGAACTGCCGAAAGAACGCCCGGAACACGAACCATGGCCGGTGAACCCTTCCCTATTCACATTAGATTATGCATATGAAGAATCATTTAAAGTGTTCGGGGAAGATCCGCGGCAATACTATATCCAAACCACAGCATTTCACGGCAATGAGAACGGCGAAGTAACAGGGCTTGTCACCGTGCCGTTTTCGGATCCTCGAGGAGCGGAACAGCAAGTATGGGAAGCAGATCTTGTGCTCATCGCCATCGGATTCCAGGGTGTCGATGATTCCAAGTCAGCTGGCATCGAACTTCAAAACGGGCTGATTCAAACCTTACCTGGAAGTTTCCAGACAAATCGGGAAGGCATTTTTGCCGCCGGCGATGCGAAACGCGGCGCAAGCCTGATTGTCTGGGCCATGCAGGAAGGCAAAAAAGCAGCAAAAGAAATAGACCTGTATCTCTCTCAAAAAGACAAAGCGACCTGCCAGCCGTCTGCATAAAAAACGGCCCAAAGCTTTTTGAAAAAGCTTTGGGCTTTTTTGCGTTGCACGATGCCTTTATGGCTTGCGGTTCGCCCTTTTTTATCATGGTGAAGGTGGCACTTCATAAATCCGGTTTAATATGAACACTCATTGGGAGTAGCTGTGGCGCTTGGGCAACATTCTAATAAGACCATCTATGATTAAAATAGCCCCCCATATAACAAATATTAAGTTAAATTGCGGACTTTTATAAATTTGAAGCCAGTCATAAATCGGGCTTAGCGCGGATACAGCCCATTTTCCATAATCATTCAAGTTGAAAATATTTTTTGACGCGGAAACATTGTCAAAGATAAAGAAAACAAGCTGTGCAACGACAAATATCAAAAGATGAATATACCAACCGTACCGTTTTTTGGCTGCTTTCGCATGCCCATTTTTAACTGCTTTCGCCATTCTGCTTTCCCCTCCTTCTTTCCCCTTTAAACTATCAAAATTCTTTTTTTCGGTAGATGATCACCGAGGTAGCGTATGAGAGAATGAATAAAAAATGGATACCAATAAGAAACTTAAAGAAAAAATCTCCTCAACTCCCTTCATTTCCCCTATAAACACTTTCATTAAAAAGGATATGAAAAAGAACATTACAAAGGAGAAACCCATACTCCCCATTGTAATCATATCTGATTTTTCTATTCCAAATATATATGTCAGTGGATATACTAAAGAGGCAGCACAAAACATCATTCCCATACCCCGTAATCCAATGTTAAAAAAATCATCCATAACGGTTGGTGAGATAAAAATACTTGCACAATAAAATAAAGCGAAAGTTAATAACAAACTCGTGAACAATAAAAGCAAGAATGTGATAAACTTACTTTGAATAATTTTGCTTTTTTTCAACGGAAGCGTGATTTCAAATTTATTCCAACCCGACATACTATCCTGTTTTAATACTTCAAATGCATTCATGGGTATAATTAAAAATGGTAATAATACAGCGATCTTCAACGCCGTGGGATTTCCACTTATAATAAGCAGAATGATAACTGCTGTAGATATAAGCAATGAAAATTTGACGCTTTTATCTATAGAATATAAATTATTTAAAATGAGCCCTTTCATAATTTTCTCCTTTCATTAATAATAAGGTAATATCATCAATGGAAAAATTCTTTTTATGAAATTTTGCAGGCAGCTCATTTTTATTTGAAACAAGCACATCCACATAATCTGTTTGGTTTTTATATGCAATAATGCCATTTAAACGCAAGTCATTTAACTCATTCTCTTTACATTGTATGATCGCATAGTTATTTAAAAGGTCATTCTTACTTGTTTTTAACACAATTTCACCTTTTTTTATGAAAACCAGGGTATCCGCAACCTTTTCAATATCACTGGTGATATGGGATGATAACAAAATAGCACCTTTCTGATCTCTTACAAATTTTAGCAGTGCTTCTAATACATCTTCCCTTCCTACAGGATCTAGCCCTGATGTCGCCTCGTCTAATATTAATAATCTCGCACCATGTGAAAGAGCAACAGCGATCGAGAGCTTCATGGCCATCCCCCGAGAAAAACTATTTATTTTTTGCTTTTTAGGCAGCGAAAAAAGTTCAATATAATTAAAATATTCTTGGTTATCCCAATTATGATAAAGATAGCGAAATACTTTCGATAACTTTATCACATCCAAATTACCGGAAAAATTCATGGCATCATACACTACGCCAATGTGATTGTTGATTTCTTTTTTGGCTTCAGCTATTCTCTCTCCAAAAATTTTTATGCTTCCGCTATCGATATGTAACGTTTGCAGGATTGCCCCCATTGTGGATGTTTTCCCCGCGCCATTTTCACCAATAAATCCTGTAATGGATCCATAGGGTACGGAGAAAGATATGTTCTTTAAAGCGAAGCGGGACTTGGAGAATGACTTGCACAACCCTTCAATTTCTAAAGCATATTCCAAAGTAAACCCTCCTCAAATCACAAAAAACTCGCTATTTTTTCCAATAATCATTATAGAAACAATTCTTCATATTTTCCAGCAAGCCTTTCATCATTATTTATTGATAATGCAAAAATTGAGATTATTGTGATGATCATCTATGTTGTAGCATACAGCAGAGGTAAAATGATGATGACCGCCTGTAACCGGCCAAAAAAACGAATAAATTTTCTTCCTCTGAGAGAACGATCTCTATCCGTACCATTACCTGCCTTGCTCTTAAAAGAAACCATTTTTATTCCTGCCGATGAAAATATAAGAGCTGCCGGTGTAATCCAGCAGCCCTTTCTGTTATGACTCGCCGCGGCGGCCGGATGCGTGCATGCGTTCTTGCGGGTGCGTGTTGGTTGTGCCGTCCGCGCGTTTCGAAGCATATTCAGCTTTTGCCCGCGGTTTGCCTTCATATACATTGTCATGATGGTACGGGAAACCTTTTTCTTTATTCCGCATGTTAACGCCCTCCTTAACAAAATAACCGGTGGGGAATGGCCCCCGCACCGGTTATTTTGCGCGTTTTCAGATGTAAAATCCGATCCTTATCTTGGTACAACATCAAGTTTTTTCTTTAGCTTTTTCTTATTAAAAATCCATCCGGTGTAAGAACCGGTTATTTCCAGATCTTCATTCAATTTCACAACAGCAACAAACGGATAATGCCCGTTTTTCCGGTAGCGGAGGTCGGTAAAACGGACCTCCCAGCCGTTATCAAGTTCTTTGACCTGCCAGTTATAGACAGGGGAAAAACTTAAGAAAGCTGACAAATTTTTATCCTGCTTTGCCGCTTCAATAATTTCATTTTCCGGTACCGGAAGCCGTTTGAATTTGTCCAGAATGGTGACCGCCGACTTAAATGCGGATGCAACATAGTAGGCATCTTTCGTTCTTACGGCAATCTTCCATTGGTGAAAACGGACAGTCGGGGAAATAATGATATTTTCCGCATCCGGAATCCTGGCCAGGACGGCTTTTTTTACATCGTGACGTGCCGCGAATCTGGCGATATAATATAAAAATATGAAGATGTACATGGCCAGGAAAGTTGGCCCCGGTTGTGCCCCGAACAGCCAGGCGGCAATGCCGATCACATGGATGGTGAAAATGAACGGGTCAAATGTATTGATCACGCCGAGCGCGACCCATTTATATGAGAACGGCCGCAATGCCTGTGTCCCGTACGCATTAAAGATATCGACGAACACATGCAAAAAAACAGCCAAAAAAGACCAAAGCCATAAATGAAGCGCATCCGTTCCAGGGAAAAAGATGCTGAGCACAGCTGTAATGGCAAGCGGCCACAGCAAGACGGCGGGAACAGAATGTGTAATGCCGCGGTGGTTGCGAATATAAACCGCATTATTTTTAAATTTAAGCAAAGTATCGATGTCTGGTGCCTGTGAACCTAAAACCGTGGCAATGAGAACGCTGTGAAAATGAACCGCATCTTGTGCGACCACAGGGTCCAACGTTGCCAAACCTCCAAGTGCAAATCCCATAACAACATGGGTTCCTGTATCCAATCTTATTCCTCCTAAAAATGGTTCTGGCTCCTTATTAAAGCGCTTATTTCTTTCATATGCCTTCATCATATGGTAAATTAAAAAGAATTGCAATAGACAGAAGCGGTCAATTCAGGATTTCCTGATTGTATTTTTCCCGTTTATAAAATGTATAGCAATCATTTGGGGGAGTTAAACATTGAAAAATTTGCCAATCGACGACTTTGATATAAAATCTTTTCAAGATGATCTGATTTCCTGGTTTGAAAGGGAACAGCGGAAACTTCCGTGGCGGGAGGACCGTGACCCGTATAAAATTTGGGTATCGGAAATCATGCTGCAACAGACAAGGGTGGACACCGTCATCCCCTATTTCCGGCGTTTTATGGAAAAATTCCCGACAATTGAAGCGCTGGCGGATGCCAGTGAAGATGAAGTGCTAAAAGCGTGGGAAGGACTCGGCTACTATTCGCGCGTCCGGAATTTGCACGCTGCTGTAAAAGAAGTGGAGGAACATTACGGCGGCACGGTTCCGGACACGCCGGAGGAGGTATCGAAGCTAAAAGGCGTAGGGCCATATACGGCCGGTGCGATTTTAAGCATTGCATACGGCCTGCCGGAACCGGCTGTGGACGGCAATGTGATGCGGGTGCTGGCAAGAATTTTATCCATATGGGAAGACATTGCAAAGCCTTCTGCAAGAAAGGTTTTTGAAGAAGTCGTCCGCAAGCTGATTTCCCGGGAGAATCCGTCTTTTTTTAATCAGGCTTTAATGGAACTCGGGGCGCTCGTTTGCACACCAAAATCGCCGTCATGCCTGCTTTGCCCGGTCCGGGAGCATTGCCGGGCGTTTAGAGAGGGAACCATTGATGAGCTGCCTGTGAAATCAAAAGGGAAAAAGCAGAAACAGATCCGGCTTCAGGCAGCCGTTTTGGAAGATGAAGACGGGCGCATTTTGATCCATAAGCGTCCGGATAAAGGGCTGCTTGCAAATATGTGGGAATTTGTACAAGTGGAAGAAAGCACCGTTTTGCCGGCCAGGCAGGTGCTGAAGGACTATCTTGGAGATGTTTTTAAAATTGAAGCAGCGCTTGAAACCGAACATTTTACGGAAATACGCCATGTTTTCACCCATTTAATTTGGGATATCCGGGTATACCGCGGGAAAATTATAAATCAGGTGCAGGAAACGAATGAATTAAAATGCGTGCCTCCTGATGAGATTGAAACGTTCGCATTTCCTGTCCCCCATCAAAAAATTTGGAAAGCCTTCCGGGAACAGGCAAAAAGTGAAAAGGTGAAGGACATTAAAGGATAGGCTTCGTTTCAAAATGTCTTTCATCACCAGGATGAAAGACAAAAGGGGGCGGACCGCGGGATGAAATGTCTTTCATAAGGGGGATGAAGGACAAAAGGAGACGCACCCCAAGCTGAAATGTCTTTCATAAACAGGATGAAGGACAAAAGGAGACGCACCCCAAGCTGAAATGTCTTTCATAAACAGGATGAAGGACAAAAAGGGGCGAACTGCAAGCTGAAATGTCCTTCATAAACGGGATGAAAGACAAAAGGAGGCGATCCGCGGGATGAAATGTCCTTCATAACTGGGATGAAGGACAAAAGGGAACGAACCGCGGGATGAAATGTCCTTCATAAACGGGATGAAGGACAAAAAGGGGCGAACTGCAAGCTGAAATGTCCTTCATAAACAGGATGAAGGACAAAAGGGGACGATCCGCGGGATGAAATGTCTTTCATAACAGGGATGAAGGACAAAAGGAGACGCACCCCAAGCTGAAATGTCCTTCATAAACACGATGAAGGACAAAAGGGGACGATCCGCGGGATGAAATGTCTTTCATAACAGGGATGAAGGACAAAAGGAGACGCACCCCAAGCTGAAATGTCCTTCATAAACACGATGAAGGACAAATGGAGACGATCCGCGGAATGAAATGTCTTTCATAAACAGGATGAAAGACAAAAGGAGGCGAATCCATTGTCTTTTTGAACCTCAGTAAAAGACATTTCAACATGGGACGGGCATGCTTTTGTCTTTTTGCGCCTTTGTAAAAGACATTTCAACCAGCATCGTGCACCCTTTTGTCCTTTTAAACCTCTATAAAAGACATTTCGACCGGCATCGTGCACCCTTTTGTCCTTTTGAACCTCTGTAAAAGACATTTCAACCGGCCACATGCACCCTTTTGTCCTTTTGCGCCCCTCTAAAAGACATTTCAACCGGCAACGTGCCCTCTTTTGTCCTTTTGAGCCTTTGTAAAAGACATTTCAACCGGCAACGTGCACCCTTTTGTCCTTTTGAACCTCTGTAAAAGACATTTCAACCGGCCACATGCACCCTTTTGTCCTTTTGCGCCATTGTAAAAGACATTTCGACCGGCATCGTGCACCCTTTTGTCCTTTTGTGCCCCTATAAAAAAGACATTTCGACCGGCATCGTGCACCCTTTTGTCCTTTTGAACCCTTGTAAAAGACATTTCAACCGGCAACGTGTCCCCTTTTGTCCTTTTGCGCCATTGTAAAAGACATTTCGACCGGCCACGTGTCCCCTTTTGTCCTTTTGCGCCCCTCTAAAAGACATTTCAACCAGCTTCGTGCACCCTTTTGTCCTTTTGTGCCCCTATAAAAGACATTTCGACCGGCATCGTGCACCCTTTTGTCCTTTTGAACCCTTGTAAAAGACATTTCAACCGGCAACGTGTCCCCTTTTGTCCTTTTGCGCCATTGTAAAAGACATTTCGACCGGCCACGTGTCCCCTTTTGTCCTTTTGCGCCCCTCTAAAAGACATTTCAACCAGCTTCGTGCACCCTTTTGTCCTTTTGAACCTCTATAAAAGACATTTCAACCGGCCACATGCCCCCTTTTGTCCTTTTGAACCCTTGTAAAAGACATTTCAACCGGCAACGTGTCCCCTTTTGTCCTTTTGCACCTTTGTAAAAGACATTTCAACCAGCATCGTGCACCACTTTTGTCCTTTTGAGCCCTATAAAAGACATTCCGACTGGCAACGTGCACCCCTTTTGAACCCCTATAAAAAACATGTCAACCCGCGACAAATCCGTCCTAACTTTCATTCAATCCACCGGTTTCAGCATCGAAATCGGGAGGGCTTCGATCGGTTTGCCCCCGCTAACCCGGTAACCCCAGGCAAAGACGCCGTCAA
This sequence comes from Heyndrickxia coagulans 36D1, assembly GCF_000169195.2. GTDB lineage: Bacteria > Bacillota > Bacilli > Bacillales > Bacillaceae_C > Weizmannia > Weizmannia faecalis. The sequence continues at coordinate 2,292,317 of NC_016023.1, read as the reverse complement.
TATAATCAATTTTAAAATAGACGCCGGGGTCTCCTTCAATTTCATAAATTTCCCCTTTTTGAAAAGAAGCCGGGTCCAGCAAATACGACTTTGCCATCGCAATTTTCCGCTCAAGCACGGCAAACTCATTCACAATACCAAGTTGTTCGGCCTTGCGCGCTTTTTCCGTCAATTGTGCAATTTCCTGCTTTAACTCATACTCGCTCATTTCACTGTATCTTTTTTCCATCTCCATCCTCCTCTTCTCGCAAGTAGCGGTCTATTAAATCAACCGGGAACCCTTTCCGGTATAAAAACTGCTTCATTTTTTGCCTGTATGCATATCCCGAAAGTCTACCGTATTTGCGCTTTGCTTTTTCAGCGTGCTGAAGAAGGGCTTCCCACTCCGCTTCTTCATCCTTTTCAATATGAAGCGCCGCCATCGCAGCGGAAATCACTTCAGGTGGATAACCTTTTACGACAAGCCCCTGCTCCACTTTTTGCTTTAAAAGCTTCTCTGACAACCGGGCATGCTGCCTGGACAGTTTTTCCGCAAGGGCAAGGGCGTGTTCCACTTGCTGATCCGCATCAAAAATTTCAAGCGCCTTTTTCACAAGCTCTGGTGCAATGCCTTTTTGCTGGAGTTCCCTTCTAATGACAACAGGCCCTTTATGTGTTGTATTCATTTGTGTTCGTACAAAACTTGCGGCAAATTCCGCATCATCCAAATACTGCAATTCATAAAGCTTTGATATGACACTCCGGATGACTTCCGGCGCAAATTCCTTTTTTATCAAATCATCACGTACTTCTTTTTCCGACCGCATCCGGTAGGAAAGAAAATGGATAGCGGTGTTGACGCCTTTCCGGATATCATCTTCGGCAAGGATTGCTTCAATATCAAGCTCATCCAATTCTTTCCCCTTTAAAAGCTGGTACCGTGCCAGCACTTCTTCATCAACACTGAATCGGTACTGGCCGTCAAGAAAAATATTGTATCGTTCTTTATTATTTTTTTGAACTGAGATTTTTGTAATGACCGGCACATGCATACCTCCCTTGTCTATTTTACCATTGAAAGTGTAGAAAGCGGTATGACCGGGAACAATAATCCAAAAAGGAGGTTTTACGAATGCCGAAAGATAAAAAAGTTCAGACGAAAAGCACATTAAGAAGCATGCAGGAAGTGACTTACCAGCGTGAATTTAAAAAAGCCGACCGGGCCGGAGGATACACGGACAGCGGACGCAAATAAATACCTATTTAAGAAGAACTTACGCTAGTGGGAATGGCAATATCTGCATACTTTTGGCACAAATAATTACCTGTTTAAGAAAAACCTTTTACGTAAAAAGTAGTTTTGCGGGGGCAACCGCAAACTGCTTGAAAGGGGTTTTTTAAATGAGCCGCGGACATCAGCATAAAACACGCGATAAAAATAAAGCAACATTGCCGCAAGTACCGAAGAACATGAAAATAGACGGGAAAGACATTGAATATTCGAGGGAACTCGCAGATGGGGAAGATTTGGAAGCACAAGCCCGTTCCGACGCTGCGGCAAAAAGAGCGAAAAACAGTCGGTAAAATAAAACGGGAGGCCTTTCCATGAGGCTCCCGTTTTTTGTGGATGATGTGCATAAACCTTTCAATACCTTTATTCCCAATATGATTTGATGTGCATAAATTTGTGCACATTTTTTGTGTATAAAATGTGGATATTGTGGATAACCAGAAAAATCCCTTTTCTTTACCAGTTCAAGATGTGTATAACCCTGTGGAAACTCAACTGGAGCACGGACGACCGTGTGCGTAAACCGTTTCGGCGCGTGCGTACAGGCATTTTTACAGCTGGTTTGGTGCTGCTTGTTGCTTTGCGCTTTCCACAAGCGCGCGGATTTTTTCCGTTTCCCCGTGCTGGAAGAGCTCGATGATTTTGCTCCCGGCCACCACGCCGCTGCAGTAACGGGTTAAACGGCGGACCTGCTCCGGGCTGGAAACGCCAAAGCCGGCAAGAACAGGCACCCGGCTGATGCTTGATAAGAAATCCAGGTAATCCTCGATATTGTCGTGAAAATTTGTACGGGTGCCGGTTGTACCGGTGACCGTGACAGCATACAGAAACCCATCTGAACGGGAGGCGATTTCCTCAAGCCGGTCTTTCGGGCTTGTAATGGCAGCCAGCCGGATGAGCGCCAGGCCGCATTTTGCCAGTTCTCCGGCAATTTCCTCTTCTTCCTCGATGGGCAAATCTGGAATAATCAGTCCGTCAACACCGGCATTCGCGCAGTCTGCTGCAAATTTTTCCAGCCCGTAGGCAAAAACCGGGTTGAAATACGTCATGAGAATAATCGGAACTTGCCTTGGATGGGCTTTTAAATGGTCCAGCACTTTTTTCATTGTCGTACCTGCCTTAAAAGCGCGGAGTCCTGCCGCCTGGATGACCGGGCCGTCTGCGACCGGGTCGGAAAACGGAATGCCAAGTTCAATTGCCGTTGCCCCGCAAGCTTCTAAAAACGCAAGCCTTTTCTCCGTCTCTTCCATTCCGCCGTCCCCTGCCATAATATAAGGGACAAACGCTTGATCACCGCGTGCAAGAACCGTTTCAAACTGTGCTTCCAATTTTTGTTTACCCATTGTTTTCCCCTCCAAACAAGCGGCTGACCGCTCCTTCATCTTTGTCCCTGCGCTCCAAGAGGCTAGCAGCAATCGTTTTTGCCGATTGCAGCGCAAAACTGTTGCCATGTGTGCTTTCCAGGGCCGGAATTTCACCCATTGTTTTCCCCTCCAAGCAAGTGGCTGACTGCTTCTACATCTTTGTCCCCGCGCCCCGACAGGCAAACGGCGATTGTTTCGTCTTTCCCCATTGTTTTTGCCAGTTTCAGTGCAAAACTGATAGCATGTGCGCTTTCCAGGGCCGGGATAATGCCTTCTGTCCTTGAAAGCAACCGGAATGCATCCAATGCTTCATCGTCATTCACGGACGTATACGTAACCCGGCCCGTTTCTTTTAAATAGCTGTGTTCCGGCCCGACTCCCGGATAATCAAGCCCGGCCGATACCGAATAAGCTTCCTGGATTTGCCCGTCGTCATTTTGCAGCAGATATGTTTTCATGCCGTGAAGCACGCCGAGTTTGCCGTCGCTTAAAGACGCCGCGTGCTTTCCTGTTCCAAGGCCGGCGCCGCCCGCTTCCACGCCGAACAATTTTACGGACTTATCTTCCACAAACGGATAAAACATGCCGATCGAATTGCTGCCGCCGCCGACACAGGCGACAACTGCATCGGGAAGTTTGCCTGTCTGTTCTACAATCTGTTTTTTCGTTTCTTTCCCAATCACACTTTGGAAATCGCGGACAATTTGCGGAAACGGATGCGGGCCGACTGCTGAACCCATAATGTAGTGCGTGTCTTCCACATGGGCAACCCAGTAGCGGAGTGCCTCGTTGACCGCATCCTTCAATGTGCCGCTGCCCTGCGCCACACTTTTGACCTTTGCACCGAGCAATTCCATTCTGAATACATTGAGCTTTTGCCGGCGGATATCTTCTTCCCCCATAAAAATTATGCATTCAAGGCCGAGCAGCGCGCACACAGTTGCTGTTGCCACTCCGTGCTGGCCGGCGCCCGTTTCGGCAACGACTTTCTTTTTTCTCATTCTAAGCGTAAGCAGCGCCTGGCCGACTGTGTTGTTGATTTTATGTGCCCCCGTATGATTCAAATCTTCGCGTTTCAGGAAAATTTTCGGGCCGCCGCCAAGCTTTGTTAAGTTTTCTGCAAAATAAAGCGGGGTTTCACGACCGACATATTGCTTCAGCAGTTTCTCCAATTCCGCATGAAAAGCCGGATCGTTCATGGCTTCACGATAAGCTTGCTCGAGTTCTTTAACAGCTGGCATCAAGGTTTCCGGGACGAATCTCCCCCCGAAAGTCCCGAAACGGCCGTTTGTATCAGGCAGTTTGTATGTTTGCATTATCGTCACGCTCCTCTAATTTTTGAAATACTTTTCTTGCTGCTTGCACAAAGGTTTTGATTTTATCCGGGTCTTTTTCCCCGTTTGTCTCCACCCCGCTTGAAACGTCGACGATATGCGGCCGGGCGGAAAGAATCGCGGCTTCGACATTTTCCGGTGTGAGCCCGCCGGCAAGCACCACCGCCCGCTCATCCGATAGCGCCTTTGCCAATTCCCAGTCAAACGCCTTTCCGTTACCGCCGCGATATTTTCCGCCGGCGCTGTCCAAAAGCACCAGATCGCACCGGTAATCGTGTATCGCTTCGAGATCAGCATCTGTCCTTACCGGGAAAGCCTTGATTACCGGATAAGGGATTTGCGCGACGTCTTCTGCTGTTTCATCACCGTGCAGCTGCAGGTAATCGAGCCCGGCCCGCTCTGCAATTTCCGCCATTTTTTCAGGCGATTCATTGACGAATACGCCCACTTTTTCGACATGATCCGGCAACGCTTCTGCAATCTGTACTGCTTTTTCCGGTGTAATCTTCCGTTTGCTTTCGGCAAATACAAAGCCGATCATGTCCGCCCCTGCAGAGACAGCCGCTCGGGCCGCTTCAAGCGTGCGAATGCCGCAAACCTTGACTTTCCGTTTCTCCGGGAGACCGGTCAGTCTTTTTATTGCCGTTTCCGGGTCGTTTGCACGCATCAGCGTTTCCCCGACTAAAATCCCTTTTGCCCCGGCATGTTCAGCGCGAACGACATCTTTCCGGGTGCGGATGCCGCTTTCACTAATCACAAGCACATCCGGATTTGAGATTTTTGGCGCGAGCTTTTTGGCAACGCCGAGATCAACGTCAAACGTCTTTAAATTGCGGTTGTTGATGCCGATAATCCGGGCCCCTGTTTCCACAGCGGTTTCCAGTTCCGCTTCATTGTGCACTTCAAGCAGCACTTCAAGGCCGGCGCCCCGGGCATAATCGTACAGCTGACGGAGCCTTTCGGGGGAAAGAGCCGCTGCGATCAGGAGAATTACGCTTGCACCATATGCTTTTGCCCGGTCGATCTGGATTTCGTCGATGATAAAATCTTTACAGAGAACCGGAAGCCGGACTGCATCGCTTACGGCTTTCAAATCTTCCACCGATCCTTTAAAAAAGATTTCGTCCGTTAAAACGGAAATGGCGCCGGCGCCTGCTTTTTCGTAGGCAAGCGCCTGCCGGATGGGATCCACGCCCGTTCGGATATCCCCTTTTGATGGGGAGGCCCGTTTGATTTCAGCAATGATGCTTGTTTTTTCGGCGTGCATAAATGTTTCATAAAGAGAAGGGGCTTTGCGCGCGTTTGGGGCAAAAGCCTTTCCTGCAGCTTTGATACGGGCCACTTCTTTTTCTTTTTCGGCTAAAATCTTTTCTAAAAATGCCATTTAAATCGCCTCCTGCGTGAGTTTCCGGCTCGCTTCAATGAGCGCATGCAGTTTTTCAAGTGCCGCGCCCGATTCGATTGCCTGCTCCGCAATCTGGATCCCTTCTTTTACCGTCTCTGCCCGCCCTGCAGCAAAGAGCGCAAGCCCGGCATTGAAGAGCACCGTATCACGATAAGCACCTTTTTCCCCCTTTAATACTGACAGCAAAATATCGCTGTTTTTTTGCGCATCGCCGCCGCGGATCGCTTCAAGCGGGTAATACGGCAAACCGACTTCTTCCGGCGTCAGCGTAAACGTGGTAATTTTCCCGCCGTCGAGCAGCGCAAAATGGTTTTCCCCCGATAAAGATGCTTCATCAAGATAGCCGGCGCCATTGACAACGAGCGCGCGTTTTCTGCCAAGGCGGCCGAGTACCTCTGCCATCGTCCTGAGCATATCGCGCCGGTAAAGCCCGAGCAGTTGTGTTTCCAGGTTCATCGGGTTTGTGAGCGGGCCGATCAGGTTAAAAATCGTCGGGATCCGCAAATTTTTCCGGATTTTCATCATTTTTCCGAGGGCCGGATGGACATTCGGGGCAAACAGGAAGACGATGCCGATTTCTCTCAGCAAGCCTTCAATTTCTTCCGCCGGGAAAGACAAGGAAATCCCGAGTTTTTCAAGGACATCGGCGCTTCCGGTCTGGCTTGAGACACTGCGGTTGCCATGTTTGGCGACCTTCACGCCGCTTGCCGCCAGCACAAATGCGGAGGTCGAGCTGATGTTAAAACTGTGGCTGCCGTCCCCGCCCGTCCCGCAGTTGTCCATAAGCCCGGGAACGCTGCACGGAACCGGCACGGCTTTTTCACGGATCACTTCGACCAGCCCGGTAATTTCTTCCGCCGTTTCGCCTTTGCATTTCAAGACGGCCAAAAATGCGCCCATCTCCCCTTCTGTCACTTCATCTGAAAACAGTGCGCGGGATGCTTCCCGCATTTCTTCAAACGTCAGCCCTTCTTGTGCCAAAATTTTTTCAAGATACGGTTTCAACTTTCTCATCCTTTCTGATTTCGCGTAAAAAATTTTCAAGCATCTGTTTGCCGGTTTCCGTCCCGATCGACTCGGGATGAAACTGGACGCCGAAGCATGGGGCGGATTGATGTTGAATGGCCATGATTTCGCCGTCATCAAGGGATTCAGCAACCACTTCCAGGACTTCCGGGATCTTTGTCCGGTCCATGACAAGCGAGTGGTAGCGCATCACTTCGACCGGATCCGGCAGGCCGCTGAAAATTCCTTTCCCATCATGGCGCACAAGCGAAGTTTTGCCATGCTTGATTTCTTTTGCTTTTGTGATCCCTCCCCCGAATGCCGCGGCGATTGCCTGATGGCCGAGGCAGACGCCGAGCAGCGGGATTTGCCGGTAAAATGTTTTAACGACTTCAATGGAAATGCCGGCATTTTCCGGCACCCCGGGCCCCGGCGAGAGGACAATCGCTTCCGGCTTGAGCCTTCTGATTTCATCCACGGTGATCCGGTCATTGCGGAACACCTTTACTTCCTCCCCAAGTTCGCAAAAATACTGATACAAGTTGTAAGTAAAAGAGTCATAGTTATCGAGCAATAAAATCATGTGTCTGTACCTCCAGAATCGATCTCGCCTTGTTGAGCGTTTCTTCATACTCTTTTTCCGGATCGGAATCGTAGACAATGCCTGCGCCCGACTGCAAATAAGCGGTGTTGTCTTTAATCAGGAGCGAGCGGATGGCGAGCGCAAAATCGATGTCGCCGTTCAGGTTGATATAGCCAACCGCTCCCGCGTACATGCCGCGCTTCAGGGTTTCCAGGCTGTTGATGATCTGCATCGCGCGGATTTTCGGCGCGCCTGATACCGTGCCGGCCGGGAGACAGGAGATGAGCGCATCAATTCCGCTAAAACCGTCCCGCAATTTTCCCCGTACTTCCGAAACGATGTGCATCACATGCTGGAACCGCTCGACTTCCATATATTTTTGCACCCGGATGCTGCCGGGCTCGCACACCCGGCCGAGGTCGTTCCGGCTCAGATCAACGAGCATTTTATGTTCGGCAAGTTCTTTTTCATCGTGTAAAAGCTCGTTTTCAAGTCGCTCATCTTCTTCCGGGACTTTGGCGCGCGGGCGCGTTCCCGCAATCGGGTTCGTATATACCACACGCCCCTTCGTTTTGATCAGGCTTTCCGGCGATGCCCCGAGGATGACATAGCCGCCGAAGTCGAGATAAAACATGTACGGGGACGGGTTCGCTTTCCTTAACTTCCGGTAAAAATAGAACGGGTCGTGCGAGAGCGTCCCTTTCATGCGCTGTGAGAGGACAACCTGGAAAATGTCCCCGTTTTCGATATGCTGTTTTGCGGTTTCGACCATCTTCATAAATGCCTGCTTTTGAATGGCCGGGACAAAATCAACCGGGCCATAGTCAACAAATGGTTCTGCGCTCGTCTGCTGGCGAATCGCTTTTTCCATTGCCGCAAGATTTTTTTCTATTGCTTCTCCGTCTTCCCCGGTTGAAACAAGGTAGACGGTCTGGCTTTTATGGTCGTAAACAGCTATGTTTTGGTACAGCATCAAATGCAGATCGGGGATTCCTGTTTCATCTTCCGGCACACGGCCGATCTCTTCATACTGGCGGATGGCGTCATAGCCGATATAGCCGACCGCCCCGCCGTAAAACGGAAAGGGAAGCTGAATGCCAAGACGCGGCAACAGGTCTTTGACAATATCGAGCGGCTTTCCTTTTTTTATTTCTCGCCGTCCTGTCATCCGGTCAATCACTTCCAGTTCATCATCCCGCCCGATGAACGCTTTTACCGGATCAGCCCCGATAAAAGAAAACCGGCCGTTGCTGTCATTTGGCAGCGAACTTTCGAACAAAAACTTGCATTTTCCTTTCAGTCTCTTAAAAATCATGATAGGTGTTAAAACATCGCCGTTTAGCTTAACCATTTTGTATTGCATCCGTCCGCTCTCCTTTTTTATTAATGGTCACAACTAGATGGTTTTTCGCGCTCCGACTGCCACCTGGCTGAACCGGGTGAATATCCTTCACTTAACAGGCGGGTTCCGATTACAGATCCCGGCTCCCGGCTAAATAAAAAACGTCCTCTGCCCGCAGCTAGATGCTGCAGGACAGAGGACGTTTTCCAACGCGGTGCCACCTCTTTTGAAAGGATTTAAAACCTTTCCGCTCATTCAGGTACGGAGCAAGCCACTCTTTATACCCTATCCCTGTAACGGGGGAAGCCGTGTTTCCCTACTACACAGTTCAGGAAACCTCTCATAAGCCCATTCTGCAAAGGCAGTTCGTGCCGGACTCCCACCCACGCCGGCTCTCTGGAACGCTTGCCATTTGCATACTCTTCTTACTCAACGATTTTCTTTTATGGAATTTTTTTAACGGAACGCAAAAAGGGTTCCCAATCCATGTAAAGGACGGGGAACCCGCGGTGCCACCTTTATTGGCTTAATCAGCCCGGCTTTGACGGTATCAGGGAAAAACCGTAATACCTGCCTTTTGTAACGATAAGGCATTCGCCAAAGCCTACTCCGGAATCGTTTCGGTTTGGAAGCTCGGAAGCCCATTCGCCTGCACGTCATCACCGGTTCGCACCACCCACCGGCTCTCTTCGGAATCCACACAGGTTACTCTTCTTCTTCATCGCCTGAAAAATGTTTCATTGATTGATTATTATCTTAATGCTGAAAATAAGAATTGTCAACCTTCATTTCAAAAATTTTTTTATTTTTTTCAGCCCATTTTTCCAAGTAACATTTGGCGGACAAACCTTGTCTTCCTTGTGAAAAAGTGACTTGGCCTACCCGGGAAAAAATACGCGAAAGGGCACGCATGGCCACTTCGTTCGAAGAAGGGGTCCGGTTAGGACATTTTACTTTGCACATTCATCATTGTTTAGACCACTGTATTCTTCCAATCAACATCCTAACGCAAAATATCGATCAAGTTCTTATTGGCTGCATTTTTAGCCGGCAATATGCCAAATAGAATGCCGACAAAGGTAGAGACGCAAAAAGCGAGTAAAAAGCTTCCTACACCGATCACGGCACGGAAAGGTAAGAAGAGCGAAATGAGCCACGCGAGTCCACCACCTATCCCAAAACCAATCAAGCCGCCTATTCCCGTCAACAACACCGCTTCCAAAAGGAACTGGAATAAGATATTCTTTGGGGTTGAGCCGATAGCGAGACGAATGCCAATTTCCCGGGTACGTTCAGAGACAGAAATATACATCATGTTCATTACCCCAATCCCAGCAATAAACAGCGAAATCCCGGCAATTGCGCTAATGAAGTAGGTTAAACTGTTAATGACTGATCCAATGCCTTTCAAGATTTGCCCCATTTCTATATGCTCATAGCTCCCCTGCAAATGATGGCTGCCCTGCTTGTTGAGCAGGCTGACGATTTTTTTTGTTTGTTTACTGACGTTTTCCCCGCGATTGAAGACCAGTTTTAATTTATTTCCCACGTTGCTGATATTACTTTTCTTATAAACCTTTTTGGGAATCATTATATCATGAAAATCATCGGCATTTTCAAAGACTCCGATAACATGGTAGCTAATCCCATTCACGATGACAGCCGTATCTAAGGCACGATTGGGTTGAATATAAATAGAAGCCGCCAATTTTTTTGAAATTAAAGCAACAGGATCAGCGAATGTGATATTATTTTGAGAGATATTATGGCCAGCAGAAATCTCTTGTTCCGAAGAAGAACGTTTAAGAAGCTTTACTGTTACGTTTTGTTCGCTACCATTTAGCGAAGCCTGGACATCGACTGTCCCATTGTCATCGTTAATAATATGAGCCTCTGCCAGTCCGAAGCTTGCCCCGGCGGAATTTAATAACGATAGATCCGACTCATTAAAACCAGATTCGGCCGCGTTCAAATCGTCAGCATAATATTCCACGACAGTTGACTGCTTGCCCGAATTGGACGCCTGTAAATTTTTAAGAGTTGCTTTCTCAACGCCTTTACCTAAGGAAATAATCGTAATCACCGAGGCAATGCCGATAACGATGCCCAACATTGTTAAAATACTTCGCCTTCGATTCGCCAAAAGCGAACGTATTGCAGTAAAAAACAGTTCGGCTGCCCTCATTTGCTGACGCTCCTATCGCTTTCAATCCGGCCATCCATAATTTGAATCATACGTTGGCTCTGGCTGGCAACTTGGTAATCGTGCGTAACCATAATAATGGTGGATCGTAATTTTTGATTTAAGTCAAGGAACAGTTTTAAAATCTCTTGCGAAGTATGCCTGTCAAGTGCGCCAGTGGGCTCATCGGCCAGTAAGAAACTCGGCTTGGATATAAGGGCGCGGGCAATGGCAACACGCTGTTGCTGGCCGCCCGACAGCTGGGACGGCAACTTTTTAGCAATTCCTTTTAAATGCACACTTTGTAATACATTATTCACTCGTTCGCCGATGTCCTTTCGGCGGTATCCGGCATAAAGCAGCGGTAAACCAACATTCTCAGCAACCGTTAAATTCGCAATCAGTTTAAAATTTTGGAAAACGAAGCCCACGTTTTGATTTCGCAACTTTGCATAGTCTTTTGATGACTTGCCAATTACCGAATTCCTCTTAAACAAGTATTCACCCTCAAATTGATTATCAAGAAAGCCAATGATATTAATGAGCGTTGATTTGCCCGAACCCGACGGCCCCATAATTGCCACGAACTCTCCTTGATTAATTTCCAAAGAAATATCCTTCAGCACATGAATTTTTTCATCTCCTTGTTGATAATACTTGTTGAGCCGTTCTAATCGAATCAATCAGTTCACCTTCGCTCCATCTTTTAGTCGTTTGTCCGGATCAGCCACAATACGATCGCCGGGGTGCAATCCGCTTTTGAGGGTGTAGAAACCGTTCTGTTTCTCTACCGCCACAGTGCGAAAACGTGCTTTTCCATTTACGACTAAATAAACGGCCGTTTGACCATTCTTTTTGATAATGGCTTTGCTCGGAAGCTTTATTTGCTTTTGTGGTATTGTGATTTGCACGCTTTGGCCTGCCATAAAGCGGCGATCCACATCGACCGTGAAGTCATACATTGAAAAGCCTTTCTTAGTAGCGGTTTTTGAGGGTATTTTGGAAATAAACTGAATGGTTGTGGTCTGCCTCTTCCCGTTTGCCAAGGCCTTAATAACCACTTTACTCCCTACACGCAACTTGTCATAGTCATATTCGGAAACACTCGACTGGACCTCTAAAGCATCCGAGCTGATGCTGTATTGCGATTGGCCGCTATTATTAGTGGAAATACTCACCACACCATCAAACGGTGCTTTTAACCTGCCCTCCACTCTATTCTCCAGCTGATTTAATTGATCCTGTTGATTTTGCAAACCAGCTTCTGTATCTCGATAGGTATTCTGATCTCTTGCAATTTCAAGATTCAGCTCCTCTTTATTCTCTTCTTGGTGTACTGCTGATAATTTCTTTTTAAGATAAGCAATGTTTTGTTTTTGAACCGCTAAGTCGCGCTGCATTTTTAAAATACTCTGTTTCACGTCAGTAATCTTCTCTATGATTTCGTTATTATGGGTTGTTAAGAGAACATCCCCTTTTTTCACTTCATCACCGTTCCGTACATTTACTTTTTGTACTGTACCATCCGGTATTTGCAAATTCTGTGTCTGCTTTGCTGAAACCTTCCCTGTTTCAACTAACGCCGGAGTATATTTGACCACATATTGCTGGTAATGGGGTTCGCTTTTTAAACTTGCATGCGTCCTTAAAACAATTACCAAGCACAGCACTCCAAAAAGGGCGGCAATAATAATCAAAGCAATAATGAGATTTTTCTTCCCGTTAGCTGTCTCTTCATTCATGATAAAACCTCGTTCATAAATATGTTTTTATTTCTTGTTAATAAATGTGGCTTAAAACGCAACTATGGAAATCTACTTTTTAAAATCGATAACGGCAATGACGGCTGTTATTAACGATATGCAAAGTGCGAGGAGGCCAAAAATAACTGCCACCATATTTAATGTTCTATCCGGAAGATTCCAACCTATAAGTTCAAAAACCGGCTTGACTGTAACTGCTAGAATAAAAAATATAAGTGCAACTATAAAAATTGCATACTTGTTAACCAACTATCCCATCTCCTTTCAGGCAAAATATAAAAGAACACTGCCGATTAAGTTTACAATAAATACTGTGATAAATAGTATTCGTGCAAAAATCTTTTTAAATGGGCTAAACAAAAACATATATAAACCAAATAACCCGAAAGTACTTACTGGCAATAAAAATGGATAATAATGGGATATAATCAATCCGAAAGCTAAAACAAGCGGAATTCCAATCAAATATAAGATTTCACCTATTTTTTTCATTTTCCTATCCTTTCTATTTGAATAATGGTGTCAAATAGGTTTCTATTAAACCGCTGATCATAACAAATAGCATTACCACAATTAGTAATAGCAGTATATTTGTAAAATAATCTTTGATAAAGTTGCTGATATTTTTCTTGTGGAACAATTGAGGAATTAGAGCAATACCTTTAAAACCAATTACTCCACTTACAATTAAAGCAGGAATTTCGAATATTCCATGTGGTAAAATCAATAAAACAATTTTTAATACACCAAAGTCCAGATTATTCATAATGGATTCGCCAAGGATTAATCCATTTGTAAATAAATATAAAATTGTAGTTAAACCAAACGTAAAAAAACCGGAAATAATCAGACCGCACGCTAATAAATTATTGTCAATTAGATGTATCAGACTGGATGTTGTATTTAAACTTCCGCTTTTATTAACTGGATCAGCGGATGTGATACCGTATACAAAACCCGAAACATAGATTGCTGTTGTAATCGTCAACAAAATCCAATTGTTTCTTAGAATAGAGGGAACTTTATACATATATGTTTTCTACTTCCTCCTCTAATTTATCCAAGCTATAATCTTGCACGGTTATTTTTCTGGCAAGTTTGCCTTCATGGATGATTGCTATTTGGTTGCAAACAGAATGAGCTAATTCTAATAAGTGAGTTGTTATGAGCACTGTTTTTCCTTTATCCGTGTAATCTTTTAGAAATTTCCTTATAACCTTACTTGATTTTAAATCTATTCCCGTAAGCGGTTCATCTAATATTAAAATTTGAGGCTCATGTATTAGAGCAGCCGCTATCGAAATCTTTTGCTTCATTCCATGAGAATACGTTTTTATTAATTGATCTTTCTCATTATACAATTCAAAATCATTAAGGATATTCGCGGCAAATTCGACAATTTTCTTTTTTGGCACATTAAACATTCCGCCAACAAAATACAGATACTCTTCTCCCGTAAGATATTCGTATAAAATAGCGTGATCCGGTACAAATCCTATAAGATTTTGCAATGCATAATTTTTAATGTCTTGTTTTTCTCCATTTATGGTGACTTCCCCACTATCAGGAACCATCATCCCTGCAATAATTTTTAACAAAGTTGTTTTCCCTACACCGTTTGTCCCTAATATTCCAAAAAAATCGCCGTCTTTAATTTCCAGAGAAAGCCCCCTCAGAACAATTTTTTTATCGAATCGTTTTTTAATATTTTTAATCTCTATCATTCAAAATGTACCTCTCATTCATGTTAATCTTTTTTAGATATAACATAGAGAATAAATAATTAAGTAAAGTAAAAACAATCATAACTGTCCCAAGGCTTAAAAGTATAATTGAAGAAAAAGTACTGAATTTCATTAACAGGAAACTGACGAGACTTATCATTTGTAATATAATGACAAAGATACATCCTTCGTAGATATGTTGAAATGTTTTTGCTTTACTTGATTCCCCGATTTCATAGAAATGCTCCCAATTCTTTTTGGGATACAGTAAAACACTACTTGTTTGAATAAGGCTATATAAATAACCGTTACACAAAAATATAATAAAAAATACAAAATGAATCAGAATGAAATAAGGTTGCCAGAAAAAAGAAATAAAAGTTAGAAAAATCGTTAGAAACCAAACAATAAGATTATAATTTCTTAATTTTGGTTTTGCTAATTCCCATAAATTAAATACATTAGAATAAAAAATATGGTAATTTTTTAAATCTAATTCAACGGAAAGAATCATTTTTATTGCATCTCCAACAAGCTGATAGAACAATGAAGAAATTAAAAAAGCGGAAATAATCGATGCTTGAACAGGATAGCCACTAAAGTATCTTAAGATAAAAGGGAAACCAAATCCAAGAAAAAACATAACCAAAAATAGCATGTTGCCAAGATTTCTAAAAAAGAAACCATCGATTCTTAATAGAAAAGCTCTATCTTTATGTAAGATACAATAAAATATTTTCTTTTTATTTGCTAGCGGTATTGTGTTTGAGTAAACTCGATTATTTAATTTCGTGTACTCTATTAAGTCGAATCTCTCTAAAGTTTTGCTCCATATTATATATACAAGCACACATGAAACCGCCAAAATTGAAACAATGATTAAGTCGGTGGAAATGTTATTTTTACAAATTACTTGATAAGGGTTTGCCACTTTAAAATAATAAAATATTTTAGTATGGGATAATTCATACAGGGACTGTACAATATTAAATTTATTCAGCAAATAAAATCCGAAGAAGCCAATAATCACAGGTACCAATAGGTTGATAATTAATGCAATTATTTTTATAATGGATGATTTTAATGCTCTTGACCATAAAATTGATAAAATATATGGAATGTAAGAGAATAACAACGACAAGAAAAAGTTAACAAAGAAATACATAAGTACTATGAGAAGCAAATCAAATATACCGATAATTGAGTTTTGGGTTAGGTTTAAAGCTAATAAAACGGGTATTAATATTAAAATACTTGTTAGCATTGCTTTTTCAATAGTTTTATATACTAAAACAGATTTCAACTGAACAATCCTAATCCTTCTATTTTGATGGATTAACTTTCTTTCATCTTTTAAAAAATAGTCTCTATTGTTTTTGAAAAAACTTAGGGACGAAGCGATTTGTTCAATGAAAATGAATACCAACAGTAACTGTAAATATGTATTTGGGAGCATGTATTTCTTACTAATATAAAACGACAAAATAAACACTAGTAATGAAGTGAGAAAGATAAAGGATAATAAAGCATAAAAGGCCTTTTTAACCCCAATATGATTCAGATTCCAATCGTCTAATTTTTTTCTTGTCTTTGAGAGTATATTAAATTTCACAATATAATACAGTATACTATAATTATTATTTTTCATAAACTCGTCAACTCTTTCTTCAAACTAAAAAAGGGGGGCAGGTAATGCTAATTACCAAGCAGCCGCGTACTTTTTACCGTATTTTTTGATCATCGCTTTAGCAGTAGCGACAACAGCGTAAGAGATAGCTCCAGCGCCTGTTACAACACCAATTAAAGAAATAATTGATGCAATCGTTGAAGCAGTATCGATAATATCGATAGCCTTCTTTGCTGCGGCGGTGGAAATGCCAAGGGTGCTTGCTAAGTAAGCATTGCCAGGCAAAACTGCAGTTTGATGAATAGTGATTTGTAGTGTGCTGATATACGCAACCGATGACAGAGTGGCGAGTACCAGCCCAATTACCACAAACAGAAATACCCTTTTTTTGTTAGTTAAGCTATTTACCATACATTTCACTCCAATCTTAATTTTTATATATATAGTTTAATAGCCCCCCCATTATTAAACTATATAATTTAAAAAATAAGAGAGACCGATATTCACAAATTTAATCAGCAAATAAATGAGTGTTAAATAAAATACTTTTTTTCTGTTGCTTGATAAAATATTAACTCCTAAAAGGAAAAATAAAACAGTACTTAACCATAAAAAAGGATCCGCTATTTGCGTAAGGAAACTCTGCTTTCCAACAATATAGATTTTGCTTGCATTTGCATGAAACAGATTTACTATGCCTGCTATGACAAGTTTAAATGAAAGAAATAATGAAGTTAGGGAATAAACTAATAAATAATCTTTTTTCTTTTTTTTAATTCCAAACAGGAATCCAAAAAAAGCAACCACTAAAGCTCCTATTAATATGCCAACTATTGACGTAAGCACCGTAAAACTTTGAACAACATAAAATATTACATTAATTGAAGAGCCAAGATGATTTTCTTTATCAACCTGAGACCAAAACAAATTTAGCGCTTTTTGATGAATACAGTATTGAAAAAAAGCATTAAATATTACTATAAAAAATAAAGAAATAAAAATCCAATAAGTATTTGATGATGTTATTCCTTTTTTCATTTGTTTATCTCTCCATTAATTGTTTAATATTGTTAATAATTGAATTCTTCAATCTTTTTTCCTCAACTCATAAGAAAATCAAGGGTATTTTTTATCAGTTATTAAGGACATTAAGAACTTTAGAAAGATACACTAATCAACGTATCTGATACTCATATTTTAATAGGCCCTAGAGCCATTGTCACCGAAATCTTTGTGTGGTATTACCGAAAAATTTGTGTGGTATCACCGAAAAAAAGTGGACAGATGCTACCCAAACATTGATGGCTAATACAAAAAAGCGGAATTCTGTGCGAATCCGCTCTATCCATGGATTTTTATATGAATCAGCGAAATAATCCTCATTTTTTTACTCTATCTGCTGGCCTCAGGCATGTACCTTATTTTTGTTTTAATTTCAAATGTCTTTTATTATTCCTTATGTTCTACAATGGTTATTACCCTAGAAACAATAGTAGTAAAAAGAATAATCCAGGGATTTCCCTAAAAAGAAAGAAGTCCCACAAAAATCTCAATCCAAAAAATATTTCATAGAATGAAAAGTTGGAAACCAACTTCGTTTATATAACAGAAAACAGTTCAGATTGCACATTAAATAAAATGACCATTTAAACATTTTTCATATAAAATTGTCTGAGACTGCCATCAAATTCGACGTCTGATAACACCATTGAAACAATAGCGCGTAGCAAAAAGATGACTTAACGGTACGACAAGCAATCCATATACTGCTATCACAAGTACGGCTTCCATCGCATCTGGCCTTTGTAGCATGACAACAATGCCCGCAAGGCCGGTACCAATTAGCAATTCCTTGACCACACGATTCCATAAAATCCGTGCCCAAGATTGACCCGCCAACCGAAGCGGGAAGTCATGTTTCGCCCGTAATATCGCGGTAATCAACGCACTGATCACTGTTGCGACAGTGAAAGCAACCACCAAGGCAATCAGCGCAAAGCTCTGCAACCTTACAACATTCGCTGCAAACTGCGCTTGAAGAATCCCATCTTCAGCAATGTAAGCAATATGAAGTTCACCATGAATGCCGTGTTCGCGTAACGCGCGCACATCAAGGCCGTGATTTTTTAACAATTGCTGTGTAGCAGCCACACCGGTAAACACAATGTTACTAGTTGAAGCCATGGAGGTTAGTGTAGAATCGTTAAATGCATCATAAATCGATGGCACAACAACGACCAGGACATCGTCAGCAAAGTGAAGACTTTGGCCCCCACCTCCTTGGGCCACTGGTAACTGAAACCCTTTTACTGGTTGCATAAACTGAAGCTGTCCGAATGATTCCCTAGAAAAACCATGCCTTGATAGAAGTTTAGTCTCTTCACGAACCATTTGAATGAGTCCCTTTGGAATACTGCGATAAGGTACCGGTTTAACAGCTGACTGTGGTGCACCCTTAGTCACTAGGTCGAGCCAACGCTGGTTCACGAATGAGACTGCTGAATACTTTCCAGAATCAGCCGGTAATCCCATTTCTTTGGTAAAAGTATAAGATAGAGCAACCTTATCACGCGATTCAGCTTCTTTTACTAATTTGCCAATTTGGGGTTCCAAGCTGTCCATTTCATCAACATCTGTTGCAAATACAATGGCGACTTGGTCTGCCAATTGCTTCCACTGTGCCATTTCAGCTGCCATAGCTGAAGAGTGTTTGTATGTAGACCATGCGGGTCCGGCCGCAGCAACCACCAGTAGAAAAGTTAATACTTGAATCACAATTGCCGCTACACGCAGGCTCTTTACTGCTGGTTGTCTGGTGGCAAGCATGGTGGCGCTCGGCCAGGCAGAAGCCGACATAACAAACGCTACGAATAGGGATACACCGATGATTGCAACTTGTAGACTTACTAAAGCTTTGAGAAAGGCACCTACGTACATCCAGCCATGAAATATACCTACATAGCCTGCTGAAACCACCACCACGACTAACGCCGCAAGCAGTAGTGCACCACCGAACCCTGATAGATCCTGCATTTGGATTTGTACGGTTGGACATCCACCTAAAACACGGAGCGCTCGCCCGCGTGCTCTCAACGACAACCAAAACAACGCCAGTGCGGCGATTAGCGCAAAAGCTGCAACAACAGCAGCAGCAAATCCCCTTTCCCGCACCACAAATTCTAGACTGCGAAAAATTGACGCATCCGTACGACTCACCTTAACACCTGATTGCTTTAACGAGTTCACCAACTCATTCAAGTGGGTTTCCTTTCCGGTCACTAAATATAAACCATCAGGGTAAGAAGTGGCAAGTCTCTCCTTCCCAACGATCTTACCTGTACCTTCGCCGCCAAACCAAGTAAATTCCTTGGGGAAGCCCTCATTATTAAGTGCCACGAAAATCTGAGCATCGCCATCCCCCTCAAGATCCGGTGCAACCTTGACTAGTCCCAGACCCCAGCGTGCATCTAATTTCTCCAACGTGTCAAATGCCTTAGTAATGGAAATATTTGATTCGCTAAAGTCTAGGCTAATCCTACTCCCAGTATGAATGGCTTGCGGAAAGTCTCGATCATATAGGCCTGTGATAATTGCAGCGAGCAACGCAAGTAGTGCAAACAAGGCACTCGCAACCACCACGATAATACGCTTATACACAGATAAACCCTCCATGAACGTCAGAAACTCGACTCACCGTTTCCCAATGTTTTTTATTATTATTGTTGAGCCTCTGTGTAATAGCGAGGATTAGCAGATCATGTTTTTTCATTTATTCCTTTCCTTCCTTCACACTGTTATTCGGCCAACATATTAAAAAAAACAAATGAATTATTGCCATGCTGTTTCCTAATGTAAAAAGTCATCCTACGGTGGAAATAGGCATTAGTTCTTCACCAGATATACCGGGACCCCGAACCCGTTTCGACGGCTGAGAAGATCATCAATCGCTTTACGCTCAGTTTTTGTACCATATTTCACCATGACCAGTCCCCGGTTCTGGTCTTTGGAGCAAGGCCTCCCCACTTCAACTGTAATGTCATCCCCTATTGATTTTATCTCCTTAGTAAGTTTTTGATGGCTAGCAATCGCCTCATCTACCTTCGACACAGTCGGCAGCTGATTGCACGGCGGATGCGTGTCCTCTGAGCCTGAGAACCAGCCGTTCAGTAACGCAAGCGCTCCCACTATTAGCAACAAACCGACAACCACACCAATAATTTTCTTATGAACCGGCTTCATAAGGTTTCTCCCATATTACCAGTTAAATCAGTAGAAGACGGATTATGTAATGAACTGTTAGAACCGACTTCATATTTGGCACCACATGCGTTAATCATCTCGGAATCGTGCGTTGACACAATCACTGTACGACCACTCAGAGCAAATTTTACCAACAAATGGAAGACTTTTTTCCGATTGACTGCGTCAAGAGAAGCAGTAGGCTCATCAACAAATAGAAGCTCCGCATCCTTGTAAACAGCACGCGCTAAAGCTAATCGCTGTTTTTCTCCTCCGCTTAGGTGACCGGCCAGCTCCTTTTCCCGGCCCTGTAAACCTGTTTGCTCAAGTACCTTCGCCAAGCGTTCGCGATTTCCCCTGAAACGCCGACCAAACATACTTGCATGCATGGTTACATTGAAAGCAATCGACTCCTCATCCATGATTCCGTAATCTTGAAGTATGAAGGCTGCGTGATCACACCAAAATTTGCGTCGTGCCGATGAATTGTACTTTGTAACATCTTTTCCATTAAATAAAATCTGGCCTTGATCCACCGGGAGCAACAACCCAAGGCAGTGCAGAAGTGTGGTTTTCCCACACCCACTGGGACCAACGAGAGCTGTCATGGTTCCGGAATTGCAACGTACTGACTCAGCATGCAGCACGGGTACTCCTCCAATTGAAACGGAGATGTCCTTGGCTTCGATCAACTTTTCATCCTCCAATCAAATTTGATATAAAAAAAGACATCACCAACACACAGTACAAATGACCTAATTTACTTTGCACTGAGGGGATCCTTAATTGTCAAAAAAGTGCCTAAAAAATGACACGTTTATTTTAATTGACAAAAGAGCCATTGTCACCGAAATTTTTGTGTGGCATGACCGAAATCTTTGCGGGGTATCACCGAAATTTTTGTGTGGTAACACCGAAAAAAAGTGGACAGCTGCTGCCCAAACATTGGTGGCTAATACCAAAAAAGCGGAATTCTTTGCAAATCCGCTCTATCCATGAATTTTATATGAATCAGGCGAAATAATCCTCATTTCTTTTACTCTATCCGCCACTTGTTCTCTGGAATGAATGCCCAATTTTTTATAAATGGAGCGCAGCTGATACTCTACAGAACGTTGAGTGATGTAAAGTTTAGCAGCAATTTCCTTGTTCGTATCACCGTCAATTAAACACTCAATAATTTCTATTTCTCTTTCACTAAACAGATTTTCAGTTTCCTTTTTCAACCGGAGGGTGTAAACAGACTCTTTCACAAGGGTATTTGGAAAAATGCTGTATCCACTGATAACGGCATGGACAGCGTTAATTAATGTATTCACTGAGGCCGTTTTACTGATAATCCCGGAAATGCCTTCTTCAATTAATTGATCCAACACAATAGCAAGTTCTGAATCAAAACCCGTATAAATAATAATTTTAGCTTGCGGCTGTAATTTGATTATTTTTTTTGATATTTCCAGACCGTTCACTTCAGGAAAACTCCAGTCAATAAGAAAAACATCATAATTCGCACTCTCTATCTTTTCTTTTAAATAATCAGCAGAAAAAATGGCTTCCGCTTCAAATCCTGCGTTTTGCAGCAAACTCTTCGTACCGCTTGCCACTAAACGATGATCATCAATGACAAGTATGGACGCCATCATTATACTCCTCCTTGTAAAACTGGCTATTTATAAACCTCGGCTGATTGGCCAGACAATTTCTAAATGAAGCCCTTTCCTACCGTTTCCTGTTTTAAGTGAGTCTATGTTTAATTGACCGCCGGTAATGGCTACGCGCCCGTTTAAACCTGGCCATCCCATTGTGCTGAAATGATGCTGGGGTTTGAGTACATCTTTGTCTATCCCAATCCCATCATCATCGTAAAGAAGAATATACCTCGTGCTTTCTTCAGCCAAAATTAAGCTTACATGCTCTGCTTGGGAATGCTTGATCGCGTTGTTTAAAAGCTCTTGGACAATACGATACATGTTGATTTCCAGTTCACGATCAAAAATTGTAAAATGCTGATCGATATGCATATGTAAAGCAAATGA
Organism: Heyndrickxia coagulans 36D1; assembly: GCF_000169195.2. Lineage (GTDB taxonomy): Bacteria > Bacillota > Bacilli > Bacillales > Bacillaceae_C > Weizmannia > Weizmannia faecalis. The sequence continues at coordinate 2,270,443 of NC_016023.1, read as the reverse complement.
TGATTGTTTTTGTACTTGAAGGCATAATTGATTCAGAGCAAGGGGCAAGCCCATTTTGTGAATAAATTCCGGATGTAAATGATGTATGATTTCCCGCAATGTTTTAATGTTATTTAAAATTCCCTCCCGAATTTCGGACAGCATGTCAATAACAAATGGATCAGCACAACCGGCCCTTTTGATATCGACATCCCTCGCCAGTGCCAGCAGCTCTTGTATGATCGTGTCGTGTAGATCCCTCGACAATTGCTTGCGTTCGCGCTCTGAAATGTTAAAAATTGCTTTTTTTACTGTATGCGGCAACAAATCCCGGTCTTTTTCCAAGCTTAATAAAGCGATAAGGTCTTCAGCCTTGTCCTGATTCTCAATCACAACCTGTGCATAGTTTAAAAGCGTCTCAAGCCAAATCTTTTCATCGGGATTGAGCTTTCTTCGCATTTTCCAACGCCCATATAAAAAGATCGTGCCGCTTTTGTCATGATACAAGTTGATTTTAAACCCGTGCACATCCATCTGAAGACGTTCTGTACATTCATTCGTCATCGAGTGATGTGTCACATTCACTTTAGTATTGTCGAGTAAAGAAATAGCTTTCCCATTCTGATCGACCTTTACTAAAGTAACTTCCTTAGCTGGCAGAAAGTTTTCAATTTCCCGTTTCAAAATAAAGGCTAAATTAGCCAGCTTATGCTCCGACTTCATCCATTGCAAAAAACGATTCAAGCTCATTTGAAAATCCTGCCGTTTTGGAAACATAATTTTTCTAAACCGGTATTCGACATAATCTTTTATATATAAAAACAACAGTATAACAGTAAAAACGAACAGAGCCAGGCGTGTAATCCTAAATATATTGCCCGACAGTTTACCCGGATCAAAAGCGAGCGTTCCCGTTAAAATAACGGACATTATCATTAGGCTCATCAAGCAATAATAATGCAGCCGGTTGATAATAAAGGACAAATCAATCATTTTATAAGTCAGCACCAAATAGCCCGTTGTAATTGGTAAAAAAACAAGAAAAGGTGTTGTCCACTCCCATGGCATGATTGAATCCTTGAAAATGACGATTGGAAGTGCGTAAAGTGTGACAAATGGCATAAGGGCAAGGAAGATACCCGTAAAAAGCACCTGTAATGATTTTTTCACCTCACTGTTTTTCGTTTGATAATATAATCGAAAAACAGAGATCATAAGAATGATAAAGACAACGGGCACAAAAAACAGTTCAAGCGGATAATCGGCGGCGATTACCCGGTTTATCAAAACAAGTCCGGCGCCTAAATATAGAAAAGAAAGCACATGGTTTGAAACCAGTCGTGATGAGGAATGATAATAATTTCGCAAAAAATGTAGCAGCAATACCAGACTGATACACATAAATATCCCCACTGTATACCTGCTCCAATTGTAGATTCGGGAATTGGCACTAATATTTAGTAATACGGGGACGATTACTGCTAAAAAAAGGATCAGGACTGGAATTGACTTGTTTTTATCCAGAAATTTAAATAAAAAACATCCTAAAGAAAAACAAACCAAAAAGAAAACCGATGGAACAAGAAAATAATAAATCATTCCAGTAACAGGCTGATGATTATCTATTTTATATTGTACATCCTGGTTCCCGCGTTCTATCGTTATTTTCTTAGCGTCACTAATAATCTCCTTATGTTGGACGGATGGCTTTTTTGTTGGAGAACGTCCGTCAATAAGCCGGATAACATCCCCCCTGTAAATGGACTGTTCAGAAGCCCACCCGTACGGATCTACACTGTCCACCACGATTTGATGATCCGCCTTTTTGACAATAATGCCTATGTATGGATACTTAAAAATAACAAACACAAAATACGTAGCAAGTATAAACGACAAAAATAAACCAGTTAGCAAAAGAAAGCGCATTCTAATCATTTTATATCAGGCCCATAAACGATAATCTTGACTGTTCTCCCCTTTGATAGCATTCAATACGGCACATTTATCTTCTTCAGTAAAAGATTCCGGGTAATCAAAAGTCCCCGCTTTAATTTCTTCAATCAGATGTGGTTGCTTCATCAACTGGTAAATAAACGTTTCCATCTTATCATCTCCCATATTATTCATCTATCATCCATATAATACCATTTATATATTTTAAAATGATGTTTCCAACTAAAGATTAAGGAAAAAACTAAGATTTACAATCTTAAGTTTCTCCTGGGATATCCGCCTTGAAATGAATTCCATCAACAAAGCTCTTGATTTGTCGTTTAATGGTTTCGTCAACGGACAATTTATCAATAATGTTTTTTGCTTTTATTTTTTCAGCTTCTATTAAAACTCTTGTATAGAGAATAACACCTGATGATTGAATCCATGCCTCCAATGATTGAATGGCTAGTAATCGATCTAAAGACAGCCGATTTTCAAAATAAGATGCCACTGCCTTTCCGATTCGGCTTGGGTGATGGGCGAGATACATGGTAGCCAGTGTCCATTTTTTGTGAATTAGATCATTTTTTTCACCCAAATGGAGAACATCATCAAGATCGTTCTCGAGCTGGGCACAAATACCTATTCCAGTTGCATACTCACCTATTAAATGAAGATCAGTAGTATTACCAGCTAGCATAGCTCCGCACAAGCAAGCGAGCGCACAAAGTGCTCCTGATTTTTGCTTAATTACTGCAATATATTCTTCTTCTTTCAATGGTGCATTTCGAATATCAGCAAATTGACCATGAACGGAACGATTTATTCGGTCAACGATTAGTTGAAAAGCCAAATTATTTTTTTGACTGCCTAAAAATCCATTCAATTTTGACATAGCCAACAACAAAAAGGCCGTTTCCACCGTCAATGATTGGCCTGCATGATCTTGCATCCATGGCGAGCGATGATGATCCTGATCTTGCCAGTCATCTAAAATATTAAAGGCAAGTATAATCAGTTCTACACATGCTGCCACATGAAAAACAGAAGCGCTTTTTCCGCCCAGCAAATGGTGGTGGTTTACACACAACATTCCAAAAGGAAGATTTGTTTTCTCATGCTCACTCGCATATTTGTGAGCCATATCTTTCATTTCTCCATAAAAAAAACCTTCAATTAATTCATGAAGCGCGTATTTTATATCAGTTAAAGTGCCTCTGATTCAGTTGCATCATAATCCCTCTCCCATTTTTTAAAAAAATATAAAGAGGACCCCAATCCACGTAAAGGACGGGAAACCCGCGGTGCCACCTTTATTGGCTTGATCAGCCCGGCTTTGACGGTATCAGGGAAAAACCGTATACCTGCCTTTTGTAACGATAAGGCATTCGCCAAAGCCTACTCCGGACGTTTCGGTTTGGAAGCTCGGAAGCCCATTCGCCTGCATGTCATCACCGGTTCGCACCACCCACCGGCTCTCTTCGGAATCCACAAAGGTTACGCTTCTTCATTGCCATTGATTGATTATTATCTTAATGCTGAAAATAAAAAATGTCAATCTTCATTTTAAAAATCTTTTTATTTTTGTCAACCCATTTTTCATATTTGGATAACGGAACGGGATGTCGAAGACGGTTGTTTGTCGTAACACACTTTTCCGGTGGGAGAAGGCATTAAAGCTTTCCTTTCCGTGGTAAGCGCCCATCCCGCTTGCCCCGACGCCGCCGAACGGCTCAAATGGCAGTTCAAGAAGCGCCTGGCTCGTTTCTACCCCGCCTTCGATCACGGCGATAAAATCTTCCGGGAATATTTCTTCCACCAGTTTTTTCAAAGCTTTTGAAGTATGCGGCGTGTATTCCGACGGCTTGATCACTGCACAGTTTCCGGCGGCCACTGCGCCAACAAGTGGTACAAGCGCGAGCTGCAGCGGAAAGTTCCATGGCGAAATAATGAGCGCCGTGCCGTACGGTTCCGGTATAATCATGCTTTTTGAACCGGCATGGGTGAGCGGCGTTTTTGCCCGCTCCGGTTTCATCCATCTTTTCAAATGTTTCAATGTAAATGAAAGCTCGCTCAGAAGAATGCCGATTTCTGTTGCATACGCATCAAACGCCGACTTGTTCAAGTCTTTCCGGAGCGCACCCGACAGTGCCCTTTCATGCCGGATAACAGCTTTTTTCAGCGCCTCAAGCGCCCTAATGCGGAATGCATACGGCTTTGTTTTCTCCGAATAAAAGAAAGCTTGCTGTTTTGCCAGAATCGACTCTGCATTCATACGGAATCCTCTCTTTAAACAATCTTCAGCTGCTTATCGCGGTCATCTTTGTGCGCCTCATAAAAACGGACCATTGCCGGCAATGTCTCTTTGAAATCCGGGCAGGAAATCCCGGACCCCTCCAAATCTTTTTGGGCCGTGCTACAGTCATATTCTGCCTTGCATGTAAAATATTCAAGGGCTTCCCGCTCCGCATTCAGCCATTTCCGGAAAGCCTTAATAGAAAACAGCCATTCCATTACCGATAGCGGGATGGTCCCGTGCGGTTTTCTTCCGAGATACGCTTCCATGACCATTTTGTACAATTCGCGCATGCGGTACGAATGCGGGTCGGTAAGGTGATACGTTTTTCCCGTCTCGGCATGTGCATGGGCAAGATAAAGGGTGGCATCAAAAATGTAATCGACCGGGACAAAATTTCCTTCCGCCGTGCCCTCGCCGAAATACGGAATCACGGGAAAAATTTTAAATTTTGTAAGCGTATTCAAAAGAAAATAAATGCCGTCAAATTTAATGGTTTCACCAGTCTTTGAATGCCCTTTTACAATCCCAGGGCGGATCACCGTAACCGGCACCTCCCCCATGATGTCGCGAACGCGCTTTTCCGCTTCAAATTTTGACTCCTCATAATGGTTTTTAAACGTCTGCCCCATGTCGAGTTCATGTTCGTAAATGCGCCCCTCCCTTTTCCCCGACACGTAGGCGGTGCTGAAATACACATACCGTTTTAAGGCTTTAAGCGTTTTTACCCACTGGTTTACGTTCTCTGTTCCCGTTACATTCACCCGCCAGGCGATGTCCCGTTTCACCGCAAGATCGTAAATGGCGGCAAGGTGGAACACATGGGTTACTTCTTCTGCCAGCTTGAAGCGCATCCCTTCCTCAATCGAGAGCCCTTCTTTTGTAATATCCCCTTCAATGACGGTGAACTGTTCCTTCGAAATATTTTCCGCTTTCTTGCAAATTCCCCCGATCTCCGCTTCTGCTTTTTGACGCATCGCCGGAAGCACAAGCAAATAAATGTGCCCGGCCGGATAATCCAATTGTGCCATCCGCCTGATCAGCGACGAAGCGATAAAACCAGGAAAACCGGTAAAAAAATATATGTTTTTCACGTGTCTCCCCTCCTGCTGGAAATCTATTGAATGATATTCGCCAAGCGGACATATTTCCCTGAAAAAAAGCAAAGATTCAGACGAAATTTCACCCCCTTTTTTCTCCCGTTCGGATAACGGCTTATGCTGCTGAATGCCCGGTTCTCCCTAAGAGCAGCTCGGTCCTTGCCGGCTGCTTTTAGCGGGAGGATTCCTGGCAATATACAGCAAGCCGGCCTTTTCTATTTGCCACCGTACGCTTCACCGGGCTGTACCCGCGTACCTTACAGCGATGGGAGACAATCCACTAAAAAAGCCTTGTTTTGCTATTTACGTTCCAAATTTCAGCTGCATATCTGAGCACGGTATAATCCGATGAAAATACACCGGCATTGGCGATATTGATCAATGCCATCTCCTGCCATTTGAGCGGATCGCGGTACAGCATGTCCACTTTTTTCTGCGCCAGCGCGTAATCCTCGAAATCTCTTAAAACAAAAAACTCATCACCATATTTAATGAGGGAATCAAAGATGTCCCGCCCTTCCGCCTGCACACCGGGAATCGAGCCGTCAATCAGCGCATCGAGTACACGGTGCAGCACCGGATTTTTCTTATAATAATCATAGGAATGATAAGACCGGTCATGGTAATATTGGAAAACTTCCTGATCGGTCAGCCCGAAGAGAATAATATTGTCTTCCCCCACGAGGTCGCGGATTTCCACATTTGCACCGTCCAGCGTGGCCAATGTAACCGCGCCATTGAGCATAAATTTCATATTGCTCGTTCCGGAGGCTTCCTTGGATGCGAGTGAAATCTGTTCGCTGACGTCTGCCGCCGGGATGATCCGCTCGGCCAGCGACACACCGTAATTTTCGATAAAAACGATCTTCAGCATATCCCTGACTGCCGGGTCATGGTTAATGAGATCCGCTGCGGCGTTTATCAACTTAATGATTTCCTTGGCGTAAGTGTAGCTCGGTGCCGCTTTGCCGCCAAAGATGAAAACGCGCGGGTAAATATCTGCTCCCGGATCATCCTTCAATTTAAAATACAAGCTTAAAATATGCAAAAGATTCAAAAGCTGCCTTTTATAAGCATGGAAACGTTTGACCTGCACATCAAAAATGGCATCTGTCCAGACGGCGAGCCCTGTCCTTTTCCTAATATAGTCTGCCAGCCGTTGCTTATTGATTTGTTTGATTTCCGCAAGTTGCCGCAGGACGTTTTCATCCCGGCGAAAAGGCTCCAGCATTTTCAGGTCTGTCGGCTTTGTCGCCCACTCCTTGCCGATTTTGCTGTCAATAAAACTGCGCAGCGGTTCGTTGGAAAGCAGCAGCCAGCGCCGGTGAGTAATGCCGTTTGTTTTATTATTAAATCTGGACGGGAAAATGTGATAGAAGTCACGAAGCACTTTTTCTTTCAAAATATTCGTATGGAGCTTTGCCACCCCGTTGATGCTATGGCTGCCAATGATTGCCAGGTGCGCCATCTTCACGCTCCCGCCCGAAATTACCCTCGTCCGCTCAATCATATCCCAGTCATATAAACGGGCCATGTCCTCGGCATAGCGGCGGTCAATCTCGCAAATAATTTGATAAATGCGCGGCAAAAGCTGTGCCATCATATCTGTCGGCCAACTTTCGAGCGCTTCGGACATAATGGTATGGTTGGTATAGCTGAGCACTTTTACCGTAACATCCCAAGCCGGTTCCCAGTCCATCCCTTCTTCATCCAATAAAATACGCATCAGTTCGGGGACACATAATGCCGGGTGTGTATCATTGATGTGGATGGCGACTTTTTCGGCGAGATTGGACATCGGCAGGCCGCGTTTTTTATAGGTGCGGATAATGCTTTGAATGCCTGCTGAGACGAAAAAATATTCCTGTTTTAAACGCAACAGACGCCCTTCATAATTGGAATCGTCAGGATACAGCACTTCCGAAATGCTTTCGATCCGGCTTTGCTGCTGAATAAAAGCATTGTACTCCGTGTTCGCATCCTCAAGCGGCATTTCCGCCGACCATAATCTTAAAGTGTTGACCGTATTGTCCCCGTAACCGATTACCGGGGTATCATACGGCACGGCAAGTACAATTTCCTCATTTTCATAATGGGGAACAAAATGCCCCGATGCATCTTTCTCAAGCCGGACGTTGCCATAAAACCGCACATTTACCGCCTTGTTCAGCCGGCGTGTCTCCCACACATTTCCGTTTCGCAGCCAGTTTTCAGGCAGTTCAACCTGGTAGCCGTTGACAAATTTTTGTCTGAAAAGCCCGTACTTAAAACGAATGCCGTTCCCGTGCCCGGGGATCGCATGTGTCGCCATTGAATCAATGAAACAAGCTGCCAGCCGGCCAAGACCGCCGTTTCCCAGTCCGGCATCCAGTTCCACCTGTTCCAACGCTTCCAGGTCCATCCCCATTTCTTTAAGCCCCGCCCGGACCGTATCGAGAATTCCGAGGTTGAACAAATTACTTTTCAACATCCTGCCAAGCAAAAATTCCATTGAAAAATAGTAAACTTGTTTTTCCCCTTTTTCCAAGTAGCGCTGATTCGTGTTCCGCCATTCTTTTGCTGCATAAGAACCGATCAATTTTCCGAGTGTAACATACTGCTCTGTCAAATCAGATTTTTCCACATCCATTGTGAAGTAGTCCGACAGCATTCTTTCGAAATCGGCCTTAAATTGTTCCTTTGTGAGTTCCATCCCATTTCCTCCCGTTTTTTGCCCGTAATGTAACCCTTTCTCCGGAGAGGCTCAGAGCCGTTCCTGACTATTTTTTCAAATGCTGATTCTTCATTTTCCTGATTTTTATGATTTTATAAATAGCAAATCCGGCGGCACAGAGAAAAATGAGCCAGCCCAACTGAAATACCACATCAGGCCAATTGACATATGTATGCATGCTTTTCTCTCCTCCATAAGGGAATTTCCTTTTTCAAAAAATTTGTTCATCATCTTCCTAGTTTTATTTTAATGGACGCCGGAGCCATTGTCACCGAAAACTTTTTGCCGGCGTCCTAAAGCCCTTTTGCAAAGTGGCCGCTGCTCCATCGGTTTCTCGCGTGCCAACCGTCACGGTGTGTCGTGGGGAGGAGCAAAATTCACTCCCAAAAATTTTTGGATCTCTATTCCCATTTTTGGCTAAACCTATAAAAGGCGCCAACCAAAAAAGCACCCAAAGCCGGGATTTCTGCTTTGGGCGCTTCTTCTTTAAAACTTATATTTCTTCACAATCTCCTGTAAGTATTCCGACAGATAGGACAATGCTCTTGCCGAATCGCTGATGTCATCCATCGACTTAAGGTGGCTTTCAATGGAAGCGGCCATTTCTTCGGTTGCCGCCGCATTTTCTTCAGCAATTTGGGCAAGTTCGTTCGCAGTCGAGGTCACTTCCTGGACGGAGGCGGAAATTTCTTCCGAGATCGCCGCCATTTCTTCCACTTGCGGTGTGATCTCTTTCATCCCGTTCATGATCGTGTCAAATTTTCCGATCGAATCTTTGGAACGTGACACGCCGGTTTCCACATCTTTGGACACTTGTTCCATCTCGCGGACGGAATCTTCCGTATCATGCTGGATTTGCGTAATCAGCTTTTCAATTTCTTTTGTTGAGTTTTGCGACTGGTCGGCCAGTTTCCGGATTTCGTCTGCCACGACCGCAAACCCTTTTCCGTGCTCGCCCGCTCTTGCCGCTTCAATCGCTGCATTTAAAGCAAGCAAATTCGTCTGAGCCGCAATGCCTTTTATCACTTCTGTAATCTGGCTGATTTGCTTCGAATTTTCAAAGAGTGCCTGGATTTTTGCGTTGGATTGCGCGACAGAACCGGCAATGGACTTCATTTGCGCGACCGTCTCACGGACAGCCTCGCCGCCTTGTTTCGCATGTTCGAGCGTGGCATTGGACAAGCTGGAAATCGCCATCGTGCTGTCGGTTACTTTTTCCATTGCTTTTGCAATTTCACTCATCGCCTGGGCGCTGTTTTCCGTGCCGTTCGTCTGTGTTTCTGCACCGCTTGCAATCTGGGCAGCAGCGGAGTTGATTCCATGGCTTGCTTGTGTTGTATTTTCCGCGTTTGCCTTCAGCTCTTCTGAAGAGGAAACGACCATCTCCGCGCTTTTATCAACCTGGTCGAGAAGATCGCGCAGGCTGTCCTGCATTTTTTTAAAACTTACAGCCAGTTCACCGACTTCATCTTTTTTCCGGATATCTATTTCCTCTGTTAAGTCCCCGGAGGAAATTTTTAACGCTGCTTCTTTCAGGCGGTTAATCGGCCGTGTCACAGAACGGATGACAAAATAGGCTAATACCGTACCGAGAACGAGAAAAATGACGATGACAAGGATCATCCGGTCGATGATCGGCTGTACAGCTTTACCGACCTCATCAGCGTACACGGTGCCTGCGATTTTCCAACCCGTTAGGCTATCAGTTGTATAAATCATCACTTTTTCCTTCCCCTGATACGTATAGGAAGTGTGTCCGGAAACATGGTTAAATACGGTATCATACACTTTTTCTTTTGCATACGCGCCCGGTTTTTTTCCCGGCATAACGATATAATGGCGGGCCGGGTCTATAAGCACGGCATACCCGCTTTTCCCGATTTTGATTTCTTTTGCCATTTTTTGAATCGTACTTATTTTCAGGTCAACTGCGACCACCCCGGAGCTGTCTTGCGTCGTTTTGGCAATGGTGACAATCGTTTCCCCCGTGGTCGCGTCCTGGTACGGGGCCGTCACAACCGCTTTTCCGGGCTGTTCCATCGCTTCCTTATACCACGGCCTTTGCCTTGGATCATAACCTGCAGGCAAGTTGCCATTCGGTTCGATCATCATTTTCCCGGAAGCTGTCCCAACGTAAACATTCAAGACATTGTTATGCAGATTTGCATATTGGCTGAACATCGTCTTGATTTCGGACGGCTTTTTTTCCGTTTCGGCCGAAATTTTTTTAGAAAAATAATCCACATCGTCCATGCGCGGCTGGATCGCATCATGGATGATATTCTGCAACAGATTGACATTTTCCGTGGCGGCATTCAGCATTTGCGATTGGACTTCACTTCCTGCTGATTTGATTGAAAAATATCCGATCAGTACAGATGGAACGAGCAGGATTGCGAGGATCGAAACCAACAATTTCGCTTTCATGTTCCACCGTACATGTTTCTCTACCATCTTTCGCATGACAGGGCAACTCCTTTTGTTCATTTTCATAGCGGTTATCACTATTTCTTTTATCGTACCTTTTAGTCGCTTTTTCATAGGGCTTTATACCCGGAAAAATGTGTGCGTATGATTGATAAGGCTTACAGGCTGAAGGGATAGCGGTTTTTGTAAATGTGAAAAGTATATGACAAAAATTACCAGAATAAGCAGGAAATTTTTGCGGTATATCGAATATATGATTTAATGAAATAAAGGAGGGAGTTTGATGGCGGAAAGAACCATGATTATTGCGGAAAATCTTGCCCCCGGCCTGCTTGATGAAATCAGGAAACTGGTCCCGGAATGGCGCATACTGGCCGGAAAGGATCCGGCGCATTGGCAGAATGAAGTGAAGAAAGCGGAAGTGATTGCGAGCTTTCGGAAAAAAATGGAAAAAGATGCATTATCGGAAGATTCCGCTCTCCGCTGGGTTCAAAGCTGGAGTGCGGGGGTGAACAGTTTCCCGCTCGAACAATTTGAGAAAAAAGGTCTCTTTCTCACTTCTGCAAGCGGCGTGCACGCCTATCCGATTTCGGAAACCATTTTTGCAATGATGCTGGCATTGACAAGGAAAATCCATACATATGTCAGAAATCAAATGAAAAAGAAATGGGACCATGCCGGGTTAAAGCTGGAAATGCACGGAAAGACGATTGGCATTATCGGCGTTGGGGAAATCGGGCTTGAAACGGCAAAAATTGCCAAAGCCTTCGGGATGAAAGTGCTGGGCGTACGGCGTTCCGGTGCGCCTGCCGAGTTTGTTGATGAAATGTATACGAACGGGCAGCTCCATGATATGCTGCCGCTTTGTGATTATGTTGCCGTCTGCCTGCCGCTTACGAAAGAAACGTACCATTTATTTGGGAAAGAAGCATTTGCCCGGATGAAGCCGTCTGCATTTTTTATCAATATCGGCAGAGGGGAAATCGCAAATGAAAAAGAACTGGCCGATGCGCTTGCCTCCGGCGAAATTGCCGGTGCCGGACTGGATGTATTTGAAAAGGAACCGCTCCCTGAAAACAGCCCGCTTTGGGAGCTGGAAAATGTGATCATTACCCCGCACACGGCCGGCTCAACCGAACATTACGACGAACGGGTTGTCCGGGATATCTTTATTCCGAATTTAAAACGGTATCTCGCTGGTGACAAGCCGGACATTCATCTGGTCGACTACAAAAAAGGTTATTAACCTGTTTGCGCGAATCAAAAAATACGGTGATTTTTAAATTATTTCATTTTTCCCTTTACAGAACTAAAATCAGCTGTTAGAATATTTAGCACAGAGCAAAATGATATTCGAAAAGTAATGATGAAGAAGGCGTATTTGCAAAAAGCCGCAGAGAGTCGGTGGTTGCTGCGAACCGATGCTTTTGCTGATACAATGCCCAGCGCTTCTGAACTGGCCGGCCGAAATTGATGTAGGCCGCACCCGGCACATGCCGTTATTTTCCCAGAGGCTGCATTTCGCAGCAAATGAGGGTGGCACCACGGTACATGACGTCCCTCCTCCACAAGGATTTTTTTGTGGCGGAGGGACGTTTTATTTTAATTTTATATTGGAGGATTGACGTACTCATGCTTTTTTGTAAGGAATCGCTATTCACACCAGGCCCGACACCCGTACCGGACCGCGTAAAACAGGCCATGAACCAGCCTATGGTCGCCCACCGCAGTGAAGTCTTTTCAAATAGCCTGAAGCAAGTGGCGACAAAACTGATGCCGGTCTTTGGCACAAAAGAACCGGTGGTCGTCATTGCCGGCAGCGGAACATCCGCACTGGAAAGCGCCGTCTGCAACGTTGTCCATGAAGGCGACCATGTCGTTGTCGTTGTCACCGGCGTGTTCGGGGAGCGTTTTGCTTCCATTTGCGAATCATACGGCGCCCATGTCCACCGCCTCAATATAGAATGGGGAACCGCCTGCCGCCCGGAACAGCTGGAAACGTTCCTTAAGGGGCTAAAAGATCCGGTCAAAGCGGTTTTTGCCACCTATTGCGAAACATCCACATCGGTGTTGAACCCGGTGAAAGACCTTGGGGCCGTTGTAAAACGAGTGACCGATGCTTTATATATCGTTGACGGCGTCAGCTGCATTGGCGGTGTGCCTGCAAATATGGAAGATTACCAGATTGATATCCTTGTTTCCGGTTCGCAAAAAGCGCTCATGCTGCCGCCAGGGCTTGCCTTTGTCGCCGTCAATAAACGGGCCAAAGAGGCAATCAAAAACGGCCCTGAGAAACGGTTTTATCTCGACCTGAACCGTTATATCGATTCGTATGATGAAGCTGTGACCACTCCATTCACTCCGCCGGTTTCCCTTGTGTTTGGCGCGGAAGAAGTGTGCCGGATGATTGAGGAAGAAGGCTGGGACAATGTCATCAAGCGCCATGAAATTTTGCGCGATATGACCCGTGCCGGCGTGAAAGCTTTGGGCCTTCCGCTCCTTGTCGAAAACGACGCGGATGCTTCGCCGACCGTTACAGCGGTGAAACCGGATGGTGATCAAGCCGGGGCAATCAAAAAATATTTGCAGGATCATTTTTCAATGGTCGTCGCAAGCGGGCAAAAGCAGCTGAAAGGAAAAATTTTCCGAATTGGTCATATGGGTTACAGCACGCCTTTTGACGTGATCAACGTTTTAACCGCGCTGGAAATGGCGGTACACGAACTGAACGGAAGGGACACTTTCGGCATTGCGGTGAAAAAAGCGGAGGAGGCATGGAAAGCACATGTTTAACATTTTAGTAACGGATAAAGTAAGCGAAGAAGGCTTAAAAAAACTGTATGCGCACAAAGATTTTATCGTTGAGCACCAACCGGGCATTGCGCCGGAAGATTTAAAAGCCACAATCGGCCAATATGACGGGCTGATTGTGCGGAACCAAACAAAAGTGACAAAAGACATCATTGAGGCATCCGGCAATTTGCGTGTCATAGCAAGGGCCGGGGTCGGCGTTGACAATATTGATGTCGATGCTGCGACGAGAAAAGGGATTATTGTCGTCAATTCACCGGGAGGAAACACGATTTCCGCAACGGAGCATACACTCGCCATGATGCTTTCCCTTTCCCGCAATATCCCGCAGGCACACAAGTCCGCAGCCGCAGGAAAATGGGAGCGTGAAAAGTTCAAAGGCGTCGAGCTTTTCAAGAAAACGCTCGGCATCATCGGGACGGGAAAAATCGGGACAGAAGTGGCGAAACGGGCAAAAGCATTTGGCATGGCCGTGCTCGGGTATGACCCGTATTTAACCGAAGAACGCGCGGCCAAGCTTGGCATCAAAAAAGCAACGCTTGACGAAATTGCCGCCCAAGCCGATTTCATCACGCTCCATACGCCGCTGATGAAAGAAACGAAGCATTTGATCAATGAAGCATTTTTGGCAAAAACGAAAAAAGGTGTCCGCATCATCAATTGCGCACGCGGCGGGCTCGTTGACGAACAGGCGCTGCTTCAGGCGCTTCAGGAAGGCCGCGTTGCAGGGGCCGCCTTGGACGTTTTTGAAAACGAGCCGGACATCACACCGGGGCTTTTGGAACTGCCGAATGTTACTGTAACCCCGCATCTCGGCGCGTCGACCCGCGAAGCACAGGTCCGGGTGGCGGCGGATGTCAGCGACGAAATCATCCATATCTTTGAATCTGAGGAAATCCGCAATGCCATCAATATGCCGCAAACTTCCGGGGAAAACCGCGAACGGATGGAACCATTCCTCCTTCTTGGCGAACAGGTGGCACAGCTCGGCATCCAGCTTTTGGATGAAGCGCCGGAAAAAATTGAAATTACGTACGCCGGCGAGCTTTTGGATGAAGATACAAAACTGCTGACGAGAACGATTATCAAAGGGATTCTGGCGCGCCATCTCGGCAGCACCGTTAATCTTGTCAATGCCCTCCATCTCTTAAAAGAACAGGGGTTGACATACAATCTGCAGCGCAATGCGGCGTTTAAGGGCTTCTCCAATTATTTGGAACTGGCACTGTATAAAAAAGGCAAACAAGTGAATATCGGCGCTTCGATCATTAACGGGTTTGGCGGCCGCATCGTGAAGCTGAACGATTACCGTGTCGATCTCCGCCCGGAACAGCACCTTCTTTATATCCGGCATCTGGACATCCCGGGCATGATCGGTCAGGTCGGATCGATTCTCGGCAGCAACGATACGAATATCGGCACGATGCAGGTGGGCCGGAAAGAAATCGGCGGGGAAGCGATCATGGTGCTCACGCTCGATAAAACCGCAAGCCGGCAAGTGCTGGACCAATTAAAAGAGGTAATCGGCATTAAAGCCGTCCAGACTTTGGAACTCGCAACCGGCTATACCTTTCAGGAAGAACCTTTTGTAGAAGTATAAATAAAAAGCATTCACGGCAAAACGCTGTGAATGCTTTTTTCGAATACAAGTCAAAATGAGGCTTGTACAACCCGGTTTTTATTGGACTTCCATCCTGAGGTCTCCGGTTTTTGCCCAGCCGAACAATTTGAGGAAATGATAGATGCCGAGCGTTGTAAAAATGGGTAAAATCACACCTGCCGCAATATAAGCAAGCAGCACGCGCATTCCCTGATTTGCGAGAATATTAAGCGGTGCAATTAAAGAATTCAGGCCAAGCCCGCCGAGTTCATACGGCACCTTCAAATGGAACATCATCGTTGCAACCGGCGCACAAATGAGCGACGAAACAAACGGTGGAATGACAAGGCGCGGATTTTTCACCAAATTTGGAAACTGGACTTTCGGCGTAATCAATGACTGTGCAATATTGCCGCCCCAGTCATTTTGTTTCAGCGACATTGCCGTAAAACCGACAAACTGGACCGTACAGCCGATCAGTGCGGCTGCGCTGGATACCGGATCAAGCTGCAGCGCAATGGCAAGCGCGGCCGAAGAAGCAGGTGACATGAGCAGGATGCTCCAGACGAGCGATACAACCATTGAGCCGAAAAGCGGCGAACCCTGTACAGACGCCGTAATTTCACCGCTCAGCCATTGCAAAAACGGCGTGGTGACAGCAGCAAGGCCAACGCCGGCAACACCGCCAACAAGAATCGCGGCAAACGGAATTGCCATCATATCGAGCTTTGTTTTGCCAGTTACGCGTTTTCCGACCCACGTTGCGACAACTGCAGCCAGCACAGCACTTACAGGTTGTCCGGTAACAATCGTAATCAAGCCGTCCTGGGTTGTGCCGATCGCGTTTCCGCCGACTGCCGCACAAGCCATCGAACTGAAAATGACCAATGTATTGCCGCCAAGCTGGTATGCAACGCCTGCGCCGATGGCCGGTGCCAACAGCGATTTTGTCGCTGCCCCGATCGTCAAAAAGCCGTCCCAGCCGAGGAATTTCCCGAACGTTTCAAACAAAAGGCCCAGACCCAAAGTCACGAGCACAGCGTTTGCTACCCCGGCAGATGCTTTATACGCCCTATCAATGACATAATCTTTAGTTGCTTGCTTCATCTTTTCCACTCCTTGAAATATTCCGAATTAAAAGCTGTTACAATCGCCGTTTCTGTTTTAGTTTCCGTCTTCAATGATTTCCGTCAAATGCCGGCTTATCCATCTAGATTTCCGCTCCTTTTTTTATGATGTTAAAATATTACGTTAGTTTTAATTTTATTTAAAAATATTTTTTTCAAACTTTTATCTTCATTTTTATGGAGGAACTGGCAAAATTACACTATATTAATAAAATGATCATGTTAGATTTCCCTACAAAAATTTTCTTTTCAAAAAATGCCATTTTTCACGTAGCGGAATGTCCTGCGAAAAAGAGGCATGCCTTCGCATGCCCCAGCTCTACAAAAATATGTTTTTGAGGTCTGCCACATTTTCAAAAATATAATCTGCCCCGTGTTCTTCAAATTCGGCTTTTGCTTCTTTTCCGGACAAGCCGGTTAAAATGCCGGCAAATTGGGCGCCTATTTTTTGCGCAGCAAGCAGGTCTGCAAGCGAGTCCCCGACAATCAGGATTTCCTGCCCGTTTTCAAGCGGGAGGCTGCATTCCGTACAGTCGCGGGCGGGCGTGTTTTTCCCCTTTAAAGCAAGCAGGTAGGTAAAAGGGTTCGGCTTTGCAAGCGGCGTATGGCCGCCAAGCTCCTCTTCCGCCTTTAAAACGTCGTCCGCCGTTACAATATGCTCCTCATGAAACAACGGCAGCCAGCCAAGCGCCCGGAACGGCCCGTACGTTTCAAGCTGCGGCCTTCCCGTGCCGACACCAAGTTTCAGCCCTTTCTCTGCTAAAAAGGAAAACAAGGCACCGATTTTTTCCGGTTCAGCAAGCGGAATCTCCTCATCGAGAAACCCTTTTTTTCCCGTTTGCACGCTCGGCTTCCCGGTAGATGCCACAATATTTTGGTCGCCGACATACCATTCCTGAGAAGCATGCTCGCACACCGACCAGAGCGCGCCTTTTTTACCAAGCTGCGTATCTGTAAGCCCGAAGATTTCATAAGCAAGCTGATCCAACACTTTCAATAAATCCTGTTTCGTTTCAGGCCTCTTTGCAAACCAGTTTAAAAAGATGCTATAGTCGGTTTCAACCGGATAATGTGCAAGTACCTCGCGCATTTCATGAAGTGTTACATCACCGATTTCACTTGCCAGCCAGCCGCGGATCCGGCCCGCTTCCTTTTCCTTTATTTGGGAAAGCAAGTGTAAAAGCTGGCAGGTGAACGTTAAATAAATCATATCCCAGTTCGCGTTCATCCCGCGCGATTTTAAAAACCGCAGCACTTCATCATGTTGAAAAACATCAGCCCGGATGCGCCTGATTTCCTCATCTGTTAAGGTTGTTTTAAATTGTTCCGGTGCGAGCCCTAAATAATGGCCACTATGTATCAATTCCCAGACGGTTAAGCCGGATGCGTCAAAATAACGTTCCTCGCTCAGCAATACGCCGTCCACATCAAATAATACCGTTTGAATCATCTCTTCACCTCTTTCCTACATCAGTGTAACAAAGGATGCTGTTTTTTTGTATCGTTTTCTCCCTTTTCGGCCTGCACAAAGAAAAGGCGCCCCGGGGCACAGCCTAGTGACAACGCCCGGCATGCCCCGGTCTGGTGCCCGGTTCTAAAGCGAAACAACCCTATGTTTTTTTTTGCCAGCCGTAGCCAGCCGTTTGAAGTGAGAAATTTTATCCAGATCCGCATTTCCGCCGCTTACAACAATGCCGACGTGCTTTCCTGAAACGCCAGCTTTGCCGCTTAATACAGCCGCGAATGCCGCCGCTCCTGCCCCTTCGACAAACATTTTTTCGCGTTCAAGCATATAAATGATGGCAGTGGCAATGTCTTCATCGCTTACTGTCACGACATCATCCACATACTTGCTGATTAATGGAAATGTCAGCTGGCCGGTCTCTTTTACAAGAATACCGTCCGCAATGCCCGAAACATGTTCGAGCCGGCTGTTGCCCATCCCTTTAAAGCGATTATAGGCGGCAGGCGCCCCCTCGGACTGCACGCCGATGACGCGGATTTTCGGATCATAATTTTTCAGGAGACAGGCCATGCCGGCAATTAAGCCGCCGCCCCCGACCGGAATCACAACCGTATCAAGATCCGCGCATTGCTGGATCATTTCGAGAGCGATCGTTCCCTGGCCGGCCATCACTTCATAATCGTCAAACGGGTGAATAAACGTTGCCCCTGTGATTTGCTGGTCCAATACAGCTGCTTCATACGCTTCCTGAAAAGATTCGCCGGTCAGCACGACTTCCGCACCATACGCCTTTGTTGCCAATACTTTGGCAAGCGGCGTTTTTTCCGGCATATATATTTTTGCCTTCAACCCCTGTTTCGTTGCTGAAAACGCAACACCTTGCGCATGATTGCCCGCAGATGCCGCAATCACGCCGTTTTTTCTCGCATCCCCTGTTAAGTTCGTAATCTTATTCAGCGCGCCCCTGATTTTAAAAGACCCTGTGCGCTGCAGGTTTTCCATTTTAAAGTAAAGCCTTGTCCCTGCCATTTCATTGAATGTCGCCGATTCGTTCAACGGTGTCCGGTGCACGACCGGCAATAAATTTTCAAATGCTGCTACAATGTCTTTCGTTTGTAAGAAATCCCCATTGTTCTCGTCACACTCCTGCGTTTTCAGACGCTTCAAATTTTGAAATTTCATCTTCAAGCAATAATGTCAGCCCGATTTCATCCAGTCCCTTTAACAGCATATTCTTCGGATACGGATCAATGTCAAAGTGGATGGCCTTTTCTCTCGTTAATACCACTTGTTTTTCAAGATCAACCGTTAAAAAGAGCCGTTCTCTCTGTGCCTTGTCAATCAAATCACGCACTTCTTCTTCCGGCAGCTCTACGGTTAAAATCCCGTTTTTCAGACAGTTATTATGGAAAATATCAGCAAAACTTGGTGCGATAACTACTTTAAAGCCGTAATCCTGTAATGCCCAAGGCGCGTGCTCCCGTGAAGAGCCGCATCCGAAGTTGTCGCCTGCCACTAAAATCTGCGCACCATCGTATTTCGGGTCATTTAAAGGAAAATCTTCCCTTTTATTTCCGCTTTCATCGAAGCGCCAGTTGTAAAACAAGCATTCTCCGAACCCTTGGCGCTCAATCCTTTTCAAAAACTGTTTCGGAATGATCTGGTCGGTATCGACATTTTTCCGGTCCAATGGGAATACGAGCCCTGAAAAAGTTTGAAATGGCTCCATTTGCTTTTGCCCCCTCTCTTCGTATAGATGAATGAATTTTCTTCTGCTGCCTGCTGCAAAAGAAGCAGCACGGCATGCCGCCATTTAGCGGACTGGCTCAGGCTGTCCGAGCTTCCGGACATCGACAAATTTGCCGTAAATGGCGGCGGCTGCAGCCATTGCCGGGCTGACAAGATGCGTTCTGGCGCCTGTTCCTTGCCGGCCTTCGAAGTTGCGGTTCGATGTGGAGGCGCATCGTTCTCCGGCCGGGACAATATCATCATTCATGGCAAGGCACATGCTGCAGCCCGACTCGCGCCATTCAAACCCGGCTTGCGTAAATATTTTGTCCAGGCCTTCTTCTTCTGCCTGTGCTTTCACGCTTTGCGACCCCGGAACAATGAGGGCCCGAACCCCTTCTCTTACATGCCGGCCTTTTACAATTTCCGCTGCAGCCCGCAAATCGGCAATCCGCGAGTTCGTGCACGAGCCGATAAACACGTGCTGGACAGGGATGTCTGTGATTTTCATCCCCGGTTCAAGGCCCATGTATTGCAACGCTTTTTCAACCGCCTGCCGTTCGCCTGGATCGTTGATTTCAGCCGGATCCGGCAATGTTTCACTGATAGGGAGGCACATGGATGGATTTGTACCCCATGTAACCTGCGGCTCAATTTCTGCTGCGTCCATTTCAAGCGTTTTGTCATAGACGGCGCCTTCGTCTGATGCCAGCGAGAGCCAGTATGCCGCTTTTTCTTCAAAATTTTCCTTCGGCGCATATTTCCTTCCGCGCAAAAAGGAAATGGTCGTTTCATCCGGGCTGATCAACCCCGCCCTGGCCCCTGCTTCAATCGACATATTGCAGACGGTCATCCGCTCTTCCATGGATAAATTGCGGATCGCTTCACCGGTGTATTCGACAATATGGCCGGTGCCGACGCCAATCCCGAATTTTGCAATGATGGCAAGGATTAAATCTTTAGCCGTCACGCCTGGCCCCAGTTTGCCGTTGATTTTGATTTGCATCGTTTTCGGGCGCTTTTGCCATAATGTTTGGGTTGCCAGCACGTGTTCTACTTCACTCGTGCCGATTCCGAAAGCAATGGCGCCGAATGCACCGTGCGTGGACGTGTGGCTGTCGCCGCATACGATCGTTTTCCCGGGCTGGGTGAGTCCCAGTTCCGGCCCGATCACATGAACAATCCCCTGGTCTGGATGGTTGATGCCGGCAAGCGGGATGCCGAATTCCTGGCAATTTTTCTCCAAAGTGGACATTTGTTTTTTCGAGACCGGGTCTTTTGAAACCCTGCCCTTTGTTGTCGCAACATTATGGTCAACGGTGGCGAATGTTAAATCCGGCCTCCGCACTTTGCGGCCATTCATCCGTAACCCCTCAAACGCCTGCGGGGACGTAACCTCATGGACAAGGTGCAGGTCAATATAGAGCAGGTCCGGTTTCCCTTCTTCGCAGTGGACCAAATGGTTTTCCCATATTTTATCGATAATCGTTTTCGGTGCCATCGTATCACTCCCATCTGCCGCTTTTCGTTTTTTTAGATCAATCTCCGTTTCGCCTCTTCCTGTGATTAAAAACTGCACTGTTTTTCCATCCCGGAAAACGCGTGGACCGCCGTAAACAGCTACTTATTTTCTGTTGAAAAATACGCTCATTGCAAAATGCGTGGACGGGCTTCACTGTTATTTAATTTTTCAATCAGTTTGTCTGTGAGCTCATGGGTGCTGACCACTTTTCCGTTTTTCACCTGCAAATCACCTGTACAATAACCGTCTTGCAGCACATCATCCACCGCTTTTTCAATCGCCGCCGCTTCTTTCTCAAGTCCGAACGAATAACGGAGCATCAAAGCCGCCGACAGCACCGTCCCGAGCGGGTTGGCTTTTCCCTGCCCGGCGATATCCGGCGCTGAGCCGTGGACCGGTTCATACATGCCGAACCGGTCGGAACGGAGGCTTGCGGATGGAAGCATGCCGAGACTGCCGGTAATCACAGACGCTTCATCGCTTAAAATATCACCGAACATATTCTCAGTTACAATGACATCAAATTGGCCCGGATTTGCAATCAGCTGCATCGAGGTGGAGTCGACAAGCATATGGCTTACTTCCACATCCGGATACTTTTTCGCGGTTTCCTCCGCAATTTCGCGCCACATTCTGCTTGATTCCAGTACATTCGCCTTATCGACGGACGCCAGTTTTTTTCTTCTGATTTGCGCAAGCTGGAATGCTTTTTCAATAATTCTCTCAATCTCTTCCCTTGTATAAGCAAGCGTGTCTATCACTTCATTCCCGTCCGGCCCGCGCCTTTCACTCGGGCGCCCAAAATAGAGGCCACCCGTCAGTTCGCGGACGATAACAAGATCGACGTTTTCCACCCGTTCCCGTTTTAAAGGCGATGCATTTAAAAGCGGGGCATATGCTTTAACCGGGCGCAGGTTCGCAAACAGCCCCATTTCTTTCCGGATTCCAAGCAGGCCTTTTTCTGGGCGGAGGGAAGCCGGGTTATGATCCCATTTCGGCCCCCCTACTGCGCCAAGCAAAATGGCATCGCTCCTGCGGCAAATGTCAAGCGTTTCTTCCGGGAGGGGCGTCCCCGCTTCATCAATAGCGGCGCCCCCGATCAGCGCATTTTCAAAAACGGCTTCATGCCCGTAATTGTCCAATACGGTTTTTAAAACGCGGATCGCTGCATCCATCACTTCCGGCCCGATCCCATCACCGGGCAGTACGGCCAGTTTCATTTTCATTGTCGTTCCTCCCCGAAAATCACACCTGTACTTGTTTTCTCGATTGCTGTTCCATTGCGTGCGCCCTGTTGATTGCATTTAAAAATGATTTTGCGGAAGCTTCCAGTACGTCTTGGGCAGAACCGCGCCCGCCACATTCAAACTCCCCGAATTTCACTTTGACATATGCATCCGCAAGCGCATCCTGGCCGGAACCGACTGACTGCAGTTTATAGTCTTTCAGCTCAATCGGGCCGTCAAACAGCTTGCTGATCGTATGGTAAATCGCCTCAACGCTCCCCGATCCGGTGCTGGCTTCTTCAACAAGCGTTCCTTCCGGTGTTTTGATTCTTACTGTGGCGGTCGGAATATTCAATGTGCCGTACTGCACCTGCACACTTTCCAGTTCATAATGGGCAGCATCTGCCGCATCGGTTTGCTTTTCGGCTAAAATGGCGAACAAATCGTCATCGGTCACTTCTTTTTTCTTATCCGTCAATGCTTTGAAAGCTTTAAACGCTTCGTTCAGTTTTTCCTGCCCAAGATCAAAGCCGAGCGCTGCTGCTCTTTCTTTAAAAGCGTGGCGGCCGGAATGTTTTCCGAGCACAAGCCGGTTGCTTGAGAATCCAACCAGTTCCGGCGTAATGATTTCATATGTCGAAGCCTCTTTTAACACGCCGTCCTGATGAATGCCGGCTTCATGGGCAAAAGCATTGGCGCCGACAACCGCTTTATTGCCTGGTACAACCATCCCGGTCAGTTTGCTGACCAATTGGCTTGTGCGTTTGATTTCATCCAATTTCAAGCGGGTTTTCTTCTTGTAATAATCCTGCCTGATGTGAAGGGCGACCGCCACTTCTTCGAGGGCAACATTGCCTGCCCGTTCGCCGATGCCGTTGATCGTCCCTTCCACTTGCTGGACTCCATGTTCAATGGCTGAAAGCGTATTGGCCGTCGCCATCCCGAGATCATCATGGCAATGGGCGGATAAAATGACTTTATCAATATTCGGGACGTGTTCCTGAATATAGTCATACAGTGCACCGTATTCTTTCGGCGTCGTATAGCCGACAGTGTCCGGCAGGTTGATGACATTTGCGCCGGCATGGATCACTTCTGTAATGATCCGGACGAGAAAGTCTTTATCCGACCTCGTCGCATCTTCTGCCGACCATTGCACCAGCGGGAATTTTTGCTTCGCATATTTCACGGCTTCAACAGCGATGGCTGCCACTTCATCCGGCGTTTTTCGCAATTTGTATTGCATATGAATCGGCGATGTGGCCAGAAAAATATGGATCCTTGGCTCGGCGGAATGTTTCAGTGCATCCCAGGCTGCATCAATGTCCTGTTTGTATGCCCTCGCCAGACCGGTAACGGAACTGTTTCGGACCGTTTTTGCGATTTTCTCAACCGCTTCAAAATCCCCTTTTGAAGATGCAGGAAACCCCGCCTCCATAATATCCACGCCAAGCTTTTCCAGCTGTTTGGCAATTTCGACTTTTTCCACGGTGTTGAGATTGACGCCTGCCGATTGTTCCCCGTCCCTTAATGTCGTGTCAAAAACATTAACCTTTTGCATTCACAGCCACTTCCTTTTGTTTAATCGGATTTTTGACAAAAGGCATTAAATCACGCAGTTCTTCTCCGACTTTTTCGAGCGGATGATTTTGCTCGCGTGTATTGATGGCATTGAACATTGGGCGGTTTGTCTGGTTTTCAAGCAGCCATCCTTTGGCAAATGTGCCGTTTTGGATATCTTTTAAAACCTCTTTCATGCGCTTTTTCGTATCTTCGTTCACAACGCGCGGGCCGGAGACGAAATCGCCCCATTGCGCCGTATCGGAGATGGAATAGCGCATATTTTTCAGACCTCCTTCATAGATCAAATCGACGATCAACTTCATCTCATGACACACTTCAAAATAAGCGAGTTCCGGCTGGTACCCTGCTTCCGTTAACGTTTCAAAACCGGCTTTGATTAAAGAGGTCAAACCGCCGCACAGGACAGCCTGCTCACCGAACAAATCCGTTTCGGTTTCTTCCTGGAAAGTTGTTTCCAAAACGCCGGCCCGGGCAGCCCCGATTCCTTTTGCATAAGCAAACGCCAGGTCTTTTGCTTCCCCCGTCACATCCTGGTGAACGGCAATCAGCGCAGGCACCCCGGCTCCTTCTTCAAATGTCCTTCTGACGAGATGTCCCGGGCCTTTTGGCGCTACCATAAAGACATCGACATTTTCCGGTGGGACAATCTGGGTAAAATGGATGTTGAATCCGTGGGCAAATGCGATGGCATTGCCAGGTTCGAGCCCTGCTTCCACTTCTTCTTTGTATACTTTTGTTTGCTGCTCATCCGGCAGAAGCATCATGATAACATCGGCTTCTTTTGCGGCTTCCTTCACAGGCTTAACGGAAAATCCATCCTGTTCCGCGCGGTTAAACGACCGGCCCGGCCTGACGCCGACAACTACGTCAAAACCGTTATCACGGAGGTTTTGGGCATGGGCATGGCCCTGGGAGCCGTAGCCAACAACGGCGATTTTTTTTCCTCTCAATGCTTCTTCTTTGATGTCTTTGTCAAGATAAACTTTTGCCATTTTTCATTCTCTCCTTTTAAGTTTAAGATTTTTATTTTAATAGAGAATAAGAGCTTAAATCGGTTACTTGTTTTTGCGAGCCGCGCAGAAATGCGGTCATCCCGGTACGGACCATTTCTTTAATGCCGTACGGTTTAAGCAGGTCAACGAGCGCCTCCACCTTGTCGCTGTCACCGGTTACCTGGATGGTGACAGATTCCCTGCTGACATCTATGATGGAGGCACGGAACGGTTCGACAAGCCCGCCAATTTCGCTTCTCGTCTGCGGTGTGCTCAATACTTTAATCAAGGCAAGTTCCCGTGAGACGATCGCCTGGCCTGTGATGTCCTGGACTTTGATCACATCGATCAGCTTGTTCAGCTGTTTTGTCAGCTGCTCTGCCTGCCTGTCGTCTTCAACATTGACGACAATGGTCATGCGCGAGATGCCTTCCGTTTCAGTGCGTCCGACCGTAATGCTGTCAATATTAAACTGCCGCTTTGCGAGGACGCCGGTAATTTTATTCAGCACCCCGCTCTGGTTTAAAACAGTGGCTACAACAATCCGCTTCATGGCTTCACCCCCATCATTTCATGCAGCCCCTTGCCCGGCGCGACCATCGGGAACACAGCTTCAAGCCTTTTCACGCGGCAGTCGACAACGACAGGCCCGTCATCCTCGAAAACAGTTTTCAGCACCTTGTCGAGTTCTTCATTGTTCGTTGCGCGGCAGCCTCTGATGCCGTAGCTTTCTGCAAGTTTGACAAAGTCGGGCTGCACCGGGATCGTCGAATAGGAATAGCGTTCTTCGTAGAAAGATTCCTGCCACTGCCGTACCATACCGAGATACTGGTTATTCACAATAAATATTTTGAGCGGCAGATTTAACTCTTTTACAACGGCAAGTTCCTGTAATGTCATCTGGAAGCCGCCGTCGCCGCTGATCGAAACCACCAGTTGGTCCGGATATGCGATTTGCGCGCCGATCGCCGCCGGAAACCCGAATCCCATCGTGCCGAGCCCGCCGGATGTAATCCACTTGTGCGGCTTTTCAAACCCGTAATACTGTGCCGCCCACATCTGGTGCTGGCCGACATCCGTCGAAATGATCGCATCCCCGTTTGTGTAATGATGGATTCTTTGAATGACATGCTGCGGGGACAATTCTTCACCATCATCTTCGTACCAAAGCGGGAAATTTTCGGCGTATTTTTTTAAATGGCGGACCCATTCATCCGTGCCGGCATTTTGCAAATCTTCCGAACAAATCTTCTGCAAGGCTTCCTTTGCATCTGCCACGATCGGGATATCGGTTTTGACATTTTTTCCGATTTCAGCCGGGTCGATATCAATATGGACAACCATTGCATTCGGGGCAAAGTGGGCTAAGTTGCCTGTCAGACGATCATCAAACCGGGCCCCGATATTAATGAGCAGATCGCATTCGCAAATGGCCATATTTGCCGCATACGTTCCATGCATGCCGCCCATGCCGAGAAAAAGCGGGTGACGGAACGGAAAACTGCCAAGGCCGAGCAACGTGTTTACGACCGGGATCTGGCACTTTTCCGCAAACTTGAGTAAAAGATCAGACGCCTTTGCATGGAGGATTCCGGCGCCTGCCAATATGACCGGTTTTTCGGAATAAGAGACAGCTTCCACAAGCTTTTTAATCTGGAGCGGATTCGGGCTTGTATTCGGCTGGTAACCGGGCAGATATACTTCCCGGCTTTCTCCCATTTCCACCGTGCCCTGCTGGATATCTTTCGGGATATCGACCACCACCGGTCCGGGCCGGCCGGATTTTGCAATATGAAAAGCTTCTTTGACGACCCGCGGCAAATCCCGCAAATCCCTTACCTGGTAATTGTGCTTGGTAATCGGAGCCGTCATGCCGATGACATCGGCTTCCTGGAACGCGTCCGAGCCGATGACGGAAGTGCCGACCTGGCCGGTAAAGACGACGAGCGGAAGCGAATCCATCATCGCATCGGCAATCCCGGTAATCAGGTTGGTTGCCCCGGGGCCCGAAGTCGCAATAACGACACCCGGTTTTCCGCTAACGCGCGCATAACCTTCTGCCGCGTGAATGGCCCCCTGCTCATGACGGGCCAGGATATGCCTTATCGGCTGGTTGTAAAGGGCATCGTAAATCGGTAAAACCGCACCCCCTGGATAGCCGAACATGACGTCGACCCCTTCCCGCACCAATAACTGGACAAGCGCCTCAGCACCCGTACATTCTGCTGTTTTCACATTGCCATCCATTCTTGCTTTCGCACACACGATTTAACCTCCTATTCTGATTTGCGCAGGCTTCTTGATTTATCCCAATAAAAAATGCCTTTTTCTCCTTGAAAACGGCAAAAGGAACAATCGTTTTTGCCGGTTTTGCAGGGATGAAAAGGCATCTTTTCATGGTACCACCCAACTTCACGGCGTTCTCACAAACGCCGCCTCATGCAGCATTGTTTAAAAAATGCTGCTTTTTGTAACGGGTCCTCCGCTTCATGCGGCCGACCCGGCAAGTCCTAGTAGGCAGAACCGTTCAGACTTGCACTCAGAGGCGATGTCGTGACCGGGGTATTTACCGGGCTCCCAGCATCCCCGGCTCTCTGAAAAATACCTAATCCGATCACTTTGTCCCCGTCAACGTTTTTTGCGGTAATCCGATTTTTAAAACCCCGCCTGTATTCGCGGAAGTCACGAGTGCGGAATATCTTGCCAGGTAGCCGCTCGTGATTTTCGGCTCCGGCTGCACCCAATTTTGTTTTCTTCTTTGCAATTCCTCATCCGGAACATGGAGCTCAATCCTTCTGTTGATTAAATCAATCGTAATGCGGTCGCCGTTTTCGACAAGTGCGATCGGCCCGCCTTCCGCCGCTTCCGGTGAAATATGGCCGACGCAGATACCACGGGTTGCGCCGGAAAATCTGCCGTCCGTAATCAAGGCAACGGTTTTGCCAAGCCCCCGGCCCATAATGGAGGATGTTGGCGCGAGCATTTCCGGCATGCCCGGTCCGCCCTTTGGCCCTTCATAACGGATCACAACGACATGCCCTTCATGGACAAGACCACTGTCAATCCCTTTTTGAGCCTCTTCCTGGGATTCGAATACTATCGCTTCCCCAGTAAAGGTGTGAATATCCGGATCGACCGCTCCCACTTTGATAACAGCGCCGTCCGGGGCAATGTTACCATACAGGATGGACAAACCGCCGACCGGGCTGTAAGGATTTTCTTTCGGCCTGATCACTTCAGGATTACGGATTTCCGCATCTTTCACATTTTCATAGATGCTTTTGCCGGTGATCGTCAGCCGGCCGGGGTGAATCGCCCCTTCAATCTTGCAAAGTTCATGGACAATGGCGCTGATTCCGCCTGCAAGATGGACGTCGTGCATCGAGTAATCCGACGCCGGCATAATTTTCGCCAGATACGGGACTCTTTCTGCCACCTTGTTAATCCGTTCCAAATCGTAGTCAATTCCTGCTTCCCGGGCAATGGCCAGCGTATGTAGCACGGTATTGGTTGAACCGCCCATTGCCATATCAAGTGCGAAAGCATCATCAATCGCTTCTTCTGTGACAATATCGCGCGGCCGGATATCGTTTTTGATACAGTTCATTAAGTGCCCGACGGCTTCCCGGATAATGCGGTGCCGTTCCTCCGACGTGGCAACGATGGTGGCGTTGCCGGGCGGCGTCAGGCCAAGCATTTCCATTAATGAATTCATCGAGTTTGCCGTAAACATGCCTGAACACGATCCGCATGTCGGGCAGGCGCTCGTTTCCAGCATTTTCAGCTCTTCATAACTGATTTTTCCGGATTTATGGGCGCCAACGCCTTCAAATACCGATGTAAGGGACAATTGTTTTCCATCCGGCGCCATACCGGCTTCCATCGGTCCCCCGGAAACAAAGACTGCCGGTACATTTGTCCTCACAGCTGCCATCAACATGCCAGGGGTGATCTTGTCACAGTTTGGAATGTAAAAGACCCCGTCGAACCAGTGGGCATTGATGACCGTTTCGGCACTGTCGGCAATCAGTTCGCGGCTCGGAAGCGAATACCGCATGCCGATATGTCCCATCGCTATGCCGTCATCCACCCCAATCGTATTAAATTCAAACGGGACACCGCCCGC
The DNA here is from genome assembly GCF_000169195.2 of Heyndrickxia coagulans 36D1. Classification (GTDB taxonomy): domain Bacteria; phylum Bacillota; class Bacilli; order Bacillales; family Bacillaceae_C; genus Weizmannia; species Weizmannia faecalis. The sequence continues at coordinate 2,241,812 of NC_016023.1, read as the reverse complement.
TTCCCTGATCGCCTCTTTTACTACTTCCGCAAACTTATTGAGGTGTCTGTGCCCCGGGATAATATCAATATAGGAATTGCACACCCCGATGAAAGGCTTGTCGAAGTCTTCCGTTTTCAGCCCTGCTGCATATAAAAGGCTTCGGTGCGGGGCACGGTCGATCCCTTTTTTGATCATGTCACTTCGCATTCCATCACTCCCATTCTATTGCCTGCGGGGTATTTCTTATGCCCGGTGAAAATCCGGTTCTTTAAATATCCGCCCGAAAAATTTTTTATATTCTTTAATTGTTGTCAATCATACGACTTTTGATTGCCGGGGTCAACCCTTTTCTGTCAACTTTTTTGACAATTTTGATTTAAAAATCTATTTGGAAACGCTTTCATTATTGATTTTATTGACTTTTCTTTTTTTCATTTTTTGAATTGCTCAGGATGGACTCCTGATTTTTTAGCTGGTTCTACTTGCTGCTCGGCCGTTCTTATTTTTAGTTCACGCTTGTATTGGCCGGGTTTTGACTTATCCAAAAACGGCATCATTTTGCGGCTTCTGTCCATTTTGATCGCGGGCACGGGGTTAAAAATTTTCCGAAAGAGATGTTGACAGATGAAATGTTCAGTGATAATCTTATTTTCAAATAATATGAAAAACAAAAGTCGAGGACGGGAAGAGTAAGTTTGGATCTTGTTCCCCAGAGAGTTGGCATATTGCTGAAAGCCAATGTTCAAGGCCATTCCGAAGATCATCCCCGAGATGCAAAGCTGAAGTTTTTAGTAGGCTTTGACGGTGATTCCCCCGTTAAGAAAGGAACACGTATGTTGGTACGTTGAATGAGGTGCCGCACGTTTCTGTGCGGAATAAGGGTGGTAACGCGAGCAAACTCGTCCCTGTTTCAGGGGCGGGTTTTTTGTTTTTCTCTACATTATTGCATCGAAAGGAAGCGGACATCGGATGAAAAGAAACGAAGTATTGTTTATCGGCTTTATGTTGTTTTCCATGTTTTTCGGAGCCGGGAATTTAATTTTCCCTCCTTTTCTCGGTATTCAGTCAGGATCGTCTTACTGGCCGGCAATGGCAGGGTTTATCGTAACGGGAGTCGGGCTGCCGGTGCTCGTTATCGCCGCAGTTTCGTTTGTAGACGGCGGCATCCAGGCGATCGGGAACCGTGTCCATCCGGTCTTCAGTACGGTATTTACCGTGATTGTCTATTTATGTATCGGGCCGTTTTTGGCTATCCCGAGAAATGCAAACGTTGCTTATGAAATGGGGGTTAAACCGTTTCTTTCCGGGTCCGCCCACAGTTCGCCGGTCTCTTTATTGTTGTTCAGCGTCGTCTTTTTCCTGCTCGTCTATTTGACTAGTTTAAATCCTGACAAAATGTCAAATACGCTCGGGCGCTGGATTACACCGGTATTATTGCTGGCAATGGCCGTCCTTTGCGCAGCCGGTTTCTTCAAACTCTCCGGCCGCCCGTTTACGGCGCCGCTAGCCGGATACCAGACCGGTTCTTTCTATAAAGGTTTTATTGACGGATACTCCACGATGGATGCGCTCGCCTCCCTGGCGTTTGGCATCGTCATTTTAACAGCGGTCAAACATCGCGGCATCGCTAACCGGAAACAAATGACGGCCTATACATTAAAAGCCGGGTTGATTGCCGGCGCGATTTTGGCACTCGTCTATGTCGCACTCGGATTGATCGGCGCAAAAATGGCTTCAAGCGGCACGTTCCAAAATGGCACCGATGTCCTGACGGCAGTGTCTTCCCTGCTATTCGGGCAGGCTGGAAAAATACTGCTTGGTTTTATCTTTATGCTGGCCTGTTTTACAACCGTCGTCGGCTTAACGACAGCGTGCGGACAATATTTTTCCAATCTGGTGCCGAAATTCAGCTACCATGGTGTTGTCATTGCCGTTACCCTTACCGGCTTTACGCTGTCCAATCTCGGGCTCAATACCATTTTAAAATTTTCTGTCCCGTTTTTGGAAATGGCTTATCCGGTTACGATCATGCTCGTTGTCCTGACATTTTTCCACACGGCATTCCGCGGCTCGAAGAAAGTATACGGCTTTGCATTGTTGTTTACAGGCGTGTTTGCTTTAATCGAAGGGCTGAAAGGATTCGGCGTCCCGCTTGGCTTTATCGGGGCATTCGCCCAAAAACTGCCGCTTGCCTCCGCCGGCCTTGAATGGGTAGTGCCAGCCCTGTGTGGAACTGCCATCGGGCTTTTATTCAGCCGGCTGGAACACCGCACAAAAGAAACACGTGCCGTCCAGGCAAGGGAACAAAGCTTGTAGCGGCCCGGAAAAGCTTCGCGGGGCAGCCTGGTCTTGCCTTTCCCGCGGAACGGACCATTAGGCGATGCATTTTCCCCCGGGCGGAATTTATGGGAAATTGCGGGCGCCCGGCGCAAAGCCCGTAACCGGACCATCAAACGATTAAATTTTTCAGCCGTAAAAAAAGCCCTGCCGGTAAAAAAAATGCCGCTGAAAAAGTCCAAAAGAAAACAAAAAAAACGGTGAGACACACCATTAATAGTGTCTCACCGTTTTTTTGCACATCACTTTTTTAGTGCTCTCCCCAAAAAAGTGCGGGGCCTTTTTGATGGTTTCTATAATATCACTGTTAATACAGCTTAATTTCCTTGTTTAAATCATCATACTGAATATATTTTTTCAATGCCTGCTGTAATGTCCCTGTCGTTTCTGCTTTATTTTCAAAGGAAAGGCCACTTGTGACCATCTGCCTTACAATTTCCGGGCGCAAGCCGGTGATGACCACTTTGCATCCCATCATCGAAGTGCCGTCTATCATCTTAAAAATATGGTCGACTACATCCATCTCTACTTCTGCAATGCCGGAGAAATCCATGATCAACGTTTGGATATGCAGCCGCCCCACCTCAAGCAAAACTTTTTCTTCCAAAATATTGGTGCGGAACATGTCAATAGAACCGATTAACGGCAAAATACAGACGCTCGATGTAATTGGAATGATCGGGACGGAGAGGTTTTCCACCAATCTTTTTTGCTGGTCGATCAGCTCATCTTTATAGGTAGAATACCGGATAAAAAAGTGATTTAAAAATTGGTCAATACGGTCATTGATTTTTTTCTCCATGTCAAAAAAGTAGTCCTGGTCTACTTCAATCCCTTTTTCTTCCCCGTACTTTCTAAGGAATACCCATAATGTCCGGCGGATCGCCTGCACCCACTCCAGTTTCAGTCCGAGCGTCAAAGAATGAGTTGCCCAGGCAATCCCTTCCTGGCGGGCAAAGGCGACCAATTCCTCATCCTGCTGCTCGACGACATACGTCACAATTTTAAAAGCATTGTTCAACAAATCAATGTTCCCTATTCTTAAAATTTCATCAATTTTATCCTTAACATTTACAGCTTCATTTAATAACTTCTGTTCGAAGCTGTTTCTATTTTTTTTAAGGTATGCGATAATTTCTTCTTGTTCATTTACAATCGATCTCATTTCTCCACACCTCATCTATTATGATAAAAGGATGGCTGTTGAAGCGGCGGCCGCCCGCGTTTTTTGCGGCCTGTCCGAAGCGCAGCCAGGACAGGGAAAAATGGCCCCGCCTCTAAAAGAATACCATTCTTATACCCCATACACCAAATAAATAAACATGCTTTCTATATAAAATGAACTTAAATTCTTGCATCAAGCCCTGGCACCAATTGCATGAGGATGACTTTTTGCAGCAGGCAACTGAGCGGCAATATCATGAATAAGAGATCATATATTTTCATCCAGGTCTCCCTTCGGCCCTGAAAAAAGCGGCCGTGGACAAATTTGCACCGGCTGATTCGCATTTGTTGCGGCATGGGCGGCGATGCACGACAGGGGGCCCTATGGCGTTCCCCATTCGGCTAAGTTTTTCCTTTCCAACCGGCAAAAAAGCCGCTCAATCCAAAGCGGCTTAAATGGCTGTTTTTCTTTTTTCTCTTGAAACCAGTTGTGTGGTTATTTTTTTCCACGCTGCTTTTGTATCCTGAAAATCACGGTAATGCTGTCTGACGTTGCGGTGGTACTGCTCGAATTCCTCCAGCACATTCATAAAATCGTCCCGTCCGAAGTAGCGACAAACTTTCGGAAGCGTCTCTTTCAGCCGGGCGCGCACTTCCGCCATTTTTTCATCATAGTTTTCCCTGTCAGTGATATACACATAAAGCGGCTTGTACCGGATCCAGCCGACACATGCTTTGTAAAAACGTTCCACGACCTGTTTCGTATCCGCTTTAATATAGCTTAAATTGGTCGGCAGCACCCCGAGCAGCAAATGCTGGTAAGCGCCGAAACCGTCATGGAAAGTATAGGCCGGCACGCGCAACACAGTCCGGTCTGTCAGGCATGTGCCCAAGAAAGTATCCTCGCCCCGTGCATTCGGCGGATTGTAAAACGGTTGTACACGGTCCGGATCTGTTAAATTCAGCGTCAAATTCGATCCTGAAATAAATTTTGCCCTGTTGATCTCCGGCACTTCTTCCGCTTCATCCTTTACCAGCACACCTGTATCGGCATATGTCACCCCGCCGTTTTTCATCACGCTTTTTATCGTATCCCAATTGACAATATCGTTGCTCAGCGCCTCAATGAGCGTGCGGAAATCTTTTTCTTGCAGGACCTCATTGAAAGAAATGAATGGAATCGGGGAAATGTAGCCGCAATGATATCCGTTCGTAATATCGGCATGCCGGATATGTTCCAAATGTTTTCGGAGCACTTCCTGGCCGCCCCAGACAGCCGTTTTTCTACTCTTTGTCACGGCAACCGGATACTCATCATCATCAAGAAAAATGAGATAATCGATGCCTCTTTTTAACGCCTCATAAACGATTACATTGCGTTTGGACGCATATCCTTCGCCGAACAAAAGGCCTGCTTCTTTTCTGCTCATGCCCATTTGTGAGACGAGTTCCTCGGTTGCTTTACGCGTCTCCTTCTCCCCGATAAAATAAGCCTGGTCAATATCTTCCATGCATTCCGTTTCAATATATACAAAGTCTTCAGGCTCTGCATTTTCGTAGTGCAAATCATAGGCAACAAACAAATGCAGCTTGATCCTGTCGCTTTCCGTCAGTTCGGATTCCTTCAGGTTATACATATACGTTTTTAAAACGTTTTTAAAACTTTTTCTTCCTGTTGCAAATCCGATGCCCACATTGATTTCCTTTGCCATCTTTTCCCTCTCCTTTTGCATTTCTATTTCCTTATACCCTGTTTGCATGCGAACCGAAACATGGCATAAATTCCCCGGCTTGCGGGTAAACTTCGATTATGTTGCGTACAATGTTTTAATTTGGATGAAAAAGTGTAAAAAGAAAAAAAGGATGTGTCAAATTTTTTCCGGAAGCAGCAGGCTTTTTCGCAGCGGCCGGGAAAAACGGGCACATGAAAAAAGGAGCAAAACAATGGCTGGGCAAATACCAAATGAAAAAACGATTGATGATACCATTGATTTGATGAAAGAAGGGTATCTCTACATTAAAAACCGGACGGACGATTACCATGCAAATTTGTTTGAAACCCGTCTGCTCGGACAAAAAGCGGTGTGCATCAGCGGCGAGGAAGCGGTCAAAATGTTTTATGACCCGGAAAAATTCAAAAGAAACGGGGCTGTGCCGAAACGGGTGCAAAAAACATTGTTTGGCGAAAATGCGATCCAGACGCTCGATGGAAAAGAACATCTCCACCGGAAAGCGCTGTTTTTATCACTGATGGGGCCGGATGCGCAGCAGCATTTGGCACAAATGGTTCGGGCAGCGTGGGAAGCGCGCATCCCCGAGTGGGAGCAAAAAGACCGTATTGTTTTGTTCGACGAGGCGAAACTGCTGCTTTGCCGCTGTGCATGCAAATGGGCCGGTGTTCCGCTCCGCGAAGAAGAAGCCGAGAAACGGGCGCAGGAATTCATCGATATGGTCTATGCATTCGGGGCAGTAGGGCCACGGCACTGGAAAGGAAGGACAGCAAGAAACAGCACGGAAGACTGGATCCGGACGGTCATTGAAGATGTGCGGGCCGGCAAAATTGAAGCAAAAGACGGTTCTCCTTTAAAAGAGATGGCGTTTTACGAAGATGCGCAAGGCCGCAGGTTCAATGCGCAAATGGCTGCCGTCGAACTGATCAATGTCATCCGCCCGGTCACCGCCATTGCCACCTTCATTACTTTCGCGGCGCTTGCCCTGTTCGAACATCCGCGCGCAAGAGACTGGGTACAGAACGGGGACAAACAACACATCGATTGGTTTACACGGGAGGTCAGGCGTTTTTACCCGTTCGGCCCGTTTTTAGGGGCAAAAGTCCGGAAAAGTTTTACATGGAACGGCTATCCATTTGACGAAGGCCTGCTCGTCCTTCTCGATATGTACGGAACAAACCGGGATCCTGCCATTTGGGGTGACCCGGACGTTTTCAGTCCTGAACGCTTCCGCGACTGGGACGGCAGCCTGTACAACTTTATTCCGCAGGGCGGGGCAGACCCGGCAAAAGGGCACCGCTGCCCGGGCGAAGGCATCACGCAGGAAATTATCGAAGCCTCCCTTGACTTTCTTGTGAATGCCATCGACTACGACGTGCCGGCCCAGGATTTAAGCGTGCCGCTCAATAAAATGCCGACTTTGCCAGAGAGCGGCTTTATTCTCCAACATGTGAAAAAGAAAACGCCTGCCAGTTGATGGCGGGCGTTTTCTTTTTTTCTTAATCGTCGCTTCCCAAAATGCCGAGAATTTGCAAAATGTAAATAAACAGGTTGATAAAATCAAGGTACAGGCTTAAAGCCAGAAGCGGGACCATTTCCTCGGAAATGCCATGGTGCTTCATTTGGTTAAAGTCAAAAACCACATACAGGGAAAAAACAATCGCGCCAATGAAGGAATACGCGAGCATCCCGGTTGAAGTTAGCGGGCTAAAAATGCTGAATATTCCGATGAAGATCAGTGCCAGCAATGCGACAAGCAATGCGGTGCTTAAAAAGCCAAGATCCCTTTTGGTAACGGCCCCAATGACACCCATCACGGCAAAAATGCCGAACGTGGAACCAAAAGCGAGCAGCACGACTTCAGCACCAGCCTGGGATGCATAATAAGCCACAATCGGATATGTCGTAATGCCGGAAATAAAGGTGAAGGCATAAACGAACATATACCCGACGCTCTTTTTCCTCCTTAACCAGAAAGCGGCAATGACCATTACAATTTCCGCGACCATCAACGGCATCATGAGCGCAGGCGGAATAAATCTTCCCGTATATAAACCCGCGGTTGCAAACAGCAGTGAAACAGCAAAGACGCCAAGCACTTTCTGGAACACAGGCCTTGATTGTACAGCCTCCATAAAACCCCTCCTTGTTTTTCTTAGTACTATTATATTTTCACATCGCCCCTGATTTCAATCTTTCCGTCCCATTTTAAAAAATAATGCGAGTGCCCTTGACAAAAATGGGCGAAACATTTAAAGTGTATTTAAACTAAATAATATTTAAAATTCTTATCCAGAGAGGTGGAGGGACTGGCCCTTTGAAGCCTCGGCAGCGGTCTTTTTTTAAAGAACTGTGCCAATTCCAGAAAGCAATTGCTTGAAGATAAGAAGAGCGGACGGTTCTATTTTGCAATCCAAACCTCTTCTTATTGCCGAAGAGGTTTTTTTGATGGGCCTATGCAGCTAAAAGCAATTTCTTTCTGCGCACAGCAGCTGTTTAAAAAAATATGCAGAAAGAGGGAATCATGATGACAAAAACATTAACAAAAGCGCCGTACAGAGCAGACATTGTCGGAAGTTTTTTGCGCCCGGCCCGGCTGCACGATGCGCGGGAAAAATTTGCAGCGGGCACCATTTCGGCGGAAGACTTGCGTGCAATTGAAAATGAAGAAATCCGCCATCTTGTCGACAAACAAATTGAAGCCGGCCTCGAAGCAGTAACAGACGGGGAATTCCGTCGGAGATTCTGGCATACGGATTTCATGGAGCATTTGAACGGGGTGGAAGGGTATGTACCGAACCATGGATACCGGTTTGTTGGCATTGAAACAGAAGCTTATGACGTCCGGGTAACCGGAAAAATCTCCTTTAACCCGGACCATCCGCACATAAAAGATTTTATTGCGCTGAAAGAAATCGCCGGGGACAGGGCGATTGCGAAAATGACCATTCCAAGCCCGAATCAGTTTTTCAATGCCGGGATCCGCAATGAAGACATTTACCCGGATCTTGAAGGATACACAAATGATATTATCCAAACTTACCGGGATGCGATCAAAGCTTTTTATGATGCCGGCTGCCGCTACTTACAGCTGGATGATGTCTATCTTGCCGGCCTGTGTGCACCGAAACTGCCGTTTGCAGACAGTGAGCTCGAGAGGGAAAGATTGATTGATCTCGCTTTGCATGTAGCTAACAGCGTACTGGAAGGCAAGCCGGATGACCTGACCATCACAACCCATCTGTGCCGTGGCAACTACCAGTCGAAATGGGCTTTTGAAGGCCCGTATGATAAAATTGCCCCGAAAATCTTTGCAAACGAAAAAGTAGACGGGTTTTTCCTTGAATACGACGATGAGCGTTCCGGCGGGTTTGAACCGTTAAAATACATTCCGGAAGGCGGACCGAGAGTCGTGCTTGGCATTTTTACATCGAAAAAGGGAGAGCTTGAAGATAAGGAACTGATCAAAAAACGAATTCAAGAAGCATCCAGATATGTACCGCTCGAACAGCTTTGCATCAGCACCCAGTGCGGCTTCTCCTCCACCCACCACGGCAATCTTTTATCGGAAGAACAACAGTGGGAAAAAGTAAAATATATTGTGGATACCGCAAAGGAAATTTGGGGATAAACCGGAAAAACCCGCTGGGCAGCCAGCGGGTTTTTTATCCGTCAGGACCGTGATTCAAGCACGAATCCCTTTTTCTTTTCATACAAGCTGTTTGTTCATAATTGAAGCGCACAGCCAGCTTTAATGCGAATGCTGGGCACGACCAACACTCCGTCGAACCCCGTGTGTGCGGGCTGCTTCTTCAGCCGGTGATTTAATGAAAAGCGTAATCGCAAAAGAGATCAGGCAGAGAATCGTGATCGCATGGAATGTCGGCATAAAGCCCCCGAGAAGAGAAGCAATGACCGATCCGGATAATGCGCCGATGCCGAACCCTTGGTAAATCACTGAATAATTGGCGCTTTGATTTTTCAGACCGAAGAAGTCTGAAATAATAGCCGGAAATACGGTGACATTTCCGCCGAAACCGAAAGCAATCGCTGCAACACAGATAAAGAACAAGGCGAAATTTAAGTGGGCATAGCTTAAAACGGAAACCGCAATGGCCGTTGCAAGCAGCGTCCCTGATACCACTTTCATTCTTCCAACATGGTCTGATAAACCGCCGAGAATGAGCCGTCCGATTGTGTTAAAAACGGCAATGAGTGCAACTGCATTGCTGGCCGTCGCAACATCCAGCCCGACAAGCCTCGTGCCAATGTCTTTTACAAGGCTGATCAGATACAAACCACTCATACATGCAGTGAAGAATACGATGAATAAAAGGTAAGCTTGTTTCGTTTTGAGCATTTCTTTGATGGTAAAATCTTTTCCGGCCGGTTGTTTGGATACAGTACCGGATGTGGTTGCATTTTCTGCTTCTTTCAAGAGGAAAGATCCGCCGGTGATCATGACAATCGCAATCACTCCCCAGCAAAGGAAAGCCTGTGTGACGCCAAACGAACTGAGGACGGCACCGTTTATAAACTTAAATACCAGGCTGCCAGTCCCGTACGCCCCGACGGAGATGCCTGAAACGAGGCCTTTTTTATCCGGAAACCATTTCATTAAATTGGATAAAGTCGTGATGTAAGCTGTCCCGTCAGCATAACCAACGATAAGCCCTGCCAACAGATAGAGCATCCAAAGTGTAGGTGCAAATGCACTCAAGATTAATCCTGCGCCAAGCAAAATGCCGGAAAAAGCAACCAAGCGGCGCAGACCCCATTTTGCCTGTAATTTTGTGGCAAACAACGTCGATACCGCAAGTGCCAGGCTTAAAATGGAAAATGTCGTCGATACGGCACTCAATTGCCATCCAAATTTATCAACAAGCGGCTGGTTAAACAAACTCCAAGTATAAACCGTCCCAAGCCCCATTTGCACAATCATCGTCCCCAATACAATCAGGCTGCGGTTTGCTTTTTGTTCTAACATGTCCGGTTCCTCCCGTTTCTTCTGTCCTTTTCTACAGCTCAAATTATAGTACGAAAATAAGGAGGGAACGCATTTTCGGAACGAGAATGCTTTAAAAAGGAATAAACGGTATACAAAAAGGAATGGACGGCATAGGACCAACCGCTTCCTGAAACTTTCGCGCTATATGTCCATTCAAGATGGCATATGGATAGATGCAGACATGCCAACTTTTATGCGCAAACGGTATGACCGGAAGCAAGCCATAACCGCTTTTTCAGTGCAACCCCTTGGAGGATGGCCTATCGGAAAGCAGGCATTCTAACTTTTCACGTGCGAACGGCCGCAGTGCGCAAAACAGACCATGCTAATTTTGTCACGCCCGTCCTGGAAAAACAGGAAAAGCCGGCATGCACTTTTCGTGTTCATGCCGGCCGCTTTTCACTTTCGTTTAAAAATGCATCAGCGCTTTAAACTGTTTCACATTTCTTCTGCTTACCGGAATTTCCGCATCCATCCCGTTTAAGCGGAGTAAATACGTTTGATTGAACCACGGCACAATTTCCCGGATTTTTGTTAAATTCACTAGATAAGAACGATGGCAGCGAAAGAAAAGATCCTCAGGCAAAAGAGACTGGAACTCTGATATCGCCATGGGCATTTCAAACGTTTCCTGTTGTGTATAAACAAGCGTGATTTTCTCCTGGGCGGCGCAGTAAAAAATATCGTTTGCATCCGCCACAATAATTTTCTCGCCCTTGCGCAAGTTCACCCGCTCTTTCCGGTGCAGCCCGCCGTTTCGCGGCACAGCCCCTTCTTCCCCCAGCAATGAATGCTCTCTTTTATACGCAGCCTCGAGCCTTTTCAACATGGCGGCAATTCTTTTTTCTTCATACGGTTTTAAAATATAATCAAATGCTTCTAGTTCAAAAGCCTGGACGGCGTGTTCCTTATAAGCCGTTGTAAAAATAATATACGGTTTATGCGCAAATTTGCTGATGCTGCCTGCCAGCAGCATGCCATCCAGGGAAGGAATATTAATATCGAGAAAAATCGCATCTGTTTCATGTTCCTGCAAAAATTTCAACACATCCAGCCCATCTTCAAAACAATCGGTAATTTCAATCTCACTGTACGTTTCAATCAAATACGCCAATTCTTCACGTGCCGGTATTTCGTCTTCCACTATAATGGCTTTCATATTCTCCCACCTTCGGAACCTCAAAATAAACTTCTGTTCCGGGATTCAGCCTTCTAATGACCAGACCGTTTCCATAAATCAGTTTGACACGGCGATGGACATTATAAAGGCCAATCTGTGTGACCGGCATATTATCCTGATAAACATGCTCAATCACTTCTTTCGGAATGCCTGCCCCTGTATCCGTCACACTGATGCGTACTTTATCTCCTGCCTCTTTGACGGAGATTTTTACGACTCCTGGCTCTTTTACTTTTAAAATCCCGTGGTTGATCGCATTTTCCACAAGCGGCTGGATAATTAGGCTCGGAATCAGCATGGATACGACGTCAATCTCATATTCAACCTGCAGGCGGCTGCCGAACCTCGCTTTTTCAATCTCAATATAGTCGCGTACTTGCTGCAGTTCTTTATTAATATCAATAAAATCGTCGGTCAATTCAAGATTATAACGCATAAAACCGGATAAGTTCATGATTAATTTTCTTGCTTTATCGGGATTTCTGCGGGTCGTGGAAGCAATTGCATTTAGCGCATTAAACAAAAAATGCGGGTTGATTTTTGTCTGGAGCGCCTTCCACTCCGCTTTATTGGCTTCTTCTTTGATTTCTTCGATGCGCGAAATTTCCATGAGCGTCGAAATCATCTGGGCAAGGCCGATTGCCATTGTCTGCAGGGAATAGGTGATTTTGTTCGCTTTTTTATAATAAATTTTCAATGTGCCGGTGACTTCATCCCGCTCTTTTAACGGAATAATCAGCAGGCACTGGATCTGCGGGGTCTGCTGGTCTTGGATATGGTTGCGGATCGTGATTTCCCCGCTTTTGATCGCAGTTTTTGTCAGATCACTGATAATTTCATGACCGATCTGGTACCTTTCCTGCCCGAATCCGACATAAGCCAGGATTTTTTTCGTATCGGTGATGGCAACCGCATCGGCGCGAATCTCGTTTTTAATAATGGCGCAGATTTTTTCTAACGATTCTGCATTGATGGCGCGGAAATAAGGCATCGTTTTATTGGCAATATCAAGCGCCAGTTTCGCCTGTTTTGCCGCCACAAATTCCTTCTCGCCCTCCACGCTTTTAATCAGCAGAACAATCAATCCGATATTGACGTCCCCCGCGATCATCGGGAAGGCAATTTTGGACACAATATCCACACCGGTGCTGAACGGGTGGGCAAAAACAAGAATCAAAAGCATGGTTAATATTTCACAAAACATCCCGGCTGCGATCCCGACGAACCAGCGCCAGGAATTTTTCACTTTCCTGCTGATCAGGCCGGAAATGACGCCGGCTGTAATACTCGTAATCAAGCACGGGATGGATGTCACCCCGCCAATATCTATTAAATAACGGTGCAACCCGGAGACAATGCCTGTGATAATGCCAACCCACGGGCCGAACAGGATGCCGCCTGATACGATAGCAATAATCCGCACGTTGACAAGCGACCCGTCCACCTTAATGCCAGAGTAAGTCGCAAAGATTGCAAAACTGCAAAAGACGGCAGTGATAAAACTCAGTTCAAAAACAGACGGCTGCTCTTGTTGAAAAATTTCTTTAAAACGCGGAATTCGCGTGATAAAAAATAAGCAAGTTAATAAAAGGGCAGCCCTCTCAAATATTTCCAGCAACATTTCAAATGACGTTTCCACTGCGCTCCCCCCCTCGTGAATGCCGGAAACTGCTTCTCAAGGCCGGATCTGGCGCCTATTTTCAATGTTTCCTAACAATTTGGCCGGTCTGGACCGTGAAGTTCGTGATAAAAGTCTATATAAAATGAACTTAAGTTTTTACATCTAGCCCGAGCATCCATTTGTTTGAGCACTACTTTTTGCGGTAGGCAAGAGAGCGGTAATATTTTGTTCATTTTATATAGCATCTATTTTTCAATGTTTCCTAACTCCAGTTTACTAAATTCCCCGCACAGTTGGTATGAAATTTAATGGAATTTATGACGGCGGTTTTTGCAAACGCAGAAAAGGCCTGTGTTTTTGTGAAAAATGAACATAGTGCAGTCCTATGTAAAAAGCGATGATATTTTCATCGAATGTTAACGCGGGACGTTTCTAAGTTCGGGAAGGCACCCAAATTTTTGCTTTTGCTTAATGTAGAGCGCTTCTATGTTAAGGAAGCGGTCCAGTTTTTCGCCTTTCCTTAATGTAGAGCGCCTCTATGTTAAGGAAGCAGTCCAGTTTTTCGCCTTTCCTTAATGTAGAGCGCCTCTATGTTAAGGAAGCAGTCCGAATTTTCGCCTTTGCTTAATGTAGAGCGCCTCTATGTTAAGGAAGCTACACGAATTTTCGTCTTTCCTTAACATAGAACGCTTCTATGTTAAGGAAGCGGCACCAATTTTCGGCTTTCCTTAACGTAGAGCGCTTCTATGTTAAGGAAGCTACACGAATTTTCGTCTTTCCTTAACATAGAACGCTTCTATGTTAAGGAAGCAGTCCGAATTTTCGCCTTTGCTTAACGTAGAGCGACTCTATGTGAAGGAAGCAGCACCAATTTTCGTCTTTCCTTCACATAGAACGCTTCTATGTGAAGCGCAATCTCCATTTTGCCAAAAGTGAGCGTGGAGGGATGATACGTGAAAATCCGCACAAAATTGGGGCCAAAAAAATGCCGGGAAAACGCTGCGAACAAGGGCTTTCCAGCGGGATGCTAAAATGCATTCAACTAAAGACTTCCCCTCCCGCAATCTTTCAACCGTTTTCCCAATCTCGTGCCAAATCCAAGCAAGCGGCGATTGCAATCTTTCAGCCGTTTTCCGGAGCGCTTCCCCCCCAATCCCGTGACAAATCATAAGCAAACGGCGTTTCGATGATCTTTTTCACTTTAGCGGGATCGTCCGTTTTGCCCAGCGCCCACATCAGTTTCGGCACAATTGCTTCCGTATTCATATCCCCGGAAACAATCACCGGATATTGCGCGACTTTTCTTCCGACTTCATACAAATACAAATCATGCCCTTCTTCCAGGCATTGCGTTGAAATCATAACAGCAATCCCGGCATCGGTCAATTCCTTGATTTTCGGCAGCAAGTTGCGCCCTTCAAACGGCACCCCGCCGTTCCCGAAACTTTCAATGATCACCCCGCGGTAATGTTCCTTTAAAAAATCAAAGATCTCCGGCTTTGTGCCCGGGTACAATTTTAAGAGAAAGACATCCGGTGACAGACTTGTCTCAATATGAAACGGCTGCTCCGAGGGTGACGGCCTCCAATGATAGTGCACCTCGTCCCCTGTTACATAAGCAACATACGGATGATTGATGCTTTCAAACGCATCGTAGCTTTTCGTTCGCATTTTCACCGCCCTTGTGCCAATGATCACGCGCCCGTCAAACACGACAAAAACGCCGCCAATCTCCTCACAAGCAAACCGGAGGGCGTTGAAAAGATTTTTCTTCGCATCCGTCTTTTTAAAACTGATCGGCACCTGTGAACCCGTCAGTACAACCGGCTTATTCAGCCCCTGCAGCATATACGACAAGGCCGCCGATGTGTATCCCAATGTATCCGTTCCATGTGTAATCAAAAAGCCGTCATACTGTTCGTAATGTTCCGCGACTGCTTCAGCAATTTGCACCCAATGTTCCGGCTGCATGTTTGTGCTGTCGCGGTTCATTAATATCTTTGCGGTGACATCGGCAGACAAAGCAGCACGCTGAAAATATTTCAGCAAGTCTTCTCCCGAAAGCCCGGGTTTCAGCCCTTCGTCCCCCTCGACGGAAGCAATGGTCCCGCCTGTTGCCAAGAGCAAAATTTTTTTCATTTGTGCCACCTTCTTTTCTTACTGTCTCGGAAACCAATATAGGTTATTATATGTTTTTTACTGTGAACGTTCAATTTTTTGACGTCTTCAACTCATTGGGTAAAAGCCTTCTGCATCAGAATTTTAACCTGTTCTTCAAATTCAATAAAGACTCTTTGTACCCTTTAATCATCCAGCAATTATTGATATCATATCCATGGGAAGATCTCTCTCTAGATGTTCATCTAGCTGTGTACATTTAGATAATAGAGTGTCTTCCCTTTTTTCCATTCATTTGCTCCTTCGAGTAAAATTTTACACATACCCTCGCATCTCAACCATTTTTCAAACATGCCTATGCTTTTGACACGGCGGCCAAATTCAGGCAAAAACGTTATCTTCGCCTCCGGTACCATTCGCCCTTTCCAAAAGCCTTGATGGCTCATATTCTGTTAGAAATGCACGGCATCAATTGATGAGGGAGTGGGGAGTTTGAGCCCAAATTTAGAAAAGTTTGTTGACCGCCTGCCGCTCGCGGAAAAAATCCGACCGGTGCGGGAAGAGGGCGGGATCGCATATTATGAAGTCACAATGGAAGAATTTTGGCAAAAGCTGCACCGGGATTTAAGGCCGACAAGATTATGGGGGTACAACCGCAGCTTTCCCGGGCCGCTTTTTGACGTACCACACGGGAAAAAGATACGGGTGAAATGGACAAATCATTTGCCGCAAAGACATTTCCTCCCGATGGACACCACCATCTTAGACGAGATGGGAACAGACTTTCCGGAAGTGCGGACTGTTGTGCATCTTCACGGCGGGGAAACTGAACCGGACAGCGACGGCTATCCGGAAGCCTGGTTTACACGCGATTTTAACAAAACCGGGCCGGACTTTAAAAAAGAAGTGTATGAATACACAAACAGCCAGCGTCCCGCCACTTTGTGGTACCATGACCATGCGATCGGCATTACGCGCCTCAATGTGTATGCTGGTCTGGCCGGCATGTATATCATTCGCGACCCAAAAGAAAAGGCTTTCCATCTGCCATCCGGCAAGTACGAAATTCCGCTGCTTCTTACAGACCGGACTTTCAACAATGACGGATCTCTTTTTTATCCGCGCCAGCCGCAAAATCCGGGACCCGAAACACCGGATCCCTCTGTCGTGCCGTTTTTTCTCGGCGACACGATTCTTGTAAATGGTAAAGTCTGGCCCTATTTGGAAGTGGAACCGCGAAAATACCGGTTCCGGATTGTCAATGCCTCTAACACGCGGGCCTATCGGTTATACCTTGATTCCGGCCAGGCTTTTTACCAGATCGGTACGGACGGCGGGCTGCTCAGGCGGCCGGTGCAAGTTGAAAATCTGGCATTGGAACCGGCAGAACGGGCGGATTTGATCCTTGATTTTTCCGAATATGCTGGGCAGACGATTCTTTTAAAAAATGACCTCGGTCCAAATGCCGATCCGGCCGACCAAACCGGCGATGTGATGCAGTTCAGAGTTGTGCTGCCGGTTGCCGGAGAAGACACAAGCCGCATTCCGCGGTCTTTATCTTCCATCCCGGTTCCTTCCAGCCATAACGTAAGCGCCATCCGCCATTTAAAACTAACCGGTGCAACCGATTCATACGGGCGCCCGCTGTTGCTGCTGGACAAAAAAAGATGGATGGATCCGGTCACGGAAACACCAAGGCTCGGCACAACCGAAATCTGGTCGCTTGCCAATACAACGGCTTTTACCCATCCGATCCATATCCATCTTATCCAGTTTCAAATTTTGGACCGCCGCCCATTTGACTTAGATTTATATAACGAAACGGGTCAAATCGTATACACCGGCCCTGCCACCCCGCCGGAACCGAACGAACGCGGCTTTAAAGATACCGTTGCCGCACCGGGCGGGCAGATCACCCGCGTTATGATGCGGTTTTCCCCGTATGCCGGCGACTACGTGTGGCACTGCCATATTCTCGAACACGAAGACTACGATATGATGCGGCCGTTCCAAGTCATCGATCCGGATTTGCCGGCATCAGACGGCCCCCTTTTGGATTAAAGGCTGCTTTCAAACGAATGGAGACCAACACCGGCTTGTAAAACTTTAACCGAGCGGAGATTTCTAAGCTGTTTTTCAAATAAATCACACAACCTCAATCCAGCCGGCGCCGGCAATTTTGACGAAATTAAAAGTTGTTTTTCAAGTAAATCAAGCCCGAAAATCCTGGTTCCCCGGATAAATTGTCATAAAAGGCCATTTATCCGGGAGCCAAAAAAACGGCAATTAAAAAAATTGTCACATGCAAGTTTAGCCACTATCTGGTATACTAAAAACGGAAAGCGGATTCATACCGTTATTTTTTTGCCGTTTATATACTACTTGACCAGATCATTCATTTGGTCAAAAAAGGGAGGGGGTTGCAATGGCAGACAGGAAAAAACTGATTGTGGAAGCAGCTGCGAAATCTTTTTCTGAATTCGGCTACAAGGCGACCACGATGGACCATGTAGCAAGAAGGGCAGGCGTCGGCAAAGGCACGATTTATACTTTTTTCAAAAACAAAGAAGAACTGCTCCAATATATTATGGAAAGCCTGATTGCCGAAATGAAACATTCAGCCGAAGAAGCGATTGATGCGCGTTATTCTTTTCACGAAAACGTCCATCACGTGCTGTACCAATTGCTGGAGTTCCGGTTTAAGCACCAGCTCGCCATCAAATTGTACGAGGAAGTCAATCTTGGCACACCCGAAGTAGTGGATGCCCTCCACCATGTGGAAGAATCCATTCTGAACTATATCAGCCAGTACATCGGGGAGGCGGTGCAAAAGGGCGACATTTATCCATGCGATCCAAAACTAACCGCATTTATTATGTTTAAAATGTATATTGCCCTGATTTTTGACTGGGAGAAAAATCATCCTCCCCTGTCGAAAGAAGAGATTTCAAAACTGTTTGAACTGTATTTTTTTAAAGGTTTATCGGCAGGCAGCCATGTGTGCTCATAATTGCAAAGGATTTCCATCTGATGCGCTGAACTACGCCATGGTGGCAAAACACTATGATATTTACGCTTGGACTTCTTGGGAAAAGATGACAACGCGCATTAGCATGTTTTTTCTTTTCTTCAATATTTTTTTACCCAAAAATGACCGGATGACCAATTTAGTCATCTATTTAAGGAGGCATTCAAAATGAATGGCTATACTTTATTTGGAAAAGAACTAAAACAAATTATCCACCAACCGAAAGTCCTGATACCGCTCATTGCCGTCATTCTGGCGCCGATCCTGTATGCCGGCATGTTTCTCTGGGCATTTAAAGATCCGTATGCCAAAATGGACCAGCTGCCGGTTGCAGTCGTCAACCAGGACGAAGGGGCAAAAATGGATGGACAGCAGCTCACACTCGGAAAAGATCTGGTTTCGAACTTAAAGAAAAGCGGCGGCTTTGATTTCCATTTTGTATCGGAACAGCGGGCAATGGACGGGCTTCGCGGCCGCCAATACTATATGGTGATCAGAATTCCGGAAAACTTCTCCAAAAGCGCCACCACTCTATTGGCCAAAAATCCGGAAAAACTTCAGCTTCAGTACATGCCAAATGACAGCTACAACTTCCTGTCCAGCCAAATCGGCGAAACGGCCATGCTGAAAGTAAAAGAAAAAATGGCGGACGAAATTTCAAAAACGTATGCGGAATCGGTTTTTCAAACGGCCGAAAAAATGGCGGGCGGTTTTAAAACCGCAAGTACTGGGGCCGCAAAACTTAACGAGGGCGCTGTTAAACTGGATGACGGCGTCACGGTGTTAAAACAAGGGACTGGGCGGTTGCTTTCCGGGGCTGCTTCATTGCAAAATGGCAGCACAAAAGTACACAACGGGGCGCTCGCAGTAAATTCAGGCGCAGTCGCTTTAAACAAAGGAATGCCCGTTCTTCACGCAGGCATCGTAAAAGCCGGGGACGGGGCGCAAAAATTGAATGCCGGGGCAGGACAGCTTTATGCCGGCGCAGTTTCGTTAAACAACGGGACGGCACAAGCCAATACCGGTGCAAAAGCATTGAAAGCGAATCTTGAAAAGCTGGCATCCGGTTCCATTACTTTTACAAAAGGCATTTCTGACGCAGCTTCAAGTGCAGAAAAACTGGCAGCCGGCACCTCCACTTTGAGCACCGGCCTGAACCAGCTTTCAACAACGGGCAGCAATTCTTTATTGTCTGGCGCTACAAAACTGCAAAAAGGCGCAGGCGATCTTGCATCGGGAAGCAGTCAGCTCACATCAAAGATGAAAGAAGCAGAAACAGCCATTCCGGCACAGCTTTTACAAGGCACATCACGGCTCAATGCAGGCGTTACGCAAATGAAAACGGAATTGCCGAGCAAAGTCGCAAAAGGCGTTTCCACCGAGCTCAATAACGGCATCGGGCAAATCAATAGCGGGCTAACATCCGCGCAATCCCAAATCAGCAGCGCAATGGCTGCCCAAATTGCCGATTCAGTGACAGAAGAACAAATTAAACAAACAGACGAACTTGTGGAAACATTGGGGAAACAAGCAAACCTGCCCGATGCGCAAATCGCACAAATGAAGAGGGCGGCTGAAAATCGTATTCAAAGCGGGAAACAAAACGTGCAGGATAAATTGCAAGCCGAAATCAACGCAGGGTTTAACCAGATAAAACAAAAAGCCCAAGCTGCGGTTCCTTCTGAAGATGCGATTGCTGCAAGCATTTCAAACCAAACGAATCCGGCTTTTGACCAGCTTACAGCGGGCATTTCAGAGCTGAACGCCAATATTGAAAATGACAAGGATCCTTCGAAAGAAACAGTCAAAAGCAGCTTGCACAAACTTTACGCAGGCGCCGTGGACTTAAATAACGGGATTGCGGCTTTAAATGCCGGCGAACAGACCTATACTGCCGGTTTACAGAACCAGTTTATCCCGAATTTGAAAAAAGCAAATGACGGGGCAGTCGGCCTTCAAACAGGCGCAGAAAAACTTGCAAGCGGCCTGAAACAGATTAATAGCGGGGCGGGAACCCTTGCCACAGGCGCCGGAAAGCTGGCAGACGGTTCATCAGCGCTCGCAGAAGGCACAGGCCGGCTGCAATCCGGTTCTTCACAGCTTGTAAACGGCTCTTTTGCATTGAAAAACGGGACCGGTTCTCTCGTTTCCGGCACAAACGAGCTGCAGTCTGGTTCAGCGCGGCTCACAGCAGGCGCAGAAAAACTTGCAAACGGCACCGGACAGCTCGCATCTGGAACTGGACAGCTCACATCCGGATCCGGGCAGCTTGCATCCGGCATAAAAGAGCTGAACAGCGGTTCCGGTCGTTTGTCTGACGGGACAAAACAATTAAAGAGCGGGACGGCGGAACTGAAAAACAAACTGGGTGATGCTGCCAACACAGCAAGCAAGATCCAGGCAAATAACAAAACGTACAACATGATGGCCGATCCGGTCAACCTTCATACAACGCATTACGACAGGGTGCCGAATTACGGTACCGGCTTTACGCCGTACTTCTTATCCCTTGGGCTCTTTATCGGGGCACTGATTTTGACAATCGTCTACCCGCTCGTTGAATCGGCAGGCATCCCGAAAAACGGCATCAGCTGGTTTTTCAGCAAATTGGGCGTACTCCTGATTGTCAGCATCCTGCAATCGGTCATTGCAGATGTGATCATCCTTTCGGGTGTCGGCATTCATGTAAAAAATGTGCCATTGTTTCTATTGTTCTCGGTATTAACAAGCTTTACCTTTATGGCGCTGATTCAATTTTTGGTTACGTTTTTGCAAAACCCTGGCAGATTCCTTGCCATTGTTATCTTAATCCTGCAGCTGACGAGCAGCGCTGGGACTTTTCCATTGGAAGTCATTCCGAAATTCATCCAGTGGTTTAACCCGCTGTTGCCGATGACCTACAGCGTGCGCGGATTTAAAGCGGTGGTTTCCAGCGGAGAGTTCGACGTGATGTGGCAAAACGCCGGCATCCTACTGATTTATATCGCAGCTGCCGAAATCCTCACCCTGTTGTACTTTGTCATCCGTTACCGCCGCCAGTACGGGGCGTTGCATGAACATGCCGTAGCAAAAGAAGTTTAAAGTGACGGCCGAGCTGCGGGGGCAATTTTCCTCTGGCCGGCTCGTACCAAATTGGATGCCGAGCATGACATTTCCTCTGGCCGGCTCATAACAGATTTAACAGGCTGCCCGGTGTAATGCCGGGCAGCCTTTCTATATAAACTGAACTTAAGTTTTTCGCGTCAAAATCCATTACGATCAGGATAAACATGGATTCTTGTAACACATAAAGAAGCAGTAAAATTGAGTTCAATTTATCTATTTCAGCCCGCACCGGTTCCGGAAGCATTCTATTGATTTTTGTAGATACCGCTGGTTTTTGGGATGCGCTTCCTTTTTTGGATAAAAGTGAAGACAGCTTGCCGTTTTTCAGATTCCTTCACGTAGAGCGCGGGAACAGTACAGGCTGCCGGTAAAGATTCCGCTTTTCATTTTTGTACTTGCCCCTCCCCCCATGCTATGCACCTGGCAGCAGCCATATTTAAGTCCAGGATAAAAAACCACAAAAACATATTTTCCATGCCAAAATTCCTGCGAATCTTATACAATAGAAGTAATACAAGCAAATGTGGTGAAACGAAATGGATCAGATCATGAAGAAAGTTGTCGAAGCGAGTTATCTGACGGCGGATTCGGCCGCCCAATACCGTGTGATTTTGCGCTTCTTTTATCGACAACATGAAAGGATGCGCGACTTTATTGCACCGGAGGAAGTGCTCGAATATCTGCGTTCGCTCCCGGCCTTCCAGGATTATGCGGAAGAACAGCTGCACCAGCAGTTGGCCCAGCTTGTGAAATGGAATAATCTGGTTGCTCGCCAGGATATGACCAATGCCAAAACAATCGAAGAATATAAGAAAAAAAGATTCCGCTACCAGTGCACACCTTACACGGTAGAAATCGAGCGGATGCTGATCCAGCTTGAAAAATTGGGAGACCAGTTCCAAGGATCGCTCGAACGTTCGCAATTTGACCGCCTACTCGCCTCTTTGGAAAAACTGGAAGAGGAACTGGAACATCCATTGAATAAACCTGCAGCCGATTACATGCATATTTGGGATGACATTTTTCACTTTTTCGGGACCATCCGGACGAATACGGCGGATTACATCGCTTATATCAACAGCGAAAAGACGTCACAACGGATGCAGACGGAAGCCTTTCTCGTATATAAAAACCAATTTACGGCTTATTTGCGTGATTTTATCGTATCGTTGCAAAAAACTTCCCTGCAAATCAGGGGAAGACTGCGTGAACTGGATGGGCAAAGATTGGCACCGTTTTTTGAAAAACTCGTGGAACACAGGCGCCAAATTCCGCGATTGGAAGATACGGCAGCTTCCGAACAAGAATGGCTGGAAGAGTTCCACGAATACTGGGGGTCTTTGCGGCGGTGGTTTCTTGGGGGCAGCTCTTCCCAAAGTGAATTGGAAATGTTGCAGATGCAAACAAATGAGATGATCCGGAGAATGGCCCGTTATGTACAACGGATCAGTGAACGCCAGCAACATTTCCGGAGCCGGAAAAAAGATTATTTGCATCTGGCCAAATGGTTTGCCGAATGCCGCAATCTTGAAGAGGCCCATCAATTGTCATCGATCGTGTTCGGGGCGATGACAGTAAGGCATTTGCATCTGGAGGAAGCGACAACGGACAATCTTCATGCCGAGACATGGGAAGAACAGCCGGAGATGCGGCAAATCAAGCCGCGAACGAACCGGTACCGCGAGAAAACAAAGCCGGGCGCTTTCCGATCTAATCATGAACAGAAAGAAAAACAGCGGCTCGCCTATTTAAAAGAGCGCGAACAGGAAAAACAGCTGATTGAAAAATACATGAAAAACGGAGAGATTCGCCTTGCAGAAATTGGAACCGTAGAACCGTTTGTCCGGAAAGTGCTGCTCGGCTGGATTGGAAAATCAATGGCAGCGAAAAACCATGAGGTAAAAACGGATTACGGGATGACCGTAAAAGTTGCGATGAATCCGGATCATCTCATCACACTCGATGCAGAAGACGGGAAACTGATCATGCCGGATGTCGTATTTGAACGATCAGGAGGAGAGCGCTGATGGATCCGTTACAAATTTTTGATGAAAAAGCGGTGCAGGGAATGGACTTGTTATTCCATCATTATTGGATTTTGCGGTCCGAGCACCCGGACTGGTACCAGCTCATCCGCGAACGCGAAAAAGTGCTGCGCCGTTACATCAGCGAGAAATTTGGCCTTAGGCTGATCATCCATCAGCATTTTATCAAGCTCGAAAAAATCCCAGTGGAACCGGAAAGCTGGATGGGCATCCTGCATTTTCAGGAGCCGATGGATTATGCAATTTTTTGCTGTGCGCTCTCCTTTTTGGAAGGAAAAGCGGTGGATGAACAGTTTCTCTTGTCGGAAATGTGCCAGGAAATCCAAAACAATTATCCTGTAGAAGATGAGCTGGACTGGACGCTTTATCTTCATCGGAAGTCGCTCATCCGGGCAGTCCAAGCTCTGATGGAATTCAGTCTGATTCGCACAATAGACGGCGATATTTCTAGGTTCGACACTTACGAAGACCAGGAAGTCCTATATGAAGCGACCGTTTACAGCCGCTATTTTCTAAGAAGCTTTCCGGATGATTTTACAAGTTATCCGGACTGGACCGGGCTCCTTGAAGAAGACTGGAAACAAAATCAGGAAGATGAACGGCGTAAGCGGGTGTATCGGAAATTGTTTTTCTCACCTGGCCTGCACCGGAAAGATATGCAGGACCCTGATTTTCTTTATATCCGCAATTTCCGCAACCGGCTTTTGGAGGACATTGAAGAACACAGCCATTATAAACTCCATGTTTTCAAAAACACTGCATTTTTATCTGCCGCAGAACCGCGGAGTTACCATCATGTTTACCCGAATGCAAAAGGTTCCACGGATCTGATGCTGCAGTTGTCTAAGACGCTACACGACCATCCGGAAAAATATGTCCCCAATGAAGCGGGGGAAATTTTGCTTACGGAAGGCGAGTTGGAAGCGGTGATAGACGATATGCGCACCCGCCTTGAACGCGGGTGGTCGAAACATTTTCGAGATGCCGGTACAAAAGCGGTATGTGCGGAATTGCTCGAAATGATGAAAGAATGGATGATGGCGGAAACGGATGAAGCAGCGGGACTGATCCGGATAAAACCGCTGTTGGGCGTGCTTGCAGGCGAGTATCCGGCTGATTTTGAGAAAGGGGATGAGGAACCGTGACAGAAGGAAAATGGGTGATGAACCGCGCCGGCTTGTTAAATTTTTGGTATTATGACGATGAAGTTTTTAAATTTGCAGACGGAAAGCTGTTGTTGCGCGGCACAAACGGTTCAGGGAAATCGGTGACGATGCAAAGCATTTTGCCGGTTTTGCTGGATGGGAAAAAGACGCCTGATCGGCTTGATCCATTCGGCTCAAAAGCAAGGAAAATGGAAGATTATCTGCTTGGGGAAAAAGAAGTGTCCGGCCATGACGAGCGGACCGGCTACTTGTTTCTGGAATATCGAAAGCAAGGGACAAAGCAGTATATCACAACGGGGATCGGCATGCAGGCAAAACGGCACAAAACTTTAAAATCATGGTATTTTGTCCTGACTGACAACCGCAGGATCGGCTACAATTTTGAATTGGCACACACCCGCCAATCGGAACGGATTCCGTTGTCTGCAAAAGAGCTTGAAAACCGAATCGGGTCTGGGGGGCATCTTGTCCATTCGCAGAAAGAATATATGGAACTGGTGAACAAATATATTTTTGGTTTCCAGTCGATGGAAGCTTTTGAAGATTTGATCAAGCTTTTGATTCAGCTCAGAAGCCCGAAATTGTCAAAAGATTTCAAGCCGACGGTCATCTATGAAATTCTCGAGTCTGCGTTACCACCTTTGACAGATGACGAGCTTCGCCATTTGTCCGACACGATTGAAAGCATGGACGAAACGGAGCAGCAGCTTGAACAGCTTGAAAGAGAGCACGAATCGGCAAAAAAACTGGTGCGCCAATACGATCTTTACAATCAATATATTTTGGCAGAACGCGCCCAAAAATGGCAGGAGGCCGAAAGCAGGCTGCAGGAAGCAAAGCAGGAGGCCGGTACGTTAGCAGTTCGCTGTGAATCCCTGCGCGGAGTGATTGAAAACCTGACAGAAGATCAAAAACAGAACGAACAGAAACGCGACGTTTTAAAAGCGGAACAGGAACGGCTGCAGCACCATGAGGTATGGCGCCTTGAAAAAGAAAAAGGAGAACAACAGGCCAGGGCTGAAAAGCTAAAAAGTGAAGCAGCAGATCTGGAGAAAAAGTGGGAATTAAAGAAAAGCCAGCTTTTAAACATCCGCTTGGAACAGGACCGGTTGGAAACAGAAAACAGCAAGGATGGAGCCAGCATGCAGGAGACGCTGGATGAACTTGCACTGGATGCCGGAGAAGCGGCTTTCCCCCAGCACGAGATCAATGCCGGAGACTTTTCTCGGCATGAAGGGGAAGCTTTTGATTTTTCTGTTTGGAAACAGGAAATCAAACAGCACAGCGGACTTTTGCAAAAGTTGCAGCAACTGGCCGGAGAAGCGGAGCGGCTTCACGAGATGCATATGAAATTGCAGCGCCAGTCATCTGCCAAAAAGCAGGAAATTGACGAACTCCGTAAACAACTTGACCATTTGGAGAACTGGTTTACCGAACAAAAACAAGAACTGGAAGATGCCGTGTTTTTATGGATTGAACAGCATCCGGCCCTCCCCTTTACAGACGAACGACTCCGGCGCATTGCCGGCGCGCTGGACGGGCTCTATGAAGAAAACCGTTATGAAGCGGTCAGGGAAGAAATTGTGAAGGCGGCAAACGATTATATTTTGCAAGTGCAGAAGGAAATTTCCCGCGCGGAGCAGGCGCAAAAGGCAAAAGAACAGGAATTGGCTGAAGCCGAAGAAACACTTATGTATTGGAAAAACTTGAAACTTGCCAATCCGGAGCGCCCTCAGGATACGGAAGCTTTCCGCGCCGGTCTCGATGGAGCAGGGAAACGCTATCTCCCCTTTTATGCCGCGGTGGAATTCCAGGATCATGTGACCGAAGCCCAAAAAGCCAGAATTGAAGCGGCACTCCGGCAGACGGGAATTTTGGACAGCCTGATTACGGAAGAACCGGTTACACCTGTGCACGACCGGGTTATCCGTCCAAATCCGCACATTCTCGGCTACACACTTGCCGATTACTTAAAGCCGGATCCGGATAATGGCAGCCCGGTATCAGCCGCACGCATTGACGAAGTGTTGCGCAGCATTCCGCTTGAACCGTCGGACAGCGGCTTTCACATTGATGCGGATGGCTCTTTTTCAGTCGGCTGCCTTGTTGGCCATGCTCCGGATGAAGGACCTTCCAAATTCATCGGCAGAACATCCCGGAAACGGTACCAGCAGGAAAAAATAAAAGAAACAGAGCAAACGATTGCTGAAATCCGCCTAGCCCTTTTGCAAATCGAAAACCGCCTTTCGGAATGGGCTAGGAAAGTACAAGAAGCAGAAGATTGGAAAGCGGGCATTCCAGATGACAAAGATTTACGCGACCTTGAAGAACAGATTGAAAAAACAGCGCGCAGCCTGAAACAGGAACAGGAATTTCTGACAGAAATTGACCGCGATTGGAAACAAGTATACCAGCATTTGCAAAACATCCGGCTACAGCTGCATGAGCAAGGAGCCGGCTTGAACCTTGTCCTTCAAAGCGGTCCGCTCGATGAAGCACTAGCAGCTGCGAAAAGTTATGAAGAACATCTTCACAGCCTGGAGCTCATTTTTCAACGTTTGTTTTCCGGGCGCAAAATGCTTGCGCGTCTTGCTGCGGATATCCTTGAAAAAGAGCAGGAACTCGATGAAATTCGCGGTGAAGAGAACATCCGCCGGTCAGAATGGGAGAAAACGGTGGCAAATATTGAAGCGATTGAGCAGCAGCTGAAATTGCAGGGGATTGATGAGGTTCGCGCCCGGATTCAGGCAGTCCAACACGAATATACCAGTACGGAGGAAAAAATCAGGGAGATCTACGAAGAAAAGCCGAAAAAAGAAGCAGAACTAGAAAAATGCACCACCAATTTGTCTCTTGCCAAAACGCGTACCACGTTTTGGACAAATATGGCGGCGGAATGGGAGAAACTCGTAAAAGCAGAACTTTCCCTCGGCTTCGTGGAGAGCGAGCACACAGAACCGGAAAGCATTTTGACGGCGTTTTCTGGTGTGCTGGAAAAGTATGACCGCGCAAAATTAAATGAAAACTTGACAAAAGTTTTTTTCAACGAACAGTCAAATTTAACAGAATACCGCATGTCTGAGTTTACAAAAGAAGCGGACCCGCCGGATTGGTTCGCTGAAAAACTCGATGACTATTACGAAACGTTCAAAAAGGAATGGGAAGGCTTGCGGGGCCGCCGCCTCATCCAGATGGAATACCGCGGCCGCAGGGTGAGCCCGTATACGGTACTCGAGTCTCTTGAAAAAGAACTTTTAAACTTGCAAAGTTATTTGGATGAGCAGGACAGAAGGCTGTACGAAGATATTATCGTCAATACGGTTGGCGTCATTTTGCGGAACCGGATCCAGCGGGCAGCCAAGTGGGTAAAAGAAATGGATGCGATCATGAGAAACCGGGATAATTCGTCCGGACTTACTTTTTCGATTGCCTGGAAGGAAAAAACGGCGGAGTCCGAGGATGAGCTCGATACAAAAGATCTTGTCGCGTTGCTGCAGCGCAACAGCAAGTTTTTAAACGAGGACGATTTGAACCGGATTACGAAACATTTCCGCTCACGGATTGCGGCTGCCAAAGAACTGATTGAAATCCGCAATGAAGGGTCGACGCTCCATCAAGTTTTAAAAGAAGTGCTCGATTACCGGAAATGGTTCCAATTCGTGCTGTCATACAAACGTGCCGGCGAGCCGAAACGCGAACTGAGCAATACCGCGTTTTTCAAATTCAGTGGCGGAGAAAAGGCAATGGCCATGTACATTCCGCTCTTTACAGCAGCCTATTCGCGCTATTTGGAGGCAGGCAGTATGGCGCCGTACATCATTTCGCTGGACGAAGCGTTTGCCGGGGTAGATGAAAACAATATCCGTGACATGTTCGAAGTCGTCGAGCAGCTTGGATTCAATTACATCATGAATTCGCAGGCGCTCTGGGGTGATTATGACACCATATCCAGTCTTGCCATCTGTGACCTTGTCCGCCCGAAAAACGCCAATTATGTGACAGTGATCCGTTACCGGTGGGATGGGCATAAACGGTCGATTGTAGAGAAGCCGAAAGAATCATTGGCAGGCGCCACCCCGGATCTGCTTTGAAAAGCGTTCATCTACCCGTGCGTAGCCGGGATGCCAGAAGTCATTCCGGTCTCTTTTAATCGGCGTAAAATGGTCCCTGAAAGCGGGCAAAAAGATATCCGGTTAGGGCGTGGGAAAAGGAGTTTGAAATGATGAAGGATGCGATCGATCTGTTAAGGAAGGAACCGGGGATGCTGAAACTGTTCCACCTTTTTAAAGAAAAATACCGTTCGCTCGGCCATATTGGGGGAACAGTCAGCCTTTCCGGTTTTACGCGCACCGAACTGGAGGCGATTGCCGGGCTGGCCGGCACGTCCCCTGATTTGCTCAGAGAGAAAAACAAAATTTCGCTGCGGGCATTTGAAAAAGCGCTGGCACCGACTGTTTTCGGAAAATACACCCTTGTCGAACTGCTTGAAGCGGTTTTGAAGGAAAGAATTTTTTCCAAAGCGGAAGAGGAAGAAATTGAGAAAAAGAAAGAGGAACAATTTTTGGCACGGCTGACGGAAACGATGCCGGACGGAAATGGGTGGTGGCGCCGGATTGCCAGTAAAACGGCTGACACGCGTTTTATCTGGCATGCATACAAGCAGGACCCGGATACGTTGTCCGCACAGCTCAAAATGGTTTGGAAAGCTTTCACGATGCTTCCAGAAGAAGGGAAATACGAACGGATTCCGTTTTATTCCCAGCGTATTACCGGGAACCCGCATTTTTTTGATCAAACCCGTTTCGCGGGCAAGCTCTTTATCCACTGTTTGTTCACCGACCAATGGTTAAAAGGGCTGATCGAAGAAGTGCCGAAAACAACGGAAGAATTGAACGAACTGTACGCAAATGCTGGGCTGATGCGGGATGACTTATGGAGTTTCGTGACATGCCGCGCATTTTTGGCGGAAACCGAAAACGGCCTGCACCCGGTCTGGCGTGAAGCCGCAGCTACTGGGACGGTCATGAACGTCCCAGTGAAAGAATTATTGCAGCTAACGAATATTTGGCCACGAGCGGGAAAAAAGGTTTGGATCATTGAGAATTCCGGTGTCGCTTCGGCTGTGCTTGATGCAGTGTCCGATGCGCCTGTGATTTGCACGCATGGCCAGTTCCGCACTGCTGCCTGGATCATGCTGCAACATCTTGCAAAAAACGGCTGTACTTTTTATTATTCGGGTGATCTCGATCCGGAAGGCGTTGTCATGGCAGAGCGCCTCAGCAGCCGTTTCCCGGGGCAAACGGTATTTTGGCGGATGGATCCGGATGCATACTTTTTGACCCTGTCGGAAGAGGATATATCCACCCGGCTTTCCAAGCTGGATGCGGTTCAATCCCCTGAACTGCTTTTGGTGGCAAATGAAATGCGGTTAAAGAAAAAAGCAGGATACCAGGAAGGCCTTGCCGATTTGTTGATAGAAGATTTGAAGAAAAGATGGTTGAGTGGAAAAGAAGCATGACATTCGTCAGGTTCAGCTATATAAAATGAGTTGAGGTTTTTCCATCCACATGAATCGTTATGCAGAATGTCCCCCGCTTATCTCATGCCGATCCTCAGCCACAAACTTCACTTATAGGGTGCTCAATCAGCGGTCTTACAATCACGGGGGAAGCCCCGTAGACCCAAACAGTACAGGCTGCCGTTAAAGCTTCGGCAGCCTGTTAGGTTACAGACACCCTTTCCCTATTGATTTTCCTCACAAACGCAATGATGAGCCTGCAGATGAAAAATTTGCCCATCATACTGAAAAAAGAATGATACCATGTCCACCCTTTCCTCCAAGTGATCAAGTTCGTTTTTTTCTCAGCGATGGTTTCCATCATGACTTGCGGGAGGGAAATCAGAAGCACTTTAAAAATTTGGCTCAATGGTCTGCTGTTTAACGCCCATTGATTGTAGTAAAGCAATAGCAATGGATTATGCACGAGATCAAAGGGCAAGTGGATCTTAAATTTATCAGGAAATGGCCGGATCTTGTATTGAATAAACCCTTTCTTTACCAGATAGGTGTCAGCAAGCAAATTTCCTGCAGCACTGACAAGATAAACAATGATCCAATCCTTAAAGGAACGTTTTACGATGGCAAATGGCAGTAAAGCAATGCCGATTGCAGTGACTAATGACAATAATGTTACTTGGTGTTTTCGTTTCATTTTTTATCACTCCTGATTTTAATGAAGGCGATATAAAATGAACTTCAGTTTTTACATCAAGTCCGGGCGTTGACTGATGACTCCTTTTTCCATTAGGCAACAAAGATGCGAAATGTTGTTCATTTTATATACAGCAATCATTTGTTATTTTCTTTTCCGATGCCCTTTTCTATAAAAAGCGATGCAGCATGGGCCGCCTGATTCCCTTCCTGATTTCAAACACGGAGAAGGGTCTTTTCTGCAAAAACAGCCCCATTTTTTGAGGCTGTTTTTTGAAGCTATTTCGTGCTCTTATTTGGCGTGTTTTCGCCGGCTGTTTCGAGGCCGGTGCTCGGAGCGTGGCCGGTTTTGAAATGGTTTTGGCTTTTTCGGACCGCTTCCGGTATTTTGTATTGTTGCTCGTTTGTTTGGTTTTCTCCAGTATTTGGCATTTCCAGGCTCCTTTGCTTTCGTCTCATGCATAGGATGCCGGCTTCGAAACGTGTGTAATCAGGAAATTTTTTACAATCCCATCACGGATAACTACGGGGTGCTGAGAGCCTGCGCGGATTTTATGGCTCCAAAAATTTTTATTATGATGCCATGAAACATGTTTATCATCCTGAATTTAGGGAAAAAGAATAAAATTCGCATGTTTATACACAATTATTTCCACAGGTCTGGATAACTTTTCCCAAGTTCTTGTGGCGTTCAGACTTTTGGTGCAGCCTTTTTCGATTTTACTTAAGAAGGAGTTGCCCCTTTGCCGCAGAAAGGTTCCCGTCTTTTATCTTTTAAAGGGGTTCATGGTGCGGTCTGGCATATTATAATTTAAAATGCTGGATGCCATCTTGCAGGTCCTGAGCCAAATGTGCAAGCGCGTTAGAGAGGGACGAGATTTCTTCCATCGTTGCCAGCTGCTCCTCGGTTGCTGCACTGCTTTCCTGGTTGGCTTCAGCGGTCTTGGTGGAAATAACCGCCAGTTCTTCCAGCGTTTTTGTAATTTGGGCGCCTTGGTCATTCAATGACTCAACCGAAGCTGCCACTTCCTGCACTTTTCCCAACACATTTTCCATCGATTCAGAGATTTTGATAAACGCAGCGCCGGCATCCGAAGATTCTTTTAGCCCCGTATTGACCTGATGATGGCCTTCTTCCATCGCTTTGACTGCATGTGTCATTTCCGATTGGATATTGGAAACCATCGTCCGTATTTCATCCGCTGATTTTTTGGACTCCTCTGCCAGCTTTCTGACTTCATTTGCCACCACCGCAAATCCCTGACCATGTTCCCCGGCTCTTGCCGCTTCAATCGTTGCGTTTAAAGCCAGCAAATTCGTCTGCTCTGCAATGGACGTAATAATTCCCATAATCCGGCTGATTTCCTCGGACCTTTTCTCCAGGCTGCGGATAATGTCAGAGGCATTGGCAACTGTTTTTTCGATATGATTCATTTGGTTTTGAACATTTGAAACGGCCTTGTCCCCTTCTTTTGTCAGCGTATTTGCAATTTCAACCGCTTTTTCCATGTCTTCACTGTTCCCGGCGATTTTGTGCAATTCCAGCGACATTTGTTCAACGGTTGCTGTTACTTGCTGGATTTGGACCATTTCGTGATCCGTCTTTTCAGCTGCCTCCTGGGTGACCTCGGCAATATGCTCAGAAACCTGGCTGCTTTGTTCGGCACTCGCTGCCAGCTCCTGGCTGCTTGCTGAAACCTGTTCAGAAGCTTCGCTGACCTGGCTGATGATATTTCTTAAATCTGAAATCATTTCATTTAATAAGCCGGCCATTTGCCCGAGCTCGTCCTTATTTTTCACATCCACTTTTTCTATATTCAAACGGCCTTCCGCAATGTTTTTTATGGCTTCGGAGACAACCCGCACCGGCCTTGAGATTGCCCGGCTCAGCAGCAGGAGCAGCCCGATTCCGATCAAAATGGAAACGGCCGAGATACTGCTGATCAGCAAAATAAGGAAATGCACGGTTTTTTCAGTCTTTTGCTTTTCAACATCCAGCACGTGGTTGATCCCTTTCACAAGCGCATCTGTTTGATTGCCCAGTTCCTTGCCTGTTTGCCGCCCGGAAGTGGATACAAGCTGCAATGCCTTTTTCTCCTGTCCATTTTGTTTATAGGCAATTTCTTCATTTAAGATTGCTGTGTACTGATTAAATAATGCTTGCTGCTCTTTTACATTGCTGATGTTTGACGGGTCGGTCAAGTGGCGCAGCAATGCTTTGCTTTGGGCTTTATAGTTGTTTGTTGCCTCTTTATAGTCATCTAAATAAGCCGGTTCGCCGGTCAGCAAATACCCCCGTACTGCGGCTGACTGTTCCCTCACACTGATCTTTATATTTTTGGCGGAATCCAAGTTTTTCGTTTGAACACCGATCAGTTTGGCATACGTGCTGTCCAGCTTGTTTAACCCGATATAGGCACCGGCTGAGACAATGATCAATAGTGACAAGATAGATCCAAATACCAAAAATAATTTGCGGGAGACGGTTAATTGCATGTTCTCTTACCTCTTTTCTGCCTTTATTTTACTTTCTATTTTATATCGGTTTTTGGAGATGGATGTGAATCACAAATTTAACAATTTAGGTAAATGCTTAAAGATGATCCAGCTTACGTTTGTATGGTTTAAACACAGCCGGTGATCGGGGGCTAAAAAATGTTCCTGAAATCCTTTTGATTGATTTCCGCTTCAATTTCCCCAGCCTTGCTCCGTCTTTTCCCCGCCTGACCTATTTCCTTTCACCTGCTTCAACGTGGCCACAATCAAAAAGCTGACAATGACAAGCAAGAGCCAGGAGCTTACCTTGCCGAAGTGGACAGGGCTCCAGGCGCGGGCCTGATCCGGATATTGCCAGGCGCCAAAAAACGTTGCGATATTTTCAGCGATCCAGATGAAAAAGCCAATCAGTACAAAAGAGAGGGCAACCGGCATGCTGTAGCGGGTGCCGTTTACCGCATATGTAACCCGGGATTTCCAAAAAACAACGAGAACAAGCGCGGAAAGCCACCAGCGAATGTCGATCCAAAAATGATGGGTAAAGAAATTCAAGTAAATGGCAGCAGCAAGCGGAAACACGATTAAAAACGGCGGCCAGTTTACGAGCTTAATTTCAAGCCTCCGCCACGCCTGGCAAATGTAACTTGCGACGCTCGCGTACATGAATCCGCTGTATAACGGCACACCCAAAATTTTCACATACCCTTTTTCCGGATAAGACCAGGAACCCATATGAATTTTAAAAATTTCCAGTGCAAGCCCGATCAGGTGGAACAATGTAATCACCTTTAATTCATCCACTGTTTCAAGCCGGGAATGCACCATCCACCATTGCATGAAAAGGCAAATGATAAGCAGCCAGTCATACCGCGGCAAAAAAGGGAGCTGCACAATTTTTGTCAGCGCCAACGACGCAAAAATCACAACAGGAAACAAACAGGACAGGGCCTGCTCCCGGGCAAATAAAAGGAGTTGGACGAGCGCCCGCTTCATTCGCAGCCTTGCCGTTTTTTTCTGAACATGCTTTTTAACGGTTGCCTCCATGGTCACTCCTCCATTGTTTCCCGGTATTCCAAAATATCGCCGGGCTGGCATTCCAACGCTTTGCATATCGCGTCCAAAGTGGATAACCGGATTGCCTTTGCTTTCCCGTTTTTCAATATCGACAGATTGGCCATCGTAATGCCGACCCGCTCCGAAAGTTCCGTCACACTCATTTTCCTTTTTGCCAGCATGACATCAATATTGATGATGATCGCCATATTTTCCACCTCAGACCGTTAAATCATTTTCATTTTTTATTTCAATCGCTTCCTGCAAAAGCCTTTGCAGCACAGCGGCAAAGACGGTAATGACCGCTGATGCAAAAATAATGAAGAAACAAATGACGAGAATTCCCGGGGCATCATCTCTATCCGCCATAAGATAAAAAAGCGGACTGCCTACCACGTATAAGAAGCCAATCGCTGCGGCACAGTATTTAATTTTTTTCAGAGCCGTTACGGAACTTGCCGAAAAAGCAGTGTTTTTGTCAATCAAACCCAAGAGTATGAAAGCCTGGTACAATGCAAAATAAAAAGGGAGTGTTGCCCCGTAGATTACAAGCAGCACGAGAAATGCCATGAACGCAAAATCCGGAACCAGGTGGGCTGCCAGTTTTCCAATCTCCGGCACCACAAAGATGCACAAAGCAAGAATTGGGATGCCAATCAAAATGACCGCCAGCCGTAAAAAGAGCGTAGATCCCCGTTTCATAAAAAAAACACCTCACTGATGAATTGTCGCTTTGATTTTAGCATAGTATTTATCGTTTTACAATAAATAGTTATTAAATATCAATGTATTTTTATCTTTTTTCAATGTATCTCCCCTTTACCTCCATTCCCGGTAAACAGCCTGCCACTTCCCCTTATTAAAAAAAGAAAGCCGGAAACCATTGGATCCGGCTTAAAAATTCCCGGCTTTAACCGGGGCGTTTCTTTTCATTACTCATCACAATGATCACATTCATCCGGAATACCCGGATCTACCGTAATGTTCTGTTCATATCTTTGATAAACATGGCGCGGAACGTTTACAACATGTTGCCTGTTTACTTGGATGATGGGATGCACATAAGTGACGTTTCTTTCAACGTAAGTGTCCTTATAAACATACTTCGGTTCGCAAAATACCGTGTTGTTGGTACGATTGGATTGATTGCCAGTGTTGTTCATATTGCCAGCGTTATTCATATTGCCAGTATTTTCGTAACGGTATTCCGGCTGTACAGCATTGTTGCTTGTGCTGGTATTGCCCGCTGTTTCCTCACCATAGTGATCGTGCATCCAAGGGACGACTGGTGTCTTTTTTCGCCGTTTTTCCAATCTGTTCACCTCCCATTCTTTTTTCAATATATTAAATGACAGAAAAGAACAGATTGAAACGGACGAGTAACCAATGGGACATAAATTCCGCCGCCAAATACCTCACTTGACATATCGGAATAAGATGATTAAGATGAAAAAGGTTAACAAAAGGAGGGGGAAAATTGAACATTTTATACATTATCATCAATCTGGCCGTCTTTATCATCCTGTTGGCCGGTTTGTATGCGATGCAAAGAAAACATGTTTCGTTTTCAAAACGCGTTTTCTCGGCATTAGGCATTGGTATCGTATTTGGCATTATCCTGCATTTCTTGTACGGCACCACGTCGTATGTGACCAACCATACGATCGACTGGCTGAATATTGTCGGCAGCGGCTATGTTTCGCTGTTGCAGATGGTCGTCATGCCGCTTGTCTCGATTTCCATTTTAGCGGCTTTTACGAAGCTGAAATTAACCAAAAACATAGGAAAAATCAGCTTTCTTGTACTCGCCATTTTACTTGGTACAACTGCGATTGCCGCTGCGCTCGGAATCGGATCCGCGCTTCTGTACGGGCTGGATGGCATCCACTTAACGCAGGGGACCGCTGAAGCCGCGCGAAATGCGGAACTAAAAACAAGCGTCGCCAGCGTAAAAGATATGACCATTCCGCAACAAATCGTTTCATTTCTGCCGAATAACCCGTTTGCGGATTTAACCGGCGCACGCCCGACTTCTACGATCGCGGTTGTGATCTTCTCCGCTATATTGGGGAT
The DNA here is from genome assembly GCF_000169195.2 of Heyndrickxia coagulans 36D1. Taxonomy (GTDB): domain Bacteria; phylum Bacillota; class Bacilli; order Bacillales; family Bacillaceae_C; genus Weizmannia; species Weizmannia faecalis. The sequence goes on along the minus strand of NC_016023.1, from coordinate 2,205,495 downwards.
GGCCTATCTCGGGGTAAAACGCAAACAACCTGAACAGGCGGAACATTTTGCAAAAATCGTTGATACTTTGTATACGATCGTGATGCGGGTGGTTACCCTTATTTTAAGATTAACACCCTATGGCGTACTTGCATTGATCACCAAAGTCACAGCCTCAAGCGACTATGGCGCCATTGTCAAACTGGCAAAGTTTGTTCTGGCTTCTTACACAGCGATTATCGTCATGTTCCTGGTTCATTTGCTGCTCATCAGCCTGGCAAAATTGAGCCCGGTACGATATGTGCAAAAGGCGCTGCCTGCACTCACTTTTGCCTTTACTTCCCGTTCCAGTGCTGGTACGCTGCCGCTCAACATTGAAACGCAAACGAAACGTTTCGGCATTTCGGAAGGGATCGCCAATTTTTCGGCTTCCTTTGGCCTATCCATTGGGCAAAACGGTTGCGCCGGTATTTATCCGGCAATGCTGGCCATCATGGTTGCTCCATCTGCCGGCATCAACCCGGCAAGCCCGTCTTTCATCATTACGCTGATCCTTGTTGTCGTTGTCAGCTCATTCGGCGTAGCGGGTGTCGGCGGGGGTGCCACTTTCGCATCGCTGATTGTATTGTCAGTGCTCAACCTGCCGATCGCGATTGTCGGCCTTCTGATCTCTGTTGAACCATTGATTGACATGGGCCGGACGGCATTAAATGTCAGCGGCGCCATGACTTCCGGTATTTTAACCGGCAAAATTACCGGTGAAATGGATAAAAAAATATATCAACAGGAAGATGCCGATCTTCTTGAAGCATAATAGAAAAAAGCTCCGTTAACGGGGCTTTTTTCTATTATGCAACCGGCTGTCGTGAAAACGGGAAATCCGTTAAAAAGCAACGGCTAAACTAAACCAAACGATCATGACGATCTGTATCAATGCTTTGGCGATGCTGCTGCTCAGAAATCCAATGATCGTGGCAACGCCCACTTTTACAGCCTGGACGGGGTTTTTCGTCATCAAGATCTCCGTTATACATACACAAACAAACGGAACAAGGATAATCCCAAAAGGCGGAATGACAAAAGAGCCAACAATTGTCGCAACCGCAGCAACCCTTTCAGATATTTTGGACCCGCCGTATTTTTTTACAAAATATCCGTTTGCAATGATATCCGCCGCAATAAGGACAATGCTTAAGATGACCATGCTGATCCAAAACCAGACAGACAATGCATGCGGATTAATGAAAAACTGATAGACTGCAAATCCGGCCCACAGCATCACAATAGATGGAATGACAGGATAGATGATGCCTGCAAAACTTAAGATGAATAAAATCACAATGGCCGTCCAAAGGATAAACGTCAATCAGATCCCTCCTCGTATAATAAGTTTAAATCCAAAGTGGATGTCAATTTCCAGTTCATTCTGCTGCTCATTGACAAGTGAATATAAGATTTTGTATTCCGGGCTCGCCCGGAATACAAGTTCGGACTTGGACGCTTCGCGATGTTCCCGGATAATGGTCTTAGGATCGTTTGGGTCAATGCTTCCCCTCCTTGTAGCCTGACTACTCGAAAAGTCTGCATCCCCAGGTTCTTGCTTGAACGTCTAACCCGTAGGCCGTTCCTCCGGATCTCCGTGCTGGAAATGAGCAGTTCCAGGCAGCCCACGGCCCGGATGAGTTCTCATACGCGAGGCTGACAGATCGGCAAGCCATCTGGGGATATCCCGAAGCGTCCGATTCCATCGATCCCAATACAGAGAGGAGGAAATCATATGCCCTTATTTGTCGGTATTGACGTGAGCTCCAAAAACCTCGATGCCTGCCTGATGGATGGAATGGGGGAAACGTTGGCCACCCAAACGGTGACAAACAATCTTCCCGGTGCCTCTGAGTTAAGAGACGCCATCCTCCAACATGCGGAGGCGGATGACACCATCCAGATCGCCATGGAGGCCACATCTGTGTATAGTTGGCACCCGGCAATGTTTTTCCATGAAGATCCCGAGCTGAAACAGCGTCGTACAAAGGTGTTTACCCTGAATCCGAAGCTGGTGAGAAATTTCAAAAAGGCTTATGCCGAGATGGACAAGACCGATCCCAAAGATGCCTGGGTAATTGCGGACCGCTTGCGTTTCGGGAGATTGCCGAAATCCGTGATTCAGTCAGAACAATACCTTGCCCTTCAACGGTTAACACGGATGCGCTATCACCTGATTCAAAGTTTAACCCGGGAACAACAGGTATTTTTGAATCATCTGTTTTTCAAATTCAGTGCCTTTAACCTTGAAGTGGATACACCGGTCTTCGGCCATGCCATAACGGAATTTTTGCTTGAGGCCTATAGCCTCGATGAAATTGCCCAAATGCCTCTGGAGGACTTAGCGATGTATCTCCAGACCAAAGGCCATGGCCGCTTTAGCGATCCCGAGGATTTGGCCGCATCCATCCAAAAAGCTGCCCGGTCCTCTTACCGGCTTTCTAAATGTGTGGAGGATTCGATTGACTTGGTCCTGGGCAGTTCTATTGAGATCATCCGGCATCTTAAACGCCAAATCAAGGATTTGGATAAGGCGATTGCCCGCGTTCTTGATGGAATCCCGAATACCCTCCAGACCATTCCGGGAATAGGCCCGGTGAGCTGTGCTGGGATTCTCGCTGAAATCGGCGACATTGAGCGCTTTGACGACCAAGCCGCGATCGCAAAATTTGCTGGATTGTTCTGGCCCCGCCACCAATCGGGTGATTTTGAGGCTGATGACAAAATGCTTGCGCGTACAGGCAATCGTTATCTCCGGTATTACCTGGTTGAGGCTGCCAATCTGGTCCGGCGACACGAACCTGAGTACCGCGCCTTTTACCAAAAGAAATATCGTGAGGTGCATAAGCACTCACACAAACGCGCCCTCGTCTTAACGGCAAGAAAACTGGTGCGCCTGATCGATGCGCTGCTCCGCAACGATCAAATTTATGCGCCGAAAAAGAAGGTGACGCGATGAGGTAACCAGGTAACCATCATCGATAGCCTGAACTTGAAAACTTCCAGATTATTCCAATTATCTGGAGGCTTAGTTCAGTATTGCCATTTTTACGACATAGAGCCAACAAAATTTCCAATTCACTTGTTTTTAACCCTTGACATCACACCGTAGGACTCTGCTCCCGGCATGTGCCGGGACTGCATGAAAACCGTGATCATATGAAGGCCAAAACAGTCATTCCACTTTAACTTCCTTTCCCCGCCCCATATACCATTTGTAAAACATCCAGGCAAATTCGGTGGGGACATCCTTTACCCCGTTAAATTGAATCGGTTTTGCACGATTAATCGTTTCAATGGAGGCAAGGCCCAGCCATTTTTGAAAAAAGTTCCGGGAAACGCGCACTTCAATCACTTTTTCCCGCTTGGAAAGGAACAAAGAAGTCGTAAAAATGCCCGATTGTAACTGAATAAAACGGTCATTCAATACATATTTCGTATGTAAATAACCGATCCATCTTGCGACCAGTATCGATACGAACAGAAAAGCGGACAAAAGCCACCACGGAACACGCAAGCCGAAAATTTCTGGCTTCCAAAAATATAACACGACTGTGGCGATGATCCAAATCCAGCTCGGGGCAAGCAGCCGGACCCATAAAGATTTCTTGGGAAGCTGCCTCATCTCCTGTGCCACTTCATAGTCCGGCAATATCTCGTTTATGATTTCGTACGCCCTTTTAACCGGCAAAAAAGGATACAGCGAGTTTAATTCAAGTTTCTCCCCTTCAAAGTCAAGCCTTCCTGCACTCGTCAGCTTTACTTCCGCCAGCCCGAGCAGCCGTTTCAACAAAGACTGTTCCACTTCAACAGCCTGCACTTTATGCTTTTCGATAAAAAAAGACGTTTCTTCAATTACCCCTTTGGTAATATAAATCCGCTCATCATCAGAGGAGATTTCATATTTCCCATACTTCAAAAAGGTCCGTGCCATGCCGAAAATCACCGCAATAAGGGCCACAAAAAGAACAATACCCGATACAATCCACCAGGAACTGATTATATAAGAGAGCATCCCTCTCGCCTTTTTATCAATATCAACAATATCGTCCACATTCGAATAAAAAGAAAAAAATACAGGGATGACGGCAAGCGGGCTTAAAGATGTAAAACTTGCTTTTAACGTATCTTTTCTCGTCGGTTTAAAATGGACCACCCGTTCCTTTTCCTTTTCTTCCGCATCCGGTTCAAACGTTTTACGCTTATCATTCTGTACGATGTCAATGATTCTTTCCGCTTCTTTCCGGGTAATCACTTCAAATAACACGGCCGCTTCATCCCCGGAGATACCGGTTTCAAAGCTGACAGAGGTGACATGAAAAATCCGGTGAAAAAAGGATGTATGGCGGTTAATGTTTTGGATTTTCGAAAAAGGAATCGTTCGTTCTGTTTTGTTGAATATGCCTCTATACAGATGAAAGGCGCTTTCATCCAGTGCATATTTATGTGTGTACCATTTCAAAAAATGATATACCATCACGATTGCAAAAAAGAGCAAAAACAAATATCTGCCATATGTAAGCACGGGAGAACGGGAACCGGCATTTACGATAAATAAGATAATGAAAAGGATGAAATAGCTTTTTACAAAATCACCGATACGAAACAAGATCAAAAGGGGATGGTACCGTTTTTTCTTCACGACTCCACCGTTGCCAAAAACTTATAAAAACCTATAAGCATTTGTTTAATTCCTTCTTCATCGTGTCCGATTTTGCCGAAGCTACTTTCGTTTGTCATAACACTCCAAAGGCGTAAATTCGGATACAACGACTCCTACACATCAACTGCACCTTGTAAGTGGTTAAGCAGTTAATTTATCATAATTAGCTAAATTGATAGCCGCATTTAGGTCTCTATCTATTTCATTTCCACATTCACATCGATAAACTCTATCAGAAAGTTTAAGGTCACGCTTCATCTTGCCACATGATGAACAAGTTTTCGATGACGGGAAGAAACGGTCGACTTTGACAAATTCAATACCATATTTCTCACATTTGTATTCCATTTGTCTAGTAAATTCGTAGAATCCTTGTTTGGCTATTGCTTTTGATAAATGACGATTTTTCATCATTCCAGTTACATTCAAGTCCTCCATTACAACTTTGCAAGGTTTGGTTTTCACGATTGCATTTGTTGTTTGATGAAGGTGATTTCTTCGAATGTTTGATAATCGTCTGTGTAAGAATCGTATTTGCTTTTCGGTTTTTTATAATGTTGCTTGTTTTGACAAAACGGCTTCCCTCCTTATTTATTTCATATTTTCGAGAAACTCTTCTCTGCAACCTCCGAAGTCGTTTCTCAATCTTCTTTACTTCTACTGTTTTATTGATATTCTTAAAAACTTTTCCGTCAGAACATACAGCTAATGCTTTAATACCTAAATCAATGCCTACAACATGGCTGTTTAATTCAATCTCATTAATTTCTTGTTCCATTCCAACAGATATATACCAATACTTCCCATCGAAAGTTATTCTTGGATTATTATATTTTACATTCATTGGTAATTGTTCTGAAGTTTTAACCCATCCAACTTTTTCAATTAAAACCAAGGAATTCTTAACTTTTAATTTCACATTATCATTATAGAATGACGGTTTACTTTTCTTTCTTGATTTAAATTTAGGGTATTTACTTACACCTTTAAAAAACCTTTTATATGCTTGGCAGGCATCTTTTACAGCTTGTTTAGCAACGTTATTCGATACATCATTTAACCATTTAAAATCCTCTTGTTTCCTTAACTGTGTAATTTCTTTTCTTAGTACATTATCAGATAAAAATTTATTTCCTTGTTTATAATTTTCATTTTGTCTATCAAGTGTCCAATTGTATACCCATCGAGCAGTTCCTGCTGATTTCCATAATTGTTTTTCTTGATATTCATCTGGTTTAAGTCTTATCTTTTTTGTTAAAAACATCATCCTTTCACTCCTTGCTAATTGAAAATGTGTAATAAGTCAATAGTTATTTATAAATGTTTATAATTTTATTTTAGCAGTCCCTCACCTCCCTGATTTTTGCATAACGCGCAATTCGGTTTCTTAACGCAATGGCCTCCTCTTTAGGCAGAGCCGGAATGGTATGGGACGTCCCCATGGTGTCCACAGTCACGGAACAGAGCCTGTATTTCTTTAAAATGGGGCCTTGTTCGGTTGCCACCGATTGGATTTTGGTCATCGGAACCAAAGAATGTTTCTCGTTCAGCACACCCAATTTCATTTGTAAAAATTCTTCGTTCACATCGTAACGCCAATTTTTATAGCGAAAATACGAACTTATCCATGACCAGATCATACTGCCGATATCCAACACGAGTAAACCGTATAAAATCCAGCCGATCCATGCCGGCCAGGAAAAGTGGTGGCCGAGATAAAGCAGCACGGCGAGAACCACAACCCCTGCCCCGGCCTCCAGCGTTTCACGTATGATCCAAACCTTTATTGCATCTTTGGATAATGTTTGTCGAGGTTCATTGATATCTGAATACATTCCATCACCTTTAAACACGTTTTCTTCATTTCAATTCCTGGCAAGAGATATGGCTTTTTCGCTTTTCCCATGCACCATATGCCGATATACAAAATCAAAGATCAATTTCCAGTTGATCCGCCATCAGTTTTATGATTTCATCCTGTGACATATCATTTGTTAACATGGTTTCTCCTTTCACCCCAAGTTCGTCTCTCGGATTCCACCAGGCGCGTAAAGCTTCTTCTCCGAATTCCGTTTTTTTCAAACGCATATTATGGCGTTTGACTGTTTCCCAAAACGTTAATCGAAAATAATAAATATACGCCTTTGAATGGTAGAATTTCATTAAACGGGACAACATTTCCCCGTAACGGTTTTTGTTTAAAATTCCTTCGACAATCACAAATCTGCATTTCCCTTTTCCATATTCCGCAATTTGGCGAATGAGCTCAACGGAGAGGTTTCCTTCTTTGTCCGGCACCTTTAACATTTCACGCCGGACAGTATCTTGTGAAACAAGAAGCGTTCCCGGCCCCAAATGGCTTTGAAGCCTTTTAGCGATCGTTGTTTTTCCGCTCCCGGAGTTTCCCCGTATGATAATCAGCTTCGTTTCCAATATAACACCTCCCCGGATTTAGCCCCCGAAGAATAAGTCCAGAATATTAGAGGCGGTGGAAGTTTGTTTATGATAGAACTCCGAATAACCGCAGTTTTTGCAATACACGACAATGAACGTGTTGTTCTGGACATCAAATAATTTTGACAGACCTGTTCCCGTCATTGCCACTTCTTTTTTCCCCGCCTGCTTAGACCCGCACTTCACGCACCCTTTTTCAGACATGGCGCTTTCCCCTCCTCATCATTGTTACTTTTTTATACGGGCGTCAGCAAAAAAAGTTTCAGGCATTTCAACTGCATAAGGGGCAGCGGGGATTTCTGATCCCCTTTTACATCAAGGGGAAATTGGAAAATATGTTATAATAAAATTGAAAAAATATTTGGCTTTATCATGGACGGAATCCGTTATAAGGAGGGGCTGGCATGATACTTGCAATCATCGTATCTGTATTGTTTTTTGCAACCGTCGTATTTGGAATCGTCAAAATCACTCAGCTATTTAGCAGTAAAAAAATTTAATTTGATTGATAAAATAAGGATCCTGCATAATAGGAATCCTTTTTATTTTCCATTACAAAATGACGCTTTTTTCAAATCCAACACCTGCTGGAAGCCGCTATGTAACCCTGTGTGCGGCTAACTCCCATCCGCCCTATTTTTTTCAATGCTGAAATCATGGTGCTGTGAACTCTTCTGTCTTTACATGATGCAAGATGAGTAATCATAAACTTCACACCGGCCATTTAGAACACTTGTTTCTATTATTTTACCGCACGGAAATTGGTTTGTCTACCGCTTATTTTCCATTCTCCCCAAAAATAAAAATACTCAGATATTTTTTAACAGAAAAGGGGGATGCACCCACTTGCAAGCATGCGGATGCATGAACCAAGACGTGGCATTTTACGGCCAGAAACAACTTAAAAGAGGAGGAAGGCCATTCAAGCCGGTTCCGTGGTACGGGCAGCCAAAAAGCGGCCTTATGGACATGGTTAATTTTTGGGATTTTCCAATTCAGACGCTTTTTCCTCAATATTTCCTTTTTCCTCTTTCCACCATAATGCTTCATGGGGGTCTTCGAGAATTTTTGCAATTTCGTGTTTTTCTTCTACTGCCGGTGCCGATCCCCGCAGTGCTTTCCCGGTCGTATCTTTTACGAAAAACATCGTCAAGACACCAATGAGACAGGCTGCCATAATATAATAAGCGGGAACCATCTGGTTATTCGTTGTTTTTATGAGCCACGCCATTACCAAAGGCGTTGTTCCCCCAAATAAAGAAACCGAAATATTAAAAGCGATCGCCAGCGCAACATATCTTACTTCCGTGAAGAATAAAGAAGGCAGCATCGATGGCATCGTTGACTCGAATGTCGCCAGTAAGACGGCCAAGATCATCAAGCCGAAAAAGACCGTTAAATTCGTTCCACTTCCAATCAGCTTAAATGCCGGGATGGACAGAAAAATCAGCCCGACCAGGCCTCCCATAATGATGCGTTTGCTTCCGATCCGGTCGCTGTAATAGCCCATGATGAGCACAATCGGAATCATGATAAACATCACAATGAGAATGAATAAAAGGCCCTTTGACTGCCCGTAACCGAGAACGACACTTAAGTAAGACGGCATATACGACAACAACATATAATCGACAACATTAAAAAATAAAACGAGAACGATCCCTTTCAGCAATTGCGGCCAATGGAAAAGGAAAACTTTCCTGAATAGCCCTTTCTCATTTTCTTTGTGCTTCCCTTCCTTCATCGCTTCAAAAACCGGGGTCTCCTCCAAATGATTCCTCAAGTAAAGGCCAATCAAGCCCATTGGCGCAGCGATAAAGAAAGGAAGGCGCCACCCCCAGTCCAGCATTTTATCTTCGCCAAGCCAAAAACTGAGGATCGTGACAACGCCGGAACCTAAAATATATCCCGACAACGTGCCCACTTCGAGCCCGCTCGATAAAAAGCCTCTTTTTTTATCCGGGGAAGATTCCGCGATGTACGTCATGGCACCTGAATATTCACCGCCAGTGGAAAAGCCCTGGACCAGTCTAGCGACAAGCAGCAGAAACGGGGCTAGATTTCCAATCTTTGCATAACCCGGGATCAAACCCATGCTTAAAGTCGCCAGTGACATTAACACTAAAGTAACGGCCAATATCCGTTTCCGCCCGAACTTATCGCCCAGCATGCCAAAAAACATCCCGCCAATTGGACGGACGAGAAACGCTACAGCAAAAGTAGCAAACGAATAGACCAGTTGCAATGAGCCGGTTATCCCTGAAAAAAACACCTTTCCGATGATGACGGCCAAATAGGAATATATCCCGAAATCAAACCACTCCATCGCATTTCCAAGAGCCGTTGCGACCACTGCTTTTTTTGTCACATCTGTATCCACAATGGTAATATCATCTTTTTTCAATCTTCTTCCGGGTCTCTTTCTGGATCCATACCATTTTTTTGTATTTTCCGCCAACCTTTTCACCTGAATTCTTTTTTAAAAATCAGTTCTTAAGGTTATTTTGAACCGGCCTCTCTCTTGCTATTCAAAATACCTGCACGCCTCCTTAATATGGCAATGCCAGGCATTATGACCGCAAAAATAGCGGAGAATGGGGGTACCTTACTGCTTGCGCCCCATACTTGAACATGCCGATTTCCCCTGCCGTAAAAAGCCGGGCGGATTGGACGGAATTTTTACTGCAAAACCTGGAACTTTCACGGGATTTTCGGGTCTGGGCTGCCAAAACGGCAGCAAACCCGAGATGGATGGGATCCTTTTTTTTGCGGGAGCCGTATGAAACGGGAACCATCATATGCCGATGTGATTGCCGCGGTAGCAGACGCGGCGGATGTAAAGAGCCGGTGTAGTGGTCTCCGGGGTTTTCCTGTCTTTTTGCAACAGCCTTTTGGCAGTTTGGCACAGCCGCGCATCTATTGCGATGAAAAGAATATAAAAAACGGGCTGCTTTTGTATCGGGGGTATGCAGGGGGAATGCTATACCGTTTCCCCCTCCATCTGTTTTGTTTCAAAGTGATCAAGCAAGGTGCGCACTTCATCTGTTGAATCTGTGCCCATCAGTTGGTTTCGCAACTCGCTCGCTCCCCGGAAGCCTTTGACATAGATCTTAAAAAAGCGGCGAAGCGGTGGAAACGGGCGCTGCTCCAGTTCTGTTGAATATTTGTCAAAGAGATCCAGATGCAGTCTTAAAAGATCAAGCAATTCCTTGCTGCTGTGCTCTTTCGGCTCTTTTTCAAAAGCAAACGGATTTTTAAAAATGCCGCGCCCGATCATCACCCCATCAACACCGTACTGGCGTGCAAGCTTCAGGCCGGTTTGACGGTCAGGGACATCCCCATTAATGGTCAAAAGGGTATCCGGTGCCACCTCATCACGCAGTTTTTTGATCTCCGGAATGAGTTCCCAATGGGCGTCCACTTTGCTCATTTCCTTTCTTGTCCGCAAATGGATGGAAAGGTTCACGATGTCCTGTTTCAATATGTGCGTAAGCCAGTCCCACCATTCCTCCACATACGTATAACCAAGCCTCGTCTTTACACTCACAGGTAATCCGCCTGCTTTTGCGGCTTGGATAAGTTCAGCAGCAACATCCGGACGGCGGATCAGACCGCTTCCCTTCCCTTTTGTTGCCACATTCGGCACAGGGCAGCCCATATTGATATCAACACCGCTGAACCCGAGTTTTGCCATACCCATACTCATTTGCCGGAAATATTCGGGCTTGTCCCCCCATATATGGGCCACAATCGGCTGCTCATCCGCCGTAAACGCCAAGCGGCCGCGCACACTTTGGTTCCCCTCGGGGTGGCAATAACTTTCCGTGTTTGTAAACTCTGTAAAAAACACATCCGGCCTGCCCGCTTTACTTACAACATGGCGAAAGACAACATCTGTCACATCTTCCATTGGTGCCAGTATAAAAAATGGCCGTGGTAAATCACGCCAAAAATTTTCTTTCATGATAAAAATCATAACCTCCCCTATCTGGATACCAAGCCAACACAAAATAAATAAGCAAAAAATATTTCAGCCTCTTTTACACTTATAACATGGTTCGGTACTTTTGATCAAACTATACTATTTCTTAACCTTGTCACAGATTTAGCACTGGCAAAAAAAATAAAAATCGCACACGACGTTGAAGTGGGCCTACTGCATCCCCGCGATGCCAAAATGCTGCTGGCCAGGACGATTGTCCGCATGTACCATGGAGAAGCTGCGGCAGTCCAGGCAGAAGAAAACTTCAAAAATGTTTTTCAAAAAGGAGCATTGCCTGCCCATATCCCGGCTATGCGGTGGGACGGAGATAAAACAATCAACATCATTGATTTACTCGTGCAATTGAAGCTGCAGCCATCAAAAAGTGAGGCCAGAAAAATGATTCAAAACGGCGGCATCCGGATAAATGGAGAAAAAGTCAACGATATCCACGATGCTGTTCATGTCACAGACGGCCTCATCATACAGGTAGGAAAGCGAAAATTTGTAAAATTGCAGGCCGGGGAAGTCTGACAGGCAGCCGGGAAAATGCAGTGCCGGCAGGGGCAATACGTTTTCAATACTGGCAATACGGACAAAAATAGGTCTTATGTGAAGAAATTTCTTTTTTCCTAATAGGGGTGCTGCATCGCGGGCATGGTTCATCTTCCCTGCCGTGAACGTACATTTGATAGCATCCCGTTTTGCCATCTCCCTTATGCAGCGGATGTTCCATATAACCTCCCTGCTCAATCCCTTTTTGAAGAATAAACCGGATCGACTCATACAGACGGGCGAGTTGCTGATTGTCAAGATGGCCCGCTTTTTGATCCGGCCGCAACTGCGCATGCCATAATATTTCATCGGAATACCGGTTTCCAATCCCGGCCAGCACTTCTTGATTGGTTAGTACCGTTTTAAGAATGCCCCTTCTTTGTTGCATCCGTTGTTGAAGAACAGCTAATGTAAAATGGAGATCAAGCAGTTCGGGGCCGATTTTTTCAAACTCCGCCTGAACCGCTTCCGGTGTTAATAGATGCAAGTACCCTAAGCGCAACCCAATAAAAAACAAGTGCCGGTCTCCAAAAGAAAGTTGGATTTGTATTGTCCGGTCCGGTTTGTCTTCCTCTTTGCCAAAAAACATCCACCCGCCGAGCATTAGATGCAGAAGCAGGCACGAACCGTTTTCGAGCTGGAAAATTAAATACTTTGCGCACCTTGAAATCGATTGGATCTTCTGATTAGTCACTGCCTTCATAAACTTGCCGGCAGGTATATTTATCGATTTTTCCCGCTGAATCATGGCATTTGTAATGGTCCGGCCGCCAATCAATGACGCCAGCCATGTTTTATAGGTCTCCATTTCCGGCAATTCAGGCATCACGTTTCCCCCATTCATGCGAACTGTATTAAACAGTTTCCCCGAATGGCGGGGATTCATGAATCAGGTTTGGCTGTCCTGCCCTTTGGTAATGTGCGGGGATGCAATGAACCGGGGATTTCGGAATTAAAATTTGTAGCATACATAAAATGAACTAAACATTGCTACTTTGTTGCCGGCTGCAAAAAGGAATCATCATGCAAATGGATGACCTTGTCTCAGTGCAAAAACTTAAGTTCATTTTATATAGCAAAAACAAGGGCAGTGTTTAACGATAAACAGCATGGGGACAAACCGGAATTTTCCTGTTTATCCTCGTGCTGCAGCATGACTTCTTTCATAAGCTGAAACTTGCTATTTATAAACTAAACTTCTGGAGAGACTCATTTATTTTATGGGCTAATTGATGCTGGTGGTCTACCATTTCTGCCGTTTCTTTCATTGCCAGTGACACTTCGGAAATATTAAATGACATTTCCTCCGTACCCGCAGCGGATTGCTGGCTTGTGGAAGATACATGTTGTATCGCCTTGTTGACTTCCTCAATTGCGTTTGCCATGTCATTCGAAGCCTGGGCGATTTCAAGCGACATACGGTCTAAAAATTCCGCATCGTGTTCATACTGTTCCCCTATACGGACCATTTTTTCATAATCGGGATTCACTTTAGTGTCTACATAGTCCAGAATTTCTTTTGAATGATGAATAAGGTTTGAAAAGGCTTGCTGGACCTGGCTAGTGACCACCCGGATATTTTCAACCGATTGGGTGGATTGTTCAGCCAGCTTTCTGATTTCTTGAGCGACTACTGAGAAACCTTTTCCTGCTTCCCCTGCCCTTGCCGCTTCGATCGATGCATTTAAGGCAAGGAGATTGGTCTGATTCGCAATGTCTCCAATCGTATCAGCCAGCATTTTGATTTCCTCCACAATTTCCGCTTGTTGAATGGATTTCAAAATATTCTCCGCTTTTTCCGTATAAATTTGATTGGAAGAGCCTGCAGATGCTGTTGCTTCCTCTCTTACTTTTGTCCCGCGTTTCTTAATTTCCTGCGCGATATTTTTTCCTTCATTTGCTTTTTCTGCTAATTTCTTCGTTGAACTTTCAATTTGTTCAGCAGATGCGCCAATTTGCTGCGTACTTGCACTTAGTTCCATTGCGCCTTGCTCCATCTCATTTATCGTTTCTTTCACATCTTCCATCACATAAAACAATTCCGTCATGGTTGCCGATAATTCATCTGAATTGGCATCTACACGATCTATTCCTTTTTTTAAATCTCCAACCAGATTTCGCATATTGCTTGTTGCATTATTTAAGAAGTTAGAGATCGTGCCAAATTCATCTGCGCCTAAAATTTCCAGCGATTCAGCCAGGTTTCCCGACTCCAGGCTGGAAGCGTATTGCTTCATTTTTAATAACTTCCCGGTTAACCGGAAAGATGACCATAAACCTACACCAAGATAAAGGATTGCGGCAACAGACACAAACCAAATGGTTAAGTATTGGGGGATGATGAACATGCTGCCAACCAACAAAATGCCAATGAGAATATAAGGCAGGATAACGGTTTTGATTTGGCCCATTGTAATGGCTTTGGACAATTTTTTAATTCCCATGGTACGGCTCCCTTCATTTGAAACAGATTCAATACATTTAATGTTTATACAACATGGCACAAGCAGAAGTTCCCGCACCAACCGACCAAAATATGGCATAGCTGCCCCTCGTTATCCGGCCGGTGCTTACAGCTCGTTCAAAAGCCATAAACGGGCTAGCGGCTCCTGTATAGCCATATTCCGTGCCCACAATTGGGAACTTGCTTATGTCTTCTTTGAAGATTTCCTGGATTTTGTATATATTTTTCCGTGACAATTGGGAAAAGCAAAAAGCCTGAATATCCTTCGCGGTTAAATGATTCCGGCTGAGCAATTTTTCAACAAGCGCGGCAGTAGACAGAAAAGCATTGTCATTGTTTACATTCTCCCATTTTATTTTTCTATTCTTTTGTTCGGCTTTTCCCTCAACCAGTTGGGATACGCCACAAGCCGGAAAAGTAATTTTATCAATTGATTCTGTGTTCACTTGATAGGCTGAGTCGATAAACCCTGTTTTAACATGATGGCTTTTTTCCAGCAATACTGCAGCGGCCCCGTCTCCGAAACTGGCATATGTAACCGCATCCCCCTCGTTTGCAAAGCGGTGCATTTGCTCGGAGCCCACGACAAGCGCACGCTTGATATGCGGATTTGCGAGCATATTGCGGCTTACTTGATCCACTGCTACCACCATTCCGACACATGCCGCATTCATATCATAAACAACAGCTTCTTCTTTTCCGCCCAAAGATTGATGAATGGCAACCGCATTCGGTGGCCAAAAGTATTCAGGTGTCCCTGATACAAATACAATCATATCGAGATCCCGGCCGGCCAACCCGCTTTTTTCCAGCACTTTCTTTGATGCTTCCACCGCCATTGTTAAAGTGGTTTCAGTTTTATAATCTGCTATGTATCTGTTTTCTCTGCCAAGCGCTTGCAAAAGTCTTGTAATATCTTTTCCTTGCTGGCGAAAATGGGCCAGGTAATAATCGTTATGGCGCACCTTTTCAGGATGATAGACAGAGACTTCTCTTATTGTCACACTCGAATCCATTTTTACTTAACTCCTTCAAGCTGTTTTTAACGTGAAAGTTCCAATCCCGCTTGTAAACTATTGATAAATTCACCCGTAAAATTCACTTTTTTCGCGATTCTCTTCAGCTGTAAACGCGGCGTCACCCTTTTCGGTGTAATCATCAGGATTTTTTTAAATCCTAAACTCATATACAACGCATAGCTCTTTTCAAGCACCGGCAAAATTTCGGGCTTAAATGTCCTTAAATCGGATGAATCCACAATTAACGAATAATTTTTCACATTAATTTTTGAAACTTCTTTTTTTAAATCGTCTACAAACGTAGATGCCTTTTCTGTTGCGGCAAATCCGCCTAATGTAATGATAAAAGCTTTATGCTTGTTATCTGTTTGAAACTGTGCCATCCTTGCTTCCTCCTGCTTGTTAAATGAAGTTCTTCACATTTGATATCCGCACAACGAAAAAAGGACTAATCCCCTACCGATTAGTCCTTTTGATGTAAAATCGGTAACTGGCTGACATGGTCATCTGACTTTAGTCCCTTTAGCTTTGCGTCTCCACCTTTCGATGAATTTGCCTTTTTCAATTTTTATTGGAATTTTGCCGGAAAGCATGGAAATCCTGCCAAGTATTTCCACAGCCTTTATCATTATATAAATATATTATTATGTATGTCAATAGAATCATTTTTCGGACTGCATTAAGCATAATTGCCGCATTTTTTTGAAAAAATGAATGAACCGGCTTTCATAGTTTTAAAATTGTGGATAACTTCAAATGAGATTCATATGACATGGTCGTTTTCCAAGCAGCCAAAGTCCCGGAAGGTCTCATCCTTTCCCAAAACTGCAGAAAGAGGCAGCCTGCTAAAATTTGTAGTTTCAACGCATATTTGATTTTTGAGATAGAGGTGATATCATTCACCTTAAAGGTGCCCTCCTTTCTGGTTGGCTTTTTTGCTGTTCGGGGCCCACCTTTTCATTTTAAGCTTCTGTTTTACTTTCATCATTCAGGTCTATAACAATAATGAAACGGTATCGCCTTTTTCATTTGGTGATATTATCTGCCAACACTATACCAAGCAAGACATTAATCAAAACAGCATGAATCAAATTGGCGCTTTTGACCTTGAACTCGAACAGGGAACAAATCGATACATTTGCGAATCAGGGTTATTCTAAAATAACCATTGAGTTAGATATTTTGGTCGGGATCATAAGCAGACAAAAAGAAGCGTAATGGGAAAAGTTTTTACAAGGAGGGAGTAACCTTGAGGCAAACTTCTTTATTTGAGAACGACAATGACCAAAACCGTCCCTTGGCCACGCGAGTACGTCCTAAAAATTTAGACGAATTCGTTGGACAAAAGCACCTGATAGGTAAAGGAAAAGTGCTTAGAGAAATGATTGAACATGACCGTCTTTCTTCCATGATCTTCTGGGGTCCCCCCGGCGTAGGCAAGACAACATTGGCGAAAATTATTGCAAATCAAACGCAATCGGAATTTATTAATTTTAGTGCTGTTACCAGTGGGATTAAAGATATTCGAAACGTTATGAAAGAAGCTGAAGAACGCCGGCAATTAGGCGAAAAGACAATTTTGTTTCTCGATGAGATCCACCGATTCAATAAGGCACAGCAAGATGCCTTTTTACCGTATGTGGAGAATGGTAGCATTATCCTTATCGGCGCAACCACTGAAAATCCGTCATTTGAAGTCAATTCGGCCTTGTTATCGAGGACTAAGGTTTTTGTCCTACATAAATTAACGAGTAGTGAAATCGTGGAATTATTAAAACAGGCCATTGTAAATCCCCATGGGTATGGCCTTCAAAAGATTGAAATTGAAGATCAAACTTTATTGGCCATTGCAGAATTTTCCGATGGGGACGCCCGTACTGCGTTGAACACGCTGGAAATGGCTGTTTTAAATGGGCATAAGCAGGAGGATACCATCATCATCAGGAAAGAAGACCTTTCCCAAATGATCAACAGAAAATCATTATTGTACGACAAAAATGGTGAGGAGCATTATAATATTATTTCTGCCTTGCATAAGTCGATGCGAAATAGCGACGTGAATGCGGCGGTCTATTGGTTATCACGGATGTTGGAAGCCGGAGAAGATCCGCTGTTTATTGCGCGAAGATTGGTCAGATTTGCAAGTGAAGATATCGGTTTAGCCGACAATCGGGCTTTAGAAATTGCGGTATCTGTTTTTCAAGCATGTCAATTTATTGGTATGCCTGAATGTAATGTACACTTAACCCAAGCTGTCATTTACCTTTCACTGGCACCAAAATCTAATTCAGCATATTTAGCTTATATGAGCGCAAAGAAAGATGCACTGAACTCAATGAATGAACCTGTTCCCCTCCATTTACGCAATGCCCCTACCAAATTGATGAAAGATTTAAATTACGGAAAAGGATATAAATACGCGCATGATACAGAAGAAAAATTAACAACGATGCAGACGATGCCGGATTCGTTAGCAGGGCACGCGTATTATCATCCGACAAATCAAGGTTCAGAGGCCAGATTCAAACAAAGACTTGAGGAAATCTCAGAATGGCATAAAAGGAACCGTAAATCGTAGTGTGAACGAAGATGTTCGATCGTAAAAAAACCATTGTGAGGCAATCTTTATGATTCAGCTGTTGAATGTTTTTGCCATCCAAAAATAGCCGAAAGTTGACGGTGTTGCCTGTCACTTTTCGGAAATTATCGCGTTTCGACATACTCCGGAAAGGGGTAGATACCCTTCATTTGGATCTTCTGATTAGATTACTGGTATACAATTTACTCGAAATCTTTATTGGCAAAATGAAAAGCATCCACTCATTTGGATGCTTACTTTTTTAAAATATTCAAATTGCTTATATATCTATCATTTTATCCAAAGTGAAAGGAAACCCATATCCTTTCGTGGTGTTTTGTTGGATATTCAAGCAACATTTTCACTTAAATGATGTTCAGCAACCATAATGAGTAAGAAGACCTTCATATCGTTTCCCGTTACGATTGATAGGATTGCTTGATTATCCGAATTTCAAATTAACCCTCCCCCTTAATATAGGTGGGGGATTTTCGCGAGTACCACTACGTTTAGAAAGTGTGTAGCAGCTTCTATTGTCTTCTTTACAGAGCATCCCGTCATTACCTTTTCTGCCTGTCCCAGTATTTTTTTCGGGCCCACACAACTAATAACCCAGCAGCCACGACAAGCAAAGAAACATCCACTATTTTTTCCATCATACTATTGGCCCCCTATACTACCCCTTCCAGCCTAATTCCCAGTTTACCTTTTTTATTGTGATTCACTCTGTTCAAGATAAGATACTGGTGGAAGGCTTTCCAATTGATTGTCAGCTTCAGAATTTGAATGATTCATTCTATTTCTGAGACTTTTCTTATTCTTATTACAATTGTAATGCATCCGTTATTCAAATGCGAGTTTTGTATGCTAAATAAATATAAATTTCTAAAAAAAGAAAAAGGCTTATTTTGACCGAATGCTCTTGAAACGAGAAATTTGAATTTGGGGAAAAGGAGGATCATGATGGCTATTTTCTTCCAAGGACTGGCTTACTTTTCTTCAGACTCCACCAAAGATCCAGTACCATTGAACCATATTTTCTTAAATCCTTCATCCCCCAAAAAATTTCACCCCAATGAAAAAAGCATTTTTTACACTGTATCGTGAATACTTCTTTACATGGCCGGTGTATCTACCTTAAATTGTTCAGCGACATATTTCGCATACGTTTCATGCGTACGTACCAATTCATCATGTGTACCTGATCCTGTGACTTGACCTTTTTCAATAAAGTAAATCTTATCGCTGTCCACAATGGTTGCCAAGCGGTGGGCGATGACTAAAGTCGTACGACCTTTCATCAAGTTTGTTAAGGCTTCTTGGACTTTCATCTCTGACTCACTATCAAGACTGGCAGTGGCTTCATCCAGCATTAAAATCTTGGGGTTGCGCAAGAAGGCCCGGGCAATGGCAATACGTTGACGCTGGCCGCCGGAGATTTTCACACCGCGTTCCCCCACTTCTGTTTCAAGCTTGTCAGGCATTTCTTCAACAAATTTGCGTGCAAAGGCTAGATCTAAAACGTTCCAAAGTTGTTCATCCGTAAATGTACCATCTAATCCGTAAGTCAAATTGTCACGGATTGTACCGGCCATAATCGCAGAATCCTGTGAAACGTATCCGATTTGACTGCGGTAATTTGTTAAATTGATCTCTTCAATTTTCACATCTCCAAATTTGATTGATCCGCTTGTAGGTGCATAGAAACGTTCAAGCAAACTAAAGATTGTCGATTTGCCACCGCCGGAAGGACCTGCAAAAGCAATGATTTCATTTGGATTTGCCGTAAAGGATACATCTTTCAGAATGGGTTCATCCGGCGCATCTTCGTAGGCAAAATCCACATGTTCCACTGATAAGGTTTTACCAGCCAAATCCAATTCAATGCCTTTCGTAAAATCTTCCGGTTCTTCAGCAAGCAATTCTTGTACACGGCGCGTTGAACCGGCAGCCTTTGCCATTTCTGAAAATAGAGTTGCAATGACCGGCATGGCCCCAATCAAGTTAAACAAATACATCAAGAAGCTCATTAATATGCCGATTTGCATCTCACCAATTGCAATCCGGTGCATCCCATAAGCAAGAAGCCCAAACACCATACTCATAAATACCATCATCATGATAGGTTGCATCGTTGCATCAAAGACCGCTTCTTTTTTCCCAACTTTAAACAGTTTATTTATTTCTTTATTGGCACGAACTTGCGCTTGCTTTTCTGCATTTGAAGTTTTTACCAATCGGATTTCACTTAATGTTTCACTCGCAATCCCATTAAATTGAGCCATTGCCTCTTGACGGATATGTCCTATTTTCGTTCCAAATGCCATAATCGGTATCATGAGGATCACGACGACCGGCACCGCTACAATCATGGCTGCAGTCATGTGCCAGTCCATCTTGAACATCATGTATACTGTCCCAATAACTGTAATGATGCTCGCTAATGTTTGTGGAAATGTCACCGCCAGCAATTGTTTAACTTGTGCAGTATCGTTTACCAGGCGACTTGAAATTTCACCAGCCTTGACAGTGTCAAAATAGCTCACTTTCAAAGTGGTTAACTTTTGCCACAAGCTTTTCCGCAAGTTTTGGATTACATTTTCTCCAAAAATCCCCAAAACTGTTCCGCCAACTGCAGAAACAATGGCTGAAGTGACAAATAGTGCTACGACTTTCCCTAATAACCCATAGTCAATTCCTTTTGAAAAATGATTGACAAGAGATGACGCTAATTTTGGCACATAAATTTGGATACCGGATGAAACAATCAGCAACAAGACACCCATTGCCAGCAAAAGATATTTCGGTTGCGTCGTTTTGATGAGTTTTATAAATTGTCCAATTGAAAATTTGGTTTGATCTTTACGGACTGAACCATCGAATCCTCTTTCCATTATCTTTTACGTCCTTTCTTCCAGCCATCAAATCCGCCGCCCATGAATCCGCGGCCGCCAAACCCACCAAACCCGCTGCGTTCCAACATTTGTTCTCGTGCACGACCGAAACGGGCACTCATTTTCCCAAAAAGTTCCCAGCGTTTATCATTGCTGAAGACTTCGAGGAGCTTATCCTGAAATGCTTCACTTGAAATATTGGAAACCATGCGTTCAAGATATTGATCTAACATTTCAAGCTCGTCCTCTGCAAATCCTTGGAAGAGGACATCTTTTAGCGTCGTTGAAATGGAACTGCGCTCTTTTAAGCTTTCACGGCCTTTATCTGTAATTTTTACAATCGTTACACGGGAATCTTGCTCGGATTTTTCACGCCGGGCAGTGCCGGCTTCTTCAAGTTTCTTGATAATTTGCGTCACACTTGACGGCTTAATATCAAGCACTTCAGAAATGCGGCCCGCTGTCACATTTTCTTCCGCTGCCAACAACTTCAACGTTTCAAAAGCATTATCTGTTTTTTCTTCTACTTCATTTACAAAAATGAGAAATGGCTGATGCGTAATTTCCAATAATTTGTCCAGAATTTCATCTTTTTTCATTTTAGAACCTCCAAGGATATTTATTTAGTTTTCATTTTTGTTAACAAGGTAAATAATATACCAGATTATTTTGTTTGTCAATATAAAAACTAAGTAAAAAATAGGAGAACGAAAGGATCCTCGGGAAAAAGCAGGGATGACAGCGTTTGGACAAAAAAAGACCCTGAAATCGGAATGTTTATGATCCCGAAAACAGGGCCTGTTTGTTAAAAATTTAATATCCTCAATCGCAACAGATACTAGAGGCAAGTGAGCAGCCTAAGGAATTTCATACTTTTCTTTGCACGCCTAGATATGGCTTTATTTCTTCATTATTCGTGTTAAAAATGTATAACTCCCGGTTTTGATTTTCCACATGCAGTATTTTATACATGCTGCATTGCCGTTTTCAAAGTGATCAATGACTGATATTTCCTCGATGATTCTTTCTTTTCCTCTTGTTATGGATTTTAACGCTTCTACTAAGACACAGCCTCCTTTCACCATCGATATTATCAAAGGATTCATTTTTCCATCCGATTATCTGTGCATAGTTTAGTAGACTCGTATTATTGCGTATGATCATAATATTCTGATACTAAATATTAGCATTCGCTCGTTCCATGATTTCCTGGACTATTGACGTTTTGGCATCCGCATAGTGCTGGACATGCCGCCACTTATTCTTCGCCAAGCTTCGCTTGACTTGCGCATATTTCTCCCGGTCACTCTCATTAGACCGTAACCAATCTCGAAAGCGTAACATTCTATCAATCTCAGGTGTGCCTGAACTGAACACATGCAGGTTGATATCCGTATCGGGTCCTTTGAACATGCGGTGTTCGAACCACTGAGGTTCCCGAATCCGCAATGTATAGCCAGCTGATTCCAATACCGGAACATAGGAAGGCTCGTCAGCATAGTCCTCAACAACCAGTAGCATGTCGATAATTGGCTTAGCACACAACCCCGGCACCGAGGTCGAGCCAACATGTTCAATCTGCAGCGTTTTGTTGCCGAGTATGGAACGAATCCGATCAGCTTCCTGCTCAAACAGTTTAGGCCAGTTCGGATCGTATTCGACGAGAGTAATGTATGAGTTATGAGGTTTCAGCTTGCCCAACGTGAGCTTCTGAAGTTCTTCATCACTCCTATGTGAGGAGTTATTTTCAGATAGCATTATATCGCACTCCTTTACTGTTTATTGTTGAGGTTTCAGTTTTATCTTCTTTGCTATATAAAATACATGGCTGTAATAATCCGATAGCTAATTCTCCGGATATACATTAACCTAGTACTGCGAGAATTCCTCTGGCCTTGTATCGGCTAGCCATAAGATTTCAGAAACAGCCATGTATCCCTTATCCTTCAAATATATTCTCCACAGGGACAGCTCCTTTTCAAAACCATGTTGTAGATAGCCCCCCTCAGACCATATCACGTCAAAAGAATGATTATTATCAAAGGTCAATTTATCCATTAACATTTCTTTAGCTGCTATACGGTCCATGAGGTTATTCTCCTTGGCTTTTTCATAACTTTTTCAAAAAAATTCTAAACACTTGGAAAGGGATGGTGTGACTTTAAAAGATCAGGACTTTATTTTTGGGGCACATCTACTAAAGGCAAGTGATCAACCATATGAAATTTCATACTTTTCTTCGCACTCCTAGATATGGCTGCTCAATTACCTTTATTTCTTCATTATTCGTGTGAAAAATGTATAACTCCCGGTTTTTATTTTCCACATGTAGTTTTTTATACACTTTCCATGCTGCATTGCCGTTTTCAAAGTCATCAATGACTGACATTTCCTCGATGATTCTTTCTTTTCCTCTTGTTTCGGATTTTAATGCTTCCACTAAGACACAACGTTCTGGAAAATGTTCACGAACTTCAGACCATTTCATACATATGCGCCTCCGGTTTCATAAATGATTTTTATCAAATTAACCCAGAAAAGGAATCCGTATTGGCTTTTAACATCTTTCACATCTGTTATGGCCTTAAGTGAATAGTCCTATTTCTGACCCTTGACATCGATACCACACACTCCACGTGCAACGAGCGGGGTGGTTTGATGTCTTTTACATTATCGGTAGTCGGAAACACGTCATCTCCACTTTTTGCACTATCGGTAGGCGGGAACATATCGACATATATAATTATAACGCCAACTACTAGATTTGTAATTGGCGTTATAATTATTATGACTTTAGTTTTGCTTTTAACTCTTTTATTTTTGTTTCTATAGTTGATATTACTTTTTTAAATTCCTCATCACTCTTACCTGTAGGATCATCCAACCCCCAATCTTCCCTGTGTTTACATGGAAGGTAAGGGCATTCCACATTACACCCCATTGTAATAACAATATCTACTGGAGGTATTTCATCAAGCAACTTTGAATGTTGAGTTTTCTCCATATCTATATCATAAAGCTCTTTCATTAGACGCACAGCATCCTGGTTAATTTGAGGTTTTGTTTCTGTGCCAGCAGAGTAGCTTTCAAATATATCTCCTGCAAAGTGCTTACCAAGTGCCTCGGCTATTTGGCTTCGACATGAATTATGAACACATATAAATGCAACCTTTAGTTTATTACTCATTGGCCATACCTACTTTCTTGATTTTTCTGGAAACCAGTGTCTTGTATTATTCGCTATCTTTACTAATATCAACATAACAGGCACTTCTGTTAGAACTCCTACAATGGTAGCAAGTGCAGCTGGGCTTTGAGTTCCAAACAATGCAATCGCAACGGCAACTGCCAGTTCAAAAAAGTTAGAGGCGCCAATCATGCCAGCAGGCGCTGCTATCTCATGAGGAAGTTTTATAGCCTTGCTTGCTAGATATGCAATGAAAAAGATTAGGAAAGTCTGAATAATTAATGGTATAGCAATTAAAACAATATGCAGTGGATTATTCAGAATTACATCGCCCTGGAATGAAAAGATTATTATTAATGTTAGCAATAGACCTATGGTGGTGACATTCCCAAACTTCGGTATAAAGCTATTCTCAAAGTAATCGAGTCCTCGCCTTTTTGTGATGTAATTACGGGTAATTATGCCACCAGCTAGCGGGATAACAACAAACAATACTACAGATAAAATAAGAGTGTCCCAGGGTATGGTTACGCCGCCCACACCTAGAAGAAACGCAACTATAGGCGTGAAAGCTATGAGAATTATAAGATCATTTGTTGCCACTTGCACGACGGTATAAGCTGCGTTGCCTTTGGTCAAATAACTCCATACAAATACCATCGCTGTACACGGTGCTGCTCCAAGAAGTATTGCTCCCGCAAGATAGTCTTGTGCCAATTCTGCCGGAATTAGAGATTTAAAAATTACAAAGAAAAACAGCCATGCAATGCCGAACATAGTAAATGGCTTTATCAACCAGTTGGTTATCCATGTAACAAAAAGTCCCTTGGGATTTTTGCCTACATTTCTAATACTTTGAAAATCTACTTTTAGCATCATTGGATATATCATAAGCCAGATTAAAATCGCCATTGGTATTGATACATTTGCATATTCAAAACGTCCTAAAAACGCTGGTATTCCAGGTAAAAACTTTCCAATCAATACCCCTGCAAACATACATAAAATAACCCATACGGTTAAGTACTTTTCAAAAAATCCAATTCCACTATTTTGTTCCTTACTCATGTTAAATCAATCCTACTTTCTTTCCAAGCTATCAAAAAATGTAATTAAGTTTTGTGGGATTTCATATTTCTCATTTGTCAAGGGGATTGAACTATGGCCATCATAAACTTCTTTCAAAATTGCGTTAATAATCATGGATTTTGGTGGTTCCGTATACTCTATACCATCCTGCACCCAAACTCTGCAATCCACAGAGTCGCCACATAGATCTCCACATTCCTTGCAGGAAGATTCCTTAACCTCAAGAGCAATATCCCTGCCATTTACACGAATGGTTGGAGAACTTAAAAAATGGTGTTCAATGGCTAACTCCCTTGAATTTATATTAATCTTATTCAATACTATATCAAACCCTGCCGCTCTTAATACCGTTGATACTTCATTAACTGCATCCTCAAGATTAGTTTCAGTTCCTTGACACCTCTTACATACACTCAGATCAAGATAAAGAAAATCTATTATAATCTGCCTTTTTTTTCTGTTCTTGTCCGCAGCAGCCACTGCCACAAGAGCAACAGCCAGCATCACTTTTATTCATCACTTTTACTACCTCCAGAAAAGTTCACTATATTTTCAATTGATGCATCCTGAAACCAGGGGATTGCAACAAAGTTATCAGAACTTATTTGCTTAACTTTTTCCAGCCATTGCTTTTCAGCATCAGCGCGAGCTATTAACATACTATTTTTAGTATTCGTCAATGAAAGGCACTGATTAACCACCCACCATTTGTTATTAATTCCCGCTCTATTCAGGTCATCACCCAGTCTCTGAGCTTCAAATACCGGTGTTGCTTCAGGTAATGTAACAATAATAACCTCTGTTTGTTTCTCATCCCGAAGTCTTGGAAGTAATCTTTGAACAGATATTGGCGTTTCACCTTTTGTTCTCTGAACCTCATTATGATAACTCTGTGTAGAATCAAGCAACAGAAGCGTGTGACCCGTTGGTGCAGTATCAATTATTACAACTTCGTTTTCAGCCTTGTCAACAATCTCAGCAAATGCTCTAAATACTGCAATCTCCTGTGTGCATGGAGAGCGTAAATCCTCTTCAACATAAGCAACATCATCTTCGCTCATTGTTTCACGAGCCTTACTTAATACCTCATTTTGATATCGCAATAGTTCCTGCTTTTCATCTATTTTACTTAGCTTAATATTTTCAGTATCTTCAACCACATATTTGAGATGATTAGCTGGGTCTGTAGATGTTAAATGTACCTTAACACCCTTTCTAGCAAGAGCCACAGCAATGGTTGCAGCAATAGTTGTTTTTCCAACACCGCCTTTGCCCATTGTAAATATCACTTTTTTACCTGCCCTATAAATATCTTCAATCAGAACATCTAGGTGTCTTAAATTTAAGGATTTGCTATAAATACTATTTTTTGTGTATTCGTCACTATATAAAAATGTTCTAATATTATCAATACCTACAACGTTATAGGAACGAAGTGGTATAGTGAAAATCTTAAACTTTTTTAAACCCTGTGGCATATTTTCCAAAGCCTTTTGCTGCTTATCTAACATTTTAATCGAAACATCGTCAGTTGCTTCACTCAGTATACCATTGATAATTAAAACCTGATTGTTTATCCCTAGCTCACTAAGCTCATGGCTTGAACGTTCAGCTTCAATCAAAGGAGTTTCCTCCGGCCTTGATACCAATATCAAAGTTGTTTTATCTTTATCTGCAAGGTTTTCAACCGCATTCTTATACATATCCTTTTTATCTTGAAGTCCAGCGAGCTGACCTAAACATGACGCCCCATGTGTACTTTCACTGATAAAATTACTCCACGCTGATGGTAATTGCAGCATACGAAGTGTGTGCCCTGTCGGAGCAGTATCAAAAATAATATAATCGTATTTATTCTCTGTGGATTTATCAGTGATGAAGTTCGAAAACTGGTCAAAAGCGGCAATTTCAACTGTACATGAACCTGAGAGTTGTTCCTCCATATTTACAATTACACTATCCGGCAACTTCCCCCTATATGGAGCAATAACCGATTCCCTATACTCTCTGGCAGCTTCCTCTGGGTCAAGATTCGCCACAACTAAACCCGGCACTCCATCAATCGGCACACCTTTGCCATCAAGCTCAGTATTAAAAACATCCTGTAAATTGGATGCAGGATCAGTGCTTATAAGGAGAACACTTTTTCCATTATCAGCTAAATTTACTGCCACAGCACAAGCGGTTGAAGTTTTACCTACACCACCCTTTCCTGTGAAAAACATATACTTAGTCAGATTCATCCCATCTAAACTAAATGGCTCATAATTATTCTTTAACATCTTAACAGCACCCCTTTGGTCCGCAGCAGCCACTCTTCTTTTGAGGTTTTGTGCTTATTTCCACCCCTAACCATTCTGAAAACTCTTCGTTTGTTGGGTAGCTTTTGGTTTTTACAATTTCACCATCTGCCAGTGTTACAGGAAGAATATCTGCTCCTTCCTTTTGTAGAATTTCACTTATAACTTTATTGGAGATAAAATCCTGGGGTTCACTAGACAAACCATGCCTTTTTATAATAATCCCTTTTTCTTTAAGCGAATTAATTACAGTTGCTACTCTTAACAGCTCCGGATCAATAGATGGACCACAAACTCCTGTTGAGCAACACATTGCTGGGTCAAAAATCTCAATATTTTTCATTACTAAATCCTCCTTAACAACATTGATTATCAGATTTTTTATTTTTGCTCTTTTTACAAATACAATCTTCTTTGTCATTTGTTATGCATGTAAAGAAAGCTATTACCTCATCCGTTTTTTTCTTGTTTAATGTATATCTCATCCATGCCCCATCACGTACTGCATTTACAAGACCACTTTCAGATAATATCTTCATATGATAACTAAGAGTGGATTGAGAAATACTGAATTCTTCTAATATATCGCATGCGCACATTTCTCCACACGATAGCATATCAATAATCTTTAACCGTGTTTCATCTGACATAGCCTTAATTGCAGGAACATAATCTGCATATGAATGTTTCATGAAATTACCTCCTATATATTCATATGTATCAATGACATCGAATGTTCTCGATATCTTATAATAAGAATATCAGGCATATCGATAGTTGTCAATATGGTTTTATAATAAGTTAACGACAAAAAGCGCCGACTAAGATGCCACTGCACCTCAATCGGCGGTCAAATTCGTTTTATTTTTCTATATCAATTTCTACACCAGATTTAAATTCAATAGTTAGTTTATCATCATAGACCGTTATTTTCTCTATAAGTCTCCTTACTAGTTGCTCATCATACTCCTCGAGGAGGGTGGATTGTTCATTAAGGAATTTTTCCATATCTTCTAGCCTTTGCTTGGAGCCTTTTTTGCCGGCTTCTTCTGCTAAAGCCTTATGCCTTTCCTCTCTGAGTCTGTAAATCTCATCGGCTATATCGTTATAACCCACATTTCGCACGTCTTAAATAAAATTCATTTTAATTTTTGAATGAACTATATTTAAACATTTTAGTGGGATGATATCTTCTTATTTTTGAGGAATTTTCGATAAAGTTCTTTTCAATTCGACATTCTTTTCATGAATTCCTCCTGTTGTGTGTTATTTGCCTTGGTTTTCGACATTTTTTGACGCGTATATTGATAGATCATACCCGCATAATTCAATGATTTTTTTGGCTTGTGAATCAATATTATCGGGTAAGAGCCTTATTTTTTGTTGATTTTGATTTATAAGGATCACGGTAATATCTTCTAATTGCTCTAACAATGCTTGGCCTGTGGGTTGATAGAGTTTCCTTTTTCCTTTCAAGATTAGAGATAGGTTCTTTTCTTTCAGTTCTTTTCTAACTCGATATTCTAAAATTCCATAGATTAATAAAGCCATCACATACACAATACCCAAGGCCTCAACCCTTTCCGGGGTTTTCAAGTAAATGGCATCAATCATTTGTGAATCTTTGATTAATCGGAAACGGGTCTCAGCGGCCGACTGTCCTTTATAAACCCTCAAAACTTCTTGATTGGATAGTGTCTCCTCGTCTAATTTATTTGTGATTAAAACAAAAGTGCTGAGCATTTTTTTCTTATTTTCGATAAAATCATGATCTTTTTCAAACGATTCCAGTTGTATCTGATAGATTTGTTCTCGTTTTGTCTGTTCGTCCTTTTTAGGTCTTCCTCTCTTTTTTCGTTTGATAGGTTGATCACTCATCTGGACGTTTAGTTTATAACAGAAATATGAAGCCTTTTGTTTTTTCTTAAAAGATTGAATTGCTTCTAGTGCGTCCTCTTTACAATGAAAGATAACTTTACTCAGTTTTTCTATCTCTTTTTTTAATTGTATTTCTTCCTTTTCGATCGCCCGATTTAGGGTTTTCTCTTTTCGTTGATCTAAATTGTTTGAGTGGACAACAAGAAACCGGTAAGGAAGGTTTTGAATTTGTCTTTCAAAAGCTTGAATTTGGTAAATAGCTGCGTCTTTTTTATTGCTAAGTGAGCCTACCCTTTCCCAGTTATTGAGCAACCATGCCTCTTTCTTTAGTTCTGTGCTTAAACCGAATGTATCAGGTAAACGGGAAATAAACGATAAATTTTGTTGTTGAATTTCCGCTAGATTTTCCGTTGTGATTAATGCAGAATCGGCTTGATAAATGAGATTTTTCCAATCTTCATGGGAAAGGATTTTTCTCATCTTTTGAATGAATTCCACATTCCAAGATTTATCCGAAGTATTCCCATTTTCTACTTTTGCAAGGATAGGAATTCGTTCAGGTGTGACCCCCATCCCCAGAACGATTTGTTTTAAGTCAGGCCTATGGGCCTTACTATACCCGTACGTAATTTGCAGTCCATCTTCCTTCGGTTGCTTATATTCGCCGTAAACAGAAATTGAGGTTGTATCGTTATGCAGTATACCAATAGGAAGATTCAATTTTTTTAGTGTTTTTAATGCAAGGGTGGAATAGACTTTCCATGCTTCGGCTTCATACAAGTAATCTAATGCTCTTCCTAATGCATCATCATTTAATTGATCGGGTGAAACCGATGTATCGAAAAGCATCTCAGAATCTAGGTTTTGATAGAATTCATGAACCTTATAAAGGGGCTTGCCACTGCATAAAATGTTTAAGACAAGGGCTTTAATCCTTGTTCCGGGTGAGATATGACAACGGACAGAATCCCATTTGACTAAATCATTAATGGTTTTTTCGAGTTCTATTTCATCACACAGTTTAGATAAAAGTTGAGACGGCCCCACATGTAAGGTTAAAATTTGATCTGACATAAAAATTTCCTCGTCTTCCCCTAGTTTAGATAATCATTCAATTCTACAAAGAAGGAGAAAATTCCTTTAAAAAAATCTTAAAATGGAAAAATTTACGTGCGGAATATGCGTTATAATCCTCTTTGGAATTGGCCAGTCTCAAAAGGTCTTTTTGTAATTCCTCTAGCTTTTTATCTATCTCGGAAACAACATTATTGCCCGTTTCACTTATCACTGTTTCTATATTTTCCTTTAAGATAGTTAAAAAGCCATCCTTTTGCCCTATTAGTTTATTAATTGCATCCACCGTAGCAAGGCCTATCATATCCTCCAGCACGGTTCGGGAATGACAAGTTAACCCTGTATTCTCAAGTCTACTGACGCATCTCCAAACAATCGATTTTTTGCCTCTGTTATTCCAATGAACTCTACGGTATATTTCACCACACTCTCCGCAGAAAATAATTTGTGAAAATACATGATTTGCACTAAAGTTTCTTTTCTTTCCACTAGTACTTATATGTCCTTTACTTCTACGAACTAACTCTTCTTGAACCTGCATGAAAATTTCACGCGGGATAATAGCTTCATGACTATTCTCAACATAATATTGAGGTACGATACCGTTATTTACAACCCTCTTTTTTGTAAGAAAATCTACCGTATAAGTTTTTTGGAGCAATGCATCACCAATATATTTTTCATTGCTTAATATCTTCCTTATAGTACTGGTATGCCACCTTTTTTTCCCCGCACCTGTAAGTATGCCATCAGCTTCAAGTCCTTTTTTGATTTTATCCATACTGGAGCCATCAAGATACTCTCGGTAAATCCTTTTAACTATTTCAGCTTCCTCCGGCACAATTACTAATCGCTTATTTTCATCTTTGGTATATCCTAAAAACCTAGAACAATTGACCATTACCTCTCCCTGTTGGTATCGGTATTGATAGCCAAGCTTTACATTCTGGCTTAATGACTGGCTCTCTTGTTGCGCTAAGGATGCCATAATGGTAAGCATAATTTCACCTTTGGCATCCAGTGTATTGATATTTTCTTTCTCAAAATATACCGCTACATTTTTATCTTTAAGTTTCCTGATGTATTGTAGACAGTCCAAGGTATTTCTAGCAAATCGGCTTATTGATTTGGTAATAACTCAAGTTTCGGAGTAAAAAAAGTGACATAATCCCTTATAAAATCAAGCCTGAAACTGATTTTTTTATTAAAAAGTGTAAAAAAGACACCCATTTCTTGGTAAAATTAAGGTAACCAAACCACCAAAGAAAGGATGTCTTTTATGGCTACCATTTTACCAGATTTAAACCAAAAAGAAAACATTTACTCGGAAACTACACGATTTTTTAAACAAGCGAAGTTAGGCGTATTCTTACATCGGTCCAATATTCACAAGGTAAAGGGGGTCTCCGCTCTTTCTATAATCCGGTTCGTTTTCTCTCTCGTTCTTCATGGAATGAGTTTTTCACGAGCACTTAAATCAGATCGCATCCCGAAAGATTTCCGGAAGGATGTTGTCTATGACCTATTAAAGAATCCTACTTACAATTGGCGTAAACTGTTGGTTCTGGTTTCCACCTATCTCATAGAAAAGTTTATCCGTCCCCTTACGTCTGAAAGACGTGATTGTGTACTGATCTTTGACGATTCTGCCTTTTATCGAAACCGGAGTAAATGTGTTGAGCTGCTTGCACGGGCGAAGGATCATGCACATCATGTGTATTTCAAAGGATTTCGCATGCTTACCCTTGGCTGGTCAGATGGGGCTACCTTTCTACCTCTTGCCTTTTCACATTTAAGTTCTCCCAAAGCTAAAAATCGTTTTCAAGAAATGGATTCAAGCATCGATAAACGGACTGTTGGTTACAAACGCCGTAAGGAAGCTATCCAAAAAACTACGGAAACGATGTTCAACCTACTGAATGCTGTTGATCCCGAAAAGCTAGGGGCTAAGGCCGTTCTATTTGACAGCTGGTTTGCCTTTCCAAGTACCATCGCTAAAATCGTCAGGAATTATTCCCTTGATGTAGTCTGTATGCTAAAAGATTTACCAAGGGTTTCCTACCATTATGAAGGGCAGTCCTATCGATTAAGCCAACTCTATAAAATGGTTCGTAAAAAGCGTGGACGTGCTAAAATTTTGGCATCTATTGTCGTCGGATTGGGACACAATGATGAATACGGACAAGAAATTCAAGCACGTATCGTCTTTGTGCGTGACCGTAATCGCTCAAAAAAGTGGTTAGCTCTACTTACGACCAATATGAATCACACAGATGAAGACGTTGTGCGTATCTATGGCAAACGTTGGGATATTGAATGCTTCTTTAAAGTGACAAAATCATATCTAAAACTAGGTAAAGAATTTCAATGTCAGAGCTATGACTCAATGTTTGCTCATACGACCATTGTATTTCTAAGGTATTTGATGCTATCCTTACGCGCTAGAGAGGAAGAGGATCCTCGAACACTCGGACAATTATTTTACATGTATTGTGAAGAAATAGATGATATCCAATTTGCTGAAGCACTTTTGACAATTATAGAAGCTTTAGGTCAAACATTGGCAGAAAGCTTTCTGCTTACAGATGAAAAAATTCAGGACTTTTTGGATTGCTTTATCAACAAATTGCCGAGCTTTTTACAAAAGCCACTACTAAAATCGGAAGCAGCATGATAATAAAAGCATGGCGATTCCTTTTGTATCAAGGGATTATGCTCATTATTCAAGTCCGAAACTTGAGGTAATAACCATATCAATTTTCCCAGCCATGCACTCATCAATCATTCGATTAAATTCGTCGCGATTTTTTGTATTTGTGCCGCTGATACCATCATCAGCAAAGATCCCTGCAAATTCCCACTCTGAATTCTTCTTGATAAACTCTGTATATTGTTCAATCTGTACTTCGTAACTACTAGCCTGCTCATCACTATCTGTAGAAACTCGGCAATAAGCAGCGACCCGAAGTTTTGGTGTATCATCTTCTTTTCGGCTGTTGCCTACACGTTTAATTGCAGGTATAATCATTACATTTTTATTAACTGCCATCTTGCTGTCCCTCACTTTCTATTAAGCTATATACAAATTCCGCTTGTGTAAAAGGATTTGTATACTTCTGAATTACTTGTCCTATGGTAAACTTCTTAAAAATAGTAGGTTCATCTTCTTTCTTGGGTTCAAAGATTCTGCCTAGCTTTTTCGCTCTCTTTACCCTCTCTGCTTCTGCTTTTTCGTAGGTTTCTTTATCAATGATGGCAGGGTAATAATCATCACCAAGATAACGCTCATTTCTTAGCATCCTTCCAGCAGTTCCATGATAAGCATCTATTCCAGCAGTCTTTGCAGCGACCGTTAAGGAAAGGCCTGATAAGTAGCCCTTATACAAATTCCTTACTTTTTCAGCTTTTTCTTCATCGATAACTGCTATTCCATTCTCTATCCTATAGCCATAGGGCGTGTGCGCCATTTTCTCACATCCTTTCCCTTAGTGTGATTCCACATTTCAGAACGAAACCTATCTCTACCCTTGAGTAAACGATAATTTTTTCAATATGATCATTGAAAATTTGCTCGTTAAAGGTATTTATCATTTCAGCCTTATTCGTAAACTTTATTAAGTTACTGACTTCCTGCACCTTTGATAATTCTCCATTTAAAGCATGAATTAAAGCTTCTTTTTGCCCCATATAATTATCTGCTTCCATTTTCAGTTCATTGTTTTCTCTGTTAAAAAGGGCAGGTTCTAGATAACCCTTTGCCATAAGCTTTACAAGCAGTTCTCTCTGTTCTGCATTTTTTTCAATTTGCTTCTCTAATTCCTGAATTCTTGAAAGGTTATCAGAGTTGCTCATTCCACGCAAAGCATCTAATAGTGGTTGTAGAATAAGTTTTCTACCGAAAATCAGCTTGTTAATCATAGTAACAAAGGCCGTCTTTATATCCTCATCTCGAATAAACTGCATGGAACATTCTGTTATCTGCTTTAAGTGTTTACTGCAACACCAGGCTACATATTTTCTTGTGCCGGACGAATGAATTCGTCTTTTAAAGGTGCTACCACATTCCGAGCAAATAATTTTTCCGGAGAAAGAATACCGATTTTGGTACTTATCATTACGCTTTTCTATTCCCTTTTCTTTTGCCCTTTGATTTAAGGCAGCCTCTACTGCTTCAAACACTTCATGGCTGATAATTGCCTCATGGTGATTTTCTATTAAATATCTGTTTTTCTCACCATAAT
This sequence comes from Heyndrickxia coagulans 36D1, assembly GCF_000169195.2. Lineage (GTDB taxonomy): Bacteria > Bacillota > Bacilli > Bacillales > Bacillaceae_C > Weizmannia > Weizmannia faecalis. The sequence goes on along the minus strand of NC_016023.1, from coordinate 2,171,096 downwards.
TGGTGCGCTTATTAAAACGGGAATCTGTATAGGTTTTTTGCAGTATAACATCCCCGGTATATTTCTCATTTTTTTAGAATTCCTCGAATTGTTGTAGCGGTCCAACGACCACCTCTTTTGGAGGGGATACCCTTTTGATTAAGATCATCTGCTATTTTCTGTGTACCCTTGCCTGATAGTACTTCTGCGAAAATATACTTCACAATTTCTACTTGCTCAGGGTTTACCACCATTTGTCCATCAATGTTGTCATAGCCATATGGTGGGTAAGAAATCTTAAAAGTTCCGTTCTGAAATCTCCTTTGAATTGCCCACTTGTTATTTTCCGAAATGGAGATTGACTCACTTTCTGCAAGCCCGCTTAATATAGAAAGCATCAACTCACTTTCCATTGATTGGGTATTGATATTTTCCTTCTCGAAATAGATATAAATCCCAAGGTCCAACAGTTTACGAACCATCTCCAAACAATCCGTAGTGTTTCTTGCAAACCTACTAATGGACTTTGTAATAATTAAGTCAATCTTCTTGTTTTCACAATCTGATAGCATTCTAAGAAGTTCTGACCGGTTTTCTTTTTTGGTCCCACTGATCCCCTCATCATAATACAAGCCAACATATTCCCATTCTGGGTTTGCCTTTATGTAAGTCTCATAATGGGATTTTTGTGCTTCTAGGCTCACTAACTGTTCATCACTGTCCGTAGAAACACGACAGTAAGCAGCTACTCGTAATTTGGGCTTGATAATTGATGTACCCTTATTCCCATCTATTTTTGTTATCTTTTTCATCGACTCACCTCCTCGAAAAGAATGGCAAAGCCATCATTGACTCTGTGGTAGTTGTTACAGACCGTGTAATACTTGATAAACAAATTCGGGATACGATAAAACAGTTTATGCAGGTTTCTAGCACAGTAGCATGGGCAGAACACTCTGATGATTTAAGGAAAGCAATCAATGGCGGTAAGAAGATTATAATAACTACTGTACATAAGTTCCCTATTATTCTTGATAGCATTGGCTCAGAACACAAAGGGCGCTCTTTCGCCATAATTATTGACGAGGCCCATTCATCACAAAGCGGTAACATGTCGGCTAAGATGAATATTGTATTATCAGGTGAAGTTACTGGAGAAGAGGAAGATTTTGAAGATAAAATCAACCGTCTTATGGAAGGGCGCAAAATGCTGAAGAACGCCAGCTATTTTGCATTTACCGCTACTCCTAAAAACAAAACCCTTGAAATGTTTGGTATCCCATACCAAGACGGAGATGAAATTAAACATCGTCCGTTCCATGTATATACAATGAAGCAAGCAATTCAAGAAGGTTTTATTTTAGATGTACTTAAATACTATACCCCTGTAGACAGTTATTACAGGCTTGCTAAAACCATTGAAGATGATCCTTTATTTGACAAGAAAAAAGCACAAAAGAAACTCCGTCAATTTGTAGAAAGTAATAAGTTTGCCATATCACAAAAAGCAGAAATCATGGTGAACCACTTTCATGATCAGGTTATTTCAAAAGGGAAAATCGGAGGAAAAGCACGAGCTATGGTGGTTACGAGTAGTATAGAGCGCTGTATCGAATACTATTACGCAATTAATAAATGCCTTGCTGACAGGCGTAGTCCTTATAAAGCTATTATTGCTTTTTCCGGGGAAAAAGAATATGGTGGTAAAACTTTAACCTCTGCAGCAATTAATGGCTTCCCAGATAATACAATTGAGAAGGTGTTCCGTAAGGATCCATATCGATTTCTTATAGTGGCTGATATGTTCCAAACGGGTTATGATGAACCACTACTCCATACAATGTACGTTGATAAAATGCTATCTGATATAAAGGCTGTTCAGACTCTATCTCGGCTGAACCGCTCTCATCCGCAGAAACATGATACTTTTGTACTTGATTTTGCAAATAAAACAGAGACCATTGAAGCAGCATTCTCAAAATATTATCGGACAACTATTCTGTCTAATGAAACTGATCCGAACAAGCTTTATGATCTCATAGCAATTATGGAAGCCCATCAAGTATACGAAAATGGGCATGTTGATTCGCTTGTTGAACTTTACTTAAATGGTGCAGATCGCGATAGGTTAGATCCTATCCTCGATGCATGTACTGCTATTTACAAAGAGCTTGATGACGAAGGGAAAATTGAATTCAAAAGTGCAGCAAAAGCATTTGTTCGAACATACGGCTTTCTTGGAGCTATTCTTCCTTACGGTAATGCAGAATGGGAAAAGCTATCAATATTTTTAAATTTATTAATACCTAAACTTCCTTCTCCCAAAGAAGATGATTTGTCTCAAGGAATACTAGATTCAATTGATTTAGATAGTTACCGAGTCGAAGCTCGTGATTCTATGTCTCTTGTATTAGATGATGCTGACGCTGAGATTGGCCCTGTACCTGCTGGTCGTGTAGGCGGCATAGTGGAGCCAGAAATGGATTTGCTTTCTAGCATTCTTTCATCATTTAATGACTTGTTCGGCAATATAGACTGGAACGATGCTGATAATGTTCGCCGCCAAATTCTAGAAATACCAGGAATGGTTACAAAAGACGAGCGCTATATTAACGCAATGAAAAATTCAGACAAGCAAAATGCGCGTATGGAAAGTGAACGTGCCCTTCAGTCTGTTATATTTAGTATAATGGCGGATAATATGGAGTTATTTAAGCAGTTTAATGATAATCCTTCGTTTAAGAAATGGCTGTCGGATCTTGTTTTCAATTTAACGTATAACCCTGAAGGAAAGCCATTTGAAACTCCTTCCAATGATTCAAATAACAAATAAGCTGTTACGGAGGGAGGTAAAGGATTATGGCTAAACGAGGAAAAAGTATAAATCTGTTTTTGATGGATGGCACACCAAATGGGAGAATAAAGTGTACTTTGGCTAATTGGACTGGCGTTGCTTACAAGATACCTCGCACTGAACTAGATAAATGCAAAGGACGCGAAGATTTATCCCAGAGCGGCGTTTACTTTTTATTTGGCACTTCAGATCAAACAGATGACAATATGGTATATATTGGGCAAGCCGGTGTTCGGAAAAACGGAGAGGGTCTTCTTTGTCGGTTAATAGAACACAAGCGAAATCCAGATAAGGATTATTGGACAGAAGCTGTTGTATTTACTACGTCCAATAACTCCTTTGGTCCCACAGAGATAAGTTATCTTGAGAATCGTTTTTGTGGGCTTGCAGTAGAGGCAAACCGGTATGTGGTTAAGAACGGAAACGACCCTACTCCAGGAAATATAACCGAGGAAAAAGAAAGTGAGCTCGAAGAATTCATTGATTACGCTAAAATTATAATGGGTGCTCTTGGGCATAAATTATTCGAACCACTGACAGATAAACCTAAACCAGCTAATACAGTAGAATCTGCTGAAGAGGAATTACTTCTCTTTATGAAGCGAAAAAGTCGTAAGAGCGGACAAGTAATTGAAGCAAGCTGTAAGCAAACGAACGAAGGTTTTGTCGTCTTACAAGGCAGTCATATTGAAACGATAGATTCTGAAAGTATTCCGCCTGGAATTAAAGACCGCAGACAAAAAGCCAAAATAGATGAAAATGGCATACTTCAAGAAAATATCTTATTCCGTAGTCCATCATATGCTGCTGCTTTTGTCATTGGCGGCCACGTAAATGGACTGGTAGAATGGAAAACTAAAGACGGGGTATCATTGAAAGAAATAGAAAACAGTGAAGAAAATTAAGCAGAAGTTTACATCTATCCTGTCTCCTCAACCCCTACAAAAATAAGCGTTATCTAACCTGTCAACTCAACCCTATTACTTTCAGGGCAGTTGATATGTTCCCGCAAACAATAAAAAATGAGGGTCTCCAGATATTGTCACCTCCGGCAAAGTAGCCTACAGAAAAGTTCAATATCTGGAAACCCTTTATTTATAGGCATTTACAGCCCTTCTATTTATCAACCCTTGACATCAATACCACGCACTCAACATGCACCGTTTGCGGAAACATATCCACAGGCTGCATATAGGCTATGTTATAAGCTTTACTCAGTATGTGTAAGTCCTTTGCCAAAGTGGAAGGGTTGCATGACACGTAAACAAATTTCTTTGGTTTTACCTTCAGAATCGTCCGTAAAAGGGCTTCGTCACAGCCCGAACGCGGCGGGTCGACGATGACAACGTCCGGGCGCCAGCCTTCGTTCAGCCATTTTGGCAGGAGGACTTCTGCTTTACCGGCAAAGTAATGGGCGTTCGGGATGTTGTGGGCGGCGGCGTTTTTCTTAGCATCTTCAATCGCTTCCGGAATCACATCCATACCGCGGATTTCGGATGCGCCATCCGCGAGCCACAAGCCAATGGTGCCGACACCGCAGTAGGTATCCGCAATTTTCTCCTTGCCAGTCAACGCAGCGGCTTTTTTCACTTCATTGTAAAGCTTCACCGTCTGGATCGGGTTCAGCTGGAAAAAGGCGCGGGCGGAGAGTTCGTATGTGAATTCTTCGAGCCGTTCTTCAATGATTTCTTTTCCGGATAAATGAATCGTTTCGTCGCCGAAAATAACCGACGTTTTTTTGGCGTTCACATTTTGCGCAACCGATACGACTTCCGGCAGGCGCTTTTTGATCTCGGAAAGGATGACATCTTTGCGCGGCAGTTCCCGCTTGGTCGTAATCAGCACAACCTGGGCCTGGCCGGTCTGGATGCCGACCCTTGTGACAATGGTTCGCACGATGCCTTTCCCGGTTTTTTCATTGTACACCGGGACATGGAAATCATTTAAAATTTGTGTCACCACTTGCGTCACTTTGTTTGTCAGCGGATGCTGGACGATGCATTCCGGGACGTTGATCAGCCGGTGAGAATCAAGGCTGTAAAGGCCGGAAATGATTTTCCCATGGTCTTCACCGAGCTGGAACTGGCTTTTGTTCCGGTACAGCCATGGGTTATCCATACCGATCGTCGGGCGGATATCGAGTTCGTCCACTTTTAACTTTGTATGGCGTTCGAGCGCCTGGATGACAATGTCGCGTTTTTCGATGAGCTGCTGCTTGTACACAAGGTGCTGGAGCTGGCAACCGCCGCACTGCTCGTAAACCGGGCACGGGGCTTTTACCCGGTGGGGCGAGCGTTTGCGCACCTTTTTGACAATACCTTCCACATATTTCGGGTGTATCCGTTTGGCTTCCACGACCACCTCTTCGCCCGGCAGCGCACCCGGCACGAAAACGACCGTCCGTTTAAAATAGCCGACCCCTTCCCCGTTGATGCCGAGCCGTTTGATCGTCAAAGGGAATTGCTGTTTTGGTTTAATAATGACTTGTTTTTGCATAAAATCCGTCCCTCTATTCAATGCTACGCCATAAATACAGGGAGGCATAACTCAAATAAGGCTCCCAGTCTTTTGCGTAAGCGTCCATTTCTTCATAAGTCGGTTTTTTCTCAAGCTGGAAAAGTTTTTTCAATGCCTTTTGAATGCCAATGTCGGCTTTTGGAAAGTGATTCAGGCGGCCGAGCCCGAACATGAGAAAATTTTGCACGGTCCACGGGCCGATGCCGCGGATTTTCACGAGCGTTTTTAAGATTTCTTCATCCGGTTTCTTTTCAAGTTCTGCCAAGTCGAGTTCGCTTGATGCCACCAATCTGGAAAGCCCGATTACATACTCTGCTTTCCGCTCGCTAAACTGCAGGGCGCGTAAATCTGCAACTTGCAATGCAGCCGTTTTTTCCGGAGACGGATAAAACCAGACACCGTCTTTTTGAAAACCAAAGTGGTACACGAAACGCTCTGTCAGCGTATGGGCAAATTTCATATTGAGCTGCTGGTGGATGATGCATTTGATCAGGCAGGCATATGGCGAAAAGTCTAGCACAAACGGCGTGCCGCGGTGTTCTTTAAAAAGCGGTTCAAGGGCAGTGCCGGTAAAATGGTTTGTGATGCCTGCAATATCTTTCTCCCACTGAAAAAGGTGGAAAATCCGCTTCTCAACGATTTCAGCGGTATCCGGATTTTCGCCTTTGATGAGAAAGGCAGGTTCCTCCGTTGTGCCGGTTGCAGTGATGGACGCTGTTTCCGGCTGTTTGCCGTATATCGGGATTTTCACTGTCCGACTAAGCGGATCCACCGCCTGTAACGGGTCGAGGCTTAATCTTTCGAGCGCACGGTCAAAATTGTACGGGCCATTGATTTTAACGATTTTCTCCCACATGGCGTCCTCTCAATTCGTTTTTAAGTATTATAGCACAAGCGCTCGCCCTTTTCATTGCCGATTCAACGCGGCATGAAAACATCACAGGATAAAGAGACCCGGCCGGTTATCTGTCTAATTAGGTTTTCAATGGGACAAATGCAGGAGGGATGCGCGGGCATTTGTACAGTTAGACCTTCCAACAACTAGACAAACGTGGGCGAGCAGCGCGGGCATTTGTCTAATTAGCTTTTTCAATTAGATAAAAGCAGATGAGTGCCACGATCATTTGTCTAATTAGAACCGCCAATTGGACATTTGCAGGAGGATTGCACGCTCATTCGTCTAATTAGCGTTTCCAATTAGACAATTGCAGATGAGCGGCGTGGTCATTTGTCTAATTAACATTTCCAATTATATAAGATGAACTAATCATCTTTGCTCAATTTCTTGGTCCTTTTTCGGGTATAAAGTCTGTAACTATACCAAAAAGGATGGAGAAAAAATGGTAAATCATGAAATTGAATCCTTACGAAATGCAATGAAAAATACAAAAGATAAACGTCTTTATGAGCGTTACCTTTCTGTGCTATTACACCTAGAAGGCCATACTTATATGGATATCGCTAAGATTATAGGACGTAATCGGCAGACGGTTATGGCATACTTTCATTCTTATGAAGAAGGTGGAATTTCCGGGCTACAAATGAAAAAAACAACAGGTAAACCCGAAAAGTTAAGTAAAGAACAACAGGAACAGTTGGCCGATACCATCGTAAATAAAACACCTGCAGAAGTCGGTTTCGAAGCAAAATACACTTGGACGCTCCAATTAATTGCCGACTGGATTCAACAAGAGTTTCAGCAGTCTTTTACTCCCAAGGGCGTTTCTGAGATGTTACACAGGCTTGGATTCAGCTACACTAAGGCAACGTATACTTTGGCAAAAGCTGATCCGGACGAACAAAAGGAGTTCAAAGAAGTCACTTTTCCAGCGTTGAAAAAGGAACTGGAGAATGGTCTCATTGATCACTTGTTATTCGAAGATGAAGCATTCATCCGTGCTTATCAGGCCCTGCAGTATAACTGGTTTCCGAAAGGTCAGCAGCGAAAGATTATGACATATGGCCAACATAAAGGTGCTAAATTGTTCGCCGCAATAAACTATGAAACCGGCGAAGTCACGCATTATGAAGAAGAAAAAAGCAACTCTTCGGCCTTTAAACGATTTTTGGAACTCCTTTTAAGCGAATACCCACAAGGTAAAATTGTAATGGTCCTGGATAATAGTAAAGTGCACAAGTCATCAAGGATTTTCTGAAAGAAAATCCACGGCTGAGGTTTGTCTATCTTCCTAAATACAGCCCTGAGCTGAATCCAGTGGAAGGATTATGGAAATGGCTGAAGCAAGACGTCGTTAATAATGTTTTTTTCAGCAAGTTTTATCAAATCCGGTCCCACGTGGCTGAATTTATGAAACAAGCTAGCCAAAAAAGTCAGAAAATTATTGACCGGCTGCTTGTTAGATTAGAGCTGTCGAAAACTTAAGTTCATCTTATATAGACAAATGCAGGTGAGTGCCACGGTCATTTGTCTAATTAGAGCTGCCAATTGGACAAATGTAGGCAAGCGGCACGCCCATTTGTCTAATTAGAACCGCCAATTGGACATTTGCAGGAGGACTGCACGCTCATTCGTCTAATTAGCGTTTCCAATTAGACAATTGCGGATGAGCGGCGCGGCCTTTTGTCTAATTAGCTTTTTCAATTAGACAAAAGCAAAAGATCCGCGTGCGCATTTGTCGAATTAGACGCCCATGCGGCAGTGAACGCGGCGCCATAGGAACTTTGCTTATGCAGCAAACCCTCATTCGACCCGGCAAGCACTTTTTCTTCTGGCCGGCAAGAAAAACAGAGCTGCCCTTCACTTTTAAGGCAGCCCTCTTTGGTTACTTTTTCAATTTTTCGGTTTTCATAAACTCATCCATGCTTTTGAATTTGTAGCCTTGTTTTTTCAAGTCTTTGATCACGCGTTCCAAAGCGTTGGCATTGTCTTTTGAAACGGTATGGAGCAAAATAATGGCCCCGGGGTGGATTTGCGACATGATACTGTCATAGGCAAATTGTGTGCCGCGCTGGCGGTTTACATCCCAGTCGAGGTAAGCCAGTGACCAGAGGACATGGGTGTAGCCTTCTTCATTGCCCAGTTTCAGTGTCCGCTCGCTCAGGATGCCGCGGGGCGGGCGCAAATATTTCATTTCTTTCTGGCCGGTAAGACGGGCGGTTTCCGCTTTCACTTTTTCCAATTCTTCACGTACTTGCGCATCGGAAATCTGTGTCATGTCCGGATGGCCCCACGAGTGGTTGCCTATGATATGGCCTTCTTTCACCATCCGTTTCACAAGATCCGGCTGTGATTTTAAATAGTGGCCGGTGACGAAAAAGATGGCGGGGACTTTTTCTTTCTTCAGAACATCGAGTATTTTCGGGGTGTACCCATTCTCGTATCCATTGTCAAACGTCAAATACACATACTTGTCATTCGGATTGCCTTTATAAATGACACCGTATTTTTGCAAAAGGGCGTTATAAGCGGCGCCGGCATCCGCCTGCTGCCCGTTTTTGCCTTTGTTAAATCCCCAGTTGATCGGGGCGTTGGAAATGGCAATAGCATCTCGCTCTGGGCATACTGAAAAAAACAGGAACACTGCAAAAAGTGTCGCAAAAACTTTTCTCATAACCAAACTCCTTTGTTGTTTTCCTTATCTTTTTCATTTCTGCAGGCGGAAATGCTGGCAGTTTCTGTTAGTGCTGAAAAACAGGGCAACATCGTTCCAAAACGGTATTCTCCCCGGTCCACATCCGGATTCCCCGCTGCCAGATAAAAAACCGTCCTTTACAAAGAAGGGGCCGGTTTGCGCTTTTTGAATTGGTCTATTTTCATTTCGATTTCATCGATCATTTGAATAAGCCGATCAATATCTTCAAGGCTTGCCGCTTCCGGATCAATCGAATTCAGAACCTCCAAAAAGATATTCAGCCGTTCCATTAAATAAGTAAGTTGCTGGTCCTTGTCATATACCGCTTTCCCCAAAAAAATCCTCCTCACGTACTTCTTTCTTATTATAGTATACCCCATTTTCCGCACAGAAAAAAGCTGCCGTTCAGACAGCTTTCTTATTGGCGATTGCCATAGAAAATTGGCATGAGACAGGCCTCCTCAAAATCCGGTGAACCTGCCCGGGCCAATCTAAATAAACTTCTTTATTTCGGCTGTTCGCTCACAGAAAAACTGAACGAAACATAGTCCTGAATGGGAATCCAGGCACCAATGCCGTGGGAAGTGACGTTTTTAACCAAAATTTCCCGTTTCGTCCCTTTAAGGACAAGGTACACTTCGCCGTATGTGACTTTTCCTTTTTCATTCACGGCCGGGGCATATGCATACAAATAGCCGAGCCGTTTTTTCGGGACATTGTATTCATGGCCTTTTTTCGTGCCGGCCCCGATAATCGTGTCAAAGGAAAGCGGCAACTTCGAGTTTTCCATTGCTTTTAACAGCATCATTTTCTTGACATCGTCCGCTTGCGGAATCCTGGCAGTCAGGCCGCCGCGCACGATCTTTTGCGCTTCCTGGACGTAGTGCATTTTATAATTGGCATCGCCGCCGCGGTTATCAAAGTAGTTCGTATTGATTTTTTGGTATTGCCAGTTTGGCGACGTTTCGCTGGATTCATAATTCAGCGGCCATTCGCCCAGGTAAATTTTCGCGCGCAGACCGAGCGATAAAAACGAGCGGTTCACGCTTGTTTCATTCAACATCCGCACGAGATTCGGATTTTCAATTCTCACATTGGACGTTTTCAGCAAGGTTTCGGTAAACTGGCTTGGCTGCAAGTAGGGCAAATCTTGCGACGAGTTCGGATACGTATTTTCTTTTGTAATGTTTAGGACCGACTGTGGAATTTGCACCTGTTTTTCTGTCGGCTTTGCTTCTCCCGCCGGCGCAGCAAAAAGTACGGCGAGCAGGAAAATCAGGATCGTCCGCATCCATTTCATTGATGTTATCTCCTTTCACAAGAGGTTCACGAACGTACCGTTATTTTTTCCTGCCCGGATTAAAATATCCGCTTCCAGCAAATAAAACCTGATCCCTGTATGCATCGTGCACTCGCCGCTCTATGCCATAACGGCCGGTAAAATTCCGGCGTTACTAAAAAAACTGGTTAGCCGCATGACAACTTCTGGCATTACAGCAAGTAAAAGCCGATCCCCATGATAATGTAGGCTGCCAGCATAGTAGCCCCTTCAAACCAGTTTGTTTCGCCGTCATTTGCCAAAATGATCGTAAGCATGACCGCAGCGATCATCGAGACGAGCTCCGGTATGGAAAAGACAAGCGGCATGGCTTTTTCAAAAAACAAGGATGCAAGCACAAGGACAGGGACGACAAACATAGACACTTGAAGTGTGGAGCCGAATGCAATTTCAACCGCAATGTCCATTTTATTTTTCACCGCCATCAAAATAGCCGAAGCATGTTCCGCAGCATTCCCGACAATGGCGACGATGATAATCCCGATAAACATTTCGCTCCATCCGAAACTTTTTGCAACGGACTCAAAAGTATGTACGAGATTTTCCGAGATATAAGCCACTGCAAGCGTCGCAAGGGCAAGCACAATGATTGATTTTCCTTTTGACCATTCCGGCTCTTCGTGTTCTTCCTGCTCCTTGACCCGGGCTTCCCTGTCCTGGTAAATCCCGCGGTGTGTCACCAGTTTAAAAAACAGGGCAAACAAGTAAAGCAGGATTAAAATAATGGAAATGCCAATGCTGAGGCTGACCGTCTTCCCTTCTGACATCTTCATGGAAAAAATTTCAGGAATCACAAAAGCGACAAAAATCGCGAAAATTAAAAGGCCTGAGTTATGCCGTGCATCATATACGTTGAATTTTTGGCGTTTGTATTTGATCCCCCCGAACAAAAACGACATGCCTGCAACAAGCAGCAAGTTTCCGAGCACAGAGCCTGTCAAAGAAGCAAGCACGACCTGGTGCAGCCCGGCCGCAAGGGAAAACAATGAAATAATCAATTCCACCGCATTTCCGAATGTGGCATTTAACAAGCCGCCGATCCGCGGACCCGCTATAATCGCGAGACTTTCGGTTGCCCGGCCCATAAAACTGGCCAGCGCAATGATGGTCAGGCAGTAAACGGCAAACATCAACACGTTCGGCCAGTGTAGAAGTGCGCCTGCAACCGAGACGGGAACCCCGATGATCACCATAATGGCAAACATTTTATTCATAGCCATCCTCCTATCTGCTTTCTATAAAATTTTACAAAAGATCGGTTGGCTTGCCAAATTTTTCTGATCTGATTATGCTATAGAGAGCGAATGCACAACGAGAACAAGCCGGGTGAGAGCAATGAATCGTTATGAAAATATGCGTTTTTGGATTTTGGTGTTGATGACTTCTGTTTCCGGATTTACACAGGGCATGCTTTTGCCGCTGATTTCCATTATTTTTGAAAAAGACGGAATTGATGCATCATTGAATGGGCTAAATGCAACCGGCCTGTATATCGGTGTTTTATTTGCGTCGCCGCTCATGGAAGCGCCGCTGCGGAAATTCGGATATAAGCCGCTTATTTTAACAGGCGGGCTGACCGTTTTTGCCTCACTGCTTTTATTTCCGGCCTGGAAATCGTTATGGTTTTGGTTTATTTTGCGCCTTTTCATCGGCATTGGAGACCATATGCTGAATTTTTCGGCGCAGACATGGATCACGTCTTTCTCCCGGAAAGGACGGCTCGGGCGGAACATCGCGCTATACGGACTTTTTTTCAGCCTTGGATTTGCCGTCGGGCCATATATGACAAGGCTTGTAAATGTGGATGAGCGTCTTCCTTTTATTACCTGCTCCATCATCAGCCTTTGTTTCTGGCTGACCGTTTTTCTTTTAAAAAATGAGCACCCGGAAGCAGACTTGGAAAATGTTTCTTTTCTGGCCACATTTCAGCGTTTTGGAAAGGTCTGGAAATTGGCGTGGGTTGCATTGCTCCCGCCGCTCGGTTACGGATTCATGGAATCGTCTTTAAACAGCAGTTTCCCGGTTTATGCATTGAGAAACGGAATAAATGTCGATGCCGTTTCCATGGTTATCCCTGCCTTCTCGATCGGAAGCATCGTTTTTCAACTTCCGCTCGGCATGTTAAGCGACCGGTTCGGAAGGCGAAAAGTGTTGATTGCAGTCCTTTTGATCGGCTGCGCCTGTTTTGCGGGGGCTGCTTTTAGCAAATCAAACGCCATCGCGCTGTTTGCCTGCTTTTTCGTTGCCGGTATGGCCGTCGGCTCGACGTTTTCCCTCGGGATCAGTTACCTGTCCGATCTGCTGCCACGGCCGCTGCTTCCCGCCGGCAACATCATGTGCGGCATTCTGTACAGCTTTGGCAGCATGGCCGGCCCTTATTTTTGTGGCGTGATCATTAAATATACAAAAGGGCCCGTATTTTTCCTGCTGATTTGCATGCTATTGCTTGTTTTGTCCGTTTTGATTTTCCGTTTCAAAAAAACGGCCGCTGCTGTTCCCCGGCACTCCTGACAGCTGCCCGCTTCCGGCTTCGCCTTTTTTTGCCGTTCTTCGCAGCCTCCTTTGCAGAGAACGGCTGCGATAAGATCCACCTGAAAAACCGGCCGCGATCTTAATCCAGGGATCTCTGCGTTTAGATCGCGCGGCATTTTGACTGCCTTCCTCTAACGAAGAAATTTGTCCGTCTGTTTTAACTTAGAACGCTTCGCTGTTAAGACAGGCGGAAATTGGAACGCCTTTCTTCACTTAGAATGCTTCGTCTTTTTACTAAGATGTCATGGTAACTTGCCGCTTTTTTAATATGCGCATAAAAGCAATGATCCAAATTAGCAATTTTTGTGTTTATCATTTAAAACGGCATTCAGTTCACCGCCAAAAATGAGGATGATGCCGCTAATATAAAACCAAAGCATCATGATGATCATTCCGCCGAGGCTTCCGTATGTGGCATTATAATTCCCGAAATGGCTGACATAAAACGATAAAGCGAGTGACGCCACAATCCAGCCGACTGTTGCAAAAATGGCTCCGGGGACAACCGTCAGGCAGCCGAATTTTTCATTCGGCGCAAAAAAGTACAACAAGGCAAACACAATGAACAGCAGGACCGGCGTGAGCACCCATCTTAAAATATTGATCATATTTTTCAAATCATTCGGCAGCCCGAAGTAAGAAAACACATAATGGATGAGTTGCTCACCGAAAACAGGAATTAAAATAACAGCTATAAACACGATGATCATCCCGAGCGTCAGCATCACCGACATGAGCCGCTGCATGACAGGCGGGCGTGATTCCTCTACTTTATAAGCCCGGTTTAATGCTTTAATGACCGCGTTCATCCCGTTGGAAGCGGACCACAAAGTCGCGATCATCCCAAAAGAAAGCAGGCCGCCGTGCCGGTTGGTCAGCACTTCTTTCAAGGTGGTTTCGATCAGCTTAAACGACTGGCTTGGCGCAAAATGCCTGACCATATTCAACACATCATCCGATTTAATCGGCAAATAAGGAAGCAAGGTAAACAAAAAAATCAATAGCGGAAATAGAGATAAAAGAAAAAAGTAGGATAACTGTGCAGCCATCCCGGTAATATCGTTCCGTTTTGAGTTCTCTACCAAAGCCGCAATGGTTGAACGTTTTTTTTCTGCCTGGAGTGCAATTTTATCCAATTTTCATCACCCTCTGTCCGTCCGGTTTACCATTATATTTCCCTCTCCGTTCCGTATGAAACGTTTCCGGATGGCACGCCATGCGGTATAATAAAAACATGAAAAACACGAAAAGGGTGAAAATGTTGGATCTTTCAGAAAAAACAGCGCAAAATATGGCTTATATGGTGCAAGCAATCACAGCGAAATTAAAAATGGTCAACACGGCGGCACTGCAGTCGTCCCAGTTTAGCATTGACCATTATGACGATTTGTTTGATTTGTACGAAATGGTGATGAAAAAAAATACATTCAGCCCGAATGAAATGCAAGCCATCGTGGAAGAGCTCGGCAGCCTGAAAAAAGATTAATGCCGGCCGGTTTCGGAATGTAAAAAAGCTGGGAGCCTTTATTCCTCCCAGCTTTTTTAGGTTTCCGGCGCTGTGCAGCACTCCAGCCGGATCCGGGTTCAGTGCAGCATTAATCGTCCTGATCCGTAATGATCACAATGCCGTCTTTTGTAATCGCAATGGTATGTTCATACTGTGCGGAAAGGGATCCGTCCATGGTTCGGGCTGTCCAGCCGTTGTCATCCATCTTCGTTTCATAGCTGCCGATATTCACCATCGGCTCGATCGTGATGACCATCCCTTCTTTGATGCGCGGTCCTTTATGCGGCAGCCCGTAGTGCGGCACTTCCGGTTTTTCGTGGATCGTCGGGCCGATGCCATGGCCGATAAAATTGCGGACAACCGAGAACCCCTGTGCTTCCACATACGTCTGAATGGCGTGGCCGATGTCACCGATCCGGTTGCCCGGTTTGGCCTGTTCAATTCCTTTATAAAGCGCTTCTTTTGTAACATCAAGCAGTTTTTGCGTCTGCTCACTTACTTTTCCGACCGGATAACTCCAGGCGGAATCAGCCAGCGCGCCGTTCAGGTTGACGACCATATCAATCGTGACGATATCTCCTTCCTTTAACGGCGTTTTCCGCGGAAACCCGTGGCAAATTTCATCATTGATGCTTGCACATGTCGCATACTGATAGCCTTGGTACCCCTTTTGTTCAGGGGTTGCCCCGTGCTCCCTTAAATAACGGTCAACAAATTCCTCAATTTCCCATGTTGTGATCCCCGGCTTGATCATTTTTGCAATTTTTTTATGCGTATCAGCAAGCAGTTTGCCTGCTTTTTTCATCATGTCAATTTCTCTTTGCGATTTCAGTGTAATCATCTTCTACTTCCTTTCATTATGGCAACATTATTCTATGTAAAAGTTCATTTTCTGTTTCCCCGCTCCATTTATCATATCCCTAATTTGCATTGTGCGCAAAGTAAAAAAACTGCTGCCCGGAAAGAGGCAGCAGTTTTTACATACAAGCTCATCCGTTCAGGAGTTTCAGCGATTCCCTGTTAAATGCAGGGATGTCATCCGGCGTACGGCTTGTGACAAGTTGGTTTTGGCATACGACAACTTCTTCGTCGCGGAAGTTCGCACCGGCATATTCCATGTCAACACGGATCGATTTGTAACCTGTAGCAGACCGGCCTTCCAATGCTTTTGCTGTAATCAAAAGCTGCGGGCCGTGGCAGATTGCAAACACCGGTTTTTTCGAATCCATAAACTGTTTTACAAATTGGACAAAGCGATCGTCGGCGCGGAGTTGGTCCGGAGAAAAGCCACCCGGAATCAGAAGGGCATCAAAATCACCCACGCTGACATCATCGATGCCTTTGTCAATATGGATTTCGGTGCCGTGTTTCCCTTTTACCGTTTTTCCGGCTTCCATTTCAATATTGACAATTTCATGGCCGGCTTCCTTATATGCTTTCACCGGTTCGGTGTACTCTGAATCTTCCACTTCATTGGTGACAAGTACAGCGATCTTTTTAGCCAATCGAACCATCTCCTTTTCTAATCTTTGGGACGTTTATATTTTACCTCGTTTGTGCGGTTTTAAACAAACAGTTTGCTTCACGGAACGATGGGGCGATTGGAAATACGGATCCGGGCGCTCTTTTTGCGTGGTTTTACCAGTCGTTTCCTTTCTCATTTTTCGGGAGAATGAGCACTTCCACCCGCCGGTTTTTTGCCCGGCCGCCTTGCGTATCATTCGATGCAATCGGATGGTATTCCCCATATCCTTTTGCCGAAAAATATTTTGGATTTAAATTTTTATTTTCTAAAATGATCTTTAGAAAATTGGTTGCGCGCATCACGCTTAAGTCCCAGTTTGATTGGAAAACAGAGTTATGGATCGGCACATTGTCCGTATGGCCGCTGACGATAATGCTTCTTGGCGGGTCCATCACGAGCAAATTGGAAAGGGCTTTGGCAGTTTTGATATCTTCTTTCCGGACCTCCGCTTTTCCCGAATCAAACAGGACATTGTCGCGGATCGTAATCAAAAGCCCTTCGCCTGTCAAAGACGTTTCAAACTTTCCTTCCAATTTATTGTGCGCTATGTACGTGTTGATTCTTTGCTGGGTTTCTTTTAATTGGGCATCCCCTTGCCCATTTGATGCATCTGTTGTGCTGTTGCTTTTTGAACCATTCGTTGTGCTGTCCCCGTTTTTTTGTGCATCATTTTTCTTTTGCTCGAGAAATTTTTCTGTGTCGGATGTGCTGTTATCATCCCCGGATGTCTGCTTCGTATAATCGAAAAAGCTCGTCCCGCCGACAAACACGCCGTTTAAGACTTTAGAAAATTTTTGGAATTTCTGGGCGTCGATGGAACTCATTGCGAACAGGACGATAAACAGGGCAAGGAGCAATGTTAAAAAGTCGGAATAAGGCAGGAGCCATGCCTCGCTGTTTCCCTCTTCTTCTTGTCTTTTCTTCCGCTTTTTACTCATTTGTCGCCACGCTACCTTCTGTAATCTCTTCCATCAGTCTGATCCGTTCTTCATTCGGCAAATAAGACGCCAGTTTCTGTTCGATCACGCGCGGGGATTCGCCTGCCAGGATGGAGAGAATCCCTTCCAACATAATTTCCTTGTTTTTTGCTTCGTTTTTGGACTTCCGTTTTAATTTATTGGCAAACGGATGCCACAATACGTAGCCGGTAAAAATCCCGAGCAATGTGGCCACGAATGCGGCAGAAATGGCATGCCCGAGCACTTCTGTATCCGACATATTTCCGAGAGCGGCGATCAGCCCCAATACGGCACCGAGCACCCCGAGTGTCGGGGCATATGTGCCCGCCTGGGAAAAAATGGCAGCCCCCATCTGATGCCTTTCTTCCATTGCTTC
This sequence comes from Heyndrickxia coagulans 36D1, assembly GCF_000169195.2. Lineage (GTDB taxonomy): Bacteria > Bacillota > Bacilli > Bacillales > Bacillaceae_C > Weizmannia > Weizmannia faecalis. The sequence goes on along the minus strand of NC_016023.1, from coordinate 2,153,915 downwards.
AATTTCTTCGCTCAGCACATCGCGGATATATTCGGCGCTCTGCCCGTCAATCGCAAGGCTCAGGCCGTTTTTCAAAAAAGCGTCATCGACTTCATCCAGCCTTGCTTCAAGCGCCAGCAGCCCTTCTCTCCGGGCAGTCTGAGCCCAGTCGGAAAAAAAGCGGATCATTTCTTCCGTGCTCATCAGTTTTTGTTCCGTAAAAATAATCTTCAACAGTTTCGGAACTTTTTTCAATTCACTCATTGGGAAACCGATAATGACGGACGCAGCCGTTCCCGCCAGTATAATCAAAAGGGCAGCCGGGTTGACGAGGACAGCCGGGCTTACCCCTTTTAACACCATGCCGGTACCAATTGCCACAACACCCAGAATTACGCCAATAATTGATGATTTATCCATTTTTTTCACCTGAATATCATAATGTCTTCTTTCATTATATCGGATGGATGGCGGCAATTTATAGTAAAAAAAGCGGGAAAAATGATGCGGTTTTTAAACGCCCTTGTAAATGGGACAGCTGATTTCCGTTCCCTGGGCTTTAGTAGGCGATTACAATTCAACGGCGCCCTGTACCTCATCCAGGACGCCGCCCATTTTCTAACGAGCTGCCTGAAACGGAACCGCTTCACTTCCGGTCGTGTTCGCGGCATCCCTTAATCAAACAGCTTTTTTTCAATTTTATCCTGATAATTTTTAAAAATGGCGCTGTTTGTTTTGATCCGTTTTTTGGAGAGCATTTGGTTATACGCCAGCAGTTTCTCGCTCAGTTTCTTTTGTAATCCTTCTTTTTCTATTTCATTTTCAGATTGTTTGATTAAATCTTCAATGGAAAGCAGTTCTTTCTTTAAATTGGCTTCTTCCGGGGAAAAACCGGCGTTCTGTAAAATCCGGTAAGCCATCCGCAAATCTTCCGGCACGCCGGAAAGCGGGTCTTTCGGAAGTGGCTTTCCGTACCCCGGCAGATTTTCAAATTGCCCTTCTTCATACGCTTTCCGGATTTTATCTTCCGTCATTCTGGTGAAATCCACAGGTCGGCACCCCTTTCGCTTTTTTACTATTATACCGTATTCGGGTACATATTTCCTTATGTTTAAGGGACGCTATAGGCAGGAAGGGGGAACGATGATGGGACGCGGAGAAATGTTCGACCATAAAAGAAAAGGCCATCCGGGTCGTTTTCCAAAAGACCAGATGACCGATGAAAAGCAGCACAAAGACAGCAACTATGACGAAGAGCAAATGATCCCGCACGAAGCGTTTAAAAACCGTATGCACAACCCATAATAACAGGCGCCGCAACGTATGCGGCGCCTTTCGATTATGCCCGGCCTTCGAGGTATTCTTTTAACACCACCGCCTGGTTGTGCTTTTCGTCTTTTGCCGCGTAGAGCAATGTCACCGTTCCGGCCTTTCCCCATTCGATCAGCCGGTCCAGTTCCGTTCTGTCTTCCAGCCGGTCCAGCTCTTCCTTATAAAGCGCAGCAAATTCAGCAAAAAGCGCAGGATTATGGTTGAATTTTTTCCTGAGGGAACTCGTCGGTGCAACTGTCTTCATCCAGGCATCGAGTGCCGCTTTTTCTTTTGATATGCCGCGCGGCCAGAGGCGGTCGACCAGCACACGTTTGCCGTCCCCGCCGGGCTCTTCATAAATTCGTTTTATCCGGTACATCTGGCAATCCCCCTTTCAATGCCTTGCCCGGTCCTGTAACTTTCTTCATTGTTTTCCCCGCTTTTTCTGGTATCATAGGGTTGATACCAATTCTGGACAGATGAGGAAATTTTTATGAGAATACGTGACTGGGATCAAAATTTAAAAGTCCGCCTGCTTGGGGAATCCTTGATGAATATCACCTTTTGGATGTTTTTCCCCTTTCTGACCATTTATTTCACCGAGGCGTTTGGGGCCGGGCTTGCGGGTGTCCTGCTGATTGCCTCACAAGTTTTTTCCGTCATTGCCAATTTGCTCGGAGGATACTACGCCGACCGCTTTGGTAGAAAGAAAATGATGGTCGTGGCCTCAATCGGGCAGGGCGTGTCTTTTTTCATTTTCGGATTTGCCAATTCGCCATGGTTCCATTCCGCCGTGACAGCTTTTATTTGCTTTACGGCTGCCGGCGTTTTCGGTTCTTTTTATTATCCGGCAAGCCAGGCAATGATTGCCGATGTTGTGGATGAGAAAAACCGGAGTCATGTGTTTGCCGTTTTTTATACATCTATGAACATTTCCGTCGTCATCGGCCCGGCAATCGGCGGGATATTTTTTGCGGATTACCGTTTTGAACTGCTTGTTTTTGCTGCTATTGCCTGTTTTCTGCTTGGCGTCCTGCTCGTCAAATATACGCGGGAAACAGCACCGGTTTGGGCAGGCGGGCAGCAACGCGTTCGTAAAAAATGGTACAGTACGCTGATGGAACAGGCAAAGAGCTACCAGGTGATTGTCAAAGATAAAATATTTATGTTGTTTATTTTGGCCGGAATCCTGATTTCCCAAACGTATATGCAGCTTGATTTAATTTTGCCGGTATTTACAAAGCAGGCCATTCCTGAAGCAGATTTGCTTCATCTGCTCCACTTTACCGGCGAGCAGCTGTACGGTTTTATTTTATCCGAAAACGGGCTGATTGTCGCGCTTTTTTCAGTAGCGGCGACGAAATGGGTGACGAGGTACCGGGAACGGAATGTGTTTGTCCTTTCCTCCCTCCTGTATGCCATTTCGATTTATTTGTTTGGTGTCTGGATTTCAAGCATCGGCTTTATTTTCTCGATGCTGTTGTTCTCGCTTGGCGAACTGATTGTGACGGGGATCCAGCAAGACTTTGTTTCGAAGCTTTCCCCGCCTGAAATGCGCGCGCAATATTTTGCCGCTGCCAGCTTGCGCAATACAATCGGGCGTACAATTGCCCCTGTTTCCATCCCGCTTGCCGGCTGGATCGGCTATAAAGGAACGTTTTCCATTCTGGCCGTGCTTGCGGTCATGAGCGCGGGGATGTATGTGCTGATGTTTCGCCAATATGAAAAGAAACGCCTGTCTGCTTGAAAAAACGGGCACGATCCATGCACAATTTGCTAAAAAAGTCTGTCTGTTTAAACGGGCAGACTTTTTTTCATGAACAGCGGCATTTTGAACCATACTAGTTTTAGAAAAGTTTGCGGACTTTTTCCCGGTGGTAAATAGACTCTAACACGATTGAATCCATCTTTTTTAAAGAAAGAAGTGGTGAGTATGCTGACTAAAGAACAACTGGCGCATTTCCGTTCCATTTTAACCGCGCAGTTGAAAGAATTTGAAGCGGAATTCGGGAAAAATGACCATTTCCAAACGGAAACGGCACACCCTTACGATTCTGTCGGGGAACTGTCCAGTTACGATAATCATCCCGCCGATACCGGTACCGAACTGTTCGAGCGGGAAAAAGATATTGCTTTAAATGACCACGCTGAATATGAAGTGGAAAAAATCAAAGCGGCCCTCAAAGCCATTGAGGACGGCACTTACGGAAGATGCAAAGAATGCGGCAAAGAGATCCCGCTTGAGCGGCTTGAAACGCTTCCTTCCACGCTGTACTGCAAAGAGCACACCCCGGATCGGACCATTCCAAAGCACCGCCCGGTTGAAGAAAACGTGCTGAATCCACCGTGGGGAAAATTCGTTTTTGATGGAGGCAAAGATGAATCGGTCGCTTTTGACGCGGAAGACGCCTGGCAGGCTGTCGCAAAATGGGGCACATCCGAGTCCCCTTCCGATTTTGAAACCCCGCCGGACAGTTACAATGATATGTATACGGAATCGGATGACCATGACGGCTATGTGGAAGATTTCGAAAACTTTTCCGGCAATGACATCAACGGGAAAAACGTGGAAATCTATCCAAATGAGGAATACAAAGAATACGAAGAAGAATTGGATGAAACCCGTACGATGACGCCGTTCGGGGATCTGCCCCGAAACGAAAAAGATCCTTATGTGGAAGACGAGAAAAAAAAGAAATGAGCATGCAAAAATCAGGTTGAGGTGCCGGGCCTGATTTTTCTTTTGAAAAAATTCCGGATGAAAGCCTTTTTTCTATTCATTTTTGTTCGTATATGCCAACTGATTTTGCTATAATTTTTATATGGTAAAAGGAAATTTGAATCGCGTTTGACAGCGCCGACATATTGGAGTGAGACTTTTGGAAGACAGACCGAAGAAATACATGCGGGAAACCCGCACAGTAAGGACCAGTTATGTTTTTCCCCCGGACACAAACCATCTTGGCACACTGTTCGGAGGAAAACTGATGGCGTATATTGATGATACTGCATCGATCGCCGCGGCCAAATTGGCAAGATGCACCGTTGTCACGGCTTCGACCGACTCCGTTGATTTTATCGCACCGATCCGCGTCGGAAACGTCGTTACAGTAGAAGCCATGGTCAGCCGGACAGGGCGGACATCGATGGAAGTATTTGTAAAGGTCAGTGCGGAAGATTTGAAAACAGAAGAGACAAAAATTGCCGCCATTTCTTTTTTGACCTTTGTCGCACTGGATGAGGATGGAAAACCTACACCGGTGCCGGAAATCATCCCGGAAACCGATGAGGAACGATGGTTAAACCAAACAGCTATCCAGCGCGCCGAACAGCGGGTGCTGCGGAAACAACAAAGTGAAGAATTGGCGCGCTATTTGTCAAAAATGCCGCTGTGATTCTTGTTTAGAAAAAATTCCTTTTGAAACAAAAAGGAATTTTTTCCTGTCCTCCATTGTGAATAAAATTACAAAAAGATTAAATTTGGGGTGCCGGCTGAAGCTGTTTTTCGCATATTTTATGGACTTGCCGCGATCATATTTTTGTAACATAAGAGAATGGAAGAAAATGTAACCTTTCAGAACGAACAAAAAAAGCTATACTAAATGGGAGAGACTACAGTTAATCCGAGCGAAAAGACGATGAAGGTTAGGTGACATGCATGTTTTCAGGGAATGAAATTGGGATCGATCTAGGAACTGCAAATGTTTTAGTATATTCGAAAAAAGAAGGCGTTATTTTAGACGAGCCGTCCGTTGTGGCGATTGACCATTCGACAAGGCAGGTGCTCGCTTTCGGGCAGGAAGCCAAAGCGATGATCGGAAAAACACCTGAAAAAATTACTGTCATCCGCCCTTTAAAAGGCGGGGTAATCGCTGATTTCGATATGACAACAGAAATGCTGAAACAAATTATGAAAAAAATCAATCAGCAAAGCGGCATCTCGATCCGCAAACCGAACGTCGTAGTATGCGTCCCATCAGGCGCAACATCGGTTGAACGGCGGGCCATTGAAGATGTCGTCAAAAACAGCGGGGCAAAAACCGTCCATTTGATTGAAGAACCGGTTGCTGCCGCTATTGGTGCCGATCTTCCCGTGGACGAGCCGATCGCCAACGTGATTGTCGATATCGGCGGCGGCACTACGGAAGTCGCCATTATTTCCTTCGGCGGCGTCGTGACGTATAACACGATCCGCATCGGCGGCGATAAAATGGACGATGATATTATGCAGCATGTCAGAAAAACGTATAATCTGCTGATCGGCGAGCGGACAGCGGAAAAAATTAAAATGGAAATCGGGCATGCCCTTGTCGACCATCCGGAACAAACGCTGGATGTCCGCGGGCGCGATCTCGTGACAGGGCTGCCGCGAACCATCACCTTAAGTTCGTTGGAAATTCAGGCTTCGCTCCGCGATTCCCTGCTCCAAATTTTGGAAACGGTCCGGGCTACACTGGAAGACTGCCCGGCAGAGTTAAGCGGCGATATTGTGGACCGCGGGATTGTTTTAACAGGGGGAGGCGCCCTCCTTCAAGGCATGCAGGAATGGCTGAGCAATGAAATTTCCGTGCCTGTCCATCTCGCGCCAAACCCGCTGCAATCCGTCGTAGTCGGCGCAGGCCGCTCCCTCCAGTTCATCCATAAAATGACTGCGGGGGCCGGAAAATAACCGGACACATTTGTTTTTCTAAAGAAACGGCGTGCTTTTGCCTTTTAATTTGGCAGAAACACGCCGCTTTTTCACCCTTTTGTGCTTTGTTCCAAAGCTGCCGGTTCCGGTTCAGCTGTTTGTTGCAGTTTGATCCCGGAAAGGCCTTCCAGCATTTCCCGGACATCAATGCCGCTTGACGCTTTCAAAGTTTCCTGTAAGGTCGACATCAAATCGGTTGCATAGCCGGTGATCTTATTTGCACCGCCGTTTGCGCCGCTTCCGGTATCGACAACGGTGATTTGGTCAATATTGGAAAGCGGGGCCGCTACTTGTTTCGCATATTCAGGCAGCACTTTCAAAATCATATCGAGCACAGCCGCCTGGCCGAACTGTTCGTATGCTTCCGCAATTTTTCGTTTTGTTTCCGCTTCGGCCAGCCCTTTGAGACGGATGACTTCGGCTTCCGATTCCCCTTGGGCGCGCTGGGCATCGGCTTTAGCCATACCATCAATGCGGACGCGTTCCCCTTCCGCTTTCGCCATCGCTTCCACCCGGTATTTGTGGGCGTCGGCTTCTGCCATTTGTTTCGTTTTTTCTGCAACTGCAGCCTGCTCAACCGAATAACGGTCTGCATCCGCTTTTTTCTTGACTTCGGAGTCGTATTGCCGTTCACGCCGCAAAATTTCTTTTTCTTCGAGCTCGATTTGTTTTTGCCGCTCGATGATCTTGATTTCCATTTCCTGTGCGGTGACTTCCTGTTTCGACCGGGCCGTTTCCAAATCGTATGCCTGGTCGGCTTTTGCCCTTGCGATGTCCTGTTCGCGGCGGAACTCGGCAATTTTCAACTGGTTGAACTTCTCCGCTTCCGCAATTTCAGTTGCCCGCTCCAGTTCTGCGCGTTTTGCTTCTTTTAATGCTTCCGCTTTCCGGATTCTCGTTTCTTTTTCGGCTTCTGCCGTGGCAATATCCGCATCGCGCTTGACCTGGGCAATCCGCGGTTTGCCAAGCGCATCAAGGTAGCCGTTTTTATCCTTCACTTCTTTAATCGTGAACGACACGATGATAAGCCCCATTTTTGCCAAATCCTGTGAGGCAACACGCTGGACTTCCTGTGAAAACTTATCACGGTTTTTATAAATTTCTTCAACCGTCATCGAACCGAGAATTGAGCGCAAATGGCCTTCCAAAACTTCCCGCGCTTCATTTTCGCGGTCTTCTTTTGATTTCCCGAGAAATTGTTCGGCAGCTGTGGCAATTTCACCGATCGACCCGCCGATTTTAATAATGGCAATTCCATCTGCCATCACCGGGACACCTTGTTCGGTGTAGACTTCCGGGGTGGTCACTTCCAGCTTGCTCGATAATAAGCTGAGCGGTTTTGCCTGCTGGAATACCGGGAACACAAATGTACCGCCGCCACGAATGATTTTAATTTTATTTCCAGCTTCGTCGACATGGACATTTTTACCGCCAAGAAAACTCCCTGTCACGATTAACGCTTCATCCGGCCCTGCAGTTCGGTATTTTGAAATAAAGACGCCGATAAGGGCAAGCACCAAAAATACAACAACACCGATGACAATCCAAATTCCGCTCGCAAACATGCGGATCCCTCCTTATAATTGTCTAAAATTTTCAATTTTCAATCGATAATTTTCGTAGGGCACGACATATAAAACGCCATTTTTCACTTCAATCACCAATACCTGCGTCCCTTCTTTAATTTCCTCGTCCTGTATGCTGGCTGCCGGCTTGGAGATGGTTCCTGTTTTGCTGTCAATCACCACTTCACCAAAACCGGCTTTCGGAATCGAAAGAATCGTTTTCCCAACCCTCCCTTTCAGCGAATCTTCCGTGTAAACAAGCGATTCTTCAGCCGAAGACAGCGGAACAAGTACAAACACATTGAGCAGAATATCAAGAATCACCGCGATCACGGCGGAAACGACCATAATCAGCACGTGGGAAAGCGGTGTCACTTTTTCCAAAATATACCCGCCTGCCGAGAAAAAAGTAAAAAATGCCAAAATCAAAGCTGGATGGATAAAATGAAGAGCGTCTGCCATTCCTCCAAGCAAGTCATTGAACAAAAGGTAAAGCACCGTCAGGCATCCCGCAATGATCAGTACAGCCAAATACGCCGTCTCTATCGGCACGCCGAACACTTCCATAAACATCACACCCCTTCCTTGATTGGGATTTTCTTTCAGATGACGCCGGTCATGATTGCTTACTAATCATTACGTTTAAAAATGGTTTAAGTTTCGTGAAAAAGGAAATTTTTTTAAACTGTGGATTTGTCGTTGCGGGCTGGCGGCATTAAGTTTTATACCAAGCCGCGCACCAATTCGCAAGATGATTATGTTTTACAGCAGGCAAAAACGTGGTAAAAATTTTTTCATTCATTTCGTCAAGACCAGGCGGCAGGAAATGGAGTACCAACATTTTCCATTTGATAACGTTACAAAAAGCCTGCTTCCCCATGAGAGCAGGCTAACTTTTTACCTTAGCGCATTTTCCAGATCTTCCAACAAATCTTCGACGTCTTCAATGCCGACTGAGATGCGGATAAGCCCGTCTTCGATGCCAAGTTCGAGACGGCGTTCACGCGGAATGGATGCATGCGTCATAAGCGGCGGGAGTGAGATCAGGCTTTCCACCGCACCGAGGCTTTCCGCCAACGTAAAGTAACGCGTTTTTTTCAATATTTCAAGGGCTTTTTCCTGGGATGGCACTGTAAAAGAGGCCATGCCGCCGAATCCGCCGGCCTGGGAACTGTGCACTTTATGCCCGGGATGATGGATAAGCCCCGGGTAATATACCTTTTCAACGGCAGGATGTGCAGAAAGAAAATCAACAATTTGCTTTGTGTTGGATTCAATTTCTTCCATGCGTATGCCGAGTGTTTTAATACCGCGGATCAACAGCCAGCTGTCCTGCGGCCCGAGAATGCCGCCGGTTGAGTTTTGGATAAAATGCAAGTCTTCTGCAAGCGCTTCGTTTCGTACGACAACAAGGCCTGCGACCACATCACTGTGCCCGCCGAGATACTTCGTCGCGCTGTGCACGACGATATCCGCACCTAAAGTGAGTGGATTTTGCCAATACGGGGTGCTGAATGTGTTGTCCACGATAAATGTTAAGCCGTTTTCACGGGCTACACCGGCAATGGCCCGCAAGTCTGTTATTTTTAATAGCGGGTTCGTCGGCGTTTCCACGTAGATGGCTTTTGTATTCGGGCGGATCGAGGCACGGACCGCATCCAGATCGCTCGTGTCCACAAAAGTGACGTCGATATGGAAACGGTTCATCACTTTTGTTAAAACGCGAAAAGTACCGCCGTATACATCATCGGTTGCCAAAATATGGTCGCCGGCCGAAAACAGCTGGATCACCGCTGTAATCGCGGCCATTCCGGATGCGAATGCAAAACCGTGTGTACCTTCTTCAATATCCGCAATCAGTTTTTCCAAAGCTTCACGCGTCGGATTGCCGGTGCGTGCGTATTCGTATTTAAAATGGCCGACGCCATCCTGCTTGAATGTGCTCGCATGATGGACGGGCACCGAAACTGCGCCTGTATATGGATCACGGCTAATGCCGGCATGAATGAATTTTGTTTTTTTACGCATGACAAACTCCTTCTCATCAAGAATAAATGCTGCGGCTGAGATACCGTTCGCTGCTGTCCGGAAAAATGGTGACAATATGCGTGCCCGGTTTTGCCTGCTTTGCTTCGCGCAGGCTCGCCTCCAAAGCAGCACCTGAGGAACTGCCGATCAAAAGGCCTTCAAGCCGGGCTGCTTCCGCAAGCCGTTTAAAAGCTGTATCGTCGGGAATCGTATGGATGGCATCAAAAAATGTACGGTCCATAAATGGCGGTAAAAATTCCATGCCGATCCCTTCCGTACGGTGGCTGCGCGGCTCGCCCCCGTTTAAAATCGAGCCTTCTGGTTCCACGATGGCTGCCTTCAAGCCCGGATTTTTCTCTTTTAAATAGCGGGCAGTCCCCATAAACGTGCCCCCGGAACCGGCACCTGCGACAAAAACATCGATATGGCCATCAAGTGCTTCCCAAATTTCAGGCCCAAGCGTCTTATAATACGTTTCCGGGTTGGACGGATTTTCAAACTGTCCCGGGAAATACGCATTTGGTGTTTCAGCGACTAGTTTTTTTGCTTTCGCAATTGCGCCTTCCATACCAAGTTCGGTCGGCGTGTTCACGACTTCAGCCCCGAGCGCCCGCATCAGCGTCTGTTTCTCCACGCTGAATTTTTCCGGCACAACAAAAACAGCATGCACGCCGTAACGAATCGCAGCAAGCGCAAGCCCGATGCCCGTGTTGCCGGCCGTCGGTTCTATGATCGTCCCACCGCGCTTCAGCTTACCTTCCCGAAACGCGCGCTCTACTAGATAAGCGCCGAGTCGGTCTTTTATGCTGCCGCCTGGGTTAAAGTATTCCAGCTTTGCAAACAGCCGGACGCCTTTTGGCAAATCAAATGCGGTTAATTCAACCAATGGCGTGTTGCCAATCAGTTCGTGTACGCTTTTCGCAACCTTCATTTCACTCGTCTCCTGTTATCAGGCAAATACTTGCGTCCACTCATCGCGTTTTGCCAGCATTTTCCGGGCAATTTCCTTTGCGCCTTCCAAAGAATGGCTTGCCGCCCAGCCGCACTGTGTTTCATTGCAGGCCGGTACTTCTGTGGCATGCAATACATCGTTTAACGTTTTTTCAATGATGTCAAGCACCTCGCCATCATCATCCAAATTGATAACGGAAAAATAAAAACCGGTCTGGCAACCCATTGGGCTGATGTCGACAATTTTATCCGTGTAATTGCGGGCGAATTCCGCCATCATATGCTCGAGCGAGTGGAGCCCCGGCATATCCATATGTTCCTTGTTCGGCTGGCAGAAACGGATATCGTATTTGCGGATCACATCGCCGTGAATCCCTTCTTTTACTCCTGCAAGGCGAACATATGGCGCTTTGACTTTTGTATGGTCCAAATTAAAGCTTTCTACGTTCATTTTTTTCATCTCTGTCATGATGATCATGCTCCTTTCATTTTTGCATCCATTAGCCACACAAACCGGTTCATCTTCCGGAAAGAGACATCAAAACCATTTTCCTCAAAGATGGAAGATAAAGCGGGAATGGTGGTGTAATATTCCGTTTCAAGATCTTCCGCAAGCCGGCAGAATCCCCTTGCTTTGGCTTCCTTGATCATCTCCTGTTTTGCTTCTTCCGTCTCAAAAACCGTATCGGCGAACACGATTTTGCCGCCCGCCTTTAACCGGGTGTGGAAAAGGGATATGGCAGCCCTTTTTTCTTCGTCTGTTAAATGGTGGAACGCATACGTGCTGGCAAATGTATCCGCCTTTTCCTGCACATGAAAATTCAAAAAATCCCCGTCTATTATTTTAACATCCGGATGCTTTTTTTGAGCGATTTTTCGCATATTGGCAGAAGGTTCTATCCCGATTATTTTCAGCCCTTTCTCCAAAAGCTTGCCCGTCAAATTGCCTGTTCCCGGGCCGAATTCAACAACAAAACCGGTTGCCCGGTCTCTGACGGCATCCAAAATTTTATCGTATTGATAGAATACTTCTTCGTATTCGGCATCATTACCGGTAACGGTTTGATCATAGGAGCGGGACCATTCATCAAACAGCGCGTCAAACTCCCTTCCCAATCAAATCCCCCATTTCCCATAAAATAACTCTGAATTAAATGTAACACGCCCCTTGTTTTTTCGCAAACAAAAATGTGAAGGATTTATTCCCATTTTTAACGTGTATACTTTTATTTCCTGCCATTGTATTTTAAAATATGCTTAAAGGAGTGAGATGTGATGACATTGTTAGATGAAGTACTTGCATTTAACCAGGAATTTGTGGAGAAAAAAGCGTATGAGCCTTACCTGACTTCCAAATTCCCCGACAAACGGATGGTGATTTTCACATGTATGGACACAAGGATCATTGAATTGTTACATAAAGCAATGAATATTCAAAACGGAGACGCGAAAATCGTAAAAAATGCAGGCGCCATTTTAACGAGCCCGTTCGACAGCACGATGCGAAGCTTGCTTGTTGCCATTTATCAGCTGAAGGCGGATGAAGTGTTTGTGATCGGCCACTATGACTGTGGCATGACCGGGTTAAAAGGCGAAACCGTGCTCGAAAATATGAAAAAACGCGGGGTTGACGAAAATGCGATTGAAACACTCGTTCATGCGGGGATTGACCTCGACGAATGGCTGAGCGGTTTCGACAAGGTCGAAAGCAGCGTGAAAAAGAGTGTCGGCATCATTAAAAACCACCCGCTGATGGACAAAAAAGTGCCGGTCCATGGGCTTGTCATTGACCCGGAAACCGGGAAACTTGATCTGATCGTAAACGGCTACGAAAATTAATCCCGGGCGCCAAATCCATGGCGGAGACCTTGACGGGGTTTTCTTCATTTTTTAATCGAAACTTCATGAAATGATGATGTTGCTTTCATTGTTTTTTAGGGTAACCGGTTTACAATTAATCATGTAGCGAGGACAGCAGAGCAGTAAGCATGCTGGACAAATACCCACTGTTTTATCCCCTTTTTAAGCCGGCCTGTGTGCCGGTTTTTTTGTGAGCAGAAATTTAAGGGAATTTTAAAATGGCGTTAGGCTAATAAAATGAGCGTAAGTTTTTACATGAAGACCAAGGATCAGTTTGGTTTGCTGATGATGACGGTTTGCAGCGGAAACGGTGTAACCCACGTTTCGTTCATTTTATATAATAGGGTATATAAGCTGCTGAAAGACGGGGAGATTAGGGAAACAGGAGGAAGGTGTTTCAGACAAAAAACGGGTAAAGGCCGCTTGTACGGCTACTTTACCCGTAATCTTTCCCCCACACGGATGGTATAATCATCATCCAGATTATTCCATTTCTTTATTTCTTTGATGGTCGAACCGTATTCTTTGCTTAAAGCGTAAACGGTATCCCCCTTAACGACTTTATGATACGTTGCACCGCTTTTCTTTTTGAGCTCGAAAGCTTTTGCCAGCCCATTGACATGCCCCTGTGCCACTTCTTCAATCCAGCTGTTTTTCTTCATTTTTTTCGCATCACTTGCTGTGTCAATAAAGCCGTTTTCGGTAAGGAGCGCAGGCATGATCGATTCCCTGAGCACATGAAAATCGGCCGTTTTTCTGCCCCTGTCTTTTAAATCATTCAGCTTCACCACTTCCTGGTGGATGGTTTTCTGGTAGGTTGCCGTAGCAGAGCCTGATTCTGGATAAATATAGCTCTCAAAACCCGTTCCATTTCCTGAATTGATATGAATGGAAAGAAAAAAAGTGGCGCCCCAGCTGTTGGCGGCATCCGTCCGCTCTTCCAAAGAAACAAATTTGTCCGTCGTCCGCGACATTTTTACCGAAACATTTTGGTAATGGTTTGTTAAAATGTCCTGAATCTGTTTGGCAATCTCCAAAGTGATGTCTTTTTCCTCTAGCCCGTTTCCCTCAGCGCCCGGGTCTTTTCCACCATGTCCCGGATCAAGAAACAGTTTAAACAAATACTTCACCCCTTTCCAATCATGCTCAATTTCCACATATCTTTTTTAAAGTTAAATGGTTACTTTCCTGTCCTGTTTTTTGTACAAATGGAAACCATCCGTTTTGCCGGCAGCCGGAATGGCAAGCGGCCGGCAAAATTTTACCGGACATCCGGCAAGTTGAGGCGACAGGGGCAGATTGCAAATACGGGTCAATACTTCGGTAGAAAAACCTTTATCTCACGCAGAGAACCAAATCTCTATCCTATCGTATGTAAAGCATGTGCCATTTGTGACAGGTTGTCCGCCTGTTTTGGTCCGTAAGCGTTTTAAGGAAGAATTTGGATATTGGGAAATAGAATTGTTTCTTTAAGTGTTTTGGCAGTTGAAGCGGGAAGAACCATGTTTTTTCGGAAAAGCGTATGTGTAAAATATTTTACTCGAAGGATCAGGCGAGTGAAAAAAATGGGAAGGCACTCTATCATCTAAATGTACACTTTGAGACAAACATCTAGAGAGCGGTCTACAGGGGTATTGACACAAAACGACAGATTCACTATAATATTTAAGGTGACATCGAACGGATATTAGCAATTTACGGCTCCGTAGCTCAGTGGATAGAGCGTCGGTTTCCTAAACCGTGCGTCGGAGGTTCGAGTCCTCTCGGGGCCGCTTAACAGCAACGCCCGCAGACCTTTAATAGCAAGGGTTTGCGGGCGTTTTGCATTTCTTCTGTGCAAAATCCGTACAAAATTATTTTGTTTCTGCAAAAGTGAGTGCCTTAACATTTGTGGGTGCGGGAGAATTCTTTCGGCGAAAAAATCTTTAAAAAATCCCATTATTTCCGTTTCCTTCTTATTTGTCAGAGAATCAGCCCATTTTCACTAAAATTCCCGCCACTGAGCTAAGCATGATCCGGATTCAGCGCCGTGATAAACATTTCGAAGAGAAATTGTGTGAAGAGAGCCAGCTGTATTGAGTAGAAAAAAGAGCAGGCCGAAACCTGCTCTTGCAGGCGTTCTTCTAAAAAAGATTTAACGAAAATAGGGGGGTATTTTTTGTTGTTAAACTTAAACACTTAATCGAAAACCTTTTTACGCCTGCATAACAAATTATAAGAAAATTGATTTATTTTGTCTAGATCTCCCATTTTTTTGGGAGACTTTTATTTTGTCAAATTTACAGCCCCCGCAAATTCGGGGGCTTTGAACTTTGCAGCAGACTCTAGGATGTAAAAGTATTTTACCCGGACTTCGATCATTTTACACACAATTTTTTACCTACGTAGGATTTGCTGTATAAGCAAAATCCCCAAATTTGGCATGGATGCTGACCGCTTTGGCAAAAATTTTTACAACAACTCCAGGGAAAAGCTAGCACTCGAAAACCGACTCAACGTATTAAGAAGACAAAATTACACATTTTCGCAAATGGATTCTTCTATACTTTGAGACAGGGCTTGCTGACAAATTGGGTACAAACTCAAAATCGGATTCGTTCAGCAAGCCCTCATGACTTCGCCTTTTAAAAAAAGTGCATAACGGAGGAAAATGGCGAGTTCAATGAATCAGCCCAAGCCGCATTGCTTTTACAGCGGCTTCCGTCCGGTTTCTAGCGTGAAGCCGCTTCATCAGGCTTGAGACATAATCCCGGACCGTATACTCGCTCAAATGCAGCATTTCCGCTGCTTCCGTCGTCGAGGCCCCGTCCGCCAAGAGCTGCAAAATATGGATTTCCCGGGCGGACAGCTGGACGAGTTCCGGCTGCTTTTCGTCCCACTGGTTCGCTTTTAAAAACTTGGCCAGCAGTTCACCTGCGCTCTGACCGAATTTCAACAGCGCCGTAAATGTGCTGCTGTCCACTTCAAAAAACTTCCCCGGCCCCTGGTCCAAAATGGCACCGCCAATTAACACCCCTTCTGACGGCACATAAATCGGGGCAACCACGACCGATTCCAGCTCAAACTCCTTCACATACTGCATCGGAAACTCTTCTGACGCTTTTGGGATATACAGCGGCTGGAAATGCTGTACCATATTTACCTGCTGCCCCTTCCCCAGCAATATTTTGGAAATGGAAGGGAAACGGTCGATCGTCTCCTTTATATTCCGGATTGCCGTATTGTTAAAATGGTAGCCGAACAGGCCGAATCCCGCGGCATCGCTCTGCGAATAACGGAACAGGGCACAGCGCTCAAACGGCAAATATTGTGCGTAACCAAAAGCGATGTTTTGGATCGCTTCATTTAAATCCTGGGAGCGCATAATCCATTCGTTAAATAAAATGACTGCATCTTTCCACTGGTCGCCCGCATATACTTTTCCGTTTCGTTCCTCCTCCATCTGCAACAAATGCATCGCATAGGTTAAAAACGGGATTGTGGCCGAAACATCCTGGTCGCTCATACAAAAAATCAACGTCTCGTTTTTCCACGGAACCGGAAACACATCCCGCCTTTCATCCGGTTTCCGGCGCGGCGTCCGCTTCAGCAGCGCTTCCGACAGCCAAAACCATGAAGGATCCGTCCGTTCAAACAGCCCGCTGTCAATCGCGTTCTCCTCCATCCCGATCACTTTCTTCAGCCGGTACCCCCCATCCACATGGCTGACCCTTGCAATCCACTCGATTCTGAGCTGCTCGGATTTGGTTAGCTGCTCACAAAATGAATCCATTTGAAAAGTTTCCTGTTTGGAAATGAGCAGCATTTCTTCGCAGATTTTCGAAAACAGGTACTGGACGGAAGGATGCAAATGAAAAGACCGGGTCGTGCTTTCTTTTATGGCTTTATGAACAGAGTTTTCAATCAGTGTTAAAATAAAGATGAGAACATGCGGTTCCGGCGGGCGGTGGAATTCCTTCACCCATTGCGACCGGATATCGTCAATCAGCGTCTCAACCGATTGCTGGCCGGAACGGAAAAAGGCGACAAAACAATTGAAAGCGAATTCAAAAGCATCCGCACTGCCTTTATGTGTTTCTCTCAAATACTGCAAAATTCCCGTACATTCCGCAATAATTTGCTGCTGGTGCGAGCGCAAAAGGTCCACTCCATGTTTCATGACCATGTCCATATGCGCATTTAACGACAGCGACACCTTTCTCCCTCCTTTGTCTAACCCCTTACCGGTCTTTTTCCCTATAATATTATCATAATCATGCCTGGTTGGCGCGCAAAAAAACATACCGGCTTTCCGACACGATATTTGTAGGCCATAAGCCATTGAATTCCCTACAATAATAGGAATATATTTTTTTGTCCAAAATGAATAAAATAAAGAAAAATGTAAGCGATATCATTTGGAAAGGAGGGGATTTTTCACCTAAATATTTTAGCGTACCATCTTTTTTAAATGATCAAGTTTTAAAGGGGAGGATTGTTACATGAACGAAGGGGCATTAGTCTTACAAGGACAAGGGAGAACTTCAAAAAAATGGTTTTTTACCGCTCTGCTTTCAGGCCTTATTTTTTTGGGGGGACTTTTAGCTGTACTCGGCATTAACGGGGTTGCCGTTGCAGCAACTGTCGGCGGCATTGGCAAATTCAATGTTTCATTCAAACAAATGCAAGGTACCGGGTTTAAATTATACGGGAGTTTATACGGGGATCCATCCAAAGGGGAGGACCATGTCAAACCGGTCTTTGTCAATGAAATTGATAAAGTGACGATCCAGGACTTGGTTATTTCAAAAGATGTTAAGATTCCGGTTCTTGGCGATTACCAGGTGAAAATTACGGCGGGCGACGGAAACACACCTGTACACCTTAATGGGCTGATTCAAAAAGCTGCGCTTGTCCAGGGGGATGCAGTCTTCACCAATATGAATATTTCGGAAAATTATGTCACTGCCGATGACCCTCAAGCTGCTTCAAAGGCTTTTACACAAGGGGCAGATACTTTAACGATCAAAAACGGCAGCCTGGATACACATTACCTATTCCAAAAAGTCGCAAATCTTCCGAACCTAAAAGTGCAGTTTGTCAAAAAATAGGCTTTTCTTCAAGGAGTGATCATAATGGGCAAGTTCCATATGTTCCGCATGAAATTTAGAAACTGGAGAAGAAGCCGGCCATTCTGGGGGGCAACGTTTACGTTGCTCTCCGGGATGATCATTTTATATGTGCCGGTCCAACTTCTTGAAATTGCAGCCGCGCCCGGTAGCATGGTGTCGATCGGCCTTATTTTCGGCGGCTTGATTTTTCTGATCGGCGGAATGGGTTATTTTTTCCCGAAGTTTAATATGGTGTTCGGCATTTTGGCCATTTTCCTGTCTGTCCTTTCCATCATGGGGGCGATGGGCGGATTTTTCATTGGAACCCTGCTCGGTATCATCGGCGGGTCTTTATCTGTTTCATGGCGGGTGATCAGGCAGGAGGAAGTGCTGGCTAGTGTTGGGCCGATGGAAGAAATTGCCGCAGGGAGTGCAGAAGAAAGATAAAGACTATACACAGAAATGGTGAGGCAAGTGAAGAAAACAAAATCTTTCCTATTGACAGCCGTATTTATTGCATTTAATTTTTGCTTTTTTACAAACATTTCAGTGGCTGAATCCCCCGCAACAGACGGCTTCATCATTGAAGCAGACCGCGTGGAAGGCGTGATGCTTCCGCCCGGGATTACAGCAGGCGATACAGCAACGAAACAAAATCAGGTCATGCTCCGCCTGCAGTATGCGGATGTTACCATTTACGGACTGAAAATCACAAAAGTGCTGCAAACGCCCGGGGGACCGGTGACAATCCATATGAATGCTCCCGGCCCGATCCAATTGAAAAATATGAAGGCCGATGCTACAAAGGTGGACTTTGGCAGCATTTACGTCCCGGAAAAAGCCGGACAAATCGGCATGAAAAACGTCCGCCTTGTTGCCCATCAACAGCTTGCCGACAATGCGGATCTGCCGGGCCTTGACCTTTCGATGGAAACCGGCGCAGCCAATTTTGACACTTCCGGTTCCGATGAAGAAACGTTGCGAAAACAGGCCGATCAGCTGACACAACTGCTTAAGGGCGGTACTCCTGAACAAAACAAGGAAGAAAAAAATGGCAAGTCTGATACGGCTGATAAAGCGAAGGCTGACACGCAGGATAAAGCGAAAACAGAAACACAGGATACAAAAAAACAGCACGATGCGAAAACGGATGGCAAGGTTACGGATCAAAATAAAAATAAAAAATCAGAAAACGCGGATGATACAAAAACGAAGAATGCTGAGGAAACAAAATCGGACAACACTGGCACAAAACCTGCTTCCGGCCAGGGAACGGAACAGAATGGCACCCCTGCAAAAACTGCCCCCGGCCAAAGCAGCACAGATAAAAATGTTCAACAAAAAGAAGGCAGCAGCGCCGGAAATTAGGGGCGCACTGCCTTCTTTGCCATTATTGGAATAATCCCCGGATCGCGTCAAAGATGTTTTGGAAAAAGTCTTTTACGCTTTGCCAAAAACCCTTGTCTCCGGCTGCTTTATTGATCTTATCGCTCAGTTTGTCCGACAAGGAACTCAATTCGCTCTTGACCGAGTCAAAATTGATGTTAAGCTTGCGCATCTGGTCAAATAAATCATACAGCAGCTGGCGGTCAGAATCGCTCAAATTGATGTTTAAATCCTTCAATTTATCATCGACGATTTTTTCAATATCTTCTTTTGTTGCCGGATGCTGGTCCGCAATTTCCTGCTTAATTTCCGTAAGAAGCTGGGTCACTTTGTCATTGCTTAACCCTTCCTTTTTCGCCAGATCCGTTGCGACACTCAGTTCCTGGCTGGCCACTTCCGTCCGGTCTGAATCAAGTTTGTCCCCGGATTTACTTGAATCGTCGTAAGCTTTATAAATACCGACAAGCGCTGAATGGCCGGTTACTTTGAGCGGGGAAGCCACTTCCACTTCCGCATTTTTAATCCCGGCAGTGAGCAGCGCATTTTTATACATATCCGCTGTCACTTCTGTAATATTCTCCGGTGTGACAATATTCACCTGGACACCGCCGGAATCCGTTCTTGTAATTTTTGCGGATGAGTACATATTCGAATTGCGGTTGCCGTCAGGAATGTAATGGACAAGATCATCACCGGTTACGGTAATCTCTTCCACATTGTTTGCATCGTCCACGCCAAGTTCCTTTTCCACCTCTGCCTTTTGCGAGGCAGAAAGCGCCGCACCGGTTACAACGATCGGTTTCCCGTATTTTTCATCGATCACTGTACTATTATCGCCAGATGCTTTTGCCACCCCGTTCATGCTGAATCCAAGCGCAATCATAGCGATGAACCAAATCAAGCCCAATCTTTTTAGCATTCTTTTTACGCCTCCTTTTTTGAAATGTTGCGGGCTTTCCGCCTGCCATTTCAAAAGATGCCTGCAAATCAGCCCATCGTGATGCATCATTTTTATTATACACGATTGCACCGTCCGTTTTCCCTAAAAATATGATGAGAAAACCCGGGCCTGGTGCGGGGGGATGCAACTGGATTGATTTTTCAGCGGCAGCAAAAGTATCGCCGGTTGCCCCGTTTGCTGGCAAGAGCGAAGAAAACTTGACCCATTCCTTTTATGGCAGCGGTTTCAAAAAAGGAAGATTTTATACTAAAATAAAAACAGAAGGTACGACACAACAAGAAAGGTGTTTGAAGATGGGCACACAATTGCAGTCATTCCCGTGTCTTCATAGAATTCAAACGATGTACAGCGAATTTAGCGCAAAAGAACGGAAAATTGCAGACTACATCCTTGAGAACCCGCAGCGTTTGGTCCACAGCACGATCAACCAGGTGGCGGATCAGTTGCTTGTTGCCGATGCGACGGTATTCCGGTTTTGCAAGCGCATCGGTTTCAGCGGATTTCAGGCGTTGAAGATTGCGCTCGCTGCGGAAGCCGCCCGCCCCGGGAAAAATATGGACGAAGCAGTGAAAGATACCGACAATGAAAAAGCAGTTGCCATAAAAGTGTTTGAATCCAATATCGAGACCTTGCAGGATACGATCCATACATTGAACCAAAAACATTTGCATGAGGCCGTTGAATGGATTTGCCGTGCGAAGCATATTGTGTTTTACGGCTGCGGAAGTGCGTCCGTTATTGCCCTTGACGCCCTCGAAAAATTTTTGCAGACGGATTTGGCTGTCACGGCTTATACGGACCCCCATCTGCAGCTGTTGAGCGCGGCAAGATGCACCAAAGAAGATGTGGCGGTTTTCATTTCTCACGCGGGCGCGGACAAAGAGATGCTGAAGTTGCTCCAGGCCGTTCAGAAAACCGGGGCGAAAACGATCGCGATCACGCAATTTGCAAAATCGCCGCTAAGCCAGAAAGCCGATGTCCCTTTATTTACAGTTTCACAAGAAGCAGATTTCCGCTTTTCTTCCTTTTCCGCGCGGATCGTACAGCTTAGCCTCATCGACACCCTGTATGTCAATGTCATGCTGAGATATAAAGATACGAACGAAGAAATTTTACAAAAAGGAAAAGAAACGTACACCGTATGACAGCGCCCCGTTTCCCGGCAAACGGAGCCTGCACGCCCGTTATAATTTTCGCCGCAAATTGTAGAACGCCACGGCTGGAACCCGGTGATGTTAAAATTTGCCCCCTTTTTCCTTCACTTAAATACCCATGCCGCAACAATGGCGGCATGGGCAAATTAGTTTCGGCTATATAAAGTAAACTTGGATCCCAGTACGTTTTTTTGCAGTTCGGCGGTCATCCGGACAATATCCGGATCCGGCCTGACAATGGATTTTGCCTGCTGATTGTGGGTGGCATATACCGGTTTCGCCTCGGATTGCGCCTCCGTCATTTCCCACTTCTCTCCCTTTTTTTCCAAAGTGAGACTGATCACACCGAGATGGCTCCCCCACTTGCCGGGCATCACCGCAGGCACGCCATTGATCGTCCCTTTCCGGATATCGACACCGGGAACGCCTGCAAAAAATTCGCTTGGGAACACCCTGTGCTGATGCCCGAACAGAATGGCATCAATCCCTTTTACCTCGCTTAATAAATATACGGCATCCCCTGTATAAAACGGTTGTTTTGCAGCCGGATCCACACCGCAATGGGCGAGCGCGATGATCAGGTCGGCTCCTTCCGCCTTCATTCTCGGGACAAACCAGGCAGCCGTATGCAGGATGTCCTTTGCTTTGACTTTGCCGCCAAGGCTCGGTTTTTCCCATTCAATGACAGAAGGCGTGACAAACCCGATGACCCCGATTTTCAAATGATGAGAATGCCCGTGCCGGTCTTCCACTTTTTTATTCAAAATCACATAGGGTTTAAAAAAATTTTGGTCATCTGTATCATTTTTTTCGAAATTATAGTATATATTGGCATTCACAAACGGAAACTTTGCTCCGCTGATCGTCTGTTTCAAAAAATCAAGTCCGTAATGAAAATCATGGTTGCCCACGGTCGCCGCATCGTAATTTAAATGGTTCATCACACGAATAAACGGGTGAATTTCCCCCTTTTTTAACGGGCGCCGGGCAGCATAAGCAGCCATTTCACTCCCTTCGAGCAAGTCCCCGTCATCAAACAGCATCGTATTTTTTGCCGCTTTCCTCTCCGCCGCAATGAGTGAAGCCGTGAGGGCAAGCCCGTAAGTCTCCGCCTCAGTGCGCGCGGCATAATCGTAATTCAGCATATAGCCGTGCAAATCCGATGTCTCCAGCAAACGCAAATCGACAGTGGCCCGTTTCGGCTGAAACCAAAAAGCCGCATCCGCATGTTCCGTCCGGGGAAAAAGAGCGAGGGACAGTACCGCTGCCCACAGCAGCATTTTTTTGCCCATCTTTATCCCTCCAAAAATCAATACATGCTGTGAATAGTTTGTGCCCCGGGGTGCTCATTATTGCAGCCCGGCCGGTAACAATCCTTGGAAACAGAGGCACAATTTTTTCCGGGCACATGTAAAAAGGGCACACTGCCGGTGTTCTTTCAACGGGCAGAACGTTCGAAAACAAAAAAGGCGCGCTGCCTTGTTCCGGCAACGCACCTTCTTTAACTTTATGCTCATCTTAAGATTCCGTTACATATTTGTGATCTTTGGAATCGTGCCCGCCGCCGCTGATTTCGGCAAGGTACGCTTCTCCTTTTTCTTTATCATATTTTCCTTCCCATTTTGACACAATAATGGTTGCAAGCGTATTGCCAACGACATTGCAGACTGTTCTTGCCATATCTAGAATACGGTCAATCCCCGCAATAAATGCCAGGCCTTCAATCGGAATGCCGACCGTTCCCAGCGTCGCCAAAAGCACGACGAATGAAACTCCCGGAACACCGGCGATGCCTTTTGACGTGACCATCAGCACGAGCACCAGGGAAATTTGCGCACCGATGGACATATGAATCCCGTACATTTGCGCGATAAACAGCGCCGCCAGCGACTGGTACAAGGTCGAGCCGTCCAGGTTGAAGGAGTACCCGGTCGGAATAACCAGTGTGGTGATCGATTTCGGGCAACCGAATTTTTCCATTTTTTCCATGAGCCTTGGCAGCACCGCTTCTGAGCTTGCAGTGGAATAGGCAAGGATCAATTCGTCTTTCAGGATCTTGAAGAGTTTGAAAATATTTACACGGAAAAGCCAGCCAATCAGGCCAAGCACGACAACCACAAAGAAAATAATCGTGCCGTAAACCGTGAAAACAAGCTTGCTCAGCGGGATCAATGACTTGAGGCCGAATTGCGCAACCGTTACGCCAATAAGGCCGAATACACCGATCGGGGCCACTTTCATGACCAAATTGGTGACATAAAACATCGCTTCACTGACACCCTGGAAAAAGCGGAGCACCGGTTTTCCTTTTTCCCCGATGGCTGCCACCCCGATCCCGAACATGACAGAGAAGAAAATGATTGGAAGCATGTTCCCTTGTGAAAGGGATTCAAACAAGTTCGTCGGCACAATATTTAAGATCGTATCGACTATGCCATTGTGCTGCGTCTCTTTCGTTGTTTCCACATAACTGCTGATCGATGTTTTTGCCAGCGAACCCATATCCACCCCTGTACCCGGATGGAACAAGTTTCCGGCCAGCAACCCGACTACAATTGCAATGGTCGTGACAATTTCAAAATAGATTAATGCTTTCAGGCCGAGCTTTCCAACCTGCTTCATATCTCCTGCACCGGCAACACCGACAATCAGGCTTGAAACGACAATCGGGATCACAATCATTTTAATCAAGCGCAAAAAGAAATCGCCAAACGGCTGGAGAATATGGGCCACGGTGTCATTTCCGTGAAAAATGCCGCCGATCGCAATACCGAGAATCAGGCCGATAAAAATCTGCCAGGCTAAACTCACTCTTTTCATGTAGGTCCCTCCCAGATGCCAATATTTTTTCAAAAAGCGCAGTACGCAAGCTGCATACCGGATTGTTTGTAAAACTCAAATTGCAGATACCACCGGTTTCCGGATTTCCATGTGGAAACCGAATTTGCGGATGAAAAAAAAACCACGAAAGAGAGAAATTCCTTCGCAGCATTTTTGCTTAAAAGGCGTGTCCAAAAAACACACGCAGTTCTCTCCAGACGCTTACGAGGTTAGCTGACGGATTAGGGAATAAAGAGTTTCCCTACCTTTCAATGAAAGGTTTCACCCCTGGTGCCCAAAGCACCCGTTGGTTCCCCCGTTTACATAAACATGTAATTGAGCGATGATATGAAGTTTTTAAAAAATAAAAAACAACTCATCCTTCTCCAATGTTTTAGCGTCCTTTGCCATTATATAATATTTTAATATAATATAGCAAATAAATTTTTTATAGCGAAGGGCGGGACGCATTCGCGTTGCATAGCCGGCATCAATTTGCTGGTCATCCGCGGGAGATAGCATTCCACGCTTCAATTTGCTAAAATAAAACCAGTTGATACTTTGTGAAAAGAGGTACATTATGACACTTTTTTATTTTGTGCGCCATGGCCAGACAGAATGGAACGCCGACCGGAACAGATATTGCGGGAGAAGCGATATCGGTTTGTCTGAGACCGGCGTGCGGCAGGCGAAACTGGCGGCAGGATTTTTAAAGGACATTCCGTTTGATGCGGTTTACGCATCAACATTGGGCCGTGCTGTCCGTACGGCAGAAATTCTCGTGAAGGGGCGGAATTTGGAAATACACCAGGATCCGCGTCTTGTCGAAACGGACTTCGGTGCCTGGGAAGGAGAACGGCAGGAAGACTTTTCCGTAAACTATGCGGATAATTGGGAGGCATGGCTACAAGATCCGGGCGCGACACATGCGGGTTATACGGGGGAAACGGCCGTCCAGGTCTATAACCGTGTCCGTGCCTGTATCAATGAGCTGGTGGAAAAACATCCGGAGGAAACCGTCCTTGTTGTGGCCCACAGCATGGCAATCCGCTTTTTCGTCGCCGGAACACTGGAAGTCCCGTTTAAAAATTACCGGATGATCCCGCAAGACAACACGGGCATTACAATTTACAAAGAGGCACCGGAAAACGCCGGATTTCTGGCCATTAATCTAAATACGCATTTATATGCAATAAAATGAGGGTTAGACATTTTCAGAATAACGATTGCCCATTGCTACAGGAACCCAGCCCATGCCGATTGAATAACGGAACCGGCATGGGCTGGGTTATTTGAAAATGAACGTAAGCCATGATGCGTTTTTATAATTTGTTTCATCAAAAATCCCTGACAAAGTTGGTGCATGAACCCGTAGGAAATGGAAATTTTACAAAGGCATGCAGCTGCCCTGCCTGCTTGAGGGGTTGCGATCTCTGGTCTCGGCAAGAAGACTGTCCCCTTTGCCCGGACTCCTCTTTGCACGCAAAAGCTGGTTCATTGGCAAGCCAGAAGCGGATTTGTTCATCAACAATGTGGATTTGAATGGCGGGGATTCTACAAAGGCATGCAGCTGCCCTGCCTGCTTGAGGGGTTGCTGTGCCTGGATTTGGCAAGGAAACTGGCCGCTTTGCCCGGACTCCTCTTTGCACGCGAAAGCTGGTTCATGGCAAGCCAGAAACGGATTTGTTCATCAACAATGTGGATTAATGAAGATGGAATGGCAGGGATCATTGGCCCGCCATTTTTATATGAAATCGTTTATAATTTGAAAAAGGGTTAAAACCGCACCGTTTTCATGCTAAACTGGAAGGGAGACTGTAAAAATAGAGCCTGGAGACCGTATTACTCTTACTTTGAATTTGGGAACTGCAAGTAAGAATCATGAGAAAATAGGGGGGTATTTTTTGCTGAAGCTCTATTTTCTTCGTGTCTCCGGCTCTTTGTCAACTTTGTACAGACACTCATCAACAAAATAATTTCTATACACTTATATTATACACAATTATTTTGGAAGTCAACCATTTTTTTTGATTTTTTTTTAAGGAGCAGTAGCGATGGCCGATCACGGGAATGAAAACATGGATAACGTTAAAGCAATATTCGCAGCCCGTTTGAAAAAAGTGCGGGCAGCTCAAGGCTACAGCCAGCCTGAACTTGCGAAAAGGGTCGGGGTAAGCGACCGGAACATTTCGAACTACGAAACTGGATACAGTTTTCCTTCTATTAAGGTGTTATACCGGATTTCGCAAGTGTTAAAAGTATCCATTGATTATCTTTTAGGCCTTACCAACCATGTGGGCCTGAAGACAAATGAAGCGGTCAGTAATCCGGAAAAGAAACTGCTTGAGACGTTGAGCCATGAACCGGATTTATATCAAATGATGCTGAAAGATCCTGAGAAAATGGCAAACCGGATTTATCAGACTTGGAATTTGATCAGGGAACTGGACGATGAGGATGACAAAAATACATAATCGGGGGCTGCTGAATAAGCAAAAGCCCTGGACCCGGTTCTGGGGACTATAAAAAGCAAGGGCAATTTCACAAAGAGGGTTTGTCACTGGTGCCTGCACGATCTGCGCCTCTTTTTGGATTTAAAGAAAAAAGAAGGCGGCATCAACCAGTTTTGCGGCTGAGCGAACCAGAGATAAAGCTTTGTCTGGTTCGCTCAGCAAGCCTTCAATGGGAAAAACTTTAAAATCTTTTTTGGGCAGGGCTGCTTGCTTCTGTTTTATTATTCCTGCAGGCGGGACTTGGGCTCTTTTCTTTCTGGCCAGGCAGCTGCATGCAAGGCTGCATGGAACAGTAGGAACCGGAATTATTACCGGCAGCACTTCTGGCAGCAAAAAGAGTACGATGCGGTACACCAAACGATGTTTCCCAAAAAAGTGGAAAACGCGGGTCCTCTCCGATTCGCATGCATCAGATACACCCGGTTTAATCATTTATCTTGTGTTTTTGCTCGCTTCCCTTTCCGATTTTTTCTTAACATGGAGAGAGCACAGCAGCCGATTGAAAACAGAACAATAACCAACATCCCCGCCAGTCGTAGCTGTTACCGGCGGAGATGTCGGCTTAGGTGTTGCCGGCAATATAAACCCGCGGGATTACAGGTTTTAATTCCTCATAGGTAAAGTACAAACAAGGCAGACCGGTATTTCTCCGAACTTTGCCCGGAATGGTTTCAATTCCTTATAGGTAAAGTACAAACAATGAAAATCTGCCTAAATTATTTCAGTCATGCCGACTGTTTCAATTCCTTATAGGTAAAATACAAACAAGAAAACGCTGAAAGTAATAGCTGAAGAATACGGCGGTTTCAATTCCTCATAGGTAAAATACAAACCGGAGCTGGACGGAAGCAGCGCGGCTGAGAAATATCTGTTTCAATTCCTCATAGGTAAAATACAAACGAAGGCAGAGGATTATTTGGAGCTGCCGGATGTAACGTAGTTTCAATTCCTCATAGGTAAAATACAAACTAATATGCAAACGGGCGGTGGATGGGATATGAAACGTTTCAATTCCTCATAGGTAAAATACAAACTTTGGACCGCTTATGCGCCGACGATACGGACGACACGCGGTTTCAATTCCTCATAGGTAAAATACAAACATATAGTGACCGAATCAGTAAAATTTCAACTTTATTGTTTCAATTCCTCATAGGTAAAATACAAACGCGAAATGGATTTTTCACGCCACATCTCCGGCATACTTGTTTCAATTCCTCATTGGTAAAATACAAACTTTTGCAATTCTTCTATACCAGCCTTGACATTATCGAGTTTCAATTCCTCATAGGTAAAATACAAACGGATACATGCCTGAATAGATTAACCGGGTTGGAATAGTTTCAATTCCTCATAGGTAAAATACAAACAATTGCAGCCAGGATAACAAAAACGGATGCAGATGCGTTTCAATTCCTCATAGGTAAAATACAAACCCGATGTCTAAGGTGGACCCCATCGTCAAGACACAAATTTAAAATTTTTAAGGTGGGTCAGAATCTGAAAAACAGATACTGACTAATAGAGCGTGAGGATGCTCATTGGAGGCAGTTAGTGGACAGTTCACATTTTTTGGAGTGATTCATCCTGCTTTATTTTTCCTTCTCCGGGGGTGTTGTGTCAAGGGCGAGTGTAGCGAGGGCTTTGCCGAACCCTTGACACAACACCCCCGGAGAAGTATCCTCTACCCGAAGGATGAATCACTCAAAGGCCATAAACGGAGGCAGGAGTCTTATAGCCCAGGGCCTGATGGAGTCTTTCGTGATTATAGAATTGTATAAAGTTACCAATCTCTTTCCTTGCTTCTCTAGGGGAATTGTATTCTTTTAAATATACTTCCTCATACTTGATGGTTCGCCAAAGCCTTTCGGTAATGATATTGTCAAGGGCTCTTTTTTTGCCGTCCATGCTGATTTTAATCGTGTTCTCAAGCACCAGATCCGTGTATTTGGGACTGGTAAAATGGCTGCCCTGATCACTGTTTAAGATCTCTGGCCTGGCGACTAAGAATGCCCGTTTCACTGCTTCCAGCACAAAGTCGATCTCAAGGGTTTGGTCTATCTCCCAGCTAACGACATAGCGGGAATACCAGTCAATGAGCGCCACCAGGTACATCCAACTTTTTTGAAGCCGGATATAAGTAATGTCAATACCCCACACGTGATTAGGGTGTGTAATCTTCAAGTTTCTAAGAAGGTACGGGTATATTCGGTGTTCAAGACTGCGCTTACTCAGGTTTGGACCAGGTGTGATCCCGGCGATTCCCATTTCCCTCATGTGGCGCTGTACAGCCTTTCGGTTGATGACCAAACCTTCGGCATTCAGTAAAGCAGCAATGCGCCTGGAGCCGTAATAGGGATGTTTGGTGTAGATTTCATCAATCCGATGTTTGATAAACAATTCTTCAGGAGACGGCCCGACTGGCTTGTAGTACAGGCTTGAACGGTTCAGGCTCAAAAGATCGGCCTGGATGGAAATTGGCAGTTTTGCTTCGTCATCCCAGTCGACCATTTCAACTCGTTCTGCTCTACTCCTTAATTCCAGATTTTTTTTTAAGCCACGACAACTGCGTGGTTAGGCGGCCGACTTCCGCATAGAGACTTTCAATGGTCTGTTCATACTCGGCTTTCATTTTTTCAACTTTTTTGTTGCCTTTTTCAAAGACTTTTGGCATCTGTTCAAGAAAAGCATTTCTCCATTGGCGAATTTGATTCACATGGATTCCATGAGCAGAAGCAATTTCGTTCATCGTTTTTTCTTCTTTTAAGACCTCTAGCACGACTTGAGTTTTAAATTCAGGCGTATAACTTTTTCTCATAAACCTACTTTAACAGCTCCTCATTTTGTGTCTAGTTTTATGGGTCCATTATAGTCGGCGTCGTTGATCAGCTCCACACTCAACAGGTTTCAATTCCTCATAGGTAAAATACAAACGGGCGTACCAAAGGGGGATACCAGGGTGATGGCCTTTGTTTCAATTCCTCATAGGTAAAATACAAACTTAGATGAGTTTTTGACCGAGGGGCGCTCCCGCCTGTTTCAATTCCTCATAGGTAAAATACAAACGTCGCTACCCCTTTATTTTATATGGGGTGGTATAATGGTTTCAATTCCTCATAGGTAAAATACAAACAAAGCACCAATGACCACATCGAGGCTGGAGTATTCCTGTTTCAATTCCTCATAGGTAAAATACAAACGGTACATTTGACATGCCAGACATCCCAAAAACCAAGACGTTTCAATTCCTCATAGGTAAAATACAAACATCCAGCACCAAAACGACGGCCGAACTTCGCGAACTCGGTTTCAATTCCTCATAGGTAAAATACAAACTGGGATTATGTATGTGATCCTAGGAATATACAGGCTGGTTTCAATTCCTCATAGGTAAAATACAAACACATACTAATCAATATGGCACACATTATACATTTATGTTTCAATTCCTCATAGGTAAAATACAAACGCTTGACGGCGTGACAATGCCCGTCGTCACTTATTATGAGTTTCAATTCCTCATAGGTAAAATACAAACTCGCTTTATGTTCAGCGTGTGTTCCAGCAGCTTATTGTTTCAATTCCTCATAGGTAAAATACAAACACGCTTCTCAATTTTCTTTACTGTTTTTGTTTTATGTTTCAATTCCTCATAGGTAAAATACAAACGCAGCTGCCCCGTTTCGACCGCCTGCATTTTGTTGGTGTTTCAATTCCTCATAGGTAAGAGCCCTTGCCAAAATGCTATATCCCCTGAAACTGTAAGCAGTCAGACAATTAAAGGTCGTTGATTTATTCCACTAAAGAAAAAAGACGTTTGTAGGAACATTATGACAAATGTAAAAAGAAATTGTGAGTTTTTGATTTTAATGGGGTAAATTTATTTATTATAAGTGTCTAAATTTTTCCACTTTGGTCGGTTTTAGGCGGGTTTCAATAGATTAAGCTACTCATTCCTGTGGTAAATATTGTAAAACGGAAAAGGATGATTTTTTTTGAAAAAAAAGAGCCATGAAAGTCACTCCTTTGTTAAGATATAAGTACGACCAAATATCCAGGGAGTGATTTCATGACTATTTCTATTCTAACACAAACCAGAGACTTTTCAATACAACAAAATTTGATTCCCCACAATTGGCAAGACTATGCCGATATACCATTTGTCATTCCAGCCATGTGTTTCCCATGGGAGATTTTTAAGCCGATTGAACGAGAATACTACACCCTTTTATATTTGCACCTAAAAAATGAAAGAGCACATGATCCTTCTAATGAAATACAACCGGCACTATTTTCAATAACGGAGGAAGAAGACAAGTCTGCGTCTTCATTATTTCATCTCCCTTCCACTGGGAGAAAACCGCATCCTTTCATGCCCTTTTTTCGTGCTTTTGAACTGGCCTCTTTACAGTATATTGAAGTGATGGTGGAGAGTGTCTATTTGCAAGTGAAATCAAACCCGCTATTTGCCACCATGTGTGGATTTACGGAGAAAATTCCGAGCTACCGTTCCTTTGCTCGTTTTGATCAAATCATGACAACAAATGGTCTTTGGGAAAAAGCCCGGCTATTGGTTGTTGAATATAATAAAGGGGAAGGCGTGGTTGAAACGAATGAGGAAGCAGCCGCCGTGGATACATCGCATATAGAGGCAGAAGCAACCTTGAATAAAACAAGGAAGACGTGTTCTTGTGAGGGTGATTGCGATTGCCCCAAAGTCCTTACGGACGACAATGTAGGGGTAATGCGTAAAAGTAATGCAGTCTCCTATATTGCGCATAAATTATCAATGGTATGCGGGGTGAGATCCGGTTTGCCTTTGACGCGGGAAGTATTTAAAGGAAATACACCCGATGGGAAAACATTAGAACCGACATTGGAAACGTTTAAGGCAGAGCACCCCGAAATGGCTGAGCAGTTGAGCTTTATCCTGGCAGATGGAATCTACCAAACGCCGGAAAATCAAAAAGTGACAAAGGATGTATTACAGGCGAAATTGGTGGCACCGATCAATCCACGGAACCGTAAAGATAAACCAACTACCGCCCGAGGGATTGAAAAAATCAACCGGTACGGCACTCCCATCTGTATCAGTGGACATAAAATGGAACTTAGAGGATCTGATCGGGAAAAGGGGCAATATATTTACACTTGTCCTGTATTTCATCCAAATGCCAAGCAAGAAGGTCTCACTTGCCCGCTAGCGAATCACGCGGAATGTTGTAATGGGGCAGCACAAGGAAGAGTATTTAGGATGGACTTTGATCAAACGCCTCAAGTAGATGTCGAGTTGCCGCAACATGGGCGCACATTTGAAGTGTTATATAGTGCCAGAACGATCATCGAACGAATCTTTGGCATTCTAAAAGACGGATACAGTCTCCGTCGTGTTCACAAGCGTGGGAAACAGGCAGTTGAAGCTCATGTAGATCGATGCATGATATCTATGCATATCATGGCAAATATGGCGTACCATCAGACAGGAAAGGCCAATTGTGGATGGACACGCAATCGGCTGCAAAGAGCAAATTAAGTTATTCACAGGTGGATATGTGAATAAGTAAAATGAGCGTTTCCTTTCCACAAAGGGTAGTGAAAAAAACCCATTTTGTGAAGGCGGGATACGTATGCCCTTTTTTTGAAGGAAAATGACCGTTTTACTTCTATATGAATTGAAAATCTGGATGAAAAGGCAAAAAAATCGGGATAATTAATTTTCCAGAGCCTCGCTCAAGGGTATATTTTTATTTTGGCAGAGGCTCTAAAATACAAACGCCAAAGATTACAGCCAGTTATTCCATGATTCCACCGAGTTTCAATTCCTCATAGGTAAAATACAAACGGAAACCCCAATAGGTTTGGATGCGTACCGGGCGTACGTTTCAATTCCTCATAGGTAAAATACAAACCTTGACACCCGGATTTCTTGTAGGCCCATACCCCTTTGTTTCAATTCCTCATAGGTAAAATACAAACATAATTGTGGTTATATGCTCCAATGGACCAGTCCCGGTTTCAATTCCTCATAGGTAAAATACAAACGACTGGGAACTTCCCTTTAGGCATGCCCATGTATTGGTTTCAATTCCTCATAGGTAAAATACAAACCCTGCGTCACTTGGCGGAGTACGTATATTTAAGCGGTTTCAATTCCTCATAGGTAAAATACAAACGCGATGGAAAACGCAGTACATGCGAAGTCGTATTCGTTTCAATTCCTCATAGGTAAAATACAAACGGACTGGTCGGCATTAACGCTTGGCACAATGCCCGGTTTCAATTCCTCATAGGTAAAATACAAACTACAAGCGATCTAAGGAATTATGTCCCTGTCAAAGCCGTTTCAATTCCTCATAGGTAAAATACAAACACGGAGGAGGAAGCGGAAAGAGAAGCCATAGCTAACGTTTCAATTCCTCATAGGTAAAATACAAACTCCTTATGCTTCTATTATACCATAGATAGCATAGATGGTTTCAATTCCTCATAGGTAAAATACAAACTTATCTTGATTTCATTATAGCATGAATGTATTTACGTGGTTTCAATTCCTCATAGGTAAAATACAAACGCGCATGCCACACGTAGAGGGCGTACACATTACCGGTTTCAATTCCTCATAGGTAAAATACAAACATAGCCGCGGGAGCTACAAAAGCATGGGGCGTTGCAGTTTCAATTCCTCATAGGTAAAATACAAACTGGACTGGTCGGCATTAACGCTTGGCACAATGCCCGGTTTCAATTCCTCATAGGTAAAATACAAACGCTACAGCTGCAGATGCAGCACAAGCAGCACAGACAGGTTTCAATTCCTCATAGGTAAAATACAAACGCAATCTCATGTGGGTTACTAGAAAGCAGAATGTAAGGTTTCAATTCCTCATAGGTAAAATACAAACTCGCCAGCTTTTCCTGCTTCGTACGCCATACGCATGTTTCAATTCCTCATAGGTAAAATACAAACTTCTGACTGCTCCCCTTCGCCGCCGTCGCGCCCCTTGTGTTTCAATTCCTCATAGGTAAAATACAAACGTACACGATCATTAAATAATATTTTGATTTACGCTGTTTCAATTCCTCATAGGTAAAATACAAACATGACATCATGCACGCCCTGCGCTTGCTTTTTCGAGTTTCAATTCCTCATAGGTAAAATACAAACAGTGTACGAAGAAATGGAAAGCCGGTTTACAGAAATAAGTTTCAATTCCTCATAGGTAAAATACAAACCTTTTCAGCTCCTTCTTTTTTTTTGTTTACACTGCTGTTTCAATTCCTCATAGGTAAAATACAAAATAGGTAAAATACAAACGGACGACAGCTATGAATTATATGCGGACATCAGCTATAGTTTCAATTCCTCATAGGT
Source organism: Heyndrickxia coagulans 36D1 (assembly GCF_000169195.2). Lineage (GTDB taxonomy): Bacteria > Bacillota > Bacilli > Bacillales > Bacillaceae_C > Weizmannia > Weizmannia faecalis. Next base: position 2,120,235 of record NC_016023.1, on the reverse strand, counting down.
AAAATACAAACTCGGCCATCTCGCCATGTACTGCGATGCTTATTTTTTTTCAATTCCTCATAGGTAAAATACAAACCAAAGCCAGCGCGGTTTAATGTCGAGGTGAAATACGAGTTTCAATTCCTCATAGGTAAAATACAAACCGTCTCTGACAGCGTGATAACTTTTACCACTACCGAGTTTCAATTCCTCATAGGTAAAATACAAACGCGCCTTGTTGAGCGCCAGCTGCGCGATATTTACGTTGTTTCAATTCCTCATAGGTAAAATACAAACTAGTTCGAGATCAATACCAAACGGCTCAATTGTTAGTTTCAATTCCTCATAGGTAAAATACAAACCACTGGCAAGGGAGTATCAATTTTATCACGGCTCGGATGTTTCAATTCCTCATAGGTAAAATACAAACTGTATACTTGCCATATTCATTTACCTCCATTTTGTAGTTTCAATTCCTCATAGGTAAAATACAAACAGAAGTGGTCAAAATGAAGATTGCTTTCGGGCCAGAGTTTCAATTCCTCATAGGTAAAATACAAACGTTGCATATCCGGTGCGATCAAACGAAATACCGGCGTTTCAATTCCTCATAGGTAAAATACAAACAAAGCATGGCCAATATATACAGAGTCCAAAAGAACAGGTTTCAATTCCTCATAGGTAAAATACAAACGTGGCGGCACAGTTTGCAGAATTTTAACGGCTTTCCGGTTTCAATTCCTCATAGGTAAAATACAAACACCTTTACCAACGGTACATCCGGTACACCATAATCTATGTTTCAATTCCTCATAGGTAAAATACAAACAATACACGGCGCCGAAGCTGAAAGTCGGGGATTACGGTTTCAATTCCTCATAGGTAAAATACAAACATTGCGGTCGCCTTTTTTGTTACCCTATCCGTATTTGTTTCAATTCCTCATAGGTAAAATACAAACTCAAAGGAAACGTTCACCATATCAGCCCCCTCCTCAGTTTCAATTCCTCATAGGTAAAATACAAACGTTATGATATGTGTGTTCATCCTTTACAATATCCGGTTTCAATTCCTCATAGGTAAAATACAAACTGGGATGGACCAGCTAAGGGAGGACATCGAAGAATGTTTCAATTCCTCATAGGTAAAATACAACCCGTTCTGTATTCAGTTGTGGATTTTTAAATACTTGGTTTCAATTCCTCATAGGTAAAATACAAACGGGGACACATTCAAATCAAAAGCAAGCTGTTCCTGGTGTTTCAATTCCTCATAGGTAAAATACAAACACGAAAAAAGGCGGATCCATTGCGACGAGTCCGTCAAAGTTTCAATTCCTCATAGGTAAAATACAAACAGCTCCGAGGGTCGGCTTGCTCCATCCATCATACCGCGTTTCAATTCCTCATAGGTAAAATACAAACGCCCCCACACCCCCAGCCAGCCTCACACCCCAAAAGTTTCAATTCCTCATAGGTAAAATACAAACCGCGAATATGGTGGAATGGAAACGAAAGCAAGACGCGTTTCAATTCCTCATAGGTAAAATACAAACTTATACATTGGTACATATGTAGATACTGAAGCAGAAGTTTCAATTCCTCATAGGTAAAATACAAACAAGCAGGTCACGGGGATAGCAGATCTGTTTAAAAATGTTTCAATTCCTCATAGGTAAAATACAAACGGATATGATACAGACTTATTGTGTTCGTTGTCGCTGTTTCAATTCCTCATAGGTAAAATACAAACGCTCTTTGATCGCTTGCGAATTGATAGCTGTCATGCTGTGTTTCAATTCCTCATAGGTAAAATACAAACGGTTCATCCGCAAAACTTTTGGTCATGAAAGCATGGTGGTTTCAATTCCTCATAGGTAAAATACAAACACTGTACTGGTGGTAGACGTGCTAACCGGTTTAGTGTGTTTCAATTCCTCATAGGTAAAATACAAACCCCGTTACATCATCGCCGTCACGCATACCAACAACTTGTTTCAATTCCTCATAGGTAAAATACAAACGACATCCAATTCATTTATTTTATCATATTCAATGAGTTTCAATTCCTCATAGGTAAAATACAAACAGGCGAAACTATTTGGTATACAGCGCCAGTATCAGGGTTTCAATTCCTCATAGGTAAAATACAAACGGGCTACATTGAGGGAAAACGCGGTTCTGGAAGACAATCGTTTCAATTCCTCATAGGTAAAATACAAACGGGGAAATATGCAAAAGCGGTTTCGTGAAATTTTTGCCCGTTTCAATTCCTCATAGGTAAAATACAAACACTTTGTGCCGTTGGGCAGCCCTCGGACCGTCAGAGTTTCAATTCCTCATAGGTAAAATACAAACAGCAGACGGAAGTACTGTCTACACTGTTTACACTCGGTTTCAATTCCTCATAGGTAAAATACAAACCAGCGATCGAGAAAAAGGGATTTGAATCCGGGAGGTAGTTTCAATTCCTCATAGGTAAAATACAAACGCAAAATTTTTAGCGCTGGACGTGGAAGGCGACACCGGTTTCAATTCCTCATAGGTAAAATACAAACCCGTTTAGCATTGCAAGTACTTCCCATCTTCTCATTGTTTCAATTCCTCATAGGTAAAATACAAACTATGATCGGCATCTGGATGTGTCGCGATCATCACTTGTTTCAATTCCTCATAGGTAAAATACAAACGAACCCGGCATACTGGGGCAAACTCACGGACGCGATGTTTCAATTCCTCATAGGTAAAATACAAACGCTTGTCTCCGGATCCGGTTTGTGACAGCGGGTAACCTAGTTTCAATTCCTCATAGGTAAAATACAAACCCCATAAAATGATTGATATTATAACATTTCTCCATGACTGTGGGATTTTCCTGCTTTCTCAAAAAAATCTCTTTAACATCCAATGGAATACAGCCGTACCAATAGTGTCAAAGGCTTATCCGTTTTTAACAATTTGTCGTCGATCCCCCGGGTTTTCTACGCTAATGAGGGTCGACGACATTTTTGACGAGTATCTTATTAGGGCTTACTGAACGAATCGGATTTTGGGTTGTATCCGATTTGCCAGTAAACGCTACCTCAATATTATAGAAGGAGGCTTCGTCCTGTTGCAATTGTAACGCTGCCTCCATATTATAGAAAAATGCATCTGCGAAAATGCCAGATTCCGCCGTCTTTTACGATGAATCAGCTTTCAGGTGTAATACTTTTCCTGCATTTTTCAAAAAACCCTTGCATTTAAAGCTTAGCAAAAGCTGACAGAACCCTTACAACTCTAGGATTTTTGCTTATTCAGCAAGCCCTATTTAATAACGGCCAAAATTCAGAAACAATCCTTAAAAGTAAAACCTCTAATGCATTACGGCAAAGGCCCTATCCTGAAAATTTGCGATGGCTGGCTTTCATTCCTCTGTTGGTGCCGCTGATCTTGTGCCGAGGCCCGGCAGTCCACACAATAGACTAAAGAAATGTTCCACACTCCTTCAAGACTTCAAACATCCTCAGCTTTCGCCACCCATAGAACTATATTTATATAATATTTTCATCCCCGCCTTTTTTCAGTCCAAATTCTTCACGTTTGCTATATCGTTTTGTCCGGAAAGTATAGAATATTACAGAGTCTTCCTCCGGATTCATCAATGCTTGTAACTCTTTTTTTAATTTTACATAATTCGCATTTGAAATTTCACCCTCAAATACGGAATTTTGCACCCAATTTAAGTATTTCCTTGTCGTTTTCAATGCTTTCGCCACCCGTTTCACGCCAAAATCATACACCACAATGATAAACATCTCGCTCACCTACCATAAAGAATGATATGGCACATAATTTCCTTCCTCCATTACATGCTTTTGAATTTTGTATAGTTCCAGTCTTATCAGTCTTCTGTATGATACTGTCCTGCCAAGATGACGATGATTAACAGTCGTTTTCATCCGCTTGTCAAGTTCAGCAACAAACTTTCTTCGCCCTGCTTCTGATAGCGTAATCCCTTCTGTATGCTTATCAAAATCCTTCTTTGTCAGCATTTTTTTATTAATCATGGTAAAAATTAGCCTGTCCACCATGATAGGCTTAAAAATTTCAGCCACATCCAAATTTAAAGAGAATCTTCTGAAATTCGTTGTATGCAAATAGCCAATCCGGGGATCTAAATACGTTTTGTAAATTTCACTTAATACGGTTGTATAGCAAATTGAATTTCCAAAACTGATCAAAGCGTTCAGCCGGTTCAGCGGCGGGCGCCTGCTCCGTTTCTCGAAAACAAAGTCGGGATTACTGGTGATAAAATCAAACATTTTATAGTATTCTTCCCTGCTGTGCCCTTCCACCGCCATCAATTCTTCAACCGTATTCCCTTTTTCCAGCTCTTTTATATTGCCATTAAATTGTTCAAGCAAGTTCTCAATCTCTTCTTTTCCTTTTGCGACCCGTGTCCGATAGTATTTTAAAACTTGCCCCATTTGCGCAATAGAGCCGGAAATAAATGTTTTCGCAAGCAACAGCCGCTTTCCATTGTCCAAATAATGCTCTGCCTGCTTTAAGATGATATGTCCGGCATTTTGATGCTCACGCGGATAAAAAGTCCCGACATAATAGCCATAATGATTAAAATAGTGAATCAATTTCATAATTGCTCTTTTTAAAAAGACAGAGACCTGCAGAATTCTCAACTTGTAAAAATTTTTAATGCTTATGCAGCTTGTTGTGTTTGTTTTATCATGGCATTTATGCGGTCTGCGGCTAACTTTGATGCGTTATAAATTAGAGTTACAAGATCGAAATGTACTTTTGCCCGTTTGCCGGTCCTGTATCGAACATTGTTAAGCTGAAAGAATTCCTTCAAATAGGCGTTTACTCGTTCTACTGCAGTCCGGCGTTTGAAAATGTTCTTCCATGCCTTAGATCCCCGGGCAGGAGCTGTATATTTACGAAGATCTGTCGTAATCTTTACTTTATACACTTTTTGACAGATGCCTTCATTGGCCAGTGGGCAGTCTGCACATTCTTTTGGCCGGGTGTACTTCAATGTTTCATACTTGGCGTCGTAGCTGTCATAACGATAAGAATACTCTCTGAAACAGGTGAGAGCGAAATGTTTGTCAAAGCCCTCTAGTTCCGGTTCATTCCGTTTATTGTACGCAATCACGGATTGGCATCCCATACGGTAAACCTGTTGATAGATCGGTTCATAATCGTAACCGGCATCCATTGTTGTATAATGCAAAGCCGGCAAGTTTAATCGTTGCTGAATCCCTTTAAGCAATGGGATTGCCGCCTTTCCGTCATTCAAGTTCCCCGAGGAGAACAAAGTCTGTAAGATATATTGGCTGGAGGCTCCAACTGCCAAATGGCCCTTATAGCCAAACCAAAACACATTCTTGCCTTCACTGTTCTTTTTAATGCCCCATTTCGGATCTATCGGAACTTGAGATCGCAGTTCATCCAAAGGGGCATCCAGTTGGGCTTCAATTTTCTTTTCATAAATGGGCAGATTTGCTTCTTTTTCAGCTTGTTCAGCCAGCCATTTTTCCCGTTCTTCTTTGGGCTTTCTGCCACGTTTTTTTGGCTCTTTGTCCGGTTTTTCTTTTTTGGGTGGTGCCTGGTCCCGGGCTTCAAAATGCGTGGCATCGATGGCGACTGTATCATCCATGATAAATCCTTCGGAAATGGCCTGTGTAATCACTTCTTTCAGTGATACTTCCAAAATATTGGTCTCTTCTAGTTTGGTAATGAGCCGGGAATAAGAAGCCTCAGAAGGTATATGGTCTGATACAAGAAAGCCACAGTTTAGTTTAAAAGCAATATCTTCATTAAGCCGTTTTACAAGGTCTTTGATCGTTGGGATTCGTTCAACAATCCGAATGAAAACAGAGATCACCATGGCTGCATAGTTTAATGCTTCAGGTGCGCCAAGATTGGATTTCTTAGAGATGGCATGGCAGATTTTATCCAAATTTATAGCTGAAATAATGGCATCATAACGGTGGGTAGGCTCCATTTCATATAATTCTTGGATGCCAAAAAAACTTATTTGTCGTATAATGGTCAAAGGGAAGTCCCTCCTGTCTTTTTGGTTTTCTTGGCAATTACCATTATACAAGACTTGGGGAGGTACTTCCTTTTTTGTGCTCTGAAACCCTTGGGGCGCAGGGACTATGAAATATGAAATTCATTCTAGTGTATAGCAATTTCTTTTTGGGAAGCAAACTCCAAAAATTTTTTTGTTACATCTACTTCTCCAAACAGATAAATGTCATTTGTATCTTCAACCGGAATATACTTCTTCCCTTCTTCGCTTTCAAAATACAGGCTGTTGTCCTTCCGCCGCAATTCTCCGCTTTTAAAAATATATAGCGTCTTTTTCACGTTATTCACCCGCCCAGCAAAATTCTTTATAAGCACATTTACCGCAAAACTTAATCTTGTTAGGCTTCGGCGGTACCGGCATCTTCGCAATTTTCCGGATCTCCTCCACAGCTTGATCCAAAACTGATTTTTCTTCCGGCGTCCATTCAACCATTTCTTTTTTTCTTTCTTCCGGAAAAAGCAGTTCGCCCGTAGCTTCAATTCCCATTTGTTTTAAAGTGTCCAGGTAATAAAGAAGCTGGTAACGGGCACTCGTTTCAAAGCGGGACGATTTTTTTATTTCTTGCACTACAAGCTTGCCGTTTACCTTTTTTATACGATCCAATTTAATCGTATCAATGGCAGTCTCCTGCTTTTCACGCTTGTAGCGGTATTCGTGAATAAAGCGCCCGATTTCAATATTCTCATCTTCCTCATCCGGCGTAATTTTATGTGACATTAACCACGACTCCCGTTTGCAGATGAAATAGTACCAGATGTCAGTTCCTGTGACCGGCATTTCATAGCCCATTTTGGCTTCCCCCTAAATAAAATTATCCAGCTCATCAAAATGGCCAACCAAACCGAGATTCTGATCATAGGCACCCTCGCTGTATAAAAGAGGGACTCTGTTGGATTGCAAATATTCTTCCTGGCTGACAAATCTGAGTGCCGTTTTCACCGGTACATTGAGAACAAAATGATGGAATAATATCATAAATTGTTTGCGTTCTTCGAAAGATAAACCATTCATGAAATTTACGTTTGAATACCGTTCATAAATAGAAGCTGCATCCGTTACCCCAAATTTCTTGCGCAACCATAAAAACTGCTCTGGTAGCCATTTCTCATCTTCCTCTGGTACTTCCCACGGTACAAACAGCGGCAGCTTTAAGTAGTCCTGCCCGAACGGTTCATACTTTGAAAGCTGGGGCCAGTCCCCCTCGTAGGCTTCCCGGATTGCCTGCTTAGCCGTCTCATACGTGTTTTCCCGGAACATTTCTTCATAATATCTACGCACAAGCGGTTCCATTTCTGATTCCAGCCATATGTCTTTTTCAAAAAGAAGCCTGTCCGTAATACGCTGCAATGGCCTGGCATATATGCTGTTGCGCGTATTTTTTTCTCCATTCCGGAAAAACGGAGCAATTGTCAAAATACCATTATCCGTCTCAAAATGGCGGTTCACCCTCCCTGCAGCCTGTACAATAGAGGGCAATATTGGCAAGGCCCGGATGACGTGGTGGAAGCTGACATCTACGCCAGCTTCGATAATTTGTGTGGCGATTACTATAAGCCGTTTTTCTTTTTCTTTCTCTAGATGATCCTGTATTTTTGCAATCTCCAATTTTTTATGGACGGGCACCATCAATCCGTGCAACAAACGAACATCCTCTTCGCCATTTATCTGTTTATACACACGGTAAGCATCTTCGATCGTGTTTAAAATGGCGGCCTGCTTGATATCCTCCCGGTCGTTTAAAAAAGCAGCCATTTTTTCTTCGTCCATTTTTTCTTCCAATCGCACCTGGTAACGCTCCACCTGGCTGCCGGAAGCCGCTAACCGAATGGGCTTTCTTGATAGCCCGTATTCAAATGGCGGCATCGTGGCAGATAAAAACAAAACACACAAATGTTGCTGCTTCGCAATCGCCTCCAGCCCTGTCAGAAACAAATTCCAGCCGTCCGGATTAAATATTTGCGGCTCGTCAATTATTATGATGCTGTCTTTTAAAAATGAACGTCTTAGCACGTCCTGGGCGCGGCCTGGAAAAATGGCTTTTGACCATTGCTGAAAACTTGTACAAATGACGGAGTGCGCCCACGATTCCATTGCGAGTTCATCATTTGGAGCCCTTTGTTCTCCTTGCGTGCCGGACTTGTTGCTTTGATCCAAGATTGCAAGAGAGTGGTGCTCCAGCGCGCCGATATCCATTGCTTCCCCGATGACGCGGCTGGTTTGTTCCAAAATAGACAAATACGGCGCAACATACACGATTTTTCTGTAATGCCGCTGTTTCCCAAGCCATAGGGACAATTTGAGTGCGGTAATGGTTTTTCCGTAACCGGTCGGCAATTCCAGTGTATAAAACCAGCTTGCCGGCTGTTCGGCCATTTGCTTTATAATATTTTTCTGCGCCTGGCTTCTTGCTTGTGCCAGCGGGCTCCCAGCCTTCGCTGTGCAATAGCGGCCAAGAGCTGCTTCGCATTTCTCTATCGTTTTCTCATCAAACCAGCTTGTGCCCGTATCTTTTACATCAAAACGGTCACCGGCGATCAATGCTGTCGTAAGCGCCCGCCATGCCTGAAGATGCACCATCAAGTCAAAATCTTTCTTTTGCCCGAATCCGGTATCAAGATCATCCATTGCCTCTTCGATCTGCTCATCTGCCACATCCAGCCAGTCATCCATGCTGTCTATTGTTAGCTCAAGACCGGAGAATTCCGGATAATGATCTTTTAAAAAACTGGAAATCCCCTCAAAATCCATCTTTTCCCAATCATACCGTTGCAGCCAGTTATCATCCTGAAGTTTTTTCAACTTGCCATGATGATCTGCAATATCCCGGACCAGCCACAGCCAAACCACACGATACGCTTCCCACTGTCTTGTTATTTCGAGCCAATGATAGCCGAGAAAAGAAAACAGAAAGGCCCCCTGAGGAGCATGTGTGGGGCCTTTCTTTATTTCCGGGTCGAGAATATAGCGCTGCCAGTCTGCATGTGATTTAGCAATATCATGGCATATGGCAGCCAAACCGATTAGTTCTTTAACGGGTTCACCGGTATCCGAAATCCAGTTTTCTGCAAATTCTTTCACACGAAGCAAATGGTTTTTCAATAAATGCTTCTTTCCTTCTTCATCCGGTCGTGCAATGCATTTATCAAAAGGAACTAAAACAGGCATACGGTTTCATCCCCTATTTGAACAATCTGCAATTCATCAGAAATCTGGCGCTTATCCGGCAAAAAGGTAATGGCATCTCCATTTCTTTCATATACAAAATCAATTGATTTTTCGAATTCACGGCTGCCTTTATATACCAGCATAAACCCGCCTGCCCTGCTATAATAACGTTCCGGTTCAAACTTCATCTCTTTGACCAGCCGTGTTGGGACAACACACCGTGTCCGTAAAGGCTCACTCCATTCACGCAAGGGTTCCACCTGTTCGTAATATGCCTGCAATACGGGTTTTGTTAAGGCATAGGCAGACCCTAAATAAGTCGGATAAACCGCCCTTCCTTTAGAAAGGAACCGGTACAGATCCCGTACATATTCATCACCGGCATAATAGATACGATAAAAAGGTTTTACAACCAGTTCAACCGTTGTCGGGCGGTTAAACGTGCTGCCGGAATCCTTGCCAAGCATGGACATTTGCTGCGAGACTGTTTTGACAGGGTGCAAGAGTTGAATACCGATTTTGTCGCGCGTTGTAAAGTCTTCAATACCAAGAATGGCTCCGGCAATCCCCTTCACAGCAGTCGGTGAAATAAAGGGATATGTGAGCTGGGTCGATGTCGTATCCGGACGCCGGAAATGGGCTAGATCTGACTTCAAATCAAAAACGACAGCTTCCATAATATCCCTTCCTTACCATAATGGGCTCTGATATTTCGAAATTTCTCCTTCTATTTGGGCGGAAGGGTGCAGCCATATCCGGCAGCGGGCAATTTTATCCTGCTGTTCTTCGATTGTTTTTAGAAGTTCAGTTAAATCAAGCGTAATATCTTTTAGTGAAGACGGACGGCGGCCTTCATTCCGCCATGTTTCTTCACCAGGTTTTAAGGACACCAGGTCTTCCAGATAACCGATCCGGTAGAATGGATCCTTATACTCGATGTGGGCCAGCAGTAAAGGCTGCTGCTGCCCCCTGCCGCGTGCTTGGCGGTGTTGTGTGCCCTGCCAGAGTGCGCGGAGCAATAATTCCTGGTCTTCTTCTGTCATTTGTGAATGCTCGGCATTTTTTGCATTGATGATCCCGGGCATCGCAAAAACAGCAAACGGGACAGTATAGCTTGTCCAAATCGTCCCTTGTGTTTTTCCTTCCTCATCGCCTTTGGAGTCAGTACTCGGCATGACAACCGTTCCCTGTACATACTGGCTGTCCACAGGATGCATGGAATGTGCCCATCCGAACTGCACCGGCCCGGTTAAGTTGAATTTTGGCTTAACCGAATAAACGACGCCAAATGTACGGACATCAAAACTATGTTCCAACAGCACACTTTTCATATCCGTTTTGCTCTCTTTTTCTTTTCCGACTGCTTTGGCAATTCCTTCTGCGAGGCTTCCTCTGCCCAGAAGCTTGCCTTTTTCATTAAATTTCTCCTGGACGAATATGTAATTCTTCTGCTGTGACCCTCCGTCAGCCTGGTAGTCTATCACAAAATCGCGAACGTCCCGTTTAATGCTCACATCACTTAATGAAATCCGCCCGTCTTCTTCCGGGAAAATCCGCCTTGCATCACTGTCGTTTAACGGATCCCGGTTTGGTATTCCGTCCTTTACTGACTTAATAAACAATAATTCTCCATTACGCACCGGCATTGATTTCTTCCCCCTCTTGTTTTTTATTGGATTTATAGCTTAAATAGCCCGACCAAAACGCTGTCATAAAAGCATCTTTTTGTGAGATTAATAGATTCTCTTTATCTGCTTCAATAAATCCAAGCAGGACTTGGGCCAATACTGCATGAAAATTTTTGGAAATATTAAGATCCCATTGTTGCGCCAGTTCTTCACAACGGAGTGTGCCGTATTTCCAAATCATTTCCGGTGTAAGTTTGCTGCCGAATTTCATGACACGGTGTTTTACGTAATCCTTGCCGGTTTTCTTATAATAAGAATTTGAAAATTGTTTCAAAAGCAGTCCCGATACAAAACCGAGCGTCTCGGCATTGTGCAAATCTTCAAGTTCGACCGAACCGGCATGGTACTTTTCAATCATAGCTTTCCAGTCCGCCAATTCTTTCACATCCTTTCCTTTCGCTAAAATTTTCTCATTGTAACGGTTTAAAAAGAAGACAAAACTGTAGAAGAAAACAAGTTCCTGCTTCATTTCCCAATAAGATTCTTTATTTGCCAGTTCATTCAGCCGCTTTGCTGTTGCAGAAACAGCCCGCTCCAGCGTCAGCGGTTCCCGGTGCAATACAGCCTGCATCGTGCTCCACACATAACCCGGGCCGTAAGCGTTGGCAAGAATTGACGGCAATGATTCCACCCGGAAAAACGGCCGTTGTTCCAATTCAAATACTGCTTGTATTTGCCCGAGATGTCTGCGCCGCAGTTGTTTAATAATATTTTGGACTTCGTAAGCCACACTCGGGATGACATCTTCAATGACTGCGCGGATATGCATGCTCCCGCGTGACAAATCGCCCGAGTAATATAAAATCGTCAGCCGGTACTGATCACTGCTGCGTGGAACAATACTCTGCTTCATGCCAGCGAGAAGTTCCAGATGCAAATCTTCTTCTTTTAAATCCTGATTCGTCCGCAATATGCGCAAAAACTTTTGGTAGTACTGTTCCGAGTCTTCATCCAGCAGCGGCAGCACCATTGGTATGCCAAAAATCTGTTCAAAGCTTCCCGCGCGCATATGCTTTTTCGCTTCAACGCTCGAAATGGGTGAAAACATTTCTTTTAAAACTGTATTTGATAAAGGAACCTGGATCTTTTTTAAGAACTGGGTACCATACAGGTAAGATTCATAGCTTTTTTTATCAACCTTAATTCCCTTTGTCCATTCATCTTTGCCCCAGTAAATCGACTTTGGCATCTCCCATGTCGGTGATAACCAGAGCCACGATTTGTTATAAACCGATACCACTTCTTCTGTTTTTTGGTTTGTGAAGGTGGAAACCGCGTTATGTTCTTTTCCAAGCGTGCTTGCTTCATCGAACTTTGCATCAATAATCCCTTGTAACGCTTCCCGGCCGTTCAAATATAATTGTTTTCCCGGTTCCAGCCTGCTCTCACGGATCCATAATTCATCCGGATTGTCCGATTTTCCAGATAATTTCAGATAAACCGGCAGTCTCTCGTCATAAATCATCAGAATTCCAAGCTGCTTTTCTTCTGTTAAAAAATCCGTATGATGGGCTTCTAAAATTTCTGAAACCCTGCCAGCAACAGCTTCAATTTCTTCGATTCCTAATTTCATATAGCCGACTGTTTTTTTTAATCTGGGAAGAAGTGCCTGATAGAACTGCTCTTTCTCTGCCATCGCCTTCATATGTGGTTCGTACATAAGATAACACGGTACCGGATAAACGCCTTGGGCTTTAAGCGGGTTTCCTCCATTCGGGTAGAGAATTGGGAAAGAAGTGCTTTGGTTTGCGTCAACAATAAAAGATTTCTTCCCTTCTCCCGCTTTCCCTACTGTCACATAACTGAGCGCGTCCCCGACATTGCCTAATTCCACAATCAATACATTTTGAAAAAAATTCTTGCAGTTTTCACTTTCAACATCCGTCAGCCATCGAATCCGTTCTTTTACCGGAAGATCTGGACTGTTCGCAATGGGCCGCCCGATCCGGATAATTGATTCTGCTAGCATTTTTTCACCTCCGGAAAAATAAGATGCCGTAATGCTGATGAACCACCCCCTTTAAAGTTGTTGATGAATCACTTCGAACATCCCAAAGCCTTGAGAATTTTTGCTCCCCAAACCGGTTGATTCAGCAAACGACAGTAGATTGGGTGACCCTTCAATAACGTATATGCCGCCCCAACCATTGATAATAAAGCCTTTATAACGAGTAATACGTTTATCTTTTTCTGTTACACGGACAGGCTGAATTTTAAAAAATAAATCCTGCGTATCTTTTTGGTAAAATGCCGCATATTTCTTTTTTATATTTTCTTCGACCAGATATGTGAAAGCAGGATCTTTCGGATCAAAATATTGAGTGATTTTTTTCCCATTTTGATTCTGGTATGTACTGTAAACCGTAATTGGCGAGAGCATTCGTATCCTGCATTTTTCACTTTCCGGGGTATCTTGCCGGTACGTTACTTCCTCCACTTTCATTTCTTGCCCGTTAAGTTCAAGGTGTCCGGATGTAAGCAAACTCCGGCCAAAACCCTTTATAAATTCTGGAACAACAGATCCTACATGCCAGGTAACCGGGCCTTTAAACACAATTTCTTTTGTTTCCTTCAATAAAGAATACTTGCCAAACAGCTGGCTGAATACAAAAAGCTTAAAAATTCGTTTCCCATTTAAAAAACCGTGGTTATGGAGAAACCTGGAAAAATCCGGATCCAATAAGTTTCGATAGATAAATCCTTGCAGCATTTGCTGGTAATTTAATGGTAATTTTAAAGCGTTATCATTTGCAGAAAAAGTAACGATTAGTTTCATATGGCCTTCTCCTCTTTTAAACCTGAACCTATCACGATCTTAAGTGTTTTGGTGGGTAAAGTAACATCTCCATTTTAATAAATTTTGAAGGTTGAATATTAAAAGAACACTATAGGTAAAGTAAGTATACTTCCTTTATTTTCTAATTTCAATAGACTTCAATTTAAAAAGTTTTAATTTTTTTTGACACCCTTTCTTTTTCCCAACTTCCCAAAAACGATACAGTACCTAGGTATAAAACCCCCGCAGCCAACTAGCTGCGGGGGCTTTCCTTACATATCTCTTTCACACCCCCGGCCATCCCTTGTTTCAAAACAGGAAAAGCTGCGCAATCGGGAGGGCCGTGAAACATCCTTGCAGAAAGTGCCGGAGCTTCAATCCCGGGCCAGCTGCTTGGATTTTTAGAAACGCCGATCCTTGAACGTTCAAAGCCTCCTTATGCCAATCGCCACCCGGCCGTAAATGCAAATGCCTCCACATTCCCTTTACATGCCCAGCAATTCTTTAATTTCCTCTTCATTCAGGCTGTTCAGCATGGTTTCGCCCGGCTGGATGACTTTTTCGATCAGTTCTTTCTTTTTCTGCTGGAGTTCGTATATTTTTTCCTCGATGGTGCCGCGGGCGATCAGGCGGATGACCTGGACGACGTTTTTCTGGCCGATGCGGTGGGCGCGGCCGGCTGCCTGTTCTTCAACAGCCGGATTCCACCACAAATCATACAGCACAACGGTATCGGCGCCGGTCAGGTTCAAGCCGGTGCCGCCCGCCTTGAGCGAAATCAGAAAGACATTTTTCTCGCCGCTGTTAAACCGGTCTGCCATTTCGACCCGTTCGCGTGACGGTGTCTGGCCGTCAAGATAAAAGGAATCGATGCCCTCGTCGGAAAGCCGTGTCCGGATCAGCTGGAGCATGCTCGAAAACTGCGAGAAAATGAGCAGCCGCTTCCCGTTTTCAATCGCTGTATGCGCCAGTTCAACGAGCTGCTCGAGTTTTCCGGACTCGCCCCGGTAATTCTCCACAAACAGGGCCGGATGGCAGCACAATTGCCGCAGACGGGTAAGACCCGCGAGAATCTTAATCCGGTTCCGGTTAAAATCCCCTTCAGCCAATGTTTGGGCGGTTTCATGCCGGATTCTGTCCAAATACGCCAAATAAAGTTCTTTTTGCGGTTTCGTCAGCTCGGACAATTGATTCGTTTCGATTTTATCCGGCAGCTCTTTCAACACATCTTTTTTGACGCGCCGCAGAATGAACGGCCGCACCATCCGCGAAATTTTTTCCTGCTCCATTTTCCGGAATTCGGATAGCGGCGGGAAAAAGCCCGGGAGAACCGCCTGAAAAATCGACCATAATTCATCAATGGAATTTTCAATCGGCGTGCCGCTTAACGCAAATCTTCTCCCCGCCTGCACATTCCGGACGGCGGCGGCTGTTTTTGTCGCATAGTTTTTAATCGCCTGGGCCTCATCCAAAATGAGGGTATCGAATTCAATTTTTTCATACTCCCCGATATCCTGGCGCAGCGTCGGGTACGAGGTGATCAGCACATCCGGCAGCTCGCCCGCTTCAAAAAAGGCTTTCCGCTCGGAAGGGGTGCCGGCAATAACCATTGACGACAGCCCCGGTGCAAATTTTTCAATCTCGCTTTTCCAGTTGTAGATCAAGGATGCCGGCGCTACAACCAAGAACGGCTTAATATCCGAATTTGCTTCTTTTTCCGATAACATGTAAGAGATGCTCTGCAATGTTTTCCCAAGCCCCATGTCATCAGCCAGAATCCCGCCAAGACGGTAAAAGGCGAGCGACTTGAACCATTGGAACCCGGTCACCTGATAATCACGCATCTTCGCCTGAAGCCCTTTTGGCAGTTCAAAATCCGTATCTTCCGGATTTTTCAGCTGCTGGACGAGCTTCCGGAACGCTTTGCCGAATTTAACGGCGTATTTATCACGCGTTTTCATCAGCTCTTCCACCTGGAGCCCGCGGTAAACCGGGACTTTCAGGCGGTTGTCTTCAAGCTCTTTCTTCGGGACATGCAGTTCTTCGAGAAGCTGCCCGATATGTTCGAATGCATCGCTTTCAAGGGAGACAAAAGCCCCGTCCGGCAGCCGGTAATACCGTTTTTTCTCGATCACGGACCGGAGCACATTGCGGATTTCTTCTTCATCAATGCCGTCCATGTCAAAATTGACTTCCAGAAAACTTCCGCTCGTATCCATATCCACCGATGTAACCGGCGTGTAGCGGCTTGTCTGAAAATACGATTTTATGCCGCCTGCAATATACACTTCCGCTTCTTCTTCAAGCTGCGGTAGAATAGTAAAAATAAATTCGTACAGCGCTTCTTCATCGTCTTCCAAATACAGCTGTTTGCCGTTATATTTGAGCGGGGACTGTTCAATCATCGTCATGATTTTCTGTTCTTTTTCCACATCGCGCAGCAAAATTTTATCATCATCGGCGGTCTCTTCGTCCGTAAACGGATCAATGACACGGGAGCCGTAATGATGTTCAATCCGGAGCGTAATTTTTTCGTCTTCGTTGTCCATGAAAATTTTCGTTTGCAGTTTTGGCTGGACGATTTTCCCTTTGATTTCATTTGTAAGCTTTACTTTTCCGATCCGCTTCAGGCCTGGCAGCACATTGGAAAGGAACGGGCTTATCTGCTCTTGCCGGATCTCTACTTCATCGCCGCTGTTTTTGTTAAAATCTTCGAGCGCCTTTAAGAGAACAAGTTGCTCATCGGGCGTTTCATAAAAAACCCCTTTGTAAAATGCAAGCCCGTATTGTTCAAACAAAAGCAGGTCCCTTAAGCTCTTCAGCTGCAGTGAAAAGCCCGGGCCGCCCTGTCTGTTGCCGTCAAGCCGGAAAGAAAGCGGCAGTTCTTCTCCCGGTTGCACCGTAATCGAGTCTGAGGCATAACGCCCATATTCAAATTTGCACTTGCGGTTTGCCAGCTTTTCTATGAGCGGCCTTGCGATAAACGGAGGAATAACCAGTTCCCGCTCAAATGTATATCTGTACCAATTATCGATAGAAGCCTCGTACAGTTGCTGGGTGGAAAGCATAAAAAGCAGCATCTCCACAATTTCATGATCTTCTTTTTCAAACTCATATTCATCCGGATCATAAGTGAAGTTTTTCGTAAATTCATGCGGGTTCCCGTGGCTGACATGGCCAAGGAATTCTTTTATGTTGCGCACCACATATGTCCGGCCAGGCCCAATTTTAAATTCAATGGTTAAAAAGTGGTCAGAGCCAAAGCCGGAAATGTTCGTAGCTTTTAAAAAATATTCAAGACGAAGCGGCTTTCTCGCGGCATGGTGTTTGGTTTCCATCATGCTTTGCTGAAGGCCGGAAAAAATATTCATCAATTGTAAAGTTTTCATATTCTGGTGCATCTCCGGAACATCGCCAATATCCGGTTCCGCCACCTCTTCCTCCCTATTTGCAATCGCAAGCATGGCCGCCACTTCATGCTTGCACTCGCCGTATTGTGCAAATGCCGGGCACGTGCATTCGTTTGCAAATCCCCCGAATTCTTCGTCATACCGAACGGTGACGTAATAGGTTTTGGATCCTTTTACGATTGCCGTCCAGGTAAATTCCATAGTAGAATCAGGTATCAATTTTTTTACCCGTCCTTCAAGGTAATACCTCATTCCTCTGCGGAAAATAGCGGGGGAATACATATCTTCAACATCTTCTTCAAAAAGCAAAAGCTCAACCAATTCAGATCATCCTGTTCGTATTTTCTCCTGAGTACCATTATACAATAACAGGCACATAAATACATTTTTCGCCCAAGTTAAATCGTTTGTAGTTCGGATTGAATTATTTTAATATAAAAAAGATACGACATCAATAAGGAGGAGTCCCCATGGTAAAAACATTATCGCCGCGGGAAGCGCAATATGATATCGATCCCGTCTATTTGGAGAGATGGTCACCGCGTTCTTTTTTGGAAAAAGAAGTACCGGAAGAGGTGCTTTTGAGCTTGTTTGAAGCAGCGCGCTGGGCGCCGTCCGCTTATAACCACCAGCCCTGGCGCTTTATTCTCGCCCGTACACAGGAAGACAGGGAAAAAGTTCTGTCTTTTCTTGGGGAGTACAACCGGATCTGGTGCAAGAACGTTCCCGCCTTTGCGCTCATTCTCTCGAAAACGGAAAGTGAAACCGGCCCGATCGGTTCACATGCTTTTGATGCGGGCGCAGCATGGGGATATCTTTCCCTTGAAGCCGTCAGAAAAGGGCTCGCTACGCATCCGATGACAGGCTTTGATTTTGAAAAAGCACGTGAAGTATTGAACATCCCGGCTGATTATGCAATTGACGCCCTTATTGCCATTGGGTACCGCGGTGAAAAAGAGGCACTGCCTGCTTCCCTGCAGGAAAGAGAGACGCCTTCTGCACGCAGGCCTGTGAAAGAATCGGTTTTCGAGGGAAGTTTCGGAAATCCGGTAAAATAAGGAACCGGAGCATGATCAAAACGGCAACGGACCTTGGGTAAGCGGTTTGCGAATGGAAAGGGAAGGAAACGAATCAAAGCGGTAAGCATGGCTTGCCGCTTTTTTAATGTTTTGTTCACAAATGTGAAATATATCACAAATTCTTGACAACTGTCCGGAATCCATTGTAATTCCGTTGCAAACGCTGTATTCTAAAAATATAAGATATGTGAAGAAATTCACATGTTATCATCATTTATCCTAAGGGAGATGTTAAAAATGAAATGGTATCATGATTCCAAAGTCAGCATTATCTGGGCAATCATCCGCATTTGGCTCGGCATTCAATGGCTTGAAGCAGGTTTGCATAAATTGACGGGTGGGTTTGATGCTGCTGGATTTTTAAAGGGGGCACTGGCAAAAACGGCTGGCGAAAATGCCGAAGTTCAAGGCTGGTACGCAGCGTTCCTCACCCATTTTGCAATACCGAATGTCCATGTTTTTAATGTGCTGATCCCTTATGGGGAAGTACTGGTTGGCCTCGGCCTGATCGTCGGGCTGGCAACCATCCCGGCTTTAATTGCAGGCGCGTTTATGAACCTGAACTTTATGCTTGCCGGCACAACGAGCACCAACCCGGTCCTTTACACCGTCGCCATCATTCTGCTGTTTACAGGCAGTGCATCTTACTACTGGGGACTTGACCGTATCGCCATCCCGGCAATAAAAAATTATTTCCAAAACCGGGCCCATAAACCACGTCCTGCCCATTAACCGGTTCATATTAAAGCAAACCTTTTGCGGGTTTGCTTTTTCATTTTGGCTTTAAACTGTTTAATTCCGCATGCAAGGGGAAAAGTACAAACATACGAAAAAAGAAGGGATGTGGTGGATCATGAAAAAATCAATGGCCATGACAGCAGTCGCTTTAGGTGCTGCCTACTTGTTGCGGAATAAAAGATCACGCAGCAAACTGATGGACCAACTGTCAAACTTTGCAGGCGCGAAAAAATAAAAAATCCCGGCCTCCCCAAAACGGGAGCCGGGGTTTTTTATGCAGCCGGTTCACATTCCTGGCCGGGACATTTATACTCGTGTCTCCACAGGTCTAAAACATACAACGTTTACATCTGCCAAAGACGGTTAAAATTTCCAAACGCGGGTGAAATTCTCGTCTCCCGCCAGCTTAAAATATCCGGCGTTTACATCTACAAAGCTGGTTCGAGTTTCCAAACAAATAATTTTATGATCATTTCACCGCGGTAAAATTTCCGGACCGTGTTTTTTATACTCATGTCTCCACAGGTCTAAAATATCTGGCGTTTTCACCTGGAAAAGACAGGTAAAATTTCTAATCAAATTATTTTTATGGCCATTTTACCCGGGTGAATTCTCGTCTCCAGCCGGCGCATACATTTGTCAAAATCGATTAGAATTTCCAAACAAATATTTTTATGATCATTTCACCGCGACCCCCGGCTTAAATAACCGGCGTTTACACTTGACGAAAACGGTTAGAATTTCTAAACAAATATTTTCAGCCCATTCATCCGCCCGAAACTTCCGGGCCAGCCGGCTTCAAATTTCTAAGCAGCGGGGTGGTCTTGATAGATTTTTCCAGTCCATCTATTTGTTTCGTCAAGCTTATCAATCCAAACCGGCACGCGTCCAAACCAGGCCACAATTTACATTTTTTTCAAAAGCGGCGTTTGTTTCAAAGCGGACAAGTCTTTTGCCCCGATTCCGAACATTGCAATCTTCAGCTCAAGCTCTGTTTGTTCATAAGTAGAAAGCAGTGCATCCACTGAATGGACGGCATCATGCAACAGCTTTCTTCCGAATCCCGCCAAGTCGGCTCCGAGGGCGATAGCTTTAGCGGCATCCACTCCGTTTTTCAAGCCGCCGCTTGCGACCAAAGTACCTTGAAGGCCAAGGTTGCGGGCTTGGGTGATGCACTCCGCCGTCGGGTTTCCCCAGCCGGAAAATGCCTCTGCTGCCGCTTTTTTCAACGGATCGGACGTTAAATATTTTTCCACCTGGCTCCACGATGTCCCACCTGAGCCGGCAACATCAACAAAAGAAACGCCAACGGAATAAAGCTTTTCGGCAAGGCGGCCGTTGATGCCCCACCCGACTTCCTTGCAGCCGACCGGAACTTCCAGGCGGCTGCAAAGGTCTTCAATTTTCACAAGCAGATCTTTAAAATTCGTATTGCCGCCTTTTTGAAAGACTTCCTGTAAGGAGTTGAAATGCAGGATTAAAGCATCCGCCCCGGTCAGTTCCACGATCCGGCGGCACTCGTCAATTCCGTAGCCATAATTCAACTGGACGGCACCGAGGTTGGCCAAAACCGGAATATGCGGCGCGACATCCCGCACTTGAAACGTATACGCCTGTTCCGGGCTTTCCAACGCAGCCCGTGTTGACCCTAACGCAAACGCCCAGCCTCTTTTCTCCGCCGCCTGCGCCAGGTTCCGGTTAATGGTGCGGGCCTGAGCAGTGCCACCGGTCATGGAGCTGATCAAAAACGGGGCTTTCAACGGCTTACCGAGAAAAGTCGTTTCCGTCGAGATTTCTTCAAAATCTAGTTCAGGCAGCGCCTGATGCTCAAAACGATATTTTTCAAAGCCGGTTGTGGTGTCTTTCCCGGCAACATTTTCCTCAAGCACAACGCGGATATGTTCCGCTTTCCGCTTTGATATAGATGAATCTTCCATTTTTCACTTCACCTTTCGTATGAGAGCCATATCTTCCTGTATCGGTTTACATTCCTTATAGAAGCCGCTTCTGCTGCTTACCCAGCATTTTCATTAAGCTTTTTATGACCTCATCGCCTCTGCGAATTTTTTTGTAATCAGCTGCGGCCTTGTAATGGCTGAACCCACCACAACTGCAAACGCCCCGAATTCGAGCGCTTTTTTCACTTCAGCCGGCGTATCAAAATGCCCTTCTGCAAAAACGGGAATCGTTAAAGCGTCCACAAGCTTCTTGAGCAACGCAAAATCGGGCTCTCCCTGTTTCGGAGAATAGGAGGTGTAGCCGGAAAGCGTCGTGGAAACGCAATCCGCACCGAGCCTTGCTGCCTGCAATCCTTCTTCCTCTGTGGAAATATCGGCCATCACCGGGAGACCGGCTTCATGGATATATCCGATTAAACCGGAAAGCGTTTCGCCGCCCGGGCGTTTCCGGCCGGTCGCGTCAAGCGCGATCATATCCGGTTTTACGGCAAGCAGTTCGTCAATTTCTTTTTTTGTTGGAGTAATATACACTTCCGAACCTTCATAATCCCTTTTGACAATGCCGATAACAGGCAGCCCTGTTTCCGCTTTGATGGCCCGGATATCTTCAGCGCTGTTTGCCCGAATGCCGGCCGCTCCGCCTTCTTTTGCTGCGAGCGCCATTTTCGACATGATGAACGGACTGTGCAAAGGTTCATCCTCCAGCGCCTGGCATGACACAATCAGCTTTCCTTTTACCTTATCAAACATTCCAAATCCTCCAATATCCGTTTAGTCCTCGTCTTTGATGTCCGGATCTTCAGGAAGCGGTTCATTCAGCCATTCTTCCACAAGTTGCCTGTATTTTTCGAGCTGTTGCAAATAGATATCAAACTGATCCCGGTTAATCAAATACTGTTCTCCATCATGCACGGCGCGTATGCGTCTTTGCAAGATCAATTTTTCAATCACCGGTTCCGGCAAAGACAGATATTCCGCTGTTTCCTGAATGGTTAAATACATTGCAGGCACCCCGATTCATCTTTTTTTGAAATACGGAAAATACAACGAGGCTTTCAATCCCGGATCATGTTCACTATACAAAATGACGCCGGGGTAACAATAGAAGCGGCCAGATTACGCCATTTTATACCAGCCCGTGTGCGGAAAAAGCGGCACAAAGGTCAGTCCTGAAAGGCTCCCGGATGCCGCAATCGTTCCGGCACAGGCTTCTAAGATGATTATATCATGCATGGAGTTGATGTTCTTCCATCCAATACACTTCCCGGATATTGATTTGCCTGCGGAGTTTGCGGGCCGTCTCCCTTGAAATTTTCCCCCGTTCAAACAGCGCCTGTACAGCGTTTCGTTCGGCCTGAAAAGCCTTTTCCTGCAGCTCCCTTTCCATCTTGGTATACTTCAGAGATGCCTCCATATTTTTCGGCTTGTTCAAAATCCTGATAAACTTCCGGTATTCGCTAATGACAAGAAACGAAATTTCCCTGTTTTCCTCTGTCATCCCAGATTTAATGGCCCGGATCGCTGCTTCCGCCATTTCAATTTTAATTTGTCTGATTTTCGCATAGCGGTTAATCCGCTGTTTGCGGCGTTTTTCCTTATTCGGGTAAAAGAGGAAAAGAAACCTGGTAGCGCCTTTCCGGAAAAGGGTCCATAAATTCAAAAACCTGAACTTCATTTTATCGGTAACGGCAATTTCCATCCGGTGAATATATTCAAGGAACAAAAAAGCCATCTCCTGGTCAATGCGTTTTGATTTCATCAAAGCATTAATATATTCCGTTTCCGCCTCCAGCGCCTTCATCCTGGTCTCCGTTTCAATCCGTTTGAATTCAAGTGAATCTATTTCACTTTCTTCCGCTTTCAATTGATGCAGCATATTTTGATAGTTGTCAATCACAGCCGCTGCCGCTTCCCGGTTCTCGTCATTCACTTCCTCGCGCACAGACTGGATTGCCGCTTCCCTGATAAAGATTGAAGCATTTTTTTCCGCTCTCCGCTCTGAACGGTCTGTCTCATTTCCTGCCCGTCTCGCCAAAAGTGGCAGGAACACACTTGCGATCACAAGCGTCAGCAGGATGACACCGGCCGCAATAAAAATCAGCAAAGAACGTTCTGGAAAAGGCGCTCCGCTTGCAATGGTGTACGGAATAGAGAATGCGCCGGCCAGCGTGACCGCCCCCCGGACGCCGGATATCGTAGTAATCGCCGTATGCTTTAGGGAAGGCTTTGCAAGGCGCTGTTTTTTTGATTTCCATCCGGCCCACCACACGGCGTACACCCAGAGAAATCGGAGCAGCAAAAGGGCCGCCGTGACCACAATGATATACAAAATCACCGTGCCGTTATTAAAAGCCGGGCTTGTCCAAATTTCGCCGAGTACTGCCGGCATTTGCTGGCCCAAAAGGACGAAGACAAGGCCGTTTAAAATATAGGCTAAAACCGTCCACGTGCTGCGCGAAACGATCTGGTAGGAAAAGTTCGGCGACTGTTCCCGTTCACGCTCAACAGCATGGACCATTCCGCCGGCGACAACCGCTAAAATGCCGGATAAATGAAAATGTTCCGCAATAAGGTAAATGAAAAACGGAGTTAAAATTTGGATGAGCATATGGACCGTGACATCTTCCATCCCGAGGCGGCGAATCAGCACTCTGAAGCGGATAATGAAAAATGCCAGCAATGCCCCGCCTAAAAAGCCGCCGAGCGAGATGAGCAAAAAACTGCCACTGGCTTCAGCTAGCGAAAACGACCCGGTGACCGCTGCCGCAATCGCAAATTTAAATGCAACAAGGCTGGATGCATCATTTAACAGCCCTTCTCCCTGCAGCAGGTTCATGATCACGCGCGAAATTTTAACCCGTTCGGAAATGGCGCTGACCGCTACAACATCGGTCGGGGATAGAATGGCGGCCAGGGCAAATGCTGCTGCAAGCGGGAGTGAGGGAATCATCAGATGGGTAATATACCCGACTGCAAACACCGTCACAAAAACAAGCCCGAGCGCAAGCAGCAAAATCGGATTCCGCAGCCTCCACATTGCTTCGCGGGATACGTTTCTTCCATCATGAAACAATAGTGGTGCGATAAATAACACGAAAAACAATTCCGGTTCAAGCGGGACATGCGCCCCAACCGGCACGGCTGCAAACGCAAGGCCGAGGGCAATTTGAATAAGCGGCACCGGAATAAATGGGATAAAATGATTTAAAATGTCGGAGATGCCAACAAGCAAAAGTAAGATCAATAAAATCAGAAACATGTTCATATGGAATATTTTCCCCTTATTCTCTTTGTCTTATGTCTTAAATCCACTAATACAACTATACCCAAATATCCGTAAAAAGCGTGTAAAAAAACGAGCTGTACCGAAATTTTTTGGCGAAGATGGCAATATCTTGATGATTTTATGTTAACGCGGACCGTCCGTTGCTTCAATCTTTTACCTGCTGAATTGGAAAATGGGCAAACACTGGGCGAACCTGTTTTCGCAACAGAAGTCGGCACCAGTACAAGCGGTTTGGCTGGACCTGTTAAAAAATGTCGGAAATTGAAAAAAGACCGGTCAGCAATACCGGTCTTTTTTCGCTTTCCCATTAACTTTATATCCAAAATATCTTTCACTGCATTAACTGTTTTTCTGTGCAACAGGCCGTTTCCATAACCCGAGAATCAGGCCGGAAACAATGGCACCAATAATAATGGAGACAAGGAACAAGATCGCATGGTTGGCAAGGAATACAACGAAAATCCCGCCGTGCGGAGCCGGTATGTTAATATGCCAGAATTGCGTCAGCCCGCCGGCTATCGCCGAACCAACAATACTTGAACCAAGGACACGGAGCGGATCGGATGCCGCAAACGGGATCGCTCCTTCCGTAATAAAGGACAGCCCGAGCACATAGTTTGTAATGCCTGCTTCTTTTTCCTGATCCGTAAATTTATTTCTGAAAAACGTGGTGGCAAGCGCAATCGCAAGCGGTGGAACCATCCCACCGGCCATTACGGCAGCCATCATCAGGCCGTTCGTGTTGCCGCTCGAAGTAAATACCCCGATCGCAAACGTGTAAGCAGCTTTGTTGAACGGGCCGCCCATATCGATCGCCATCATGCCGCCCAGAACAATACCAAGCAGAACGGCATTGCCCGTGCCAAGGTTATTCAAACCACCGATTAAACCGGTGTTAATCCATTTGAAAATCGGGTCAAAAATATAGTACATCAATCCGCCGGTAATCAGGAGGCCTAAAACCGGGAAAATCAAAATCGGCTTTAATCCATTCAGCGCCTGTGGCAGCCCTGCAAATACTTTTTTCAAAAAGACGATAATATACCCAGCAAGGAAACCAGCTGCGAGACCACCGAGGAAACCGGCATTCGAGCTAGACGCAAGATAGCCGCCGACCATACCAGGCATGAGTGCTGGGCGGTCACCAATGCTCGATGCGATAAACCCGGCAAGAATCGCAATCAAGAAGTGGAATGCCCCTGTATCGCCGCCTGCAATCGCACTCAGCATTTTAAAAATCGTGTTATGTTCACCAGCTGTTCTTTCAATCAGGAACGAAATTGCAAGCAAAATCCCGCCGCCGACAACGAATGGCAGCATGTGCGAAATCCCATTCATCAAATCTTTGTAAATGGTTCCCCATACCGACTTTTTCTCCGCCGGCTCATCGTCATTAGTGCGCTCCGTGCTGTCTGCATGGTAAACAGGCGCATGCTGTTCCAGTACCCGGTTGATCAAATCTTCCGGCTGGCGGATGGCATCGCTGACAGGCGTTTGCAGCACGCGTTTGCCGTCAAAACGCGCCATTTCAACTTTCTTATCGGCTGCGACAATGACCCCGACAGCGCGGTTGATTTCATCTTTTGTCAGTTCGTGTTTAACACCTTCCGAGCCGTTTGTCTCCACCCGGATCGGAATGCCCATTTCTTCCGCTTTTTTCTTCAACGAATCTTCTGCCATATACGTATGGGCGATCCCGGTCGGACAGGCGGTAACAGCAACGATCAATTTGTCATCCGAACCATTGCCGGCACCCGTTTCCGCTGCTTCTTTTCCTTCCTTTTCCGCTTGTTTTTCATCAAACAGCCTCGACACTTCAGCCGGCGTTTCGGCTTGTTTTAATTGCTGTACAAACTCCTGGTCAATCAAAAGCCTCGACAATGCCGCCAACGTTTGCAAATGCGTATCTGCTGCGTCTTCAGGCGCTGCGATCATAAAGAATAAGTATGACGGCTGGCCATCCAGCGCCTCGTAATCAACGCCTTTTTTACTGCGCCCGAATACGACAGTTGCTTTATTGACCGCTTTTGTTTTTGCGTGCGGCATTGCGATTCCGTCGCCGATTCCTGTACTCGACTCCTGCTCGCGTTTTAAAATCATTTCTTTAAAAAGAACCGGGTCATTGATGCGGCCGCTTTTTGACAGGCTTGCAATCAATTCATCAATCGCTTCTTCTTTTTTCGTCGCCTGCATATCCATAACCATGGTCTCCTGGACCAATAAATCGGTTATTTTCATTTTATTTCACTCCTTTTTCCAGTACAGAAAAACAATACCTCTTATCATGACATCCAAACCGGATGCCTGAGACAGCCATTTGTTATTTTGTTTCAACTGCGGGCTTTTATCATGGCGGAGGAAAAACTTTTTTATGCGCCGCTTTGCTCACATATCACCTTTGTTTTACTTAAAATGGAAGATTTTAAGGAATCCGGTAATTCATCCGTGATAATAGAAGCCTCCGAAATGTCAAACATCTTGCAAAAAGCTACTTCCTGAAATTTGCTACTGTCTGCAAGCACATAACACTGTTCGGAAAGTTCTTTTGCCCGCCGCTTGATCAATGCTTCTTCCGGGTCCGGCGTGGTAAAGCCCATTTCAGGGTCAACGCCGTTTGCGCCAAGAAACGCTTTGTCAAACCGGAAGCTGTTTAATGTCTGCATGGCAACGCTGCCGATCACCGCCCTTGTCGTCCGTTTCATCATCCCGCCGAGAAGGTAAGACTTGATTTTTTTCTCGACAAGTGCTTCCACATGCGGGAGCCCGTTCGTGACAACGATTACATTATTTCCCTCTATATAAGGGATCATTTCAAGCGTGGTCGTTCCGGCGTCCAGGTAAATGCAGTCATTGTCATTGATCATTTTTGCCGCTAATTGGGCGATGATTCTTTTCTGTTGAACGTTTTTGAGCGTTTTCGTATCCATATCCGGTTCTTCACTTCTGCGTTGCAAAAGCGATGCGCCGCCGTGGATGCGCCTGAGCAAATTCATTGCTTCCAGGTCCTGGAGATCACGCCTGACCGTCGATTCTGAAGCATTAAGCAGGTTAACCAGCTCCTGCACTTTTACGATATGTTTTTCTTGCAAATGCCGCAAAATGATTTGATAGCGTTCTTCTGCTAACATCCTTCATTCCTCCGTCTGATGATATTTTATCACATAGTTATTCATAATCAACCGTTTTCAATCAAAAAATATCATTTTTATTCAAAACACATCATATTTCTGTCACATTTTGTCGATACAGCTCTATTTTACTTGTTATTCCCCGAAAATTGAACGTTTTTGAAAAAGTATGGATGATAGGATGAAAAGGTTTTCTTATCTGCAAAAATAAGTTATGATGGAATTGTGCTTGTTATATTTTTCACAAAAAGAGGAGGCATTTTTATGACGAAAATCATTACCTCTCCAAGCAAGTTTATACAAGGCCCCGATGAATTGTCCAGGCTTTCGGCGTATACGGAAAGGCTTGGCAAAAAAGCATTTATTATTGCGGATGATTTTGTCACCGGCCTTGTCGGCAAAACGGTTGAAGAAAGCTATGCCGGCAAAGAAACGGGGTATCAAATGGCATTATTCGGTGGTGAGTGTTCTAAACCGGAAATCGAACGGCTTTGTGAAATGAGCAAATCCGAGGAAGCCGATGTCGTTGTCGGAATCGGCGGCGGAAAAACATTGGATACCGCAAAAGCAGTCGGGTATTACAATAACATTCCGGTGATTGTCGCGCCGACCATCGCTTCCACCGATGCCCCGACAAGCGCCCTGTCTGTTATTTACAAAGAGAACGGCGAGTTTGAAGAATACTTGATGCTGCCGCTGAACCCGACTTTTGTCATTATGGATACGAAAGTGATTGCCTCTGCCCCTGCCCGCCTGCTCGTTTCCGGCATGGGAGATGCGCTTGCAACGTATTTTGAAGCGCGCGCCACTAAGCGGGCAAATAAAACGACGATGGCAGGCGGGCGTGTTACGGAAGCGGCGATCGCGCTTGCAAAACTTTGTTATGACACGCAAATTTCGGAAGGTTTAAAAGCAAAACTGGCAGCGGAAAAACATCTTGTTACGGAAGCAGTGGAAAAAATCATTGAAGCGAATACGTATCTGAGCGGAATCGGTTTTGAAAGCGGCGGCCTTGCTGCGGCACATGCGATCCATAATGGGCTTACCGTGCTCGAAGAAACCCATCATATGTACCACGGCGAAAAAGTGGCATTCGGTACCCTCGCCCAGCTGATTTTGGAAGATGCGCCGAAAGCGGAAATTGAAGAGGTGGTCTCCTTCTGCCTGAGTGTCGGACTTCCCGTCACGCTCGGGGATTTGGGCGTGAAAGAACTGAATGAGGAAAAGCTCCGAAAAGTGGCTGAACTTTCCTGTGCGGAAGGCGAAACGATTTATAACATGCCGTTTGAAGTCACGCCTGACCTTGTGTACGCAGCAATCGTTACCGCTGATTCCGTCGGGCGGTATTATAAGGAAAAATGGGCATGACAGTAAAAAGGGGCTGCTCCCGGTTCCGGGGACAGCCCTTTTTGCCCATTTTCACTGTAATCCAGTTGTACAGATTTTTTCTTCCAGTTCGTCTTTTTCGGCCGCTGATAGCAGGTTTTCAGCCATTGGAAACAGGACGTTTTCTTCTTTGAAAAAATGGTTTGTGAGCAACTCATACATTTGTACGATATAGGAAGCGAGCACTTCGGCTTGGTCTTCATCCATTATTTTCGTGCCATTTAAGAAAATCTCAATATATTTTTCTGCTTCATCATGCTCGTATTCCATCATGGCGATCGGCCCGTTTTCGCGTCCAATGTAACGGGCCATCATGGTAAATAGCACGTTTTCTTCCCGTTCGGCATGATGTTTCAGCTGCTCGGAAAAGGATTCAGTCCCTTTCCGGAGCGCGTCAAGGGCTTCTCGCTTATTTTCGAGTTCACCGTTTATCAACTGCCCTGCCGTTTCATACAATGCGCGTTTTCGTTCATTCAAGTGCCCATGCTCATTTTTCAACTGGTTGAGGCCTGCGCACAATGCAACATCACTCGCGCCGCCGACCATGGCACAATGCGGCATTTCCATGTGGATTCCCTCTTTCTTTGTCATATCCTTTATTTTAAACAAGACGGCGTAAAAATGGCGTGATGCAGATCATAGTTTGCAAATTTGTCTTATTTGGAAGAAACTGAGTTTATGACGGCCCCATTCTGTTCACACTAAGAATATAGATGCGTTGAATTTAATATCGTATGGAAATATATTCGTTATTGAGGGGATGAAAGATGGATAAGTCCATAAAACTGTTAGAAAAAGAGAACATTTACTTAAAACAATTGCTGGCAAATATGATGCATCATGGCCATTCAGATATCCACCCGGGAAAAATTTTAACAAAGTTTTCTCCACCTCATGAAAAGATATTCTTATATAAAAGTTTGTTTAAAGGTCGAAATGATACATATGCAGTCCGATGGGAATCAGAAAGCGGAAAATCCGGTTACGCTCCTGCATGCCAGTACGAATCGCAGCGTTTAAAGACTGACGTGACCCGCAGCGGTTGCAAACACCGAAAACTGCTACCTCTAACAGATAGTGTTTTTTACGAGCATCTCAGCGGTAAAAAAACAATTGGATTATACCCCGTTCAAAAAGATCAAACTTGTTATTTTCTGGCATTCGACTTCGACAAAAAAAGTTGGCAGGAAGATGTCAAGGCATTTATAAATATTTGTTCAAAATTGCATATCCCGGCAAATATAGAACGCTCCCGTTCAGGAAACGGCGCCCATATTTGGCTGTTTTTCAGTGAAAAAGTCCCAGCTGTTTTGGCAAGAAAACTTGGAAAAGCACTTCTTTCTCTTGCTCACAGAAAATATCCTGAAAAAGACTTTCATTCCTTCGATCGGATGTTTCCTAATCAAGACATGATTGCGGAAAACGCCTTTGGAAACTTAATTGCTTTGCCATTGCAATTACAGGCAAAAAAAGCAGGAAATAGCGTTTTTGTTGACCGGAATCTAATCCCTTATCCTGATCAATGGCTGTATTTATCAACTGTACGCAAACTGTCGAAAAATAATATTTTATCAATTTTAAATACAATATCATCCTCTATTCCAGAGGAGATGACGGTCCAGTTCAGAAACGGGATTTTCCTCAAGAAAACAGAATTACCAGAGGAAATATTAGAGAAAGTAAAACGGCTCGCTTCCTTTCATAATCCCGAATACTATAAGGCAAAGGCAAATAGAAAATCAACTTATGGAATCCAACAGATCATTTCCTGTTATGATGAAAATGATGAGTTTCTTATCCTTCCCAGAGGATGCAAGGAACAATTGAAAACACTATTGGATGAACAACAATTAAAGTCCATGTGGATAGATGAAACGTATCCGGGCGAAACAATCAATGTACAGTTTCATGGCTCATTGACACCATTGCAGGAAGAAGCACTTCAACAAATCATCCTTTTTGACGACGGAGTAGTGTCTGCTCCCACAGGATTTGGAAAAACCGTACTGGCAGCTGCTATGATTGCTAAACGCCAAACCAACACTCTAATCATTGTTGATAAAATTCAGCTTCAACAGCAGTGGATAAATAAGCTATCTATTTTTCTCGGGCTTTCACCAAATGAGATCGGACAATACGGGGGCGGCCAGAACAAAACTACAAATATAATTGATGTTGCTACCATTCAAAGCCTTACTTCAAAAGGCGGGGTTAAATCTGTTATTACACAGTATGGCCAGGTTATTGTGGATGAATGCCATCACATTTCTGCATTTACTTTTGAAAAGGTGTTAAAAAATGTGCGTGCACGGTATATTTTTGGGCTATCGGCAACGCCGGTCCGAAAAGACGGGCTGCATCCAATTATTTTTATGCAGTGTGGACAGATTCGATTTAAAATAAGCCCGAAAGACCAGGCAAAAATCAAACCCTTCAAGCAAAAATTTATTGTAAGAAAAACAGATTTTACTTCACAAACTGAAGACATCCGGAAATTATACAAAGAACTCGCCGAAGATAAAAAAAGAAACGATTTGATCTTCCAGGATGTTTTACAGGAACTCGAAGCCGGCCGTTCTCCGATCATAATAACGGAACGTGTTAGCCACATTGAAAAACTAACTAAAGCATTTCATGGATTTGTAAAAAATATCGTTGTTCTGACAGGAAAAATGTCTAGAAAAGAAAAACAGCAACAATTCCAATATCTTTCAGCCATACCGGACGATGAAGAACGGTTAATTATTGCCACTGGGAAATTTATTGGAGAAGGGTTTGATGATGCGCGGTTAGATACTTTGTTTTTGGCCATGCCTGTCTCCTGGAAAAGTACGCTGCAGCAGTATGTTGGCAGGCTGAGCCGTGATCATGCGGGAAAAGAGGAGATCAGGGTCTACGATTATGTTGACATAAAAGTACCGTTGTTAAAAAACATGTTTGCAAAGCGAATCACCGGCTACAAGTCGTTGGGTTTTGTCTCGAAAGACGAAAAACCAAAAGCCGAGCAGTTAAAACTTTTTTAGAATGGGGTTTGATCCAATTGAAAAAAAGAAGCAAGAAAGAGAACATGAAGATTTTGGGCGTGTGATGTTTTACTGTAAGCATTGCAACAAGACTTTCGATATGGAATGGGAAACGATTTGGGATATGCAGGAGTTGACGCACGGCTATGTCGGGTATCATTTGTATGACACCTATATTTGTTGCCCGGATTGTGGTGAACTCGCTGAAGCACTGGAGCAGCCCGGCCCGAATCCATTTTAAAGAAAGGTGCCTGCCTCGCCGGCGGGCACCTTTCTTTTTTACGACAACACCAGCTTCTCAATTGCATATGCGACGCCGTGTTCGTTGTTCGTGCGCGTTTCGAAATCGGCAATCGCCTTAACTTTCGGGACAGCATTGCCCATCGCCACCCCGCAGCCGGCATATTCAATCATAGTCAGGTCATTTTCATTATCACCGATACAAACCACTTCCTCGCGGTGAATGCCGAGATGGCCGGCAAGGAGTTTCACAGCATTGCCTTTGCTCGCCTCTTTATGCAAAATTTCATAATAAAATGGCATGCTTCTGACCATCGTGTACTTCTCCTGCACCCAGTCCGGAATCGCTTCAATCGTCCGGCTCAGCTTCTCCGGCTCGTCAATAAACATCACTTTCGGAATCACCATATCCCGCGGCAGCTCTTCCAACGTCCGGTAATGCACCGGCATCTGCGTCAAATAAGATTCCACAACCGTATAAGGACTGAGATCCCGGTTCGGCGTATACAAATGTTCCGGGTCAAAAAAATGCATCGGCGTTTTCAGTTCGAGGCTGAGCCCGTACAGCCGCACCAAATCGCCGTAACCAATCGACCGTTCCGCGACAACCCCGTTCGTATGCGTATTTTGCACGAGCGCGCCGTTATAGGCAATGACATAATCATCTTCTTCATTCAGCAATAAATCTTCAAGAAAGCGGCGGACGCCCCCGATCGGCCGCCCTGTGCACAGCACGATTTTGACGCCTTTCTTTTTCGCTTTATGTAAAGCTTCCCGGACTTCCGGAGTGACTTCATGCTGGTCGTTTAAAAGCGTTCCGTCCATATCAATGGCAATCAATTTATACATATTTTTCTGCTCCTTGGTGATGAAAAAATTTCATACGGTTTTATCATAATATACTCAGCCGGATAAATCCATTTATGTAAAATCATTTACAAATCATGCATCGCCCAAACTTATTTTTTTAATAAATGCCGGATGGAAAAAACG
The DNA here is from genome assembly GCF_000169195.2 of Heyndrickxia coagulans 36D1. GTDB lineage: Bacteria > Bacillota > Bacilli > Bacillales > Bacillaceae_C > Weizmannia > Weizmannia faecalis. The sequence goes on along the minus strand of NC_016023.1, from coordinate 2,087,290 downwards.
GGATGGTACAAAAGCATCCACGGGCCGGAAAAACGCATGACCGCCCTGATTTTTTCACGATAATCTTTCCGGTAGCAATGAACCTTGCAGTTGGAACACGCGCTTTTTTCCTCGCCAAAGCGGCAATAGGAAAGCCTTTTTAAGCAGTAATTTTGTAAATCGAGGCATTCTTCGCAAAGCGTCTTGCGGTGGTGTTTTTTCCGGCAATAAATGGCAATCATTTGTGACACGGTTTCCTTTTCTTTTTGGATGACCGGCCCGTTGTTTAATTCCCTTTTTGGCATGGCGATCGACCTCCTGTTTTCACCATACCACAGCCACGGAAAAGCAATTTTAACGATTTTTCTACAATGCACACAAAAATGCCGTAAAGAACAAAAGCCTTTACGGCATTTCTATGTCCCTTTTAACAAACGGTAAAAAATGGGAGCCACCTTCTTTACAAAGGATTATTCACGGTTCCCTGATTTCATTTTTACCCGCATCACCCAGTCATCGAGGCCGATTGTCTGAGCCGGCGGGACTTCCATGCTTTCGACTTGATCCATATTGGCAACGGAGACAGAGGAGTAAAGATTTTCTGTTTTGGCATCTGTCAATTGAAAGGAAAATTCCATGAGCGGAGTTCCGACGGTAATGTGATCGCCTTCTTTGACCATGATCACAAATTCTTCACTTTCCATAGCGGCTTCTTCTGTATTGAGGCGAATTGTAATTTCAAGCCCCTGGTCTGTCAATATACTGATGGCGTTATCTTCCGGAGAAATATGCGTAATTCTTCCTGCTGCGGGCGAATGCACCCTTCCTTCAAGCGGCTGGATGGCAATGCCCTTACCTGGCTGGCCCGTATCTTTGCACGGAATCATATTGCCGGCTATCGGGGAGACAAGTGTAACCACTTTCGAATTTTTTCTTTTCAGCCAGTTGAACATCTCGCAACACCTCCTTTAGTCAGTAAAATCTGTATTTTTCACTTCTATTATACACCTATTTTCGAACACTGTCTTGTTCGGCGTCAGGAAACTTTACATCTTTTTGGAAAAACTTCTTATTCTATTATATGTTCGGACAAGCGAAAAGGGCCCGCGCCGGACCCTTTTCGAAAAATTTTTTACCGGTCCATGCCGCTGTGATGTAAATGCTGCGGCCGGTTGCTCCGGTTAAAGGTTGATTTTCTTCTGCGTGCAAAGTAACGCTCCTTCCGCGCATGGAAACTTTGCTCAATTTCTTCAAGCGACCGACCTTTCGTTTCTGGTACGAATTTTTTTACAAACAGGATGGAGAGGATGCCAAACCCGGTAAAAATGAAGAATGTTGCCGACAGGCCGATTGCGTTTAACAAAACCGGAAACAACAGACCGACAAGGAAATTCGTCATAAATAGACAGAAAATCGAAATCCCCATCGCAAGTCCTCTTAAATGGATCGGGTAAATTTCCGACTGCATGAGCCATGTTACCGGAGACACGCCGCCTTGCTGGGAAGCGAGAAACAGGACGGTCAGGCTTAAAATGATAAACGGCAGGGCCGGACTGTTTTTTAACGTGATGGAAAAAATTCCGATCAAAAGCAACGCGGTGCTTGTCCCTGCAAGCCCTGTGATCAGCATTTTTCTTCTGCCGACTCTGTCCAAAAGTGCAATACCTGCAAAAGTTGCAAGAACGGAAATCAAACCGTTGGCAATATTTCCAATCAGGGCTGCGCCTGTCGAAAACCCGGATTTCTTTAAAATTTCCGTCCCGTAATACATAATGGAGTTCACGCCAGTCAGCTGCTGGATCATTGCGATGCCGACACCGATCAAAATGATGCGGCGGACAAATGGAAGTTTTAAATCTTTCAAAGTTGCCTTTTTCATTTTGGCATCTTCTTCGACCGTTTGGCGGATCTCATTCAACTCCATTTGCGCCCGTTTTTCCTTGCGTATTTTCCGCAAAACATCAAGCGCGATCGCAAATTTGCCTTTTGCCGCGAGCCAGCGTGGGCTTTCCGGCACAATTAGCATGCCGAGCCATAAAACGACAGCCGGCAATGTTGCGATTGCCAACATGTATCTCCAAATGTTTCCGGCTTCCCCGAACGTGTTGGCCAGTATTGCATTAAAAATATAAGCAAATAATTGTCCGGTGACAATCATCAGTTCATTTTGTGTAACGATCCGTCCGCGGTGTTCAGCAGGTGACAATTCTGCCAAAAAGGCCGGGACTGTGACGGATGTCGCGCCAACGGCAAGGCCCAAAATCATCCGGAAAGTAACCATAGTGGCCACATTCGGCGCCATCGAACAGCCAAGCGTGGCGATGACGAAAATAAAAGCGACGCTTAAGATCGTTTTCCGGCGCCCTTTCCGGTCAGAAAGTCTTCCGCCGAACACGGCGCCGAATGCTGCCCCTAAAAGCAAAGTACTTGTGACAAGCCCTTGTGTAAACGGCGTTAAATCAAGTTGATCGGCCCTTGACATGAATGGCAGTGCCCCGTTGACAACGCCAGTATCATAGCCGTATAGTAAACCGCCAAACGTAGAGATAATTGTAATCAGACGTAGAAAAGTTTTTTTGGTAAATGATTTTTTTCTTGTTCCCGCTTCTTCGGTACGGACTGAAACACGCCTGCCCTCGTCTCCATCATCTTTTCCTCTCATTACGCTCATTCCTTTCCTATCTTGTGATCTTCATATATTGTTAAAATACTTTTTCAGCATATAATTGCTGTACCCTATACCTACCCTGTTTGTTCGTTTTTTTAAACGTAAAAAAACCCGCTCCGCTTTGGATAAAATCCAAAATACGGGCGAGCTCGCTGTTACGCCGTTCTGTTTGCTTTTTTGATCTGTTTACTGCGGAGCTGGCCGCATGCAGCATCGATGTCTGTGCCGTGTTCCTGGCGCACAACGCAGTTGATGCCATTTTTTTTGAGCGTATCGTAAAATGTCATAATCGATTCTTTTTCGCTTCTTTGATAACCGTGCTCATTAACAGGGTTGTACGGAATGAGATTGACATAGGCAAGATGACGCTTGTCCTGCAGCAGTTTTGCAAGCTGCAGCGCTTCTTCCTTATGGTCGTTGACATCTTTCAGTAAAATATATTCGAACGTGATTCTGCGATTTGTTTTTTCTAAATAATAATCGATGGCAGGCATTAACTTTTCAAGCGGGTACGCGCGGTTGATTTTCATAATGCGCGACCGCAGTTCATTATTCGGCGCATGCAAAGAAATAGCCAAGTTCACCTGCAGGTCAAGGTCTGCGAATGCATAAATTTTCGGTGCAAGGCCGCTTGTGGAAACGGTGATATGGCGCGCACCGATCGCCAGTCCCTTTGGCGCATTGATAATTTTAAGGAAGTTCACCACATTCTCAAAGTTATCGAACGGTTCTCCGATCCCCATGACAACAACATGGCTGACCCGTTCGCCCTTTCCGGCTTCATCAAAATGTTTTTGAACGTACATAATCTGCTCGACAATTTCCCCGCTTTCAAGATCGCGGTTTTTGCGGAGCAGGCCGCTCGCACAGAAGGAACAGCCGATATTGCAGCCAACCTGGGTCGTCACGCAAACCGACAAACCATAATGCTGGCGCATCAAAACCGTTTCAATTAAATTGCCGTCCTTCAGCTGGAACAAAAATTTTACCGTGCCGTCCTTTGATTCCTGTTTCACCACTTGTTTTAACGTGTGAATATGGAAATGTTCTTCGAGTAACGCAAGGCAGTCTTTATTGACATTCGTCATCTCTGCAAAGCTTTTCACTCTTTTTTGGTACAACCATTCCCACACTTGTTGGGCGCGGAATTTTTTCTGTCCGTGTTCAAGCATCCAGCCGGTCAATTGATCTATCGTCAATCCAAAAATGGATTTCTTTTCCATTCTACCCCTCTTTTCTGGCGTTTTTCGCATAATTCCTATTGTAATCGAATTTGCCGCCGATTTCCACAGGCAGATGTTGCAAAATGGGCCGCAGCGAAAGCAGGAATTCTGGCGGCAGGGAACGAATATAGTTTAGATAACTACATTTTTTCAGGGAGAGACAGACATGGGCACAAAAACATTATTCCTGCCATACCGATGGACCGTTGTCATTCACGAATCATACCATTTGTACACAAATCAGGAAGACCAGTATGCCTTTGCCGTGCTGGATGGCGAACTGGATACGGTGGTTGCTTTCTCTGTTCGTGATGCATCCGTTCAGGTGTCAAACTGCGGATACGATGTGAATTTGGACATCAACGTGGAGACGCGCTTAATCACAATCGGGCACGAACCGGAAAGAGAATAGCTTTTTTAGGGTGCTTTTAAAAATTTGAAAGCGCTAATGTATAAAAAAGGGGCAGCCCGCTATATTGTTAGCAGCATGCAAAGTGTTTCGGTTTCGCCCGTTTTCCGGCTATTCTCACCAAGAAGCCGCATGGCGAGAAAAACTTGCATGGAAACGCCCGGCCTATCGAGCGGGCAAAAATCCCCACGCATCCAGACAAACGAGCGTAAAAATGCCGCAGGAGTGTTGGATTTTCCCATCCGTCCATAAAAATTCAAAGAATCCGCACGCCATCAACGGGCCGTGCGGATTTTACCAAAGCTCTTTTTTTCTGTTTTGCTCTTCTTCCAAAAAGTGGATAAAATGGAGGAAAATATTCGTCGGTTCTTTTTCAATTAGTGCCGCATAGCGTTTTTTCACCGAGTCCGGGACAATACTGCTTTTTTCAATCCGTTTTTTCATATAGGAAAAACTGAGTTTCGTAATTTCTTTTCTCAAAACGCGCGCTTCCTGCGACAGCGCCATGCCGAACGCCCCAGCAACCGCACAGAAAAGGAGGAGCGGAATCGAGCGGTCCTCCGCCGGCATCACGAGAAGCAACAAAAACAAATTGAGCGCTGCCACAAAGATCAGCGGTTTGGACCAAAATGCATACTGGTTGGCTTTTTTCAGTTTCGGGGCGATCATTTCCCCTAATTTCTCCATTTCAAACCGGACAAATCCCGGCATTTCGTTCAAATTAATGATCAAATGGATCCCTTCCCATCCGTTTCATTTAAGGCCGCTTTTAAAAAATCTTCAGGGATTCGAAGCTTTTCAGTATCTACAATCAGTTGGTGCACGCTGTTTTCACTGTTTCGTTTTTTGACTTCCTTCATTTCTTTTTGGATATTCTCCATTTTTACATCGAGTTGTGCTGCCTGCAGTGCTGCTTCTTTCAGTTCTTCCTTCAAATGTTGCGGCACATCCTCATCGTATTTATAGTATATTTTATGCTCCAGGCTTGCCCAAAAGTCCATGGCGATTGTCCGGATCTGAATCTCAACATACACTTCTTCCGACCTGTCCGACATGAAAACCGGAATTTTGATGATCATATGGAGGCTTTGGTAGCCGTTCGGTTTCGGATTTTGAATGTAATCCTTGCACTCAATTAACTTTACATCTTTTTGTTGCTGGATCATTTTGCTGATCTCATATATGTCTGAAATAAACGAACATGTAATCCGAATGCCGGCAATATCGCGGATGTTTTCACGGATTGAATCAAGCGATAACGCACAGCCTTTCCGGTACGCTTTATTCAGAATACTTTCCGGTGACTTTAGGCGTGATTTTACATGCTCAATCGGATTGTAGTCATGGACGTACTGAAATTCTTCTTTTAAAATATCAATTTTTGTCATCACTTCATGGAGCGCGAATTTATACGACATCATAAACCGCGTCAACTCTGTTTTGACTTCTTTCATCTGCTCAAAATCTATCGGGATGGCAACTTCCATTTTTGTCTCTCCTTCAAATTTGCAATGCAAATCCGTTATCCCCATCTTAAATGCAGGAGGGGGTTTTGTCAAAGAATCGCATTGCCCGCCTTATGCATATCAGGAGGGATCATGGCGGTTTTATTCGCTGTTTACCCGCTATCCAAAAGATAAATCAAAAAACGATAAATTTTCCTTAAAATGCGTTTGTTTTTTTGCAATATTTGTAATATCATAATCTTGTAAAAGGACCATAATGACAGATCGGTTACATCCATATCATCAACTAATAAAAAGGAAGCGTTAAAATGACAAATGCAAATGTATACTCTTCTCTGCCGGGACCGCTTTCGAAAGAACTGCTGGAAAGAAGGGAAAAAGCCGTTCCCCGCGGTGTCAGCAACGGCATTCCGGTTTTTGCAAAAGAAGCAAAAGGCGCGCTTGTTACAGATGTGGACGGCAATACGTATATTGATTTTGCCGGCGCAATCGGCACGCTGAATGTCGGGCATAACCACCCGAAAGTTGTCGCAGCTGTCAAAGAACAGCTTGAACGTTTTATCCATACCGGCTTTAACGTCATGATGTATGAACCTTATATTGAACTGGCTGAAAAATTGGCAGCGCTCGCTCCGGGGAATGCGGAGAAAAAGGTCATCCTTTTAAACAGCGGGGCAGAAGCCGTCGAAAATGCCGTTAAAATTGCCCGCAAATATACGAAGCGGCCGGCCATTATCAGCTTTACCCGCGGCTTTCACGGCAGAACGTTAATGACGATGTCGATGACAAGCAAAGTGAAGCCGTATAAATACGAATTCGGCCCGTTCGCTTCTGAAGTTTATAAGGCGCCTTACCCTTATGCTTACCGGAAACCCGGCAATTTGACCGATGAAGAATATGAAGACTATATGATCCAAGAGTTCCGGAATTTCTTTCAAAACGATGTTGCCGCTGAAACGGTTGCGGCTGTGGTCATGGAACCAGTACAGGGAGAAGGCGGATTCATTGTGCCAGGCAAAAAATTTGTAAAAGCGGTTTATGACTTCTGCCAGGAAAACGGCATTTTGTTCGTATCGGACGAAATACAGGCAGGATTCAGTCGGACCGGGCGCTATTTTGCCATTGAGCATTTTGATGTTGTGCCGGATTTGATGACCATTTCGAAATCTCTTGCAGCAGGCGTCCCGTTAAGCGGGGTAATCGGACGGAGCGACATAATGGATGCGGCAAATCCGGGTGAACTTGGCGGGACTTATGCCGGAAGCCCGCTTGGATGCGCAGCCGCCCTTGCCGTACTGGACATCATTGAATCTGAAAAATTAAACGAACGGGCGGAAAAAATCGGGAGACATGTGCTTGATACGTTCCGCAGCTGGCAGAAGGAGTTTACCTTTATCGGGGATGTGCGCGGACTTGGCGCCATGTGTGCATTTGAAGTCGTAAAAGACAAAACGACAAAAGAACCGGATAAAGCATTGACAAAGCGGATTGTGAAAGAAGCCAACAAGCGGGGGCTGCTTCTTTTGGATGCCGGGATTTTCGGCAATGTCATCCGCATTCTGATGCCCATTGTCATTACAGACGACCAGCTGCAGGAAGGCCTGGATATTTTAAAACAGTCCATTGCCGCTGCCGCAAACGTAAAGGAAGAAATATCTTTATTATGATATTAAAGGCCGTGCCCGTGGAAAGCGAAGTATTTTGACGGAGCGCTTCGTTGCTTTCTTATGAATAAATAAAAATCCGAATCATTCAGATAGAATGTCTGAATGAGTTCGGATTTTTCTATGAGTAAAATACTTCTGTCCCAGCCTCCTCTTATTAATCCTCCGGCGGGGCCATGAATTCAGGGCCAACGGGGTCTTTTACATTTTTATTTATGATATCATCGATTGTTTTCAAGTCTTCTTGTGTTAGTTTCCAACTGAAAACTTCCTTGACAGGGTTTAATTGATCGGGGCGGCGCGCACCCCATAAAGCGATGCTTGAACCCGGTTGATCAAGAAGCCAGCGAACAGCTAAATGAATAACTTGTTTGCCGTAAGCTTCTTGGACCCATTGATTTAATTCGTTAACGGCCGATAAATATTGTGGCAGGCGGTCCGGTTGAAATTTTGGATCTGTTTTGCGCAAATCATCGCCTTCGAATTTTCTGTCCGGTGTCATCTTACCGCTCAAAAGTCCCCGGCACAGGCTTCCATAAAATAAAGAAGTCATGCCTTTATCCACAGCATATGGCAAAACATCTTTTTCAATGTTTCGTTCAAACAAATTATAAGGGGGCTGTACCGTGTGCAGAGGTGCCACAGTACGGAATGCCTCCATTTGTTCCGGAGAAAAGTTGCTGACGCCTATGGCGCGAATCTTCCCGGAATCATAAAGTGTCTTCATGGCCTCTGCGGTTTCTTCAATCGGTACTTTCGGATCCGGCCAATGCACCTGATAAATATCTATGTAATCGGTTTGAAGCCTTTTTAATGAATCATCAATTTCTGCTAAAATCCGTTCTTTTGATCCATTTCTGAAAACTTCACCATTTTTCCATTCCAATGCAACTTTTGTCGAAATCACCACTTTGTCACGTTGTCCGACTTCAGCAAGGGCTTTGCCGACTATTTCTTCAGACCGGCCAAAACCGTATGCGGGAGCCGTATCAATCACGTTAATCCCTAAATCGATCGCAGCTTGAATCGTTTTGATGGATTCCCTTTCATCGGTTCCACCCCACATCCAGCCGCCAATGGCCCATGTTCCGAGGGCAACCCTTGATGCTTCTTGAATATCGGTATTTTTTATTTTCGTATATTCCACTTCATTTTCCTCCTTCTGAATAGAATAGAAAATGCTTGGTGCAAAACTATTTTATTCTTATTCATTTATGAGTGTAAAGTAATGTGCATTGCTAATCTTTTTAAGCTTACATGAACTCTGAAAATAAAAAGCCCCGAGAATGTTCGGGTCTTCTTGTAATAAAAAATTAATGCTTTGACTGGTATCATAAAAAAAGTTAATCTTAAAATTCCTTCTCATTTTTCGTGAATCTCTAACATGCATACAGCACCGGCGTCCTCTCGAATATAATAAAAAGGAGAACCGATTGAGTGAATCTCTAACATGCATACAGCACCGGCCCCGTTTTTCCTAAGGGCCTTTCGAACGCCATACAGCGCGGGCGGGCAAAAAAGGCTTTAAAATGGCCATGCAGGGCGCCCGTGCGTTTTGCGTGAAAACCTGATGAAGGATGCCACACGTTTCATTTTGGCGAGGCCCTTAATCCTATGTTTTTCCACAAAAAAGTAATGCCCGGACCGTTCATACTGGCCCGGGCTATTTTTTATTTTACCTTTAACGGTTCCAGCTGTTTTAAAATCTCTTCCAGTTCTGCATCTGCCTGGATCAGCGCGGCAGCCGTATAAGCACTTTCGACAAAGGCGGTGTCCATTAGGCGGATGTACTTATCCGACATCTCCATTGCCATTTCCAAATTCATTTTGGCGCTGCCAAGGTCATAAAAAGCAAACAGATCATCCGCTTCATTTTCGGCTATGGCGGCATTCATTTTGTCAAAACTGGTGCCAACCCCGCCGTCATCGGTGCCACCCGCATACGTAATGGAAACGTCTTTGGCCGCTTCCTTTAACAATGTGGCAAGGCCGGCCGCGATTTCAGGAATATGGGAAACAATGACAATGCCTACTGGTTTTTTACTCATCCAGAATCCCGCCTTCCAACAAAGCTTCAAACAAATAGCCGCTTGAAACCGCCCCAGGATCAAGATGGCCGATGGAACGCTCGCCAAGATAAGATGCGCGCCCTTTTGTCGCTTTCATCTCTTTTGTCGCCTCCACGGCAGATTGAATGGTTTCTTTTGTCAGCGATCCGGACGCGAGTGCTTCACAGGCTGGCATCCAGACATCGACCATCGTTTTCTCACCTTTTTCCGCTTTCCCGCGTTTTTGGATGCCTTCAAGCCCGGCTTTTACAATTGCCGCAACATCTTGTTCATTTTCCCCTGCCTGTTTTGCCATCGCAATCAGCGCCGATCCATACAGCGGCCCCGAGGCACCCCCGACTTTTCCAAGCAACGCCATCGCCGCTGTTTTCAGGACGTCCTGGACCGTAGCAAAACCGCCAGCTGCTAGTTTTTCTTCCATAGCCGCCACACCGCGCGCCATGTTCGAACCGTGGTCGCCATCACCGATCGCACTGTCCAGTTCGCTCAAATAGGCTTTGTTTTCATTGATTTTTTCTGCAAAACGATGCAGCCAGTCTGTTGCTGTTTCTGCTGTTAACATGTTTCCTCCTCCTTTACACCCATGCCGGGACGGACACCGGCCGTTTTAAAAATTTAAGCCATGCCTCATCTTCCAGTTTTACAAGCGTGAGGGAAAGGCCGGCCATATCAATGGACGTCATCAAATTGCCCACTTTTCTAAACGGAACGGTAAGGCCTTCCCGGTCAAGCAGGGCATGCACATCCTTGGTAAAAATATACTGTTCCATAAGCGGCGTAGCCCCAAGCCCGTTGACAAGGAGCGCAAACTGGTCCCCTTCTTTCCAGTTGAACGCATTTTTCAGCCGGGTAACGAGTTCTTCCGCGATCGCTTTTGACGACTTGATTTTTTCCCGCCGGTAACCCGGTTCCCCGTGAATGCCGACACCGTATTCCATTTCATCTTCTTGAAGGACAAAACCCGGCTTTCCGACTTCTGGAACCGTTGCCGGCGAAATCGCGACGCCGATTGTCTTCACATTGGGTACAAGCCGTTCAGCCAACGCCTTGATTTCCTGAAGCGTCTGCCCTTCTGCTGCCGCGCCCAGAATTTTATGGACAAGGACGGTGCCGGCAACACCGCGCTTTTCTGCTGTATACGTGCTATCTTCTACCGCGATGTCATCGTCAACCACGATCTTATCCACCTGAATATCTTCCATTTCAGCTAATTCCTGGGCCATGTCAAAATTCATAACATCCCCTGTATAATTTTTCACAATCATGAACACACCGGCTCCCTGGTCGGCTTTTTTAATCGCTTCAAAAATCTGATCCGGCGTCGGCGAGGTAAACACTTCACCGCAAACCGCCGCAGACAGCATCCCTTCCCCGACAAAACCGGCATGGCTCGGTTCATGCCCGCTGCCGCCGCCGCTAATGAGCGCTACTTTTCCTTCATCCCGGAAAGTACGATAAATGACGCCTGTCCCTTCCAATCGTTTTACTGTTCCTTCATGGGCATACACAAATCCATCCAGCATCTCATCGACGACTTTTCCAGGGTCGTTTATAATTTTCTTCATGGCGTATCCCTCCGCATCCTTATGTTCTTTTTTGCCCGGCATAACACCTTCTAAAACACCACTTTTATTATACCGCTTCCATCGTGAAAAAAAATCATTTTTCATGCCAGGCCAGCAATCACGGATTTCAATTGTTTCAATCATATCTGAGATTGTTTTCGATCACTTTTTTATATAGGGCTTGCTGAACGAATCCAATTCTGAGTTTGTACCCAATTTGTCAGTAAGCTCTAGAAGAAGCCATTTTTGAAAATGCGTGATTCTGTCTTTTCTATACGTTGATTCAGCTTTTCCCTGGATTTTTTATAAAACTCTTGTATTAAATTTTTGCCAAAGCTGTCAGCATCCTTACCAAATTTAGGAATTTTGCTTATTTAGCAAGCCCCCATGTTAAGGAAGCGCGGAAAAATGACGGCCTTCCTTCACATAGAGCCCGTCTACGTTAAGGAAGCGTGCAAAAATGACGGCCTTCCTTCACATAAAGTTCGTCTACGTTAAGGAAGCGCGGAAAAACGAAGGCCTTTCTTCACATAGAGCCCGTCTACGTTAAGGAAGCGTGCAAAAATGATGGCCTTCCTTCACATAGAGCCCTTCTATGTTAAGGAAGCATGCAAAAACGAAGCCCTTCCTTTACATAGAGCCCGTCTACGTTAAGGAAGCGCGAAAAAATGAAGGCCTTCCTTCACATAGAGGGCGTCATGTTAGGGCTTGCTGAACCCCCGATTCCGATTCTGAGTTTGTCAGCAAGCTCTGTCTAAAAATATAGAAGAAGCCATCTTCGAAAATGCGATTCTGTCTTTTCTATTCATTGAATCAGCTTTCAAGTGCAAGTTTTTCCCTGGATTTTTTATAAAACCCTTTGTATTAAATTTTTGCCAAAGCTGTCAGCATTCCTACCAAATCTAGGAATTTTGCTTATTTAGCAAGCCCTATATATAAGCTGAACTAAACATTATTACTTCTTTATGTGTTGCCAAAAGCAATGTCTATCCTGATCGTAATTGATTTTGGCACGAAAAACTTAAGTTCATTTTATATGCTTTTTAGTACTTTTATGCATATGTGCACACACGCGGTAAAGTATTAAAAATTTTTGTTGACTATAATCTGAATGTTTTATATAATCATACGCAAACAGACAAGCATCGGCGCTTATCCGGCAGCGTCAGCAGCGAGGTCAAAACAAAATGGGGGCTTCCAATAATGAAAGATTTCTTTAGCAAACTGTTAAACGGAATGAGCATAGGCATTGTCGTTTCTCTGATCCCAAACGCCTTACTCGGGGAGATATTGAAACTGATTATCCCGCATGCGCCTTATTTGCAGCATGTTGTGGATGCAACCGTTATCATCATGAGCATGCTCCCTGTATTGATTGGCGTTATGGTCGGCATTACCTTTCAATTGACACCGATCCAAATTGCAAGTGTCGGCATTGCCGCAATGGTTGGGAGCGGCGCGATCCAGAAAACGGCTGCCGGCGCATTTGCTTTAAACGGGATCGGGATTGTCATCAATACAGGGATTACAGCGGCATTGGCGGTTTTATTCGTCAAGTGGGTCGGAACAAGGTTAAAGGCTTATTCCATCCTCCTGGTCCCGACATTGAGTATTTTAATACCGGGCATGATCGGACTTGCAATTTTGCCATTTATTAAAGCGGCTACCGGGCTGGTCGGCGTCGGCGTGGCACATGTGACAAGCATGCAGCCTGTCGTAATGGGCGCCATTATTGCCGTCATTTTTTGCCTGATTATTTTATCGCCGATTTCAACAGTCGGCGTAGCAACCGTTATTATGCTTTCAGGTGTCAGTTCAGGGGCGGCAAATCTTGGCATTTGTGCCGCCGGGGTCGGGCTTGCCATCGCCAGCTATAAAGCCAACTCGCTCGGTACCGCCCTTGCCCATGTACTTGGCTCGCCGAAAATTCAGATGCGAAACTTCTTTATGAAACCGAAAATTGCTTTCCCGATGCTCATCACTGCTGCCGTTCTCGGTGCGCTCGCCGGCGTCTTTCATATTCAGGGCACGCCTTACAGTGCAGGATTCGGGTTGTCGGGCTTAGTCGGCCCGCTCAATTTCATGCATCTTGCTGAAGGCGGCTGGACTGCGAAAAATATTGCCATTATGCTGAGCACTTTCTTTGTGCTGCCGTTTATCTTAAATGTCGGATTCATTTATGTTTTTTCAAAAAAATTAAAGATGATCAAATCGGAAGACTATCAGCTTAATTTCGAATAGCAAAAAACACTGCAGCCCTCCGGATCAGGGTTGCAGTGTTTTTTTCATCGGACGGAAATTCTGGGACTTCGGAATGATCAGTCGGCGCGATATAGCAGCATGAGAGAGTTACAATGATTGCAACCACATTTTAAACAATCCTTCCCCTATCCCTAAGTTGTACATATAATAGATGCCGAATACCGTACTAATGGCTCCAGTGATCTGCGTAAGCGTCTTATTTACCTCTACTCTTTTAGCGCTTATAATAAACGGGATACCTAGAATAGTTGTAAAGAAAAGCATGCCGAATATAGTCCCAATTCCAAATATCAAAATATAAACGGCTGATTCAACAACACTTTTAACAGTACTCATTGTCAGCAGTACCATTGCTCCGCTTCCGGCAAGTCCATGTACAAGCCCGATACACACTGATTTGATATAGGAATAGTTTCCTGATGGGTGTTTATGACCTGGTATGTGATAATGATGATTTATACGTGCCCTTTTAAATGCAGTCAACGTTGTAATGCCAAGATAAACCAGCATAATTCCAACAAGAAATTCAAGTGACATGGCCCATTTTTCCGGAATCTCCCCCTTTATAATTAAAAGGCAAATTCCGACAATAAATAAGGTTGCTGTATGGCCTATGCCCCAAAAAACACCTGCAAGGGATGACTGGGACAATTTCTTGCTTCGACTGGCAATTGTAGATACAGCAATAATATGATCCGGTTCAATCGCATGTTTAATTCCCAATACAAATCCTAATGCAAGGACAGATATAAAACTCACATCCATTTAATACCACTCCTTTCATCCTGCTAACCGGAAATATATCTGACTAGTATTTTCTTAAAAACAGCTTGTCTTTATGAAGCAGTTCAGCCCTTGCAAATGAATGGGCAGTTTTCATAAACCGTTCAACTAATCCGGTATTGTAGCCCATTACCCGCAGCATCACACCGTACCCGGGAGGCAGACACGACAAACCGAACTTCAGGCCGGCGCCGGCTTTTTCAAGCTTTTCATAAAGTGCCTCAAGAAATTTCCTTCCAGCCAGCGGATGGACAACGGCAAATGTGCCAAGATGTGTAAAGCCGTCCATTTGCAATATATCGCCAATCCCCCGGTCCGGCTCTAAATTTAAATGATCAAATAAAATAAGCGATCCATCCATCCATACCTTTAATTTCGAACGGATCCAATCATATGTAAAAAAGCGGCCGTTCCGCTCCCATCCAGGGGTAATCATGTCCCGGTAGAACAAACTTGCACCGGGTTCCATCCGGACTTCAGTCTCCTGTACAAACCGGGCGCCTTCGTAAGCAATGAGCGGATCCGGCAAATATTCAAAGACACTGCCGCTTTTTAAATGGAAAACCGTCTTTTGCGCTACCGGTTGCACCGGCGTTTTGTACACTTTTGCAGATGCTTGTGTTGTTGCGGTCATTCGGGCTCCCTCCCCGAGTTTCAGTGCCGTATAATAGTTGTCCCCGTCCACATAGCCTCCGCCAACATGAATGAAATAAATAAGCGGCATGCCTTCATCCAGATAAATCGGGCGGCTCACTTTAAAAGCGCCTTCCTGGTAACAAGAGGAAAGAACCGTTTTCTTCTGTTTTTTTACTGCTTCTATTTCAAGCCTGCCTGTCCAGTTCATGACTCTAATCCATACAGCAGCGCATTTTGCTTAATCCAGGCCACGACTTCTTCAAGCCCGGTTTCATTTTTTAAGTTCGTGAATATATTTGCCTTCTCCCCCCTTGCCGCAATCGTATCCCGTTTCATTACCTCAAGGTCCGCACCGACATACGGGGCCAGATCAATTTTATTAATAATAAATAAATCGGATTTGATCATCCCCTGCCCGTTTTTACGGGGTATTTTTTCCCCTTGCGCCACGTCAATAATATAAATGGAAAAGTCGGCCAGTTCCGGGCTAAACGTCGCTGCGAGGTTATCTCCGCCGCTTTCGATAAAAATCAAATCCAAATCCGGATGCTTCTCTTTTAGCTCATCAATTGCCGCAAAATTCATGCTGGCATCTTCACGGATCGCTGTATGTGGGCAGCCTCCCGTTTCAACGCCGATGATCCGATCTTTCGGGAGGATACTGTTTTTTTCCAAAAACATTGCATCCTCTTTTGTATAAATATCATTTGTGACAACGGCCATGCTGAACTCATTCTGCATTGCCCTTGTTAATTTTTCAACAAGCATGGTTTTTCCGGCGCCAACCGGGCCGCCGATGCCAATCCGAACCGGTTCCATAAGTACATCTCCCTTTTTATGAAAAATTAAGACATTAAGACATAAACAAACGCACATGAAGTCTTTCATGCTGCATCTGGGCGATTTCAAGCCCCGGGCAGCTTATGCCGAGATCATCTATTGTACAAGTTGAAATCACGCCAAGCGCTTCATCAATTGCCGGCTGGATATTGGTTAAAATCCGCTGGCCGTCCGTCTGCCCGATCGGAATTCCGCGGACAGCATTTTGCACAAGCGCGGATACAGCCGAAAACAGACAGACGCCGGTAACCGCTTCTCTCGGTGCCTGAATGCTAAACCCGGCAAGTGCAAATACAATCGCCGGATGACCGTACAGCCTTTTGTCCACGATCCCTTCCAAATAAATTGACAGCAACGATGAAGGATACAATTCCGCACAAACCTTTGCCATCCGCTCTCCCATTCTGCGGCCCGCTTCCCGCGACTCTTCAGCAAGGCAGGATGAAAACAAAATGCTGCCAATTTCCTCAACCGTTTGGAGATCTTCTTTTTCTGCCGCTTCATACGCAAGCTTGCAGGCCAGGCCGTCTGTAAAAGCAAGCTGCCTGCGTATGTAGACAGAAATTGCTTTTTCAACATGCTCCCGGTCCTCCAGGCGGTGTTTTTGAAAAAAAGTTTCAAAACCGAGCGAGTGTGAAAAGGCACCTGATGGGAAATTGGAGTCACAGAGTTGGATAAGCGGATACCAGTTATGCATCATGATGGTGCCCGATATGGCGGAACGCCTGCTTCATCTTTCGTTTCTCCCGCCGGTACGGGATCCCGAACCCTTCAAGCAATTCTTCCACCAAGTAATCATACTGAATAATCATATCGTTTGCTTCAAATTGGGCCGGCAAATGCCGGTTTCCGAGTTGATGGGCGATTTCCCCCATTTGTTTCATTGACTGCGGTGTGATAGTCAGCACATCGTCCTCCAAAACCGAAATGACAATCATATTGCGATCATCCATGTATAAAATATCGCCGTCATGCAGTTCCTGGTTTTCTTTTAAACGGATGCCGAGTTCATTTCCGTGGTCCGTAACGGCGCGTTTGATCCGTTTCAGCAGGTCATCGCTGTTCATGTACACACGTTCCACATGCAAACCTTTACTCTCCAAAGTTTCTACATTTCCAATCACTTTTTCAATAATCATCTGGTTCTCTCCTTAAAACAAAAAGTAGCGTTGCGCCATCGGGACGGTTTCAGCCGGTTCACACGTCATCAGCTCCCCGTCCACTTTCACTTCATACGTTTGCGGGTCTACTTCAATTTTCGGTGTCTTGTCGTTATACGGCAGGTCTTGTTTGGATAATTGGCGAATGCTTTTCACCGGCTTCACCTGTTTGTTTAACTCAAGTTCACGGTGTATGCCTTTATTGTAAGCCGCCTTTGACACAAATGTCAGGGAGGTCTTTTGCTTTGCTTTTCCGAACGCGCCGAACATATTGCGGTAGAGGACCGGCTGGGGCGTCGGAATGCTCGCGTTCGGGTCGCCCATCGTGCTGTAAGCAATCATCCCGCCTTTTAAAATCAGTTCCGGTTTAACACCGAAAAAAGCAGGATGCCAGAGGACGAGATCGGCGAACTTCCCGGTTTCAACAGATCCGACATAGTCGGAAATGCCGTGAACAATAGCCGGATTAATCGTGTACTTGGCGATATATCTTTTGGCCCGGAAATTATCCCCGATGCCTGTATCCTCCGGGAGTTTGCCGCGCTGTTTTTTCATCTTGTCGGCAGTCTGCCACGTTCGCATAATCACTTCTCCGACACGGCCCATTGCCTGCGAGTCGGACGAAATCATGCTGAACACCCCTATATCATGGAGAATATCTTCCGCAGCAATAGTTTCTTTCCGGATCCGTGAGTCTGCAAACGCGATGTCTTCCGGGATATTAGCATCGAGATGGTGGCAGACCATTAGCATATCGAGATGCTCTTCCAATGTATTGACGGTGAACGGGCGGGTCGGATTGGTGGATGAGGGCAAAATATTCGGATAACTTGCTGCCTTAATGATATCCGGCGCATGCCCACCGCCTGCGCCTTCCGTATGGTATGTATGGATGACACGGCCCCCGATTGCCTTAAGCGTGTCCTCGACAAATCCTCCCTCATTTAAGGTGTCTGTGTGAATAGCCACCTGCACATCATAACGGTCCGCCACTTTCAGGCATGTATTAATTGCAGAAGCTGTCGATCCCCAGTCTTCATGAAGTTTCAACCCGATGGCGCCGGCTTCAATTTGTTCATTTAGTGGCGCTTCTGCCGAACAGTTTCCTTTGCCAAGAAATCCGAGATTCATCGGGAAGGCTTCTGCAGACTCAAGCATCCGGTGAAGATTCCAAGGCCCCGGCGTGCACGTTGTCGCATTCGTTCCGGTTGCAGGCCCGGTCCCGCCGCCAATCATCGTTGTAATGCCCGATGCAAGCGCCGTTTCAATTTGCTGCGGGCTGATAAAATGAATATGCGCATCAATCCCGCCTGCTGTTACAATCATCCCTTCCGCGGCAATCACTTCAGTTGACGCACCGATTGTGATATCGACACCTTCCATTAAGAGCGGATTGCCCGCCTTTCCGATTGCTGAAATAAATCCGTCTTTTATCCCGATATCCGCTTTATAGATGCCTGTATAATCCAAAATAATGGCATT
This sequence comes from Heyndrickxia coagulans 36D1, assembly GCF_000169195.2. Classification (GTDB taxonomy): domain Bacteria; phylum Bacillota; class Bacilli; order Bacillales; family Bacillaceae_C; genus Weizmannia; species Weizmannia faecalis. The sequence continues at coordinate 2,069,084 of NC_016023.1, read as the reverse complement.
CGTTAAAACAAGGTCCGGGCTGGTATCGCTTGAAGCATGCGGATGCTGACCCATCCCGTCACGGATCACCTTGCCGCCGCCGAATTTCACTTCATCCCCGTACACGGTAAAATCTTTTTCAATCTCTATAAACAACTCTGTATCCGCAAGCCTTATCGCATCTCCGGTAGTGGGGCCGAATATATCCGCATATTGCCTGCGCGGCATTAAAAAAGTCATGCTTCCCCCTCCTCGTATAATAAGTTTAAATCCAAAGTGGATGTCAATTTCCAGTTCATTCTGCTGCTCATTGACAAGTGAATATAAGATTTTGTATTCCGGGCTCGCCCGGAATACAAGTTCGGACTTGGACGCTTCGCGATGTTCCCGGATAATGGTCTTAGGATCGTTTGGGTCAATGCTTCCCCTCCTTGTAGCCTGACTACTCGAAAAGTCTGCATCCCCAGGTTCTTGCTTGAACGTCTAACCCGTAGGCCGTTCCTCCGGATCTCCGTGCTGGAAATGAGCAGTTCCAGGCAGCCCACGGCCCGGATGAGTTCTCATACGCGAGGCTGACAGATCGGCAAGCCATCTGGGGATATCCCGAAGCGTCCGATTCCATCGATCCCAATACAGAGAGGAGGAAATCATATGCCCTTATTTGTCGGTATTGACGTGAGCTCCAAAAACCTCGATGCCTGCCTGATGGATGGAATGGGGGAAACGTTGGCCACCCAAACGGTGACAAACAATCTTCCCGGTGCCTCTGAGTTAAGAGACGCCATCCTCCAACATGCGGAGGCGGATGACACCATCCAGATCGCCATGGAGGCCACATCTGTGTATAGTTGGCACCCGGCAATGTTTTTCCATGAAGATCCCGAGCTGAAACAGCGTCGTACAAAGGTGTTTACCCTGAATCCGAAGCTGGTGAGAAATTTCAAAAAGGCTTATGCCGAGATGGACAAGACCGATCCCAAAGATGCCTGGGTAATTGCGGACCGCTTGCGTTTCGGGAGATTGCCGAAATCCGTGATTCAGTCAGAACAATACCTTGCCCTTCAACGGTTAACACGGATGCGCTATCACCTGATTCAAAGTTTAACCCGGGAACAACAGGTATTTTTGAATCATCTGTTTTTCAAATTCAGTGCCTTTAACCTTGAAGTGGATACACCGGTCTTCGGCCATGCCATAACGGAATTTTTGCTTGAGGCCTATAGCCTCGATGAAATTGCCCAAATGCCTCTAGAGGACTTAGCGATGTATCTCCAGACCAAAGGCCATGGCCGCTTTAGCGATCCCGAGGATTTGGCCGCATCCATCCAAAAAGCTGCCCGGTCCTCTTACCGGCTTTCTAAATGTGTGGAGGATTCGATTGACTTGGTCCTGGGCAGTTCTATTGAGATCATCCGGCATCTTAAACGCCAAATCAAGGATTTGGATAAGGCGATTGCCCGCGTTCTTGATGGAATCCCGAATACCCTCCAGACCATTCCGGGAATAGGCCCGGTGAGCTGTGCTGGGATTCTCGCTGAAATCGGCGACATTGAGCGCTTTGACGACCAAGCCGCGATCGCAAAATTTGCTGGATTGTTCTGGCCCCGCCACCAATCGGGTGATTTTGAGGCTGATGACAAAATGCTTGCGCGTACAGGCAATCGTTATCTCCGGTATTACCTGGTTGAGGCTGCCAATCTGGTCCGGCGACACGAACCTGAGTACCGCGCCTTTTACCAAAAGAAATATCGTGAGGTGCATAAGCACTCACACAAACGCGCCCTCGTCTTAACGGCAAGAAAACTGGTGCGCCTGATCGATGCGCTGCTCCGCAACGATCAAATTTATGCGCCGAAAAAGAAGGTGACGCGATGAGGTAACCAGGTAACCATCATCGATAGCCTGAACTTGAAAACTTCCAGATTATTCCAATTATCTGGAGGCTTAGTTCAGTATTGCCATTTTTACGACATAGAGCCAACAAAATTTCCAATTCACTTGTTTTTAACCCTTGACATCACACCGTAGGACTTTTTAAGCGTGCCGTTTGTCTGGTTGTTCAGGCCGTAAACTTCTTTTTTTCCAGCAAACGCCACCAGCTCCACTTCTTTTTCATCCCCCGGCTCAAACCGGACAGCCGTACCCGCAGGGATATTCAAATGCATACCGTACGCTTTAGCACGGTCCATCACAAGCGCCCGGTTTACTTCATAAAAATGAAAATGTGAACCGACCTGCACCGGCCTGTCACCGCGATTCGTCACGGTGATCCGGGTCGTCTTCCGTCCTGAATTACAGACAACCGGTTCATTTTTTAATATGTACTCGCCTGGGATCAATTCGGGCACCTCCTTTATCGGATCGGATTGTGAACCGTGACCAGTTTTGTGCCATCCGGAAATGTCGCCTCAACCTGGATGTCAGGAATCATTTCCGCGACGCCTTCCATGACGTCTTCCTGTTTTAAAATTGTTGCCCCGAATTGCATTAGTTCTGCCACTGTCTTCCCGTCTCTTGCCCCTTCCATCACTTCATATGTAATGAGGGCGACAGTTTCCGGGTAGTTCAGCTTTAATCCTCGTTTCTGCCGCCTGCGGGCAAGATCCGCCGCTACCACAATCATGAGTTTTTCGGTTTCTCTAGGGGTGAGTTTCAACATAACGCCTCCTCATTATAAAAACATCAAGCGTTAAAAAATTAACAATTAAATGTTATTTCAGTTAACATCATCATACAACAAGAAAATATTTTGATCAAGATGAAATTTTCCGAATTATAAACCAAAAGGGTGCTGGAATTTTCCAGCACCCCCTTTTTTTTACACTCAGCTCTTTACAGGATTTTGCACTGGATATCCGTATATGGAGCCGTCCTTGATCTTAATCTCATCCTCCCAGGGAAGCTTGTAGCGGTTCTCAGCCAAGTCCCTGATGTAAGTGTATGGATTCTCCTTCACACCCCCCGGCGTAGCAACATAGCCCCTTGACCCAAGGTTGTAAATATTATTTTCAAGCCCCCAATCCACTCTTGCCTGATCTGCTAATTTCGGATAAATTTCCGCTGTTACAATTTCATAAGGATTGCGGTGCCCCTGTACTAAAGTTGTGCCGTCAAAATTGCATACCTGCCCTTCCCCGAAATAGTAGAATGTGCCGTCATAACCTGCAAGATTGACGGACATCGTATACATGAGGTTTTGCCATGCATTTGAACGGTTTGTCAAAATCCACTGGTCATTCACCTGGGTGCTGTAACCCGAAATCCGGATCAATACATTCGCCCCTTTATATGCCGCTTCCCGGGCAATTTCCGGAAACATCCCGTCATGACAAATACAGACAGCTAATTTGCTCCCGCCCGGCCCCTCGCAAACCGGGAGGCCAAGATTGCCTGCCTGCCATGGTTCAACAGGCACCCACGGATTCAGTTTTCTGTACTTTAAAATGATTTCCCCGTCCGGATCAATGATAACTGCCGTGTTATAAGGCGCACCGCCATCCGGATCTTTTTCCATCAGTGAAAAAACACCATATACCCCCGCTTTCCGGCAGGCTTCCCCAAAAATATCCGTTTCCGGCCCGGGCACTGAACAAAGAAATTCATCCGTTGTCCATTTCTTTGTATTTAAACCCTGCGTGCTGTACTCGGGAAACACAATCAGTTCCACGCCCGGATAACCTGCTTTTGTAGAATGGATCATTTTGACAATCTGCTCGATTTGTTTATCAATATCACTTCTCGAATCGACTACCGGCACGGGATATTGAATCAATGCCGTTAAAAACCCTTCTGTTGGTTTTGACATACTGCCAATGCTTCCCATATCCAACTCTCCTTTATCGTCAAATGTGTATTGCAAAACAAGCTCAGGATGTGGCCTTCTTACACATATCATGACAATCTTTTTCCAGACTGCAGCAAAGCGAACAAATCATTCCCTTGTGAAATGGGCAGTAAGTACTGTCCATCGGCTCATAATTGAACCCGCAAACCGAACAAGTTACTTCGCCGTTTTTGTTAAGATGATGATGTGCTCGATTGCTGCCAGCCGCTGTTTCCGCTTCATCCTCAACTATTACCCCTGCAACCATTTCGAGCTGGGTTTGCATTAGAGGATTTTCTCTTGCAATGTAATACTTTCCTTTTGTGGCAATCGCAATAATTGGCGCCAAGATAAAGGCGAGTACAAGAGAAAGGAAAGGCGAAAATGCCTGTAATACCGCCCCAAATACACCAAAGTATGCCAAAATCGAGACAATGGAAGCAATCATCATAGAGCCGAACCCGACCGGATTGAAATTATACAAGTGGGCCCTTTTGAACTCGATATAAGGCGGGCTGATTTTCAGCAATTTTTTATTAATCACAAGATCTGCAACAATAGCGCCAACCCAGGCAACCGCAACATTGGAATAAAAGCCAAGAACGGTATTCAGAAACCCAAACAGCCCAGCTTCCATCAAAGTAATCGCAATAGCAACCTGAAGGATCAGCCAGACCACCCGGCCCGGATGAAAATGAAGCAGCCGCGAGAAAAAGTTGGACCATGATAATGAACCGGAATAAGCATTGGTCACATTAATTTTGATCTGTGAAAGCAAAACAAAAAATGTCGCGATCGTCAGCACAACAAAGGTACCCGGGATAAACTCGCTGAACGCTTTGATAAACATTTGAATCGGTTCATTCGCTTTTGACAGTCCGACACTCGGCGCAATATAAGAAGCGAGGAAAGAGCCGCTCAATTGTTTAAATGAACCAAGAATGATCCAGCCCGGGCCAGATAAAATAACTGCCCATAGCCACTTCTTGCGGTTTTTGGACGTTTGGTCCGGCATAAAACGAAGATAATCCGCCTGTTCCCCGATTTGGGTGATAAGCGATAGGACAACACCGGACGCCATTGCAAAGAAAAGCGGGTTAAACGCTGTCCCCTCCGGCGAACTGCCCTCGAAGTGCAGCCAGGCGTTAAAAGCCTGCGGATTTTTCATCAAAATGGCAAGGATAGGTGCAATCATCAGAACAAGCCAGATCGGCTGCGTCCACACTTGCAATTTCGACAGGGCTGTCATTCCGAACAATACAAGCGGGATCACAATTAACGTACTGACTAAATAACCAATCGCAAGTGGAAGATGAAAATAAACTTCCAATGCCTGCGCCATAATGGCCCCTTCTGTTGAAAAATAGATAAATGTAAAGGTAGCATAAACCAGCGAGGTTAATGTTGAGCCTAAATATCCGAATCCTGCGCCCCGGGTCAGTAAATCCATATCCACATTATATTTGGCAGAGTAATAGCCAATCGGAATTCCGGTTAAAAAGATAACGACTGCTGCTGCAACAATTCCCCAAAATGCATTCGTAAACCCATAAGAGATAGAGATTGAAGCACCAATTGCAAAATCGGCCAAAAAAGCGATCCCACCGAGTGCTGAACTTGCAACAGAAAAACTGGACCACTTCCGGAATGATTTCGGCGCATACCGTAATGCATAATCTTCTAAAACAGGGTTATTAACCCAGGAATTGAATTTCCTTTTCGGCTTTGTTTTCGATTTTGGTGCTGTATTTGGCATGGAATACGTGTCCTGTTCCACTTCCATTCCCCCTTCGCTTTTGTATGATCCCCTGGATGCTAATCATCCGACCGTTTCTTTTGCACGCCCTTCTTCCTGTTCCGGTGTTGGTCTTGTCAGGATTTCGCAAATTTCTTTCGCCTTTTCCGGGTTCTCCACCCAGGTTTGATAGAAGGAATAAGGGCAGACTGCGGCGCCATTTTCAACCGCCGAATACCCGCGGTGGGTCAAATTGAACAAGTGATTTTCAGCCGTCCAATTTTTTCGCGCATTCCGGATGGCAGAAATGGATAATTCTGCATATGTAACCTCATCCGGAGAACTGCCGCATTCTGCTAAAGTAACGCCATCAAAATTTACAATATTGGAGTGTCCAAAGTAAGAATAAACTTTATCCCGGCCGGCCATATTGGCAACTGCAAAATAAGCCAGATTTTCCCAAGCCCGGATACTTGCCACTTTAATTTGTTGTTCTTTTGAAGGGTACATATATCCTTGAATACGGACAACGAGTTCTGCGCCTTTCATTACGGTATCACGGACGATTTCAGGCATGTTCGAGTCATAGCAAATATTCGCCCCTATTTTTAGTCCCTTTGGTCCTTCCACCACCATCGTTTCCGAACCCGGATACCAAGGTTCTTTCGGCACCCACGGATTGATTTTGTGGTAGTTCATTCTGATTTTCCCGGTATCATCAATTAAGATGAAACAGTTATACGGATTGCCTTCCGGGTTTATTTCTCCCGTGATGGAAAACACACCCCAGACTTTGTTCTTACGGCAGGCTTCTGCAAAAATGTTTGTTTCAGGGCCCGGGACGGTTGTACACAACTCATTCCATTTTGTCGTGTGAAAACCCTGGGTAGAGTATTCCGGAAATACAATCAAATCTAACCCCGGATATCCCCCTTTTGTGCCTTCAACAAAGTCGGCAATGTGCCGGCAATTTTCGATCACCTCTTCTTTACTTTCTAAAACCGGCACTTTGTAATTGACAACTGCAATCCCTACCGTATCTTGAGACGAAGAAATAGAACCTACTGGCATGCGGATTTCCTCCCATTTTTGATGTTCACTAAATAATACTGCAAGTACCATGCCAACCTTTTTGAAAACTTAAAACTATATTTTTCCTTGATGATGTAATAATTTCTTACATCAAATATGGACATTATGTTTAAAACTGCGTAAACACCGGTATACAAACTGTTCATTTTTTTGTAAATATTCTTGATTAACAGCCTTTATTGTCTATAATAAATGTAGGCTTTCCATTTTGTAATGAAAGGTGTCATGAGATGGTAAATGAAGGGATACGCATAGGACTGCTATTTTCATTGACCGGGCCCACAGCCGTTACGGAAACTGGACAGTACAAGGCGGCGCTGCTAGCGATCAAGGAAATAAATGAAAAAGGAGGGATAATTGGACATCCCATCACGTCTTATTTTGAAGATATTGGGTCAGATCCGTCTGTAACCGTCGAAAAGGCAAGAAAGCTTATAAGGGAAAACCACGTAGATATATTGTTTGGCACTTACACTTCCGCTTGCCGAAAAGCTTTGCTCCCGCTGTTGGAAGAAGAAGACATTCTTTTGATTTATCCGACGCTGTACGAAGGGAATGAAGCAAACCGGTGGGTATTTTACAGCGGTGCTACACCGAATCAGCAACTGCAATTTTTTATACCGTGGATCATTACAAATCTCGGGCGAACTTTTTATTTGATCAGTTCTGATTATGTTTTTCCAAGGGAGACCAATAAACACATTAAGAAGCTTTCGAAGGAATATCACGCTGAAATATTGGGAGAGTCTTACCATCCGCTTGGAAGCCAGGATTTTGAACCGGCACTGCTTGAAATTGGCCGGCTTAAACCGGATATTATATTTTCCACATTGGTTGGCGACAGTGTTGCTGCTTTTTACAAACAATTTTACAGGAGCGAATTCGAACAGCCAATCTGCAGCCCGATTACAGCAGAAACAGAAATACACGCCATGCGTTCGGATTACCACCTGAACCTGTACTCTTCCTTTCCTTATTTCAGCTCCATTCAAACAAAAGAGAATAGAGCATTCATCCGGCATTTTCAAGCGAAATATCACTCAAATGTGATTAGTTCGGTGATGGAAAATGCATACAACAGTATTTATCTTCTTTTTAATGCTTTACATAAAACGGCTAAGGTAACAACCGGCGCTTTAAGAGCAGCATTGGCCCGGTCTTCTTTTAAAGCTCCCCAGGGACCGGTTCATTTTGACGAAACCAACCAGCACTTATGGCAGTACTCCAGGATAGGGAAAGTCAACGAAAACGGCGGTTTTGATATTGTCTGGCAATCCAATACCCCGATAGAACCGGCGCCTTTTTTATTAAATACCCACCCGGCCCCGCCTTTCAATAAGAGCAGCACGATTCAGCCTGATGAAATGTATATAAAACAGGGCCGGCTGCAACAGGAACAGAAAAAATGGGCCGGAACTTTTAGCTTTTTTGAAAATCTCGCGAAATTATTTCCTTTTTCCTTTTATTTGATCAGCCTTTCCGGTTATTTGATCAAATCGTTTTTCTCTTCATCCGAAACAGCAATTTCCCTTCCGCTCGGTTCAAAATGGAAATTAGAAGATGCTGGAGAAAACGGATTTGGCAGGGCTTTAAAACGAAACGATTTAAGCGTTGTCACCGGACGCCATCATACACATGCTTGTTTAAAAAATTTTACGACAGCCGGGATCCCGATCAAAATATTTCATGAAACAGCCGGTGTCCTTGGCATTGCCGGGAACGCCGGCAGCCAGGCAGATGTAGAGCTGGCGGCCAGGCAGATTGCATTGCATATAGACTTGTTTTCAAAACTTGTGACCGAGAGGAAAAAAAGCAGGCTGCTTGAGCATATTTTGCAAGAAACGATGGTGAAACGACGCCCTGAAGGCATGATCGTTTTATACCGGAACAGCATTGTATTTGCCAATGAGCAGGCAGAACAGATTGTCAATGACCAGCCCCTGTTAATTAATGCTCTAGCTTCAGACATTGCCGAGCTGGGCAGCCGCCCTGTACCTGAAAAACATTTACGAAAGCGGATTGGAGATGATGCCTACGAAATCCGAATGAGAAAATGGGAGGATTATTTTTTGATTTATGTCAAACAGGGGGATAAGAAAGAAGGAGACAGCAAACCGGCTGCAAAAACTTCTTTTCAAAATATCATTGGAAAAGAACACGCGTTCCTTGATGCCGTCCATATCGCCGAAACCGCTGCGAAAACAGATGCAAATGTGCTTATTATCGGAGAAAGCGGCACAGGCAAAGAATTGTTTGCCAATGCCATTCATCACGAAAGTTTGCGGAAAGACAAGCCCTTCATTGCCATCAACTGCGGCGCCGTGCCAAAAGATCTGATTCACTCGGAGTTTTTCGGCTATTCAGAAGGAGCTTTTACCGGATCCAAAAAAGGCGGCAAAAAAGGGCTTTTTGAAGAAGCAAACGGCGGAACTGTTTTTCTTGATGAAATTGGAGAAATGCCGCTTGACTTGCAGGTTACGCTACTAAGAGTGCTGCAGGAAAGGGAAATTACGAGAATTGGGGAACACAAGCCTGTTCCGGTAGATGTCAGAATAATTGCAGCCACAAACAAAAATCTTCGGGATGAAATCGCCTATAACGGGTCATTCCGGAGTGACTTATACTACCGTTTGAATGTATTCCAAATCGAACTCCCGCCGCTCAGAAAAAGGCCGGGTGATATTCAGGAACTATCGGAATATTTTCTGTCACAATTAAACCGGAAAAACGGAACCCGGAAAGAATTCGCAGCAGATGCCGTCCAAATTCTCAAACAGTATGAATGGCCCGGCAATATTAGAGAGTTGGAGAACATTATTGAACGCAGTTATTATTTATCCGGTTTTCATTCTGTCATATTGCCTGAATTTTTGGATCCCTATCTGCTAAATACGTATAAACATACACAGCAGCAGGACCAAATGATTGAAGGAAAAGAAACGGAAGAACCGGAAAAACAGCATCTTTTAGCCTTGTTGGAGGAAACAGGCTTTAATATCAGCAAGATCTCAAGAATTTTAGGAGTTTCAAGAACGACGGTTTATAAGAAGCTGCAACAATATGGTATCAAGCTGAAACGTTAATCCAAATCCACAATGGAGGGCTGGGGGTTTTTTCAAAATAAAATTTTTAGATGACCGCTCCCTCCTGGCAATGCTTGAAAACATTACTTCATTCCGTAATTATTTGTTCAAGAATCCGTTATGCTTGTAAACGATTTATACTTTGTTCATCGTTCAAATGTACTGTTTCCGTTCTTCCGCCCCTCGCATGAACATACTCGAAGTTCAATTTGGGTATACCGAAGCGAAAATAGGTTAATTTAGCCTTAATCAAAATATTTTTTGGCAGATCATCGTGGCCATGCTGGACAACAAGCACCTTTCATGCCGGCCGTTTTTTTCTGTGCTATATTTGAACATACAGTGGACTCACCAAAGACAGGAGTGTAAAGGAATGAATACTATCATTGAAACGATTCTCAATCACCGGTCGATCCGCCATTATGAAGACCGGCCGCTATCCGATGAACAAATCCGCCTGATTGTGGAATCCGCGCAGGCAGCCGCCACTTCTCATTTCGTCCAGGCCTATACGATTCTTGGCATTCAGGACCCCGTGCGGAAGCAAAGATTAGCAGAACTGACCGGGAACCGACATGTCGGAACATGCGGCCATCTGCTCATTTTCTGTGCCGATCTCCACAAACATGAACTTGCGGCACAAATGGAAGGCGTAGAGGCGCAAGATACACTTGAGACAACGGAAAAATTTATGGTCGCGCTCATCGACACGGCACTGGCTGCGCAAAATGCCGCGCTCGCTGCGGAATCGATGGGACTTGGCATTTGTTATGTCGGAGGCTTGCGCAACAGGCTGCCAGAAGTGGCCGAACTTTTGAAAATCCCGCAATATGTCCTTCCGCTATTTGCAATGACAATCGGCTATCCGGCCGATCCGTCTGCGAAAAAACCACGCATGGCGGCTGAGCATGTTTATTTCGAAGATGAATATCCGGCTGATGAACGTCTTTTGCGCGATCTGAAGGAATACAATGAAACGGTTTCGCAATATTATACAAAACGCACAAACGGAAAAAGGAACGATACCTGGACAGGCCAAATGGCACAATTTTTCAAAGAACCATCGCGCGTTTTTATGAAGGAATTTGTAGAACGCCAAGGGTTTGATAAAAAGTAAGCAGAAAAGAGGGCACGTCTGCGCATTTTCCTCTGCTTCCGGCCCATCCCGGAGCAAAAATTAAACAGAACGACATGCTAAATATGGATATTCAGCGCTTCGGCAACCATCCCGGGACACATATTAAACAGAACGGCGAGATGCTACGATGAGTGGTGCCCCGCCGTTTTTTTACATTTTGCTTTGGTGAAATGCGGGTACATCTGTCATCCGGCGATTCCATTTTTTTGTATATCAATATTCCTTTTTTTCTGCTAAAATAGAATAAATGCTTTAGCACTGAAAAGCGTTTATCTAAAACAGAAAAGTGAGATTGATAGAAATGGAGAAAAACCAACATCATTTGCAAAAAGGCTTATCACCAAGGCATGTCCAGTTCATCGCATTGGCCGGGATGATCGGAACCGGCATTTTTAAAGGCAGCTCCGATACCGTCAGCCTTGCCGGCCCGAGTGTTGCCGTTTCTTACCTGATCGGCGGCGCACTTTTATTCATTGTCATGTCAGCACTTGGGGAAATGGCACTCGTCCACCCCGGCCTCAACGTCCAAAATCTGATCCACAAAGCGTTCGGCAGCCGGGTTTCTTTCATTATTGGCTGGCTGTACTGGATCAACTGGGTCATTGTGACAGTTGTGGAACTGCTTGCAGCCGGGAGCTTCCTGCAATTCTGGGTTCCCCAAGCGCCACTATGGCTACTCAGTTTGCTCTGTGCTGCTTTCGTGGTCGGCATCAATTTAATTGAAGTGAAGTACTACGGCGAATTTGAATTTTGGATTGCCGGCATTAAAATCATCACGTTGATCGTTTTTATCCTGCTTGGTGCGCTGATTTTATTCGGTTTATTCCCCGGGACATCTTCCACGGTGTCTAACTATACCGCGCACGGCGGTTTTTTCCCGAACGGGCTTCACGGTACGTTCAGCGCTTTTCTGATCGTTATGTTTTCATACGGCGGCGCGGAACTGATCGGTGTTACCGTTTCGGAAACAAAAGACAGCGAGAAAGTGTTGCCGCGTGTCATTAAACAGACCGTTGTCCGCGTCATGCTTTTTTATATTTTGCCAATCCTGGTCATTTGCGGCATTATCCCATGGAACCAGGTTTCTTCCGTGGAAAGCCCGTTTGTACAGGTATTCAGCCGCACAGGGATCCCCGCTGCCGCCCATGTGATGAATTTTGTGCTCTTGACGGCCGTTCTTTCTGCCGCCAATTCCGGCATTTATGCCACTTCGCGCACACTGTTTAACATGGCGCAGTCCGGAGAAGCGCCACGCGCCTTTTTAAAAATTTCCCGGAAAGGCGTCCCGCTGATCAGTATTTTGCTGACCTCGCTGTTTATTTTAGCCGGCGTGATTCTGGCCTATCTTACGCCGGATGAAGTCATCAGCTATTTGATGACCATTCCGGGATTTACCGTCGTCCTTGTTTGGACCGCCATCTGTGCAGCCGAACTGCGACTCCGGAAGTCGTATGCAAAATTGCCTTCCTTCCGTGTAAAAGGGTATCCTTTCATGGTCTGGATTGCGCTGCTTGCACTGGCAGGCATTTTCCTGTCCTTTTTGCTGGGCGGAGGCAACCCGATTGGAACAAGCGTCTGCCTCGCTATTTTAATCGTGCTCGTCGTCTTGTCACTGAGAATTAAAGCAAAGGAATAGGCTCCAGCCGGCTGTGTTGATAAAACCGGTTCCCTTAGGCAGGGAAAGGACAGAAATCCAACTGCGCGATAAGCGGGCACAAACAAGCGGGGTTGATTAAACCGTTTTCTGGGCGGGAAGGGGGCAGGCACGGGTGTGCAGCTCGTACAAACTGCCAGAATGGGACGGCCTGCTAACCCGTTTGGACTCTTTTTCGTTTTGTGAAGCAAATGAAAGCGGCCATGATGCCCCGCCTGATCCTGATGACCTGCTTTTTAAAACCAATCCAGCGTAAAGAAAAAAACTCCCGACAGAGCGTGATCTGATGGGAAGTTTTTTTCTTTATCCCCCCATTCGTATAAATCCGATAAAAAAACTTGCAATAATTATATTGACTTCCATTTATTTTCTGATAAAATTTTAAACAACAAATAACTTATCAAGAGCGACGGAGGGATCTGGCCCTATGAAGTCCGGCAACCTGCAGCGAGCAGCAAGGTGCCAATTCCAGCAAAATGGGTACCATTTTGGAAGATAAGCGCTTATCCTTTACTCGCTGTCTTTCCGTAAAAATGGCGGAAAGATTTTTTATTTCTGCAAGGCCGGCCGTTTGAACCAGGATAGGCCCTGATGCGTATAATTCCTCTACATCAGGATGAATCAAATTTATGGATGAAGAAAGCGGGGAACATGAACATGCAAAAATTAATTGTCTTAGCACTTGTCGGCCTTGCCGCACAATTGGTGGATGGATCTCTCGGAATGGGTTACGGGGTGACTTCAACCTCACTTTTGCTGGCTTTCGGAATTGCGCCGGCTGTCGCATCCGCTTCTGTGCATTTGGCGGAAGTTTTTACAACGGCGGCTTCCGGAGTTTCACATATGAAATTTGGGAATGTCGATAAAGGGATCATTTGGAAACTGGTTGTACCCGGAGCTGTCGGCGCCTTTCTCGGGGCAACCGTGCTCAGCCATCTTCCTGCAAGCACATTAAAACCGTACATTTCCATTTTTCTGATCGCCCTTGGCCTCTATATTCTTATCCGGTTTCTGATCAATGCGCGCGGGGCGTTGAAAGTCAAAAAGAAGACCGGTTCAAACGTATTTTTTATCCCGCTCGGCTTTGTCGCAGGATTTTTTGATGCAACGGGGGGCGGCGGCTGGGGCCCTATCGCCACACCGGCTTTGCTTTCCAGAAATGACATCGAACCGCGGAAAGTGATCGGCTCGGTGGATACTAGTGAATTTGCTGTATCCCTGGCATCAAGCATTGGTTTTCTTTTATCCCTCGGCGCTATGCAGATTAACTGGATTTGGACGATCGCCCTCATGCTTGGCGGCCTGATCGCCGCGCCGATTGCAGCCTATCTGGTTAAAATTTTGCCGGCTCATTTGCTGGCTGTCATTGTCAGCGGCATGATTGTGTTTAGCAACGTGCAAACTTTATTAAAAATGGCCGGCGCCGGAAGCGGCTGGTACGGCGTTACCTATACAGCCATTGCGGCAATATGGGCCATCCTTATTTTCTATACAATCAGAAGACACAAACGGGCAGTTGCCAGCGCCAGCATAAGCGTCACAGAATAAGGAATATTTTCGGGCAAGGGATCCATTGCCCGAATTGTTTTTACCTAAACAAATTTTGGCAAAGAATAAACATAGACGCTTCTATGTGAAGAAACAGTGCCTTTTTTGCTCGCTTCCTTTACGTAGACGTGCTCTATGTTAAGGAACAACGCCTTTTTACCTCGCTTCCTTTACGTAGACAGCCTCTATGTTAAGGAACAATGCAATTTTCGCTCGCTTTCTTAACGTAGACGCGATCTATGTTAAGGAAGGTCGTCATTTTTGCATGCTTCCTTAACATAGACGGGCTCTAGGTGAAAAAAGACCGTCATTTTCCCGTGCTTCCTTAACATAGACAGCCTCTATGTTAAGGAACAACGTCTTTTTTGCTCGCTTCCTTAACATAACCGGCCATGCCGCTACCACGCAGCACCAGCAAAAATTATCCATCATAATTTTTTTCGAGATAGCACGCCTAAGTGAAGGCAGCCGCAAACTCTTTTAGTGACAAGTACATACAAAAAGCGTTCTGCATGAAGATCGATCAGAAATTTTTTGCGGGTCAAAAAAACATAGCTTAGCCCGCGCCACATATATATCATTTAAATAGAGGCAAAAAACATGGCTTAACCCGCGCCCCGTCCGGTTTGCAACCCCTGTTTATGCCGCTGTCCGCCATGCCCGCTATCCCTCCCCCATCGGCGAAGTGTTTTATGTTTAAAATGTAAAACCTGTTTTGCTATAATTATATTTACTGGTATTTTCCATTTTTTGAACGGAAAGAACGGTGTGCCTATGAAAACATTGATTTCGTCGCTGCAATGGATGGCATTTATGATCGCCGGGTCGATCGCGGCCCCGATTGCCATTGCGGATGCTTTCCATTTCAGTGCAGGTGAGACTGCCCTGTTTGTGCAGCGGACGCTTTTTGTACTCGGGATCGGCGGTCTTTTGCAAGGAATTTTCGGCCACAGAATGCCAATCAATGAAGGGCCGGCCGGGCTGTGGTGGAGCGTGTTTGCCATTTATGCGGGGCTTGTCGGCATCTTGTACAGTTCAAGCACTGAATCTCTGCAATATTTGGCAGGCGCACTGATTGTAACCGGCATCTTTTTCTTCCTGCTCGCTTTTACCGGCCTTGTGGACCAATTAAATAAACTGTTTACGCCGGTTGTGACATTTATTTATTTGCTATTGTTGGTGCTGCAGTTGAGCGGCTCTTTTATGAAAGGGATGCTCGGCATTACGGGTGCCCATCAGGAAGTCCGGCCGCTTGTTGCCATTTTGAGCCTTGTCACCGTTTTGCTTACATTCTATTTTGGCCATGTAAAGAAACCGTGGGTCAAGCAATATTCGATCATGCTTGGCTTGATTTGCGGCTGGATTTTGTTCGCGCTTTTTGGTGAAGCGCCGGCTATTACATTTGGGGAAAGTTGGTTCTCTCTCCCCGCCGTATTTGATTTTGGAAAACCGCGTTTTGATTCCGGCGCCATCACAACCGGTGTATTCATCGGGCTTTTGCTAACTGCAAATATGATTACGTCTGTCCGCGTCATGGGAAATGTGACGGGAGTCCGCCAAGAGCGGGTGCGGAGCAGTCTGTTCATATCCGGCATCAACCAGCTGCTTGCCGGCATCTTTTCCGCTGTCGGTGCGGTGCCGATTGCAGCAGCGGCAGGCTATGTTGCACAAACCGGCATAAAAGTGCTGAAACCATTTTTGTACGGCGCTTGTTTCGTTTCCATTATTGCTCTGCTCCCACCGCTCGTGCATATCATGTCTGCAATTCCCGCGCCGGTCGGTTATGCCGTTACCTTTGTGGTCTTCACACAATTGGTCGGCCTTGCCTTAAACGATCTTGAAAAAAGCCCGGACAAAGAAATTGCCCATACAACAGCGGGCATCTCCTTCCTGGTCGGAATCGGCGCAATGTTTTTGCCCGCTCATGCGACCGAACATTTGCCAATGGTCGTGGCAACTTTTCTAAACAACGGCTTAATCCTTGGATCTGTAGTCGGCATTTTGACAGAACAGCTGCTGATTTGGAGGAAAAAAAGAAAAATGCAGGAAAACAGCATCCGCGAGCAGTAATATCGGAAATTCTGTCAAACAGCAAGGAGGCTCTGCTCCCATTTGCACGGGGGCCTGTGGCACCAACCGGATGGGGCCTTTGTTACAATCATCCAAATGGCCTGGGGCGTTCCAATTCAGTGAAAAGGGGCACAGGACTTGATCGCCGAATCCCTTGCCTCCATACAACGTGAGCCTGTTGCAGCGGTCACGGATATAAAAAATGCCGGGAATCTTCCGGCATTTTTTATATCCGCTTCCGTTTTTCTACACACGATTACAGATTGGCTTCCTCGAGCAGCCCCTTTTCGATGCAGGTGAGAGCAGACAGTTTCACCATCCGTTTTTCAAACCGGATGGCAAGGGTGTCGCCATCGATATCTACAATTTCACCATGGCCAAACACACGGTGCCGGATTTTTTTACCGGCCACAAAAGCGGATGCATCCTTAATGGCATTCGGGTTCTGCGGGATGGAGACCGTCTTTTTGCCGATCCGGACAACTTCTATGTCTGGTTTCGTTTTTTCCGCCTTTTCAACATTGTTGACAATTCCCTTCACTGCTGCCACAAACGGCGAGTCCATTGTCCGGCTTCCGTTGCGTTTTTCATAGCTGACCATTTCCAGCGACTTTTTCGCGCGCGTCATTGCCACATAAAAAAGACGGACCGATTCTTCCATCAGTAAATCATTTTCTTTTTCATCGTCCCCGGGAATGATCCCATCCACAAGATCAATCATATACACCTTTTCAAACTCCAAGCCTTTTGAACTGTGGAACGTCGAAAGCGTCACAGCATGCCGGCCTTTGTTCCCTTTCGCCGTTTTTAAAATGTGCGCCAAGTGCTTCAGCCTTGCAGCAAACTCTTCCATTGTCACAAGTGTATCCGCAATGTCTTCGAGCGTATTTAAAACGCCGATCAAATACTCTTTCCGGAATCCGAATTTCTTGCACATGTTTTCGAGTGCTTTTTCATAGCCGAGCCTGCCGCGGATGACATGAATCGCATCCAGCGGCGGCATGCCCCGCATTTCCCGGAGTGTCTCCTTTACTTTACGCACTTTTTGGACCTGGTAATCCTTCAAATTTGCATAACGCACCAAATTGTCAAAAACAGACTGGTTATTACGGATCCCCTTTACCGCTTCCATCTGTTGTTTCGTAATATAACCGTCCAATTTCGAATGGACCTGCGCGAGGATATCCGCCCGTTTATCGGTAAACGTAAGCCGCATCACATTCAAAATATCCTGGACGACCCAGTGGGAGAAAAAGCGATTGTCGGTATCTTTGAGATAAAACGGAATCCCTTCCCGGTCAAATTCATTGATCAGGGCAATCGAAGACATATTGTTCCGATACAGCACGGCAATTTCTGAAAAATTTTCGGACACGACAATGTTCTGGGCCAAATATTTTGCCTGGTATTTATAATCTGGCAGGCGCACAAACCGAATCGGCCCGGCAGGTGGGTTTTCCGTGAACATGTTTTTATCATACCGGTGCTTGTTGCGCTTGATAAACAGGTTGGCAGTCGTGACAACCTCTTGAGATGACCGGTAATTTTGTTCCATAAATAAAATTTTCGCATCCGGATACACTTTTTTAAAATTTAGCAAGTAGGACGGCTCCGCACCCCGCCAGCTGTATATTGACTGATCATCATCGGCGACAACGCACAAATTGCGATGCCGGCGCACAAGTTTTTCAACAATGGCATGCTGCACCATGGAGGTATCCTGGCTCTCATCCGTCAGCACATAGTCATAACGCCCCTGATACATACAGAGAAGATTCGGATCACGCCTGAATATTTCATTCGCATGCGTCAGCATATCATCAAAATCAAGAAGCAGCTGTCCGGTGCCCTGCTTTTTAAATGCCTCATACTCCTTTAAAATCCGGGCAGCTTCCGGCACACTCGTCACTACTTTCCCCCATTTTGCAGGCGGGATCATCTTGTTTTTGATATAGCTGATATACGTCTGCAGTTCCTCCAGCTGGTCTTCCGTGATCTTCTCTCCATGAATGTTCCTGTACACATTCCGCAAAATTTTTTTCTTCTGGTACGGTCCCGCCTCGCCTTCAATCAGCAAGAAAGGGACATTGGTCCGTCTGAAAAAAACGCGAACGAGTTCAAAAGCAAGGCTGTGGATCGTTGAAAAATCAACGGGCGGAAGATTCGGAAAAAGCTTTTGGAACCGGTCTTTCATGTCAGCGGCAGCGGCACGGCTGAACGTAATGGCTTTAATCCGTGCAGGCGCCACCCCTTTTTCTTCAATTAAATAGCCGATCCGCATGATGACGGTTGTCGTTTTTCCGGAGCCAGGGGAAGCCAAAAGCAAAAGCGGACCTTCCGTTTGCTTTACGGCCTCTTGCTGCACTGCATTCAGCACAATTCCGGACTCCTCTTTTTTACGGGTAAAAAAGTCTTGGTTCGTGTTCATTGCCATTGCTCCGTTCCAAATGCTTTGATTTAATAGTAGCATATTGAGTGGAGTGTTGGCATAAAATCTACCTATTCAGTTTTGACAACGGTCTCCTATGTATAAAAATTTTCTCGATCGCATTGGAAGCCTGCCTTCAACATCTCACAATCGAGAAAAACTTGACATATCTCTCGTCATAAAAGATTTTGCCTATGACGGCATTTTCGAATATCCTCCCTTTTTTCATTTTCTATAAAAGAAAAATTTCTGCATGCATGCCGAAATTCCTTTTAAAAAAATCAGAAGGGAAAGCTTTTGGATTTCCAAGTAAACATGCCGGCTGTACTGGAAATCAAGGTACCCGCTCCGCCTACGCGGTGTACCGATGATGGCCACGCTTGCCATCCCCGCTGATTTTAGAGTACCACCGATTTGTTAAATTATGATGAAGAGGGATTAAAGAATTTACAAAGATGCGGAAAGAACGGGGATATGTATCCCGTGCCCCGAAAAAGGGGAGCGGGGAAGGCTTACCAGCTGGATTTCTTTACGCCCGGAATCTCGCCTTTATACGCAAGTTCCCGGAAACAGATGCGGCAAAGTTTGAATTTGCGGTATACCGAATGAGGACGCCCGCACCGCTCGCAGCGTGTGTAAGCCTGAACTTTAAATTTCGGCTCACGTTTTTGTTTGACAATCATCGATTTCTTTGCCATGACGTTTGCCTCCTTTCTATGTGCTAACAGTTTATTTTACTATAAGTTCAACAGAAAAGATAGTGGTACATTTTGGCAGCAGCTCTGAAGAGTAAATTCATCAATTTTTAGATGTTTTATGATAAAATGACTTATCCACATTTAGAAAATTTTTCCATCTATTTTTTCTGCTTTCAAAGTCAAAAAGAGCCGAATTTGCAAATTTCTTTTTTAAAATTGTGGATAACTTCAAAAAAACCTTTTTTTACATCACATCCTTTGCTATAATATAACCATTAAGTAAACCTTACTTGTATTGGCTTACTTAAATGGGTGAAATCCTCGTCTGTTAAAATGCGTGTCCGAAACGATTCCAACAGATTTGAGGATTTTTCTTTTGCCGTTTTTTTGAGTGCTTTTAAGATTGACGAACCTTTTTCAAACAGCTGTCTAATAATATCTGTTATTTGAACTAATAAATAATGATTTTTCATGGCTGTGTAGTTTTGGCTATTGGCATGTTCTATATTGTAACGATTATTTTTTTGTTCGTTAAATCCTTGATTTTCAATCTTCCAGCGGCTTCTTCCTGCAGCGATGAGTCGTTCCACGTTCTTTTTCGTGATTTTAATATCCGTTATAAATACATACTCTTTCGATTTCCCATCCTCTGTTTTCATTGTGGCCTCCATCAGATTGACCGTTCTGTCTTTGTAGGCAATATCATTCACCCAAACTAATGAATTCTGATCCTTACTTTGTTCCAGCTCTTTTATTGCCTTAAACTCCGTCGAGATACTTTTAATTCTCCCTTCCTTAAATCTGCATATATATTTCCATTTGTGCGCCCTGCACAGATTAAATACCGTTTCACATGCATAGAGACTATCTCCCAAGATACAAATCGGTAGTCTTTTAAATATTTTTTTTATTTTCTTTGCCAGCCTGTCGAAGGCTTTTAATTCACAATCTTGCTTAGAAACATTTTCTGATTCATTTTCGATAAATTCGGAGGCAATACTGAAGACCATATCCCCCACGACAAGCTTGGCTTCAAGTACATGGTGCATATAAAGTACGTTCGTTTCTCCTGTTTCTTTATTTGTATATGCCCGTCTCAGGCAGTGTTTACAATGTTTCTCATGAAAGGTGTGTAATCCAGTTCCATCAATGATGACACCCCAGTACTTTCCTTCAATTCGATAAGACTCGAGAGACCTTTTTTTCAATAATTCTTTAATCATATACGTTCTAATTTTTTCTAATTCATTTACATCTAAGCCAGATAAAAAGTCGTTAATTGTATCATAATGTGGAAGTTCTTCAAGAGAATCTAAGCCTAACACCTTCCCTACATTTTTAATACATTCTTCTTTATTAAAACTCTCACTCATGTTTCTCATGGATTTTAGGCCGGTCATATTTTTCAACATCATCGTAAATAAAAGGACCTCTGGACCATAAGTGATATAGCTTTGATGTCGGTGGTCTGCTACCTTTTTTAGGTTATTCATCAGGTCTTTGAAAAAATGCTTCTGAATTTTAAGGAACTCGAAAAAATAATTTGCTTCTTTTTCACGATTTCTTTTTTCTTTTCTAGTAACCAAAATAAAAACCCCCTCAAAACAGCCAAGTTTATTTAGGGTTTGCTGAACGAATCAAATTTTAGCTTGTATTCGACTTGTCACTAAGCCATGCCAAAATATTCGTTCAGCAAGCTCTAATTATTTAAATTATTACATATTTGGCCGCTTTTTTGGGAGGTATATTTAAATTATCACGAAAAATTTTTACTCCTCAGAGCTGTTTTGGCAGATTGTTTCTAAATAATTTTATAAATCACATATACCTATTGTTGGCTAATACCGTTTTTTGGAATTATAATTTGACCCGATTGTTTTCCTGCTTTCAGGAGCCGTGTTTATCGCAATAACATCCTCCAACCTTTCACAACTTATTCAGAGCAAAATCCAGATGCCCGTCACAAAAAAGAGCAGACCCAACTAAGCGTACTCTACTTTAAAACTCATGAAATTTTTTCTGCCTTCGATTTCGCCCAATTTCTAAACCAAATAATGAAAGAGAGAACCAATAACAATATACCAAAAATCAAAAAAAATCTCGGAATCAATAATATTTGACTAATCAGCGAGTTTCCGAGCTCTACAGTTGAATAACCATCAACAAGATGAACCAAAAACATCATACATAGTCCTGTAAACGCCATCACAAATCCATATTGAAAAATTCGATACATGAACCTCATCCCCCTTTTTTAAAAAAATTCGGTTTATTTTTTGGATATTTTTATCTATAGTAATCATAAATTCCATTTTTAACAATCCTCCCATGGAAGGGAAAGACGGCTTTACGCAAAAAAGGTTTGATGATTGCCTGAATCCAGCGTGTACCGGCTGCATCCCCAGTGCCCGGCTTTGCAGTGGGTGGTTTGATTTTGGAAAAACAATAAGCATGTCAGAATGCTTGATCTGCGACGAATTCTTTTCAGTTTCAGCCCGCATTAAAAAAAAAGCAAACAAAAAACCGGGCGCAATTTTGCCCGGTTCGTTTGCAACGGCTTATTTTCCTAAAACATCGTGGTCGACCCAGCGTTTGCCGTCGATTTCACTGATGAGGTTGACAGCCACTTTAGCGCCGTCGCCTGCTGTGATAATGGTGTGCATGGAGATGCCGGCAACCGTGCCGCATGCCCATACATTCGGGACATTCGTTTTTCCTTGCGCATCCACTGCAAAAACGGTTTTTACGCGTGGTTCTGTTGCCGGTTTGGTTTTGACGCCAAGGGCTTCCCCGAGGCTTGCAATCATGCCGGTTGCAAGAATAACGTATTTGCTTTCGTACGACCCTTGTTCTGTTTTAATGGTAAAACCATTTTCCGTTTTTTCAATTGATTCGACTTTTTCGTCGACCAGTTCGGCCCCGAATTGTGCTGCCTGTTTTTTACCGGTTTCGACCAGGTCTGGTCCGGTTATTTCTGTTACGCCGTAGTGATTTTTCAGCAAAGCCCGCTTGGTAGCGCTCGTGCCACCATCAAAAAGCACTGTGCTTTTCCCGGCTTTGGCCGTAAAAATGGCGGCACTTGCCCCGGCCGGACCAGCTCCAATAATGGCAATTTCATACATCGTACATTCCTCCTTACTATTTTAAGTATAGACCGGCAGATGGGGAAGTTCAAAATATACACTTTGGAAGGCACAGAAATGTAAGGCCTTATTTTCTAAGTGTTTCTTTGGACAAATCAAAGTAGCACTCAAAAGAAACCGTGGATGGAATTTGATCGGTAAACAATGAATTAAAGTTCAGGTCTTAATACAAAAGATAGCATTAACAAATTTACGCAAATATTCATCAAATGATCAATATCAATATGATCATTTCCTTCACAAAAAGCTTTAAGCACATCGCAAGGCACATTGGCATACTTACCTAATGTTTCATAGGAAAGATTATAATCTCCTATCAAATTAGCCTCTATTATCGCTCTCATTCTCTCTTTTGAGTCTATAAAAGAGAATCCTGTACTTAAAAACGGTAAACGATAATGGATTCTTTTTAACTCCCCTTCATCAAAGTAGCATGGCTTTCCAGAGAGAATTTTTGTAGTTTTCTCATCGGAAATCCCAAATAGTGTAGCTAACTGCTGATCTTTTAACTGAAACTTATTTTTAATATGAAGGAATTGACTTTTAAATATTCATGACTTCCATCTGAATAGACATTGGAATTTGTATCGTGAACAAAATCAGACATTTTTTCCGACTCCTTTAAAACATTATATAATTTTCATAATAAAATGAAAAGGAAAATAGAATTTGGAATCGGATTACCGGTTTTTCTCATTCTCTCCTTTCATCATAAATGTAGTTCCATCCATTCATCCACTTCCTGGAAACCGAATTTTTCATACAATGGCTTGCCCATTTCAGAAGCGCCGAGCCAGATGTTGGAGATGCCAGCCTTTTTCACCTCATCCATCAGTTTTTCCATCAATTCTTTCGCGATCCCCTGGCCGCGGTATTCTTCTTTTGTATAAACATTTGTAATATAGGCTTTCTTCCCGCTTTTATTCACATAGCTCGGCGGAAATTCGTAAAAAATGACAGCCCCGCAGGCAACGATTTCTCCTTCGTCTTCCGCAAGCCATTGGACCATGGAGCCTTCTTTTAATTTCTTTTGAAAAAACTTTTCCAAATCGGCATCAATGTCCGTCTTCGGTTCGATGCCTTGGGCAACTTGCTGCTGCTTTCTAAGCTCTATTAAATGATGAAGATCATCCAGATTGGCTTTCCGAAATTCCATAGATGCGCCTCCTCGTTGGCATTTGATAATACATTCATACCCCGTTTTAAGGAAGAAAAGCGCACCATTGGTCTTTTTCCGTTGCCATTTTTGTTTTCCGGGAGCCGTATTGAAAAGCAGCTGCGCCCCTGCAGCTGCTTTTCAATGTTAAACCGGGTATACCGGGTGCTTTGGTTTTGAAAAGTCTTCCTGCTTCCCGCTGTACATTTCAAGCCGACGTTCGAGTTCTTCCCGCAGTTCATTGCCCGGTACGACGTCATCCACAACCAGTTCGGAAGCAAGCCGGTAAATGTCAATGTCTTTCACGTACTCCGCCCGCTTTTCCGCGAAAAATGCCGGCCGTTCCTCTTCCGGGAGTGCGGCGATTTTATTGGCGTATACGGCATTGACCGCGGCTTCAGGGCCCATGACCGCAATCGATGCAGACGGAAGGGCAATGCAGCAGTCCGGTTCAAACGCCGGGCCTGCCATTGCGTATAAACCGGCACCGTACGCTTTCCGGACAATGACGGACAGTTTCGGAACGGTTGCTTCGCTCATCGCAAAAATCATTTTTGCCCCGTGGCGGATAATGCCGGCCCGCTCCACTTGCGTCCCGATCATGAAGCCGGGGACATCCGCGAGAAACAAAAGCGGAATATGGAACGCATCACAAAGATGGATAAACTTTGCCGCTTTATCGGCGCTGTCGTGGAAAAGCACGCCGCCTTTCACCCGCGGCTGATTCGCAATGATTCCGACAGGCCGGCCGCCAATCCGGGCGAGACATGTAATCAGTTCGGGCGCAAACTTCTTTTTAATCTCGCAGATCGAATCTTCATCCACAATCCGCTCGATCAGCTGGTACATGTCAAACGGGGCATTTTCATTTTTCGGGATCAGTTCCTCAATCGTTTTTTCAAACGCAGCCGGCGCCTTTGCTTCTGTTCTTGCCGGTTTTTCGGAAAAATTGTCCGGAAAATAGGTTAAGTATTTTTGCACATAACGGATTGCTTCTTCTTCCGTTTTCACTAGCACATCGCCGCAACCCGAAACGGTGCAGTGCATTTTTGCGCCGCCCATCTGCTCGAGCGTCACTTTTTCACCGATCACCATCTCGGCCATCCGCGGCGAGCCTAAGTACATGGACGCATTGCCCTCGACCATTACGACAATATCGCAAAATGCAGGAATATACGCCCCGCCGGCAGCAGACGGCCCGAACAAGAGGCAAATTTGCGGTACTTTCCCGGACAAATGCACCTCGTTGTAAAAAATCCGCCCTGCTCCTCTTCTGCCCGGGAACATCTCGATCTGATCGGTAATCCGTGCGCCTGCGGAATCGACGAGATACAAAATCGGGCAGTTGAGTTTCGCGGCTGTCTCCTGGATACGGATGATTTTTTCGACCGTCCGCCAGCCCCACGAACCGGCTTTTACGGTCGAATCATTGGCCATAACGCAAACGGTGCGGCCGCCGATTTTTCCGAGCCCGGTGACGACCCCGTCTGCCGGCAGGTCCCCCGCAAGGACATTGGCAAACATCCCGTCTTCAGCCTTGAGCCCGTCATCCAACAGCATTCGCAAGCGTTCGCGGACAAACCATTTGCCCTGTTCGCGGTTTTTTTGGTGGTATTTTTCCTTTCCGCCCTTTAAAATTTCTGCTTTTTTGCTTTCGTAGTCCATTGCATTACCTCCCTTTATACACCGGGGTGCGCTTTTCCGCGAATGCCCGCAAGCCCTCGAGCCTGTCTTCGGTCGGAATGAGCGCGTTGTAGGCGAGTTCTTCGATTTTCAGCCCTGCTGAAAGGCCGGTCTCTGTCCCTTGATCGATAGCCGTTTTTGCCTGTCTAAGTGCAATGGGGCCGTTTTTTTGCATTTCCCCCGCCAGTTCAAACGCTTTTTCGATTACTGCTGCACGCGGCACAGCGTATTCGAGCAGGCCGATTGCCGCTGCTTCTTCAGCAGTCAGCCGTCGCGCCGTATAGATCAGTTCTTTCGCTTTACCAACCCCAATGAGTCTTGGCAGCCGCTGTGTGCCACCCGCCCCCGGGATGATCGCGAGCGACGTTTCGGTAAGCCCGTATTTTGCTTCGCGGGCGCCAATGCGAAGATCACATGCCAGCGCCAGCTCCAGCCCACCGCCGAATGCCGACCCGTTTAGCGCCGCAATTACCGGTTGGGGCAGCGCGGCCGTTTCATTTACAACCGCACCGATCTTCCGTACGGCCTGCAGCACCTCTTCCTCGTTCATGCCTTTCCGCTCTTTTAAATCCGCTCCGGCGCAAAACACTTTTTCCCCGGCGCCGGTCAGGATCACAACGCGCGTACTCCGGTCTTTCTTTATTTCCGATAAAACTTCATGCATATCCGAAAGCATTTCTTTTGATAATGCGTTTGCAGCTTCCGAACGATTCAGTGTCATCACGGCGATGCCATCTTGTTTTTCCAACAAAACCGTTCCTGTCATGTTCTTCCTCCTATCCTGCATATTCACTTGCAAGCGGCCTTCCGATCGCTTTCAATCTGCTTTGCGGCTTCGGGCGGCTCTACATCATCACGGCAGCTTCTTTGTTTTTTGACAAAACAGCCCCGTTACGCTCCCTGTCTGATGGCTTGCAAGCGGTCTTCCAATCTTTTTCAGTCTGCTTTGCAGCTTCGGGCGGTTCTGCATCATCACGGCAATTTCTTTTGCTTTTTTTGGCAAAGCGGCCCCGTTACACCCCCATCTGGCAGCTTGCAAGCAGCCTTCCAATCTTTTCCAATCTGCTTTACGGCTTCGTGCGGCTTTGCATCATTACGGCAGTTTCTTTTGCTTTTTTGGGCAAAACGGTCCCGCTACGCTTCCCATCTGGTGGCTTGCAAGCAGCCTTCCAATCAATCTGCTTTTTCGGATTCCGGGCGGTTCAAGATCATGGCGGGCATTCCTTTTTGCTTTTCTCGGCAAAATATTCCCGTTACGCCCCTCCCGCCATCCTGTAAATTTCCATCTGATGGCTTGCAAGTGGCCTTCCGATTGTTTTTTCTATCTGCTTTGCGGCCTGGATGATGCGGTCAAAATCAATGCCGGTCTCAATGCCCATTTGCGCGAACAGGTACAGCAAATCTTCCGTGGCAACATTGCCGGATGCCCCTTTCGCATACGGACAGCCGCCCAGGCCACCTGCTGCGCTGTCAAAAACAGTGATCCCCATTTCGAGCGACTTAACAACATTCGCAAGTGCCGTCCCTCTTGTATCGTGGAAATGCATCGCCAGCTGCCTTGCATTAAAATCATGAAGCAGTTCGTCGAGCAACCGCTCAACATCAGTCGGCACGCCGGCACCGATCGTATCCCCGAGGGAAATTTCATCCACGCCCATCGCAAACAAGCGGCCGGCCACATCTTTTACTTGCTTTGGGGAAACCGGTCCATCATACGGGCAGGCAATCACCGTCGAAATATATCCCCTTACCGATTTCCCGGCGCTTTTCGCTTCCTTCACCACTTTTTCCAAGACCGGATAGGTTTCAGCGATCGTTTTATTAATGTTGCGGAGGTTATGGCCTTCGCTTGCCGACATAAAGACGCTTACTTCATCCACACCTGCATTTAAGGCCCGCTCAAGCCCCCTCACGTTCGGGACAAGCGCGGCATAGGTCACGCCCGGCTTCCGTCTGATTTTTTCCAGCACCGCTCCGGTATCGGCAAGCTGCGGTATCCATTCCGGCCGGACGAATGATCCTGCTTCGATGTACGTCAGACCCGTATCTGACAATGCGTTGATCCATGCAATTTTTTCTTCTGTCGCCACGACCGCCTTTTCATTTTGCAGCCCGTCGCGCGGTCCGACTTCTTTCACGGTCACTTTTTCAGGCAGCTTCACATCCCCGCCTCCTTCAAATTGCGCTACTCCAGTTCCACCAGCACATCGGATTCGTTGACAAACTCGCCTTCCTGAGCATGGACTTTTACGACTGTACCGTCTTCCTCGGCGGCAATCGGAATTTCCATTTTCATGGATTCAAGAATGACCACATCGTCGCCTTCCTTCACCTGGTCGCCTTCCTTTACGAGCACTTTCCAAACACTTCCTGCCATACTTGCTGTAATTTCCATCTGCTTTTCCTCCTGTTTTAGAAAGTCACTAACAATTTGATCATGGCCGGGATCTTTTTTGCATGTTCTCCCGGGTGCTCCCCGCCTTTCACCTTTGAACCCGACTAATCCATTCCTCCACCTGACCATCTTACTCCCAGGGCTCTGCTTGGTTTAAATCTTTGTGTACCCATTAAAAATAGATGACGGCGGGGTTGTCTTCCTGCCTACCTTAACCAGTGGCAGGCCCGCTTTCTTTCGGATTCTCCCCTTTTCGAACCTGCCTACTTGCGGGATTCCGCTTGTTTTAAAAAGTCATTGACAAAATGCGTGGTGGTGTACCCTTTTAAAAATTGTTCGTGGCTGACGGTGTCAATCAGCATTGGAATATTCGTTTTAATCCCTTCCACTTGATAGTTTAAAAGCGCATCCCTGATCCTTTTGCAAGCTTCTTCGCGCGAGCTGCCCCAGGCAATCAGTTTGGCAATCATCGGGTCATAAAAAGGGGTCACTTCAGAACCTGCTTCCACGGCCGTCTCATTGCGGATGCCTTCCCCTTCCGGCAGCCGGAAAGCCGTAATTTTGCCCGGCGATGGCAGAAATGTCTTCGGATCTTCGGCATAAATCCGCACTTCAATCGCGTGACCGTTCCGCTTGAGCGTCTCCCTCGTGATCGTGAGGCGTTCGCCTGAAGCAACTTTCAACTGCTCTTCCACAATATCCAGCCCGGTAATTTCTTCCGTCACCGGATGTTCCACTTGCAATCTTGTATTCATCTCAAGAAAATAGAAATGCTGGTCCCGGTCCACGATCATTTCTATCGTGCCGGCATTGATATACCCGATGGATGTTGCTGCTTTCACTACCGCATCCAGCATCTTTTGCCGGGTTGCTTCGCTGATAAAAGGCGATGGCGCTTCTTCGACAACTTTCTGGTGGCGGCGCTGGATCGAACATTCCCTCTCCATAAGCGGCACAACGTTTCCATATTGGTCTGCCAGAATCTGGATTTCCACGTGATGCGGTTCTTCAATATATTTTTCAATGAACATCGCGCCGGCCCCGAAAAACATTTCCGCCCGCTTTTTGTTACCGGCAAACGCTTTGCGCAGCTCTTTTTCGCTTTGGACCACTTGCATCCCGATTCCGCCACCGCCTGCTGAAGCCTTCAGCATTGCGGGATAACCGATTTTTTCCGCCGCTCGGACCGCCGCTTCTTCATCTGCAAGCGGATCATCCACCCCTTCAATCACCGGCACGCCTGCTGCTTTCATCGTGCGGCGCGCTTCAATTTTGCTGCCCATTGCGGCAATGATTTCAGGAGAAGGCCCGATAAAAATGAGCCCCGCCTCAATGCATTTCCGGGCAAAAGGCGCATTCTCGGACAAAAGCCCGTAACCCGGATGAACCGCTTCCGCCCCGCTTTCTTTGGCTGCCCGGATGATCGCATCGGCATTTAAATAACTTTGATTGACAGGCGGTTTGCCGATGCAGTACGCTTCATCCGCCTCGCGGACAAAAAGAGCCCCCGCATCCGCCTCGGAATACACCGCGACAGATTTTACACCGAGCTTTTTACACGTACGGATTACCCGCCGCGCAATCTCTCCCCTGTTGGCAATCAGAATTTTTTTAAACAAATGGCAACGCTCCTTTCCATTCGAATGCAAACTTGTGCGACGCAAGTCTTCCAATCTTCTATCCTAGCAGCCAAGCTTTCTGGCAATAACAAGCCGCTGGATTTCGGATGTGCCTTCGCCGATTTCCATCAGTTTAATGTCGCGAAGATGGCGCTCCACACCGTACTCGCGCATATAACCGGACCCGCCGTGGATCTGGATCGCCTGGTTGCAGACGCGGAATCCCATCTCCGACGCAAACAGTTTTGCATAAGCGGCTTCTTTGCTGAACGGTTTTCCTTGATCTTTCAGCCATGCCGCTTTGTACACGGCATTTCGGGCAAGATCGATTTCCATCGCCATATCGGCAAGTTTGAACTGGATCGCCTGGAATTTTGAAATCGCTTGGCCGAACTGCATCCGTTCTTTTGCATATCGAAGCGCTTTTTCGAATGCGGCTTGGGCGATCCCGACCGATAATGCGGCAATGGAGATGCGCCCGCCGTCCAGCGTGTACAAAAACTGGCTGAATCCTTTGTTTTCGTCGCCAAGCAGGTTTTCACGCGGGACACGGACGTTTTCGAGCACGATCTGGCACGTGTTGGATCCGCGGACGCCCATTTTTTCATACGGGCTTGTAATCGCCACGCCCGGTGCATCGGCCGGCACGATGATGGCGGAAATGATGTTACGACCGTTTTCCCTTTTGCCGGTTACGGCTGTCACGATCACTTGGCGGGCGTATTCGGCGTTTGTAATCCAGCATTTTTCGCCGTTGATCACCCATTCATCGCCGTCAAGCACCGCTTTTGTCCTTGTTCCGCCGGCATCGGATCCGGCGTTTGGTTCCGTAAGCCCGAATGCGCCGAGCGCTTCGCCTTTTGCCATCGGAACGAGCCACTTCTGCTTCTGTTCTTCGGTGCCGAAATAGTAGATCGGGCTTGCGCCGAGGCTTGTATTTGCGGCATAGCTGAGCCCTGTTCCCCCGCATGCCTTGCCGATTTCTTCGACCGCGATGCAATAAGAGATGGTATCCCCGCCTGCTCCGCCGTATTTTTCCGGAAAAGGGATGCCTAAAAGGCCGAGATTGCCGAGCTTTTGAAACGTCTCCATCCGCATTTTCCCGGTTTCGTCTACTTCTCTTGCATACGGTTCGATCTCCTTCTCAGCAAAGTCCCGAACCATCTCCTGCAGCATAATCTGTTCTTTAGACAATTCGAAATCCATAGGCTTCCTCCTTTTGCGGCGCAGGATAATCCGGTGCGCCGGTTTTTTTGCATTCTTGCTGACTTTTCAGGTGCAGCCGCCGGGATTGCGAAAAAATCAACCGCCGCATGCTCCTTTTTCCAGTTCGCTTCCGATTCCCTGTAAAACGCTGCAAGGGACCGGCGGGCAAACAGTAACGCCCTTCTTTTTACTGGCGGCCCGGCCGGTTTCCTGTCAAAAACGTTGAGGGCAAACCTTCCTTTTTAAGGCATTGTTTATCTTTCCGCCCTGTGGCTGGCCACCAGCTGTTCAATGCGCGCAATGGTTGCGGGATCCTCGAGGCCGGTCATATCCCCTGTAGCCGCACCGTTTACGACAATTTCCTTTAACAAGCGGCGCATGATTTTCCCGCTCACTGTTTTGGGCAACGTGTCCGTAAACAAAATCGCTTTCGGCACGGCAATTTTCCCGATTTGATCGACAATCCGGGCCTTGATCGCTTCTTTCAGTTCTTCACTTTCCTCCGTCCCGTCGCTCAAACGCACAAAGCAGACCGGCACCTCGCCCTTGATTTCATCCGGCACGCCAATGACAGCGGTTTCAGATACACCCGGGGTTTCGAGCACCGCACTTTCCATTTCCATCGTGCTCAGCCTGTGCCCTGCAACATTGAACGCATCATCCGAACGGCCGGTGACCCATACGTAGCCGTCCTCATCAATCATCGCCAGGTCGCTTGCATAGTAGCAGCCGTCCACCTGGCTGAAATACGAGCCGAGATAACGTTCCGGCTCTTTCCAAAGCGTGCGGCACAGCATCGGAAACGGCTTTTGAATGACAAGGTTTCCGAGCGTCCCCCGCGGCACCGGATTTCCTTCCTGATCGACGACATCGATTACAGCGCCTAAAAACGGCCGGCCCGCAGAACCCGGTTTCATCGGGGTCAGCCAGGCGGCACCGGCAAGCGGCGATCCGGCTGTTTCCGTCTGCCCCCATGTGTTATTCACGCAAATCTTTTTTCTCCCGAGCACTTCATATGTCCACTGCCATGTTTCCGCATCAAACGGCTCGCCGACAAGGGAGACGACATCCAGGCACGATAAATCATATTTTTCAAGCGGATGCTCCCCCATGCTTTTCAACATCCTCAGTGCGGTCGGAGCTGTAAACAATTTGTTCACCCGGTACTTTTCAATGATCCGGTAAAACCGGTCTTTTTCCGGATAATCAATCGCCCCTTCGTAAAAGACGGTTGTGACACCGTTTGAAAGCGCGCCGGCAATGCCCCAAATATGCATCGTAAGCCAGCCGATATCCGCCGAGCACCAGAGCACATCGTCATCGCGATGGTCCATATGGTACTTGGCGTAAATGTAATTTTGCACGACAAACGCCATGCCGGAATGGACAACGCCTTTTGGTTTCCCGGTTGTGCCGCTTGTGTAAAACACAATGCCATACTCGTTCGCTTCCAGCCGCTCCGGCTCACAATGGATGCTTGCCTTCCTTGTTTCTTCATGCCACCAATAGTCGCGGCCCGCCTCCATATTGACATCCGTCCCGAGCCGGTCCACAACGACGACCGCTTTGACAGACGGAATGTCCGGAACAACACGGTCGACTTTTTCCTTGAGGAAAATCTTTTTCCCTCTTCGCTCGGTTGCATCGGCCGTCACGATGACTTTCGGTTCAAAATTCACAAGCCGGTCTTTCAGTGATTTTTCCGAGTATCCGGAAAAAATCGTATTGTAAATCGCGCCAATCCGGAAGCATGCGAGCACAGCAATCACCGCTTCCGCTAAGTTTGGCAGGAAAATCGCCACGCAGTCGCCTTTTTTTACGCCGAACCCGCGCAACACATTGCTGAACCGATTTACTTCTGCAAGCAGCATATTGTACGTAAAAAACTTCGAATCGCCGTTTTCCCCTTCCCATATGAGCGCCGTCCGGTTGCCGGCACCGTTTTCGACATGGCGGTCAAGCAGGTTCACACATGGGTTGCTCACCCCGCCTTCAAAAAAGCGGAACCCGGGGAGGCTGCCTGTCATTGTTTCCTTCCACGGTTCATACCAGGTAAGCTCTTTGGCAACGCGCCCCCAAAATGCTTCCGGATCCGTTTGCGACAGGCGCAGCAGTTCCTCAAATGCTTCGCTTGAACCGATTTCGGTTGAACGGATTTTATCATCACTTGGATAAACGAGTTTGCTTTTGGCAATGCCGCTTTGTTCCATGTACATGCTCCTTTCCGGTGATCGGTCGGGAAAACAAAGTTCCCTTTTTAAGAAAATTCCTGCATACGAGATTCACTCGCTTTTATCAAAGCCATTCTCCTATTCTGCCCGGTAAAAAATTTACAGCGTTTGAATGCGGATCTTCTCGGCAAAGTGGCGAACGCCTTCTTTTATCCCGCGTTGAATTCCCGGGCGTTTTCATCCGTGTTTTTGGGGATACAAACGCCTGACGTTGCACCAACCTGAAAACGGCGTTTGTATGGCCGCTTTTTTGCCAGACTGACGGGTGCAACCTGTCATTCCGTAGTGAATTCCCCGCGTTTTTATCCGTGTTTTTGGGGATACAAACGCCTGACGTTGCACCAACCTTATAACGGCGTTTGTATGGCCGCTTTTTCTGTCAGACTGACGGGCGCAACCTGTCATCCTGCGTTGAATTCCCGGGCGTTTTTATCCGGGCAATCAAAAGGTTGGTATTTTCTCCCCCGGTATCTGTAAACGATTTATAGCAGTGGGAAAATACTCCTCTCATCCCGTACCAAACTGTTCACGGAGTTTGAACTTCTGCACTTTCCCGGAAGGCGTGCGCGGAATTTCCTTAACGAAAATGACCTTGCGCGGTTTTTTATAGCTTGCAAGATGGCGTTTGCAGTATTCGGTCACTTCTTTTTCCGTCAGCCGTGCGCCATCTTTTCTTACAATAATGGCGCAAACTGCTTCCATGTACTTTGGATCGGGGATGCCGATCACAGAGACTTCTTTTACCGCTTCATGGCGGTAAAGCACATCTTCTATTTCTGCAGGATAAATATTTTCTCCGCCGCTCCGGATCATATCTTTCTTCCTGCCGGCAATGGTTAAAAACCCTTCCGAATCAAAAAAGCCAAGATCCCCTGTTTTGCACCAGCCATCCGCAAACGTCTCCATTGTTGCTTCCGGTTTTTTCCAATACCCTTCTGAAACAGCAGGGCTCTTAATGAGAATTTCGCCCACTTCTCCTGCAGGAAGCGGGTTCCCGGCATCATCTGCAATTTGAATTGCAGTCAAAGGCATCGGTTTTCCGACTGTACTGCCTTTTTTTGCGGCATCCTGCGGGTCGAGTGAAGCGGCAATCGGCTGCCCTTCTGTCAAACCGTACACCTGGACGACGCCAATGTGCGGAAAATGTGCCCGGATACTTTCCAAAGCCCACGGCATGAGCGGGTCCCCGCCGGTGTAAATCGTCTTCAGCGTTTCCAGCCGGTACTGTGCCAAATCCGGCAAGTGCAGCATGTCATAAATCATAAAAGGAAATAAAAAACAGCATGTTACCTTTTCCTTTTCTATGACGGACAGGACTCTCTGAATCTCGAAGTTTTTACTTTTTGTAATGATGACGGTTCCGCCCCGCATGAGAACCGGCAAAGCAATGTCTTCCATTGCGCCGACATGGTAGAGCGGCCCCGTTGTCATGGCCGTTTCCCGGGCTTGAAACCCCCATTTCAAAGCTTGAATGGCTGAAAACCAGAATGTCGTATTATGCGTCCAAATCGCACCTTTTGGCCTTCCCGTCGTCCCGGACGTATACATCAGCATCACCGGGTCATTTAAATGGATAGATGGCACGCCGGGGTCTTCCTGCTGCCCTTCCCCGAGCACGGAAAACGGCTGCGCCCATCCGGGAACGGCTGATGCTTCATCCTGAAGGCAGATAAATTGTTCAACCGGCACCTCGTGTTGAATCGGCTCAATCCGTCCGGCAAGACCTGCGTGAAAACATAATATTTTTGTGCCGGAGTCGTTTAAGCAATAGACCAGTTCGGGGCTTGACAAGCGGAAATTCAAACGGACTGCAATTGCCCCGATTTTCGCCGCCGCAAAATAAAGGCCGAAATACTCAAGGCAGTTGTAGAGCAGAATGCCGACCCGGTCTCCTTTCCGGACGCCAAGCTGTGTAAGCTTGTTTGCATAAGCATTGGAAATCGCGTGCAATTCCTTGAAAGTCCATGCTCTTCCGGTTTCTTCCTGCACCGCAGTTTTTCCGGAAACAAGCGGGTCCGGATCCTCTGCAATGTTCTTGATCATCCAGCCAACGTGCAACCATGTTCCCCCTTTCCAACACTTTGATGCCCTATAAAAAGCAAGAAGTATGCCAGCTTGAAAGAGGCGAAAAACAGCATGTGCGTGTTGGAAAAGGCGGCCGGGTTTCCCGATTTCCGAAACGTTCCTTTACCAATCTATGATGCAAACAGCGGCTTTATGGCAGAAAAACAGATTCGGAATTTCAGAAGGCCAATCCGGATTTCCGGATGATTAAAAAATAGTGCTCCTGCAAGTGGATGTTCGGGCTTGATGTCAAAACTTAAGTTCATTTTACATAGGGCTTGCTGAACGAATCCGATTCTAAGTTTGTGCCCAATTTATCTGCAAGCTCGGGTCTCAAAATATAGAAGAATCCTTTTGCGAAAAGGGGCATTTTATCTTCTCAATACGTTGAATCGGCTTTCGAGTGCAAGCATTTCCCTGGATTTGTTTAAATGGTTGCCAAAGCTGTCAGCATCCTATCCAAATCCAGAAATTTCTCTTATTCAGCAAGCCCAGCAATATCTATCCTGATCGTTTGGCGTGAAAAACTTCGTTCATTTTACCTCAATACGAAGCTTTTTCATTTTGTCGTAAAGCGTGGAGTGGCCAATCCCGAGGGCTTTAGCCGCCTGTTTTTTATCAAAACAGGCAGCCCGCAGCGCTTCCTCAATCATTTGTTTTTCCGCTGCCTCCATCCTTTCTTTCAAACTGCTTTCTTTTTTTCTGTTTAAGTGTTCACGGATTCCGTCAGGCAGGTCCTCTAACCCGATCGTATCTGAAGAGGCCATGTAGACCGCTGCGTGAACAGCATTTTCCAGTTCGCGGATGTTTCCCGGCCAATTGTACCCTTCGAGCGCGGAGAGGGCTTCAGGGCTGAAACCGGTGACCCTTTTGCCGAGGCCGGATGATGCTTTCTTTAGGAAATGCCGCGCCAAAAGCGGGATATCTTCCACCCTGGTGCGGAGCGGAGGGATATCCAGCTGGATGGCATTGATGCGATAGTACAAGTCTTTTCTGAAACGGTTTTGTTCGACCAGTTCTTTAAGCGGTTGGTTTGTTGCCGCGATGATACGGACATCGATCGGTTTTGGATGGACCGCGCCAACCGGTTCGATTTCTTTTTCCTGCAGCACGCGCAATAGTTTTACCTGCATCATCACTGGCATGTCGCCGATCTCATCGAGAAAAATCGTCCCCCCTTCCGCCGCCTGGAACTTGCCGGGCTTGCCGCCTTTTTTCGCACCGGTGAACGATCCTTCTTCATATCCGAACAGCTCGGATTCCATGAGATGTTCGGGAATCGCGCCGC
This sequence comes from Heyndrickxia coagulans 36D1, assembly GCF_000169195.2. Lineage (GTDB taxonomy): Bacteria > Bacillota > Bacilli > Bacillales > Bacillaceae_C > Weizmannia > Weizmannia faecalis. The sequence continues at coordinate 2,033,051 of NC_016023.1, read as the reverse complement.
AGTTGATTTTGATAAACGGACCACTGCTCCGGTCGCTAGAGCTGTGAATGCTGTGGGCAACCAGCTCCTTTCCGGTTCCGCTCTCTCCGGTAATCAATACAGTGATATCCCCGCGCGACACCTTTTTGATTTTTTCTTTCAGGAGCGCCATTTGCCGGGAGGTGCCAATCAGATCGTTGAGCATATATTTTACGCCGGCTGCACGGGGCTGCTTCTCAAGCAAAAACCCGCTTTGCGACAGCATATGCCGGATATGGGTGTTCAGCTTTTGCCAATCGTATAGATCTCTGAAAATGATAATCCCGACAGCCCCGAGAATTTTTCCATCTTCTATGATCGGAATGCGGTTTGCAATGACATATTCGCCTCTTAAAAACTGCAGCTGGGCAAGTTCGGCTTTTCCCGTTTTCACCACAAGATGCATTCTCGTATTTTCAATTGTATGGGTCACGTGTTCGCCAATCACTTCGTTTCGTTCCACTTTCAAAAAATCGCAAAAATTACGGCTCATGTAACGGATATAACCTTCGTGATCCACGATCAATGTGCCGGAGTATGTTTTTTCAAACACGATGTCCAATAACCTGGTATTGAGAAACTTTTCGCTGATCATGCCATTCCCCTTTTCCATGCTGAAGTTTATGGACTTGTTTTTGAAAGCGTTTACATAGTTTATTGTACCTGCCCTGGCGTTTAGAATCAACCGTCTTTGCCAGGACGGCGGGAGACCTCGTTCACATGCAAGGCTTTGCATCTCATTGTTGTCTTTTTGACGGCACTTTTAAAAAACAGGCATTTTGCGCGGGATTCCGTTTTTTCTTTTTAATGGGTTTTAAAAAGTACAGTACGTATGAAACCCTCTTTTGTCTGTTTAATAGTTTCTAAGAGACCATGCGTCGTGCCGAAGTTTGCGCACAGAAGCTCTACCATTTTTTATGATTGAGAGGATGAAGGACAAATGATCGGTTCCCTTGCAATGAAATGTCCTTCATCACGATTATGAAGGACAAATGATTAGCTCCCTTGCAACGAAATGTCCTTCATCACGGTTATGAAGGACAAATCACCGGCTCCCCTGCAAAGAAATGTCTTTCATCACGGTTATGAAGGACAAATCACCGGCTCCCTTGCAACGAAATGTCCTTCATCACGGGTATGAAGGACAAATCACCGGCTCCCTTGCAACGAAATGTCCTTCATCACGGGTATGAAGGACATTTGACCGGCTCCCCTGCAACGAAATGTCCTTCATCGCATGTACGAAAGGCAATGATAAGTGAACCACCGCTTTCAAATATATTTTTGCTACCTGTGCACCACTCGAACAGCATATTACTTTCCAAATGAATGTTTGGCATGGCCCTGCCGGCAATGCATAGTTATTTTTTCTTTTTGGCTGGCCCCCAAAAAACATTTCGCATGCGTGGGCGCCTCTTATATTTCTTCCCAATCAAAAAAGCCGCCCCGCCGTTTGGCAGCGCAGGCTTCTGATCATTTTTTCTCCTCGAAAACTTTCCGGATTCGTTCAACGGCCCATTCCAGCTCTTCTTCCGTTATGACGAGCGGCGGGGCAAAGCGGATGACGTTTTCATGCGTTTCTTTGCAAAGCAGCCCTTCCTCTTTCAATGCTTCGCAATAGGAGCGCGCCGGTTCCGTGAGCTCCACGCCGATGAAAAGGCCGCGGCCGCGGATTTCCTTAATCGACGGGTGCTTGATTTCACGCAGTTTCTCCAGGAGCACCTGCCCAAGCCGGAGCGAGCGTTCCACCAATTTTTCTTTTTCAATCACCTCAAGGCTTGTGATCGATACCGCGCATGCAAGCGGGTTGCCGCCGAACGTCGAGCCGTGCGACCCCGGGTTGAATACACCCAGTATTTCTTTATTTGCAGCTACACAGGAAATCGGCATGACACCGCCGCCAAGCGCTTTCCCAAGAATGAACACATCCGGGGTAACACCCTCCCAGTCAACCGCAAACAACTTGCCGGTCCGGCCTAACCCGGTTTGCACCTCGTCTGCCATGAAAAGCACCCGGGACGCGCGGCAAATATCCGCTGCTTCTTTTAAAAACCCGGCCGGCGGAATGTTGATGCCAGCTTCCCCCTGGATCGGCTCAACAAGGAACGCTGCCGTATTCGGAGTGATGGCTTCCCGCAGCGCTTCCGCATCCCCGTACGGAATGAGCTTGATGCCCTCAATCATCGGCCCGAAGCCGCGTTTATATTCTTCTTCCGATGAGAGCGACACCGCAAGCAGCGTACGGCCATGGAAATTTCCGGTACAGGCAATGATTTCCGCTTTATTGTCCGGCACGCCTTTCACATCATATGCCCAGCGCCGTGCAGCTTTGACCGCCGTTTCCACCGCTTCCGCCCCGGTGTTCATCGGCAGCACCATATCCTTTTTCGTCAGTTGGCACACTTTTTCGTACCATTCGCCAAGTTTGTCGTTATAAAACGCGCGTGATGTGAGCGTCACACGGTCCGCCTGGTCTTTTAATGCCTGAATGATCTTCGGGTGGCGGTGCCCCTGGTTCAGTGCCGAATAAGCACTCAGCATATCCATATAGCGGCGGCCGTCCGGATCCTTCACCCACACCCCTTCCGCTTCCGAAATGACAACCGGAAGCGGCGCATAATTATGCGCACCGAACTGTTCCGTTTTTTCAATTACTTGTTTCGCTTGCTCTTTTACTTGTGCCATTTTGTTTCCCCCTTCTTTTCAATGTCCCTATCCATTCATATGCAAAAAGAATGCCATCATGAAAAAAAGGCCTTCGTGCGGTTTTTTCAGTGAAAATGCAAAAAATTTTTGCATAAAGCCGCAAAATATTTTAAAATTTTTATCATCGAAGGGGGTGGACACAACATGGAAGAAACAAAAGATGTACTCCTCGCGTTGTACGAAACAATAATGAATCTCGTCGATGCCGGCATTCATGCAGTGGATGAAGAAGGGCGCACGATGATTTACAATCAAAAAATGCGGGATATTGAGGGGATGGACAGCCGTGAAGTACTGTATAAAAAGTTGGAAGATGTTTTCCGCTTCCGCAGCAGTGAAGAAAGCACCTTGTTAAAGGCGCTCAAAACCGGAGAAGAAAGCCATCTTGTCAAACAGACGTACTTTAACAATAAAGGCCGCGAAATTACTTCCGTCAACCATACGTATCCGTTTTATTATAAAGGAAAATTGGCGGGCGCTGTTGAAATTGCGGAGGACATTACGAAAATTGAGCGCCTCATCCGCCGAAACCACGAGTCCCATACCGGATATACATTTCACCATATTATCGGGAAAAGCAAGGCGATTTCCGAAGTCATTGAATTTTCAAGGCGCGCCGCCCGCACTTCCTCCTATGTGCTGATTATCGGTGAAACCGGGACGGGAAAAGAGTTGTTCGCGCAAAGCATCCATTATGAAAGCGAAAGAAGCCGGGGACCGTTCATCGCGCAAAACTGCGCTGCGCTTCCCGACAATCTCATTGAAAGTATCTTATTTGGCACGAAGAAAGGGGCATTTACAGGTGCTGTTGACCGCGCAGGGCTGTTCGAACAGGCGGACGGCGGCACGCTTCTGCTCGACGAAATCAATGCGTTGAACATTCATTTGCAGGCAAAGCTTTTGCGCGTGCTGCAAGAGAAAAAAGTAAAACGGATCGGGGGCACGCAGGAAAAGCCGGTGGATGTGCGCGTGATCGCCACCATGAACGAAACGCCTTACGAAGCGATTGCAAATCACCGGCTGCGCAAAGATTTGTATTACCGGCTTGGTGTCGTGACGCTGTTTATCCCGCCGTTACGGGACCGGCTGGAAGATTTGCCCCTTCTCACCGGCCATTTTATTCAAAAATACAATCCCCTTTTTCAAATGAATGTCAGGGGGATCACACCGGAAGTGCTCACTTTCTTCCGGTCGTACCGCTGGCCTGGCAATATACGCGAGCTGGAGCATATGATTGAGGCAGCGATGAATGTCATGCTCGATGAAGACATGATTGAGCTTCGCCATCTGCCCATGCAGTACCGGCAGTCCGGCCACTTCAATTCGCCGGCGGAAAAATCACCGCTTTTAAAAGACCGGCTGTTTGAATACGAGAAGCATTGTATTTTAGAAGCGCTTGAGGCAAACGGGTCGAATATATCAAAAGCAGCAGAACAGCTCGGGTTAAGCCGGCAAAGTCTCCAGTACCGGATGAAACGGCTCGGGATTTGACGTGGTAAAACACAGCGGCTTCAAAGATCACCTCTAGCCAGGCAGTTAGAAAAAGGCAGGGGAATCAACAAACAGCCCCTGCCATGATTACGCTTATTTCACTTGTTCCTGCAGCACTTCTTTTAATAACTCGATCGCACTTTCTTCGGTCGGATCATTCGTTCCAAGCTCGCCGCGGAAGGCTTTGGAGAGGATGGATTGTTTTATTTCGTCTGTATTTATTTTGATTACATCTTTTATTTTACTTTCTTTTTTAAATATATTTTGTAAAGTGGTGATTATTACTCTCTGTTCTTCTAATGGCGGCAATGGAAAAATAAAGTCTGATATTAACGAGACACTCAAATTTTCTTGATTACCTCCCTTTGCCACCTGTCTAAACCTTTGATAGCCTTCCATAAAATAATAAAATATGAATTCTGGTGCTATATAATCATTAGGCAATAACGCACAAACAGCTTGATTACAAGTCGCTTCCACACTTAAAATAGCAGCTCTACCTCTTGTCAATCCCTGGCCATACATAGCAACCAAAACAGTATTTGGTGGAAGCAACTTTGCAGAACTATTTGCAACTGCTTCAGGAGTAATTTGCTCTTCACTTTCATTAATAGCATTCCATTTTATTTCACCGGTTTTAATCCATGGTATATTTCCTTCGTAATATTCTGGAATAGTTCTTTTTGGAGTGCCTCCAGAAGTAATTGTAAAGACATCTCCTAATCTTACCCATTTCCAAGTTGATGGAATGCTATACCTTAAGTCTTTAATATTAATTTCCTTTGATACTTTTCTCCGTATACTTTGAGATTCCTTTATTTTGACATATAATGACTCGGCATCTTCAATGTTTTTATTTTCCTCTCTCCACTTCCTCGTCAGCTCCCCCCGAAACGCCTTATCCAAAATAGCCGCCCTACGCAGTTCAAACGTTTCCTTCGCTTCCTCAATCAACCGTTTTGCTTCGTCGATTTTACTTAAAAGACGCTCTACTTTGTCTGCAATGCGTTTTTGCTCTTTTATTGGCGGTACAGCAATAGGGTAAGTTTCAACTTCTTTAGGTCTTGCTCTTGTAAGCGAACCACCTACACCTGATACATTTGATGTAATTAGTTTTCGAAAATAAGGAGACTTCAACAGGTATAGTAAATACTCAGAATAAATTGCTTTATTTTCGCTTATAACAATCCATTCTGTTGAAGCTAGCTGCCGAAACTTCCCATGGTTATTTAATACTTTCCATACCCTATTAATACGAGGATTAATTTTACACAACAAAATTTCATCTTTATTAACCAGCTGTTTACTAGACCCTATTTCATCGCCTTTAATAAATTCAGGAGATCCTTCAGGAAAACTAGGTACACTATATAATTCAAACGTTTCGTCTTTAAAGCTTTTTGGATCAATGTTGCGCTTTTTATCCTTATTAATTGTTTTTAATTTCACCCACACCCAATTCCCCGGCACTTCATACGGCTGCTCTCCCTCTGGCACCAAAGCTTCTTCCAATAACTCCTCCATGGTCTTTTGCTTCTTTCTCACTTCAAGACCACCTCATCCATTTCCACAGCACGCAGCTCATCCACCACTTCGCCCAGTAAGTCCATCGCCTGCTGCAGTTTTGCAATCGCTTCTTCTGCCGATTCAATCGGATCCGGCAAGTTTTCGTATGAGGACAATGACTCGTCCGCGATCAGGCCGATGTCGAGGCTGTCGTCTTTTTTTGCAATTTCTTCGCGTGTGAACACATTCCAGCGCTCGTCTTCCACTTTGGAACGGTCTTCGGCTTCGTATGCTTTCATGAAATTTTCGAAATGCGCCATCGTCAACTGGTTGCGTTTCCCGAATGACGGCATGTTCGTGCGGAGGTCATACACCCACACTTCTTTTGTGTTGTCCCGGTCGGTTTTTCCCCTTGTAAAGAACAAGACGTTTGTTTTGACCCCTTGTGCGTAAAAAATACCTGTCGGCAACCTTAAAATCGTGTGCAGATTGCATTTGTTCATTAAGTCGCGGCGGATTTGCGCACCAACGCCACTTTCAAACAGCACATTATCCGGCAAAACGACTGCTGCACGCGCTTTGCCATCATCTTTTAAGGCATTGTAGATCAGCTGCAGAAAATTCAATTGCTTGTTCGATGTGTCAAACGTCAAGTCATCACGCGATACCCGTTCGCCGCCTTTTTTTGTGCCAAAAGGAGGATTGGTTAAAATGACATCCAGATTTTTCATCCATTTCCCGTTGTTGGATAAAGAGTCGCCATGCTCAATGCGCCCTTCCATGCTGTGGAGCAGGGCATTCATTAATGCAAGACGGTGCGTGTCTTTTACCAGTTCCATCCCGGAGAAAGCTTCCTTTCTCTGGAATTCCGCCATTTGCGGATCCAGGTCAAAATAGTCATCCGTTTGTTGTTTTAAATAACGGTCCGCGGCAATCATAAAGCCAAAAGTGCCGGCTGCCGGGTCAGCGCAGCGCTCACCGATTTTCGGGTCGACCAGCTGCACCATCACATCAATCAGGACGCGCGGTGTAAAATATTGCCCCGCCCCCGATTTCTTTTCGCTCGCGTTTTTCTCAAGCAATCCCTCATACAGATTGCCCAGCCCTTCTTCTTTTGCGCTGTACCAGTCGAGTGCATCAATCGATTTAATGATTTTTTCAAGGTTCTTCGGCTCTGAAATACTGGTCGCTGCATCGCTGTAAATATGACGCAGCATTTCATTGCCGCTGCTGCCCAAATACAGCAGCAAGTGCTGATAAAATGTTTTCAGCTCCGTCCCTTCTTTTGCCACAAGGTCATCCCAACGGTAGCCTTCCGGGATGGCAGATTCTGTTTCCTGCTCTTTCATCATTTTTAAAAACAGCAGATACGTTAATTCCGTCACATATTGCTGATATGTAATTCCATCATCACGTAAAACATTACATAAGTTCCAAAGCTTTTGTACGATCTCCTGGTTATTCATCATTCTCCTGCTTTCTCATTTATCATTTTTCTCACAATAATTGTCACAACTAGCAGTTTGGGATATCATTAACCTTAAAAATCATTAAAGGCAATGTATTTCCACTTTTTTTATTTAATACTTTAAAACCACGATGTTGATAATAGGCAAATGCATTATCAGTTGCTTCCAATATAATCAGCATACATCCCGACAAAGTGGTGACAGCTACTACTGTATCAAACACACAACTCAATAAATAATCGCTGAATTTCATACCTCCAAAGGATTTTCCCTGATATGATTGATGTATAGCAAACTTATGGAGATGGATAGCTGGAAGATCAGTGATTCCTTCTCCTCTATTAATTTCAAATTGTTTGAACTTTAGGCTTTTTTCTTTTTTGTTAGAAATGAAGCAGCTATCGTTAAACAAAGAAAAGAACCCAATCACTTTATTTTCGGTTTCATTTAAAAGGAGGTGGGTTCTTACTAAATTATTTAAATGATTTTTTAATGCTTTTTCTTTTAGATATTCATCAATCTCTTCATGATCCTTTTTCAGCTGTTGTTGGTGTTTCTCATACTTAGGAAATAAACATGTGAAATCTTCAATAACCCGCCGGTCAACTTGTGTTATAGGAACAAGCTTCATACTTTCCCCTTACCACCATGTATTGAATTTTTATTTCGTCTGCCGACATTCCTTTTATTTAAATCCAAAGAAACACCACTGGTATATTTGCCGTTATTATTTATAATCTGCAGGGCGTGACTTTTAAGAGTGTAACTTGGTATTTTCTGCACGCCTTTTCTCCTGACAATTGCAGAGGCTTCTGTGTTGTTCTGAGAATGGCTTCGCCCGAATTGATTTTGCATCATTTGTACTGTTTTTGCTTTTTTCCGAATTTGACTCAAGCGTTTTAGCTCTTCTGATGGTGCACTTGGTTCCAAAACCCATTTGATAAAAGCTTCTTTTTCCTGCCTTGTTTCAAATTCAATTTCTATTGGGGGTTTATTGAACACTGCAATCACCTCCGTAGCATATGTAATTATACATATACAATTGTATATGTATATTATATATGCCCAAACCTCAAAAAGTCCATGTTTCTGTCAAGTTTTTCTCGACAAGCTTTAAATATCGGGTCTTCCAAAATAATTAAACCCAGTTCATCCAACTGCCAAAATCCAAATGGATGAACTGGGTGTATTTATATCACATACAGATTGTCATTAATTGTATCCACAATCCTATCAATTTCATCACCAAATTCGCGTTTCAAAATCTTATACCCGCCTTGGCTGCGGAACGGTTCTTCCCCAAACGCCTCTTCCGGGTTTGGCGCCAGCACCGGAACTTGCAGCAACTGCTTTTCAATCCGCTGCAGCCATTTTTTCTGCCGCGGCGTCCAGTCATGCAGGGCGTACACCTTTTGCATCGCCCGCCTGATCCGGGTTTCATGGTCAATAAGCGATTCGCCTAATGCAGCTTGGCGAATGAAACTGATGATATCGGCCGCAATATCTTCGTTTTTCGTTTGTTTCCAGGCCGTTTGCAAGTGGGATTGTTTAAACCCTTTCGTCTCCAGTATCGTAATTAATTCACGCAAGTCCTGCCTTGTTAAATCTTTCGGGCGCGTGCAAACGAGGTGGAGTGCGGGAATTTCATTGATATTTTCTTTAATAAATTTTACAAATCCATCCAGGTAATCTTCAGGTCGTTCATTCCCTTCACCATAGCCCCGGATGACTGCTGTTACCCGGTCTGCCTGATTGGAAATATAGCGTTTATCTCCACCTGTCCGGTAATTTTCCATGTACTCAAACAAGAGGCTGTTTTGCTTTGCTTCCTGCGGCGTGTAATATTGAATTTCTTTCGCCCAGTCTTCAATATTTTTGCCATTGGACAGCTCTTCAAATTTCTGTTTTGCTTCTTCACTGAGCCTTTGTTTGCGCCGCTGGATTTTTGCGCCCAACTGATCGCGGTAAAATTTGGCTTCTTCTTCCGTTTGCGCGTTCACAAGCGACTTGTACAGCTCGCCAATACTATCATGTTGCTGTTTCACGACTGGCTTCATTTCTGTATAAGGCTGAAGTTTATCGTAAATCCCAACAGCATCATAAATATTAAAATGGCTTTTCCCGATCTCAGGGCAAAGGCGGGTGGCGCGGCCGAGCATTTGATCATACAGAATACGGGATTGAACGCGGCGTAGAAAGACGAGATTCGTAATGGCCGGCACATCCACACCGGTCGTGAGCAGATCAACCGTCACAACAACATTTGGCAGCCTTTCGTTTTTAAAACGTTTAATGGCATCGAGCGGCTTATAAATATACCCCGTAATTTTCATAATGGCATCATCTTCTATCTCATCGCCGCGTTCGGCATATGCCTCTTTCAATAAACGGACAACCAGGTCTGCATGCTGGTCGGTAGCGGCAAAAATCAATGTTTTTTCTTTACCGGACGGATCAATATAATCCGCCAGTTTATTCAGCACCGCCCTGTTAAAAGATTCCGTGATCACTTTTTTGTTAAACTGTTCAACTTCAAAATGAAGGGTATCTTCCATTTTTTCTAATTGAATTTCGCCGTTTTCCGCATCGTACACTTCGACTTCTTCATCTTTCTCAAAAGTGATCCCCGCTTGTGAAAGTTCCGTTTTGAATACATAAGGCGGCTCATGGTCAACCAGATAGCCGTCCAGTACCGCTTCACTGTACGAATATTTAAAGATCGGCATGCCGAAAATTTGCGTCGTATGAAGCGCCGGTGTCGCGGTCAACCCTAAACAGGCCGCATCAAAATAGTCAAGAACGCGCCTGTACTGGCTGACATAATCGTTTTGATCCCTGAACAACAGTTCATCTTCGGACATTTCCCTGTCGCTTGTATAGCCGCGGTGCGCTTCATCTACAATAATAAAATCGTACTGCCCGACGCTCGGAATTTTTTCTTCATTGCTGTAGAACAGCCGGCGCACCATCCCTTGCACCGTTGCGATGTGCACTTTTGTTGCCACTTCCGGTGAAATGTCCCCGATCGACTTCACATCATAAATATCAGAGAATGAATAACCTTCAATCTTAGTATCCTTCAGGGCATCTTCCGTTTGTTTCCCGAGTGAGTTGCGGTCGACTAGAAAAAGAATGCGCCTGCATTTTTTCGATTTAATGAGCCGGTACATGAGGGCAATTGCGGTACGGGTTTTCCCGGTCCCTGTGGCCATGGCGATGAGCATCCTTCTTTTTCCGGCTTTCAGTGCTTCTTCGGCTGCCAGCACTGCTTTTTCCTGATAAGGACGCAATCCGAATTTCGAGATGCTTTCTTCTTCAAGCCGCTGATTGGCATCCTCATCATCCTGGCTCAGTAACATGAGCAAATCATCGGGAGAGTGCCAGCCTTCAAGCGGACGGGCGTGTTCAAGCGGCTTACGGGAATCCCAAAACCAAATGCCCGATTCCTCTTGAAGCTGCCTTAAAAAAGGCCTGCCGTTGGTTGCGTATAGGAAAGGCACCTTATATTCATTTCGCGTTTGTAAAATCTCTTCATTTTCAATTTGACGAACTTGTCTTGCATAAACTTTTGTCTGGCTTTCCAGCGCGCTCGGAATCGTCTTTTTCTTCGCCTTTGCTTCTATGAGCCCTACCAATTTCAAACCGATAAATAAAGCATAATCCGCTCTGCCTTTGCCAACTTTCCATTCCGCAATGGCCATATTCCGGTTCTTTTCAGGCACTGTACCATGTGTATAATGATTCAACAAAGTTGTATCTGCTTCCCAGCCGGCGGCACGCAACTTCTCATCAATAATGGCACGTGTTTCCGCTTCCGTCAGCTCATGGCGGCGCATAAAGGTTACAGCTCTCTTTTTCCGTTCCGTTTTCTCTTCCGCATTTTCTTTAGAAGCTTTTGCTCTAATAGATTCTAACTCGTCTTCAAGCTTTTTCAGCTTCTCTTCGTATTCCTGCTGGAGCTGTTCCGTATCAACTTTCTTCTGCTCTTTCGGCTCTATGTATTCCGGCGCTTGAAAATCCCATTCTCCGTATACTTCCATAAACCAAATGGACAGGCGAAAAGCGAGCCGCAGCAGTGCTTTTGCTTCCTCTGTTGTAAATTTCAGGGCTTCGTGCATGGCCTGGTTTCCCTTGCGACGCAGCGTTTCAAAAATATCCATCAGTTCCGGCTCAATCAAACCTTCTCTGCGCAGCATATGGATACGATCCACTTGGGATGTTCCGTATGCTTCCTTGATATTTTCGGCTGCCAGTACGAACTTGGTCAACGTCTCGGCAAACAACCTCAGCTTCATAATTGTTGTATGTGGATCCTGATAAACATTTTTCTCAGCTGTTTCACCCAAATTTGCAAGAACGTCCCATTTCCCTTTAAAAAATGAAAAGTTACTTTTCACTTTTATCACCGTTTTCTTTTTACTTTGCTTTTATTATACAACAAAATATTCATACGTTGGGTGTGCGGGAAAATGCTGTCATTGGATTGAAAACTGGTGGCTGAACAATCTCCCGCTTTATTTTTGCATAAAAAAGAGGTATTTTGGTTTCAACTGTGCCTAACTTTTGGTGTGCAACATGTTCCTGCATTTCCAAACGCAATGGCATTTTTATTCGCACCCCGGCAGGAATCGGGCCACCGGGGTCTCCTGCTCGCCACCTCTGAGTGCCTCGGAGACGCCACGATCTTCTCCTGTTCGCCACGTCTATGTGTGACCCCCCTTTGACGTTATTTTACGCCCACATGCAAATTGATTTTGCATCCTGAACTGTGGAAAGGCGCCCCCATTTGCGGCATGTAAAGCAGCATCAACAAAAGCGTTCGCACACATGCAAAAAATTTTTGCATATGCAGTGTTTGCTTCACGAAAAATGGTTCCTCACCCTTTGGCATGAAAATTGCAAATAGTCCTGATATGATAATATATACAGATGTATTTTGTAAGCGCTCTTATGAAACGAACGAAGGGGGAAAAGAAAAATGGAATTGGAAAAACAGCAGGACATCCATCTTCCAAAGCAGCAGGGCAGAACACTCCGAAAAGGACTAAAAGCACGCCATTTAACTATGATTTCGATCGGGGGTGCCATCGGAACCGGCCTGTTTCTCGGGAGCGGCGCGGCGATCCATTCGGCGGGACCGGGCGGAGCACTTGTGGCATACGCACTGGTTGGCGCAATGGTGTATTTTGTCATGACAAGCCTCGGGGAAATGTCCGCCTACATGCCGACAAGCGGTGCCTTCAGCACATACGGGACAAAATTCGTCGACCCCGCTTTCGGATTTGCACTCGGCTGGACATACTGGTTCAACTGGGCGATGACGATTGCCGCCGAACTGACTGCTTCAATTATGATCATGAAATTCTGGTTTCCGCACAGCCCGTCACTGTTATGGAGCATGTCCTTTTTTGTACTTATTTTTCTACTTAATTATTTGACTGTTAGAGGTTACGGCGAAGGGGAATACTGGTTTTCTTTCATCAAAGTGGCGGCGATTATTCTTTTTATCGTTGTCGGCTTGTTGATGGTTTTTGGCCTTCTTGGCGGGGAAGCAACCGGCGTAAAAAATTTCACAATAGGGAATGCACCGTTTCCGGGCGGGTTTCTCGGCACTTTTCTCGTCTTTATTGCGGCCGGTTTTTCGTTCCAGGGGACGGAAATTGTCGGGGTTGCCGCCGGGGAAAGTGAAGATCCGGCGAAAAATGTGCCGAAAGCGATTAAAAATGTTTTCTGGAGAATTCTATTGTTCTATGTACTTGCCATCCTTGTCATTGGGCTCCTTGTCCCGTATACAAACAGCAGTCTGAAAAGCGAGAATGTTCTCGTCAGCCCGTTCACGCTTGTATTTAAAAAAGCCGGCCTTTCCTTTGCGGCTTCGATGATGAATGCCGTGATCCTGGCCGCCGTTCTGTCAGCCGGCAATTCCAGCCTGTACGCATCCACGCGCATGCTTTACGCAATGGCAAAAGAAGGACAGGCCCCGCGCATTTTTTCAAAGCTTGACAGGCGCGGCGTCCCGGTACCGGCCATGATTTTAACCGCAGTTGTCGGCATGCTTGCGTTTTTCACTTCCATTTTCGGGGACGGTGTTGTGTATATTTGGCTTATGAATTCGATCGGTATCACTGGCTTTATTTTCTGGCTCGGCATCTGCGTTAGCCATTACCGGTTCCGCAAAGCTTTTCTCGCGCAAGGGCACTCGCTCAGTGAACTGCCTTACAGAGCGAAATGGTATCCATTCGGGCCGATTTTTGCCATTGCCGTTTGCCTGATTGTGACACTCGCCCAGGACTACCAGGCATTCCTCGCCCCGCATATTAACTGGGGAAATGTCATTGCGGCCTATCTTGGCATCCCGTTCTTTCTTGTATTGTGGTTCGGATACAAAATCGCAAGAAAAACAAAAATCGTGCCGCTTGATGCACACGATTTCCATGCGATTGCAGAACCCAATGAATAAACCGGGCTCTAAAGTCCCAGGCTTAGCAGCTCCGGATGAACATACTTTTATAAATAAGGGAAAAGCTTGCACTTGAAACGCACTCTATATGAAGAAAGGACGTCATTTTTTCATGCTTCCTTCACATAGACGGGCTCTATGTGAAGGAACAACACTTTTTTTGCGCGTTTCCTTAACGTAGACGCACTCTATGTGAAGGAAGGCCTTCGTTTTTCTGTGCTTCCTTAACGTAGACGCCTTCTATGTGAAGGAAAGCATTCATTTTTCCACGCTTCCTTAACATAGACGGGCTCTATGTGAAGGAAGAGCCTCGTTTTATCGTGCTTCCTTAACGTAGACGCCTTCTATGTGAAGAAAGGCCTTCGTTTTTCCGTGCTTTCTTAACGTAGACGCCTCCTATGTGAAGGAAGACCTTCAATTTTCCTCGCTTCCTTAACATAGACGCGCTCTATGTGAAGAAAGGCCTTCGTTTTTCCGTGCTTCCTTAACGTAGTCGCGCCCTATATAAAGAAAGGACGTCATTTTTCTATGCTTCCTTAACATAGACGGGCTCTATGTTAAGGAACAACACTTTTTTTCGTGCTTCCTTAACGTAGACGCGCCCTATATGAAGAAAGGACGTCATTTTTCTATGCTTCCTTAACATAGACAGGCTCTATGTTAAGGAACAACGCATTTTTTTCTCGATTCCTTAACGTAGACGCACTCTATATTAAGGAAGACCTTCATTTTTCCACACTTCCTTAACATAGACGGACTCTATGTGAAGAAAGGCCTCCGTTTTTGCGTGCTTTCTTAACGTAGACGCGCCCTATGTGAAGGAAGGCCTTCAATTTCCCACGCTTCCTTAACCTAGGGCTTGCTGAATAACCAAAATTCCTAGATTTGGAAAAATTTAATGCAAGGTGCAAGGGTTTTAGAAAAATCCAAAGAAAAGCTTGCGCTTGAAAGCTGATTCAATGATAGAGAAGAAAGAATCGCATTTTCAAAGATGGATTCTTCTATATTTTAAGACAGAGCTTGCTGACAAATTGGGTACAAACTCAGAATCGGATTCGTTCAGCAAGCCCTAATTAGACATTTCACCGATCCAGGCATCCAGACCGCAACGTGCGCTTTTATCTGTTCTGCACAAGGGAGCGAACGGTGCACAAGGCATTCAGGGACTGTCCTCCTTTATCTTCCGCACCCCGTCCATCACAAACCGGACAACGGATTCAATCTCAGCCTCTTCATCCTGGGATCCGTTCAGCCCGAAGACAAACTTAAAAATAAATGTGCCGCCGATTGAAAAAAAGATATGCCTTGCCATGGTTTCAGCGGGCTGGTCTGAAAGCTCCCCGCGTTCCTGGAAAGTTCGGATCACCTGCACCAGCCGGGAACCGATATTTTCCGCAAAATACGGTATCAGTTCATGGCGGATTTCTTCATTATAAAAAAACTCTTTTACGATGATTTGGAAAATCTCCCTGTTCTGTTTTAAAAAGAGAAGCCGGTCCCGGAGCAGGTTCCGCAAAAAGTCCTCAAAACCGAGGCCATGGTTTGACAGCAGTTTTTCAAAAAGCTCTTCCGCCATCAAAGGAATCGAATCTTTTAAAAACGGAACGATCAGCGAAACAAGCAAATGGTCTTTCGTGCCGAAGTGCCGGAAAATCGTCCCTTCTGCAACGCCGGCCGCTTTTGCGATTTCGCTTGTCGGCGTATTGCCATACCCTTTCTCTGCAAACAATGCAATGGCCGCCTCCATGATTTTTTGCTTTTTATCCGTGAGCTTCGCGTCCGTCCTTTTTTGCTCCTTCATTGCTTCCAGAAGATTATATTTTGGCAAATTTTCTCCCCCTTTACAGCGCACGGTAACGCCGCAACGCGACAATATTGAGCAGAATAAAAATCACTGCAAAAACAACAAGCGCCGTCAAGTCTTTCCATACATCCCCAAGGCCCATGCCTTCATACATGACCCGCTTTAAGGCATCGGCACCGTAATAAATCGGCATCACTTTTGCAAGCGCCTGCAGCCAGACGGCCATCCCTTTTAACGGAATAATGCCGGAGAAAAAGATCTGCGGCACCACGACAAGCGGAATAAACTGTACCATTTGAAACTCTGAAGCCGCAAAAGACGATAATAAAATCCCGAGAGACAGCGCCACAAGCGCGAGCATCAAATTAACGAGCAGGACATTCCAGAGTGAACCGACAAGCACCATATCCAGCACGTTCACCGCATAAAACACGACAATCACAGTCTGGATGACAGCAAAAATGCCGAAACCCGCCAAATAAGCGGCCACAATTTCGCCCCGCTTGACCGGCGTTGCCATCAGGCGGTCGAGCGTGCCCGATGTCCGCTCTTTCAAAAGCCCAATGCCGGAGATTAAAAATACGAAAAAGAAAACGAAGAAACCCACCAAAATTGGGCTCAGCACATCAAAATATGCCGTATGGCTATTGCCGTATACATATTTTGCTGATACATCCGGTTTGGAAAAAGCCACTTTGACCGGCGCCTGCAACACGCGTTTCGTTCTTTCCGCCTGTTCTTCCAGCTGCTGCACTTTCCCAAAGGCGGGTGACTGTGCGGGAACCTGTTTGATCAAAATATGCTGCGCCTCATTTTGCAAGGCAATGATTTTCTGCACGCCTTGAAGCGTCTTTGCCTGTGCTTTGATTTGTTCGGCCAGCTGCTGCGTGGATTCCGCCGCAATCGCCTGCTTCACTTTCATCTGCAGCGATTTGGCAGTAGACGGATCATTGTTTTGCAAAGTGAGGACATACGCGCCGCCTTTTTTTACAAGCAGCCCGTCAAGATTTCCATTCAGCACGGTTTGCTCCGGATCTTTTACTGTTTCATAGTGTTTGATTTTCATATCCGCTTTATCCAACACTTTTACAAGGCTTGCGTCCACGTGGCTGATCCCGAGTCTCGGGCTGGTTGAGCTGCCGTTAAAGAAAAAGTACATAAGCGTCAAAATCAACAGCGGCGCGAGAAACAACAGCGCCAATGTGCGTTTGTCCCTCAGCATTTCCAACAAAATTCTTTTGATGAGTGCGGCTGTCCTCATTGCCCGTCCCTCCCTGCTTTCAGGAATATCCGGTTTGCATCATCTGTTTGAAGCAGTTCTTTTAATCCGGCCGTATCGAGCAAAAAGCTGGTTCTCTTCATTTTCCGGCCCTCCCCGCTTTCAAAAACACTTCATTCAAGTCGGCTGCTTCATACATTGCTTTCAACTCGCCCGGTGAGCCGTGCGCCAAAATTTTTCCTTCCCGGATCATGGCGACCGTATCGCATTTTTCCGCTTCGTCCATCACATGCGTCGTGACGATCATCGTTTTGCCTTCTTCATTTTTGAGGCGGAGCAGTTCATCCCAGATACTCGCCCTTAATTCCGGGTCAATGCCGACAGTCGGTTCGTCCAGAATGAGCAATTCCGGATCCTGGATAAGCGCAATCGCAAGCGACAGCCGCCGTTTCATCCCGCCGGAATAGGCAGACACTTTTTTATTAAGGTCATCCTGCAAATGGACAAGGCCCGCCGCGTAGGCAATCCGCTCATGCCGTTCCGCTTTCCCCATTTTATAAAGCGATGCGAAAAATTTCAGGTTTTCCTTCCCGGTCAGCTGCATATACAATGCATCTGACTGCGCCATATAGCCGATATGCTGTAAAACTTCAAGGTCCGGCATTTTTTCTCCCAGCACATGGACCGTGCCAGCATCCGTTTTTTCCATCCCGACCATCATTTTGACCAAAGTGGTTTTCCCTGCCCCCGACGGCCCGATCAAACCATAAATCCGGCCCTTCCCGATTTTCAAACGGATATCATTTAACACAGGCTTTTTCCCGAACTGCTTGCTTATATGTTCCATCAGAACCGCAGCTTCCATCCCTGGGCCTCCCTCTTTTTAGAAAAGTGAGTAATGACTCACTTATTATATTGCCATGATGAAAGTTGGCTGTCAATTAAAAAGTGAGTGGTCACTTTCATTTTCCTTTAAACTTGCAAAAATCCGCCCTATTCTCCATTTTTTTGTTTATTATCGGGGTCATTGGGACAATCTTAACATGAGAATATGGGAAACGATTCCACATCCAACATAAAGGAGCGAAAACATGTCAGGACCATCTTTAAGGCGCGCCGACAGCCATTCGTCCATCCATGAAGCGGCTTTAAATGAAGCCCGCGATTTAACGGATTTGCTTGCACAGCTGCTCGGGAAAAAGATGCACGCGGAGGCGCTGAAAACCGCTTTGATTTTGCTTGAACATTGGGAAACAAGGACGCTCGCGCACGCCCAGGCAGAGGAGGAAGGCCTGTACCCGGAACTGCTTGCCGAAAATGAAAACATGAAAGATAAGCTCACCGCCCTTGCCCGCGACCATGATCTGATGCGGAAACTGGCACAGGCAGTGAAAAAGGATTTGCAGCAGGAAAAGCTGGGCCGGCAAACCGTCCGTCAGTTTTATGCATTGATTTGTATCGATGAAATACATAATCACGAAGAAGAAAGCGTACTCCCCCATCATTAAAGAGGTGAAGTCATGAAAAAACAGCAGGAAAAACCGCTGTTTTCCGTCTCCCCGCCACTTTACCATACGTTCATGCAGACATTTGAACTGCATCATATTCATCTGTATGACGCAGATCCGGCGGGCGTCGAAAAGGAAAACGGGATTGAAGTGGTGTTACGCTACGGCGATCGTTTTCAACATGAAACAAGAAAATGCTTCTCCTTCTCCGATATTGAAAACAAAGCGCCGGAAGTGGCGGAATTTTTCAAACAAGCGGCGGAATCATGCAAAGAAGTGCTGATTGCAGATTACTACAAAATGATGAAAAGCTGATAAGGAAAGGTGAAAACATGTTCCAGTTTGAAGACGCAGATTTAATCCAGGACCGCGAAGATTTGATCGCCATCATGCGCATGCGTTTCGGCGATATCCCCCCGGCATTCATTGAAACCATTTATCAATTGGACGATCCGAATACCCTGCAGCGGCTGATTCTGGCGAGCGCCAATGCCCCGGACTTCGAAATTGTGGCAGAAGAACTCCGGGCCGAATCCGGCAGTATCCGGTTAACGGGCGAACGCTTCAATCCATTCGGGAAAGGAAATGACGGCCATGTATAAAGACAACAAGCTGCTTCAGCGGCTGCGACATTTAAAACGCGGAAAACGGATCAACGACGGCTGGACGGAAGAAAGCCCGCGCTCGCGTGATGCAGAAAAATATTACCGCAGGCGTTACGGCTACGACAACATTGTCCGCTCCACGCACGGGATCAACTGCACCGGTTCCTGCAGCTGGCGGATCTACGTGAAAGACGGGATCATCACAGCCGAGACGCAGCACACCGACTATCCGACAACCGGCAGCGACTTCCCGGAATACGAGCCGCGAGGGTGCCCACGGGGAGCGAGTTTTTCCTGGTATACGTACAGCCCGACCCGCGTAAAATTCCCCTATATTCGCCAGGACTTAATCGAACTGTGGCGGGCGGAAAAGGAAAAAGGCCATGACCCTGTCACGGCGTGGGCGAACATTGCCGGAGATGAAGCAAAACGCACCCAGTATGTCAAAGCCAGAGGAAAAGGTGGTTTTGTCCGCACCGATTGGAAAACAGCGTGCGAAATCATCGGTGCTGCCTCGATTTACACGATCAAAACGTACGGTCCCGACCGGATCGCCGGCTTCAGTCCGATCCCGGCGATGTCGATGGTCAGCTATGCGGCCGGCACCCGGTTTTTATCCTTGATCGGCGGTACGATCCTCAGCTTTTACGACTGGTACGCCGACCTCCCGCCCGCTTCCCCGCAAATCTGGGGAGAACAGACGGACGTTCCGGAAAGCGCGGACTGGTATAATGCCAAATACTTTATCATCTGGGGCACAAACCTGCCGCAAACGCGGACGCCGGATGCCCATTTTATGGTGGAATCCCGCTATAATGGGACAAAAATTGTCGGCATCAGCCCGGACTACGCCGAATACGACAAATTTGCGGATATTTGGCTGCCTGCTCGCGCCGGCACGGACGGGGCGCTTGCCCTTGCGATGACGCATGTCATTTTAAAAGAATTTTACATTGACCGCGAAACGCAATATTTTTCCGATTACGCAAAAAAATATACGGATCTCCCCTTTCTCGTTGAAATTGACGAAAAAAACGGGGATGCCCGGTCCGGCCGTTTTCTGCGGGCAACGGATCTCACGGACGGCGAAAAACTCGGCGAATGGAAAACGCTTGTCTGGGACAAGGCGACAAACAGCCCCCAAGTTCCGAACGGCAGCCAGGGCTTCCGCTGGGACGGCAGCAGCAAATGGAATCTCGAGCTGACAAAAGACGACGGCAGTGCCATCGATCCGAAGTTAAGTTTTATCGATGACTATGATGAACCCGTCATGGTTACGTTCCCTTACTTTGCTGATAAAGAAGGCGGCACGATCAAGCGGGCGGTGCCAGCTAAACGGTTAAAGACAAAAGACGGGCAGACGGTGAAGTTTACCACTGTGTTTGATCTTTTCTGCTCGCACCTCGGCGTGGATCGCGGCCTGCCCGGCGATTTCGCGGCGGATTACAATGACGCAAACGCACCATACACCCCGGCCTGGCAGGAAAGCATTACCGGCGTGAAAAAAGCGCACGTCATCCAGGTCGCGCGCGAGTTTGCCGACAATGCCGCCCGCACAAACGGAAAATCAATGATTGCCATGGGCGGCGGGACCAATCACTGGTACCATAGCGACCAAATTTACCGCTGCATTTTAAACCTTGTCATGCTGACGGGATCACAAGGCGTAAACGGCGGCGGCTGGGCCCATTATGTCGGGCAGGAAAAAGTGCGCCCGCTCGAAGGCTGGCAGCAAATCGCCTTTGCCAATGACTGGACAAAACCGCAACGCTTCCAAAACGGTACATCCTTTTTCTACTTTGTAACCGACCAGTACCGGTATGAAGCGCGCATCAACGACAACCAGGAAGGCTGGGGCGGCCGTTTTAAAAACATGCATCCGGCAGACGTCAATGCCCTTGCAGCAAGGCTTGGCTGGCTCCCTTCTTTCCCGCAGTTTACAAAAAATTCGCTTGACCTTGTCAAAGAAGCCCGCGAAAACGGCGCAAAAGACGACCAGGAAGTCATCCAATATGTGGTGGAGCAGTTAAAGCAGGAAAAACTCGAATGGGCAATTGAAAACCCAGATGATCCGTGCAATTTTCCAAGGGTATTTTTCAACTGGCGCTCGAATCTTTTGGGTGACAGTGGAAAAGGCCATGAATATTTCGTCAAACATTTTATTGGCGGTGACGATGCCGTAATGACCGATACGGCCAACTCGTGGCAGCCGGAAACGATTAAAACAGAGGGTGAGCCGCCGCGCGGAAAAGCCGACTTGTTTGTCAGCATGGATTTTCGGATGACCAGTTCCGGCCTGTTTTCGGATATTGTTTTGCCGGCTGCCACATGGTATGAGAAATTTGACCTCTCAAGCACCGATATGCACCCGTTCGTCCACCCGTTTAACGCGGCGATCTCCCCGCCGTGGGAATCGAAAAGCGACTGGGAAGCGTTTAAAGAGATCGGAAGAACATTTTCGGAACTCGCAAAAGAGCATTTGCCGGCGTGCGAAGACCTTGTCATGACGCCGCTCGGCAAAGACACACCGAATGAAATCGGCCAGCCGTTCGGAGAAGTGAAAGACTGGCGCAAAGGCGAAGTCGAAGCGGTGCCGGGAAAAACGATGCCGAACTTCGTCATTGTCGAGCGCGACTACCCGAACGTTTTTCAAAAAATGACCACCCTCGGCCCGAACATTCAAAACGGATACGGCAGCAAAGGCATTCAGATACCCGGTGAAGGCGTTTATAAAGATTTGCTTTCCCGCCTCGGAAAATCGCGGCGGGAAGGGGTTGGAAAAGGGCTCCCGGATTTATCGTCCGACAAGCAGGCGATTGAAGCGATTCTCTTTATGTCCGGCGCCACCAACGGGAAACGGGCAGTCGAAGAATGGAAAGCACTTGAAAAGAAAACAGGGCAAAAACTGGAACACATTGCCAAAGGCCGGGAAGATGAAGACTTCACCCTGCTGGATATTACCGCCCAGCCGCGCCATACGATTTCCGCGCCGGTCTGGAGCGGGCTTGAAAATGATAACCGCCGTTATGCCCCGTTTACAATGAACAAGGAATACAACATCCCGTGGCGGACACTGACAGGAAGGCAAAGCTTTTACCTGGATCATGAAGTCATGCTCGATTTCGGCGAAGGGCTGCCACTGTATTTGCCGCCGCTTCGGCACGGGCCGTATTTAAAAGGCGAAACAGCGGCGCCTGAAAACGGCAAATCGATTACGCTCCGCTACTTGACGCCGCACCAAAAATGGGGCATCCATACGATGTTTACGGATACGACCCAGATGAACCATTTGTTCAGGGGATTCCAGACCGTCTGGATGAATGAGAAAGACGGGCAGTCTATCGGCATTAAAGACAACGACTGGATTGAAGTGTACAACCGGAACGGCGCGATTGCCGCGAGGGTCGTCCTCACTTATCGGATTCCGCAGGGGATGGCATATATGTACCACGCCCAGGACCGGGTATTGGGCGTTCCGGGCACGGCCGTCAGCCAAAAGCGCGGCGGCACCCATAACAGCGTCACACGCATTTCGCTGAAACCGACCCATATGATTGGCGGTTATTCCCAGCTCAGCTACGGTTTTAATTACTACGGCCCGACCGGAAGCCAGCGAGATACCATCGCCATCATCCGGCCGCTAAAGGAGGTAAACTGGCTTTGAGAGTAAAAGCACAAGTCGCAATGGTCATGCACCTTGATAAATGCATCGGCTGCCACACTTGTTCCGTCACTTGCAAAAACATGTGGACAAACCGGCCGGGGATGGAATACATCTGGTTTAACAATGTCGAAACCCGGCCCGGTGCCGGTTACCCGAAACAATGGGAAAACACGGACCGTTTTAAAGGCGGCTGGGTGTACAAAGACGGGAAACTGAAGCTGCGCGCAGGCGGCCCCGTTACGAAATTGGCACAAATTTTTTACAACCCGAACATGGCAAAAATAGATGATTTTTACGAACCATGGACATATGATTATGACCATCTGATCCACAGCCCGAAAAGCAGCCATATTCCTGTCGCAAGGCCGCGCTCGATGATTACCGGAAAACCGATTGACAAGCCCCGGTGGAGTTCAAACTGGGACGATGATCTTGCCGGGGGGAGCGAGACGACAGCGCTTGACCCGAATATGGAAAACTTGCAAAACCATATTACCGGCGAGTATGAAAAAACGTTCATGATGTACTTGCCGCGCATTTGCGAGCATTGCCTTAATCCTTCGTGCGTCGCTTCCTGCCCGACCGGCGCGCTCTACAAACGCGATGAAGACGGGATCGTCCTTGTCGACCATGAAGCATGCCGTGGCTGGCGTTTTTGCATGAACGGCTGCCCGTACCATAAAGTGTATTACAACTGGAACACGCATAAAGCGGAAAAATGCAATTTCTGCTATCCGCGCACCGAAGCCGGCCTGCCGACGATCTGCTCGGAAACATGCGTCGGCCGGATCCGCTACATCGGCGTATTGCTTTACGATGCGGATAAAGTGAAGGAAGCCGCATCGGCCCCGGATCCGAAAGCATTGTACGAATCCCAGCTGTCCGTCTTCCTCGACCCGTTTGACCCGGAAGTGATAGAGGAAGCCCATAAAGCAGGCATAACCGACCCATGGGTGAAAGCCGCGCAGGATTCCCCGGTCTATAAAATGGCGATGAAATGGAAAATTGCGCTTCCGCTCCACCCGGAATACCGGACGCTGCCGATGGTATGGTACGTGCCGCCGCTCAGCCCGATTATGAACCATCTTGAAAATGAAGACGAGTTGTCCACGGACGGCTACATCCCGGCCATTGACCAGATGCGGATCCCGATGGAATACCTTGCTTCGCTGTTAGCGGCAGGCGATACGGCAGTAATCCGGAAAGTGCTGCTGAAAATGGCGGCGATGCGCGTCCATATGCGCGCCAAAACGGTCGGCGGCGTGGATGAACTGAACAAAAGCAAACTGCTTGAAGAAGCCGGCATGACTGCAGAAGAAGTGGAAGATATGGCACGCCTGCTTGCCGTTGCCAAATACAGGGAACGGTTCGTCATCCCGACCGGCCGCCGCGAAATGAACGGTGACCTGTATTACAAGCAAGGCTCCTGCAGCATTGAAGAACTCGCCCCGCCGGAAGGCATGGTTACCTATCCGTTTGAAAGGGGAGCAAGCAATGAATGACCGTGAAAAGCTGATGTTGGCTATTGCTTCACGGATGCTTACCTATCCGACAGAGGCGCTTTATGAGGAAAAAGAGGCGGTCATCGCGGCGGCGAAAGAAACAGACGCGGCACTTGAAAAAGCTGCTGCCGCCCTGTTTTGCCTCCCGCTTTCCGAAATACAGTCTTTGTATGTGTCCACATTCGACCTTCAAGAAAAAAACGGACTGTACTTAACGTACCATGAATTTGGTGACAGCCCGAAACGCGGCGCCGCTTTCATTAAACTGCAGAAAATGATCAACGAGGCCGGTTTTGAGCGCAACGACGGGGAATTGGCCGATTATATGCCAATGCTGTTCGAATTTCTAGCCGTATCGGAGCCGTCACGCGAAACGGAACGCCTGTGCAAAAGGCTCGCCTATGCCGTACAGCGGATTGCCGGCCATTTATCAGAGGAAAGCTTATATATGCCGGTTTTCTCCGTGCTGATGGAACAGATTTTTGAACAACCGAGCAAAGAAGAGATTGAAGCATTGGAACAACAGCGGGAAAAGGCCGATCTTGAAAATCTGCCTTACCCGATCATGTATTAAAGGAGGTACATACATGGCTTCTATCTTTTTATGGGTCATCTTCCCCTATGTAATGGGCACCATCATGATTTTCGGGCTGTTGTACCGGTATGCGTTCCGACAGATCAGCTGGGCGGCGCCTTCTACCGAAATTTTCGAGAAAAAATGGCTCAGCATCGGCTCTCCCCTTTTTCATTGGGGCATTGTCTTTGCCTTTATCGGGCATCTCATGGGTGTCCTTATCCCGAAGCGATTTTATGAAGCCATTGGCGTACGCGATGAGCTTTACCACACGGGCGCCATTATCGGCGGCGGCATTGCCGGGCTGATGGTCGTCGCAGGACTTGTCATTTTACTCATCCGGAGAATCAAATTTGAACGGGTGCGGATCCACGCCACATTCGCCGAATTTTTTTCCATCATTGCCCTGCTTGTGGTCGGGGGCTTGGGCGCTTATATGACGATCGTATACAACACAACCGTGACTGCTTATGAGTACAGGACTACCATTGGCCCATGGTTCCGGAGCTTATTTGTCTTCCGGCCGAAACATGAACTGATGAACGATGTGCCAACGCTTTTTAAGGTGCATGTTATCGCGGCGTTTCTCTTGTTCGCTTCGATCCCGTTTACGCGCCTTGTCCACCTGTTCAGCTTTCCGGCGCGCTATCCGGTACGCGCACCACAGCAATACCGGTCCCGCGCCGGTTACAAGCGTATACCGGAAAAATGAGATGAAAGGATAAGCATATGAAAAAGATTCAACTCCCATTACAGACAATTAGTTTAGTGGCAGCTTTTATGATTTGGGTCATCCTCTCTTCTCTTCTTACCTATATAAAAGGGGACATCCCACTGACACCGGGCGAGACTTCATGGGTGACCTCCATTCCGGTTATTCTCGGATCGCTGTTCCGGGTTCCGGTCGGGTTTTATGCAAACAGGCTCGGAGCAAGGGTGCTGTTTACATTCAGTTTCTTGTTCCTTTTGATTCCGGTGTTTTACCTGAGCATTGCCCAGTCTTTCTGGGGCCTTGTGGTCAGCGGATTTCTAATCGGGGTTGCGGGCGCCACTTTTTCGATCGGTGTCACTTCCCTTCCGAAATATTACCCGAAAGAGCGGCACGGGACGATCAACGGGATTTACGGTATGGGGAATCTCGGCACCGCTGTCACCACCTTCGCCGCGCCGGTCATTGCCAATATGGCGGGATGGCGAACCACTGTCAAGCTTTTCTGCATTCTTTTGATCGTATTTGCTTTGCTGAATTTCTTCTTTGGAGACCGGCATGAGCCAAAAGTCAAAGTTTCGTTTGCGGAAGAGTTTAAAAAAGTGTACCGGGACAGGCGGCTCTGGTTCCTCAGTATTTTTTACTTTATTACATTCGGTTCGTTCGTCGCCTTTACTGTCTACCTGCCAAACTTTTTGGTGTCGAATTTTTCCCTCGCCAAAGTGGATGCCGGCATGCGGACAGCGGGATTTATTTTGCTGGCAACATTGCTACGGCCGCTCGGAGGCTATCTGTCCGATAAATTTAACCCGTATACAGTGCTGGCGTTTACTTTTATAGGACTGACCCTTTCCGGCATCCTGCTTTCCTTCAGTCTCGGGATTACGCTGTTTACGATCGGTTGCCTTGCTGTCGCCTTTTGCGCAGGGGTCGGCAATGGTGCAGTTTTCAAACTCGTTCCGTTTTATTTTTCAAACCAGGCAGGCACGGTAAATGGCATTGTCGCGGCTGCCGGCGGGCTCGGCGGTTTCTTTCCCCCGCTCCTTTTAACATTCGTTTACGGGCTGACCAAAAGCTATGCGATCGGCTTCATGTCCCTTTCGGAAGTTGCGCTTGCTAGCCTTGTGCTCGTGTTCTGGATGAGGTTTACGGAACAGCACCGGGTGTCATAAAGGAGCAGAGATTGATGAAAAAAAGAAAAAGGCAGGTGCATACTGCCGAAAGCGGTTAAACGGAAACGGGCCGGCACATCCATAATGGAAGAAATCAACCCATCTTTGCAGGGGCAGGGAAAAAGCTGAAATACGTTTGAAAGAACACTTGCAAGCTGATCTCGATTTTTGTCTGTACCTGATTAATGGGCAGCTGCGATTCCACCCCGGCAAATGCACTGGGCATGAAGCACTTTTTTAACGATGGAATTCCTGCCGGTCCACTCTCTGCATCATTCAAACGGATCAGATTACTGAAATGATTAGAAGATAGGTGAAGAAAGGATAATTATGATATATGTGGAATTTTCAACTCACAAAAGACGGTAATGTGGAAACAACGGCACGCGGCTATGAAGTTTTAAAATCGGCATTTTTAAATAAAGGCGTTGCTTTTACAAATGAGGAAAGAAAAGCGCTTAACCTCGAAGGACTGCTTCCAACCGGTGTTTTGTCGCTTGAAGAACAGGGAAAACGTGCATATGAACAACTCAGCGGACAACCAACACCCCTTCAGAAGTATATTTATCTGGCATCATTACATAGAAGAAACAGGGTTCTTTTCTTTCATCTGCTGACAAAACACATTAAGGAGCTTCTGCCGATTGTGTATACCCCTACTGTAGGGGAGGCAATCCAGCATTACAGCCATGAATACCGCGAGTCATTGGGAGTTTACTTGTCAATTGACAATCCTGAGGGGATCGAAACAGCTTTCAGAAATTTTGGTGCAAAAGCAGATGAAATTGATCTGATTGTTGCAACAGATGGCGAAAGAATTTTAGGTATAGGGGATTGGGGCGTCGGTGGCATTGATATTGCCAAAGGAAAGCTTACCGTTTACACCGCTGCAGCTGGCATAAACCCCATGCGTGTGATTCCTGTCATTCTGGATACCGGAACGGACCGCGAAGATCTTTTAAAAGATCCGTTTTATATCGGCTGCCGCCATCCGAGGGTACGAGGCGAAACATACGACCGCTTTATTGAAAAGTACGTTCAAACGGCGCACAAGTTATTCCCGGACGCTTTGCTACACTGGGAAGATTTTGCCCAGCCGCATGCTCGCCCGATTCTCGAAAAATACCGCAATGATTACTGTACCTTTAATGATGATATTCAGGGGACAGGTGCAATCTTGCTTGCTGCCGTTTTATCGGCTGTAAAAGCTTCAGGTGTGCCGCTTCTGGAGCACCGGATTATCATTTTTGGCGCAGGAACCGCCGGCATTGGCATCGCTGAACAAATCCGCGATGCAATGGTCAGACAAGGCGCCGATCAGGAAAAAGCCAACCGGCAATTCTGGTGCATTGACCGTCCCGGATTGCTTACGGACCAGACAGAAGGCTTGAAAGATTTTCAAAAACCTTTTGCCCGAGAAGCAAGCGAAGTCAGCGAATGGGCGCGAAATCAGAACGGCGGCATTGACTTTCTCGAAACAGTGCGCCAAGTCCGGCCAACCATTTTAATCGGTTCCTCAACCGTCAGCGGCGCTTTTACAGAAGAAATTGTAAAAGAAATGGCAAAGCATGTGGAAAAACCAGTCATTCTCCCGCTTTCAAACCCGACTTCAAAATCAGAAGCGGTACCGGAAGACTTAATCAAATGGACAGAAGGAAGAGCGCTAGTCGCCACCGGCAGTCCCTTTGAGCCTGTACAGTATAACGGGCAAACCTATGTCATCGGGCAGGCCAACAATTCTTTTATCTTTCCGGGCATCGGACTTGGCGTTATGATTTCAAAAGCGAAGCGGGTCACAGACCATATGCTGGCGAAAGCTGCAGAAGCCGTGGCAGGACAGGTCCATACAGAACAAGCGGGCGCCCCACTCTTGCCACAAGTCGAGGATCTCCGGTCTATTTCACTCGCCGTTGCCTCGGCTGTCGTCCAAGCCGCAATCGATGACGGGATAGCAGGAGTCCGGCCGAAAAATATTGAAAGTGCGGTAAAAGAAGCGATGTGGGAACCCCGGTATCCCGAAATCCAGCCCATTTAATCAGTGAACAGCCGACGCCTTCATTACATCCAAAACATGAAGGCACGCTTTTCTTTCCCTTAGGGTCAATCCTCATCAACAAAGGATGAACAGCATGGAAGCACAACGAAAGAATAGGAAAGAGGTCCATTTGCGCGCATTGTGTATAACGCTGGCTATAGGGGCGGTGATTTGGTTTATTCCCTCCCCTGTAGATTTGCAGGAAAAAGCCTGGCACTTGTTTGCCATTTTTGTGGCAACCATTGTCGGCTTCATTATCAAACCGCTGCCAATGGGTGGTGTTGCCATTCTCTCCATCACAGCCGTTGTGCTGACGGGAACACTGAAACTAGAGGAAGCGTTGAGCGGGTTTCAAAACACGACGATTTGGCTGATCGTGATTGCATTTTTTATTTCACGAGGCTTTATAAAAACGGGGCTCGGCAACAGGATTGCGTATATGTTTGTGAAACTGTTTGGCAGAAAAACGTTAGGATTGTCGTATTCGTTGCTTGTTAGTGATTTGATTTTATCACCGGCCATGCCGAGCAACACAGCCCGCGGAGGCGGCATCATTTTTCCAATTGCCCACTCCCTGTCCAGAACATTTGGCTCAGATCCAGAAAACGGGACAGAGAAAAAGGTCGGATCCTTTTTAATGCAGGTCGCCTTCCAGGGTGTCAACATTACTTCGGCAATGTTCATGACGGCAATGGCGGCGAATCCGTTGGCAGCAACACTCGCGCACAATGCTGGCGTAACAATCACATGGACGGATTGGGCACTTGCTGCGATTGTCCCCGGCCTCGCCAGTTTAATCGTTGTCCCTTATTTTATTTATAAAGTGTATCCTCCGGAAATCAAGGAAACACCGGCAGCATCCGAAATTGCGACGGAAAAATTAAAAGAAATGGGGCCATTAAAAAAATCAGAATGGAGCATGATCATGGTTTTTTTACTGATTTTGGCCCTCTGGATTTTTGGCGGAAAACTCGGCATCGATGCCACCACAACTGCACTGATCGGACTTTCCGTTTTATTGTTAACATCGGTTTTAACGTGGAATGATGTCAAAAAAGAAGAAGGCGCATGGGATACACTGGTATGGTTTGCATCACTTGTCATGATGGCAACCTTTTTGAACAGTTTGGGCATGATCCCATGGTTCAGCCATTTGATGGGCACCGCTGTCCACGGATTGCCTTGGATTTGGGCGCTGATTGCTTTAGCCCTCATCTTCTTTTATTCGCATTACTTCTTTGCCAGCAATACCGCCCACGTTAGCGCCATGTACGCAGCATTTTTAGGCGTAGCGATTGTAGCAGGTGCACCCCCGATGCTGGCCGCCCTGCTTTTAGGATTTATCGGGAACCTGTTCGGCTGCCTTACCCATTACGGCAGCGGACCCGCGCCTGTTTTCTTCGGTTCGGGCTATGTCCCGCAAGATAAATGGTGGCTGCTCGGCTTTAGCGTTTCGGTCATCCATCTGATCATTTGGGGAGTGATCGGGGGGCTTTGGTGGAAAGTGCTGGGGATATGGTAAAAGCCCCGGAACTTTATGCGCTGGGCTTGTCTCCAAGGCACCGGAAACTTCCAATATAACGGGCCGTTCCAGTTTGACAAGGAGCAGCCCTTCCTTTGTATTCGGGGTTTCGCTTTTTATGGTTCATGGTTGATGCAAACAAACACCCATATAACAGTGTATCGAGATGGTTCGTCTACGTCGATGGCGAGATCTTTCGCTTCATGGAAAGCGGTCTTTACGAATCCGTTTTCAAGCATCATAGATTCCTTTAACCCCACCATCCAGGAAAGCAAGCAAAGCACGATAGCCAAATGTGGAAAAAAGAGTGTCTTGAAATACCCGACATCTAAACCCTGTCGAGAAAAATTTGATACATCCATTTTGTCCAATATATTTTTTTCTCCCAATCAGTAGTGTTATGCTTATGCATAGAGGTTTCTTTTTCATGCATTGGGATATGAAGAAAAAGAATCCCTTAAAAAACCTTATAAGGAGAGATCAGGATGAACCAACAGCAGTTCGACAAAGTCAAAAATGGAAAAGGTTTTATTGCGGCGCTCGACCAAAGCGGCGGCAGCACACCGAAAGCATTGGCAAACTACGGCGTGCCGGAAGATGCCTATTCAAACGAAGACGAAATGTTTGATCTTATCCACCAAATGCGGACAAGAATCATCACCTCGCCAGCTTTTGACGGCAAATACATCCTCGGCGCCATTTTATTCGAACAAACGATGGACCGCCAGATTGAAGGCTTGTACACTGCGGAATACCTGGCTGAGAAAAAAGGCGTCGTCCCGTTTTTAAAAGTGGACAAAGGGCTTGCAAATCTTGAAAACGGTGTTCAGCTGATGAAGCCGATCCCGGATCTTGATGCCACACTTCGGCGCGCAAATGAACACCATATTTTTGGGACAAAAATGCGCTCTGTCATTAAGGAAGCCAACCCGGAAGGCATTAAAGCTGTGGTTGACCAGCAGTTTGAATTGGCAAAACAAATCCTCGCGGCAGGCCTCGTTCCGATTATTGAACCGGAAGTAGATATCCATAGTGCAGACAAAGAAAAATGCGAGGAATTGTTGAAGACAGAACTGATCAACCATCTGAACCAATTGTCGGAAAATGATAATGTGATGCTGAAGCTCACCATTCCAACAGTGCCAAACGTCTACAAAGCATTGGTTGAGCACCCGCGCGTTGTCCGCGTTGTTGCCCTTTCCGGCGGCTATTCTCGCGATGAAGCCAATCAAAAACTGAAAGAAAACGACGGCATCATCGCAAGCTTTTCGCGTGCTTTAACCGGAGAACTCAACGCCAAACAGACAGATGAAGAATTCAACGCCGCTTTGGAAAAAGCAGTAAAATCGATCTATGATGCTTCGGTCAATAAAAACTAACAAAAACCAGCAGGGCGCCCGTAGTCCTGCTGGTTTTATTTAAAGGTGCAGAAATGGAACACGACTCTATCTGGCTGCTCTCTAATCTTGAGAAATAGACGGTTGAAAATGTCTAATTAGGACTTGCCGAACAAATCCGATTCTAAGTTTATACCCAATTTGTTAGCAAGGAAGCACGGAAAATTGAGGGCCTTCCTTCACATAGCGCCCGCCTACGTTAAGGAAGCATCGGAAAATGAAGGCCTTCCTTCACATAGAGCACGTCTACGTTAAGAAAGCACGGAAAATTGACGGCCTTTCTTCACATAGGGACCGGCTACGTTAAGGAAGCGCGGAAAATTGAGGGCCTTTCTTCACATAGAGTACGTCTACGTTAAGGAAGCATGGAAAAATGAAGGCCTTTCTTCACATAGGGCACGGCTATGTTAAGAAAGCACGCAAATACAAAGCCCTTCCTTCACATAGAGACCAGCTATGTCTCAAAATATAGAAGAATCCATCTTCGAAAAGGCGATTCTGTCTTCTCTATACGTTGAATCATCTTTCAAGTGCAAGCTTTTCCCTCGATTTTTTATAAAACCCTTGCATTTAAATTTTTGCCAAAGCTGTCAGCATCCTTTCGAAATCTAGGAATTTTACTTATTCAGCAAGCCCTAATAGGCATTCCAATTAGAAGACCGCCCTTTAAGCCGGCACTTCCCACTTTTTTCTCCACTTTTCATATAACCACTGCACCCCATACAACAAGTAAGCCTTATAGTGCAAGTAAATAAAAAATTGGATGTGGTTCAGCTGGTTAAGAGTAACGATACGCAACTTTTTTAATACTTCAATAAATAAAAAAGCAAAAAATCCATCGGCAATAATGTTCAACAGGATAAATTTTTTAAAGTTACCGTACGAATTTTTTAAAATCCACATTGACAACGGCATAAACGGGCCCATGCTGAAAGGCAGCTCGCCCTTTAGAAAGGGCACTTTTTTCTCGTAAAACCTCCACCACTTCCGCATATGTCCCACTAATTGATTCGAAATGGCAAACACGACAATAAAAGCACCCGCTACAGCATAGCGTTTCACATTGCGTTTTCCCAGAAATAGCAAGGACAGCCACGGAACCACCAAAATCACCAAGTTTAAAACCAAGTGCCGTTTTGTAATCATAAACTGGTTCACTCCAAATTGGTTTTGTTCATTAACATGCCCAATTTAGATGAAAAAAACCGCTGTATTTTCCGGCGGCGGCTCCTGAGGCACGCTTTCCATGAAAAACAGCAAAACCAACCGAGCTTTTCTGTTTTTATTTTGTTTTTCCATTATACTTAATTTGCAACATCGTTTTTTTCTGCAAACGGGAGGATCACATGGATAAAAAAATTTCAGTAGAAAGAAAAGCGTTTTTAACGGGAGAAGAACTGGGCGGTCTTAGCGATTTGTTAACCCGTGTTGTGGAAAGCGGAGCGTCAGTCGGATTTCTGCCGCCGCTTCCGCTCTCTGCTGCCTCGGCTTATTGGAAAAATTTAATTTGTGACGACACGATTCTTTTTATTGCAAAAGCAGGAGACAAAATTGCCGGTACTGTCCAACTCCAGCTTTGCCCAAAACAAAACGGGCTCCACAGGGCAGAAATTGCAAAATTGATGACACATCCCCTTTACCAGCGAAGAGGGATCGGGCGACTGTTAATGAAAGAAGCGGAACAATGGGCAAAAATACATCAAAGAACATTACTTGTGCTGGATACACGGGAAGGCGACGTCTCCAACCGTCTCTATCAATCGCTCGGTTACACCGAGGCCGGGAGAATTCCGAATTATGCCCGCTCCCAACACGGCGGTCTGGATACAACGGTTCTATATTACAAATGGCTTTCGGATCCCCATGCTTAAAAAAGGGAGCTGGGATGATTTCTTCATTACTGAAAACATCAGGATACGTAAAAGGCAAACCTTTCATTTTTTTCCAAAAGAGTTGGGGCTGCGGCTTATCCAGATTGCAGCAGTCATTCCGGTAGGTAACATTTTTGGGGAAGAGCAAAAGAGTTTTTGATGCCGGTTATTTTCCCGGATTGCCTTGATCCTGGCAAACAAGAGAGTTTACAAAGAGCTTGCACT
Source organism: Heyndrickxia coagulans 36D1 (assembly GCF_000169195.2). Classification (GTDB taxonomy): domain Bacteria; phylum Bacillota; class Bacilli; order Bacillales; family Bacillaceae_C; genus Weizmannia; species Weizmannia faecalis. The sequence goes on along the minus strand of NC_016023.1, from coordinate 1,999,594 downwards.
CGGCCGTCCAAACCGCTTTCAAAATGACTGTGATTTCGATTTTCCTGGCTGTCATTTTACCCGTTGGAATGGGCGGGCCTTTTTTGCCTCGTAACATTACTGGATGATCTGGCTTGCGGCTTTTTTGTCATTTGGCATCCACTTTTTCCCGCTTGCCGCCGTGTACGGAAAAATCATGCTGCCGCTCGCTGTTCTTTGTTCGGCAAACGTGATCGCCGGCATGCTGCTCCCAAACGTCCCTTTCACCATTTCTTATGCGGATTTTGCAGCTATGGGATTTTCGGCATCATCATATTGTATTCCAAAGACGACCACCCATTTTCTTTACATGGTTCCGGACGTCCGATTTTCGGCACCATCTTATCGCGTTCCAAAAACCCGGTTGCCATGAAAAAAACGGTCTCAGAAACTTTAAGAGCAGAAAAAAGTGCTGAACGTACAAAAAAAGCGGCGATACATCCTATTATCAGGGAATCGCCGCTTCTTCTTATAAAAGCCGTAATTTTTTGTCATAGGAATGGCAGAAAAATTCCGGGTCATCAGCAACAGTTGAACGACTTATGATCGGTTTTCCAGGTAAAACTTGACCTCCAATGCCACGGGTTGTTCCGGTTTTACAAGGATCAGCCCTTCTTGCGTGTTCAGCGCTTCGTTTTTCGCGACCCATGGTTCAATGCAGACGAAAGGCGCATCCCCTTCCACCCAAACGACAGTGTAACGGAAATGTTCGTCTGCTTCTATAGCGAGATCCTTTGTGGCATGGAAAGCCGCCCTTACTGAACCACCTTCAAATATCACGGATTCTTTTAGTCCCGCCATCTCCAGTTTTCCAGTTAATGGCTTTTCCTTGTGGTCATTGTAATCGAAATAGGTTGTTGCAGTTGTCTCCAGTGCCAGCGCTTTATCCCGGATGGCAAAGTACGGATGGAACCCCGGGCAAATCGGCATTGGCTCTGTTGACCGGTTTGTGACTTTCTGCTGGATTGTGACTTTGCCGCCCGCTAAGCGATACGTTAACTGCATTTCGAAATCAAACGGATAAGAAACACGCGTCTCCGGTGTACTATGGAAAACCAAAGTGATCTCCGCATGATCCGTGCCGCATGATTGGCCTGCCACTTCTAAAGGGCGCGTCCGGACAAGCCCATGGTTGGCCATTTGATACACACGGCCTTCCCATTCATACTGCTTGCCCCTAAGCTGCCCTGCTATTGGGAACAGAACCGGAATCCCGCCGCGGACATTTTTATCAAGATCAAACAGCGTTTCCTCATTCATATACAACAAATCTACATCGGCGATATGAATGGCTGTGACCATTCCGCCCCGTTCAGGGCAGACTTCCACAAAATCCCCTTCCCCCTTCAAGCGGAAAAAGTGCATGCCTTGCCGGTCAAATTCTTCTATGCTATACATGATTATCCCTCAATTTGTTAAATTTTGAACATCTGTTTTATTATACCATGGATGATTGATCAAAATGCGGACAGTAAAACGAGTGGCTTCTTGTTACAGTTAACAGCGAGAGAAAGGTCGTTTTTTAATGGGACTAATCATGGTTGACGAGCGCAAAATTCACTCACTTTTTGCGGTTGAACCGTGCGATCCCGAATAAAGTATGCCTTTGGGCCCACCCGCTCCCAGTTCTCTCCGCTGTCTACTACCTTCTCGACCTTGTCTGTCTCTCCAGTAAAAGCCCGTCCCGTTTTTTCAATTTATATACGAATGTGCTTTCTTACATTTCCAAATCCACCATGAAATAGACCAAATCTTGCGTTCTTGTTCTTTTCTCATTTACTATTTTAGCTCACTCTTTCCGCCGTACAGTGGACTCCATTTCCTTGACCACTTTGTTTCGTGTACTGTCTCATTCTGGTCGAAAGGAACCACTTCCCACTTCAATCTTCGGGCAGATTTGCTACAATAAAAGTATAGAAATGAGGGAACGGAATGATCGAACAACCCGTGCTGGATTATTTAAATGCATACATTTTGAGAAAAGGGGAGCAACTCCGCTTAGATGGCGTCTCAAAGGAAACATTTATCGATATCCCCATTGTAAAAGTAACAAAGCGAACGTACCGGACGGTCGGCATTCTTACAATCGGAGCCCGAAAGCCGGACGGAGACAGCAAAAGCAAAGCCGGGGCACAACTGGAGAAGCTGCACTTAACGCCAAGAAAAAAACTCACACTTCATGAAGACGAGCCTCAAACTTTGAAGTGGCTTGATGAAGGGTGGATTGTAAAAGAAGTCCGGCTGAAGACAGACGGAAAAACCGTGGACAGCCAGTGTTACCGGATGGGATATACCTATTACCGGTTTTTGGAAGAACAAAAGCTAATGGAGCACCAGACGCGTCAAGATGAATTGATGACGCTTAAAAATACTTTCGAACAAATCGATATTACATCTGCCGAAACCGCTGTAAAATCAACGATCTATGAGCGCATTAGGGAACGTTTTTTATCAGTCTGCCGTCCGGATGCTTTGATCCAATCGGAATTATTCGAAAAGGCATGGCCGGATCAAAAGCGCATCAAGTTCCTTGCCTTTTTAGCCGCCATCATCCAGATAAGCACTGTACAAGACCGGTTTGACTGGAAAGAGATCGGTGCTTCTTATTATAAAAAGATCGGCGGTTCTAAAGTGTTTGACCGGAACAAATCCGATTTTCTGGATCTTTTTGAAGCTTGGGCGGGTTATCCGGCTGAAGCACTCGGAATGGTGAGCCTTGGCAACCTCACCCCGGTCTATTTTTCAGGACAGGTAACAGGGACATATTCATCCTATCATTACGGCCCGGTTCATGCCGTGACGAACTTATCCCTTTATGAAGACAGCCATTCATCAGAAGCCGAAACATTATGGATTGTGGAAAACCGCGCTATTTTAACAAGAATTGCTGCGGAAAAAGACTTTTTGAAGGACATGCGGGTTTTACTAGTATGCTGCGACGGCCATGTCCGCTCTGCCCATCGGCACTTTATTGAACAGATTCTCCGGAATTCCCCGCCAAAGCAGGTAATCATCTGGACGGACTATGATCCGGACGGTTTCAGAATTGCCCGCGAAGTTTTTGAAATTGTAAAAGAAACCCCTGTTGTGAAGTGGATCGGCCCTGCCGGCGAAATCTTAAACAGCTGGACGCAATACGCCGGACAAATGTCCGCATTCCTTGAAACAAGGCGAATGGAACAAGAAGAGCAGACAGGAGATGTGATGCTGTGGAAAACATGGATCGCCCACTAATATCAATCTTCCAGGAACAGGCGGATTCTCCTGCTGTGCTGCAATCTATGCGGGATATTGCCACTTTATCGGGCGTCTTAAGTGAAATGGGCTCACAACGCGTCTTTGATTCACCAGCCGAGATTTTACGTTTTCTGAGAATTCTTCAGCTCTTAAATGAAGAAGCGCTCGGCATCGGAGATCGCATTCCCAATTCGGATACACTGTACTACCGGTATCAAAACCGTTTTCCTGACGCAGATCCTCCGTCAAAGAAAAAAGTGGCGCATATTGTCAATGTGCTTGTGAATAACAACTGGCTGTCGAAACAGACAACCGGTCTGAAAATGCGGGATCTGGGAAAGCGGATGATGGATGTACTCATCCGCCTCGCCAATGACTCACTCGCTTATTATCTGGAAGATGACATTGGCCGTTCCCTTTTCCAGGCGCGCCGTGATGCAGAATTGAGCGAGGCATACGATGATCATGGCATTTCAGGCGGAAACAAAATCGCAAGCCTGATCCGCAATGTAGAAAACACAATTCTTATGCTAAAGGAACGCGAATTAGAGCTGCTTGCCGACCGGAATGCCCTGCCGCAATTACAAAAAATCCACGATTTAATGGCTGAATTGCAGGAAAAATTGAGCGAGCGGTTCCGCATGTTTGAAACAATGGATGAAAGCCTGATTTTAACAGACCTGATGCAGCGCGGAACAACAGCGATGTCTGAAGGAACAAACTTAAGTTTAGGCATGATCAACAAATACCTGAAGTTTACAACAATGCAGAAAACACCTTTATCCAGCAGTATCCAGCCGGACCTTGTTCGCCAATTTATCATTTCCATGTTTGACCCGCCCATTGATTCTGACATTCCGAATGCATACCAAATGTTCAGCTTTATGGAGCAGGGCCAGTATGAAGACGAAGCGATGGACGGGATTTGGATTCCGGTTAAATTTGCATCCCCGATTTCGGGAAGCGGGATTTCCGAAGCCATTGACTATCTTGAAAATTACGAGCCCGTCACCGAACCTTTAAGCGAGAAAGAAGAAACAATCGAATACGCAGCAGAGGAAGGCTCAAAAGACGAGATGGACGAACTGCTGGGGAACTCAAACTGGATGCTGACCAAGTCCATGATCCAGACGGAAAAGATTGAAAACTACTTGGAAAAAATACACAAGGCTTCTATGGAACAGGCGGTCATTGAAGCCACTTCCGGCGAATGGAGCGACGCAGTCAATGCGTTAACTGCACTTGCCGCTCTTGTGGCGAACAAAAAAATTGATATCCAGCCGGACCCGGGTGACACCGAAACAAAGACTTATGAAAAAACGTGGGAATGGATGAATCAACAGGACGCCAAACAAGTGATTACAAAACGAAAGCAAGGTGAACCAATTGATCAAGGATGATTTTTCGGAACGGGTGTTCGATAATGCCTCTCCTTTGAATGCAATGGCTGCTTTGAGAGGCATTCTCTCAGAAGAAGAGGAACTTGCGTTTATGAATCTGTTATTCTCTTCCTCCGCTTCCATTCGCGGGGCAAACTTCGGCCTTTCCAGAAAGGAAGTGGAAAAACAGTTGAAAATCCAGAACGATAACGATGCATTTTTCTCCTTTCTCACCCGCGTTAACCAGGCAGTCAGCCGTTATTTTCAAGTGATCTATGACGAGAGGCGCGATCAGGTTGTGGTCATGATGCGTGTCCCTGCCCGGGCAGCACGAAACACCTTGTCCAAAGAAAGCCTCGCCCTTTTGCTCTATATGTTTTATCAACAAGAAGTGTTGCAGCATGAATTTTCTTTATTCGGCCAGTTGCTGGAAGCTTTAGGGCATGAAACGAAGAAAGCAAACCAGCGTATTCAGTTGAGCCTTGACCAGCTCAAGAAAATCGGCGCCATTGAAGAATATGAGGATACCCATTCCGATCATAAAGCCTATCAACTGACCGCAATCGGTGTACATATGTTTTCAGACTCATTTTTACGGCGCACAGCCGAGTTCAGCCAGTCCAACAAACTGAACAAAGAGGAAGTATTAAAGTTTTTCAAACGCTATAACTTATATCAAGAAGGAGATGCCGAATGATTCCTTACCGCCTCAAATTTGCCGGTATCCGGGACTTCGAACCGACTTTGATGGATCTGAGCGGAGACGAGCACATTATGATCACAGGCCCGAACGGTTCCGGGAAATCGACAATCAGCTTTTGCATGGGCGCTGTCCTTTATTCTTCAAAAGTGGACGTTGAAGGCCTGAAATCCAGAAACCTGCGTCCCGATCAAGTATGGCGGGCGCACATTTCCCTGTTGTTCCGAAATGCAGGACAAATGAAAATTGACGAACCGGAATTTATCGAATTCACGCTGCATATTGAACAAGAACCGGGACAGCCGATTAAAAAAGAATTTATCGTTGAAAAAGGCGAGACAATCGATGAATGGCAGGGAAAAACAACTTATACATCGGGCGATCAGTACCATAATTTTTCCGCCTATAAAAAGGCATTGCAATACCGCTATAAAATTGATTCTGACCTTTTTTACCTGATCTGGTACCAGCAGGAAGTCAACCAATTCGCCGTTATGCATCCTGAGGAACGCTTCCGTATTTTCAGCGAAATGCATGGCATTGACCAGGCCCGGAAAAACTGGGAAGAAAGCATGGAGAAGGTGAAGGAAACAGAGGAGACGCTTTTGGCTGCTGAAAATCATGTAAAGCTGAATAAACAGAATCTAGGTATTTTAAAAACAGCGCTTGATGTTTTTTTAGACAACCAGAGAAGATTAAAAGAGGGCGCGGAAAAAGCGATCCATTCCCTCCTTCATCTTGAACTGTTCTACCAGAAAGAAATTGAAACCGTGAATTCCGTTATTGAGGATTTAAGCGAGCAGCTGGATGATTTCAGAGATCAATATGCCTCCTCCTCTACTCAAAAGGAAGAACAGGAAGAGGCAATCAAGTCCCTGGCTACCACGCTGGAGAAACGGGAAGAAGCGTTAAAAGCGCTTGAGCAGCGGATCAAAGTGGAATACACCCGGCTAAAATCCATTACGGACGAGAAAAACGGCCTTGAAGAAGAACTGGAAAGCCTGACAGAGAAACAGAAGACCATTTCCCGGACGGAAGAAGAAGCCCGCTCGGCACAAGCTGAGTTATTAAAGGAACTGAAACATACTGAACAAAAGAAAAGCGAAATTGACTATTCCGTTCAGGAAATCAATCACAAGCTGAATGAGTTGTCAGAAGAACTCGGTAAGCTGCACTATTTCATTGAAGAAGCCGAACGGTTGGAAAAAATCCATCTCGAAAAGCTGGAACAGTTCCACAGCAGCCACCACGTCCAGACGACGATTGATCAACTGGGCAAAGCGATCCATCAAAATGGAGACCTCCTGCACGAAACCAATGCCGCTATCAAGCAGCTCCGGAAAGAGGAGCTTTCATTAAAAGAGGATCGCAATGTTTCACAACGCCAGCAGCAATCTCTTGATTATTTCCGTACGATCGGCATAGCCGCCTATCCGCTCAGGGAACTGCTGGAATTGGATAGCGCAGCCAAGCTGAAAGACGAGAATCGCTTTAATGCCATTAAATATGCCGTGTTCTTTAACGGCAAACATGCACAACCGCCGAATGATCTGTACCACGTGCCGCTCATGGATATCGTACCGGATACATTCGAAGAACATGTTCCGGAACTCCATTTAAAAATTAAAGCCGGCTTGACTGAAGAACAAATTCGTTTTGCCGCCAAAGCCCTGTATTGGACAAAGCAGTTTTTTACCGGAACTAAACCCCGTATAGAAAACGGCTTTTTAATCGATCAAAGCGGGATCCGGGGGCCACAGGAAAAAGCAGGCTACATTCTCAGCCAAAGAGCAAGGCAGATCCGGCTTCAGCAAGTGCAGCAAGAATTGGGGCAACTGGAAAGCAAAGCGAAAATGCTGGAACAAAAAATCCAGTCTGATACCGAACAGTTCCAGTTTTTAAACAGTGAGATTCAAAAAGTTAAAGAAGCAGAAGCATTCATGACCCAAAAACATGAACGCGCGCAGAAAAAGCAGAAACTTGCAGAAGCAACCGCGGCACAGAGCCGTTTTAGACAGGAATTAATACAATTGGATCAGCGAAGAAATCATATTGTTGAAAAGCAGACAGAGTTCAATCATGAATTAAAACAGGTTGTACAGGAGCTGGAGTTTTACAGAGAACTCGGAAAACGAAAAGAAAAGTTTGATCAGCTTCGTGAAATCGCCCGGCAGGAAAAAGAAAAAAGGAAAGAAATCAAAACCTTAAATGCATCCCGCGAAGAACTGGAATTCCAATTGGATGAGCAGGAAAGCCGGATCAAGAATCAAGAGCGGAAATTGCGTGCAATCATCAACCGCCTGGAAGACATTAACCGGAATATCGACAGCACCCTGCTGCAGCAAAACCGGAAAAAAGAACGGCTGGAAACTTGCCAGGCAGAACTCGTGATAGTAATGCAGCAACTCCAGGAAATACAAAACCTGGTGCCCGATTTATACGCCGTATTTAGCAGCAGTTTTGAAAGGCTGGCTGAGCTTTCAGAAACAACGCTTAAAACACAACTCAGCAATGCCATGATCACCTTTGACAACGCAAGGCATCAGGAAGGCATTGACCCTGCCGCAGAAGACAATTATAAAAAGGCAAAAGAAGAATATGAAAGGCTGGAAAAAGAATACCAGGAGTCAAAAATCCTGTTGGAGCACAACAAACAAAGAACAGCAGCATTAAAAGAAAATCTGGAAACAACCATCAATATGCGCGTTCTCGAGATCAACAAACGATTTGCCGTGTACATGGCCGCTTTCCAGTTTCAGGGTGAAATCAGCTGGGCGCAGCGGGAAGATAAAAACAGGCGCACCCATTTTGATCTGTATATCAAAGCACGAAAAGAAGGGCACCGCGGCACAATGGAAGATGTCAGTGTAAAAGCGCGCGGTGGCAGAGTTGGCAAAGGTGTATCCGGCGGCGAGGAATCTCTCAGCTCCCTGCTGTTTGCCCTTGCCTTGCTGCAAAACCTGGAAACAACCCCCGGCTTTATCGTACTCGACGAATTCGACAGCGCCCTGGATGAACAAAGAAAATCAAAAGTGTTTGACCTGTACGTCGAACAGCTGCACCGAAAACTGATCATCCTAACACCAAAATCACACGAAGATGAATACATCAACCGGTTCAAAAAAGCTTTTGTCGTCCAGCATGACCCGGCGATCCCGAAGAGCAAGGTGACGGGGATACGGTTGAAGTGATCGGCTATCTAATAAGGAAAGGGGAACGCAACCTGAGCAGTTACGCTTCCCTTTAGGGATTTTCGATAAACTTCAGGTAGTGCCAGGCACGTGAAACATATTTAAGCGGCAGCAAGCCCTATGTGAAGAAAGCACGGTAAATTGACGGCCTTCCTTCACATAGCGCCCGCCTACGTTAAGAAAGCACGGAAAATTGACTCCCTTCCATCACATAGCGCCCGCCTACGTTAAGGAAGCATGGAAAATTGATGGGCTTCCTTCACATAGAACGCGTCTATGTTAAGAAAGCGCGGAAATACGATGGCCTTCCCTCACATAGGGCGCGTCTATGTTAAGAAAGCGCGGAAAATTGACGGTCTTCCTTCACGTAGAGCCCGCCTACGTTTAGAAAGCACGGAAAATTGACGGTCTTCCTTTACATAGCGCCCGTCTATGTTAAGAAAGCACGGAAAAATGAAGGTCTTCCTTCACATAGCGCCCGTCTATGTTAAGAAAGCACGGAAAATCGACGGCCTTCCTTCACATAGAACGCGTCTATGTTAAGAAAGCACGGAAAATCGACGGCCTTCCTTCACATAGAACGCGTCTATGTTAAGAAAGCAAGCAAAAATAAAGGTCTTCCTTCACATAGCGCCCATTAACGTTGCGTATGGGCTTCTTTTTGCCTTTCTTTGCGGAGAGCTTATGAAAAGCCAAGACATTGATCCGGTTTACAAAAGTCTTGGCAGCCTCGGCAAGAACTAAAATCTAAGCATTCACCCAATCTATTAGATGCAAAAAAAACAGGGAGAATCCGCCGCTCCCTGCTATCTTAAAATCATATCAAACGCCTGTCCCAATGGCGGTCAGCTGCAATTGCCTTCACAAATTCTTCTGTAAATTGCCGGGGATCTTCTCCCGTGACCACTCCCGCTTGGTTTAACAGATTTCCTTTTTCCAGGAACACAACGCCGTCAAAAGTGGCGCCAATGGTTTTATAATGCATAAAAGCTTCATGAATAAATTGCGCGGCATTTTTTTCAAATGCAGGCGTTGACCCTTGCCCACCTGCTGCATAAATTGCATCAAACAAAACAGAACTGCTTGTCAGGAATGTTTCTGTTGCCTCAAAAACAGCCCCGTCTGTACCTTTTAAATCACCTAATTTATCACTGATGATGACGGGCAGGACGCCTGAAGCCTGCAAGCCCTTCACGACTGCCGCCACTTTAGGCCCATTAAATTGGTTTCCGAGAATCACACCGACTTTACGTGTGTCAGGAAGCATGACCGTGTTCAGCATGCTGAGCGCCGGAGAAGACTTTTCCAGTTTTGTATCCTCTGCTTTTTCGGGCGGATTTACGCCAATTGCATTTGCGATCGAATTCGCAAGATTAGTGCTGACATTGGCAAACATATCGACTGCCTTTTGCTTGATCGACTTGCTTTTTACTTTGCCAAGTTCAAAGCTGAAGGCCTGGATAATATGCTGTTTCTCCGGTTCCCCCATGCTGTTCCAAAACAGGATGGCTTGTGAAAAGTGATCCTCGAAACTCTTGCTGCGGTTTCGCACTTTACGGCCTTCCACTTTTTCCTGGTAATGTTCATAACCGCCCTCCTGTACGCTGGAAACAGACGGCGTATTATTTGCAAGCGAATTCCTATGATAGCTGACCTGGCCGACATTGATTGTTTGGCGGCCATACCCGTCGCGCTGGTTATTATGGAAAGGGCACACCGGCCGGTTAATCGGAAGCTCATGGAAGTTCGGCCCGCCCAGGCGGATCAGCTGCGTATCCGTGTATGAGAACAAGCGGCCCTGCAGCAGCGGGTCATTGGTAAAATCAATTCCCGGTACCACATTGCCTGGATGGAAGGCAACTTGCTCAGTTTCGGCAAAAACATTATCGACATTGCGGTTTAACGTCATTTTTCCGATGATTTTCACCGGGATCTCTTCCTCCGGCCAGATTTTTGTCGGGTCGAGGATATCAAAGTCAAAAGCAAATTCATCTTCCTCCGGAATCATCTGGACACCGAGCTCCCATTCCGGATAATTCCCCATCTCAATGGCTTTGTACAAATCGCGGCGGTGAAAATCCGGGTCCTTCCCGGCAATTTTTTGGGCTTCGTCCCATACCAGCGAATGGACACCAAGCTTTGGTTTCCAATGGAATTTAACAAAGCGGGCCTTTCCTTCTTCGTTTACAAACCGGAATGTATGGACGCCAAAACCCTCCATCATCCGGAAGCTTCTCGGAATCGCCCTGTCCGACATATGCCACATTACCATATGGGCAGATTCCTGGTTGTTCACAACGAAATCCCAAAACGTATCATGTGCCGTTTGGGCCTGCGGAATTTCGTTATGGGGCTCAGGTTTAAAGGAATGCACCAAATCCGGGAATTTAATGGCATCCTGGATAAAGAAAACCGGAATATTGTTTCCGACAAGGTCATAGTTTCCTTCTTCCGTGTAAAACTTTACTGCAAATCCGCGCACATCCCGGACGGTATCCGCCGACCCCCGCGAACCGGCAACTGTCGAAAAGCGCACAAAAATAGGCGTCTTTACAGCAGGATCCTGCAAAAATTTCGCTTTTGTATAAGGTTTCATGGATTCGTAAACCTGAAATTCGCCGTGTGCAGCATAACCTCTTGCATGGACAACGCGTTCAGGAATCCGTTCATGGTCAAAGTGGGTAATTTTTTCACGAAAATGGAAATCCTCCATCAAAGTCGGGCCGCGTTCGCCCGCTTTCAGAGAAAATTCATCTTCTGAAAGTTTTAACCCTTCGTTTGTCGTCATTGGTTTTCCTTCATCAATGGAGCGAAACTGTTCCAGTTGGCGATCCTTCTCATTTTGGCCCGGTTTCCGTTCACTACTCATTCATATCTGCCTCCACTCTTTGCATTGGATCATCACTCCTCATTCATTTCGTACCCTGCAAAAAAGGAAGGCAAACCGCAAATCGTTATTACGCCTCTTCGTGTTAGCGGAGCCCACCAGCTTTCACGCCCGTGTTCCATTCAGCAATCACATTTACAACTGATCCTTTGGCGTTTTCGCTCGCTCCCTGTCCCCCGGAAAATTTCCGGATGACGGCCGGCCTTCATTTCCAATTCGTTCCTTCGGGGGGCTATCAAAATCTTTTCATTAGATCACCTAATGAGGAATGGGTTATATTTGGTGGATATTCCAATTAGACGATCTATTTGGCAGTAAATGAAAATTTTAGGCACAGATTGAGAGTAAAAATAAAAAATCACTTACAAAATATTTCATAAGTGATTCATGTGGATATCTAATATGTGTAATATTAAACAGGAAAGTCTTTGACGATTTCATAGTCAACAATAGGAGGAATACGATCTGCCAACATTAGATCTTTTAACATCATTATCCGAATAGATACATCAGCGTCGTAAAAGATCTCTCCATCAACCGGCAGTTTTTCGTATGGAACATTTATAATTTTTAACTTTTTATTGTCTATAGTCCATTCAACCGTTCTTTTCAGTTGGGTAGTGGGTCTCATTTTTTTATACCCTCCTTGTTTCTAACGAGAATAAGGTTTTTCATTGAAATCATCAACACACCCTTGATAGAGGCTTCAACCAATTAATTGAAGATAAAAACCAAGCAAAAATTTTGGTCAGGACGGTCATGTAAGAAATATTGTATGGCAAACGCATCTGACCTCTCTGGTGAGATGCGTTTTTCAGGTTATTCAACTTATTTTTTCTCATAATAAATAATATACGAACCGAGTGTGCTTTTTACTTGTTTAACCTTCAATATTACCGTTTCCCCTTTTTTGACATCAGGATTATCATTTGATACAAAGTTCAAATGTTTTCCGGCTTCAATATTGTAACCGAATACGCTATTGGGCACAATTTTGTTCACTTTAACTGAAACAGTTTTCCCTTCTACGTTTTCCCCCTTATTGAGAGCAGTTTCAAACTGTTTTGTGGTGAAATCCACTTTTGTTTTTCCACATCCAACTAATGCGAGCGCAAGAATTAGAGAACAGCTTAATAATACAAATAATTTTTTCAATATAACTCCTCCTTCTTTCATCATATCAATATTTTATAATTTTTTATGTTTTATGTAAATATAAGATATTAAAACCGAATCCAGGTCTTCCCAATGAAAATGCAAATGACAGCGAAAGTATATTGTACATCAATTCATTGTTGTTACTATAAACAGCTGATTTGATCCGGACTTCGGGATTCCGAATGCATTTGCCTCATACCAAGTTACTACGCTTCTAAGCAAATGTTGATCTTTAACGCCGATTTGTTCCCCTGCTGCATTCATTGCAGCAACCTCTCTCGCATTAAGATATATGGCTCCTTTATCGTTTTGCCAGCCCTTTAAAGGTTTCATCGTATTTACTTACCAATGTTCCCAAAATTGACGACGTTCCCACAACGCTGGATAATAAAAGCAAACCATTTACGAATATTGAGAATGAAATCTGATTCAAAAAGGCTGTTCATGTCATGAAGGAAGAGGATAAATGATTGGTAGCAGGCTTCCAAGGCTGAGCGATGAGCGGTTAAAAAATCAAAGTGTTGATAATTTACAAGTTAATGATTTTAGGTAAGGAGATAAAAATCTATGGAGAAGAAAGATATTAATTTTCTCGAAAAGTTACTTTATAAGACAGATAAGAGCTGTGTAATCAGTCAGTTAGCAAACATAAACAACTCTTTATTACTTCATTACTTTGCTGCAAATTATAATTGGAATAATGGATTTGATATCCCAACGGTTATTCTAGAGAATGAGAATTGTGATTTAGGAACAGGTTTACTAATGTTTTATTTTGCAGACGGATATCGTATGTTAGAAAATCCAGATGAATTTTCAAGTTCTTCATTAAAGGAATGGAAGTCCTTTTTGAATAAGATTTATAATAAACTTATTAATTTTGAATTTAAGTATCAAAATATTTCTTTCAATCCTGAGCTAACAAAAATTCAAAAGTATAAGTTGAAAAATAACCATCCAGATATTCCTGATATGCTCATTAACAAATCACCAGGAAAAGTGGTTGATATTCCTAAAATATAAAGTGATTGATTAGAGCCGTTAAATGCCTTTCAAGGTTTTTGTTTTTCTGCTGCCCCTGTATCCCACTAGAAATAGCACAATATTTCGACAAAACGCTTGATCACTAGCGGGGGGAGTACCATGATGGGTGTAAGGTTGAAAAATAACCATTCCGGAAATCTCCATCGAAAGACCTATTTTATTTCCTTAATTTGGTAGTTTTTACTAAAAAAGATTCAAATTTGCCCCCAAGTAAGTGTATTTTTCTTCTATCCCCTCCTTCTATTCACCTATATGCCGCCATTCACCAAATTGACAACGTTTCCGTAACCTTGGATAATAAAACCAAAATATTACGAAATCCGGGGGTAAACATGAGTATCATTTCGCTCTTGAATTTTCAACGCTCACAAAACCAGGAAGAATTGGAACGCCTGAAAAAAAGCAAACAGGCACTGCTAGAATCGAAGCACGCACTGGCGGAGAAAGAAAAGCACGCTCTTCAGCCCGCTCTGTCCGCCTCAACTTGGGAGGGGCAGTTGGCGAAGCAGTTCCAGTTAGTCCGAAAAAACGAACTGCTTGAAAGCTTTAACGCAACGGAAAAGCAAATCAATACGGCCCTTCAACTGCTAGACGAAAAAATCAGTAAGCTTACCACCCAAAACAACCAAATTGAAACAGCCATTCGAGCCGAAATGGTAAAAATGTACAAAAAAGGGGTGTGAAGATGGAAGTCAAAATCCAATTCGGATCAGTTGAAAAGTCGCTTGCAAAAATCCACTCACAAGCACAAAACCTGGACATTTCAATGGATGGCATGGGTTCGTACCCTTTATCTTCCCTTCAGCAGCTTGCCTATTTGAATCAGAAACTGGAGGGCCTGCTCACTGCATATCAGGCCGTTACTTCAAAAAATGAAGCCGCAGCGCAAAAAGCCGTTCATGCCATGAAAGAATACGATGAACAATTGGAAAAAGGCTTTGAAGGCCGGGCGATGAGCAGGTGAAGCCATGAAAACCCTTGATGTCGAAGCGTTTGAACAAGTCGCCCCGGACACACAAAGGGCATTAAAGGAGAAATCCGATCAAATTTCGGACCTCCAGCAGGCAATCGACTCTTTTGTAAACATGGAGGATGCGTTTAAAGGCAAGGCCGGGAATGCGATACGCGGCTATTTTCGGGATTTTCACCAGCCTTTTCTCTTGTATCTGCAGTCGTTTTTAGCCGACTACAACGAGCAACTGAACCAGATTCTTAAAGATTTGTCATATTTTGAACCAGATCTGAAAGGTTATATTGAGGAAGCTTTTATCCAGAATAGTGTCATCCCCGCACTGAAAAAGCTGGAGAGCGCCATTGGCTATTTGCTGGAAGATGCCAATAAAGCAATGCGGGAAGTTTCAGATCTTGTTGAACTGCCAAAACTGGACATTGATGAAAAACTGCATCCAATCCAGAAAGCGCGTAAAAAAGCAAACAAGACGCTTGAACAGCTGTATGATTTTGACACAAAAGCCACCCGTTCGCTTGAGGCTTTAGACCAGGACATAGACACGATGATAAAGTTTGTCCGGCAAATGGAATCGATGGCGGGTGATGGTTCGTTTGATATTGCCACTTACCACCCGACCGAAGCCTATCGCAGTTTGGAAGGCGGGCTCATTCAGAAAACCGGCTTGAAACCAGTTCAAACCATTGACGGCAAGGACTTTGAAGGTCACCTGTCCGTCAAGTTCCATCGCTATGAAGACGGGGTCATAGTGATGGAATACCGTAAGCCCGGCAGCAAGCAGCCCCATTATGAACTGGTGGATGAAATCCCAAAACAAGCCATTCCAGGTTCAGAAAACCCGGACGATCCACTCCTGCTTGACATTTGGAAGGGATTTTATGATGGTGCCGGAAAAGCTATCGGTGACACGATCAATGGTCTCCTATCATTAGGTAAGTCCGCTTTAGATCGTAATACTTATTCTTCAATTGGAAAGAAAGCTGTTGATTATGGAAACAAGCTCAAATCTTCTCCAATTGCAACGTTGAACAGCACCGCACATAAAACGATCGATATGGCAAAGTATATGGGGCAGGCCGTCCAAAATGCTTTTGAACGGGATGTCATCCACGGCGATGCCAAAAGCCGGACGGAATTTTTCACATACGGGCTAACTTCTATCGGAATCTCGCTTATTGGCGACAAAGGCCTCAGCAAACTGGGCACAGCTACGAAAGCTGTCAAGGCCGGGAAGCTGGCAGAAAAGGCTGAGAAGCTGAAAGTCAATACAGGGTTTGTTCCTGCATTGGAAGCAGCTGGAACCGGGAAAACAAAGATTCCATATAATGCCATGGATGAATTGGGGATAAGAATTCAGAAGGCAACAAAAGAAAAATGGGCAGAAAATACCAAAGCTCAGCCTGAAAAAGTCATCAATGCTCTATCCAATTTTCAAAGTAGGAAGATAACATTTGGAAATCAACAATTCATACTAGATAAAAAAGGGATAAAGCATATTTTAGAAAGACACCATCCTAAATATTGGAACGGATCTATTAAAAAGAGCCAAACGTTTCTTCACAAAAATTTATCTCTAGAAGATATATCAAGTATTGTACAAGGAGTAATGCAACAAAATCGAAAAATCTTAATAGAACGTGGAACAGTCGGTTCCTATCAAATATCTGGAACGGTAAATGGAATTGAATATATAATAGGAATAAAAAACGGAAGAATTGGACAATTATATCCAAAGTAGGTGAGTTCATGTTAAAAATTAATACATTTATCAAAAAACCTAATCTTGAAATAAACAATTTGGAAGATATGCTAGAAAATCCAAATAAATATTTCATAAGAGTTGACAATGAAACAGAAATTAAAAATCTCTCCCAAGAGATAGATTTCGATTATATAAATGGCGCTATTACAATTCAATATTATGATCAATTCATAATGGATTTCAGCTTGTGGGATTTAGTTGATCAATTATGGAGCTATTTTATTAAGTTAGTAGAAGACGTATTACAAACTGGGTATGGTACTACTTTTTTTCCTGACCAGCCAGTTAAAATTGAAATGAAGAATATCTCACAGGATATGGTGCTATTTAGATTGGCAGAGGGAGAAATCATCAGTGTAGCATTGCCCAGACAAGAATTCTTAATTACGATATTAAAGAGCGCTCATATGTTTTTCAATAAATTAATGTCATCCTTTGATGGAAATGTAAATTATAGTTATGAAATCAATAAAATAAAAGAAATTCAGGAACAATTACAACATTGATTATATAAGTACATGAGTGATGTTCATTATAATTTAATTGTACCTTATATGCATTTAAATCCATGTCAAATTGCTTTACTCTGAATTATTCATATCCAGAATAGCGTCATCCCCGCCCTCAAAAAACTGGAGAACGCCATTGGCTATTTGTTGGAAGACGCAAATAAGTATTTTTCATCAATTTCCAGTTTGGGCAATTCAACAAGATCCGAAATCATCATGGTGTCTATGTCTTGGTCTAAAGCTTCGAGGGAGCGGGTAACTGTTATATCAAAAGTCATACAATTGTTCAAGCGTACTGTTTGCTTTTTTGCGCGCTTTTTTGATCGAATAAAGCAGGTTCACCAGCAAATACACTATTAAAAGGTGAAAAACAATGAGCTATGAATTTATTAAGGCAAATCAAGAAAATAGTTTTTATCCAGTGACTGAAAACGAAATAAAAGTGGTTGAGAAGGAACTTGATTTAAAATTTCCTAAGGAGTTAGTTAATTTTTATTTAGAGGTTGGCTACGGATTTATTAAAGGTTCAGAGTTTAATGTTAATCGTATGATGGATCCATATTCAGTAAGGGATTTTCGATTAAGAGTTAATGATTTTGAGTTTTATCCCGACATAGAAATCTATGATGAATTTGAGAATAACAAACTAATATTTTTTGAGGGCAGTGAATCAGCTTTAATGTCAATAGAATTGAATGAAAATAGTAGAAGTGCAGTTTACTATTATGATATTCAAATTGCGACTTCTCTTGAAGAATTTTTAAAAAGGATCGGAGAAGATGATAAATATTATTTGGAGTTACTAGCTGATTAAAGCACGATAATAAAACATACCTTGAATCGTTTTCGCCTTTCAAGGTTTTTTTTAATAGATAAAGATGAACTGCTAAGGAGAATTCCTAAATGAATAAAGAGGAATTAATCTATTTTATTCAGGAAAACATGGAATCTGATGACTTTACTGGAGGAGTAGATGAAAAACAAATTGAATATGTCCAGAATACCCTAGAAGTACAATTGCCTGAAAGTTATAAGTGGGGCTTGCTGAACGAATCAGATTCTGTCAGATACAAGCCAAATTACGGTTATTAAAATATAAAATAGTGTTGTGCAAAAATTTCAAAAAAAGAACCCTGAGCTTCCGCTCCAGATTCATTATAAGGAATTGAAGGGCTACTACTGTTTCACTGGTCTCCTGAAGGCGTGCTCGAATAAGGCCTAGCCCATACTTGCGCTTGCCTTCGCCAAATTTGCTTTCAACGGCATTACGTTCGGAGGCATCCTGCCTTGCCACGCGTTCTAAGGTTTTGTCTTCCGTTTTGGATGGGCGTCCCAACCTTGGCCCACTCAGACGAATGCCAAGAGATTTACAGTATGCTAGGTTGTGACGGTTTCGGTAGATTTTATCTGCTAAAATCGCTTCTGGATAAAATCCGAACCGGTTGTAGTAGTTCTCAATAGATTCTCTAAGGGTGATCCCTTCATTGTAATTTTCCCAGTCGAGTTGCTCAATCAAGGCATAGCCATCTACAACGCTAATGGCGACTTTTGAGCCGAATTCCACGTTCGCTTTTGCCTTGCCACGCACAATTGGACGGACATGCGGCTGTGAAATGCTCACAATCCGGTGGTCAATCCGATGTGTTTTCTTTTTGTACATTTCTGCCTGTTGGCGGTAAAGTTCATGAATCACGAGGAGTTGTCGATATTCATCTTTGCTCAAAAGAGACAGGGAGCTTTGGGAAATGAGATTTCCAATGATCTCCAGATTCCGTTTCACATATCCAAGTTGTTTGCCGACAGCTTTCCGGATTTTCCGGGCTCCAGCTTTGCGTTGCTTAGCGACAGAAAGATAGTCCCTGCGGGCTCTTTTTCTGTAGGTCCGTGGCTTTCGTAATTTTCCTTTGTGCGGTTCATGCAGTACATCAATGATGTGTTCCAGTTTCTCACGGGCTTCGTTCAAAAGCCCCAGGTCAGTAGGGTAAGCAATATCAGCCGGTGCACAGGTTGCGTCCAGAATGAGCTTTCCTTTGTTCTTCGTTTTAGGAGAAGCCGATCCAGTTGAATTCTCTTCCGAAGCAGGACCGGAAGGTTGATGATCACCACTACTATGATCGTCATCATCATGGTGATCATCATCGTTGTCATTTTCCTTAGATGCTTCTTCCGATTGGCGTTCTTGTTCTTCCAGAACAATCCATTCATTCAGTTCATTGATGATGTTTGCACCCAAACGTTTTCTAAAACGAGTCATCAGAGAATGATCGAATGGGGCTTTTTCCTGGAATTCAGGCAACCCGATAAAATACTGAAGATACGGGTTTTCCGTGATCTGTTCGACTGTTTCTCGGTCAGATAGCCCAAGCCGTTCTTTGATATAGAGAGCCCCAAGAGCAACTCTGACAGAATAAGCCTTTTCACCTTTGAATTTTTTCTTGAAGGACTTGGCATACTTTTCTTCAGCCTTCCACCAAGGGATTAATTCAGCAAGACGGACCCAGCGATTTTCTTTATTTAATTTTCCACCGAATGGTAGAAAAAAATCTTCTACAAAAGTTAATTGATGTTCGGTCTTTTTGTACATCGTAACGGCCTCCAAGTGCAAGGTTTTTTATACGTTTCCTATAAAATCCTTACACTTTATATTCGACAAAAGTGGCCAAAATCCTTGTCAAATCTGGAATTTTTGTTTATTCAGCAAGCCCTAAGTGGTTTTTAACTAATTACGGCTCTGGTGGATTATTTGGTGTTGATATTTTAGGAGTGGCTAAGTCAAATATAGCTTCTGTTGTTATTGAAACAAAGAATTATAGGGATTTAGGAATGAGTAATAATTTGGTAGTTATTGAAGATATCGGAGAATATGCTTATTGTTTAGATACTAGTAATATGGAGAATAATGAATGTCCAGTAATAGCGTGGAATAGACAAGGTAGACTCGATGACTTTAACACAGCAAAGAATTTTTATGAGTTCTTATCACAAAGGTTGTTGGAGGCAAAAGAAGCATGGGAAGAGGATTTTTAAGACAGATAAAATGAACCATTGCTTATTTGCCGCCAATGCCGCAATGCGGGAAGTTTCAGATCTTGTTGTTGAACTGGCCCAAACTGGATATTGATGAAAAACTGCATCCAATCCAAAAAGCGTGGAAAAAACAAACAGGATGCTTGAACAGCTGCATGGCTTTGACACATAAGCCGCCCTGTCCCTCGGAGCTTTCGATCAAGACCTGGATACGATGATGAAGTTCGCCCGGCAAATGGAATCGATGGCGGGTGACGGCTCGTTTAATTTTGCCACTTACAACCCGAAGCAGTTTGGAAGGCGAGCTCATTCAGAAAGCCGGCGTAAAACCGGTTCAAACCGTGGACGGCAAGGACTTTGAATGTCACCTGTCCGTCAAGTTCCATCACAATGTTCAAGAAGGGTTTCCTGCAGTCCGTATGCTAAAGCTAATTTAGAGATATAGGGGTTAAAGGGCGACCATTATTATGATTTTAAAAAAGCAAATGAAGAGGATTAAAAAGTACCCCAGCAGGAGATACTTGGCATCATGTAGAAGATGGAAAGACAATGATGTGGATTCCAAGTGATATTCATTCAGCAGTTAGACATACAGGTGGTGCCTCATTAATCAAAAAAGGCTCAGACCAGAGGAAAATTAACGAAGGTGTTCTATGATGAATATCGTTTCAAATAACGGATTTAATAAAAAAAATCTCATTACCTTTTCACAAAAAGTTGGTTATAAGTTGCCAGAGGATTATATTGAATTTTTACAAAAATATAATGGTGGCTATATTAAAAATAGTTACAGCACTTATTATCATTGCGGCAAACATAAATTTATTTTAACATCTATGTTCGGTTTAGGAACAAAGGATGACTTACTGAACCAGTTTGAATTATATAAAAATAGAATTCCAAATACTTATATTCCTATAGGCAGGGATGCAGGAGGAAACCTTGTATGTTTAAATCTTTCAAAAGAGAAATATGGATACGTTTATTTTTGGGATCATGAAGAAGAGAATAAATACGAAAAGGGGAAAATAGCGATAACTGATCTATATTTGATTGCAGAATCGTTCAATGAGTTTCTAAATTCCGTAGCAGAAGATAGCACTACAAAACTAGAATTAGATGGATATGAAGTGAAGAAGGTTTGGATCGACCCAGGCTTTTTAAAGGAGTTAAATAACAAATCAAGCAAGTGAGTTTCCCAACTGTCACCCTGGCATGGGAGGGCCTGCGAATGACGAAAGTATGATAGGCAGAAAAATAATTGAAGTTACAGACCCCCAAATCAATATGGCGTATGCCGTGCAATTGTGGGAATTGAAGGTAACAATCTAAAGAAAGGAATAGAGTTCACGTAACAGAAGCAACAAAAGAAGCTTACAATAATAGTAAACTGATAATGGTGTGAAAATACAAATGAGGATAGATCCTCATTTTAACATTAAAATATATTAGAGAAGTGTAAAAGTGAAATACAAAATTATAATTATCATTCACAAAGCCGGGGCGAAACCGGTTCAAACCGTGGACGGCAAGGACTTTGAAGGTCACTTTTCCGTCAAGTTCCCTCGCTATGAAGACGGTGTCCTTGTGATGGAATACCGCAAGCCCGGCAGCAAACAGCCCAATTATGAACTGGTCGATGAAATCCCAAAAGAAGCCATTCCTGGTTCAGAAAGCCCGGATAACCTGCTTTGCTTATGATGGTGCCGGAAAGCTCTCGGTGAAACGATCAATGGTCTCCTATCAGCAGAAATTTTATATAAAATTATAGTAAAAAATACTTTTATACTTTAACGAACTATATAGGGGATGAATAAAATGGAAACACAAAAAATGGACCGAATTTACGGAGAAATTGCTAATAAATTGGTGGCGATGATACCAGAAGAATGGAAGAAAATATATCTATATGTTGAAATTGGACATGGGTATAAAATAATGTTTTTTTATTATTATCCATTAGCCGATAAGGAACCGGTATATAGTCTTGACATTCCTGATAAATTCATCATTGATGAGGAAAAATTCAATGATTTAGAAAATGATTTGCTCAATCTTTTTTCAGCGTTACAATCCGAATTTGCAGCTCAACACCAAGAAAAATGGACCAATTTAACCTATATGTTGGATAACACGGGTGCAATGAATGTGAAACTCGGATACCAAGACCTTTCCCAAATTGATCCTGTTGAAAAACAGGAACAATGGGAAGCAACATATTTAAAATGAATTTATACGTTCCGTTTATACGAGAAAAGGTGCTGAACCAAAACCGTCTTTCCTTTTCTATTGTTCCCACACTCACTATACTACCGTTACAGGAGTAAGTGCGGCAGTATTTAAAATTTCGATGCATTGCATAAAGACCATCTAGAAGTTATAGATAAAAATGTTAAAGTAAAATATATTTTTAAATTCGGATGGAACTTTAATGCTAAAAAAGCATTTGGACGAATTGTTAAAGGGTGGAGATCATAAATGGTGGAGAAATTAGCAGAATTACTACGTGTATTAGAAAATATTCATTCAAATGTAAATGTTTTAACCAAAGAGGACTTTAACGAACAGTACGATAACCTGAAAGATTTTCAAGCCTTAATCAAAGAATTAGAGAAAGTAATAAGCGATTTTAAAAAAGTTAATCCTAACGATGAGAACAAGGTAGAACAATATTTACTAGAGTTTCATAGAATTTTAACAACCTTTGAGTGGCACTTTTCGGAAATCAGCGATATAAATACAAAAATACTAAAGAATTACAAAGATAGAATTGAAGGTAATACTAAAGAAATTTAACTTCCGAATACCTCGGCAATGAATATGCCAGATGGACATTTATGGCGGTCATAAATGTATCACTGGTGGAAAATCGGGATCCAAAACAAAGTTGAGGAAATGGCGCATTATCGTGAAATGCAAATGGGGCGCATCCATGCATGGAATACCTCTTCATTCGCTTTTGATGAACTCGGTAAATAATCCGAAAAGGTAGGTTCACTGCTCAAGAGGCAAGGTAGCTGTTGATATTAGAGGTGCAATGTACCTTTTTATGATGTCTGTACAACTTCATTCGATTTTTAAGCATGTATTATAAACAAACTATCTCAATCAATAGCAATGCACGCCCCATTTACAAACCTTTTTATTGTTGTACCTCTATATCCCTAAGCCTCCTTCTTTTCAATCTCTCCAAAGTATGATGTTGCAATGTTGTCCAGCTGTTCAGCAATGTTTCCAAAGGCAGTATTTAAATCCAGCGTTTTTACACTCATTTTATTTCCACTCATCATGAAGTCGGCGTTTGGCACAATGGTTTCTTCGGTTCGGGCATACAACAGCATACCCGCGACATTGCCGGTGTTGCCGACATCCTGATTCTTTACATAGGTAAAAATCTGATACAGGTTGTTGGAATGAAATGTCCTGCTGCCATACCTGCTCTGAACTTGCATGGTATGCGCATAGTACTTTGTATCGATGATCAGTACTTTGCTGCATGATTTTAGTACAATGTCTGTCTGCATAGTAGGAAGGAAATCAGTCGCCCCCGTATCAATGTTCCATGCGATCTGTGGAGCAGCTGCCCGCAAACTCGGATAATGATAGCGGTAATATTCCAGCACAAATTTCTCAAATAGACGTGACATGTGCTGCTCATCCAAGAAATTGGCCATTTTGAACTTGCCTTTGTCTGTGGAGAGCAGTAAGCCATCTAAAACAAAATAGCAGATGTTCAGGAGCATTTTATAGCTTTGATTGTTTTTCTGAAACCGCAGGATGTTCCATTTTATGCGCGTTGGCTCAATCATATCCACACTGTCAAAATGTAGCATCACTTTTTTCAAGGCTGTTCTCCGTTTAACGTTTACAGATGGCTGCTGCATGAGTATGACAGAGGTGGTTTTCAGGATTTGGTTAAATACATTATTTTCGGACAGCTCATCATATTCGCAGGAGAGCTTTTGCTTCCGCTGCAGTTTATGATGGATGGTCCCATGAATGTCCAGTTTACCGCGTAACACGGAAAGGTCATCACAATGTGAAACATATTCCTTATACAAGCCCTGTTTTAGTTGTCGGGCGATCCCTTTAGTAAGGATGGCAGCAAATAGATCTTGGATATGCTCAAACCTTTCTGACCCTATTTCATCGTAGTTTGATCGTTTCAGCACACGAAAGGCGTAAGAGAGCATATAATAGATGTTTCTGATTAGAATGCCTTTATCTTTCATCATTGAAAACACCGCGCAATATATTTTCCCAACGCTGCAATTTGTCCGGCTCATCAAACCAGTATTCATGCAGCATCGGAAGAATATCAAATTCGACCACTTCCTTCAACCACTCATCCGTACATTCAGCCTGTCCGCAAAAATAACTGTGGCCAATGCGGAAACCTGGTCCAAGTGAACTGTCGGCAGCAATTTCCTGATTCAATTCCTTGATGCGTTCAATTAAAGTGTTGAACGTGTCATGATCCAATGCAGACTGGTAGGATTGAAACCCAGCAGAATGAAATCCCGGCTCAATTTCAAAAAAGCTGAAACGGCGGCGCAAAGCATAATCGATCATTGCAAGGCTACGGTCGGCGGTATTCATCATCCCGATCAGGTACAGATTCTTTGGAACGGTGAACGGCAAACCGTTATAAGCAAGCGTTGCCTTTGTGCCACGATAATCTTTTTCAATCAACATAAGCAATTCACCGAATATTTTACTCATGTTGCCGCGATTGATTTCATCGATGATAAAAAAGAACGGTTGATCAGGCATGTTCGCTGCCTTTTGACAAAACTTATAGAAAATGCCGTATTGTAATTGAAACCCTTCCTCCTTAGGTTTATATCCCATCATGAAATCCTCATAGGAGTAGTTCTGGTGAAACTGAATCAATTCAATGCGGCTGTCGTCTTTTAATCCCATCATTGCATAAGCAAGCCGCTTAGCTGTAAAGGTCTTGCCAACACCCGGAGCTCCCTGCAAAATGAGATTCTTTTTATGCTTCAGCAGAGAGGTAAGCGTTTCGTAACGTTCTTCAGTCATATATACCTCTTCCAAAAATTGATCTTTGGAATAAGCTTCCATGTTTTCTTTCGACATAATCGGGTTTTCCTCGCGAATAATGTCTTCAATAAAGTCATATTCTTCCTTCGTCAGCTTGAAAAGACTGCCCTGTGGATTCTGGAAATATTCCATTTTTTCCAGCTCAGGGCAATTTTTCAATGTTGCATAATCGATCGGTGTGACAAGCCCTTCTGTTTTTTCAAAATAAAGATATTCTCCATCACTTTCTTCCAGCACTTTCGCAAGTGCTACCACCTGTTTCACCGGGTAAGATTCATATCCAATAATAAGGTCGCCAGCCTTCGCATCCAAGAAGTTTTGAAAAATGCGGCGTTTGTTGCCATTTTCATTATACAGTGTATATCGCTGCGTCTCGCCGATGTCGATATCCGAGAAACGCCAAATTTTAGGATTAGCATTGAGCCACCAGTAACCCTGCTTCTCTTTACCTTGGCTGATTTTAGCTTGTGGCTCCTTTTCATACAAAGGAATTTCAGAAAGGTCAAACTGATCCAGCGCTTTGCTCAATTCATCACGAAGTTTCCACATATAATTACCTGCCATTCCTTTGTCTGCATGCTTTCCAACATATAAAATCGGCCACCATTTTGCATTATCGTTATGAGAAGTCATCAAAGGACATCCCGTCGTCTCGGCAACACGCTTTGCAAGAGCAGAAGATCCACTATTATAATAGTTCGAGTTATTCCCGTATTTTTCTGAAAGCTGCTTACAAGTGGCCATGCCGCCACAGTCTTTTATGCGCTTCATGATTTTTAGACTTTTTGTGTTAAACACACGTTTATCTGCAAGCAGTGCAAGCCATTCCTCCGTTGTAATTTTTGGGCTATAGTCCATTGGAAACCACTCGGCATGATCTTCAGTAGACTTTTTTGTATAAAAACGGCTGATATAAAAGCCAAGATCCATCGTCAATGTCTTCAGCGCTTTATCCGGGTAGCAACGATCCGTAAGTACGGATTGCAGCATTTGGACCAATTCCTCATCCTTTTTCAAGTGCTCGCAAATTTCATTGTAAAGGTGAAATTCCCCTACGAGATTGCGAGAAGAAGCACCTTTTTTTGGAATAAAATCGCTGTCAAGCACTTTTGCCACAGCCCGACATTCCGAGTACTTGTAAATATAATATTTATCCGGATAACGGAGCCAAAGGTATGTGCTAATGGAATTCAGCGTTTGATAATGCTGCCTCCATGTGCCTTGATCATATTTTACACGCATTGTTTCTGCATCAGACTGGAATTTTTCAACTCGTTCCGCAAAATTCTTGGACTCATCATACAGATTGATAAACATGGCTCTTGTCGCTTCTTCATCTGCCACAGCAAACTCATGAATCATTCTTCTTGGGTAGTTGTTCACGGAAGTGAGCAGATTATTGGTTTTGTCTGTTGCTTTCGTGAACATCTCAGCAAAGTCAGAAGCATTGATATCCCAATGATCCTGAAAATGCTGGACCGCTTCCCATTTATATTTTTCATTTTCCCAGTGCGTTGGAAAGTTTTGTTTATATGCTGCGATCACCGCTGCTAACGAATTTTTGTTGATCATAAGCCATTTCACCTAATTTTTCATTATATCTTAAACATGGTTCATCATTAACTATACTTTTGCTTCGTCTCAGCAATCCATTGTGGCAATTTAGTCGTGAGGATCATATTATGTCTTAACAAATTGCCAGCCGTTTGATTGGTTGCCTTGTTGAAATCAACACTGCGAATGAGATCATTGATAAAAGGAACAATATCAGGCTCTGAAGTGGAATATGAATTCACTGCTTTTGTAAGTAATTCACTATCTAATCCCCACTCCGTAGAAAATTGAATGACCGTATCGCGCAGTTTATCCGCTTTCCAAATTTCAAATGCCTCATCAAAGTTTAAACTGCTCGATAAGTTACCGGGCACAAGCTCAGTATCCACAAATTCCCTTAATAGCTGTGCTTGCTCATGGTCCCCCATGTTACTTAACTCTTGAATTTGTTCGTAAATAATGCGGAGGGTTTCACGATCCACCGTTTGCACGCCGTACGGTGAAGTAACTTTTGAACCTATTAATTTTATAATATGGTTTGCATCAATGACTTGTGTTCCTGCCAATTTCGTTTTCCCAGCAAGCGGATGAACGGTTGATGGCGCAGGTGGGGTTCCGGGCTTCCTTGTTAAGTTTTTATAAGCACCGACATACTGCAGCCAAGTGTGCTCGTCTATTCCAAAAGCGTCATCATTCCACTTAAATTCATAGTACTGTTCTACCAAATTTAACTGCTCAGCAGCATCTTTAAAAGCAAGGATAAAGGCTTCCTTTTTCTTCTCATCCTGTTCTATTTTTTGCCATTCAGTAGGATCAGGTAAAGTCGGGATCATTTCAGATACTTTGATTTCCAATTTCTTTACAGCCGTTTGGTAAGTATCCACAATGGCCTTACTGCTCTTCCCACCGCTTCCATACAGCTTCAAAGCTTGATTTACCATTTCTTCAGTCATTCGAGGGTATTGGAAGTTGATAATCGTTCCAAATTCTTTTTTCGAACCAAAGACACGATTGGTGCGTGAGTAGGCTTGGATCAGACCTTGAAGTTCAAGGGTACGGTCAACATAAAGCGTATTCAGACGTTTCGAATCATAACCTGTCAACAGTTGGTCTGCCACAATGACGAGGTCGATATTTTTCGGGTTTCGTCCACTGCCGCCTCGTGTCGCGCGCTCTACAAGGTCTTCAAAATAGGCATCTTCACCATGTTTTTTATCACCAGCTATAAACTCAATACCTGTAAAAGCAGCGTAGTCCTGAAACATCTCTTTGACAATTTCAGGGTCTAGTGGCTTAGGATCATTTTCGTTACCAAAACTAAACGTCATCGCAACATTTAGCTTTTCCCCACGTTCTTTTAGTTGTTTTTTAAATTCATGATAATAAGCAATTACACGGTCTTTATAGGCAACCGTCAAAATTGCATTAAATTCTCTTTCTTGTGATTGGGATTCCCAGTTATTCAGAATTTCTTCCACTACCCGTGGAATATGCGTTTCGTCTTGGTATACAAGCAGCCCTCGTTTTTTTGCTTGCTTTTCAACGTCCGCTTCTGACATTTCTTGAACTTGGCGTTCGATTTCTCTGTCTGTCCATTCAGGATGTTCTTCCTTCATTTGTTCAGCGATCTGGTCTCTTAAATCATCATAACTTTTGAATTCTCCGGTGTTGATATAGTCAACGTGAAAACCTAATACGTTTTTATCGGCAATCGCCTCATCAATCGTATATTGATGTAACTTCGGCCCAAATAACTTTTCAGTGGTATTGATGACTTCGCTTTTTTCATTGATCTTTCCTTTGACCTTATTTTCATCAAATAAGGGGGTGCCGGTAAAGCCAAAGAAAAGTCCATTTTTCTTGAAATAGCGTTTTATCGTTCCCATCATCTGTCCCATTGTCGTACGATGGGCTTCATCGATGATAAAGACCATTTTCTTATCTGCTAAACGATTATCGTGTGCTTCTTCTAGTTCCTTCACTAAAGCATTGAGTTTGAATGTTGTTGTGACCACAATGCCATTCTTTGCTGACATCAGTTTCTTTTTTAGCTGGTAGGTGTGTTTTGTATCATCAACAGAAACCGGCTCGTAGGCAGCATATGCTTTGAAGTTTTCACTGGTACGATTATCTAGCTCACGTCTATCAACAAGGAAGACGACTTTATCAAATCCTGCTCTTGTCGATAAAAACAAAGCAGTCTTGAAACTTGTGATTGTTTTTCCTGAACCAGTCGTGTGCCAAACAAAACCGCCATGAGGTATTTTTTCATCATTGTCCCATCCAAACGCAGCCCCTTCAACCGCCTGCAGAGCATGAACTTGATAGGGACGCATTAACAGATGTCGCCTATTTTCCTCATCACGCGCTTCATCAATGACTAAATAATCTCCGACCATCTGATGTGCCATTGGAATCATCAAAAATTGTTCAATTACTTTTTTCCAATCGTTTATTACATGGTTATCTTTATCTGCCCAATGAAAGACGAAACTCGGGTTAAAATCTCCAATTGTTTTGGGCGTAGCGAAATATCGAGTGTCAATTTCAGAAGTGATGACCATCATTTGCGAAAAAGCCATAAAGTTATGACTGTATTCACCGTCACGGTAGTAGCGCATAAACTGGCCAAATGCCTCGTCCAACGTTTTGTCCGTGCGTTTTTGTTCGATATTGATTAAGGGCAAGCCGTTGATCAGCAGGACGATATCAAAACGGTTGTTGTTGGGGGTCTGTATTTCTCTCGCAATCCTATAGCTTGAGTCCCCACCACGTACTTCAGCTTTTTTAAAAATCGTCAACGTGATTTGTTTTCTCGTGATTTTCGGATTGTCATCACGGTAGATGCCATCGATCTTACCTTTTGATCCTTCAATAGCCAAAATCTTTGCAGCCTCATAGCTATTGCTGATTTGATTGACCTTTGCCATCACTTGTTTGAACTCATTATCGGTTAATTCCACGCCTTCAAGCTGGTCAGCATTGATACGGTTGAGTTCACTACGCCAGTGCGAAACCAAGTCAGCAACCGTTACTTTTTGTTTATTGCCGTTTAAGAACTCGGGTGCTTCCCATTTATATTTCTGCAGTTCCTTGACAAAATTCTCTTGAAAAGTTTTCTCCGCCGCACTCTTCGGTGTATTGCTCATAATTTCGCTCCCCCTTTATACAAACATCTCATTGAGGTATGCTTCTTTGATGTTTTGTAGTTTTTCGAGCTTACGTTGATGGAGGGTGATGAGGTGATCAACACTTTTAAAAAGCCGGCCAATTAGTATTTGTTCGTCTCCTCTCGAAGGAACGTATACTTCCATATTAGCCAGATCATTTGAATTGATTGCAGGATAACTTGTACCAGTACATCTATCTAAAACCGCTTTAACAAACTGTTCGGTTTGTACTAGACTCAGCAAGAAATATCCATCACCATATGGACGTAGTTGTGCATATCCCGTTGAGAAAACATAGTTATTACAAGGTTTCTCAAACAAATAGTTATTTTTTTGATATGGTCTAACTGTTTGATAAAACAAATCACCTTTTCGTGCAAGTCGCTGTGCTCTTGATGGAGCCTTCTCCTTTCTAACTTTTCTATGGGCGATCAGTTCTGTACCTACAACAGACTCCAAATCTACATATTCAAATATTTCTGGTAACTCCTCTTTTGGATTAAACTCCGCAACATCCCCCAACTTCCGCTGTTCCCAAGCTTGCGTAAATCCTGCAAATCTTCGTTTTGGCACACGCTCACCTTCAGCGGGAAACATTTCAGAAAGATAAGCGGATTTTAATGTTTTCATTTTTTCTAACTTACACTGATGAAGGGTGATAAGGTGATCGAGGTTCTTGAAGAATGCGCCAATTTTGACTTGCTCTTCAACGTTCTTGGTTATCCAAGCACCTTGATTTTTAAGTATTGTGAAGTGACGTTTATAGCCTTGTGGTTCAGGTTTATATCTTTCTAGTAACGAAAACAGAAAGTCACCCTCAAGACCATCTGCACTCAATATTTTTACTCCATCAGTCGCAATAAAGAACGGTTTAGTCGGTTTGTAAAGCGATACTGTATGATCGCCAAACAGCGTTACATCCCGATAATTTTCAAAAGGTGTTCCATTAGTATATCCAGCAACCGGCCTATCTCCTTGTTGAATTACTTCAAAGTCTCCCTCAGCATTGGGCTCCGCTAAATATGGTCTGAATTGATGTGTTTTTACCACTTTCCCCAACTTACGCTGTTCCCAAGCCGGAGCATTTTGAAATTCCTTAAATCGCCTTTTTGGCACTAAATTTTTTTGTTCCATTATTCTTCCACCACCAATTCACGCATCATGGCTTCAAGTGCTGATTCTGAGTCTTGAATTTCTTCATCAATTGCTGACAAGGTATCAGCATAACGTTCATGCAACATTTGCAATGTGTCCAACTCTTTTTTTATCGGTTTCCATACCAAACCAACTATAGCATCCACCATATTGCCGAACCATTTTTCATACATCAGGTTGTCGATTTCTTCGTTTGTCAAAGTCAAGATACGTTCTTGCACGGATTCTTTGAGTGCTTTTTCATCCGCTTTCACGGCTTTGTTAAGCGCTGATTTATCTGCAAATAATTTTTCAACTTTTTTCAGTAGGTCATATTCAACGGTTTCCTTGCTTGCCTTTTTTAACGCGGCCTTGATTGATTTGCTTTCAAAAGCCTCACCTGCTTCATTCAAGCACTCGCCTAGAGCATTGGCTTCGTCGCTATCTTCCTCTTTCGCAGCCTCAACCAACTCAGATAGCTTTGTTTCAATCTCCTGAATGCGGGCTTTCTTTGATTCAATTTCTTTTCGTTCATCACCGTATAAATTTTTTGCAATCAACTCAGTTGGTACAATACTGCCAACCCAACCGTCTTGCTCTTCACGTTTTTTATTTCCGGATCCTTTCGTTACCATATTGGGCTCACGCGTGCGACCAGCTGTATAGAAACCACTTGATTTAATGATTTCCGCATCATGTGCCAGTGTATTTTTCCATATCTCCGCTACAATTTGGTAGCCGTCATACACATCAATATATTGGAAGGATGAAAGAATCTGCTTGATCTCAACCAGCATGTCGTCCATTAACTGCGTCAAGCTACTGCTTTTATCAACATTTCGTAAAACGTCCCAGTATTTATCGATATAGTTTTTTGTTTTGCTTTCGATTTCTTTTGATATTTCAACAATGCGAGCGTCACTCAATACATCATTAGAAATTTCCTCAACGGGTTTTAACAGTTCGACATATCCTTCACGAATTTCTTTTAAGGATCGTTTCAAAACATCTGGCACGGTAGACTGTAAAACCTTCAAATCGTCAATGTTCTTTTGTGGAATCCCGCCGAGTAGGTGAGCATCCACATCGTGCGGAATTTCTTCTTCATTCGCCTGGATATAGCGAGGAATGTTCATGTTATACTCATTTTCCATTATTTCCTCACGTGTCGCTAGGTGACTGTACCCTTCCTCTTCTCTACGTTCAACATATGTATCCACAATTTTTGCAATGTCCTTTTCTTGCAGGACATTTTGCTTTCCAACTTTAATAAAGCTATGAGATGCGTCAATGATTAAAACAGGATCGTCAAATTTTCGGTTCTTCTTCAAGATGATGACAACGACTGGAATCCCTGTATTGGTAAATAGATTACTTGGCAAGCCGATAATGGCATCAATGTAATTTTTTTGAAGCAATCGTTTGCGAATCTCGCCTTCTGCTGAACCACGGAACAGCACCCCATGAGGCAAGACAATCGCCATCGTCCCGTTTTGTCCTAAGTGGAATAATCCATGTAATAGGAAAGCAAAATCCCCTTTAGAATCTGGTGGCAACACCCCAGCAACTTCAAAACGAGGGTCACTAACTTTTAACCCTGATCTGTTCCAATTCTTCGCTGAATATGGCGGATTCATCACCACTGCATCAAATTGCACGCCTTCATTCGGGCGTTCTGGATCTTCTGGCCAGTCTTGGGAAAGTGTATCACCATTTTTAATGGTCATCTTTTCTGGCCGAACACCGTGCAGCAATAAATTCATACGGGTTAGGTTATAGGTTGCTGTGTTCTTTTCTTGCCCGTAATAGCTCAAATTCTTTTGTGCATCTTCATCTAAGTGCTTTCCAACCGTTAAAAGTAGCGAACCAGAACCAACAGTCGGGTCATAGATTGACTTGATATCTGATGTTCTCGCTACAATTTGTGCCATGACTTCGCTGACTTGTCGTGGCGTGTAGAATTCCCCTGCTTTCTTTCCTGACTCCATCGCAAACTGTCCGATGAGGTACTCATACGCATCACCCAGTACATCGCCTTTTTGCAATGCTACCATGTTCAAGTCTGCAAAAAGCAAGATTAGTGCCTTAATATTTTTGCTCCGTTCGTTTAAATTGCTGCCTAAAGCCGTATCCGTTAAATCAAGCGTTGAACTTGAGAATAGTCCTTGAAAGTCATCCGAATCACCAGACACGGCAATCGTACGCTCAAAGTGATTCAAGCTATCTATTACTTTTTGGACTTCAAAATCACCCGAATTGATATCTTTTATCCAAGTCTGATAAAGATACTCAGGAGAGACATAATAACCAAGTACGTTTTGAATCATTTGCTCTAGCATTTCGCCGTATTCTGCTTTTGCCTTTGTGTATGCTTCAACCAGCTCCAACTCAGACATTTGCCCGATGCCACTGGCCACTTTGAACGTTTCCAATGTCTTATCGCTCAAAAACTTGTAGAACATTAATCCAAGCATATAATCTTTGTAACGGCTGGCATCCATTGAACCACGTAGTTCATTGGCCCCATCCCATAATCTACGTTTAATTTCTTCTGATGTAATCAAGTTGTATCCCCCATTTGTTATATTTCTCGAATCACATATTGGCTGTATCAACGTCTAAGTCTAAATCAAATTCCATCGATTCATCCAATTTTTCTTGAAACATGTTGATATATATTGCAAAAAATCCTCACATGACGTGCAAACTTATTAGTATATCCATATTAATATGCCAGCTGTGGATCATCATTTTTCTTCCAAGCTGATTGTTGTGTGCTTTTTATTAGTACAGCTTAATATGCTTCTATTATATCAAAAATGGATTTCCTCCAATGAAAAATCTTGGTTCATCATAAGTTTTCATCTTACACCTCCATAAGATCTCCCTTACAGCGCTGTAATGACACCTAATTCCATTACCGATGAAGTCTTTTATTTGTACCGGAAATACCCATTTGGCCCTCGCGTTTATTTCCTGTCCAACCAGTTTTATTTTGCAACCATTTTCTTTTGCATAGCGGTAAGCATATGCCAAGAGGCGACCGGTTCCAAAGCTTCCGTCATAGACTGTGCCTTCCTGAATGTTCAGCAGTAATGGAAGCAGTTTAGCGATAACTCGAGGAGTTATAATCTCCGCTCCTGTCTTTCCTGACCTGTGGACAAGCAGGTCAAGCAATTCATCAAATATTTCGGCATAATCATCTGAATTTGGTTTTGGATACTAATTCACAACTGTCGCAAACTGGTACAAAGCAGCGTCATCTAATTGCTCCGAAATTCGAACCTCTTGGAATACATTTTGCAAAAAAGGAATTTTTTCTTCGATCGTCTTTAAACTTTCTTGTAGCCGTTTTTTAATCCATAACCATTAAGCGTCATTTGGCTCCATAAACTGGATTCAGGCATTCCCGTTGCCAATTTGTCACTGCTTTCAATGTACAAATGTACCAAGGTAACGCAAGACCCGCCACCGCAAAAAAGCCCTCACTCTTAAAGAGTGAAGACCCGTTTTCAATGCATGCCTTTCCATTCTCCCTGGTTTTTGGAGGATTTCATCTTTTTTGCTTTTTCTTTGTGCATGCGGTTGGCTGCCGCGCTGCCTGCCCCATCGCCCAGCTGCTGCAATTCCCTTGAATACTCGGAATCGGTTTTGGCTGAGTCAAAGCCTTCTTTGTTCTTTTGTTCGGCATCGTGCTTCCGTTTTGGCATATTCATCCCTCCTTCACCTCTAGTATGGGAATTGAAAAAGCAAATATGCGAAAGCAGGCATTGCGGAAGCGGCTACTTTTTTCTAAAAAAGAAAAAAGCCTTTTGTATGGCCGTAAGCGCGATGACTTCATGTAGCATCCTAAACCACCTGGTTATTCGTGGCCGATGCCTACTAAATACAAACTTTTCACGGCTTGATACCCGAAATGTATGCCAAATCCAATTAAGGCAATCCCGGCAATGACAGACAGCCATTTTAAAAAACGCTGATGAACAAATTTTCTTCCAAAGTGAACGGAAGAAGCTACCGTTATATCCCAGGCAGCTATCCCAATAAAAATCGCGCTGCTGTAAAGTAAAGCTTTTCCCGAATTTACCGTATTTAAAATTGTGGTTAAAACCGACCCATAAATGCCAATCCAAAATATAATATTCAGTGGATTAGAGATCGCAATCAAAAAGCCTGACAGAAAAGATTGCAGCAAATTTCCTTTCTTTTTCTCCTCTGGTATGGTGATTTCTCTAAAAGCATCTCTAATGCTCTCATAGCCTAAGTATACAAGAATGATACACCCGAAAATCCACATCATCAGCTTCGCAACTGGTGTAGTTAAATATGTAGATACACCGAAATAAATCAAAAACATTAAAACAACATCGGCGGACATCCCGCCCAAGCCGACAAACCAGGAATGCAAAAAGCCTTTCTTGATCCCCCTCTTAACCATTTCAATCGTAATGGGGCCAACTGGCACTGAGAGGGAAAGCCCTAAAACAATGTAGCTAAAAATATTCATGTGCTCACTTTTCTCCCTGCAATTAAAACTCCATCTGTCTCTGACAGCTAATACTGCCAACCCGCTGTTTGTTAAAATGGCATCTTCATTTACTGTTGATCAAAAAACGGGCACCATCATCCCCCCCTTAAAAAATATGAGTGTGTATCTTCATACACCTATTTTAATATTTATCCAGTCTGAAATAAATCATTTTTTGCAATTTTTTCCTACTCCACTCATTTACTTTCACACCTTGAACAGTTGGTGTTGGAACCCATTTTGATATCGCCCAAACAACAGAGCGACAAAACCGGCCGTGATATCACCAGCCCATCATTTGACATGTATCCATATTCTCTTTACGATAATGACAAGAAATAAAATTTCCGGGGAAAAGGAGACTGATGATGTCCATTTACGACTATTCTTTTGAACGGCTTACTGGAGAAGAGAAAGAGTCTTTGGCCAAATATAAAAACCAGGTGCTGCTTATTGTCAATACGGCAAGCAAATGCGGATTTACACCCCAGTATGAGGGGCTTGAGCACCTTTACGAAAAGTACAAAGACAAGGGGTTTGCCGTGCTTGGCTTTCCGAGCGACAGTTTCATGAAACAGGAGTTTGACGAAAGCGAAAAAATTGCAGCATTTTGCCAAGCCAACTATGGCGTAACATTCCCGTTGTTTAAAAAAAGCAAAATGAAGGGGAAAGAAATGAACCCGCTGTTTGCCGAATTGCTCGAGCAGACAGGCGAGAAGAAAATCACATGGAATTTCAATAAATTTCTCGTCGACCGGCACGGCCATGCCATTGGCTATTACGGCTCGCGGACAAAGCCGGAAGACCTTGAGGAAAAGATCGAGGAACTGCTGCAGGTATAGCAATAAAAAAGCGGGAAGTTTCGGCATCCCGCCCGTAACGTTACGCTGATTTTGTCCATGCATTGAAATAGCGTAAAGAATATATCCTTTTTAATGGGAAGACATCGTTCCAAATGTATCCGTGCATTTGGATGGGCGTGTGTCTCCCCATTTTCCATCTGCAGGAAAACTATTTCATTTTCACCGTCAATAAAACCGATTTGCCACGTTTTACCGATGTTTCAGCTGTTTTGCTTAACGTGTCCACGGCATCAAAATTGGTGACGACGACAGGGGAGATGATGCTTTCCGCACGTTCCCTGATTTGTTCGAGGTTAAAGGTGACCAGTTTATCACCTGCTTTTACACGATCCCCCTGTTGAACAAAGCCTTCGAACCCTTCCCCGTTCAAAGCAACAGTCTCCATGCCGATATGAATCAATATTTCCAAGCCGCTCTTTGTCTCTAGCCCAACCGCATGCTTCGTTGGGAAGAACTGGACAATTTCCCCGTCCACCGGTGAGACCACAACGCCTTCATCCGGTTCTATCGCAATGCCATCCCCGATCATCTTCCGGCTGAACACCTCATCCGGCACATCTTCTATTTGAACAACCTTCCCGCTCATTGGCGCAACAAGTTCTTCCACTACAGCTTTTTTTGAAAAAAGTTTAAACATATGCTTCCCTCCCGTATTTTTTGAATACCCTTACTTTAACATAACAAGGAAAAAAATGGTGGTCCTGCATCACCCGGAATACCCGTATGAAAATGAGCTGCTGTTTGAAATCATTTGCCTTGTTCCGGGGGTTTTTTAACCAGTTAGCACCAATCCTCGAGCTTCCACGCTTCATGAAAAAGGCGAAAAGCTCGCATTCCTTTTCGCCCCTTCCATTATTTCAATCCCGGCCGGTATACCTCATTCAACCTTCGCACTCCGGACCGTTTTTGAGAAAACCAACGCCTGCCGTCCCGCTTGACAGCCGCCTTAAATGTATATGTTTCACGGCCCTTTATTCATTCCCGGCAGTATTTTGGTTGCCTCAAGTACCCGGTTCGTTTAAAAGGAGAGGCTTTCGCTGTCCCACAATTGTTTGACAGCGCCTGCCATATAAGCTTATACAACTCATTATTCCATCCCCGGCTGGTATTCCGAATCTGGTTCTTTTTTAAAAGGGCCAGCGATGCTACGATGTTTGGCAGCTGCCTGCCGCATAAACCTACGCGGCTGTTAGTGCAATTCCGGCCAGTATTCCTTGTTGGCTTCGATTAAATCATCCAGCAATGCTTTTGCGACTTTTGCGCTTGGCACGGTTTTTGAAAGGGTCAGCGCCTGCCACAATTTTTGATAGCTGCCTTCGACATAAGCCTGCACGACCAATTTTTCCACGGTGACCTGCTGGTACATCAGCGCCCGTTCAAATTCCGGGATTCTGCCCTGGCACAGCGGTTCCGGGCCGTCCGTGCCGACAATGCACGGGACTTCCACCATCGCATCATCATCAAAGTTTGCGATTGCGCCGTTATTTTCCACAATCATGACCATTCTTTCATGCGTATTGTAGGCAATCGCACGGGCAAGATCGACGATAAATGTTGCATGGCTGCCGGCAGAAAAAGATTCATTTTCAGCGGTCCCTTTTTCAACGATTCTTTGAGCAGCGGAGAACACCTCTTTTTCCCGTCCGTCGATGACTTCGTTTGCCCTCGTGTAATGGATATCGGAATGTTCCACCACATAATCCGGGTAAAAGTAATATTTCAAGTACGTATTCGGCAAAAATCTCGGATCGACCGCCAAAAGATCTTTCGCTTTTTTGTGCGTTTCCTGCCAGCTTTGGTCCATATGCTGGGTATCCACTTCAACCTGGGTCAAATAACCATGTTTCGCGACATAATCGCGGATCTCCGGCAAATATTCATGGCCTTCTTTATCTTTAATACTCGTCCACCAGCCGAAATGGTTCAGCCCGAAATAGCGCACATCCAAATCTTTCGGCTGTTTGCCAATGATTTGCGACATTCTCCGCAAAGTCCCGACCGGCATATCGCAAATATTTAATACTTTGGCTTGCGGGCGGAGCATACGGCACGCTTCAGCGACAATGGCGGCCGGGTTGGAGTAGTTCAACATCCAGCATTCCGGGGAATATTTTTCCATGATGTCAATCAGTTCAATCATATCCCCAATGCTGCGCATGCCGTAAGCAATTCCGCCGGGCCCGCATGTTTCCTGCCCGACCACCCCGTGTTTTAACGGGATTTTTTCATCCAGTTCCCGCATTTTATATTTCCCCGTACGAATATGGGCAAAACAGAAATCGACGTCTGTAAAAGCTTCTTCGGGATCGGTTGTAAAAGTATATTCAATTTCCGGCGCATTTTCCCTTAATACAATCTCTAATGCTTCTCCGATCACGCGCTGCCTTTCTTCATCATTGTCGTACAATTTCAATTTTCGGATCGGAAATTGGTCCAAATGATCCAAGAGCATCGTGACAATCCCCGGTGTATATGTGCTGCCTCCGCCTGCAATGACAACTGAAAATTTTTTCATTTTCTTCATTCCTTCCTGTTTGTTATTCTTCGTTATTCCGGCCTAAATACTGGTCCACCGCTTTCCGCACGCTTGTTACTTGCAATCCGTATACGACATGGACATTATGGTCTTTCTTCATGACGCCGCTTGCGCCGGTCGCATTTTTCAGCACCCCTTCATCCACTAAATCCGGATTTTTAAGCGTCAACCTGAGCCTTGTATAACAATTGGTAACCGTGTCGATATTGCCGGGTCCGCCGAGCGCATTGACAATCACGCTTGCTATGCCGCCATCTTCAACTGCTGCGCCGGCTTGTTTTTTGGCGCTTCCTTTTTTCTCGTTGTAGTCTTTTTTGGAATACAGTTTTGTTTCCTGGCCCTCGTCTTCACGGCCGATCGTTTTAAAATTGAATTTTACAATTAAGAACCGGAAGACCACATAGTAGATGGCAAAGAAGACAAGGCCTGTGAGAATATATAACGGCCACCTCGTTCTGCCGACACCGAGCGGCAGGTTGTACAGCAGGAAGTCAATCATGCCGTTCGGGCCAATGGCGCGCACGTTCAGGAGATTGAGGACAACCATGCTTAAACCGCTTAACCCGGCATGGACGACGAACAGAAGCGGCGCGACAAACATAAACGAGAACTCAATCGGTTCAGTTACGCCGGCAATCAGCGAAGTCACCGCAGCCGGAATTAAAATCGCTTTCGCTTTTGCCTTGTTTTCCGGTTTTGCGGTGTGGTACATGGCAAGGCATGCGCCGAGCAGGCCGAACATCTTGGATATCCCGCGGGCATCCCAAATGACGCTTTTATCGAGAAGGTGCGAACCAGGGTTGGCGAGTTCCGCATAGTAAATATTTCTTGCCCCCTGATAAACATGGCCGCCGATTTCCGCGGTGCCGCCCAAAGACGTATATAAAAATGGCGTGTAAACCAGATGATGCAAGCCGGTCGGAATAAGCAATCTTTCCAGGGACCCGTATAAAAACAGCCCGAAATTTCCGCTCTTATGAATCAAAGTCCCGAGTGCATTGATGCCGTCCTGCACAAACGGCCAGATATACGTAAGTGAAACCGATAACAAAATAACGGTTGGGATTAACAAGATAAAGACAAACCTTGAACCTCCGTAAATCTGCATGGCGCCTTTAAATTCGGTGTCAATGAATTTGTTATGGATATAAACGGTGACGAGGCCAAGAATAATGCCGAGAAAAACCCCCATATCTAGGATCTGGACGCCTAAAACGAGCGTTTGGCCGCTGCCGCCGCCCGCAAGTGCCTTCCCGTCAACCAGCAGTCCCTTGAGCTGCATAAATTTGTTCATCGCATTGACAAATACGAGGTAACTTAACACTGCTGTAAAAGCCGCAGTCGCTTTTTCTTTTTTTGCTAACCCGAGCGTGATCCCGACGCAGAAGATGAGCCCGAGGTTTCCCAGTATAGGGACAAGGGAACCTGATAAAATGGTGCCAAATCCTGTAAAAACTGGGTTATTTAAAACGGGAACGCTTTCAATTAACTTCTGATTGGTAAAGACATTCCCGAGTGCAATTAAAATACCGGCAATCGGCAAAATCAAAATAGGGATAAACATGGCTTTGGAAAACCGCTGCATGGCATCCATCACTTTTGCCTTCACCTGCTCCACCTCCGAATGTGAACTTGGTTTACATTGAGTAGTTTAGTCCTTTCATTTTAGACTGTCGATAGTTTACGGGCATGAAAAAACGCGTTTCACATATTGAAACACGTTTCACGGATCCAGGCCTATTGGCGGGATACAATGTCCTTTGCTATTTTATCCGTTGAAAATATTCCTTGATAATATATTCAAACAGGATCAAGACATTCGGGAAGAAGAGATTCGGCAGCATATTCCGGTCGTCGAGTTTATACTGGTCTGTTATTTTAAAGTTCAAATCGGACAACCCGGCCGCTGTGTTTTCTGTTTCTTTTGTAAAAGAGACGGTAAAAATCCCGTGTTCCTTTGCCAAAAATAGTTTGTCGATCACTTGTTTCGTTTCGCCCGATTTTGAGATGACAATCAGCGCCCCGACATCATCAAGGTTATTTTCAAACACCCCGATCGAATCCGTCCCCGTCGCAAAAATTGCCTTTTTCCCCAGCACCAGCAGTTTTTTGTACATATACTCCGCGATAATGGAGGAAAAACCGGTGGCATAGATGAAAATGAATTTCTCATTTAAATGCAGTACATTTTCGATAAATTGTCCGATACTTTCTTTTGAATTGTACTGTAAAGCCGGCTGCCCCTGTTCAAATGCTGACGGGCCGTCCTGTTCAAGCTCCACTTTTTTAATGAGCGGCAGCAGCTGGTAGTACATGTCCACGAATCCTTTATACCCCAGCTTTTTCGATAACCGGATCACGGTCGCGGGAGAAGTATAGTTTTCCCTTGCAATCTCCCGCACTCCCATCTGCAGCACATGATCAATGTTTTCAACAATATACTTTAAAATTTGCTCATCCAATTCAGTCAGTTTTTTCCCTTGGATCATTTTCTGAATATCGGCCATATTTCCCTCACGCCCGTATGTTTATTACTTCTATTATACCCGGTTTGAAAAATGATAGAAAACGGCCGGCCCCGGCGGACTTGGCCCGCTCCAATGCCGCTTTAACGCGGCATTTTCTTTTTATGTAAAAACAGGAGACTGCCATTTTGCAATCTCCTGTCCGGTGGTGCTGGATTTTACTCGCATTAAATAAATTGAATCACCTGCATGAGGACAGGGACAACGACGACAAACAACAATGTGCTCGTCGTGACCACATTCGTCGCGTAATTGACATCCCCGTGTGCTTCTGTGGCCAAAATCGGCAGAACAGCAAGCATCGGGGTTGCTGATTGGACGATTTGCGTTTGCTGCAGCATTGCAGGCAAATGGGTGCCGGAGAAATGGGTGCCCGTTAACATCAAAACAATCAAAACGGCCGGCGATAGCACAAACCTTCCTAAAAGCGCGAATATCGTATCCCGGTCAAACCGGATGCTGGAAAGGCCGGCGTTATACAGCACAATTCCAATATAAACAAGGGACAACGGGGTTACGATACTGCCCACATACGTTAAAGTGGAATCGATGAAACCGGGAATTGGAATATTGAGAAGCAGGAAAATAAGCCCTGCGATAAACCCCGGTAATGGAGGCGGAAGAACTTCTTCCAGTTGATTTTGTTTTTGCCCCCTCTTGATTTATCCTTTGTCGGATCATCATTGGAAATCAAAAATACGCCGAAAGCCCATGTTGAGACCGTATTAATGATATAGTAAATCAGAAAATACGGCAGGCTTTTTTCTCCGAACAACGCGATGTTCAGCGGCAGGCCGATAAAGATGGTGTTTGCATTGACAACGGCATTCATAAAGATGCCGCGGCGGCCCGGCCGGATCTTTAACAATTTGACGAGCGCATAGGATATACAGTAAGAGACGATAACCGAAATCGCCGGGTAAACCAGGCTGCCGGAAAGCTCCGCCAAGCTGTTGCGGGTCAAATATTTTAATACCGATATGAAGATGGATGCCGGCAGGGCAATTTTCGTAATCAGGGATGAAATACTTTTCCCAAAATTATCATCAAACCATTTAAATTTTTTCAAAAAATAGCCGAGTGCAATCATTAAAATAATCGTGATCACACTTTGAATTGATTGTAAAAAGACCATGTTTTTTCACTCTTTTCCTGCTGGCTCAGCTGAATACCAGCTCTTTATATTCAGCCTCCCATTTGATCTCCCGGATGGCTGTTTTGACGTCCGCAATTTTTTTGCGATTTAAATTTTGATCCAGGACACTTTGGGCGACGACTTCAGCAATCCTTTGCGAAAACGCGGCCAGTTTGGAAACCGGGGGAAGAACGGCAGCGCCGGGCTGTGTTGTGTCTACAATTCCGCCTAATGCATGGCTTGCCTGCGATAAAATTTCCCCGTTTACAAGCCTTGCCGCAGAAGCAATCAAGCCGAGTCCGAGGCCCGGATACATGAGGGCATTATTTGCCTGCCCGATCTCATATGTGACCCCTTTATATTGGACAGGACGCGCCGGAATCCCGGTTGCAATCAGCGCCCTTCCGTCTGTCCAGGCAATCAGATCTTCCGCTTTTGCCTCCGCCAATTGGTTGGATTCGACAACGGGAAAATTACCGGGCGGCTTGTATGGGCGGCCATTTCTTTGACAATCGGCTCTGTAAAAGCGCCCGGCTGTGTCGATGTCCCAATCATAATCGTCGGGTGGACGGCTTTCACTGCCGCTTCAAGATGCGTGAG
This sequence comes from Heyndrickxia coagulans 36D1, assembly GCF_000169195.2. GTDB lineage: Bacteria > Bacillota > Bacilli > Bacillales > Bacillaceae_C > Weizmannia > Weizmannia faecalis. Next base: position 1,956,603 of record NC_016023.1, on the reverse strand, counting down.
TTCACGGCTGTTTGGAAATTCCGTGCGACTGCGGACAAAACCTTTTTGGCCGGGGGTCAGGCCTTCCGTGTCTTCAAACAACAAGCCTTGTTTATCGACCAGGAAGAAGTGCTTGCGTGCTTCTTTTTCAGGCAGCCCCTTTCGCATCAATTCATCTAAAATCTGATTGCTGATACCGACACCGGCCGTCCCGGCGCCGAAAACGAGAATGCGCTGATCCGCCAGTTTTTCCCCGGAAATGTTCATTGCTCCTAAAATGCCGGCCAGGACCACAATGCCTGTCCCCTGAATATCATCATTAAAAGTTGGAATTTGCTTTTGGTATTTTTCAAGAATCGTGGCAGCATTGGAACGCCCGAAGTCTTCCCAGTGAATGAGCACGTCCGGAAATAACGCCGTTGCGTCCTTTACAAACAAGTCAATAAAATCGTAATATCGCCCGCCGCGGACACGTTTGTGCTTATTGCCCAAATAAAGCGGATCGTTTAACAGTTTTTCATTATTGGTGCCGGCATCGATGACAACAGGCAGCACGCGGGCGGGGTTGATGCCGGCTGCAGCGGTGTAAACCATTAATTTCCCGATTGCGATGTCAACGCCGTTTACGCCCCAGTCTCCCATGCCTAAAATCCCTTCCGAATCTGTGACGACAATCAAGCGGATGTCCCGGCCCCCGGCTGCATTTTTCAAGGTATCCGTTACATTTTCAGGATCATCAATTGACAAAAAAGCAGCATCTTGCGGATTCATAAAAAGTTCGTGATAATGTTCAATCGAATCAGCAACTGTCGGGTCATAAACAATCGGCATAAACTCGACAATATGCTCATCCATTAAATGGTAAAACAAGGTGCGGTTTGTATTGTACAGCGTCATTAGAAAAATTCTCTTCTCCAAATCCGTTGGTTTGCTTTGATATTGGCGGTAAGCCTGAACGGACTGTTCTTCAATGGTTTGCACTTTTGGAGGCAACAACCCTTCCAGATGGTAAGCTTTTCTTTCTTCTTCGGTAAATCCTGTGTTTTTATTGATAAAAGGATTACTCAAAATTTCCTGAGGTCTGATTGACATGATGGATAGTTCCTCCTTGACTGCATAAGTTATGATCAGTACAGTGAAAACTATAGCAGCGCAAAGAATTTATAGTCAAAACAGGGAGATAAGCAAAAAAATATTTATATGAGGAAAGTATGTTTTTACGGAAATCCTGCACCTGTGCCATGTGAAGCGCTTAACAAACACCGGGGCCGTTTGCACAGAACGGGGAACGCGGGGATACCCTTTTTTGAACACAATGTGAATTTTTTTAATGGACGTGAGATTTTTTATGAACATCAAGGATTTACAATACTATAAAAAGCTGTATCAGGAAAAGCGTTATACAAAAGTGGCCAATTTTTTCCATGTCAGCCAGCCGGCAATTACCGCTGCTATCCAGCGGCTTGAAAAAGAGCTTGGTACGCAGCTGATCATCAGGGACCAGTCCCATCACGAGATACGTTTTACAGAAAGCGGCCGGCAATTTGAAAGGCATGCCACCCAGATGCTGAAAGAACTGGATATTGCCCGGAAGGAAATCCAGGCATTAAAAATGGAAAAGGTCTCCATTGGCTTGCCGCCGATTATAGGGAACTATTATTTCCCGGCCATTTCCTCCATGCTCGCCAAAGAGAATCTGCTGCAGAATATGAATGTGTACGAGGATGGTTCACAATCGCTGTTTCACAAACTGCTAACGGGGAAAATGGATATGGCCTTGCTGGGCGCAATCCATCCGATAGAAGACGAGCACGTAACGAGCCATTTGCTTGCCCGCAAAAAATTTAAAATTATTGTCAGCCCGCAACATTCGCTTGCTACGAGAAAATCCGTGGCTTTTCAAGAACTGAAAGACGAACCGTTCATTCAGCTGAGCGACCATTTTATTCACCCATTGGCTTTTGAAGGGCTCTCAAAAAAGACCCGGACCCATCCGCCGGTTATTTACCGGACAAATGATATTCAAATCATTAAAGGCATGGTTGCTGAAAATATCGGCATCAGCTTTCTTACAGAAATTGCCGTCCCGGAATACGCCCCTGTCATAGCATTGTCGCTCGCTGACCCCGGCCAGCCGGAATTCCTCATTTCCCTTGCCTACCGGTCCAATCACATTTTAACGCCTTTACAGCAAAAGTTGGTGGACGTGCTGACGAAGCAGGAGCAGCGAATAAACGGTTCCTGATCAATCTTTTTATACGGATTTCATATGCGGCTGCCGCCCATGCCAGAAACACAGCCTGGAGAAAAACATCATTTTTCCGATTGCCCATTTTCTGCCAAAAAAGTTGGCTCGCAAGCCTTGCCGCCGGACTTTATTTTGGATGCCGGTGCCGCGCCCGTTCCGGCATGGGCGTCTATGTGAAGGAAGCAGGGGAAAATTTTACGATGAATCTTGATGCAGATATTCAATGTGAAGAAAGACCGTGAATGTTGTTGGATATCTGAATGCAGAACGCCTAAATGTGAAGGAAGTCCGGATACATTTAATGCAGAACACTTCCAGTTATGGAACACGGAAACAATCCGTCCATAACCGTATGCAGCGCCCAATCTATGTAATTGGGCGCTGATTGCATTCTATTTTGTATTGGTAAACCCACCGTCAATACGGATGACTTCCCCATTTATGTACTCCGCTTTAGAAGTCAATAAGAAAGTGACCAGTTCTGCCACTTCTTCCGGCGTACCGAGCCTTTTTTGTGGAATTCCGCGTGTTGCGTTCGCTTTCATTTCCGGATTTGCTTCATAAAAAGCTTTTACCATCGGGGTTTCCGTCGGGCCTGGTGCAATGGCATTCACACGCAGCCCATCCTTTGCATACTCAGCCACCAAACTTTTCGTTAAACCTACAATCCCATGTTTCGTCGCAGAATATGTTACAACAGAATCCTGGCCGATGACGCCTGCACTTGAAGAAGTATTGACAATGGATCCGCCGCCGTTTTTCACCATGACTTCACTAACATAACGGGCTCCGTAAAGCGCTCCCAATAAATTGATGCCGACAATTTGATTGATTTCTTCAATCGTCGAATCAAGAAAAAATTTTCCGCTCCCTGAAATGCCGGCATTGTTAAAGAAGTAATCAATTGTGCCAAACCGGTCTACAGTTTGATCCACATAGTTTTTCACTTCTTCCGGCTTTGAAACATCTGCCTTCACAAAAAAAAGGAAGCAACCCCTAATGCCTTTGCTTGCTTTACTGTTGCATTTCCGCCTTCTTCTTGAATGTCCACCACCGCAATATGGATCCCTTCTTTTGCCAGCCTTAAGGCAACGGCTTGTCCTAAACCGCTTCCGCCGCCTGTTACAATCGCCACTTTGTTCATATAAACATCCTCCTTGGTTTGAAGTTCTTCCCCATTATAATACTTCACAGCGGCAAATGGAAATTTTTGTATTCCCTTTCAAACAGGAATGTTTTTTAAAACGTTTGCGATCCCAAAAAGGGGCTGTCCCAAAAGTCGTTAAACGGCTGATGGGAGCCCCTTGTAAGCATGATACAGTTGGCTGTTTAGGATCATTCATTTGAGCCACTATTCACACAAGCGTTTCATGAAATTCAGGATCATCAGTGCATGAGCCAAATAGAGGGGTTTTTGGGACATCATATGCCCCATTCCCGCTTATGACTGGCGAACCGATTGTGTTTCCGGGCGGGCAGCGAATGCTTCATTTGGATGGAACTCTTTTTCCCATTTGGAAACAACAATACTGGCAAGGCAGTGGCCCGGTGTATTGCAAGCCGTGCGTGCCATATCCAGCACCCGGTCAATCCCGGCAATAATAGCCACACCTTCAGCAGGCAGTCCGACGGCTGTTGCCGTAGCCAGAAGCACAACGAGGGAACCCATTGGAACAGCTGCAATGCCTTTTGAAGTCGCGATCAAAACGCCATGACAATCAGCTGCTGTTCAAGGCTCATCGGTATACCGAATGCCTGGGCAATAAAAATAGAAGCAACTGACAGGTACAATGTGGAGCCGTCGCAATTTAACGATAGCCCGGCAGGAATAACGAACGAGACAACACGTTTGGAACATCCGAATTTTTCCATCCGCTCCATAAGCTGCGGAAGGACTGTTTCTGTGCTTGTCGTTGAAAAAGTGATCAGAAATAAGTCCCAAACCATCCGGAATACTTTAAAATAAGGAATTTTGAACATCCAGGCAATCAGCGGGAACAGGCCGAATATGACGATGGCCAGTCCAAGATAGACAACCCCGATCAGTTTGGCCATCGGAATGAAAAGACTGATGCCAAACTGGCCGACGGAAGACGCCATCAGGGCAAAAACACCGATCGGCGCGGTAACCATGACCATCTGTGTCAATTTAAACATCACCTTCGAAACCGATTCCATAAATTTCAATGCCGGCTCGGCTGCTTTCCCGATTGCACCGGCTGCCACCCCGAATAGAATGGCAAAGAAAATAACAGCCAGTAAATTATTTTGGTCCATTGCATTCACAATATTGTTTGGAATGATGTTGACAATCATCGTTTTAAAATCAACCACTGTGGACGCGTTTGCTTTTACTTGTGAAATATCTGTTTTGGCCAGATGCGATAAATCCACTCCAACACCGGGTTTTAAGAGATTCACAAGCAGCAGGCCGATGCCCAAAATAAGCGTCGTAACCAGCTCAAACCAAATGACCGTCTTCAGCCCCAACGAACCCATCTTTTTCATATTCCCGTTTCCGCCGGAAGCCCCCACGACAATTGTTGTAAACACAATCGGAATGACAATCATTTTGATCAGGTGAATAAACATATCCCCGACCGGCCTCAACTTCGTCCCGAAATCAGGGAAAATTGCCCCTATTATGGCCCCTAAAATCAAGCCAATCATAACTTGAAAAGCAAAAAATTTTTTCATCTGATGCCCTCCCTCCAATGATAAATGAACCCAGATTACGAAAGTAAAATAGTAATTTAAACCTGAAATATTCATAGCTACAAATCCCATTTGATAAATTTTGTTAAATTAGTTGAAAATAACGGTATTTAATTAAGAACCGTAGCCAATTCATAAAATAACTGAATTTTCAATAGAACAACTCTGGTATTTTGGGCATACTTGCCCCTTGACTGAAAAATTTATTTTTTCAGTTATGAGAAGTATTCTATTGGTCATTCCAATTGTAGCTTTTGAATTCGATTCAGTACATCCCAAAAGAAATTTTGATACACAAAACTCGATGATAGTTTGAAGTAAAGGGATCTGCCTGATTTCACGACTTTACTTGCCGCTTTAATTAACCGAGTACGTATCGTATCAATTTGCATAGTTTTTTGACCTTCCGGAAAACAAAGAGTTCGTAACCAATTGGTCAAATTATATGCAAGAAGTGTTAACATCATTTTTACTTCGTTCACTAGAAAAGCGTGGCTATTCATATGATCAAAGTAAAAGCCATTTTTTGCTTCTTTGATATAGTTTTCCATCGTCCCTCTTTTTTGATAAGCTCGGACGATATCTTGAGGAAAAGCTAATTCAAAGTTAGTAACAAAAAAGGAATGGGTAAAGAACAGCTCACCTGCAGGGAGGTAATTGCGATGTTACAGACTCCTTGTAGCCCAAGGGTTTGAAAAAAGGATAAAAAAATTTTCCCCCTAAAAAGAGGGGGAAACAAGCAAAAATGATAAAAAAATAAGGAGTGGACAAAAATTCCACCCCACTGAAACAAAAACAGGTGAACCCGTTTCCCCAGTAGGTTAAAATAGTTTTAGGACTAACATCTTAACACTGGGAGTTAACACTGGGAGGTTCACCTGTATGGCTATTATACCACAAATGAGTCTGTTTACATGGAAAGAAATTGAGATTCTTGGAGATTTAGACCGTCTTCGCCTTGTACTGGACTACATGCCTGATGAAGCGTTCATGCAAAGCCTTGAAAAGAAAAGGGGGAAGGGCCGTAATGACTACCCCGTTCGTGCCATGTGGAATTCTATCTTGGCAGGCATTGTATTTCAACATGAAAGCATTGAGAAATTACGCCGTGAACTCTCCCGTAATGGCCAATTAAGGGAGATGTGTGGCTTTGAAGGGCAGGTTCCAACTTCATATGCCTATACGCGCTTTCTAAAATCCCTAATCCGTGACGAAGAAATGATGGATAAAATGTTTGAGACTTTGGTAGAACAGCTCCTGGAACGGTTGCCGGATTTTGGTAAACGCTTGGCAATCGACAGCAAGGCGATCTCATCGTTTTCTAAACATCCGAACAAGCATGAAACCGAGGATGGCCGCCGGGATCTGGATGCAAATCATAGCCAGAAGGTTTACAGTGGTGTGACAAAAGAAGGCAACCCATGGCAAAAAGTTGTGAAATGGTTTGGCTACAAACTGCATCTGGTGGTGGATGCAACCTACGAGTTACCGGTAACATTCAAGGTTACAAAAGCGTCTGAGTCAGACATTACGGAAGGGCATAAACTCTTAGAGCAAATGGAAGAAAAGCAGCCAAAGCTTCTGAAAACAGCGGAAACGATGGCGGGAGACCGGGGTTATGATGACACGAAGCTGATTACGAAACTCTGGGATACGTATAAGATTAAGCCCATCATTGATATTCGCAATATGTGGAAAGACCCCGACAAAACACGATTACTCCCGGGAAAGGAAAACGTCGTTTATAACTACAAAGGAACCGTATCCTGCGTATGCCCTGAAACAGGTAAACAACGGGAAATGTGCAACGGGGGATTTGAGAAAGACCGCCAGAAACTAAAAAAACTTTGCCCGGCGAAACAAATGGGAGTGACATGTGAAGGCAAGGCTCAATGCCCCGTGGCACAAGGGCTCCGTATCTCATTATCTGAAGACAGGCGTATTTTTACACCCATTGATCGATCGAGCTATAAGTGGAAAAAAGAATACAACAGACGTACAGCTGTAGAGCGCGTGAACAGCCGGCTTGATACTTCTTTCGGCTTTGAACTTCATACAATTCGGGGAATGGCTAAAATGAAGCTGCGTTGTGGACTGGCACTCTGTGTCATGTTAGCCATGGCCTTAGGCCGGATCAAAGAGAACCAGGCTGAAAAAATGAGAAGCCTCGTTTCTTAACTTATCCACATAAAGGAAATCAATTTCAAAAAAAGCGCTTGTGGATCATTGGATTCGTGCGCCTTTTTTTAGATACATTTCTATATTTTTTCAACAATTATCTGATAACAGTACATTTTTTAAGCGTGTAAAATTGACTTTATAGTGAAAATGGGCATATATTTATCTGACAATATTATATTTCTGGTGGTGTTCTATTTGCATTGAAAGAAAAATTGTTAACATCGCAAAAAGCTCGCAGGACGTACCGATTGAATAATCACCCTTCTTGGTTTTGACCATGATTTTGCTTGGTAAATCGTTTCTTCATAATAGGTTTCCGTCTTGGAAACATCTAAAGGTGCGGAAGAAGGATGGTATTCCTTCGCTAAACTTTGTAGTTGTGAATTCGATTTCAACCGAATAATATACAAAACAGATTCTTCTTCACACAGATCGTATAATCCCGGAACAGCAAACCCGCTATCTCCACGAAGAAACAGGGTAGTTTCCGGAAACATTTCGTTATAATGTTTAATGAGAGGCCGAATAAATTCCACCACACCATTTGATGTATAAACATTTCCGGGACGGAGTTGTGCTTTCAAAAAGTCACCAGTCGCACCATCAAAGGCGACTAATGGATGAAAACCCATCGTGCCATAATGAGTATTATATGACGAAGATTCTTGGTCCCCATATGTATCCGAATGAGTCGAATCCAAGTCGATAAATAACTCTTTCGATTGTCGAAAACAATGAATCTTATCAAGCATTTCTTGGTTAGCCAGATTTAATTGTTCAATTGAATCTTTATCAAATCGTGTATAAAAGCGAGACAAACTGGGCTGGGAAGCAAGTGTTGGAGTTTCAATGATTTCCTTAAACACAGGATCATGAGTCAACTGATCAGCCGCATCATCTTCCGCATACCCGGCAATGAGTTGATAGACTTTTTGACGTAACAAGTTTTCATTTGAATGAAGATAATATTTCCTTGAATCGTTAAGTCTCAAGTACTTAACTAAAGTCTTTGAAAAACCAATTTTTTCATCGAATTCTCTAAAAAGAAACTCACCTGTATCGGAGGAAAGAGAACCTCCATCATTTGACAATTTAATTTTATGATTGAAATCAAGTGTTTTTTGCGTTAAAGTAACCATATAAAGAGTCCTTTCTGTTTGGTTTTTGTTTTGGTTACTTTAACTTTAACAGAAATGGATTCTTTTTTCATTTTTTTAATGAATTACAATAAAGCCGAAAAGGCTTGGTAATCCATAAGTTATAATAAGTTTCTGAATTTCTGTGAATAATTCAGGTTAAAATAAAAAAGTGCCCCATCCTTTGGTATAATTGATTTTGAGAAAAAAACAATAACCAAGAAAGGGGGCACCTTTAAGGTGAATTATATCATTCCTGTCTCAAGAATTAAATATGAATTCAATTTAAAGAATAGTACAAAATTTAGTGGCATCCTCCCATTTCTGCAATTTCTGGAACGAATGAAAATCCAGCAGACTTTCCGGGGGTTTGATTGCTTAAAGAAAGACAATGCCAAATTTCCTCTAAGTAAAATATTTGTATATCTGATTGCGGGCTGGATGGCAGATTGCTCCCGTATGTTTCATTTTCAATCACTCCAGAATGACCCTTTGATTCGTGCTTTCTTAGGAGGAAAATGCCCGCATTATACGCTTTTAAGCAAGGATCTATTAAGGTTGGAGAAAATCGAGGATGCTGCCATAGAATTCAAAGAACGGGTGATGGACATCATCGAACCATGGCTGGATTCCGATCTCATTCTTGACTTTGATTCAAGTGTCGAAACGGTTTATGGAAACCAGGAGGGAGCGAAAATCGGGGTGAACCCCCATAAGCCGGGCAGAAAAAGCTACCACCCCCTTCTCGTTTTTGAAGGAAAATCCCATCTTTGCTTAAACGGTGTGCTAAGACCGGGAAACGTCCATTCAGCTGACAACGGAATTGAATTTGCCGAGGAAACCTATCGATTGCTTTCCGCTCAGTACCTTATCCGGTACTCCCGTTTTGACAAGGGATTTGGCGGAGAAAAGTTTTACAGTTATTGGGAGCAGCAGAAGATTAACTACGCCGGCAAACTGAAATGGACATCAAGATTGAAAAAGTATGTTGAAAACGACAATTCTCCGTGGATCCGGTATGTTGATGATGAGCTGATTGTTATAGAGGGAAAAACAGTCTACTACCAAGCAACTTCCTGGGAAAAGCCAAGAAGAGTTGCGGTCATCCGAAAAGCTGACAAGTATGAGGAAGACCAGCTTCAATTGTTTGATTTTCTCTGGGATTATGAAGCCATTGTGACAACGATGGACTGGGAACCTATGGATATTTGGAGATTTTACAATCAGAGAGCCTGTCTGGAAAACTATATCAAAGAGTCTAAATATGGTTTTTCGATGGACAAGATTCCAACAGATTCTTTCGGGGCAAATCATATGGATCTTCTGATTAAATTACTGGCGTACAATTTATTCGAGATCTTTAAAAAGGACCATTGCCCGGCTGCGTTCAGGTCCTATACCATCAGGCGGTTTCGAAGAGAGTTTATTTATTCGGCCGGCGTGCTGACGTCTCACAGCCGGAGGGTCTCATTGAACATTTGTGAGACATATGCCCACAAATGGGCATTCCGGAAAATGATTCAAAGTGTGCGCATGATTGATTGAGAGACAGGAACTGAATACTGGAAATTAAAAAGCCCGCAAAGGTGGGGAGGGGGAAAGTATACCTTCAACCACCTGAAATTATAGATTTGGATTCCATATTTTACATTTACTTCCACGTGTGTGGATTTTAGCTATCAAATCGCTGCACTTTCGTAATTTGGGATTATATTTATACTAAATGAATTAGATGTGGCACTAGAGATATTGAAAGGAAAAAACGTTATGAGGAAACTGCAAAAAGGCGATAAGATTGGTATTTTTACACCATCTTCTCCAGCTTCCGTTACAGCAAAAGTTAGATATGAGCGTGGAAAAGCATTTCTTGAGTCAAAAGGCTTTCAAATAGTGGAGGGGAGTTTAACAAATCAGATTGAAGGTTATCGTTCAGGAACACCTAAAGCAAGAGCTGAAGAATTAAATGAATTGTTACGAGATCCCTCAATCAAAATGATTATGTCAATGATTGGCGGAACCAATTCAAATAGTCTACTTCCTTATATTGACTACGAAGCGTTCCGCACAAATCCCAAACTCGTTGTTGGTTATTCTGATGCTACAGCAATCTTACTGGCTTTGTATGCGAAGACAGGTATACCTACATATTATGGACCAGCGTTAGTACCTTCCTTTGGGGAATTTGAACCTTTAGTCAATATGACATACCAATTTTTTGAATCTTATTTTTGTGAAGAACAGGAATTACCATATAAAATCCCAATGGCTGAGTTTTGGTCGGATGAACCTGTTAACTGGTTAGAAAAAACACGAGAAAAAACCTTTTATTCAAATGAATGGCTTGGGTTTAATGACGGAATTGCAGAAGGACGGTTAGTGGGCGGCAATAATAACGCAATGTATGGCTTCATTGGGACTGGATACTTTCCAACAATTCATAAAGGCGATATTTTATTAATCGAGGATAGTATGAAAAATGCCTCGATCGTGGAAAAGAATTTTGCGATGTTGAAACTGCATGGTATTTTTGAAAAAATTGCGGCGATTATACTTGGAAAATATGAGCGTTTTGATGATTTAGGGACAGGGAGAAGACCAATTGACCTTTTACTGGAACAACTGGATGGAAAAAACATTCCAATATTGGCTGAAGTTGATATGTGTCATACACATCCCATGCACCCTATTGCAATCGGCAAAAAAGTCCGGATAGATACTAAAATGAAAACGATTTGGTGTATAGAAGATTGGATATAGTTCTTTGCTCTGCTTCAGCAGAAGAACATGCCTATATCTGGATTACTGTCAGCCCAACTCAATAGCAAGATACACACAATCAAGCTGCATCCAACATGTATCCGGCTTTTTAAGCCTAAATAGGGCTTGCTGAATAAGCAAAAATTCCAGATTTGACAAGGATTTTGGCTACTTTTGTCGAATATAAAGTGTAAGGATTTCAAAGGAAACACGTAAAAAACCTTGCACTTGGAGGCTGTTACGATGTACAAAAAGACCGAACATCAATTAACTTTTGTAGATGATTTTTTTCTACCATTCGGTGGGAAATTAAATAAGAGCCTCTGCCAAAATAAAAATATACCCTTGAGCGAGGCTCTGGAAAATTAATTATCCCGATTTTTTTGCCTTTTCATCCAGATTTTCAATTCACATCCAGATTTTCAATTCAATAGAAGTAAAACGGTCATTTTTCTTCAAAAAAAGGGCATACGTATCCCGCCTTCACAAAATGGTTTTTTTTCACTACCCTTTGTGGAAAGAAAACGTTCATTTAAGTTATTCACATACCCACCTGTGAATAACTTAATTTGCTCTTTGCAGCCGATTGCGTGTCCATCCACAATTGGCCTTTCCTGTCTGATGGTACGCCATATTTGCCATGATGTGCATAGATATCATGCATCGATCTACATGAGCTTCAATTGCCTGTTTCCCACGCTTGTGAACACGACGGAGACTGTATCCGTCTTTTAAAATGCCAAAGATTCTTTCGATGATCGTCCTGGCACTATATAACACTTCAAATGTGCGACCATGTTGAGGCAACTCGACATCTACTTGAGGCGTTTGATCAAAGTCCATCCTAAATACTCTTCCTTGTGCTGCCCCATTACAACATTCCGCGTGATTCGCTAGCGGGCAGGTGAGACCTTCTTGCTTGGCATTTGGATGAAATACAGGACAAGTGTAAATATATTGCCCCTTTTCCCGATCAGATCCTCTAAGTTCCATTTTATGTCCACTGATACAGATGGGAGTGCCGTACCGGTTGATTTTTTCAATCCCTCGGGCGGTAGTTGGTTTATCTTTACGGTTCCGTGGATTGATCGGTGCCACCAATTTCGCCTGTAATACATCCTTTGTCACTTTTTGATTTTCCGGCGTTTGGTAGATTCCATCTGCCAGGATAAAGCTCAACTGCTCAGCCATCTCGGGGTGCTCTGTCTTAAACGTTTCCAATGTCGGTTCTAATGTTTTCCCATCGGGTGTATTTCCTTTAAATACTTCCCGCGTCAAAGGCAAACCGGATCTCACCCCGCATACCATTGATAATTTATGCGCAATATAGGAGACTGCATTACTTTTACGCATTACCCCTACATTGTCGTCCGTAAGGACTTTAGGGCAATCGCAATTACCCTCACAAGAACACGTCTTCCTTGTTTTATTCAAGGTTGCTTCTGCCTCTATATGCGATGTATCCACGGCGGCTGCTTCCTCATTCGTTTCAACCACGCCTTCCCCTTTATGATATTCAACAACCAATAGCCGGGCTTTTTCCCAAAGACCATTTGTTGTCATGATTTGATCAAAACGAGCAAAGGAACGATAGCTCGGAATTTTCTCCGTAAATCCACACATGGTGGCAAATAGCGGGTTTGATTTCACTTGCAAATAGACACTCTCCACCATCACTTCAATATACTGTAAAGAGGCCAGTTCAAAAGCACGAAAAAAGGGCATGAAAGGATGCGGTTTTCTCCCAGTGGAAGGGAGATGAAATAATGAAGACGCAGACTTGTCTTCTTCCTCCGTTATTGAAAATAGTGCCGGTTGTATTTCATTAGAAGGATCATGTGCTCTTTCATTTTTTAGGTGCAAATATAAAAGGGTGTAGTATTCTCGTTCAATCGGCTTAAAAATCTCTCATGGGAAACACATGGCTGGAATGACAAATGGTATATCGGCATAGACTTGCCAATTGTGGGGAATCAAATTCAGCTCTGAGGAGTAAAAATTTTTCGTGATAATTTAACTATCCCCCCCCAAAAATGCGGCTAAATATGTAATAATTTAAATAATTAGAGCTTGCTGGACGAATATTTTGGCATGGCTTAGTGACAAGTCGAATACAAGCTAAAATTTGATTCGTTCAGCAAGCCCTAACTAGTGTCGTTCTTTTACCTATAGATTTGTAGCTTTTTATGTATTCATAAACTCCGTCTCTAATATTTAATAATTCATGCGTATCGTAAGCCGATTCAGCAAATATATAACGAATAAGCCCATTTTTTTCTGCTTCTACTGCAAAATAACAAGGATATGGAGCAGAATCATCAAGTAACGAGTTTCGAAAATCAGAATAGGTGGTAATCATCCATTCCTTTAGAATACCTTTTTCCATTCCCTCTTTGATTTTTTCTTGATCCAAAAGTGAACTAATTTTAATCATTAAGCTTCCCCCCTTTTTTACCAACCGTGTGTATGGTGATAATAATAAGATAATGCCAATTATTGAAAAATTTATATTATTTTACAATATTTTTGTGTTTTTGACAATTTTTTCAACATTGCAGCCTAATAATGGTGGGTGCGCGCAGGAGATGTATGCCTTCGAGACTAGCAAACTGAAATAAGATTTGCGATCAGATTCGTAGAAATAAAAAAGAATAGCTACAAGCTATTCGGAGTAAAATTTTTGGACTGTCATTTTGTACAGTCCGAATTTTTATTTATCCTGAAACACGCTAAAATGTTTCAAGACATTTTGAGTTTCTTCTTCTGTGATCCCGATATAACGGAGAGTAACAGAAGGATGAGAATGGTTCAAAATCTCTTGCAACATGGCAATATCCTTCGTGGCTTTATAAAACCAATAGCCAAATGTTTTTCTGAGCGTATGATTACCAACATGCTCTACTCCGGCAAAATCAGCCGCCTTTTTCAGCTGGCGATAAGCCTGTGTCGGTGTAATCGGCCGGTTTCCTTTCCTGGATGGAAAGAGCCACTCACTGTCTAATCCAGCTTCGTATTCATACACTTCCTCAAAACAATGGCCAATATAAATATCGCGGATTTTTTGGGTTTTTCCTTCTTTTACTCGTAAAACCTTCTCTTTTTTGTTTTTCAGCCTCAGAATCGCTTCAGTTTTGATTTTAAGCAGGTCTCCAACCCGTAGGCCTGTTTCGTTTCACACCCTAACACAAATAAAATGTAATCTCGGGGCAAACAGTGGCGTTTTAACGCCCATTTCATATCGTCTAATTGCTGCTGACTACGGATTGGCTGCACATTTTTTGGTGTCGTCATCTTTTCTCCTTCCCTTTAAAAATCAACGATTTGAATGTACGATTTTGTAGGATGTCTCAATCCTATCGAAGAAAAAGGGAAAAGACAAGAGAATAAGCGAAAATGAATGTATGTTTTTATACAAATTCATACATTGAACGAAATAAAAAGACCACCTTAGGTAAGATGGTCTTTTTCCTTGTTATTCATCATTCTTTAACCTTCAATAACCTTAAACTGTTTAGCGTTACAAGTAATGTTGCTCCCATATCGGAAAATATCGCTATCCAAAGCGTTAACCAACCGGGGATTACTAACAACAATGCTACTAATTTAATTGCTAAAGAGAATGTAATGTTTTGTTTGATGATAGATAAAGCCTTACGACTTAATTTGATGGTATATGGCAATTTACTTAAATCATCAGACATTAACGCAATATCAGCTGTTTCTAATGCTGTATCGGTTCCAGCTCCTCCCATCGCAACACCAACAGTTGAAGCTGCAAGAGCAGGTGCATCGTTCACACCATCACCGACCATTGCGACACCTTGATTTTTCCCTCGAAGTTCTTTAATGAAATTTAATTTATCTTCTGGTAGCAAATCGGCCTTAATATCAGAAACACCTACTTCTTTTCCGACGACTTCTGCTGTTCTTTTGTTATCACCTGTAAGCATAACAGTTTTTTCAATTCCAATTTGATGAAGTTTACGGATCACGGATTTCGATGATTCTCTTATTTCATCAGCAACAGCAATAAACGAAAGAATTTCTTTTTCCGTTCCTAACACTATCACCGTTTTCCCTTGTGTTTGCATCTTTTCAATTTTTTGTTTTTTATCGTTTTCGATACTACCGTGCAATTCTTCAAAAAGAGTTGAACTTCCTACATAATACATTTCATTATTTACTTTCGCTTTTACGCCTTTACCTGTAATGGATTGAAACTCTTCAACCGAAACTCCATTAATATTCAATCCATTTTCTTCTGCTTTTCTTATAATGGCTGTACCAAGTGGATGCTGGGAACCCTTTTCGATGGCAGCTGTAATCGTCATCAACTCATTTTCATTTCCACCAAATGTCACAATATCTGTAACCGCTGGAATACCTTTTGTAAGTGTACCTGTTTTATCAAAAGCAATAACCTTTAAGTGACCTGCTTCTTCTAAATGAATCCCACCTTTAATTAAAACACCGTTTCTTGCCGCATTTCCTATGGCAGTAACTACTGCAACTGGAGTTGAAACAACTAAGGCACAAGGGCAACCAACCACTAATACAGCTAATCCTTCATATATCCAGTAACTCCAATCTCCTCCGAATAATAACGGTGGAATAATCGCAATTAATGTAGCCAAAATGATGATAGCTGGTGTGTAATATTTTGCAAATTTATCAACAAATGCTTGAGAAGGTGCTTTCTCTGCTTGAGCTTCTTCTACTAAATGAATAATTTTCGATAATGTGTTATCTTCAACCCGTTTGGTTACTTTTACTTCTAATAATCCTTCTTCATTTAATGTGCCAGCATAGACCTCATCATCAATGGTTTTGGTTACTGGAACACTTTCTCCAGTGATAGCAGCCTCATTTAATGTGGATGTACCCTTTATAACTATTCCGTCCATCGCTAATTTTTGCCCAGGCTTGACGATCATAATATCACCGATTTGAATATCCTCCACGTGAACCATTATTTCTTCATTTTCACGGCGAATTAACGCTTCTTTTGGAGCGATATCCATCAACATTCCAATCGATTGACGAGCTTTATCCATTGAATAACGCTCTAAGGCTTCGCTAATGGCGAAAAGGATCACAACGGTTGCTCCTTCACCCCATTGTCCAATCAACGCGGCTCCTATTATGGCGATCGTCATGAGCGTATCCATATCGAATTTAAATTTACTTAAATTTCTAAGGCCTTCAATAAATAAGGAATATCCACCTATTAAAATCGATGCAGCATATCCAATCGTAGGGATAATATTATTTTCACCAAATTGCCTTCCTAGAAACCAACTAATAATGAGCAATGCAGCCGAAATATAAACCTTAATATTTTCTTTTTCCTTCCAAAAAGGCTTATACTCTATCCTTTGTTCTTTTTCATCCTGAATCTTTAAATTCTCAAAGGCCCCTGCTTTTTCTAATTCTTCAATCGTTGTTTCACCATAAACTGTAATTTTGGATGCTCCAAAATTTACTTTTGCGTCCTTTACACCTTCTAAATTTTTCACGTTATTTTCAAATTTGGCTGCACAATTTGTACAAGATAATCCTTGAACGCGATAGGTTTTCATTTCTTGTTCAGATGGTAAGGTTTGTTGATTAGACATTCACTTTCACTTCTTTCTTATGGGCTAAAGCAATCGTGATTAATTGTTTAATATGTTCATCTTCCAGTGAATAAAATGCCATTTTTCCTTCTTTTCGATATTTCACTATTCCTTGTTTATGAAGAGTCCGTAAATGATGAGAAGCTGTTGCGACAGAAGAACCAATAATGTTGGCAACATCACACACACACAATTCGTCATCCTGACAAAGTGAAAAAACGATTTTTGTTCTGTTTTCATCTGCAATGGCTTTAAATAATAGGGCAACACTACTTATATCGTGTTTAGCTAATTCGCCTTGTATTCGATTCACTTTTTCTTCGTCATAACAATAAATTTCGCAAGTGTCTTTGGTGCTCATTAATGTCACCTCTTTATATTCAAATGTTCATTTGAATATATTGTACCCCCTTTCCTTTTGATAGTCAAACATTTATTTGAATGATAGGGATATTTCATTCTGTTAAAAAGTTTCGGAACAGTATATAGTGATGAGATTACGGGGATATATTAGTGGACTAAATGTGGGACAAGCGTGGACTATTTGTGGGATTTTAGTGGGCTAAACGTGGGATTTTAATGGGATATTTGTGGGCGAATCGTCTTTTTTTTGTACCCATCGTTTTATCAGGCACTGCCTGATCCCACACCTTCGGTGGGGGCAAAAATTCCTTATGCTCTTGCATTTTTCTACCACGATAAAATAGCAGATATTTCAGAATATTTTTATTGATTTCGTGATACAATTGTAATCGTGTATAATACGGATACGATCTTCAAGGGGGATCGGCTTTAGGCAGAATAATCCACCCGTGGCCTATAAACTCAAGGGTGGATTATTTTTTTTGGTTAAAAGACAGTATTGAAACAGAGGCCAAGGGCAGCATACCGATTCACTGTTTCCCTGCCAACCTAACTGCTTCACGTTTAAACTGTTCAAAAGAAATCTCTCCTGCTGCTTTTGCAATGACTAGATCCTCAATTTCTTTTGTTACTTTTAAGCCTTCGATTTCAAGTGAAGCTTTTACAGACGAAAATTTCTTTTGTAATGTCTCCTTTGAATATTTCATGAATCTTCGCTCCTTTCTACCCATTGAGCAAGAATCAACAATTTCTGTAATAGTAGCAGATTCCCAAAACTCGACGGCAAAATTATAGATTTGGATTCCATATTTTACATTTACTTCCACGTGTATGGATTTTAGCTATCAAATCGCTGCACTTTCGTAATTTGGGATAATATCTATTGTTATTGTCGCTACAGCATTAGTACAAACGGTTGTAGAAATCAATCAAACTCCAGGACAAGAGCCTGGCCAGGAGATACCAATGGATCATTCTCAACATCATCAATAAATTAGATAATATAAAACAAAGAGAACTATATTCACCGATTTTTACTGAAAATTTATATAGGGCTTGCTGAATAAGCAAAAATTCCAGATTTGACAAGGATTTTGGCTACTTTTGTCGAATATAAAGTGTAAGGATTTCAAAGGAAACACGTAAAAAACCTTGCTGTTTATTGCAAAATTAAAGTGCAGAGATGTGCAAAATTTCTATGCAAATGGTTATGCAGAGGGGCTTTACATGGAGGGGTAGCCATGATAACCTGTTTGGGTTTGCCAAATCTGTTACAGCTGGCCGCTTGGCAAAAGAATCATGGCTGCAGAGGCTCCATGTCAAGCCCTTAATAGCGAGAATTCAGATTGAATTTTTATGCGGTATAAACGAATTTATATACTGCAATACTCTGCACTTTTTTCTTGCAAAAAACACTTACTCTTAAATCCTCCTGTAATTATGGAAGGGAAGAGCTCGTTTGCATCTAACTTTTTATACAAATCAGATAATCTTATATCCTCAGTTCTTAGTTTAAAAATTCTCCCATCAGAAAGCCGTTTAAATGATGAAAGAGAACCATGTAAATGGTGAAGCCGTATTCTTCTATAATCAAAATCATTTAAAGTCTGCTGTGGATCAAAGTTAAACTTATCATGACCATCTGGAGTTTTACCACGTTTAACATGAAAATCTGTAAATTCATCAGTTCCAACAGTTCTTAGTAAAATAGTTTCTAATAATAAGTCAAAATTCAAAGTAAATAAATCAATTTCATCATTACCTTGAAGCTCTGCTTGTAACCAATTGATGAATCCTGATAGTCTATCACCTATTTGTTCCCAGTGTACATTTCCATCTATAATTTCAACTATTGAAGAAGTATAAGAAATGATTATTTCCTTTATTTTAGTTAGATGACTCTGTAATTCTTCAACGTCAAGGCCTTCCGATTCTAGATATTTTTTACCTTCTTCCTCATTTATTAAAAAATTCACATAGCTATCTAGTGCATCATGAACTTGCTCTATACTTGCGATAGCCTCTTCAAAATCAACTTGAATATACTCATCCTTTTGAATTCTTTCCATGTGATGCTGAATAAACTTTTGATGTTCTGGGGTTAATTTATTGTAAAAAGTCTGAGTAATATTTTGTAATGCAAATGCTCTATTTAAACCAACATATAAGCCATTACCAGTTAAAACAACTTTTTTCAATTAGAACACTCTCCTCATAATGTAATCTAAAAATTCATGATTAAATGACGGAAAAAAGGCAGTTCCATAATTAGTTAATATACATCGGAACTGCCTTCTGTTGTTTTATCTAGTTGTTTTATACCGAGTAGTTCACTTCTATAAGTCTTTAACTACTTCTTCATCCAATATTGCCTTTCTCTTTTCCCAATCGGGCATTAGAGAATACAGCATTTTATAAAAATTGTCGCTATGGTCGTTGTATTTAAAATGAATCAACTCATGCAGTACAACATAATCGATACAGTATTTTGGAGCTTTTATCAACTCAGTGTTTAATAAGATTGTTTTTTTATCTGTTAAAGCTGATCCCCATCGTGCTTTCATTGAACGCAAATCAATATTTGGCTTTTCGACTCCATATTTTTGAACCAATGGAAACATTTTATCAAGGGATTCATTGAATGTTTTTTGAGCTTTTTCACGATACCATTCATCAATTAGTTTGGCTTTACGATTAACATTTTCTGTATTTGTAACGTAAAGATAGATAAACCCCCGAAAATATTTCACCTTCTCTTCCTCTTCTTGCATGACCCGTAAGCGATATTGCTTTCCTAAATACTTAAAGGTTTCGCCGCTTACATATTCTCTTTCACTTTGCCTATATGGCTGAACATCTTTAAATGTCTTGACATTCTTTAATATCCATGCGCCCTTTGTTTTAACAAAATCACAAATAAAGTCTAGCGGCACTCTGTCATTTGCAGTGACTTCAATCGTCATATCCGGTTTGATATTAAGGTTTACATTTTTTACTTTTTTACGTTTCACTACGAAATCAATGATTTTATTGGCGTACTCGATTTGATGTTTTTCCATGGCTGTTTCGTCCTCAGTAACGTCTTAAAGCAACCGTTTTAATTTGCTCAATGATTTTATCAATCGTATCAAAGTCGATATCCAAATTATGCTTTTCTTTAAAATCAAAGAGTAGATCATCCAACTCTTGGGCAATTCGATTATGAATCTCTACATTATCATGCCAATCGACTTTTTGGTGTTCTTGAATGATTTCATCTATTTTTAAGGCTAAATCTCCGAGAGTATTCGTGTCATAACTTGCGGCAGTTTCTGTTGTTTCACTCAAAATATCTTTCGTTACGCCGTAAAAGGCCTGTGCATTCCGGTTTTCTTTTATTATTTCAGGATATCTTTCTGATGATTCACCCCGACGATAATCATTCATGATGTCCTTCATTCGGTTTAAATACTCTGCTTCCGAAATGCGTTTATCTTTGTATTCTTGAATAGCCTCTTGTATGCGCTCAGAAAACTTTTTATAGTAGGATGGATTTTCATCCCACTTTGCATGAACGCTCTTCATTAAACGAGTACGAATTGCATCCGCTTTGGCTCTCTTTGACTGTAAACGCTCCAACTCCTCTTCAAAAGCTTTTGCGTTTAAAATATCTACAGGATTCGTAATGCGGATAACTTCCTCGGCAGCGATATAGTTATCCATTAATTTCTGCATTTTCGCTTCATACTCTTTATGGTCAATGGTATCCGAATAACGCAGCTTCACACTTTTCCGCAAATCTTGGAAAAACTTGAAATCCTTTTTGTACTTTTGAAGTTCTTCAGGTGGTAAAGTATTATAGATTTTCTCCGATTCTAACGCAATCCCAAGGTTTCTGCCAAAATTGCTTAAAACGCCATAAAACTCTTCTCTGCGCTCCTCGTCCTCCAACCATACTTCATACTCTTCTCTATCGTTCTTGTTCTTGATTGGTGCAAAAATTTGCCATAAATCGGAATAATATTGCCGTAATGATCCGATTATGCTTATCACATCGTAAATGGCTCCTTTTAAATCTTCAGGATCGAAGTTTTCCAACCCTGCTCCAGAATACATCTGCATCGCTTCATCCAATTTGTCCAACAGACCACGGTAATCAATGATTAATCCATAATCTTTTCCTTCATAAAGACGATTGACCCGGGCTATGGCTTGTAACAGTGTATGTTCTTTCATTGGCTTATCGACATAAAGCACCGTCGCTCTTGGCGCATCGAAACCTGTCAGCAATTTGTCCACGACAATCAGCAAATCCAGTTCGTCGCCATTTACGAATTCATCTTTGATCGCATCCTCATATTTTTCAGGCGTTCCGTAGCGATCCATCATTCTTTTCCAAAACCGCTGAACTTTGTCTTTCGATTCCTGATCGACTGCTTCATGTCCTTCCCGTTGATCAGGAGGGGATATGACAACGGCACAATTCAAATCACTAAGTTCCTCGAAAGCCTCAAGATAGCGGATCGCTTCAATTTTACTATTGGTGGCCAACATCGCTTTGAATTGGCTTCCCTGTGTTTTATAGTTTTCTACAAAATGTTTGTTAATATCTTCCGCAATTAAATAAATTCTCTGTTCCGAAGAAGCAAGTTTTTCATATTTACTCCATCTTTGCTTTACTTCCTCTTTTTGCTTGTCATTCAAATTGCGTGTAATCATTTCTAAACGATGATCGATCGCCTTTTGATTCACCGATTGTTCCACCATTTTTCCTTCATATAAAAGGGGAACGATCGCTTTATCCCGAACACCATCGGCAATTGTGTATTTATGAATGAGTTTGCCGAATTTGATCAATGTGTTCTTTTCTTTTTTCATTAATGGTGTCCCCGTAAAGCCGAGATAACAAGCATTCGGGAATACTTTCTTCATTTTTAGATGAAGCTCGCCATATTGTGTACGATGTGATTCATCCACTAAAACAAAGATATCCCTTGATTCAATTGGCTTTTGTTTGGAAGACGCCGTACCAAACTTATGAACTAAGGTCGTAACAATATCAGAATGGTTATCATTTATTAAATCTACCAAATGGCTTCCAGAAATTGCACGACTTGCTTTTAATCTTGTATGGCTGAATGTTTTATGTATTTGTTTATCCAATTCAACCCGGTCTGTTACAACAATGACTTTCGGATTGTAACCTCGCAGCTCAGATAAAATATACTTGGCCAACATCACCATCGTTAGTGATTTACCTGAACCTTGTGTGTGCCAAATCACGCCGCTTTGACGATTGCCGTTTTCATCTCGTTCTTCAATCGTTTTTATAATTTCTTTAATGGCAAAGTATTGTTGATAACGGGCTACTTTTTTCACGTCTTTATCAAATAAGGTAAAGAACTGGGTTAACTCTAACAAACGCTCGGGGTGAAACAGTGAAATGATGTTCTTATCTTGCATGGTTGGCAGTCTGCCTTCCATTGTTTTATCCAGCCAGTTCTGCAGCCATTCCTCTTTTTCTTCTTTCCAAACAGACCAAAACTTTTTCGGAGTATTGCATGTTGCGTATTTGGTTTCATTTTTATTCGTGGACATCACAATTTGAATAAACTTAAATAATTGTGGGGCGTAATCTTTCCCCTGATTGCGAATCATTTGACTGATTCCTTGATTCATAGAAATCGACGCTTTTTTACATTCAATGACCGCAAAAGGAATCCCGTTCACAAACAGCACAATATCCGGTCGTACAGTTCCACGCCCATCCATGCGCTCTACTTCAAATTCTTCCACCACATGAAACACATTATTTTCGATGTTATTCCAGTCGATATATTGAATGGTAAAAGATTTTTTTGATCCATCCGGCAAAAACTCCGTATAGCTTCTCCCGTTCATGATGGTCTCATAAATCACTTCATTTGTTTTCACCAATCCATTGGTCAGCGGCTCATCTAAATCACGAATGGCTTGGCGAATATTGGATTCACTAAAGTTATAAATTTGACCTTGATACTCATAAGAATTCAATTCTTTTAGCTTTTCCTCTAAAACGGTTGTCAACAATACATGATGTAGATTTCCTCGTATTCTTTCCGCTTCTTCCGGCGATAGGTATTGATATCCTAGTTTCTGCAACACCTCAATGGCCGGAACCTGGCTTATATAGCGTTCATCATAACTCTTCTCCCTTGACATCCTCACGCCTCCTGTTGAAAAAATAAAGGGAAGAGTAAAGGGGGTTATACCTTTACTCGGACTTTTCCCGTAAGAAGTAATTGCATAAGGCCTTTTTTCTGTTCATTTAAAGCACTTAGTTCAGCATTCAATAAATCTAATTCTTTATCAATTGTACTAAGCAAATTTGAAATTGCCTTTTGTTCTTTTAATGAAGGTTTGTTAAATATCATTTCCTTCAAAAATTTAAAATGTCTATTATAACCTGTATTAGGTATCTTCTGAATAAGTAAATGGTAATAATAAAATCTTACATCATAATCATCTTTTGTCATTAAAACCTGTGTTCCATCTGCACCAATTATAAAGTCAAAGTCAATAAATTTAATTTCTCTAGTATGATCACCAAAAACTATTACCCCTGTTTCTGGAACCTCAAATACTTTTTCTTCATCATTAGAATACGCAGTTACTTTTTTCTGACCTTGATCTACAACAGGATATTTCCCAGATTCAAGATATTCATTAGTTTTTATTTGATGTTTCTTTACTTTAGTTTTTATAAAAATATCACTAAAACTTACTTTCTCCCACTCTCCATAAAATCCAGGCAATCTCACTTCACCCGTCAACAACTTCTGCATTAACCCTTTTTTCTGCTTTTTTTTCTGCTCGATTAGCTTTTCCTTTAGCTCAATTGCCTTGTCCCAAGTTGAAATAATTTTAGCTATTTTCTTTTGTTCCTTTACTTCTGGTATACATACTTTTCGCTGTAGCCAATCTTCAAGTTTAAATAACAATTTTTCGATATGAACTCCGTCACTCGAAAGGTAGAAGTACCTTTGCATAAAAGGAAGTTGAACGTACCAATTAAAAAACTCCAAATCCAAATTTTCTTTATTTCTTAATATGTTATATTCGTTTGATACAATAGAACCATCCAATTTTTCAGGTACAATTGCACATGCTCCATGAGAAATTTGTCTTTTAGAGATTACAAAGTCTCCTGATTTAACGGAAAATTGACTCTTTACTTGTATTTGATTTCCTCGAAGCCTTTCTCGTTTAACCATTCCACCAAATCTTCTTTTAATTGTAACCAAATTATAAAATTTTTGATCTTCCATTTTGATAGGTCGTTTTACAAGTTTTAAAATATCACTCAATTTATATATAGACCAATCATTGGGAAATGTAATTTTACCAATTTTATTTTCATTTCTGGATAATATCTTGCCAACACTCATTTGCATACCACCTACAATCCCAACTCTTTCAAATACTTTTCCATTTGTGCTTCTACTTCTTTAAGCTCTTTCTTAATATTGGCGATATTTTCTTTCACCGCTTCCATATCAACCGGTTCTTCTTCTTCGAATGTATCGACGTAACGTGGGATGTTTAAGTTATAGTCGTTTTCCCGAATCTCATCAATAGTGGCAACATAAGAGTATTTATCAATCGTTTCCCGTTTTTCATATGTTTCTACAATTTTTTCGATATCTTGTTCTCTTAATTTGTTTTGGTTTTTGCCTTTTTCATAATGTTCTTCACCAGAAGCATCAATAAATAGCACGTCTTTTCGTGTACGGTCTTTTCGAAATACCATGATACAAGCTGGGATTCCGGTACCGTAGAATAAACCTTCCGGAAGCCCGATGACAGCATCCAGCAAATTCAACTCAATAATTTGCTTACGAATTTTCGCTTCACTCGCTCCTCTGAAAAGAACACCATGAGGCAGGATCGTCGCCATTCTTCCGTTTTCCGCTAATGAATACAGCATATGTTGAACGAACGCATAGTCCCCTTTTGAACTTGGCGGAACGCCCCATTCAAATCTTCTATATGGGTCAAGACTTGCTTCCATTTTAAATTTTTTATCTGTGTTTCCTTCACCGGCAAATCCCATGGCCCATTTGTCTAATGAAAATGGGGGATTCGCTACAATGACTTGGAACTTCATTAACTTGCCATCTTCCAAGTGCAGTGGATTCGCTAATGTATCTCCCCATTCAATTTTTGCATCATCAATGCCATGCAAATACATATTCATTAACGCTAATGAGTGTGTTGCACCATTCCGTTCCTGACCGTAAATCGCCACTTTTTTGCTTGGCACTTGTTTTGCAACCTTAATCAGTAATGAACCTGAACCACATGTCGGGTCATAAATGCGATCGTTTTCTTGCGGTTTTACTAATCGTGCCAAAAGTTCTGAAACTTCGGCTGGCGTGTAAAACTCTCCACCCTTTTTCCCCGCATCTGAGGCAAAAAGCCCGATCATATATTGATAAGCATTTCCTACAATATCTTCATTTCCTAATTGCGACGGTCTTAGAGATAATTGATTAAAATCCTCTAATAATGAACGGAGCATGGCATTCCGCTCTTTTGCTTTCCCTAGAATCGCCTCTGAATTAAAATCAATATTGCGGAAAACGCCACGAAGTTTCCCCGCGTTTTCATTTTCAATTCTTTCCAATGCTTTGTTGATAATCTCTCCAATTTCCGGATCATTTCTTTTGCTATATAAATAATCGAATGTTGATGTTTCGTCCAATACAAAACGTTCTCTCGATAGTGCACGTTGAATGCGTTGTTCATCTCCATTATAGCGCTTTGTATATTCTTCTAATTTCTCTTTATACGTATCACTCAGATATTTAATGAACAACATGGTTAATATGTAATCTTTATAAGTTGATGAATCGATTTTTCCTCTAAACGTATCGGCAGCTTGCCATAAAACGCTGTTAATTTTCTCTTGTGTTGTCTGTTCAACCATTCTTTTTCCTCCTTGGTTTGAAGTTCTTCCCCATTATAATACTTCACAGCGGCAAATGGAAATTTTTGTATTCCCTTTCAAACAGGAATGTTTTTTAAAACGTTTGCGATCCCAAAAAGGGGCTGTCCCAAAAGTCGTGAAACGGCTGATGGGAGCCCCTTGTAAGCATGATACAGTTGGCTGTTTAGGATCATTCATTTGAGCCACTATTCACACAAGCGTTTCATGAAATTCAGGATCATCAGTGCATGAGCCAAATAGAGGGGTTTTTGGGACATCATATGCCCCATTCCCGCTTATGACTGGCGAACCGATTGTGTTTCCGGGCGGGCAGCGAATGCTTCATTTGGATGGAACTCTTTTTCCCATTTGGAAACAACAATACTGGCAAGGCAGTGGCCCGGTGTATTGCAAGCCGTGCGTGCCATATCCAGCACCCGGTCAATCCCGGCAATAATAGCCACACCTTCAGCAGGCAGTCCGACGGCTGTTGCCGTAGCCAGAAGCACAACGAGGGAACCCATTGGAACAGCTGCAATGCCTTTTGAAGTCGCGATCAAAACCGCCATGACAATCAGCTGCTGTTCAAGGCTCATCGGTATACCGAATGCCTGGGCAATAAAAATAGAAGCAACTGACAGGTACAATGTGGAGCCGTCGCAATTTAACGATAGCCCGGCAGGAATAACGAACGAGACAACACGTTTGGAACATCCGAATTTTTCCATCCGCTCCATAAGCTGCGGAAGGACTGTTTCTGTGCTTGTCGTTGAAAAAGTGATCAGAAATAAGTCCCAAACCATCCGGAATACTTTAAAATAAGGAATTTTGAACATCCAGGCAATCAGCGGGAACAGGCCGAATATGACGATGGCCAGTCCAAGATAGACAACCCCGATCAGTTTGGCCATCGGAATGAAAAGACTGATGCCAAACTGGCCGACGGAAGACGCCATCAGGGCAAAAACACCGATCGGCGCGGTAACCATGACCATCTGTGTCAATTTAAACATCACCTTCGAAACCGATTCCATAAATTTCAATGCCGGCTCGGCTGCTTTCCCGATTGCACCGGCTGCCACCCCGAATAGAATGGCAAAGAAAATAACAGCCAGTAAATTATTTTGGTCCATTGCATTCACAATATTGTTTGGAATGATGTTGACAATCATCGTTTTAAAATCAACCACTGTGGACGCGTTTGCTTTTACTTGTGAAATATCTGTTTTGGCCAGATGCGATAAATCCACTCCAACACCGGGTTTTAAGAGATTCACAAGCAGCAGGCCGATGCCCAAAATAAGCGTCGTAACCAGCTCAAACCAAATGACCGTCTTCAGCCCCAACGAACCCATCTTTTTCATATTCCCGTTTCCGCCGGAAGCCCCCACGACAATTGTTGTAAACACAATCGGAATGACAATCATTTTGATCAGGTGAATAAACATATCCCCGACCGGCCTCAACTTCGTCCCGAAATCAGGGAAAATTGCCCCTATTATGGCCCCTAAAATCAAGCCAATCATAACTTGAAAAGCAAAAAATTTTTTCATCTGATGCCCTCCCTCCAATGATAAATGAATCGTACGCAAAATACGGAAACTGCCAATTTTCACTCCTTTGCCATCCCAATTAAGTGCGAATTGAAAATCTTCACAATCTATTATACCTGACATTTAGGCGTCTTTAAACTACTACTCCGCTTTCCTAAACCGGTTCAGTGATCATGACAGGGCAAGGTAGTTCTCCATTGTATGGGAAGCATATTTGGAAATGATCAGTTTTACCTTGATCATATAGGGGCTGCTTTCAGGGGGAAATCGGGCCTTTTCATCATGCCGACCAGCCAAGCAAATTGTTCAACAGTTGCAGGATAAAGTGAGAAATGAAGCCAACCCGCTTCTCAATAAAATACAGGTTGTCGTTCATGTACTCTGAACCCGTTTGCCAAGTTGGTCAACCAAGCATCTGTATTCGGAAAATCCCGCATCCGCAGCGCGACCAGCCTTGCTAAAGATGCGCCGCGAAAAATGATGAAGAAGATAACGGATGATATAGTTTATAAAGAAATCTTCCATCCTATGATTCATCCGAACAAGCTAGATTATACACCGGCAAAAGCGGAGAGATGGGCAACCATCTCTCCACTTTTGCCTTTGATTAAAATGATCTTTCCATTCCCCGCTTTGTTGTTAAATCAATGATCCGCTGGTTTCTGCTCCCGCGGAATGATAAGGTTAAATCCCGCTCTGCCAATAGGAACGGGCCATCAACGAGCACATCACAATATCGCAGCAATTCCCGTTTACAGGGATCATCGGAAGCGATTAATTGTTCAAATGTATAGCCTGAGTAAACCCAAATGTTTTTCCCCAGTGCTTTTAATCGTTTTGCCACTTCGCACACTTCTTGCGCTTGAAAAAAGGGTTCACCGCCGGAAAAGGTTACATCTGTTAATGGATTGCCGGCCACTTCTGCAACGACATCTTCAACCGGCATCTCTGTCCCATTATGGATATTCCAACTCCGCGGATTATGGCATCCCTTGCAAAAGTGCGGACAGCCTGCAAAAAAGATCACGGTTCGCAAACCTTCACCGTCAACAACCGAATCGTGGATGATATTCATGACCCTCATTGATGTTTCACCCTTTCGCTCTCTTCTGCACGTTTGGCTGAATTCCACCTTTTCATATCGCCAACCAGGTAACCGGTTATTCGTCTAATGCGCCCAATCCTACCTTCATCGGCATTATGGCAAACCGGGCACTCATTATCAATGATTCCCGAATAACCGCAGACGCCGCACTGGTCGACGGGATGATTGATGGCACCATAGCCAATATCATATTGCGCCATGGCTTTTACCAATCGATCCAAAGCACGGACATTTTTTGAAACATCCCCATCACACTCAATATAAGTGATGTGGCCGCCATTACATAATTTATGAAAAGAACCTTCAATTTTTATTTTATCAATCGCCTTGATTTGATAATAAACCGGAATATGGAATGAGTTCGTATAATAGGACCGGTCCGTCACCCCGGGAATTTTTCCAAACTCTTTTTGGTCATTTCGCGTAAACTTCCCTGATAACCCTTCTGCCGGCGTTGCAATTAAGGAAAAGTTTAAATCATAAGTCTCACTTGCTTTGTCCACTTTCTCCCGCATATGCTGAATGATACGATACCCTAATTGATAAGAATCATTAGACTCCCCATGATGTTTGCCTGTCAGTGCAACCAGTGCTTCAGCCAGCCCAATAAAACCAACACTTAATGTGCCATGTTTTAATACTTCTCCTACTTCATCATCCGGGTTTAAATTTTCGCTATCCTGCCAAATATTTTCCCCGTACAAAAAAGGAAAATGTTTCGCCTGCTTTTTTGCCTGGAAATGAAACCGTTCTAACAATTGTTGAATGGCAAGGTGAAGATAACGATCTAGTATGTTAAAAAATTCACATTTATTTTTAGCAATCAGCGCTATTTTTACAAGATTAATAGAAGTAAAGGACAAATTCCCGCGGCGGATACTATTTTCTTTTCCATGGCGGTTTGCCATCACACGGGTGCGGCAGCCCATATACGCAATTTCTGATTCCGGCGTGCCGTCATAATAGGGACGATTAAACGTGGAATCTATAAAGCTAAAGTTCGGAAATAAACGTTTTGCCGTCGTTTCAAGTGCTAATTGGTATAAGTCATAATTTGGTTCCCCGGGTTCAAAATTGATCCCTTTTTTCATTTTAAAAATTTGAATGGGAAAAATCGGTGTCTCCCCTTTCCCGAGCCCGGCTTTCGTTGCCAACAACATATTTTTTACGAGCAATCGCCCGGCTTTGGACGTATCGGTACCGTAATTAATAGATACAAACGGGACCTGCCCTCCCCCGCGGGAATGCATCGAATTGCAATTATGGATAAAAGCTTCACATGCCTGGTACGCATCCCGGTCGGTTTCTTCCCAGGCTAATGCCTCAAGCTCTTCGTCTGTATAGCTGGTGGCATAGGTTTTCAAACGTTTTCTATTTTTATGGAAGGTTTTCTCTATGTAAGGAGCAAGATCATAATCAAACATCGGAAAACTTTGCCCGCCATGCTGCATATTTTGATTGGCTTGGAAAATAATCGCTGCTAAAGCCATCGCGCTGCCAATGTCTTTCGGTTCACGCATACACCCATGTCCGGTATTAAATCCGCCCTTTAATACCCCGCCCAGCGGAATCTGGCAACATGTGGTCGTACCCGTTACCATAAAATCAAGGTCATGGGGGTAAATAAAATTGTCATCAATCGCCTTTACGACCTCTTTGCTAAGCAACATTTGCTTTGCATAACTTTTGCTGACTTCAGAAGAGATTTTTGACATTTGCCCCATTGGTGAAGAGCCATCCATATTTGCATTTTCTTGCATTAAATCATGATTATGGGAAAACACAATCTCATTTAAGGCATGCAGGGGAAAACCGCCACTGGTTTCTTGTTCATTTTTTGTCATCATTTTACTGGTTCTCCTTTCTAACGCACCGGTTTTGGGCAAGAAAAAATAGGTGGCACATCATGCATTTTCAATGAAAAAAGGCTGCGGCGTAGCGGCTTAAAATTTCCGCAACATCCTTGCCCGACCAACCCGTTCAATCGCGGAATAAACGGCGGCCAAAACGGCAAAAATTCCGCCCTCCGAAACATCAAGTTATGGCAGGCCTGGCTTGTGCTTCTGGCCCTTCTGATGGGCAATACAGCCGAACAGTTTTGTAGGCAGCCCGGATTTAAACTGGATTCCCTTTCAGACAGATCTGCCACCCTCACCCAAAATACTATATTTAGTATTGATTTCCGAGACAACTAACTACATATAGTATCCTACCATAGTGTGTTTTGGATTTCAATACGAAAGGGGGAGCGTCTCCGGAAAACGATTCGGGTCTTTCTTTTTCCCTTTTACGCTGGAAACCGGGAAACCGTAATGTTTTTCAACAAGACGATAGCCCCGTGGGGAATCATGTGTTGCCTTATGGAGGCAAATCGGTACCTGGGGAATCGCGTGATGCCTTTCCTTACTATCCTGGAAAATTGCACAGGCTGATTTTCATTCTTCTGCTGGTGCCGCGTTCACTGGGCATGAGAATCTACTTTGAAAAACACGAGCCTTCCCGAAAAACCCCGCAATGCCTTACATTTCCTCAAAAAAATGCCGCATTTCCCGGCGGCATCCCATTTTATCACGATTGCGTTTGCAGGCGTTCAGCTTCCTGGATACCTTGATTGATCTTGAGATAGATCTGGTCCGCTTTTGCGAAGTCCAGTGCCTCATCATAGTACATTTCCAGTTTATCGTTCAGCACTTTTGCCTCGTGCAGCCAGGCGGTCCCTTCTTTCATTTTGTCTTTGTACCGCTTATGGGCAGCTTGAATTTCGTTTGCGTATTTTTCATCCGTACCCGGCGTCACCGCAGCCGCGTACATATCTATCACTTCGTCCCCATTTCGCTCAGGGAAATATTCGTGCGGATCGGTGCTGTCAAAAATGCAAAACCCGAGTTCCCTGACGATGACCATATCAAGGCTGTTTGGATCAAATCCGCAATGGTAAATCTCAGTCGTGAATCCTTTTTCTGACGCTTTGGCCGCAATTTTTTTCAGCATTGTGGATTTGCCGGTTCCGGCCCGCCCCTTTATAAAATAGCGTTTCGATAGCCCCTCCGTCAGATTTGGGATAAAGTCAACTGCTCCGTTTGGTGTGGCTGCCCCGAGAAAACGGTGGTATACCGTTGCGCTCCCGCCCCCGGTTTTCCCGCCAAATAGCTTTTCAATCAGCTGCTGTGTCACCTGGCCTGCCTTTTCAAAATCCATTTCTTTTAAGTAAATGGCCTCCAAGTCATCATGATGGCGCAAACTTTCCGCAAACGATTTGTACGCAGATTGATAGGCTTCCTGTATACGGCGATTCAGCTGTAATACCTCTTTTTCATATTTGGCGTCCAATGCGTCCTCCAGGATCATAACCGATCCATTTGCTTTCGGTTCAATCGCATACGGCGCATTCCCATCCACCACTCCTGTTTTTAATCCTGGAATCATCAGGCCATCCAGCGAATCAGGGGCAGACGGGCAATGAATCAGTTCAAGATCATAACCTTTTTGCTTCCACGCTTCCGCCAGTTTTTCCATGATGTATGATTTCCCTGTCCTGCCATTTAAAATAAACACGCGATCCAAACCCTGCAAACTTGAATCCAAATAATGCGCAAACCCTTTCCCGGTATTGCCGCCTGCAAAATAATGTAACACTTTTCTAGCCATATCCCGCCACTCCTCTGTTTGGATAATTAACGGTTTTCCACATTAGCCTATGCGCCCCGCAAAAAGGTTGTGATTTCCTCTTGCAAAGAAAAGAGGCCGGCCCGGAATCAGCCCGGGGCGGCCTCT
This sequence comes from Heyndrickxia coagulans 36D1, assembly GCF_000169195.2. GTDB lineage: Bacteria > Bacillota > Bacilli > Bacillales > Bacillaceae_C > Weizmannia > Weizmannia faecalis. The sequence goes on along the minus strand of NC_016023.1, from coordinate 1,924,230 downwards.
TCTTAAAAGGTTTATTTCTCCCCGCTCAATTTAACCAAAATTTTCGCCTGGGATTTGTCTTTTGTCAAAGCTTCGAAGCCTTTTTCAACGATTTCTTCCAATTGGATATGGCTGGTAACGACGTCTTGCGGTTTCAATTGGCCGGATGCAATCAGGTTAATCGTTTGTTGGAATGTTTTCTTCGTGTAAACAATCGATGCTGTAACGCTAACACCTGTATTCGTTAACTGCATCGGGTTCCATTCTATCGGGCGTGCAAAGATAGAAATGACATCGACAATCCCGCGTGCTTTCGTTGCATCAAGTGCTTGTTTGAAAGTCGGAGCAACGCCGGCCACTTCAAAGGATACATCTACGCCGCCCGGAACAAGATCACGGATGGTTTGGACGGCATCTTTTTCCCCGGAATTAATAATGTCGGTCGCGCCTGCTTTTTTCGCCAGGTTCAGACGAGGTTGCGACAAATCCGCCACGACAATCCGGCTTGCACCTGCCGCACGTGCTGCAACAATGGTCAATAATCCGATCGGGCCTGCACCAAAAATCGCAACCGTATCGCCAAATCTTAAACCACTATCTTTCACAGCCTGTACAGCAACCGCGCTAGGCTCAACTAATGCAGCTTCCTCCAAAGACAAGGAATCCGGCACGCGGTAAATATTATTTTCTGGAATGTTGGCGTATGCCGCAAATCCGCCATTGCTATGTAATCCAATAAAAGCGTAGCCGTCATAACGATCGAATTCATCCGGTTTGATTCCGCGGGTAATCGTCGGGTTAATAACAACCCTGTCGCCTGCTTTATACTTGGTAACTTTTGATCCGACTTCTTCAATCACACCGGCAAATTCATGCCCCATCGTGAGCGGCGCTTTTTCACCGGTAAATTCATTTTCTTCGCCAACAGGAATAAATACCGGCCCTTCCTGGTATTCATGCAAGTCACTGCCGCAAATCCCGGCCCATGCTACTTTTACTTTCACTTCATTCTCTTTTAACGGGCGCAATTCAACATCTTCTACACGAATATCTTTTTCTCCGTGCCATACTGCTGCTTTCATTTTTTCCACTCCCCTTGCCAAATTTTTAATTGAATATCGTTTATCATAAATATCCTATTTTTATAGTAAAATTGTTATATATAAATAGCAATTAATACGCTTACACCTCATGGATATCGCGTTAAAATAAGATAAAATTCCATAAAAAGCGGACTTTTATTTTAATCCAGTCAGACAAACATTCTTCCATAAAAATTTTAAAGAGTTGATAGAAAAAAATCCATTTCAGCTGTTTGATCTGTTCGAACTGGCATACCGGTTGCTACGCAGGTGAAAAGCGCAGCCTTTTTGCGGTCTGCGCTCGTTTGCGGCTTTGTATGGCGGTTTAGCTTGCGCAAATGGCTAACGTCCTGTACCGGAATTTTTAACGGCATCCATTGGTTTGCATCACCAGGGCGTCTATCCTGAAAATATACGCCGGCTGATTTTCGTTTTTCTGGTGGTGCCGTATTCACTGCGGCATGGGCATCTAATCACAGTTAACGGCTTGCTGCCGTTTCGTGAAAATATGATACGCCCTCTACTGTTTCGCTAGCACCAAAAGCCGCGCGATATTTTCGCATGTTCTCTCAATATTGGCAGCACCCGTTTGCAAAGCGTCTTCAAGCGCCATCGGGCGGGGCAGGATGCCAAAGATCGCATCAATGCCTTTTTCATATAAAACATCAATTTGTTCCCCGACATAACCGGCAACGGCAATTACGGGTTTCCCATGTTTTTTTGCTGCCCTGGCCACGCCATAAGGGGTCTTCCCGAACTGCGTCTGGAAATCGATGCTGCCTTCGCCGGTCAAAACGATATCAGCATCTTTTACTTTTTGCTCCAATCCGGTGTATTCCACGACAAGCTCGATGCCGCTTTTTAACACGGCATCCGTGAACACCATCAGACCGGCACCGAGGCCGCCTGCAGCCCCTGCCCCTGGGACCTCAGCAACATCTTTGCCAAGCTGTTCTTTGATGATGGCGGCATAATGCGAAAGGTTGGTATCCAAGAGCGCAACCATTTCTTTCGTCGCGCCTTTTTGCGGCCCGAATACATGAGAAGCGCCGTTTTCCCCGCATAAAGGATTGGTAACATCCGATGCGACAAAAATTTGCACCTCTTTCAAGCGCGGATCAAGGCCGGCCAAATCAATTTCCGCCAAATCCCCGAGTGCACCGCCGCCAAAAGGAAGCATCCCGCCCCTTTCATCTAAAAATTTTACACCGAGCGCCTGTGCCATCCCGGCGCCCCCGTCGTTTGTGGCACTGCCGCCAATGCCGATCAGAATCTGTTTTACTTTTTTGTCCAGACAGGCTTTAATCAGTTCTCCGGTACCATAGGTTGTGGTAACCAACGGATTTTTCGTTTCTTTTGTGACCAAATGGATGCCGCTTGCAGATGCCATTTCAATTACTGCCGTTTCCCCGTCTCCGAGAATCCCGTAACAGGCTGTGACCGGATGTCCGAGCGGCCCTGTGACGGTTTGCTGGTAAATCGTTCCGCCTGTTGCATCCACCAGCGATTGAACCGTTCCTTCCCCGCCGTCCGCCATTGGAACCTGAATGCAAACAGCATCCGGGATCGCTTTTTTAATCCCTGCTTCCATTGCGGCACATACCTCTTTTGCCGTCATGCTCTCTTTAAACGAATCCGGCGCTAATAAAAAGACTGGATTTTTCATCATTTCACCCCAGTGAACTACCCACCACTTATCAACCTTACGGTTTGATTGAAGTGGGGGCTTCTCGACTTATCGTTGCTTTTACTAGCCAACGAAAACTGACCGAGCTAACCCTCTTGTTCCAAGAGTTTTGTTACTTATGATAACGCTAATAAGCGTAATCCCTCATTTTTGATATTGATTGCTGAATTGTGATCGCGATCTAATACAAAGCCGCAAGAACATTTATATACACGTTCAGATAATGGCATTTCTTTTTCCTTGCCACAACAAGAACACTTCTTAGTGGAGGGAAACCACTTATCAATTTTCACAAGTTGTTTCCCTTGTTCTTTTAGCTTATACGCTAAGAAAGTAGTGAACATACCCCAACCGTTGTCGTGAACGCTTTTCCCAAAGTGAAGCGCTTGAGACATCCCTTTCATGTTCAAGTCCTCAATCACGACAGCATCAAAGTTAGAAGCTAATTCTTTTGACTTATGATGAAGAAAATTCATGCGTTGGTTCGCCACTTTCTCATGTAACTTAGCCACTACTAGTCGTTGCTTGTTCCAACGTGCAGAACCTTTCTTGCGTTTGGACAGAATGCGCCCGGCTTTTGCTAATTTTTCTGACATCACACGATAATAACGAGGATAATTGGCTTTCTCATTCTCGCTACTCACGTATAATTCAGCCATAGCAAAATCTAGCCCAATGACATTTTCTATTGTTTTAGGCTGTATATCTTTTTCGTATTCTGTTAGTACGGAAACATAGTATTTTCCTGACTTTGTTCTGGAAATGGTACAGGATTTCAATTTATAATCAGCAGGAATTTCTCTATGCTGTTTGATTTTTACAAGCTTTAGTTTAGGCAACTTGATATGACCATCTTTCCATTCGATGTTTCCATTGACTAAGTTAGTTGTATAGGATTGTTTTGCTTTACGATTTTTGAACTTTGGAAAATCCGTATTTCCTTCAAAGAAATTCTTATAAGCAGTCTGTAAGTTCATTTGTGCATTTGCCAAAGCTAAAGAATCCACTTCTTTTAGGAATGGAAATTCACTTTTATATTTTGCAGGAGTCGGAAACTTTTGCTTTTTAAGCAATTCTTTATCATCCTTGAACTTTTCATACGTTTCTTTGCGTTCAGCTAACATCTTATTGTAGACAAAGCGAACACAACCAAATGTCTTAGCTAATAATGCGGATTGTTCTTTGTTTGGTAACAAACGAAACTTGAAAGCTTTGTTTTGCTTGGCCATATCAATTCACCTCACTTTGTGCGGAAAAATTTCGTATATATTGATTATATCGTAAAAAATCCGTACAATCAATATGAGGAAAGCATTTTGTCTTTCATTACACGGATGAAGGACATTTCACGCGTGGATTCAAAACATTTTGTCTTTTATCACCCTAATGAAAGACATTTCCCGGCCAAACTCAAAAAATAGTAACCTTCATCCCAATTGGTAAACTATCTAAACATCAAAACAGTACCCTCTTATTAGGATGCTGTTTTAGTCTGGCTATCGCCCATCTCATTCCAGGTGCGATATAAAGGCCAGACTCTATCACCTAAATATTCATTTGTCTCTGACTCTGCGGCTTTGTAAATTATGTAAATGGAAAATAGAATCAAGTGCCAAAGGATGTAGATCAAAAATTTTACAGCAGAATATTTGACAAAGAGTGAACTACCCTCCACTTATCAACCTTACGGTTTGATTGAAGTGGGGGCTTCTCGACTTATCGTTGCTTTTACTAGCCAACGAAAACTGACCGAGCTAACCCTCTTGTTCCAAGAGTTTTGTTACTTATGATAACGCTAATAAGCGTAATCCCTCATTTTTGATATTGATTGCTGAATTGTGATCGCGATCTAATACAAAGCCGCAAGAACATTTATATACACGTTCAGATAATGGCATTTCTTTTTCCTTGCCGCAACATGAACACTTCTTAGTGGAGGGAAACCACTTATCAATTTTCACAAGTTGTTTCCCTTGTTCTTTTAGCTTATACGCTAAGAAAGTAGTGAACATCCCCCAACCGTTGTCGTGAACGCTTTTCCCAAAGTGAAGGGCTTGAGACATCCCTTTCATGTTCAAGTCCTCAATCACGACAGCATCAAAGTTAGAAGCTAATTCTTTTGACTTATGATGAAGAAAATTCATGCGTTGGTTCGCCACTTTCTCATGTAACTTAGCCACTACTAGTCGTTGCTTGTTCCAACGTGCAGAACCTTTCTTTCTTCGAGAAAGAATTCGTTGTGCTTTTGCTAATTTATCTAAGGCTTGCCGATAGTAACGTGGGTAATTGGCTTTCTTACCCTGTTCACTCTCGACATATAGACCATCCATAGCAAAATCCAAACCAACAACTTTCTGTATTTTAACTGGACGAATATCTTTCTCATATTCTGTCAAAATTGAAATGTAGTACTTGCCTGTCTTTGTTTTAGAAATAGTGCAAGATTTGATTTTATAATCAGCAGGTATCTCTCTATGCTGTTTCATTTTTATTGGCTTTTTGATTTTTGGCAGTTTGATATGACCATTTTCTAGCTTAATATTTCCGTTGACCATATTAGTTGTATAGGATTGTTTTGCTTTACGATTTTTGAACTTTGGAAAATCCGCATTTCCTTCAAAGAAATTCTTATAAGCAGTCTGTAAGTTCATTTGTGCATTTGCCAAAGCTAAAGAATCCACTTCTTTTAGGAATGGAAATTCACTTTTATATTTTGCAGGAGTCGGAAACTTTTGCTTTTTAAGCAATTCTTTATCATCCTTGAACTTTTCATACGTTTCTTTGCGTTCAGCTAACATCTTATTGTAGACAAAGCGAACACAACCAAATGTCTTAGCTAATAATGCGGATTGTTCTTTGTTTGGTAACAAACGAAACTTGAAAGCTTTGTTTTGCTTGGCCATATCAATTCACCTCACTTTGTGCGGAAAAATTTCGTATATATTGATTATATCGTAAAAAATCCGTACAATCAATATGAGGTGATAATCATGAGAGAAGAGAAAGAACGTGTAGAAATTCGTATGCCTAAGACGATATTAGAAAAATTGGAGCAATATCAAAAAGAAAATGGGATTCCAACTAGAACAGCCGCAATCTTAGAATTGTTGAGAAAAGGATTGGAAAAATAACTTTGGCTAAAGCCAACCGAAATTCATCTTCCACCTACTCATTGGTGCGATTCGCACCTTCACATTCCTTGAGGATGGGAGACTTCTTTCGGAAAGCCGTTAAATAATCCTGCTGAACGAACCAGATACGCAAGGAGATCCAGTCCGTTCAGCAGGACAAACTTATTTTTCCTTTACCAATTTTAACGGCACAGCAATACGGCTTTTGACTTTTTTCCCTTTTAATATTTTGGACGCAGCCTGAACGGCTTCTTTTCCGATTAGCACAGGCTGTTGGGCAACTGTCGCACTCAACTGTCCTTGTTTAACAGCTTTTAATCCATCATCCGTTCCGTCAAATCCCACCACAATTATATTTTTTCCTGAACTTTTAATCGCTTGGATGGCCCCTAAAGCCATTTCATCATTTTGGGCAAAAACAGCCTGGATGTCTTTGTGCCCTTGCAAAATATTTTCCATTACGTTCATGCCCTGCGTACGGTCAAAATTAGCTGTTTGTTTCGTAACAATATTTAATTCTTTATCTGCAATGGAGTCAAATCCCTGTCCCCGTTCACGTGAAGCAGATGCACCGGGTGTTCCCTGCAACTCTGCAACTTTTGCATTTTCCCCAACCTTGCTTATGATATAGTTTGCTGCCATCTTTCCGCCTTTCACATTATCTGAAGCAACTAAAGTTTCCACTTTCCCCTTATCTGCAGACCGGTCAAGCGTAATCACCGGAATGCCGATGTGGTTCGCGCTTTCAACTGCGGATGAGACAGCCGCAGAGTCTACTGGATTGATGAGTAAAATATCCACACCCTGCTGGATAAGATCTTCTATATCATTAATTTGCTTAGCGGAATCATTTTGGGCATCTGCCGTAATCACTTTCATTCCCTTTTCCTTCGCTTCCTGGAGCACGCCGTTTTTCAATGAAACAAAGAAAGGATTATCCAAAGTAGAAACACTTAAGCCGATTTTCATATCCTTTAATTCTTTATGATGGCCCGGTTTTGCCCATGACGGCGGTTCCATGGAACAGGCAGCTAAAGATAATATAAGCAAACATACAGTCATCATTTTCATCATTTTTTTCATTATCTGCACCCCGCTTTACGATTTTTTCCGGTCAATTAAGACGGCAATTAAAATGACGACCCCTTTTACGACCTGTTGGTAAAAAGAAGAGACTCCCAGAATGTTTAATCCATTGTTTAATGTACCAATAATAAGTGCACCGACCAGTGTGCCGAAAATTCTTCCTTTGCCGCCTGACAGGCTTGTCCCGCCCAAAACAACCGCTGCAATCGCATCCATTTCATAAGAAGTGCCTGCTGTCGGCTGGGCCGAATTGAGACGCGAAGTTAAGATGGATCCGGCAAGTGCTGCCAATAACCCCGCCAGACTGTAAATTAACCACTTCACCCGGTCTACTTTAATTCCGGAAACAAGAGCAGCTTTTTCATTTCCGCCCACTGCATATGTTTTTCTGCCAAAAGAAGTTTTGTGCAAAATAAACCATAAAATGAAAAATGTGATAACCATCGTAATGGCAGGAACCGGAATGCCTAAGAAATAGCCGCGGCCAAACAACTGGAATGCTAAGTTATCGCCAAGTCCGGTAATCGGATTTCCGTTTGTATATACCATTGTCAAACCGCGGTATATCGTCATGGTTGCCAATGTTGCAATAAACGGGGCGACTTTTCCTTTTGTAATAAACAAACCGTTCACAGCGCCCAACAGCGCACCGATGAGGGCTGAAAGAACGATCGCCAGAATGGGATTCAGGCCTGCAACAATCATTCCTGCCATGAGGGCACTGGATAATGCCAGTGTTGAACCAACAGATAAATCGATTCCGCCGGTTAAGATCACAAAAGTCATGCCAAATGCGATCAATGCGTTAATCGATACTTGCCGCAATAAATTAAGCAAATTCAAAGGAGCAATAAATGAAGGATTCAAAATGGCAACAACAATAAATAACAAGATAAAAGCAAGTAATGGACCGAGTTTTTGCAGAACAACCGTGCTTCTTTTAGTTGCTTGTTCCATGTTTTTTTCCTCCCGTCGCTAAGAACATGATATTCTCTTGTGTAGCTTCCGCTTTGTCCAATTCGCCGGCAATTTCTCCTTCATGAATAACAAGAACCCGGTCACTCATCCCAAGGATTTCCGGTAATTCAGAGGAAATCATGATGATGGCCATACCCCTTTCCGTTAATTCATTCATCAAATAGTAGATTTCACGTTTTGCGCCTACATCAATTCCTCTTGTCGGTTCATCAAGAATCAATACTTTTGGAGCTGTTCCAACCCACTTTGCAAGAACCACCTTTTGTTGGTTACCACCCGATAGATCTCCGGCAACTGTTTCTGAAGAGGAGGTTTTAATTTGCAGCCTCTGAATCATCATGTCAACAAATGATTTTTCGTCAGCCGCTTTTATCACGCCATTTGGAGCAAAGCTTTCCAAGTTTGACAGCGCAATATTGTCGCGAATGGTAAAGTCAAGAATCAGCCCCTCATCTTTCCGGTTTTCTGTGATAAAAGCAATGCCTTTTTGTACCGCATCACTTGGATTTTTGATCCGGACCTTTTTCCCTTCAATAAAAATTTCGCCGGCATCGTAGGGATCAATGCCAAACAATGCGCGCATAATCTCTGTTCTGCCTGCCCCCATTAACCCTGCAACTCCAAGGATTTCCCCGGACCGGACCGAAAAATGGATATCCTTGAATTTTTGCCGGCTGGAAAAATGGCGGACTTCTAAAATCGTATTTCCTTGACGGGCTGTTCTTTGTGGAAATTGTTCTTCTAAATCACGGCCCACCATTTTTTTAACGACTTCCTGATAACCGGTATCTTTCGTCCGTTTTGTATCGACTGTTTTACCATCCCGCATCACTGTAATTCTGTCGCTGATTTGAAAAATTTCATCCATTCTGTGAGAAATATAGACGATCGAAACATGATTCTTTTTCAGTGATTCGATGACAGAGAATAAAGATTGAATCTCACGGTCGGTTAAAGCAGCCGTTGGTTCATCCATAATCATGACTTCAGCATCTGTAAGCAAGGCTTTCGCAATTTCAATCATTTGTTGTTCCCCCACCGAACAGGCACCGGCCAGCCGGTCAAATGGCAAGGAAATGTTTAAACGATCGAACACACCCTTTGCTAGCGCTTTCATTTCCTTCGTTTTTAAAACGCCAAAGGGACGTGTTATTTCTCTTCCGATAAATAAATTTTCAAGGACAGTCATTTCCGGCCAAATATTTAATTCCTGATGAATGAATGCAATGCCGGCCTGTTCCGCCTCTTTTGGATTTTGAAAAAGTGTTTCTTTGCCATCAATAATAATTTTGCCTTTATCTTTTTGATGGAGGCCAGTTAAAATATTCATTAAAGTTGATTTTCCAGCACCATTTTCCCCCATTAATGCATGGACCTCGCCGGGCAACAGCGAAAAATTTACACCTTCAAGCACCTTATTGGCACCAAAAGATTTATAGATGTCATGCATTTCAATTTGCATCGGGTTCCCTCCCTTTATTTTTGGCATCCCTTACTTTGTCGCATGCTTAGAAAAAAACACCCGCCTGTAAAATACAATTTGAATAAGCCGTCATTTCCCCGGTACGGATCACCGCTTTTGCTTTTTCTATCATTTTTTTAAAATCCTCATGTGGAACGAATGCTATCAAATTCGGAAACTGTTCATTTAAAAACGCCAGCTGGTCCGGGTTTCCGTCTTTCACTTCTTCTGCCGCAATGACTTTTTCTATCACCATGTCATCACAGACAGCCTTGACCACACTTTTAAACGAAGGGGTTCCCGGAGTTAATGCAAGGTCAATTTTCGGAACGCCTTTAGGAACCGGCAGTCCGGCATCGGCAATCACAAGCCAATCTGTATGTCCCAGGTCCGCCAAGACTTTTGTAATCGAGCTGTTCAACATTCCGTGCTTTTTCATCATCTTTTCCTCCCGTCTACTTCTTCGCGGGTGGGCATGCCGCCTTGTGCCCCGAATTTTGTCACCGACAACGAGGCAGCACGGTTTGCAAACAGGAGCGCTTCTTTTATTTCTTTCCCTTCTGCAACGGCTACTGCAAATGCGGCATTAAAAGTATCACCGGCTCCAGTGGTATCCACTGTTTCAACTGGAAAACTTGGCACGACAATCTCTTCTCTTCCGTCATAAAATCTTGCCCCGTTTTTCCCTTCTGTAATGATTAACTGGTTTGGATGCCGTTTTAATGCTTCGGACCTGTCTATCCCGTTGAAAAGGAAATTGCACTCATGCTCATTTGGCGTCAAGTATGCTGTTTTTTCAAGAATGGCTGGGGAAATTTTTCGTGCCGGTGCAGGGTTTAACAAGAGCGGAATCTGTTTTTTTTCACAAAGTTTCGCGACATATTCAACCGTTTCATATGGAATTTCTTGCTGGATTAAGACAATAGAAGAGCCTTCAAATGCTTCTTTTGCCTTTTCCACATAATCCGGTGTAACAAAATCGTTTGCTCCCTTGATAAAAATAATACTGTTGTCCCCTTCCGCCAACGTAATATGCGCGGTACCGGAACTGCAATGTGTAACCGGTTCCACATATTGTGTAGAGACATGATTTTGACGCAAATTTTCAATTAAGGCCGGACCATACACATCATCCCCAACACAGCCAACCATGTTTACCTTTGCCCCAAGCCTTGCCGCAGCAACGGCCTGATTTGCTCCCTTTCCGCCCGGCACCGTCTTAAATGAGTGCCCTAAAATGGTTTCTCCTGCCTGTGGCCTTCTGTCAGCTGTCACGACGAGATCCATTGAGATGCTTCCGACCACTGTAATTTGCACCATTTCTATCCGCCTTCCTTTCTTGTTGTTTCCCTGTCTTTAAATGCAATCGAGAGTTTGATCTTCTTTTTCAAATTTGTCTGTTGATGCATGCATTCCAGCAAAAGTTTGGCAGCTTCCATTCCCATCTCATAAGCCGGCTGATGAATGGTAGAAAGCGCAGGGTATACAAGCTGGCTGATGGGAATATCGTCAAAGCCGATGATTTGCAGTCCATCGGGAATTTTTTTCCCTCTTGCCAATGCCTCCCGCAAGACAGCTGCAGCCACCATATCATTGGCTGCAATGATTCCATCTGTATCCGGGTAACAGTCAAACAGCTGCTTTGCTGTTTCAAGGGCATGATGATACGAAAACGCGGTGTTCAATACTTGAAACCTTGCACTGGACCGGCCAAGTTCAGTTAACGCCGCCAAAAACCTTTCCTGGGCAGTGCGCAAATGATGCGGTCCTCTCATCAGTGTGATATTGCGGCTTCCCCGTTCGAGCAAAATTTGCGCAGCCAATTTTCCCCCAGCTTCCTGATCCGCGCAAACGGAAGGAAAGTCATCCTGAATTCGGTCTAGCAATACAACAGGAATGTCCAAACCGGCCCACTGTGAGATGTCATCGCTTGATGTACTGATAATCCCCATCACATTATGCTGTGAAAAGGCTTCTATATAATTCACTTCCTTCTCACGGCTTTCATCACTATTGCCAATCATGACATGGTACCCTTCTTCCTGGAAGAAATCCTCCACGCCCCTGGCAATCTCGGGGAAAAAAGGGTTTGTAATATCCGGGATAACAAGACCGATCAGCTTCGATTGATGGTGATAAAGTGAACGGGCCACTTCGTTTGGTTTGTACGCTAATTTCCGGATGGCAGCCTCAACTGCCTTCCGGGTATTTTCATTGACATATCCCTTTCCGTTCAGCACGCGGGATACCGTCGCCACCGACACACCCGCTTCACTTGCCACATCTCTGATCGTTGCCAAATGCCTCACCTTTCCTGTGTAACCGGTTACAGACAGTATAATATATCTCGCGAAAAAATTCAATCCATACACGGTGATTTTAATGAGCTCCAAACAGCAATGGAATTTTCTTTGTTTAAAAGATTGCTTATAAGCGCGTGCCCAGATTTGAAAAAGTGCTAGGGACTTAAGCTCCGGTCATGGCAAGGTAACGGACTGCCTCCCGCAAGAAACAGCCCGTTTTTAACGGATACCTGACTTCCAGCTTATGCATGTTCCAATCGCTGTTTTATTTTTTTCTACTTCTGTGTGGCTGAGCTCGTTCATGTCAACAATCAATTGTGGCTCCACGCCATTCTTGAGCATCCCGGTCACAATGGTTTGTAAGAATGCCTTTCTGCCCTTCCTTATACTCCTTTTTCAAATAATTCTTTAAATCCCTCCTTAAATCCCTCTTTAAACCCATCTTTAAATCCCTTTTCATACCCGAGGTCATAATAATAGTTCGGCAAGTCTAAAACAACTTCTTTTCCATCCACACCAGGCAGCCTGACTTCCATCTTATGAATGCTCCAATTGTTGTTTTATTTTTTCCACTTCTCTCTGGCTCAGGCCAGTTTTTTCCACAATTAATTGAAGCTCCATACCCTCCTGCAACATTTTGATGGCAATTGGGATCGTTTGCAAAAAATTCTTTTCTTTTTTCTTCTCTCCCCCTTCTTATGCCGCGGTCAAAATAGGGATTCGGCAGCTTCAATACTTGCTCTGCTTCGTCATAACTCGGGTTCAAGGCTTTCCCCCTTCTATCTGCCTTTTGATTTTCATGATCTCGTCTTCACTCAAGCCAGATGCCTGGACAATGACCTTCACATCCACTTGATTTTTTAGCAAGTTAACAATAAATCTTCTTAACCTTTTTTCCTTCTTCTCTTTCTTCTTCTCTTTCTTCTTCTCTCCCCTTCTCTACTCCTATTTCAATTCCTTCCTCTTTCCCCTTCTTATACCCGCGGTCAAAGTAAGAATTCGGCAATTTCAATACTTGCTCCGCCTCATCATAACTCTGATTCAAGGCTTTTCCCCTTCTATCTGCCTTTTGATCTTCATGATCTCGTCTTCACTCAAGCCGGATGCTTGGGCAATGACTTTTACATCCACTCGATTTTTTAGTAAATTGATAATCAATCGTTCTCTTTCTTCTTCTCTTCCCTTCTTATACCCGCGATCAAAATAGGAATTCGGTAATTTCAATACTTGCTCTGCTTCGTCCGGATCCAGCATTTTAATGTTTTCCATTACTTCCGCCTCCTCTTTTTCGTTCAATTTTAAATAATAATCAAAGAAACCGTATAGCAGCCTCATTTTTGCAGGGTCGAGTTCCATCCGCGCCAGCATCCGCAGAAACTCCAGTTTGACCTGCACCCGTTCTGTTTCTGTATACCCCATTTTGCTTAATAATGCCGCAGCAACAGGGTTGTTGCTCCGGATATAATTTCTCCAATTTTGCTTCATCAGATGAATGGATAAATAGTGAAAACGAAGAATTTCAATGTTGTGGAACGCAAAGGTGTACGTATCAGGGGTCTCTGTTTTCTCCTCGTAACTAAAAACGGCAATCGGCAATACCGGTTTCCGGTGCCGCAGACTGATCATCATGTAATAACGAAACATGCGTTCAGGAAAAGGTTTCTCGTAATACGACTGCGGCTCTACATGGATGAGAATCACCGTGTCTTTCCCTTTTACCTTCGTTTCGGCAAGGATGTCAACCCGTTTTTGCTCACCGCCCGGAAAGTCCGTAAACTGTTCCTGCGACAAAAACCTCACCCGGCGGTAGTCAAGATCCGTTGACACATCCGGAAAAAACGCCTCCATAAACTCCTGAAAAAAGTTTTGGATCAGCTCTTTAAAAAAACGATCATGCACGTGATAACCGGCATGTTTTTCCATTACAAGTTCCAATGGCAGCACTCCTTTTCTTATTTTTCAGTTTTATTTTAGAGGACGATTGTCCCTATTTCAATACCGACTATATAAGTTGAACTAAACATTTACTACTTCTCTATATGTTACCAAAATCAATGTCAATCGTGATCGCCATTGATTTTGGCACGAAAAACTTAAGTTCATTTTATATAGCAGAGATACAGGGAAGCCGGACTAACCGGCTCTTCTGTATTATTTAAATTTCAAAGTTTCGTTTAAATGGTCATCATCGGTCTCATTGCCAACCACTCTGTTAAAGAAATGAATGACCATCTTCGCGAAGTTTCCGGAATCCCAGTACTCGGCAGATTTCACATTCACTTTTAGCAATATTACGTTTGGATCATCGTAACTCGTTTTCAAGAGTTTCTCATAACCGGCGCTCCAATATTCTTTCTTCTTTGCGGGGTCTTCGACAATCTCGGCAGTGCCGCGGACGGACACATAAGACTTTCCAGCGTAGGTAACATTTACTTCACGGTTGTGTAAAATTTCATGAAACTTATCCGTATCTTTTTTTGTGAAAAACCACAAATCTCCATCAAACTCAACATCTTGCGTCTTCATTGGGCGTGCGACAAGGCCTTTGTCCGACATTGTAGTCAGCATGGCTGTGTCAATATCTTTTATTAATTCCCGTAGCTTGGAGACTGCTTCCCTATTTTGTTCAGCATTTCCCATGTCATCACCTCATTCTTTTACTTAAATTATTCCCTTAGGAACTTTGAAAAAACCGCAAACCATGGTCTTTTTAAATGAGTTTGAGTAACAGGGGTCTATCAGAGAAGACGAATTTCTTCACTTTCCAATCTGTTTTTATTTTTATGGGTTTACAATCAAACAGGTGATAAGAAGGGGCTATTGCTCCTACCCCTCTATCTACCTTTTGATTTTCATGATCTCGTCTTCACTCAAGCCGGATGCTTGGGCAATGACCTTCACATCCACTTGATTTTTTAGAAAGTTGATAATCAATCGTGTTCTTTCTTCTTCTCTTCCCTCCTTTACTCCTTCTTTAAATCCTTCTTTAAATCCTTCTTTAAATCCCTCTTTAAATCCCTTTTCATACCCGAGGTCATAATAATAGTTCGGCAAGTCTAAAACAACTTCTTTTCCATCCACACCAGGCAGCCTGACTTCCATCTTATGAATGCTCCAATTGTTGTTTTATTTTTTCCACTTCTCTCTGGCTCAGGCCAGTTTTTTCCACAATTAATTGAAGCTCCCTACCCTCCTGCAACATTTTGATGGCAATTGGGATCGTTTGTAACATTTCTTTTCTCTCTTCTTCTCTCCCCTTCTCTACTCCTATTTCAATTCCTTCTTCTCTTCCCTTCTCTACTCCTATTTCAATTCCTTCTTCTCTGCCTTCCTCTTTCCCCTTCTTATACCCGCGGTCAAAATAGGAATTCGGCAATTTCAATACTTGCTCTGCTTCGTCCGGATCCAGCATTTTAATGTTTTCCATTACTTCCGCCTCCTCTTTTTCGTTCAATTTTAAATAATAATCAAAGAAACCGTGTAACAGCCTCATTTTTGCAGGGTCGAGTTCCATCCGGGCCAGCATCCGCAGAAACTCCAGTTTGACCTGCACCCGTTCTGTTTCTGTATACCCCATTTTGCTTAATAATGCCGCGGCAACAGGGTTGTTGCTCCGGATATAATTTCTCCAATTTTGTTTCATCAGATGAATGGATAAATAGTGAAAACGAAGAATTTCAATGTTGTGGAACGCAAAGGTGTACGTATCAGGGGTCTCTGTTTTCTCCTCATAACTGAAAACGGCAATCGGCAATACCGGTTTCCGGTGCCGGAGACTGATCATCATGTAATAACGAAACATGCGTTCAGGAAAAGGCTTTTCGTAATACGACTGCGGCTCAACATGGATGAGAATCACGGTGTCTTTCCCTTTTACCTTCGTTTCGGCGAGGATGTCAACCCGTTTTTGCTCACCGCCCGGAAAGTCCGTAAACTGTTCCTGCGACAAAAACCGCACCCGGCGGTAGTCGAGATCCGCTGAAAGATCCGGGAAAAAGGCATCCATAAACTCCTGAAAAAAGTTTTGGATCAGCTCCTTAAACAAACGGTCATGCACGTGATAACCGGCATGTTTTTCCATTACAAGTTCCAATGGCAGCACTCCTTTTCTTATTTTTCAGTTTTATTATAAAGGACAAACGTTCGTTTTTCAATACTCATTTTTGCGTTTATCTCCCAATTTTTTAGAACGACTCACGTACATAAACAGAATCTGCCCGATTAGCCGTTTCTGTTAAGGAAGTGGGTAGCCAATCCAGGATATTGTAAACGGGGACCGCCTAAGCCTTTCACGCGATCCTTGTACTGCTGCTGATTACCACCTTTTCCGCCTGCACTTATTTGTTTTACCGAAAACGGGACTTAAATATGTGATATATAGCGGGAAACTTTTGCTTTACCGCTTTTCTGCCATTTACAATCCATGGAAGAAAACAGCGCCTGCCACCCTGAGCGATGACCGGCGCACATTATTACTTTTTCCGAAAGGCCATGATCAAGGCAACCAGTGATAGCACAACCGATACGATTGACAAGATGAGCGGCAGGGTGTTGGATGAAGAGCCGGATGTTTTGTCGTCGTTGGTTGTTGTATCATGGGTTTGGGCTTGACCGGTGTCCGAACCTTTTACTATTTTTGTAATTGAATGGGGGTTGTCGCCGTTTTTGTCCTGCGTCCACTCGACAATACTGCCGTCTTTGTAATATTGGTACGCATCCCAGGCGATTTCGGTCTCACGATTCGGGTTTGTAGCAACAATTGTAAACTGCTGGAACTGTCCCGGTAAAATGCCTTTTCCATCAGCCTTGAAAGTAAAGGTCTTGGTTTTTCCGTCTGAACCTTTTTCAGCTGAATAGGTCCAACCCGGCACCGGTTCATATGATTCAATTTCGACGCCCTTTGGTGTTTTAATTGTGACTTTGGTCGTTGGAATATTTTTTTCTGTCGGCACTTTAATCGTATAGGTTTCCCACGCGCCGGTTGTAGATGTGGCCGGGCTCACGGTTACGTGGGCACTTGCTACACCTGCAAACAGAAATAAACCGAAAAATGCCGGCAGCACGACTCTGGCAAACTTCTTCAACATTTTTCCTTTTCTCCTTTCATTGGAACCACTTTTTGAACGCCGTCTTTCCCTCTCAGTCAGGCTGGCTTGCGACACGAATGGAAAAATCCAAGTCAATCGTGTTCAAGTCTTTCCAAAACTTAGGCATGCACGTTCCAGCCTAATACAGAGAAACTGATCTTTTTTCCCTCAATCAGGCTGGCTGCCAACATGAACAGAGAAATCCGTGTCGATGGTATTCAAGTCTTTTTTCAAAACGTGGACATGCACGTTCCAATGGCCTGCCATATTGAAATCCATTCCTTTTGCGCGGTAGTAACCGTCTTTGACTTTTTTCAATACTTTCGACTCGCTGCCCATTTCCATTTCAAGCGAAGTAAAAGTTAATGTCACTTGCTCGATATGCTCTATCGGCCGTCCATTGCGGTCTTTCAACGACAATGTAAATGTATTTTCCCCTATCACATTCGGAGTAGCCGAGAACGTCACTTCTTGTTGGTGGACAGTTTTCGTTTCTTTGAACGGTCCGGGTGCCGCCGTCGCAGTCGGTAAGTTTGTCAAAATGACAGAGAGGACAAGTACGGCAATCCCTGTTGCCAGTTCACCCGATACGGATGCAAAAAGTCCTTTTTTTCTGCTTCGCCTTCCGTTCCAAAAATTCAACGCGGCAAGCATGACCATCACGAGAAGCAACAGGATTTTAGCAAACAGCACTTTCCCATAAAAGGTCGTTACGAGTGATCGCAAGTTTGGCACATAGGTGATGCTGCCCAAAACGCCTGTCACAGCAAGAACAACGACAAGGGCAATACCCCATTTTGAAAATGCTCTGATCATCTGAAAATAATGCGGCTTTGTATTCTCATGCCTTGCCAATGGCATAAAGACGGAGAACATAGCCAGGCTGCCAATCCAAATTTCTGCCGAAAGCAAATGGAGAAAATCCAGCGTCACCTGCCATACAGGATGCGGGGCTGATGCAGCATGGCCAATCAACGCTTTGGTGAGCACCCATCCAAGCGCGGGAACGAGTGCTGCAAAAAACAAAGCGGGATTTTTCGTCTTTGAATGGAAAAATACCGAAGCAGCCAAGCACAGCAACAGGGCCATCTGTACCAGCCATATATGCCCAAAAGCCGTACTTGTCGTGAAGCTTTTTAATACGCCGGCATGAAGCACATGGCGCCATGAAGTCGTGAGTTCAATGGACGCCGTTAAAGGCAAGCTCAATAAAGTGCCCACAGCCAGGAACAAAATACCCATTTGCAGCATCTTGCCGGACGCTTTCTTTATATATGGATTGTGGCCGGCCTCCCGCGGAACAATGAACAGGGAAAAGAAAAACATGCCGGCAATACACGCAAAACTGGCATATTGCAGCCAGCGGATCAAAATCAAGTCGATTTTGGGCGTATACCCTGTTTCCGTTCCGGGAGTGGATGGTTGCTTCGCCTCATGTCCGGATCCAACTTGAAAAGGGATAACGCCTTGGACAGGGTGCCCGTCACCGGAAACCGCTTTCCATTGAATTTGATATGTACCTTTTGGCAAATTTGTGCGCAAGCCGCATTCCAAAACAGCCCCATTGCGGGAGTTGATCCTTCCGTCTTTCCGGTCAACCCGCTTCCCATCCTCATCAAATACTTGAATGGAATAATTGACGGGCTGGATTTTTTCATCAAATTGGATGGTCACCTTTTTCGGCGGTGCTTTCCATACTTCATTTTCAGAAGGGCTGGATTTTACGATGTACGCATGCGCAGACGCCATGGAAGGTAAAATCAGCACCCCAAACAAGAGCAAAACGGCAAATAAAAAATACTTTCTAGTCTTCAAATGAACCTCCCTCCTTTCAAAATGAGATACGCGCAATTTTCCCGCGATCAAATCCATCGTATACTTAGAAAAATGCAATAGATACCAGAGGACCGCTCCCCGAGGAAAGACACTATTAGCTTAATACATGATTTCACGATTTACAAATGAGAAGGATTTTCGTATGTGTCAAGTTTTTCTCGACAAGGTTTAAATATCGGGTATTCCAAGACACTCTTTTTGTACACTTTCGGCTACCGTGCTTTACTTGCTCGGTGTAATTTTCGGAAAAGATGTAATATTTCCGTATAAAGATGGATAACGGGGATGTTGAGGCGCGCGAAATTCACTCGCTTTCCGCGGTCGGCCGGCGAGCCTCCTCGCTCGTACCTCGCTGCGGGGTCTCTCCTGGCTCGCTTTTCCCGCAGGAGTCTCGTAAATTTCGCGCGCCTCAACGATCAGTCCCCACTGAGCCAGGCTTAAAACGAAAGCTCTAATATTTTGCTTAAATGTCCCATTGCCGATGAACTGCTTGAATGCAGGGCAACTGATCCGTGCTTTACGCCCACTGACGGGCGTACAGGCTGCTTGAGCAGTTGAGACATCCTGATGAATTGTTTCAAGTTCCGTTGCTTTCTCTCGCTTCTTGAACGGTGTTTCAGATAGACTTCTCTCAATGTCCCATTGAGTATGCCTTGTTTGATTTTCACCATGGCTTCTGCGCCAAGTTCACTCCAATGCATGCCCCTTTTTTTCATCCTGAAGGAGATATGCCTTTGATTCGATTCCATCGCTCCTAGGCCTCTCGCACCTTCCGGCACGTTTTTCACCCTGTCTCTCCAGTCAAAAATGCGGTCCCAGTTTTTCAAGATATACGAACGGAATTCCTTGATTTTCTTGAGAGCCTTTTTATCCGTCAAGGTGCTTTCGTGCGTATCCAAATATAACGTGAGTTGGTCCAGGTCATGCGTTCTAATCGCTTTTCTAATTTGCTCCTTGATCTCGCTCTTTCCGCCCCCAAATGTCCTTATGATGGCTTGTGCAACGTGGTAGGTATCCAGCTGGTTGAGCACCGGAAATTCCGACTGTGAGAAAGCTGTTTGAAACCGTTCAGCTGTGTATCCCGCACCTCCATCACTGTTTGTAATGACATGCGTTTTTTCGAGGGAGTAGGTGTTGGCAGCTGTGGCTTGGACTTCATCCCAAAATGTCTGGATGGCTTCCGTTGTCATGATGACTGTGGGCTGACGCAGGGAGACCCTTTTACCATTGGTTTGCCATCCCTCATAGAGAATGGCGTGGTGGACTTCCATACTCTGTTTCTTTTTTAGTCCCCGAACGAATACACCATCTGCTTCAGAAAACAGGTAGTCTACCTTCTTCCCCTCAGGCAGGGAAACAGCTATTTCTAGCTCTTCTACAAGTGCCTTATCGGCTTCCGCCTGAGTTTTCCCTACGTGTTTTACCATGTTCCCTACAGTTGTGTGACTAAGACTCACTGCTGTCCACTCTTTTAAAATATCAGCTACTTCCCGATAGGTGTTCTCACTTGCCAACTCTGCCACCTTTAATTCCACTAACGGGCTGTATCGTTGGTGTGGTACCAGCCCTAACCATTCATCCAGAGGATAATGGGAATTTCCTCTCTTGTCATGCATTAATGAACGTTTAAAGGTCACACTTCCAAATAGAAACTGAATGTTTCTGTTATCACTCCGGCAGTACACCCAGCCCTCCTCTAACTTCTCCTGTTTAATTATTTTATCTAACTCTTCAAATATTTCCCCAACCCATTGTGTAAAAGCCTTCTGCATCAGAAGTTTAAGCTGTTCTTCAAATTCGATAAGACTCTTTGTATCCTTTAATAATCCAGCAATTATTGATATAATATCCATGGGAAGACCTCTCTCTCTAGATGTTCATCTTGAAGTGTACAATTAGATGATAGAGCGTCTTCCCATTTTTTTCCACTCATATGCCCCGTCGAGTAAAATTTTACACATACGGATTTTCAACAAGTGTTTGTGAAAAAGGAAGTACTTGCCACCCCCGCAATCTGCCAAACATCATTTGGCGCTTTACAGGTGACGGGTACTGTAACGGTAAATGCGTTCCTTTTCTGGGTTCGTTTTCCACATTTCAGTTCTTATGCTTTATACTCATCAAAAGCGATAGAATTTAAAACAAAAGACCTGGTTCCCTTCACATGAAAACCAGGTCTTGCCTTTATGGATCATTTGTCAATGCCTGTGGTGATTTGATCTCAACCGATTGTCAAGCCTTGATATTTTTTTATTTCTTCCAATGTTGGAATCGCGTCTTGTCCGCCGGCACGTGAGACTTTGATACCGGCCGCAACCGATGCAAACCGGGCCGCCGCCACAAGATCGTCCGTATCGATTAGCGCATCGGCAATGGCACCGGCATAGCAGTCGCCTGCCCCAACCGTATCAACAGCCTGCACTTGAATAGAATCGACAAAAGTGATTTTACCCTGCTGAGAAACAAGGCTGCCTTTGCTTCCCATTTTAACAATGGCATTCGGGACTCCGAGTTCATGAATCTTTTGAGCCGCAAGCAGCGCACTTTCTTTATCCGTCACTTTAATACCCGTGATCGCTTCCGTTTCCTGGCTGTTTGGCAGTACAAGATCAGCATATCGGAAAGCCTCCGGTGTAATGCCGCCAGCCGGTGCCGGATCGAGAATAACATACATGCCGCGTTGTTTTGCCAGCTTCATGGCTGCTAAAATCGACTCTTTGCTTGTTTCCATTTGTATCAATAAAATTTTCGCTTTCAAATTCGCGAAAGCTTTTTCAATATCTTGCCCGGTTAATGCTTCATTGGCGCCGATTGTGCCAACCATCGTGTTTTCCCCTGACTGGTCCACAAGTGCAATAAACGTCCCGGTTCCGGCTTTATCTGTCTTCATAACGCCGGTGACATCCACACCCCGGCTGCGCAAATTTTCAAGCATCTGGTTGCCTGCGCTGTCATTGCCGACCGAACCAACCATTGCAACCTTTTTGCCAAGTGTTGCTGCGCTGGCTGCCTGGTTGGCACCTTTGCCCCCCGGCAGCATTTTAATCGATTGGCAAAATTCCGTATTCCCGTATTTCGGATAAGTTTCACAGTTTACCACAACGTCCATGTTAATGCTTCCTACCACCACAACATCGAATTCCATTGTCGGTTCCTCCTCTGTATGTCCGTTATTAATGATGCAATTGCCACAATGCCTCATCCATATATGCCGGCTGATTTTCGTTTTTCTGATGGTGCCGTGTTCACTGCAGCATGGGCGTCTAATAAGTTTCTCGTACGCTCCACATTTTCCCGCAGCGTGCCTTCCTTTTTAAACACGGCGCTTGTTCCGCACACATACATTGTGGCGCCGTTTTCTTTGCAGGCCGGAATCGTAGATGCACCGATATTCCCGTCTACCTCTATCTCAATATTAAATTTGTTGCGTGTGATAGTTTCATGGAGACGGGCAATTTTATCATACACAGCCGGAATAAATTTCTGGCCGGCAAATCCCGGATTCACCGTCATTACAACAACGTAATCGGTTACGTCATAGACATAATCCAGCACATCAAGCGGCGTTGCTGGATTAATGGCAACACCGGCTTTTAAACCCTTGTTCTTGATCCTGGCAAGTGCTCCCTGCAAATTATCGGTTGCTTCTGCATGAATGGAGATCATATCTGATCCGCAGTCAGCGAATAAATCAATGAATCTTTCAGGCTGTTTAATCATTAAATGTGTATCCAATGGTTTATCAGTCAGCTTTCGGACGGTCCGGATAAAATCGGGTCCAAGTGTGAAATTCGGCACAAATAAGCCGTCCATTACATCAAGATGGTAAAAATCAACACCGGCTTCATCCATCTCTTTTATGTTTTCTGCTAAACGTCCCAAATCTGCACACATCAAAGACGGTCCTATTTTATTCATCTTTTTCACTCCTCGTATAACCCCGCACCATGGGGGGTTTTTCTTTTTAAAACGGAAACCGAAACAGGGGCAACGCCCACTTACATGAAGCTAAAATTGAAAACCTTGCCCCGGACTCATCATTTCCTTTTTTGCTTAACAAATGGGGACGGAAATACCTTCTTCCAAAGAATCAAGGTGCGTTTTTCAGCCCTCCATCCCCCGGAACCTGCCGGCTATCAATCAACCGATGACTCCCGTACAACAAGTTCAGGTTTTACTTCATATTTCCTCGGTTTTTCGTTTTCGTTCCGGATTAACCGGATCAATTCCTCAATCGCCAGCCGGCCTGCCTTATGTTTTTGCTGGTCAACCGTCGATAACTGCGGCGTAGAGAATCGCGAAAACTGGATATTATCATAGCCAACGATTTTAATATCGGAAGGCACTTTTAACCCGGCTTCCGTACAAGCGCGGATGGCCCCTAACGCCATGGCATCGTTCGAACTGAAAATGCCGTCAAAGGACGCTCCGCTTTTTATCAGGCCTTTCACCGCTTCATATCCGCTTTCCATGCTGAAATTCCCGTAAACGACCTGTGGCACTTGCCCATGCCCATCCTCTTTTAAAACTTCCAGGTAGCCGGTTAAACGGTCATTTGCACTTTTTTCATCTTTCGGGCCCGACAGATGGACAATTTTACGGCATCCGCCTTCTTTTATAAGATGCCGTACCGCAAGCCTTGCTCCTTTTTTATGATCCACCGTAATGGAAGAATAAGGGTGGTCCGACTGCGACCTGTCGATGGTAATGGTACGGACTCCCCGGCTTTCAAGGAAATCGAGATCTTTTGTTTTCACGTACAGTGAATTAATAATCGCACCTGTTACATAGCTGCTTAGAACGGAATCCAAGTAGTATTTTACTTTTGAACGTTCATCATCGCTGTTGCATAAATACACATGGTAACCATAAGCATTGGCAGCTTCCTCAATCGCCTTCACCAATTCCGGAAAAAAAGGATTTTCCAACGAAGGAATCAGCAAAGCAATTAAGTTTGTATTTCCTTTTGATAAACTTTTTGCCAATGTATTAGGCTTATAGTTCATTTCTTCTGCTATTTTACGTACGCGTTCAATCGTTTCCGGGCTGGCTTCGCCTTTATTGTTCAAAATTCTGGATACCGTTGCAGTTGAAACACCGGCTGCTTTTGCCACATCGCGTATTGTTACCATGAGCATAAACTCCTTTTCGTCTTACGTAACCGATTACGTTACTAATGTAAGCCTTTTTCTTTATTTTGTCAACGGTTTCTTTTTGTAAAATCATTTTTTTCGTATATTCCCCGGTTTCTTCTATATATAGAACTTATCCAATTTGCCAGCAATAATCAGGATAGCTGCAAAAACGTTTGATTTCCCATCTCTATATGTTAAATCTGTTTTTGCGTACAACGCCCTATACATCTAAATTTTGGCCAAAGCTGCCGGAATTGTTGGCAAGACCAGGGCTTTTGCCTGTTCAACGCTGGCTGGACCGGTGAAATCCGTTTTATTTTTCCGCAAAGCAGGCTGCCTTTTAGAAAAGGGATCAAAATGCTTCAGGAAATTTGGATATATTTTCTTTTATGAAAACGGTTGAATTTATTTTGGGAGTTTGCTATATTATAGATAATCCTTTTTGTTTCGTTTACGTAACCGGTTACGAGGCAAAAGGAGGGACACAACCATGATGTTTGTCGATAAATTGAACGAAGGTTTCCGCTTTTTTATTGACTTAGGCGCACCAGCCATGATGTTTTTTATCATTACCATTTTATCTTTGTGTGTAGGCGTATCTATCTCGCGTTCTATTGAAGGCGGGATTCGGATGGCATTGGCGCTCACAGGTATGAGTGCCGTTATCTCATTATTGACAAGTGCGTTCGGCCCGGCCCTTCAAAACTTTGTGAAGGCAACCGGCGTATCACTTGGCATTACCGACCTGGGATGGGCGCCGCTAGCGGTGATCACCTGGGGATCGATTTACACACTTTATTTTGCTTTTATTTGCCTCATCACAAACTTTATTCTTTTGATTGCGAAGGCAACCAGCACATTAAATGTTGACTTGTTTAATATTTGGAACATTTCCGTTCTTGGATTGCTGATTTTGCATTACTCCGGAAACAATATGATCGTTACAACATTATTTGTCGCATTTGTTTACGCGCTGATGCTGATCAATTCGGATGTCATGAAACCGACCATCAATGAGCTCCTTGATTATGACCAAACCAATATTACAACAACGGCACACCCGTCATTGTTAGTCGCTCCGGTCGCGATGGTGTTTAACAAGGTGATTGATAAATTTCTCCCGTTTATTGATAAATTTGACTTTAATGCCGATACGCTCAATAAAAAAATCGGTTTCTGGGGAAGCAAATTTGCGATTGGCGCATATCTCGGGATTTTCATCGGTTTATTGGGGCAGCAATCTCTTAAAGATACTTTTGCGCTTGCATTTACCGCTGGGGTTTCGCTTGAATTGTTTGCTTTTGTCGGCGGATGGTTTGCCCCGGCGATTGACCCGCTATCAGACGGGATTACCCAAATCATGAGCAAGCGATTGCGCGGAAGAAAACTTTTAATCGCCATTGACTGGCCAATCCTTGCCCCAAGAGCAGAAGTTTGGGCGGTGGCCAACATTCTTGCGCCAATTCTGTTAGTGGAAGCCATGATTTTACCAGGAAACCACGTCTTGCCGCTTGGAGGGATTTTGCTGACGGTGCTGACGCCGGCACTCTTGATTGTTACCCGCGGAAAAGTGATCCGGATGACCATTATTGGAACCGTGATGATCCCATTGTTCCTTTGGGGGGCAACACTCATTGCCAAATTCTTAACGTCCGCATCGATTGCCATGCATAGTTTTCCGGCAGGGCTTTCAAAAGGCGCACTCTTCTCATCTGTTGACTCGGACCCGATTGAGAAAATGCTCGCCATCTTGTTTGGGAAAGCGGCTGATACGCTGGATTTGAAGCTTATTGCTTTTTCCATTCTGGCACTGGCCGGATACATCCTGCTGTTTGCCTGGTACCATAAACAAATGCGGAAAAGAAACGCAGCCATTGACGAGACGATCCAAGCACAATCCGCCCAAAACCAAAGTTCCAGTGTAAAAAAAGTGCTTAAAGCGGAATAATTGAGAAATACCGCCCTGAAAACGGAAAGAGGTTTTCAGGGCTTTTTTAGCTATGGGCGGCTCTTCATCAATTTCCCAAACGGCAGACAAATATTTGCACGCTGACAATTTACCGTCTTTGTTTCACGGCTTGGGCATCGTTCACTGGGGATTTCATCCATCTCCCGTCCGTGCGTTCTCTCCCATCAGCAAAGCGCTTCACCGCCCCTGCCGCCGGCTTGCGTTTCGAAGCGGCAGGGCTTATTTTCCTATATCCATAGCAGCACCCCCTTTTTTACAAGATTCACCAATATTCCCTTGTTTTTAAACTTCGGGTATGCGATCAGCCGGTTCAGATCTTTTACGGTTAATGCAGAAGGCGGGATGGCGAGTTCGTATTCGCCCCGCAACTGATATACGAGTGACAGCGCATATTCCGTTTGTTTCGGTGTCAGTGAATAATCTTCCGCACTGGCAGTCTGCCCGGCTTTTGTTTTGCCCATTTCAGCCAAAAGCGCTTTTAATTTGGCATCGACAAGTGCTTCTATTTTTTCCTGGCTGATTTGCTCCTTATCCCGCCTTTTAAGCCATTTTTCCAAAAACCCTCTAAGCAATGACTTTCTTCAAAAATTGTCCCTGATACTATTTTACCAAGCCGGCCAGGGATTTTTCTATATTTTTAGTGTAATATGTATTTTCATAGGAAAATTGTCGCAGCCGGTATAGTATAATGAGTAAAAAAGATGGTTTGGAAGGAATTGGAATGGCCGTTACGATTCCTGAGTCAATCAGGTCTTCCGCAACAGCGGGAGAGCGCTGTTGTTCCGTGCGCTGAAACCATCCGGAAAGCACGGTTAGAAAGGAACGGTTTTGTTGAATAGCAGATCAGCCAATAAGCATTGCTGGGCGCAAAAGCAGGAAAAAAATCGATGTGCAAAAACGGCGGGACACTTTATGTTGCCCGCCGTTTTGGATGGCAATACGATGGAAATCCCCCGCCAGATTTGGCGGTTGCCGCGCATTTCAGGCTCCGGCCCGTTTTCCAAAAGCGAAGTGCTAGTCCATGTTTAATATCCCGTTTTGTGGAATCTCAATTTGGAAATGGGTTCCTTCCGCTGAACTTTCAACGATCCGGATATTGCCGAGATGCTCAATGATAATCTTTTTCACATAAGGCAAGCCTAATCCCATTCCTTCAGGTTTCAATGACAAAAAAGGGTTAAAAACACTTTCCCAGTGTTCCCGCCCAATCCCTGTGCCAGTATCTTTAAAATGGATCATAATCATTTCCTGGTCCACTTCAATCCGGATCGCAATCCTTTTGTCCTTTCTATCTTCGGGAATCGCCTCTATGCTATTCTTAATAAGATTGATAAAAACTTGTTTCAAATTTGCTTTATTTACGTACGCATCAAGGGAATGATAACAATTCAGCAGTTCAACTTCGATATGATGTTCTGTTAAAATGGCTTGGGAAAACGCAAGAGACTCCCTGATGATCGATTCCAGATTTTCTTTCTTAAAAGTGGTGGAAGATGATTTCAAATAGGTCTTGTAGTTATCTACTAAGTCATCTAAATGCTCAGAAGTTTTTTCTATCATATTTAAATAAGCTTTATCTTTTTTATCCATACCAGCGCTTGCATTTAACATTTGGGAAAAGCCCTTAATGATTTGATTCGCATTTTTCACTTCATGAATCAGACTTCCGGCTAAGTTGCCGGTGTAGTCCAATTTCATCTGCCTTTCCATTATTTCATAATAGTTTGCCTTTATATTTGCGCCTAATTTTATGAACTCCATGACGATCAAGGTTGAGAAAATGATAACCCCGATACTGCTGGAAATACCACCGGTTCCAGGAGAAAAGTTTAAAAAACCGAATATGTATAAAAGCAGGGAATACAGGCTAAACCTGGCCAGGAATCTTTTGATATTTTGGTTTACCATTCCTTTGGTCATCATGAATATAAGGATTAAAAACAGTAAGAAGCTGCCCATATGTAAAATATATAGCCAGATCAGCGGCCCGTATTCAGGAAATAAAAAGAGGGTATTTGCCCCATTTTTATTCGCCATATACAAGCCTTTTGTACCTAAACTTGTCCAGTTTATAAAATAAATAACCGTACTCCAGAAAATCAAAAAATATAAAACCTTTTTATTGAGTAAAACATTCGATAGTTTGTCCAGCCATTTCCGTCCTGCCAGAAGTGCCGGCTGGCCTTTTATGATAGAAAAAGCAATGTAATAGACAACCGGTATGGAAAAAGTCGTCCCGCCCCGAAGAAATTTGAAAAGAACAAGGATCGTTTCCTTGCTTAATACTTTTCCGAGAAAAAGGACGCCTATATCGAATTGCCAGGCCGTGATCAAAAGCATATAGAATCCCAATATCAGAGACAGCTTTGACTCTTTATAAAGTGATTGCATACTCACGGCCAGGACAATCGGAATGAATCCTATCGTAAAAATCAATACCCCCATAACGATAGTACCTCATCCCCTTTCTAACTCTTGGTGTATTTCTTCATATAGGCACATGCGTTATTGCCGCCAAATCCATGGTTGGTGATGGCCACTTCATGAATCTCCCGATAGAGGGTCTCTGTTACAATATTCATTTCTTCATACCCGCGCCTCGTTGTCCGAATCGTTGGCGGGATAAAGCCATATTGCATGCTTAAAAGCGATGAAATGACTTGCAAAATACCAATGGCGCCAAAAGGGTTCCCATACATGCTTTTGATTGAAGTATAGGGAACTTCATGGTTAAACAACTGTTTGGAACAGTGCTGCTCGATTTGGTCGTTCAGTTCAATGCCAAGTGCCTGGCTGTTGATGTAATCCGGTTTTCTTCCCATTGTGACTTCTTTTAACGCGTTTAACATTTGGTCCCCGGATCCGTCCAATGAAAAAATGTTGATCCCATCATTATTGGAAACGACATCAACGATTTCGCCTTTTATATCCGCTTTTCGTTGAACGGCATCTTCTTCCCTCTCCAGCACGATTGCCCCTGCCGCTTCCGACATTGCAAACCCTTTACTTCCTTTTTGAAACGGCACAGCGCCTTCTTCAAGCGTTTGGTTAAGCGGTATCGTTTTTGTTTTGGCAAACGCATAAGTTGTCGCATTGCATATCGGGCTGTCCGTTCCGCCGACAATGGCCGCATCCACTTTTCCGCTTTTCAAGTAAAGGATTGCATCTTCTACTGCTTCCAAACTGGAAGTGCAACCTGTTGTAATCGTTTTTTCGACGCCCCTGGCCCCAATATAATGGCCAATGGCAGCCGTAATACTATGGTAATTCGCATAGTGGGAGAATATGAGCGATACTTTTCGATACAGTTCATGATTAGCGTAGTGAATGGAATCCTGGTACAGTTTCTCTCCCGTAGCACCAAGGGATAATCCGAAAAACAAGCCTACTTTTTTATGCCGGACATCCAGCCTGGAAGACGCGATTGCTTCTTTCACTGCAGCGGTCCCCATTTTTGTTACTTTTGGGAGGCGCTTTAGTTTATCATCTGCTTCTATTTGTTTCAATTCTTCATCCTGGATAAGCCCGGCAATGGTTGATTCTCCTTTTGGCCCCATGCCCTCCGCCACTTGTAATGTGCAAACGCCGTTTTTCAAATTAAACAAATACTGATCAATGTTCCTCGTATTTGGCGCAAATATCCCGTATCCGGTACATACTATTTTCATAACGGCCCCACCTATCGAGTATTTTACTTGTCTATTATAGCAAAAACACGCCCATTTTGATTTATTGTTTTGAAAAAATACAATGGTTTTGCAAATCGTGCTGCGTTTCCTTCTCATAACCCATGCCCCCACTATTTTCCCAGCTTTCTCAAAAAGATTTGGTTGCTTTTCTTGCATTCACCTGGAGTTCAAACCATTCCTTATTATCTGAATTGCATTAGCATGTTTTGGCTAAAACCATTTTAACTCCCTGATTGTGTATCTTCACTTATTTTTGTTTCATTTGGATGGATTTTTTATCCATCAATTCTTTTTGAAGATATCCTTTCATTTCCTTAAGCCTTTGCGCTACCAGAAGTATGTAAAATCGTACTTACCTCAGCATGGATTTTCAATCATTACCGGACTCTACAGCCTGAAGCATTGAGACTATTTGTCCCGTCCCTATAGAGCTTGCTGAACGAATCAAACTTTTTATATGAATTTTATTTAGCAAGTCCTATTTATTCATGTTCTCAAGAGTTAAATTGGATAAAACTGTAAAAAAGCCAGGGCATATATTCTTTACCCTGGCTTCAAACTATTCACTAATACAATTATTGCAGCCACATCTTAAACAATCCTTCTCCTATCCCTAAGTTGTACATATAATAGATACCAAATACCGTACTGATGGCTCCAGTGATTTGCGTAAGCGTCTTATTTGCCTCTACTCTTTTAGCGCTTATGATAAACGGGATACCTAGAATAGTTGTAAAGAAAAGCATGCCGAATATAGTTCCAATTCCAAATATCAAAATATAAATAGCTGATTCGAAAACGCTTTTAACGGTACTCATTGTAAGCAGTACCATTGCCCCGCTCCCGGCAAGTCCATGTACAAGCCCGATACACACTGATTTGATGTAAGAATAGTTTTCGGATGGGTGTTTATGACCCGGTTCGTGATAATGATGATGTATACGTACCCTTTTAAATGCAGTCAACGTTGTAATGCCAAGATAAACCAGCATAATTCCAACAAGAAATTCAAGTGACATAGCCCATTTTTCCGGAATTTCCCCCTTTATAATTAAAAGGCAAATTCCAACAATAAATAAGGTTGCCGTATGTCCGATCCCCCAAAAAACGCCTGCAAGGGATGACTGAGACAATTTCTTGCTCCGACTGGCAATTGTAGATACAGCAATAATATGATCCGGTTCAATCGCATGTTTAATTCCCAATACAAATCCTAATGCAAGGACAGATATAAAACTTACATCCATTTAATGCCACTCCTTTCATCCTGCTAACCGGGAACCTTGTATATAGATTGCCAGTCCCATGTTGAAATTTTACATAGGCCGGAAATAACCCTCTTCGTCAAAATCTATCTCCTTTAAAGGCTCCAAGACTTCAATATTTTCCTTATTTTTCAGCTCATTAAAAATAGTCTCAGATACATATAGTTCTCCAATATGTAGCGTATTGGGAATTCTTACAATTCTTGCCCCTTCCCAAGCTATGCCCCAGTTTGCACGTAGAGCTGCTTTTAATGCTTCCCGGTCATTATCAAGGATAATTGGGATTTTTGCCCGGTCTAAAAAAGTACTCGTAATTACATTTTCATTCATTGCTTGATAATCAATTTTTTCTACTAAACGCTTTGTCGTTAAATCTGCAAGTCCGATTCCCAAGGCATTTCCATGGCTCTCCTCACTCAAATCAGAAGCGATAATGTATTTGATATTCGGTTTTTCGGGCTCTTTTACTCCTAGTACTCGTATCCTGCCGATAATATTGGTATCCATGCCTGTGCCGCTATAATTTTTTCCTATTTCATCAACTACCAAAATATCAATATCATTGACTGGGAGGCTTGGCATTAAAGAAAATGCTTTTTGCAATAATTCCTTTTCTCTTTCTTCAATCCGTGTGGGCTCCAAAGCTTCAATAATAGCTGTTTCATCATAAGCATTTTCCACAATGGCTATTCCGAACAGTACATTGGATTTACGGATGGCAATTTTACCGACTTCGGGCATCATTTCACTGATTCCCTTTATTCCATACGTGTGTAAAGCTAAGGCCTGTTTATGCTTGCCCATACCTATTGAAGCCATTTTTAAAATACCGCTTTCAATTTTATTTTTAAAATCAGTATGTGGCTTCACACGGCCCATTACGATAATTCCATCAGCATTATAAGCATTTTTATCAACATAGACAGGAATTCCGGCTGATGTTACTCCAACCTCCACAGCATCCATAGAAGAGCGGATTTCACAGCCGGTGAATTCCTCGGTTATCCCTAAACCCTTCAATACCTCAACTTGTCCATCAGCCGTAGCTCCCCCGTGGCTTCCCATAGCTGGGATGACGAAAGGCTTTGCCCCCCTTTTTTTAATTTCATCCGCGACACTTTTAACGATTAAAGGAATATTAGCAATTCCTCGGCTTCCTGCAGTAATGGCAATTTCCATACCAGGTTTTATTTTTTTATCTGCATTTACGCGTATGAACTCATCTTTAATTGTGCCGGGAATATCCTTTAAGCTCTCTGCTTGAAACGTCTGCTTTATCTTTGCTAATTTAGGAAATGACATTATGCTATTCCCTCCCAATACCTTTTATGGTTAGTTTCTCTCGACCAGCAATAGAAATCACAAAAAGACTGCTTTATTATGGCCCTTTTCTTTTTATATTGATTTATTTATTCCAAAGTTTTAGGCGCCAATTCAATCGCCATACGAATTGCTTCCTTTAAGGACAACTCGTCGGCTATATTTTTTCCGGCGATATCAAAAGCTGTTCCATGATCCACACTTGTACGAATGATTGGAAGCCCTACCGTAATATTAACTCCAGCTTCCAGGCCCAGTACTTTAATTGGCCCATGCCCCTGATCGTGATATTGGGCTACAACAATATCAAAGTCTCCTCGTCTTGCCCTAAAGAATAGTGTATCAGCTGGAAGCGGTCCTTCAACATTGATCCCCTCCGATCTTGCTTTTTCAACAGCAGGTATAATTTTCTCTTCTTCCTCTCCATGGCCAAACAACCCATTTTCTCCGGCATGAGGGTTAATACCGCAAACTGCTATTTTAGGAGATTCAATTCCCGCTTTTTTCAAGGTTTCATGGGCAAGCCTAATAACTGTGTATTCCCGATCTACAGTAATACTTTGAATCGCATCAATCAAACCAATATGGGTTGTGACATGAATAACCCTTAAACCTGGAGCCGTCAGCATCATGGCAAAATCTTTTGTATTAGTTAATTCTGCAAGAATTTCCGTATGTCCTGGATATATATGACCTGCTTTATGGATTGCTTCTTTATTTAATGGTGCTGTACAAATTCCTTGGATTCTTCCTTCATTGGCATATGTTATTGCTTTTTCCAAATAATGGAATGCAGCATTGCCAGCCTCAGGGGAAACCTGCCCCCACGGCAAGTTTTCAGATACTAAGTCCAAGTCAATAATATCGATAGTACCTGATTGATACTTACCCTCTTCCGGACTGGAAATACTATTTAAATGGAGATTACACCCCGTTACCGCTAGCGCTCTTTTTAAAATTTTTAAATCGCCAACTACAAATGGTTGGCATCTTTCGTAAATTTCCTCATCGCTTAATGATTTTGCAATAATTTCAGGCCCTACACCTGAAGGATCTCCCATTGTAATTGCGATAACTGGTTTATTTGCTGCCATTTTTAATTCCTCCCACTTTATCATTTATTGATTTCAGCCATACTTGTTACATACTTTAAAAAATGAAAATTATTGAGTCAATTTGTTTTTGTCATCAAGTGCGTAAACTTGAGTAATAGTCTGCAAGGATTTGGAAAGCGCCTGTGCAGTTCCAAACGCACCGGCTTTTGTGACAATTGGCATTCCGTCATAAGGGCCTCCAAACAATTTCCCATAAGGAATACCGGCTTCTACTTCGCCAATTACTCGTATACCGTCACCTTTTAAAACTTTACATGTCGCCCCGGCAATATCCCCCCCTGTAAGGATTACTCCACAAACTGGCACGCTTC
This sequence comes from Heyndrickxia coagulans 36D1, assembly GCF_000169195.2. GTDB lineage: Bacteria > Bacillota > Bacilli > Bacillales > Bacillaceae_C > Weizmannia > Weizmannia faecalis. Next base: position 1,890,795 of record NC_016023.1, on the reverse strand, counting down.
CTATTAATCGGGCTGCAATCATGCCTATAGATTTGGCAATAGTCTGGCCAACATCAAAATTTGATAATCCGAACCGCCGCTGCAATTCCTTCACTCTACAGATCGCTTCCCGTTCGCGATTGGTCGTTACGACTAAATCACCCTTTTTCAAAAGATCCTGCCCAATTGTTACAACGTTTTCTATTTCCCTTTTTTTTCTATCTTCGTAAAAAAACTCTTCAGGAGAAAGTACTATTTCTTCAACATGATGTTTTTCTTTTAAATTTCGGATTTGATGATCAATAATAGAATTAACACTGCCAGCCACTGCCAGTACCGGCGGACGGTCCTTAATCTCCGCCTTCCCTAATTCCTCTTCCGCCTGGCCGGTATCAAAAAGATGATATGCAATTCCTGCAGACCCAGCCCAAAGAAAATCATTTTCTAAATTTCTGGTAGCTTCTACAATCATCTTTAATTCTGAATCTGTTGTAGCATCCACAACAATCAATTTCGGTATTTTTTCCGACGCTAACTTATTCATTAATTCTGATAAATGTTTTTTTCCTTTTCTTACATCAGAAATTGAAAGCAATTCAACCTTCCGTTTGCTCTGAGATTGAAGCAAAGTTGGAAGATAGCTTTCATTCACAGGGCAAACAGGATCCTGGGCAAGTTCCGTATTTTCAATTAGAACACCATTAACAAAATGATACCCACCTATTGTTATCCTGTCGCTTTTCGGAAAAGCCGGTACGATAAAAGCCGTCTCAAATTGGAAAGCGTCCATTACAGCATCAATTTCCAATCCAATATTTCCCCGCATTGTTGAATCAATTTTCTTAAAGATCTTAGAAACGCCGAGTTTTCTTGAGTGCATGGCAATTTTAAAAACGGCTTCATATGCTTCTTCCTGCTCTAAACCACGGCTATCTGAATTCATCACAACAACATCTTCATTTAAATGGAGAGGCTGTAATTGCGTTCCGGCAAATAATACGACCGTACGAAATCCTTGTTTCGCAAATTGCACGCCCGTATCATTGGCACCTGTTAAATCATCTGCTATAACCGCCAGTTTCACTTGCAACCCTCCCCTATCTTTTATCAACTGATTAGCGGGTGTGCAATCCATCCAATTATTCAAACCGTTTCTATCCTGCTCCCTATATAATTTTATTAATATAAAACGCTTCCAACAACATCAATATTAAAACAAAAAGTTGCATTTTGCAATACATTTTTTAAAAATAATATAAATGTATTAATTGTTGTTATTTGCATCATGAATACAGTTTAAAAAAAGCGCAAGCATTATTTTAACTTGCGCCACAGTGTAGAACGGTTTATCCCTAATCGTTTGGCCGCCTTCGATTGGTTTAATTCTTCTTCCTCAAGAACTTTTTTGATAATCCGCTTTTCAATATCCTCTAAAGTTCCGCTGAGGTCAATTGGAATAAGCGTCTTATCCGTTTGTTCGGACTCCCTTAATCGTTTTAATACTGTTACTACTTCATCTTTTTCAATATAGAAAGATTTGGCCTGGATAAACAATTGCTCTATTACTTGCTTAAGCTGTTTTACATTTCCAGGCCAATCGTAAGCGATAAGCTCCTTTAATCCATCCGGCCTAACCCCAACAACCTGATTTCCATGTTTGGGGTGCAGCTCAGAAATAAATATTTGCACCAAATCTTCAATATCTTCTTTGCGCTCCCTAAGCGGTGGGATGCAAATTTTTAATTGCCCAAGTAATTGATATAGATCCCGGTCAAATAAACCTTTCTTAATTTTATCTTCTATCTTGCCTTCATAAGATGCCAGCCACTTCAGCTTATTATTTTTATTTTTAAAGATTTGACAGAACTCCCTTTGCAGGCTTTTATCCAATCTTTCAATGTTTTTTAAATAGATGGTTCCATTGGTATATTTATCGAAAAATTCTTCAACCTTAAGCCCCTTAAGCTGTTCAGCCTTTATTGTATCGCAGTTAATAACAATAAAGGGTTCAGTCCCGGCTCTTCTTTTCGTATAAAGTAAACGTGCTGCTGTATCCTTTCCAACCCCTTTTTCTCCGCAAATCCATACAGGCTGCTCGCTCTTGGAATATTCAGCGACTTGCTGCTGGACCTCTTGAATTCCGGCACTCTTTCCCGCAATAGGAATATACGATATGGATGTATGGAATTCTATTGCATTTCGGCCGATGTTGCCTTCTTCCTTAGATGTTTGAATTGCTTTACCTAATTCAAAAAGTAGTACGATAGTATCTTCTTGTGGGCATGCTGTAATATTCCATAACGACTTGTTAAGGTGAACTGTCCTCATTTGACTTTCCCCTGCAACAACAGTTTCCTGAATCAGCTTCTTAATTTCTTCAGAACTCTCCACTGTCATCCAATGAAACTCTTTATTAAAACGTTGATTCGCATAAACAATTTTCTTTTCTTTATTAAAGATCCCGATCGCCTCGCGGTTGCAGTCAAGAACAAATTGGAATAAAGAAACTTGCTGCTGGAGCTTTGAGAAGATGCGATAAGATCTTCTTGCCTCTTCCAATGCTTCCATAATCGCTTCTTTTCCAGATGTAATCAGGACTCCTGTCATCCCTAATTTCTTTGCTGCCTGAAATGTAACTACGTCCCCGATTACAACTTCATAACCACGACTTTTTAAGTAGAGTAATTTTTCATTAACCTCAGTACCCTTTGTAATCGTCATAGTTTCAATATCCAAATCAAGAAGCTGGGAAACTGTGGAGGCTCCTTGTGTAATATTTGAGAATCCTACAATTGCAGCTTTACGGGAAAATCCTTTTACAAGTGTTATAATTCGCAAAATATCATAACCGGACACCCGGATATCGATCACCGGGATGGATACTGCTTCCTGAATCATAGAGGCTGTACCGCCCCGGCTAATAATGACATGATAACCCTTATTTTCTGCTTCTTTCGCTAAAGCTACCCCTTCAAATAAGTTTCCTAATTCAATATCGAAATGAAAATCTCCTACCTCTCTCTGAACTTCTTTCATCATTTCATATAGTCCCTCGTAAGGAACAATAACCAATGCCTTAATCTTTTTTTCCTTCATATTCCAATCCTTTCATCCCTTTATGAATTATTTCTGCTTCGTTTCTATCATCTTATTCATACTTCCGCTTTTATAGCCTTGCAGATCCAGTGTAACAAATTTATACCCATATTTCTGGAGATTTTCCAAAATTTCTTGGTGGTGATCCAAGACAATTGGCATGTCCTTTGGTTCCACCTCAATTCTAGCAATATTTTCATGCGTGCGAACCCGTACCTGTCGGACTCCTAATAGTTTAAGATATGCTTCTGATTTTTCAACTTTTGTGAGTTTTTCTTTTGTAATTCTCTCACCATAAGCAATACGTGAAGATAAACAGGCGAAAGATGGTTTTTCCCAGGTAGGCAGGCCTAGTTCTTTGGACAATTTACGAATTTCTTCTTTATAAAGATTGGCTTCCTGGAGTGGGCCACGTACTCCATGTTCTTTAGCCGCACGTATTCCCGGACGGTGTTCCCCCATGTCATCAGCAATTAGACCATACACTACATTTCGAAATCCTTTTTGGTTCATGATTGGCAAAATTTCTTCAAATAATCCATTTTTGCAAAAGTAACAGCGATTCCAGTCATTTTTGGCATAACCTGGTATACTCAATTCCGATGTCTTAATAACCTGATGCCTTGCTCCAATAAGTGCAGCCAGCTTTTTTGCCTCCTCCAATTCAGTTGAAGGATAGGTTTCTGAATCAGCAGTAACAGCCAAAACCTTATCAGCCCCTAAAACATCTACTGCTACCTTCAATAAAAAGGTGCTGTCTACCCCTCCGGAAAATGCTACCACTACACTATCCATTTCCTTAAGGATTTGTTTCAGCCGATCATACTTTTCATACATGGTAATTCCCCCCATTATGATTTATTATCTAGTTCCAACTATCGCTATGGCATTGATCTTCAATTTCCATTTAAAAAATCTTTGCATTTTGCAACACATATTTATTATAGGTGAATATCCATAAAAATTAAAGCGTTTACTCCCTTGACCTCATAAAATTTTAAATAATACAATGTAAATAGATTTCATAGTCCTTTGCACCTAAGGTTCTAGAACTTCCCCAGTCTTGAATAATAGTATTAATAAGACACCCAAAGAAAGACTGGAGGGACACTCCCTGTGATTTCGACAAATGAGTTTTTGTATTCAGAAATATATTGATCCTCTCCATTGTTATAAGTGCTATTATTTTAGCCTCAATCTGGATAATATAAGCTTACAAAACTGGCTGAACGTTAAACAAAGAGCAACAAATTACATAGGCAATTATGTTTTTTAAACTGTGAATTTTTAATACTGTAAGTCTCTGCCTTTTTAAAAAGAGTATTTATAGATTTATATAAAAAAAGGGACCATTTTAAAATGACCCCTTCTGCTAACATTATAGAATGATATCTAGTAGTAAAGTACATACCAACCCGGAAATTCCGACTATTGTTGAAAGAACAGTATACGTGCCAAATGCTTCTTTCATATTCATCCCCAAAGATTCTTTAACCATCCAGAATCCGGCATCATTAACATGCGATGCAATGGCGCTGCCTGCTCCCGTAGCAAGTGCGACCAATTCAATGTTTACATTTGGAATAGTCGCCAAAAGAGGAAGCACTAAGGCTGGAGTTGTTAAAGTCGCAACAGTTCCAGATCCAAGGCAAACACGCAATAATGCTGCAACTATCCACGCAAAAAGAATTGGAGACATATGAGTACCTTCAAATAGCTTAGCAACATAATCCCCTACTCCCCCATCCACAATTACTTGTTTAAGTGCACCGCCACCTCCGATAATTAATATCAACATTCCTAAATTATTTACAGCTGAAGAACAAGAATCCATTACTTGTTTCATTGGGATATTCCTTCTGAGTCCCATTGTATAGACTGCAAACAACACGGAAATGATCATAGCAGTATCAGAGTTTGTAATTAACCGGATTGTCTGGACAAGCCAGTTATCTTTAAATCCTACAGCAGGCTGGATCATGTCCATAACAGCCCCGGCAGCCATTAATATGACAGGAAATAAGGCTGTAAATACGCTAATCCCAAATCCAGGCGTTTCTTCTAATTTAAAAGTTTTTTGCACTCCGAATGCCTCACTTCCTTCACGTGTGAACGCAGTCGGAACAATTTTTTGGGCAATCTTTGGGTACCAAATGCCTGCTATCAAGCAGGTGGGGATTGCAATAATAATTCCATATAAAAGCATCATCCCAACATTGGCGTGGTACTCAGAAGCCACAGCGATCGGGCCAGGATGAGGAGGCAAAAAAGCATGAGCTGATAAAGCAGCAGTAACCATTGGTAGACCCAATTTAACAATGGAGACTCTTAATTCTTTTGCTATTGAAAAAATAATTGGTATCAATAATACAATGGTCACTTCAAGGAAAAGTGCGATTCCACATATAAACGATGCAATTAAGATAGCCCATTGGATTCTTTTTTGGCCAAATTTACTGATTAACGTATCGGCAATACGCTGAGCTCCGCCAGCATCTGCGATAATGCGCCCAAGCATAGCGCCCAGGCCAAAAATAATCCCAATATGGCCAAGCGTCCCTCCTAAACCATTTTCAATTGAGGTGATAACATTTTTGATTGGAATTCCTAACAATAAGGCAATGATAAATGATACAATAATCAATGATGCAAAAGTGTTTAATTTGAAGCGCATAATTAAAATGATTAATAACAGTACTCCAACTGCGATAATTACTAAAGGCATAATGCCCCTCCTTTTTTTATATTAGTTTTATTAAAAATGCTGCTTTATAAAGGGATTTGAGGATTTTTATGATGGATACGATTACAGTTTATTACTTATATAAATGTAAATGCTTACAAAACATAGCAAAAGTAACAACCTGCATTACATTTACTTTGCTTTTTACAATTTAACTTTACTTTTTACAATTTCAAATTTAATTCATCAGTAGTCAAAACTGCCTTGGTTATTACGACTTAATAATTGGGTCGTAATAATTAGTTAATTTTATATATAATCCCTCAAAACCATCATAATCCCCAAATCTATATTGCAACATATTTTATTCAGGCATCGTATAGTTTAGGATATTAAAGCTTATTAATGTTGTTATTTGCATCAGAGTGTTAACGCTATCATTTTAAACTGTTTGCTGTATTGTTGTCAACCCCGCATCTATAAATTTGTGTTTATTTTTTCAACAACGCGTTTAATTGGTCATACCCTACCTTGACCTTTTCGGCCACCCAAAACAAAGTTTAATCTGGACGGCAAAGCATCCTGCTTGAGATGTCCTCGTTTATACATTCAACTACGAAAGAATAAGCACAATATGCTGGAACGGGTACTTTATTATTGGGAAAAACTCTTCTCTTGCCTGTTGGAGTCTGGACAAAATTATACAGAGCTTGTCCCTGCGATCATGATTTCCATCTTGATTTACCCGCTCTTTCCGCACAAAACCGACTTGTTTTTTCAACTCGAGGAATCCAATAAACATTTCAGCTGAATCCCAAATATAGAAGTTTCACACATTTGATTTGACAAAGTTCATGTCAAAGATGAAAGCGAAACTTCCAGCAGCAACATTCATAGCTGATGATACTTTTTGCTGCAGATTACCGAAAAAGAGTGGACACGGATATTTTTTGGGAACTTGAGGAGTGGGTGGCGAACGAGCAGGAAGTACTGGAGCAATCAAAGGTAACAAGAGTATAAAAGGAAAAAAACTGAGTTTAAATGAAATTCATATTTAATTTTAGCCCTTCATAGTAATTATAGATGAACGCTATATCCCCTGATATGGGCTTTCAGCCACTAGTATTTGGCATACAAACACACAAAAAGCGGATAAAGTTCGAACTCTTTATCCGCTTTTCCTAATCTTTGTTCTAAACATCATTTATTTTCTCCCATACTTTCTCATACACTTGCTTTAAAGAAACTTTGTGTTGCTGCGCTATTAATTTGCACTCTTCATACTCAGGAGCTTTTTGAACAGGTTTTCCTTGATAATATCCCACTTTTACTGTAATAGATCCCCAAATCGTCTCCACTTTTTCAAACTTCCTCTGGAGTCTGTGAACAGTAATTGGATAATATCTTATCCCCAGTGTTGTTGTTTCTTTAAATAAAATTCTTTTCATCCTATCTATTTTACTTCGGGAAGTCAACAGCTGGACAAGTATGCCAGGCCGATTCTTTTTCATATAAATAGGCGTATAGAACACATCATTTGCCCCGGCTTCAAAAAGTAAATCCATAACATAACCAAGCCATTCACCCGGAATATCATCAAGATTTGCCTCCATCTTAACCATGTCATCATCTATATGTTCGTTATTGGGAGGGTGCAGAACCATTTCTTTACTCCCCTACAACTACGCGAAGGACATTTGGGCGGTCCTTAAAAGTTTGAGTCCCCGCTCCATAGCCTATCGCCTGTATTTTTATAGATGGTAACGTACCAAATTCTTCTGCTAAGACTGCAACAATTGCAGCTCCTGTCGGGGTGGTGAGCTCAGATCTAACATCGCTTTGTTCAATTGGAATACCTTTAAGAATCTCTAAAGTTGCCGGAGCAGGAACAGGATAAATGCCATGGTCGATATGAATTCTCCCACAGCCTACAGGAACAGCGGAAGATTTTATCTTTTCTATACCTAACTGATGAATCAAAATTGCTGCTCCTGTAATATCGATAATCGAATCAACAGCTCCCACTTCATGGAAATGAACTTTCTCTAACGGCACACCATGAATATGCCCCTCGGCTTCGCCAATTTTCCGGAAAATATTTAAAACTATTTTTTTTACTTCTTCCGCAAGTTCAGATGACTGAATCATTTTTACAATATCGCTATATGCTCTGTGAGGTCGATGATGGTGGTCGCAACTATGCTCAAGATTTTCATTATGGTCATGATTATGTCCATGGATGTGCTCATGTCTTTTTTTATCACTTTTTTCATACAATTGGCTGTCTCTTTCTGATGTTAATAAGACATCAAACTTAGTACTCTTAATCCCATTTTTGACAACCTTACTCAATGCCAGCTTATATTCATCATCAAAATTAAGTTTTTTTAATTCTGCCTCTAATATTTCCGGATCTGCTCCTGCATCCAGAAGGGCTCCGATGAACATATCACCGCTAATTCCAGAGTAGCAATCAATATAAAGTGTTTTCATTTTTCTCTGCTCCTTTTTGCGATATTATCAATTAGCACAGCATTGTATGCGGCTCCAAATCCGTTGTCGATATTTACAACACTAATGCCGGATGCACATGAATTTAACATAGTTAATAATGCTGACAGGCCGTTAAAATTGGCTCCATATCCGACACTTGTCGGCACAGCAATCACCGGATGAAAAACGAGCCCACCGACTACACTCGGAAGCGCTCCCTCCATACCTGCCACTACAATGGAGACGGTGGCTTTTCTAATTTCATCAATATTGTCAAGTAATCGATGAATCCCTGCAACGCCAACATCATAAAAACGGCGTACTTTACTTCCTAAAGCCTCAGCTGTTATCGCTGCTTCTTCAGCTATTTTTAAATCTGATGTACCTGCACATACAACGGCAATATACCCCTCGTAATCTCCTTTATTGTTTATATTCTTTTTCTCATATAGAATTTGTGCCATTTCATGATATACAAGCTCAGGAAATTCACGAAGAATATACTCCGCTTTTTCATTTGTAATTCTAGTGACCAATATATCATCATTCTTTGAGCGGATCACTTTGATAATAGAAAGAATTTGCTCCTTTGTTTTTCCTTCCCCATAAATTACTTCCGGGAACCCCTGGCGCTTCTTCCGGTGATGGTCTACCTTTGCAAACCCTAAATCTTCATATGTTGCTAATCCTTTTACTGCTTCGGAAACCGTCAATTCTCCGTTTCGCACCTGTTGCAATATTTCTTCTAACATTGTTTTCTCACATCCTTAAATAGACTTTTAGGAAGTCGATGTACTACCATCATATTTTAGAAATATTAGAAAAATATATACTACTTGTAATCCAAATGTATATCCGGTGATGATCAATCCGCAGTAAAACTTGGAATATACCCCTGAAAAAGTTGTTGGTATACCTGTATGCCTTTTCAAATTATATTTTATTTGTATCTTTAAAATTAAAATTTTACATCAGATACCACCATATAAACATAAGCGAAATGATAAAACCGATTTATGCATATATATATTCTTTCAAAAATACTATCGATAACAACCTTGAGTGAAGTCATTAGTATGAAATATACTAAGTATTCTTCTTTATAATTATAAAAAAGAAGCATTCTAAAAGTTATTGTGGAAGCAGAATAGTAAGTAGTTTAAATACAATTGTACCCAAGATTAAAATTAAGTTTGTAGAAAAACATCAACCTGAAAGAGAGATAGTACCTTTAAGGTGAATTATATCACCTCTGTTTCTAAAATCAAATATGCGTTTAATTCCGGGCGCCTTCTTACTTTATTTCTGATTTTGCTGTTCTCCTAGATAAAACTTCCCAACAACAAAACGTATGTGTAAAATTTTACTCGAAGGGGCAGATGAGTGGAAAAAAATGGGAAGACGCTCTATCATCTAATTGTACACTTCAAGATGAACATCTAGAGAGAGAGGTCTTCCCATGGATATTATATCAATAATTGCTGGATTATTAAAGGATACAAAAAGTCTTATGGAATTTGAAGAACAAATTAAAATTCTGATGCAGAAGGTTTTTACACAATGGGTTGGGGATGTATTTGAGGAGTTAGATAAAACAATTAAACAAAAGAAGTTGGAGGAAGGCTGGGAGTACTGCCGTAGTGATAACAGAAGCGTTCAGTTTCTATTTGGAAGTGTGACTTTTAAACGTTCATTAATGCGTGATAAGAGAGGGAACTCACATTATCCCTTGGATGAATGCTTGGGGCTGGTACCCCACCGGAGATATAGCCCGTTAGTGGAATTAAAGGTGGCAGAGTTGGCAAGTGAGAACACCTATCGGGAGGTGGCGAATATTTTAAAAGAATGGACAGCCGTGAGTCTTAGTCATACAACTGTAGGGGAAATGGTGAAACGCGTAGGAAAAACGCAGGTGGAAGCCGACAAGGCCCTTGTAGAAGAGATGGAAATAGCTGCTTCACTGCCTGATGGGAAGAAGGTAGACTACCTGTTTTCCGAAGCAGATGGCGTATTCATCCGGGGACTGGAAAAGAAACAGGGTATGGAAGTCCGCCATGCCATTCTCTATGAAGGTTGGGAAACCAATGGAAAAAGGGTCTCCCTGCGTCAGCCCACAGTCATCATGACGACGGAAGACATTCAGACATTTTGGGATGAAGTCCAAGCCACAGCTGCCAACACCTATTCCCTCGAAAAAGCGCAAGTCATTACAAACAGTGATGGAGGTGCTGGGTACACAGCTGAACGGTTTCAAACAGCATTCTCACAGTCGGAATTTCCGGTGCTCAACCAGCTGGATACCTACCACGTTGCACAAGCCATCATAAGGACATTTGGGGGCGGAAAGAGCGAGATCAAGGAGCAAATTAGAAAAGCGATTAGAACGCATGACCTGGACCAAATCACGTTATATTTGGATACGCACGAAAGCACCTTGACGGATAAAAAGGCCCTCAAGAAAATCAAGGAATTCCGTTCGTATATCTTGAAAAACTGGGACCGCATTTTTGACTGGAGAGACAGGGTGAAAAACGTGCCGGAAGGTGCGAGAGGCCTAGGAGCGATGGAATCGAATCAAAGGCATATCTCCTTCAGGATGAAAAAAAGGGGCATGCATTGGAGTGAACTTGGCGCAGAAGCCATGGTGAAAATCAAACAAGGCATACTCAATGGGACATTGAGAGAAGCCTATCTGAAACACCGTTCAAGAAGCGAGAGAAAGCAACGGAACTTGAAACAATCCATCAGGATGTCTCAACTACTCAAGCAGCCTGTACGCCCGTCAGTGGGCGTAAAGCACGGATCAGTTGCCCTGCATTCAAGCAGTTCATCGGCAATGGGACATTTAAGCAAAATATTAGAGCTTTCGTTTTAAGCCTGGCTCAGTGGGGACTGATCGTTGAGGCGCGCGAAATTTACGAGACTCCTGCGGGAAAAGCGAGCCAGGAGAGACCCCGCAGCGAGGTACGAGCGAGGAGGCTCGCCGGCCGCCCGCGGAAAGCGAGTGAATTTCGCGCGCCTCAACATCCCCGTTATCCATCTTTATACGGAAATATTACATCTTTTCCGAAAATTACACCGAGCAAGTAAAGCACGGTAGCCGAAAGTGTACAAAAAGAGTGTCTTGGAATACCCGATATTTAAACCTTGTCGAGAAAAACTTGACACATACCAACAAAACAAAATGGTTGTAAACTTCTTTCTTCTGCGCTATACTTAAGAAGAATTATTTTTGTTCGGTGTAAAGAATGGCATAGTATAAGACTTTTCATCTTGATGACCACCTTGGACAAGGATAGTAACACATTGTGTGCAGTTGCACACCAGGAGGCAATATAAATGGAACAAGGTACAGTGAAATGGTTTAACGGAGAAAAAGGCTTCGGCTTTATCGAACGAAATGGTGGAGACGATGTATTCGTTCACTTCTCTGCTATCCAAGGTGAGGGCTTCAAAACTTTAGACGAAGGTCAAAAAGTAACTTTTGATGTTGAACAAGGATCCCGCGGGCCACAAGCAGCAAACGTTGAAAAAGCTTAATGTAGAGAAAATGATAAAAACAGGCTCTTTATAAAGAGGGCCTGTTTTTTTATTTCTTCAAAAACCAAAACACGCTCACTTATGTAGCAGGAAATTGAAACAAACAGGCGCCATGCCAGTCGACAAATAGTGAAAATCCGTTGCTGCAACCAGGATTATATATTTGGTCAACCATTATCAGCTAGTAATGCCTTCATTGTCAGGATTCCCTCTTCCATTTCCTCAAAACTCGGATACGCGAAGGACAACCGAACCGTATGGTGATGATCATGATAAATAAATCCAGGATTTATCAATACGCCGGAGTTTAAACATTCCTTGAATAATTTTCTTGTATCTATATTGCTGTTAAAGGAGAAGAATAGACTTGCCTGGAACATGATAAACTTTTCGGAACCTTCATTTGAAATTTTTGTTTCCATGTTACATGATGCACTTGAAACAACGGGTTCTCAAGCCCAGCCTGTACAGCCGGTTATAAAGGCGCGGAATTTGCAGATCAACTGTCTCAAAAGCGCGCCTTTACAGCACCGCCCAAAGGAATCGGCATGGCAAAATACATGTTCCAGGCTGTTGCGATCGCTTTTGAACGCGACTTTACACACCCCATCTGAATCATCAGCCTGTTTCTCTTAGGCGCCAAAGGAATCAGCACACCGCAAAAGCAGGAAAACTGGCGAAAAAAGCCGGAAAACTGCGCGAACATACAGGCAGATTACCTGCACTTCAGGCAGACGGAGCAAGGACTGGGAAAATGCCGTATTGGTTAGAAGAAATTATGCACATTTTGAACCGTTTTTCCTGCCGGGGATTGCGGAATTGGAAAAACAAGAAGAACCAATATGAACTAAAACATCTTGATTAAAATTACACCGGAAAGCATGATGGCGAGGCCCAATATTTGGACTGGCACAATTCTTCTTTTTAAAGATTTAAACAGGCCGAATCGTTCCACTACAAGGCTTCCGGCAATCTGGCCGAACAGTGCCAGAATCACGGTTTGCCCTGTGCCAATATGATCGACAAGGAACACGTTAATCAAAATGTACAGCCCGCCGATGATGCCGCCAAGCCATACCCACCATGGAGCAGATTGCTTAACCGGCTCCTTGATATTCGTGAAACTGCGGTCTTTTATGCCAACGATAAGGACGAGCACCACAGAGCCGACAAAAAATGAAATGAAGGCAGCGTGAACCGGAGAATGGAGCACTGTGCCCAGCTTTCCGTTTATTGCTGCCTGGACAGCCATAATCATACCGGCCGCGATTCCCAACAGCCGCCAAATCCATATATTTTCTCCCTTTTGCTCTTCTATGGCAGAATGGCGTTTTGCAATGGCTTCCGGGACAACGACTGCAAAAACTACCCCTGCAAGGACAAGAAATACGCCAATCGCCCTGTTTATTCCGAAAGATTGTCTAATGGAGTGAAACCAGCCGAATTGGTCGATGAGCATGCCCATGAGAATCATGCCTAAAATCGGCATGACCGTCGTTTGTACACTTCCCAGTTTGGGGAAAAGGAGGATATTGGAAGTCAGCCCGATCACACCGCAAATACCGCCAAACCAGATCCAAACAGGCTGGTTCAAGAAAAGACCGGCGGGAACCCCTAAAGGTGTCCGGCTTACAGCTGTTGCAGCGGCCAAAAAGACAGTTCCAACCAGGAATGAAATCATAGAAGCCAGAAAGGGAGATACAACAAACTTTCTTAACTGGGAATTGATAGCTGTTTGTACAGCCAAACCGAATCCAGTTGCAATGCCTGCAAAAACGGCGAACATGGCGCCCTCCTTTTTCAAACGAATCGTTTTGCCCGGGCCCTTCCTGAGCACCGATAAATTCAGGTTCAATCGCATTGCTCCCAGGCCCCTATTTAAAAAAGTGTATTGTGGCCCGGAAAAACATCTAAAGCCCCCCGAAACAGAACAATCAGGAGCAATTTACCAACTCTGTCTCAGATACATAAATATTTTGCTTAAAGGATGCAATTGTTCAAGCAAACCCCATTCCTCGGCAACAGAAAAACAGGAGACACTTGGTAACATTTACTCGTATTTTGGAAAAGAAAAAATCCCCCCACCTTTTTGGTTGGTTTTTCTGAACAAACCTAATTATATCAGAGGTCCGGGCATTTTTTCACTTTAGCTGCTACTCTACTTTCTCCATTTCCATCATCCCTGTGCCCGCTCCCCCATTTGCTGCACTCGCCGTTCCCGATATGACAGGCATGCACATCCAGAAAATTTCCGGCTGGTTTTCAATTTTTCCGGCGGTGCGGTTTATCCGGATACATGAACATCTATATTAAAACCGTCCCGGCCTGGAAAACATAAGCAAAAAGACGGATGGACAGGCTTCTTTGGCCTGTTAGACTAAAAATGAAAGGGATTACAAAAGGGAGGGGTGGCGTTTTTGAAAAGATCCGGATTGTTTGTCGTATGTTTTGCGTTGTTGTTTTCGCTTATGCCCGGCTTCCGTGTACAAGCGAAACAGGATGGGCATTGGAGAACAAGGGCAGAAGAACGCTGGGTGTCCCATGAATTGAGAAAGATGACGGTCGAGGAAAAAGTCGGGCAGCTGTTCATTGTTCATGCTTACGGAAAAACACCGGAGGACCCCGCCTACGCCGAAACGAATATCGAAAAAGGGCGTGGCGGCACAAACTTCAAAGAAATCATCGAAAAATACCATATTGGCGGCGTCATCTATTTCAACTGGTCGGATAATATCAGCACCCCTGTTGATGCCAGACAAGTGCAGCAGTTATCCAACGGGCTACAGAAAATTGCGTTAAAACAAAAGCCCCGCATTCCGCTCTTTATTTCTACGGACCAGGAAGGCGGCGCGGTTGCCCGTGTACTCGAACCGGGAGCCGTTTTCCCGGGGAATATGGCACTCGCAGCAACCAGGTCTGCAGCCAACGCGAAAAAGGCTGCAGAGATCATGGCGGTAGAACTGAAAAGTCTCGGCATCAATATGGACTTTGCCCCGGATCTCGATGTCAATGTAAATCCGGCCAACCCGGTGATCGGCGTCCGTTCCTATTCAGAAAATCCGGACCTTGTCGCATCACTTGGCACTGCCCAAATCGCAGGATTTCAAAGCCAAAATGTGGCCGCTACCGGCAAACACTTTCCGGGCCACGGGGATACGAATGTCGATTCCCATTACGGCCTGCCTATCATCCATCACGACTTGAAAACATTAAATGACGTAGATTTAAAACCGTTTAAGGCCGCGATCGCATCCGGCGTGGATGCAATCATGACCGCACACATTGTTGTACCGGCACTCGATGATTCCGGCCTGCCGGCGACGCTTTCGAAAAAGATCATGACCGGCCTCCTCCGTGAAAAACTGGGTTACGACGGGCTGATTGTGACCGATAGCCTCGATATGTCAGGTGCAAACGTCCTTGCCCCCGACAAAGTGCCGGTAGCAGCATTCAATGCAGGCGCAGACATTTTACTCAACCCGCCCGATGTGGAAGTTGCCTGGAATGCTGTGCGAAATGCAGTGAAAACCGGTGAAATCAGCCGAAAACGCTTGGATGAATCTGTCGCGAGAATTTTACGGGTGAAATATGAACGCGGCATTGTCCGGAACCCATTTACATCTGAAAAAGCGTTAAGAAATTTTGGTACCCCCGAACATTTGAAAGCCGCCCAAAAAATGGCGGACGAAAGCATTACACTGGTTAAAAACGAAAATAAAATATTGCCGCTCAATAAAACGAAAAAAATATTCGTAACCGGCCCATCTGTTGCAAACAGCAGCCGCCTTGCCGACCTTCTGAAAGAAAAAGGGTTTATAACCGGCAATACGAGCACAACGGCCTCGCCAACACAGGAGGAAACCGCTGTGGCAGTAGAAAAAGCACAAAATGCCGACGTGATTGTCGCCGCCGCTTACAATGCAAATACCAACACCGCGCAACAGGCATTTTTAAAAGCGCTGAAAAAAACAGGCAAACCGGTCGTAATGGTTTCAACGGGCAATCCTTATGACATTATGAGTGCACCTGATGTGGACGCAAATCTTCTGACTTACGGAAACCGCAGCGTTTCTGTGCAATCTGCTGCAAAAGCGCTCACAGGCGAAATCAACCCTGGCGGCAAATTGCCCGTCACCATTCCGGGGTACGAACCGTTCGGCCACGGTCTTCATTACTAAAGGGGGGAACTTGGTTGAAGAACAAAGGGATAAAATTCGTTTTATGGGTTGGATGCATTCTTTTGCTGGCAGTCGGGTCCATCCCGTCTCTTGCCTTTGCATCCGGATATCATGGCCACCCATTTTCTTGGGATGCGCCCGGCAAAAGTTCAGCAGTACTGCATAAAGGAACACCCGCATCTGCCGGAATGGCCCAAGACCCGCTCACAGACATTGACAAAGCGGTAAATGACGCGATTGCGCAAAAAGTCATGCCGGGCGCCGTTGTGCTTGTCGCAAGGAAAGGCACGATTGTAAAAGAACAGGCATACGGCTATGCATACCGTTATACAGACGACCAGTTTACAGAAGCATCCGTCCCGGTCCTTGCAAAAACAAACACCATTTACGACATTGCTTCGATCAGCAAATTGTTTACATCCATTGCAGCCATGCAGCTGTTTGAAAAGCGGAAATTTGCGCTTGATGACCCTGTCGCAAAGTATATTCCTGCATTCGCGGAAAACGGAAAGGAGAACGTGACCATCCGCCAGCTGATGACACACACTTCCGGGTTTGAGGCGGGAATCCCGGTTTATAAAATGGGAACTTCCCGCAAAGACCGACTCGAAATTGTTCTGAAACACGGACTGCAAAATCCCCCGGGAACGACGTATACGTACAGCGATTTAAACATGATTACACTTGGCGTTTTGGTTGAAGTTTTGAGCGGGCAGCGGCTGGATGCTTATGTAAAAACGCATATTACCATCCCCCTCGGCATGCGCGATACGATGTATAATCCGCCCGCTTCGTTAAAAACGCGCATTGCCGCAACGGAATTTCAGCCGTGGACTGAAAGAGGAATGATCCGGGGGCAGGTGCATGACGAAAACGCGTGGGCGCTGGATGGCGTTGCCGGGCATGCGGGCGTGTTTTCCACCGCACATGACCTTGCTATACTTGCACAAACGATTTTACAAAACGGCAAATATGCGGGCGCCCGGATTTTAAAACCGGAAACGGTCCGGCTGATGGAACAGAATATGAACAGCGCTTTTCCCGGCGATGATCACGGGCTCGGCTTTGAATTAAATCAGGGATGGTACATGGATGCACTCTCCGATACAAATACAATGGGGCATACCGGCTACACTGGCACATCAATGGTGATCAGCCCGAAAAACCAAACAACGGTCATTTTATTGACCAACCGCGTCCATCCGACCCGGAACACTGTCTCGACAAACGGAATCAGGCGATCTGTTGCCCGGCTTGCGGCGGACGCCATCCCGGTTGCCGTTCCGGATAAACACGGCGCATGGTTTGCCGGTTACGGCGATAATAGAAAAGCTGTGCTGGAGGCAGATGTTGACTTGAAAAGGCCGGCGTTTCTCCATTTCCGGACCTGGTACCGAATGGAACAAAACGCAGACTTTGGGAAAGTGGAGGTTTCAACGGACGGGAAAAACTGGACGAAAGCCGGCAATGCTTTAACAGGATCAAGCGGCAACTGGCGGCAGATGTCCATCCCACTCCCTGCCGGCACGAAACATATCCGCTTTGTGTATGAAACCGACGGATCAGTGAACGGCCGCGGCTGGTATGTGCTCCATCCGTCCGTCGTATCACACGGTAAAACTGCGAAAGTATCTTTTACAAGCCATGACTGGGCTTTGCGGAACCGTTAAAAGGAGGAACCGGAATGAAAAGGCTCGCTAGCGTATTGGCACTTATGATCGCTTTCAGCTGCCTGGCCGTGGTGCATGCGGCCCGGAGCAACCAGCCACGCGAAAAACAAAAACACCCTTCTTTTCAGCTCGGTGTCGATGTTTTTTTAAAAGAGAAGGTCCATTTGCTGAAAGGGAAACGGGTCGGGCTGATCACAAATCCGACCGGTGTCGACCAGTCGTTAAACAGTATCGTGGACAGATTTGCCAGAAATCCGGATATTCATCTAACCGCTCTTTTCGGCCCGGAACACGGGGTGCGCGGCAGTGCGGGCGCCGGTGCCTATGTACCGTTTTATACCGATTCGAAAACAGGGCTTCCGGTTTACAGTTTGTACGGTGAAACGAAAAAGCCGACACCTGAAATGCTGAAGGATGTCGATGTGCTTGTCTTTGATATTCAGGATGTTGGCGCAAGATTTTACACTTATATTTACACAATGGCTTATGCGATGGAAGCAGCGAAGGAAAAAGGCATTCCGTTCATCGTGCTCGACCGCCCGAACCCGATTGGCGGCACGAAAGTCGAGGGGCCGGTGCTTAATCCAGCCTACTCCTCTTTTGTCGGAATGTATTCGATCGCGCTCCGCCACGGGATGACAGCGGGAGAGCTTACTAAATATTTTAACAAAGAATGCGGAATCGGAGCGGATCTTACAGTTGTGCCGATGAAAGGCTGGCACAGGGATATGTACGCGGATGACACCCCGCTCCAGTGGGTGATGCCATCCCCGAACATGCCGACGTTGGACACGGCGATCGTCTATCCTGGTGCGGCACTCATTGAAGGGACAAATATTTCGGAAGGCAGGGGGACGACCCGCCCGTTTGAGTTAATCGGGGCACCGTTCATTGACGGGGACTTGCTGGCGGAGAAATTGAATGCCCTCGGTTTGCCGGGCGTCCGCTTCCGAAGCGCATCTTTCACACCAACAACCTCAAAATGGGCCGGCAAGCTCGCAAACGGGATCCAAATTCATGTCACGGACCGTAATGTTTACCAGTCTGTTGAAACCGGCATTGCAATCGTCAAAACAATCCATGACCTGTATCCCGGCCAATTTACTTTCCGGGCAGAAGACAAAAACGGCATTTCCTATTTTGATCAGCTGATTGGAAACGGCTGGGTCAGGCAGGATATCAACCGTGGCGCCTCCCTTAAAACCATTGCCCGAAAATGGCAAAGGGACTTGGGGACCTGGAAGAAAAAACGGGAAAAATATTTGATGTATAAATGAAACAACGCCCCCAAGCCTGCTCGAAGGTTTGGAGGCGTTTTTAACCCACGTTTGATGCCCCCAGTAAATGAGGAAAACTCCATTTTCGCTATAAAATGGCGTCTGCTTCCTATCTCCTCCCGTAATTTTTCAAATTGAAAAATTGGAGAGGACAGGTGCTATTTCATTCCAAGTCTGGATTAGGATATAATATGAATGGAGGGAATGTATCATGGGAGGTGTTCAGCATGTCTGAATCTGCACAGAAAGTGGATCAGCTTTTTGACAAGATCGAGCAAGAGAATAAAGCGGAACTGCTTCAATTTGTTGAGGGCCTAAATCCGGAAGAACTAGAATCCTTGTCTAAATCAATTAGATGGTATCGAAATGTATTAAAAGAAATAGAACGTCTACGCATTGAGGAATCCAGCCATTTAAACGAGCAGAATAACATATCCCCTGATGAAATGCACGAAATTAACAAAAAGTATGGAAAACGTTCGAAAACCGACCCATCAAAATTTATTGAATATAAAGGAATTGAGCAACTAAAGGATCTTGTGGTTAAAAGATAAGGCAGAGAAAGGTTGGAAATTCAAAGATGAAAAATGAAGACTTTCCAATCCGGCGTATATTGTTTCATCCGGAAATCATTTCAATTGATTTAGTGAAAATTGCACAGGAAATGACAGAAGACCAGTTTGATGAATTCTTAACACAATATGATAAAGCTATCCAAATCGCAATGAAGAATCCATATCTGCCCAACACTAGATTAATGTATCAGCTTCAGGATTGGAGCCGGATAGATTTTTTCTCCATGAAAAAACCCCCAAGAAAATTCACCCGTGATGATCGATTTATATATCGATACGATGCTGATTTCTATGATGTTTTTAAACTTGCAGTTGGCTTAAGAAATGCTAAAGGGAAGCAAGGAGACAGCATATATTATACCGCAAGAATAAGGTTAGAAGAGTCGCCAGATCATTGGGAGGAAGAAAACGATGGATAAATCAAAGCGCCAAATACTTCAGTAGACGATTTGGCGCTAACAGCCATTCCCCCTACCCCTCTCCCACATTTTTAAATTGGTTATAAAACATATGATAATACCGGCCGCGGTGTGCCATTAGTTCGTCATGGCTGCCTTGCTCGATGATTTGCCCGTGGTCGATGACCATGATATGATCGGCATCGCGGATTGTATTCAGGCGGTGGGCGATGATGAAACTCGTGCGTCCCTCCATCATCGAAAGGAGCGCATCCTGGATAAAACGTTCTGTCCGTGTATCGATGCTGCTTGTTGCCTCATCCAATATCAGCAATGCTGGCTTTGCCAGAAAAACCCTTGCGATGGCCAAAAGCTGGCGCTGCCCCTGGCTCAAGTTGCCCCCGTTTTCCGACAAAATGGTTTCATATTTATCGGGCATCCGGTTGATAAAAATATCGGCATGGGCAAGCCGGGCCGCTTCTTCAACTTCTTCATCCGTCGCTTTAGGATTTCCGTATTTGATATTTTCCTTAATGGTACCTGCAAATAAATACGTATCCTGAAGGACAAAGCCAAAACTTCTTCTCAGGCTGTCTCGTGTATACTTCCGGATATCCGTGCCATCAATTGAAATCCGGCCTTCCGTGACATCGTAAAACCGGGTCAAAAGGTTTACAATCGTCGTTTTTCCGGCTCCGGTAGGCCCGACCAGCGCTGTACGTGTGCCCGGCTTTGCCTCAAAGCTGATATTTTTTATAATCGGAACGTCCTCGCGATACCCGAAGCTGACATTTTCAAACACAACATGGCCTTTTGGATCCTGGAGCACGATCGCCTCTCTTGCATCTTCCGCCTCTTCTTTTTCATCCAGTATGTCAAAAACCCGCTCAGCTCCGGCAACCCCTGACTGCAGGACGTTAAAAATATTCGCCAAATTATTGAGCGGCCGCACAAACTGCCGGGAATATGTCAGAAAACTTGCGATTACGCCCACGGTAATCATGCCTTTTAAAGCCAGCACCCCGCCGACAACCGCAACCATTGCAAACCCAAAGTTGTTAATCACGTTCATAAGTGGCATGAGAAACCCAGACCAAATTTGCGCCCTCAGCCCGACCTTAAGCAAGGACTGGTTCACCTCTTCAAACTTCTTGATTGCCTTTTCTTCATGGTTAAAAGCTTTGACCACCTCAATCCCCGAAATCGTTTCTTCAATATGCCCGTTTAACCGGCCGAGTTCCGCCTGGTTATTTTTAAACAGCACTGAAGTTCGCTTAGCAATTGTCCGCGTCAGCAAAAACACGAGTGGAACCGTACACAGGCTTGCAACCGTTAAAACCGGACTTAAAATGATCATCATCATGAGTGTACCGAGAAGGGCAATGACCCCCGACATGAGCTGCGTTGTCGATTGGGAAATGGTATTGCTCACGTTGTCTATGTCATTCGACAGCCGGCTCATCAGTTCACCGTGGGTTCTCGCGTCAAAAAAAGAAACCGGGAGTTTTTGCAGCTTTTGAAACAGATGGCTGCGCAAACGCTGCACAATCCGTTGCGAAACACCGGCCACAAGCCAACCTTGTAAAAAGGTTAAGACAGCATCTGCAATATAAGCCGCTGTAAGCACAAAAATCATGATTTCAAGCAGGTTAAAATGGACCTTTCTGCCCGGTGGCATGGCATCAACGGCCCTGCCGATAAAATAGGGGATGCACAATGTAAGGACAGAGTCGGCCACAATCAATGCAAGAATGACGGACAGCCCGTTTCTTTCCCTGCCAAAATAAGCCCAAAGCCTTTTTAACGTCCCTTTAAACTGCTTTGGTTTCTCGACCGGGCCTCTGAACCGTGCCGCGCCTCCCCCGCCCGGACGGACCATCCGCAAAAAAGGCCCCGGTGCCTGATTTCCCTTATATCTGTTCGTTTGTCCGGCCATCCTGCAACACTTCCTTACCCATTTGCGATTGATAAATTTCCTGATAAACGTGAGAGGCTCTGAGAAGCTCCTCATGCGTGCCCAGGCCGGCAACTTCTCCTTTCTCCAACACGATTATTTTATCCGTGTCCATCACAGAAGTAATGCGCTGGGCAATCAAAAGGCAAGTCATCCCCTTTGCATATCTTTTTAACGCTGCCTTGATCCGCATTTCAGTTGCAACATCCACCGCACTTGTACTATCGTCAAGAATGAGGATTTCCGGATGTCTCACCAATGCACGGGCAATCGAAATGCGCTGCTTCTGCCCACCGGAAAAATTGACGCCGCTCTGGCCAATCATCGTATCATAGCCTTCAGGCGCGGCCGCAATGAAGTCATGTGCCTCTGCCAGTCTCGCAGCCCGTTCGATCTCATCCATTCCTGCCCGGTCATTTCCCCATTGAATATTTTCACGGACGCTGCCGGTAAAAAGAATGTTTTTCTGCGGAACGAGCGCAATTTTTTCACGCAGATCGTGCGGGTGAAAATCCCGGACATCCATCCCATCCACTTTAAGGGACCCGCCTGTTACATCGTAAAAGCGCGGAATGAGATTCACCAGGGTGCTTTTTCCCGATCCGGTTGAGCCAATAATGCCGACAGTTTCACCCGGATAAATGGTAAACGTGATATTTTTCAAAACTGCATCTTCTCCCCGTCCGGTATAGGAAAAAGTGACATTTTCAAAATCAATTCTCCCTCTTTCAGCCATTACTTCATGCTTCAATCTGTTCGGGAAGGTTTTTTCTTCAACGGCAAATACTTCACCGATCCGAAAAGTGGAGGCCCTTGCCCGGACAAACATGTTAAACACCATGGAAATCATCATCAACGAGGTTGAAATTTGCGTCATATAATTGATAAAAGCAATAATATGGCCGACTTTCATGGTACCATTGTTCACCCCGAAGCCGCCCATCCATAAAATCGCGACAATGCCGAAATTGACTGTAAGCAAGATCGCCGGGCTGAAAATGGACATGATCCGGATTGAAGAAGTCGAGCGTTCTCGCAGACGGCGGTTTGCCACGCTGAATTTCTCCACTTCAAATTGAAACTGGTTAAAAGCCTTCACGACACGGACACCGGATAAATATTCCCTCATGATGCCGTTCACGCGGTCGAGCGCTTTTTGCACTTTCATAAACAGCGGAAAGCCCAATCGCATGTTCGCTATAATAAAAATGATGACAATTGGCACAACAACTGCCAGCACCACAGAAAGCTGCGGGTCAAGCCGGACTGCCATGATCAAAGCGCCGATTGCAAGTAGTGGCGCTTTGACAAACATGCGCATTAAACCATTGATAAAGCTCTGTACCTGGGTGACATCATTGGTCAGCCTTGTAATGAGTGAGGCCCGGTCAAATCGATTGATGTTTTGGAAAGAAAGTGCCTGGATTTTTCGGAACAAATCCGACCGCAATTCCGCCCCAAAGTTTTGCGACACGATGCTTGCGAGCGTGCTCCTTAATGAGGCGGCAACCGCCCCGCACGCTGTGATGAATAACATCACGCCGCCCATCTTTAACACATATGGCATATTCCTGGATGTCACGCCGACATCAATAATTTTTGACAGGATCGCAGGCTGCATCAAATCGCAGAGCGCTTCACACATTAAAAAGAAAACAGCCGTACTAAAAAGTTTCCAGTACTTTTTGGTATACTTGTTTAAAAAATGCATCGGACCATTCCACCTTTTAACATTGCGGAAATCATTTCTGCTTACGCTTTTTTATCCGTCTGGGGATCGCCTTTTGACACTTTTAAATTCTCAGCCAGCCGCTGCAGAAATCCAATAAACAGTTCCTGCTCCTCTTCTGAAAATTTGCTTAATCCATTGCTCAGCTGCTGGAGATAAGCGGTTTTTGCTTCGTTGATGATTGCTTCTCCTTTTTCTGTCAAGGACACCATTTTCACGCGGCCATCACGGGCTGACGTCACGCGCCGGGCATATCCCCATTTTTCAAGCCGGTCGATCATTTGCGAGACCGTGCTCATGCTGACATTGAAATGTTCGGCAAGGCTTCCCATCGTACACTGCCCGGACCTGCCAACATGCCGCAACAATATCCACTGTAAACGTGTAATCTTCTTATCTTCATTTGCCAGCCGCCCTTCCCGCAGATGCCGGTTAATATACCGCCAATGCGTAAGGAACTGGTCCATTTTGCTATCTTCCATAATGGAACGCCTCCTGAAAGCTATTACTTTATTTAGTTTACTAAAGTAATTGGGAGATTGTAAAGCCTGCATCAAGAAAAAGATAAGCATTCCAGTTGTTTCCCAATTCCAGGAATTACCGGGTAGACAGCCCTTTTTCGTGTGAACATAATTAAAATTACTTTGATACAACCGTCAAAGTTGTCTCTTTTGCTGCTTTGATCACTTTCTCGGCATCTATTTTAAGATATTCCGGCCTGATCCCCTGCTTAAAAAAAAGAACCAAGATTCGGTTCCTCTATAATATCTAATATAAAATGAGCTTGGGTTTTCGCTGCCGAATGGATCGTTATGAAGAACGCAACTTGTTTACCTCATCCGAACACCACTTCAACTTACCATTATCAGTCACATGTTCAATTTTTCAGGAATATTTGTATTGAAAAATTCAGTGTAGTCCTGTAATTGGTAATCTGCAATATCCGTTTGATTTTGAAAGATACACGTTGAAATTCCCAGTTCTTTGGCGGGTAATAAATCCAATTCTCTATCCCCAATCGCTAGGTCGATTCTATATTTTTCGTGCAGATGTTTGTAAGCTGATGGGTTAGGTTTACGAGGGAACCCATCGTCAATCGTAACCATATCTACAAAGTATTTATCCCATCCATAATATTTTAGGATGCCGACAACACCTTCCCTAGACTTGTGTGTGACAATAACATTTTTATTTGCGAAATTTAAAATTCCTTCTACACCATTAAATGGTTTCATATCTTCTGGAGATATATTTTTCTTTAACTTTTTTATCTCCTCTTCTTGTTCACTTGAAATGTCATAAAAATGAATTGCGTGTGAGTAGGAAATTTTCAGTTTCCCATAGATTTCCCGTTTATCTACTGTTTCTCCCAATACTTGAGAGAAAATGTTGGTATATACAGGATAAGTATCAAATAATGTTCCATCGAAGTCCCATAAAATGTTCAATTAAATCACCCTTTTATGTATATTTTAACATAAATGCTTCAACTCATTTTATCAAGGTTTCAAAACCAAATAAAATGACTGAAGGATATCCATTACAGCATAGATGCCGACACTATATTGAATTTCTTTTTTGAACCTGAATTATTCACAGAAATTCAGAAACTTATTATAACTTATGGATTACCAAGCCTTTTCGGCTTTATTGTAATTCATTAAAAAAATGAAAAAAGAATCCATTTCTGTTAAAGTTAAAGTAACCAAAACAAAAACCAAACAGAAAGGACTCTTTATATGGTTACTTTAACGCAAAAAACACTTGATTTCAATCATAAAATTAAATTGTCAAATGATGGAGGTTCTCTTTCCTCCGATACAGGTGAGTTTCTTTTTAGAGAATTCGATGAAAAAATTGGTTTTTCAAAGATTTTAGTTAAGTACTTGAGACTTAACGATTCAAGGAAATATTATCTTCATTCAAATGAAAACTTGTTACGTCAAAAAGTCTATCAAATCATTGCCGGGTATGCGGAAGATGATGCGGCTGATCAGTTGACTCATGATCCTGTGTTTAAGGAAATCATTGAAACTCCAACACTTGCTTCCCAGCCCAGTTTGTCTCGCTTTTATACACGATTTGATAAAGATTCAATTGAACAATTAAATCTGGCTAACCAAGAAATGCTTGATAAGATTCATTGTTTTCGACAATCGAAAGAGTTATTTATCGACTTGGATTCGACTCATTCGGATACATATGGGGACCAAGAATCTTCGTCATATAATACTCATTATGGCACGATGGGTTTTCATCCATTAGTCGCCTTTGATGGTGCGACTGGTGACTTTTTGAAAGCACAACTCCGTCCCGGAAATGTTTATACATCAAATGGTGTGGTGGAATTTATTCGGCCTCTCATTAAACATTATAACGAAATGTTTCCGGAAACTCCCCTGTTTCTTCGTGGAGATAGCGGGTTTGCTGTTCCGGGATTATACGATCTGTGTGAAGAAGAATCTGTTTTGTATATTATTCGGTTGAAATCGAATTCACAACTACAAAGTTTAGCGAAAGAATACCATCCTTCTTCCGCACCTTTAGATGTTTCCAAGACGGAAACCTATTATGAAGAAACGATTTACCAAGCAAAATCATGGTCAAAACCAAGAAGGGTGATTATTCAATCGGTACGTCCTGCAGGTGAGCTGTTCTTTACCCATTCTTTTTTTGTTACTAACTTTGAATTAGCTTTCCCTCAAGATATCGTCCGAGCTTATCAAAAAAGAGGGACGATGGAAAACTATATCAAAGAAGCAAAAAATGGCTTTTACTTTGATCATATGAATAGCCACGCTTTTCTAGTGAACGAAGTAAAAATGATGTTAACACTTCTTGCATATAATTTGACCAATTGGTTACGAACTCTTTGTTTTCCGGAAGGTCAAAAAACTATGCAAATTGATACGATACGTACTCGGTTAATTAAAGCGGCAAGTAAAGTCGTGAAATCAGGCAGATCCCTTTACTTCAAACACATCCGAGTTTTGTGTATCAAAATTTCTTTTGGGATGTACTGAATCGAATTCAAAAGCTACAATTGGAATGACCAATAGAATACTTCTCATAACTGAAAAAAATAAATTTTTCAGTCAAGGGGCAAGTATGCCCAAAATACCAGAGTTGTTCTATTGAAAATTCAGTTATTTTATGAATTGGCTACTGCTCTTAATTAAATACCGTTATTTTCAACTAATTTAACAAAATTTATCAAATGGGATTTGTAGCTATGAATATTTCAGGTTGAATGTTCTCTTTTGGTTATGTAGTCGTTCAGTAATGCAATACTAATCTTCAATCTGAATTTGTACCTGAAACCAATGTTAAAAGCGTGGCTAGTACTAGCCACGCTTTTAGACTTTTTTATTGACGAATTGTATTGCTATTTCTGTTTTTTGCCGTGTTAATTGATGTTTTACATCTCAACACGGAGCGGCTTAGCATACCGCCGACTTTTTTCACCTTAATAGAATCTCCTGATGCTGTTGAAATGAGATTTCCAATAAGGGTTGCTTAAACTTTTTATTGAGACGCTCTTGTCTGAATCAGAGATAAACTGGTTGTTTCCGAGATAGATGCCGACATCCGAGATGCCGCTTTTATAGGTATCTTGGAAGAAGATAAGATCTCCCGGCTGCGGGCTGCTTACTTGGTAAGAGCTGCCATAGTACCCTGCTGCAGTCTGGCGGCCAATGGATTTGCCGGCCTGGTTGTATACATAGAATACGAAGCCGCTGCAGTCAAATCCGGATGGCGTAGTTCCGCCAAAACGGTACGGTGCGCCGATGTATTTTTGTGCAATTTGCGCCACTGCGGACCCGCTGTAAGAGCCCGAATTTGAACTTGATGATACCGTGTTTTTAGAAACTGCTCTTGAGCTGCTTGCTTGTGAGCTGCTTGTGCTTGCAGAGCTGGATGAGCTGCTTCCAGCGTTAGACGAATTGCTTTGAGCACTGGACGACTGACTGGATTGTGAGCTGCTGGTTGAGCCGCTTGCTTGTGAACTGCTTTGAGCATTGGACGATTGACTGGATTGCGTACTGTTGGTTGTGCTGCCCGAATTGTTGGACGAACTGCTTTGCGTGCTGGACGAGCCGCTTGTCTGTGAACTTGCGCTTCCTGCGTTAGAAGAGCTGCTTGCGGCGCCAGACGATTGATTGGATTGCGTGCTGCTTCCATTCGAGCTGCTGACCGCACTGGATGGGCCGTCCACTTTTAAAGCACTGCCGGCAACAATCCAATCAGAGCTTAAATGGTTCCATTCTTTCAATTGAGAAACGGTCACGCCGAATTTTTGCGCAACGCCGGAAAGCGTGTCGCCTTTCACAATTTGATAGGTGCCGTTTGGCGCAGTGCTTTTTTGCGTTGCAGCACTTTTGGCGGTGTTGTTTGCAGTACTGCTGTTGGCAGTGCTGTTGTTGGCAGCGCTATTGGAATTACTATTTGCAATACTGTTTGAAGTACTATTTGAAGTACTATTTCCAGTGCTATTGGCAGTGCTGCTGACCGTAGCGGAAGAACTGTTAATTTTCAGGGTATCTCCGGCATAAATTAAATCAGAGCTTAAGTTGTTCCACTCTTTCAGTTGAGATACTTTGACACCGTATTTTTTGGCAATGCCGGAAAGCGTGTCTCCTGATACAATTTTATATTTTTTTGGTGTTTGAGACGGCACCTTAAATTTCTGATTCGGATAAATAATATCGCCTGTCAGATGGTTATCATTTTTAATTTGGGAAACCGTTGTGTGATATTGTTGGGATATTTTCCACAACGAATCTCCTTTTTTGACCGTGTATGTAGCTGCTTCCGTTGATGCAGAACCTACAATTAAAGACGCTAATGTCATGCCGGCTGTAACAGACAATACTTTTTTTCGAGTCAAGATTGAAACCTCCTGGATGTTTAAAAAAATTTTCATTGGCTATATATTAAGGGTCATGGTTTGTTTCACTCACAAACCCTATTTTAAAAAAATATATTGCCACTTTCAATCATTCTATGAAAACGTAATTCAACTGTAATCTCATAGAAAATTTACCATTTTAGGAATATAGTTGTGATAAAACCAATTTATATAGGAAAAAGGTCACAATTGTATTCAATCCACAAAAAATCCTCCCGCTTTGGCAGCGCGGAGGCATTCCGTTGTGTAGGTGAATGTTCCCTGCATTCTTGAAAAAATGCGGCTGGTGGAAGGGACCAGCAGATTGCTGCCACACTGTCTGGCGAAGGAACAGGCGGTCATCACCCCCATTACAATTGATAATCTTCCAGGTTGAAGTGCGTATGGCCGGATTGATAAATATGATAAGCGAGAATCGCCGTTTCAAGCGCAAGCCTGCGGGCCGGCTCCATAAATTGATAGCCGAGCAGTTCTTCTATTTTTTCAAGGCGGTGGTAAAGCGTCTGCCTGACGATAAACAGTTCATTTGCCATTTCTTTTTTCCTCCCCCTGTTTTTCAGGTAAACTTCAAGTGTTGTTAATAAAGAGGCATTCATTTTTGCGTCATATTCCAGTACGGGTCCAAGCTGGTCATAGATAAACGTTTCCACATATTCATTTTTCTCGCCTAATAGCAAGATCTGGTAAATGCCGATTTTGTCATAAAAAATTTCTTGAAGCAGATTGATCTGTTGCAGAAAGATGACTTTTTTCGCATCATCATACGCCCGGCAAACGTCCGCCGTATTTTTGTAAGCTTTGCTGATCCCCGTCATCGTGTGCTTGCCGTTGTAGCGGTCCTTTATGCTGAGTTGCACCAATGATTGGTGGATATCAGAAAAAGTTACAAGATCATGATTGGCCTGCTCGTCCTTTTTAAAAAAGCAAATCGCTGCAATTTCGTCCTTGGCAGCTGAAATAAGGGACAGCATGCCTTTCTTTTTTATCCTGTTTTTCATCATGGCGGAAAGCTGCAGCAACGTTTCTTCCCAATCTTTGGTGCCGGATTGTGGCTTCGTAACTTTGAATAAAATGACCCGGAAATGCAAACTGGCAGAATAACCGGGCAAAACGGCTTTCATCTCGGCCTGTTCACAGTCTTTGCCCGCAAGCAGTTTCCTAGCTACCTCTTCTTCCGCAACGCGCTTGTTTTCTTCCATTGTTTTCGTTCTTAACATGATTTGTGAAATGGCAAGAACGGCGTGCTCCATGATAAAAGAAGTGTACGTGTCCATTACATCTGTTTTTAATTTCAGGCATAAGTATCCCCAGATTTGTCCCAATCCTTTTACCGGCATGATCACAAAGTGGATCGCAAACGAAAATGTTGCGGTTTAACCAGTCATACTTTTCATTCAAGACTTCGAAGACGGGGGTCGTTCTGAAATATTCCGGCATCGGCTCCACTCCTTCTCTTGAAGCCGGCCTTTCCTGCAAGCCTCCGGGTTTTTCAATATACAACCCTTTATTGATGACATAGATCAGCACATCATCATCCGTTTTTAATGTGTACCGGGCACAAATATCAATGACACCGTTTTCTCTTGTCAATGACCAGTCCGCCCCGCCCGGTATGACCGTTCCTTTTATGCCGGGGCCTTCGAACACGCCTCCTGTGATCGGCGTAATATTGCGGATTCCGCCGGGGACAGGTCCGATCGTCAAATCTTCATCAATCGACACATACGCTTGAAATGCAAATTCTAATCCAATGGTCATTCCCATTATTCCTCCTTCAATAAAGTTCAATTATCTCTCGATTTCTAGCTCATTCTCAAAATTTCGTAGGTACTTAATTTACACCAAATAGTTATCACACCTCCAAATGGATATAGGCAGAATCTTCTTGCAGGTTAGAGCCCATCCTAACAACCAAACTAGATATGTTTGGTAAATAAAGGGGGATAACCGTGCGTAAAATCTCCACACGACTTTCTGTTTAGGATTCATTTACTCGGGACACGCTCTTTTAGTGGGGGTCGTTTCCCAGAAAACCTCGTTCTATGAAATTGGCATACAAAATGACACGTCCTATCAACCTTATTCTTTTGATAAACAGGCCTTTTTCATGACTTATGCTGTTCAATGTATCCCTTAGAATCATTCGACTTTCTGTGTACTTTTCTTTGTTCGCAGGATCTCCGGCACGTGGCCGCGGATGCAGCGCCAGTTCTCATCGATTTGCATCACGGAACGGTGATCCGGATCATAGGCCGGCCAGGCAGGAATCGCGGGATGAGCGGGGTTCCCGTTACGGGCAAAAGAAACCCACGCATCCTGCATCCGGTCAGCAAGTGTTACCGGCGGCTCTTTTCCTGTCAGCCACTCCCCACTTTTTAAGTTATGAAAGACAAACGGCAAATCAATGGCGTGGCACGCACCAAGCCCTTTTATCCGGGAAGACCAGGTAAAAAAATACATCCATGTACTGGCAAAACGGGACTGGGATTCCGCAAATTTTATAGCCGGGATATGAAACAATATGTCGTTGGCAATCTGATATAGGTCAGCAGAACTAGCTTGTTTGCGGTGCTGTGCGGCCGCTGCAACAATGCCGGACATACTCTCGATGATGGAAAGCTGCTGGTTCAGATAATCTTCCAAAATATCATCCAAATCCGGGTAATACAGGCGCCAATAGGCCATCTCATCTTTTGTTGTGCCAATCATACAGTCGATCCCTGCAGCACATCCGTTTTCA
The DNA here is from genome assembly GCF_000169195.2 of Heyndrickxia coagulans 36D1. Lineage (GTDB taxonomy): Bacteria > Bacillota > Bacilli > Bacillales > Bacillaceae_C > Weizmannia > Weizmannia faecalis. The sequence goes on along the minus strand of NC_016023.1, from coordinate 1,859,574 downwards.
ATCTCCTGATAAGGATTGAGCGGGATCCATTTCCCGTCAGCGGCCGGTGCAAACATAATCTCGCTTTTATACTGATAAAGATCTATCAGCCGGTCGCAATACGCTCTGAGTTGGTCCGCGTCTAATGCCAGCAAATCCTCAACCGAACGCGCACCCGTGAGTTTTACAAAATCTCTTCCAATTTGTTTTGCCGTCTCCTCATTTTTCACAAGATTAACCGTCCCGCTTTGTGCAATCACTTTGTGGAACAGCCCTTTTGCTTTTGGAATCGTCATGAGTAGCGAAACACTTGCGCCGCCGCATGATTCGCCAAAAATCGTAATATTGCCTGGATCCCCGCCAAACAGATGAATATGTGCGTTAATCCATTCCAATGCTTTGATTTGGTCCAATATGCCTAAATTTTTGCTGTCTGCATATGCCTTCCCGCCAAGCTCTTCCAAATCAAGAAATCCAAAAATATTTACCCGGTAGTTGATCGAAACCAATACGATATCGTTTCGTTTTACAAAACTTTTTCCGTCATATAGCGGATCATTCGAACCTCCGCCAATAAATCCGCCCCCGTGAATAAACACCATGACCGGCTTTTTCGCACCTTCCAGTTCTCTCGTCCATATATTTAATGTCAGACAGTCTTCAGACTGATTCCCAAATGAAGAGGGTTCATTTTCATCGACCGGTTGAATGCAAGGCGAGCCATATGAAAAAGCTTCGATTCTTTTTGGTTCGGGGTCCAGGTCCTCCGGTGCTTTCCATCGCCGTTTTCCTACAGGCGGTTTGGCGTAGGGGATCCCTTTAAACGAAATGACGCCGGATTCTTCTTGTCCGATATAGGTCATATTTGAACTGCTTATCGTTTTCGCTATCAACTTTATCCCTTCTTTCAGCTGCCTATAGAAAATCACGATAAAAAAACAAGAATCAATGAAAGAGCGGGTCGATTGGCACTTGGATGTTTGCCCGGGATTCAATGATTTCTGCGGCATCTAAAATCGTGTCTTCCCGGAACCGTCTTCCAACAATTTGAACCCCGGTCGGCAGCCCGCCGCTTACAGATGTCGGGACTGAGATGGCCGGAAAGCCGAGTAAAGCAATGGACATCATCGGCCATTGCGCCGCCATGAGCCGCGCGTTGCTGTCTATACTTTTAATATCTTCATTTTGTTTGAACGCCTGCTCTGCCGAAACAGGAAGGAGCAGGATCGGATATTGTTCCATAAATTTCTGTAATGCAATAATCAGCGTCCCTCTCCGCGCATATCCTGTTCGGTATTTTTCAAGTGTGACTTCTCCCCACCATTGTCTCGAAACCTCGTAATTATATTGCAGATTTAACCTTGCCCCTTCATCCCCAAATTGTTTAATAGCCGGCCAGAGATCGGTCAAGTCTTCTAGCACGAGCAGGTACCAGAGTTTATAAGCTTCGGCAAACAAAGGCAAATCTACTTCTTCTACCACATAGCCGGCGTCATTTAAATACGCAGCCGCCTCGTTCAAAGCCTGATTGACAGCCGGATCCGGTTTTACCACGCCTGGATCGCGGAGCAGCCCGACACGGATCGGCTTTTTGAGCGGTTCGCCGATTAACGGAACATTCGCGTGGACCGGATCGCGCGGATCGTATGCCGACATCACAGAAAGCGCCAATCTTAAATCGGCAACATTCCGTGCCAACGGTCCTTCTGTTACTTTCATTTGCAGAGACAAGGGCGGATCTCCATTTGGAAGGTCGGCACCGGTTGCAACCCGCCCGATCGTAGGCCGGATACCTGTAATGCCACATGCATATGCCGGATACCGAATCGAGCCGCCGATATCGTTCCCCTGTGCGATCGGCGCCATCCCGCATGCCACCGCCGATGCTGCCCCGCCGCTTGAACCGCCGGGTGTCCGGGTGGGATCCCACGGATTTAATGTGCTGCCATGCAAGTCATTATTGGAAACCCACCTTAGGCTGAATGAAGGGACATTGCTCCTTCCAACGAAAACCGCACCTGCTTTGCGTAAGTGGGCGACCGGGGGGCTGTCGTCTGTCGCCACGTTATGTTGAAAGGCAACAACGCCGTCCGTCGTGACATGGCCTGCCTGATCGGTATTGATTTTGGTCGCAACCGGCACCCCATGAAGCGGGCCGAGATCTTCCCCTTTTAATACGGACCGGTCCGAAGCATCCGCCGCCCGAAGCGCACCTTCAGCCAGCACTTCTACTAACGCATTGACTTTTGGATTGACTTCTTCAATTCTTTTGAGACAGCTCATGACCGCTTCACGCGAGGAAATCTGTTTTGTCCGGATGGCATATGCCAGTTCAGCAGCCGACCAGCGCCATAGTTCATCTGTATTCTTTTGGCTTAATTCAAAACCGGATGATAATGCTTTCGGATTAATCAATTTTTTCCACTCCAATCTGGGTATTTGTCAATGAATTGTAATCAAGGCTGTCTTTTTCAGTCTGCAAAGCTCTTTGCATCCCGCTGTTTGTGAAGAGTGTGAGTAAAAAGCACAACAGGCTTGGCACGCCGAGCGCAATCAAACCGGCTTTCATAAAACCGAGCGGCAGGAGGAAAGAAAACAGGGGCCCGCCGAAAATCTGGCCGATGCCAAAAATGAAGAAAATATATCCGGTTACCGTGCCGGTGACATGTTCTTTGACAGAATCTTGCCCTATTGCGGAGGCAATGCCCGGGAAATAACTGCCTGCGCCAAACACAAACATTAATATACTGAGCGCCAGCACATGGCTCCCTACACTGTATATGCCTGCACCCCCGATGAAAAGAAGCAAGGCGGTAAGCCTGAATACATGTTTTCTTCCAATCCTGTCAGCCAGCATCCCAAGCGGTATTGAACAAATTAAACCGGAAATGCCATAGATGGAGGAAATCACAGCTGCTTGTCCCGGTGGAAGATGTAACACCTTGAGTAAACATTGTGAAATGAAGCCGATAAACGCAAACTGGGCCACACCGTAAAACAGGGTTGACAGCGAAATGAGGTTGGCATTCCGGTTTAATACGCCTTTAAATTTAACCTTTTGCTTTTCCAGTCTTTTATACGTTTTTGGAATAAACAAATAGCAACCGAGTACTGATAAAGCAGATAATATCCCGACAATGGCAAAAGGTGTAGTGACGTTTGGCAGGAACGGGGAAACGACAAACGGTGCAACAAATATACCCGCCCCGTAGGAAATGGCAAAAGCAGCCGTTGCTTTTCCACGCTTTTCCGGGAAAATGTCCCTTAAAAAGGCGGCGATTGCCGGTTGAAACATGCCAACCCCAATCCCATCCAAAATTCTTGCGATCATCAACATCGTCAAATTATGCGAAAAACCACTTAAAAATGTAAACACAGAGAAGATGGACACGGAAATTAAAATGGCATTTTTTACAGAAAATTTATCGAACAGAAATCCGCCGGCAAGGCTGAACAATGTCAGACCAATGGAACTTCCGGTAATCAAAAGTCCAAGTGAAGCGACAGACGCGTGGGCATTTTTCGACAATATAGGGAGACACAAATCGACGCAGGCGGCAAAAATGTTGGGGGCGTGCATCAGATTTTTCGACAATATAGGGCGACACAAATCCAAACAAATTCCCGTTAAATCCTTCCAAGAATGCCGGCAGGACTGCAATGAACACAATTAAGAAAAAATAGGCATTACCTTTTTCTGCAATGGAACGAACCGTCACATCATCTCTGAGTCCAAATGGTTTTTTCATTGTAACCCTCCAATGTTTTATGGTAAATTGTGGGACAATCCCATTCATTTGCTACGGCCATCATCTTCCAGCAGCGTATTGTAAGCGTTTTATTTTTGTGGTAATTTGATCCCTCCCTTTACATCATCCGGATGGAAACATACTTTTCTTCCAAGTATTCGAGGATGCCGGACTTCCCTCCTTCCCGGCCAATGCCGCTTTCCTTATATCCCCCAAAAGGACCCTGAACGGTTACGGGAGCGACATCATTGATTCCAACAATACCGTATTCCAGTTCGTTCATCATGCGAAGCCCTCTGCCCAGGTCGTTTGTATAGCAGTAAGCAGCAAGGCCGTATCGCGTACGATTCGCTTTTTCAATCACTTCCTGCTCATCCTGAAAAGTGTGGAAGGAAAGTTATCAACCATTCCGATTGTCCATTTTAATGAATTTTCTAATTTGTATAAATTCATATTAGCTTGTTTTGATCCGTAATGCATTAGCCAAAATATCAAATCATTCAGCAGAATCCTTTACGTTTTGTAAAATTGTTACTATTTCGAACGAACTTCCCAAGGAAAACACCACAAGGAAGCTTATTTGCAAAAAATCCCCGCAACGAAACAAGCCCCCGGTTCGTGAGCGGAATCTTTCCCACGAACCAGGGGACTTTTCATTGTTATATGAGACTCTAAGATTTGCCCGGCTTACGGGACTCCAATCCAGTATATAGCTGCAAACGCACCGGGCTGTTTGCTGCCGGTCCGGACGTTCGTGCATCCCGGCAGCTGGCCCGCTTTCGGAAAACTAATCAGGCCCTATTTCTTGCCTTAATCATGAACCCGATTAATATCAGAAAGATGGCGGTATCCAGCGCAATGAAATTGATCCATTCGTGCAATTGAAATCCCCAAACTTTTTCCAGTAAGCTCACAGGGTATTTCATCATCGGATCTTTAAAGATGCCGGTGATTGCAACATGTGTAATCAAACCGCCGGCAACAATCTGCACCCATGAAATTTTGTCCAGTATTTCAGAAAAAAACTCGAAGAAAGCGAGTACGGTCGTTAAGCTTAAGGCCATGCCAGCCATCGTGGACAGCAAATTGGTGGAGATGCCGGACGTGATCAAAACGCTGTCCATACAGACAAGCATATCAGCCGCAAGCACAATCAATAGCATTTTGGCGGCCGGGATGCTTGGAACGGGCCTTGCCTCGGAATCAGGCTGGATGGAGCTCACAAAACGGAAAGCGATGTAGAGGAGAATCATGCCCGCGAGCACTCGAAATCCCGGGATCCCTGTTAAATACTGAATCATCGCAACATAAATCGTACGGCTGACCGTTAGACATACAACGATATTAAAAAACAGCTGTTTTGGCTCGTAGCCATACTTTCGAACCACCGTTGTAATAATAAGAAGATTATCCAGATCACTAATCAGGTTGAGCAAAAAAATTTTTAAAATCACAAAAACACGTCACCCCTGCCTTTGCCAATCCATTTCAGGAACGGAAAAAACAGCATAGCACACCGGTCCCTCTATTAATATATTTGGACAAAAGCAAAAAAAGACGTAGCGATCATGCAGAATCACTGAGCAGATATGATCCAGTACCTTTAAATAAGTTATAATTTGAGCAGAGGCGTGGTGCTATTTGGATAGACCTTACACAGTATTTCCTTACTCATTTATCTTCTCTTAATCTTTTTATAAATTCTTCTAGAGCATCGCTTTCGTTATTATACATTTTCTCGCCGGCTTTTGAAGTTCTCTCATTATAAGTAAAAACCGTCCATTTCCCCGCCTCATTTTTAATCACAACTTGACCTTCATTCGGGGATACATCACAAAAAAGGCATTAATTTCCAGTTCTTCATTTTCATTTTCGTCATCAGCTTTATCTTAACCGCTGATTTTTGTTTCGGGTTTGAAGCTGATTTTTTCTTTCACTTAATAAAACTTTATTTTTTAATGCTTTAATTCACTAAAATACCGGTTAGTCTCTCGATATAAAGTTTTTATAATTTTTCCGGGTTTACTGGACGCCTTTCTTCTATTATCTTTACCCTACTTTTAGAAATCCAGCCGATCCAGGAATCCCTTTCTACTCTTTTCAGTTGCAGTTTTTCACCAATGAACAAAGAGCCCGTACCTACCTGAAACTGGTCGTCTTTTTCTTGAAGGATTTGAACTTTTTCTCCTTCTATGACTCCATATGTGGTAATACTTTCGCAGTTAACAAGTTCTTTAGGGTTAACTTTTTTCTTGTATATGCCATGTCCCGTCAGATCGTAAAACGTAGAATCAACCTTACTTTTATCTTCTGTGTAAATCATAACGCGGCCATCCATATCGCTTGTTACCTTATATTCGATCCCATTATATTTTGTGTATAATCCAGACTTTATCATTTTAATCACCTTTTAGTTTTAATACATTTATTTCCTGCATAGATTCCAGCTAATTCATCATTTCCGTTAATGACTTTTTAGACAGGATGTAAAACCATTTCCTGTCCTTGCCTCCATGCTTTTACCATATGTGATCTCATTTGTGAAGAAATAAATGATCAGGATCTCTCATCCTAAATTTAATATACCCTCTTCAATACCGGCGTACGATTCATATGAGCAGCCTGAAGCCAATTTTTCCAGGCATTTGTTTTCCATAGACCCATGGCAAAAAATATCGTATAATTTGTCGTATGAGGGAGGTGAAAAAGTGGATAAAGGAATTGACCAGAATGTGATTTTGCAGGCCATCCGTGAACTGTCGGACCAAATCAAATCCATGGAAAAAAATCTGTCCGAACGGATGAGTGCGCTGGAAAGCAGAATGGAGGCGCTGGAAACGAGAACGGCGGCTTTAGAAGAAGGCCAAAAAGAAATTAAAGAACTGGTCAGAAAAATTGACAAAAAACTGGATGTCCTCAATCGTGATTTGCTTGACACAAGGGCAGATGTTGAATTCTTGAAAAAGTAAATTTCCCGTTTTTCTGCTCACATGAATAGCCGCAAGTCCCTCTTCTTACAAAAAGATTCTCAAAAAATGGTCCTCTTGGTTTGGTCCAGATCCCCGATTCGAGATCCTTCACATCGCCAAAGAGGACTTTTTATATGCGTTGCCGGGATTACAATGGCCATGCGAGATCAATACTTTGTATGGTTTTTCACAAATTGAATTTACAAATCCTTTTCAATCACCCGCTCCCATGCCTTATATCCAAGAGTCTTTTTCCATCCTTATTTTAAAGGGAAGAAAAAAGAACCGGCACACTACCTGAAAAAAGTTGTTGCCAAAAATTTTCCTTGCCGTTTCTTTCTCATTGTTTTTTAATGAAATTAGATCAAAAAGAAAGCTGGGAAAAATGTGGGTGTTGTGTTGACAAAAGCCGCTTCGTTTATTTTGATCATTGTGCTCGGCTACATTTTGAAGCGGGTCGGATTTTTTAAGCCGAATGATTTTCAGCTGGTTTCCCGCATGGTTTTGAATATTACATTGCCATGCGCCGTGATTACAAATTTTGAAAAGCTCTCTTTAGAAACTTCGCTGCTGATGCTTGTCGCAATCGGCGTCATTTGCAATCTGGTAATGATTGCAACCGGCTATATCGTTTCCTGGCGCCGTACCCATACGGAAAAAGCCTTTAACATGATCAATTATTCCGGTTATAATATTGGCTGTTTTACACTCCCCTATGTACAAAATTTCCTGGGGCCCGTTGGCGTAGTGGCAACCTGCCTGTTCGATGCCGGCAATTCGGTTTTATGCACGGGCGGCACCTATTCGATCGCTTCCGCCGTTGCCAACAATGAAAGAACAAATGCGGCATCTTACCTGAAAAAAATGTTTTCATCTATACCGATGGATACCTATCTGATCATGCTCGTGCTGTCGCTTTTGCATATTACATTGCCGGCAGGCGTGACTGCATTTACCGGAATCGTCGGGCAGGCAAACGGCTTTCTGGCCATGCTGATGATCGGGATCGGTTTCGAACTCCGGCTCGAAAAAAGCCAAGTTGCAAGCATCTTAAAAGCCGTCATCATCCGTTACGGAATGGCCATCCTGTTTGCAGTATTCTTTTATTTCTTGCTACCGCTGCCGCTTGAGGTCCGGCTCGTGCTCGTGATTATCGCGTTTGCGCCGATTTCCGCCGTCTGCACGGCATTTACCCAGAAATGCGGCGGCAATGTCGCCATGTCCAGCACGTTGAACTCTTTGTCCATTTTGATCAGCATTGTACTGATGACCAGTCTGATGGCCGTACTGAAGATCGCCTGAATCAATCGAGTAGGAGGCTAATCATTATTTGATTAGCCGACCTCTCACACCACCGTGCGTACGGTTCCGTACACGGCGGTTCTAAAGTTTAAAACCGTACAGACAAATAATAATCCAGAAAACTTATATACCTTGCTCTTCGAATCACCATCACAGCGCACTAAACAACCAGCCCGGAAAAAGATTTTCCGGGCTGGCCATACTCTAATGATGATTAGCTGCTGTTTCCTGAAAAACAGCTTAGTCTAACAACACAATTCCTTCATCCTCTGCCGCCAGAATCATGTCCTCAATTAATGATCTTATGGTTTCTACAAATACTTTCTGGTCTGTCGCTGGCGTCAACGGTATCAGGCTAATGCTTTTCTCGCTTAACGGCTCAGCTTCACCCGCTCCTCCTTTTTCTGGGTAAAACACCAGCACTTGATGCACCGGGCGTATTCTTTGCCAGCGTTTTTTTCGATAAATATACGGTGACCTCACATTATCCGCATAACTGATCAATTGTTTCATTGTATCACTAAGTGCTGTTTTCTTTCGATACTTTAAGTCCATTAAAATCGCACCGATAAAAATGCCCCCAATAAATACATCTACTCTGATATCGGGGTTATTATTGGTACTCGTCGTATAGACCGGAAAATCAGCAGGATCTGTTTTTTCCATATCACTTGGAATTTTCCCGTCGTATACAATTTGCAGCCGGAGATCCCCTCTTAATAATGAAACAGTGGTACCTTTAGGGATTGTCGGAATTACAAACAAATTGCCAGAATTCCATCCGTCAGGTTCGAAAATCCAACCGGATCTTTTTTCAAAGTCATATGTGCTTCCGCAGAAATGGGAGAGAACTTGCAGGTAGCCCCATATCTCATATAATTGGTCTGTTCTTTTCCATTGATACCGCCAAGCCGGATGCAGGGAAACATTCACTTCTTCAGAGTCCAAGATCCGGCTAACCTGCCATATTTTCCTGTATCGAATATCTTCAAGCATTTTATTAGGTGTCGAAAGAGGATGCTGATTTGCAATTTCATGATACCAATGGCACGTCTTCAATACATTTAGGGCGCCCTTCATTTGTGCAGCTCTATCACGGTACTGTCCCAGCTCTTTTAAAAACAATTTTCTTTTTTCATAAGGCGTATAGGATGAAAATGCACTGTTCGTGTTGTTTTCCAGCTGCCCGATGCAGGTGTCGAGTGCAGCGATAAAATGGTCCAACAGTTTGACCCATTTTTCGATGATCATTTTGAGCATCCTGTTTTCAGGCAGGTCATAATTGATTCTTTTTTTCAATGACAATAGTTCATCCGCTGATTCCGGATGCTTTAAACGATAACGGATGGAAACTTCGTCGATTTGGGACGGCCGCTCAATTGGCTGAAGCCGATATTCCTTTTTTAAAGTATACCGCACCCTCTTTGCAAGATCAGATACAATGGCGGATACATCTGAAAAGTAACTGTTCAGCGTATTAAATTGCCGGAACAAATTCGGATCAATCGGCATGTTTTCAAACTTCATGTTTACATGCTGTTTCCGGACGACATCGAGCGCCAAGCCTCTTAACTGGTCTTCTACTTCTTTCCTCATTGTACTCAACTGGTCTTCTGTCAGCCTATTTGAAATGACTTTTACGAGCGAATAGTATTTTTTTCCTCTGGTATGTATGGTTACACAGTATATACCCGGAATGTAAGGATAATATTCTTCATTTGAGTGATACTTAAATAGTGTCACTTGCTGGCCGGCTGCGAGGTAAGGCTTTCCTTCCCCGTCTACCGGCAATCCTGCATTTAGCAGGATATCAAAGCCATCCATATAACACTTCGCACCATCGTCCGTGCTAGTAAAAGATAACTCCAGAGGGATATATTCCCGTAAAATTAAATAGCCGTGTTTGCCTTCATCCCACTCATAGAGGTTCTCTACAAAGGGAGTGAGCACTTTCTCTTCCCGTGTTCCATCCTGGTATATATGTGTAAATACAACCGAGAAGCCTGTATTAGATTGTGTATCCATTTAATTTCAACTCTTTCGCTTTTTGTTTCACAATTTCACGGCTCTTTTCGAAGTCAGAGACTTGTTGATGTTGATCAAACAGATTTAATAGTATACTGCCGTTTACTTCCCCTGTTTCCTTATCATAAACTCCCGCAAGCTCACGAAGCTGATCCTCGGAACCCCTGAGTTTCGTGAGAATCCGCTGCACCATTTGAAGATCAAATGCCTGCTCTCTCGTAAGCACATCCTGGACAGGCAAATTGGCCAAATACGCATCTATTTGCTTTACAATCCGCGGGCCGACTCCGATTTGTTTATTTGCGTCGTGTAACGCCTGGTGAACCTTCCAAAGGAATTTCAGTTCTTCATCCATAAGGGCTACATTTCGTCTATCCGCTTTAAATGATGTATACGTCTCAAAATCTACTTCTTCTGTACCAAGCGCAAAGATTTTTTTCCTTTCCGGCAGCTTTTTCATATGTTCGAAAGGCATAATTTCGAGCGACAGCACATTCGCCCGGTCCAGTACTTTATCTGAAAAGTGATACGTCGATTCATCCACATTCACTGTGCCGACAAATAATACATTTTCACGTATCGCAATCGTTGGCGGATACTGAGCGGAATTATAGAGTCGGCTTTCCAAATCGTCATTATACAACCGCAGCTCTCTTTTTCCATGATCCATTTCCAGAATAGAAAGAAACTGTGAAAAATAATGTTCAACACGAGCCAGGTTCATTTCATCAAAACAAATAATAAACAATTTATCCTTTTCATCTTCTGCTTTTCTTAAGGCATTGATCAATCCTGAATCCCCCGGACGGTACACCATATGGAGGGTATCCGCATAACCAATTAGATCTGAATCTGACGTCCATGAAGGGCTCACCGGTATGAGCGTATATTGAATCCCTTTTAATCCCAGCGCATGGCTGTAAAGTTCCACCAATTTCGTTTTGCCGGTGCCACTCATTCCCGAAAGAATGACAAGGGAGGAGGACTTCATGCACGTATGAAAATTGATCAAGTCTTTTTTCTCATATACAAACCCAAAATCCCTCGTCGTGGTAAACAGGTTGTCCAAAAATTTATTTTCTTTGGCATTATAAGGTGTTAAATCCGGATCCGGTGTTTGAATCCCTTCTACCTGTAGAGTTGCTGCTGCTTCAGCTTGCATTTGCACATTAGGTATTTTTTTGGGATCCTCCTGCACTTTGTTGGTCTGTTCAATTGCCGGATTTGCTTCCTCTTTTTCTAACTTTTCCAGGTTTAACGGGACAGCCTGCTCCACAAGGGTGGTCAGTTTTGTGTAAAGTTCAAGCGGAACAAAGACAATGTTTGGAATCTCATCACTAAAATAGCATTCTTCAATCCATTCAGGTGTCAGCCCAACTTCTTTTAATTCGCCTTGGATTTCAAAGTTAAAACCGCCATGCGCGTGCTGGTGGTGGTCAATTTGACCAAAAACCGAAAAATGGTCATCTTCTTCGTCTTCTTCTCGCCACATCACCAATGAAGGCGTGTCATCTGGCTCATGAGACAAATTTTCCACTTTTCCAACGAATTTTTTGTTGTATAATCTGAATAAAAACTCGTCTTTTTCTATGTGATGCGCTTCCTTGTTGAAAACCGGAACAGGAATTAACCGCAGGTTAGTGTGGAAACTCGGCAATTTCGGAATGATCCGGACATCGATTGCATTAAATACTTCTTCGTGATTATAACGCAATCTTTTTTCTACCTTAAACACAAACAAACGGTCTTCCAGCCATTCTCTTAACCGGTCTTTCCGTTCAAAGTCAGTTAGGCGATAATCATCCTCAAAACCCCATCTTTCCAAATCGGAATAAAATCCGGTTACCGTTTTCACATTTGGAAAACTTGCTGCAGGTTGTGAAATAATTTTAATAAAGAATTGAAGGCAATCCTGTTTATTGATGATGATGGTGTCTCGGTTCGATAAATCGAAAGGATCCGATTCTGCCAATACACCAATCATGTCATTTCCCCATACTTTTACTCCCATTATTTAATCCCTCTTTCAATGTATTTCTTGACGGATGGAAAATCTTTAAACTCTCTTACTTTTTGTGTATAAACATTTTTTATCTTCTTTTTGAGCCATGGCGGAACAAGGTAGGCCATCATCCAAATTTCGTCTGCATCCTCCAGCTCCCCGGTTTGTACTGCCTCTTTGAACTTATTTGCCTCAATCGTATGAAATAATGGATTTTCGGACTCATCAATCAACTTATTTTTCGGATCTCCTATAATATAAATTTGCCGGGCAGCCGCTGTACTTTCAGACGGTTTAGATTCAACCCACTCATCCGTTTGGACTGCGGCAGCCACTTCTTTATTCGTGTTCAACAGCAACGCGTTTAAGTGTGAAATTTCCAATTTGAGTTTCTGAATCTCATCTTTTAACCGCTGCATTTCCGCCTCAGATGTTTTTTTCCACTCATTGAGCCTATTCTTCTGTGTTCTTTCGTTTCCCAATTCTTGCTGAAGTTGTTCTTTTTCCTTTTTCCATGATTGTTTCTCTGCCTTCCAGTCTTTTTTTAAGTGGGACAGGAGCAATTCACACTTCTTAATACTTTTCTGTAATTCCTGATTTTTTTTCTGTGATTTTTGCCACTTTTTCTGCCAATGTGCTGAATCATGTTCATCTTCTTGCTTTGGTGGTTCTGTTTTTTCAGTTAAAACTCTTAGTTCGTCCAAACTGGAGAGACCATTTTTCTTGCAAACCAGCTCCTCGAATTGTTTCGCCCGTTCATGATGACGGTCCTCAGGACTGGAGTAGAGCGCTCCGAGAATCAAATGCAAAGTTTTTCCGTCCTGATACAACTTGAATAATTCATGTACTGTTTTATCTCTTACATCGTCTTCGTCTTTTGCTGCTACTATCTTATAAAAGTCCTGAATCTTTTTTAAGTTACTCTCCTTCAGACACTCCCTGGTCACCAATGCCCTTATTCTCGTAATATCTTTACTAGTGATATGCCGAAAGCCTCTTATACTTATTTTCCAAATCCTGATTAAATTTGCTAGTTCATCATCTGGAATGGTACTAAATATTTTCTTCCATATTTCTTTCTCCATCTTTTCCCCTCCCGATTCCATTTACTTATCATTTTACTTTATAGTGATACCGATAGAAATGCTTTTAACAGTCTTTTTTTCTGTCCTCTGTAATCCAGCGCAATCAAACTGATCTGATTCATCCATTATATTCTCTTTTCTTCGGTCTAGCTTTTTTTAAATGAAAAAGGTGCTTATCCCTTAAGCACCTTTTTCGCTTCCCTTATTATGATTTGCTGTTGATTTTAATCTGATACAAATCTCTTCTCCGGTCGGCCAGTTGCCGGACGGAGCCGCTGTTGCGGTTGCGGCGCAGTTTCTCAAGATCGACATCGCCGACAACGACGGTATCGACATTGGGATCGCATTCCCCGACAATGCCGTCGCGGGCAAAACCAAAATCGGAGGGGGAAAAAATGCCGGACTGGGCATACTGGATATCCATGTTTTCCACGTGGGTCAGGTTTCCGACTGTTCCCGCAATACAGGTGTACACCTGGTTTTCAATGGCCCGCGCCTGCGCACAGTAGCGGACGCGCAAATAGGCTTGGCGGTCGTCCGTGCAAAACGGGACAAAAATAATGTTCGCGCCGTAGTCGACAGCGACACGGGCCAGCTCCGGAAACTCGATATCATAGCAAATCAGAATCGCAATTTTCCCGCAATCCGTATCAAATACATTGAGTTCGTTTCCTTCCGCGATCCCCCACCATTTCCGCTCATTTGGCGTAATATGGAGTTTGGTCTGCCTTTCGATCGTCCCGTCGCGCCGGAACAAAAAGGCGACATTGTAAATGCCCCCGTCTTCTTCCACAAAATGGGACCCGCCGATAATGTTGACATTGTAGCGCACGGCAAGCTCTGTAAACAGTTCAATATATTGGTCTGTGTACTCGGAAAGCCGGCGCACTGCCTGGTCAGGACGCTTTTCCTCCAGGTAGGACATCAGCTGCGTGGTGAAAATTTCCGGAAAAACGGCAAAATCAGAACCGAAATCCGCTGCCACATCGACATAATATTCCACCTGTCTGACAAAATCATCGAAGGAATCAATTTTTTTCATCATATATTGGATTGCTGTAATCCTAACCGGGAACGAAGCATGATAGACACGGCGGGACTTCGGCAAATAATCAACGTTATGCCATTCCATAAGCGTTGCAAATGAAGCGGATGCTGTATCATCCGGCAAATACTGCCTGTTGATCCGCATAATCTGGAACCCTTCAAGCAGCTGGAAGGAAAGAACCGGGTCATATATATTGTGCATCTCAACCTCTTCCACGTATTCGCGCGGGGTCATTTTGTCTTTATATTTGCTGTAATTCGGAATCCGGCCGCCAATGATGATGCTTTGAAGGTTCATTTTCCGGCAAAGCTCTTTCCGTGCCTCATACAATCGATGCCCGAACTTCATGCGCCGGTATTCCGGGTCGATCATCACTTCAATGCCGTACAGGTTGAGCCCGTGCGGATTATGGTTGGTAATATAGCCGTTCGCGGTGATCGTATCCCATGTATGCTGATCCTCGTATTCATCGAAATTGACAATTAAGCTGGAGCAGGAACCGACAACTTTCCCTTCGTATTCCACGCAAAACTGCCCTTCCGGAAAAATCCGGATATGGCTCTCGAGCTGCTCGCGTTTCCACGGCTCCATCCCCGGAAAACATTTTTTCGACAATGCCATAATATCATCAATGTCTTCGAACCGGATGTTCCGCACCTCGATTTTCTTCTCAAACTTGGATACATCTGTCTCTGGCACAATCTCACACCCTTAACACACTTTTTCTTTTTATCATACCCTATCCGGAACGGTTTTGCTCAAAAAAACTCTATGTAGGGCTTGCTAAGTCAGTAATATTCCTAGATTTAGCAAGGCTGCTGACAGCTTTCCGCACCTATTAAAAGGATTTTACAACAAATCCAGGGAAAAGCTTGCACTCGAAAGCCGATTCAACATATGGAGAAGAAAAAATCGCCCATTTTCCCTTGAGAGAGCTGCAGACAAATTAGGTACAAACTCAGAATCGGATTCGTTCAGCAAGCCCTCTGTATCCTTTCATCATCCAGCAATTGGAATACCTCTCTCTAGATGTTCATTTCACCGTGTACAATGAGATGATGGAGTGTCTTCCCATTTTTTCACTTACCTGCCCTTCGAGTAAACCGAAATGTTGAAAATATAAGTTGACAAATCGGAATAATATTATTTATCATAGTTTTAACAAATTATTTTCTTGCTATACAACTTATCAAGAGAGGGGGAGGGACTGGCCCGAGGAAACCTCAGCAACAGATTCTTTTTGGGAATACTGTGCTAATTCCAGCAAGCGTCAAGCTTGGAAGATAAGTTAAGGAGTGCGCCCTCTTCTTAACTTTCTTGAAGGGGGCCTTTCTTTTTTGGATCATCCGAATTGCCGGCCGGACCACCAGGCACACACGAAATTTATTTTTGGGGGTAGTGAAAAATGGCTCATATTGATGAAACAAAAATCGCCCGCATTATGGAATCATTGCAAAAACTGGAGTTTGGAACAGTGGTCATTTCGATCCATGAAGGGAACATCACACAGATCGAAACAACCGAGAAAGTCCGGTTTGCACTGGAAAAGAAAAAAGCGGCACTTCCCAACCAAAAGATGGGATGACGGGCGCCGGTACTCCGGTTATCGCTTTCCCCGTTTTTCGTACGACACGAATGCCGGCATTTGGATATCGTCCAAATGCCGGATTTGTTTATGAGTACAAAGATATTGAAGTTTGCGGAAACAATGTTTTTAAAGCAGCATTCAGGCGGTCAGCTGCTTGCCGGTCGAGTTCATAGAGTCCATCCCTTTTTTTCACTTGTTGGTCGAGAATAAACACCCCTTTTTCTATGCACGTTGTCCCGAGTGAGGCCAAAACCGGTTTCAAGGCGTAATCGAGCGCGAGCAAGTGGCCGAATGTACCGCCCATGGCGAGTGGCAGCACCTGCTTGCCGGATAAGCCATTTTGCGGCAAAAGATCCAGAAATGTCTTGAGCAATCCGGAATAAGACGCTTTATAGACCGGTGTCAAAATGATTACCGTATCGCCTTCTTCTACTTTTCTTAATGCCCTGGTGATGGGCGGGCTTTGCCGGGCATTCATTAAATCGCCGGCCGGAAGTTCCCGAATATTGATGAGCTCCGGTTCGTACCCGTGCCCCCTTAACCCGGCCCTGATATAATCACGGATCCCATTTAATCTCGTATACGCAGAAGGGCTCCCGTTCAGCAGTACCACTTTTTCCGCCATATGAATCCCCCAATTCTTCCTTAATTTTTCATTGCGTGCAACAGCTGATGGCCGTTGTTCCCTAAAATGCGGTTTAAAATATGATTGGTTGTTGCTGAAAAGAGGGCGTGGTCCCTTTTCCGTGGATAAGGAAGTTTTACCGGATAATCCATCGCAATTTCCCCCTCTTCGATTAACACAACCCGATCAGCGAGGGCGACTGCTTCTTCCACGTCATGTGTCACCAATATGGCCGTAAAATGTTTTTCAAGCCAAAGCGACTGGATCAGCGCATGCATTTCAATCCGGGTTAATGCATCGAGCGCCCCAAGCGGTTCATCGAGGAGAAGGATGTCCGGCTCATGGATTAATGCCCTCGCCAGTGCCACCCTTTGTTTCTGGCCGCCGGATAAAGACGAAGGCCAATCATTTGCACGCCCTTCCAGCCCGACTTTTCCAAGCATTTCAAGTGCCTTGTTCTTCCAGTCGCCCGCAAGGCCAAGCCCGACATTTTGAAGCACGGTTTTCCATGGGAGCAGGCGGCCGTCCTGAAACATCATTTTTGCCGATCCGTTTCTGCCGGATAAAGGCGCCCCGTTTATAAGGATTTTTCCGCCGCTTGCCGCTTCAAGTCCTGAAAGCAGCCTGAGAAGCGTACTTTTGCCGCATCCGCTCCTCCCAACAATCGCAACAAATTCCCCTTTTCTTATTTTTAAATGAAGATGGCGCAGGATGCGATGGCTGCCGAATGATTTCTCCAGCCCCTCAATCTCTACAGCAAACGCCTTTTCTTTCGGCATCGTTTCCTCCTCCTTTATTTTTGATATGACGGGTGCCACTTTAACAATCGTTGTTCTGCGATTTTTGCCAGCCAGTCGGACAGTTTTCCAAGAAGGGCATATAAGACAATACTCAAAACGACAACATCAAGCTGCATGAACTCGCGGGCGTTCATGGCCATATAGCCAATGCCGGAGTTGGATGCAATCGTTTCGGCCACAATCAAGGTTACCCATGTGACCCCGAGCGCATAGCGCACACCGACTAAGATGGAAGGAAGCGCCCCCGGCAGGATCATATGCCAAAAAAGTGCCGTCCCTTTCAGCCCGTAAACTTCTCCCATTTCGATTAGCGCTCTGTCCACCGAGCGGATGCCATGGAACGTATTTAAATAGATTGGAAAAAAGGTGCCGAGCGCAACGAGAAACAGCTTCGCTTCTTCCCCGATCCCGAACCATAAAATGACAATCGGAATCAGGGCAAGGTGGGGAACGTTCCGGATCATTTGCACGGTACTATCGAGCAGGCTTTCCGCTTTTTTGGACAGCCCGGTAAACAACCCAAGTCCAAATCCGATTCCGCCGCCAACCAAAAATCCGATCAGTGCCCGTTTTGTGCTTGCGCCGATATAATTGAAAAGCTGCCCGGATTGCGTGAGACCCCAAGCCGCTTTTACAACGGCAACAGGGCTTGGGAGCACATTGGGTGGCAAGATGCCAGCAGAACTTGCAAGCTGCCAGGCAAACAGCAGGCAAACCGGCACCACCCACGGCATGACGCGTTTTTTCAACATCAGATCGGCCTCCTTACTTTAATACTTTCGGCAGTGCATCGTTCGCCACAATCTCGCCGAACGGGCTGATGACATTGGAAACGGGGGCATCAGGCTGTTCAAGCGGCAGGTATGGGAACAACAGCTCAGCCGTCCGGTACGCTTCTTCAAGATGCGGATAACCGGATAAAATGAACGTTTCAATGCCAAGCTCCGCATATTCCTTCATTCTTTCTGCGACAATTTCCGGGCTCCCTACAAGTGCCGTTCCCGCACCGCCGCGCACGAGCCCAACGCCGGCCCAAAGGTTCGGGCTAATTTCAAGATTGTCCCGGCTGCCGTTGTGGAGAGATGTCATTCGTTGCTGGCCGACCGAGTCAAACCGTGAGAAAATCTTTTGGGACGCTTGGATGAGTTCATCATCGACATACCGGATCAAGTCATTGGCTGCATCCCATGCCTCGTCCTCTGTTTCCCTCACAATGACATGGAGCCGAATCCCAAAACGCACTGTCCTTCCTTGTGCTGACGCCAGTTTTTTGACATGATCGATTTTTTCCTTTACTTTTTCCGGCGGCTCGCCCCAAGTCAAATAGACATCGACATGTTTTGCCGCCACTTCCTGCCCGATTTCCGACGACCCGCCGAAATAAAGCGGCGGATAAGGCTGCTGCACCGTTGGATAAAGCAGTTTGCTCTCTTTTACGTTTAAATATTTGCCTGTAAAATCCGCTTCCCTGTTTTCGAGCAAGTTCCGCCAGATGGTCAGAAATTCATCGGTCAGTTCATAACGTTCGCGGTGGCTGAGGTGGAGACCGTCTCCGGCCAGCTCAACCGGATCTCCCCCTGTGACAACATTGATGAGTAGTCGCCCTTCAGAAAACCGGTCAAATGTTGCGGCCATTCTCGCTGCCTGCGATGGAGACATGATCCCGGGCCGGACCGCAACGAGAAACTTCATTTTTGAAGTAACCGGAATCAGGCTTGAGGCCGTCACCCATGCATCTTCGCAAGATCTTCCGGTTGGGAGCAAAGCCCCAGTGTAGCCGAGGTGGTCGACAGCCTGTGCCACTTGCTTTAAATAGTTGAAAGTGACGGCCCGCCCGCCGGTTGTTACCCCCAGGTAGCGCGAATCGCCATGTGTCGGTATAAACCAAAATACGTTCAACCTTTATTCCCCCTTTATTTGGATAAAAATGCTTCTTTCACTTTGATTGGTTTCGGAATTAACTTCAGTTTGTAAAATTCATTTGCGATTTGCTGCTGGTCTTTCAGCGTTTGAGTTGTGATTTTCTCAGTGCCGAAGTTTTTGCGGCTAAGCGTCAGTTCCAATGATTTCTTATCCATTCCAATCTGCGGTGCCAGGAATTCGGCCGCCTGCTTCGGATTTTTTTCCACCCATTGATCTGTTTTCTCAAGTTGCTTGAAAATTACATTGAGAACGTCCGTATGGTTTTGCGCAAACGGCTTTGCTGCCAGGAAGAATTCCCGGTTCGCGACAAGGCCGGTGCCATCCGCGATAGTGCGGGCTTTCGTTGCCAGCTGTGCATCAGCCAAAAACGGATCCCAGATCACCCACGCATCGACATCCCCTTTTTCAAATGCAGTGCGCGCATCGGCGGGCGCGAGAAAAACCGGATGGATGCTGCTATAGGGAATGCCGGCTTTCTCCAATGCCCGTACAAGCAAATAATGGACATTCGACCCTTTGTTCAACGCGATTTTCTTGCCTTTTAAATCTTTGAGGCTATGAATGTTGGAATTTTTCGGGACAATGATGGCTTCCCCTTTTGGATTGCTGGCCGAATCGGCAAAATATACGAGCGGCGCCCCTGCTGCCTGAGCAAAAATGGGCGGTGCTTCCCCCGTATGGCCAAAGTCTAGACTCCCCGCATTCAACGCTTCCAAAAGCTGCGGGCCGCCGGGAAATTCCGTCCATTTTACGGAATATCCGAGCGGTTTCAGTGCTTTTTCAAGTGTTCCTTTCGCTTTTAAAATGTTTAAGGTTCCGAATTTCTGATAGCCAATCCGGACCACTTTGCCGCCTTTTTCGCCCGATTTTGCCGCTGCTGTATCCTTTTTCCCACTGCTGCATCCGCTGATGAGTAAAAAAATGGCGGTGATCAGCAGCAAATGGACCGACACCAGTCGCTTTCGTTTCTTTAACATTTCCCTCTCTCCTTTCTTGTTTTATAGCATTATGTAGGAGGTACACATGGGCACCGCCCCCTTTCCTATCATTCCGATTTATTTAGTTGGTAAAAGGCCGCAAAAAAGGCCCCTCATCTTTTAAATAAAGTGAGGAGCCTTCGGTTGACCGGCCGGCTTCAAAATATTTCAATTGTCTTTCCACATCAGTATCCGCTTAAATGTTGCTTGCCCGTTTGAAAGGTTAAATTCATTTTAATTCCACTATTCCGACCTGTCAAGTAATATTTTATTTTTTTATCATTCATGCTGATCGCCGGTATCATGATGAAAACCTTTGACAATTGTAAAAAAATCAGGTAAAGTACCAATGTACGAACATTTATTGAGTTATATTCAAATAATATTCGTTTTTAGGAGTGTAAATCCATGGATACAGTGTTTGATTATGAAGATATTCAGCTAATTCCGGAAAAATGCATTGTAAATAGCCGCTCGGAATGTGATACAAGTGTGGAATTGGGCGGGCGGAAATTCAGATTGCCTGTTGTGCCGGCCAATATGCAAACCATCATAGATGAAAAAATCGCAGTCTACCTTGCGGAAAACGGATATTTTTACATCATGCACCGTTTTCAGCCGGAAAAACGGCTTTCGTTTGTGAAGGAGATGAAGGAGCGCGGGCTTTATGCTTCTATCAGCACAGGCGTCAAGCCGGAAGAATATGCGTTTATCGAAGAACTGGCCGCAAGAAATCTGGAGCCGGAATATATAACAATTGACATTGCACATGGCCATTCGAATGCCGTGATTGATATGATCCATCATATCAAAAAGCACTTGCCGGAAACCTTTGTCATTGCCGGAAATGTCGGCACGCCTGAAGCCGTCCGGGAATTGGAACATGCCGGGGCAGACGCCACAAAAGTCGGCATCGGGCCAGGAAAAGTATGCATTACAAAAATTAAAACCGGGTTCGGAACAGGGGGCTGGCAACTGGCGGCATTGCGCTGGTGTGCAAAGGCGGCAAGCAAACCGATTATTGCGGACGGCGGAATCCGCACGCACGGTGATATTGCCAAATCGGTCCGGTTCGGGGCGACAATGGTAATGATCGGCTCCCTTTTCGCCGGGCACGAAGAATCCCCGGGTGAAACGATTGAAATGGACGGAAAACTTTACAAAGAGTATTTCGGGTCGGCATCGGAGTTTCAAAAAGGGGAACGCAAAAACGTCGAAGGGAAAAAAATGTACGTGGAATACAGAGGTCCGCTTCAGGATACGCTGAAAGAAATGGAAGAGGACTTGCAATCTGCCATTTCCTATGCCGGCGGTAACAAACTGGCGGACATTCGGAAAGTGGACTATGTCGTTGTAAAAAGTTCCATTTTTAACGGAGACCGGGTGTATTAACGCCCGGTACAGTTGAACGTATCCCATTTAGGGCTTGCTGAACGAATCCGATTCTGATTTTCTCTGCAAGCTCTGTCTCAAAATATAGAGGAATTCTTTTGCGAAAATGGGTGATTTTATCTTCTCCATCCGTTGAATCGGCTTTCGAGTGCAAGCTTTTCCCTGAAATGGTTGTAAATCCCTTGCATTAAATGGTTGCCAAAGCTGTCAGCAACCTTGCCAAATCTAGGAATTTTGCTTATGCAGCAAGCCCTATTTCCGCCCCCGGCCTGCAATCCCAAAAAGGCAGCAAATACCCGCTGCCTTTTTTTAGTTTGTAAGTGATCTGCAGGTAGCCGCTGTATATAAGGGCCCACCAAATGATCATTCATTGCAATTATTCGCCCGATACCAGATCCAGGTTCTCTACATAGAAAGTATCGTTCATTTATACACACATCCACTAGAAAAAGGAAATAGCTAAAAGGATTTCCAGGGTATGAAAATCCTTTTCCTGCTTTTTAGTACCTCAATATAAAGAACGTTATAGAAAACATTAAAGCAAATCCGACAATAACAGTAATCATAACCTTGAATTTTGTCCATTTATAATGTTTTTTCCTAAGTGAAATAATTAGCAATAAAAACATCATCATCCAAATAAAAAGGGACATAATTTCTTCTCTTTATCTTGTTTTTACTGAAAAGATTAAAGCCCAAGTGACTGAGACTGTAACACCTTTCCCCTTATCATGAGCGTCCATCCTAGACGCCAATAATTGCCAGTAAGTTCCAGCTACAGCTCCAACAAATGCCCCTGGCACAAAGCCTAATGCACTCAGCCCACCTGCAGTACCACCTGCGGCTATGCTTGCTGAATAGGTCTTTAATATAAGATTTTGTTTGTGCGTGTGTATACCAGTTTTTATATCCCCACCAATATCTTTTCGTTTTTTCATATTTTTTAGAGGACGAACGAGACGCTGCAAGTAGACCTTATTATCAGAAGAAAAAAGCACGTTTATCCCAACCCTGTAAAAAGCTCTAAGTGGCAATATCAAACTAACCGTCATCCGCCATCTATTCCATCTGCACTGATAACAGTTTTATCTATAGAATTACTTCCAGCAACACCTTTTTTTGTCCGTCGAAAAAAGAGGGATTCTATATTTCTTGTTGGACGAGATCTAATAAGAAATCTCCAAAGTCATTTGCGATGATTTTGTATTGCTGATTTTCTAAACTTATTCCAGGAATAAACGATACCACTTTTGGCTCTTTATTATTTCCAACATGATTAAAGTCGAGACAAAAAAGCTCGTCCCCCCCAGTGTCATAAATAACAAGAAGA
Source organism: Heyndrickxia coagulans 36D1 (assembly GCF_000169195.2). Classification (GTDB taxonomy): domain Bacteria; phylum Bacillota; class Bacilli; order Bacillales; family Bacillaceae_C; genus Weizmannia; species Weizmannia faecalis. Next base: position 1,836,780 of record NC_016023.1, on the reverse strand, counting down.
TGCATAGGAAGGTCACTTTCCTTTCTTTCTGTTAAGGTATACCAAATTGCATCGGGCACTGAAGAGTTTTCAAAGTCCTCCTTAATGATTCCGTATATCTCTTGAGACCCGAAATTCCCTGCTCCAAAGGATAATAAAAAGTCCCTATATAAATTGGAAAATGTTAATCCAAGCTTTTTCTCAGCCATAAAAATTAAATGGTTATTCCGGCCACCTACAAAGTCTGCGATTTTTTCATTTTGATAGATTAGTTGTTTTGCCTTTTCGTAGTTTTCTATGCTCAAAATCTATTCCTCCATTTCCAAAATATAATCATTCGCCCTGTGTTTTCAATAGCCAGCTCTCCGTTTATTAGTCTACGTTAAGGAAGCGTGCGAAAATGGCGTTGTTCCTTTACATAGAGGCTATCTACGTTAAGGAAGCATGGAAAAATTGTCTTGTTCCTGAACATAGAGGGCGTCTACGTTAAGAAAGCATGAAAAATTGGCCTCATTCCTTCGCATGAAGCATGTCTACGTTAAGAAAGCGTGAAAAAATTGCCTCGTTCCTTTACATAGAGCATGTCTACGTTAAGGAAGCATGAAAAATTGGCCTCGTTCCTTCACATAGAGCATGTCTACGTTAAGGAAGCGTGCGAAATTGGCCTCGTTCCTTCACATAGAGCATGTCTATGTTAAGGAAGCGTGCGAAAATGGCATTGTTCCTTAACATAGAGGGCGTCTACGTTAAGAAAGCATGAAAAATTGGCCTTGTTCCTTCACATAGAGGCCGTCTACGTTAAGAAAGCATGCAAAATTGGCCTCGTTCCTTCACATAGAGCATGTCTACGTTAAGGAAGCGTGCGAAAATGGCATTGTTCCTTAACATAGAGGGCGTCTACGTTAAGAAAGCATGAAAAATTGGCCTTGTTCCTTCACATAGAGGCCGTCTACGTTAAGAAAGCATGCAAAATTGGCCTCGTTCCTTCACATAGAGCATGTCTACGTTAAGAAAGCATGAAAAATTGGCCTCGTTCCTTTACATAGAGGCTGTCTACGTTAAGAAAGCATGGAAAAATTGTCTTGTTCCTGAACATAGAGGGCGTCTACGTTAAGGAAGCGCGCAAAAATGGCCTTGTTCCTTCACATAGAGGGCGTCTACGTTAAGCAAGCATGAAAAATTGGCCTCGTTCCTTAACATAGAGCATGTCTATTTTAAAAAAGGATATGAGCCAATGATGGCCCATATCCTTTAGCTTTTACTTGAGCTGTAAATGTTTTTCCCTGACTTCTTTCGTCGCTTGGACAAGATTTTTAAGCGCAGGAATCGTTTCTTCCGGTTTTCTTGTTTTCAGGCCGCAGTCAGGATTGATCCAGAATAATTTAGGATCAATCACTCGAAGCGCACGTTCAATGCTCGTCTTGATTTCCTCGACACTTGGTATTCTCGGGCTGTGAATGTCATAGACACCGAGGCCGATCCCTTTGTCGTACTGATGGTCTTCAAAAGTGGAAATGATTTCCCCATGGCTTCTGGCAGCCTCGATTGAGATCACATCAGCATCCAGTTGGCCGATGGCATCAATGATTTCATCAAATTCCGAATAGCACATATGCGTATGGATTTGGGTGCTATTCTCCACATAGCTGGTTGCCAAACGGAAAGCATAAACAGCGGCATGAAGATACTTTTCTTTTTTCTCCTCTTTTAATGGCAACCCTTCGCGAATAGCCGGTTCATCTACCTGGATCATCCGAATCTCATTTTCCTCAAGGGCCTGAATTTCTTTTTTCAAGGCAAGCGCAATTTGATTGATGACATCAAATGGGCGAATATCATTTCGAACGAATGACCAATTATAAATCGTAACAGGGCCGGTGAGCATGCCTTTGACCGGCCGGGTTGTCAGACTTTGGGCATAGGTGCTTTCTTTTACGGTCATTGGAGCCTCCAGATCAACATCGCCAAAAATAATCGGCGGCTTGACACATCTGGAACCATACGATTGAACCCAGGCAAAACGGGTAAAAGCGAAGCCGCGAAGTTTTTCACCAAAATATTCGACCATGTCATTCCGCTCAAATTCACCATGGACGAGCACATCGATGTCCAAGTCTTCCTGAATTTTAATCCATTTTGCGATATTTTGCTGAATGAATTGTTCATATTGGCTTTCCGTCCATTCGCCCTTGCGCCATTTTTGTCTTGCTGAACGAATCTCTTTGGTTTGCGGCAGACTGCCAATTGTTGTCGTCGGCAGAAGCGGCAGTTTCCACTTCTTTTCTTGAATCGCTTGCCGCTCAGAAAATGGCAACGGCCGTTTTGGCATGTCATCCCCAAGCGATTGAATTTCTTTTTTAATTGAATCAATGTTTCGATGCGATGAGTGATTTAATGCCTGTATCGCTTCGTTGCTTTCTTTTATTTCTTCAAGGATGGCATCGCGCCCTTCATTCACGCCTTTTACAAGTGCCACGACTTCTTTCAGTTTTTCATCCGCAAAACTGATCGCATTTTTTAAAACTGGCTCCAGTTCGCTTTCTTGGCGGACCGTGACGGGAACATGCTGTAAACTGCAGGATGGCTGAATCCAAAGCCGTTCCTGATCCACAAAATGGAGGAGATCATTTACTTGTTGTAACGCTTCATCAAGATCGGTGCGCCAAATATTCCGGCCATCCACCACTCCCGCAGCAAGTACTTTATCTTCCGGGAATCCGTATTTTTCAAGTGATGCAAGATTAGCACCGTCATCATATACAAAATCAAGACCAATCCCTTGGACAGGGAGAGCTGCCACGTCCTGATAATGATCAACAGATTCAAAGTACGTTTGAAGTAAAAGATTTAAATTGGGAACAGCTTGATGAAAAGCTTCGTATGTTTCTTTGAAGTAGCCAAGCTCTTTCTTGTCAAGCGTTGTGGAAAGAATGGGTTCATCGACTTGAACCCATGTCGCTCCCGCTGTTTGAAGATCGGTAAAGACTTCAATATAAAGCGGGATAAGGGCGCGCAAAAGATTCGGAAAGTCCTTCTTTTCAAACCCCTTTGATAGTTTTAACAAGGTAACAGGGCCCACAATAACCGGCTTTCCATCGATATTCAGCTCTTTCTTCGCTTCAAGATAAAGATTGAGCAAACGATTTTCAGTAATATAAGGGGTAGTGCCGGCGTTTATTTCCGGGACGATGTAATGGTAATTGGTATTAAACCATTTTGTCATCTCGGAAGCGACCGCATTAGAATTGCCGCGGGCTATACTAAAATATGTATCTAAGCTGACAGCGCCGTTTTGATGGTGAAACCGTTCAGGGATAAAGCCGAAAAGAACTGAAGTATCGAGAATATGGTCATATAAGCTAAAATCACCGATAGGAATCAGATCGATCCCGCTATTTTTTTGCTTTTCCAAATAACTCAAACGCAATTCCTTTATCCGTTTTAAAAACGCTTCTTCAGAAAGCTTTTTTGACCAAAATTGCTCGAGCGCCTTTTTCCATTCCCTTTTTTCTCCGATTCTGGGGTAACCTAAGTTGGAACTTTTTACTTTTGACACATCGTTCTCCTCCTTGTTCGTGACCCTGTATAAGGGGTTCCGCTGCGAAGTTATGGAAAAATACCGAAGTTATGAAAAATACTGAAGTTATGTTTCTTATTGTATACAGGCTGGTGCCTGAATGCAAGGAAAAATTGGATTCGGTGAATACGTCGGGGGATTATTTTCGAGGGGAAATCGTTCGAAATGCCATCTTAAACGGTAAAACCGTACGAATTATCTTTATGCATTCCAAATAGGCGCGGGAATCCGCTGCATATAAGCGCATGCTGGTCCCGTATATCACCGCACAAAAACAGGCAGCAAGAATTTTGCTGCCTGTTTTCGGCTTACATATCGTCTTTGGAAAATGCGCCGGGGAGGAGTTCTCCGACGGTGGTTAGCCGTCTGTCGCCTTTTGTGTTCACGAGCAGGACCGGCATATCTTTCTCGCAAAATTCACTCATCACTTGGCGGCATGCCCCGCATGGCACAATGGGTTCATCCGTATCTCCGGCGATGACCATGTATTGAAATTCCCTTTCCCCTTCAGATACAGCTTTAAAAATAGCCGTTCTTTCCGCACAGTTGGATAATCCGTATGATGCATTTTCAATATTGCATCCTAAATATTCCTTCCCGCTTTTTGTAATAAGGCAGGCGCCGACCTCAAAGTGGGAATAAGGAACATAGGCGGCTTTACGAATTTCAATGGCATCTTTGACCCATTTTTCAACATCCATGTCTCGCACTCCCTTTCTTATTCGCTTACAATTTGCACCGATCCAGCTCTTTGAACGAGCGAATCCCCGATTACGATTCGCTCACAATTTTTACGCCGGAGCTGGCCCCGATTCTTGTTGCGCCGGCTTCAATCATGGCTTCCGCTTCTGCTTTTGTATGGATTCCGCCTGAAGCCTTGACACCGGCTTTGTCCCCGACTGTTTGCCGCATCAGTTTTACATCCTCTATCGTGGCGCCGCCTGTTGAAAATCCGGTTGACGTTTTTACGAAATGGGCGCCTGCCTTGACAGCCAGTCTGCAAGCCAGTTCTTTCTCTTCGTTTGTCAATAAGCAGGTCTCGATAATGACTTTGACCAATTTTCCTTGTGCCGCTTCCACGACCGCACGGATATCCGCCTCAACGGCTTCTATATCTCCGCTTTTTAATGCACCGATATTGATGACCATATCAATTTCATCCGCGCCGTCCTCGATTGCTTTTTTCGTTTCAAAGGCTTTTGTCTCGGACGTTGTGGCGCCAAGCGGGAAGCCAATGACGGTGCAGACTTTCACGCCTGTTCCAGCCAGCTCTTTGGCAGCCAATTTTACCCAGTAAGGATGAATGCAGACAGATGCAAAATGATATTGTGCAGCTTCTGCTGTTAAATTTAAAATGTCTTTTTCGGTTGCTTCTGGTTTTAATAAGGTATGATCAATATACGCTGCAAGGTTCGTCATAAAATTTCCCCTTTCAATAGGATCGATTATTCTGTAATGATTTTATGAATCAGTTTCGGTTCCTCACCGTGATCGGAGATGGTGATATTGTCGTATATTTTTTCTTTTACTTCTTCGACTGCTTCCCGGTTTGCATAAATCGTGGCGAGCGGTTCTCCGGCTTCTACCCGATCCCCGACTTTTTTCCGCAAAACGATTCCTACTGCAAAATCAATTTTATCTTCTTTCGTGGCGCGTCCTGCCCCCAGCATCATTGCCGCAACCCCGATCTGGTCTGCAACCATTTTGGAAACGTACCCGGAAGTTTTTGCCGGGAGATCGATCGCATATTTCGCTTGCGGCAGTTTTTCCGGATGGTCAATCACAGAAGGATCCCCGCCCTGGTTGGCGACAAATTTTTTAAACTTTTCAAGACCGGCGCCATTCGCGATGGCTTCTTTCAGCATTTTCCTTGCTTCTTCCAATGTCGTCGCTTTTCCGGCAAGCACCACCATCTGGCTGCCGAGTGCAAGCACCAGTTCCGTCAAATCGTCAGGGCCCTCTCCTTTTAGCGTGTCGATGGCTTCTTTTACCTCGAGGGCATTCCCGATGGCATATCCGAGCGGCTGGGACATATCGGAAATCACGGCCATGGTTTTGCGGCCGACATGGTTGCCGATCCGGACCATTGTTTCAGCAAGGCGGATGGCATCTTCTTCTTTTTTCATAAAAGCACCGGCGCCTGTTGTGACATCTAAAACAATGGCATCTGCACCCGCAGCAATTTTTTTGCTCATGATTGAACTTGCAATCAGCGGAATGGAGTCCACCGTTGCAGTGACATCTCTTAGTGCGTACAGCTTTTTATCAGCAGGTGCCAGGTCGGCGGTTTGTCCGATAACGGCAACTTTTTCCCGGTTCACCAAATCAATAAACTGGTCTGTCGTAATTTCAACATGAAACCCTTGAATGGATTCCAGTTTGTCAATGGTACCGCCTGTATGCCCCAAGCCCCGGCCCGACATTTTTGCTACCGGGACGCCAAGTGCGGCTACAAGAGGGGCGAGGACAAGTGTTGTTGTGTCACCGACACCGCCGGTTGAATGTTTGTCTACTTTGATGCCGTGGATGGCAGACAGATCAAGCGTTTCCCCGGAATGGACCATCGCCATGGTCAGATCCGCAATTTCCCGATCTGACATATCCTTAAAATAGATGGCCATGGCCAGGGCGCTTGCCTGGTAATCAGGAATGATGCCTTCTGTATACCCCTTCACAAAAAAGTTGATTTCTTCCGTTGCCAGTTCTCCGCCGTTCCGCTTTTTTTCAATAATGTCGATCATCCGCATGGCTCGTCACCTTTCTTTTCAGCGTAGTTCGTTCAAAAAGCTGGTCCCGATTTTAGGTGCACGGACACCGAAGTTCTCTGCGATCGTTGCGCCGAGATCGGCAAACGTCTGCCTTACAGGAAGGGCGCGACCTTCTTTAAAGCGCGGGGAGTAGACAAGCAGCGGCACGAATTCCCGTGTATGGTCCGTTCCTTTAAACGCCGGGTCGTTTCCGTGGTCAGCCGTAATAATCAGTAAATCTTCTTCCGACAGTTCCGGCAGCACTTCATCAAGCCGCTTGTCAAACGCTTCAATCGCTTGTCCGTAGCGGATCGGATCACGGCGGTGGCCGTATTTCGCGTCAAAATCGACAAGGTTCGTAAAACAGAGGCCGTGGAACGGTTTTTTCAGTTCGTCCACTAATTTATCCATGCCGTCCATATTGCTTTCGGTGTGGAATCCTTTTGTGATCCCGTGACCGCTGAATATGTCGTTGATTTTCCCGATGGCGATGGAATCCAGCCCGCTATCTTTGATAAAATCCATCACGGTTTCTTCCGTTGGTTCCAGCGTAAAGTCTTTCCGGTTGGACGTTCTTGTAAAATTATCGGCAGACGTTCCGACATACGGCCTTGCAATGACGCGCCCGATCCGGTAAGGCTCATCAATCGTCAGCCCCCGCGCATATTCGCAGATTTTGTACAATTCTTCAAGCGGGATGATTTCTTCATGGGCCGCAATCTGGAGAACAGAATCACCGGAAGTATACACAATCAGCTCCCCTGTCTCCATTTGCCTTTCACCGAACTGCTTAATGATTTCCGTGCCGCTTGCCGGTTTGTTCCAAAGCACTTTGCGGCCGCTGAAATCCTCGATTTTTTTTATCAATTCATCCGGGAAACCTTCCGGAAACGTGTGCAGCGGGCTTGTGACAGGAAGGCCCATCATTTCCCAGTGGCCGTCCATGCTGTCTTTTCCTGCAGAAATCTCCTGCATTTTGGTGAAGAAAGCTTTCGGATGTTCCTGCACCGGCACCCCAACGAGCGGTTTTTCCGGACGGATATTGGACAATCCCATCGCTGCCATATTCGGGACGTTAAGCCCGTTCATTTTTTCGGCAATGTGACCGAGTGTGTCGCATCCTTCATCGTCGTACTTTTTTGCATCGGGTGCTTCTCCTATTCCGACCGAATCCAGTACAATAATCGATACTCTTTTAAATTTTTCTGCCATCATTGTTCTCTCCTTTATGCCAAAACATGGTTTGAAGAATCACTTACTTTCATGCTGGTTACTGCGCAGGTACCCCGTTGTGAAACAGAAGGACAGCCACAGTGAAAGGTCTACCTGTAAAAACGGCTGGCCGGCAGGTAGCAAGGAAGCTCCGAAAAAACAGGTAAAAGTTTTCACCTGCTGTAATCGCTTCCTTTCGCCCCCATCATAGCCCTCTGTTTTTTCTTTGTCAATATCTGGGACACAGCGATATTGGGGATGCCTGTTTTTTCGCGCGTTGCGTCCATTCGGTATGGGTATTGCTAAAAAGCTGGCCGGTCTGGAACATTTGTCCAATTAGCATTCCTGTTTTTCCGTGAATTCAACGGGTGTGCTATATTGCCTGGCCATCACAACGCAGGAAACCGTTTTTTCCCACGCGTTCTTCTTTTACCGGAAATTGAAACCCTTATTTTATCCCTGTTCCATGCCCAGCAATTGTTTGGCGGTATGTTGATCGGTAATCAATACATTTGCATAGCCGGCTGTAAGTGCCGTATGGGCAGGAAGGACTTTTCGCCTGCCGCCCGCAACGAGGATGGACCATTCCTTTTTGCGCAGCTCCGCAAGTTCAATGCTCACCGTCCGCTTGTTAATCGCTGTGTCACATATTTCCCCGTTTCGGTCTATAAACCGTGAGCACACATCCCCGACAGCTTTTTCCATCAGTTTTTCTTTTTCCGCCTCGGTAAAATAACCGAGCTTAAACAGCAAGGCTTCTTCATCTGCAGCGCCGACCGTAAAAATGGCTGCCTGGGCTTCCCTGCCTTTCTCGATAATTTTTTGGATGGATTGATCTTGCATGACAATCTCCATGGCTTCTGCCTTTTCAAACAACAGCGGTAACGGAAAATAGACAGGGAGCGTCTGCAGGGCATTGCCGAAAAGCATTAACGTTTCCCACGCGTACGTGTTTACATGCGAAAAACTTGTCCCGCCTTTTAACTGTACCACTTCTGCCCCTTTTACATGCATTTTCGGAAGTTTTGCCGCGACCTCATAGATGGTCGATCCCCAGCTGATGCCGATGCTCATGCCGTTTCGGATCAATCCGCTTACATATTCGGCCGCCCGAATGCTCACATAATGCAAGATGGTTGCCGGATCTGATGCAGGTGAAAACGCGACACAGGCTTCTTTCAGGTGGTATTTTTCAGCCAATTGCTGCTCGAGTTGCTGCAAATCCACGAAAGGGTCCGCAATTTTGATTTGTACATATCCCTTTTCTCTCGCGTATTGTAGCAATCTGGAAACCGTCGGACGAGATATTTTTAAATGTTCAGATATTTGCTGCTGGCTGTAGTTTAGTTGATAATAGAGCTCTGCCACTTCAATGCTTAACTTGCTTTTCTCCATTTCTTTCTTCATCAGGTTCCCCTCCCCGGCCTGATACAAAAATGAGCACTTTGTATAAAATTTTTGTGGAAAATCGTGAAACGCGGCAGCACGGCTTGGAATGCAAACATGCAGCAGCTCTTTCTGCCTTTATTTTAACCGTTCTTCTTTACATTTGGCAATCGGGTTTGTGAAATTATTTTCATGTCTGCGTTTACAAACTTTCGCGAGCGTGTTATATTGGCACTAGTATTCAAGATACATCTTGGTTTGACCTTTTTTTCTCCTTTTTGTACAATTCAGACATGCTGCATCCGGTCATTTTGTACGGATGACAATTTCAGTAAAGGAGCATCATAAAATGAGCACACATATTGGCGCAAAACAAGGCGAGATTGCTGACACGATCCTGTTGCCGGGAGACCCGCTCAGGGCGAAGTATATTGCGGAAAATTTCCTTGAGAACGCAGTATGTTATAACGAAGTAAGAAATATGTTCGGATTTACGGGAACGTATAAAGGCAAAAAAGTATCGGTCCAAGGCACAGGCATGGGCATTCCTTCGATCTCGATTTATATCACAGAACTGATGAAGGATTATGGAGTGCAAAATTTGATTCGTGTCGGGACATGCGGCGGCATTCAAAAAGATGTTAAAATCCGTGATGTCATTTTGGCCATGGGGGCATCGACCGACTCCCAAATTAACCGGAAAATTTTCGGTGCAATGGATTACGCACCGCTGGCAAATTTTGACTTACTAAAAAGCGCATATGAAAGCGGCGTAGAAAAAGGATTGAATTTGAAAGCCGGCAATGTGTTCAGTGCGGATTTATTCTATGATGACTACGCTGATCACGAAAAATGGGCACAATACGGCATTTTGGCCGTTGAAATGGAAACTGCAGCCCTTTACACGCTGGCAGCCAAATATGGCAGAAAAGCACTGGCGATTTTAACGGTCAGCGACCACCTATTAACAGGGGAAGCGACAAGTGCTGAAGAACGCCAGACCACATTCAATGACATGATCCGCGTTGCTTTAGATGCTGCTGTAAAGTAAGCAAAAAATGTTGCCGGCCGGTTTATCGGCCGGCTCTTCTTTTTCCCAGAATCCATTGCCCTCCCTGGTTTTTCTTCCCTTTCCTGTAAACTGAAAATTTAATCTTTGAAAATAATTTTATGTTTGCGTTTACAACTGTTCAATTCGGTGTTATATTCACTTTGTGAAACAGAACACAGCCACCCTGCTTTTGTTTGAACTTTTTCCAAAAACATTTGAAGTTTCAGCATAAAAGGAAGTGTACAAACACACTTACGCCTCCATGTTGAAAGCTTCATAAACGTGTCGTTTATCTTAATGGAAAGAAGGTCTATGCCATGTTCGGATATTTGCTTCTCAACATCGTTGGCATTTTGGTATTTATTGGCGTCGCCTATTTATTATCTAAGGATAGAAAGCATATTCAATGGAAATCCATTTCTTTAATGGTTGTCCTCAATATTTTCCTGGCTTGGTTTTTAATCCGTTTTCCGGTGGGGCGCGCCATGGTACACGGGGCAGCATACGGTTTTAACTGGCTTGTGCAGACGGCTTACGACGGTATCGGGTTTGCCTTTTCAAGCTGGGTGCATGTCAAACAAATGGACTTTTTCGTCAGTGCGTTGCTTCCGATTTTGCTCGTCGTTCCTTTATTTGACATTTTAACTTATTTCAATGTATTGCCTTGGATCATCGGCAAACTCGGATGGATTTTGTCCAAAATTACTGGCCAGCCGAAATTCGAGTCGTTTTTCTCTGTTGAAATGATGTTTTTGGGCAATACGGAAGCGTTGGCGGTTTCCAGCCTGCAAATTAAAAAGAACAGCCCGAAGCGGAATTTAACGCTGGCGATGATGTCGATGAGCTGTATTACCGCAGCCATTGTCGGGGCCTATACACAAATGGTGCCGGGGCAGTTTGTGCTCTCTGCCATTCCGCTCAATATCATCAACGCTATTATTGTTGTCAACATCTTAAACCCTGTAAAGATCGATCGGGATGAAGATAAAGTAGTGGAAGTCAAAAAAGAAGAAAAAGAACCTTTCTTTTCTTTCCTTGGCGACTCCATTCTGGCAGCGGGCAAATTGATTTTGATCATTGCCGCTTCTGTTATCGCATTTGTCGCTCTTGCCGCATTGATTGACAAACTTCTGATGCTCATCGCACCTTGGCTGACAATGGAATCGATTTTGGGCATCATCTTGTTCCCATTCAGCTTTTTGCTCGGACTGCCGGCAGACCAGGCTTTCCAAATGGCACAATATATGGGGACGAAGCTGGTTACCAATGAGTTTGTTGTAATGGGTGAAATTGCGCCAAAAGTCAACACGTTCGCACCGCATTTCCGTGCCGTCCTTTGCACGTTCCTGATTTCTTTTGCGAACTTCTCGACACTGGGAATGGTGATCGGTGCGTTTAAAGATTTGTCGGACAAAGCAACTGTACACCATATTTCGAAAAATGCAGGCTATTTAATCCTTTCCGGTATCCTTGTCTCGCTTTTGAGCGCCGGCCTTGTCGGTTTGTTTGTATGGTGATAGGATGATCATGTGTAAAATTTTCCCTGAAACCAGGGGGGCTTCGTTCCGGAAGAACAAATTTTAAAAACTCCGTGCACCCTTCCTGTTCGCGGATGGGGTGTACGGCTCTTTAGATGGGGTCTCCTTCTCTATCTGATGCCTGGACAGATGGTGAAGAGATGTCGAAGAAGCCGCTCGTTTTCCGACTTGTTGCTGGCTTTTCATCTTTCCGCTGTTTGAAAAAACGGTTTCTGTCTGTTCATGCCGACTGGAGGTGTAGCAAACATCCCGTTCTAAACAGGCAGGAATCAGCGGTTGCCAATAGAACATACAAATAAAAAGGGAATGAATCAAAATGTCTCATCACCAGCTCTATCATGATCGTACGCTGTCTTCCGGCCGGCCATCCTTATGGCAGGCCTTTTCTGATAAATCCATTATAAAAAGAGAAATCACGGCCGGGATGACCGGTTTTTTCGCCATTTCGTATATCATCATTGTCAATCCGATGATTTTGGCGGATGCCGGGATCCCCGTCAATTTAAGTGTATTTGCCACCATCCTGTCTTCTGTAGCAGGCTGCCTGATGATGGGATTTTGGGCCAATGCCCCGATCATCCTGACGCCCGGAATGGGAGTCAATGCCTTTTTTACGTATACGATTGTCGTCAATATGGGATTGTCGTGGCAACAAGCGCTTGCGATTTCCATGATGGCCAGTGTGCTGTACATGCTCGTGGCTTTTACAAAACTGAGCACGGTGTTATCGGCTGCCATCCCGGCTTCCTTAAAAACCGGCATTACAGTCGGAATCGGGTTGTTTCTTGTTGAAATCGGGCTGGAAAAGGCGGCGCTGATCCAGCCGGGGAAAGCTTCATTAATCGAGCTCGGTTCTCTCACCAATCCGAATGTCCTTCTTTTCTTGTTCGGCCTTTTTGTCAACTTGATGCTTTTTATCAAAAAAGTAAACGGCGGATTTTTGATTGGCATTGCAGTGACGACGATTACCGGCATCCTGTTTGGCATCCACGGCAGCCAGTCCGCACATGTGTCCTTAGCCGATTTTACGAGCTATGGCGCAATTGTTGGGAAAGGAGATTTCTCACACCTGCTTTCTCTCCCGTTTTTGCTCGCAGTCTTTTCCATGTCAATGATCCTCATTTTTGAGTCGATGGGCATGTTGGAGGGCATCCTCCCCGATAAAAGGAACTTTAAACGGACTTTCGAAGGGAGTGCTGCGACAAGCTTGATTTCGGGGATATTGGGCACAAGCCCGACCGTTGCCGCTGCAGAAAGCGCGGCCGGAATCGAAAGCGGCGGCAGAACGGGGATCATGGCGGTAACAGCCGGCATTCTGTTTGCCTTATCGCTTTTCTTTACGCCGCTGTTGGGTTATATTCCGCAGGCTGCCATTGCGCCAATTATCGTCATTACCGGCGCCATCATGATGCAGCAGTTAAAAGACCTTCATTTCGATGATTTCAGCAGCTGGTTTCCGGCATTTTTGATCATCGTGCTGATCCCTTTTACATCCAGTATTTCTACCGGCCTTTCTTTTGGCTTTGTAGCTTGGCCCGTTCTGAAAATCCTGGAAGGGAAGGCAAAAACATTACACCCTGTGATGATCTTGTTAGGGGCTTTATTTCTGATCAACTTGATCTGCAGCGCTTTATTATAATTAGGAAGAAAAGCGAAAAACCCGTCTGGAAATGAACTTTCCAGACGGGTTTTTTTGAGGGGTTTTGTGCCACCGGCGAATTTCTTTTTGCTTCATTGACTCCGTGAAAGACATTTCACGCTACAGGCAACAGTCTTTTGTCCTTGATAACCCCGATGAAAGACATTCCCAGACGTGGGCAAATCCGTTTTGTCCTTCATTGACTCTCTGAAGGACATTTCCGGACCCAACCAATCTCCTTTTGTCCTTCATAGCCTTTATGAAAGACACTTCATACAGCGGCCAACTCCGGTTTGTCCTTCATCCGCGCCGGCCACAATTTTTCATATCCCTTAATGCAATGCTCCGCCTGTTTCCACCAGATCTTTTTCGGTCGTGGCGGAGACGGAAACAGCAATTTCAAGCGCTTTGACGATCGTTTCAAGGGACATGCTTGGAGCGCCTGTTTCGGTTGTTTGTTCCGGAATATAAGGCACATGGATAAAACCTGCGCGGGCCGATATGTTGTTTTTTGCCAGATGGTGCATGACGCCGTAAAACAGGTGGTTACAGACAAATGTGCCTGCTGTGTTGGAGACAGCAGCCGGGATTCCCGCCTCCCGCAGCTGCCTCGTGATCGTTTTAATCGGCAGCGTTGACCAATAAGCCGCGGGGCCGTCCGCTGCAATCGGGACGTCAATGGGCTGATGATGCTGATTGTCCGGGATACGGGCATCATCAATATTAATCGCCACACGTTCCGGCGTGATTTGCGTGCGCCCGCCTGCCTGTCCCACACAAATGACAACATCGGGCTTTTCGCGTTCAATGGCCTCAGCAGCGGTCCGGATCGATTCGTGAAATACGGTCGGCACTTGCTGCGTGACGATGCGAATGCCTTCCATATTTTTTCCGTCCAATTGCTTTACCGCTTCCAGGGCAGGGTTTACTTTATCCCCGCCAAAAGGATCAAAACCGGTTAAGAGTACTTTTTTCTCCATTTTCCTCTCCTCCTTCAATAAAGTGCCATGATCTCTCATTTACTCACGAATAGGTATTGATTTACCCCATACCTCTAAATGGATCTCATCCTATTTGACTAACAGATACATCAATACAATGTTAAATGCAAGTGTCAGCAGCGCGGTTGGCACTTGTACACGGATGACATGGTTTTTATCTTTTAAATCCAATAGCGCAGCCGGCACAATATTAAAATTCGCTGCCATCGGGGTCATGAGCGTGCCACAGTAACCGGCGAACATCGAAAGGGCTGCAATCTGGTCCGCATTGGCACCGAACCGCTCGATCAAAAACGGAATCGCAATCCCGGCCGCCATCACCGGAAAAGCAGCGAACGCATTGCCCATAATCATCGTAAAAAGCGCCATCCCAACACAGAAAACGAACACGATCCAGAAAACCGAATTTTCCGGAATCACTTTTGTAATCAGGCCTGACACCACTGTGCCGACCCCTGCTTTTGTAAAAATGGTACCGAGTGTCGCCAGCATTTGCGGAAGGACAACAGCCCAGCCGATTGCTTCCAAAAGACGCCGTGATTCTTTAAACGTGGTTTGCGGACGGCTTTTTGTCAGCATCATTGCGGTAAGGATGGCAATGATACACGCCACTCCAAGCGCGACAAGCGTCGGATTGGATGGGTCCAGCAAAAGACGCGAGCCGATTTTCACATTGACAAGCAATTTTGAGCCCAATACGGTTAAAACCGGGATGAGAATTGCCGGCAGAAAAAGCCGGTTTCCCAACCGCTTGCGGCTTTTTTCCCGCTCATCCGCACTCACCCCGTTGTAGCTTCCCTTTTGCAGGCCGCCAAATGCGACAATTGCCACCATGGCAAGTACCATCAACCCGGTGTAAAAAGGCGGGATCACTTTTCCAAATAAGAGCGTAACGGCATAAATCAGGTAAAAAAGGCCGGACGGGATGCGCCTACTGTTTGCCTGATCAAAAAAAGTGTAGGCAGAGCAGAAAAAGCAAACGATTCCCATGATGATATAAATCCACTCAGTTGAAATGATCATTTTTCCACATCCTTGCTTCCGGTTTTTCCAAGCTTGCGGTCCAGTTTCCGGTCAAAGAGGCGGAGCCGGATGGAATGGACGATAAATACAAATATGGCTGTCGGCAACCCCCAAAGCGCCATCGAAATCGGATCCGCTTTAATGCCGTTTTGGTCAAAAAATCCTTTCATTAAAAGAATGGCGCCGACCGCAACAAAGATATCTTCTCCGAAAAACAGGCCGATATTATCGGCAGCAGCCGCCTGGGCACGGATTTCTTCTCTGTCTTCTTCCGGAACATCGCCGTAATTTGCTTCCGCCGCCCCTTCAGCCATCGGTGCAATGAGCGGCCGCACTGTCTGCGGGTGCCCGCCGAGGCTGTTCAGGCCGAGCGCTGCGGCAATTTCACGGATCAGCAGATAAAACGTGAGGATTTTACCGGCCGTTGCTGCTTTGATTTTGGAAACGAGATGTTTCGCCTGTTCCTGCAACCCGCTTCTTTCCAAAAGGCCGATCACCGGCAAGGTAATAATTAAGATGGACATATAGCGGTTTGTTGTAAAAGCTTCCCCGAATTGCGTAATCAGTTGTTTCAGCGGGAGGCCCGCGATCAATCCGGTGACAAGGCCCGAAACGGTCACAACGACCAGCGGGTTAAATCTGAGTGCAAATCCAATGATAATCAGTGCAACACCGATCAATACCATACCCGTTCACTCCTTTTCTATATACAGATAACCCCCGCCCGTACTTTTTGTTCTGTAATCTTTAAGGCGGGGGAATTCACGTGTGATAGGAAAATGTATAATTTCAATCTGCAGCAGTTCCGCGGTGATTTGTTAAACCAATCGGGCATATGCCGCTGTGCTGCTTGTTTTCTGCCAGCAGTTGGTTGGGCCCGGCTTTGCGAGTGATGGTTATGAATGTTTAACCCTTGCAGACTCACAAATATATTGGCCATATGCATTGGACCGGTTTTACGTGGAGAGACTGCGATTTTTCGGGATAAGCCGTTGTGCTGCTTTCCTCCCATTCCAAGGGTGGCGGTCGGAATTCCAGTTGGCGCCACCCTGTTCAGCTCAAATGGCTGATTTTTTCTATCTTGATTCCTTCCCGTTCAAGCGACTGGCGGATAAATTCCGCGAATGCAAGCGCCTGTCTGCCGTCGCCGTGGATACAGATTGTATCCGCACGGACGCTGACATCTTCTCCTTGCACGGAGGTGACCACGCCTTCTTTGATCATCCGGATCACCTGTTTTGCCGCCGTTTCACGGTCTTCAATCAAGGCATTCGGTTCACGCCGCGGTGTCAAAGCGCCGTCTTGTTGATAAGTCCGGTCGGCAAAAACTTCGCTCGCCGTCTTTAAGCCGGCTTTTTCCCCGGCTTTCACAAGTTCCGAGCCGGCAAGCCCGAATAAAATCAGGTCGGGGCTGACATCATAGACCGCCTCCGCAATGGCTTCGGCGAGTCTCGCATCTTTGGCTGCCATATTGTAAAGTGCGCCGTGCGGTTTTACATGCCGGACGGTGCTTCCTTCTGCTTTTGCAAACGCAGCAAGGGCACCGATCTGGTAGACGGTCATGTCATAAGCCTCTTGCGGGGAAATCTGTATATTCCGGCGCCCGAACCCCATCAGATCCGGAAGTCCGGGGTGCGCGCCGATCCCAACCCCTTTCTCAGCTGCCATCCGGACCGTTTTCCGCATCACAGTAGGATCACCGGCGTGAAAACCGCACGCAATATTGGCGGAAGTGATCAAATCCAGTATTTCTTCATCTCTCCCAATGGTATAGGCACCAAAACTTTCGCCCATATCACAGTTCAGATCAATGCTCGGCATGTGTGCCCCTCCTTTTCGCCTGGTAGGCAATCGTTCCCTTCAACATGCGAATTTGTTTTTCTCTTTCTATATAAAGCAACTGTGCTTCCTGCAACGTTATTTTTTTAAACCGGAGCTTGTCACCCGGCTTCAGCTGGGCTAATAGCGGCAAATCCACAGAAGCAACCTGGGCGATTTTCGGATATCCCCCTGTCGTTTGCCGGTCTGCCAACAGGACAATCGGCTCCCCGCCGGACGGCACCTGGATGGTTCCGAAGCCGACACTTTCAGATAACATCTCCTGCGTCGCTTTTACCGTCAGTTTCGGACCTTCGAGGCGATACCCCATCCGGTCGGAATTTTGCGAAAGGCGGTATGGTTCACGGAAAAACGTTTCAATACTTTCTGCGGTAAATAAGCCCTCATGGCGGCCCGGAACGACCCGGATCGTTGGAAACGGACCGTAATCCGGCAGCATGTTTTTCGAAACAGACCATGCCGGCTGGTATTCAATAGATGCGGTCAGCTGCCTGGACACTTCCCCGGGGGTCCCGGTTTCAAGCACATCGCCCGCCTGGAGTGCCCGGCCGTTGAAACCGCCTATCTTCGCACGCAAGTAGGTTGACTTGCTTTTCAGCACTTCCGGGACGGATATCCCGCCGGAAACCGCCAAATAGACCCGGCAGCCGGTCCCGTCCTGCCTGAGTCTGAGTTCACTGCCGCTTTTCACTTTCATGGGCCGCCATAGCCCGACCGGTTTCCCGTCCAAAACAGCATGGAACCCGCTGCCGCAAATGGCAATCAATGTATCGTTCTGAAACTCCAGCACCGGCCCTGTGAGCGTAATTTCCAGTGTGGCTTCATTTTCCGGATTACCGGCAAGCAAGTTTGCGACTCTGTGGGCAAAAGCATCCATTGCCCCGCTTTGGACAACCCCGTATTTTTGGTAGCCGGACCGCCCGAGATCCTGCACCGTTGTCAGCATGCCCGGTTTGATAATTTTAATCATGATGGCATCTTCTCCAGTTCCCGGTATTCTTCAAGGCTCACCGGCCGGAAGCGGATTTTGTCGCCCGCTTGAAGGAGGCTTGGCCCATCCCGATCCGGCCGGAACAGTTTGACGGGAGTCCGACCGATGATTTGCCAACCACCCGGTGTTTCGATCGGATAAATCCCGGTTTGTTTTCCGGCGATTCCAACCGATCTTTCCGGAATTTTGAGCCGCGGCGTTTTTTTCCTGGGCGCTGCAATTTTTTCAGGCATGCCGCCGATATAAGGAAAACCGGGTGCGAATCCGATCATGTATACGGTGTAGTCGCCGGAAGCATGGATCCGGATCACTTCTTCTGGCGTAAGGTCGTTGATGCGGGCAACATTTTCGAGATCCGGCCCGAATTCGCCGCCGTAGCATACCGGGATATCGACTGTGCGCGGTTCCGGGATGAATGCAGGCTGTGCTTTTTCAAGAAGCCGGGTGAAATAGCGGGATACATATCTGTAGGGATATTCGCCAAATTTTGCATAAACTTTGAATGGGTCATACAGAACGGTGACAGTTGTGTAGGCGGGAATATATTCAATCATCCACGCAGGCGCCGCATTTTCGATTAATGAAACGATCGCCCGGACTTTCCTGTGGTTTGCAAGGTTGATTTCTTTCCCTGCTTCAATCAGGATTGCGCCGTCGCCTTCCGGAAACAATTGAAAATCCATATAGACGCCTCCATCCTCGTATTCATTTAAAGATTATTATCATATAATAACAAATGTTTTCTATTTTGTCACTGGAAAAAACCTGTCCGGCAATGCACACCGTTTCGTTTTGATTTGCCGCAAAGAAATAATAGCAGTTGGCAGCTTTAACGATCCCATTGCTTGAATCACACGACTGTATCCGTTTTCAATATCGTTTGTTAAAAATGCATCTTGAATCCAATACGGGAAGTTTGCAGATTGAATAGACGTGCTGATCGGGTTTTGTCCTACGAGAATGCTATTTTAAGATAATTTGGGAAAATCTTTCTATTTTTAACAATTCACTTTGTAAACTTTTATATTTTTAAATATACACCGGAATAAAAAGATAAGGCAACAATTGTGTATGTTTCGTTTCCCGCCATGTTGAAGCAGCGGGCTGCATGCCTTGTTCTGAACATGCACTGTTGTTCGGATGGCGCTGCGTTAAAAATGCACGAGGACTGCTATCCTGCGTTCTCTGCTGCATAGGCGTCTGGGCTGAAAAATTGCGCCGGTAGATTTTCAGACTTTTATGCGTGCTGCATTCTTTGCAGCATGGTGGTGCGCGGGGCACCCTATAGCGTGCATCATGTCAGGTGTAAGATGCGGAGGGACGTGAACGGCTCCCTTTATTTCTGGTATAGAAACACATTGAATATTTTTGCTAAAACGTTCTATAATGAAGTTACCTGCTTTTTACGTTAGAAACGAGGGGGTACTTCCTTTGGATAAACCGAAATTGTGGACGAAAGACTTTATTATGATTTCTTCCACAAATTTTTTTACGCACGTTGTATTTTATTTGTTAATGACCAGTATTGCCATGTACGTCATAACCGCCTACCATGCAAGTCAGGGAATGGCAGGGCTTGCAGCAGGAATATTCGTGCTGGCTTCACTCATTGCACGGTTATTTGCCGGGAAATATCTCGACAAAATCGGCCGCAAGCAGATGCTGGTCGGCGGATTAATTGTTTTTCTGGCTGTGATGTTGCTTCATTTTAAAGCTGATAGTCTCCTATATTTGATGGTCTTGCGTTTTATCCAGGGAGCGATGCACGGCGTGATTACGACAGCCGCCGGCGCCATTGTCGCGGATATCATCCCAAATGAACGGCGCGGAGAGGGTACTGGCTATTATGCGACAAGTATGAATTTGGCGATGGCTATCGGGCCGTTTTTAGGGATTCTGATTACCCGATTTGCCGATTTTCATATGATCGTGCTCGTGTCAAGCATCATTGCGTTCATTGATCTGATTTCTGGCATTTTGTTATCCGTTCCAAAACCGGCTGCTGGCCATGCAAAAGTTACGGAAATGGCTCGTTTTAAAGTAATAGATTACTTCGAACCGGCTGCCGTGCCGATTTCAGGTGCGGTTTTTGCCGTTACGCTTGCCTATTCCAGTGTGCTATCTTTCTTATCTTTGTATGCAAAGGACATTGGACTAACCGGCGCCGCCACTTATTTTTTCCTTGTTTATGCAGCAGCGCTCGTCATCACAAGGCCTTTTACAGGCAGATGGTTTGATGAACGCGGGGCAAATGTTGTCGTTTACCCGCTGTTTATTTTGTTAATTGCCGGTTTCGTCCTGCTCAGCCAGGCGCACAGCGGATGGATGCTGCTTACAGCCGGGGCTTTGATCGGGATCGGTTACGGCACCGTACAGTCCAGCTTCCAGGCAATTGCCATTCAGCTTTCGCCACCAAACCGGAAAGCACTAGCAACTTCGACGTTTTTCATTTTTCTTGACCTGGCAAGCGGATCCGGTCCTTATCTTTTAGGAACAGTTGCCGGTTTGATGGATTTCCGGATGCTGTATCTTGCGGTTTCGGGCTGGGTTGTCCTGTGTATTGCCGTTTATTATGCCGTCCATGGGAGAAGAGCAGCAGCCGGCAAAAACAAAACAGCAGCAGAAAGCAAATTTTAACAGGAGGGGTCACACATGACAGAACATCATTTTCATTTAAAAGCAGACTGGCCGGGGCTTCGCAATGATACAGGGAACATTGCATGCGGAAACCTGGTAACGAAAATTTCTATTCCTCCGGAGATGGGCGGTCCGGGTGTCGGCACAAATCCGGACGAAATGTTGCTCGGGGCTGCCGCAACATGTTATATCATTACGCTGGCGGCGATGATGGAACGCAGCAGCCTGGAGAAAGACAGTTTGACAATGGCATCAGAAGGGATCGTCGATGTGACCGACGGCGTATTTACGTATAAAAAGATCATCCACCGACCAGAAATTGTGCTGAAACCGGACGCATCCGAAAGCGATGTCCGGCTCGCGCGGAAGCTTGCAGAAAAAGCCGAAAAATCATGCATGATCAGCCGGGCCATTCAGGGAAATGTGGAAATGGAGCTTGAAGTTATGGTAAAAACAGCCGGCTAACTGGAGCGGCGGGAGGCTTTGCTTTATTCCCGCTTCCGATTTGCCTTTTTAAAATGTATTACAGAACCCTTCGTGTGAAGAAAGACATTGTTTTTTGCCGGGTATCTTCACGTAGACGTGCTCTATGTGAAGATACCCGGCAATTTTTCTTGCTTTCTTAACAGGGACGCCTTCTATGTTAAGAAAGAGCTGTGATTTTTCTCGCTTCCTTAACGTAGACGCCTTCTAGGTTAAGATAGAGCCGCAATTTCCTTCGCTTCCTTTACATAGACGCACTCTATGTTAAGAAAGAACCCCGATTTGCTTTGCTTCCTTTACATAGACGGCTTCTATGTTAAGATATAGCTGCGATTTTTCTCGCTTCCTTAACGTAGACGCCTTCTATGTTAAGATAGAACCACAGTTTTTCTCGCTTCCTTAACGTAGACGCACTCTACGTTAAGAAAGACCTGCAATTTTTCTCGCTTCCTTCACATAGACGCGCTCTATGCGGAGATAGGCCCCCAGTTTCCCACCGGTTTCTTAACGTAAAGGCCGGCTGTTTCGTCTGGGGTAGCGGGAGGACGGAAGCGGGAACGGTGAAAATGTCTCTTTGGGCTTCCAAAAGGATTTCATTAACAGGCCGGCATTCCCATGTAAAAAAGCAGCTGCCTTGTGCAGCTGCTTTTTTACAACACTTTGTCCAAAAAATCCTGTGCCCGGGTTGTTTTCGGGCGCGAAAAGAATTCATCCGGTGTGCTGTCTTCCAAAATTTTGCCGCCGTCAAGAAACAGGACGCGGTCAGCCACTTCGCGGGCAAAGCCCATTTCGTGTGTGACGATAACCATTGTCATGCCGGTTTGGGCAAGATCTTTCATGACGTTCAGCACTTCTTTGACCATCTCCGGATCAAGCGCGGATGTCGGTTCGTCAAACAGCATCAGTTTCGGTTCCATTGCCAGCGCGCGCGCAATCGCGACACGCTGCTTCTGCCCGCCGGAAAGGCTGTCCGGATATGCCTCTTCTTTTTCGGTCAGGCCGACTTTTCTCAACAATTCCCGGGCTTTTTCTTCGGCGGTTTGGCGGTTCATCTTTTTTACTTTCATCGGCGCGTAAGTCAAATTGTCCAGGACCCTTTTATGCGGAAAAAGATGAAAGTGCTGGAACACCATGCCGATTTCTGAACGGACTTTCATCACATTCGTTTTCTTATCGGTGATTTCTTCCCCGTCAATCCAAATCCGCCCTTTTGTCGGCTCCTCCAGGAAATTCAGGCAGCGTAAAAAGGTCGATTTTCCGGATCCGGACGGGCCGATGACAACGACGACTTCCCCTTTTCCGACCTCTGTTGAAATGTCTTTTAAAACTTCATTATGCCCGAACTGCTTATGGAGATGTTCGACTTTAATCACTGTATTTCATCTTCCTTTCTACTTGTTTGCCAAGCATGGTGAGGATAAAGACAAGCACCCAGTAAATCGCAGCGACAAACAGCAGCGGTTCAAAATTGTGATACGTTTGCGCGCCGACAACCTGGGCACGGCGCATCAAATCGAGATAACCGATGGTCGATACAAGGGCGGACTCTTTTGTCAGAGAAACAAATTCATTCATCAACGCCGGCAAAATATTTTTCATCGCCTGCGGTAAAATCAAGTCTTTCATCATTAAATAATACGGTACGCCGAGCGCCTGAGCAGCTTCGGTCTGGCCTTTGTCCACCGCCTGGATCCCGGCCCGAATGATCTCCGATACATATGCCGCAGAGTTTAAGCCGAATGCGAGAATAGCGGACGGAAACGGCTGGATATCGTAACCGGTCAGCTGTGGAATGGCAAAATAAATGAGCATCAGCTGCACAATGAGCGGCGTGCCCCGGAAAATTGATGTATAAATATCGCCTATCCATTTCAATGTTTTAATATGAGAAATTTTAAAAAGGGCAAAAATCGTGCCGAGCACAAACCCGAAAAGGATCGCAAAAAATACAAATTTTAAAGTTACCCATATTCCTTTTAAAATAAAAGGAATATAAGGCACAATTTGGCTGAAATCCAAATTCATGCCTTACACCTCACTTTGTTTGTTTTGAAAAAACAGCGCCCTGCTCAGCAAGGCGCCTGCATGCATTACTGTTTGTCAAGTTTCCATTTCTTTCTCAGCTCGTCCAGTTTCCCGTTCTTTTCCGCTTTTGCCAGCACTTTGTTGACTTTCGCCGTCAATTTGCTGCCTTTTGGCAAAGCAACGGCCATACCTGGCGAGCTCGAGGTCGGGTCGTCAAAGCCAACCAGGTTTTGCTTCTTGATATAGCCTTCTGCGACTGATTTATCAAGATAGGCTACTTGAATCCGTTTTGAAAGCAATTCTTCAATTAAGTTTGTGGAGTTGTCCAGCTTTTTGACCGTAAAATTGTACTTTCCTTTCAGCTTGTCCGCGCCCTCTTCCTGAATGGTGCCGAGCTGGACGCCGACGGTTTTGCCTTTCAAGTCATCCAGTGTCTTGACGGGGGAACCTTTTAGCGTAACAAACATTTCCCCTGAATGATGGTACGGGGTGGAGAAGTCAACGTTTTTGGCACGTTCTTTCGTTGCGGACATCCCGGAAAGGACCATGTCAACACGGTGCGATTGCAGCGCCCCGATCAGTCCGTCAAATTTCATATCTTTAATTTCAAGTTTGTATCCCAGTTCTTTTGCAATATACTTGGCGAGATCCGCGTCAAATCCGACCACATTTCCTGCTGTGTCTCTTGTTTCAAACGGGGCAAAGTCGGCTGAAGTGCCCATGATGAGCGTTTTTTCTTTTTTCGTATTACTTTTGCTGCTGTTTGTTTGGCCGCAAGCTGCCGCAATCACCATTGAAAATACAATTGCGATGCCTAACACGATCTTTTTCACAATGTTTCCCCCTATGAATATATCAGTCTTGGTAAGTATCTTTATTCAACAAAATGTATTTTAACACGTTGTGCAATGTTTGAAAAGATCCCTATTTTAAAAAATAAATGTCATTTTTTAGCTGTTTACCGGTATTTTTTTAACGTTTTCCGCAAACTCGCTTTTTACTTTTTCCAAAAGTTCCTGGTTTGTGAGAAGGTCAAACCCGGTCATAGCCAAAGCCAGTGCGCCGCTCGATAAGATCTGATGTGCATTGTCCGTAACCGTCATATCGGCAAATGCTTTTGTATGCGCGACAAGCCCCGGGGCATCTAGGCCGATATACGGGTGGATCGCCGGCACGACATGGCTGACATTGCCCATATCAATGGATCCGTATGAGGTTTTTGGCGGATTGACTTTTTTCACTTTTGTTTGTAAAAGGTTTTCCGTGAACCTTTTCGACAATGTCTCGTTTGTGATCATATTGTCATAACTTAGTTCGTAATTGGAGATTTGCACGGTGGCACCGGTCATCATTGCAGCTCCCTGTGCGATTCTTTTCACCTTTTCAACCACTTCGTTTAAAACCGCACGGGCCTTGGCGCGGACATAAAACTGGGCCACCGCCTTATCAGGGACAATGTTTGCGGCAATGCCACCTTCTTTGATAATGCCGTGGATACGGACATCGGAGGTGACATGCTGGCGGAGTGCATTCACGCCGTTAAACAGCTGGATCACTGCGTCGAGTGCGTTAATGCCGTCTTCCGGGTTCGATGCCGCATGGGCTGATTTCCCACGAAAGTCAAACTGGATCGCATCCATGGCAAGCGACTCACCGCTTTCATACGACTCATCGGCCGGGTGGACAATCATCGCGGCATCGATCCCATCGAAAATACCCTGTTCCGCCATCGCAACTTTCGCACCGTTCGTTTCTTCTGCAGGTGTCCCGAGCACCACCACGCGGCCGCCGGTTTCGTCAACCATTTTGCTTAAAAGCACACCCGCACCCGCGCTCATCGTTCCGATCATATTGTGGCCGCAGCCGTGGCCGACACCCGGAAGCGCATCATATTCGCATAAAAAGGCAACTGCCGGCCCTGTTTTTCCGCTGTCATAAACTGCTTTAAAAGCGGTCGGCCTGCCGACAATTCCTTTTTCCACTGAAAAGCCGTGTGACGCAAGGAAGTCCGTGAGTAATTTCATAGACTGGTATTCCTGGTCGCCAAGTTCGGGATGATGATATAAGTAGTCGCTCATTTCCCAGAGCTTGGACTCGATTTGACTCAAATGGTGTCTAAGCTGTTCCTTCATTGGATGGCCCCCTTGTATTGTTCGTGTGCGCCAAAGTTAATATTTATAAATAATATGTTATAAATATACATCACCTTTCCCATTCGGGCAACCCTTTTTTATAAAAAATACAAAAAGACCCCATCTTGCTTTCAGATGGAGCCTTCTTCGTCATATAAACTACTGCTATTCATGAAATGTTCCAGCCATACGGTTTGCAAATGTCCCGGTGCTCACCGGCACGGGCACAGCAACCATGCCGGCCGTCGCGGGGGCCGTAGATTTGCTGGATGTCCCGTGGCTTTTTTGCAATATGCGGGCTTCCTTATGCCATCATTTTGCAAATATCATTTGAAAATGCAACCGGGTCTTCAATCTCGAGCCCTTCAATCAGCCGCGCCTGGTTATACAACAGGTTTGTATAAAGCTTGCATTTGTCCTTGTCATGGGCGAACGCCTCTTTTAATGCGTTAAATACATCATGATGGATGTTAATTTCGAGCACTTTATCGGCTTTTACATTTTGTCCGTTCGGCATTGCGCTCAACACTTTTTCCATTTCAATCGACACTTCGCCGTCCGTTGTAAAGCAGACCGGATGCGATTTTAAGCGGTGCGAGGCACGGACATTTTTCACTTTTCCGTCCAGTGTCTCTTTCATAAATGCAAAGAGCTCTTTGTTTTCTTTTTCCTCGGCATCGGTTTCTTTTTTGTCTTCCGTTTCAAAACCGAGATCGCCGCTTGATACGGACCTGAATTCTTTTTCCTTATAATTCATGAGCATCTTGATCGCAAATTCATCGATGTCTTCCGTAAAGTAAAGGATTTCGTATCCTTTATCAAGCACAAGTTCCGTCTGCGGCAATTTTTCAATCCGGTCAATCGACTCACCGGTTGCGTAATAAATGTATTTTTGGTCTTCCGGCATGCGGCTTACGTATTCATCAAGCGTAACAAGCTTTTTCTCTTTTGAAGAATAAAACATCAGGAGATCCTGCAAATCTTCTTTGTGCGCGCCAAATTCATTGTATACCCCGAATTTCAACTGACGCCCGAATGATTTGAAAAATGCTTCGTACTGCTCACGGTTTTCTTTTAAAAGGTTAGCTAGTTCACGCTTGATTTTGTTTTTGATATTTTTCGCAATCAGTTTTAGCTGACGGTCGTGCTGGAGCATTTCCCGCGAAATGTTCAGAGACAGGTCTTCGGAGTCGACCATCCCTTTGACAAAACTGAAATAATCCGGTAAAAGATCCGGGCATTTTTCCATAATCAGAACGCCATTCGCATACAGTTCCAGCCCTTTTTCATATTCCGGCGTATAATAATCGAACGGAATTTTTTCCGGAATGTAAAGAATTGCATTGTAACGCACGGTGCCGTCAACTTTGATGTGAATATGCTTGACCGGTTTGTCAAAGCCGTAATGCTTTTCCATATAAAATTGCTCATAATCTTCATCTGTCAGCTCACTCTTGTTTTTGCGCCAGATCGGGACCATGCTGTTGAGCGTTTGTTCTTCTTTGACCTCTTCGTATTCATCATCGCTGCCCTCTTTCAGGCGCCTTTCCGTTACATCCATTTTAATCGGGTAGCGGATAAAATCGGAATATTTTTTCACAATGGCCCGCAGCCGGTACTCTTCCAAATACTGATCGTAGTCTTCATCCTCTGTGTTTTCTTTCAGCTTCAATATAATATCCGTACCGTTGCCGTTTTTTTCGCACGGCTCAATCGTATAGCCTTCCGCACCTTTCGACTGCCATTTATAAGCCTGATCGCTCCCCGCAGCCTTGGAAATGACGGTAATTTCATCTGCCACCATGAACGCCGAGTAGAAGCCGACGCCGAACTGGCCGATAAGATCATACCCGTCTTTCATTTCATTGTCATGTTTAAAAGCGAGCGAACCGCTTTGCGCGATCGTGCCGAGGTTTTCTTCCATTTCCGTCTCCGTCATGCCGATCCCGGTATCAGAAACAGTCAGCGTCCGGTTTTCTTTATCCGGGGTAATTTTAATGTAGTAGCTGTCTTTATCAAATGTTAAATTTTCATCTGTCAAAGCTTTGTAATAAATTTTATCAATCGCGTCGCTGGCGTTGGATATCAGCTCACGCAAGAAAATTTCTTTTTGCGTGTAAATCGAGTGGATCATCATGTCGAGAAGCCGTTTGGATTCTGCTTTAAATTCCTTTACCGCCACTTCGATCTCTCCTTTATATGTATAGATGATGGCAATGTCCCTTTAGCACTCCTAACACCAGAGTGCTAACATCTTATTTTTTAGCACAGCACCGCTTGTTTGTCAATGAAATAGTGGCAGAAATTGTCCTTTCCAACAGGCAGGGGTTGTTCTATAATTAATTACTGACATCTAAATACGGGCTTGGGCGATGGAAACAGGTGAAATTCCTGTACGGTCCCGCCACTGTGATGGAAAACATTTTCCTAAGTCAGATCTTTCTCCCAAGCTGTCGGTTTATTTGAAGCCTACGAGGTATAGGCGAAAAAAATTTTGCCCTTGTATACCTCTTTTGTACAAGGGGTTTTTTATGAAAGGAGAGCGGTAATGGTGGGGAAAAGCGCAAGAAGACTCTTTCTGGGAATTGTTTTTGTTTTGGCATTTGCAGTTCCAATCCACAGTTTTGCAGCAGTATCTGTCTGCAAAGATATAAAGGATACGGCATCATATTTTAAATCTTCCGCTTTAAACTCGGATTTTGCAGTAGCCGCACTGGCAAAGGAGAATTTGCTAACAGCCCATGAGATAAAGCAGTACCGGAAAGTTTTAATAAACCGGGTGAGAGCCAAAGGCAAAGAGTTAACCGGTACGGAACTCGTTAAGACCATCATTGCTCTAAAAGCGATTGGAGAGGATCCGGAAAACTTTCAAGGAGAGAATTTGATCAAACGCGTATACGATACGGCGGCAGAAAGCTCGGTAACCGGATATGCCTATGATTTAATCGCTTTGAATACGGATAATTATGAGATTCCGAGTGATGCACCGAATACTCCTGCTAAAATTGCAGCAAAACTGGTTGATGCGGAACTTCCGGACGGCGGTTGGAGCTGGAGTTTGACCGCCAAAAATTCGGATGTTGACTCAACCGGCATGGTACTGACCGCGCTTGGCACTTATCAGGATAAACATGATAAAGATGTGAACACGGCAATCCGGGATGGCATTAAATACTTGAAGGCAGCAGAAAAAGAAAACGCCAGCTTTGACAATTCGTGCACAACCGCCCAGGCCATCATCGGTCTTGTCTCTGTCGGCGTTGACCCGTCAACCGATGATTTTGTTAAAAAAGGCATGAATCCAATTTCTGCGCTCAGCACCTATAAAGATGCCAAAAACGGCGGGTACAAGTGGCAAACGGCAAGCGAATCTTCAGATAGCTTTTCAACAGAACAGGTTTTCCAGGCCCTTGTCGCCTATGACCTTTTTCTCAAGGGGGATACCCTGTATAACTTCCGGAAAGTAAGCAGCTCCTATTCTGCCTGTACAGACGCAACCGATTCGGGTGCCGGGGACAAGGATTCGAGCAGTAGCAATACCGGGAGTAAAGGTAGCGGCAATTCTCCAAATAATAATGGGACTGGCAAAACCACCAGCCAAAGTCCAGCTGCTGCCGCTGCAAAAGTGGTTGAAAAGCATGCGAAAGAAGTCGTCACCAAAACGAATACGATTACGAAAGATCATACAATTACAAACAACAACACCATCACAAAAACCAACACGGTAGAAAAGCCAGCTGCAACTAAAAATCAAACGCCGGCAAAAGCAGAAAAAGTTTCACATGCAAAAAAAGAGGACAAGCCTGCAGCTGCAACTGACCAGGCAACCCCTGCAGAAGATGTGCAGCAAGAGCCGAAAAAAGTCGTTATTACCAAAACAACGGGTATTTCTCCTGTGCACGGCTGGGTCGGTTCCCTATCTGCGGGTGCAGGCGTCATCCTGCTAATCATCAGTAAAAAATTTCTGGGGGTATGAGCAGGAATGAAATATAAAAGCATGATCATTGATAGTATTGCCGTCTTATTGATTGCATTCGGCGCCTGGTTTTTGATCGACGGTTTCCATTTTGAATCGAAAACCGTTAAAACCTATTCAGAAACAACACAAGTTGCAAACACTGCAGCAAAGGAAAAGAGTACGGCAGCAAAAGAAAATACATCCGGAAAGAAAACGGACGACGCTGGCAGTATCAAAACGGATGAAAAAAGCAATACGGGCGGATCCGGAAGCAACGTGAAAGATTCAGCCGCTCGTTCCAAAAATACTGAGGCTAAAGCTTCGACAGACAGCAAAACGGATGAAACACCTGCCACAAATACAAAAACGGCGGTCACATCCAGCACATCAACAAAAACGACAACTGGGGCTTCTTCGTCCGGTTCCAATGACAGCCGTGCTTCCGACAACACGGGAGCCTCATCTAAAGCAAAGGCCGAAACGGTTTCTTTAACGGTAAAGGGCTATAAAGGGCCAGTTTTCGGCGGCAAATACAGTTATAAAAGCGGAGACACAGCATTTTCCGTTTTAAAAACAGCTACCGCTTCTGAAGGTGTAAGCGTCGATTATTCCGGATCCGGTGCAACGGCCTATGTAAAAGGCATTGACGGCCAGTATGAAGGGGATCAAGGCGGCATGAGCGGCTGGAAATATAAAGTAAACGGAAAAGAGCCAAACGTTTCCGCAGGGACGTATAAATTAAAAGCCGGCGATCAGGTTGTCTGGTTCTATTCTAAATAGGAGTGCATAATATGGGGAATCAGCCGCTTGAAAAAAAGAAGTCAGCGAAGAACGCTTCACGGCTGACAAGGAGAATGGCGCTTCTTGCCATGCTAGCCGCACTGAGCGTGGCCGGACGGATTTTGATGGCGTCAATCCCGAATGTCCAGCCATGCACGGTGATCATCATTTGCAGTTCTTTTGTTTTCGGCATCCGCTTCGGTTTGGCGCTTGCGTTTTTAATCGTTTTCGGTTCCGATATGTTTCTTGGCATGGGGTTGTTTGCGATCATGCAATTTCTTGCGTGGGGGAGTATCGCGGTGCTTTCCGGTCTGCTCGGCAAGAAAGAGTTATACAAAAAAATCCCGCATCTCGTGTTATGTTTGTATGCAGCTTTTACCGGCTTCCTGTTTGGCTTTATGGTTTCATTAAATTATTTGTTTATCGGCGGGCCGTTTGCATTTTGGACATACTACCTCGGCGGGCTGTTGTTTGACAGCTACCATGCCGCGGGAAACTTCTTCTTTTATTTGATCTTAGGGCCGATTTTGATCAAACTGATTACAAAAGAAAAAGCACGGATAGATCGTATTTAGCCCAAGGCTGCCTGTTTCATGCAGGCAGCCTTGTTTGGGTGTTGTGATAGGGATGGATAAAATTGGCAACAAAATGACATAGTAAATTACTTGAAGATTGGCAACGTTTTTAAGATTATACGATTTCATTTATATATTGCATTAATTGTCTTATACTGCGAGTCTTTCGAGCTTCCATTGAATTGCACAATAAACACTAGCACCTCCTTAGTATCCATCAAAGGAGGTGCTGTCCTGTACTTATCAAAATTATACGTACTGATTACCCAGTTCTTCAATCTGTAATTGATATTCCCGCACAAAAGCCCTGGCCATCTTGGTAACTCCCGTAAAATCATTGTTTTCCGCAGGCTTCAACAAGCTTCCGCCAACGCCAATCATTCTGCATCCTACCTTTATCCAATCCCCCATATTATCCAGGTTTATGCCGCCCGAGGGCATAATTTCCAGTTGCGGCAAAGGGGCTTTAACATTTTTCACAAAAGCCGGGCCGACAATGTTACTTGGAAACAATTTAATTATTTCCGCACCTGCCTGCATCGCTTCTTTCATTTCATTAACAGTCATACACCCTGGGATATAAGGAATTTGATAAAGATTACATAGCAAGGCAGTTCCCTTATCGAAAGTTGGTGAAACGATAAATTCTGCTCCAGAAAGATGTGCAATTTGGGCAGTGGTGGAATCAAGAACAGTGCCAGCCCCTATCAATATATCACGTCGATCTTTATATTTCTCTGTAATTTTTCTTATTGCGATATCCGCGTTAGGGACTGTAAATGTTAATTCAATATTTTTGATCCCGCCTTCAATCAAAGCATCTGTAATTGGGGCTTGCTGAATAAGCAAAATTTCTAGATTTGGCAAGGATGCTCACGGCTTTTGCTTAAATTGAATGCAAGGGTTTTATAAAAAATACAGGGAAAAACTTGCACTTGAAACGCACCCTATGTGAAGGAAGGCCTTCATTTTTCTGCGCTTCCTTAACATAGACACCCTCTATGTGAAGAAAGACCTTCGTTTTTTCGTGCTTCCTTAACGTAGACGCGCCCTATGTGAAGAAAGATCGTCCATTTTCCTCGCTTCCTTCACCTAGGGATTGCTGAGAATAAGCAAAATTCCTAGACTTAGCAAAAATTTAAGTTTGCACTTGAAAGCTGATTCAAAGTATAGAGCAGACAGAATCGCATTTTCAAAGATGGTTTCTTCTATATTTTTAGATAAATCTTGTTGACAAATTGGGTACAAACTCAGAGTCGGATTCGTTCAGCAAGTCCTAATTAGGGTTTGCTGAATAAACAAAAATTCCAGATTTGACAAGGATTTTTCCGTCTCCCCTTATGCCCCGGCAGTTTCCTCCGCGTTCCGGTTAATAACTTCAATGATGCCGGGTCGTCCATATTGTCTTCAAAAATCCCGGCAATGCTGACGACGGTTTTGAACGGTTCCTGCCATCGCTGCCTCTCTTATTCGCACCGTAAAAATGTCCATCATAATCACGCAAGCCGGTACACGACAAATTTTTCGTATGGATTATGCTCATATAAAAGTGTTAGCGGGACTTCGAGCTTTTTTTCAAATGGCGTATGGTCTTCAAGGAAGTAAATATAGTCCTGTGACGGATAATATAAAATAATGTCTGTTTCCCGGTGTGCTTCTTCCACCGAGCGTAAAATATTTTGCACAACCTTCATAAAGATTTTTACGGAAAACGGATTAAAAAAGTAAAAACGGTTGTCTTCCGGCAGTATCTTATAATTTTCGGCAAGGCAGCATTTAAAACGAATACAGGCAGGCTGGACCGGGAATTTTCTCTCATAGCGTTTCTTGTTTTCGAGGGCTTCCCGGTACAACCCTTCATTCATTTCAATGCCGGTCACAGTTGCACGAAACAAATGATGGATATAAAAATTGAGCCGCCCTTTGCCACAACCGAAGTCTACCACATGATCGCTTTTGTCCAGTTCATAATGATCGAACAGTTCACAAAGCGCATGATAGGGCGTCGGCTCATAACGATTGTAATGTAGTGATGCATTAAATCCTTTCTGCTCACCGGTTGTTTTAATATGCAAAATTCCGTCAAAGTAGGAATCGTTCATTGTTTCGCTCCTGTTTTTTCTTGATAAAAACCAGCCTGCCGTTTATAAAGGGGCAATTGCCTGTTTCAGCCCGTACGGTGACAAATCCAGATCGGTTTTCCGGCCGAGTGCAAGCCTTGCAAGCTCTGCGCCGAGAAAAGGGCCGACCGTTAAACCGGATGCCCCGAGGCCGTTTGCACAAAGAAGCCCTTCGTAACCGGGCCAGGCACCGATCACCGGCAAAAATCCCGGCGTGAACGGCCGGAATCCGACTTTCACATCCATAAGGGACGCTTCAGCCAAGCCCGGTGCAACCGGCAGCACCTTACTTAAAACTTCGTGGATCCCGCCGGCTGTTGTGCGCAAATCAAAAGCTTCCGTGTTTTCATGGGTGGCGCCGGCAATGATACGGCCGCCATCGAATGCCAGCAAATACTGATCATTCGGCGGCATGACGACCGGCCAGCTGCTTGTGTCCCTACCTTGCAGTTTTAAATGGAGAATCTGCGCTTTTTGGTGGCTGACTTGAAATGCCGCACCGAGCGGTTGGAACAAATCTTTTGCCCATGCACCCGCTGCCACAATCGTTTTGTCCGCATGCAGCGTATGGCTGCCGGCTTCAACCCCGATGACTTTTCTGCCTTCCACAAGCAGCCTGGCACTGCCTTGAATGACTTTGGCCCCGCGTTTGCAAGCAGCATTTAACAGGCAATTGCGCAATGCCTTCCCGTTTACGCGCGCGGCACCGCCTGCATAGACCGCACTGAACCGTTCGTCCAGAATCGGGAACATGTCATGCGTTTCGGCCGCAGACAGGCGTTTCACTTCCCCGATTTCAGGCGCATCTTCCCTTCGCTTTAACGCGCGTTCCTGCATTTTATCGAGCTTTTCTTCATCTGTATGTATGCTGAGGGCGCCGGTCCGTTTATAACCGGTTTCCGTTTCCCCGTCTTTTTCCAATTGGGCAATTAAATCAGGGTAGTATTTTGCACCTGCTTTTGCGAGCCGGTACCAGTTTTTGTTGCGTCGCTGCGACAGCCATGGGCAAATGATTCCGGCAGCCGCCTCTGTTGCCTGCCCTGGGTCAGCCCTGTCAACCAGTGTAACAGCTGCGCCCGCTTTTGCAAGATGATATGCAGCAGAAGCACCGAGCACTCCGCCGCCAATTACAACATAAGATGGCATAAGTCACGCCTGCTTTCTGTAAAATAAGATTTGCTTTGTATATGAAGTAAAATCCTCAAGATGTTTCTCTATGATTTGCTTTAAAATATCCAAATCAATAGCCTGGTCATCGTGAACAGCGATATTCCGAAACCCAACCATTGCCTTTCATTTTGCGGCCGTTTCTTCATTGATTACTCCGTTCGCTTTCAGCAGATCAAAAGCCTCCCTGCCCGTCTGCGGAAGCCCGAGCTGTTCTTTTGCAGCAATGTGCATGGCCAAGTCAATCGATGCTTCACAAGCACGCTGGATATTGAGAATGATGGAGTCCTGTTTCGTAAAGTCCTCTAAACTTGCAGGAGAGCCGCTATACACTTCCCGGACACGTTTCAGGCAGCGCTCAATGGTACTTATCTTGTTCAAGACCACTTCATCTTCCATACACAGCCCCGCTTTCTGCAATGTTTTTTAATATTTCGGCACGTTCCTCATTTAGCTTTGCATACAAACAATACGCCAGCATTCGTTTTACATTCAGGGCATTTTCATTTTTTATATCCATAACGATGCCGGTTGCAAAAATCTGCGCCTGAAATACAGTAGACGCATGGTTCAGGTCAATAAGATCCACGTCCTTATTTAATCTATCTGCAAGTTCCTGAGCATACAAAAAACATTCATAGGGTGTCAGCATACCGCCTTCTTTGTAAAAAGCGATGTCAACATCACTATCCGGCCGGGCATATCCTTTTGCATACGAACCGAACAAAATGATAAAATCCGGATCTATTTTCTCTTTTAAAAAAGCAATGATTTCCCTCCGCAAGTTTGGCGCCCCCCTGTACACGGTACTCATCCTTATTATACGAACAAACCGGCAAAAAAGCGAAAAATCCCCGTGCAAACAGGGATTTTCATTTTCGCTTACTTTATGATGTTTTGCCTGCACTTATTTCAACGACATATCCAGAACCATCCTGCCTTGTATTCTGCCTTCTTCCATTTCCTTAAAAACATCTCCAACTTCTTCCAGTCTGCGCGTTTGCACAACCGGGACGACTTTTCCTTCCGCACCGAACATAAAAGCTTCCTCAAGGTCTTTTCTCGTGCCTACCAAAGAGCCGACGACTTCTATTCCGTCAAGAACCGTCTTCACAATTTCAAGATCCATTGTTTCCGGAGGGAGCCCGACAGCAACGACTTTTGAAACCGGCCGTACAGAGTGGACAGCCTGGTTAAAAGCCTGTTTTGAAACAGCCGTTACCACTGCAGCATGCGCGCCGCCAACTTCTTTTTGGATCCATTCAGCCGGATCGCCTTTCATTTTGGAATTAAAGGTGAGATCAGCACCGACTTCTTTTGCCAGTGAAAGTTTGTCGTCATTGATATCGATCGCAATGACTTTCGCATTAAATACATGTTTGGCGTACTGGACAGCAAGGTTACCAAGACCGCCGGCTCCATAAATGGCAATCCATTCGCCCGGCTTCACATCTGCGACTTTAATGGCTTTATAAGTGGTGACACCTGCGCAAGTAATGCTCGTCGCCTGCCTTGGATCCAGCCCTTCCGGCACTTTTACGGCGTAATCCGCTTTGACGATGCACTGCTCTGCCATTGCTCCGTCGATACTGTAGCCTGCATTTTTCACATCACGGCAAAATGTTTCATTTCCCGTTAAACAGTACTCACAATGCCCGCAGCCTTCAAAAAACCAGGCAACGCTTACACGATCGCCCACTTTAAGAGAAGTGACACCATCCGCGACTTCCCTGACAATGCCGACTCCTTCATGGCCGAGAATGCGTCCCGGCACATCGCCAAAGTCGCCCTTTGCCACATGCAGATCCGTATGGCAGACACCGCAGTATTCGATATCCACCAAAGCTTCCCCATATTCAAGTGGACGCAACTGCACATCTTTGACCTCTACCAGTTTTTGCTTATCAGAACTGACGACTGCTGCTCTCATGCGCATCCCTCCAAAACATATTCGTTGGATATTTCGCAATCTTGGTTTTATTATAATGGCCTCTCTCCGGGCAATCAAGATTTTTTTGAAAAATTTTCCGGTTTTTCCACCCGGTATATGTCTGGCTTACCTTCTTTGAAACAGGGTATAAATATAGAAACCTTTCTGCCATACTGCGATGAGAAAATAGGTGAGTACGTATGAATATGGACAAGCTGAGTCAAGTGACACCTGGTGTTTACAAGATTGAAGAAAATTATGTTGGCGAAGCCATGAAGAACCTTCGGGAAAACCAATTGATCATTCAAGGCGATATTTTTTGGCACAGCCATGAAACAAAAAAAGTGAAACTGTTGAAGCGTGCCAGTTATTTAGTCGGATACAACCCGTTCATGAAAATGGATTACGACTATTTAATAGAATTAAAAAGTTTGCTGGAAATTTTGCTTGAAGACAAAGATCCTGACCTCGTCCACTGCATAATTAAAAATGCCAGATGGATTACAAAAGATTATATATACACGATCACGGATAACAAAATCAATATTGAAGTGAACCTGGCTTAGGTTTCAAGGCAGGACCTTTGTGAAGGTTTTTACAAAGCAGGGGGCCGGGAACTTCTGCACCCCACGTCGAATGACAGATCATGAAAGGGAACGCAGGCAAGACAGGTCGTAATTTAAACATACTTGAATGAACAGACAGGCTTGGTGGTTTAACTCCGGGCCTGTTTTCATTATATAAAGTGAAGTAAGCTTCGGACTTTTAAAACACTGAAACAAAAAATTTATCATTTTTTTGTTTGCTTGCCGCTATACCCTTTGACCAAATGTTCAGCTTTGAACTTACTTTAGACAAAACCTACAGGCCTGGCGGTTTAACCCCAGGCCTGCTTTTCATTATTATAAAGTGAAATAAGCTTTGCGCTTTTAAAACACTGAAGCAAAAAACTTTTCATTTTTTCCATGCTTGTCGTTGTACCCTTTGACTACGTGCTCAGCTTTGAACTTACTTTAGCCACATCCCACTGGCTTGGCAGTTTAACCCCAGGCCTGTTTTTAGGATATAAAGTGAATCAGATTTTGGATTTTTAAACCACCGAAACAAAAAATCATCATTTTTTTATGCTTGCCGTGTACCCTTTGACCAAACACTCAGATTTGAACTTACTTTAGCCAAAACCCACAAGCTTGGCAGTTTAACCCCAGGACTATCTTCATGATATAAAGTGAAATAAGCTTCGAACTTTTAAAACACTGAAACAAAAAATTTATCATTTTTTGCATCTTTGCCGTTGTACCCTTTGACCAAATGTTCAGCTTTGAACTTACTTTAGCCAAAACCAACAGGCCTGGCGGTTTAACCCTGGCCTGTTTTTAGAATATAAAGTGAAACAGGTTTCGGTTTTTTAAACCAACAAAACAAAAAAATTTATCATTTTGTTACGCCTCTTTTTAAGGTCTTGCAGATACAATAGGCCTTATTTTTTTAGTGTGGGAACGATGTCATCCTGCATAAGCTTTCCTGATTGTGATTTTGGCATCTTCCAGTATAGATCCAACTGTATGCAGTTTTTCTCAGGGAAGGTAAGATGTTGTCCGAATAAAAGGTTCATGGATATAGCCGCTCGGATCTGGTTCAAAGGCGGTTCGATCTTTAAAAATCCTGATAAAAAAAGGAAAAACGGTTTTGGTTCACCTAATAATTCTCAAGTTCTTCATCCAAGTCTTTTTTTAGTCTTTCTGTATCTACTACGACTGAATCAACGTTATTCCAAAATATGGATGGCTTAATACCGTCTGATTTCATCCCAGGTAACCATTCGTTCATAAATTCATAAAGGTCAATTTTTTTTGCATGGTACTCTTTCCATTCTTCTACTGCACATTTTTGTGCAATTTTTTTTGGGCCAAAAATTTACAAGCGGACATCCGTTATCATCCTTAGACATCGCCCAGCCATGGTGGTATAGTCCCCAAATTTCTTCATAATCAACACTCTTTTTAATAAAATATTCATATCTTTTAAACACTTGGAGTGTAAAAACTGCTTCAACTTCTTTTGAATTCATAGATTCCACTCCTTGTTAATTTTCATATATCTGATCCAAAGTTATTCCTTTCTGGTTCTTTCTATTGTTTCAATCGTTTCGATATTAATATCAGTCTTCATTTCGAAAGCCGTATTAGCTAAGAATTTATAGGAGAGCTCAAGGTTTTCCCTGTTAGCTCAACAATGTATGTACAACCTGCTACTTGATGACGTTGTGAGTTGCTGCGATGCATGTTGAACGAATCTTAACCGAGTATAAAGCATTATAGGAATGGGGGGAAGCTATAGAACCGGGTGGGAAGGCATAAAATAATGAGGAACTCGATTGTTGGAATAGTCTTCTAGGTAATCACCGGATTACAAGGTTCGATGTGGAGATTGGTTCAAGCTCCACTTTGGATATGGAAGAAGGCTGGAGAGACTTTGGTTGCACATGCTTCATAGAAACTGTTATTCTATATTATGAATAATTTAAATTATTGTAAAGGAGATCTTTTTTATGTCTAAAGTTGCAATTGTAACAGGATCAGCTGGTGGGTTAGGAAAAGGCATTGCAGAAAGATTATGCTCAGATGGTTTTAGTGTTGTTGTTCATGATATTAACGAACAACTATTAAATGAAACCGTCAACGAATTTAAAAATAAAGGTTATGATGTTATTGGCGTCAAAGGTGACGTGTCTAAACGAAATGACCAATTTAATCTTGTTAAAAAAGGTGTTGAGAAGTTTGGCCATTTAGATGTATTTGTAAATAATGCTGGAATTGATGCAGTATCCCCATTCTTAGAAATTACAGAGGAACAGCTGAATAAGCTCTTTAGTATTAATGTAAATGGCGTTGTTTTTGGAACACAAGCAGCAGCCGAACAATTTATAAGCCAGAAATCAAAAGGGAAAATTATCAACGCATGCAGTATAGCTGGACATGAATCCTACGAAATGTTGGGTACATACTCAGCTACGAAACACGCAGTTAAATCCTTTACTCATTCCGCTGCCAAAGAATTAGCCAAATATCAAATTACAGTGAATGCATACTGCCCTGGTGTCGCTAAGACGAAAATGTGGGATCGAATTGATGAAGAAATGGTCAAATATAGTGATGATTTAAAACCTGGTGAAGCATTTGAAAAGTTTTCTTCTGAAATAGCATTAGGAAGATATCAAACCCCGGAAGATGTAGCAAACTTAGTTTCATTCTTAGCATCAGATGACGCTGATTATATAACAGGACAAGCAATTTTAACAGATGGTGGACTTGTATATAGATAATAAAGGTAAGCTATTACTTCTTTTTTATATTAAAGTCATAGGGGAAGCCGCGGTATTACAAGATGGCTTCCCCTATGAGTGACAATAATGCCGTCAACGTTCGGACAAATGATCCCATCAGTTTCTCGCCATTTTAAAGTGTCAGTGACAATATGAGATTTTTCCTACCTTTGCTTGTGTTGTTAACTTATTTTTTAATGTTGCACCTCAAAAGGGTACCCGTTATACAGTAACAGGTACCCTTTTCTTCTCAGCTAATTTCGGTGATGCAAGGATACCAGCGTTTGGTAAGCTTTCAAATGGTAACCTGTGAATGGGGTATGAGGAAATGTAAATGGGTGAATGATTGACCCAACTTACCTGAAGACTAATCTTTCTATCTCATTATCATGATGCAGCGATTACATATACGACGCATGAGGGATTGGGCGGGTTTTCTATTCAATCCGTGTCGCATAGAACGTGATCGACTGGTTTGGATTTGGTGGAGGGAGGAAAACGAAACTAAAGGGGATGGATAAATGATACATATTCTATTTGGTGCAACAGCTTCGGGCAGCTTGAAACATACATTAAGGAAAATGGGACTTGATAAGAAGGATACGGTCATCTCTTTTTGGGATATATTTTCCGTTGGCCCCATTTATAAGTTAAATGAAGAAATCGGAGTTAAATCCAGATTGAAGTGGATGGAAAAGTGCATGAGTGATGAATTTGATGAAATTCCGGATTATCTCAAAGAATTTAAAAGATCACTCGATCAGATCAACTCAGTAGCTGATGAGGAGCATGTAACAATTTGGACCTCTGATAATGCGCACGAACAAGTAGGATTGCGATTCGCTGTGTATCTATTAAAAGATAAAAATATGGATATAACCGTTATAAACACGACAAAGGAGTATGAAAAACGATTCCCGGTAAAAAATGTAAAATATACATTGCTTCATTCAGGCGAAATGATCCCTGAAAAGTTCCAACACATATATGAACATGGCGCTGGAAATCTGTTGACGGACCATGATAGAACAGGTTTGAAAAAAGAATGGCTTAGTCTTGCAGAAACCCGGGAGACTTTAAGGATCTGGCAGAACGGAAAAATATTTAGCGTTTCTGAAGACTATTTCGATGAATTTATTATCGACAAAGTAAAAAAGCTGCATGGTAAAGGCAATGCAAGGAAGTTTATAAATTCAGCCAGGGTCATTGGCGAGGTAATCGGGCATTTAGACCAATACGTGGGGGATACATTTCTTGAATATCGCATCAGAAAGCTAATTGAAGCTGGCGTATTCGAAACGAAAGGCCGTCTTGAAGCGATGCGGTTTTACAGCATAAGACTTAAATGCTGACATGATGGATGCAAAGTATAAGCTGCTTTCTGAACGGAACCCAG
The DNA here is from genome assembly GCF_000169195.2 of Heyndrickxia coagulans 36D1. Lineage (GTDB taxonomy): Bacteria > Bacillota > Bacilli > Bacillales > Bacillaceae_C > Weizmannia > Weizmannia faecalis. The sequence continues at coordinate 1,796,269 of NC_016023.1, read as the reverse complement.
ACTAGGAACGCCGCAGAATCATAACATAAAAATGTTCCCCGTGATCTTGCACAAAAACTGCATTAGAGAATCGGATTCTAAAAGGGCAGGATGGATTACCAGCAATAGAGGAAACAGAGATCTTTTTTCCTCTTTCCAAACTGGCCTTTATCCTCTAATGATTCCATGAAAACCCCTTCCCCGGTTTTTCCGAGGAAGGGGCTTTCGTATACCCAACTTTTGTGAATTAACGCGGCAGCCTTGCCCGCCTGTCCGGAATCGGGTCCATTGCTCCTTCTGCACTATTTTGATACCAATACGCAACGGTTGACACGTCATCTTCCCTTTCAAATAATTGAATGTCATCATTTCCTATTTGCTGTAATGTTACTTTCAAATTTTCTTTAAACGCAATGGGATCCAGGAGATGCCACCGGTATAATCCATGCCGGGGCAATCCGTCGTCACCAAATGCATGAACCGCATTCAGTTTGCCGGTTTCAAAACGGTCTCTTGTAGCATCCCGATTGGAATGGAATGGATAGCCCAAGAATAATGTTGAGTAATTTTTTGCAGAAGGTCTGCCATATAGATCCTTCTGATGAAAAGCCCAGGCTCCCCCGAAATAATCTTCTGTTCCTGTAGAAGAGATGGTGGGATACTGTTCGTCGCCATCAATATAAAATTTAAATTCACCTTCTCCCCACCAATATCTTTCCAAAGCAGTCAGAGCAAGAAAAGTTCCCACATAATATCCATGTCCATGAATATTGTCAATTACCACATAATCTTTTTGTAATTTGGTTTGTCTTTCCCGATTCCAATATGCATGGAAGTAAAGTACATCATTATCCAATTCATCTACTAAATTATAATTAATGGTATAAAAGAAGGATGAAATATCTTTAGGATGCTCATTTGTAACGCATATTCCGCACGTAAATTTTTCCATTTTAAGATTTTTTTAAAGGAATTTTCTCCTTCTTTGTAGAATTGAATGATTATCTAAACTAGGGGAAGACGAGGAAATTTTTATGTCAGATCAAATTTTAACCTTACATGTGGGGCCGTCTCAACTTTTATCTAAACTGTGTGATGAAATAGAACTCGAAAAAACCATTAATGATTTAGTCAAATGGGATTCTGTCCGTTGTCATATCTCACCCGGAACAAGGATTAAAGCCCTTGTCTTAAACATTTTATGCAGTGGCAAGCCCCTTTATAAGGTTCATGAATTCTATCAAAACCTAGATTCTGAGATGCTTTTCGATACATCGGTTTCACCCGATCAATTAAATGATGATGCATTAGGAAGAGCATTAGATTACTTGTATGAAGCCGAAGCATGGAAAGTCTATTCCACCCTTGCATTAAAAGCACTAAAAAAATTGAATCTTCCTATTGGTATACTGCATAACGATACAACCTCAATTTCTGTTTACGGCGAATATAAGCAACCGAAGGAAGATGGACTGCAAATTACGTACGGGTATAGTAAGGCCCATAGGCCTGACTTAAAACAAATCGTTCTGGGGATGGGGGTCACACCTGAACGAATTCCTATCCTTGCAAAAGTAGAAAATGGGAATACTTCGGATAAATCTTGGAATGTGGAATTCATTCAAAAGATGAGAAAAATCCTTTCCCATGAAGATTGGAAAAATCTCATTTATCAAGCCGATTCTGCATTAATCACAACGGAAAATCTAGCGGAAATTCAACAACAAAATTTATCGTTTATTTCCCGTTTACCTGATACATTCGGTTTAAGCACAGAACTAAAGAAAGAGGCATGGTTGCTCAATAACTGGGAAAGGGTAGGCTCACTTAGCAATAAAAAAGACGCAGCTATTTACCAAATTCAAGCTTTTGAAAGACAAATTCAAAACCTTCCTTACCGGTTTCTTGTTGTCCACTCAAACAATTTAGATCAACGAAAAGAGAAAACCCTAAATCGGGCGATCGAAAAGGAAGAAATACAATTAAAAAAAGAGATAGAAAAACTGAGTAAAGTTATCTTTCATTGTAAAGAGGACGCACTAGAAGCAATTCAATCTTTTAAGAAAAAACAAAAGGCTTCATATTTCTGTTATAAACTAAACGTCCAGATGAGTGATCAACCTATCAAACGAAAAAAGAGAGGAAGACCTAAAAAGGACGAACAGACAAAACGAGAACAAATCTATCAGATACAACTGGAATCGTTTGAAAAAGATCATGATTTTATCGAAAATAAGAAAAAAATGCTCAGCACTTTTGTTTTAATCACAAATAAATTAGATGAGGAGACACTATCCAATCAAGAAGTTTTGAGGGTTTATAAAGGACAGTCGGCCGCTGAGACCCGTTTCCGATTAATCAAAGATTCACAAATGATTGATGCCATTTACTTGAAAACCCCAGAAAGGGTTGAGGCCTTAGGTATTGTGTATGTGATGGCTTTATTAATCTATGGAATTTTAGAATATCGAGTTAGAAAAGAACTGAAAGAAAAGAACCTATCTCTAATCTTGAAAGGAAAAAGGAAACTCTCTCAACCCACAGGCCAAGCATTGTTAGAGCAATTAGAAGATATTACCGTGATCCTTATAAATCAAAATCAACAAAAAATAAGGCTCTTACCCGATAATATTGATTCACAAGCCAAAAAAATCATTGAATTATGCGGGTATGATCTATCAATATACGCGTCAAAAAATGTCGAAAACCAAGGCAAATAACACACAACAGGAGGAATTCATGAAAAGAATGTCGAATTGAAAAGAACTTTATCGAAAATTCCTCAAAAATAAGAAGATATCATCCCACTAAAATGTTTAAATATAGTTCATTCAAAAATTAAAATGAATTTTATTTAAGACGTGCGAAATGTGGGTTGTAATGGTGATTTTTGCTTTTTTTCTAAAAGGCATTTCAAAATAAGAATTCATCCCACCATTTGGATTGACGACGATTGGCAAAGAATTTACATCGTATCTTTCGCCGAATCCGTTACAAAAGAAGTCTCCGAGCGGTGTTTCTACAGCTGGTGTTCGAGCCCCATCCCAATATATTCTTAAAATTACATCCCTGAGCACAAAGCTGCCTTTTTCAGTATTTTCCCGAATGGTCATCCACATATGTTTGATGATGCCTGTGCCGGATATCTCAGCAATGACTGTTTCTTTCCCTTGCGGCAGTGATATGCTTCCTCTTCCTTTTCTGCCCGGGCCAAGTTTACTGTCAAACATGCATGCCTTCCCTTTTTCTCCAGTAGGATTCTCCGGAGAGATGGTTCTGGACTGTTCTCCTTTGAATCTGGTTACATTATTTAAGATATTCATATTTCACACCCCAATACACATTTTGGCACAGCGTAAATGTAAATTTAGTCTTTCGTTATCATTTCAAAGGTTTCATGAGGCGGTATTTTTACTTTGACCAGCACGGTTTTTTGGTTAAGAAAGCTGGATTCTTGAAATGGCAAAAGCATCTTTTTCGTTTGATCATAAGGCTTTTTCTCGGTAATGATTTCAACGAAAGCTTCGACCAAGTCTTCATTCTTGTTTGTAATACGAATAGAAACCTCATCGTCTTTTTCAAATGACAAGTCGAATTTAGAATAGCCATACATCAAATTTTCCCATTTAAAACTGCCGGATGGTGAAAAAGGCCTGAAATACAGCGTTTTAGCAAGCGCGTTATATTGAATGCCTAATATTTGTGTTACAAATAACGTGGCAAATGTGCCAGATGCCCAGCTGCACTTTCCGCAGCTGTTCATTCTTACCACATCCCCCCGCTTACAATTTAGCTGGTACGGCCACCACCACCATGATCCATCTAAGTCGGCAAGACGTTTTAGCTCACGTAAATATCCTTCTTCTCCATTCATACTTTCCTCATCTGTAATGCCTAACATGGCAGTAATGTAACCCGGAAAAGTTGCACCGGATTCATTTCCCCATTTAATCCCTTTATTTTCCGGATTATAAGTCGGATTTTCATGACTCATGCTGAAGGCTATATAGTTCCTTAATATGGGATCACTATAGGATTTATATCCGTAGTAGGGCATTAAGGTCGTGTCCGTTTCTTCCCCGTCATGCATGACAAGATTTATACTTCCATTTTCAATGACATCCGTAAGAAAAATTAATCCTTGTTTCGTAATGTCGTCCTGGTAGGGTTGCAGAGGATAAACAGTTTTTGTATCATTTGTTAATCCGCCAATGCCTTCTAGATACTGTTTCCCGTGAGTTCCATCTATTGTCATGTATTTTTCTATATCTTCTTTAATGAAGTTTGCTATATTTTTTAATTCATTCGCTTTTTCCATGTCATGGTATACGAACGCTGCGATTGTTGATAATGACTGGCAACCTTTCCAGACACAAATATTTGTACCAAGGTGATATTTTCCCAGTGAGTAAGCATCTGACAGCCAAAGTGAGTGAAACAAGTAAGGTTCGGATGCTTGTCTGCTGTTTAGGATTTCCTCTAATATATTTAACATTTTCGGATACACCTCTGGATGCTCCAGGAAAAATGTTCGGTCACCGGTTGCTTCGAAATACATCCCTGCCATCATAATCGAAGACAGTGAATTGCTAAGGGAATGAAATAATCCCCCTCTAAATTTGCTTCCAGGAAATTTAATTCCGTATTGCAGGAACCATAAGATGCCTTTTTTATACAAATGGGGTTCAAAAATCGAGAACGGAAGATAAGCGTAATACATATCCTTATTCCATATCCTATTCGTTACCGGTGTTGTTCCCCAATTCGCCCCGACAATCTCATCCTTCGAATTCATCGTTAAAGCACCCAAACTTTGATACAACGCCCTTTGCAAAAGATATGCTGCCATTGGATCATGCTTTATGGAAAGCGTTCCAAAGCGTTCTTTATAATATGAATAGGTTTCATATATTCCGTATTCCTCATTGGCGTTTTCTGCTTTGTCAAGATCTTCATAAGCATTCGCAGTTCTGAAGAGTAAATTCATCAATTTTTAGATGTTTTATGATAAAATGACTTATCCACATTTAGAAAATTTTTCCATCTATTTTTTCTGCTTTCAAAGTCAAAAAGAGCCGAATTTGCAAATTTCTTTTTTAAAATTGTGGACAACTTCAAAAAAACCTTTTTTTACATCACATCCTTTGCTATAATATAACCATTAAGTAAACCTTACTTGTATTGGCTTACTTAAATGGGTGAAATCCTCGTCTGTTAAAATGCGTGTCCGAAACGATTCCAACAGATTTGAGGATTTTTCTTTTGCCGTTTTTTTGAGTGCTTTTAAGATTGACGAACCTTTTTCAAACAGCTGTCTAATAATATCTGTTATTTGAACTAATAAATAATGATTTTTCATGGCTGTGTAGTTTTGGCTATTGGCATGTTCTATATTGTAACGATTATTTTTTTGTTCGTTAAATCCTTGATTTTCAATCTTCCAGCGGCTTCTTCCTGCAGCGATGAGTCGTTCCACGTTCTTTTTCGTGATTTTAATATCCGTTATAAATACATACTCTTTCGATTTCCCATCCTCTGTTTTCATTGTGGCCTCCATCAGATTGACCGTTCTGTCTTTGTAGGCAATATCATTCACCCAAACTAATGAATTCTGATCCTTACTTTGTTCCAGCTCTTTTATTGCCTTAAACTCCGTCGAGATACTTTTAATTCTCCCTTCCTTAAATCTGCATATATATTTCCATTTGTGCGCCCTGCACAGATTAAATACCGTTTCACATGCATAGAGACTATCTCCCAAGATACAAATCGGTAGTCTTTTAAATATTTTTTTTATTTTCTTTGCCAGCCTGTCGAAGGCTTTTAATTCACAATCTTGCTTAGAAACATTTTCTGATTCATTTTCGATAAATTCGGAGGCAATACTGAAGACCATATCCCCCACGACAAGCTTGGCTTCAAGTACATGGTGCATATAAAGTACGTTCGTTTCTCCTGTTTCTTTATTTGTATATGCCCGTCTCAGGCAGTGTTTACAATGTTTCTTATGAAAGGTGTGTAATCCAGTTCCATCAATGATGACACCCCAGTACTTTCCTTCAATTCGATAAGACTCGAGAGACCTTTTTTTCAATAATTCTTTAATCATATACGTTCTAATTTTTTCTAATTCATTTACATCTAAGCCAGATAAAAAGTCGTTAATTGTATCATAATGTGGAAGTTCTTCAAGAAAATCTAAGCCTAACACCTTCCCTACATTTTTAATACATTCTTCTTTATTAAAACGCTCACTCATGTTTCTCATGGATTTTAGGCCGGTCATATTTTTCAACATCATCGTAAATAAAAGGACCTCTGGACCATAAGTGATATAGCTTTGATGTCGGTGGTCTGCTACCTTTTTTAGGTTATTCATCAGGTCTTTGAAAAAATGCTTCTGAATTTTAAGGAACTCGAAAAAATAATTTGCTTCTTTTTCACGATTTCTTTTTTCTTTTCTAGTAACCAAAATAAAAACCCCCTCAAAACAGCCAAGTTTAATTAGGGCTTGCTGAACGAATCAAATTTTAGCTTGTATTCGACTTGTCACTAAGCCATGCCAAAATATTCGTCCAGCAAGCTCTAATTATTTAAATTATTACATATTTAGCCGCATTTTTGGGGGGGGAATAGTTAAATTATCACGAAAAATTTTTACTCCTCAGAGCTGTAAGCATTCGGATCACATAAGATGAATGGTATGAACTTTGCTTTACCCGGACTTATAGAAAAATGGACTGTTTTTTTATCCGCGCTTTGCGGGCAATGCATTAAAATATTGCGCCGATCCGAGTATTTCTTTTCATACAACTTTGGCAATATGAGTTCGCCTGTAAGATTTGTTGGCTTCAAATTTTCAATATAGATCCCATAGACAAGGCAGCTTAGTCTTGCACCCGTTCTTCCGACGGGTGCATACACAATGATGGTGCATTTTAAATCTTTTAAGTCGTGTTTAATTCTTGGAAACAAATTAAACACCAGGTCTGCCTCAACCCTGTTTTTGGAATTTTTAAAGTCATAAAGTTTATCATCATAACGTATTTTAAATGATAAGTCATTTTCCTGAACAAAATCCTTTGATACCCATACCCCGGGTTTGTCTTCCGTTAAATAATTACCATGATAAAACGATATGCTTTTAATGGTTCCAAACTCATCTATACTGGATGTCACTTTATTATTTGTAACATCAAAAGAAAAAGATTGATCCGGCAGTTGCTTGAGATAATAACTTTCTTTATTTGTACTAAAATATTTTCCGTTCTCAATTGTTAAATTGAAATAGGGATTGACCGATTCATCGATAAATTGAGTTATGTTTTTTGCCATATTATTTTCTCCCGAATTTTTTTAGACAATGCCCAAGACAGACAACAGTACGCCTAAAACCATGATCCCGAAGATAATTGCGATAACATTTACTTTTTTCTTCAATAAATAGAAGCAAAGAAAAGTGATCAGCAAAGGAATGATTCCTACAAAAATACTATCCAATACATTTTGGACGTTCATGATTTCTTTTCCATGCATATGAAAAGCTAAGACTGTTTTAAATTTAACCATTTGGACAGCCATCGCACCAACCATGATCAGCCCTAAAATACTGGCAGCTTTTGTTAAAACTGCGATAATGCCTTCTGAATACATTTTTTCAATATACTTGGACCCAAGTGAATATCCTAAAAATGCGCCGTAATACCGGATTAAATAGTTGGGTATATTAAACGCCAATAAAAAGATAAGCGGTGCCAGGAAATTCCCCGCATTTGCAAGCCCGATTGCCAGTCCGGCACATACAACACGCCATACACCCCAAAAAAGGGAATCACCAATGCCGGCTAACGGCCCCATCAAACTTAATTTAATGGCATTAATACTTTTCGGATCAAAGTTAGGTTTCTCACTGTTTTCCTTTTCCATTGAACCGGCAATTCCCATCACAAAAGAAGCAAAGGGGATAGTTGTACTAAAATAAGCTGTATGCCTTTCAAGCGCTAATTTCCGGTCTTCTTTATTTTTATAGAAATGGTGAATAAACGGTATCATAGAGTAGCAAAAACCGCCTCCTCCCATCGTAATCGGATTGACCGAAATATACATGGTAGCGGAACGCCAAAACATTTTTCTAATCATTTTCTTTTCGTCTTTACTAAGGTTCTGTGTTAGTTTCATTTGAAAAAGTCCTCCTCTTCATCCGAGATGGCGGCATTTACATCCGGGGCACTTGCCGTTGCCATCTTTTTCAATTGAAGATCTCTTGGAGAAACAACGACAGCAATGATAAACGCGATTGTAGCGACAGCAATTAAAGGAAGTTTTAAATATGCAACCAATACAACGCCTAAAAAGAAGTAAGCAGCAATTTTATTATCCCATAGCATCATTAACAGCATTGCCATCCCTACGGCAGGCAACATGTTCCCGGCAACTGTTAAACCATTCATAATCACTTTCGGAATACTGTTTAATACATCTCTGACAACATCCGATCCAAACAATACCGCGAAAAATGGGATGAGCGCATATAAACCATAGTGTAAGAACCATAATCCATAGTGAAGGCCGACGATTGATTTTTCTTTTCCTTCAAGCGCGAGCTTTCTGAATTTCGGTGCAAATGGCCCGATAACAAAAGAAAAGATCAAGTTCATCAATTGCAGTCCTAAAATGGCTAATGGAAAAACCAACGGGATAATCGCGCCCATATTCCCGCCCATGTTGATTGAAAAAACAGTGGCTAATCCTGCTGCCAGTGAAGGCTCTGCTGTACTGGATATGCCAATATTGACGACGCCCATAAATATTGTTTCCAGAGACGCCCCTACAAGGAGTCCTGTGTTTAAGTACCCCAGTAATAAACCCGTAAGAGGAGCGACAACGATTGGGCGGCTTAGCATAGACATGCCAAGCAATTCATGTCCTGCAACTCCTGCAAATACTGCAAACGCGACGACAATTGCATCATACACAAGGTATTCCTCCTAACGTCTTATGTTTTTAAGGATATTTACAGCTAACTTTTTTTCCATGGCTGGAGTAGGCTGAAATTCTGTATTTGGATACAGCTTTACCAATGTTTCTAAATGATCAATTTCTTCTTGTGTGAGCATGACTTCTTTTGAGAATGTGATCTTTTCCCCATCTGTCATTTTTCCGGCGTTTCCGATATTTACGAGTTCAATGTCCTGAAATCTTTCGCAAATTGTAACAGCATCTTTCACAGTTGTGACCAATACCATAAGCCTCATTTTTTGAGCCCTTGGGTCGTTCAGCAGTTGTATTGCAGACTCCACCGTTTTAATAATGCATTTTATCTCTTGAGGCACAGCCATTTTCAAACTCATTTTTTGAATTTCATTATTTGCTGCCTCATCATTTGCAACTACTAAACCATCAAGTTTTAACGCCTTCGTCCAAGTCATGGCTACTTGTCCATGTATTAATCTTTCATCCACTCTCAGAGCAACGATCATCTTAATCCCTCCTAATTAAAAAATAAATCCTCATTGTTATCTTTTTCCGTTTCCTGTTTGGAAAGATTGCTTAGTTCGATTAATTTCATTTGTTTCTGAGAATCGGCAACCATTTCCTCTAGCAGCTGATCCGTCAGTTTTTTTGTTGAAAGCACGACTTCAAGGATGACCGGTAAGTTAAAACCGGAAATGAGATGCACTTTTCTTTTTATGGAACTGGCGTAAGCAATGATCTTCTGGGTTACACTTCCTCCGTATAAATCAGTAAAGATAATAATTTCATTTTCTTCACTTGCAGATTGGAAAAAATGTTCAATTTGTTTGTCAATGCTCTCATCATTGACGTATGCATTCAAAAAATAGATGTTTTCTTCCACACCCGTAAGAAGTTTAATACTGCTTTTGATGCCGTTTGCAAAATAACCATGAGTGGCAACTAATATTTTGTTCATTTCTCTCCTCCTTTCGTCTCATCGGTTTTTCGTATATTATTAATGCAATTTCCGTGCCAGTCTTTTAAAAAACAGGTATGCCAGGCATTTCAATTGTAAAAAATAATGTGTCCAAAAAATTGGACACAACAGGAACACTGGATAGACAGATTACGGGATTCACGAAAGCCCTCTCATTTTTGAATAAACGGGCCAATTAATTGGTATAACAACGAGATTTCGTATTGGCTGACCATAATGTTGTAATTATTTTCCATTGGCTTAAAAATATTTTTTGAAGTAACGTAGAATTCCGCTTCGGGTTCTGACAATTTCTCTTTAATATCCTCTTTTTCTTCTCGAGAAATAAAAAGACGTTCTATCATAAGAGCGATGTGCATATACAAATTTAACTTTACTTTTCCAGTAAACGTAATACGATAATAATTTTCATATTTTGTCAAAACATTTTCCACTTCATTGATCACAACAACGGGATTTAAAAATTTCAGCCGGTCTACCACGCCTTGTATTGAAAATAGTTTTAGCAATTCCTGAATCATTTTATCAAAGGAATTTCTACTGATATCGTTATAAATTAAACTCCATAAATTGGAAATACCCTCTGCATCCAGCATATTGTATATATTGACATGGGGAATGGAAAAAGAGCTTGGTAAGTCCGTTGTGGTAATGACAAGCTTTGTTTTGTCAAAATAATTTTTTGAATTCCTGTCAATTGTATTTTTCAATTCCCTGTATTCCATCGTTAATACTTCTATCTTTTCTGTAGATAAATACTTGCTCATGATATCTTTAATTTTTTCCGATATGCCCATGCCGGACATACAAGAAATAATGATGTTTTTTGTTTTTGAGAAGCCTTCAAAATACTGGGTTTCAATTTTATATTTTTCGACAGACTGTTCTCTGCTATGGTTTTAAAAGGCACCCTGTTTTTTATTTTAAGCCCTATGTCCAGTGCAATCGAGGTGGTTAAGTTGTCGACTATTAATAAATCACCCTGCAGAGCGTTCTTAATGGATGAATACAGTTTGCTGAGCGAACCCATATCAACTAATAAAGTAAGCCCGTCCGGATTCGCCTGATGATGAATAAACATACGTGCTTCTGTAATAATATTTTCCAGTGCTGTATTGATCGGCATATCAATGGCTTCAAAAACATATGTTTCACATAATCGGTTGACCACAGACTGGATACTGCTGGCCGTGCTTTCTCCATGAGCGATGAGCAAACCCTTCAGTTCAATATCTTCTTTCACATAATCAGATAGCAGGAGGGAGATCACTATTTTTAGGAACGCACTTTTTTCGCTTGTTAAGTGCAGGGAACTGACAAATTTATCGGCAATATAACTCGTTCTTGGATAAACCGTTTGAATTTCTATATTTAAATCCTTTAAACAGCCTAAAAAGGGTATCTTTTTCTCATGAATGTAATAATAAAAATCAAAGCTGATTTTGTCTATTGATACACTGTTTACAATCCCGTACCGGTTCATAATGATATCTTCCCATTTTTGAATAAACATGTTCTTTACATACATTATGCTTTGATTGGATACATTTTCAAAGTAAGAAAAGTTACCCAAGCTTTTTAAATGAAGCGTCTGTAATCTGTTTTTTAATTGTTCCAATGACGCCTTTGAACCCGTGCCTTTAGCATCGTGCAAATCTGACATGATTTTTTTCAATTCCAGCATGAAGCCATCTGCATGCTCCTGGTCAAAATCAAAAGGGAATGCATATTCAATCAAGAGATAATTGTGCGGATACTTGCTTGTTTCCGCTTTCCGAACAGGCATATCAGAAATGGTACCGGGGCTTATCAGTAAAGTATCATGGTCGGGATGATGATTATAAGCATCAGCACAACTCAGCTTAATCATATTTTTTAACTTTCCGATGTTGCCATTAAAATGGCTGTTTAATAATAATTGTACGGACTCTCCTTTAACCAATATATTTTTTTGAAGGATGTTTGCTTCTTGATAAAACATATATTTTATTAACTGTATTTTTTCAGCCAATGGCCGGTTATTGAAATTAGAAATAGTAACATGTACTTGAATCCTTCTCAGAAATGTTTCTAAAAATATATTTTCCTCATTTTCTGTGGTTGCGAAAATAAATCGGACTTTCGATTCATTCCATGTCTTATTTTCCCCGAGCGGTCTGTATTTGCCGGTATCCATGAACAAAAAAAGCTTTTCCTGGTTTTCTTTAGATAATCTATGGATCTCGTCTAAAAATAAAAAGCCACCGTCCGCCTCTTGGATAAGCCCGTCTTTTTCCGGGTTGCCCCCGTAAAAGCACCCTTTTTATAACCAAACAGAACAGAAGATAATAATTCTGCATTGTCTGCGTAGTCTGCACAGTTTAAAACAATGTAAGGGGCGTTTTTTTAATAACCTCTTGATTTATGGCATACTGATAGATTAACGACGCGAGAAAACTTTTGCCGACACCTCTTTGTCCGGTGATCAATATATTTAAACCGTTAGGAGGGTATTTAACCGCCGCCTGGCAACGTTGTATGATTTCACTCTGGCTGCCATGATATCCAATAAAAGATTCGAAGACGTCTTCCGTTTTCATCTTGCTTATAACAGACCAATAGACAGGTTTTGTGGCTGTTTTTGCCACTTTTCCTTCTTCAAGTAACCTGGAAAGATAATGACTTACTACTTGCCTTGAAAGGGAAAGCTTTTCTGCAATTTCTGATGCAGTAATTCCATCTTTGGCGGTATTTAATTCGCTTAGTAATTTAAATACCTCAACTTTCGCACCTAGAAAATCATAATAAATTCAGTGCTGGCTAATGTCTATTACGTCTCAGATACAGCACTTGACAGTAAAATTAATATATGAAAAAACACCTCTACTTTTGGTATAGTTGATTTATCGAAAATCACTACCAAATAGAAGAGGTGTCTCCTACTATGATAGCGAAAAACAGCCTGAATAATCAACTACCAAATGAAATAAAATCAACATTTAAAGAGTTGAATGTGTTGAAACACTTGCGAATCGCCGGTATTACGAAGTCCTTTGGTTTTTCTTGTGCCTACATTTTTCAATTGATTTTTTGTATGATCTTTGAAAACAAAAACTGGTTCAGGATGTTGGAAAGTAAGAAAGCTACAGACATCCCAGCCAAAGATACCGTTTATCGGTTTCTCAACCAATCAACGTTCAACTGGCGTCGTTTCCTCCTTTCACTGGTTGCCTCAGTGATTGGAAAAGTTTCGAAATTGACACGTCATGACCGTCCGAAAGTATTGATTTTAGATGATTCATCTTATGACCGGAACCGAAGCAAACACGTTGAGCTTCTGGCTCGCTGCTTTGATCATGCATCTCAAAAAATGCGTTTTTACAAAGGATTCCGCATGTTGACATTAGGATGGTCTGATGGCGCAACATTCCTACCCGTTGACTTCTCATTATTGAGTTCGAAAAAGAGCCAGATCAACGGCATATCCGAAAATATCGATAAACGTAGCTCCGGTTATAAGCGCCGAAAAGAAGCATTACAAACGGCACCAGAACAGATTCCTGGCATGATTGCCCGGGCGATGAATTCTGGTATCGATGCTTCCTATGTTCTAATGGATTCGTGGTTCACCCAACAACCTCTCATCAAGGAGATTACAGAACAAGGTCTTGACGTAATTGGTATGGTCAAAAAATTAAAACAACGCTATTTTGTCGATGGTAAGCGTGTTAGCCTAGATGAATTGTATCGTCTAGCTAAACCGACTAGTGGAAAGAAAGGAATCTTGCGTTCCATCCATACAACGCAGGCCAATGGCGTGCCAATTAAAGTTGTCTTTGTTCGCAACCGCAACAAGAAAAGCGACTGGTTGGCGATTTTGAGTACAGACTGTACACTGAGTGACCAGGAAATCATCCGTATTTACGGGATGCGTTGGGATATTGAGGTTTTCTTCAAAACAACAAAGTCCCTATTAAAACTACAAAAGGAATTCCAGAGTCGTTCATATGACGCGCTTATCAGCCACACGACCATTGTGTTTGCAAGGTATATTGTCTTGTCATGGCAAAACCGTTGCAGTGTAGATGACAGAACATTAGGTGGCATGTTTTATGAATTATGTGATGAAATAGATGACCTTGATTGGGCTGTTGCATTGCAGCAGTTAGTCGAGATTCTTGAAGATACTCTGGATAAAAGTAATAAGAAAATTCAACAACTGATCAAAAGTCAACTACAACAATGGATTGCGGGTCTGCCGAATTATATCAAGGTATACCTACCTGTTTCAGTCTGCGAAAGTTGAGTAAATACCTTATCTTGCGCTGATATTTTCATTTTGCTCACTCCCGGCTGGAACTCTATATTGATAGCACAATCATACCATTTGAAAAATATATTACAAATTCAGAAAAAAGCAAGAGATATGGCCGGAGTGGATATAACTTATCTTAAAATCTCTTGATTCAAGGATAGCAACGCCAGGCACTCCACGGAAAAAAGCGGTTCGGGCTGGTGTTGTTTAGTCGGAAAGTATCAACGGCAGTTAATAACAAGTGATCAATGAGACCATTCTCCAGTTCCTTTTTCAACTCCGGAAAAGTGGCTTCTTTGAACTCTTTTTTTGTCCAGATCAGCTTTATCAAAGTATACGTTGCCATAGAGTAGCTGAATCCAAGCCTGTTTAACATCTTAGAAACACCCTTTGGAGTAAAAGTATTAGGAAAAATTAGATTTTTATTTACTTTTCTCCCTAAACTTTTTGGCCTTTTGAGGGATTCGAAGTATTTTGGAGGACCCATTAAAAATAGGGAGTAATATGAGAATGGGGTTTTATTTCCTGATGGAATATTGCTAAATTTAAGTCTAATAGGGATTTACAAATATTTATATTTAGTGTACAATTCTGTATATAAGATGAAACACAAAGACTGGGGGAAGGTATTGTGAAGTATCCATTAGTACGTAAGCATCTCATGATGGTACCCTTCGGTAAGAAATTGTCTATAGGAACTATTCCTAATGGCGCAATTGAAATTGAAGATCCTGATAGAGCGATTGATTCTGTATTATCCATTTATGATGGAAAAAGAACAGTAGAGGAAATACATAGATTGAATGTTATGGATAATATTAAAAAACTAATTTAAAAGGAGATTCTTTTATGAAAGCACTACTTGTTTTAGATATGCAAAATGGAATATTAGAAATGAAGGACTTTAGTGAAGAAAGGAATAAAATCAAGAACATTATAAAAAGGTTTAAAGATGCAAAAGATTTGGTGGTATTAACAAAACATATAGATAAGGATCCAAATAGTCCACTAGCTGAAAATACTGAAAAGAGTGATATTGATAAGGAATTTGCTCAATATGCGGATCTTACTATAACCAAAAACACTCCAAGTGCATTTTTTGGTACAACCCACATTTCGCACGTCTTAAATAAAATTCATTTTAATTTTTGAATGAACTATATTTAAACATTTTGGTGGGATGATATCTTCTTATTTTTGAGGAATTTTCGATAAAGTTCTATTGAATTCGACATTCTTTTCATGAATTCCTCCTGTTGTGTGTTATTCGCCTTTGTTTTCGACATTTTTTGACACGTATATTGATAGATCATACCCGCATAATTCAATGATTTTTTTGGCTTGTGAATCAATATTATCGGGTAAGAGCCTTAATTTTTGTCGATTTTGATTTATAAGGATCACGGTGATATCTTCTAATTGCTCTAACAATGCTTGACCTGTGGGTTGATAGAGTTTCCTTTTTCCTTTCAAGATTAGAGATAGGTTCTTTTCTTTCAGTTCTTTTCTAACTCGATATTCTAAAATTCCATAGATTAATAAAGCCATCACATACACAATCCCTAAGGCCTCAACCCTTTCCGGGGTTTTCAAGTAAATGGCATCAATCATTTGTGAATCTTTGATTAATCGGAAACGGGTCTCAACGGCCGACTGTCCTTTATAAACCCTCAAAACTTCTTGATTGGATAGTGTCTCCTCGTCTAATTTATTTGTGATTAAAACAAAAGTGCTGAGCATTCTTTTCTTATTTTCGATAAAATCATGATCTTTTTCAAACGATTCCAGTTGTATCTGATAGATTTGTTCTCGTTTTGTCTGTTCGTCCTTTTTAGGTCTTCCTCTCTTTTTTCGTTTGATAGGTTGATCACTCATCTGGACGTTTAGTTTATAACAGAAATATGAAGCCTTTTGTTTTTTCTTAAAAGATTGAATTGCTTCTAGTGCGTCCTCTTTACAATGAAAGATAACTTTACTTAGTTTTTCTATCTCTTTTTTTAATTTTATTTCTTCCTTTTCGATCGCCCGATTTAGGGTTTTCTCTTTTCGTTGATCTAAATTGTTTGAGTGGACAACAAGAAACCGGTAAGGAAGGTTTTGAATTTGTCTTTCAAAAGCTTGAATTTGGTAAATAGCTGCGTCTTTTTTATTGCTAAGTGAGCCTACCCTTTCCCAGTTATTGAGCAACCATGCCTCTTTCTTTAGTTCTGTGCTTAAACCGAATGTATCAGGTAAACGGGAAATAAACGATAAATTTTGTTGTTGAATTTCCGCTAGATTTTCCGTTGTGATTAATGCAGAATCGGCTTGATAAATGAGATTTTTCCAATCTTCATGGGAAAGGATTTTTCTCATCTTTTGAATGAATTCCACATTCCAAGATTTATCCGAAGTATTCCCATTTTCTACTTTTGCAAGAATAGGAATTCGTTCAGGTGTGACCCCCATCCCCAGAACGATTTGTTTTAAGTCAGGCCTATGGGCCTTACTATACCCGTACGTAATTTGCAGTCCATCTTCCTTCGGTTGTTTATATTCACCGTAAACAGAAATTGATGTTGTATCGTTATGGAGTACACCAATAGGAAGATTCAATTTTTTTAATGCTTTTAATGCAAGGGTGGAATATACTTTCCATGCTTCGGCTTTATACAAGTAATCTAATGCTCTTCCTAATGCATCATCATTTAATTGATCGGGTGAAATCGATGTATCGAAAAGCATCTCAGAATCTAGGTTTTGATAGAATTCATGAACCTTATAAAGGGGCTTGCCACTGCATAAAATGTTTAAGACAAGGGCTTTAATCCTTGTTCCGGGTGAGATATGACAACGGACAGAATCCCATTTGACTAAATTATTAATGGTCTTTTCGAGTTCTATTTCATCACACAGTTTAGATAAAAGTTGAGACGGCCCCACATGTAAGGTTAAAATTTGATCTGACATAAAAATTTCCTCATCTTCCTCTAGTTAGATAATCATTCAATTCTACAAAGAAGGAGAAAATTCCTTTAAAAAAATCACAAAATAGAAAAATTTACGTGCGGAATATGCGGTACAAAGTTAGATTCTATTTTAAAGGAAAAAAATATTGATCATCTATATATTACAGGATTTAATACAGAGTATTGCTGTTTATTTACTGCTATAACTGCATTTGAAAGGGGATATAAAGTCACTTTTATCGAAGATGCAACAGGAACTGTTAATGATGATGATACCTATGAAATGAAGGGATTGGATATAAACGATTTTGTAGGTTGTATATTGGATTGGTCAGGTATAATTGAGGTTCTTTACTACGAGGAGTTTGAAGAGCAATATGCTGCATCAATATGAGAAGGCTATTGTATCAACAATAGTGACCAGGGGTATCTTGTGAATGTCTTTTGATTCTTTATGAAAACGGATTTATCCTACGTAATAGTAGAAGTATTATTCTTCATTTATTTCATTTTGAGAGATAAATATAAACAAAAGAAGCACTTTAATAAAATGAAAATTTCCATTGAGGTGTGTAACTATGAATATTATTACCTACAATTGGTCCGTTCATAATGGGGAAAAAGTTGAAACTGTAGTCAAGTATTGCCCAAATTGCGGAAAGGTAGTAAATTTTTATGACACTTTAATGAGAAGACATAATTCAAACGGAAAAAATATTTATAAATTTACTATTTTTAAATGCGAAAAAAACCACACTTGGAATAGAAAAGAGAAAATCTTTAAATCGTATGACCCTAAGTTGGAAATTAAAAATAGGGATTTTCCGAATGAAGCACCCCAGAATGATAACGAAAAAATTAATTTGGTTACACACTTAAAAAACGGATTTAATAAGATTTGTATTAATATAAATTATTTAGATGAACCTGTTCGTATCGATAAGTTGCTTGGAAATCAACTCATTGATATAAGTAGGAATCAAATTTGTTCGTTAATTAAAGAGGGGAAAATACTATTGAATAAAAATACAATTAAAAATCATACTGCTGTTAAAGAAAAAGATACAATAGAAATATTTATTTGATAAAAAATTAAATGATATTTTCACGGGATCAGTTCTATATTTTTATATTTAACCTGTGAAACTGAATAAGGAGATACCAAATCTTTACAGTATCCTTTTTAACTTCTGGTTACGGATACAGGAATCTACCACCACCCTACCAATTACCAACCTTCTTACAGGTGAATATACGAAAACCAAGGATTGGTGTGCCAATCCTTGGTCCTTGTTGAAGAACGTTACTACATGTCTTCATCAATGTTAAATTCGCCGTTTTCTTTTAAATATTGATAGGTAAATTGCAGTTCTTCCCTCGGCCTTATGCCTTTTTTTATAGCCTCCTCGTATTCTCTTAGCCAATAATCTTTCTGATTGTATGTTTTAAGCTTATTGAGCAAGCTAAACAATGCGTCTTCTTTAGATTCTTCCTGAATATTGCTTTTAAAATAACGGATAGCTGAC
This sequence comes from Heyndrickxia coagulans 36D1, assembly GCF_000169195.2. Lineage (GTDB taxonomy): Bacteria > Bacillota > Bacilli > Bacillales > Bacillaceae_C > Weizmannia > Weizmannia faecalis. The sequence continues at coordinate 1,777,570 of NC_016023.1, read as the reverse complement.
TCATATTCACACAGTTCCATCTTTAGTTTGAAAACCGTTTCAATCAATTCATTTATATTTCGCTCCCGGCTATATTCATCATCCTTCCAAACCCATGTCTCTTCTGGCGTTATCGTTCGCTGCTTCAATCCCATTAGAAAATGATGGCATTGTTCGATTGCTATTTCTTTAGCATCCACAGTTCTCAAATTCGCAATGAACACGTTGAATAAAGATGACCGCAGTGTATCCATGTCGAGATGATAATTAATAATTTGTTTCAGGGCAGAACTTATAGTTTCTTTGTTAATCCCCATACTGAATTTTCTTTTTAGGAGAATATCGAATAATTCCACTTGCTCCATACCAATAGATCTAAAGGGATTGTCTGTGTTAAAGATGTAATAGCCACACCCATAACATAACATTTCATACAGTGCATCGAGTAAATCTGTAGCACGCTTCCCTTCGTTTCCTTCAACGGGTACCTGTTGCAATTGTTTTATGTATGATTTGACCTTGAATCGCCACTTGGGACGTTCCTTTTTGCTAACATACCGATTTGGGGCAATGTAATTTTGTTTATAAGCATTTTGAATGAATTGCGTAATTTCACGTTCCAAATCATTAAGGTCAACATGTTTTTCTTTCTCTTTTTTTATCTTTTCAGCTTCTTTGTACTGCTGAAAATCTTGCAACATCCCATCAATTTCTTTTTCATCACGCACTTTTTTCGGTATCGCCTTATACAATTCAATCATCATTTTGCTTAAGTCGTCCTTACTGTATTTTTCAAGGAGCTCTCTCAGCTCAGTGACACGCATTTAACATCCCTCCCATTCGTTTAAAAAACTCCCGGATTCCCGGCATTTGCTTGTTTCAATCAACAAATGTTACTCAATGGTATCTATTTTATTTACCATGTAACCCTCTGTTTAAATAAAAATTTTAAGTGATAAACTTCGAAGGTAAATTACTTATAACAAACTGTTTTTATGTTTTCATTGGATATAGTTTTTTCCTATCTGGTTCTTTCATTATATTTACGCTCCTTTCATTTTTCAATATATCTTTTATAAGTTCACATTTTTATTTGAATTACATAATTAATCCGCTTTCATCCAGCTTTTAATCCTTTTCTTCGGTATCACACTCTTCACATCTGTCAAATCTATGGAAATGTGTATGTGCAAACCATAAGTTTAAAAAAGGGTGTGAGACCCAGAGTGATTAAAGTGTCACTTTTCCCTTTAATATGTTGCTGGCGAGTTTGCAGCTGCCTGATCAGCCTTTACACAATCGATGGCGACAACGATAGCTATGAGAATCGTTTCCATTTCTTCTTTTAAGATTTGAATTTTGTAACTATCGCCCCAAGTAAACCATTCCTTACTAACTTTACCGACCACTTCACCGTGCCGCAACACTTCAAAATCCATATCCAGCCAATTCCCACGCACTTCAATTCCTGCCGCATCAATCGTATAGCGTGCCTTAAAGAAGGATAGCTCTTTCTTTATTGTTAACACTTCTCGTCCATTTACCTCGACAATAAACTTTGGAAGAAAGCTAAACGCCTTTTTCGTAATAAGCGCGACTTCCTCTCATTTTGTATTCATAATCGAGAACGTCTTAGGGATTTGCAAAAAGCTGCCCTCAACATAATAAACATCTCGTTCCTGTTGATCCTTGACCGTAAATTTGCCGCTTAAACTAAAAACCTTCTGCTTCATATATAGCTGCTTCATACCCGTCCTCCTTTATTTTAAAGGAATTTTTTATGATTCTATTCTCTCACATTATACCGAATCCACCAATGGGTTGACATGGCTGTTTGTACTAGAATAGAAAAATAATCTTGAATATAGAAGTTAAATTAAATGCTCGTTTGTTTAATAGTCTTTGGACACTATATAAAATGCACTAAACCTTGTTACTCTGTTTCCTAGCCCTGAAGTTACAAAGGCTCAAGACATTCCTTTTGCACAAAAAATAATTCGATAAGATATTGTAGGAAAAGTAATCGAAAGAGACATCGTAATTTAATATGAAAAAGACCCAGAAATCGAAAATGAAATCCGGGTCTGAATGGGAAATGTTTTATATTATTCTACATCCCAAACAGCAATTTTGTGACGACTTCCACATGTGTCGTATGCGGAAACATGTCAACAGGCTGTACTTCCACTGTACGGTATCCTCCCGTTTCCAGGAACCGCAAGTCTCTTGCCAATGTTGCCGGGTTGCAGGAGACGTAGACGACTTTTTGCGGTTTCATCTCCAGGATGGTTTTGAGCAGGGCTTCGTCACAGCCTTTGCGCGGCGGGTCAACCACTAAGACATCTGCCTTGTTGCCTGCCTCGTACCATTTTGGGATGACCGTTTCCGCTGTGCCCGCTTCAAACTCCACATTCGTGATACCGTTGAGCGCCGCATTTCGCTTTGCATCTTCAATCGCTTCCGGCACAATTTCTACGCCGAATACTTTGCGGGCCTTCTGTGCAAGGAAAAGCGAAATTGTCCCGATGCCACAGTATGCATCAATGACCGTTTCGCTGCCGGTAAGTTCCGCGTACTCGAGCGCTTTTTCATACAGCACTTTCGTCTGAACGGGATTGACCTGGTAAAAAGAAGGCGCGGAGATGGCGAATTTTATATCCCCGATTTTGTCGTAAATGACCTCATTTCCCCACAGTACTTTGGTTTTCTCCCCTAAAATCACGTTTGTGCGCTTCGGGTTGATATTGTGCACGATCGACTTAACTTGCGGCAGGCGCGAGACCACTAAATCCACGAGTTTTTTCCGATGCGGCAGTTCCACTGTTCTCGTGATCAGGACGACCATCAGCTCGCCGGTCTTCCTCCCGTAACGCACCATGATGTGGCGGAGGACGCCGCTGTGATGTTCCTCATCGTAAGCCGGGATGCCAAGTTCCCGGCAAATTTCTTTTACCACTTGGACGGCTTCGTTTACCGCCGGAAGCTGGATCACGCTCTCATCGGCATCTAGTATTTCATGGGTTCTCGGTTTAAAAAAGCCGGCTACGAGTTTCCCATTTTTTTCGCCGACCGGCACCTGGGCTTTGTTCCGGTAATGCCACGGGTTGTCCATGCCGATCATCGGATGGATGCGGGCGCCTTCAATTTTTCCAATCCGGGCGAGTGCCTGGCGCACCTGATTTTCTTTGTACATAAGCTGGCCATCATAGCGGATATGTGCAAGCTGGCAGCCACCGTATTTCGGTGCGTCTTCTTTCGGGATGTCGACGCGGTACGGGCTCCTTTCGTACAGTTCGAGGAGGCGACCGATCCCGTAGTTCTTGTTGGCTTTAATGACTTTAATGCGGGCTTTCTCCCCTGGCAAGCCGTTTTTGACAAACAGCGGATAGCCGTCCACCTTTGCCACCCCTGCACCGTCATGCGTCAAATCTTCAAAAACAACCTCTATTTCTTCGTTCTTTTGAACCGATAATGTTTTTTTCATGCCTGTCTTCCTTTTCGTCTTAATGGCTACGGAAATTTTAACATAAAGCGGCTTTGAATGCGAAAAACAATCAGTTGCCGCGGACTGTTTTCTTGAATATTCGACCGTTTTTAAAAATACACCTTTATTAAACAGATATTATGATGATAAAATGTTGTTGAAAGGACCAAAAACAAAGGGGGAAACGCTTCTTGAGTGATCAAACATTAAAAATGATTTCGATCGCCATTTATATGGTGCTGATGCTCTGGATCGGCTGGGTGGCTTACCGGCGGACGAGCAACCTCGATGATTATATGCTCGGCGGACGTTCGCTCGGCCCTGCAGTTGCTGCTTTAAGCGCAGGCGCTGCCGATATGAGTGGATGGCTGTTGATGGGCCTGCCGGGCGGTATTTATCTGACCGGGCTTGCTGATGCATGGATTGCGATCGGACTTACGATTGGGGCCTATTTAAACTGGCGGCTTGTGGCACCGCGTCTCCGCTCCTATACAAAGGTGGCCGGTGATTCCATTACGATCCCTTCTTATCTTGAAAACCGTTTCAAAGACCCGACCAAAATGCTGCGGCTTGTTTCTGCACTTGTCATTTTAATTTTCTTTACGCTTTATGTATCTTCCGGGATGGTATCCGGGGCCGTCTTTTTTGAAAACTCATTCCATACGTCCTATTATTTAGGGCTGATCATCGTTGCGGGCGTTGTTGTGTTGTACACGCTTTTCGGCGGGTTTCTCGCTGTTTCATGGACCGATTTTGTCCAAGGGCTGATCATGGTCATCGCGCTCGTTCTTGTGCCGATTGTGGCTTTTACCAAAACGGGCGGGCCGGTTGAAACTTTCCATACCGTGAAATCGATCAATCCGGATTTGCTGGACTTTTTCAAAGGGACAACGGCATTGGGGATCATTTCCGCGCTCGCGTGGGGGCTCGGCTATGTCGGCCAGCCGCATATTATTGTCCGTTTCATGGCAATTAAATCGGTAAAAGAAACAAAAAGCGCGCGCAGAATCGGGATCAGCTGGATGATTTTATCGCTGATCGGCACATCCCTTACTGCGCTGATCGGGATCGCTTATTTCCATCAGCCCGGCCATAAATTGGATAATCCGGAAACGGTTTTTATCCAGCTTGGGCAGATTTTATTCCATCCGCTCATTGCCGGATTTGTGCTGGCAGCAGTGCTTGCGGCGATTATGAGCACCGTCTCGTCCCAGCTGCTTGTCACTTCAAGTGCGCTGACAGAAGATCTGTATAAGCTCTTCTTCCGTCGCAATGCTTCGGATAAAGAGTCGGTATTTTTCGGAAGGCTCGCGGTGCTTGTTGTTTCTGTTGTCGCTGCATTGCTCGCTTTAAACCGCGATTCCACCATTTTGCAGCTTGTCAGCTATGCATGGGCCGGGTTTGGCGCATCATTCGGGCCGGTGATCTTTTTGAGCCTGTTCTGGCGCAAGATGAACCACTGGGGCGCCCTTTTCGGTATGATTGTGGGTGCCGTGACAGTGATTATCTGGACCGTGTCAGGAATGGATGCCAAATTGTACTCCATGGTACCGGGTTTTGCCTTTAACCTGATTGTCAGCATGGTGATCAGCATCGCAACCTACAAACACCATGCAGGCATTGAAGAAGAATTTAATGACAGCCTTTCCGCAATGAAAAAGGAAAGTTGATTGTAAAAAACGTCGAAAGCTTTTTATACTGCTTCCGGCTTTTTCAATGGAGCAGGGGTTGCACAAAATGCCGGGTTGGACTACAGATTTAAAAAACGCCGGCAGTCTGCGTGTATGCTTCCGGCGTTTAATCTTGTCCTACAGGCATTATTTCCAATCAGAGATGGCTCAGACTTCCAAAATCTGGGACTTCTTTCCGGTCTTTTCACCAAGGCGGTTGGTGCTAAAAACCCGCAATGGCAGTGTTTTCAAAAGCCGGCAACCTGCATACCCGCTTCCCGTTCTTTTGTCAGTCAGCCTTGTCCGGCGGGCGGATGTTGCCAATCAGAGATGGCACAGATTTTAAAAACCGGGACTGCTTCCGGTTTTTTACCAAGATGGTTGTTGCTAAAAACCCAGGATGACAGTGTTTTCACAAAAGCCCGCTTCCCGTTCTTTTGTCAGTCAACCCTGTCTTGCGGGCGGATTTTATCAAGCGGCGCAAAGACTTCGAGATGGCGGTACAGGTTTTCAAAAACAGCAGGGGCTTCTCCGCCGAGTTCGCCGTCCAGATTTAATAAAATTTTATCCGGTGAATGAACTTTTACGCGGCTGGCGGAGGTGTAAATGACGTTCGGGTCATTCAAATGTTCACCGCGCAGCGCAAGGGTAACAACCCGGATGAACTCAGCCAGGTTCGTTTTTTTCAAAATCATTAACGTAAACAGGCCGTCATTGATTGAAGAGTCCGGAGCAAGTTTTTCAAAGCCGCCAATGGAATTCGTCAGGCCGATTAAAAACATCATCGCTTCGCCTTCAAACAGCTTCCCGTCATATTCAATCGTCATCTGAGTCGCGCGGATCGAAGGCAGCATTTCAATCCCTTTTAAATAATAGGCGAGCTGGCCGAGCATCGTCTTCAGCCGGCTTGGCACATCATATGTCAGTTCCGTGAGCCGCCCGCCGCCACCGATATTGATAAAATATTTCTCATTCATTTTCCCAATATCGACCGGAAGGGTATCGCCTTTTACGATAATTTCCGTTGCTGCCTGCACATCACGCGGGATTTGCAGGGCGCGCGCAAAATCATTGGTCGTACCCATTGGGATGACGCCGAGTTTCGGCCGGTAATCCTGTTCGGCAATGCCGTTGACGACTTCATTGATCGTGCCGTCCCCACCGGCTGCCACGACAATATCATACTTGCGTTCAACCGCTTTCCTTGCTGCTTTAATGGCATCCCCGCCGCCGGTTGTGGCATGGCAGGACGTTTCATATCCGGCCACCTCCAATTTTTGCAGCACATCCGGGAGATGGCGCTTAAACGCTTCACGGCCGGAAGTCGGATTATATATGATTCTTGCTCGTTTCATTCGCATCATCCTTATTTATGTTGATGTACATGCGTATTTATGTAATCCCGTTTCGCGCAGGCAAAGGACAGTTTCCCCAAAACAGACCCGGATAGGGAAACTGCTCGATATGTTGTCCGTTCTTTCTGCATGGGGCAAATCCTTCATACATCCACCGAATTATCATACAACTTTTTTGAAAAAAAATCCACTAACAGCAAGGTGCGGCGTGCGCCTTGGCCGCAAAAAGGCACATTTTCGGCTGCCGTGTGCGTAGGGACTGCCTTTGCCTTATACCAAAGTGGTTCAAGGAAAGGGGGACGTGCAGGCATGGATGATTTGTGCATGCACCCTAAAATTTTCCATACTTCCGCATCATCACGGGCTGAACAAACGGATGCCGCGCTCATTCAGAAATTGTATCGTTTCCAGCAGAGCATCTTCGCCGATCTTGTATACTTCCCCGATGGTATCTTTCCAGCGGGCGAAATCCCGCATGTGCAGCTCGCGGATATTGCGGTAGTTCATAATTTTTAATGAGCGGTCGCGCAAATAGTAGCATTCCCGCCCGTTGAAGCGAACGGCGGTCACCCTGCGCATCGTCTGATTGGCGTTGTCGTCAAGGTATGATGCACGAATATCTTCTTTCAAATCGTCTTCCGTAAGCGGCAGCCATTCAATTGTTTTTTTCACAAAAGATTTCCCATTTGAACGGCGGTCGATTTCGTAACGGCCGGGCTCAAGCTGCGTAAAAATGATATCTTCACCAAAACCATGGAGCACGTGGCGCCGTTTTGCCTCAAGTTCAACCGGCTTCATGATCGGGGAGCCGTAGCCGACATCCACGTACAGTTTTTTTTCGTTTAATAAAACCATCAGCGCGACATGGCCGGGCACCACACGCACAAACGAGCATTGAAAACCCAAGCCACGCAACAGCCGCGCAAAATTGATGTTTAATGTAAAACAGGTGCCGCCCCATCCTTTTTCCCATAAATGCTCCACAAAAGTCTCAAACGGAGGTATGTAAATCCCCTCACGGAAGTAATGAAACTTGCTGAACGTTTCATAGGGGACACAAGAAAGATGGTGCTGGATGAGCCGCTGCAAAAAATTCAGCCCCGGCTCTTCACGTTCAAGCTTTAAGTAATTCAAATAAGCCTCCACCTGTTCTTCCATTTTCTTTTCCCCTTTCAAGTGCTTTATCCGTTCTTTTCGCTGCCCGGCATGAAAAAACCTTTTTTTCGCAACAACAGGGATGAAAAAAGTGACTCGACATGCATCCTTATTCTATTTTAAACGTTTCTGCACTAGACGCACAGCTTACAGGCTCTTTATTTCCTTATTGGAGTTTTTAAAAGGACAGTTTGCTCCCGGTCCGGTACTCTTTTTTGTCTTTTTAAGCCCTCCAAAAGGACAATTGGCCCCGGGTCTGGCTCTCTTTTGTCTTTTTGAAGCCCCCAAAAGGACAATTCGAACGGATTCCAGTTCCCTTTTGTCTTTTTAAACCCTCCAAAAGGACAGTTCGACCGGATTTCAATCCCCTTTTGTCTTTTTGAACCCTCCAAAAGGACAATTCGACCGGATTTCGGCTCTCTTTTTGGTCTTTTTTTGAAGCCTTCAAAAATCAATTTGCCCATCCCGGTTTCCACCCCTCCAAAACCTGTCTCTCAAAGGGTGCATGCCCATTTTTACAACGTTTTCCGGACGGGCGCTGCTTAAAAGATGATTCCATTTTTGTCTATTATTTTTTGGTGAAAGTTTATTCCTGCTAGATCGTGGTATATATGACACCGTAAGCGATATTCAAAATCACCGAACAAAGGAGAGATTTGAAATGGCAGACAAAGATAAAAAAATGACAGTAGAAGAAGCAGGTCGCAAAGGCGGAGAAGCTACTGCTGACAGTCACGATAAAGAATTCTATCAAGAAATTGGTAAAAAGGGTGGAGAAACCACTTCCGAAAAACACGGCAAAGAATTCTATCAGGAAATTGGTAAAAAAGGTGGAGAAGCCACTGCCGACAGCCATGACAAAGATTTCTATCAAGAAATTGGAGAAAAAGGCGGTAACGCAAGAGCGAAAAACAACGGTGAAGATTAAGAGGAATGGTTTCACCCAAACCGGTTCAGCCCGCACGCTGAACCGGTTTTTTGCCGTATTCGTACTCTCTTTCTTTTTCTCCAATTGTTACCCTTATTATAGCACAGCCTACGTTATTTGGCAGTACATTTTGAAAAGACACGCAATTTGGATGCGCTTACATAAAAAGAGCCGGCATCCACTTTGCCCGCTCTTTTTATGCATTCTATTCAACTGGCAACTTTATCGCAAGTGTTTTAAGCTTCTACCGGATTTGCCTGTTTTTCAACAGTTTCTTCGATCAAATTCCGGATTTTCACTTTTAAAAAATGTTCTTTGCAATAATAACCGAGCAGTTTATTTGTTTTCCAGTCATACACCGGATAAACAGCATCAATTTCTTTGCCGGCTTTTCTCAAACAATATGCACACGTGGTTGTCAGTTCAAATAAGCAATCACACATTGTTTGCAGCCTCCTATCGTCAATTTCACCCTTTCGTTATATACCCGGTCACCAAATTTTAAAACAAAAAAAGCGGTGGGGCACACCGCTTTTTTTGAAAACTTAACGTTTATTCATTTCCTGAATCAGCAGTTTATTGACAATCGGTGGGTTGGCCTGCCCTTTTGTTGCTTTCATGACCTGTCCGACCAAAAAGCCGAGCGCCCGGTCTTTTCCGTTTTTATAGTCAATAATGGATTGTTCGTTTTTATCCAGCACTTCTGTTACAATTTTTAAAAGCTCGCCTTCATCAGAAATTTGCACAAGTCCTTTTTCCTTGACGATTTTTTCCGGGTCGCCGCCTTTTTCGACCAGTTCGCGGAACACTTTCTTCGCCAATTTTGAAGAGAGCGTGCCGTTTTCGATCAATTTGATCATGCCGGCAAGGCTTTCTGGTGTCAGAGCAATATCATGCAGTTCTTTCTGGGCTGAATTCAAGTACGCGGACACTTCGCCCATCAGCCAGTTCGATGCCTGTTTTGCATCGGCGCCGGCTGCGATCGTCGCTTCAAAGAAATCGGACATTTCTTTCGTGAGTGTGAGCACCATGGCATCATAAGCCGGGAGCCCGAGTTCTTCCGTGTAACGCTTTTTCCGTTCATCCGGAAGTTCCGGGATTTCGGCGCGCACCCGTTCTTTCCAGGCGTCATCAATATACAGATCCACAAGATCCGGTTCCGGGAAATAGCGGTAATCGTCCGAGCCTTCTTTCACCCGCATCAAAATCGTTTTGCCGGTTGCTTCGTCAAAACGGCGTGTTTCCTGTTGGATCACACCGCCTGCAAGCAGCACTTGTTTCTGGCGTTCCTGCTCATACTGCAGGCCTTTGCGCACATAGTTGAACGAGTTCAAGTTTTTCAGTTCGGTTTTCGTGCCGAATGTTTCCTGCCCGATTGGACGGATGGAAATATTGGCATCGCAGCGGAGTGACCCTTCTTCCATTTTGCAGTCGGAAACGCCGGTATATTGAATGATGGATTTTAATTTTTCAAGATACGCATACGCTTCTTCCGGCGTACGAATATCCGGTTCCGAAACAATTTCAATTAGTGGCGTGCCTTGGCGGTTCAAATCGACGAGAGAATACCCTTCATTTGCCGCGTGGAACAGTTTCCCGGCGTCTTCTTCCATGTGAATACGGGTAATACCGATCTTTTTCTTTATGCCGTCCACTTCGATTTCAATCCAGCCGTTTTTCCCGATCGGTTTATCAAATTGGGAAATCTGATAGGCTTTCGGGTTGTCCGGGTAAAAATAGTTTTTCCGGTCGAATTTCGTTTCGGTTGCAATTTCGCAGTTCAGCGCCATGGCCGCCTTCATTGCGTAGTCAACCACTTTTTTATTCAGTACCGGAAGCACCCCCGGATAGCCGAGATCAATAACATTTGTGTTCGTATTCGGTTCTGCCCCGAAATGCGCAGGCGCCGGCGAGAAAATTTTCGTATTGGTTTTGAGTTCAACGTGCACTTCAAGTCCGATCACTGTTTCAAAATTCATCTTTTTCACCCCTTACAATTGCGGTTTTTGGTTATGGAAGTCCGTCGCCTGTTCAAATGCGTGGGCAACGCGGTACACGGTGCTTTCGTCAAAATGCTTCCCGATGATTTGCAGCCCTAATGGCAGCCCACCTGCAAACCCACATGGAACAGAGATCCCCGGAACGCCTGCCAAGTTGACCGGAATGGTTAAAATATCATTCGCATACATCGTTAACGGATCTTCTATTTTTTCCCCGATTTTAAAAGCCGGCGTCGGCGTGGTCGGCCCGATGATGACATCATATTTTTCGAGTACATCGTCAAAGTCTTTTTTGATCAGGGTGCGGGCCTGTTGTGCTTTCTTGTAATACGCATCGTAATAGCCTGCACTTAGCGCAAAAGTTCCAAGCATGATGCGGCGTTTTACTTCGTCCCCAAAACCTTCCGAACGGGTCTTTTTATATAATTCTTCGAGGTTCGTGGCGTTTGGCGAACGGTAGCCGTAGCGGACGCCGTCGAAACGGGCCAGGTTGGAAGACGCTTCGGATGAAGCAAGCAAATAATAGGTGGCCACGCCGTATTTCGAATGCGGCAGCGACACTTCTTCCCATGTGGCACCGAGCTTTTCCAGCACTTTCAAGGCATTGAGAACAGCCTGGCGTGCTTCTTCGCTGACGCCTTCACCTAAGTATTCTTTTGGCACGGCAATTTTCAAGCCTTTTACATCACCTTTGAGCGCCTCCACATAGTTCGGCACTTCCACGTCGGCTGAGGTAGAATCATGCCGGTCAAGCCCGGAAATCGCCTGTAAAAGATAGGCATTGTCTTCCACGGTCCGGGTAATCGGCCCGATCTGGTCGAGCGAAGAGGCGAATGCGACAAGGCCAAAACGGGAAACGCGCCCGTAAGTCGGCTTCATTCCGACAACCCCGCAAAATGCGGCCGGCTGGCGGATCGAGCCACCGGTATCGGATCCAAGCGCAAACGGTACTTCTCCCGCTGCCACGGCTGCAGCCGAACCACCGGAAGAACCGCCCGGCACCGTATCCAGGTTCCAAGGGTTACGGGTGATTTGGAATGCGGAATTTTCCGTCGACGAACCCATCGCAAATTCATCCATATTCAATTTGCCGATTGTGATCGTCTTTTCCTTATGTAATTTTTCCATAACCGTGGCATCATAAATGGGATCGAAGTTTTCAAGGATTTTGCTGGCACAGGTTGTCCGCAAATCTTTCGTGACAATATTGTCCTTGATTCCGATCGGCATGCCGAACAGCACATTTTCAGCTTCCGGCGAGCCGATTTTGCCGTCCAGTTCCGCTGCGGTTTTGCGGGCCCGTTCTTCATCTAACGTTAAAAAAGCTTTCACTTTGTCGTCTGTTTCTGAAATCTTTTGATACGCTTCATCAACAAGTTCTGATACTTTAACTTCCTTATTATGTAAAAACTCGTGGAGCTCCGAGATTTTATGGTCAAATAAAGACATGCTTTCCCCTCCTTATTCTACAATTGTCGGCACACGGATCATGCCGTCCTGAGTATCCGGTGCATTTTTCAACACAAGCTCGCGCGGCAGTCCTTTTTCCACCGTATCTTCGCGCATCACATTGCGGATTTCGAGTACGTGCGTGGTCGGCGGAACCCCGGTTGTGTCAAGTTCATTTAATGATTCCGCAAAATGGATAATATCCCCCAGCTGTTTCGTAAACTTTTCCGTTTCCGTCTCATTCATTTCAAGGCGTGCCAGGTCGGCAACGTGTTGGACTTGTTCTTTTGAAATATCAGGCATAGCCTTTCACCTCCGTTATAAAAGTCACATCAATTGTACGTGGAACCAATCGGGCGTGCAGTTCATTGCCCCGCAGCACAACCCGGAAAGCGGGGCCTGACTGTCCGTTCATATGGGGCGAATCGAACCCTGCAATACTATTGATCATAGCAGAAAAGCCCGCCCTTAAGCAAGGGGGGCGCCAGGGTTGCAAAAAAGAAAACGGGCAGGCTTTGCTTAGGCCTGCCGTGTTTTGGCATGTTCCAATTTAATGAATGAATTGTTCCTGCTCGGTCGATCCTGTGAGTGCGGTGGTGGAAGAAGTGCCGCCTGAGATGACCATCGAGACTTCATCGAAATAACCGGTCCCGACTTCGCGCTGATGGCGTGTTGCCGTGTAACCATATTGTTCGTTTGCAAATTCGGCCTGCTGCAGTTCGGAATAGGCTGCCATGCCGCGGTCGCGGTAGTTGCGGGCCAGTTCAAACATGCTGTGGTTCAAGGCATGGAAGCCGGCAAGCGTAACGAACTGGAATTTATAGCCCATGCGCGCAATTTCTTTCTGGAAGTTCGCAATTGTTTTGTCATCGAGTTTCTTCTTCCAGTTGAACGACGGCGAGCAGTTGTAAGCCAAAAGTTTACCCGGGAATTTTTCATGGATCGCTTCTGCAAACCGGCGTGCTTCGTCCAGATTCGGCTCACTCGTTTCGCACCAGATCATATCGGCATATGGCGCGTAAGCAAGGCCGCGGGCAATCGCCTGGTCTATGCCTGCTTTTGTGCGGTAAAAACCTTCCGCTGTCCGTTCCCCGGTGATAAACGGCGCATCATATGGGTCAACATTGCTTGTGATCAGATTTGCCGCATTTGCATCCGTACGGGCAATGATAACGGTCGGCACGCCCATGACATCAGCAGCAAGGCGGGCTGCAATCAAGTGGCGGATAGCTGTTTGTGTCGGCTGCAACACTTTGCCGCCCAAATGGCCGCATTTCTTCTCGGATGAAAGCTGGTCTTCAAGATGGACAGACGCGGCACCCGCTTCGATCATCGCTTTTGTCAGTTCGAATACGTTTAACGGGCCGCCAAAACCGGCTTCTGCATCGGCAACGATCGGCGCAAACCAATCAATCCGTTCGTCCCCTTCTGCATGGTGGATCTGGTCGGCACGCTGCAGGGCCTGGTTGATCCGTTTGACGACATTCGGCACGCTGTTCGCCGGATACAGGCTTTGGTCCGGATACATTTGCCCGGCAAGGTTCGCATCAGCTGCAACCTGCCAGCCGCTTAAATAAATGGCTTTCAATCCGGCCTTTACCTGCTGGACGGCCTGATTTCCCGTGAGTGCACCCAATGCATGGATATAATCTTCCGTATGCAGCAGATTCCAGAATTTTTCCGCCCCCCTGCGCGCCAAAGTATATTCAATTTGAACAGAACCCCTCAGTTTGAGCACGTCTTCCGGAGCATACGGGCGGACAATCCCCTGCCACCTTTCATCTTTCTCCCAGCTTCGTTTCAATTCAAGCGCTTTTTCGTTTACCATCAAAAATTCCTCCCATTTTTTCAATATAATGTAAATCCGCAGGCAAAATAAGGCTTTCCCGGGGTTCAAACGATTCCCCTTTATACGGCTGCGGCTAAAGCAGCTAACATATAGAGCTTACGATATTCATATGATACCTCTCTACATGACTGCAGAGCTTTCCATTGTACGTCTCCCCTTGTTACGGACATGCCTCGTTAAATCACCTTTCGATCAGCCCAGCAATTCATACGCCGGTAAGGTTAAAAATTCAATAAATTCGTCTTCTTTAACAAGCCGGTCAAATAAGGCTACTGCTTCTTCAAAACGGCCGGCCCGGTAATATTCCTCCCCGATTTCCCGGCGGATGCGTTCCAGTTCTTCCGCTTTGATTTGTTCATATAGCTCAATCGTCACTTTTCTGCCGTCTTGAAGCACGCCCTTCGGATGGCGAATCCAGTGCCAAAGCTGGGTGCGAGAAATTTCAGCCGTCGCCGCATCTTCCATTAAGTTCGAGATCGGCACAGCACCCCTTCCCCTGAGCCAGGATTCGATGTACTGGATGCCGGCATAAATGTTTTCACGGATTCCTTTTTCCGTGATTTCCCCTTGCGGCACAGCAAGCAGATCATCTGCCGTCGCCGTAAAATCCATCTGCTTGCCGGAGTGGATTTGGTTCGGCTCAGGCATTTCTTTATTAAATGCTTCCAAGGCGACTGGCACAAGCCCAGGATGCGCAACCCAGGTGCCGTCATGCCCGTCTCTTGCTTCCCGCTCTTTATCGGCACGCACCTTTTGGAAGGCTTCTTCATTTTTTGCCGGGTCGTCTTTTACCGGGATCTGCGCGGCCATTCCCCCGATTGCCGGCGCATTCCGGCGGTGGCACGTCTTAATGGTCAAAAGCGAATAAGCGCGCATAAACGGGACCGTCATGGTGACAAGAGACCTGTCTGGCGTAATAAACTGCGGATTGGTACGCAGTTTTTTAATATAGCTGAAAATATAGTCCCAGCGCCCGCAGTTGAGGCCTGCCGAATGCTCTTTCAGTTCGTAAAGGATTTCGTCCATTTCAAATGCAGCCATAATCGTTTCAATCAGGACAGTCGCTTTAATGGTGCCTTTCGGGATGCCGATATACTTTTGAGCAAAGATAAAAACATCATTCCAAAGGCGCGCTTCCAGATGGCTTTCCATTTTTGGCAGGTAAAAGTACGGGCCTGTGCTGTTTTCAAGGAGCCTGCGGGCATTATGGAAGAAGTAAAGCCCGAAATCTGTTAAACTGCCGGATATAGGTTTACCGTCTACTAAAATATGTTTCTCTTCCAAATGCCATCCGCGCGGTCTGACGATTAAGACAGCGGGATGATCGGCCAGTTTGTATTCTTTTCCATTCGGCCCGGTAAAAGTAATCGTCCGGTTGACCGCATCACGGAGATGGATCTGGCCTTCAATGATATTCTCCCATGTCGGGGAAGTAGCATCTTCAAAGCAGGCCATAAATATTTTTGCGCCTGAATTCAAAGCATTGATCACCATTTTCCGGTCAACCGGCCCGGTAATCTCCACACGCCTGTCCTGCAAATCTTCGGGAAGCGGGGCAATGGTCCAGTCGGATTCGCGGATGGAGGCCGTTTCTTCGAGAAAATGTGGAAGCTTGCCCGATTTGATTTCTTCATCGCGCTTTTTTCTGTAGGCCAGCAGTTCACGCCGCCTTTCGCCGAAATGCCGCTCCAGCTGTTCCAAAAATTGCAGCGCTTCCGGGGTCAATA
The DNA here is from genome assembly GCF_000169195.2 of Heyndrickxia coagulans 36D1. GTDB lineage: Bacteria > Bacillota > Bacilli > Bacillales > Bacillaceae_C > Weizmannia > Weizmannia faecalis. Next base: position 1,761,974 of record NC_016023.1, on the reverse strand, counting down.
TGTCGTCATACCCGTCATGGATGGATCCCGTTACGGTAATGCCTGGTGCTTTGGTCTCCATATCTGCACTCCCTTTCCTTGTTATAATACAGTATGTTTTGCATGTTTTTATTATATAACAGTGTTTTCAAAAATGGTAGCCTTTTTTTGAAAAAAACTTAAAAAATGTTTTCCTTTTTTGAAATGTGACATACTAAAAAAAGAGCAGATACAATTTTCATGTATCTGCTCTTTTTTCAGTTATAAATGTGGACGGTCGGGTCTTTTGCTTTTGATTCTCTTACAATGAGCGCTTTTGCTTCATTGTTAGCCGTGATGCTCACTTGTAAATTGACATAATCCGGGAAGGTTTTGACCACCAAGCCGGCGACATATTGCGTAAAGGCAATGACTTCCGCCTGGCCATAAAACTGGATCGGAATGTCGATGCTTAAATCAGCAAGCTGCCCGTCGCTGTATCTTGCCCTGCCAATACACCCGGTGTAATTCGGGAAAAAGTCTTCAATGTCCGTTTTAAAATTCTCAAATGTTTTCTCATCATCACGATGGGCTTTTTCCGCATCGTCGGACGGGAACAAATAATATTTTTCATTGATGTTTTTCCAATCGTCTGCAGATGTGCTGTTTGCCGGAACGGTAGCGTAAGCAAAGTAATTTCCGGGAATAACGGAATCCTTGCTCTGCTGTTTGTACAGCCCGATCGTAATCGGGACATTTTTCAATCCATCCATCTTGCGCAGGCGCTGGACGACTTCCGATGCAATCTGCTTCCCTTTTTCGTCCAGCGTTTTTTGGGAAATATTGACGTCATACGTGGAACCGTACTTTTCCGTCTGATAGTAATAAACCGAGTTCAGGGCAAGCCCGATGGCAACGCCGGACAGTTTGACGTTCCCTTTGCTGTCTTTTGTTAAATAATCCTGTTCGAGAATTTGCGCCAAATAAATCGGGTTTTTCTCGTTTTGCTGCTTTGCCGATCCTTTTTCATCATTCACCGGATTCAGCCCGACATTGTCCTGTTCTTTCAGGCCTTTCTTTTTCAACTGGTCTACCGTATATTTCCGGTTCAGCCATTTTGTTATGGTGTCGGAAGTCAGATACTGGCCTTCCTGAAAAAGATAGTCATCCGGCGGGTAGTTTCTCTGCGCAACCCGCATCAGGCCGGTTTCAAATTCCTCGATATCATATGAAGTATTTAAGTTGCTGACAACGAGCCCCCGCGATTTGCTCGTTTTATAGGGGTAAATATTTTTATAATACTGGTCGGAAATTTGGTAACTCGAAACAACGGATGTTTCTTTTTTATTGTTGCTTTTCTGGACCACTTTGTTATCCGAGCCGAAACCCGGTGAACAGCCTGCCAGTAAAACCATCGATATGATGAGGGGGTACCATTTTTTCATACTGCCTTTCCACCTTTTTGATTTCTCGCTTTCCCTTGCATTTATGAATGGAGCCGTTCCAAAAACGCTGCTTCATCCCATACTTCAATGCCGAGCTGTTCCGCTTTGGTCAGCTTTGTGCCCGCATCTTCCCCGGCGATGACAAGGTCGGTATTTTTGCTCACGCTGCCGGTCACATTTGCCCCGAGCGCCTCCAGTTTTTCTTTTGCTTCGTTGCGGGTCATGTTCACCAGTTTTCCGGTTAAAACGACCGTCTTTCCGGCAAAAGGCGAATCTGCATTGCGCTTTTCCGCACGTTTGGGGCCTTTATAAACCATGTTGACCCCGAGTGCAGCCAATTCCCGGACCAGGCCAAGCGCTTCTTCATTTTCAAAATACGCAGCAATGGAATCCGCCATCTTTTCGCCAATATCGGGTATGGCCTCCAGTTCTTCACGCGTTGCTTTCGACAGCCGTTCCATTGTTTCAAAATGCGCTGCTAAAATTTTCGCAGCTTTGGCGCCGACATGGCGGATGCCGAGGCCGAACAGCAATTTTTCCAGCGAATTCTTTTTTGAGGCTTCAATTGCGGCAAGCAAATTGGAAACCGATTTTTCCCCCATTCTTTCTAATTGTAACAGTTCTTCTTTTTTCAGTCGGTAAATATCCGCAACATTGTGGATCAATTCATGCGCGAACAGCTGGCTGATGACCTTTTCCCCCAGCCCTTCAATATTCATCGCATTCCTTGATACGAAATGGATCAGCCCTTCGCGGATCTGCGCCGGGCAGTTCGGGTTAATACAGCGGAGCGCCACTTCATCCTCAAGGCGGACAAGCTCGCTGCCGCAGTCCGGGCAGTGGGACGGCATGGAAAATGCCTGCTCTTCGCCTGTCCTCCGTTCGGGAATCGGGCGGACCACTTCGGGAATAATGTCACCCGCTTTTTTCACCACCACATAGTCCCCAATCCGGATATCTTTTTCACGGATCAAATCTTCATTGTGGAGTGTGGCCCGCTGGACGGTTGTTCCGGCCACCCTTACCGGATTTAGTATCGCAGTTGGTGTGACGACCCCGGTACGGCCGACTTTTACTTCAATACCGGTCAGTTTAGTGACGACTTCTTCAGCAGGAAATTTATAGGCAATAGCCCAGCGCGGACTTTTCACCGTTGTGCCAAGGGCGGCTTCCTGGGCATAGTCATTTACCTTGATTACAATGCCGTCAATTTCATACGGAAGGGCCGGCCGTTTTTCCGTCCATTCCGCGATAAATTTAAGCACTTCCCCGATATCCCGGCATATTCTTGTTTCTTTATTGACCTTAAGGCCGAGCCTTTTCAAATACGCAAGCCCTTCGCTATGGGCGGAAATATCGAGCCCGGTTGTATCACCGATTGCATACATAAACGTATCAAGGTTCCGCGATGCCGCAATTTTCGGATCGAGCTGGCGAAGCGAGCCGGCTGCCGCATTGCGCGGATTGGCAAACGGTTCTTCCCCGTTTTCTTCTTTAATACGGTTCAATGCCTCGAAAGACTTTTTCGGCATAAAACATTCCCCGCGCGCCTCGATGGTAACCGGTTCATTCAACCTGAGTGGTATCGAGCGGACGGTTCTGAGGTTGGCCGTGATGTCTTCACCGATCGTCCCGTCCCCTCTTGTGGACCCTTGGACGAATAATCCATTCTCATATTTAAGCGAAATCGCCAGCCCGTCAATTTTTAGTTCGCACACGTATTCATATCGATAGCCGGCCGTCTCTCGGACTCTGCGGTCAAAATCGCGAAGGTCGGCTTCGTTAAAGGCATTTGCCAGACTGAGCATCGGTGTATCATGGACCACTTTGGCAAATCCGGATAAAGGTTCTCCTCCGACCCTTTGCGTTGGCGAATCCGGCGTGATCAACTCCGGATGCGCATTTTCAATCTCCTGCAGTTCACGCAAAAGCCTGTCGTATTCCGCATCCGGAACGCTCGGGCGGTCGAGCACATAATATTCATAACTGTACTGGTTGAGCAGTTTGCGCAGTTCGGCTGCCCGGGCGGCTGCCGCGTGATTATCCATGTGCAACAATCCTTTCCATCAGGGCAAAAGTGGCATTTGCCGCCTGTGTCCCTTTCGTTGTCCAGACTTATTCTATTCTATTTTTGTAATCGGCGCAAACTCGGCTAAAAGCCGTTTGATGCCGACAGGGCTCGGGAATGCAATGTCAAGTTCAGCTGATTTGCCTTCTCCCTTGACACTGACAACCGTGCCGATCCCCCATTTTTTATGTTCGGCTTTATCGCCCACTTGCCAGGAAGGATTGCCGGCCCTGTTTTGTTGCCAGGCAGGAACAACAGGCGGCCGTTTCTCTTTTCTTCTCGTATTGCCGCTTGAAACCTGGCGGAAATCGAGCCGGTCTTTTTCCTCCTTGCGAATATCCTCGATCAGTTCTTCCGGGATTTCATTGATAAACCGTGAAACAGGATTGATGTTCATGCGCCCGTAAAGCGTCCGCACTTCAGCATTGGTCAGGTACAGCTCCTCTTGTGCCCGCGTGACGCCGACATACATGAGCCGCCTTTCCTCTTCCATTTCCGCTTCGTCCATGAGGGAACGGCTGTGTGGGAAAATGCCCTCTTCCATGCCGATCAGGAAGACAACCGGAAATTCAAGCCCTTTGGCGGCATGTAACGTCATTAATACAACGGCATCTTTTTGTGCATCATCTTCTTCAAGCCGGTCAATATCCGCGACAAGCGCCAAATCCGTCAAAAAGGCAACAAGGCTTTTGTCATCGTTCTCTTTCTCAAATTCCTGGGCAACTGAAAGAAATTCATCAATATTTTCGAGCCGGCTTTCGGCTTCAAGCGATTTTTCCAGTTTCAGCGCATCCCGGTAGCCGGACTTGTCCAGCAATTCTTCCACCAGTTCGGTAACGGATAAATATTCCTGCATCCGGGTAAAATTGCTGATAAGCTCGTAAAATTCTCGGCAGGCTTTGGTAATTTTCGGACTGAGGCCGATAAAATCGATTTCCTGAAGTGCCGTAAATAAGGAAACATCCTGGTCCGCCGCATAACGCACGATCTTATCCAATGAAGTCTGACCGATCCCGCGTTTCGGCACATTGATAATCCGGGTCAGGCTGAGGTCGTCATCCGGATTGGCGATGACCCGCAAATACGCGAGAATATCTTTAATTTCTTTCCGGTCGTAGAAACGGGTGCCGCCGACGATATTGTAGGCAATGTTCGATTTCATCAATACTTCTTCGATGACACGGGACTGGGCGTTCGTGCGGTACAAAATGGCAATATCGGAGTACCGGCGTTTACCCGATGCAGTGAGTTCCTTAATTTTTCCGGCAACAAACTGCGCTTCCCCCTGTTCGCTGTCTGCCCGGTAATAGACGAGATTTTGCCCCTCATCGTTTTCCGTCCATAAATTTTTCTTTTTCCGGTTTGCGTTGTTTTCGATGACTTTATTGGCCGCCTGTAAAATTTTCTTCGTCGAGCGGTAGTTTTGCTCGAGCAAAATGACTTTCGCGTTCGGGTAATCTTTTTCAAATGACAAGATATTGGCAATATCCGCACCGCGCCAACGGTAAATCGACTGGTCATTATCCCCGACAACACACAAATTCTGAAACCTTGAAGCCAACAATTTCACAAGTGTATACTGGGATTTATTGGATATGGATAGGTAAGCCTTTGAAGTCATCTCCAGCTTTTCCCCCCATTCACACCGTACATGAGAGTTTCCCCTCATACGGCGTTCCATCAATTTGTTATCGCGTTATAATACCTACTATTTTATCGTTTCCAACCAAATCGCGAAGTTTGTTGATTTTATCTAGGGCATTCTCGTCTTTCTTTAGCTTTTGGTTGTTATCAGTCAACTAATCACCACCCGGTTACTGGCAGCTTTCGTTTCTCTTAGTCATACTCGAACCTGATAGACGATAAATGTAGTTGCTTTAACAAATTGACTAGTGGCTATCCCTCCATGATGTTTCCATCACCTCAACGGTACTGTGCCACCACTTTCACTGACATAAAGATAAGTTATAGCCTTCGCTTTTCCTTATCACCGCTTCATTGGCCGGTAAGTCCTCCGCGTTGTCAGCTTCCCACGTTCCGATGATTCTATCTGTACATACACTTTTAGGTGAATCCTCTAGTCCTGCTAGCTTGGACGTGCCTGTAACACGTCAAGGTGTTTCATAAAGACAATTCTTACTCCACCTCACTAGCGCCACGTACCGTGACAATGCCATTTCTAGCATCTATACCTCTAGAACCGTACATTCGGATTTTCGTCAGTTAGTTGTTGTTCACTAACATTCTCACCATGAGTGTTTTATAGACCCCCGGCTTATTTGCTGCACCTTCCACCTCTGGAAAGCTTTCGTCAACTTGACTTGTTACGGCAGCATTCAGCCGACTTCACCGAGCTTATAACCTCAAGATCCTTACCTATCTTGACGCTATTCGGAGGATCAGGGAGAGCCTTTCCGGGCGTTACTCCTTCATTCGACTCTTCGAATCATCAGTTCTCCCAGCTTTCGCTGGTGGCTAATCTTTTCAATTAGCAACGTGTCGCACTATCCTGATACTCATCAACGTGGATGTATTGAAATTTTCTTTGGTAGTATTCGAGGACTTCCGGGACGCGCTTGAACAATTGGATTGTCATCATGATCAGATCGTCAAAGTCAAGCGACTGGTTTTTCTTCAGGCGTTGCTGGTAAGCCTCGTATACGTCACTGACAATTTGGTCAAAAAAATCGCCCGCTTGTTTGGCGTACTGCTCAAAATCAATCAGTTCATTTTTCGCGCTGCTGATTTTCCCTAAAATCGCCCGTGGATCAAATTTTTTCGGATCCAGATTTTTTTCTTTTAAAAGGTTTTTAATGACCGATAGCTGGTCGGTCGCGTCAAGGATTGAAAAATTGCGGTTAAAGCCGATCCTGTCGATATCCCTCCGCAAAATGCGCACGCACATCGAATGGAAGGTGGATATCCACACTTCTTCAGCAGCACCACCCATGATCCCGGCAATCCTGTCTTTCATTTCGCGGGCGGCCTTATTGGTAAACGTAATCGCTAAAATATTATACGGATTCACGCCTTTTTCCACCATTAAATAGGCAACGCGGCGAGTCAGCACCCGCGTTTTGCCGCTTCCCGCCCCGGCAAGAATCAAAAGCGGCCCTTCCGTTGTTTTGACCGCTTCTTTCTGTTCGGGGTTCAGCCCGTTCAGAATACGGTCGGTTAAAAATTGCATGATTTCACCACCAAATGAGAATGTTTGTTCTATTTTATCACAAACCTGTTTGCTTTACAACCCGAACCGTTTTCACGGCCTCGTGTATATTTTCATAAACCACATTGCCGACGACCACTACATCTGCAGCCCGTGCCATCTCCGCAGCCTGTGCCGCAGTGCGGATGCCGCCGCCGTAAAACAAAACGGTATCTTCCAGTACTGTTTTCACTTTTTCAACAAGCTTTGGATCTCCGTAAGTGCCGCTGTATTCCAAATAAAAAACCGGAAACTTGAACATATGCTCCGCCATGCTTGCATAAGCGAGAACGTCGTCGTCATCAAGGCCGGTTGCTGCTTCTGCAAGCTGAGCGGCTTTACAGTCCGGATTTAAAATACAGTAGCCTTCCATGACGATCTCATTCCAATTCATCCATTCCCCGTATGCTTTCACTGCTTTATGGTGGGCACCGGTGATCCAAGTTGTATTTTTGCTGTTTAAAACCGCCGGAATCAAGTAAAGGTCATAAGCTGGTGCGATTGCGTCCGGATCCGATACTTCGAGGCAGCACGGCACGGCGTATCTTCTCACCCTTGACATTAACTGTAACGTGTTATCAAGGGTGACACCGTCCGTTCCACCGATAATCACTGCATCCGTGCCGGACTCGCAAACTTTTTCCAAATCTTTTTCCGAAATATCTTTATTCGGATCCAATTTGAAGGCATGCCGCCATTCACGCACATCATACATCAACCGGAAATCCTCCATTCTTCATCCATCATAGCCCATTATAGCATTTGAAGGTACAGGCAAAAAAGCTTTTCATCGGAACGGGAAAATATAACAGGCCTGCCCGGAAACGCCGCGCTTTCCCCCCATTAAAGCCGGAAAATCTCTCCTGTATGCTTATGCAAAAAAAGCGGTGCCGGCAGAAGGAAAAATGAAAAGCGCAACTTTTCTAGCAAGATGCGCCAAGCCCCGTGATTCTATCACGAAAAGCGGTTGTTCTGCGTAAAAAAAGCCCTTCTTTTAAAAGAAGAGCTTTTTCTTTTTATTCTGATGGTTCTTCTTCTGTACGGTTTTCCTGCCTTTGTTTTTTTTCGATCCGGTCGAGGACCATCTGGTAGGAATCGTTGCCATAATTCAGGCAGCGTTTGACACGGGAGATAGTAGCTGTGCTCGCGCCGGTTTCCGTCTCAATCGCATGGTACGTCTTATCGTTGCGCAGCATTCTCGCCACTTCCAGGCGCTGCGTCATCGCCTGAATTTCGTTGACGGTGCATAAATCGTCAAAAAAACGGTAGCACTCTTCAATCGTTTCAAGCGACAGGATCGCTTCAAACAGCTGATCCAGCGCTTTTCCGCGTAATTTGTCTATTTGCATAAACGTTTTTCTTCTCCTTTACTCTATTGCTTTCCAGCACGGCTCTGCCGGACTGCCCGAACCCCTGCCTAATCTGTAACGGTAACACTGCTTAAAGTTGGTACAATATTGATCCATGTTTTTCCCGGCACCAGTTTGACCGGTTCCCCGTTTTGATACGGAAGAATCCTGCCGTTGTCATTTTCCCATTCGACTTCCCGGAGCTTTCCCTTTTGGATGAGATACGCTTTGCCTCCAGATGTTAAATCAATATCCTTGCGCCCGTGACTGTCAATCAGCTTATGTTTAGCAGCAACAATGAACAAATTGTCGATGAGGACCGGTTGATCGTTGTTTGCATCCACCGTCTCCACCCCGCCAGAGTAGCGGTCATACTTTCCTTTTTCTGCGTTATACCGGTACACGGCATTTAAATTTTCCCGGCTTGAATAACGGATACTGACTTTCCCCGCAGAAATGCCCGAAATGTTTTTCACTTCATTGGCAGAGGCAAAAGAAAGAGGAGACGGAGGCTGGTTCATTACATAGCCTTTTTTCCGTGCGCCCTTTAAAATATTTTGATAAGTGATATAGGAATTATGGGGCGCTTTTCTGGCCGCCGACCGTTTGAACAAAGTGCCGTCATACTGCATGCCGTTCAGTTCATCGACATAGCCCGAATCGAGCAGCTTTTTCGCGCCCGGGCTGTAGCCGTGGGCAATATATAAAGCATCGTATCCCTTTGCCAGCTTGATGAAATACGGTCTGGCGCTCCGGACAGGCCCGAATTTGGCCGGCATATGGCTCTCAAAAATTGCGACAAACCGGGTGATTTCCCCTTCTGCCAGGGCTTCATAGACCACATCGGCTGAACTTAACCCTGACTGCGGGCGTGCAAGCGGATGATTATTGATCATGACGGCAACCGCCCGTTTTGCTGGCCTGTTTGTTGTCCGAAGCCCTGTCAGCGGTGCGGTCCACCGGTGTGCCGCAGATTTTCCGGCTCCCTGCTGCTGACTGCCTGTACCATGCTGGCGGCCGCATGCCGATAGCACCAACAGGAGGAACATCAGACCAATCAGTCGTTTCTTTCCCATTTTTGCAACTCCAATCACATTTCTTAAATACACCGAACGGCAAACCGCAACCTGCCGTACAGAAAGAGGTTTTTTAGAAACGAACCATCTCCCTTTTTACGCCACGCTTAACCATTTCCATTACTTTATTATTTTAACGCATTATTGTTGGAAAGAGTATCGTTTTCTTCATCACATCGTACATTCCTTTGGAAGTGATCCGGATATAGGGCAAATGGGTCGCGCATAAAAAGAGCAAAGAATACATCGGATCATCATATGCATAGCCGCGGTCCCTTAAAATACTGGAAAATTTTTTCATATCCCCGATCAGTTCATCCATGCTTTTATCCGACATGATGCCGCCGACCGGGAGCGGAATCTCATGGATGATTTTCCCGTTTTCCGCAATCACGATGCCGCCGCCCATTTCTTTCATCCGTTTAAATGCAAGCAGCATATCGCTCTTTGATTTTCCAATGCAAAGAATGTCGCCTGTTGATGAATAAGAAGAGGCAAGGCCCATCAGATTTTTGGCAAATCCTTTCACCAGTGTGTTGATCCGCCATTTTCCTTTTTTATTCATTAACATGAGAAAATTATCTTCATAGTTGTCCGGAAGCACTTCATACGATACGTCATACGAAATGGAGTACGGCCTTGTAATGACACTGTTGGACATCTCTAGTCCGAATGGCATGGAAAATTGCAAATCGTCCGGTTCGAGATCCCAATCCAGTTCAAGCGGGCCTTGACCGTACAATGCCCAATCGACCGGTTCTTCCGGTTCGATTCCTTTGCCATCTTTTTTCAACCAAACTCCTTTCGACAGAACCGAAACAGGCACCGGATTTGTTTCGCTCTCCAAAAAATTGATACTTGCCACCCGGCCTGTTGCAATGATACCGTGCAAATGCTGGATATTGTAGTAACGCGCCACATTGTAGCTTGCCATTAAGTATGCGTCCACCGGGGGCACCCCGTGTTCCATCGCGATTTGAATCATCCTGTCGATCACGCCTTCTTCGTAAAAAGCAGGCGAGCTGCCGTCGGTTGTAAAAAACATTTGATCATACTGGTCAATGCCGAGCGCTTTCATTTCATCCAGTAACACAGGCAGATCGGGGCGGATGGATGAGTGGCGCAAAGACACCGTGTATCCCTGCATCAGCCGGTTCAGTACTTCCTTGCCCGTCATCGCTTCATGGTCACAGTCTGCCCCAAACAGCATCATTTTTGCCAATGTTTTCTCGGAGGCACCCGGGAAATGGCCTTCAATTTTTTTCCGCATCCGCTTGGCTTCCTGAATCCAATGGAGTATTAAGTCGTCGCCGTCCGCCAGTTTCGGCCAGCCGGTCAATTCCCCTCCCTGCAGGACAGCATCATGCTCGAGCCACGATTTTACACACTCGTGAGAAAAAACCATTTCTTCGTCCACAAGCTCCGTCTGCCCGTCGAACCGGGCCCACCAATACATCGTAACCGGTGAATGGCGGAGCTTTTGCATCAGAGAAAACGCTTTCTTTTTGTCTGTTAATAAAACGAGCATGAGGTTATCGTTGATCAATGTTGTTGTCCCTTTTTGCGCTGCATAATGGGCAAAGGTTTGGGGATTATAAAGTTGAAACGGATGGACATGCGGTTCAATATACCCGGGCACAAGCCACTGCCCCGAGCAATCGGTGATTTCGCATCCGGATGTCTTTTCAGGCAGTTTTTCCCCGGTGTATACAATCCGGTCCTGATAAATCCAAATATTGCCCGTAACCCATTTTCTTAACGTCGAATGAAGAAACCGGGCATTTGTTAAAACCATGTCTGGCGAAAGCTTGCCGTCCAGCACGGCGACATGTTCCCTGATTTGTTTGTTTTTCCATCTGTAACGTTGGTCAAGCATTGTCTCATTCCTCCCTAGGGAGACCCTAATATATTCATATATTACCATATTTTATCCATTAAAGCAGTAAAGAAGTTCGAAAACATGGGAAAGGAGATGTTCATCATGAAAATCGCACCCAATATTGGCATTTTAAATGCCTTAATCCGGATTACGTGCGGGCTCACTTCGCTTGCATGGGCCACAGCTAAATTATCGAAAAAACCGGGGCGCTGCAGCTATTTATGTGTTGCGCTCATGGGTGCCATGAAAGTGGGAGAAGGGATTGTCCGTTACTGCCCTGTAACAGATCTCATTCAAAACCGGCAAATGAATGGCGGCCAGGAAGAAGTGTAAACGAGAAGGCAATATAAGGAATGGGAAACATTACCAACTGTGCAAAAAACATACCAGGCAAAAGGCCGGGATTTTCCAGCCTTTTGCCTCAAGGGCTAAGCCTGATTTCTTTTTCCGATATCTCTCCGGTAAAAAAAACCATCCAAACGGAGCCTTTCCAATTCATGATACAGTGCTTTTCTCGCTTCTTCCAGCGTACCGGCTCTCCTTCCGATGAAAAGAACCCTGCCGCCGTTTGATACAAGCCTTTCCCCCTCCAGACGCGTGCCGGCATGGAAAACAAAAGACTTCAATTTTGAAAGCGACGGAATGGGAATCCCTTTTTCGTACGCACCCGGATAGCCGTTTGCCGCAATCACAACCCCTAATACAGCTTCCTTGCGCCACTTGATGGAAGGAGTTTTGCCGTCCAACAGATCGAGAAAAATCTCTGCCAGATCCGATTCAAGCCTTTCGAGCACAACCTCCGTTTCCGGGTCACCGAAACGGGCATTGAATTCAATCACCTTTACGCCATTTTCGGTCAACATTAAGCCGGCATACAGGACGCCGGTAAACGGGCAGCCTTCCTCTTTCAACGCTCTAGCTGCCGGGCGCAAAATATGTTCCACTGCCTTTTTCACTTCTTCATCCGGGATTTGCGGAACCGGGGAGTAGGCGCCCATTCCGCCTGTATTCGGGCCGCTGTCACCGTCATAGGCACGCTTATGGTCGCGCGCGATGACCATGGGATACACTTCTTCTTCCCGGACAAACGCCATCAGGGAAAATTCTTCCCCTTTTAAAAATTCTTCTACAACCACTTGGTTTGAGGCTTCCCCGAATTTCTTCCCGATCAGGGCGGCACGGAGCGCATCCTTTGCTTCTCCCGGTGTCATCGCAACGGTTACACCTTTTCCGGCGGCGAGGCCGTCTGCTTTAATGACGATCGGTGCGCCTTTTTTTTCAATATGTTTTTCTGCCTCTGCATAGTCGGAAAAAACACGGTAATCCGCAGTCGGAATGCTGTATTTTTGCATCAGTTCTTTTGCGAATGCTTTGCTGCTTTCAATCCGAGCCGCTTGTTTTGTCGGCCCGAATATTTTCAAGCCGGCATTTTGAAATTCGTCGACAATCCCTGCGCTTAAAGGGGCTTCCGGACCGACAACTGTCAGTTCAATGCCCTTGTCTTTTGCAAAAGCAAGCAAAGAAGCCGTGTCCGTTTCATGGATCGGAACGATTTCGGCGATTTGCGCAATGCCGCCGTTTCCCGGTGCGCAATAAATTTTATCAACGCGGGCGCTTTCCGATAATTTTTTGCAGACGGCATGCTCGCGGCCGCCGCTGCCGATTACAAGTACTTTCATTTTAACGTGGCCTCCTCTCTTTGTCCATTATTTTGTAAGGTCTTCTGACTAATTTTATGATCTGATATAACGGGCACCCAGGGACAAATTTCCTGCCGAAACGTTCGCCGGTCCTGGCCGGACAGTGGCCTTCGCTTTTCTGTTTACCCGGCTCTGCTTCCCGGGCTTGCGTACTTCTGCGCCTTTTCCCTTTTGATAAGCGGGCATCGGTTCGCCTGCAGTCATTGTGTCCGCCAAAGTAAGCCGTACGCTGCGCTTTTCTGTTAGTGTTTAAAGTGGCGGATGCCGGTGAAGACCATGGCGATGCCGTATTCATCGGCCTTTTTAATGGAGTCTTCGTCGCGGATGGAGCCGCCCGGCTGGATGATCGCGGTAATGCCAGCTTTGGCAGCTGCTTCGACAGTGTCGTCCATCGGGAAAAACGCATCGGATGCCATCGCGGCTCCTTTTGCTTTTTCGCCGGCCTGGGCCAACGCAATTTCTGCCGCGCCAACGCGGTTCATCTGCCCGGCGCCGATGCCAAGCGTTTTTTCAGTATCCGTCACCACAATCGCATTTGATTTCACATGTTTTACCACTTTCCAGGCCAGTTTTAAAGCCTTCCATTCCTGTTCTGTCGGCTCACGTTTTGTGACAGTTTTCACTTGGGCTTCATCTAAAGTATAGGTGTCCTGATCCTGGATCAGCAGCCCGCCTTCTACGGAAGTAATGATTTTTTCCGGTTTGTGCGCTTCCGTAAAAGGCACAGTCAAAAGGCGGATATTTTTCTTGCTTGCCAAAATGTCAAACGCTTCGTCCGCAAACGACGGGGCAATTACAATTTCGAGAAAAATTTCATGTAGCAGCTTGGCCGTTTCCGGGTCAACAGGCCGGTTGAATGCGACGATGCCGCCGAAAATCGATTTCGAATCTGCCTCGTACGCTTTTTTATACGCTTCAAGCGCCGAATCTCCGACCCCGATGCCGCACGGATTCATATGCTTTACGGCTACAGCTGCCGGTTCCTTGAAATCTTTTACGATCTGCAGGGCGGCATCTGCATCGCGGATATTATTGTACGATAATGCTTTGCCGTGCAGCTGCCTTGCATGCGCAATCGAAAACGGCGAACCAAGCGGGTTAATATAAAAGCTTGCTTTTTGGTGCGGGTTTTCCCCGTAACGGAGCGTTTGCTTGAGCTCATATGTAAAAGTGACATTCTCCGGGGCCTCTTCGCCAACAAGCGTTGTCATATAATCGGCAATCATGGCGTCATACGCTGCTGTATGGCGGAAAACTTTTGCAGCCAACGCTTTTTTCGTATCTTTCGTCACATCGCCGTGCGTTTTGATTTCGTCAATCACTTTGCCGTAGTCCCCTGCGTCCGTAACAACGGTGACATATTCGAAATTTTTTGCAGCCGCACGCAGCATTGACGGTCCGCCGATATCAATATTTTCAATGGCCTCTTCTTCCGTGACATCCGCCTTTGCAATCGTCTCTCGGAACGGATAAAGGTTGACACAGACAAGGTCAATCGGTTTGATCCCGTGCGCTGCGATTTGCTGTTCATGGTCCGGCGTCCGTTTTGCCAAAAGCCCGCCGTGGATATTTGGATGGAGCGTTTTTACCCTGCCTTCCAAAATTTCCGGGAAACCTGTTACCTCTTCCACCCCCGTAACAGGCACGCCGGCTTCTTCCAGCGCTTTTTTCGTGCCGCCGGTTGAGAGAATTTCAAAGCCGAGCCCGCTCAAACTTTGTGCAAATGCCGTTACCCCTGTTTTATCCGATACACTGATTAATGCTCTTTTCATTCTGGTAAAACCTCCATGTTGGTTTGATTTTCCACTAGCTTCCTGAGCACATCCGGATACAGCATATGCTCTGTCTGATGAATTCTTGCCGCCAGTGTTTCGTATGTGTCCCCGTCAAGCACAGGGACAGCCGCCTGTGCAATAATCGGCCCGGTATCCATGCCTTCATCGACATAATGAACGGTTACGCCCGTTATTTTCACGCCTGCCGCAAGCGCCTGCCCGATCGCATTTTTTCCCGGGAGAGCCGGCAGCAACGACGGATGGATATTGATGATTTTCCGTGGATACTGATTCAGGAGCACCGGCCCGATCAGCCGCATATAGCCGGCCAGGATGATCCATTCAATCTGTTTTTTCTGTAACTGCGCCAAAATTTCCTGCTCATACGCCCGCTTATCCGGATACGTTTTCGGATTGAACACAAACGCCGGGATGTTTTCCTGTGCTGCCCGGCGGATGACATACGCATCTTCACGGTCACATACCAGCAGTTCAATCGCGGCATCAAGTTCCCCTTTTTTGACTGCATCACAAATCGCCTGGAAATTGGTGCCGCTGCCCGATGCAAAAACAGCCATTTTATGCATTGCCTCTGCTCCCTGCTGCAAAACGGACACCCGCCGTATTTGTAACATGGCCGATGATGAAAGCTTGTTCCCCGGACTGGTTGAAAAAGGAAACAGCGGCCTGTGCCTCTTCCGCCTTCACCGCGAGGACAAACCCGATTCCCATGTTAAAAACGTGAAACATCTCATCGCGGCTGACGTTACCGTAAGATGCCACAGCGGAAAAAACGGGTGGGACCGGCCATGAACCGAGGCTGATTTCAACACCGAGCCCGTCTCTGTGCATGCGCGGAATATTTTCATAAAACCCGCCGCCTGTTACATGTGCCATTCCTTTAACCTCAAATTTTTTCAACGCGGAAAGCACCGATTTGACGTAAATTTTGGTCGGGGTTAACAGCACTTCCCCAAGCGGCCGGCCCAGTTCCGGCAAAATCGTATCAACGGTCATCGCATGGTCTTTGAAAAAAATTTTCCGGATCAGCGAATAGCCGTTACTGTGAATGCCACTTGAGGCAAGACCGATTAAAACATCTCCGGGTGCGGTGTTACCCGTGACAAGCGCATCTTTTTCACATGCACCAACCGCAAATCCCGCCAAATCGTATTCGCCTTGTTCATACATATCCGGCATTTCCGCCGTTTCTCCGCCGACGAGTGCGCACCCTGCCTGCACACATCCTTCAGCCACGCCTTTTACAATTTGCTCAATCGTTTCCGGGTTCTGGCTGCCGCAACCGATATAATCGAGGAAAAAAAGCGGTTCCGCTCCCTGGACAATGATGTCATTGACGCACATGGCGACACAATCGATGCCGATCGTATCATGCTTATTTGTTAAAAAGGCAAGTTTCAGTTTCGTGCCGACGCCGTCCGTTCCGGAAACAAGCACGGGCTTCTCGTAATGGAGCGCGGATAAGTCAAACATGCCGCCAAATCCGCCGAGTGCACCGATTGCCCCCGCCCGGTTTGTCCGCGCCACATGCTTTCCCATCCGTTTGACCGCTTCATAGCCTGCTTCGATGTCGACGCCAGCATCCCGGTATGTGTTTGCCATAGGAATCCTCCGTTAATTGCTATTTTTGAATCAGTTCTTTTTCATGTGGCAGTACCGTATCCGGATAGATTTCCGTCGGATACTTGCCGGTAAAACAGGCGAGGCACTGGCCGCATGTTTCATTAATGGCCGGCCTGCCAATTGCTTCGAGCATATTGTCCACCGTCAAAAAAGTGAGGGTGTCCGCGCCGATCATCTGGCGGATTTCCTCCACGCTGTGGCGGGCTGCGATCAGTTCTTCATGCGTCGATGTGTCAATGCCGTAAAAACACGGATGTTTCATCGGCGGCGAGCTGATGCATACATGCACTTCCGTTGCCCCGGCATCGCGGAGCATGGTGACGATCCGTTTGCTTGTCGTTCCGCGCACGATCGAATCATCGACCATGACCACCCGCTTTCCTTCGACGATAGCGCGCACCGGCGACAGTTTCATTTTCACGCCCTGTTCGCGCAGCGACTGCGACGGCTGGATGAACGTGCGCCCGACATAGCGGTTTTTGATCAGGCCCATTTCATAGGGGATGCCGGATTGTTCCGCGTAACCGATCGCCGCCGAAATGCTTGAATCGGGCACGCCGGTTACGACATCCGCGTCAATGCCCGCCTGGATCGCAAGCCTTCTCCCCATATTTTTGCGTGCGGCATGAACGTTGATGCCGTGGATATTGCTGTCCGGCCGGGAAAAATAGACATATTCCATTGTACAAATGGCCGGATTCGCAGCATACGCATACTGCTCCGACTCAATGCCGCGGCTGCTGATCGATACGAGTTCACCAGGACGGATATCGCGGATAAACTCAGCCCCGACAATATCAAGCGCGCATGTTTCCGACGCAACGCAGTAAGCGTCGCCGATTTGTCCGAGTGAAAGTGGGCGCAAACCGTTTGGGTCAAGGGCGACGAGCAGCTCATCTTCAGTCATAACAGCAAATGCATACGCCCCCTTTAGCATCGTAAGCGCGCTTTTCATCTGTTCTTTCATGGTACGGTAGCCGCTTCTTTTCATTAAATGGGCGAGCACCTCTGTATCGGATGTCGTCTGGAAAATGCTGCCCTGCATTTCAAGCTGGTGCTTCAATGTATGCGCGTTGACGAGATTGCCATTATGCGCAAGCGCAAGGCTGCCGTTTTGCGAATGGAACAGAAGCGGCTGGACATTTTCAATCCCGCCACCACCCGCTGTTGCATAGCGGACATGCCCGAGGGCTGCATCCCCGTCAAGCCCGGCAAAAGACTGGGCTGAAAATACTTCCGTCACAAGCCCTTCCCCTTTTTTGCCAATGAGGCGCCCGTTTTGTTTGACTACGATACCCGCACCTTCTTGCCCCCTGTGCTGCAGGCTGTGGAGCCCGTAATAGGCAAGTTGCGCTGCATCTTTGTGGCCCCATACCGCGAAAATCCCGCATTCCTCATTTAATCCCTTTATTTCAGCAAGCATCTTAAGGCTCCTTTCCAAGCCGTTTCACATTCCGCTGTATCCGCCAGAATCCACGTCTCCCCGTTTTCCCCTTTGATGGTCATTTGCTTATCATCCGTGACATGGCCTATCCAAACAGCCTCATTCACCAAATTTTGAAAAACCTGCTGGTGCTCTTTTTTCACTGACACAATAAATCGTGACTGGGTTTCGCTGAATAACGCCGTAACCGGGTTGCCTTTTAAAACGACATGGGCCCCCAAATTTTCCGTCCCAAACAGGCATTCGGCGAGTGCCGGTGCAAAACCGCCTTCTGAGACGTCATGGGCGCTTTGCACAAGGCCGGACTGGATCGCAGCAAGCAGTTGGTGCTCTCGCCGGGCTTCGGTTTCCAAATCGAGTGCCGGCGGTTTTCCGGAAATTTGGCCGTCTGTAAGCTTTTGCAGTTCGCTGCCACCGAATTCCGGTTTTGCTTCCCCGATTAGATAAATGAGGTCACCAGCCTGTTTAAATGTCTGCGTGGTCGCATGAGTAATGTCTTCGAGAAGCCCGACCATGCCGACAATCGGTGTCGGATACACGGCCTGTACGGACACTTCCCCATTTCCTGTTTTTTGCAATGTTTCATTGTACAGTGAGACATTGCCGCCAATGACCGGTGTTTCAAGCGCGCGGCACGCTTCGCTCATGCCGTCTGCTGCCTTTTCGAGCTGCCAGAAAATTTCCGGTTTTTCCGGTGCGCCGAAGTTCAGGCAGTCTGTCACGCCAAGCGGCTGGGCCCCGGAACAGACAATGTTGCGCGCCGCTTCCGCCACTGCGATTTTCCCGCCCGTTTCCGGATCCAAATAGACGTAGCGGGCGTTGCAGTCCGTTGTCATCGCGAGCGCTTTTCTTGTCCCGCGTATCCGGATGACGGCTGCATCTGATCCCGGCATGACCACCGTGTTCGTCCGCACCTGATAGTCGTACTGTTCATACACCCATTCTTTGCTGGCAATGGTTGGCTGTTTGAGCAATTGGAAAAAGGTTTCCTGAAGATTTTCCACCGCCGGAATTTGCGGTTTCATCACCTGATAGGCCGCAAAGTAAGCCGGCTCTTTGGACGGTTTATGGTAGACGGGCGCATCCTCTGCAAGCGCATCGGCCGGCACATCTGCGACAAGTTCGCCGTGGTGGTACAGTTTCAGCCTTTTATCATCGGTTACCGTTCCGATGGCAACAGCATCGAGCCCGTATTTTTGAAAAAGGCGGATGATTTCCGGTTCCCGGCCCTTTTTTACGACAATCAGCATCCGTTCCTGCGATTCGGAGAGCATCATTTCGTATGGTGTCATCCCGGTTTCGCGTTGCGGAATGCGGTCAAGATTCATCACAAGCCCGACGCCCGCCTTGCTGGCCATTTCGGAAGAGGAGCTGATGAGCCCGGCCGCCCCCATATCCTGGATGCCGACGAGCGCATCATGGCGGACAAGTTCGAGGCAGGCTTCAAGGAGCAGTTTTTCCATAAACGGATCGCCAACCTGGACTGCCGGACGCTTTTCATCCGAATCTTCGCTGAGCTGCCCGGAGGCAAAAGTGGCGCCGTGGATGCCATCCCTTCCTGTTTTTGCGCCGACATACATGACCGTGTTGCCGATGCCGCGCGCCTGCCCTTTTTGAATGTCTTTATGTTCGATCAGGCCGACGCACATCGCGTTGACGAGCGGATTGCCGTCATAACACGGGTCAAATGCCACTTCTCCGCCGACTGTCGGAATGCCGATGCAATTGCCGTAGCCCGCAATTCCGGCAACGACTTCTTTGAAAAGATGTTTCACCCGCGGAGAATCGAGTTCGCCGAAACGGAGCGAATTGAGGAGCGCAACCGGCCTTGCCCCCATCGAAAACACATCGCGGATAATCCCGCCGACACCCGTTGCCGCGCCCTGGTACGGTTCAATCGCAGACGGGTGGTTATGGCTTTCAATTTTAAAAACAACCGCCAGCCCGTCGCCGATATCGATGATGCCGGCGCCTTCCCCGGGCCCCTGGAGAACGCGTTCGCCTTTTACCGGAAACTTTTTTAAGACCGGCTTAGAATTTTTATAGCTGCAATGTTCCGACCACATGACGGCAAACAGCCCTGTTTCGGTATAATTCGGCGTCCGGCCGAGAATCGCTTCGACCCGTGCGAATTCTTCGTCTGTCAGCCCGATTTCACGGTAAATCTTTTGGCTCTTGATTTCGGCCGGTCCTGGTTCAAGCAATAACGGCATGGGATTCCCTCCAGTTTTTCACAATGGATTTGAACAGCTTCAAGCCGTCCGTGCTTCCGAGTAATGTCTCAACGGCCCGTTCCGGATGGGGCATCATCCCGAGTACATTACCTTGTTCGTTCATAATTCCCGCAATATTGGCAATACTCCCGTTAGGATTTTCCCCGTACGTGAACACAATTTGCCTATTTTCTTTCAGCTTTTCGAGCGTTTCTTTATCACAAGTATAGTTCCCTTCCCCGTGGGCAACTGGAATCCGGATCGTTTCCCCATGTTCATACAGGGAAGTAAACATCGTTACGGCATTTTCGACCACAAGCGGTACCGTTTTGCAGACGAATTTCAAGCCTGCGTTCCGGAGCATGGCCCCTGGCAAAAGGCCGGCTTCAAGCAGAATTTGAAACCCGTTGCAGACGCCGAGCACCGGTTTGCCTTCTTCAGCAGCTCTTTGAACAGCCTGCATAACCGGCGAAAAGCGTGCGATCGCGCCTGTCCGCAAATAGTCGCCGTACGAAAAACCGCCCGGCAGGAGGATCCCGTCAAATCCATCTAAACAATCCGCATCATGGCGGACGTATGCCGCTTCTTCACCAAGTGCATCTTGAATCGCATGAAACATATCGGTGTCACAGTTCGATCCCGGAAAAACAAGACATGCAAACTTCACGGCGCAACACACTCCTCAATTTCATAGCGGTAGTCTTCGATGACAGGATTTGAGAGCACCCGCCCGCACACTTCCCGGATGACGTCATCCAGGTCCCGGTCCGTTTTTTCTATAAGCAGCTCCAAATATTTTCCGGCCCGCACGTCCTGCACTTCGCTGTAGCCGAGCTGGGCAAGCGACTGTTTGATGGCAACCCCTTGTGGATCAAGGATGCCTTCGCGCAAGGTGACATAGACTTTCACTTTATACATGCGAAATATCTCCTCTCAAGCGATTTAAGATTTCCTGGTAAACTTCCGTTAAACTGCCCAAATCCCGGCGGAACACATCTTTATCCAACTTTTCATTCGTTGCCCGGTCCCAGAGCCTGCACGTATCCGGGGAAATTTCATCAGCCAACAGGATCGCCCCGTCACGTCCGCGTCCGAACTCGAGTTTGAAATCCACAAGGCGGACGCCGATTTCGGCAAACAGCGCCTTTAGGCTCTCATTTACAGCCAGTGCCTGTTTTCTTAAAAACTGCAAATCTTCCGAACTTGCAATCCCTAAAAGCCGTACATGGTCTTCTGTAATGAGCGGGTCGCCGAGTTCATCCTTTTTATAATAAAATTCGACAACCGGCTGCCCGGCCGGCGTTCCTTCTTCAAGCCCGAGGCGCTTTGCAAGGCTGCCCGCCACGACATTGCGGACGACTACTTCAAGCGGGATGATCTCCACCCGGCGCACAAGCTGTTCGCGTTCCGATATTTTACGGATAAAATGGCTCTTGACCCCTTTTTCCGCAAGCCGCTTAAAGATCAGGCTGGAAATCTCATTGTTCAGCTGCCCTTTTCCTTCAATCTCCGCTTTTTTCACGCCATTAAACGCGGTGGCCGAGTCTTTATACTCAACGCGCAATACATCCGGATCCTCTGTTTCATACAACCGTTTTGCTTTCCCCTCGTATACAAGCATGCGCCTGCCTCCTTAAGCCTGCTGCAAATTTTGCAGCCGCTTTTTATTTTCCGGGACAGCCGGGCTGGATTCACCCGGCCGCCCCGGTTCAGTTCAACCCGAGACGGTCAAAAATCGTATCGACATGTTTCAAATGATAATGGTAGTCAAAGCATGCCTCGAGTTCCGCTTCCGTGAGCCTGCTTTGGATGGCCGGGTCTTTTTTCAACAGTTCCTTAAACGGTACCTGTTTCTCCCACGACTCCATCGCTTTTGGCTGCACCGTATCGTATGCCGCTTCACGGGACATGCCTTTATCAATCAAAGCAAGCAAAACCCGCTGTGAATAAATGAGACCGAGCGTTTTGTCCATGTTCCGTTTCATATTTTCCGGGAAGACGGTCAGGTTTTTCACAATATTGCCGAACCGGTTCAGCATATAATTAATAGCAATCGTTGCATCCGGCAAAATAATCCGTTCCGCGGAAGAATGCGAGATGTCGCGCTCATGCCAAAGGGAGACATTTTCATACGCCGTTACCATATAGCCGCGCAGCACCCGCGCCATCCCGGTCATATTTTCCGAACCGATCGGGTTGCGTTTATGCGGCATCGCGGACGATCCTTTCTGCCCTTTGCTGAAAAACTCTTCCACTTCACGGGTTTCGCTTTTTTGCAGCCCCCTGATTTCCGTAGCAAATTTTTCAATCGATGTCGCAATCAAAGACAAGGTCGCGATGTAATAAGCGTGGCGGTCGCGTTGCAGCGTTTGTGTGGAAATTGGCGCCGGCTTTAAGCCGAGTTTTTCGCAGACATACTGCTCAACGAACGGGTCGATGTTGGCATATGTCCCGACAGCACCGCTTAATTTCCCGTAACGGATGCCGTCCGCCGCTTGCCTGAAGCGTTCGAGATTCCGTTTCATTTCTTCGTGCCAGAGCGCCATTTTCAGGCCAAAAGTGGTCGGTTCGGCATGGACGCCGTGGGTACGGCCCATCATGACGGTGTATTTATGTTCAATTGCTTTTTGCTTTAAAATTTCAATAAAACGTTCAAGGTCTTTTTCAATGATTTCATTTGCCTGTTTGATCAAATAAGAAAGCGCCGTATCGACCACATCCGTGGACGTCAGCCCGTAATGCACCCATTTTCTTTCTTCGCCGAGCGACTCCGAAACGGCCCTTGTAAAAGCGACAACATCGTGGCGCGTTTCCTGCTCAATTTCTAAAATTCTTTCAACATCAAATCTGGCATTTTCACGGATTTTTTGCACATCTGCTTTCGGGATTTCCCCAAGCTCCGCCCATGCTTCACAGGCAAGGATTTCCACTTCAAGCCATGCTTTGTATTTATTTTCGTCTGTCCAGATGGCGCCCATTTCAGGCCTTGTATAGCGTTCAATCATTCACTGCTGCCTCCGATCGTTTCTGTACATCCTGCCATACACCGGATTGTTCAAGGGAAAGCAAAGTCTCTTCGATTTCCTCTGTCAGCACTGTAATATGGCCCATCTTCCGCTGGAATTTCGCTTCTTTTTTGCCGTAAAGATGGACCGACCACTCCGGCTGGTAAGGAATTTGCGTAAGCGCCCTTTCGACGTGCTGGCCGAGCAGATTGACCATGACAGCCGGTTTTAAAAGTTCCACTTTGCGGAGCGGCCAGTTGCAGATCGCGCGGATATGCTGGCCAAACTGCGAAATCGAACAGGCTTCAATTGAGTAATGTCCGGAATTATGCGGGCGCGGTGCCAGTTCATTGACATAAAGCGTACCGTCCGCTTCTAAAAACATTTCGACTGCAAGCGTACCGGTTAAATGAAGCCGCTCTGCCACCTTTAGGGCGAGTTGCTCCGCCTCTTTTTTCACCGTATTTTCCACCCGTGCCGGCGCGATTGTTTGATGCAAAATATGGTTGTGATGAATATTTTCAACTACCGGAAAAAGGCTCGTTTCCCCTGCTTCGTTCCGGGTGATGATGACAGAAAGTTCCTTTGTAAATGGAATCATTTTTTCAAGGACACATGCGCCGTGGGCAAGAAGCGGATCCGTTTCCTTAAGATCCCCTTCATGCCGAAGCGTGATCTGCCCTTTTCCATCATAACCGCCACGCGCCGTTTTTAAAATACATGGATAGCCAATTTCCGCAACAGCTTCTTTCAAATCCGCCGCGTTTTCAACGACGCGGTACGGCGCAACTCGGACGCCTGCTTTTGCAACCGCTTCTTTTTCAAAAATACGGTCCTGCGTGATCCGGATCAGCTCCGCTCCTTGTGGGACATGGGCAAATCCGGTGGCCTTTTTCAATGTTTCATAATCGATATTTTCAAATTCGTAGGTGAGCACATCGCATCGTTCCCCGAGCGCCCGCAATGCCGCTTCATCATCATATGGCGCCGTGATTTGCCCGTCCGCTACCTGCGCACACGGGCAATCCGGCACAGGATCAAGGACAATGATCCGGAAACCTGCCTCTTTTGCGGCAAGGGCCATCATTCTCCCGAGTTGGCCACCGCCGATGATGCCGATTGTACTCCCCGGTTTAATCATTTTCCTGTTCAAGTTGATCACTGCTTTCATATACGTTTTTCGAAAGTCTTTCCCGCCTTTGTTCAAGCCTTTTGGCAATATGTTCGTTTGTTATGGATAAAATTTGGGCGGCAAGCAGTCCGGCATTCGTTGCGCCCGCTTTTCCGATCGCGACCGTTGCAACCGGGACACCGCCCGGCATTTGCACGATTGAAAGCAAAGAGTCAAGGCCGTTCAACGCTTTCGACTGGACCGGCACGCCGATGACTGGCAACGTCGTTTTTGCTGCGACCATCCCCGGCAAATGAGCCGCGCCGCCTGCTCCCGCAATGATGACTTTTACGCCCCTGCTTCTTGCCTGTTCCGCATATTGAAACATCAGATCCGGCGTCCGGTGTGCAGAGACGACTTTTTTCTCGTAAGGCACGTTCAATTCATCCAGCACGCCGCATGCATGTTTCATCGTTTCCCAGTCTGAAATGCTGCCCATAATGATGCCAACTTCAACTGCCACCTGCATCCCTCCCCTATTTATGTACAAAAAAAACCCGGACAGATCTGCCCGCTCTTTTTTAGAGAGAAAGCAGTCCATCCGGGTGCAGCACAAATAAGCATGGAAAACCTTGTGATTCCCAACTTCCGCTTTCCCTCATAGTCCGATTATTTACGGTAACCGGGTAGAGACGTATGGGCCGTATTCCCATTATATATGAGGGTCATATTCACTTTGTATTTTTATCTTAACAGGGAGAGTTGTTGCTGTCAACGAATAATTCATGTTTTACAGGTCGGGAATGTTCGGGTCTGAACTTGTTTTTCTTCCTTCAAAAATAATTTTTCTCGTGACCGGCTCATATTCTTTCTTGCCGTTTTTCTTGACTTCCCGGAACACCGGCTTTTCGATTCTTCTGACCGGTTGGAAGCCTTCTTTTTCCATTCTTGCCAGA
This sequence comes from Heyndrickxia coagulans 36D1, assembly GCF_000169195.2. Taxonomy (GTDB): domain Bacteria; phylum Bacillota; class Bacilli; order Bacillales; family Bacillaceae_C; genus Weizmannia; species Weizmannia faecalis. The sequence continues at coordinate 1,737,146 of NC_016023.1, read as the reverse complement.
CAGTCCGCAATGGTCTCATTTTCAAACACTTCAAACTGTTTTTTCATTTGTTCAATTTTCCTTTCTTCACCGCTTTTACCCAAAAACCGCCGTAAATGGTTTTCGGCTCGTATGCAATGATAAAGGCCTTTGGATCAATCGTCTTTATCGCTTGGTATAATTTCAGCTCATATTTCCTCGGCGTCAAAACCTGGAGGGCAATCCGATCCCCTTCAAGCCCGTGCGCATCCCATGTAGTCACGCCGTAGCCGCTTTCCCGCAATTTTTTTGCCAAATCTAGATTTGCCCCTGTTGTAATGACATTGACCGTAATATAGCCGAGCGCCAGTTTTTCTTCAATTTTCATCCCCACCATAACACCGATTCCGTAACCGGCCGCATACGCAATAATGTTTTGGATCTTATTCAGATTGTCAAGAACAAGCCCGAGACCGATGATATACACGATAATTTCAACCATGCTGACAAAAGCGGCAATATACCGGTATCCTTTTAACGTTAGAATCATCCTCGTTGTCGAAAAGGATACATAGATAATATTAACAACAAAAATAATCAGTACCGTGACAATACTATTGTGGAGCAATGATTTTCCCCCTCCTCATCACACATTCATTTTGCTTCTTTTCCATCATATCACGGCCGGAGCAAAGTAAACGTGTCCATAAGCATGATTTTTTATGATAAAACTTTTTTGTGATACGATAGGGGGTAATCGAAAGAAATGGGGTGTTCATATGAAAATTGAAGTGTGGTCTGACTTTGTCTGTCCATTTTGCTATATTGGAAAACGGCGTTTGGAAATGGCACTGGCACAATTTCCGCACCGGGACCAGGTGGAAGTTGAATTTAAAGCTTTTGAACTTGACCCTGCTGCTGAAAAAGGCATTGGAAAAAATATCCATGAAGCGATTGCCGAAAAATACGGCATCAGCATGGAAGAAGCAAAACAGGCAAACCACGGCATCGGTGAACAGGCGGCAACGGTCGGGCTTCGTTATGATTTTGACAACATGAAGCCGACAAACACGCTGGATGCACACCGCCTTGAAAAATTTGCCGCGGCTGAAGGCAAAGGAGCGGAACTCGCCGAAAAACTGTTCCACGCCTATTTTACAGACGGCGCATATATCGGTGACCACGAAACACTTGCCACGATCGCCGAATCTGCAGGTCTCAGCCGGGAAAAAACTTTGGAAGTGCTTCGTGACCCGAACGCCCACTTAAATGATGTACGCGTAGATGAAGCCATCGCACAGCAATACGGCATCACCGGCGTCCCGTTTTTTATTCTCAACCAAAAATACGCCATCTCCGGCGCCCAGCCGCTCGAAACCTTTACAAGCGCCCTTCAGAAAGTATGGCAGGAAGAAGCCGCAGCACCGGTGCTGCAAGACCTGTCCACCGAAGAAGACGTTGCCTGTGCAGATGGAAGCTGCATTATACCGGGGAAGGAAGAAAAGTAACCATGTTATAAAAGGCAGGGATATTCCCTGCCTTTTTAAAATACGCCTATGGGCACTCTTTCTGTATCCGCTGATGGTTAGAAAAATTTGTTCGCGGATTTAGAAAAAGCAAATAAAAAAACGCAGACGATTTGTCTACGTTTTTTTATTTGGCCCGGCAACGTCCTACTCTCGCAGGGGGAAACCCCCAACTACCATCGGCGCTGGAAAGCTTAACTTCCGTGTTCGGGATGGAAACGGGTGTGACCTTTCCGCCATCATCACCGGACCAGTATAATTTTGGGATGTGTTCCCTGAAAACCGGATGGGAGAAAAAACTGTAAACTGAGAATAGCTTTGGTTTCTAACTTTGAGAATTGTCTAGCTCCAGCGCCTATCGGCTAGCGTATTTCTGCGCTTTCTCCCTACGATAAGTCAACATCGGCTCGCCTTTAGGGGCTCGCCGTGTTTCCTTTATCTCAGTCGAAAGCTCCGAAATCCGTACGCCGATGACCAAGGCGCTTCCGCTTTTCGTGGTTAAGTCCTCGATCGATTAGTATCCGTCAGCTCCACGCGTCGCCGCGCTTCCACCCCGGACCTATCAACCTGATCATCTTTCAGGGATCTTACCAGTATAAACTGTGGGAAATCTCATCTTGAGGGGGGCTTCATGCTTAGATGCTTTCAGCACTTATCCCTTCCGCACATAGCTACCCAGCGATGCCTTTGGCAAGACAACTGGTACACCAGCGGTGCGTCCATCCCGGTCCTCTCGTACTAAGGACAGCTCCTCTCAAATTTCCTGCGCCCGCGACGGATAGGGACCGAACTGTCTCACGACGTTCTGAACCCAGCTCGCGTACCGCTTTAATGGGCGAACAGCCCAACCCTTGGGACCGACTACAGCCCCAGGATGCGATGAGCCGACATCGAGGTGCCAAACCTCCCCGTCGATGTGGACTCTTGGGGGAGATCAGCCTGTTATCCCCAGGGTAGCTTTTATCCGTTGAGCGATGGCCCTTCCATGCGGAACCACCGGATCACTAAGCCCGACTTTCGTCCCTGCCCGACTTGTAAGTCTCGCAGTCAAGCTCCCTTATGCCTTTACACTCTGCGAATGATTTCCAACCATTCTGAGGGAACCTTTGGGCGCCTCCGTTACCTTTTAGGAGGCGACCGCCCCAGTCAAACTGCCTGCCTGACACTGTCTCCCACCCCGGTAAGGGGTGCGGGTTAGAATTTCAATACAGCCAGGGTAGTATCCCACCGATGCCTCCGCCGAAGCTGGCGCTCCGGTTTCCAAGGCTCCTACCTATCCTGTACAAGCTGTACCAAAATTCAATATCAGGCTGCAGTAAAGCTCCATGGGGTCTTTCCGTCCTGTCGCGGGTAACCTGCATCTTCACAGGTACTATAATTTCACCGAGTCTCTCGTTGAGACAGTGCCCAGATCGTTACACCTTTCGTGCGGGTCAGAACTTACCTGACAAGGAATTTCGCTACCTTAGGACCGTTATAGTTACGGCCGCCGTTTACTGGGGCTTCAGTTCAGAGCTTCGCCTTACGGCTAACCCCTCTCCTTAACCTTCCAGCACCGGGCAGGTGTCAGCCCCTATACTTCGCCTTGCGGCTTCGCAGAGACCTGTGTTTTTGCTAAACAGTCGCCTGGGCCTATTCACTGCGGCTTCCCGGGGCATACACCCCAAAAAGCACCCCTTCTCCCGAAGTTACGGGGTCATTTTGCCGAGTTCCTTAACGAGAGTTCTCTCGCTCACCTTAGGATTCTCTCCTCGCCTACCTGTGTCGGTTTGCGGTACGGGCGCCTTTCACCTCACTAGAGGCTTTTCTTGGCAGTGTGGAATCAGGAACTTCGGTACTAAAATTTCCCTCGCCATCACAGCTCCGCCTTGGCGCGAAGGATTTGCCTCCGCACCGGCCTAACTGCTTGGACGCGATCAACCAGTGTCGCGCTTGCCCTATCCTCCTGCGTCCCCCCATCGTTCAAACGGTGAAGAGGCGGTACAGGAATATCAACCTGTTGTCCATCGCCTACGCCTTTCGGCCTCGGCTTAGGCCCCGACTAACCCTGAGCGGACGAGCCTTCCTCAGGAAACCTTAGGCATTCGGTGGAAGGGATTCTCACCCTTCTTTCGCTACTCATACCGGCATTCTCACTTCTAAGCGCTCCACCGGTCCTTCCGGTCCGGCTTCAACGCCCTTAGAACGCTCTCCTACCACGGACACCAAACGGTGTCCATCCGCAGCTTCGGTGATACGTTTAGCCCCGGTACATTTTCGGCGCAGCGTCACTCGACCAGTGAGCTATTACGCACTCTTTGAATGATGGCTGCTTCTAAGCCAACATCCTGGTTGTCTAAGCAACGCCACATCCTTTTCCACTTAACGTATACTTTGGGACCTTAGCTGGCGGTCCGGGCTGTTTCCCTTTCGACCATGGATCTTATCACTCACAGTCTGACTCCCAAGCATAAGTTTTTGGCATTCGGAGTTTGTCTGAATTCGGTAACCCGATGAGGGCCCCTCGTCCAAACAGTGCTCTACCTCCAAAACTCTCCGCTTGAGGCTATCCCTAAAGCTATTTCGGAGAGAACCAGCTATCTCCAAGTTCGATTGGAATTTCTCCGCTACCCACACCTCATCCCCGCACTTTTCAACGTGCGTGGGTTCGGGCCTCCAGCAAGTGTTACCTTGCCTTCACCCTGGACATGGGTAGATCACCTGGTTTCGGGTCTGCGGCCTCATACTCTTTCGCCCTGTTCAGACTCGCTTTCGCTGCGGCTCCGCTTCTTCAGCTTAACCTTGCATGAGACCGTAACTCGCCGGTTCATTCTACAAAAGGCACGCCATCACCCGTTAACGGGCTCTGACTACTTGTAGGCACACGGTTTCAGGATCTCTTTCACTCCCCTCCCGGGGTGCTTTTCACCTTTCCCTCACGGTACTGGTTCACTATCGGTCACTAGGGAGTATTTAGCCTTGGGAGATGGTCCTCCCGGATTCCGGCGGGATTCCTCGTGTCCCGCCGTACTCAGGATCCACTCGGGAGAGAACGAAGTTTCAGTTACAGGGCTTTTACCTTCTCCGGCAGGCCTTTCCAGGTCGCTTCACTTACCCCGTTCTTTTGTAACTCCCATATGAGTGTCCTACAACCCCGGAAGGCAAGCCTTCCGGTTTGGGCTGTTTCCTGTTCGCTCGCCGCTACTTGGGAAATCGCAATTGCTTTCTCTTCCTCCGGGTACTGAGATGTTTCAGTTCCCCGGGTGTGCCCTTCCTGCCCTATGGATTCAGGCAGGAATCCTGTCCGATTAAAGACAGGGGGTTTCCCCATTCGGAAATCTCCGGATCAAAGCTTACGTACAGCTCCCCGGAGCATATCGGTGTTTGTACCGTCCTTCATCGGCTCCTAGTGCCAAGGCATTCACCGTGCGCCCTTTCTAACTTAACCATAAAAAGGTTTAAATCCAAAAATAAGCGATTCTCGGTTTACTTGGTTTGTTTCTCCTATCCGGTTTTCAAAGAACACATGTTGAAGGATTGAACCTTCAAAACTGAACAAAACGGAAACGCCAAACTTGATTTTGGAAAACGAAGTTTTCCTTTTCTGTCTAGCTCCGGGCGCTATCGGCTAGCGTATTTCTACGTCTTCTCCCTACGATAAGTCAACATCGATTCGCCTTTAAGGCTCATCGTGTTTCCTTTATCTCAGTCGAAGACTACGAAATCCGTACGCCGATGAACAAGCGCCCTACGCTTTTCCCCTTAGAAAGGAGGTGATCCAGCCGCACCTTCCGATACGGCTACCTTGTTACGACTTCACCCCAATCATCTGTCCCACCTTCGGCGGCTGGCTCCGTAAAGGTTACCTCACCGACTTCGGGTGTTACAAACTCTCGTGGTGTGACGGGCGGTGTGTACAAGGCCCGGGAACGTATTCACCGCGGCATGCTGATCCGCGATTACTAGCGATTCCGGCTTCATGCAGGCGGGTTGCAGCCTGCAATCCGAACTGGGAATGGTTTTCTGGGATTGGCTTAACCTCGCGGTCTCGCAGCCCTTTGTACCATCCATTGTAGCACGTGTGTAGCCCAGGTCATAAGGGGCATGATGATTTGACGTCATCCCCACCTTCCTCCGGTTTGTCACCGGCAGTCACCTTAGAGTGCCCAACTGAATGCTGGCAACTAAGGTCAAGGGTTGCGCTCGTTGCGGGACTTAACCCAACATCTCACGACACGAGCTGACGACAACCATGCACCACCTGTCACTCTGTCCCCCGAAGGGGAAGGCCCTGTCTCCAGGGAGGTCAGAGGATGTCAAGACCTGGTAAGGTTCTTCGCGTTGCTTCGAATTAAACCACATGCTCCACCGCTTGTGCGGGCCCCCGTCAATTCCTTTGAGTTTCAGCCTTGCGGCCGTACTCCCCAGGCGGAGTGCTTAATGCGTTAGCTGCAGCACTAAAGGGCGGAAACCCTCTAACACTTAGCACTCATCGTTTACGGCGTGGACTACCAGGGTATCTAATCCTGTTTGCTCCCCACGCTTTCGCGCCTCAGCGTCAGTTACAGACCAGAGAGCCGCCTTCGCCACTGGTGTTCCTCCACATCTCTACGCATTTCACCGCTACACGTGGAATTCCACTCTCCTCTTCTGCACTCAAGCCTCCCAGTTTCCAATGACCGCTTGCGGTTGAGCCGCAAGATTTCACATCAGACTTAAGAAGCTGCCTGCGCGCGCTTTACGCCCAATAATTCCGGACAACGCTTGCCACCTACGTATTACCGCGGCTGCTGGCACGTAGTTAGCCGTGGCTTTCTGGCCGGGTACCGTCAAGGCACCGCCCTGTTCGAACGGCACTTGTTCTTCCCCGGCAACAGAGCTTTACGACCCGAAGGCCTTCTTCACTCACGCGGCGTTGCTCCGTCAGACTTTCGTCCATTGCGGAAGATTCCCTACTGCTGCCTCCCGTAGGAGTTTGGGCCGTGTCTCAGTCCCAATGTGGCCGATCACCCTCTCAGGTCGGCTACGCATCGTTGCCTTGGTGAGCCGTTACCCCACCAACTAGCTAATGCGCCGCGGGCCCATCTGTAAGTGACAGCCGAAGCCGTCTTTCCTTTTTCCTCCATGCGGAGGAAAAAACTATCCGGTATTAGCCCCGGTTTCCCGGCGTTATCCCGATCTTACAGGCAGGTTGCCCACGTGTTACTCACCCGTCCGCCGCTAACCTTTTAAAAGCAACCTTTTAAAAGCAAGCTTTTAAAAGGTCCGCACGACTTGCATGTATTAGGCACGCCGCCAGCGTTCGTCCTGAGCCAGGATCAAACTCTCAGTAAAGATGTTTGATAAAAGCTCAAAAAGAATTTGACGTTTCGTTTTGTCCAGTTTTCAAGGAACAATCTTTGCTATTCTTAACAGCGACTTAATTATTATATCAAAATATCAATTCGCTGTCAACATCTTTTTTATCAGACTCCCAATATTTATCAGTTCCTGTCGAGTCAGCTTTATTATCATACCATCCGTGTTATCCTAAGTCAATATAAATTGGCATGAAATTTTTTCCAAACCCAATCCATCAAATTACCAACAAAAAGACCGACACACGGGGATCTTTTGGGCAAAATCAAATTGACTTCTTTTTGTTATCAGTGGAAAATGAAAACGTGTAGGAGCGATGCATTTTCCGATTAAGGAGAGGTTGATTTTGAAAACATTTTTTCGCAATTACAAATCCACTGCCATATTGTTGGCTGCCATCATCATTGGCGGCATTGCGGGCGTGGTTGCAGGCTCAAAAGCAGAAGTTGTAAAGCCATTCGGGGATTTATTTTTAAATTTAATGTTTACGGTTATTATTCCGCTTGTCTTTTTCAGCATTTCTTCTGCCATCGCAAATATGGCCGGTCTTGGCCGTTTGGGCAAAATTTTAGGAAGCATCATTCTTGTATTTCTTGGCACTTCCCTCTTGGCAGCCATCATTGGTTTTGGCGGCACTTTCATCATCAAGCCGCTTGCGCATACAGATACAACCGCCATAGAACAAATGATGGCAAAAGCTGACGGCAGCCGGCAAAATAGTACTCATCCGTCTTTTCTCGAACAACTTGTTCAAACGTTCACAGTGCCTGATTTTCCAAATTTATTTACCAAAACGAATATGCTTCAGCTGATTGTTTTTTCTGTTCTGTTCGGCCTGGCTACCACATTGGCCGGGGAGAAAGGAAAGCCTGTTGCTGTTTTTTTGGCATCAGGAACAGCCGTCATGATGAAATTTGTTAAAATCATCATGTATTATGCGCCAATCGGGCTTGGGTGTTACTTTGCTTCCATCATCGGCACACTTGGCCCGCAAATTTTGGAAGGATATGCGCGTTCGTTTGGTTTATACCTGATCTTAACGATCATTTATTTTTTCGGCTTTTTTACCTTATATGCCTTTATGGCCGGGGGGACGGAGGGCATCAAGGTGTTTTGGAAAAATGCGGTCCCCCCTTCTGTTACGGCCATTGCGACCTGTTCAAGTGCTGCCTGCATTCCGATTAATTTGGAAACCGTTCAAAAAATGCATGTGCCTTCCGACATCGCAGAAACAGTGATTCCTTTAGGTGCGAACACGCATAAGGACGGCTCTGTGTTTGGCGGCGTGCTGAAAATCGTTTTTTTGTTCACCTTGTTCGGAAAAGATTTGACAAGCCTGCCCCATATGCTGGCAGTCATTGCCGTTGCATTTCTTGTTGGCGCGGTAATGGGGGCGATCCCGAGCGGCGGTATGATCGGGGAGATGCTGATTTTAAGCGTTTTTGGATTCCCGCCGGAGTCGCTGCCGATTATTGCAGTAATCAGTACGATTATTGATGTCCCGGCCACACTTTTAAACTCAACCGGAAACACGGTAAGCGCCATGCTCGTTTCCCGGCTCGTAGAAGGAAAACATTGGCTCAGCCGCACGCAGTAAAAGAAAGAACAAGGCAGCCCGCTTCTCAGGCGGAATCCGTGGCGGCCGGAGAAGGAGCCGGCATTTCCGCCGGTTTCTTAAAAGAAACGCTGTTTCGGAAAAAACATGACGGAAATGGAAAATCCGCCGGGAAAAATGATTTTCCCGGCGGATTTCTTGTTTAAAAAAGGGGCAGCCTGTTGCCCGTAAAATTAGTTTGTTTTCACAGCTGTTTCCTGTTTTTTATACAGATTCAGCAAAGCTTCGTCCGCATAGGTTTCGTCGACTGCGGCTTGTTCAACTGCATCATATGCCATCGTGTTGGTTACGATCACCATCGTTGTCGTGTCATAGCCGGCTTCTTTTATTTTTTCCGGGTCAAAGGTGCCGAGTACATCACCCTTCCTGATGCGGTCCCCGGCTTTTACATTGGAATGGAAATGTTCCCCGTTTAAGTTGACGGTATCAATGCCGACGTGGATCAATACTTCTGCCCCGCGGTCGGATTGCAAGCCGTATGCATGGCCGGTCGGAAAAGCAACAGATACTTGTCCGTCAAATGGAGCGACCACTTTTCCTTCTTCCGGCACAACGCCAACCCCTTTTCCCATCGCTTCCGAGCTGAAGACCGGATCATTTACAGAGGTTAACGGAACAACGCGGCCTTTTACCGGATTGTAGACAATTTCGTTCAGCTCCATGCCGGCTGTATCCACTTTTGGCAGTTCTTTTTGTTCCGCTTCCATTTTGCTTTCCACAGCTGCCGTTTTCTTTTCCGTCAGGCTTTTCTTGCCCATTTGTACGTTTGCGAGCATTTTTTCATTGTTTTCTTCATTAAAACCGAAGATCAATACAAGTACGAACGCAATCGCCCATGCGGCAACACCCGCAACAGCTTCCATGGCAACGCTTGAACCTTTGCCGATAAACAGCGGAAGTTCAAAGAAATTCATAATCGGCGTGTACTGAAAAGCTTTTACACCGGCAAAACCAGCAATAGCGCCGCCGATCGCACTGCCGGCCAAACCGAAAATAAAACCTTTTTTATATTTCAAGTTGATGCCGTATATCGCAGGCTCTGTAATGCCGAAGAAGTTACTGATTGCAGCGGAAACGGCGATTTCCCTGTTTTTCGATTTTTTTGCTTTGAAAATCGCGCCTGTCACCGCCCCAAACTGTCCGAAAACGGCAACAAACATCATCGAAAGCAGCGTATCATAACCATAGTTTTGAATGTTAATCAGTGAGATCGGCAAAATCCCCCAGTGCAGCCCAAAGACGACAAACACCTGGAATAACCCGGCCAGAATAAATCCGGCAACAGCAGGACTTAAGCTGTACAAGTATTGATAGCCGTAAGCAAGTCCCATGCCGATCGCATTGCCTAATGGGCCGATGACGATAAAAGTGAGGGCGCCGGCAACAAGCAATGTGAAAAACGGCACAAATACAAGCTGGGCAACAGCCGGTAAATGTTTTTTAAACCATCTTTCAATATAACTCATCATCCAAATGGCCAAAATGGTCGGGATCACTGCACCGCCGTACTGTTTAAAGTTGATGGCGTACCCGGCAATGTGGCCGATTTTTGGAATCGTGCTGTCTGTCAGCGGGTAAATCATCGCTGCAGCAAGAGCAACAGAGATAAACCGGTTTGTGTTAAACTTATCCGCCGCCGTAATCGCAATAAAGATCGGCAGCAATGTAAACACACCGGTTGCAAGCGCGTCCAGGATGCTGTACCAGACGGATGATTCAGACACGATATGGGTGTTTGCCAAAAGGATGGCAACGCCTTTTAAAACGCCAGCACCAGCCAGGACGGAGATAAACGGCGTAAAAATACCGGAAAGCACTGCCACAAAGCGGTCGAAAATATTGCCTTTTTCTTCGCTTTCTTCTGCAGCCGCATCGTTTTCAGCCCCCGCATCGGAAGCCGTAAAATGATACTGGTCCATAATGGCGTTATAAACAGGAACGACTTCATCCCCGATCACGACTTGGTACTGTCCGCCTGCATTCACCGCCGTCAGTACATTTGGTAAGCCTTCCAGCACTTCTTTGTTTGCCTTGCCTGTATCTTTTAACCGGAAGCGCAAACGGGTGGCACAGTGCACAAGCGACTTTACATTATCAGGCCCTCCGACATTTGCCACAATATCGCGGGCAAGCTGCGTATAATCTTTCTTTGCCATGCAAAATCCTCCTCATATCATGATGGTTTCCGGAAACAGACGTGCAGCAACTCCCCAGGAAAATAAAAAGGCATGAGGAAAAAGCGGGAAGACTATGGCGGTTGCCACTCCCGACATCTTTTTCACTCATGCCTGATCGAATCAGTAACACGTTATGATAACCATTGATTAATTTTTGATATGGAACCCGTTTCAGACGCATGCCGGAAAACCAGCTTCTGCATCGTACACCGGTTTTTTACTGTTTGCTGCACCATTCACAATTTCCACGACAAATTATAGCACCATAGGTTTCCTGTTGCAAGAAAAAAATTAAAAAAGCATTCTACATCCCGGCATGAAAAATCACGGCGTTTTGCCATATATTCAGCCTTTCATCACGCATGCCATGTATGCCCGCGATCAGGATGGCGTTTCATGATTCCATTTTGGTTTGAATCCGCTGCAGATGCATCGTCAGGTAAACGGCTTCTGCATCGTACACCGGTTTTTGTAATGCTTGTTGCATGATTTTGATCAATTTCCACGACAGATTATAACACCGCGGGTATTCCTGTTGCAGAAAATGATTCAATTTCTCGGGCTCCTCCACTTTTTCCCCCGTCAGCACGCGGTCAATCGTATAGCGCAAATGGCGGACAAGGCGCATGTAATGAATACTGTCTTTGTCAAAAGTCATTTTAAATTCATGCTCAACCGTGGAAATGAGCTGCCCGATCAGATGGGAATGCCGGCTTAATTCGGAAAGTTGCTTATCCGTTACGGCACTGTGGATGTGCAAGGCAATAAACCCGGCTTCCCCTTCCGGCAAATAGACGTCCGTTGCTTCATTGATATAATCCACTACTTCGCAGGCAATTTCGTATTCGCGCGGATAGAGAATTTTCGTTTCGGCAACGAACGGATTTTTGACAGCCAGCCCTTTCCGGATCCGGTCGATCGCAAAAGCAATATGGTCTGTCAAGGCAACATGGATATGTTCATTTAAAGGAGAATCCGCCCGGCTGCGGATCATCTCAATGGCCGAAATGACCACTTCAAGGGTTTGATTATCAATAGAAGGAATCAGCTTCATATACTGTTCCTGTTCTGTTTCGTTTTTCAGCACAAACATTTTTTCAGCGGATGCCTGCGGGATGGGCTCCCCTTTTTTTCGGTTAAAACCAATCCCCTTTCCAATCAACACCGTTTCTTCATAGCGGGGGTGGGAGGCAACAAGTACATTATTGTTTAAAACTTTTTTAACGATAAAAGCTTCCATTTCAATCCCCCTCGGCTATAGTACAATATGATTAGTTTAAATGAAATGCGCCGGTTTTTCAATTTCAAGCGCCACAAAAAAACTTGCAGAGCGCGCTCTGCAAGTTTTTTGGGCACTATTTTAAGAAAATAAAATACAGTAAGAAGACGACAAAGAAGAAATACATGACCGGATGAATTTCTTTGATTCTTCCTTTTACAATCATCGTAATCGGATAAAAGATGAATCCAATGGCAATCCCGGTTGCGATGCTATAAGTGAGCGGCATGGCAATCAATGTAAGGAAAGCCGGTACGGCAATTTCGAATTTATCCCATTCAATATGACGCAAGTTCGATACCATCAGCACGCCGACAATGATGAGCGCCGGTGCTGTGACGTTGGTAGTAATGACTGATAAAAGCGGGAAGAAAAAGATCGATAAAATAAAGAAACAGGCCGTAACAAGAGAAGCAAAACCGGTTCTTGCCCCTGCGGCAACCCCTGACGAAGACTCGACAAAGGAAGTTGTCGTCGAAGTCCCGAGCACAGCCCCAATAATGGTCGCAATGGAATCTGACACAAGTGCCCGTCCTGCATTCGGCAGTTTGTTGTCTTTCATGAGCCCTGCCTGGTTTGCAACCGCCACAAGCGTTCCGGCATTATCAAAAAAGTCGACAAAGAAAAACGTTAAAATAGCACCAATCATTTGCGCCGACCAGAAAGAGGAGTCCCCGAATGAACTGAACAGCGCGCCGAACGTCGGACTTAAACTTGGAACCGAACTGACAACTTGATGCGGCACCTTCAACAATCCAAAAATCATCCCGACAATACTTGTAAGAATAATGCCGTAAAAAACGGAACCTTTTATCCCTCTTGTCATCAGAATAACGGTGACCACAAGCCCGAAAATGGAAAGCAGAACAGGCCCTTTTGACAAATCCCCCAAGGCGACAAACGTTGCATCATCCCCGACAATAATGCCGGCATCTTTCAGCCCGATAAACGTGATGAACAGGCCGATGCCTGCACCGATCGCGTGTTTTAACTGGATCGGAATGGCGTTGATCAATTTTTCGCGGATGCCCGTCAGTGTGAGCAGAAAGAAGAAAACGCCGGAAATAAAGACAGCGGCGAGTGCGTGCTGCCAAGGAATTTTGTAGCTCAGGACGACTGTATAAGCAAAAAAGGCATTCAATCCCATGCCAGGAGCAAGCGCGAGTGGATATTTCCCAAAAAGGCCCATCACAATTGAACCGATCGCGGAAGCAATGGCGGTGGCCACAAATACAGCCCCCTGGTCCATATGCATGGAAGCCGGAAGTCCCTTTACGCTGGCAAGCGACAATGTCAGCGGATTTACGGCCAAAATATAGGCCATAGCCAAAAAGGTTGTCAGTCCGCCAATAAATTCCTGGCGGTAACTTGTTCCGATTTTTTCAAACTCAAAATAGTTCTTCATGTTGCCTTATCCCTCCTGTGGAATTTCCAAATTCGCCATAACAGAAAAACGTTCCGAACGTAAACGCCCGAAACGCCAGACTTAAGGAATGAGGAGGGGCAAAGGTTGCTATTTTTATACGATTGCCCTCAGACTCTATCTCATTACCTCGTAGTCAAGCTATTTACGGCAGCTTGGTAGAAACGTTCAGGCCATATCCCTGAATATATACGATGGTATTGCATATTGAATTGACAAGATTGATTGTAACGGGAAAGTGAAAAGAAGTCAATAGAAAACACGAACATTTTCCTCTTGCTGCAGGTTAATATTCGTTCGTTTGTGGGCCGCCATTTTGTTAAAAATAAAATTTTTGGGCTGGCAGAGAACCGATTTTTCATTTATCCGCCCCCAATTCACGAAATAGAGAGCCCCATTTTTCGCTTTTCGCCAGTTGCAGGAAAGGACATCATCCCTTAGAATGAGCATATATTCGACAAAGGAGGTGGAAAAATGGCAGAAGTCACAAACGAAATGCTGCTTACGGCCATCAAAGAACTGTCCGGCGAAGTCCTTTCAATGAAGGCAGAGATGAAAGAAATGAAAGCAGACATCGCCGGACTGAAAGAGGATGTTGCCGAGCTGAAGCAAGATGTTACAGTGCTAAAACAGGATGTTGCTTCCCTGAAAAGCGAAATGGCAGAAGTAAAGCAGGATGTTGCAGGTTTGAAACAGGATGTCGCAGTGCTAAAACAAGATGTTGCCGAGCTGAAGCAAGATGTTGCAGTGCTGAAACAGGATGTTGCTTCCCTGAAAAGCGAAAGAGCAGAAGTAAAGCAGGATATCGCGGGCATGAAAAAAGATTTGGACAACCTCGACAACTATTATGCCAGGCTGGATGATAAAATGGATGTCTTGTTCGAAGACTTAATAAATGTCAAGACGGATATCCGCCACTTAAAAAAAGCCCGATAAGAAGCTTCCATTTTGCGCAGCGGACAGCCTGCGTTTTTTTCTTTTAAAAACCCCGCCATATACACGGAATAAACCATGCCAGCAGGCGGGGACCAACATTTTTTAAAACCACTCCGTACCAAAAGGCAGGCCCGGATCTACTATTGGTACTGGGCCTCGTGCAGTTTTGCAAAAATCCCCCCGCGGGTAAGGAGCTCATCATGGCGCCCTTGTTCGGCAATTCCATCCTTGGTGACGACAACAATCCGGTCAGCATTGCGAATGGTCGCCAGCCTGTGCGCAATGACAAGCGTTGTCCGGTCTTTTGCCAGTTCATCCAATGCCGCTTGGATTTGCCTTTCGGTTTCCGTATCAAGGGCAGACGTTGCCTCATCCAGGATTAAGATGGGCGGATTTTTCAAAAACATGCGCGCAATCGCCAGCCGCTGCTTTTGCCCACCGGAAAGCTTAAGGCCGCGTTCGCCGATTTGCGTATCAAACCCATCAGGCAGCGCACGGATGACCTCTTCCAAATGGGCGCGCCGGGCTGCTTCTTCAATTTCTTCATCTGTTGCATCCAATTTTCCGTACGCAATGTTTTCGCGGATGGTGCCGGCAAAAAGGAAGACATCCTGCTGAACAATGCCAATCTGCGAGCGGAGCGATTTTTTCGTCATATTGCGGATATCCATTCCGTCAATGGTAATGCTGCCGCTATTCACATCGTAAAAGCGTGGGATCAGGGAGCAAATGGTCGTTTTCCCTGCACCAGAAGGCCCAACAAATGCAACCGTCTCCCCGGCACGGATTTTGAGATTCAGCCTCTTTAACACAGGCTGGCCGCCCGGATAAGCGAAGCTGACATTGTTGAACGCGATGTTGCCGTTTAACGCCGGAACCTCGACCGCATTTTCCCTGTCCCGGACATCCGGCGTGCGGTCCAGTAATTCTGTAAACCGTTTAAAACCGGCCATCCCTTTCGGATACAGCTCCATGATCGCACTGATTTTATCAATCGGCTTGAACAGCACGTTCACATACAGCACAAAACCGACCAGCTCGCCGTATTTCAATTCCCCGCTGTATACCAGCCATGCCCCGTATACAAGGACGACAAGGACGATCAGCCGGCTCATCATATACGTGCTGGAATTGGTCAGCGCCATCGTTTTATACGCAAGCAATTTCGCCTTCCGGAACCGTTTGTTATTTTTCTGAAACTGCGTGATTTCATAATTTTCATTCGCGAATGACTGGACGACGCGGACCCCTGCAACACTATCCTCGACACGCGCATTCACTTCGGCAATCTCGCCATACATCTTGCCCCATGCCTCGTTCATTTTCATATTGCAATACGTGATGATCCAGACCAAAAACGGCACAATAATGAGGGTGATGAAAGCCAGTTTGGCATTGACCGTAAACATAATGCAAAACGCGCCGAAAAACGTCATCACGGCAATAAAAGCATCTTCCGGGCCGTGGTGGGCAAGTTCGCCGATGTCAAAAAGATCGTTTGTGATCCGGCTCATGACGTGGCCGGTTTTCACATTATCAAAAAATGAAAAAGACTGCCGCTGCACGTGTACAAACAATTCTTTGCGCATATCCGTTTCAATATTGATGCCGAGCTGATGCCCCCAGTAGGTGACGATGTACTGCAAATACGTACTGATCAAATAAAGGACCAACAGCGCAATGCTGACGCTCGTAATCGTTGCCCATTTTCCGCTTGGCAGCAGGCTGTCAATAAACCACTGGACACAAAGCGGAAAGGCCAGTTCAAAAACAGCTACAATCACCGCGCTTGTAAAATCAAGGATAAACAGCTTTTTATGCGGCAAATAATAGGAAAAAAAGCGGCGTAACATATGTCCCCTCCTGTCACAAAGTTAGTTGGAAGCATGCCGTGT
The DNA here is from genome assembly GCF_000169195.2 of Heyndrickxia coagulans 36D1. Taxonomy (GTDB): domain Bacteria; phylum Bacillota; class Bacilli; order Bacillales; family Bacillaceae_C; genus Weizmannia; species Weizmannia faecalis. The sequence goes on along the minus strand of NC_016023.1, from coordinate 1,721,000 downwards.
GGAAACAAGCCATTTTCTCTTCGCAATCACGGCCAGCCGGATCGAAAACACAATGGCCAGCACCGTGAGCACAGCGATCATCAGCACAACCCCGTTCCATCCGAGACGTCTGTAAAACACGCCCCCGACTGTCCCGCCGATGCTTGAGCCGATATAATAAAAGAATAAATACAATCCGGACGCCTGCGCTTTATCATGGGAGGAAAGACGGCCAACCCAGCCGCTTGCGATCGAATGGCCGGCAAAAAAGCCGAATGTGAACACGGCAATGCCGAAAATTTTCAGCCATAAAGACGGAATAAGCGTAATCGAAGCCCCCAGGAGCACAATAAGGAGCGAAAGCTGTAAAATTTTCCGCCTGCCGTGCCGGTCCGCAAGCATCCCCATCCATGCCGAGCTGAATGTGCCAACGAGGTAGACGATAAAAATGAAGCCGACGACCGTCTGGCTCAGCGAATACGGCGGCGCAATCAGCTGGAATCCAATGTAATTATACAGCGAAACAAAACTCCCCATTAATAAAAATCCAATCAAAAATAAATAAATCAGACCCGGTTCCACAAGCTGGCGGACGAGGCTCCCTGTCAGTTTCCCAATCTCCAATTTCCGGGCAGTAAAGTGGGAAGACGGCGGCAGCACGACCCAAAACAGGATGCTTGCGAGCAGGCTGATCACCCCGATCGACGCCAGCGCCACATGCCAATTGAAAAAATCGGTCAAAGTCCCGCAGATGATCCGTCCTGCCATGCCCCCGATCGAATTTCCGCTGATATATAACCCCATCGCAAGTCCGAGGCTTGACGGCAAAATCTCTTCTCCCAAATAGGCCATGGCAACAGCCGGCAACCCGGCAAGCACAAGGCCCTGCAGCACCCGACAGAGAATTAGCAAATGATAAGTCGGGGCAAAAGCGGTCAAGATGCAAAGAGCAGACGAAGCAATCAACGAAAAAGACATCACGGATTTTCGCCCGAACACTTCCGACAACGATCCGGCAATCAGCATGCTCACCGAGAGTGTTACGGTTGTAGAAGACAGGCTCAGGCTCGACATTGTCGGCGACAGGTGAAACTGCTCCGCAATATCTGGCAAAAGCGGCTGCATCCCCCAAAGGATCGCAAACGTATTGAACCCCCCGGCAAATAGCGCAAGATTTGCCAGGCGGAATTCCCTTGTCCCTTGCTCGATGTATTTCATTTCTGCACAAACCCCTTTGCTGCAAATTCCAAAAATTCCGTACCATACTATCTATCATACCCTTTTTTTCTTTCTGTTCCAATCAATCCAATCCACACGCCCGCATCGCAAAGAATGCTCCCACAAAGCAGAAAGAACAAAATGGAAAGATAAAAAACAGAATGTATGCCAGGTACAATTCAGCTATAATGAAAAGAAGAAAAGGCGGAGCCGGAGGGGAAAGAGGATGGAGAAAATTAAAATTGTGATTGCCGATGACAACTCTTTTATACGCGAGGGGTTAAAAATCATTTTATCGTCATATGAAGAGTTTGAAGTCATGGCAACGGTCGGAAACGGCAAGGAAGCGGCAGCATATTGCCGGAATCAGCCGGTTGACATTGCCCTTTTGGATGTGCGGATGCCGGAGATGAACGGCGTTGAAGCTGCGAAAATCATTGCAGCCCAAACATCTGCCAAACCTATGATCCTGACCACCTTTGACGATGACGAATATATTGTCGATGCATTAAGAAACGGGGCAAGAGGCTACTTGTTGAAAAATAATGATCCCGAAAAAATCCGTGACGCAATCAAAAGTGTCTATAACGGCAACAGCATTTTCCAGGATGCGGTTCTCGATAAAATTAAATCCAATTTAAGTGGCAGAGAACCGGAACCGAAAATAGACCTGAAAAAGTTCACGGAAAGAGAGCGTGAAATCATGTCCCTGATTGCAAAAGGCTTTTCCAATAAGGAAATTGCCAAAACCTTATACATTTCAGAAGGGACAGTCGCAAATTACATCACCTCAATTTTTGGCAAAACAGGGCTTGAGCACCGCACCCAAATTGCCGTTTATTATCTTACAGGGAAAGGGAATGAAACATGGAATCCCGGCTGATTGCGGCAAAACTGGCACTCATTGGCTGGGCCGCTTTTATGGCTATTCAGGAAGATTTGGCTCTTGCTCCCGCTGTATTCCTGCTTCTTCTCTATTTTATTGCAAATATCGCGATGTACATTTGGAATAGAAAGGCATTGCCTGCTTTTTTTGCGGCCTGCTCCATTGGCATTGCCGGTTTCGGCGCTTTATATGTAGCTCCCCTGTTTGTCATCTTCGCGCCGCTATCCGTTTTGGAGCTCGCCGCAAAGTGGCCCGTGCCAAGATCGATACAGGCACTCATCCTGCTTGTACCCCTTTTTTATTTAAAAACCGGGACAGCCGGCCAGTACGTTTTCTCGTCAGCCTTTAGCTGGATCATTTGGGATACGGCCGTTACGTATGCAGACCGGCTGGAAAAGAAAGAACAGCAGCTTGACCGGCTGCGCGCTTCAGTCCAGAGACTCACGCGCCGCCTGAATGAAAACGAGGAATTCATCCGCCAATCCGAATACACCTACCGGCTGGAAGAACGGAACCGGATTTCGCAGGAAATTCATGACAATATCGGCCACGTGATGACTGGCGCACTCATCCAGATGGAAGCGGCAAAAAGCCTTCTGGAAAAAGACCCCACCCGCGCACGGGCGTTACTGCAAAACGCAATCACCATTACAAAAGAAGGAATTGAAAGCATCCGGCTGACGCTGAAACAAATGAAACCACCCGTTGAACAAGTCGGCATTCACCGGCTGCAGCTTGCTTTAGATACGTTTTCCGCAAGATATGAACTTGAAACGATGCTCACTTACAGTGGCAATCTCGACTGCATTACCCATGTACAATGGAAAATCATTCATGAAAATGTGAAAGAAGCGTTGACCAATGCGCGCAAATATGCCGATGCATCACAGATTACCGTCAACATTCAAGTCCTCAATAAAATCATCAAAGCAGAAGTAAAAGACAATGGCAAAGGTGCCGCTAAAGTTAAAAAAGGGCTTGGCATTACCGGCATGGAAGAACGAGCAGCCACACTTAGAGGCCATGTCATCACCGACGGTTCGCACGGTTTTTCCGTGACCACCCTACTTCCCATTGAGCCGTGAACAGCCTCACCTGCAAAATATGAATTTTTTCATATGAAAGTCATGAACGATCCCACTTACCAGGAATCGTTCCTTTTTTTATACTAAAGACACAACGGAAGTCAGGGGGAAAGAAACCATGAACGTACTGGAAATCCGAAATTTGACAAAAAAATTCGACGACTTTATTGCGGTTGACCGTATCTCACTGCAAGTAAAGAAAGGGGAAATTTTCGGTTTTCTCGGGGCAAACGGCGCCGGCAAAAGCACGACGATCAACATGATTGCCGGCTTGTTAAGAAGCAATGACGGGACCATTGAAATCCTCGGAAAAAACATCATGAAAAACAAACGGTTTGCGAAAATGAATCTCGGCATTGTCCCGCAAGATCTTGCCATTTACGAAGATTTAACCGCTTTTGAAAATGTCCGGTTTTTCGCCGGGCTCTACGGTCTGCGCGGCAGTGAACTGGATGCAAAAACAAGGGAAGCACTCGCTTTTGTCGACCTTGGGGACCACCATAAAAGCACACCGGACAAGTTTTCCGGCGGGATGAAGAGGCGCCTCAATATTGCATGCGCGATCGCCCATCAGCCGAAACTGATCATCATGGATGAACCGACAGTCGGGATTGATCCGCAGTCGCGCAATTATATTTTGAATTCCGTGCGCAAACTGAATGAAATGGGCTGCACCATCATTTATACGAGTCATTACATGGAAGAAGTGGAAGAAATCTGCACAAAAATCGCGATCATTGACCACGGCAAAATCATCGCAGAAGGCTCAAAGGAACAATTGAAATCGATCATTACAGACAAAAAAGAGGTCCGGATTGAAGTGAAAACAACAGAACCGGTTGATCCCGCGGAAATCAGGAAGATAAAAGGCGTTGAAACGGTATCCGTCCAAGAAAATATCATTCGGATCCAGTCTGATGCAAGCATCAACAATTTAAATCTGATCCTTGAATTTTTAATCAGCCGGCATATTGAAATTAAGGCCCTGCAGGAAAAAGAACCGAACCTTGAAACGGTATTTTTAACTTTAACCGGCCGGAATTTAAGGGATTAGGGAGGAAAAACGCGATGTCAAGCATCCTGCACATCTTAAAAAAAGAAGTGATTACCGTATTCCGCAACAAACGCACCCTTATATTTATGCTTGCCTTTCCGCTCGTTTTAATGCTTGTGCTCGGTTCCGCCCTTTCGAATGCGTTTGACAAGACGGTTTCGGTCGGCGAGATTCACGTGTTGTACAAAAATGACCTTAATAAAGATGCCGCACCCTATTTCCATACATTCCAACAGTACGCGGAAAAATCGGATATCCATTTTGAAAAGGCCGGCAAAAACACGGACGGCTTGAAAGAAGTAAAGCTCGGCAATGCGGATGGATATGCCGTTTTAAATGGCCATGGCATCCGGCTATATACGAATGGAAGAAACAGCATAAAAGGCAGTATTTTAGAAGGCGTATTTTCGGCTTTTGCCGACCAGTACAATCTTGCCGCAGAAGTGATGAAAACTGCGCCGGAAAAAAGTGGGGCTGCCTTCGAAAAGATTAAACACAATTACATTCAAACGGAATCTCTTCTTCCGAATAAAGAGCCCGGCGCGATGGATTATTATGCGATCGTGATCACGACAATGATTTGCCTGTACGCATCTTTAGGATCGAGCGCTTTTATGCAAGTGGAGCGGACACGGAAAACAGCTGACAGGCTCATTGCCGCCCCGGTCAGAAAAAGCAGTATTTTTATCGGAAAGCTTTTCGCAGATGTTCTCATTTATACCGCTTGCATAGCACTTATCATCATTGTGAGCAAGGTCGTTTACAAAGCGAATTGGGGAAACCATCTTCCGCTCGTATTCCTTGTGCTTTTAACAGAGATTATTCTTTCGGTCAGCATCGGCATCGGCGTCAGTATATTCAGCAAGTCTGCCGCCACAGGAGCGATTTTAAACCTTTTTATCCAGCTGTCGGCATTTTTTGGCGGTGCCTACTTCAAAATTGAAAACCCCGGCAAATTACAGGCTGTAATGGACCTTTCGCCGTTGACATGGATCAATCAGGCGATTACGAAAATCATTTACAACAATGATTTATCTGCCGCTACCCCGGTCGCTGCAGCAAATCTTGGCATTGCCCTATTGATTCTTTTCATCTCTGTAACGGCACTGCAAAAAAGGGAGGGTTTGTAATGAAAGACGTTTTATGGCTGGTCCGTAACACATTAAGCAAAACCTTTCGAAAGAAAAGAAATGTTCTCCTTTATATCGGGTTGCCTTTTATCAGTATTTTTATCGCTTTCCTTGTATACGGCGGGAGCGGTGTAAAAACCCTTCACGTCGGCATCGTGGATAAGGATCACAGCCAAATCGCCACTGATACGGCCCATTTCCTGAGTGGGCTGGGCAATGTCAAAACGGCCGCTATTCCGCAATCCGAATTGAAAAGCCAATTGGCAGACGGAAAGCTTGACTGTGCCATCATTTTTGAAAAGGGGTTTGCCGCAAGTGTCAGGAGCGGAAATCCTGCTCATATCCGGATGGCTTCAATTAAAGGAGCAGAAGTAACAAAGTTTGTGCAATCCTATTTATATCAATACATCGATCATATCGTATCCATCAGCAAAGTATCGTCAGGAAACGAACAGACTTTTCAAACGATGTATGATGAATTCCAAAAAGCTTCCTATAAAGTGAAAACCATTCATTTGCAGGATCTTTCCCAATCTAGTGATTTAACCTATCAGACGATGGGCGTGCTTATCCTGTTTATGCTTATGTCTGCCTTCAGTTTGTCTGAACTGATTCTTGCCGAAAGAGAAAACCGCACGTATTTCAGGCTATTGTCTTCGCCGGTCAGCGCGGGCAAGTATGTATTGTCCAATGTACTTTGCAACCTGATCGTGATGGCGGTTCAAATTGCATTGATCACAGCGGCCATGAAATATGTTTTCCATATGACGATGAATCTTTCCATCTGGCAGCTGTCAGCCGTCATGTTCCTGTTTGCCTGGATTTCAACCGGCATTTCCTTAATGATGGTGTCGCTGTCAAACAGCCGGAGTGCTTTTAACTCGCTGCAATCCTTAATCGCCGTACCGACGTGCATGCTTTCCGGCTGCTTCTGGCCGGTGGAAATCATGCCGAAAGCCCTGCAGAAAGTTTCCGATTTTCTGCCGCAGCGCTGGACATTGGAAACCTTGGACAAATTGCAAACCGGCCATCCGCTCAGCAGCCTGTATTTAAACATTTTGATCCTGATTGCCTTTGCGCTTTGTTTCTTCCTGTTTGCCATTTACAAGTTCAGCAGAAACCGCAATACCCATAACTTTGTATAGTTCTTGCAAAAAGAGAGGCAGATCCGCCTCTCTTTTTGACATGTTGCCGGCTATGTTGTATTTGCGTTTGGCAGGTTAGGTTGCTTTGCTCCATCAACAGACCCGCAACGGAGCAGGAACACCCCATTCACCTGCTTTTCAATTCCGGAAGTTTCGGTTCGGATCCCTGTCCCGCTTGCCCCAAACCTGCGGGATAGGCATCCATTTTTTCAGCTTCGCTTCCATGGATTTTTTTCTTCATCTCATGGAAGCGGTGCCAAATTTTCCAATGCACTTTTATGCCAGGACCGGTTTGAATTCCCCTTTCACCGTTTGGTGGCCGTTATTTTCTTCCAGCGCTTGTGATTTTTCAAGGTTGAATTTTTCCATGATTGGTAGGTCACTACAAGAGAACAGGAACGAATCTTCCAATGCCACATGCTCATGCCATGCCCAATTCGGAATGACGAAATAATCACCTTTTGACCAGTCAAAGCGGACGCCGTTAATGATGCTGTAGCCGGAACCGCGGAAGACGTTATAAATCGACGCATGGGTATGGCGGTGCGCTTTCGTATGGAATCCTTTCGGCAGTTTCTGCATCCACGAAGCAATCGTTGCATTTGCCGTTTCACCAGTTGACGGATTGATGTATTCAACCGCATAGCCGTCATACGGATCAGGCTCAAACGCGCTGAGCCCGTCGATTGCTTTGACCGTCTGGCTCCATTTATAATCGGCAAGCGGCGCCACACTTGCATAGCGGTCGGAAATCGGGCGCACCATACCGCCTTGATAGCGCCTTGACGTAAAGTTATCCGGTTTTTTCGGTTGTTGAAGCTGATCCGGGTACGGCTCGAAAAACGTTCCGCCCATCGAATAAATGACCGGTATGTCAAGCGCATCCATCCAAATCATCGGCTTATCCCCGACATGGGCGTGGCCGTGCCAGAGACCGGCCGGCGTAATCAGAAAATCCCCTTCTTCCATAAAAATGCGTTCGCCCTCGACAATAGTGTAAGCGCCTTCCCCGTTTGTAATAAACCGAAGCGCCCCTTGCGAATGGCGGTGGGAAGGCGCTTTTTCACCCGGCAAAATCAATTGTGCCGCCGCATACAATGTTTGCGTCGTGGAAGCCCAACTCCAAGGCTGACGATAAGTAAGCCCCGGATTTTGGAAATAAATGGCGCGGCGTTCGCCTCCGCGTTCCGGCGTGAAAATTTCAGCAGATTCCATCAATTTTTTATAAATCAGGTCCCATTTCCACAAATACGCTTCTGCCTGCGGTTTCGGTTCATGGTTCATAATAGCGGGAATCGCTTCCCAAAGCGGCCCGAGGTGATATTGTTCCAAATCCCGGTTAAAATCCTTTACTATCTGGCTTTGCATAAATTCCGTTGTTTCTCCCATCCTCATCTTCTCCCCTTTATTGATTAATATGAAATTTTGATAAATTCCGGTTGATCTGCCCGTAATGTTTGGCAATATGTTCGACAATTAAGTGATCGACAATAAACGAAACCGGCTTGGTCCCAAAGTTCGGATTTTTGCTTTCCGCTTCGATCTGCAGGGTGTCTTCATCCAGTTTTTCCAGCCGGCCGGAAAGCTCGGTTTTTAAGCTGCGGAGTCCCGCCAAAACTTCTGAAACGGACTGGCTGTCTGTTGTGTTCACGGCTTCAAGCCGCGCTTCGTCGTTCAGCCCGCGACCCCATTTGATCTGCGGATTTTCTTTGATTTTTTCAATTTCCCCCATCCAGTAAGGCCCGACTTCCAGGACATGGCATAGGATTTGCATGATCGACCATTCTTCTTCACTCGGTTTTTTGCGGATGATGTCTTCGGAAAGCCCCTCCGCCGTTTTAATGATCTGATCAAGCGATTTGTGCACAGACCGGATTGCGTTTTCCATATACGGAATTGCCATTACACCATCACCTCAGTCGTTTTTTTCACTTTGTTCTCAAGGGCACCGATTTTGTCAATTTCAATCCGGACCACATCCCCGTCTTTCAGGAACACTTGCGGATCGCGGGCAAATCCGACTCCCCCGGGCGTTCCGGTTAAAATGACATCGCCCGGTTCAAGTGTCATTAAGTTTGACAAAAATTCAACCAAGTATGGGACTGTGAAAACAAGATTGGCTGTATTCGTATGCTGCCTTTCTTCCCCGTTGACAGTAACAACCATTTCAAGGCCGGACGGATCAGTGAGTTCATCACCCGTAACAAGCCATGGCCCCATTGGCGCTGTGCCGTCCACCGATTTACCTTGAAGCCATTGCAATGTTCTGCGCTGAATATCCCGGTACGTGACATCATTGACAATCGTGTAGCCGGCAACATAGTCGAGTGCCTCTTCCTGTGAAACATTTCTTGCCTTTTTTCCGATGACAAAAGCAAATTCCCCTTCGTAATCCAGCTGCTCCGAGATCGGGAAGAACGGAATATCATCCTGCGGCCCGATGACCGTATTTGCAAATTTGGCAAACACAACCGGATACGGAGGCAGTTCCCGCTTCATTTCAAGAATATGCTCTTTGTAGTTGTGCCCGACGCAAATCATTTTCCCCGGTTTCGGTACAGGCGCTTCCAGTTTCACTTCTTCAGCCGGAAAAACAAGCCGCCTTTCTTTATCTGTCTTTACTTTCAAGGCATAGTCCACCGCTTCTTTTGCGTACTCCATGCTTTCTTTACCGCCCTCTAGAAATCCGTTCATATCATTTGGAATATAAGCTTCCGCAATCTGACGGGCGCGGAGTTTCCCCTTTGATTCCAAAAGTGCCGTAAAAGCCGTATGTAAATCTACAGCAAGCCCATCTGCGTAAGCGCCAATTCTGGCCACACCTTCAGAACGGAAGGTCAAAAGTTTCATCCCATCATCCCCATTCATATTTTGTACACGGTTACATTTTTAGTTGGGCATATTGAATTGGAAGGCAAATCAAACATTTGCATCCATTCTTCCCTTTTTCGTATTATAACATTAGTAATCAATGTTCACTTATATGATACAAGGTAGACGATTCGGTTGTCAATACTTTCTATTCTGATTTTTTCAAACGATAAAACACACGTTAACATGATCCATGCTATAATGGGTTTTGTCTGCCACTTTTTTGAAAATTATAGGAGGCCTTTTCATGGATATCATCAAAAACGGCTCGACCATTCAATCGCTCCAAGTTGGGAACAGTATTCTGGATGCCCTGTCAAAGCAAAGAAGGCCGTTAAAATTCTCCGATATTCAGGAATTAACCGGCATTACAAAAAGCAATTTGTACAAATATTTAAATACATTTGTCCAACTCGGCATTTTATACAAAGATGACGCCGGCCTTTATACATTCGGGCCAAAATTGATTGAATACGGCATGGCTGCAGTGGATCAGGAAAATGTATTGGACAGGGTCGTGCCTTTTCTCGAAAAACTCAATCATGCAACACGCTGCTCCACGCTTTTTGCAGTCTGGACGCCAGAGGGACCGATGATCATCAAACTTGTCAACAGCAATCCGGGGTTTAATATTGGGGCACAAATTGGCACCATTCCACCGCTCGCTTCCGCTGTCGGAAAAATTTTTCTCGCTTTTATGGATCAGGCCACTATCGGGGAGTGGAAGGAGCGGGAATCGGCAAAATTGGACCACAACGTGAAGGCGGATTTGGAAAAAGAAATCCGGTCTGTCCGTAAACAGAAAATCGCCTTTGCGAAAGAGCCGATTTTAACTTCAGTCTCCTCGATCGCCATCCCGGTTTTTAATTATAAGAAAACCTTGCTTGGCGCCATCGCGGTTGTCGGCTTCTCGGAACAGATTCCCTCGGCGGAAGAGGAGGATGCGGTATTTATCACAGACATTAAAAAGACAGGATTTCAAGTGTCACAGGCATTCGGATACAGCGAGGATCCCGTGACCCCTTCCAAATAAAAGCATTCTCCCGGAAAAACACTTGGCTGGTCCAATATGCATGTCAAAATAGCAGGGTAACCCCTGCTATTTTGTTTTTTCTGATTGTTATACAAAATAGACTTGCTATGCGATAAACCTTCAAATATAATCAAAATAGAGAACAGAGTTTTCTATTTTGATAAAAATTGTAAGCGATTTCTGATTTGGGGGGATGTGCAAATATGAATTTTTACCCGTCTTGAGAAAAAAAGCAAACTTTTTCTTGGTTTGGGAATGGGAACGGGCAATAGTGAAAGCAAGACGGGTTTTTCCCGGTAACAGAACACGAAATTTTTTACACGGATAGGGATGAAAGGGAGAAAATGACAATCATGGAGGTCAACAGATGAACAGTGGCACATCACATAAAACGGGCGGAATTTTATCTGTATAAAATGAACAAAATATCGCAGCTCTGTTGCCTGCTGTAAAAGTAGTCACCATGCAAATTGCTGTTCCTTCCATCCCCAAACCAGCACTAGAAATCAGACGAGATAAAAGATATTCCCATCCGGCCCAAGCGGAATATTGCCTGCTTCCAAAATGTCCAGCAAAAAGGAAACCGGGTTTTCCTTTTCTGCCAGTTCATACAAGCAGTAAAGCAAGCTGATGTACAGGGCATGCCCAATCAAAAATTGTACTGTTTCCCGGTCCCCGAAAATGGCAAAAGCCTGATCAAATGTACGGTGAAAAATGGCTTCCGGCATTTTATACACAACGTCTTCCAAAATTTTCCCCTTGCCTTGAGCGTCTATTTTTACTTTTAATTGATCCGGAATGTCTTTTAAAACATTCCATAGCTCACATCCTTCAAATGTAAGCTGTTTAGCCGTATCCCCCAGTTTTTCTTTTGAGATCCACTTCACATCCAGTTTCCGAGTACCGAAACAGGCGGCAAATTCCTTTATTTTCTGCTCCGCATACGGATTCTCCCTACCGGCATTGCTGTACCACGGAACAGAGACAAGGCGTGCAATCATCTCATTTACAGATCGGGCAAGCGATCCGTACTTTTTTTCACTGATGACTTCGGCAACCGTCATGGTGCACACTCCTTTCGCCTGAAGATTTAATATTTTGTTGTCAGTTCTGGCGGTCCGAACTTCGGCCCATATGGCCCCTCGTCCAGCCATCTCCCCATACTCGGCACGACAGAAACGAGCGATGCGGCAATTTCCCGTTTCATATTCATTTCGCGCGAATCCCCTTGCAAATGGTGTAACGCCGTTGAAGAGCCGTCCCGGTTCCAAAGCGCGGCAATTCTGCGTTCCTTGGCAGATGCGGCGATGGCTGCTTTTCTTTCCTCCTCGGAAGAAGCGGAAAGCGCCTTTTCAATGCCGCGGACAGCAATCACGGCATCCGGCACACCGGAATTCAGGCCGCGCGCGCCAAATGGAGCAAACAGGTGGGCAGCTTCTCCTGCCAACAGAACACGGTGGTGCTCGTCCGTAAATGCATTTACGACCACCTGATGGAAACGATACGAAGAAACCCATGTAATGCTGTCTGCATATTTAGGGTCCATCACTTTCGGCATCCATTTTTTTTACATTTTCAACGCCCATGTAATCTTCCGGCTTGTCGGAAGAAAGCAATTGGAGATCAATTCGCCAGCCGTCTTTAAACGGCACAAACATGACATTTCGTCCTCCCATAGCCGGGTGCTGGTAATGGAAAGTCCGTTCTAGTGGAAGTGGATTGTCCGGATCTTCCTTGACATCGACGACAATAAATGTATCCGCTGTCCGTGGTCCTTCAAACCGGAGGCCGGCCTGTTCTCTGACAACCGAGCGTGCGCCATCACAGCCGATCACATATTCCGCCTCCCATACATTGCCGTTTTCCGTTACCAAGCGGACACCGCTTTTTGAAATATCCATGGTTTGGACCGGTTCCCCCCACACAAATTCAACGCCGGCATGTACACACGCCTCATACAGATATTTTTCAATTTCATGCTGGTGGAGCGATGTAAAATGCGGCAGATGATGCGGGTCTTTGTTGTCGGTCACACCGTAGTTGCGCACATACACTTGTTTGCCTTTATAAAGCGTGCGTTTCACCGGCCAAATAATCCCGTTCCGTGCCAATGTAAAACCTAGCCCTTTTGATGTTTCTTCAAGCAATTTTAACGTTGCATTGTGCAAATAGATGGCCCTGCTTCCGGCGCGGGGCCTGCCATACGGTTCTGCTTCAATCACAACAGACGAAATGCCCTTTTCTTTTAAAGCAAGGCCGGCCACCAGTCCGACCGGCCCGGCGCCGACAACAACCACATCCGTTTTTTTCGTTTCTCCCATCGTTGCATGTCTCCTTTTTATCGATTTGAAGTCCCGGCAAGCAATATTTCTTTGATATCTTCAGGAATCGGGAAGGCTTTCGGCTTTTCATTGAAATGGGCCCACGCTCTGATTTCATACCCTTCTGCAACCGGCTGTCCGTCTTTTATAAAGCGGTGGCCGATTTTAAAGACTTTTTTCCGCAGTTCTTGTATTTCGCTTTGCACTTCTACCTCATCCTCAAATAAAAGCGAACTTTTAAACTGGCAGTGGGCTTCGAGAAGTGGGATGATCGTTTGCCGTTCAGCCAATAATCTGGACGATGGAAACCCCGCTGTGGCAAAAAAATGATGTGTCGCTTCATCCATCCATTTGTAAAAATTCGGGTAAAACACAATCCCTGCCGCATCCGTATCGCCCCATTTCACATCAAATCGGTATATGGCCGGCATGGATTCACTTCCTTTCCAGTGATTTTGGATTGCTTTGAACAGCGGTTTTCAGCAGCTGCTCCCGGAGTCTGACTTTTTGAATTTTGCCGCTTGCCGTCGTTGGAAAATCCTGTGTGAACAAAATGCGCTGTGGGACTTTATAAATCGCAATCCACTCTTTCAAATAGGTGAGGATGTCTTCCTCCGAACAATCCGCCCCTTCTTTGAGACGAATGACAGCGCATACAATTTCACCCAGCACTTCATCCGGAAATCCAATTACCGCAGACTCAAGGATATAGGGATGCTTCGACAAGACGGCTTCAATTTCCTGTGGGTAAATATTAAATCCGCCGCGGATAATCATTTCCTTTTTCCGGCCGACAAATTTCAGATAGCCATCCTCATCGAGCATGCCTAAATCTCCTGTATAGAACCAGCCTTCGCTGTCAAGCACCTGGTCCGTCTGTTCCGGCATCTTATAGTACCCTTTCATAACCGCAAAGCTTCTAACAGCAATCTCTCCGACCACACCATGCGGAACCGTCTCCCTTTTGTCATTGACAATCTTCAGTTCGACACCGGGGATTGGCCGGCCAAGTATTTCCAAAATTTTATCTTCATCATCTTCAAAGGTGGTAGAAGTGACAGTCACGGCTTCTGTAATGCCAAAAGACTGATTCAGTTCCATTCCCATTTTCTCCCTGATTTCTTTGACTTTGTTGGGAGGAATAGGGGAGGCACCGACAATCCCGGTTCGAAGCGAAGAAAGATTATAATTTTCCAAATTTTCCACTTCCAATTGTTTCAAAAACATGGTTGGGACCCCTTGCTGAACGGTTATGCTCTCCTGTTCAATCAGTTTCAACGTTTGCTCCGCCCGGAATTTTTCCTGCAACAGGATCCGAGCTCCGGCGGAAATGGCGCAAACCAGGTTAATCGCCAGCCCAAATATGTGGAAAAGCGGGGCTGAGATGATAAAGGCATCCTGATCCGTGCATTTCAAGACGGATGCAATGGTACGGGCAGATTGGACTACTGCCCGGTGTGTGATCATGACACCTTTTGGCTTGCCGGTCGTGCCGGATGTATATAAAATACAAAAGACATCATTATCCGCGTCTATTTTCGTCTTTTGGACGGATCTATAGCTTGCCGCCCCACCGGTATACTCATCAAACGAAGGAAAACCCATCAGCGGGAACCGTACGGTAATGGATTCTTTTACCCATTGTAAAGATTGTTGGAAGCCAAGGTTTTTTTCCAAACTTTCGGAAGCAATTAAAAGAACAGGTGCTGCATTATCGAGAATGTATTCCAACTCATGAGATTTATAAAGCGGATTGATTGGGACAAGAATTGCGCCTATTTTGGCTGCGGCAAAATAGATGACAGCCGCTTCATACCAGTTTGGCAGGCTGACGGCAATCCGGTCACCTTTTTTCACGCCCTTTGCTGCCAGTACATTGGCGAAATGATCTACATCTTGTAAGAGTGCCGAATAAGAAACTCTATTTTTTAGATCATATATCGCTTCTTTTCGCCCGTATTTTTCCGCCGTAAAAACCAATTGTTCGTATACGCTGAAAAGATTCGGATCTTTCTCCACGGCCATCCCCCTGTTCATGTAAAATAAAGAAACCGGCACCATGACAAAAAGTCCGCCATTATGGCCAAACCTTCAAAAAAACAATCGGGATCTGTTTTTGGCCCAATTGTCCGCTTGTGCCTTTCAAAGAGACAAATCATTCCCGCAATGCAAACCAAATGTCTTTGGGGACTCCTGCTAAAGACAAATCGTTGCGGAGCGTCCTTTTGTGCTTCTCAAAAACGCAAATCAAATCTGCAACATAAGCCAAGTGTTTTTTGACCCTCCCAAAAATAGCAGCTGCCTTTTTACGGCCGGCTTGTGCAAGCGTCTGAACCTGTCCTATGCGCTCCTCCTTCAGCTAAAAATTACAAGGCTTCCCAAACTGCTGCGATTCCTTGCCCGCCGCCGATGCACACGGCGGAAGCACCGTACTTTTGTTTTCGCCTGCGCATTTCATATATCAGGGCAGTGGTGATCCTCGTGCCGCTTGCTGCAAGCGGGTGCCCGAGCGCAATCGCACCGCCGTTCACATTCCCCATCTCAAGATCAAAACCGAGTTCTTTCTGGCACGCCAAATACTGTGCAGAGAAGGCTTCATTGATTTCAATTAAATTTAGATCACTTATCGTAAGCTTTGCTTTCTTTAAAGCGTTTCGGATTGCCGGAACCGGGCCAATCCCCATATATTTCGGCTCCACGCCGACAACGTTCCAGGACACAAGGCGGGCAATGGGCTTTAAGCCTTTTTGCCCCGCATAGTCGCTTGATGCCACTACCACTGCACCGGCGCCGTCCACCATCCCGCTTGCATTCCCTGCTGTGACCACGCCGTTTTCTATGAATCTCGGTTTCAGCCGGGCGAGCTGCTCCATGCTCGTGTCGCGGATATGTTCATCGTCTTTCACGACAATGTCCCCTTTCCGCCCTTTTACCGTCACCGGCACAATCTCTTCCTGCAAGTACCCCTTTTCCCGTGCCCGTTTCGCCCGTTCGTGGCTGGAAAGGGCATGCTGGTCGATTTCTTCTCTCGTAATCCCGTATTTTGCCGCCAGGTTCTCGGCCGTTTGTGCCATCGTGCAGTCCCCGTATGTATCATACAGACCGTCCCACAGCCAGTCCTCCACTTTCGGGGAACCGAGCGGGCTGCCCCAGCGCATGCCCCGAATGACATGCGGCACCTGACTCATATTTTCCGTTCCTCCGGCAAGAACGACTTCCGCTTCCCCGGTTAAAATATAACGCGCCGCTGTTACGATCGCTTCAATCCCCGTCCCGCACAGCCGGTTAATCGTAATAGCGGGCACATCAATCGGCGTTCCTGCCTTCAAGCCGACATGCCTTGCGAGCAAATGGGCATCTTTGCTCGATTGCTGTACATTGCCGAAGACGACATGGTCAATTTCTTCAGCTGAAATATTCGATTTTTTAATGGCTTCTTTTGCCGCAATCGCCCCCAGATCGGTGGCCGTGATTTCGCGCAATGAACCCGAAAGCTCTGTAAACGGCGTTCTTGCGCCTTCAAGCAGTACAATATCGGTCATCTGATCCCCCCCTATCTGCCAGAAAAAGCCGGTTTCCTTTTTTCAACAAAAGCGTTTAATCCTTCTTTTCGGTCTTCGGTGGAAAAAGCATTGCCAAAGCAGGCCGCTTCAATCGTAAGCCCGGTTTCTATATCGGTATTCGAGCCGGCATTGACTGCTGTTTTTAGCATTTGCATTGCGACCGGCGGCTTCTGTGCAAGTTTCCGGGCCCACTCTTTCGCTGTATCTAGCACTTCATCTGGCGGTACAACTTTATTCACAATATGCAGCGCAAGCGCACGGTTTGCGTCTATCATCTCCCCGAAGTAGAGCAACTCCTTTGCGACCCCCTGCCCGACGATTTTTTGCAGGCGCTGGGTACCGCCGCCGCCCGGAATAATCCCGAGGCCGGCTTCCGGAAAAGCAAATTTAGCTTTTTCGGAACTGATCCGCAAATCACAGACAAGTGCAAGTTCAAAACCGCCGCCCAATGCAAGGCCGTTTAACGCGGCAATGACCGGTTTCGATGTATTTTCGATTTGGGTAAAAACCGCCCGCGACATTTTATTCATTTTGTTCACACCGACAAGGTCAAGCCCGGCCATTTCATTAATATCGGCGCCGGCCACAAACGCTTTTTCCCCGCTTCCGGTCAGGACAATGGCGCGTACTTCATCGTCTGCATCCAGTTCATGAAAAATATGCGATAACTCCTGGAATACTTGTGTGCTGAGCGGATTGACAGGCGGCCTATTGATTGTGACGACTGCAACCGACTCTTCTTTTTCGCATAGCAAATATTGATGACTCACGCTTTGACCTCCTCTTTGTTGTAATCATAAAATCCCGCGCCAGTCTTTTTCCCGAGCCGGTTCGCTTTTACGAGCTGTTTTAACAAAAGCGGTGGTGCAAAATGCGGGTCGTTCAACTCTTCTTTTAAATAATTCATGACATGGTAGCCGATATCAACGCCGGCAAAATCTTGCAGCGTAAACGGCCCCATCGGATAGTTCAGCCCAAGTTTTACCGCCTTGTCGATATCTTCCGCCGTTGCCACGCCTTCTTCCAAAATTTTAATGGCTTCGATAAATTGCGGAATCATAATGCGGTTGACAATAAAGCCGGGAGAGTCTTTTTTCACCTCCACCGGTTCTTTCGATAGCGATTTGGATAACGTTTTCAATTCTTCCACCGTTTCATCGCTCGTGTTGAAACCCCTAACAACTTCCACGAGTTTCATCAACTGGGCCGGATTGAAAAAATGCATGCCTGCAACGCGATCAGGCCGGGTGGTGGCGGAGGCGATTTCCGTAATCGACATCGAAGACGTATTTGTAGCAAGAATGACATGGTCTGGGACAATCCCGTCAAGCTGCGAGAATACTTGTTTCTTCAATTCCAAGTCTTCAAGGACAGCTTCAATGACAATATCGGCATCTTTCATGTCATCCAGATTGGTTGTCGTCCGGATTCGCGCAAGCGTTTCCTGTTTTTCCGTCTCCGTCATTTTTCCTTTTGCAACACTTTTGGACATAAATTGGTCCATCCTCGCCAAAGCGCCGTCAAGAAAACGGTCTTCAATGTCCCGTAAAATGACCTGGAATCCCTTCATGGCTGCTAAATTGGCAATGCCGGATCCCATTGAACCGGCGCCTACTACCCCAATGGTTTGAATTGACATATTTTTATCTCCCATCCTATTATACTTAACTTTCTGTTAATTCATTGTAAGCCTTTTCGATTTGGATGGGTACCTGCAGACTGTATGGTTTTTTTAAAACTTTTCCTACACTTTGTAGGAGTGTTTCCGCCTTCCAGCGTTCCTGATCGGCTAGGCCGTACTGTCAAAAACAAACCGTTTAAAACGCTTGCCTTTTTGGATCCTTGTCTGTGACAGGTTTTTTCAAAGAAAAAACACCTTTCATCTAAAAAGGTGTCCATCTCTGTTTAAGCGTCTTCATCGGGAAGACGTTTTTTACGATATCCGTACATCTCATATAACTTAAGGGCCATCATCAAATTGAAGCGCGTTTCCGAGTCATTCAGCCTAATGTTCAACAGCGACTCAATTCTTTCAAGCCGGTAGAGCAGCGAGCTTCTGTGCATGAACAACTCCTTTGAGGTGCTGTTGACGTTCCCGTTATTTTTTAAATACACATCCAGTGTGTGGCAAAGATTCATGCTTTTTGAATCAGAATACTCGATTAAAGGACCCAGCTGTTTTCTTAAAAACAAGTCAATGGCAGTGGGGTTGTTCAGATGATGCAGAATGGTATAGGAACCGAGCGCTTCAAAAAAAGCGAATTTTTCCTTTCGCAGGCGAGCCTTTACGACTTTATGCGCCTGCAATGCCTGTTTGAAGCTTTCTTGATAATCTTCTACATTTTGTTTCAGACCCGATTCCCATAAACAGCGCACAGTTTTTCCATTCATCCGCTGCCCAATGTTCCATTTTTTCATGCAAGGCTGGCCAGTCATGCCCTTTTTCGCGTGTTGCCGGGGCAATGACAATAAACATGCCTTCCACGCTTGCCGTTAGGATGTCTTTGTCCCACTCCAGCAATTTTGATTTGATAAAATCCCATATTTGTGCCGTCTGATCTTCCTTTTGTCCGTCCGGCGCAATGGATAGAACAGCAACTCGGTGACTTTTAAATAAATCCCACTGCAAAAAATTGGCATATTGCAGGACGGACTTTTTATTTTTGATTTTACCGGTTAAGATCTGGCTGACAAAACTGTCCTTTTCCTGCTCTTTCGCTTCGAGGACGAGCCGCTGCTTCATAAATTGGATCGAGCATATATTTTTGGACAAATCAACGGTAAGCCGGTCAAATTCATCGAAACCATCCGGATTTCTTCCTATTGCCAAAAATCCGAGCAGGCGGTTTTCAGCGCTGATCCGCCAAAAGGAAAAAACAGATTCATCCGGGTTTTGAACCGTAAATCCATCTTTAAAAGATTTTTTTAGCTTTTTCGCCTCCTGTGCGAGCGCTGTAACGTTAACCGGTTTTTCTGGGCTTATGGTTTGAATGGCAATTGGTTGCATGAACTGATCAAATAACACAATAGAGCTTTTAAAAATTTCCGCGAACGCAAAGAGGATCGCATCGAAACTTTCATTTTTAACGGTTTCTTTGATCAGCTTTTGCTCATAGTCGAGAAGACTGAGCAATCGGTTTTTGCGTTCTTTTTCATTGTTGTAAAGCCGGGCATTTTCAAGCAGGGCTGCAATATATTGGGAAAGAAAGTCCAGCACGGCCAGGTCTTCTTCCGTAAATCGGCCGGAATACTTTTTTTCAATATGCAGCACCCCTACTGTTTTGACGTTCACAACAAGTGGGATAGTCAGCTGGCTGCTTCCCGGTTCTTCAAGATAAGGAAAGGTATCTTTTAAACGGTAATTATCCATCGGAATGATTTTCGGGTAGTCCATCTTCCCGTAGGCCGGGGGTTGAAAAACAAAGCTGTTTTCTTTCTCGCTATAGGCGTAAATGCAGGCAAAATCCGCTTTTGTCCACAGGCCTGCCTTTGAGGTTAAATCCGCAATATAATTTTCGAACGGTTTTTCCAAGGAAAGGCTCTGGCTGATCCACTCCATCCCTTTTATTCTTTTTGATTGCATTTCTTTTTGCTTCACCATTTTTAAAATGACGGCGATGTCTTTTCCAAACTCCTCAAAAGACTGTTCGAGGTCAAGGAGGGGGACATAATGGTCATACCCGAAAATGCAAAGCCCGAACGGATGGTTTTTTTCCGCCAGCGGAACGGTAAACCACGTTTTTGCCCCCATCTCTTTTAATTTGCTGATAAGCAGGCAGTTTTCATCCCCGTCCTTTTGCGAAGTTAAATTCTGGGCCAGCAGTTTCGGCGTACAGCGTCCAACCGGTATCGGGAATGCGGCGGCAATCGAATCCAGTTTTCCGCTCCAGGCCTTGCAGATCAAAGCGTCCGTTTCGATTAATGCAACCCCTACAAAATCAAAGTTTATTGCTGCATGAAAATAATTCGTCAAATATTGAAGCGCTTCTTCTTCCGTATCAAATTGGATTAACTGGCGCGATGTATTTCTTAAATGCTCCTCCACATCTTTCATCAGCCTGTTCAGCTTAATGTCATGCACGATCCTCCCCTCCTTTTGAATTTTCACGGCTCGTTTTTGACGCTTTGTACACATTCAAGCCTTTCCTGTAAAACGCGTGTTCTTTTTGTGCAATACTGTCCCCGACTTTTAACTTTTTGCCGGCTCTTTCGCGATGGAAACGCTAACTTTATTGTATAGAATACCGTGGAGCTTGTCACACCATTATTTATTATCTGAATTTACTGCTAAAAATGAGCAAACGGACAGGGAACCTCTTTTCCCTGCCCATTTTGTGTAAACGGCTAATGTGTCGCTTTTATTTCTGAATCCAACTTTTCCTGCTCCCCGGCATGATCGTGCACCCCATACTTCTCCTGGACGAAAAGCATCGCAAGCCCTCCAAGGACTGCCGCTACGGCAATGGCCGAAAAATTGTATTGCGGAGAAAGCTGCAATGAGAGCAAAAATCCGACAAATGTGGGCGCGATGATTCCTCCTATCCTGCCAAATGCCATTGTGCTGCCTAAAGCGGTTGACCGCATTTGGACAGGATAATATTGCGAAACAAAGGCATTGGATAAATTTTGAACACCTACAGAAGCCGCACCCACGATAGCAATTAAACCGGGTGCAAGAACGGTGCTGTTGCTGAAGCCGATAAAAGAAAGCGACAGTGCGCCGACAAAGAATAAAGGCACAAGCACTTTTTTAAAGCCAAGTTTATCGACGAGCGGTCCGAATACAAGGGTTCCCGCGATGGCTCCAACCTGCATCACAGCGGTAAAAACCAAACTGGAACTTAAATCATAGCCGGCCTGCATCATGAGGCGGGGAAGCCATGTATTCATGGAGTAAATCAATACGAATGCACTGAAGCAGGAAACCCAGAACATGCAAGTACTAAAAGCACGCTTTTGTTCAAACAGCTTGACAACCGGAGAGCCTTTCTCCTTAAACGGAACTTCTTCGTATTGTAAAGAAACTGTCTCATCTAAACTTGGGTTCACTCTCCGCAGAACCTGCCTCACTTTTTCTTCATCCCCTTTTGCTAAAAGAAAACTGATCGATTCCGGGAGATGCTTGATGAAAAATGGCGTTAAAAGAAGCGGCAAGCCCTCTATCCAATAAACCGCTTCCCAACCGGCTATAGGAAGCAATGCCCGTGTTGTTAATGCGGCTGCAATGGCGCCGGCAGAGTAACCGCAAAATACAAAGGACACGACTGCAGACCGGATATATTTCGGGGAAAATTCAGTTGCCAATGCAATAACGTTCGGCATAACCCCTCCCAGGCCGACGCCGGCGAGAATGCGAAATACCGTAAACATTACCGGCCCTTGCGCAAACCCGGATAGAAACATAAACAAACTGAAAAGAACCGTCGTAAAAATAATGACATTCTTCCTACCCATTTTATCCGCAAGAACACCAAACGCGATCGCACCGACTGCTGTCCCGATTACCGTATAGCTGCCAATCGCACCAGCTAAAACATCCGAAATTCCCCATTCTTTGATTAAAGAAGGAACAGTCGCGCCGTATACCACAACGTCATACCCATCAAACATAATGGCAAAAAAAGCCAAAAAACCAGCAATCCGTGAAAAGAGTGGAAACGGCTTTGATCAATAACCCGGTTTGGATTCACAAATTTCATTTTTTACCTCCCAATATAATAGTAAATGCTTATAAAATGCATCGATTCAACTGCCTTTTATTTATTTAATTGAATTTTAACAATTTGTTAAATAAACTTTTACATCTGATTTGTAGGAAATCGTTCCTGCCGTTTTAAACAACTTGTTGGAACCATTAACAGCATTCTCTTTTAGTACCCCTCTAAGAATGCTAAAATAGAGAGAAATAACATCGGCAAAAAGGATGCTTGCCTTATGTCTGAAGCAAAAACAACTGTTAAAATCCAATCCCTCCTTGTTGGTTTTTCTATCATTGATGTGATTGTAAAGCATGGCAAACCGATTAAGTTTAATGAAATTCATGCCCGTACAAATATTACAAAAAGCAATCTGTATAAATACTTAAATACACTGATTTCCATTGGTGCCATTCACCGGAATAAAGAAACCGGGTTATACTCCCCCGGAAGCACATTGATCCAATACGGTATGGCCGCAGTCAACCAGGAAGATATTGTGGCCAAAACTGCATATTATCTTGAAGAAATTAATCATACTTTCGGGGAGACGACTTTGCTGGCCGTATGGACGCATGGCGGCCCGATGATCGTAAAAATGATACACAGCCGGGCCGGACTCAATCTCGGCGGGCAGGTAGGAACCATTCTTCCTGTTCATTCAGCAGCCGGGATGCTTTTTGCCGCCTATAAAAAAGGGCCAATGATTGAAGAATGGATTGGAAAGGGCATTGCCAACATGGTTCCTGATGAGAGGAGTAATCTGAGGGAGAAGCTTAAAGCCATTCAAAAAGAAGGCATTTCATTTGCCAAAGATGCCCTGGCAAAATCAATTTCATCAGCTGCCATTCCAATTTTTAATTACGATCGCCATCTGCTCGGTGCAGTTGTCATTGTTGGTCTTGGGGATACGGTTCCATTACGGGCAGAAGAGGAATCCAGTCGTTACCTTTTGCAAAAAAGCCTTGAAATTTCAGCTGAATTCGGATATGAGTCGGGACAGTCACCAGCGGAGGAATCTTAACCGCAAAAACTTTACGGAATCTATCAGAAAAAGGACCGTCAACTGTGATGTTTTGGCGGCCCTTTATTTTAAATTAAATTGTTACATCCACAGTAAATTCCCCAATCTGCTCAATGCTGATTTTAACGCGGTCCCCTTCCCGGATCGGGCCGACTCCCTCCGGCGTGCCGGTTGCAATAATATCGCCCGGATGAAGGGTCATATGGTCGCAAGCCAGTTCAAAACATTTATAGCAGTCATAGATTAAATATTTCGTGCTGCCGCTCTGGCGCAGTTCATCATTTACCCAAAGTGAAATTGCCAGATCATTGGGATTTTTAATTTCATCCTCCGTCACAATCCAAGGGCCAATCGGGGTAAATGTATCAAACGATTTTCTCCATGTCCGCTCTTCATTTCCGCGGATGGAAATATCCAGCAAAGCAAAATATCCGAAAATATAATCCTTTGCTTCCCTTGCTTTTACATTTTTTGCTTTTTTGCCGACAATGTATCCAAGCTCCGCTTCGTGGTCCGTCCGCCTTTCCGGGAATGGGAGAATTATCGGGTCCGTCGGTCCTGACAGCGATTGCGGAGATTTTAAGAACAAGGACAGCTCTTCAATTGTTCTCGGCGCATTGTTAAATTGGTGGTTCATTTCTTCCTGGTGTTTAAGATAATTTACCGGCGCTGCCCATATCTTCCCTGCTCCCGGCACAGGGCATTTGAGTGTAACCCCATTTAAGGGATAAGAAACACCCGAAGCAATTTCCTGTTCAATATTTTCCTTCCATTCATCATAATGTGCCATGAGTTTGAGGAAGGAAGCATGCGGGTCATTGCGATCCCAATTCGTCACTTTTGAAATATCTGTAATGCGATCCCCTGTTACCGCGCCAAGCAAGTCTTCGTTAAAAATTGCGATTTTCACAAATTTCCGCTCCTCTCAGGCAAGTCCGTCCGGTACGAATTCCCTTTCAATTTCCTGGTGCCCGCCATGCTCTTCGTATGCCTCACTATATTCCAGCTCCAGTTTTTCCATAATCGGTTTGTCATTAAATGAAAAGAGAAGGACATCTGCATTTCCGGTATTCACATGCTCATGAACACTCCATGGTGGCAGAATGAAAAAGTCTCCTTTTTCCCACTCAAATTTCTGGCCGTCTATCACCGTATAACCTTTTCCTTCTAACACATGATAAATTGCACTGTGGACATGGCGGTGCGCTTTCGTCTGCCGGCCGGGGCTGAGTTTTTGCATCATGGTTCCGATGCGCGCATCCGCCGAACCACCCGTTTTCGGATTGATGTATTCAATGGCATAGCCGTCAAAAGGATCCCAGTCTTTTTCCGTCATACAATCCAACAATGCACTTACCTGGTTAAACTTATAGGCAAAAACAGGGGATGGATAATCCGGTGCTGGTTTCTCATGCAGTTTTTTAAACGCGTTCCTTGCAAATTGGCCATTGGAATCACTCTCTGAATCTGCCAGCGGATATGATTCTTCTTCGTACGGTTCAAAGAAAGAGGCAGCCAGCGTACGGACAAGGCCTACATCCAATCCATCCATCCAGATCACCGGCCCAGTCCCCTCATGCCTGTGTTCATGCCATGTCCAAGCCGGTGTCAATACCATGTCGCCA
Source organism: Heyndrickxia coagulans 36D1 (assembly GCF_000169195.2). Lineage (GTDB taxonomy): Bacteria > Bacillota > Bacilli > Bacillales > Bacillaceae_C > Weizmannia > Weizmannia faecalis. The sequence continues at coordinate 1,696,370 of NC_016023.1, read as the reverse complement.
CGCTCCATGTAAGCTTTCTCGCCGTTCACTGCCGTATAGGCACCAGTTCCTTCGAGAATAAAACGGATAGCTGACTGGGAATGGTGATGGGACGGGGCATACTCGCCCGGCAGAAGCAGCTGGATCCCGGCATACAATGTATGCGTGCCATAACCAACCAGCCCGCGTTTCAGCAAACTTGGATTCTGCAGATAAACAACACGGCGTTCCGCATCTTTTCCCGGTTCCACCAATTCACCGGACTGAAGCACATAATCTTTTATCGTCTGCCATTTCCATAAATAAGATTCAACCTCATGTACCGGTTCCTTTGTGACCATATGTCCCAGATCAAACCATAAAGGGCCAAGATTGTGTTTTTTTAATCCTTCATAAAACTGATTTGCTTTTCCATGCACCTTACTTTCAACCATCCGCCCCACTCCTTTTTCTATATAGTTAATTTAATTATCTATACAGATCTTATTTGATGATATAAATCCTGTCAACTATTTTATTTTATTTTTCTAAAAATTTTTAAGTAAAAAGCCTGCTGGCATCATGTATGCAGGCAGACAGGGCTTTTTCACAATATCAAATGCAGAATTTTTGGCATGGATAGCCGGCCCGAAAATAAGTAAAATCTACGGAACGCAGCATCCGTTCTTTCTAAAACGCATGGAACGGCTGGATAATCTTCTCCGCAACTTTCCAGCATATCCATTTCATTAGACACATCTTTCACGCCTGCAGCCGCCTTAAGCAATCATGTCAAATAAAAAGGGGTTCCAGTTGATGAGAGTACGCTCCCTTCCCCCCAGACTTCTCTTATATACACCTGAGAGTTTAGAAAATTTCATATTTTATGCATCCAGCTGAACCGAGTCCCAACAAAATATCGGAATCACTTACAAAATTACACCAATCTTTAACATTTTCTCCTATATCGCTTTGCTACAATTAAAGTAGGATAAATATTTGGAAGAATTCAAAAGGGAGGGGTCAAAATGAATGCTGCCAACCAGCAAACGAAGAAGATGAAATGGCAATGGGTTTGGATCGCTGCTGCTTTTGCCGCTCTGATTGCGATTACGCTTCTCCCCCACATGAAAGGCCTGCCGATAGCCGGCCAACGTGCACTCGCCATCCTCGCCTTTGCCCTGATATTATGGGTGACAGAGGCTGTTTCCTACCAGGTTAGTGCCGCCATGATTGTTGGTTTAATTGCCCTCTTAATCGGACTTGCGCCAAGTATCCAGGATCCTTCACAAATGACGGGAACAGGCAATGCCCTGGCCATGGCCCTCAGTGGATTCAGCAGCTCTGCCGTTGCTCTTGTAGCCGCAGCCTTATTTCTGGCTGCTGCCATGCAGGTGACCAATCTTCATAAACGGCTTGCCCTCTGGATCTTGTCCCGCGTCGGCACGAAAACGAGTAACCTCGTCTTTGGCGCTATCCTTGTTTCCATCGTATTGGCATTTTTTGTTCCAAGCGCCACTGCCCGCGCCGGTGCCGTGGTCCCGATTTTACTCGGAATGGTAGCCGCATTCGGGCTGCCGAATAACAGCAAACTCGGCGCATTGCTGGTGATTACTTCCGTTCAGGCAGTTTCCATTTGGAACATCGGCATCAAAACGGCGGCCGCCCAGAATATGGTTGCACTCGGGTTTATTCAGAAAGAATTTGAAACGGACATTACATGGAGTTCCTGGTTTTTATATGCGGCTCCGTGGGCATTCATCATGTCCATCCTTTTGTTTTTCGTGATGACCCACTTAATTAAGCCGGAAACAAAAGCCCTTGAGGCAGGAAAAGATTTAATCGAAAATCAATTAAAAGAACTTGGCCATTTAAAAGCTTCTGAGATCCGTTTAATCGTGATTTCCTTGCTTTTATTGCTTTTCTGGACGACGGAAGGAAAACTTCATCCGTTTGATACGACCACTGTCACAATTATCGCGATTGGGATTTTACTGGCACCAAAGATCGGGGTTTTTGATTGGAAATCAGTTGAACATCTTATTCCGTGGGGAACCGTGATTGTGTTTGCAGTCGGCATTTCGCTCGGTACGGTTTTGCTGGACACCCATGGGGCACAATGGCTGTCTAACAAGATATTCGGCTCGCTCGGTCTGGAAACGATGCCGCTCATTGCTACGATTGCCCTTGTATCTTTGTTCAATATCCTGATCCATCTCGGCTTTGCAAGTGCGACCAGCCTGTCTTCAGCGCTGATTCCGATCTTTATTGCCCTCACTTCCACGATCCATCTGGGTGACAACCAAATCGGTTTCGTCCTGATCCAGCAATTTGTCATCAGCATCGGCTTCCTGCTTCCGGTCAACTCACCGCAAGGAATGCTCGCATACGGGACAGGCGCTTTTACGGCAAAAGATTTTCTGAAATCAGGCCTGCCATTGACCATTATCGGTTATCTATTAATCTTATTGTTCAGCATGACATACTGGAAATGGGTCGGATTGCTATAAGCAAGCTCTTTAATATGTAGACGAATGGGGATGGTGAAATGGACAGCAACCGGGATCTCATTTTGGAAAAAATCAGGAATAACCAAGCATGGTATGAATACGGTACTGCCCGGTTCAAAAGGATTTTGTCAGAGAATAAAGGAAAGATGCAGGCGGATGGCACGCATTATTATGATGAAAAAACAGACCGGCTTGAGCAACAGCGTTATTACCGGAAAGCCCGAAAGCACCCTGCATCTGGCCCGGCGTTATTTGCACTTTACCATGATCTCGTGCAAAAAACGCACAAAAACCGGCTGCCGTACCATGTCAGCAAAAACCAGTATTTGGTACATGTGTGGGCCTGCATCCGGACCATGAACGGCCGCACAGCTCATTTTTTGCCTAAAAAAACAGGGGTTTTCTGGCCCCTGTTCTGCTTTTACTTCCCAATCCCCTTTATCTCCATTGCCTTCACTGGTAAAAAGGTTTCGCCGGTACTGAGGTAAGTCACTTTCACCTGATCTCCTTCTTTCAAATAAATGGCCATTGGGACGGTATCCGAGCTGACGGTAAAGTTTTGGCCGCTAGCAAGCAGGAAGGAGACACTGGTATAATCGCCCGTTTTTTCTTTATATACACGGAGCACCTTGCCGGAGACGGTTTTCGTTTCCGAACCCGATGAGCCGTCAACACTGCTGCCGCCGCGCCGGAGGGCAATTTTATACAACTTAAGCGCAGCATCGGGTGTCGAAGCATTCACCGAGATTTCCGGATTGGCCGCGGAAACGATAAAATACGTCTGCAGAAAACCGTTGGAGTCAAGCACAGGCGTCAGCCAGCTGGCTTCTCCGTAAAAATTGTACAAAATCGGCATCGAGCCTTTCCATTTCTTCTCGATAAATTTTTTCTCGACAATTTGCAAATTGCCTTGCGAATCCATATACGATTCCTGCAAATTACCTGTATAATATGTAGCCTTCCCGGTCCGCGCGTTTGTAAGCGAATAGCCAAGCATCGAGTCCACATCTTTTTTCGGGCTGGTAAAATCGGTAAAATAATACATCGTCCCTTTATCATCAAAAATCGGGCTGACATTTGCTTCTGTTCCTTCATCCGTTGGGAGTTTCACATCCCGCTTGCCGAACAGAGTGTTCCAGTAACCGTGGACAAATTTGCCGAAATAACTGTTTTGCAGGCTGACGGCTTCCGGAGAAACAGCACCGTCAATAAAAGCAGGCGCCTGTTTTAAAGAATAGGACTTCATGGCCCCTGATTCCGGATCCACAAGTACAATGCCTTCCGCCTTAAATCCGTTCCTTGCCGATATAAAATGGCCGTAAGTCCGGATATAATACGATTTGCCGTGATCATCCACTTCCACTTGCGGCTCGCCGTAAAAAATCTTTTTCGGATAATGGAGGCGAATGTGGCGGGACAGGTTCTTCTGTAAGAAAGAAGAAGGCGTATAGCGCATATTTTGCTTTACAAATTTTGGATTGTCATCCGCATCTGTTGCGCTCATCACAAAATATCCGGGTGTTTCCCTGCCTTTTAGCCATTTAAAAAATCCGGAAAATTCCACCGGCGCAATATAAACGTATTTGCCGTTCACTTTCTGGATTTGCAGATTTCCCAACTGGTAATAACTTGCATTCGGAACCTGGCCGAATGACTTCTTCATTTTATTGCGCGCAAACTTCGGCGGCACGCTCGCCGGTGTTTCCCGCTCATCAAACGGCTCAATTTCCGTTTTTTGCGCCATTTTCGCTGTGTGATATTTTTCCCCGGCATTCCAAAGCGGCGCTGTCAGCATATACCCGGCGATGCCCAAGGAAACGAGCAAAACGAGCCCCTTTGCGAACTGTTCTTTTCCACTGGCGAGAAAAGCACCGGCAAGAGAAGCAAAAAACAGTGCCGGCCAGAAAACGGATGGATTCAAATCCCTTTTCGTCACGTAGAAAAAAACAGCAGAAAGCACCCACAGCAACAGAAATAAAGATAAAAATGTCTTCAATTTTTCTCCACTTTGCGGCTCGCCGGCATGTTTCAATTTTTTATCTGAAAAAGGAAATACCAGCACCGCGGCAACCATCGCAAAAATGGCCGTAAAAATGATGAGTAACCCCACATCAACCACCCTTTCTGATCATCTATACGAAAAACCAGAAAAGAAGTTTCATTAAAATAGAAGATGGATGGCATGCGGGGGAGGAATTTCGAGACGGATGTTGTAAATCTCCAGTTTTAAGTCCCTCTGTTTTCCGCTTCTGATCGCAAAATGGATCTCGTGCAGTACAGGCAAAAAACCGACACTCAATCCATGCGGCCTGACAGCAGTAAAACAGCCAGCCAGATCGTCCATAAAAAGACCGGTCCTACCGTAACCGGAATCACGAAATAGCCGAAGTCAAAATGCAGACACGTGATGATGATGCCGAAAAAGGCGAGCAGACTGGACCATCGGGCAGAGGCAGAAAACCATTTCGGAAAGGTGCCGCCGGACTGTTTCATCGCCATGCCATAGCAGAAAATGCCGATCCAGCTGCAGGCAAAAGCGAAATAGCCGGACAACAGCCCGAAAGAAAAAACCGCTTCCCACACTTTGACATCTGTGCCTTTATTTCCGAGAATCGGGAGAATGGTTAATTCCGAGGCAAGGATCAATATCCAGATCGCCAGTGCCACAAATATCATCCCTGCGCCGAAATCGGCAGTTTTATTGTTCCTTGCCATGTATGTTTTACTTGCAGCAAGCCCGGCCAGCCACAAGCTGATCGCAATAAGCATGAGGATATGGTCGCCTATCCAAAACTGTGCATGCTTGAACGCGTGATAATCTTTTTGAAGGTCATAAGGGTCGACAAGTGGCGGATGCAAAATCGTAGCGACAAGCATCAAAATTGCACCAAGCAAAATGAGCCAACCTTCCGGGCGTACTTTTTTAAATAGATTCATCGTAAGCCTCCGCATTTAGGGTACTTTCCATTATTTTCCCCTTCGTGGCTTTGCTTCAAACCCGGCCCCCGTTATATAAATTGAACTTAAGTTTTTACATCAAGCCCGAGCATCCATTTGCATGAGAACTACTTTTGCGGCAGGCAACAGAACGGCAATATTTTGTTCATTATTCCTTCACATAGACGCGCTCTATGTGAAGGAAGGCCTCCATTTTTCTGCGCTTTCTTAACATAGAAAGGCTCTACGTAATGGAAGACCTTTGTTTTTGCTTGCTTCCTTAACGTAGACGCACTCTATGTGAAGGAAGACCCTCAATTTTCCGCGCTTCCTTAACTTAGACACGTTCTATGTGAAGAAAGACCTTCGTTTTTCCACGCTTCCTTGACGTAGAAGCACTCTATGTTAAGAAAGCCTTCGTTTTTTTCTTGCTTCCTCAACATAGACGCACCCTACGTGAAGGAAGACCTACGTTTTTCCGCGCTTCCTTAACATAGACGCACTCTATGTGAAGGAAGACCCTCAATTTTCCGTGCTTCCTTAACTTAGACACGTTCTATGTGAAGGAAGACCTTCATTTTTCCGTGCTTCCTTAACATAGACGGCCTCTATGTGAAGGAAGACCTTCATTTTTCCGCGCTTCCTTAACGTAGAGGCGCTCTAGGTGAAGGAAGGCCTTCATTTTTTCTTGCTTCCTTAACGTAGACAGGCTCTACGTGAAGGAAGACCGTCTTTCTTCCGCGCTTCCTTAACATAGACGCACTCTAGGTGAAGAAAGACCGTCATTTTGTGCGCTTCCTTAATGTAGGCGGACTCTACGTGAAGGAAGTTCGTCTTTTTCTCAAGCTCCCTTTACGTAGACGGGCTCTAGGTGAAGAAAGACCTTTGTTTTTGCTTGCTTCCTTTACATAGACGGCCTCTATATGAAGAAAGACCTTCGTTTTTCCAAGCTTCCTTAACATAGAGCAGACTCGGATTCGTTCAGCAAGCCCTATTTATAAAGCAGGCGTTGATTTCCCATCAAAGACAAAAAGGAAAGCGATGCCTGCTCGCGGCACCGCCCCTCCTTCAAATCGGATTTTTTAATGGAAGCCTGACATGTTAGCAGCAGTAATCGATCAACTCCCGCTAAACACGGCTTTCTCATCCCTTTTTACTGCGCGATTACAAATCTATTTTCTTCTCAATCAAATACCCCGTTCCTAAAAATAAAGCGATCATTAACGCCAAATGATAAACAGAGGATGCGATATTTGTGGCGACATACCTTGAAACTGCATTCAAGTACAACCCACCGATATGATAATGCATCTGAAGAAGATCATCGTAGGAAGCGGGAGTTACCACATGAAAGGTGCTCAGATTTAAATAATACGGTATCCACTGGCTGATTTCGGTGTCAATATAGCCGAATACGCCGCTTAAAATGATAAACAAGACGAACCACAAACAGCCAATCTTTTTATGGCGGAACGTTACTTTGCTGAGTGCCATTGAAAAATAGATCAGCAATAACACACTGACAACGCTAAAAACCATAGATAATGTCATGTAAATGCACGCTTTTATGGATAGAACTTTTGAGATCGCAGAGAAAAGTTTTGATATGTGATCAATATGGAATGGGCTGAAAATCATCACCATTAAGAAGTTGAATAGCACAACGCCAATGCCTAACACCATAAACCAAAACAAAGCAGCGATGAGTTTAGATCCAAGAATTTGATTTCCTGTCAACGGCAATGTAAAGGTAAGGTAGCCACTGTCTTCATACAATTCTTTTCGAAACGAGCCGACGATGTAGAGGAATGCAATGAGAGCCGCACCAAATAATAGCATAACGCCAATCGGCATAAAGATTTGCACTGAATGGAACAGCGAGCCTTCCTTATTAGAATAGGCGTACATGGCGGTTAAAAGGATGAACACCAAAGCCATTATGCCCAAAATAAACTTGTACGTTCCTCTTATTTCATACTTTACATATTTCAACATCCGGTTTCCCTCCTATGCCCCGAAAACTTCTTTATAAATTGTGTCGATTTGCTTGCCCTTTTCTTCCCGCAATTGCTCTGCATTTCCCGCCAGAACAATCCGGCCGTCTTTTAAGAAGACCACTTCGTCCAATATGCTTTCCATATCCCTGACTAAATGCGTCGTAATGATCATCGAACTGTTTTCGCGGAAGTTGCCGATAATCGCATCCAATATTTGGTCTCTTGCAACCGGGTCGACGCCGGCGATTGGCTCATCCAGAATATATAATTTTGCATCTCTTGCCAGGACAAGCGAGAGGTTCAGTTTTTCATGCATGCCTTTTGACAACGTATCAATTTTCATGTCTTTTTCCAACTTCATAAAATCAAGTAATGCTTCGAACTTCTTTTCATCGAAATCCTCATAAAAATCCTGATATAATTTCAAAGCATCCTTGATCCGCATCCATTTATACAGAAAATTGCGGTCAGGCAAATAAGAAACAATGGATTTTGTTGCCACGCCCACTTTGTATCCGCCAATCCGCACTTCTCCGCCTGTTTGCCGTAAAAGGCCGGTTAAAATTTTAATCAGCGTTGTTTTTCCGCTTCCATTCGGGCCTAATATTCCAACGACTTTTCCTTCCTCTATCGTTAAATTCAACTGATCCAGGGCTTTTTTACGGAAATAATGCTTTGCCAGCCCGTTTATTTCTACGATATTCTTCATTTTATTCATTCCCTTCCATAAACCTTTCCGATATCATTTTTTTAATTTCATCAGGCTGGAAACCCAAATTTTCCATTTCCCTGAAAAAACGGTCTATGACCGCTGCAGCCATGCTTTGTTTTAAATGGCTGATGATAAGGCTGTCCTCTGTTACAAAAGTTCCCATTCCTCTTTGCGTTTTCACCAGCTCTTCCCGCTCCAGTTCCTGATAGACTCTTTGGATTGTATTCGGATTGACTTTTAATTCCTTTGATAATTCCCTGACCGATGGCAGTTTTTCCCCTCTGTCGATTTCACCGGAAACCACCTTAGTCTTAATTAAATTCATGATTTGAATATAAATGGGCAAAGAACTGCTAAATTCCACCTTTTCACCTCCAGTTATGGTGTATTAGTGTACTATATAAATAGTACACTAATATTCCGGTACTGTCAACGCCATATTCCCTTTCCGGGGCTGGCCCGGCATGGCCAAACGAAAAGGCCCTGAAATCGGAAAAGATTTTTCACGAAATCAGGGCCTTATTTGAAAACCAAAATGCCTTTTTGCTTAAGCCGGGCAACGATTCAATGATCCTATCCCGAAAATATACGCTTAGCTGAATTTCTTCTTCTGCCGGTGCCGCGTTCACTCCCGCATGGCGTCTAATGGTAAGGAACGTTCACCTTTTTTGCCTGATAAACCGGATGCTTTTTTTCAGCCAGTCTACATAGCTTTCTTCCCGGGAGATCGCTTTTGTCAGGACAAGATAATGCCCTAACTCATCTGCTGCAAGTCCCATTTTCTCTTCTCTTTGCGCAAAAATAAGCTGGTAACGGGATTTCAGCTCCGATAATTTTTGCTCCCGCTGATCCAATTGGTCCTGGAAAAGCGGAAGAATTTTTTCTTCGGGAATGTATTGGATAAAATAAACTTTTAAAGCAAATGTATCTTTCTCCGTCTCGGGAATTTGTTCCGGGTGCATCAGCCACTGTGCCAGTTCCTTTTTTCCTTCTTCTGTCAGCTTGTACATCTTTCTTTCCAGTTTGACGCCCGATATTTCAATATATTGTTCGATCAGTTTTTCATCCAGCAGTTTTTTTAATTCGGTATAAATCTGGCTGTGTTTGGCACTCCAAAATTGGGAAATTTCCTTTGTAAACTCGGCCGTAATGTCATAACCGCTCATATCTTGTTTTCTCAACAAGCCCAAGATCGCGTGTTTAAGGACTCTTTTTGCCATCGGCTAACCTCCGTCACGTTTTATTGACAATATTATAGCATAGGTATAAAATAAAACATGTAAACATTGACATGTTTAATATTGAATGATTCGTTAAATACAGGAGGTTTATGATGAAAACATTAGAAGAATTTTTAGGCACCCACATGATCTATACTTATGAAAATGGCTGGGAATATGAATTTTATGTAAAAAATCAAGATACCGTTGATTATCGTATTCACAGCGGAATGGTTGGCGGCCGCTGGGTCCGTGACCAAAAAGCAGATATCGTGAAGATCACGGATGGCGTTTTTAAAGTTTCCTGGACAGAACCGACAGGCACTGACGTTTCCCTGAACTTCATGCCGGATGATAAACGGATGCACGGTGTAATCTTTTTCCCGAAATGGGTACATGAACACCCAGAAATCACAGTCTGCTATCAAAATGACCATATTGATTTAATGGAAGAATCCCGTGAAAAATATGAAACTTACCCGAAATATGTGGTTCCGGAATTTGCGGATATCACCTATATTAAGAATGAAGGCATCAACAACGAAAAAGTGATTTCAGAAGCGCCTTATGCAACGATGGCCGATGACATCCGCTCAGGAAAACTAAAATTTTCATAAGCGAAAAGCCCACAAAAACAAAAAAACGGCGAGACATCGTGTCTCACCGTTTTTTTGCAAATAAAAGTAAACGATCACTTTTTCAGTGCCTTCACTTGATTTTCTTCTAACATATTGGCTGTAGAAGGTCAGAATCACGCAAATGTGATAGCCTCTTTATACAACCAGTTGTTATTCTGCTTCGCCGACAACAGAAAATCGTTCATTTTTATGGTGCGGATTTTCAATTTCATCCAGGATTGCAACCGCAAAATCTGCATAGCTGATGTAGCTTTCCCCTTTTGAGTTTAACGTCAGCACATCCCCGCCTTTTTTGTAGGATCCGGTTCGTTTGCCTGCCGGATCAAAGAACGCGGCCGGGCTTACAAAAGTCCATTGGATACCGGTGGAATGCTGCAGGTCTTCTAAATTTTGTGCCTGGCTTTTCGCAGTTGGCAGGAATGCAGCGGGAAAATCGGGTGTGTCCATGACGCGAACGGTTTTTGATTCATCCGCAAACAGGCTGCCGGCACCCCCTACAACGACGAGGCGTGTGCCGGGCGCCCCTTTTAAAGCTTCAATTAAAACCCGGCCGGCTTCCACATGCTGGTGTTCCTTTCCTGGAGCAGCACCAAATGCATTGACGACCACATCATATTTTTGAAGATCTCCGGATTTGATATCGAAAATATTTTTTTCTACCACATCAACCCGTTTGTCTTGAATTTTCGCTGCATTCCGTACAATTGCCGTCACTTCGTGGCCCCTGTCAACCGCTTCTTTGAGAATAAGGCTGCCGGCTTTCCCGCTGGCGCCAATGATTCCAATTTTCATATGGCATTCCTCCTGTAATATGTAATCAACTTTATTACATGTAATTATTATAATTACAAGATGGCAGGCATGTCAATGATATTTATTTCCTTTAGGAGTTATACTATACTTGTAATTATATGAATTACATGAGGATGGTGACTGGAAATGTCGATCAGCAGTCGTTTTGCTGTTGGAATCCATATATTGGCGTTGATTGAAATGAATAAAGATGGCGTGAGTTCTTCCGAGTTTTTAGCGGAGAGTGTGAACACAAATCCTGTTGTCATCCGGAAAATCATGGGAATGTTGAAAAGATCCGGCTTAATAGAAGTCCATCCGGGGAAAGCAGGGGCAAGGCTGGCCAAAGCGCTGTCCGATATTACACTCCTTGATGTTTATAAGGCCGTGAATGTCGTCCAGGACAAAGCGTTATTCAGCATTCACCGGAACCCGAACCCGAAATGCCCTGTAGGAAGAAATATTCAGAACACCATTGAACCGATATTTGAAGCATCCCAGATGGCAATGGAGAAAGTTTTGGAGCAGGTGACATTGGAAGACGTGGTAAAAGACATTGCCAAAAAAGAAAACACCATATGCTAAAAAAAGACATTCCAAATCGAATGTCTTTACACAAAATTCATAATAATAATATAGTTTCATTATCCGGCGCAGATAGGATATTGTCAATGCAGTACTAAGATTCATTGTATCCTTTAATAATCCAACAATTATTGATATAATATCCATGGGAAGACCTCTCTAGATATTCATTTCGCAGTGTACATTTAGTTGATAGAGTGTCTTCCCTTTTTTTCATTTATCTGCCCCCTCGAGTAAAATTTTACACGTACTCGGCATGGGGTAACCAAAATATGGAGTTTAACTCTACCACCCGACAGATAGAGTGAAGAAAAAAATCTTAGCTATATAAAATGAACTTAAGTTTCTACATCGAGCCCGGGTGCCATTTGCATAATGGTTAATTTTTACAGCAGACAACAGAGCCGCAATATTTTGTTCATTTTATATAGCACGAGAAAACACCCAGTTCTTCAAACGTTTGGTCGCCCGTTACAAGGAACGGTTACCACTATCGGCAGCTCGTGAAAGCGAGAACTTTCCGTCTTTCTTACTATTGTTTTGTTTCTTTTGCTATTTGTTTGACTATAATGGCTAGTCGGGCAATGGCGTCTTCAATGTCGGATAAAGGTGCATAAGCATAGGAAATTCGCAAGTACTGTATTGCATCGCGATCATACAGATTTCCCGGATTAAGTAATATCCCTTCTTTTAATGTTTTCTCAAAAAGTTCGCGAATCGATAAAGATGGAGTGAGATGGACCCAGACACAGAACCCCCCCTTTGGAAAATTCCACGTAGCGATATCGGTAAAGTGTTTCTCAAGTGACCGAACCGTTGCGTTACGACGAATTTTTAACTGTTCCCTAATATAACACATATGTTCATCATATAAGCCACTAGAAAACCATTCGGCAGCTGCCCATTGAGATAATGAACTTGAACCATAATCTGTTTGCATTTTTATATCCGCAAGTCGTTCGATTACAGCTTCCGGCCCCACAATCCACCCAATTCTTAACCCTGGACTTATTGTTTTTGACATACTTCCTAGGTACAAAACCATTCCATTCTTATCCTCTTTCTTTAAAGGATTTGGGGGTGGAGAATCGATCCATAAATCACGATAAACATCATCCTCGATAATAGGAAGACTCTCCTGTTCACATATCGCCATCAGTTGCTTTCGTTTTTCTTCCGTCAACAGTACCCCTGCTGGATTATGGAAGGAGGGGATCGTGTATAACAAGGAAGCATTATATTGTTTTTTATACTTTTTGATTAATGACGTTTGAAGACCAGTCTCATCCATTGGCACTCCATATAATCTCATACCAGCAGATTGAAATACTTGAACAGAATACAGGTAAGAGGGTTTTTCAAGTAAAATATTTGACCCCCTATTTAATAGACCAATGGAAATCAGTTGTAATGCTTGAAGCGCTCCTGAGACAATTAATATCGATGCGGGAGAAGCATTAATCCCTATCTTTTTTAAGTGTTCCGTTAGTTGCTGTCTTAAAAACAAGTCGCCTTTTGGCTCTTCGTATCCTAATGAGGCCATTCTATTAGGAAGTCTCTGGAATACATCTTGCATTTTTTTATACGGTAATAGTTCCGGTGAAAGTTCTCCGGTTCCTAAACGAATGATATTAGGTCTGAATTCTGCTTCGTTAATATCTTGTATTGTAGGTAAATTGGGTTGATAACTCCCTGCCTTCACATACGAGTTCCAGTCGGGAGGATGGTTGGATACTAACAGATTCCATGTATTATTTATCACTTTTGTCCCACCCCCGGTTTTTCCTTCGATTAAACCAAGGGCAGTTAATTCATCCAATGCTGTTACGACGGTACTACGATTCACCCCAAATGTCTCGGCTAGTACCCTCTGTGAAGGTATTTTTGTACCAACAGTCCATTCTCCTTTTATAATCTTATCTTTTATGTACTTTTCAATCTGCTTATATAAAGCGACTGAAGACGACCTATTCGGTTTCCACTCTAAATGTTGCATGTCTTTTTCTCCCATCCATTTTATATTTTCATTATAAAATTTGGTTGGTTTAATATCCATCAAATTTGGATGGATACATATGGGGGATTCTCCTCTAAAATAGTCATAGGTTAATCAATCATAAGGAGTTACCCTTTGAGTGTTCTTTTCGAAAGGAGGGAGAAGATGTTAGAAGCATTTTTACATGGATTTGTTTTAGCCTTTGGTCTCATTTTACCTTTAGGTCCACAAAATGTTTTTGTCTTTAACCAAGGTGCTTTGCAATCAAATCTTATAAAAGCTCTACCAGTAGTAATCACAGCAGCAGTTTGTGACACAATCTTAATTACTTTGGCCATTCTAGGTGTTTCAGTTATTGTTTTATCATTTTCATGGCTTCAAACCATTGTTTATGGGATTGGGTTTTTATTTTTAATTTACATGGGATGGTCGATTTGGAAATCTGCTCCTTCAAAGGACGAACAAGTAGAAAGTAAGATGTCAGCAAAAAAACAAATGACTTTTGCAATTTCTGTTTCCTTATTAAATCCTCATGCCATATTGGACACAATTGGGGTGATCGGTTCTAATTCAATAAGCTACCGGTATAGATAAACTTGTTTTTACATTAGCCTGTATAGGTGTATCATGGATATGGTTTTTTAGTTTAGCTGTAACAGGTAGAGGGTTAGGTAGGGTAGACACAACCGGTAAATGGATGATTCGGTTGAACAAATTGTCTGCGCTTATAATTTGGCTAGTTGCTATCTTCATTGGGAAAGAGCTGATCATCTCGCTATTTAAATAAAGAATATAAAATGAACTGAAGTTTTTACATTGACAAGACCATCCATTTGCATGATGATTTTTTACAGCTGGCAACAAAGTAGCAATGTTTAGTTCATTTTACAAAAGAGCATTAAAATGGAGGTTACCCTCAAACCTTATGTGTCCTAATAAGCATACGGCTTTTGAACAAATATTTATTTTGCGGATGAGGGTAGCAGTATCCACATATTGGTTTTATGACCAACCAGAACTTGAAAAGTCAGAGGCCGTCTCGTGATCAACATTGGCAAAAAGACGGCCTCTGATTATAATGGTGGAGTAAAAGACATTGTTAACAATGGATTCTTTGCTCCACTTCCAAAGTCCTCCCGTTGCAATACATACATTTGTTGTGTAACCTTTATTAAGAAAATTAATTGTTGTTGCTAATGTTGATGTTGGCGAAATAGGATTTCCATATGAATCATGTTGGACTACGCTAACAGCAGTTGGAGCAACTTCTGAATGAACATTGTCAGTGTTGGTTTCGTTAGTAACTGTTTGGTCTGAAGTCGTGTCATCCTAATGTAAAGGTGTCATCTGTTAAAGCTTGATCAGTTGAAGAACGTTTGATCTTTAGTTGTTGAATCAGTATTGGTATTCCTATTTCGCTAGCTTTTGCAATTCTTTTTTTATCCCTTCTTATCTTAGTTCATCCGCATACGTTTCATCGTGCCGCCCTCCCATTTCAATACCATTTGCCTTATTCTTTTTCCAGCCCCTCCTTTATTTCAAGGATCTTTTTTTCGGAAAGGCCTGTTGCTTTTTTGATAAAATCGAGGGATGACCCTAGTTTAATAAGGTTTCGGGTAATTTCAATTTTTTCTTCTTGTCTCCCTTCTTCTCTTCCTTCTTTTCTTGCTTCTTGCTTTAGTTCATCCTCATACGTTATCATCGTGCCGCCCTCCCATTTCAAAGCCATCAGCCCTTATTCCTTTTCCAGCTTCTCCTTTATTTCAAGGACCTTTTTTTCGGAAAGGCCTGTTGCTTTTTTGATAAAATCGAGTGGTATCCCAAGTTTAATAAGGTTTCGGGTAATTTCAATTTTTTCTTCTTGTCTTCCTTCTCGTTTACCTTCTTCTCTCCCTTCTTCTCTTCCTTCTTTTCTTGCTTCTTGTTTTAGTTCATCTTCATACGTTATCATCGTGCCGCCCTCCCAATTTTTGATTTCCTGGTTAAACTCCTGTTGGTATTGACTTTCGAGTTTTATCATGTGGTCCATGAAAATGAAAAGTGTCAGTAAATCCTTTTTATCGAGCTGCAAGCGATCTTTCATAACAGCTAAAACCCGGAGCAACTGCTTTTTCAATTCTAATTTGGTTGGCTGTGCAGCTGTTTTTCCATACAGGGCTTTTTTTGCCGCAAGGATTACAAAAGCAAATGGATTAGTCGATTGCAACAATTCATTTTCATCTTGTTCCGCTATTTTATACACATTGTATTCATAACTCAATTTTGTCCCGAAAAAGTTGTATTCATAACGGGGTGGGGTATACGTTTCGGAGTAATCTTCGGTGTAAATCACAAGCGCGAATATCTTTTTATCATACGCATCAAAAATCCGGTAGAAGTATTGAAACATTCTTTCTGCAAAATCAGTATCTTTCCACCCCTGCACTTCGATATGGACAAGTATCCACTGTTCGCTACCATCTTTCAAATACACTTTAAAAAGCCCGTCTGCTTCCCGGTCTCGGCTTTTGCCGTCCGGATTCAGCCTTTGGAATTCCTTATCCAGGTCGTCAGGTGGCTTGTCCCAATCGATCATCTCATACAAGCCTGGTGAAAAAAACGCAACAAAATCTTCAAACAGCGAATGAATAACCCGCTTCCAATGACGGTCATATTCATTGCGCCCTGTCCGATTATCCATCCCATTCCCCCTTTTCAAGTATTAAAACTATTCCGTTTTTATTATACAACATTTTTGAAATGAAGGGAACACCAATTCGACAAAAATGATGATTTCAAAATTTTTCGTCTTTTGACCCAAAACGTAGATGGGTGTGAAAACGCGACTATATTTCAGAGGTCTCCGCTGATTTCCGTGAAAATAGACGTTACCCATGGAAAACGCCGCAGATTTTATAAACCAGCCTTCTTGAGACCCACTACAAGCCTGTCGAGCATCGATAGCCAAGATTTCTCCTTGCTCAAATTTCATCGGCGAGCGCCAAGCAGCCATGCACGGCGCACCGAAAAACAGGCTGCCTTGTGGGACAGCCTGCGTTAAAAATCAAGATTTATTTTTTCCGGACTGTGATCGTCCATGCTGCTTCATCAAGTTGTTCAAAGTTTGTGACAGTGTGGCCTGCTTCAGCTGCCCAGCGCGGGATGCTTTCCGTTGCTTGTGTGCAGTCAAAGTGGATGACAAGGTCATCTCCCGGCTGAATTTCTTCAATGGCTTTCTTTGCTTCGATTAACGGGAATGGGCAAACCTGGCCCATGACTTCCAATACTTTTTCCATCTTCCATTCCTCCCTCTAAAAATGTTGATGTATCAACGGTTTAAGCCGTTGGTGGGGTGTCAAAAAAATATTTTTTGACACGCTTCCTAACAAAATTTTTATATTATGTGAAACTATTCCAACATACGGGTACGCTACGCGGTCACTACTGGATAATAATGGGAAGTAGTGATAGGAAATTATACGATGCACAATGGATCTCTGCGTAACTTATGATGACGTACCCTCCCATGTCTCTGGGCATCTGTGTGCCTACATTCCTTCGTTCGGTCTAGTCATAAGGCAGAGGCTAGCGAAGCTCCTTTAGGGACTCGAGGTCGAATGGAAAAAATAGTGCCAGCTTCTCCGTGTCATCCTGTTGTCTAGGTCTTACTAAGGATGTGAGGCCTTATTCAGCCTCTGCGAGACCAGGAATATCCCTCATCATTCGCTGTGCGTCGAACGGTTTGTGCTTCGTGCTAATTCCGTGTAACACTTTTAATAGCTTACCGCATAGAACCACAATGGATTGCTTCTTGCGTAACGGATTAACCTGACGGTTCGTGTAGTATTCATGCAGCTTTCTAAAGGCCTCATTATGGCGAATCATCGGCATCATTACCCGGAAAAGGAGGGCACGCAGTTTTCTTCTGCCTCTTTTGGAGATGCGTTTTTGCCCTTTGTGCAGACCGGAGGAGTTTTCACGTAACGTTAATCCCGCGAGTTTAATTAATTGGCGTGGATCTTGATAATGTGAAAAGCTTCCGATTTCAGCTAATAAGTCGACAATCGTTGTATCTCCAAGTCCTGGTACCGTTGATAGCCATTCATACTCTACAGATGTTTTTACAAGCTCAATTAACTGCCCTGTAATACTTTCAATATCTTGTTCTAGCTGATGGTAACGGCGGACAAGTGTGGCAATTTCAATACGGGCCATCTCAAGTCCTTCTGTTACTCCGATAGAGCCAGCCGCGACTTCAATAAGACGGACTGCTTTTGGTCTTTGAGGGGATTTTAGCCCCTCAACCTTACGAAAAAGGGATAGAACTTCATCGGGCTGTTTCTGGTAAAGATCACTTGGAAATGGTGTACATTCAAGTGCAGCTAAAGCCATCTTCCCAAAAGACGGAAACACCTGTACAAACTCTGGGAAATAGCGATCTAACCAACGAATAATCATGTTTTTGACAGCCCCTAATTCCTCTGTCAATTTACTCCTGAACGTCGACCCAACGCGAAGTTCGGCTTCCATGCCTTTTAAGATACGTGGGTAACTGAAACGTCCATCCTTAACTAAACGGGCAATAACCAATGCATCTTTGCGGTCATGCTTGGTTGGCAAATTGTCGTCCAACTCCTTTGATCGCTTTACATGCATAGGGTTTACCATGACCAAGGGGATACCCCTTTCCTCAAGAAAGTAGGCCAAATTGAGCCAGTAATGCCCTGTGGGTTCAATTCCCACAATGACTTCCGATTTCTCGTGTTCTTTCATTGCGGCTAAAACGCGCTGATAGAACAGTTCAAATCCATTTCCTGCTTGGGGCACAGAAAATGATTTTTGAAGCACTCGCCCACGGTCATCTACAATGCAAGCGTAGTGCGTACGCTTGGCAATATCAATTCCCACTACAAGTGTTTGTTCAGTGACTTGATTAATTTTCTGATTTTGTTTAAAATCCATTATGGAGTCCTCCTTGGTTACAAATTAGGGGTCATTCGTTAAGAGATGACACCCCGCATCATACCAGGAGGGCTCTTTTTGTTCAAGTCCCCGAAAGTCCTTCTAACAGGAATGCTCCTTATGCAGTGGTGACGGCCGTTTTCGCCGCAGTTTTTTGGCGCTTGGTTTGCGGGCGGACAAACATGAAATAGGAAGCCGTCCATGCGCCAAATATCATAAACAGCAGTGCAAACCAGCCCTGCCATGTCATCATTGCCGTTTTCACGAGGCCGTTGCCGATCGAACAGCCACCTGCGACACTGGCGCCGAATCCCATCAAAATACCGCCAAGGAAACTGCGGATACCCGTTTTTGCGTCCGGCATTCTAAAACGAAATTCGCGGCTCGCTTTTGCGGCGATAAAAGAACCGAGAAAAATGCCGAGCACGAGAAAAACGCCCCAGTTTACAAACGTTTGGTTACCCGTTACAAGGAACTGCAGAAGATTGGCAGTCGGCGTTGTAATCCCGAGGCCATCCATTCTTCCGGTTGCTTCGCTTAAAGGCCACGCTAAAATCGCAATAAGTCCGATAAGTACTGCTGTAAAAAACGGGTGCCAGCGTTTTTCAAACAAAAGATGCGCAAGCCCTTTGCGTTTTGCCTTCATCGCCGGAACCGCCACTTTCGGCTTCCGCATTTCCCTGATTAAAATGGTCAGTACAATCAGGGAAAAGACTGCGATAATGATCCAAATGTTAATCCCCAGTGTATCTGCAATCGCGTTTTTCGGAAGCTGTACGGACTGAAGGGAAGTGGTTACCGGTAAAAGCACGCCGGATTTCATCACGGCACTCATGACCATGTAGCCAAAGAGCGCGATCCAGCTGCCCAAAAGCCCTTCGCCGGCACGGTACCATGTCCCGGTTGCGCAGCCGCCGGCCATGACAATCCCTATCCCGAAAATATATGAACCAATGATAGCAGCAACCCACGGGAATGTGCCTGCAGCATATTTGATCATGCCAAGCTGAATAAGTGCGTAAACTCCGATGCTTTGAACGGCGATCGCAATTAACAGCGCGTAAAACATGCGATTGTCTTTTGCAATATACATATCACGGAAGCCGCCCGTCAGGCAAAACCTGCCCCTTTGCATCACAAAGCCGAGCAATGCCCCGCAAATTAACCCTGTTAAAAGCATAAAACTCCCCCTTTAATCCTCACTAAATTTATGGGATTAATTATAGTAATATTCCGCCCCATTTTCAAGTGTTATACATCAAAAAAGGGCAGCACAAATTTTCCCAGCCCAGGTTTGCTTTTACGGGTTTTACAAAAAGCCCCCTCAAAGTACGCCTCCATATTTTGCGGGTTCCGGTATTGGACCAGCAGCAAAGCCCCTGCTTATTGCCGTTTGCTGCTCTCATATTTGCCGGAAGCGGATCATAAAGTACTTTTTATAAGGAGTGATGCGAAGATGGAGCAAAAATTGCCGGATTTTACATCCACCCGTTTTCTGAAACAGCATATTCTGGATACGATAAACTTTTATGCACCGCGCTGTATAGACAAAGTGTCCGGCGGATATATCAACTGCTTTCTTGATGACGGCACAGTATGCGATTATGAAACGAGACAACTTGTAGGCCAGGCAAGGTTTGTGTTTATTTTCAGTGTGGCGGCGTTGCTGGAGCCCGGCCAAGCGTACCGGGAACTGGCGGAACACGGCATTTCGTTCTTGCAACGTCACCAGCGCGACCACAAACACGGCGGGTATTATTGGGAATTAAAGGGCCAGTCTGTATCCCATTCAGTGAAAAGAGCATATGGCCATGCCTTTGTTTTGTTAGCCGCAGCGATGGCAGCGAAAGCAGGCATATCATCTGCTTTTCCGATGATTGCGGAGACATTTGAAGTATTGGAACGCCATTTTTGGAGGGAAAATGAGGGGCTGTATGTTGATGAAATCTCAGCCGACTGGTCAGAAGTATCCCCTTACCGCGGACAGAATGCCAATATGCATCTGTGCGAAGCGATGATGACAGCATATGAAGCAACCGGCAACAAGCGATATCTTGAAAGAGCAGAACGCATTGCCGAGTCGGTCATGTTTCGTCTACTTCCCCAATCAGGAGGACTGATTTGGGAGCACTATCATGAAGATTGGACAATCGATTGGACGTACAATTACGGCATTACGAAAAGTGAGCTTCGGCCTTATGGCTTTATTTTCGGCCATTCGATTGAATGGAGCAAGCTGTTGCTGTTATTAGATCGGCTTGCTCCCGGCAATTGGCGGAAACCGTTGGCACAATCTTTATTCCAATCCGCTATTCACTTAGGCTTGGACCGGAAAAATGGAGGCATTTTTTTCAGCATGGCTCCAGGCGGGCGTATGATCGATTGTGATAAATATTACTGGGTCATGGCTGAAGCGATCGGTGCATCATCCCTGCTGGCCGCATCTGACCGCAATGCCTTGCAACTGTATCGTGATCTGTTTACCTATTGCTGGACCTATTTTGTTGATCAACAAAGAGGCGGCTGGTATCAACTGCTTAATCCGTGCAACCGCCGTTACAGCAATATAAAAAGCCCGCCGCCCAAAACAGATTACCATCCTGTAACGAATTGCCTCATCGCGCTTACGTCTTTTTCCCCATCCGGACTTACCGAATAGGGTTTGGGCACTGGTTCTGCATGTAAAAAAGCTACAGCGTAGCAAAACGGAGGTTAACCCATTTGGCAGCAGGTTTTTTAGGATACGGACAAAAACAAACCCCGGTTATGAAGCGACAAAACCGCCCCCGTTCACATGAATAGTCTGGCCTGTGATATAAGAACCGTCGTTTGAAGCAAGCAACACATAGACAGGAGCCAGTTCATAAGGCTGGCCTGCACGTTTCATTGGTACGTTATTTCCAAACGTTTTTACCATATCTGGAGAAAAGGATGCAGGAATAAGCGGTGTCCAGATTGGGCCCGGGGCTACAGCATTCACCCTGATCCCCTGGTCAACGATGTTATTGGCAAGCGCACGCGTAAAGCTGACGATTGCCCCTTTCGTAGCTGTATAATCAATCAAATCTTTCCGGCCGATATAGGCGTTAATCGATGCAGTGTTGATAATGCTGCTTCCTTCAGCCATATAAGGAAGTGCGGCCTTTGTCATGTAAAAAAACGGATGCAAATTTGTATCAAACGTCGTATGCCACTGTTCGTCGCTAATATCCAAAAACCTGTTTTGAACAAATTGAACCGCTAAGTTATTGACAAGAACATCTATTTTTCCGAATGTTTCAAGGGTGCAGGCAATGACATACTGACAGTGATTTTTGTTGCGTAAATCTCCTGGAATCAAAAGGCAACGCTGTCCCAAATGCTCAATGGCCTGCTTCGTTTCCATGGCGTCTTCATGTTCATCAAAATAAGCAATGACGATATCTGCTCCTTCTTTTGCAAAAGCCACTGCTACAGCCCTGCCAATTCCGCTGTCACCCCCACTAATGATCGCAACCTTGTTGTTCAGTTTCCCGGTTCCAATATAATGGGGGTTGTCATAAACAGGCCGGGGAATCATCAAATATTCAAATCCCGGCTGCCTCATCTGGTGCTGGGGCGGAAATGTGTTCGAGACTTCTTCACACTTGATTTCTGATCCATAATAAGAAGATTTTGAATCCATGATAACACCTCTTTATCCATTTTCCATAATGTATTCAGGCGAAAAAATAACGTTAATGCTCTATGCTCGGAACGGCAGAATGGATGGCCTCGATCCGCCGGTATGCGGGAGCTGGACAAACATAGCCGTGTGGGGGATATAGCACGGTTATATTTCTTAATGGGCAGCTAAAAAATTCTTTTAAAGGGTATAATCAATCATAATGGCACCTTATTGAAGGAGGAATATTATGGAAAATATGACCGTTTACGCCAAAAATGCAACCGATCCATCCCAAATTCAGTTGATCGAACATGAATTGAAAAAGATGGACGGGATTGAGCGTGTATTGTCTGATACAAATGACGGAGAGATCAAAATTGAATTTAACCCCGGACAATTGACACAAAGAGAAATCATCACAAAAATGGAGGAATTGAACGTTCATCTGATCCTGGAAGAATAGGGTAATGCCTGGCAGAATGCAGTAAGGAAAAACCCAATTTGCCTGTATGGATTCAGGTAAATTGGGTTTCGTTTTGACGAACTAAAGATGTTTTTCATGCAGATAATGATTTACCAATTCTTCTATTAAATCATGCTGGGGATAGTCACCATTAAATTCGAATCGGATTTCTTCAATAAATTTTTCTCCATGATAAACATGAATGGCACCGGTTTGGCCGACCACACTGAACTCCGGTTCAAAGGTATACCCATTATGCTTGATTGCACCCATCCTGTATCGTTTCCTTTCCACCATCATTTTTGGTTTTACCTATAGGATGCTGGAAATTACAAAATGCATGCATCGTAATCATATGGGCTAATGTTCTTCCCTTGTTTCCCAACTTTGGGTTACGGAGAAAAACCTATTTAAATTGATCAGGGTACATTTCCTTTGCCAGTTGTTCTATTCCATCGAGTGTGTTGTAGCTGTAGCCGAAAAGCTCATTATAATCCATCGCGTAAACTTGCTTATTTTTGATTGCTTTCATACTCGATAATTTGGGATTTTCATAAAGAGCCTTTTTGACCTTATCGGCATTGTTTTCCCAATTCAGTACAATCAATACATCGGGATTGGCTTTTACTAATTGCTCTACACTAACAGTCCCCCGCACATTTTGAAATATGTTTTTGAGTTTTAACATACCAAAAGCATTATTGAAAAAAGTTTCATTATAAGCAGAGTAGATGTTGATTTCTTTCGGATCGGACATGTGTAAATAGGCGAATGTCTTCGTTTCTTGAATGCCTGACAGTTCCGATGTAATCTTCTTCTGGCGCGCCTTTAATTTGTTGGAAAATAGTTTTGCTTTTTCCTGGACATTAAAAATTTTTCCGAGATTGTCAATATCTTTATATATTGAGTCATAGGTCCCGCCCGGAATGGATGATTCAAGAATATAGGTATGAATCCCCATATCATTCAGAGAATCAACCGTTCCGACACCCCAGTCGGCATTATCGAATAAGCCGCCGCGACTGACAATTAAGTCCGGGTTTGTCCCAAGCGCCGCTTCTTTTCCGACATACGAATTACTGAGTATCTTTAATGAAGCATAGTCTTTTTCAACCGATTTGTCCGGGGCGCCAAAATTCCCGCCTACCCCGACAATCTTATCTTTCAGGCCAAGATGAAGGAGCAGTTCCGCCGCCGTTCTTGTCGTAACCATCACCCGTTTCGGGGCTTCCTTGAATACCTGATCCTTTTTCTTATATGTAGTGCCGCCCTCTGCTTTTGTATAATTATGAATCGTCAGCGGATAATTCGACTTGCTTTTCATATTTTTTTCCGACCCGGTCGTTTCCCTGTTCCCGCAACCCGCAAGGACAAGCAGTGCGATGAGGCAACCGGCAAAGATTCCTTTTTTCATGTCTGTCCATCCTCCTTAAAGTTCGTATGCAAATCCAAGCCGGTTGGTCACAGGATTCACATAAGTTTGACATTTGATTTCATACAATTCCTCAATTAATTCCGAGGTCAGCACTTCTTCCGGTTTTCCATGTGCATATACTTCTCCGCCTTTCACGGCATATAAATAATCGCAATAGGCGACAGCCAGATCCAAATCATGGAGAGCCGCCAGCACACTAATGCCAAACTGCTTGACACAGGAAAGAATTTCGATTTGATGGCGAATATCCAAATGGTTGGTCGGTTCATCGAGAATCATTAAGTCCGGCTGTTGGGCTATGGCACGGGCAAGAATCACCCGTTGCTTTTCCCCGCCTGATAATGACAAATAGCTGCGTGTTTTATATTCAAGCAATTGCGTTTTCCTTAATGCCTCTTCAACAATTTTGTAATCGTCCGGCTGGTCCGATTCCAGTAACTTCTTGTGCGGTGTCCGCCCCAACAGCACCATTTGCTCGACTGTTAAATCAAAATTCATTTCATTGAACTGCCCTACTACGCCTAAATGCCTTGAAACTTTTTTTGCCGAGCTTTTCAGTACATTAAGGTCATCTAAAAAAACGCTCCCATTTTGCGGCACAAGACTTTTATAGATACTTTTGAGCAAAGTTGACTTCCCGCATCCATTCGGGCCTACTAAACCGACAAACTGTTTATCTTTGACAAACACGGACATGTTTTTGATGATCTCTTTCCTGCCTCTTTTTACTTGCAGCTTTTCCGCCGTTAAATCCACTTCCCTCAACCTCCAAATTGATAGCCTTTTTTCACAATCATATAGATAAAGAGTGGGGAGCCGATCACTGATGTAATGATGCCGATGGGCAATTCTACATTTTGGATTAGAATTCGGGACAAAATGTCCGCCCATATTAAAAAGAGCCCCCCTGAAAGGATTGTTGCCGGAAGCAGCTGTTTGTGATCTGCGCCGAAAATACCCCGGCAAATATGCGGAATGATCAGACCAACAAATCCGATTGTGCCGGCATAAGCAACCATCGTACCCGTTATCAATGCTGTGACCACCATGTAGAGCTTGCGGAATAAACTTAAATGAATGCCCAATGTGACGGCAGACTCATCACCGAGTAGCATCGTATTTAACACACGGTGCTGAAAAAGAAAAATCAAAGAGCCGATCAGGACCACAACAGACAAAACCGGCACCTTTTCCCAGCTCGCCGATGCAAGGCTTCCCATTGTCCAGAACGTAACGTCTTTAATCCCTTCTGCATTGTTGGCAAAGTAAATCACAAGGCTGGAAAAAGAACTGCACAATGCTCCGACAACGACGCCTGACAATACCAGTTTTACAGATGTTGCTTTTCCGCCAACACTTGACAAAAGCAATACTGCTACGGATGTTGCCATCGCACCCATAAAAGCGCCAAATGCAATGCTAAATGTGCCAAACAAGGCATTGCTTCCAAACCCGATCAAAATGACAATGGTCGCACCAAGCGTTCCTCCTGAAGAAATCCCGATAATATATGGATCAGCGAGCGGGTTTTGCACAACTGCTTGCATCACAATCCCGCACAAAGAAAGGCCCATCCCAATCAATAAAGCAAAAATAACTCTGGGCATTCTGATTTGATAAATGATATTAAAATAGGAGGAGTTTTCCATCCCTTTAATGTGCCCCATTTTGCCATTTGTCAGGACGTGCAGCAAAACATTCATTGATTTTTCAATTGGTATGTGGACCGTTCCAATTGAAACCGAATAAATGGCGGAAAACGCAATCATACAGATAAGGAGAAAGATAACAGGATAATAAATTTTCCCGATTACACCGTTGCTCGTCCCTTTCAAAAAAACACCTCCTTTTTGCTTCTAATGATAATGAAAATCATTATCATTTATACATCCATTTATCATTATAAATGCTTCCTTGTAAACGTCAAGCAGATTTTTGTGTATTCATAAAACTTTTTAGGTGCCTAAATTGCAACATTAAATGCAATACTTAATGAAATACCCGTAAACCTGAGATATAATAAACTGTGTTATGAAGCAATAAAACTAAATAGGTAGGGGATATAATGAAAAAGCAAATTATTCATGTCACAGTTGCGAGTTCTATTTTGTTTAGTGTGTCTGTTCCTTTTACAACTCATATAAAAGCAGCAGAAGTATCTAATCAGCAAGAAAATGTTCATTTAACAAATACTGAAACTCAAAACTTATTAAAGTTACAAAATGAATTGCAAGCTCATGGAATTGCTGAGACAGACATTGTAAATGGGATTCAATCAAGTTTATCTGGAGAAGACACTGAAAACCATGTTGTTACAACATTTGGCGTGAAATCGAAAGCAGCTAAAGTAGCGGCAAAGTCCATGATAAAAAAACTCAAAAAAATTGGTAGAATCTCATGGGATAGAACTGTAAGGAATTATGTTAATAAACTGCCTATTTCAAAAGGCTCGAAAAGTACCCTGAAAAAATATTTAAGTTACGAATTTGTAATGAAGACCCTTAATATTGTGGTAGACTTTGAGGGCACAATAACGAATGCACTAACAACTCAATTAAAAAATATGGGTGTACCTAGTTGGTTAGCTGGAACAGCTGCAAGAGCATTGGTAACCTTATTACTTTGAGAGAATAAGGATATAGGAGTGGGTATTCTATGGAGTGGTTCTTAAAATCATTGATAATCATAACAGGAGTATATGTTATTGCCAATATCCTTTTTGATTTAAATTTCAATCCTGAAATACATATTGTAACAAAAATCATTCAAGCTTTGTTCTTTCTATTGTTATTAATCTATGTTGTTTTTTTTAAGACCGGATCAAAAAATAAATAATTGGAGCTTGCTGAACGAATCAGATACAAGCCCAGTTTTAAAATATAAAATAGTAAAGTGCAAATATTTCAAAAATAGCCCTGAGGTTTCCCTCCAGATTCATTTTGAGAAACTGAAGGGCTACTACTGTTTCACTGGTCTCCTGAAAGCATGTTCGAATAAGGCTTAACCCGCACCTGTGCTTACCTTCGCAAAAATCTTCCTTCAGCGGCGCTACGTTCAGAGGTATCCTGTCCTGCAACACGTTCTAAGGTTTTTCTTCCGTTTTGTATGGACGCCCCAACTTTGGCCCCCCAAAGAAACAAAAACAGGTGAACCGCACCCTCAGTGGGTTAAAATAGTTTTAGGATTAACATCTCACACTGGGAGGTTCACCTATACATAGCATAATTAAATATAAAGAAAATTTATTTTATTTCGTTGGTTGAAAGTCGCTTTGCATTCTTTCGTACAAAAGCGCATGCTATACAAGCCAAAGCAATAGCAGCCATCGGCAATAATAAACTTTCACGCAATGCTGTTAAATAACCACTTAAATGGCCGCCAAATTTTGTTGAAATATCAAAGACCGATTCAAATTCCGAACCATGATTCATGGCAGAAATTCTATTTTGTAATAAAGCCCCAACAGCCGCACTGCCTCCAACTGTTCCCAATTGGCGGACAGTATTCATCACCCCGGATGCTGCACCTGCAACTTCATCCTTCACTTCTTTCACGGCAACTGCTGCCGTCGGTGAAATTAATAACCCGTTTCCAAACCCAGTAATCACCATCGACAACATAAATTGCACCCAATAGTTATGGCCATTCATGATAAAAATAACCCATATCATCCCGATCAGGGTCAGCGCTAATCCTGCAAGCACAAGGTATTTCCCACCTATTTTATTTGAAAATTTTCCGGCAAATGGAGATACACACATGGAAATAAGTGATGCAGGAACTAACGTAAGTCCCGCCCTAAATGCATCATATCCCAAAATGGACTGAAAATATATCGAGAGAAGCAGCATTAACCCAAGGACGCCAATAGAAAAAAAGACTCCTACCACATTCATTAACGTGTAATTACGATCTTCAAACAAAGCAAATGGAATTAACGGATCCCGCTTATGACGCAATTTTTGTTGAACATAGAATATGATAAAGATAACTACGGAAATAATAAGAATGCCGACAATGTACATGGACCATTTAAAGTGTTGGCCTTCAATTAATCCATAGGTTAAAAATAAACACGATAAAGAAACCAAGAGAACCCCCATCAAGTCAAGCTGTTGTTTTGCTGAATTTCGGATTTCCGGGACAAATAGATAAGTGAATATAAAGATCAATACTCCGATTGGAACATTTATATAAAAAATCCAGCGCCAGCCTAACACACTGACTATGAATCCGCCTAAACTCGGACCTGCAACAGCAGCAACTCCACCTACCATTCCCCATATTCCAAGGGCCGTTCCACGACGCTCGGAAGGAAATAATCGTATAATAAATGTCATTGTCTGCGGTAAAAGCAGAGCTGCACCAAGTCCTTCTATAGCCCTAAATACAATGAGTTCCAAAGGGCTTGTGGAAAGTCCGCATAACAAACTAGAGATGGTAAAAAGGACAATTCCAATTGAAAACAATTGTCGTATACCAAATAGATCGCCAAAACGGCCGGCCGTAATTAAAAAAACGGCAAGCACCAATATGGTATATATTTAGAACCCATAGCGCCTCATTAATGGATGCATGTAATGTTTCCATTAAATTCGGAATCGCAATGTTAACAATTTGTAAATCCAATTGAGTCATAAAAAAACCAAACGAAAGAATCGTCAACACTAACCAGGGATTTCCCTTCCATTTTTGAATATCAAGCATTTTTTCACCTCAAATCTATTAATTGTTCAAGAACTGCAATGGGCAGACCATCCTCTCAGCAGAGTAACAATGGCTAATACAGAACCAGTAGCATTAATTACGTTTACAACCCATCTCGGTGCAATCATCTCTGCACGATGCAGAATTTCAATTACATCCATCTTTTAAAAATTAGAATGGCTAAAGTAACAGCTGTAGCGGCAACTAAAACCATAACTGCCTTTGAACTTTATGATTTAAGAAGTTGACCTTTCAACAATAATTGCATCTGTATCCCTCCCTTCATTTTTATTACTGTATGGCCACCAATCCCCCTAGCAATCTCTATATTATATTTTCATATCCGAAAAATAAATAATATTTAATAAAATGTAAATTAAGATGCTTTAGAAATTATTGTGTAAAAAATATTTGACATTTTGTTTGTAAGGGGATACAATAATGCCAGCACAGATGTAAAAAATTTTTTACACTAATTGGTGATTATATGCAAAATAACATTAAAAAATACAGGAAAAAGAAGCAGATGTCACAGGAAGAGTTGGCAAAAAAATGTAATGTCACACGACAAACCATAAATGCTATTGAGAATAGCAAATATGACCCTTCTCTTCGTTTAGCGGTACTCATCTCACAAATTTTAGAAGTAAGGATAGATGAATTGTTTATTTTTGATTGGATAAATAAAACTATTAAAAGGAAAGATGAAAATGAGAAAAATGGATGAAATGGAAAAGGATCATTCCGGAAAAGCAGCAAGACTAGCATTTAGCTACTATACTTTGGTTTTACTCATATGGTCCCTTGTGGATTGGTTTAAAACCAAAAGCACTGGAATAGAATTTCCAATTCTTATGATTGGTTGTGCCATTTATGCTGGAGTACAAGTATATTTGCTTCGAAAAACAAAATAAATCATTTATTACAAATTTCAGGAAGAATAATGTACCGTTATAAATTTGTTAAGATAAAAATCAATCGGTGGAAAGGACAACCGGAAGTCGACTACAGACAAATTATAAAGGAAAATGCATCGGAAGGTTGGGGGTTGGTTCAAATATTTGCCCCTCCTATTTCCGGGTTTGGGGCAGCAGACCATTTTGAATTAATTTTTGAGAAATATATTGAAAACCCCAACTGAAAAAGTATAGTGAAATAACTGGTGGTGAAATCAAGTTAAAAGAATGCTTTCGCTATTTAATTGAGCTGACATAGAAAAAAAACAGCGATCCCTTAATATTCCTAGGATCGCCGTTTTCCTGTTCCTACTCCCACTCAATCGTAGCGGGCGGTTTGCTTGTAATATCATACACGACGCGGTTGACGTGCGGGACTTCGTTGACGATGCGGGTGGAAATTTTTTCGAGCACTTCCCACGGAATGCGCGCCCAGTCAGAAGTCATGCCGTCGATGGATGTGACAGCACGGATGCCGATGGTGTAATCATACGTGCGCGCATCGCCCATGACACCAACGCTGCGGATGTTCGGCAATACCGTAAAATACTGCCAGATATCGCGGTCGAGGCCGGCTTTTTTGATTTCTTCGCGCAAAATAAAATCAGATTCGCGCACCATCTCGAGTTTTTCTTCCGTAATCTCGCCCAGCACGCGGATGCCGAGACCCGGGCCCGGGAACGGCTGGCGCCAGACAATTTCGTCCGGAATGCCGAGTTCAGTGCCGACTGCGCGCACTTCGTCTTTAAATAATGTATTCAGCGGTTCAATTAACGTAAACTGCATGTCTTCCGGCAGACCGCCGACATTGTGGTGCGACTTGATTGTCTGGGCAGTCGTTGTCCCGCTTTCGATGACATCGGTATACAACGTTCCCTGGGCAAGAAAATCAATCCCTTCGAGTTTTGCCGCTTCATCATCAAAGACATAAATAAATTCATTTCCGATGATTTTCCGCTTTTGTTCCGGGTCGGAAACACCTTTCAATTTTTTCAGGAACCGTTCTTTCGCGTCGACTTTAATGACGTTCATATTAAAGCCTTCTGAGAAAGTTTTCATCACACTCTCTGCTTCGCCTTTACGCAAAAGACCGTGGTCCACAAAAATACACGTGAGCTGGTCGCCGATCGCTTTATGGATCAATACCGCGACAACGGAAGAGTCAACCCCGCCGCTTAAGGCGCACAGCACTTTCTTGTTCCCTACCGTTTGCCGGATTTTTTCAATTTCCATCTCGATGTAGTTTTCCATTGACCAAGTTCCGCTGCATCCGCAAATTTTAAAAGCAAAATTGCGCAAAAGTTCATTGCCGTAAACAGAATGGCGTACTTCCGGATGGAACTGGACGGCATACAAATGTTTGTCCGTGTTGCTCATTGCAGAAATCGGGCAGTGGTCACTGCTTGCATCTACCGTAAATCCGGCCGGTACTTCCGTCACAAGATCCCCGTGGCTCATCCAAACCACCTGATCTTCCGGAAGCCCGTCAAATAACCGGCCCCCGTTTTCGACATGAATCGTTGCTTTTCCGTATTCACGCTGACTGGCGGGTTCAACTTTGCCGCCATATTTTTTTGCCATAAGCTGCATGCCGTAGCATATTCCCAGAATCGGCACGCCAAGATTAAAAATGTCTTCATCAACATGGAATGCGTTTTGGTCATAGACGCTGTTCGGGCCGCCCGAGAAAATAATGCCTTTCGGGTTCATGGCCTTGATCTCTGCCGCTGTCAAAGTGTGCGGATGGAGTTCGCTGAATACGCCAAATTCGCGGATCCGGCGTGTAATCAGCTGGTTATACTGGCTGCCAAAATCCAAAACCACAATTTTTTCTATATCTTTCACATCGAATGTTTTTACCATTGATTTTCCCCCATGTACTTTTATCTAGAAACGAAATCTGATCTTTAAAGCAGGATTCCGGCTCGGCTTTTTTAAAAATGTGAAACTGCCTGCGTCGGTTATCCTCAGTATACAGCATTTATATTTTGGCAGATTTCCGCCGGGTTTGTGCCTTAAAAGCCACACCATGTTCACTTTCCGGCTGATGTTTGCCGGGATTCTTTACTTACAGCTGTAGTACGTTCACTTTTCATCGGAATTTTGGTTCGTTCCTTAACGTAGAAGCGTTCTATGTGCACTTTTCATCGGAGTTTTGCCTCATTCCTTAACGTAGAAGCACTCTACGTGAACTTTGCATCGGCATTTTGCACGCTTCCTTAACATAGAGGCGCTCTAGGTGCACTTTTCATCGGAGTTTTGCGTGCTTCCTTAATGTAGAAACCTTCTACGCAAACCTAGGGCCTAATTTTAGCTCGTTCTACGCACATAGAGCCAACCGCCCTTGTGAACTTGCGGCCAAAATTTTGCCGGGTTCCTCCGCGCTGGGAGCCCGGCTTTATCATTATTTCCAAAAATCATCAAAAATCGTAATCGGCATATGGCGTTTGTGTTGTCCTTTTAAATACCAGGACTCGATGGTGGCTTTTGCTTTCGGGGAAATTTCTTTGCCTTCCAGGTAATCATCAATGTCATCATAGGTTACCCCTAATGCCACTTCATCGGCAAGCTGCGGACGATCGTCTTCAAGATCAGCTGTCGGCGTTTTTAAATAGAGCCGTTCCGGACAGCCGAGTTCTTTCAAAAGCATTTTGCCTTGACGCTTGTTTAACCTGAAAATCGGAACAAGGTCCGAGCCGCCGTCGCCATATTTTGTATAAAATCCGGTCACATTTTCAGCTGAATGGTCGGTACCGAGCACGACACAATTTTCCATCGCAGCAATGCTATACTGGACTTTCATTCTTTCACGCGCTTTTTCATTTCCTTTCGCATAGTCGGAAAGGACGATGCCCGCTTTTTCCAGGGACGCTTCGCTGGCATCAACGGCCGGCTTGATGTTCACGGTGATGTCCTTGTCCGGCTGGATAAACTGGGCGGCCAGTTCCACATCATCCGCATCTTTCTGTTCGCCGTAAGGAAGGCGTACTGCAATAAACTTGTATTCCTGGTTGCCGGTTTCTTCTTTCATTTCGTTGATGGCGATCTGCGCAAGCTTCCCTGTCAAAGTGGAATCCTGGCCGCCCGATAAACCAAGCACGAATCCTTTCAGGAACGGGTATTTTTTTAAATAACTTTTTAAAAAATCAACACTTTTACGGATTTCTTCTTTCGGGTCAATGACCGGTTTTACTTTCATTTCTTCCACGATTCTTTTTTGCATTGCGTCCATTTTTTTATCCTCCTTATCCGCATCTATATAAAATGAACGTAAGGATTTACATCAAGCCCGGTCGCCATTTGCATAATGGTTACTTTTTACAGCAGGCAACAGAGCCGCGATATTTTGTTCATTTTATATATTGTTCTTTTGACACAAAACAGATGGAAAAAACCACCATCATCATTTAATCTTCTTCAAGCCGAATCACTTTTTGCCGCACTTCTTCTATATTGCGCATTTTGTTGTCCCAGCATTTTTGGCTCAAATCGACCGGGTATTCTTCAGGATTGAGAATGCGTTTATATTCGTCCCACAACAGGTCCAAATTATCTCTCGCATATTGTTTGATCGCATCCAGCGGCGGAAGTTCGTATACGAGCCGCCCCTTTTCATAGATGGTTTCATGGATATTGATGGCTTCAAAGTTTGTGACATATTTGCTGATAAAGGTATGGACAGGATGAAACATCTTCAGCCGCTTTTCCGCTGCCGGATTTTCGTCCTGCATGGAAATATAGTCGCCCTCCAGCTTGTTTGTCCGTTTGTTTAAAATACGGAATACTTTTTTCAGCCCCGGTGTTGTCACTTTTTCGGCATTGCTTGAAATTTTAATCGTATCCTGCATTTCCCCGTTCCCGTCTTCGATGGATACCATTTTATATACCGCACCGAGCGCCGGCTGGTCAAATGCCGTAATCAGTTTCGTCCCAACGCCCCATGCATCAATTTTCGCACCCTGGGCTTTTAAATGGAAAATCGTATATTCATCCAAATCACTGGATGCAAAAATTTTCGCATCCGTAAATCCGGCTTCGTCGAGCATTTCCCGTGCCTTTTTCGATAAAAAAGCCATGTCGCCGCTGTCCAGGCGGATACCAAGAAAATTGATTTTATCGCCAAATTCTTTTGCCACTTTGATGGCGTTCGGCACGCCCGAACCCAGTGTATCATATGTATCGACAAGAAAAATGCAGTTCTTATACGTTTCCGCGTATTTTTTAAAAGCGGTGTAATCATCCCGGTATGCCTGTACCATCGCATGGGCGTGCGTGCCACTCGTCGGCATGCCGAACACTTTCCCGGCCCGGACATTACTTGTTCCGTCAAATCCGCCGATGTAAGCCGCTCGCGTTCCCCACACGGAAGCATCCAGTTCATGGGCGCGCCTTGAACCAAATTCGAACAAGGCAGCATCATCACCGGCGACTGACCGGATTCTCGCAGCCTTTGTCGCAATCAGCGTCTGGTAATTGATGATATTTAAAATGGCGGTTTCGATGATTTGTGCTTCAGCCAAAGACGTTTCCACCTGGATCAGCGGTTCGTTGCCAAAAACGAGTTCCCCTTCGCGGACGGAGCGCAACGTTCCGGTGAAGCGCATTTCTGACAAGTACTGCAAAAAATCCTCGCTGTAATGGCCGGTGCTGCGCAAATAGGCAATATCTTCTTCAGTGAAGTGAAAGTGGTTCAAATAATCCACAATTCGCTCAAGCCCCGCAAAGATGGCGTAGCCATTTCCGAACGGTATTTTTCTGAAAAATGCTTCGAACACCGCTTTCCGGTTGTGGATACCGTCTTTCCAATAGGCCTGCGCCATGTTGATTTGGTATAAGTCTGTGTGAAGCGCTAAACTGTCATCTTTAAAACGCATGCTCTCGAATCACTCCTACCTAATGGGTTTACCGCACTTCCGCTCCGAGCGAACCTTTAAAATGGCTTAATGCCCATTTGTGCCCGTCCGGATTAAAACTTGCCACCGCGTTTTCGTGGACCACCAGCTTGAATCCTTTATTGTAAGCATCCACTGCCGTATGCAGCACGCAAATGTCTGTGCATACCCCGCATAAATGGATTTCTTCTATGCCCCGTTCCCGCAGCCGCAGCTCCAGATCCGTCCCGCAAAAAGCGCTGTAGCGGGTTTTATCGATCACATGAACGTTTTTCTTCCCTTTCCACGCTGTAAAAAGCGGCTGCAGTTTCCCGTACAGGTCGCGCCCGGGTGTGCCTTTGAGATTATGGGGAGGGAACAATTTCGTTTCCGGATGATAAGGATCATCTTGTTCATGGCAGTCGATTGCGAAGACCACGTAATCGCCGTTTTCAAGGAATGACTTCGTAAGCGCCACAATGTTTTCTTCAATCTGCTGCCCCGGTTTGCCGCATGTCAACCGGCCGTCGTCAGCTACGAAGTCATTGGTATAATCAATATTGATTAACGCTTTTCGGGCACCCATATGGATCCTCCGTTCATTTTAAATTATCCTTATTGTACACGAAAGATGGCTTCCGGCAAAATGTTTCATGCCGGAAGTTTATGGATAACCTACACAGGCTGGACGATACCGATACCAGGCTGATCAGAGAGCAGGACGTCCTCGCCGTCATAGGTTAAATGATCCGGTTCTTCAGACAACCAGAGTGGCGCGTCCAGATCCATATAGACAACATTCGGATGGGCGGCCGCAAAGTGGGCAGCTGCCGCCACGGAAAGTGATGGCTCCATCATGCTGCCAACCATGCATTTCACACCGTTTGCTTCTGCAATGTCGGCAATTTTCCACGCTTCAGAAATTCCGCCGCATTTCATCAGCTTAATATTGATAAGGTCGGCAAATCGGCCCGCGATCAATTTCAGCGCGTCTTTTGCCGAAAACAGGCTTTCATCTGCCATGACCGGCAGCTTTGTTCTTTCCGTTACAAACTTTAACCCTTCCCAATCATCGGCACGTACCGGCTGTTCGACAAACTCAATCCCGAAATCCTTTTTTTCCAGCTCTTGTAAAATTTGCACCGCTTGCTTCGGTTCCCACGCCTGATTGGCATCAAGGCGCAGTTTGACATCAGGCGAAACAGCGCGCCGGACCGCTTCAATCCGTTCGAGATCGATTTCCGGATATGTGCCGACCTTGATTTTCAACAGATGAAACCCGGCCTCCACACTTTTTTCCGCATCCCATGCCATTTTTTCGGGCGTATCCACTCCGATTGTCATGGAAGTCCGGAGATTTTTCTGCCCGCCAAGATAGGCATACAGTGGAATGTTTAACCATTTGCTGTATGCATCGTAAAGGGCAATGTCGGCAGCAGCTTTTGCACTTGTGTTGCCCGTACAGCACCGCTGCACTTTTTTCAGGGCTTCCTGGAAATCACGCAAATCATGCCCGGAGAGCGCCTCCTTGATAGGCCCTGCCGCAACAGACATGATGCTTTCGGTTGAATCGCCTGTAATGACAACAGTTGGCGCAGCTGCCCCTGTACCTTTTATGCCATTGTCCAGTGTGATTTCCACTTCAATGCTGTCAATTTCATTGGCTTGCCGCAATGCTGTTTTAAACGGAACGAGCAGCGGAATGTTCCGGTAATGCACTTGCACATCTTTTATGATCATGGCAGCTTCTTCCCTTCATCCTGGCATTTTAAAGCCAATTTATGCTGGTTTTATTATATCATTAATAACGGGCCGGTGATTTAAACCCCGCATCATTTTTGCCTGTATTTTTTTGTGTGAACTTTTCCCTGGTTGCCCGCGTCTATTCAAACGTGCTTATGGAGAGAAGGGACCATACATCCAAAAATAGAAACGGGATGGTGTCAGACCGGAATGAAAATCAGTAATCATGAAAAAAATGCTTTATGGCTGGCCGTATGGATGCTGGCCGTCTACCTTTCGCCAATGTTTATTCTTGGCGGCAATATGCATATCCGGGTCCACGACAACCTGGATTCGAATATCGCCTGGTACCGGGTGCTCGACCGCAGCGGAGAACTGTTTGGCCCTCTGAATGCAACGATTCCGCAAATCATGAACGGGTTGCCGCGAAATGCGTTCGGGACGGAATTCAGCGGAATCCAGTGGCTTTACGCCCTGTTCCCTCCGGTCATCGCTTATACATTTAGCCAGACGATTACAAGAGTCTTTGCTTTTTTAGGAATGTACCTGTTGCTAAAACGGCATTTCGTGCAAGGGCAGGACGGTTACTTTATCAGGGTATGGGTATCTCTTGCTTTTGCGATGACCCCGTTTTGGCCGTCCGGCATGTTAAGCACATTGGGGATGCCGCTTGCGCTTTGGGCTTTTTTAAACATCAGGAACCGGCAGGCTACATGGAAAGAGTGGCTGGCGCTGACCCTTTTGCCTTTTTACTCCAGCTTTGTGCTCGGGTTCTTCTTTTTTCTGGCGGCGATGGGACTTTTGTGGATACGGGATGTGCTTGTGAAACGGGAGCGCAACTGGCCGTTCTTTTTTGCAATCGGCTGGATGCTGGTGCTGTATTTAGGGATTGAATACCGGCTTGTGTATTCCCTTGTCTTTTCCCATGAGCCGACAAGCCGGAATGATTTTGTTAGCTCGAAACTCGGCTTTTGGCACACGCTCCGGCTTGCGCTAAAAAATTATGTGTTCGGGCATACACATGATATGACCGTGCACACGTTTGTCATTCTGCCGTTCTCTTTTATCGCCATGTGGCTGATTTATAAAACAAAAGCATGGAAAAAGGAAAAACGGTATGTGCAGCTTTTTATGCTGAATGCCGTTTTATCGCTCTGGTATGCTTTCTGGTTCAACAAGGCATGGGAACCGTTAAAAGAAAAGATCAGCCTGCTGAATACGTTTAACTTTGCACGGTTTCATTTTTTGCGGCCGCTTATCATTTATACGATGTTTGCAGTGGGGGCATGGTTTCTTTGGAAACGCGGCAGAAAGTGGAAGGCATTCGTAAAATTTTGCCTCATCGCCCAGGTGGTTGTCCTGTTTGCGTTTAATCCTGAAATTTATTATCGTGTTGCCGGGAAACCTTCGTTCAACCAGTTTTACGCGACGGGCCAGTTTCACGAAATTGGCCGCTATATCGGCAAACCGAAAAGCGCTTACCGCGTCGCCAGCATCGGGATCCATCCGGCCATTGCCCAGTACAACGGTTTCTACACCTTAGATTCTTACAATAATTATTATCCGTTGTCTTATAAAAGGAAATTCCGAAAAATCATTGCCGGGGAACTGGAGAAAAGCCCGCAATTAAAAACGTATTTTGACCAGTGGGGGAACCGCTGTTATATTTTTGTCAGCGAACTGGGCAAGCATTATGAATTCCGGAAAAACAGCGGCGTCAAAATCCATCATCTTGCCATCGATACAAAAGCGTTTGAAAAGCTTGGCGGGCGGTATATTTTCTCGGCTGTCCCGATCCAAAACGCAGAAGAAGAGCATTTGCGGTTTTTAAAAACTTTCCGCAATGCCGACTCGGCGTGGACCATTTATTTATACGAAGTAAAGTAAGCATCATGCTGGTAAAGGAGATGCTGTAGAATGAGTCAATATCCGAAATTAACGATTGTTGTTCCTTGTTATAATGAAGAAGCCGTATTGCATGAAACGATGAAGCAGCTGTCAGAGGTGCTCGAATCTCTGATCCAGTCCAAACTGATTGCAAAAGACAGCACGCTCTTGTTTGTCGATGACGGGAGCCGCGACAAAACCTGGCAGATCATTGAATCCGCTTCGGCCCGCCATCCGTTTGTAAAAGGCATTAAACTGTCGCGCAATGCCGGGCACCAGAATGCGCTGCTTGCAGGGCTTACGGTCGCCAGTGAGCATTCCGACTGCGTCATCTCCATTGATGCCGATTTGCAGGACGATATCCGGGCGATTCGGGATTTTATGGAAAAATATTGGCAAGGCTACGATATTGTATACGGCGTCCGCGACAGCCGGGAAACGGACACTTGGTTTAAACGGACAAGTGCGCAAGGGTTCTACTGGCTGATGGGAAAAATGGGGATTCAGCTCGTGCCGAACCATGCTGATTTCCGGCTGATGAGCAAGAGAACATTGGAGGAACTTTTAAAATATAAAGAAGCAAATCTGTTTTTGCGCGGGATTATCCCTTTGCTCGGGTTTCCTTCTACGAAAGTGTATTATGACCGAAAAGAGCGGATGGCCGGGGAATCAAAATATCCGTTAAAGAAAATGCTCGCTTTTGCCCTGGATGGCATTACGTCTTTCAGCATAACCCCGGTCCGCTTTGTGACGGCCCTCGGGTTTGTCACGTTTATTTTAAGTGCGTTTGTCGGCCTTTATGCCCTTATAGAGGAGCTTGCCGGCCATACCGTCTCCGGTTGGGCTTCCCTGATCATCTCTATTTGGCTCCTTGGCGGCCTAGAGTTGATGGCGGTGGGGCTGATCGGGGAATACATCGGCAAAATTTTTAAAGAAGTCAAAAGGCGCCCGCGCTATACCATTGAAACGAATTTATATAAAAACGAGAAATCTTCTTTCGTCTTAAGCCAAAACAGTGATACAATGAAAACTTGAAAACACAACTTACGAAAGGTTTGCTGGACCCATGCTCAAACAATATGCCGCTTTTCTTAAGTTTTGCATTGTCGGCGCCGGAAATACGCTTGTTGATTTTCTCGTATTTTTTCTGCTCACCTCCGTCCATGTGCCTTATCTGGTTGCACAGGCATGTTCTTATACGGCCGGCATGGCAAACAGCTATTTGCTGAACCGGTTTTGGACGTTTCAAGTAAGAAAAAAAGCAACATGGGCTGAAGCTTCACGGTTTATCGCCGTCAATTTAATTGTCTATGCGCTGACTTCCCTTCTGCTTTTCCTCTTTCACGAGCAGTGGGGCTGGCCGCTTTTATACGCGAAGATCATTGCCACACTGGCAGGGATGGCTGTCAATTTTCTTGGCACAAGGCTCTGGGTATTCCGTGAACACGCGGAATAACCGGGCCGGCATCCCTAAAAAAACCGGCTTGCCTTCTTTCTGTCACCTGTTCAGGCCCTTCATTTCGCGCCCACCACGCTTACGTTTGCCGCTTGCCTCACCCGCCATCATTAGCGGCTTATGGGCATAGCCTTCATTCCGCAATCACTTTTCTCAAACACTTCCCTCTATTTTGCAACCATCTTACTTACGGTTTATACGCTTCCCTTCATTTCGCAATCACCCCGTACAGGACTCATGCCGCTTCCCTTCTTTTCGGCTTTTGCCATTTCAACACCCCTGTTCATTTGTAAGCATACACAAAGCGTGTATGAGAAACAGAAAAAAGAGGCTCCCGGTCACTTCCCGGGAGCCTCATTAAAAATGTAACGATCTAAAACATGAACCGAAACATGGAATGGTACAGTTTTGAACGTCTGTAAAAGCCGTTATCCCAGCATTTTCAGGCGCTTATTACATCATGCCGCCCATGCCCATGTCAGGGGCGCCGCCGCCTGCAGGTGCCGGCGGTTCAGGTTTGTCGGCAACAACTGCTTCTGTTGTAAGCAGCATTGCAGCAACAGATGCAGCATTTTGAAGTGCGGAACGGGTTACTTTCGTCGGGTCCACGATACCCGCTTCAATCATGTTGACCCATTCTCCATTGGCGGCATTGTAACCAATGCCGACATCTTCTTTTTTCAGGCGTTCGACAATGACTGAACCTTCAAGGCCGGCATTTTCCGCGATTTGGCGTACAGGTTCTTCTAAAGCGCGTGCAACGATATTGATGCCTGTTTGAACATCGCCTTCTGCTTGAATGGAAGCAACTTTCTTGATGACATTGATCAGCGCCGTGCCACCACCAGCTACAATGCCTTCTTCAACAGCAGCGCGCGTAGAGTTCAAAGCATCTTCAATGCGCAGTTTGCGTTCTTTTAATTCGGTTTCTGTCGCAGCACCGACTTTGATGACCGCTACGCCGCCGGCCAGTTTTGCAAGGCGTTCTTGTAATTTTTCACGGTCAAATTCGGAAGTCGTTTCTTCCAATTGCATGCGGATTTGGTTTACACGTGCGGAAATTGCAGCAGAGTCGCCTGCCCCTTCAACGATTGTCGTTGTTTCTTTTGTAACAACCACTTTTCCGGCACGGCCGAGTTGGTCAATGGTTGCAGATTTCAAATCAAGGCCGAGTTCTTCTGTGATCACTTCGCCGCCTGTCAGGGTTGCAATATCTTCGAGCATCGCTTTGCGGCGGTCACCGAAGCCAGGCGCTTTTACCGCAACGGCATTGAATGTGCCGCGCAGTTTGTTGACAACGAGTGTTGCAAGAGCTTCCCCTTCAACATCTTCCGCAATCAGCAACAACGGTTTGCCTTGTTGGACAACTTGTTCCAGAACAGGCAGGATTTCCTGGATATTGGAAATCTTCTTGTCTGTAATTAAGATGTAAGGGTTATCCAGAACAGCTTCCATTTTGTCGGAATCCGTTACCATGTAAGGCGATGCATAGCCACGGTCGAACTGCATTCCTTCCACAACGTCCAATTCCGTTGAGAAGCCTTTTGATTCTTCAATGGTAATAACGCCATCGTTGCCCACGCGTTCCATTGCTTCAGCGATCAATTCGCCGACTTCTTCGTCAGCAGAGGAAATTGCAGCAACTTGGGCGATGGAAGCTTTGCCTTCGATTGGTTTCGAAATGGCTTTTAATTCTTCGACAGCAGCCGCAACTGCTTTTTCAATCCCTTTGCGGATGCCAACCGGGTTTGCACCTGCTGTTACGTTTTTCAGGCCTTCACGGATCATTGCCTGTGCCAGAACAGTTGCAGTGGTTGTACCGTCACCAGCTACATCGTTCGTTTTGCTGGCCACTTCGGAGACAAGTTTGGCACCCATGTTTTCAAACGCGTCTTCGAGTTCAATTTCTTTTGCGATCGTGACACCGTCATTTGTGATCAGCGGAGAACCGAATTTCTTTTCCAGAACGACGTTACGTCCTTTCGGGCCCAATGTCACTTTTACAGCATCTGCCAGTTTATCCACACCACGAAGCATACCGCGGCGGGCTTCTTCGCCGAATTTAATTTCTTTTGCCATTTATAAAACCTCCTCATGTCATATCGTTATTTCTATGTTTCAACAAGCCAGGCTTATTCCACAACCGCCAGAATATCGCTTTCACGAAGGATTAAGTATTCTTTTCCGTCATATTTCACTTCAGTGCCGGCATATTTCGAGAAGATGATGCGGTCGCCTACTGCTACATCGATGGCAACACGTTCACCGTTATCAAGGGTACGCCCGGAACCGACAGCCACAACTTTGCCTTCCTGTGGCTTTTCTTTTGCCGTGTCAGGCAGGACAATACCGCTTGCTGTTTTTTCTTCCGATTCAACTAATTCAATGACAACGCGATCACCCAGTGGTTTTAACACGTGAAACAACCTCCTTAATTCGTATTATGTAAAATTTTGTCCATTATTAGCACTCGCATAAGTTGAGTGCTAACACATTTATTATAATAAATAATTCCTTGCTTTTTTGCAAGTCTCTCATCCAACTTTTTTTATTTTTTTCGGGCCCTGCATCCTTTAAAGAGCCCCGTCAAAGGATGCCGGTTGCGCGCCTCCATTTCAGCCGCTTGCCCTTTTATAAGTATGCTTGATCACCATCCGGATATGCAACTGAAAAGGCTGGCTCTGCGCACGGCATTTGAACCCCGCCCGGTTCAATAGTACAATGAACATATTGGACGAATTTGCGATCCTTTAAACTTTGAACTGGCAAGAAAGGAAAAGAACGCGTGAAAAAAGAGTATGTGTATATTCTCGTGACGTACATCCTTATGCTGCTGTCCGGCGCCGTCGGGTATCCGTTGCTCTACTATGCCGGGGTGAACGTTTTCCACGAACCGGCAGACAGCATGCGGACATTGACGCCCCCGCTTTGGACCGTCATCAGCTTTATCATCGGGCTGATCATCGTCCTGTACTTTTTAAGAAAAGCCGCAAAGAAAGAAACAGACCGGACTGAACCGCTTCCGGCCGCGCCATCCGCCATATGGGCAATAGGCGGCGTCTTTCTTTGTTTCTTTGCCCAGACTGCAGCCGCGATCATTGAATCATTATTCGGTGCCCCGGCTGCCTCCAACAATACGCAGCAAATCATGGCGCTGATTGAAAGATTTCCGCTCGTCATCCTCATCAGCTCGATCGCAGGGCCGATTCTCGAGGAAATCGTTTTTCGGAAAATCATTTTCGGCACGCTGCGCAGGCGCTTTTCATTCCTTTTATCCGGTATTGTCAGCTCGGTTATTTTCGGACTCGCGCATACCGAACCGAGCCACTTGTTTTTATATTCCCTTTTAGGGCTGACGCTCGCTTATTTATACGAGAAAACAAACCGGATCACCGTTTCCATGTTTGCGCATGTTTCCATGAACACGATTGTGGTCGTGAGGCTGCTTTTGCACCCGTCCGTTCTGCAGACATCCGTACATGAAATTTACAGCTCAATTGGAGGACTTCTATGATGAGACCACTTTTTTCAGGGATTGTAAACTGCCTGCTCGGGGCTTTGTTCACTTATTTTGCCATTCAGCAGGTACAAGTGGGCGGCTGGGGCTTTTTTTCTTATTTACTGCTGTTGATTGCAACATTGGATCTGGGTTCCGGCATCAGGCTGATCTTTCTCCATTTCAAGCTGAAAAACTCAGTGAAAAAATAAAAGCCGTTTTCCGGCTCCGTCCGGAAAACGGCTTTCTTATTCAGAAGCAATCGTCTGTTCATCCATTGGCATTTCTTTTGCCGCTTTTTTGGCATTGCGGTACGCCATTTTCGAAATCAGTGTGCTTGCTTCATACAGCAAAACGAGTGGAACAAAGGTAATCAGCTGCGAAAACACGTCCGGCGGGGTGATGATGCCGGCAGCTGCAATCAAAGCAAGATACGCATATTTTCTTACCTTTTTCAACAGTCTCGGCGTAATGATGCCAAGCCGGGTCAGAAACAGGACCACGACCGGCATTTGGAACACAAAGCCAAACGGAAGCGTGATCTCTAGCAGAAACTGAATATACTCCCGGATCCCGATCACCGCACGAATGCCCATTTCATTTGACAAGCCCATCATAAACTTCACCATCAGCGGACAAAGCACGAAATAGGAAAAAGAAACGCCGGCTATAAAAAGCAAGATGGAAACAGGAATGTAACTTAATGTCAGTTTCTTTTCTTTCTCATACAGCCCCGGGCTTATAAACGCCCAAAGCTGGTACAAAATCACCGGCAGGGTCAATAGGCATGCGATCACAACCGAAACTTCCATAAAAACCTTAATAGGATCGGTTACCCTGAAGGCATTCATCGTGAACATGCCGGCATTTTTGGCATGCTGCAAATAACGTATAACAGGTTTTGCGGTAAAAAAGCCAACAACCAGGGCAAACAGAAAGAAAATGAGAACGGTAATTAACCGCTTTCTCAATTCCTGGATGTGTCCGGTAACCGGCATTTTTTTCGTATTCATCGCCGTTCCCCTTTAAGTGCCGGCGTTGAATCCGCCCTTTTCCCTTTGCACGCCACAGCCAAATCCGGCCATTGCCATTTGCGCCTGCATTCCGTTTTCAATCGGGCCACCCCCTGTACCCACTATGATAACGGAAAAAAAGCTTTTTGGCTATGGCTTCGCAACCGGCTCTTTTGTTTCTTTCAAATTTTCTTCATCATTTGAATAATGTTTTAAAAAGTAGATCAGTGCCTGCAGTTCCACGGCCAGGTCAATATGATGGACGCGGATATCCGGCGGCACGTTCAGCCGGGCAGGTGTAAAGTTTAAAACGCCTTTTACATTTGTACTGGCAAGCTCGTCTGTCACTGCCTGGGCACTGGAAGCGGGGACCGTCAAAATCACAACCGTCACATCTTCCGCGCAAAGCCGTTCTCTTAATTCGTCCATGCTGTAAACAGGCACATTGCCAACATGGCTCCCCACCTTCCCGGGGTCATTGTCAAATGCCATCACAATCCGTGCGCTGTTATTCTTCGAAAAATTGTAATTCAAAAGGGCTGTACCGAGGTTCCCAACGCCAACCAGCGCTACATCTGTGATCTCATCCTGGTTCAGCGTCTTGCCGAAAAAAGACAATAAATATTTTACATTATAACCATAACCTTTTTTTCCAAGTGCCCCGAAGTAGGAAAAATCCCTGCGTATCGTAGCGGAGTCGACTTTCACCGCTTCACTCAGTTCCGCCGAGGATACCCTTTGCTTGCCAAGTGTATATAAATTTCTCAGGTACCGGTAATATAATGGAAGCCGTTTTGCAGTGGCTTGCGGTATTTTTACTGATTCATCCTTCATGTGAAATCCCCCAAGTTGAAAGCTTAAGTTTTTTGTGCTGTTGGTTCCAATCGTGCGTCCATTCCAGAATGGCAGCGCTGCCATTCTTCATTATAATATTACTCCTATCTGAGCAAAGAAAAAATATGTTTTAAAAAAATGCCTGCATGCGTCTTTTTCTCTCTCCAACTATGTTAAATATATCACAAGTAAGCATTTTTTTCAT
This sequence comes from Heyndrickxia coagulans 36D1, assembly GCF_000169195.2. GTDB lineage: Bacteria > Bacillota > Bacilli > Bacillales > Bacillaceae_C > Weizmannia > Weizmannia faecalis. Next base: position 1,651,372 of record NC_016023.1, on the reverse strand, counting down.
GGGTTTTTACGAATTTATGTGAAAAGTTTTTTGACAAATTCCGATCACGCCGGTTGAGTTGCAGTTCGCCTTCCTGTACACTTACAATGGTATAGAGGTGAACATAAAGATGATGTTGCTGCAAGTTCAACAAGTCACAAAATATTATGGCGCTGAACTTATTTTATCGGATATAAAATTAGAAATTCAAACAAAAGACCGGATTGCCTTGGTCGGGAGAAACGGGGCCGGCAAATCGACCCTCCTGAAAATCATCGCCGGCCAGCTTTCTTATGATGAAGGTTCCATCATTATGCCGAATGGTGTCGAAATCGGTTATCTCGCCCAAAATACCGGACTCGAATCGGATCTGTCCATTTGGGACGAAATGATGTCGGTTTTTAAAAATTTGCTGGATATGGAAAAACAGCTTCGCGAATACGAACAAAAAATGGCCGACCCTAAGATTTATAACCGCCCGGCGGAGTATGAAAAAGTGCTGCATGCTTATGATACTTTGCAGACACGTTTTAAAGATGAAGGCGGATATCAGATCGAAGCGGATATCCGGTCCGTTCTGCATGGCTTCCGTTTTGACCAGTACGACTACAACACCCCGATCCGGACATTAAGCGGCGGGCAAAAAACACGCCTTGCATTGGCGAAATTGCTGCTCACAAAGCCGGACATCCTCATTTTGGATGAGCCGACAAACCATCTCGATATCGAAACGCTCACCTGGCTGGAGCAATATTTACAAGGCTATGAAGGCGCCATTCTGATCGTGTCCCATGACCGTTATTTTCTGGATAAAGTCGTCAACCAGGTCTATGAAATTTCAAGGCATTCCATTAAAAAATACCACGGCAACTACAGCCGGTATCTGGAACAAAAGGCCGCCCAGTACGAGCGAGAGGTCAAACAATATGAAAAGCAGCAGGAAGAAGTTGCGAAATTGCAGGCATTCATCCAAAAAAACATTGCCCGTGCCACCACGACAAAGCGGGCGCAAAGTAGGAGGAAACAACTGGAAAAAATGGAATTGATGGACAAGCCGCTTGGCGATGAAAAATCTGCCCGGTTTTCGTTTGAAATTGCCAAACAAAGCGGGAACGAAGTCCTTCATGTCCGGGATGCTGCCATCGGCTACGACGGGGAGCCGGTTGCCAAAAACATCCATCTTTCAGTCAAAAAACAAGACAGTGTTGCCCTTGTCGGCCCGAACGGCATCGGCAAGTCAACGCTTTTGAAATCGATTATCCGGAGAATCCCGCTGATATCCGGCACGATCGAATATGGCTCCAACGTTATGACCGGCTATTACGATCAAGAACTGGCCGACTTATCTTCCAATAAAACGGTCCTCCGGGAATTATGGGATGCATACCCGCTGAAAACAGAAAAAGAAATCCGCACGGCACTCGGGAATTTTCTTTTTTCCGGCGATGACGTTTTAAAAACCGTCTCATCCTTAAGCGGCGGCGAAAAAGCCCGGCTTGCCCTCGCCAAATTGATGCTGGAAAAGGCGAACTTTCTAATTTTAGATGAACCGACAAACCACCTTGATTTGGACAGTAAAGAAGTACTGGAAAATGCGCTCATCGATTACCCGGGAACGATTTTGTTCATTTCCCACGACCGCTATTTCATTAACCGGATTGCCACAAAAGTGGTGGAGCTCTCGCCGGAGGGAACCCGTGAATTTCTCGGCGACTATGATTATTATGTGCAAAAAAAAGAAGAAATGCTGGAAATTGCACGCCTGGAAAACACGAAACAAGAAAAGGTTAAAGCGGAACAGCCGGCGAAAAACAACTACCGGCAGGATAAAGAAGCAAAAAAACGCGAGCGGCAAAAAAAGCGGAGGATTGAAGAAATTGAAACAAGAATTGAAACGTTGGAAACAGAAATTCATGACCGGGAAGAAAAAATGGCCGACCCGGAAATCTTTCAGGACCATATTAAAATCCGCGAGCTGACAGAAGAACTGGAGCAACGGAAATTGGAGCTGGACGCGCTGATGGAAGAATGGGCAGAACTGGCGGAGTAATGTTTGGACCTGTGTGGAAATTTTCTGCACAGGTTTTTATTTTGGCATCTCGCGCCATGCACAGATTTATGCACAGGCGGTATATTGATTTCTTGCTTTCCAAAACGTTTTTCCACAAAATCCACAATTATCAACAGATTTATCCACAATACCCACAGCCTGTCCGGAAAAAATTTTAAAAGTTTTACACAAGTCCAATCATTTATCAACAACTTTTCCACAGATTGCGCACAATTCCCCTGCATATCTCCAAAAAAAACCGGTGTATGGACGATTCCCATACACCGGTTTTTCACAACCCTGTTTAAAAGTTTTCAATGTCCAGCCCGGGATAAGCATTTAAGTCAAGGGAGCTTCTTTTTCCCTTTTCAAAAAGCACCGTCCCGCATGCGGCAATCATCGCCGCATTGTCTGTGCATAACTGGATCGGCGGGATGCGCAACGCCACTTCAGGGAGATCCCGGAATGCTTCTGAAAGGGCAGCGCGCAATCCTTTGTTCGCGGCAACACCGCCGGCGACCAGCACTTCTTTGACGCCAAACGCTTTTACCGCCTCCACGGTTTTACCGACCAATACATCAATCACACTTTGCTGGAAGCTTGCGGCCATATCTTCAGGCCGGATGCTTTCCCCGCGCTGCGCGGCATTATGGAGGGTGTTAATGACGGCTGATTTGAGCCCGCTGAAACTGAAATCATAAGTCCCTTCCAGCCAGGATCGCGGCAAATCAACATTTGGCTTTCCTTCATGGGCAAGCCGGTCAATCTGCGGACCGCCCGGATAAGGAAGGTTCAACGTTCGTGCTACTTTGTCATAAGCTTCCCCTGCCGCATCATCTCTCGTTTCGCCGATTACTTCAAACTCGGCATGGCCCTTCATCAGCACAAGCTCCGTATGACCTCCTGAAACGACAAGCGCAAGCAGCGGAAACTTCATTTCATGCCCGATCCGGTTCGCATAAATATGGCCGGCAATATGATGGACACCGACAAGTGGAATCTGATGCGCGAAACTGAGCGCCTTTGCGGCATTGACGCCAACAAGCAACGCGCCCACAAGCCCGGGCCCTTCTGTCACGGCGATCGCATCCAGGTCTTTAAAAGCCGCGTCTGCCTGCTGCATCGCTTCCTCAATGACAATGGTAATTTGCTCGACATGGTGGCGGGATGCAAGCTCTGGCACCACCCCGCCGAACCGTTTGTGGCTTTCAATCTGAGAAGCGACCACATTGGAAACAATTTCCGTCCCGTTTTTAATGACAGCTGCAGCCGTTTCATCGCAGCTCGTTTCTATGCCTAATACCAACAAATCTTTTTCCATTTATAAATTCACCCACATCACAATTGCGTCTTCATAATTATCCGTGTAATAGCCTTTCCGGATGCCGCCTTCCCGAAATCCGAGCTTCCTGTATAAGGAGCGCGCAATCATATTGCTGACGCGTACCTCCAGGCTGAGCGTTTTGGCATGGTTCAATGCGGCGTAAGCCATCACATTTTTTAACAGCGTCTCTCCCAGTTTCCGGCCTCGGTACTCCGGGAGCACCGCAAGATTGGTCACATGCGCCTCATCGACAATGACCCACACGCCGCAATAACCGATAACCTTTTCATTCTCGACAAGCACAAGATACATGGCAAAATGATTATGAACCAGTTCGTTGTAAAATGCTTCACGTGTCCACGGCATTGTAAAAGAATGCATCTCCACATTGTAAATTCCGTCCAAATCTGCAAGCGTGGCTTTTCGCAGCGTTATTTTCCCCGTTTTTTCCATTTTTAGTGACTCTCCCGTTTATGCTTTTCAAGCCATTTGGCTTCTGCCTCTACTAACCGTATGTAATTTGGAACGAAAGTGTGTATCTCCGCGTCCGGTTCATCCATCCCAAGCCTGGCCAGTTCGCCCGGCCTCGGATTATGCAGGGTCCAATCTGCTACCGCCATTTTATCTCCCAGCTTCTTCGCAAGAACGGCTTCATGAAGGGCAACATGCTGGCCGATCAATAATACGGGCGCCTCAAGCGCACTTAACCGGGTTCCCCATTCAGCGGATGATACATTGCAATCTTCCACTACTGTTTGCAAAACCCCGTTTTCATAGCGGTACAAACCGGTATAAATCCGCCCTCTGCGCGCATCAAAAAGCGGGGAAATATACCCGTCAAAATAACGGCCGGACGCCGCCAACAACTTCAGGCTGGAAACCCCCACCAATGGAATTTGAAGGCTCCAGGCCATCGTTTTTGCGATCGTGACGCCAATCCGTATGCCGGTGTAAGATCCGGGCCCTTTTGCCACCACAATCTTATCCAGCTCAGCCGGTTTTATCCCGCACGCCTCCATGACTTCCTGCACAGCCGGCATCACGCGGACACTATGATTTTTTTTCAAATTTGTCATATATTCGGCCAGCACAACATGATCATCGGCCAATGAAACGCCCAGCACTTCATTTGAAGTATCGATTGCCAAAACTTTCATCCAAAAATCTCCTCACATAATGATACATAACGGTCCCCAAACGGTTCCGCTTCAATAAGCCTGCGGTCTCCTTCAAGGCGGAGAATGCGGATTTCCAAATAGCTCTCAGGCAACAGATCTTTGATAAAATGTGCCCACTCCACAACCGTCACGCCATCACCTTCAAAATATTCATCAAAACCAAGGTCCTCCTGCGCATCCTCCAAACGGTATACGTCCATATGATACAGCGGCAGGTTCCCCCGGTACTCTTTTATAATGGTAAAAGTCGGGCTGTTCACGGTACGGCGAATGCCCAGCCCGTTCGCAATCCCTTTTGTAAAAGTCGTTTTTCCTGCCCCCAGGTCACCCTCCAGCAAAAGGACATCCCCCGGTTTCAGATGGGCAGCCATTTTTTCTGCAAAAGAAAAAGTCTCTTCAGGGCTGTTGGAAACGAAACGATAACTCCCCATTTGCCGCCTCTCCTCTACAACTTTATCGCAAATTGCCGCCAATCCAAAGTACGGCGCGCCTTATAAAAAAAGCCTTAGGAATGTTCCTAAGGATGCTCCAATCCAATTCTAGTTTAACCGATTTTGGATAAATACGCAAAAACAGGATGAAAAATATAAAGAACAAGCAGTCAAACCACTGCTTGTTCTGATCGATTGCGGGGGCAGGATTTGAACCTGCGACCTTCGGGTTATGAGCCCGACGAGCTACCAGACTGCTCCACCCCGCGATAATAATATATTCAGGCCCGGCAGCGTCCTACTCTCGCAGGGGGAAACCCCCAACTACCATCGGCGCTGGAAAGCTTAACTTCCGTGTTCGGGATGGGAACGGGTGTGACCTTTCCGCCATCGCCACCGGACCTTAATGACAAGAAATATTATAACACAGTTGCTGTTATTTATCAAGAGAAATAATTGTATTCCTTCAAAACAGGATGGGAGAAAAAACTGTAAACGGAGAACGCATTTCTAACTTTGAGAATGGTCTAGCTTCAGCGCCTTTGGTAAGGCACCTCCGCTTTTCTGTTGTCCAGCTCCAGCGCCTATCGGCTAGCGTATTTCTACGCTTTCTCCCTACGATAAGTCAACATCGGCTCGATACCTCGCCGTGTTTCCTTTATCTCAGTCGAAAGCTCCGAAATCCGTACGCCGATGAGCAAGGCGCTTCCGCTTTTCGTGGTTAAGTCCTCGATCGATTAGTATCCGTCAGCTCCACACGTCGCCGCGCTTCCACCCCGGACCTATCAACCTGATCATCTTTCAGGGATCTTACCAGTATAAACTGTGGGAAATCTCATCTTGAGGGGGGCTTCATGCTTAGATGCTTTCAGCACTTATCCCTTCCGCACATAGCTACCCAGCGATGCCTTTGGCAAGACAACTGGTACACCAGCGGTGCGTCCATCCCGGTCCTCTCGTACTAAGGACAGCTCCTCTCAAATTTCCTGCGCCCGCGACGGATAGGGACCGAACTGTCTCACGACGTTCTGAACCCAGCTCGCGTACCGCTTTAATGGGCGAACAGCCCAACCCTTGGGACCGACTACAGCCCCAGGATGCGATGAGCCGACATCGAGGTGCCAAACCTCCCCGTCGATGTGGACTCTTGGGGGAGATCAGCCTGTTATCCCCAGGGTAGCTTTTATCCGTTGAGCGATGGCCCTTCCATGCGGAACCACCGGATCACTAAGCCCGACTTTCGTCCCTGCTCGACTTGTAAGTCTCGCAGTCAAGCTCCCTTATGCCTTTACACTCTGCGAATGATTTCCAACCATTCTGAGGGAACCTTTGGGCGCCTCCGTTACCTTTTAGGAGGCGACCGCCCCAGTCAAACTGCCTGCCTGACACTGTCTCCCACCCCGGTAAGGGGTGCGGGTTAGAATTTCAATACAGCCAGGGTAGTATCCCACCGATGCCTCCGCCGAAGCTGGCGCTCCGGTTTCCAAGGCTCCTACCTATCCTGTACAAGCTGTACCAAAATTCAATATCAGGCTGCAGTAAAGCTCCATGGGGTCTTTCCGTCCTGTCGCGGGTAACCTGCATCTTCACAGGTACTATAATTTCACCGAGTCTCTCGTTGAGACAGTGCCCAGATCGTTACACCTTTCGTGCGGGTCAGAACTTACCTGACAAGGAATTTCGCTACCTTAGGACCGTTATAGTTACGGCCGCCGTTTACTGGGGCTTCAGTTCAGAGCTTCGCCTTACGGCTAACCCCTCTCCTTAACCTTCCAGCACCGGGCAGGTGTCAGCCCCTATACTTCGCCTTGCGGCTTCGCAGAGACCTGTGTTTTTGCTAAACAGTCGCCTGGGCCTATTCACTGCGGCTTCCCGGGGCATACACCCCAAAAAGCACCCCTTCTCCCGAAGTTACGGGGTCATTTTGCCGAGTTCCTTAACGAGAGTTCTCTCGCTCACCTTAGGATTCTCTCCTCGCCTACCTGTGTCGGTTTGCGGTACGGGCGCCTTTCACCTCACTAGAGGCTTTTCTTGGCAGTGTGGAATCAGGAACTTCGGTACTAAAATTTCCCTCACCATCACAGCTCCGCCTTGGCGCGAAGGATTTGCCTCCGCACCGGCCTAACTGCTTGGACGCGATCAACCAGTGTCGCGCTTGCCCTATCCTCCTGCGTCCCCCCATCGTTCAAACGGTGAAGAGGCGGTACAGGAATATCAACCTGTTGTCCATCGCCTACGCCTTTCGGCCTCGGCTTAGGCCCCGACTAACCCTGAGCGGACGAGCCTTCCTCAGGAAACCTTAGGCATTCGGTGGAAGGGATTCTCACCCTTCTTTCGCTACTCATACCGGCATTCTCACTTCTAAGCGCTCCACCGGTCCTTCCGGTCCGGCTTCAACGCCCTTAGAACGCTCTCCTACCACGGACACCAAATGGTGTCCATCCGCAGCTTCGGTGATACGTTTAGCCCCGGTACATTTTCGGCGCAGCGTCACTCGACCAGTGAGCTATTACGCACTCTTTGAATGATGGCTGCTTCTAAGCCAACATCCTGGTTGTCTAAGCAACGCCACATCCTTTTCCACTTAACGTATACTTTGGGACCTTAGCTGGCGGTCTGGGCTGTTTCCCTTTCGACCATGGATCTTATCACTCACAGTCTGACTCCCAAGCATAAGTTTTTGGCATTCGGAGTTTGTCTGAATTCGGTAACCCGATGAGGGCCCCTCGTCCAAACAGTGCTCTACCTCCAAAACTCTTCGCTTGAGGCTAGCCCTAAAGCTATTTCGGAGAGAACCAGCTATCTCCAAGTTCGATTGGAATTTCTCCGCTACCCACACCTCATCCCCGCACTTTTCAACGTGCGTGGGTTCGGGCCTCCAGCAAGTGTTACCTTGCCTTCACCCTGGACATGGGTAGATCACCTGGTTTCGGGTCTGCGGCCTCATACTCTTTCGCCCTGTTCAGACTCGCTTTCGCTGCGGCTCCGCTTCTTCAGCTTAACCTTGCATGAGACCGTAACTCGCCGGTTCATTCTACAAAAGGCACGCCATCACCCGTTAACGGGCTCTGACTACTTGTAGGCACACGGTTTCAGGATCTCTTTCACTCCCCTCCCGGGGTGCTTTTCACCTTTCCCTCACGGTACTGGTTCACTATCGGTCACTAGGGAGTATTTAGCCTTGGGAGATGGTCCTCCCGGATTCCGGCGGGATTCCTCGTGTCCCGCCGTACTCAGGATCCACTCGGGAGAGAACGAAGTGTCAGTTACAGGGCTTTTACCTTCTCCGGCAGGCCTTTCCAAGCCGCTTCACTTACCCCGTTCTTTTGTAACTCCCATATGAGTGTCCTACAACCCCGGAAGGCAAGCCTTCCGGTTTGGGCTGTTTCCTGTTCGCTCGCCGCTACTTGGGAAATCGCAATTGCTTTCTCTTCCTCCGGGTACTGAGATGTTTCAGTTCCCCGGGTGTGCCCTTCCTGCCCTATGGATTCAGGCAGGAATCCTGTCCGATTAAAGACAGGGGGTTTCCCCATTCGGAAATCTCCGGATCAAAGCTTACGTACAGCTCCCCGGAGCATATCGGTGTTTGTACCGTCCTTCATCGGCTCCTAGTGCCAAGGCATCCACCGTGCGCCCTTTCTAACTTAACCATAAAAAGGTTTAAATCCAAAAATAAGCGATTCTCAGTTTACTTGGTTTATTTCTCCTATCCGGTTTTCAAAGAACACATGTTGAAGGATTGAACCTTCAAAACTGGACAAAACGGAAACATCAAACTTAATTGTGGAAAACGAAGTTTTCCTTTTCTGTCTAGCTCCGGGCGCTATCGGCTAGCGTATTTCTACGTCTTCTCCCTACGATAAGTCAACATCGATTCGCCTTTAAGGCTCATCGTGTTTCCTTTATCTCAGTCGAAGACTACGAAATCCGTACGCCGATGAACAAGCGCCCTACGCTTTTCCCCTTAGAAAGGAGGTGATCCAGCCGCACCTTCCGATACGGCTACCTTGTTACGACTTCACCCCAATCATCTGTCCCACCTTCGGCGGCTGGCTCCATAAAGGTTACCTCACCGACTTCGGGTGTTACAAACTCTCGTGGTGTGACGGGCGGTGTGTACAAGGCCCGGGAACGTATTCACCGCGGCATGCTGATCCGCGATTACTAGCGATTCCGGCTTCATGCAGGCGGGTTGCAGCCTGCAATCCGAACTGGGAATGGTTTTCTGGGATTGGCTTAACCTCGCGGTCTCGCAGCCCTTTGTACCATCCATTGTAGCACGTGTGTAGCCCAGGTCATAAGGGGCATGATGATTTGACGTCATCCCCACCTTCCTCCGGTTTGTCACCGGCAGTCACCTTAGAGTGCCCAACTGAATGCTGGCAACTAAGGTCAAGGGTTGCGCTCGTTGCGGGACTTAACCCAACATCTCACGACACGAGCTGACGACAACCATGCACCACCTGTCACTCTGTCCCCCGAAGGGGAAGGCCCTGTCTCCAGGGAGGTCAGAGGATGTCAAGACCTGGTAAGGTTCTTCGCGTTGCTTCGAATTAAACCACATGCTCCACCGCTTGTGCGGGCCCCCGTCAATTCCTTTGAGTTTCAGCCTTGCGGCCGTACTCCCCAGGCGGAGTGCTTAATGCGTTAGCTGCAGCACTAAAGGGCGGAAACCCTCTAACACTTAGCACTCATCGTTTACGGCGTGGACTACCAGGGTATCTAATCCTGTTTGCTCCCCACGCTTTCGCGCCTCAGCGTCAGTTACAGACCAGAGAGCCGCCTTCGCCACTGGTGTTCCTCCACATCTCTACGCATTTCACCGCTACACGTGGAATTCCACTCTCCTCTTCTGCACTCAAGCCTCCCAGTTTCCAATGACCGCTTGCGGTTGAGCCGCAAGATTTCACATCAGACTTAAGAAGCCGCCTGCGCGCGCTTTACGCCCAATAATTCCGGACAACGCTTGCCACCTACGTATTACCGCGGCTGCTGGCACGTAGTTAGCCGTGGCTTTCTGGCCGGGTACCGTCAAGGCGCCGCCCTGTTCGAACGGCACTTGTTCTTCCCCGGCAACAGAGTTTTACGACCCGAAGGCCTTCTTCACTCACGCGGCGTTGCTCCGTCAGACTTTCGTCCATTGCGGAAGATTCCCTACTGCTGCCTCCCGTAGGAGTTTGGGCCGTGTCTCAGTCCCAATGTGGCCGATCACCCTCTCAGGTCGGCTACGCATCGTTGCCTTGGTGAGCCGTTACCCCACCAACAAGCTAATGCGCCGCGGGCCCATCTGTAAGTGACAGCAAAAGCCGTCTTTCCTTTTTCCTCCATGCGGAGGAAAAAACTATCCGGTATTAGCCCCGGTTTCCCGGTGTTATCCCGATCTTACAGGCAGGTTGCCCACGTGTTACTCACCCGTCCGCCGCTAACCTTTTAAAAGCAAGCTTTTAAAAGGTCCGCACGACTTGCATGTATTAGGCACGCCGCCAGCGTTCGTCCTGAGCCAGGATCAAACTCTCAGTAAAGATGTTTGATAAAAGCTCAAAAAGAATTTGACGTTTCGTTTTGTCCAGTTTTCAAGGAACAATCTCAATTAGCAACTTATTTAGTATAACATTACAACAAGTCACTGTCAACATAAAATTTGGAGCGGGTGATGGGAATCGAACCCACGACAACAGCTTGGAAGGCTGTGGTTTTACCACTAAACTACACCCGCATGCAAATCGGGAAAACAGGATTCGAACCTGCGACCCCATGGTCCCAAACCATGTGCTCTACCAAGCTGAGCTATTTCCCGCATTTCCCTGGTCTAAAAACTATCAAACCAACTTATAATAAGAAAAGGCCTGTTTTTTATAAAGTTTTCAACTGCCCGGTAAGCTCTGGAGCCTTTTACGCAGCTGTTAACAGATCTTTTTTGCATGAAAAAATAGCGCGCCCAAGAGGAGTCGAACCCCTAACCTTTTGATCCGTAGTCAAACGCTCTATCCAATTGAGCTATGGGCGCGTAAATGCGGCCGAGAGGACTTGAACCTCCACGGGATTTAACTCCCACTAGGCCCTCAACCTAGCGCGTCTGCCATTCCGCCACGACCGCGTTATTAACTTGACACCTTTATATTATATCAAAACCTTTTATGGATGTCAACTACTTTTTATGGAGCGGAAGACGGGATTCGAACCCGCGACCCCCACCTTGGCAAGGTGATGTTCTACCACTGAACTACTTCCGCGATTTATCAAATCAATGCCGGTGAAGGGAGTCGAACCCCCACGCCGTGCGGTGCCAGATCCTAAGTCTGGTGCGTCTGCCAATTCCGCCACACCCGCGGATAAATGGTGAGCCATGCAGGATTCGAACCTGCGACCCTCTGATTAAAAGTCAGATGCTCTACCAACTGAGCTAATGGCTCAAAAATGGCTGGGCCAGCTGGATTCGAACCAGCGCATGACGGAGTCAAAGTCCGTTGCCTTACCGCTTGGCTATGGCCCAATGGCGGTTCCGACGGGAATCGAACCCGCGATCTCCTGCGTGACAGGCAGGCGTGATAACCGCTACACTACGGAACCACTCATGATATGATAAATTTCAAATGACCCGTACGGGATTCGAACCCGTGTTACCGCCGTGAAAGGGCGGTGTCTTAACCGCTTGACCAACGGGCCGCGATGACTGCTTTGTATGTATGGCGGAGAAGGAGGGATTTGAACCCTCGCGCCGCTTACGCGACCTACGCCCTTAGCAGGGGCGCCTCTTCAGCCACTTGAGTACTTCCCCAAAATGGCTCCGCAGGTAGGATTCGAACCTACGACCGATCGGTTAACAGCCGATTGCTCTACCACTGAGCTACTGCGGAATAACAAGCAACATCTTGTCGACTCTTAACATTATAATGACGGGACACGAAGGTGTCAACCCTGTTTTAAAATTTATTTTTAAAGCTTGTTTCGAAGATGCTGCATGCCCATTATTTCCGGCCCGGTTCAGCATACGTTTTGTGCAGCACCAGTTTTCCACCGCATCTCCCGCAAACGTACCGGTTGGTGTTGACCTTTCTTTGCCTTTTATACAGGATGCCACACTCCGTACAGACATATTCGTAACGCGGGGACGGGCGGCTGATCATGCGGGAAGCTGCTTTACTCGGCAGCACGGCACAATAGCGGGGCGCGTCCGTTTCCTTTAACAATTGTTTGAAGTCCGCATCCCGGTGCCTGTACCCTTTCCCTTCCAGATGAAGATGGTAATGGCAAAGTTCGTGTTTGATAATGCCGATCAGCTCTTTTTCTCCGAGTTCTTCTAAATATTTTTTATTGATTTCGATATTGTGGCTTTTTAACAAATATCTTCCCCCGGTGGTCCGCAGCCGGGGATTAAATGAGGCTGCATGCCGGAAAGGTTTGTGAAAATACTCCATTGATATTTTTTCCACAAGGCCTTGCAATTCCTTGTTATCCATGGCCGTATGCCTCCTTACTCATAATGAAAAATGGATGCCGCGGGCACCTGCGCTTTTCTTTTCACATGACAAGTTATTATAGCATATACTTTAGTAAAAGTGCGGGGGGATTGGTTTTGTTTCAGCATTCAGGAACAAGGGGGCGTTTGTGTGCCGGTATGGTTTCAAAACCAAATACGGAGAGCTTTTTGCGAGAAAAGGCGCAGTGAAATTAAACTGCTGAATGAATGCTGGTTTTTTTACAATGAAAAGAAGATGCGCGTGTAACTGGCGCATCTTCTTTTCACTTTTAATCATTTGGAAGCATGGTGAGCGATAATCTTCCTTTTTGGACGTCCACTTTCTCCACCCATACGGTAACAATATCGCCGACTGAGACGATATCAAGCGGATGTTTAACAAAACCTTTACTTAATTTTGAAATATGGACAAGCCCGTCTTCTTTCACGCCGACATCGACAAACGCCCCGAAATCGACGACATTCCGGACGGTTCCTTGCATCTCCATCCCCGGTTTCAGATCTTCCAGTTTCATAATATCCTTTTTCAAAAGCGGTTTTGGCAGTTCATCACGCGGGTCGCGGCCCGGTTTTTTCAAGGCTTCGAAAATATCTTGCAGGGTCAGTTCGCCGATGCCGAGTGTCTTTGCCATTTCCGGGACAGACAGTGTTTCGAGCGATTGGATCAGCTTTTCTGTACCGATATCCGCTGTCGTCATGCCCAGTTCATTCAGCAAAGATCTGGCCGCATCGTAGCTTTCCGGGTGGATCGGTGTTTTATCAAGTGGTTCTTCCCCATCCGGTATGCGGAGAAAGCCGATACTTTGTTCGTATGTTTTTGCGCCGAGGCGGGGAATCTTTTTCAATTCGGCCCGGTTTTTAAATTTGCCGTTCTCATCGCGGAATTTTACAATATTGCCCGCTACAGTGCTGCTGAGCCCGGACACATATTGCAAAAGAGACGGGGATGCGGTATTGACATCGACACCGACCTGGTTGACGGCTGTTTCAACGACGAAAGTGAGCGATTCATTCAGTTTCTTTTGCGAAACGTCATGCTGGTACTGCCCGACACCGACCGATTTCGGATCGATTTTCACAAGCTCTGCCAGCGGGTCCTGGAGCCTGCGGGCGATGGAGACGGCGCTCCGTTCTTCAACATGCAAATCCGGAAATTCTTTGCGGGCAAGGTCGGATGCAGAGTAGACGCTTGCCCCCGCTTCATTGACGATCACATAGGAAACATCTTCTTCTATTTCTTTTAAAATACCGGCAATCCATTGCTCGGTTTCCTGTGAGGCTGTGCCGTTTCCGATCGCAATGACCTCCACCTTAAAATCCCGGATGATGCTTTTTACAATCGCTTTGGCTTCTTCTGTTTTCGGTTTTGGCGGATGCGGGTAAATCACGCCGATTTTCAGCACTTTGCCCGTTTCATCCACGACTGCGAGTTTGCAGCCGGTCCGGTACGCCGGGTCAACCCCGAGCACCGTTTTTCCTTTTAAAGGCGGCTGAAGAAGCAGGTTCCTTAAATTCTCGGCAAAAATATGGATCGCCCGGTCTTCCGCTTTTTCGGACAGTTCGTTGCGGATTTCCCTTTCAATGGCGGGCTCAATTAGCCGTTTATAGCCATCTTCCACCGCTTCCTTGACGATGCCTGATGTAATGGAGGCTTCATTCCGGATCACTTGCCGGTTCAAATACGCCAAAATCCGCTCGGTGTCGGCCTCAATGGATACGCGCAAAATGTTTTCTTTTTCGCCGCGGTTAAGCGCAAGCACGCGGTGGGGAACGATTTTGCGGACCGGTTCTTCGTAGGCGTAATACATTTCGTATACCTTTTTCTCATCTTTTTCCGCGTCTTTGACGGTACTTGCCATCACGCCTGTTTTAAACGTTTGACCACGGATCCAGCCGCGGTATTTCGGCTCGTCCGAAACCATTTCGGCAATTATATCTTTTGCACCCTGCAATGCTTCTTCGGCAGATGCCACCTGCTTTTCCGCTGATACGTACGCTGCCAGTTCAGCATCCAGGTCGCCTTCAGCCGGAAACGAAAGCATCCAGCGAGCCAGCGGTTCCAGCCCTTTTTCCTTTGCAATCGTGGCCCTTGTCCGGCGTTTTTGTTTATACGGGCGGTAGAGGTCTTCTACCAGCTGAAGCTTTTCTGCCTGTAAAATTTTCCCTTTCAGCTCTTCTGTTAATTTTCCTTGCTCATCGATCAGGCGGATGACTTCCTCTTTTCGCTGCTCAAGATTTTGTAAATAGTTCCACCGCTCCATAATGTCACGGATCTGCACTTCATCGAGCGCACCGGTCATTTCTTTCCGGTAACGGGCAATAAAAGGAACGGTATTGCCGTCTTCCAGCAAACCGATGACATTCCGGATGCTCTTTTCCGGGAACTGCAATTCTTTTCCCAGCTGGCTGATAAGCCTTGCCTGTTTTTCTTCCAAATTAAACACCACACTTCTGATTACTCTTCTGTTATTTTATCATGCTTTACGGGCTGAAAAAAATTGCAAAATAAAAAAGCTTGCCTTTACTGCAAGCTCCCAATAATAAATGTAGCGTCGTCATCCATGGTCTGTTGTTCTTTTAACCGGTCGGCAATCCGTTCGATAGACTCACATTTCTTCAAAAAAGATTGGACATTCCGCTCTTTCACACCGTCTGAATGGATGACGAACCTGGAACCCGGTTCATAGTCAAAAATCTCGGTTTTGAATTGCTGCGGCTTGCCGGACAAGTACCCGGTAATCGGGATCGGATAAGTCAGTTTGCCGCCCGGTGCCAACATAAAAAAGCGGATGTTGCCGACACAGCTGTAAACAAATTGGCGTGATTTAAAACAGGCTTTGAAAATGGCAACCGCTGCGCCCCGCTTCCGGTACAAAGCACGATTGCATGCGTCCATCAGCGTGTCAACATCGTCATCCGATTGTTCTTTCACGACTTTCGCAACAGCCTGGGAAGAGTAGTAGGCAAATTCCCCGCTCCCCAGCCCGTCTGCCAGCACACAGAGGAAATAGTCATCCGTTGCCTTCATAAAATAGGCGTCTCCGCACAGGTCCCGGCCGGCCTTTGTTGTCTGAAATCCATATACTTCTACTTGCTTTGAACTAAGATAATTCATAATGGCTAATTCTCCACATGTTGCAGTTCACCTTCTATGGCGTCCCGCAGTTTTTTGATCGCACGGCGTTGCAGGCGCGAGACGTGCATTTGCGAAATCCCCAATTTCTCACCTGTGTCCTTCTGGCTTAAATTTTCAATATACGTGTAGTGGATGACCTGGCGTTCCCTCTCGCTCAGTACGTGCAACACTTTTTCAAGCACAAGCCGCTGGTTGACTTTTTCATATCCGTCATCTTCACTGCCGACCATATCCAGCAGGGTCACGGTACTGCCGTCTGAATCCGACTCAATCGAATGGTCAACGGAAAGTGCGTGGTAGCTTTTGCTCATTTCCATTGCTTCCAGCACTTCTTCTTCTGAGATTTCAAGATGTGCAGCAATTTCAGCGATTTTTGGCGAGCGTTGCAGTTCGTTCGTCAGTTTTTCAACAGTGGATTTAATCCGCGGGCCGAGTTCTTTAATCCTTCGGGGGACGTGGACACTCCATGTTTTGTCTCTCAAAAACCGCTTAATTTCTCCGATGATGGTCGGAATCGCAAAGGATTCAAAGCTTTTTCCAATATTCGGGTCAAAGCGCTGAATGGCGCCGAGCAGGCCGATAATCCCCACCTGGAAAATGTCCTCCTGGTAGGCTCTTCCTTTCGAATATTTGCGGGCAAGCGACTCCACAAGTTTCTGGTAGTGCGCGACAAGTATTTCCTGCGCCTCTTTGTCGCCGTTTTGCTGAAAAGATTGTATCAATTGATTGACATCAATCTGATCAGGTTGAGGCAGTTTTGACATTCGTCTCCACCTGCTCCCCTTGAAGGTACTTGGTCATCATGACTGTAATCCCGCCATCATAATGTATGCGGACTTCATCCATTAAACTTTCAATGAGATAAAGGCCCAATCCTCCTTCTCTCATAAATTCGATCTGCACATCTTCCGTGTAAGGCCCAGCAAGTTCCCTTACTTTTTCCAGATCAAAACTGTCTCCGTTATCGGAAACCATGACTTCAAGGCGGTCCGGATAGAGGCTGAAATCGATGCTGACTTCCCCGTCCTCCTTGTCCTTATAGGCATGCTGGACAGCATTGGTAATAGCTTCGCTCGCGGCGATCTTCAAATCCTCGATGAGTTCGTAATCAAATCCCATGCGGCTTGCAATACCGGAAATGGTGAGGCGGATGACTCCGACATATTCCGCTTTGGCAGGGATTTTCATACTGATATGATCAAACTCCTCCATGTCTCACACTCCACCTTCTATTTCGGTATTAATCTTCATGATGTCGGAAAGGCCTGTAATATCAAACAGCCGTTTCAAACGGTCGGAAAGCCCCGTCAACGTGAGCATCCCGCCGTTTGCCCGCAAGCTTTTAAACAAACCGACCAGAACACCCAGCCCGGTGCTGTCCATATATGAAACATTGGTTAAATCTATTAAAACTTCCAAACCTGCTTTTCCTTCATATGGTTCAAATGCTTCTCTTAATTTTGGAGCTGTAAATGCGTCAATTTCCCCCGAAATGGTTACGTTTAAGGTATTTTGACTTTCCTTTTCCTTTACATCTACTGCAAAGTCCATTTCTTTCACCTCTTTAACATTCATCACTAAGTGGTTCATACCCTTTCCGGGCTGATGGCAAACCTGCTTTTAGGCAGTTCTTTTTAAAATCAGCAAGGTAAAATCATCACACAATTCAAATTCCTGCCATCTTTCCAGCTCCCTGTACACATTTTCCACGATTTCCTGTGCGCTCTTGCGAATATTTTTCCGGATCAGGCCGGTAATCGTTTCCCGGCTGACAAATCCTTCCTTTGTCCGGCATTCCGTTACACCGTCTGACAACAGCACAATCATATCGCCGAGCTGTACATCTTTTATATATTCATGATACTTCGATTTTTTTTCAATGCCCAAAAGCAGCCCTTTTGCGATTAAATCCTCAAATTCATCCGTTTCCGCATGATAGTAAAAACCGGGCTCGTGCCCGGCGGATGCGTAGGAGAACTTATGTACTACCGGGTCATACATACCGTAAAACATCGTGATAAACATACTCGGGTCGACATTCTGTTCAACGACGCGGTTCAGATTTTCCAAAATGATATGGGGTTGGTGGCTGTATTCCGGCAAACTGTCCATCGCGTATTTGATCATGGACATGCAGAGCGCCGCCGGGATCCCTTTCCCGATCACATCCGCGATTGCAATGCCGATACGGCGGTTCTCATCTTCAATAAAATGATAATAATCGCCGCTCATTTGTTTGGCCGGCATGCTGATCACGCCAATATCAATGCCATCCTGCTCCGGGACATTCGCCTTGAGCAGGGTTTGCTGCATGCCCGCAGCAATCTCAATTTCGCTCTTCAGTTCTTTTTGTTTTGTCCGGAGGCTTTGCTGTTCCCTGTAAACGAGCCCGTAGGCAAGCATAACTTCCAGCAGGACATCAAAGGACTGCTGCACCGTTTTGGAAAGCCCGGGTTCGATTTGCTGCAAAACAGAGCGGTGGCACATAATCATGTCTTCAGGAGAGACCCGGTTTTCAATCAGTTTGCGGCTGAACTTCTCGCACTGGTACAGCGCCTGTTCATCCGGATGCTGTAAAAAATGGCTGAGAATCTCTTTATATTCCTGCTCCATTGCATCGCGGAAATCCATCTTTTTCCTCCTATCATCGTATCCACTTGATTGCGGTAACGGTTGTTCCCTCATTCGGCGCCGAAACGATATCAAATTCGTCCATCAGGCGTCTTACTCCCGGCAGGCCTGCCCCAAGCCCTCCGGATGTGGAATAGCCGTCTTCCATTACTTTCCGGATATTTTCAATCCCCGGCCCTTTATCTGTAGCGATCACTTTCAGCCCTTTTTTCCCGTCTTGCAGAACTTTCTCAATCCGGATTTCCCCTTGTCCTGCGTATATAAAAATATTGCGGGCGAGTTCGCTGATGGCCGTTGTGATTCTTGCCTGGTCGACAGCACCGAAATGGAGCTCCCTTGCAATGTTTCTCCCAAGCTGGCGGGCGGCCACAATATCCCACTCATTCAAAATTTTTACACAGGAATGGTTATCCATACAGCTAGTCCCCCAATTCCTGTTTTAATTTCTCCAGGCCGCTTTCCAAATCCAGTGCCGTCATGACGCCCTCCATCGTAATTCCCAACTCGATCAGGGTAATGGCGACTGCAGGCTGGATTCCGGTGATGACCACTTTTGCGCCCAGCATTTTGGACATATTGACCACATCGCCCAGCACTTTTGCGATGAATGAGTCAATAAAATCGATAGAGGTGATGTCGATGACAACACCGCTTGCATTCGTTTCGTATATTTTTTTAAGCAAATCTTCCTGAAACTCCAAAGCTGTCTGGTCATCAAGCTCCCATTGGATCGAGACCAGCAGGCAGTTTCCCAGCTTTAAAATGGGTATGCGCATCAATCAACCCTCCCATTCTACGATTTTCCTCCCTGTCATTTCAAGAGCCTGTTCAATTCCTCTTTGCAGTGTACTCGTTGTTGTAATATGATTTAATTTGATTCCCAAATTTGTTAACGTATGTGCAATTTCAGCACGGATGCCGACAAGCATGCAGCGGGAGCCGACAAGCCGGACAGCATTTGCCGCCTGAATGAGATGATGGGCAACAACCGTATCAACAACTGGCACGCCCGTAATGTCGATCAGTACCACCTCCGACTTGTTTTTCACAATGCCGTACAGCAGGTTTTCCATAATCTGTCTTGCCCTTTCCGAGTCAATGGTGCCGACTAATGGAAGGACGGCAATTTTGTCAAACACCGGAATCAAGGGGGCGGACAATTCCTTTAACGCACTTTGCTGAAGCGAAATGGTTTTTTCCCAGATGGTGGTGTAGGCATTGACAAATTCATTTTGAACGGCATTGGTCCATTCCCGGAAGATTTCCCAAAATTCCTGGTGCTTTTCAAACACGACATCCGGGTTGTTATTCATCATCAGGTTGTAAACAATATCCCCGAGAATTTGAATGCCAGTCGTTGCAAAAGTGAGCGGCCAGCCCAGTGTCACGATTCTTTCGGAAAACTCGCCGAGCTGTTTCTCGTATTCGTGATTGCCTTTCGTCAACCGCGCAAGAATCACTTCGACAAAATCCCGGCTTGTTTTTTCAAACACCACCCCTTCATCAAAATGAAACGGGGCACCGCCTTTTGCTTTCATGCTTTTCATCCATTCATCCAGTATTTCATCTTTATGTTCTGGTATAAATTTCGCTAAATATGATTGCATGATCAACCCTCTTTCCTCCGAACAGTTTGAAGCGCCCTTCTTTGACAGCCTGCTTTAGACATGCCGGGCTTTTCCGGAAGACTTGCACAAAAACAAATGAACTGCTGCCTTTCGCCCCGGCGGATGGCTTTTTTCTGAACCGGTTTGTTGAAAAAACACAGAAAAATCCATTTGATTTATAAGTTATTATATCTGTTTTTGCCGGCAACCGGAAAATATTTTTTATGTAAATGGCACAGAAATCGGGCAAAAGCAGCATTTTTCCGGAAATTTTCTTCGGTTTATCTTATAGCGTTATCATATACCCGTTTTCAGATAGGGTTAAACCACATTCGTTGTATTTTTTTTGAAGGTGGGTTTCGCATGTTTGACCGCAGCACGTGAAAAAATATGCTAAAACGGGCGACGGGATGATCTCTCTTTTGTTCCAGCTTATTTTAAGAATGGCAAAGCCTGCCGAATGAAAAAACGCCCTTTAAAAAGAGCGTTCCTAAAATTCGACCAGTCCCAGGCTGATTTGCAGGGCGTCGTCAATTTTTTCCATGACTTCTTCATCAAGATGCGTAATCTTATCCGTTAAGCGTTGTTTATCGATTGTGCGTATTTGTTCAAGCAATATCACAGAATCCCTTTCCAAACCGTAACGCTTTGCATCAATTTCCA
The DNA here is from genome assembly GCF_000169195.2 of Heyndrickxia coagulans 36D1. Taxonomy (GTDB): domain Bacteria; phylum Bacillota; class Bacilli; order Bacillales; family Bacillaceae_C; genus Weizmannia; species Weizmannia faecalis. Next base: position 1,630,893 of record NC_016023.1, on the reverse strand, counting down.
CATGCGTGGGCAATTTTGCTTTCTGGATTTGCGCTGTTATCGCGGCAACAATGACAGTGGGGCTAAAACGGTTTCCAATGTCGTTTTGTAAAATGAGGACAGGACGTACGCCTCCCTGCTCGGAGCCGACCACCGGAGATAGATCGGCGAAGTACACGTCTCCACGCTTAACAATCAAAGGATTACCCCCCGCTTACTAGGCTTTCAACTGTATGTTCTGCTTCGTATTCAGCCTGGATCGCTTCGGAGGCAATCGCCAAATTAATTTTTGCCATTTCCATGTAACCACGCCTCATCGTTTCGCGGATTTGGCGTTTTTTCCGTTCTTTTAAATACATTTTTGTGGCACGGTAAATTAATTCATTGCGATTCATATTTTCAGTTTCAGCAAATCCGTCCAATTCCGTCAACAGCTGCTGCGGCAAGCGGACTAAAATTTCTGTTGAAATAGGTTCAGACACCTGCTACACCTCCACGCACTAGACACCGTTTCTACTTTCCATTCCCTTTTCATCATACCATCAAATACACTATATGCAAAGGCCAAATCACCATTCCTGTCTATTATCGGCAAAAAAATCATGTCATTATTCAAAATTCGCCAAAACATTTTTCAACCTTCAAGGACCGGATTCGACACGTCCGCGACATCGTTCCCGTTTTTCAGGAAAATGCGCGGCACCCGGCTTGAAATGGAACAGGTAACCTCGTAGTTGATGGTTTCGAGCTTTTCGGCAATTTCGTCAACAGGAATGGACAAATCTCCCTGCTTTCCAATCAAGGTTGCTTTTGTCCCGACAGCAACCGGACGGGCAAGCTTGACCATGCATTGATCCATGCAAATCCTGCCGACAATAGGCGCTCTTTCCCCGTCAATGATCACTTCCTGACCTGAAAGCCTGCGGATCCAGCCATCTGCATATCCAATCGGCAGCGTGGCGATCCATTCATCGCCGGAAGCCTGATAAGTGGCACCATAACTCACCGTGTCCCCGGCATGGATTTGTTTCACATGCGTCACCTTCGTATGAAGGGAGAACGCCTCTTTTAACGGAAACGGCAAAACCGGCTTGATGGCGGGCGAAGGGGAGAGCCCGTACATTGCAATGCCGAAACGGACAGCATTAAACGGAGACTGGTCAAATCTCAAAGCGGCGGCGCTGTTTGCGCAGTGCACATACGGCGGGCGGTGTTCGAGGTTTAAAACCATATCCTGAAACTGGCTATATTGCTTTTCATACAAAGTCGTATCGATTTCATCCGCTGTCGCAAAGTGGGTAAAGATCCCTTCAAAATAGAAACAGGATTGTTGGTTCACGATTTTTTCCACTTCTTTTAATTCCTGTAGGGTTCTTACGCCAATCCGGCCCATTCCGGTATCACATTTAAGATGGACGGATAGTTTCCGCCCGGTTAAATACCGGCCTGCTTCCTCAAGCCAGTCTTTTTGAAAAACAGTCAGGGAGATGTTTTCTTCAGCCGCGACTCCGGCATCTTCCGGACGGGCTGCCCCCAAAACAAGTATCGGAGCGGTAATCCCTTTTTTTCGTAACGCGAGCGCCTCGTCCAAAAATGCAACCGCAAGCGCTGAAGCTCCGGATGCAAGCGCGGTTTTCGCCACATATTCCGCGCCGTGCCCGTAGGCGTTCGCTTTTACAACCGCAATGATTTGCGTATGCTCGGGCAAAAGCTGGCGCATATTTCCGACATTTTCCGAAATGGCATCCAAATCGACTTCCACCCATGTATCCCGGTAAAAAGCCATGATTACACTTCCTTTATGATTCCATATCCTGATTATCGAACGCGTAGCCAGCGTTGTCAATGGTTTTTAAAAGGAAGTCTTATCAAACCGGTTTGGGACGGATTGCCGAAAGCAACATGCTGTAACCGCATCAAGAAAAAAACCCGCAGAGAATGGCTGCGGGCTTGTGCTTTTAGTGCTTACGAACGGGTTATCCGCATTTTATTTTTCCGGTTCTCCTCCGACAGACTGGGCGACTTCCATCATTTCCGCAGCCGTGAGCGATTTGGAGGCAAGCGTATATTCGACACCGTTCACCGTCCAGGACAGGGAGTCGCCTGTCTTGATCCCGAACGCAAACCCGAGATCCGCCATTTCCCCGTTTGCAGGAATCGGTTCTGTGGAAGCAGCAGGGAGTACCTCTGCCTTTTCCTCAATCAGCGTATACGTTTTATCGCCCGTATAGGTCAAAATAACGCGCTTGCCGTTTGCAACGGCAACTTCCTGTTCATCGAGCAGCGTCGTCCCCCCGATTTTTGCCGTCGGATATTTTACCGAAAACTCTTTGTTGCCGACCTTTCCGTCCACCGGCACTTCGAGTTTCGCCCCTGTCATATTTTTTTTCGTGTCAAACGCGTTGCTGTCGAATTTTGCATTAAAATCCACTTTCGTAAAAAGCACACTGACAAGCGTATTGCGGTCCGTGTCCATCACTTTCACACTGACTGGTGCAAGCGTCCTTTTGTCAAAAGTAATTTGCTGGTACGGCAGCATCTTATGGTTTTGATAGCGTGTCTTCGTCTCAAACACATATCGGTTCTTTTTCACCGTCATCTTTGCCTCTTTATCTTTCAATATGTCTTTCACAAGTGATTCATAAAGGTACGCCTGGCTTGTGTTGTTCGGCCAGTCGCTTTGAAATTTGTAGCTTTTGTTGAGGGCGGGCGTGACCACAAACACGCCTTCTTTATTGCGCAAAATCATCTGGCTCTGCCCCTCGCCCGCATTTTTCAGGTTGACACGGTAATATCCCGGCCGGTTGTGCCAAACTTCAATATTGTATGTCCGCGGTTCATTGCCCGTTTTCAGCGTCATTTTCGCATTCAGCTTGTAGCCGTCCATCTTCTCCACTTTTTCATTTAATTTTCCGGCCACATCCTGCGGTTTTTTCGCTCCGCAGGCGGAAAGCAGAAAAATGGCAAACAGCGCCGCAAACAAAACCCAGTACTTTCTCTTCATCCTTTCAACCCCTTTATTGTCTCAAATCTTATGAAGAGAAAGGCTTCATCAAAAGCCCGTGCCTTGTCTCTCCTCTCTTACTCTGAATATATGAGACAACCCGGGCCTGTATGATGGGGAATTGAAAAAACGTTATAGCTTCAGTCTTCCAGAATCACTTGGGCGAATGCATATTCACGGCTGTGCGTGATCGACAAATGGGCATGGGGCTCTGCCGGCTTTGAAAAATACGGGCGGCCATTTTCATCTTTTGCGATTTCAATTTCCTGAAAAGACAACGCGCCCCCGATCCCCGTGCCAAAAGCTTTGGAATAAGCTTCTTTCGCCGCAAACCTGCCGGCCAGGAATTCAATTTTCCTTTTTTCTGTCAACTTGCAGAACTTTTGCTGCTCCGCTTTTGTTAAAATCCGCCCCGGAAACCGCGGCTGCCGTTCATACAGCTTTTTTATCCTTTCAAGCTCGACAATATCAATGCCAATTCCTTTGATCATGTGCTCACCTTCTGTTTTTCCAGAGTATAAACCACAAAATTTCCGATACCCGATTTTCACGCTGCTGCGGTGCCTCTGCCTTCCGTGAAAATATGCGCCGGTAAATCGTTCTGCTGGTATCCATGATGGCGGTTCGGCCCTTTTTGAAAATACGCGCCGGATTTGGGCTATCCCTTTTTCCATCCTGCTGGCGGTTGCGGTTAGAAGCAGGCCGGACGTCTAATTCGTCATTTCCGGCATATGTATAAATAGAGCTTTTCCATTGAAAGGAGTATTTGCAATGCTGATCCGCCCGATCCGCTTTTCTGCTTTTATTGGTTCCTATCCCGTCGTATCTGCCATTTTCCTGGCCCAGTGCCTCTTGTTTGCGGCCATGCGGCTTCCGGTTTTACCAACACAAACCCTTTATGAAACACTGTCCGGTGTGAACCTTTATATTGCCCAAGGGGAAATATGGCGGCTTGTCTCCCCTGTTTTTGTCCATATTGATTTCAGCCACCTGCTGTTGAATTCCTTCTCCCTTTTGCTGCTCGGCCCCTGTCTCGAACGGCTGGCCGGAAAATGGAAGTTTACCCTATTATATTTTGGCTGCGGATGCTGCGCCAATCTCGCTTCTTTTTTTCTGCTTCCGCTTACCTATTCCCATGCCGGTGCGAGCGGTGCCCTGTTCGGCCTGATCGGCGCATATGTCGCCCTTGTCTGGGTCGGGGAAGATGTGCCAAAAACAAGCCGGCAAACCATTTTATCGATTGCGGTCATTTCCGTTGTAACGGCTATGATGCAGCCTGGTGCCAACCACACAGCCCATCTTTCCGGACTCGTTGCCGGCATGCTGCTCGGAGGCATGCTTTTGCAAAGAAAAGCGGCTTCTCCTGCTTAGAAAAAGTCAATTCTCCGGACTCATTGCCGGCGTGCTGCTCGGGGGAATGACTTTTACGAAAAAAACGGATTCTTCCGCTTTAAAAAAAGCCAATTCTTTTCAGCCGCATTACCGGCGTGCTGCTCGGGGGAAAGGCTTTTACGAAAAAAAGCGGATTCTTCCGCTTTAAAAAAAGCAACGGGAGCTGCCGTTGCTTTTTTAATGGGGCGCCGGCAACTTTTGCCATACCGGCATTTTTACTTGTAAAGAGTCGCAGCCGGATACAAACCGACCCGCTCGTAAAGCTGATGATGCTCTATTTTTTTGGCCCCGCCTTCGTTTGGTTAAAATGGTTTGCGGTTTGTTGTTGTTCTTCTCGGCTTTCTTCCCTTATTGTAAGACCCTTTGTAGGACCCTGCAGGCTTGCCCCGTCTGCTATGGTCTTTTTTATGCGGAAGCGGCCGTTCTTCTGAAATATGAACCGGTGTTTTATCCGGCTCTTTCGTCATCAGTTTCAAAGCAGCTGCCGTGACCTCAGCCGGGTCATATTCTGCAAGCAGCTCCTTCGCTACCGACATATATTCATCAATATTGCCTTCTTTGATGGTTTCCCCGATCCGTTCCATGGTGACGCGCTGCTGCCCTTCAAACGCTTCATCCCAGGTCGGCGGGCGCATCGGGAGCATTCTCTTTTTCGTTGTCTGTTCAACCGTTTTGAGATAGCCCATTTCCCGCGGCGTGACAAAGGTCATTGCCATGCCTTCCCGTCCGGCACGGCCCGTTCTTCCGATCCGGTGCACATAGGATTCCGGATCCTGCGGAATATCGTAATTGTAAACATGGGTTACACCCGAGATATCCAGCCCGCGTGCGGCAACATCGGTGGCAACAAGCACATCAATTTTCCCGTCTTTAAACTTCCGGAGTACCGATAAGCGTTTCGCCTGGCTCAAATCACCGTGGATACCTTCTGCAAGATAGCCGCGCAAGTTCAGGGCATTCGCCAGTTCATCAACTCTCCGCTTCGTGCGCCCAAACACAATCGCAAGGTCCGGAGACTGTACATCCAAAAGCCTTGACAATACATCGAATTTTTCGCGTTCCTGGACTTTGACGTAGTATTGTTCAATAGACGGAACGGTCATTTCTTTTGCTTTCACACGGACAAGTTCCGGGTTGTTCATGAAGCGTTCGGCAATTTTCCGGATCGGATCCGGCATGGTTGCCGAGAACAGCATCGTTTGGCGGTCTTTCGGCACGGTGGAAAGAATGGCTTCAATGTCATCAATAAAGCCCATATTCAACATTTCATCCGCTTCGTCAAGCACAAGCGTATGCACATGGTCGAGTTTCAAGGTTCCCCGGTGTATATGGTCAAGAATCCGTCCCGGTGTTCCGACAATAATTTGCGGATGGTTCTTCAGCGCACGGATCTGACGCGAAATATCCTGGCCGCCATAAACAGCCAGCACATGAACGCGCGAATCCTGGCCGATCCGGTACAATTCTTCAGATACCTGAATGGCAAGCTCGCGGGTTGGCGCGATAATGATTCCTTGAATATTACGGCTTCTATGATCAATCTTTTCAATTAACGGTATGCCAAATGCTGCAGTTTTTCCCGTACCTGTCTGCGCCTGGCCGATAATATCCTTCCCTTGCATGGTGAGCGGAATGGTGGCTGCCTGAATCGGCGATGCCTCTTCAAATCCCATTCTTTTCACAGCTTTTAAAATCGCCGGGCTTAAATTTAATTCTGAAAACTTCGTCAATCTTCTCAATCTCCTTCTAAACGTTCAACAGGGCCGCATGTCTTCCTTAGGGTTTTACCCTTTTCGGCAAAAAAATATACTCTTTTGAGCATTGTCAGCTAAAAGCGTAAACGATGTACGGTAATCGTAACATGAATACGGCAAGATTTCAACGAATATGGAGCCGTGGTTTTTTCACAATCATTTTGGGACTTTCAATTTTTCGGTACCAATGGTCGCCGCTATACAATTTTTCTAAAAGATATCTAATCTTTGGCACAAAAAAGTGATAAAATCGCCATCATTTATATCTCCGGGTATTTCATTATCCAGTTCTAGAATAAATTTGCCAACCATCACTTTCTCTTTATACACTAATTTCCCTGTAAAAATATAGGAAAAATATTCATCCTCCAGTTTTTCAATTGTGTACTTTGGCCTTTCCGCCTTCATCAGATCAGAAACATTCAAACAGTAAATCGGGTTCTTTAATACATAGCCTTCTGTGTAATTTAACGGTTGGGCAAAGCATCTGATTTCGGTTTCTCCATCCGTCACGATTACTTCAGCTTCTAAAGCTTCTTTGGAAATCCACTCTATATTTTTTATTTTCAATTTAGCACATCCTTTCTATTTATTCTAAACCATATGCTTTGTACTTTCTTTGCTCGTTCTTTGTATCGGTAATATTTTACTCGAAGGAGCAAATGAGCGGAAAAATAAAGGGACATAGGCTTCAAATTTTTAAACCGCTGAAACAAAAAAATGATCATTTTCAATTCCCGTGCCTGCTTTTCCATCCATCATTCGATCAAACCCTTTTAGAAGCCATGGACAGAAAAGCAATCCATGGAAGAATAATGGCGCACTTTTAACCCATCGACTCTGTTTATGCACTTTCATCGTTTGGGTTCATTTTTTCATTTATGGCATCCATTTTGCTTTTATTAGTTGTACAGGCTATGGTTTCTGAATACAAATATATCAATCGCATGATGGAAAGGCTGAGGAAAATGATGGAAAGCATGATTAGTTATATTTTTCTTGGGCTGTCGCTTGCTGCGCCGATCGGGCCGGTGAATGCCGCTCAAATTGACAAGGGGATTAAAAATGGCTTTCTCCACTCATGGCTGCTCGGAATCGGTGCCATGGCAGCGGACGGTTTGTATATGCTGCTCGTTTATCTCGGTGTCGTCCATTTGCTCAGCATCGGATTTGTAAAATCATTCCTTTGGTTTTTCGGATGCTTTGTCCTTACATACACCGGCATTGAAAGCATGATTGCAGCCAATCAGCCGATTTCCGGTTTGATGAGAAACAAAGAAAAATTGTCCAAATCATTCCTGACCGGTTTTCTGATGTCTCTGACCAATCCGCTCACCATTTTATTCTGGCTCGGCGTTTACGGTTCCGTGCTTGCAAAAACAGCTGAATCTGTAGGCCCGCAGCAGTTTCTCCTCTACAGCCTGGCCATCTTTATCGGAGTGGCGCTGTGGGATTTTTCGATGGCTGCCGTCTCAAGCAGCTTCGGAAAACTGCTAACCAACCGTTTGATTCTTTTCATTTCGAGGCTGTCCGGCCTGTCTCTTGTCGGTTTCGGCATTTATTTCGGCATTCAGGCGGTCAAGAGTCTGTAGCATAAGCAAACAAAAGTCCCGCCGAACTCTTGTACCTTTTCGCTGGTTTTCCGGAAAAAATCAGCACGTTCTTGCTTTCCGCCCGCTTTTTTACCGTCCGGCCCTTTTTGCCGATTCAGTCACCTTTTTTTCAAATAAAGGGATGATTTCTGAAGTGGGCATGGAATCCTTTCATTTATACCGCGTTTTTCGAAATGCGCCGGATTTTTCCGGCTTTTCGCCAGTTCTTTCGCTTTTTCTGAATCTTTTTCGCCTTTTCTGCTGGTTTCGACAAGCAACTTATATAGTTCCATAGTTTTCAAGAGAAATTTCCCGTATACTAATCATAACAGCAATCAAACTTTATAAGTTGGAGGAGAATTGTCAATGGCAGCTTCACATATTCAAGCCGTTCTCTTTGATTTAGACGGGGTCATCACAGATACTGCGGAATACCACTACTTAGCATGGAAAAAGCTGGCTGATGAGCTGCAGGTTCCTTTTGACCGCCATTTTAATGAAGCGCTTAAAGGGCTCAGCCGCATGGACTCTTTAAAGAAAATATTGGAGAACGCCCGGCCGGAGCCTTCCTTTTCTAAAGAAAAGCTGAGCGAGCTCGCGGACAGGAAAAATGAATATTACAAAGAACTGATCCGCCAAATTTCCCCTGCCGATTTGCTTCCGGGCATCCACAACCTGCTCGAAGATATAAAGGAAAGGGGAATCAAAACAGCGCTGGCTTCCGCGAGCAAAAACGCCATGTTTGTCATCGACAGACTGGGGGTGGCTTCCTTTTTTGATGAAATCGTGGACGCTGCCCGCATTCAGCACGGCAAGCCGGATCCGGAAATCTTTTTAACCGGCGCCCGCAAGCTGGACGCGGATCCGGCATTTTGCATCGGCATTGAAGACGCGGAAGCCGGCATCCAGGCCATTAAAGCGGCCGGCATGTTTGCAGTCGGGGTCGGCACGCCGGAAAACATGAAGCAGGCGGATTTCCTTGTTGAAGGGACGCAGGATCTTGACTTTGAAAAAATCGAAAGCGCATTTCTTCTGAAAAATAAAGGATGAGGCGTGATGGTTACCATTTCCGATGTCGCAAAACAGGCGAATGTTTCAAAGATGACGGTTTCACGGGTCCTTAACCACCCCGAACAGGTTAGAGATGATTTAAAAAAACTGGTATATGAGGCGATGGAGCAGTTGAACTATGTACCCAATTATGCGGCACGTGCCCTCGTCTCCCACCGTACCCAGGTCATCAAGTTCCTGATATTGGAGGAAATGGACACAACAGAGCCGTATTATATGAACTTGCTGGCCGGCATTGCCAAGGAGCTCGACCAAAACCACTACTCGCTTCAGCTGGTCACACGGAAATCGAAGGACATCGGCCAGTGCGACGGTGTGATTGCGACGGGTGTCCGCAGCCAGGATTACGATACCATTTTAAAAGAATTTTCCAAACCGGTGATTTTATTCGGGCAAAATGACAGAGGGTTTGATTTTATTGATGTGGACAATGAAAAAGGCGTACGGCTGTTAACAGAGCATGTCATTCGCCGCGGGTTTAAAAAAATTTATTTTTTCGGCATTGACCTGCAAGAGCCCTTTATGTTTGCGAGACAAAAAGGTTATCTGGATGCAACCGAAGCAAACGGGTTGCCGCCGTTTCTTTGCAGGGTCAAAAACAGTTCAAGCGCCGCCCAGCAAGAAGCGGAAAAAATTTTATCCAGCCGGAAAGAAAGATGCGCGTTTGTATGCGCAAGCGACCGGATTGCCCTCGGTGTGATCAGAGCCGCCCAATCGCTACGGCTATCCATACCAAGTGAGGTTGCGGTCACCGGTTTTGACGGGGTGTTTCTTGACCGGATTTCCGCTCCCCATATTACAACCGTGCGCCAGCCCGTTGTAAAAATGGGAGAAGCATGTGCACGCATGCTGTTGAAAAAAATTCAGGAAAACGGGAAATCCCAAGGGCACCAGTTTTTTGAACCGGAAGTGGTCATCCGCCCCTCCACCGTCTGTGAATAAGCAGCCTTACACCGGTTGCTTATTTTTTTCAGGATGGGCTTGGGCCAATCAAACCCGTAAAAAGCATTTTGTTAACGGTAACATCGCTGAAAAATTTGTTCCGGATAAAGGGGTGATGATACGTTGAAAGGGTATAGAAGAAACGTGGAGGTGAACCGCTTTGCAAGATGCGTGGTGGAAAGAAGCTGTCATCTATCAGGTATATCCGCGCAGTTTCAAAGATGCAAACGGGGACGGCGTGGGCGATATCCCGGGCATCATTGAAAAGCTGGATTATATCCGTGATCTCGGGGCAACGGCCATCTGGCTCAATCCGATTTTCGCATCGCCGCATGTGGACAATGGCTATGATGTCAGCAACTACGAAAAAATCGACCCGGTTTTCGGCACGATGGAAGATGTGGAACACCTGATCAAGGAAGCGAAAAAACGCGGGCTTAAAATCATTCTGGACCTTGTGCTGAACCATACGTCAGACCGCCACCCGTGGTTCCAAGAAGCGCGGAAAAGCAAAGAAAATCCGTACAGGGATTACTACATTTGGCATGACCCTGTCAAAGGGCGTGAACCGACGAACTGGGCGAGCTTTTTCGGCGGCAGCACATGGACATTGGATCAACAAACCGGGCAATATTATTTTCATCTGTTCAGCGACAAAATGCCCGATCTGAACTGGGAGAACAAAAAAGTGCGCGAAGAAATGGCAAAAATCGCCCTATTCTGGCTGGATAAAGGTGTGGACGGATTCCGGCTGGATGCGGTCATTCACCTGGCAAAGGACACCCGTTTTCTTCCCGTTAAAACAAAATCGGAAGAAGCCTTTGTGCTTGCAGAACAGTATTATGCCAACCTGCCGCGTGTCCATGATTATATCCGTGAATTTAACCGTACGATTAAAGCGAAGCATCCAGAAGCTTTTTTAATCGGGGAAACAGCTTCCGCCGACACGAAGCTTGCCCGGCTTTATTCAAGGCCGGACCGCGAAGAATGCGACTGCATCATTACCTTTAACTACTTAGGGTTTGACACAGAAGCAAAAAAACCTGGCATTCCGCAAAACTGGCAACAGGGAAAATGGGACTTGCTTGCTTTTAAAAAAGCGATGTCCCAGTGGCAACATGACTTGTACGGGGAAGGCTTCAATTCGCTCTACTGGAATAATCATGATATGCCGCGGGCCTTGTCGCGTTTCGGGGACGAAGGTAAATACCGGGAAAAAAGCGCAAAGATGCTTGCTACTTTGATGTATTTGCAATGGGGGCTGCCGATTTTGCTGCAGGGCGAAGAAATCGGCATGGTGAACTTGAAGCTCCCGCGGCTCCAAGACTATGAGGACCCAAGTATCAAAGGGCTTGCCACAATTGCGAAAAAGAAAGGCTATGCGGAGGAAGAAATTTTAAAAATGGTGCAACAGCGCTCTAAAGATACGTCAAGAGGCGCCATGCAGTGGAACAATGATCGATACGGCGGCTTTTCTACATATGCTCCGTGGCTCGGCATCAATGAAGATACGCGGACCGTGAACGTAGCGGCGCAGGAAAAAGATCCCGGCTCCGTGCTGCATTATTACCGGAAGCTGATCGAACTGAAAAAATCAATGCCTGTCTTTACGGCCGGCAGCTGGGAAATGCTGGCTGATGAGGACCCGGACATCTACGCGTATATACGGAAGCATGAAGGCAGCTGTGCCATGATTGTCTGCAATACATCGAAAAAGCTGCAGACCTTTACCTGCCCGGAGCTTACCCGCCACAGATGGGCATGCCTGCTCAATAACAACGGCTATCATAGCAAAGCGGTGCCAAGCAAACTGGTGCTATCGCCTTTTGAATGCTTTGTTTTATTACAGGAGTAGCATAAGAGGAGGAGAAAAGATGGAACACGCAGGAATTTTTCATCAGCCGTTCAGCGCGGATGCATATGTATATGACAAAAAAACGATGCACCTGAAGCTGCGCACGAAAAAAGGGGATATTCAGAAAGCCGTCCTCATTTGGGGAGACCCGTATTTATTTAAAAAAAAGCAAGACGGGGAATATCACTGGGAATCTGAACGCCTCGAAATGGAAAAAAAGGCTGAAACAGAGGCGCACGATGTCTGGTTTGCCGAAGTCCGTCCGCCGCACCGCCGCCTGCAGTACGCCTTTATCCTTACCGGCACGGATGGCAGCAACATTTTTTATGGCGGGCGCGGCTTTTACCCAGCAAATGAAGATACACTGCGGGTGCCTGACTATTATTTTAAATTTCCGTTTATGCACGAAATCGATATGTTCAAGGCGCCTGACTGGGTGAAGTCCACCATTTGGTACCAGATTTTCCCTGAACGGTTTGCAAACGGCAATCCCGCCATTTCTCCGGAAAATGCCCTGCCGTGGGGAAGCAAAGACCCGGGCGTGGACGACTTTTTCGGCGGCGACCTCGAGGGGATCATCGGCCATCTCGATTATCTCACCGATCTAGGCATTAACGGGATTTACTTGACGCCGATTTTCGAAGCCCCTTCCAATCATAAATACGATACATTCGACTATTTTACGATTGACCCGCATTTCGGCGATAAAGAAATATTCCGCAAACTGGTGAAAGAAGCCCACAAGCGCGGGATCCGGATTATGCTCGATGCGGTGTTCAACCATATTGGGAAAAATTCAAAACAGTGGCAGGATGTGCTGAAAAACGGGGAGAAATCGCGCTACAAAGACTGGTTCCATATCCACTCTTTCCCGGTCCGCGAAGGCGAAAACGGGAACATTGACGGGCATGATACGCTCTCATTTGACACGTTTGCTTTTACGACAAGCATGCCGAAGTTGAATACGGCCAATCCCGAAGTGCAACAGCATCTGCTCGATATTGCAACCTACTGGATCCGTGAATTTGACATTGACGGCTGGCGCCTTGATGTCGCCAACGAAGTCGACCATGCTTTTTGGAAAAAGTTCCACCAGGCCGTTGTAGGCGAGAAACCGGATGTTTTTATTCTCGGCGAAATTTGGCATGATGCATGGCCTTGGCTTTTAGGCGATGAGTTTCATTCGGTCATGAATTATCCATTTACGCAGACGATAATTGAATACTTTGTGGATGAAAAAATTTCCGCTGAAAAACTGATGCACAGCCTCAACCAGCAGTTTATGCATTATATGCAGTCCAACAACGAGGTTTTGTTTAATATGCTTGACAGCCATGACACCCCGCGGATTTTGACAAAGGCAGGCGGCGACAAGCAAAAGGTGAAGCTTGCCCTTGCCTTTACGTTCGCGCATACCGGTTCGCCGTGCATTTATTACGGCACGGAGGTCGGAATAGACGGCGCAGGTGACCCGCTTTGCCGGAAATGCATGGTCTGGGATGAAGACAAGCAGGACCGCGACATGCTCGCATTTATGAAAAAGCTGATCCGCTTCCGGAAAGACCATCAACAAACCTTGACATACGGCGATCTCGTCTGGCTGAAAACCGATAACGAAAAACAAGTGGTCAGCTTCCTGCGCAAAGGGGAAAAATGCACCTTGCTGTTTGCCTTTAACCGGTCGGACCAAGAACAGGCCATCCCGTGGAGCGAGCTGGATGTAAAACCGGACACCGTAAAAGACGCTTGGGAAAACAAACCGGTTTCAAGCAAAACCCTTGTCCTCCCGCCAATGGACTTTGCGATTCTGGAAATCACAAACTGACCCTGACCGTAGCGTTCTTGAAACCCATTCGTCGCTTCCCATTGCGATTTTAAAAATCACAAACTACCCCTCCCCCCTGCCGGATAATTGGCAGGGGGCTTTTCATTTTGTTACCGTTAACAGAAAATTTTACATTGTAACCGTTTTCCACTCTCTTCTATAATAAAGTTGTACCAAAAAAGGGAGGTTCATGAAATGAAAGTATTCAAGAAGCTGTTCGTGCTTACGCTTGTCTTGGGCGTCATCATGGCGCTCGCCGCGTGCGGGGGATCGAAAAAAACAAACAGCGGATCTTCTCAAGACAGCGGTGGCAAAAAGACGCTCACGGTTTCCGTGGAAGAATCTTATGCCGATTATGTCAACAGTATTAAGGGCGATTTTGAAAAGAAAAACAATTGTACTGTAAAAGTGGTCAAAAAGCCGATGTTTGACCAGCTGGAAGCACTGCCTTTGGACGGCCCGGCAGGAAAAGCCCCAGATGTGATGCTCGCTTCTTATGACCGGATCGGCGGACTCGGCCAGCAGGGGCATCTGCTTAAACTGTCCAAAAAAGATGTTAGCGCCTATGATGCAAAAGACCAGCGCCAAGTCATGATCGACAACAAAGTTTACGGCGTCCCGTTCGTCATTGAAACGCTCGTCCTTTATTACAACAAAGATTTGTTGAAAAGCCCGCCAAAAACATTTGCCGATCTTGAAAAATTGGCGAAAGACAGCAAATATAATTTTTCATCCGAATCCGGAAAGAATACAGGATTCCTTGTTAAATGGACGGACTTCTACTATTCTTACGGCTTGCTCGCGGGTTACGGTGGCTATGTGTTCGGCGATAACGGCACAAACACAAAAGATATCGGGTTGAACAATGCCGGTTCCGTAAAAGCCATTACGTACGCCACACACTGGTTTAAAGATATTTGGCCAAAAGGAATGAAAGATACAAAAAGCTCCGGCGACTTTGTAACAGAAGAATTCTCAAAAGGCAAAGCGGCTGCCGTCATTGACGGTCCTTGGTCGGCGGACACCTACGCGAAAGCAAAAGTAAATTACGGCGTAGCCCCGATCCCGACGCTTCCAAACGGCCACAAGTACGAAGCATTCGGCGGCGGAAAAGGATGGGTTGCTTCCAACTATACGAAAGAACCGAAACTTGCGGAAAAATGGATTCAATACGTCACCAACTCCGCAAACAGCTACAAATTCTATGAAAAATACAAAGAAATCCCTGCCAACCCGACTGCGCGCGAAAAAGCGGCTGCGACAAATGATGAACTGACAAAAGCGGTTGTTGAACAGTACAAATCCGACCAGCCGATGCCGAACGTTCCGGAAATGGCAGAAGTCTGGACCGGTATGGAATCGACGATGTTTGACGCAGCGAGCGGCAAGAAAACACCAAAGCAGGCAGCCGATGCAGCGGTGAAGACGATCAAAGACAATATTTCCCAAAAGTATTCCAATAAATAATCCGCTTTATCCATTTCCAGGTGGGGATACGCTCCACCTGGTTTTCAAAATATGGTGCTAGGCCGTTAGCAGGTTGAAAGCCGTGTAAACTTCCAGGTTTGGCGTCCATGTTGCAAAAAGCACCAGTAACATAAGTCAACTGCGCGTATTTTCAAGATTGGCATCCGGACCACAAAAATCTGCTGCCAACAAAAAATGAAATATTTTCAAAAAGGTGTCCCTGCCGCAAAACTGCAGCGCTGTATCACATGGACGTAAGACCAAGTCATCCATTTGCAAAAGGCACAAAGTAGCCATGTTTCGCTCATTTTCTATAGCTGCAGCATGAAAATCTGCCAGCGGGATTTTTTGGAAAGACCAATATAGAAACGAGGTAATCAAAATGGAAACCGAACCGAATAAACTGAAGGATGTCCGAAAAGCCGGCTTCTTCTCCCTGATCCCGGGGCTCGGCCAGTTTTATAACAAGCAGCCTTTTAAAGGCGTCCTTTTTCTGGCTATTTTTATCCTTTTTGCCATCCAAATGATCGTAGCAGGCATCCCGGCAATAAACGATTTTATCACGCTGGGTTCTGTCCCGCGGGTTGACCATTCGCTGTTTCTGATGATCAAGGGTTCCCTGCAAATCATTTTGATCGCAATTTTTCTAGCTTTTTATTTGCTGAATATTTATGATGCCCGGCGTGTTGCCGCCATCTGGAACTTAAAGGGGACAGCCAACACATCCACCAAGGCCATTTTAAAAAACGCATGGGATGCAGGCTTTCCTTATTTGCTGACGATTCCGGCCTATGTGGCCATGACATTCGTCATCATTTTTCCTGTGCTTGTGACGCTGTTCACTGCTTTTACAAACTATGATTTTTATCATATTCCGCCTTTCCGCTTGATTGACTGGGTCGGGATCAAAAATTTCTTAAATATTTTTTCGCTTAGCTCGTATCGGGCCACGTTTACAAGTGTGCTCAGCTGGACAATCATCTGGACATTATGCGCGACCACCGGCCAGATTGTGCTCGGCATTTTAACAGCCTGTGTGGTAAACCAGCCTTTTATCAAAGGGAAAAAGCTGTTTCGGATCATTTTTTTGCTGCCATGGGCGGTGCCGGCCTTTATTACCATTATGAGCTTTTCCAACATTTTCAATGACAGTATCGGTGCCATCAATGCCCAGGTCATTCCGCTGCTCAACCATCTTCTGTTTACCGACATTCCGGCCATCTCGTGGAAAACGGATCCGTTCTGGACAAAAGTGGCCTTGATCATGATCCAGACATGGCTCGGTTTCCCGTATATTTATGTGATGGTCACCGGCGTTCTGCAGTCGATCCCGGGCGATTTATATGAAGCCGCCATCATTGACGGCGCAAATTTCTGGCAAAAGTTCCGCAGGATTACCCTGCCGATGATTTTATTTGCCACCGCGCCTGTTCTGATCACCCAGTACACATTTAATTTTAATAACTTCTCAATTATTTATCTCTTTAATAACGGCGGGCCGGGCAGTGTCGGAGCGGGGGCCGGGTCGAGCGATATTTTAATTTCCTGGATTTATAAACTGACGACCGGGACATCGCCGCAGTACGCGATGGCCGCGGCGATTACCCTTATGATTTCATTTATTGTAATTGCCGTCTCGATGATCGCCTTTAAAAAGACAAACGCTTTCGGCAATGAGGAGATGATGTAGGATGAAGACGTTAATGAAAAATCAAAAATTTACCCGTTTCTGGAACCGGTTTTTCACCTATGCATTTTTAATCCTATTAAGTGTGATCATTCTGTACCCATTGCTCATTACAGCGTCGTCTGCTTTCCGGGAGTCCAATATCGTTTCCTTCCAGCTGGATTTTCATTCCCACTGGACATTGGACAATTTCCGCCAGCTGTTTACCCAGACGCTGTATCCGGAATGGTATAAAAACACGCTTATCATCGCGGTAGCAACGATGGTTTTACAGATCGTCATCGTGACGCTTGCCGGCTACACTTACAGCCGCTACCGTTTTAAAGGAAGAAAGTACAGCCTTGTCTTTTTCCTGATCATCCAAATGGTTCCGACAATGGCGGCCTTGACCGCATTTTATGTCCTGGCGAATATCCTGAACGCGCTCGACACGTACTGGTTTTTAACCTTGCTTTATGTTGGCGGCGGCATTCCGATGAATACGTGGCTGATGAAAGGTTATTTCGATACGGTGCCGCGCGATTTGGACGAATCGGCAAGAATTGACGGAGCCGGCCATTTGCGCGTATTTTGGCAAATTGTGCTCCCGCTTGTTAAACCGATGCTTGCCGTCCAGGCACTCTGGGCATTTATGGGGCCGTTCGGGGATTATTTGCTGGCTAAATTTTTGCTCCGGACACCAGAACATTTAACCGTGGCGGTCGGCCTCCAACAATTTATTTCCAACCCGACCCAGCAAAAGGTGACGCTCTTTGCTGCCGGCGCCATTTTAGCCGCGCTGCCAATCTGTATTTTGTTTTTCTTCCTGCAGAAAAACTTTGTATCCGGGCTGACGTCGGGGGGCACAAAAGGATAAAGTGCGTAACGAGATGAACAGCTTTAACAGCTGCCGGCCCATGCGGAAAAAACTTGTAAAAAAACATAGCATACTTTATTGAAATGTGGGATTGCTTATGGAACAGATTCAAAGATTCCCTGCTGGTTATTTTGCGACGATCGTTTCACCCGTAAAAATCTTCCGGCACCGGGGCGCGCTTGGCGTTTGGAAACTGATTCTCATTTTTTTCTTTTTAAACGCCTGCCTGATTGCCCCGCTTTCACTCTCTTTTGCGCGGGCAGGAAATATCAGTTTAAAGCAAGTGGCGCCGCATTTATACGAAGCAGTGCAAACCGGATATACCGGGCAAAACGCCGTCCTTTCCTTTCAAAACGGCATGCTCCAATCCAGCAACGCGTGGACAAAGGATCACGGAGATACGATTATCTCCTTTGACCCGGGCAAAACCGCTGCCGTTTCAGAAAGCCGTTACCATACAAAAGTCACGCATTACAAAAATGCGCTCCTTTTCCGGAAAGACCGGCTCATTCTGGCTGATGAAAACGGCTTTGGCTTTTCCGTCCGCTACCCGGCCGGAAACGAGAAGATCACGATCCAAAACGGCCGTGACCTTGCTTCTTTTGCCGGCGCTCTCTGGTTCCGGCAATATAAAGTCAACCTGATTCCGCTTGTTTCATGCCTGATCGGAATCCTGTTTCTTTTCAGCAATATACTTTTAATGGGGGCAGTGTCCCTGATACTTTGGCTGACACGTTTTTCAAGTTTTTCCGGCATACGGTCATTGAAACAGGCTGCAACCATTACACTATCTGCAGCAGGAGTTCCGTCCATTATTGCCATGTTGGCAGGCTTTGCCGGCGCAGGTGCTGCAACAATGATGATGATCCAATCACTGGGCATGGTGCTTTTCATTGCGATGATTTTTTTAAAAACAAAATTTCTGGCGGACGACATGTAAATACAAGATGCTGACGAGGAGGATTTCTAATGTATTATAACCGGCTTTTCGATGTAGATGAATGGACTTTAAAAACAACGAAGCTCCACCGTGAACATATTCGGCTTCAGGAAAGCATCACTTCTTTAGGAAACGGCTATATGGGAATGCGCGGGAATTTCGAGGAGTCTTATTCCGGGGACCATCACCAGGGCACGTATATTGCAGGGGTCTGGTACCCGGATAAAACAAGGGTGGGCTGGTGGAAAGTCGGCTATCCCGATTATTTCGGAAAGGTCATTAACGCAGTCAATCTTGTCGGGTTGCGCGTCTGGATTGATCAAGAGGAAATTGACCTGTTTCTGGACCCGCTCGAACAATTTCAACTGGAACTTGATATGAAAAATGCCGTCTTGCGCCATTCCTATCTTGTCGAAAAGTCTGGCAAGAAAGTCAAAATTGAATTTGAACGTTTTTTCAGCATTGTCTATAAAGAAATTGCCGCGATCCGAATCCGTGCCACCAATCTTGGCAATCCGGCCGTCCTCACGTTAAAACCTTTCCTGGACGGCAATGTCAAAAACGAAGACGCCAATTATGATGAAATGTTCTGGACGGAAATCCAGTCTGAAGCAACGGAAGACAAGGCCGCGGTTGTCACGGAAACAATTGAAAACCCGTTCGGTGTTCCCCGTTTTACCGTAGCTGCCGCCATGGGCAATCTGACGGAGGCAACGCTTGCTTCCTGTGAGTCGGATACGCTTTATGCCGGCCACGTATATGAAAAAACGCTCGGCGAAAACGAGTCGCTCCTTCTGGATAAAATCGTTTCTGTCACGACAAGCCGGGACTATGAAAAAGATGCGCTCCTCCCCCGCGCCTACGAATTGCTTGAACAGGCTTTGGAAAACGGGTACGAAAAGCTGTACGAGGAGCACGCAGCAGCCTGGCATAAACGGTGGGAGAAAGCAGACGTCCGCATTTCCGGCGATCCGGAAGCCCAGCAAGGGATCCGCTTTAACCTATTCCAGCTTTTTTCGACCTATTACGGCGATGATCCGCGCTTAAACATCGGCCCGAAAGGTTTCACCGGCGAAAAATACGGCGGCGCGACGTACTGGGATACAGAAGCCTATGCCGTACCCATGTATCTGGCCGTTGCCACGCCGGAAGTCACAAGAAATTTACTGCTCTACCGCTACCATCAGCTTCCAGAAGCGTATGAAAACGCAAAAAAACTCGGGCTGAAAGGCGCTTTATATCCGATGGTCACCTTTACCGGGATCGAATGCCATAACGAATGGGAAATCACATTCGAAGAAATTCACCGGAACGGCGCCATTGCTTATGCCATTTACAATTATGTCAATTACACCGGCGACAAAGACTACATCAGCCAGTACGGGATTGACGTCCTCGTCGGGATCAGCCGCTTTTTCGCCGACCGTGTCCATTTTTCCGAGCGAAAGAAAAAATACATGATCCATGGCGTCACCGGCCCGAACGAGTATGAAAACAACGTCAACAACAACTGGTACACAAACCGGATTGCCGTCTGGACGCTTAAATATACCCTTGCGTCCCTTGATTTTACCGGTGCGGAAAAAGCAGCCGCGCTGAATATTACGGAAGAAGAACGCGCGCATTGGCAGGATATTATCGACCGGATGTATTTTCCGTATGATGAAGAGCTGGGCATTTTTCTACAACAGGACGGCTTCCTGGATAAACCGATCAAACCAGTTAGCTGCCTCCCGAAAGAAGATCTGCCGCTCAATCAGCACTGGTCATGGGACCGGATTCTGCGCTCCTGTTATATTAAGCAGGCTGACGTACTGCAAGGGTTTTATTTCTTCAATGATGCGTTTACAATAGAAGAAAAGCGGCGCCATTTTGAATTTTACGAACCGCTCACCGTCCATGAATCGAGCCTCTCCCCGTGCGTCCATGCGATTCTAGCGGCTGAGCTTCGAAAAGAAGACAAAGCGGTCGAACTGTATAAGCGCACGTCCCGGCTTGATCTTGACAACTATAACCATGATACGGAAGACGGGCTGCACATCACGTCCATGACCGGAAGCTGGCTTTCCATTGTCCACGGGTTTGCCGGCATGCGCACCTTCCATGAAACATTGTCGTTTGTGCCGTTTTTACCGAAAGACTGGGATGAATACGCATTTAAAATCAATTACCGGCACCGCCTCCTTGAAGTGAAAGTAAACAAAAAAGAAGTCACCATCTCCCTTTTGGAAGGCGAACCGCTTGAATTGAAGTTATACGGGGAATTCATCCATCTAACAAATACGTACACGAAGGAGTATGAGCTGTCATGACAGAATGGTGGAAAAAAGCCGTTGTTTACCAGATTTACCCGCGTAGTTTTTATGATACAAATGGTGACGGGATCGGCGATTTGCGGGGAATTATGGATAAGCTCGACTATTTGAAGAAACTTGGGATCGACTGCATCTGGATCAGCCCGGTGTACGACTCGCCGCAGGATGACAATGGCTACGACATCCGTGACTACCGCAAGATCGACAAGATGTTCGGGACAAATGAAGATATGGACCGCCTGCTTGACGAAGCCCATGCACGCGGGATTAAAATCGTAATGGATCTTGTCGTGAACCATACCTCCGATGAACATGCCTGGTTTGTCGAAAGCCGGAAATCGAAGGATAATCCGTACCGCGACTTTTATTTTTGGAAAGACCCGAAACCGGACGGCACCCCTCCGAACAACTGGGGTTCGATGTTTTCCGGTTCCGCCTGGGAGTACGACGAAACAACCGGGCAATACTATTTGCACTATTTTTCAAAGAAACAGCCTGACTTAAACTGGGAAAACGAAAAAGTGCGGAAAGAGATTTACGATATGATGAAGTTCTGGATGGATAAAGGGGTGGACGGCTGGCGCATGGATGTGATCGGCTCGATTTCCAAGTTTCTTGATTTTCCTGATTATGAACTTCCGGAAGGGCAAAAATACGACATTGGCAAGTATCATGCAAACGGGCCGCGCCTCCATGCGTTCATCCAGGAAATGAACCGCGAAGTGCTGTCGAAATACGACTGCATGACTGTCGGGGAGGCCATTGGATCCGATGTCGAAATCGCCAAGAAATATACGGGGCCGGACCGCCATGAACTCAATATGATTTTTAACTTTGAACATATGGATGTCGATACGAAACCAGGCAGCCCTGCCGGCAAATGGGCTCTGAAGCCTTTTGACCTCATTGAATTGAAACAAATCCTTTCCCGCTGGCAATATGCGCTCGCGGATACCGGCTGGAATGCGCTCTACTTTGAAAACCATGACCAGGCAAGGGTTGTATCGCGCTGGGGCAATGATACAACGTACCGGGCGGAATGTGCAAAAGCGTTTGCCACCATTTTGCACGGACTGAAAGGGACCCCTTTTATTTACCAGGGGGAAGAAATCGGGATGGTGAATGCCGCGCTTGAACTCGAAGAATATGATGATATTGAAATCCGGAATGCTTATCAAGAACTCGTACTGGAAAATCAAATCATGACGAAGGATGAATTTTTAACAGCTGTCCGAAAAAAAGGACGTGACAATGCACGGACGCCGATGCAGTGGGACAGCGGTCCGAATGCCGGCTTTACAACCGGAAAACCGTGGCTTAAAGTGAACGACCGCTATCCGGAGATCAACGTAGCAAAAGCGCTTCAAGATTCGAATTCGATTTTTTATTACTATCAATCTCTGATCAAGCTGCGGCATACATATGATGTGTTTACAGACGGCCGGTATGAGCTGCTGATGCCGGACCATCCGCATTTGTACGTATACACGAGGGAGAATGAATCGGAAAAGCTGCTCGTTGCCGCCAACTTAAGCGAAAACACGGTAAGCTTTGATCAACCGGATGGCAACTGGAAACTGCTGCTTGGAAACTATGAAGATACGCGCTCCAGCACGCTGTTCCGCCCGTATGAAGCAGGAATTTATTATCTGGAAAAATAGATTTTTGTGCTATGTTCACCCGATTGCCTTTGGATGCAAAGAGCGTGTTTGTACGGCGGTTGCTCCGCCATACGCCTCCGCTTTGCCCGGTTGCTTTTTTATGCAAAGAGCCCTCTATCCTGCGTATGAGGGGCTCTTTGCTGTTTCTTTGGTTTGGTAGATTTTTGGCTGAAAGTCTAGGCACGTTTCTTTCGCAGGAGATATGGCTGGAATTTGTCCCGCTTCTTATCGCAGACGCCTCCCTACGATCACTTTTGAACGAAATTCTGACCGCTTTCTTAACGTAGATGCGGCCTATGTGAAGAAAGGCCGGCTTTTTCCCCCGCTTGCTTCACTTAGAGGTGGTCTATGTGAAGGAAGAGATCCTTTTTGGCTCGGTTTCTTAATGTGGACGCGCTCTATGTTAAGAAACAAGCCCATTTTCCTCCGCTTCCTTAACGTAGACGGGCTCTAAGTTAAGAAACAAGCCCATTTTCCTCCGCTTCCTTAACGTAGACGCGCTCTATATTAAGAAAGCACCTCATTTTCTATCGCTTCCTTAACGTAGACGCGCTCTATGTTAAGAAACTATCTCATTTCCCTCGCTTCCTTAACGTAGACGCGCTCTATGTTAAGAAACAAGCCCATTTTCCTCCGCTTCCTTAACGTAGACGACGGGCTCTAAGTTAAGAAACAAGCCCATTTTCCTCCGCTTCCTTAACGTAGACGCGCTCTATGTGAAGGAAGCACCTCATTTTCCCTCGCTTCCTTAACGTAGACGTGCTCCATGTTAAGAAACTATCTCATTTTCCCTCGCTTCCTTAACGTAGACGCGCTCTATGTTAAGAAACAAGCTCATTTTCCTCCGCTTCCTTAACGTAGACACCTCTATGTTAAGAAAGCATCTCATTTTCTCTCGTTTCCTTAACATGGACTCGTTCTATGTTAAGGAACAAGCTCATTTTCCCCAGCTTCCTTCACATAGACACACTCTATAGCCAAGTTCCCGACCGCTTCCCTTACATTGAACCCGTCCAATCTCCATTCCACATGACAAAGCTTGCCGGAAAATATCCTTTGCCAAAAATGAAAGACAGCCGCCGGAAAAAACTGGCAGCTGTCTTTCACGTATCATCTATTTAGGAAACCGTAATGGCCTTGACCACTTCTTCCAGCTGCATGCCTCTTGAGGCTTTGACCAAAACCAAATCGCCGGCTCCGATTTTTCCTTTCAACATATCGATCAACCGCTTCTTGTCCTCAAACGCAAACACACGGTTGTCCGGAAAATCGCAAGCTTCCGCGATCAGACGGCCCAACTTGCCATATGTAAAAACAAAATCAATTTTTTCGGGATTCAAGTCGCGGCCAACCTCCCTGTGAAACGCCGCTTCCTTTTCACCCAGTTCAAGCATATCCCCGAGCACAAGGATTTTCCGGCCCGTTCCTTCAAACTGCTCCACCAACCGGATGGCCGCACGCATCGACGTCGGGCTTGCATTATATGCATCGTTGATAATTTTTGAACCGTTGATGCCGTCCGCCATTTCCATCCGCATTGCGCTCAGCCTCGTTTTCCCAAGCCCTGCGCGGATTTCCTCAAATGGCATGCCAAACTCGCGGCCGGCAAGAATGGCGGCAAGCGAATTGATGACATTGTATTCACCAAGGACCGGCAGATAAAAATCGATATCTCCCGATGCATTTGTCCGGAACGTGCTGCCGCTTGTCTCTTGTTTCCATTCCACCGGATAAAGATCATTTCCGTGCCCTTTGCCAAACGTCTTTGTTCGGATGCCGGTAATGTTTGGCACCCGTTCCTGCAAAAGCGGTTCATCCCCCATATAGATCAGCAGCCCGTTTTCCGGAAGGCCTTCTGTAATTTCGAGTTTTGCATCGGCAATCGCTTCACGGGAACCGAGATTTTGAATATGCGCCTCACCGATATTTGTAATAATGGCCACATCCGGGCGGGCAATCGATGTGAGGAAAGAAATTTCCCCTTTTGCACTCATGCCCATTTCCACTACGGCGATTTCCGTGTCTTCATCAAGGGACAAAAGCGTTAACGGAACGCCCTGGTGGTTGTTAAAATTGCCTTCCGTTTTTTGCACTTTAAATTTTTCGGAAAGGACGGAGGCGACCATATCTTTTGTTGTCGTTTTGCCGTTGCTGCCGGTAATGCCGACAACTTTTGCCCGCAAGGCGTTCCGGTAGCTTTTTGACAGTTCTTGCAAGCTCTTCTCTGTGTCTTCCACGATAAGAAGCGGCACGTTCGCCGGCGGGTTTGGCACATCTTTTTGCCAGAGGGATGCAGCTGCGCCTCTGCGGAACGCGTCTTCCACATATTGATGGCCGTCCGCATGTCTGCCAGTAAGCGGCACATACAGATTCCCTTTTTCGATTTTGCGCGAATCAATGCATACGCCATGTACAAGCGTTTCGTTGTGTTGCAGTTGTTCCCCGTCTTCCACATGGATCATTCCGGTCATTTCCCGGATCGTCCGTTTGATCATTTTCGCTCTTTTCCTCCTTGAAAACAGAACGGGAACCATTCAGAATGGTTCCAAACTAAGATTTGGAAAGTATCTCGTCCGCTTAAAATTCAGAACGGGAACCATTCAGAATGGTTCCAAACCCCGTTACAAAGTATATTTAATCCGCTGTTTTTCCGCATGTCGCTCCAGGGCAAGTTCAATCAGCTTTTCGATCAGCTGCGGGTAATCCAGCCCTGCCTCTTTCCACAGAAGCGGAAACATGCTGAACGGTGTAAATCCGGGCATCGTATTGATTTCATTGATGATCACCCGTTCGTCTTCTGTCACAAAAAAGTCAGCACGCACCAGCCCCGAGCAGTCGAGTGCTTTAAATGCTGTAATCGCAGCTTCGGTACATTTTTTATACACTTTTTCGGGAATATCGGCCGGAATGATTAACGCCGTTTCCCCGTCTTCGTATTTCGCTTTATAATCGTAAAAATCTTTTTTCGCGACAATTTCGCCGGCAACGGAACATTGCGGATCGTCATTCCCGATCACGCCAAGTTCAATTTCCCTGGCCGTGACGCCTTCTTCGACAATGATTTTCCGGTCGTACTGAAAGGCTTCCTTAAATGCTGCTTCCAACTCCGTGCGGTTTTTACACTTACTGATCCCGACGCTTGAACCGAGATTCGCCGGTTTGACGAAACAAGGGTAGCCGGTCTTTTCTTCCACTTGTTGAAAACAGGTTTCGAGCGCATTTTCCCATTCACTCCGGATAAAAGAAACATATTTCACTTGGTCGAGCCCGGCTTGTGCAAACAGGTTTTTCATAATTACTTTATCCATTCCGGCTGAAGAGGCAAGCACGCCGTTTCCGACATACGGCAGGTTTAACAGTTCAAGCATGCCCTGTACGGTGCCGTCTTCCCCGTTTGGCCCGTGCAGCAGCGGAAAAATGACGTCATAGCCGCCTTTTTCACCCGATACAGTGGTTGACAGCGCATTGGGGGCCATTTTCTTTCCGTCACGGAACTCAAGTTGTTTCACGGTTTCAACAGGTCCGGTTAAAAGCGGCCCTTTTATCCAGTCCCCTTCCGTTGTAATGAAGATGGGGTAAATATCGTATTTTTCGTGATCCAAGGCCTGTATTACAGCTTTGGCGGTTTGCAGGGATACTTCGTGTTCAGCGGATTTCCCGCCGTAAAGCAAACAGATTTTCTTTTTCATTGTCATCCTCCATCATACGAACAGGATATTCCTATTTTAACATTTTACACACCCGGTGTGCGCCAAATTTGCCATTTTGATTTGTTCAGTTTCTTCCCTATTGTATGGCAAAACGGGCATTTGTGTAACACGATTTGTTCAGGATTTTTTTAAAGGGGGCTGTTTCCCGTTGCGCTTTGCGACTTGAAAGATGGTGCCCGTTAAAAAACGCCGTCGTCTGCAGCCCTAAAGATGGTTTTACTAAAAAGGTTTTCCGCCGCTATCCATTTTAAAAATAAAACAGGACCCGATACCATTGAAATGCGGGGGATCGGCCCTGACGTTGAAGAGGATTTTGCATCATGAAAAGCGGGGTGGCTTCCTTCCCCGCTTTTCTATCGTAAAACGCGCCAGCTACTTTTCACTGCAGCATGGACGTCTAATGAATTAAAATTTTCCATTCCTGCATCCTGCGATCATAGACCATTTTTCCATCGATTGGCGTGCCGGAGATGGCGGCATATTCTTCGTGCATTTCATCCATATCATGAAAATCGCCGATCGTCCAAAACGGGATTTCAATTTGCACCCGGGTCTGCACGGCATATTCCATCGAAATAACCATCCCTTCCTTCATCTTCTCCGAAAGCGGCAACAGCACCTCCACCGGGATAGCGGGCAATGCTTTCCGCTTTTTCCGCCCGAACAGAAACGGTTTCTCTCCTTTGATCCTGTTGATCCGCTCGGCAACCACATAGCCAAGCATCGCATAAAAATCACGGAAAGAACGGAAATAAATTTTGCTGTAGTAGCCGTCATCCTGCGATAAATAGACGAAATGGTTATTTAATTTCCGGTAAAAAGGCATCCGCAAATGATGTTTCATATGGCTCAGATACAGCAGTTCCGCAATTTCATACCCCTCCAGCAGATCGAGCCCTTCCTCATCCTCAAAATCCACCCAGCAAAAATCCCCGTAGCTGTAAATGTCTTCTTCTAGCAGGCGCCCGATCGTTTCCTCATCCGCATATTCAAACAGCGTATGTAAATTTACAGTGCCTGCCTCAAATTGATGACGGAGAAGAAGGAGATTCGTCAAATTGGGAAAAGCATGGTAAAATTCATAAAAACAGATGCCATGCAATAAAACATAGTGATTCACTTCATTCGCGTGAACATATATGAGCTCCCTGTTGCCACCATGGTTTTTCAAACGATTACCCCCGATTGTGCAGAACATGTTATGGACTAAACCTGCCAGTTCTCATAATTTTATTTTAGCAAATTTGGCAAAAAAATTGGATTTTTATTTCATTCCTATCTGAAAATCGTGCATCCTTTATCCTCATTGATGATTATAATGTATTTCCACTAAATGCAAAACCATATACCCCCTAAACCAGTATGATCATTTTTACCGGGAGAAGATGCGCCTTGTGCTTGCAGTTCTGATTGAAATGATTCAAAATATGGATAGGAATATACAGAAAACGACGAATTACTTTCTTGTTCCCGGGCAAGCCCCGTTTTTTCTCCTGTTTTTCGGGAACAGTATACAGGAAGAGTCTCTTAAGGAGGTGCATGTCTTGCCGAATCAGGGGCCATGTAAAACGATTCGTTTTTGCATCTCTTGGCAGGACAAACCATGCTGACGATCAAATTGCTTATTATTGTCTTATTAATCGGGGCCAATGCGTTTTTTGTCGCCTCGGAATTTTCTCTCGTAAGGGTGCGAACATCGAGAATTGACCAGCTCATTGCGGAAGGCAACAAAAAAGCCGCTTCCGCCAAAAAAGTAATCTCCAGCCTGGACAGCTATCTGTCGACAACACAGCTGGGCATCACCGTGATTTCTCTTGTTCTTGGGTGGCTGGGCGAGCCGACATTAAGGGTGATTTTTAATCCGCTTTTAATCAAACTCCATGTTCCCGGTACACTCATCCACGTGGTGACCTTTATTCTTTCTTTTCTCATCATCACCTTTTTCAGCGTCGTGGTTGGGGAGCTTGCACCGAAAAATATTGCTATCCAGACAGCAGAAAATATTGTGCTGCTCGTCGCCAAACCGCTGATTTTCATCAACAAAATCATGTATCCCTTTACGTGGACGCTGAACAAGTCTTCGCGGCTTGTGACAAAAGCGCTCGGTTACGACATGCAATCGGACAATGAAATCACCCATTCGGAGGAAGAACTGCGGATTATCCTGTCGGAAAGCTTAAAAAGCGGTGAAATTAACCAGTCCGAATATAAATATGTCAACAATATATTTGAATTCGATAACCGGATCGCAAAAGAAATTATGGTTCCCCGCACAGAAGTAGTCACGGTCGACAAGAGTGACCGGATTGCCGATCTCATCCGGCTGGCACAATCTGAAAAATATACACGCTACCCGGTTACAGACGGGGACAAGGACAATGTCATCGGCGTGCTCAACATGAAAGAAGTGCTGACGGATTGTGTTTCAAACCCGGATCTCAGGGATGATGCGACGATTGAACCGTATATTAATCCGATTATCCATGTCATTGAAACGGTACCGATTCAGGGTGTTCTTGCTCGCATGCAAAAGGACAACACCCATATGGCCGTTTTACTGGATGAATATGGCGGGACTGCCGGCATTATTACAGTCGAGGACATTTTAGAGGAAATCGTTGGTGAAATCCGGGACGAGTTTGATACGGATGAAATCCCGCTTATCCAAAAGATCGGGGATGCGCATTATATTTTGGACGCCAAAGTGCTGATTGAAGATGTAAATGACCTCCTTGCGATCGAAATTCCCGATGATGATGTGGATACGATCGGCGGATGGCTGTTGACACAGAAATACGATTTAAAAAAGGGCGATTCCGTGCCGTTCCAATCGTATGACTTTAAAGTAAAAGATATGGAAGGTTCGCACGTCCTGTATGTGGAAGTATCAAAAAAACAGGAAGCAGCTTCCTCCTAACGGGGGCTGCGCAACCTGGTTTTTCCTGCTTTTGAATAAATTGAATTTTCCTAATTACATTTTATTTCTAACCGATACGTTTGACTGTATGGTATTTATGTTTTATAATAGTCGTAATATAAGTGTGCTTTTTCAGAGATTGGGGTGATTCCAATGGGGCTTTGTACCGCATCGGGGAATTAGCATCCATTGCCAATGTTTCAAAACGGACCATTGATTACTACACCCGGCTCGGGCTGTTAAAACCACAACGTACCGGTGCAAATTACCGGATTTATGACGAAAACGCCGTAAACGAACTGCAGTTTATAGAAGAATGCAAAAAAATGCATCTTCCGCTGAAGGCGATCCGGGCCAAACTGGAATGCAGAAGGAACGGCATATTGAATGCACATGCCTTAATCCAGCAATTGAACCTCTTCTCCGAACAGCTAAAACAGCTCAATACGGAACTGAAGGATATAACACCGAATCTGGAAAAACTGCCGGAAGCGCAAAAAGAAACATTGCGCAATCAATTATCGGGAGACAGCCTGGCACTCGTCCAGTCCCTTTCCTCCATTTTAAACAGGGAAGTGGTTTGGCACTAAAATCGGGAATAGAATCATTCAATTTTGTAAAAATACAGGAGGTGACTCCTGCCCCGTCTCTATTCGGAGCAGGGAAACTTATTTGGACATATTTAAATTGGTGCTGATTTTTATATTAATCGCACTTTCCGCTTTTTTTGTAGCTTCAGAGTTTGCAATCGTAAAGATTAGAAGTTCCCGGATTGACCAACTCATCGAAGAAGGAAACAAAAAAGCGATTTCGGTAAAAAACATCATCACAAATCTTGATGAGTATTTATCGACCTGCCAATTGGGCATCACCATCATTTCGCTTCTGATCGGATGGATCGGAGAAGAAACCGTATCGCATCTTCTCGCCCCCGTGTTCGGGCTGTTGCATCTTCCGGAGTCTTTTGGCGCCGTTTTCTCCGTCATCCTTGCCTTTGCTGTCATTACCTTTGTGCATGTTGTGGCAGGAGAACTTGCACCAAAAACAGTTGCGATTCAAAAAGCGGAAACCATTACGTTTCTTGCAGCAAAGCCGTTAATTTTGTTCCACAGGCTGATGTACCCGTTTATTTGGCTATTGAACAGTTCTGCCGGCCTGATTACAAAAATGGTTGGGATGGAATCCGCATCCCGGCATGACGTCGCCCATACGGAAGAGGAATTGCGGTTTATCCTGTCTGAAAGCTATAAAAATGGTGAAATCAATCAATCAGAGTTTAAATATGTAAATAAAATTTTTGAGTTTGATAACCGGATTGCGAAAGAAATTATGGTGCCAAGAACCGAGATTGTCTCCCTTTCCAAAGGTGATTCCCTCCGGACGTTCATGGACCTCGTGCAGGAAGAACGGTTTACCCGCTACCCTGTCATTGACGGAGATAAGGACCATATTATCGGGATCATCAATTTAAAGGAAGTCTTAACCGATGTACTGAAAAAACAGGCTCCCCCTTCGTCACTGGAAGCGTATGTCCGGCCGATTATCCGCGTGATCGACACGATTCCGATTAATGAGCTGCTCGTCATGATGCAAAAAGAGCGCATTCACATGGCCGTCTTGCTTGATGAATACGGCGGCACGAGCGGCATTGTGACGGTCGAGGATATTTTGGAGGAAATCGTCGGTGAAATCCGTGACGAATTTGACATGGATGAGGTGCCGCTGATCCGGAAAGTCAAGGACGGTCACTTTATTATCGACTCGAAAGTACTGATCAGTGAAGTGAATGACCTGCTCGGCACACAAATTTCCGATGAAGACATTGATACCCTCGGCGGCTGGATTTTAACCAAAAAGATCGAGGCGAAGCAGGGCGACACGGTTGAATTCGGGGATTACACCTTTACGATCAGTGAAATGGAAGATATGCATATCCGCTATATCGAGGTGAAAAAGAAAGCGGCACGGCCGGCGGTTCAAACTGCAAAACAGGAACCCGTGTCCATGCTTCAAAATGAATCCGGACATCCTGAAATGTTAAAAGCTTTTGAGTAATGGAAGGCAGCAAAAACCTGCCTCGGTGCAAGCCAAAACCAAAAAAACGCGGACGATCGCTTGGTCGCCCGCGTTTTTCCGCTCCGCAAAACAGGAATTAATGTTTTTTGTAAACCGGTTGCAACTTTCTCCCTTCCAGCACTTCGAACAATTCCAGCCGGGATTTCGTAAAAGAGGTTTTAATTCCCATTTCCGAAAAGGCCGATATCATCTTTATTAAATGATCATGGTTTTTTTTCATACGACCACCTCATCTATCATGGATTTCCGTACTGTTTCCTTATCTGTATATGTATTCCCATCTATATAGGATTTTACACGGCATTTCTTAAAGTTTTATGAAAATTTTCTTGTCTTACTCTTAATATAGCAAAAAAATTAAAAAAATATAAGGGTTTTCATCAAAATTGTTTGATTTCCTTTCATAAGTCTGCGAGAAGAACAAATAGACCGGTTGCAGCTGTCTCCTTGTATGTGTAAAATTTTACTCGAAGGGGCAAATGAGTGGAAAAAAATGGGAAGACACTCTATCATCTAAATGTACACCTTGAATGAACATCTAGAGAGAGGTCTTCCCATGGATATTATATCAATAATTGCTGGATTATTAAAGGGTACAAAGAGTCTTATGGAATTTGAAGAACAAATTAAAATTCTGATGCAGAAGGTTTTTACACAATGGGTTGGGGATGTATTTGAGGAGTTAGATAAAACAATTAAACAAAAGAAGTTGGAGGAAGGCTGGGAGTACTGCCGTAGTGATAACAGAAGCGTTCAGTTTCTATTTGGAAGTGTGACTTTTAAACGTTCATTAATGCGTGATAAGAGAGGGAACTCACATTATCCCTTGGATGAATGCTTGGGGCTGGTACCCCACCAGAGATATAGCCCGTTAGTGGAATTAAAGGTGGCAGAGTTGGCAAGTGAGAACACCTATCGGGAGGTGGCGAATATTTTAAAAGAATGGACAGCCGTGAGTCTTAGTCATACAACTGTAGGGGAAATGGTGAAACGCGTAGGAAAAACGCAGGTGGAAGCCGACAAGGCCCTTGTAGAAGAGATGGAAATAGCTGCTTCACTGCCTGATGGGAAGAAGGTAGACTACCTGTTTTCCGAAGCAGATGGCGTATTCATCCGGGGACTGGAAAAGAAACAGAGTATGGAAGTCCACCATGCCATTCTCTATGAAGGTTGGGAAACCAATGGAAAAAGGGTCTCCCTGCGTCAGCCCACAGTCATCATGACGACGGAAGACATTCAGACATTTTGGGATGAAGTCCAAGCCACAGCTGCCAACACCTATTCCCTCGAAAAAGCGCAAGTCATTACAAACAGTGATGGAGGTGCTGGGTACACAGCTGAACGGTTTCAAACAGCTTTCTCACAGTCGGAATTTCCGGTGCTCAACCAGCTGGATACCTACCACGTTGCACAAGCCATCATAAGGACATTTGGGGGCGGAAAGAGCGAGATCAAGGAGCAAATTAGAAAAGCGATTAGAACGCATGATCTGGACCAATTCACGTTATATTTGGATACGCACGAAAGCACCTTGACGGATAAAAAGGCCCTCAAGAAAATCAAGGAATTCCGTTCGTATATCTTGAAAAACTGGGACCGCATTTTTGACTGGAGAGACAGGGTGAAAAACGTGCCGGAAGGTGCGAGAGGCCTAGGAGCGATGGAATCGAACCAAAGGCATATCTCCTTCAGGATGAAAAAAAGGGGCATGCATTGGAGTGAACTTGGCGCAGAAGCCATGGTGAAAATCAAACAAGGCATACTCAATGGGACATTTAAGCAAAATATTAGAGCTTTCGTTTTAAGCCTGGATCAGTGGGGACTGATCGTTGAGGCGCGCGAAATTTACGAGACTCCTGCGGGAAAAGCGAGCCAGGAGAGACCCCGCAGCGAGGTACGAGCGAGGAGGCTCGCCGGCCGCCCGCGGAAAGCGAGTGAATTTCGCGCGCCTCAACATCCCCGTTATCCATCTTTATACGAAAATACTACATCTTTTCCGAAAATTACACCGAGCAAGTAAAGCACGGTAGCCGAAAGTGTACAAAAAGAGTGTCTAGGAATACCCGATATTTAAACCTTGTCGAGAAAAACTTGACACATACTGTCTCCTTTCCGCACTGGACATCAACGGAAATGTGTATTATGCTAAATAGTTGAATTATCATCTGTCACAATCGAAGCAGCTACCTGCTTTTTGTTTACATATTTTACTAAGGAAGTGTGTCGTCCTATGGCCGCCTTACTGAATGATTATGCCAAAAAACTTCAGAACCATTTGCAGCCGGAGCGCGATTCCCACCAGAAACTGGTGCAAAAAGGGCTGCTGTTGTACCGCCAGCATCTAGTCCATGACAAACGGATTTCGGGACGGTTTTTGCGCGGGAAAGTTCAGGATGTGACACCGGTGGATTGCGGGCTGGATCTTTTTGACCCGTTGTTTTTTGATTGTTCCTGCCCCCATGACGGTTTTTGCCGCCACCTGATGGCTTTGTTTTTCTCTGCCTATAGTGAAGAAAACAGTGTGTTTGACTGGGTCCGGGAGTGGAAGCGACGCAGTACGGACGGGGACATTCTGCAATCCGTGAAACGGGCAAGCGATTTGCTGGAGAAAAAGGCGGAAACATCCGGGCAAAACATCAGCATGTGGCTGGACGATTTCCATACCGCTTTTGAAGAGATCAATGTGAATGATGAATTTCTTCTCGATCTCTCGGCAAGGGAAGTATACCGCCGGCTTACCCTTTTTTTGCCTGTCGAACGGGAATGGGAGCCGCTTTACAAACTGACTGCTGCCTATGAATTGTTTAAGTACATTAACACGATTTGTTTGAAAAATGACTTTTTTTCGTCCACGGCTCTCATGCAATTTTTGTCCGGCGAAGCGGAAGAAGCGGCAAACCAGCTGTCGTCCGCAGCGCTCCCGTTTGTTTTTGATCCGTTTATCGCTTATTTCCGCGAAAACACCCGTGAGCTGGCAGAAAGTGTATCCCTCTACGAACTTGAAACCGTTGATTTTTACCGAATCCTCTGGTCGCGCCTGCTAAAGAAAGAAAATTGGCGGAAAGAGGAAGAGGCGCGTTTAAGGAAGGAAATTTTAAACAGCATTGATGCCGGTGAAAATCTCTCCTCCACGAAGGTGCTCTGCTTCATCCATCTCGCCTTTTTGCTCGGGAATGACGACACCGCGCTGTTTTTTCTCAGGCAGCTGGCTCAAAGCGGCGTCAATACAGCCGTATATATGCCGTACTGGTTCTTGGAACTGAAAGCGGACGAGAGACTGTTCCGCTATATCTCCGCTGCCTTACCGATGATCCCGCGCCTTTTGGAAACATGCGGGGATGACTATGACAAGGCTGCCTATATGCGAATGTTTTTCCGCTCCATCAATGAACAGGCGCTC
The DNA here is from genome assembly GCF_000169195.2 of Heyndrickxia coagulans 36D1. Classification (GTDB taxonomy): domain Bacteria; phylum Bacillota; class Bacilli; order Bacillales; family Bacillaceae_C; genus Weizmannia; species Weizmannia faecalis. The sequence goes on along the minus strand of NC_016023.1, from coordinate 1,596,450 downwards.
TCCGCCCAGCAGCTGAAATTACTGGAAAAACTGTACCGCGCCTTTTTGCCTGTCAGCGCCCCGAAATACGGGGATATTTTATTTTTATCCGCAAGATACAGGGAGTGGGCGGAACTCCAGACACTGATCGGCAATACACCCGAGGATATGGCAAAAGAAAAACTCGAACGGGTTGCAAAGCAAGCACCTGAAGTCCTCCTCCCTCTTTACCACCGGGCGGTCGGCATCTGTATCGGGGAAAAAAACCGGAAGTCCTATCAAAAAGCCGTCCGCTATTTGAAAAAATTAAAAGCCATTTACCGGAAACGCCATGAAGAGGAAAGGTGGTACGCATTCTTTGACGAAATCAAGGAACGGACAAAACGGATGCGCGCTTTTCAGGAAGAATGCAGGAGGGGAAATTTGACCGATGCAGATGGAATATGATGTAAAAATCAATATACAACCGGATCCGGGCGGGCGTTATTTCTTATATGCCGAAGACCGGGCCGGAAACGAAGCCGATCCTTCCTACTGGGCGCCGTCTTTGTTGATGTGGCATGAAGAAAGTTTTTATGGCGCCTTCATACCGTACACGCGTTTCGGAAACCGCAGCGGGATTTTGGCCGACAGCTTTACGCTTTTGTCCCTGCTCGGAAAAGAAGGTTTCAGTTCGATGTTGCGATGGGATTGGGATGAACGCGGGCAAATTTATCTTGCTGTGGCTCCCGTGCTGCTTGATGCCGTTTTAAGCGGCGGCTGGCTTGCGACAGCGGCTGCACTTCCGGAAGAAGAAGCATGGGCGATAGAGCTGCCTGATACCGTCATCCACGAGTTCAACCCGTCATTTTGGGACCGGGAGCTGGATGAAAAACCTTTGTCGCGCGTGCTCTCCGAATGGTACGGAGAAGCGGCCCGTTCTTTTATCGCCAGCCGGCCGCAATTGAAGCGGCAATTCATGGAGCTGAAAAAATCAGGCTTTACAAACCAGGAACTCACCTCCTATTTTGACAAGCGACGCTTTCAACTATGGGCGGGCGAAGCGTCCCTCCCCTTTACAATTGGGATCCGCCTTTTTGAACCTGACACGGATGGGGGGTACTGGAAGCTTGAGACCGTGTTGCGCGACCGTGATAAACCGGAACGGCTGCTCGTCTACCCTCGGCAAAAGCTGTATAAAAAATGGCAGCCATTTGAAGAAGAGATCCGGCTCGAACAGGCAAGATGGGGAAAATTGTTCCCTTGGCTTCATGATGAAAACGGGCAGCTGCGCAATGAACTCGAAGAAAACCAAGCATGGGCATTCTTCGTTCACGCCAGCGAAAAGCTTCTCCCGCTCGGTGTCGAAATTATGCTGCCGTCCTGGTGGTCATCCGTTAAAAACGCCAATATGCGGCTGAAAGCTAAACTGAAAAAAAACACAAGCTACCGGTCTTTTTTTAATCTTAATACGGTGCTCGAATTTGACTGGCGGATTTCCTTAAATGGGGCAGAAATGAGCGAAGAAGCGTTCCAAAATCTGATCAACAAGGGGCGCCGCTTTGTGAAAGCGGGAGACGAGTGGATCACACTTGATCCGAAGATGATTCGATCGCTGCAGGCGCTTATGGAAAAAGCCAAAAAAGAGGGGCTCCATCTTCAGGATCTGCTCGCACAAACTTCCGAATCCGAAGAGGAAACGGATGAAGAAGAAACAGAGGATGTGCAGGCGCTCGCCCGGATTCAAATTGAACTGAACCAGTCATTAAAAAAGTTTATCCGAAAGCTTTCCCATCTGACCGAAATGCCATCCGTCCCGATCCCGCCCGGATTTCAGGGCGATTTGCGGCCGTACCAGCAGCTCGGCTTAAACTGGCTTGCCTTTTTGCGTGATTGCGGGTTTGGCGCCGTACTGGCAGACGATATGGGGCTTGGGAAAACCGTGCAGCTGATCGCTTACCTTCTCCATGTGAAATATACGAAACAGCCGGAAAAACCGGCGCTTATCATCTGTCCGACATCTGTCCTCGGCAACTGGCAGCGGGAAATCGAAAAATTTGGAAACAGCTTAAATGTCGCCCTCCATTACGGACCGAACCGGGAAAAAGAAAAACTGGGGGATTACTATCAACATGCCGATGTTGTACTGACGAGCTACGGGATTGCCAACCTTGATTTCGAGGCATTGTCAGCTGTGGAATGGAGCACGATCGCCCTTGATGAAGCGCAAAACATTAAAAATGCGGAGACGAAACAGTCGCGGGCGATCCGGAAACTAAAGGGCAGGCACTATATTGCTTTGACCGGCACCCCGATGGAAAACCGGCTCTCAGAACTGTGGGCGATCTTTGATTTTACCAATAAAGGCTATTTGGGCACGTTCAGGCAGTTCCAAAAACGGTTCATCGCCCCGATCGAAAAGGATGGATCGAAAGAAAAAATCCGCGAGCTTAAGCGCCTCATTCAGCCGTTTTTGCTACGCCGGACGAAAAAAGATCCGGATGTGGAACTGAATCTGCCCGAAAAGCTGGAGCAAAAAGAATATTGCCCGCTGACGGCGGAGCAGGCGGCTCTGTATGAAGAAACGGTGCAAAATGCTTTTAAGGGGATCGACCAGCTGAGCGGGCTTGGCAGAAGAGCGCTGATTTTGCAGATGCTGAACCGGCTGAAGCAGCTGTGCAACCATCCTGCCCTGTTTCTGAAAGAAGAAAAACCGGCGCACCTTTTGGAACGGTCATTTAAATTGGAAAAACTGGCCACGCTGACAGAAGCCATTTTGAATACGGGAGAATCATGCCTGATTTTCACCCAGTATATCGGGATGGGCCAGATGATTCGGCAAATGATGAAGGAGCTGTTCGGTCTTGACGTTCCGTTTTTAAACGGAAGCATGCCGAAAGCAAAACGCGACCAGTTGATCCGTGATTTTCAAAACAAGGCGTTCCCTGTTTTTCTCCTGAGCTTAAAAGCCGGGGGAACGGGCTTGAACTTAACAGCGGCCAATCATGTCATTCATTATGACCGCTGGTGGAACCCGGCTGTTGAAAACCAGGCAACAGACAGGGCGCATCGCATCGGACAGCAGCGGTTTGTCCATGTCCATAAATTGATTGCGACCGGCACACTTGAAGAAAAGATTGACGCCATGCTTGAAAAAAAACAGGCACTGAACGACGAAATTATCCAAAGTGACAACTGGGTAACTGAGCTGTCCGATGACGAATTGAAACATTTGGTTTTGCTGCAAAGTTAAAGGGAGAGGAGTACCACTTTATGCCTCCTCCCCTTCCGTTATTTTTTGAATATTTATTATTATCTATGAAAAGGAGGGGACGTAACCATGAAAAAGTCTTGGGCTATTATTGGTATCATTGCTGCCGTTGTTGTTATTGGAATCATAGTTGGTGTGGTTGTTTATGAAAAGGAAAAGCCCAGCTATCCAAAATGGGTGGGCCACAGTAAGAGCGGCAAATGGACTGCTGTATTATCGTATAACGGAGAGAAATATGAGGATGTTAACTATTCTGGAGATTTCATTTGGAATGGCTCCAAAAAAGAAAAAAAGAAAGTGTATGTCTTGAAATCGCAATATTGGATCGGTGGTAAAATGGAAGTTGGAGACAAAACGGAAGTGAAAGAAAGAGTGTCACCGGACACCGGATTTGTGGAGTATACAGATGCGCCGAAAAAAGGAGAACATCCAAAAGTCATTATCTATTGGGAAGAAAATAACAAAGTCCATAAGGAAGTCATTCCATTAAAAAAGAAAAAATAGTGCTGAAAAATACACGTAAAGCCGCTCTGTTTTATGACGCAGAGCGGCCTTTTCCGTTTAATCTTTCTTTAAATGCCTCAATTAATTGCTCGCCTTCATACCCTTCGCGGACCAGCTCCTCGAGCAGTTTTTCCGCATACGCGATCCGTCTCGAGCGCATTTTCCCTTCGAGCAGAACGCTGATCGTCCCGTCAAATTCTCTTATTCCCCTAACCCGGGTCGAAAGCGGTGCCGGATCATTGTTCTCGTAAGTGATCACGACTTCGGTATCAAGCTCCGTCTGCTGCTTTTCTCTTTCCGCAAAAAACGGCAAATACTTGCGCTCCGTGTACGCTTCAATCAGCCAGGTGCCCCTTCCGTCTTCCTTGTTCAGAATCAACCCGTCAATCAACGGAATCGACACCCGTTCGCCGTCATTCAAAATGGTAAGTGACAGGATCTTAAATGTTTTCATCCCTTTCCTCCCTATTCGTTTGTAAAAATTATAACATACATCCAACCTACGATCACCGATCACGCCAAGTTTCTCCCCTCGTCTCAAAAGACCGGTGACTGCCATGTTTTTGCCGGCCGACAATGCCCATCTCCATACGAAAAAAATTTTAAATTATACCATATCCCTTTTTTGTCGCCGAAATTTGTAAAAATCACGCGTGAAAAATTGATTTTTGCCCGAAAAAAGGGGGCGATTTTTGAAAAATGACGATTTTACACGAAAATGGAAAGCCGGTAAGATAAATGCAGGAAGGGGGTGGCACAGTTGATTAACCAGGTCACATTAGTTGGAAGGCTTACAAAAGATCCGGATCTTCACTACACAGCAGATGGAAAACCGGTGTTAAATGTTACGCTTGCCTTAAACCGCCATTACCGGAACCAATTTGGCGAAACGTTAACCGATTTTGTCCAATGTACCCTTTGGAATAAAATCGCAGAAAACACAAGCAAATATTGCGCAAAAGGTTCCATGCTCGGCATTACCGGTCGGATTCAGACCCGCCATTATGATAATAAAGAAGGAAAAAGGGTTTATGTCACCGAAGTCATTGCCGACACAGTCCAATTTTTAAGCAAACGGCCGGAAAACAAGCCGCTGCAAAAAACCGGTCAGGGAGGGTAGCATGCAATGGAAGATGCAGCAAAACGGTTGGATGCACTTGAGCGGGTCTTAGCGGATATGATCGTCAAGCAGGGCATGCTGAACCGGCAGCTTGCACTTTTGATGCAGGAAGTAAAACGGATAGAGGAAGAGAGCCGCAAAATGCCCGCACTCGTGCCACACCTGAAGTAACGTAAGAGTTTTCCTTTCCTAACTTTTTTCCATTTACCAGTTCCTAAATGTTTCTCCTATTTTGCCCCATCAGAGAGAATGTGTTTGTTATCAATACCGATCCTCTTCTTATCCCCTTTTCTTTTTTGTCAGCTGGACATCCGGCTGATTTTTTTTCGGGAAAAAGCGGCCTGGTGCCCCGTCTTTATTTTTCAAGCGCAAACATGATTTCCGCTTCACAGGCAAGCTCCCCGTCGACGGTGGCAACCGCTTTGCCTTTTCCGACCGGCCCTTTCAAGCGGATGATTTCCACTTCGAGATGAAGCTGGTCTCCCGGTTTCACCTGGCGTTTAAACCGGCATTTGTCAATCCCTGCAAAAAGCGCAAGTTTCCCGCGGTTTTCTTCCTTTTTTAACATGGCGACAGCGCCCACTTGTGCGAGCGCCTCCACAATCAATACACCCGGCATGACCGGATAGGACGGGAAGTGGCCGGCAAAAAAGGGTTCATTTCCAGATACATTTTTGATTCCAACCGCACGTTTTCCTTCTTCCACTTCAAGAATACGATCAATCAATAAAAAAGGATAACGATGCGGGAGAATGTCTTTAATTTGTTGCAAATCCAACATTGGCAAAAATCCTCCATTTTCAGTTTCAATCCGGGAGCGAACAAGGCGGGGGCAGGATCCAAACAGCTGCCTTCCCCGGGATCCGCCTTAAAGTGCAAGACAGCTGTTTTCCGTAAAAAACGAATCATCAGGAACGGATGTTATTTACAAGGCCCATCATCTGGTCGGACAATGTAATCGTCTTTGACTGGAACTGATACAACCGTTCTGTTTTCGTTAGCTCCGTTATTTCAGTGGAAAGGTCGACATTCGATTTTTCAAGCACGCCCTGCTGCATAGAAATCTGGCTGCGGGTTGCACCTGTCAAATCTGTGTACACATTTGCCGCATTAACGTTTTGCGGCAGTCTCAGCAAGTTGTTCCCGACCTGTTCCAGCACTTGCGGATTGCGCATTTGGACAACGCCGAGGTTAAAGCTTTCCCGCGTGCCATCACTGTATGCCACCTGCAAGGTCCCGTTTGGCCTGATCGCGTAATCTGCTACATTGCCCCGAAATGTAATCATCGCGTTATGCTCATCCAGGACAGGGTTCCCGTTCGCATCAGTGAGCACACTTCTATTGTTTCCGAGCGGGGACACTTCCAATGCGCCATTGCGCGTAAATGCCACTTCATCACTGCCATTTGCCCGGGCAAGCACTTTTAAATACTGGTTTTCTTTTGTAAAGGCCATATCAAGGGCGCGTCCGGTATGTTCAAGTGCCCCCTGCGATGGGGAAATGACCGCTTGTGCCAGTTTTGCCCCCGTGCCGGTCCGGATGCCGTACGGCGTTTTTCTGCCTGTTTCTTTGGATGTATCCGGCTGGTTGTTGATTTGCTGGACGAGCAGATCGGTAAAGCTCGCCTGTTTGCTTTTATAGCCGTTTGTATCCACATTGGCAACATTATGGCTGATGGTATCGATTTTGTCCTGCAACTGCCTGAGCGTGTTCGTTGCTGTCAGCATGGATTGATTCATGGCGCTATTTCACCCTACCATTCTCCGTTATACTTTTCCTACGTCGTTTACGGCTTTGCCGAGGCTTGCATCATAAGCCTGCAGTACTTTTTGATTGGCTTCAAAAGAGCGGTAAGCACTCATCATATCTGTCATTGTTTTTGTCTCATCGACATTGGAAGATTCCAGGAAGCCCTGCTTGATTTGAAAGCCGTTTTGGCCTGCAGCCGGCAGCGCACCGTTATTCGCGAGCGTATATAAACCGTCGCCTGTTTTCTCAAGCTGTGCCGGATTTTGGGCGTAAGCAAGGCCGATCGTACCTGCATAGCGCCCGTTCTCCGTTACCGCGCCAGCCGCATCGACGGAAAAATCGGTTCCCCCTGTCCGAATCCGGCCCCCGTTTTCATCCAGCACATAATGGCCGGAAGCGGTCGTTAAATAGCCTTCCGGGTTTACCGTGAAATTCCCGTTCCGCGTATAGACTTCATGGCCGTTGCCATCATCGATGCGGAAGAACAGGCTCCCCTCCGGTGAAGCTTGATCGAATATGGCCAAATCGGTCCGGTTGCCTGTTTCTTCAAGGTCGCCCTGTTTAAAAAGCGGCAGTGTTTCCTGCATGTAAACACCGGTCGCAAGTGACCCGACCGATTTCACCACTTCGCCTGTTGTCCCGTTTTTATCCATATAACTGAGCAGCATTTTCGGGAAAGAGCGGATCGATGACTGGTCCGTTTTATATCCCGGCGTATCTGCGTTGGATAAATTATTGGCGAGCAAATCCGTTTTCCGCTGCTGGGCGATCATCCCGGAAGCCGCTGTATACAAACCCCGTAACATTGCCATTCACCTCGCTGGAGCATTCATCAAACGTTTGATTAAACGAGTTTTCTTTTTGAAATTTTATCGATATTTTCAAGCATGACGCCTGTTCCGATCGCTACAGAACTCATCGGATTTTCGGCAACAAGGACCGGTACTTTAATTTCTTCGGCAAGCAATTGGTCAATACCGTGCAAAAGGGCCCCACCGCCTGTTAAAATGACACCACGATCAATGATGTCGGCTGACAGTTCAGGAGGCGTTTTCTCCAAAACGTTTTTCGTGGCGTGGACAATGATGGATACGGATTCACGCAGCGCTTTTTCAATTTCAGCAGATTTAATCGTAATCGTCCGCGGCAAGCCGGAAACCATATCCCTGCCCCGGATGTCCATTTCTTCATTGCGGGCGCCCGGAAATACCGTGCCGATATTCATCTTGATATTCTCCGCCGTCCGTTCGCCGATCAGCAGTTTGTACTCCCGTTTTATATACTGCAGAATTTCATTGTCAAATTTGTCACCGGCCATTTTGATGGACGAGCTTGTCACGATGTCCCCCATCGATAGTACCGCAATATCCGTCGTGCCGCCGCCGATATCAACCACCATGTTCCCGCTCGGCTGGAAAATGTCCATGCCTGCACCGATGGCCGCCACTTTCGGTTCTTCTTCCAGGTAAACATTTTTCCCGCCGCTTTTTTCTGCTGCCTCGCGGATCGCTTTCTGCTCCACGCTCGTAATATTTGTCGGGCAGCAAATCAAAATGCGCGGTTTCGATAAGAATCCCTTTACATTCAGCTTGTTAATAAAATACCGCAGCATCGTTTCTGTTACGTCAAAATCGGCAATGACACCGTCTTTCAACGGGCGGATGGCGACTATATTGCCTGGTGTCCTGCCTACCATGCGGCGCGCTTCCTCCCCGACTGCGAGCACTTTATTGGCTGTTTTCTCAATCGCCACAACAGATGGCTCATTCAGCACAATTCCCTGGCCTTTTACGTGGATCAGTACATTCGCGGTACCCAAATCAATTCCGATATCCTTTGCAAACATGTATGTGCTCCTTCCTCATTTTTCAAACTTTTTTAGGACGATTTATCTATTCGAAGTCTATCATTGTCTGTTATCCCTGATTATTTATTTTAGCATATTTTTGCCGGGTTTCGGGATCATTTGTCAAATTTTATTTTCGGGTATTTTTCAAGCGGGGTAAACGGAGGGGATTTTACAGGGGCCGGTCTTTCAAAAAAGCGGCTTCCGCATGGGTGTCCTTTTTAATTTTGCGACAGCTGTTTACCGGATGGAAGCAGCTGCGCACTGTCACCGGAATCGTTCCCCAAACCGATCCGGTCCGTAAAAAGAAGCAACCGCGCAATTCGATTGCTTCTTTCAGGGATCATGGAGCCCTCATGAGCCGGAAAGCGCTGCTAACGGTTTTGCTGTTATTCTGTGACTGGATACTCTTCTTTTTTATATTTTTGCTTCGTTGCTTCCCCTCCGCGCAAATGGCGGACAGATTTATGGTAATCGAGGATATCCTTTACCTCATTTGCCAGTTCCGGATTGATTTCCGGCAGCCTTTCCGTCAAATCTTTATGGACAGTACTTTTGGATACGCCAAACTCTTTCGCAATTACGCGAACTGTTTTCCTCGTCTCCACGATATACTTCCCAATCTTGATAGTCCTCTCTTTGATGTAATCGTGCACACTACTCGCCCTCCCCAAAAATTGGATGTGAGGCGTGTGAAATGAGACTCGCTGGATTCAATTTTGTACTGGGTCCCGCAGGCTGTTCATGCTTGCGGCAGAAAGTGAAGCCTTTCTGATGGTGCAGAATATAATCAAGTCTGTAGCGAAGATGTTCCCGTCATTAACGATTCCTCACCTCAAACACTCTCGCTTTTTTGTCAAGTTTGTAACAGTTTATTAGCTTGTGTACCATTTTATGCAAGAAACTGCTTTTTTTACGGGAAGCAGGCGGAAAACATAAAAAAAGGACAGAGGTTTTCTGTCCTGTTTACAGCGCGGGCTGTGTTTTAATGACTTTTCTGGCTGGTTGATGTTTTTTCAGAAGACTGGCTTTGCTTAGACTGGCTGCTATCAGATGAAACTTCCGGCGTTTTGACGTCGCTGACCGTTTTATTGAAGTAGCCTTCCGGATTGACCGCTACATCATCTTTGCGGATTTCAAAATGAAGATGCGTCCCGGCTGCTTTGTTCAGCTCGCTCCGGCCGGCTTTTGCGATCGTTTGTCCTTGCTTAACCGTATCGCCTTCTTTCACCGCAATGTCTTTTACCGATTGGTATTCGGTCGTCACACCTTTGTCATGTTCGACTTCAATGACATTGCCCAAAACAGCGTCTTCCTGCACTTTTGTAACAGTGCCGCCCATTGCAGCGACAACGTCAAATGTTTTGCCATTTTTCATCGTAATGTCGACTCCCTGGTTCGGCTGGTACGTGTTGCCGTATACAACGAGTGCGGCTTCCTGGTCCTTGACGGAAGCATTCGCATCGTAAAACTTCTTCTCAATCGTGGCCAGTTCAGGTTTTTGTACCGGCATTCTGAAGTTTTCTACCGCTTTGTTTACTTCGATTGCTTCATTGCCGGATCCTTTCTGGCTGATGGATACATCGTTTTTAAATTTTTCTTTTGCCGAATGGGTTCCAAGCGACTGATACCAAATAATCCCTGTAATCAACAGCACCGCGCTTACTAAATAGATTGCCGGATAGACCCAGCGTTTTTTGAAGAAATTTTTTATGTTCTTTGGTTGAGAAGGCCGTTTCTTTTCTTCCTCTCTCATTTATCATCACCTCAGCAACCATTCTGAACATTTCTTCATTTGTTTATACATCAAGTTTAAAAAATTTTTGTCTCGAAAGGGGTTATTTTTTTGCTAGGGCGCCGGCTCCGGCAATTTGGCTGAATGGCTGAACCGTGACGCCTTGATAATAATACGCCACAATCGCTTTATAATCTTTCCCTTCCTGTGCCATGCCGTTTGCCCCGTACTGGCTCATGCCGACGCCGTGCCCGTATCCTTTCGTTGTAATTTCAATTTCATTTCCTTTTCTTTCCCATGTAAAATCTGAAGAAGGCAGCCCCAGCTTTTCCCTCACCTGCCTGCCGGTGAAAACTTTGCCGGCAATTTTGATTTTCGCCACTCTTTTTCCTTCTGTCCTGGATAAGACGGTTCCCGTATCATTCGCTTGCATCCGGACCCCGAGTTTTTGTTCAAACGCCGTGGCGGGGATGGATGTGACTTTCTTGAATTTAGGCGAGTTTTGATCCCACGGGCTTTTCACGCTTTTTAAATAGGGTACGGCACTGGACCAGTAATCGCCGGCATTTTCTGTGTAGCCGTTGCTGGTGGAAAAAAACGCTGCATCGATCGGCTTGTTATGGTAAGTGATAATTTCGCCTTCTGTTGCAGCGACCGCTTTGTTGATTTTCTCCATTTTTTCCTGATACGCTTTCCCCCAAACGTTTTTCAGTTCATCCCGGCTCAAATATACCTGGTCGTTGACCGTATCTGTCACATTGGCATTATCCGGCAAATCCCTGTTTCCGCCATTTAACATCCGGTTGACGATGAAAGTGCGGGCAGTCAGTGCCTGGGCTTTTAATGCCTCAAGTTTAAACGTTGCAGGCATTTCAGCTGCGACCACGCCTGCAACATAGTCTTCCATTGGCACGCGGTCAACCTTTTTCTCCATGCTTCTGTATACGGATACCTGGACGGATGCCGCTTTTTTCTCCTCCTTTGCCGGTTTTTTTTCATGCAATTTTCCGCTCACCTTGTCGTTGTGGAACGGAAGGACGACGAGGGCCGGAATAAGGAAGGAAAAGGCGAGTACGAGGATCGCTGCGACTACAACAGGTTTGATTGGTTTCATGCTGACGCCTCCATATGGTCGAAGTGGTGAAAAGCCTATACTCCAATTTATGGGACGGGACAAGCATTTATGATTAAAAATGCATGCTAGAACGTTGTGGGGGACAAGCACGGGGCAAGCATTTGCCGGCACTGAAAAAAAAGCCACCGAACCGTCCGGCGCGCTTATGGGCAAAGGAGGAGAGATGCACATCGGAAAAGTTGCGGGGCGCACGCTTGGGGCAGGAGAGAACGCACTGGCCGGCGTTTCAGCATAAACTGTTCAACAACTATATGAAAAATCAGGACCTATACGTTTGAAACCGGCCCGTTTTGTCCATAATGGGAACAGCGGCAGAAAAATGGCGAAAAAAAAAACCCTGCACATGGGGAATATGTACAGAGGTTTTTATACAAACTAGAGATTGGCGTCAGCAAGCAACTGATCTTGTTTTGCCGGCGCAACTTCCGCTTCATCGTCGACCCTTTCAATGTTGGCCCCAAGTGCAGCCAGTTTTAAATGAAAGTTCAAATAGCCGCGATCCAGATGTTTTAATTCGGTCACCCGGGTGATGCCTTTTGCCGCCAGCCCGGCAATAATTAAAGCGGCGGCTGCCCGCAGGTCTGTTGCGGCAACTTCAGCCCCCTGCAAATTGCACGGCCCGTTCACAATAACCGAACGCCCTTCTATTTTTAAATCCGCATTCATGCGCCGGAATTCTTCCACATGCATGAATCGGTTTTCAAATACCGTTTCCGTAATCACGCTCGTGCCTTCAGCACACAAAAGGAGCGCCATCATTTGCGACTGCATATCGGTCGGAAATCCCGGATAAGGCATTGTCTTGATGTCTACTGCCTTTAATGTTTCCGGGCCGATAACCCGGACGCCGTTCTCTTCTTCAATGATGGTTACACCCATTTCCTCCAGTTTTGCAATTAAGGAAGAAATATGCTCAGGTACCGCACCTTTTACCAACACATTTCCCTTTGTAATCGCAGCAGCAACCATAAATGTCCCTGCTTCAATTCTGTCCGGTATGATGGTATGATCAGCAGCATGCAGCTTCTCCACACCTTCGATCTTGATGGTTCCCGTGCCGGCACCTTTTACATTCGCGCCCATTTCATTCAGGAAATTGGCAAGATCCACAATTTCAGGTTCTTTTGCACAGTTTTCAATGACCGTTTGTCCGTCAGCCAGCGATGCGGCCATCATAATATTCTGGGTTGCGCCGACGCTTGGAAAATCCATATATATTTTCGCGCCATGCAAGCGGCCGGATACCGACGCTTCAATAAAGCCGTTTCCCACATCTACTTTGGCGCCCATTGCTTCAAATCCTTTTAAGTGCAAGTCAATAGGGCGGGATCCGATGGCGCAGCCTCCCGGTAATGCGACCCTTGCTTTCCCGGTTCTTGCCAGTAACGGCCCCAGCACTAAAAAAGATGCCCTCATTTTGCGTACATATTCAAAAGGCGTTTCAATTGATAACTCCCTTGATGCATCTACAGTGATTTCATTCTCCAGAAACGTAACTTCAGCATTCAGGTGGCGCAGCACTTCACTGATTGTAAATACATCGGAGAGTTGTGGTACATCACGTATGATGCTTTTTCCTTCACTTGCCAATAACGATGCAGCGATCACAGGCAATACGGCATTCTTTGCGCCTTCCACTTGAACGGCGCCCTGAAGCCTGTTTCCGCCGCGGACGATGATCTTTTCCAAGAGTATTCCCCTCCGCGTCCATATTCTCTATATTAATATTCAATCGTAATGATGGGTGTGCCAATTACGACCGTTGTCTTACCGCTCAAACCGCTGTTTCGCAAACCGATTTGCACATTCATTTTCCGGTTTTTGGCATGGATATTTTCAGAAAACTTAGGCGAGTATCCGGAAACTGCATAAAAGTTCTTTTCTTCCATTGTTTCAGTTTCTTTCGCATCAAGACGTTTCAGCAGTTGTTCTTTTTTTTCATGTAACAAAACACGATCCATTTTATCACTGAATTCGCCTTTGATACAAGAGAAAACCATGGGCTTTTTCGTAAAAAGCGCTCGAGTGCGGGCAGATACCAGTTGATTGACTTTACGCATTTGCGCGCGGTCCCATCCTTTGCCATTCACTTCATAAATGATATACGAACCGTTTTCAGCATTTGATAGGGTCGACATAAATTTTACGGTTTCGACATAATGGCTTTTTTCCAGCTTGCCCGTGAGCACCTTCACATGCCTGTCCGTTTTTACCGACCAGTGCATTTCAGGGAATGTATCCTGCAATGTCTGCACTTTTTCGGCCCATTCCGGTTCGGACGGCGCCCTCAGGGGTTCTCTTGTATATAAAGACCATTCAGTGACTTTGCCGTTTAATTTTGCAATGGACGCCTGAAATAACTGCAATTGATCCGTAAAATTGGCCGCATCTGTCTTATTCCCCATGAAAATAAGTGTCAAACCTACAATTGCCAAAACCGGATATACAAATCGGAATTTCATCTTTGCGCTCCCCTCTCTCTTATTAAAAGTGTTAACAAGAGAGACGGCAGAAATACCAGGTAAAAGTCGTCAAGTTTTGACACCCTATACACTAGTATAATGAATTTTGTCAAAAAAGCATACCTAAATTGTATGCAACAGATGATTTTTTGGAAACAGGAAAAATGAACCATTTTCCAGCCTCAAAAGAACCAATCAATTGGAATTTTGAAACAATGCTTGACGACACCCGTCATTGGAACAGGAAATGCAGGCGCTGCGCCCACAGCAAATAATCAAGGAAAAAATTGCTGACGCTGTATCCGATTGCGACAGAAAGGAAAATATACAAGAGCCTTGCCTGGACAATGTGGTTTTTCTTTATGATCTTTTCAATGTGGACGGCTTGGAGGATCCAAAACGTCATGCCAATAAAAAATAAATTCACAAGGATGCTGAGCACTGCCTGCGTTCCGAATTCGGCTGTCATCTGTCCTCATTCCCTTCCTGTTTTAGTCCGTTCAGGCGCCTGCCCGGTAAATCAGCCGCTTAAAGAAAAACACCTTCCGAAAAAGCAGAAGGTGCCGTTATTTTGATCATAAAATGACAATATGGAAAAGCGGTTATCTGGAAAAGTGGCGGTAGACATCAATCCGGTTCATCGCGCGTTTTAACGCAAGCTCTGCCCGTTTAAAATCAACATCATCCTGATGGGACTGATGCAATCTTTTTTCTGCGCGCTGCTTTGCTTCTTCCGCCCGCCGGATGTCTATCTGTTCGGGGGTTTCGGCAGCCTGCGCCAGAATGGTCACTTGATTGGACCGTGTTTCCAAAATGCCGCCGCTCACTGCAACCACTTTTTCCTGGTCGCCGTTTTTAAACCGGACAACGCCGATATCAAGCGGCGCAACAAGCGGAACATGCCCGTACAGGATGCCGATCTCGCCGCTTTTGGCCTTTGCAATAACCATTTCTACTTCCGCATTGTATACCGGGCCGTCCGGAGTGACAACACTGGCTTCAAATGTCCTCATTTTGCTTCCTCCCGGTCCCGTATTATACTTTTACACCCATGGCTTCCGCTTTTTTCACAGCATCCTCGATCGTGCCTACGAGGCGGAAAGCATCTTCAGGAAGATGGTCGTATTTCCCTTCAAGAATTTCTTTAAAGCCGCGGACGGTTTCCTTAACCGGCACATAAGATCCAGGCTGGCCTGTGAATTGTTCCGCAACGTGGAAGTTTTGCGACAGGAAGAACTGGATGCGCCGAGCCCGCGCAACAATCATTTTGTCATCTTCGCTCAGTTCGTCCATCCCGAGGATCGCGATAATGTCCTGAAGCTCGCGGTAACGTTGCAATGTTTGCTGTACCTGGCGGGCAACATTGTAATGCTCTTCCCCGACAATTTCAGGGGACAATGCCCTTGATGTCGAAGCGAGCGGATCCACAGCAGGATAAATCCCCATTTCCGACAAACGCCGTTCAAGGTTTGTCGTCGCATCGAGGTGGGCAAATGTTGTGGCCGGAGCCGGGTCAGTATAGTCGTCAGCAGGTACGTAAATCGCCTGAATGGAAGTAATGGAACCTTTATTGGTCGACGTAATCCGTTCCTGCAGCTGACCCATTTCGGTTGCAAGGGTCGGCTGGTAACCTACGGCTGACGGCATACGGCCGAGCAGCGCAGAAACTTCAGAACCTGCCTGTGTGAAACGGAAAATATTATCGATAAAGAGCAATACGTCCTGCCCTTGCTCATCACGGAAATATTCAGCCATCGTCAGCCCTGTTAAAGCGACACGCATCCGTGCGCCAGGCGGTTCGTTCATTTGTCCGAACACCATCGCTGTTTTGGCAATAACGCCGGAATCTTTCATTTCGTAGTAGAGGTCGTTCCCTTCACGTGTCCGTTCTCCTACGCCGGCGAATACGGAAATACCGCCGTGTTCCTGTGCAACGTTGTTAATCAGTTCCTGGATTAACACGGTTTTGCCAACGCCGGCACCGCCGAACAAGCCAATCTTCCCACCTTTGATGTAAGGCGCCAAAAGGTCAACGACTTTAATGCCGGTTTCAAGAATTTCAACCTGCGTGGATAATTGCTCGAAAGAAGGCGCCGGTTTTTGGATCGGGTCGCGTCGCACATTGCCTTTCAGTTCGCCGTCAAGGTCAATGACTTCCCCGAGGACATTAAATACACGGCCAAGGGTTGCTTCCCCTACCGGTACAGAGATCGGCGCACCTGTGTCCACCACTTCCATGCCGCGGCGGATGCCGTCTGTGGAAGCCATCGCAATCGTGCGGACGGCATCATCGCCCAGGTGTAATGCAACTTCCAGTGTGACATTGATATCCACTTCATTGGCATTTTTTGCTTTATAATTGATTTTTAATGCGTTATAAATATCAGGGAGCTGACCATTTTCAAACTTTACGTCAACTACCGGACCCATTACTTGCAGAACGTGTCCAATGCTCATACTGTTCCCTCCTAACTTGCTTGATGGCACATGCCCGTTCCGTTTCGACAAAAGAGCGGTTTGCCAAAACGGAAATTATTCCAGTGCAGCTGCTCCACCGACAATTTCCGTAATTTCCTGTGTGATGGATGCCTGGCGGGCACGGTTATATGTCAATGTCAACGAGTCGATTAATTCAGTTGCATTGTCCGTCGCATTTCTCATTGCAGTCATGCGTGCCGCGTGTTCACTTGCTTTGCTGTCCAGCAGTGCGCCGTAAATGAGGCTTTCTGCGTATTGCGGCAGCAAAACACTCAGGATTTCTTCTGCAGACGGTTCAAATTCATAGGAAATGAGCCGGTTTGTCGTCGTTACATCCGTAAGCGGCAGCAGCCTTTTTTCCGTCACATCCTGGCTAATGGCGCTGACAAAATGGTTGTAATACAAATACAACTCATCAAATGTCCCGTCTTCATACATCGCGACCGTTTTCTTTGTAATATTTTCGATATCCTGGAATGTCGGATGGTCAGACAGGCCGACAATCTGCAGCACAACATTCATCTTTAGACGCCTGAAAAATTCGTATCCTGTACGGCCGATAACAATAATCGCATATTCATCATCAGATTGATGGCGTTCCCGAATGGTCTGGGTTACAAGCCTTAAAACGTTGCTGTTAAAAGCGCCGGCCAGTCCGCGGTCAGATGTGATCACGAAATAACCGGTCCTTTTAACCGGGCGGGAAACAAGCATCGGATGCCGGACGCCGCCTGTCCCCTGGGAAATGCTGACCACTACATCCTGCATTTTCTCCATATAAGGGACAAATGATTTGGCGGACAATTCCGCACGGTTCAGTTTTGCAGCCGACACCATCTGCATGGCCTTCGTAATCTGGCTTGTTTTCTGCGTAGAGTTGATCCGGTTTTTTATATCGCGTAAGGATGCCACTTCACTTCACCACCCTTGTGAGTTAATCAGGATTCCAATCCCGGATTGAAATCCTTTGTCTTATCCGGCCCGTTTGCCCCGGGATGATGCTACAGTGAAAAAAGAACGCATGCTGCATAAGGGTAACGGGGTTCTCTGTCCAATTATTATTGCTGTTCAGATGCTACGAAGGTCTTTTTAAAAGCCTGAATAGCTTCTTTCATTTTTTCATCGTCAGGAAGATTTCCGGTTGTACGGATTTCTTCGAGCAGGGATGCCCGGTTCTGGTCCAGCCAGTCATAAAGTTCCGATTCAAAACGGAGAATGTCTTCTACTGGAATATCGTCCAGCAACCCTTTTGTTAATGCATACAGGATGCATACTTGTTTTTCCACTTTGATTGGCTTGTTCAGATCCTGCTTCAATACTTCAACCGTACGCTGCCCGCGTGCCAGTTTTGCCTGGGTGGCTTTATCCAGATCCGACCCGAATTGGGCAAATGACTCAAGTTCACGGTAAGAGGCCAGGTCAAGACGCAGTGTACCGGAAACTTTTTTCATTGCCTTGATTTGTGCGGCACCGCCGACGCGGGATACGGATAACCCTGCATTGATCGCCGGACGGACACCTGAGAAGAACAAGTCGGACTGCAGGAAGATCTGCCCGTCTGTAATCGAAATCACGTTTGTCGGAATGTAAGCCGAAATATCGCCGGCCTGTGTTTCAACGAACGGCAATGCAGTCAATGAACCTCCGCCTTTTGCATCGCTTAATTTGGCAGCACGTTCAAGCAGGCGGGAGTGCAAGTAGAATACATCGCCAGGATAGGCTTCACGGCCCGGCGGACGGCGCAACAGCAAGGAAAGTTCACGGTAAGCAACAGCCTGTTTGGATAAGTCATCATATACAACAAGCACGTGTTTTCCGTTGTGCATGAATTCTTCACCCATCGCAACACCGGCATACGGAGCCAGGTATTGAAGAGGCGCCGGTTGTGAAGCGGAAGCCGTTACCACAATCGTATAATCCAAAGCTCCGAATTTGCGAAGCGTTTCAACTGTACCGCGGACGGTCGATTCTTTCTGGCCGATCGCAACATAAATACAAATCATGTCCTGGTCTTTTTGGTTTATAATCGTATCAATCGCAATGGTCGTTTTACCGGTTTGGCGGTCGCCGATAATCAATTCCCGCTGTCCGCGGCCGATCGGCACAAGCGCATCGATCGCCTTAATCCCCGTTTGCAGCGGTTCGCTTACCGATTTCCGATCCATTACGCCAGGCGCTCTTGATTCAATCGGGCGGGTTTTCGTTGTGTTGATGGGTCCGAGCCCGTCAACCGGCTGGCCGAGCGGGTTGACGACACGACCGATCAGTTCCTCCCCGACCGGCACCTGCATGATCCGGCCTGTACGCCTTACTTCATCGCCTTCATGGATTTCGCGGTAAGGCCCGAGAATAATGATCCCGACATTACTTTCCTCAAGGTTCTGCGCAAGCCCCATGACGCCGTTGGAAAATTCCAGCAGTTCCCCGGCCATCGCCTGGTCAAGACCGTGTGCACGTGCAATCCCGTCACCGACTTCGATAACGGTACCGACATCGCTCACTTCAATTTCAGACTGGTAATTTTCAATCTGTTTTTTTATCAGCAAGCTGATTTCTTCAGCCTTAATGCTCATAAATCCAGCACCTCATTTCTCACTTAACTGATTAATGTTTTTTCAAGCCGTTCCAATTTTCCGCGCAAACTGCTGTCAAAAATAGAGTTTCCAATTCTGATTTTTAATCCGGCTAGCAGACCGTCATCCACGATATTCTCAATGTTTAAAGACAGCTTTCCGACTTTTTTGGCAAATACTTCGGATATCGCTTTGCTCTCGTCTGCAGAAAGCGGGCGGGCAGAGTAGACAAGTGCATCTGCAATGCCGCGTTCATCATTCACCCGTTCAATAAAAGCACGGCACACCCTAGGAATGAGCTCGTCCCTGTGCCGCTCAGTCAAGAGCAACAACAAATTCAAAGTGAAAGTGGATAATCCGGAAAAAATGTTTTTAAGGATTTCTTGTTTCTTTTCTATCGTCAATTTCGGAGATTTAAGGAGCTTTCGGAACGGTTCGTTTTCCTCAAAAACCTCTTTTACCGCCCGGACTTCTTTTTCGATCTCTTGAAGCTGCCCGTGCTCTTTTGCAAGCTCGAAAAGTGCCGAAGCGTACCGTTTTTCTACCGCCTCATTACTCATTTCATTTCTCCTGCCTCTTTAATAGAATCGAGTATGAATTTCTCGTGGTCTTTCTCGGAAATTTCTTTTTCAATCACTTTAGAGGCAATCATCACGGACAAGGATGCTACCTGTTCACGCAAAGCAGCAACAGCTTTTGCTTTTTCCTGTTCGATTTCAACTTTGGCTGCATCTTTCATGCGTTCTGCTTCCTGACGCGCTGTTGCAACGATATCATCATGCTGCACTTCTGCTTGTTTCCTTGCGTTTTCAATTAAATTCTGACCTTCAACGCGTGCTTCTTTCAGCAACTTGCGCTGTTCTTCCAAAAGCTTGGCTGCTTCTTCGCGGTTTTTTTCCGCCGTTTCAATTTCTTTTGCAATATGTTCCTCACGTTTCCTCATCATTTCGACAAGAGGACCGTAAGCAAATTTTTTCAATAGCAGAAGCAACACAACAAAGATGATGGCCTGGAATAAAATATCGCCTGTGTTGAGCTTCCCTAGCACAAATCCGAGTACTAAATCAGTCTGGGACACCCGGGTTCACTCCCTTCCACACGTTCTTAAAACATTCTTTCGCACCCTTTACCAAAAAAGAAGCAAAATGGTTCAAAGAAGATGGCCTTGAACCGCTCAAAACAAAAGCCACAACGATTCTTGGCTAAATCATAAAGGAAAGGCGAAGGTTTCTTAGAATCCGCTTCGCCGTCAACATTTTCCTTATCTTCCCAGTGCAATAAATGCGATAACAACCGCAATGATAGGAAGAGCTTCAACTAAGCCGATGCCGATAAACATTGTTGTCTGCAAAAGGCCGCGTGCTTCTGGCTGCCTTGCAATCCCTTCAACTGTACGACCGACAATAAGGCCGTTACCAATACCGGCGCCCAATGCTGCCAAACCAACTGCGATTGCTGCTGCAAGAATACCCAAACTCATGATAAGATTTCCTCCTTTGGAATATATAAATAGGTGATTTTTCAAAAATATAGAAATGGTTATTCCTCATGGGCAATCCTATGAGAAATATAAACCATTGTTAACATGGTAAAGATATATGCCTGGATCGTGCCGACAAAAATAGAAAATCCTTGCCATACAAGGGTCGGAATAATTGCTCCGATTGTCCCCCAAATGTTTGTATGCATCGCCAAAGTGCCCGCAAGCAGCGACAGCAACACTTCGCCGGCATAAATATTCCCATAAAGCCGGAGCCCTAATGTTAATGTGTTGGCAAACTGTTCGATCAGGTTAATCGGGACCAGAAACCATAACGGTTCAGCATAGCTTTTCAGATATCCGCCAAACCCCCTCTTTTTGACACCGTAAAAGTGGGACAGGCCCATGACCAGAACAGCCAGCGTAAGGGTAACAACCGGGTCGGAAGTAGGTGACTTCCACCAGGAATAATGGTCATAAACAACCATAAACGGCAATCCAAGCATATTGGAAACAAAGATATACATGATCAGTGTTAGACCCAGAATGTGAAAGACGCCGCCGGTTTTCCAGTCCATATTGCTTTTAATGATCCCTCTTACAAAATCCATGACCCATTCCATAAAATTCTGCATGCCTGTAGGTTTCAACGCCAACTTTCTTGTTGAGATGACCGCAATGATGAACACGATCAATGATGAGACAGTAATCATCATGACGTTGGACAGGTTAAAATACAACCCCATGAATTCAACTATCGGTTGCTTATGTTCCACCGAAACTCACCTCACTTTACTTTTTTCTTTGTTGAAGCAAACCTACAAAAAAATCTATCATAATGACCAGATAAGATGTCATTACGCCAATCACTACAGCTAAAAGATGAAACAAATCCGGAAAACGGAGCGCCACCGCCACCGCGAGGACAGCAGTCGCCATTCTCATCCCGGTACCGAGCGAGACCCTTTTTTTGCCTGAGGAAACATCGGTAACCGCCAATGTTTTCTTCACCATAAGCCATAAGTTAAAGAGGCTAACAGCTGTGCCAAGCAAAAGCCCGAGGAAAACAGAGCGGCAACCGGGAAACATCGCCCCCGTCAAATAAAGGCACAAAAGAATCACCAAATACTTGCGCAGCCTTTTGTAGATACGTAGAAGTTCCGGCATGCCTTAAACACTCCTGACAAGGGACGCCGATCAATTGCAGCACAGCAGGAAAGCGGTATGTCACTTCACCTGGCAAATCGCAACATTCTTAACCAAAACTTACAATTTGTTAAGGTTACGAGTAGCCTGCAGCTCCGGCTTTACTGGTTTTTCAGATTTCCGGCATATAAAATAGTAGAATCCCAACCATATGAAAACCTTCTCATTATGTACACTTTTTTAGCATACAATAGCGCTTATCCAATGTCAATAGGAGTTTCCTTGATATAGTCATTAGAACTTGTTTTTTCGAGAAAAGGTCATCCCGCCTCCCGAAATAGGAAGGAAACGCCTGCACTGGCGTAAGCTTGCGCCCTTTTTCCAATCGTTTACATACCTGGCATTCATCTATATACCGAAAACATACCGTTATTATAGACCCTTTTTATTTTTTTACCAGCCTGTTTCTGCAGGGTTAACAAAATTGTAAAACACGAAGCGCATCCATACATTTTATTTTGTTCCAAACAGGCGGTCCCCCGCATCTCCGAGGCCCGGCACAATGTACCCTTGCTCATTCAGCTTCTCATCAAGGGCTGCTGTATAAATATCAACGTCCGGATGGGCTCTCTGTACGGCTTTCACACCCTCAGGGGATGCAATCAGGCACATGAATTTAATGTTTTTTGCGCCTCGCTGTTTTAAAGACTGGATCGCATCCACGGCAGAACCGCCTGTAGCCAGCATCGGATCGACAATAATAAAATCGCGTTCCTCTACATCGCTTGGAAGTTTTATGTAATATTCAACCGGCGTCAGTGTCTTCGGATCGCGGTACAGGCCGACATGTCCGACTTTTGCAGCCGGGATCAGTTTCCGCACGCCGTCGACCATGCCCAGGCCCGCACGCAGGATCGGGACAATGCCGATTTTTTTGCCGGATAAAATTTTTGATTTTGCCTTGCAGACCGGCGTTTCAATTTCAATTTCTTCAAGCGGCATATCGCGGGTAATTTCAAATGCCATCAAAGTCGATACTTCGTCGACAAGTTCGCGGAATTCTTTTGTCCCCGTATGTTTATCGCGGATATACGTCAACTTGTGCTGGATCAGCGGGTGGTCAATGACATGAAGTGTGCTCAAATGAATTCTCTCCTTTAAAGGTTGGTATCAGGTTCGGCAAATGCTTACCCCAACCATTTTACACGAAAAAAGCGCCCAATCTCAAGGAAAGCCAAAAGAAAATCCTGAGGCCGGGCGAAAGGATCCAGCCCCGCGTTTTACGGGGCCATCCTGCTCAATTTTTTTGCCGGTTCTGACTCGAATTTGTTTTTATGCCACATTGGAAGCGGACCAGCCATCCGTCCGGAAAAAGCGGGATAAAACCCCTGCTTAGTTTTGGCCGGCGTACAGCGGAAAGCGTTCCGTAAGATGCTTGACGCGTCCTGCCGCTTCTTTTAAGACTGCTTCGTTATCCGGATTTTTCAATGCCGATCCGATAATGGATGCCACCTCATCCATTTCTTCAAGGCCGAATCCCCTTGTTGTGACTGCGGGTGTGCCGATTCTGAGACCGCTTGTCACAAACGGGCTTTCCGGGTCATACGGAATCGTATTTTTATTGGCCGTAATGCCGATATCATCGAGCACTTTCTCCGCATCCTTCCCGGTAATGCCGAAAGAGCGCAAATCAACGAGAATAAGATGATTATCCGTCCCGCCGGATACAAGGTCAAATCCCTCTTTTTGGAGCCCTTCCGCCAGCCGTTTTGCGTTATCCACCACTTTTTGCGAATAGATTTTGAACCCGTCTGTAAGCGCCTCTCCAAAAGCGACGGCTTTAGCCGCAATCACATGCATAAGCGGGCCGCCCTGGATCCCCGGGAAAATCGATTTGTCCACTTTCTTTGCAAATTCCGCTTTGCATAAAATCATGCCGCCGCGCGGTCCCCGCAATGTTTTATGCGTTGTGGTCGTCACAAAATCCGCATACGGCACAGGGTTCGGATGTAACCCGCAAGCCACAAGCCCTGCAATATGCGCCATATCCACCATTAAATAGGCGCCGACTTCATCCGCAATTTCCTTGAACTTTTTAAAATCAATCGTGCGGGGGTATGCACTTGCACCGGCAACAATCAGTTTCGGCTTATGTACGCGCGCTTTTTCCAATACATCTTCATAATCAATATGCTGCGTTTCCTTATCCACACCGTATTCCACAAAATGGTACTGCATGCCGCTGAAATTGACCGGGCTGCCATGTGTCAAATGCCCGCCGTGGGACAAATTCATGCCAAGCACCGTATCGCCGTGCTCCAGAATGGTGAAATAAACCGCCATATTGGCCTGTGCGCCAGAATGCGGCTGGACATTGACATGTTCGGCACCAAAAAGCTGTTTTGCCCGCTCCCGCGCAAGGTCTTCCACAATATCCACATATTCGCATCCGCCGTAATAACGGTGCCCCGGATAGCCTTCCGCGTATTTGTTGGTCAGAACGGAGCCTTGTGCTTCCATCACCGCTTCGCTGACAAAATTTTCGCTGGCAATGAGTTCAATCTTGTTTCTTTGCCGGTTCAATTCCTGCCGGATCGCCTCGTAAACTTCCTTGTCTTGATTTGCAATATGGCTCAATTCGGTACCCCCTCAAGATTGTTTTCATATTCTTTTTTATTTTACCATAATGCTTTGCAAAATTTGTCCATTTTTTTGACAGGAAGAAAAAAAACATGCCCCGCATACAACATGCAGGGCAGTATAGGGGTCCTTATTCCGGCTGTTCTTTTTCGTAAACCGCCCGCACGCCGCCGATCAGTTTCGGCCGCGTTTTGGCAAATGTAACATGGGCTTTTCCCAGCTCTTTTTCGGAAACCCTTACAGGTACGGCAACATGCTTTAAGTGCATGCCGATCAATGTATCCCCGATGTCGATGCCCGCGTCAGCCCGGATATATTCGACGACAACGGGATCTTCCATGTGAGCGTATGCATACGCAGCCATCGCGCCGCCCGCCTTCCGAACAGGCACGACCGTCACTTCTTCCCACCCCTTTTCATCGGCGAGCGAACGGTCAACCACAAGCGCCCGGTTCAGGTGTTCGCAGCATTGAAATGCCGGTTGGAATCCGAACTGGCGTGCAAACTTCTGTACACTGTCATAAATAATGGCGGCGACATCCATTGCCCCTGCTGTCCCGATTTTTTTCCCGGTTACTTCGGATGTCGAGCAGCCAACAACAAAAACCTGTCCTTTTTTCATTGGCACCTGCCGGAAAAATTCATCCAGCATGCGGTCCAACTGTTCTTCCAAACGTGCCGAATCTGATTGCAACAAAAACACCTCTGTTATTTTTGTTCATACTGCGCGATTTTCTCAATCCTGCGCGCATGGCGGCCGCCTTCAAACGGCGTTCCGAGCCATTCTTTTACAATTTCACAGGCCAGCCCCGGCCCGATGACCCGCTCTCCCATGGCGAGGACATTGCTGTCATTATGGGCCCTTGTAGCCTTCGCGCTGAAGACATCATGCACAAGCGCGCAACGGATACCCTTTACTTTATTGGCGGAAATACACATCCCGATTCCGGTGCCGCAAATAAGGATCGCACGGTCAAATTCCCCTTTTGCCACCTTTTCCGCAACCGGAAGCGCGTAATCCGGATAATCAACCGATCCTTCACAATCGCATCCGAAATCTTCGTAGGCAACACCCAGATCCTGAAGCAAACCCGCAATTTCCTGTTTAAGATGCTTACCGCCGTGGTCTGAAGCCAATGCCACTTTCATGTTCTTCCCCCTCCTTCATGCTTCTGATTCTATTGTGGCACAGAACGGCGAAAAAGAAAATAAAGCGTCTTAGAGCCAGGTTCCATGGCTGTTAAAATTTCCGGCCCGTTTAAAACGTCCATCGTCCCCGGAAAAATGCCAGGCATACGGCCACATGTTTCCGCATCTCCTCTTGTCTTGCGGGATTTCCCGGCACAAAACCAGAATTGCCACGCTTCTTCCAGCCAAAACCGGTGCTCCCCGTCCAAAACCAGGCGGGCGAAAAACTCACCGGATATGAAAGCGGCGGGTGCTCCCTTTTAATTTCTCCGCATCCTGCTCGAGCTGCGCGATAAGCCTTTCAATCAATTCCATGTTCTGCGCCTGCTCATTTGTAATCGCGGTGACTTCTTTTGCCCCGGCAGAAGTCTGTTCGGTAATGGCCGCCACTTCCTGCGACTGGCTCGAAGCTTCGTGAATCGCATCCATTTGGTTCTTGGCCATACCGGCAATTTGATCAACTGCCCCCGCAACCAAATGGATTGATTCCGTCATTCTGTCCATCGCTTCATTGGCCTTTTGTCCTCTGTGCACTTCTTCATTGGCTTTTTGAACTTGTACAGCCATTTGTTCGACAACCCGTGTACCTTCCTGCTCAATGTGCTGGATCATCCCGGTAATACCCTGAACGGCCTGGGCACTTTCATCCGCAAGCTTCCGGACCTCATTTGCGACCACCGCAAACCCGCGCCCGTATTCCCCGGCGCGTGCCGCTTCAATAGAAGCATTCAACGCCAGCAAATTGGTTTGTGCCGCGACTTCACCGACAAAAGAAATGATCCCCTCCACTTTCTTCGTTTCTTCCGCAAGATCCCGAACGGCTTCCAGCGAGATGGTATTTTCTTTTGCCAGATTTTCAACACCTGATATAAGCGAGTCCATTGTCTCTTTGCTCGTCTTTAATTCGCTCAGCATGTGATCAGAAGATTTTTTGCAAGTATCCGCTTTCCCGCGGACTTCGGATGCAAGCTGATAGGTTTTTTCAACGAGGTCAGCCGCAGATTGGGTGGCAGCCGCGGATTGCTCGGCGCCAAGTGAAATCTCTTCCACCGTCTTGTTTACATGTTCCGCCTGGCCCGCAGCCAGTGCCGTTTTCTCCGATATTTCCGACACACTTTCTTTGGTGCGTTCCACATTTTCATCAATTTGTTCAACCGTCTCCCGCAAATTGGAAAGCAAAGAATTGAAAGCCGCTGCGAGCGACTCGATTTCATCGCCCGATTTCGGCACGGGGACTTCATCTCTTAAATCCCCGCGGCTCGCTTTAAGGGCTGCATCTTCTAACTTGCGCATCGGGCCTGCAATCAGGAATGAACCGAAAAAGCTTAAAATCCCGGACCAGATAATCCCTAATGCAAGTGTAATGACAATAAACCACGGCAGCTTTATCCAGTCGGAAAAAAACGGATAAATAAGATAAATGAAAAGACCGCTTGCCGAATATGTAATAAAAGACAGCCCGGTTACGAACAATACAATTTTCTTCGTTAAACTGAATCTATAGCTTCGCTTTTCCATCCGTCACACCCGCCCCTGGTTTCCCATTTTCCTGTTTTTAATCAAACGATTGATCAATGCATGCAATTGTTGATAAGTTTCTCTGTAAGCATCCAGGCTGCCGCCGTACGGATCCGGCACATCCCCGCTGCTTCCGGCATACTCCGCGATCGTAAACGTTTTATTGCGGGCATGCGGATACCGTGCTGCCACTGCCTGTTTGTGCCCGGACGTCATCGTAAGAATCACGTCAGCCCAACCCGCCAAATTCTCCGAAAGGTTCCGGGCGTGGTGGCGGAAATCGATTCCATTTTCTTTCAGTACTTCGTAGGTATGGACAGAAGCGTCTTCACCCTCGGGCGCAAAAAGGCCGGCTGATTCCACTTCAATGCCTGTCAGCTGTTTAGCTTTTAAAATGGCCTCCGCCATCGGGCTCCTGCATGTATTCCCGGTGCAAACAAAAAGGATATTCAAAGGCTGTCCTCCTATCCTGAACTTTTAAATCTACTATTATTATAGTAAAAAAGACCTTAATTACAAGGTCAATCTGTTGATAGATAAAAAAACGCCGGAAAATTGAAGCCGGCTTTTCTAAATAGAAAATAGCAATTTCAGTCCAAAAACAACGAGGATCGTTCCCCCGAGCACTTCGCCGTACACCCCGATCCAACCCTGGAATTTCCTGCCAATCAAAAGGCCGAGCCAGGTTAAAAATGTAGCAGCAACGCCGAAGCAAATCATAACAGCAACAGTCCGCACGCCGAAAATGCCAAGTGATAGCCCGGCAGAAAAACTGTCCAGGCTTACACTCAACGCAAACAGCATCGTTCCCCATCCGGACGGGCTGACAGCTTGCGCCCCCTCCTTTTTGAAGACCCATACAATCATCTGTATCCCCATAATCACGAGCAATATGCCACCAATATACTGGGCAAATAGGCCAAAAGTACGGGAGAGAAGATGGCCCGCAAAAATGCCGAGAACCGGCATCAACACATGAAAAATGCCGACCGTTAAACCTATGTAAAAGATTTGCCTCAGTCTGGGCTGCATCATGCCCACGCCGAGGCTTACCGAAAAAGCATCCATACCGAGCGCCAAAGCCATGATCGCCAAAGTTACCATTTCTGCGATGACTGCCATCTCTTTTTCCCCCTTTGGACGTGCCTACTCCAGCTTATGCACGTCCGGGGCGTTTTAGAAGCCGCAGATCATCCGAAACCGCCCGCGCACCCGATCCGCAATAAAACAGCACCAAGCGATAAGGGCAGTTTAAAAGCGTCCGGGTTACTGAACATCCTCTTCTTTTACATAACGATGCCCCGCTGCTTTCTCAAGCCGATTCATAATCGCCCGGCCGATGCCTTCACGCGGAAAAATTTCAGAAAATATCACATCCACTTTTTGCGCATTAAACGACCGAAGTGTATCATACAAGTGCTGGGCAACGGTCTCAAGGGATGCCCGCCTGCCACAAACTGCCACCACATCAGCACGGACGATACCGGACGTTTCTTCCGTCACAATCGCTCCTGTTACTTCCCCTTTTTTCCGGTGCGCATCGATCATTTGCTGCATAAAAGCTATGCTGCCATCCACAAGATAAACCGGCGCATCTGGCGCATAATGCGTATATTTCATGCCGGGTGCTTTCGGCCGGGCGCCAGCACCAGTTCCCTTAAGTCCCGGATCAAGCCTCACTTTTCCAATCCGTTCTTCGAGCTGTTCTTTCGTAACACCGCCCGGGCGCAAAATCACAGGCACTTCCGCTGTCACATCGAGCACGGTCGATTCCACTCCGACACCCGTTTCTCCGCCGTCCACAATGCCGGCAATTTTACCGGCAAGGTCTTCCCGGACATGGCGAGCTAATGTCGGGCTCGGCTTGCCGGACCGGTTGGCGCTCGGGGCGGCAATCGGCAGCCCGCTCATGCGAATAAGCGCCAGTGCAACCGGATGCCGGGGCATGCGGATCCCGACCGTGTCCAGCCCGGCCGTCACCTTTTCGGACAATGCCCCTTTCTTTACTTTTACAACGAGCGTAAGCGGGCCCGGCCAAAAAGCTTTCATCAGCACTTTCGCCGTTTCCGGTATTTCTTCCGCCAATTCTTCCAGCTGCTTTTCCTCCGCAATGTGGACAATCAGCGGATTATCGGATGGCCTTCCTTTTGCCTTGAAAATCTTATCCACCGCTTCATCGCTTGTTGCATCGGCTCCTAAACCGTATACCGTTTCAGTCGGAAAAGCGACTGTCTGCTTCTCTTTCAGTAACTGCGCTGCTTCTGCAAGTTGTGGATAAGCACCGGGATTCTCCACAGTTTTATCCACAACCCAGTATTTTGTTTCCATTCTTTTTCACCTTTCTCCATCCAATCATCGGTCCTGCCAGGATATTTATTTATCAAGTTTTCTCCCGGCAAGTATACAAAAGTTCGAAAAATGAAACAAGTATTATCCACAACTTGTGGATAATACTTCGCATTTTGTTGATAACCCGTCTTTGTTCCAGCCCGTTTGTCCGAGCTTTCCACAATCCGGGTGGAAAATGTTAAAACAGTTCTTTGATCACTTTCACAATCAGCAGCTTTTTCTCCACCTCGCCATCCTCTCCGGCGTAAACAGCGCTAGTGTGGTTTGCTGTTTCACCGACTGGCTGTTTCGTTTTGCGGTCTTGTGCCGCTGGTTGATTTTCATGCGGTTTCCGGTTCACTTTTTCAGCTGTCGCCGCTTCGGCAGGTTTTGTGCGGGCATTGGAAGTCGCAACCTTCTTTGTTTCCGATTTCTTTTCTTCACCCCTGCTGCTTGTTGCAACGCCGTTGGAAAAATCGAGAAAACAGAGGGGCGGATACAGGACGCACCACCAATTGGCGCCCTTGCCTTCCCCAAGCGTAATCAAAACCGCTTCATACTTCCCGGCCGGATATAAGTACTGGCCGTATAATTTTGTCGGAAAGGCGACCTTACCAAGTTCGGCTTTTACCGGTTCGTCCAGCTGTTCTTCCGCCATCACCCTTCTTGCAATGCTTTCAATTTCCGGCAAGTGGGAGCGGATGACTTTTTCCGCTTCTTTTTTGGAATTTAAGTGGCCTACCCATTTGGCGATGTTCGTATTTACTTCATCGCGGATTTTCCGTTTTACTGCCTGGTCTTCCGGCTTGTCACTGTTTGCCAGAATGCGCAGCCGGATCGCATCTTTCGGAATAACGATGGTTTCAGCCTCCACCGCTTTTTGTTTCGGTGCATATAAACTGATGATCGTTGCGATCGATAACATGAAGATATACAATGAAACCACTGTTTTTCTTTTCATTTTCTTCCCCCGTCCCTTCATATTCCCATTGTGGGCAGGAACAGGGGATTTTAAACTATGAATCTGAAAAAAAGCTAATTTTTTTCGCAAAACACCATCCGCTCATGGCCGTTGATATCGCGGACCACTTCCACAACGCTTTCCGGAAATGTATCCCGCAACAAGCAGGAAACGCGCTCCCCCTGGCCTGACCCGATTTCAAAACCGACGAGCGCCCGCTTGCTTAAAACAGACGGCAATGTTTCCATAAAGCGCCGGTAAAACGCAAGGCCGTCTTCTCCGCCAAACAGGGCCGTTTCAGGGTCATGGTCGCGCACCACAACGGATAACGAGCTCCGGTCCGTTTCCGGGATATACGGCGGATTGGATAAAACAATGTCCAATTTCTCGCCGTGTATAAACGGTTGGAGCAGATCTCCGTGCACAAACCGGATATCCGCATGCAGGGCTTCAGCGTTTTTTTCAGCTACGGCAAGCGCTTTTTCCGAAATATCGGAGGCGTACACCAAAAGCTCCGGCAACTCCAATTTAATTGTGGTCGCGATAATGCCGCTCCCTGTCCCGATATCTGCCAATTTAAGCCCTTTTGTTTCCCCGAAATGACGGCGGATCCGTCCGATTGCACCCTGCACTAGTTCTTCCGTTTCCGGGCGCGGAATGAGCACATCCCCGTTGACAAAAAATTTTCGTCCGTAAAAGGTTTCATAGCCCGTAATATGCTGGACCGGAACCCCTTTTGCATGGGCTTCTGCCGCTTGCCGGAACTTCGCCTCCACATCCGGAGGCAAAACCATCCGCAAGTTGGAAAGCAGGCGGGTGCGATCCATATCCAGAAAATGTCCGAGCAAGATCTCCCCGGCTTGCGCGTCGCGGCCGTTTTCCGTTAAAAAAGAAGAAGCCCACTGCAAGGCTTCATACACTTTTATGTTCCTATCCATCAGCCATTCACACTCTCCAGTTTTTTTGACTGGTCTTCAAGAATGAGGGCATCAATGATTTCATCGAGTTTGCCATCAAGCACCTGGTCAAGCTTTTGGATCGTTAACCCGATCCTATGGTCCGTCACACGGTTTTGCGGAAAATTGTACGTACGAATCCGCTCGGAACGATCCCCCGTTCCAACGGCAGATTTCCGGTTGGCGTCATATTCCGCCTGCGCTTCCTGCTGAAATTTATCATAAATGCGGGCACGCAGCACTTTCATCGCTTTTTCTTTATTTTTGATCTGCGATTTCTCATCTTGGCAAGACACGACAATCCCGGTCGGAATATGGGTCAGGCGCACAGCTGACATCGTCGTGTTGACGCTTTGCCCGCCCGGCCCGCTTGATGCAAATGTATCGACCCGGATATCTTTCTCATTGATATCCACTTCGACTTCCTCCGCTTCCGGCAAAACCGCAACCGTTGCCGTTGACGTATGGATACGCCCGCCCGATTCCGTTTCCGGCACACGCTGCACCCGGTGAGCCCCGTTTTCAAACTTCAATTTCGAATACGCACCCTTGCCGTTCACCATAAACACAATTTCTTTGTACCCGCCGATCCCCGTGACATTGGCTTCAATCACATCGATTTTCCAGCCTTGCGATTCGGCATAACGCATGTACATGCGGTACAGGTCGCCTGCAAACAACGCGGCCTCATCCCCGCCTGCTGCCCCGCGGATTTCCACAATTACGTTTTTTTCGTCATTCGGGTCTTTCGGCAGGAGCAAAATTTTCAGGCGCTCTTCATATTCCGGGATTTTTGACTCGAGCTCATGGATCTCTTCTTTCACCATGTCCTTCATTTCAGGATCGAGTTTTTCCGAAAGAAGCGACTTTGCATCCTGGAGCTGTTTTTGCACTTCTTTATATTCACGGTACACCTGCACGGTTTCCTGTAAATCCGACTGCTCCTTCGAATACTCCCGCAGTTTTTTCGGATCATTGACGATCTCAGGATCACTTAACAACTCGTTCAGCTTTTCGTACCGGTCTTCCACGGCCTGCAACCGATCGAACATCGAACCCCACCTCATTTCACAACGTATTCCCGTTCCGATAACAGCAAAATCCGCCCTCAGACATAACAAATTTATTATAGTATACGCACGGGGAAACTTAAAGCGGAACATGAAAACAGCTGCTGAAACGCCTTTTTCCGGGATGATTTCCTATTTCACGTCTATTCGGACATGAACGTTGTAGCGGGGCGCCACTTTCAAAAGCTGGCTGCGGATGTCCGCTGCTTTTTTCATTCTTTCCCTGTGGTTCAGCTGTTCCTCCGTGTGAACATTGACCCACATATCTTTCCCGTTCACATATACCGAATGGGGGACGGCGCTGTCCATCTTCCAAACCGCTTCCCGCACCCTTTCGATATCCGCATTTACAGCGGTTGCCCTGCCAGCATCCCCGTTTCTTTGCCCGGCCTTTTGCGTATCCGCCGTGCTTAACGGCCTCGTCTCAATACGATCCGGCGCAGCTTCACGGGTCCGGTTTTGGGCCGTACAACCTGCTAAGAGCAGCATGGCCAGGCAGAGGAAAATCAGCTGTTTTGCCATAAAAAAAACCTCCTTTTCCAGTAGGTTTCCCTTCGGACGGAGGTTTATTTACGGACCACGTGCCGTCACAGCGGCGGATGGTCGTGGCATTTGCGGCAAACAGGATAATACGTGTCATTCCCGCCGATCTGGATCTGGTCCCCTGTATACACCGGCTTCCCGTTCTCATCGACGCGCAAATTCATCGTCGCCTTCCGCTCGCAAAACCAGCAGATCGTTTTCATTTCTTCGATTTTATCCGCATACAAAAGCATGTATTTGCTGCCCTCAAAAAGTTCATTTTGAAAATCATTTTTAAGGCCAAACCCCATTACCGGGATATGCAAATCATCGACAATACGGGCAAGCTGCAGCACATGTCTTTTTTTCAAAAACTGGACTTCATCGATCAGGACGCAGTATGGCGGGGGATTGTACCCTTTCACCATTTCAAAAATATCCGTATCATCGTAGATCGGGATCGCCTTCCTGCGCAAACCGATTCTGCTTGAAATATAGCCTTCTTCATCGCGCGTATCGATACCCGATGTAAAGATAAGGACCGGTTTATTCTGTTCTTCATAGTTATGGGCAACTTTCAATATTTCAATCGATTTGCCGCTGTTCATTGCGCCGTATCTGAAAAATAGCTGTGCCATCGTTCCCGCTCCTTATTTCAACAAATATGGTTTTAGGATCAGAAAAATCCGTCCGGGCAAACCGGAATCCCATAAAAAAAACAGGCAAACGCATCGCCTGTTTTTCATGGATTCTTTTATTTAAGTCCGTATTTTTTATTAAAGCGATCAACACGTCCGTCAGCAGTCGCGAATTTTTGGCGTCCTGTATAGAATGGATGGCATTCGGAACATACTTCCACGCGCAGTTCATCTTTTACAGAACCACTTTCGAATTCGTTGCCGCACGCACATTTGACCATTACTTTTTTGTATTCTGGATGAATTCCTGGTTTCATGCTTTTCATCTCCTTCAGCCCTGAGTCATTGCGAAACAGAGTTCTATTGTTTTACGGGACACGACCTGTAAAATTTCATAAACACACTATGCTTAGTATAGCAAGTCCGAAGTGGAAATGCAACATCACTGCCTGAAAAAAGTTCTTCCTTATTTTTCCTTATATTACACGCCTTGACGATGATACTTTCAAGTCTGCTTTGATCATTTCCACAAACTCGTCGTTTGTTTTGGATTGTTTCAGCTTGCGCAAGAATTTTTCGACAAAATCCGGAGAATCGGACATCGATTTGCGGATCGCCCACAGCACTTCGAGATGGTCTTTCGAAAGCAGCAGTTCTTCTTTCCTTGTACCGGAACGGCGGATGTCGATGGCCGGGAAAACGCGCTTTTCAGCGAGGGAGCGGTCAAGATGGAGCTCCATGTTCCCGGTGCCTTTAAATTCTTCATAAATCACATCATCCATGCGTGATCCGGTATCGACTAGCGCGGTGGCCAAAATTGTCAGGCTGCCGCCTTCTTCAATATTACGCGCCGCCCCGAAAAACCGTTTCGGACGATGGAACGCAGCCGGGTCAATCCCGCCTGAAAGCGTTCTCCCACTCGGCGGAATCACAAGGTTATAGGCGCGTGCGAGGCGCGTAATGCTGTCCATTAAAATGACGACATCGCGCTTATGCTCGACAAGGCGCATCGCTCTTTCCAATACGAGTTCCGCAACCTTGATATGGTTTTCCGGCACTTCGTCAAAGGTCGAGCTGACGACATCCGCATGCACGGAACGTTCAATATCTGTTACTTCTTCCGGCCGTTCATCAATCAACAGAACGATCAATTCCGCATCAGGATGGTTCACGGTAATAGAGTTGGCAATTTCTTTCAGCAGCATCGTTTTACCGGCTTTCGGCGGCGCCACAATCAAACCGCGCTGCCCGAAACCAACCGGGGTGATTAAATCCATAATCCGGGTGGACAGTTTTTCGGGAGCCGTTTCAAGGATAATCTGCCGGTTCGGATAAAGCGGCGTCAGAGCCGGAAAATGAACCCGTTCCTTAGCGGTTTCCGGGTTTTGGCCGTTTACCGCTTCCACATGCAGCAAGCCGTAATAGCGTTCGTTTTCTTTCGGCGGCCGGACTTTGCCGGAAACCTTATCGCCGTTTCTTAAATCAAAGCGGCGGATTTGCGAAGCAGAAATATAAATGTCCTCCGAACTTGGGGAGTAGTTGATCGGGCGCAGGAATCCGAATCCTTCCGACTGGATGATTTCGAGCACGCCTTCCATAAAGAAATACCCTTCTTGCTCTGCCCGTGCTTTTAAAATCGCAAAAATTAACTCTTTTTTCGTCAGTTTGCTATAGTAGGATACTTTATACTCTCTTGCAAGGGCATAAAGCTCTTTTAACGTCATATTTTCCAGACTTGATATTGATAAACTTTCCATAAAAACACCACACTTTTTCAATTTACAGTCGGGTAGAGCAGTCTGTTTCTTCCGTTACATCAAAATTTTCCATTTGTTCCCGGCGCTTAAAACTATACCGGTATACCAATGGAACAGAACAGGCTAAAAATAAAGGAATGTGAAGGCAAGATATGAACATCCACAGTTTTGCTTTGCGCATAGATAGAAAACATGAGCTGTCTGCAAAGAGGCAATGTTGCAGCACGTGCATCTATGGAGCCGCACCATGTACGGAAGAAAAAGAAGACAAACAATTGAATATTTATAAATAAAATCATAATCATTTTAACCCTGAAACAGAAGAGAAATCAACTAAAAATAGCATAAGAGGTAAAAAACTTTGTTGAAAATGGGAGGGAAGGCGGCACTTCCGCCCTTCCCCCGCCGCTATAGCTGCATGGTCCCCCGGAGATTTACGCTTTGATCACAAGGTTCGGCTTTTTCTTCAGACTGTGCTGCCCTTCAATAAAGCGGACCGTCCCCGACTTTGCACGCATGACGACAGAATGGGTGGATCCGTACTGGCCCTTAAATTGGACACCGCGCAAAAGTTCCCCGTCGGTTACGCCGGTCGCAGCAAAAATGGCGTCATCCCCGCTCACAAGGTCGTCCATCATCAGCACTTTATTGATGTCAACCCCCATGCTCAGGCAGCGTTCTTGCTCCGCGTCGTTTTGCGGCAGAAGGCGTCCCTGGATCTCGCCGCCGAGGCATTTCAGCGCAACTGCTGAAATAACCCCTTCCGGCGCGCCGCCCGATCCGAACAAAATATCTACACCGGTATGGTCGAATGCCGTGTTAATGGCAGCTGCCACATCCCCGTCATTGATCAGTTTGATCCGGGCGCCTGCAGCACGGAGCTGCGCAATAATTTCTTCATGGCGCGGACGGTTCAGAACTGTTGCCACCACATCCTCGATATCTTTATTTTTTGCCTTTGCCACAGCTTTTAAATTATCGATAATCGGCGCATTAATATCAATCATGCCGACTGCTTCAGGGCCGACAGCAATTTTATCCATGTACATATCCGGCGCATGGAGCAAATGTCCGTGATCTGCTATCGCCAGCACACTGAGCGCATTCCAGCCGCCGGATGCAAGAATATTCGTTCCTTCCAGCGGGTCAACTGCAATGTCAACGCGGGGGCCGTATCCGTTCCCGAGTTTTTCCCCGATGTACAGCATTGGTGCTTCATCCATTTCCCCTTCACCAATGACAACAGTGCCTTTCATCGGAATGGTGTCGAACACATCACGCATCGCGGACGTTGCCGCATCATCCGCTTCATCTTTCAATCCGCGCCCCATCCATCTTGCGGATGCAAGTGCTGCAGCTTCCGTGACGCGAACCAATTCCATTGACAAACTTCTTTCCAATTTCACTACCCCCATAAATAGATTTTTAATTAGTATATCACATTTAAAAAATTATTGTGTCATAATTTCTCTGTTTTTTTCTATTTATGGGGGAGCCGGCAGTTGTTCGCTAGGAATGGTTCAGGTGTTCCATCTCCTTTTCGGACATGCCTTCCCGCCAAACAGCAGCACCAAGTCCGGTTAGTTTTTCCACGAGGCAGCTGTATCCGCGGTCGATATGTTCAACGCCTGTCACTTCTGTCACGCCTTCTGCCATCAGGCCGGCAATGACAAGGGCAGCACCCGCACGCAAATCACTCGCTTTCACCTTTGCCCCTTGAAGCCGGACCGGACCGTTTACAATCGCAGACCGTCCTTCCACTTTAATATTGGCGCTCATTCTCCGCAACTCGTCAATATGTTTAAAGCGGGCGGAATAGATTGTATCGGTTACGATGGACGTCCCTTCTGCTCTTGTCAGAAGCGTGGTGAACGGTTGTTGCAGATCTGTCGGAAACCCCGGATAAACGAGCGTTTTAATATCAACGGGTTTCAGCTTGTCTGCTTTCCCGATAAAAATCTGTTCATCCCCGGTTTCCACAGGTATGCCCATTTCCCTGAGCTTTGCGGTCAGCGACTCGAGATGATGCGGAATGACATTGTCAACAAGTACTCCTTCACCCGCGGCCGCCGCCAGGATCATAAACGTACCGGCTTCGATCCTGTCCGGAATAATCGTATGCCGGCAGCCGCTCAAATGATCTACGCCTTCAATCCGGATGACATCTGTTCCGGCGCCTTTAATTTTTGCGCCCATATTTGTCAAAAGTGTGGCTACGTCAATGATTTCCGGCTCTTTTGCAGCGTTTTCAATGATTGTCCTTCCCTTTGCTTTAACGGCAGCCAGCATAATATTGATCGTTGCCCCGACACTGACAACGTCCAGATAAATACGGGCACCTTTCAATTCATCCGCCCTTAAATAGATGGCACCCTGCTCATTTGTCACTTTTGCGCCCAATGCTTCAAAACCTTTAATATGCTGGTCGATCGGCCGCGGTCCGAGATGGCACCCGCCCGGCAGCCCGATGACAGCTTTTTTGAACCTGCCGAGCATCGCGCCCATTAAATAGTATGAGGCACGCAGTTTCTTCACCCTGCCATTGGGCAGCGGCATCGAGATCATATGGCGGGGATCGACCGTAATTTCCCCGTCCTCTGACGTAACCGTTGCCCCGATCTCTTCCAGCAGGCCGGTCAATGTCCGGACATCGGAAATTTCAGGCAAGCCTTCTATTGTTACAGGAGATTCCGCGAGGATGGTAGCAGGTATTAAAGCGACAGCGCTGTTTTTTGCGCCGCTCACTTTAATGGTGCCTTTCAAAGGATATCCCCCGGCAATTTTTAGCTTTTCCATATTAAGCTCCCTTCTTTAGCGGGTATGGATGTACATTCCGGCTGTAAATGGCCGTTTCGCAAACTGAGTCCGAAAGCCCCGAAAAAACAATATGAATCCCAGCAACAGGATTGCCGAACAGGCGGAAAATCAAACTGTCCCGGAGAAAGCAAGAAATAAAGAGCAATTTTAAATATTTCCGTTATTTTGCTGTACGGCTGTTCCAGTCGCGTGTAAATTGTTCAATCCCTTTGTCCGTTAATGGATGCTTGAACAGCTGTGTGAGCACTTTAAACGGGACGGTTGCGATATGCGCCCCTGCGAGCGCCGCTTGTGTAATATGTTGCGGGTGGCGGATCGAAGCTGCGATAATTTCCGTATCAATTTGATGGATGGAAAAAATTTCGGCAATCTCGGAAATCAGGTGGATGCCGTCATGACCGATATCATCCAGCCTGCCAAGGAACGGCGAAACATACGTTGCACCCGCTCTTGCCGCCAAAAGCGCCTGATTGCTGCTGAAAACCAAGGTAACATTTGTGCGGATGCCTGCCTGTGCCAATTGATGAACGGCTTTCATTCCTTCCGGCGTCATCGGCACTTTGACTGTAATATTCGGAGCAATAGCCGCCAGTTCCTTTCCTTCTTTCACCATACCTTCCGCATCTTCGGAAACGACTTCAGCACTGACAGAACCAGGCACGAGCGCCGTAATTTCTTTTAACCGGTCATGGAATGAAACATTTTCCTTTGCCACAAGCGACGGATTTGTCGTTACACCGGACAAAATCCCCCATTCATTTGCGGTTTTGATTTCCTCGAAATTGGCAGTATCAATAAAAAATTTCATTCTGCTTCCATCTCCTTTTATGGTTCCTATGTATCCATTTCCACTATACCACGGAACGAAAAGAAAGTTCAGAAAAACAACCGTTTTTTTCACTGGTGCCTATCCAAAAAACGACTATAAACCCTCTTGTTTCGGGCGTTTGAACCTGTTTCCCTAAAAAAGCCCAAATCTAAACGCCTGAAGCCATTCGCATTTTAAAACGCCATACCAAAAAAGCCCGGCACGCACGGGGCAGCGCCAGACCTTTTTTATCTTGAACACTCATCCTTAAGGCATGCGTGTTCTCGGCTAATCTAAAACGATCATGCTTTTTGGTTAGAACCGAACTCGCGGATTTTGCCGATAACGGTTTGTTTAATCGTTTCGCGTGCAGGCCCGAGGTATTTGCGCGGATCGTATACATCCGGATCAGCTGCCAATACTTCACGAACCGTTTTCGCGGAAGCAATTTGGTTTTCCGTATTCACGTTGATTTTCGCAGTACCTAAAGAAATAGCTTTTTTAATATCAGCTTCAGGGATGCCTGTCCCGCCGTGAAGTACAAGCGGCATGCCGGTAATTTTGCTGATTTCTTCCATTTCTTTGAAGCCAAGGTTTGGTTCGCCGTGGTAAGGGCCGTGAACCGAACCAAGAGCCGGTGCTAAAGCGTCGATTTTGGTCGCGTCAACCAGCTTTTTACATTCTTCAGGATCCGCATAAATGATGCCTTTTCCGACAACATCGTCTTCCTGGCCGCCGACAGTGCCGAGTTCTGCTTCCACAGATACGCCGTGGGCATGCGCATATTCCACCACTTTAGAAGTAATTTCCACGTTTTCATCAAACGGATGGTGGGAAGCGTCGATCATTACAGAAGTAAAGCCTGCATCAATGGCTTTCTTTGCATTTTCAAAGCTTGAACCGTGGTCAAGATGGATCGCGACCGGAACCGTAACATTCAAGTCTTCCATTAAACCTTCAACCATTTTTACAACGGTTTTAAAACCGCTCATGTAACGGCCTGCTCCTTCGGAAACACCGAGGATGACCGGGGATTTTTCTTCTTCTGCAGCCATCAGAATGGCCTGGGCGTATTCAAGGTTATTGACGTTGAATTGCCCTACCGCATATTTCCCTTCTTTTGCTTTATTCAGCATTTCAGTCATGGAAA
Source organism: Heyndrickxia coagulans 36D1 (assembly GCF_000169195.2). Lineage (GTDB taxonomy): Bacteria > Bacillota > Bacilli > Bacillales > Bacillaceae_C > Weizmannia > Weizmannia faecalis. Next base: position 1,556,640 of record NC_016023.1, on the reverse strand, counting down.
CTAAAGGCATGAATTTTCCTCCTTATCATTTGCGTTAAAAAGATTGCCCGAGGTTATCATTTTTATGATATACAATCTTCATAACATCATAGTAGCCTATTGATCATTCCTTAACAATCATAACAAACAAAACCGGCATTTACCAATGAACTTTATTTGTCGGTAAAAAGAAATAAAATTATCAAAATTTTACGGTTTAGCACTTTTTTCACTTCATGCGCTTACATTGCCAAATATTTTTTCACTGCCTTGCGGATGTCGTCAATATCAAACGGCTTTGCAAAATGGGTCAGTGCCCCGAGCTCCTTCGCTTTCTCAATCAAGTCCAGTTCGCCGTAAGCGGTCATAATGATGGCCCGGATATCCGGTTTCATTTCTTTCAGCTTTTTTAAAATTTCAATGCCGTCCATGCCGGGGATTTTCATATCCAGCAAGACAAGGTCGATTTCATGGTTTGCAGCCAGCGAAAGTGCCTGGGGGCCGTTTGCCGCCTGAAAGGTTTCGTAGCCCTCTTTCTGCAGCACTTCCGTAAGCAAAACCCGGATGCCAAATTGGTCGTCAACAATTAAAATATTCGGCTCTCTCATTTTTCTCCTCCATCAGCTGATCAGTTTTAACAAAATTTGTATGTATTTTTGCCTGGCATTACTCACTTGCTTTATGTATGTTAAACTATTTCTACTTCTTGTTCCTTTTTTCCTGCTTATGCAAGTGGCAAATTAAATGATCATAGACGGAGGCGGAAAAGCGGCAAAAAAAATAAAAGGGGAAGGCCCCCCTTTTATTCTATCGTCAACTTAACCCCTTCCACATACCGGGGGTTAATTCGTTTTCCTTTTTGAACCACTTTTCCACTGTACAGCTGCTTGCCGCTTGAAATGTCAAACACATACAGGAGACACGCTTTTTCCCGGGAATCGTTCGGGATAAGGAAGTACAACCTGCCGTTTTTGATTTCAGGGATGGGGTTGCCCGTACTCTGGTACTTGATAGCAAATGTCTTGTCTGCTTTCAGCTTTCCATTCCCGTCAAAGGTTAAAAGGCGCGCGCCTCCTTTCTTTCCCCCGGTTGCCATATAAACCGTCTTTCCGTTGTAAACATATTTCCAATTATCGCGGTTTCGCAGCGGAATGTTTATCGGTGGCTTGAGTTTTTTCGTTTCATTTGTGTAATATTTGTAAATGACGGTATTCATTTCCTTTACTGAACCGTCATCGTCCACTTTCTCTTCTTGATATGCCAGTATATGGTTGGGCTTGTTCATGTCGGTTTCTGCGAGCTGGGTATATTGAGCCATTCTCCCCGTCTGTCCTCTTTGTGTAATCCATTTGCCTCCGGTTATTTTCTTGTCCGGCAGGCTGACACGATATACGCGGATATCTCCATCTGTGGCTGCCGCTACTTTCAGCTCATTCCCGGTTTTTTGCACATCCCAAACCGATGGAAAAGATTGTTTTGAAAAACCCTGCACCTTCCTCTTCATTGTTTCTGTTTTTCTTGTTTTCTTATCCAGCACCTCGACATACAGTTCTTTATCGAACCGGTGAAGCGGCTGCGGAATGATGTCCGCATAAGCAATCATTTGTCTATCCTCATAAAAGCCGCCTTGATTGGTCTTTCCCCTCATAAATCGGGGGTACTGCTTGACATACTGCTTGTACCAATCGGGGTCTTCATCTAGTAGCGAAAAAGAAGATTCCCTTCCTAAATAGCGGCTTCCAGATGAAGTAATCGAAAACATGCGATTCAAATGGTTTTCCTGGTTATCCAGAGCAGTGATTTTAACATTTCGGATTTCTTTTTCATTTCCGCTTATCTTTTTCAGCATAAGCCCCGGATCCTTGTCAGCGGCCAATGCGGTGTAAAAAAAGGGAATCGCCGCCACAACCGCAACCACAATCACCAATAAATTTATATAGCGTCTCATCGTATCTCTCCCTTACACCGTTACTTTGTATTTGATCAAGTATCCCCCCAGCAGGATGGAATACCCCGCGATGATGACAGTCATGGCCACTTCAATCCATAACAATTCCGATTGGTACAAAACACCGGGCAGCAATATATCAAAGAGGAAATCCGGCGTCCAAAATAAAACGAACGAGAGAAAGCCGAAAAGCAGGCCGAGCAAGACCCCCTTCATGCGGAAACTTCTTTCCAATAAGATGGCCGTAAAGATCACAAGGACCACTGTAAACCCTAACCCGTAATGTAAGAGAAAGTCTATCACTGTACTAGGAAGGAGCAGGTTAAACAAGGGAAAACTTAAGACAGCATCTATGACCGTCATATCCATCCTGTAAATGCCCGGTGTAATAGCATTAAAAAAGAAATGTTCAACCGGCAGCAAAACAATCTGAACAGCAACAAATCCAAACACCATCAGCAAAATGCTTGCCGCTTTCGCCAAATAGAGATTCCATCTTTCAACAGGAAGCATCAAAAGCCGGTATATAAACGTATGCTTACCGTACCAGTCCCTGTACCAAATCAGGAATATATAAAACATCATGGCCGCCGCACAAAGCGCAATCGGCCCCATGAACCAAATCGAACCAAAGCAGTCGATAAAGCCGATCGAACCATAATGCTTTACGTATGCCAGCTTTGGCAGTGACTGATGATACATGATCTCATTTGCTTTAGTGATGTAACGATGCACCGTCAAAAAAACGGCCGTAAATTGTGAAAGGATGGTGATTGCAACCAAAGACCAGTAGATTTTCGCAAAACGGTTGATTTCGAAGTTGACGAGTTTTACAAAACTTTTCATTGCCGGTATACCTCCCTCATTATATCGACAACGGATTTCCCTTCGCTTTGGCGAATGTCTTCCGTGTAAAATTCTTTTAAAACCTTCCCGTCCCCGAGCAGCACCACTTTGTCCAATAGATGCTCAATATCGTTGATTTCATGTGTGGTAATCAACACCCCGCGGTTTTCAACCAGGCCGCTTGCGAACACATCTGCAATTTGTTCCCGGCTGAAAATATCAATGCCCGAAAAAGGTTCATCCATCAGCACATAATCGACATCGAGCGATAGCCCAAGCAGCAAATTCACTTTTGCCATGTTTCCTTTCGAAAGGTCACCGATCCGGTCATTTTCATTCAGTTTGAAAAAATAAAGCAAGTCTTTTGCGCGCAATGCATTCCAGTCCGGATAATAATCTCGCATAAAAAGAATGGCATCTTTGATTTTCATCCGCGGCAGCATGATGGGCGCATCCGGAATGAATGCCAGCTTCTCGTAAATATGTTTGTTGTACGGTTCCCCGTCGATCAGAATCTTTCCTTTGCTGACCGGGACAAGCCCTGCAATCGCTTTTAAAGTGGTTGTTTTGCCTGTCCCGTTCACCCCGATCAAACAGGTAATTTCCCCTTTTTCTGCTGTAAAAGAAAGCGAATCAAGCACTTTTTTTCGCCCGTATTTTTTCGTAACTTCCATAACTTCAATCATGCCCGGCCCCCCTTTTGCCCGCGGTATTGCCTTTTTACCAGCTCCAATAGCTCCTCCAGCGGAATGTCCATCGGGCGGATCGCATCCAGAAAATCAGCCAATGCTGACTGGATCAGTTCTTCCCGTACCCGGGCAAGCACTTCCCGGTCTGTTGTAATCCGGCTCGGAAGATTGCGTTCTGTGTGGATCAAACCTTGCTCCTCCATTTCTTTATACGCTCTTTGCGCGGTATTCGGATTGATTTTTAACATGGCTGCAAGTTCGCGCCGCGATGGAATTTCCTGTCCCGCCTCAAGGCTCCCTGACGCAATCCGGGTTTTAAAATAGTGGATAACCTGGATGTAGACAGGATCGCGGTTATTCCATTTAATCTCTGCGATGATCTGAATCGCCCCCATCCTTTTTCATCTCTCCATGTGTATGAAGGGCTTCATACACGAACGTCAAAATGATCGTATTAATACATTCATACAGCTGATATGTGTATCATATCGTTCATACACTTCTCCGTCAATGGTTTTTTATAAAAAACCCGAAAAAAATTCCGGGCTTTTGTATGAAAAAAACGGGATGCAAAAAAGCGGTGAGAAACCAAGCATAATGGTCTCTCACCGCTTTTTTCATTTAGGTGCCTTTGGAAAAATGGAGCACTTCCAAAGGGACGAGTTTATTGTTTCCCCTTGATCGACGCTTCGATAAACCCTTTAAACAAAGGCTGCGGGCGTGTCGGGCGCGAGGTAAATTCCGGGTGGAACTGGGAAGCAACGAACCACGGATGGTCCTTCAGCTCGACAATTTCAATGAGCCGGCCGTCCGGGCTTGTCCCTGAGAACGTGAACCCGGCATTTTCCATCTGTTCACGGAATTGATTGTTAAATTCATAACGGTGGCGGTGGCGCTCATAAATGACTTCATCCTGATAAGCTTCATACGCTTTCGTACCTTTCACAAGCCGGCAAGGATAAAGCCCGAGGCGAAGCGTACCGCCGAGGTCTTCAATTTCTTTTTGCTCCGGCAAAAGGTCAATCACCGGATAAGGCGTATCCGGGTTGATCTCCGAGGAGTGCGCATCTTTCAAACCGAGGACATGGCGGGCAAATTCGACCGATGCAAGCTGCATACCAAGGCAGATGCCGAGAAACGGAATCTTGTGTTCACGGGCATACTGGATGGCAAGAATTTTCCCTTCGATGCCGCGATCGCCGAAACCGCCCGGCACTAATATGCCGTCCGCATCTTTCAGCAGATCCGCCACATTTTCCCTGTCCACCTCTTCGGCATTGATCATGTCAATATCAATATCTGCATCAAACTGGTAGCCGGCATGTTTGAGCGCTTCTGCAACGGAAAGATAGGCATCCTGGAGTGCCACATATTTGCCGACAAGCGCAATTTTTACCGTCTTTTTCAGATTGCGCACCCGGTCAACAAGCCCTCTCCATTCGGCCATATCTGCTTCCGGGCACTGCAGTTTTAAATGGTCGCAAACAAGCTGGTCCAGTTTTTGTTCCTGCAGCATGAGCGGAATGGCATATAACGTATCGGCATCGATGCATTCGACCACTTCGCGCGGCTGGATATCGCAGAACAATGCAATCTTGTCCTTCATATCCTGGGAGATCGGCATTTCCGTCCGGACGACAATGACATTTGGCTGGATTCCGAGGCCGCGCAATTCTTTTACACTATGCTGGGTCGGCTTCGTCTTCATTTCGCCCGATGCTTTTAAATAAGGAATTAATGTACAATGGATATACATGACATTGTCAATGCCGACATCCGTTTTGATTTGCCGGATTGCTTCAAGGAACGGAAGCGATTCAATATCACCGACCGTCCCGCCGATTTCGGTGATGACGACATCTGCATTGGTTACTTTTCCAGCACGAAAGACACGTTCTTTGATTTCATTGGTAATATGCGGGATGACCTGTACGGTGCCGCCGAGATATTCGCCGCGTCGTTCTTTCCGGATGACTTCGGAATAAACTTTACCGGTCGTGACGCTGCTGTATTTTGTTAAGTTAATGTCAATAAAACGTTCATAATGGCCGAGGTCAAGGTCGGTTTCCGCGCCGTCGTCCGTTACAAACACTTCCCCGTGCTGGTACGGGCTCATCGTCCCCGGATCAACATTAATATACGGGTCAAATTTCTGGATCGTAATATTCAACCCGCGGTTTTTTAACAACCGCCCGAGCGATGCCGCAGTAATCCCTTTTCCCAGCGAGGAAACGACCCCGCCTGTTACAAAGATATATTTTGTCACGTGTTGTCCCCTCCTGTAATGTAACATTATTGTTGCCCCAATACACGGCTTCATCCATTTTTAAGGGCTTGGGTCTGGTATGAATCGTTTTTTAAATCAGTCCTGTAAAAAACAAAAAGCCCCTCTTGCAATACGGGTTGCAAGGGGGAGCTTGATTTATTTTGCGATATTCCGTCCTTTTCAAAGGAGCCCAAACATAATAATACCGTTGTCCTGGAAAGAAGTCAAGACTAATCTTTGTCGTTAGCGTCTTCCTCTTCTTCGTCTTCAGTAATGTCGAAATCATCCGTGAGCAGTTCATCGTCTTCGAAAGTTTCATCATCATCTTCATCTTCATCGATATCAGAAAACTCATCGTCAGCCAAATCTTCGTCTTCGGCCAAATCTTCATCTTCCTCGTCTTCGTCGGCAAAATCCTCATCATCATCTTCGACGACATCATCGATATCCTCAAGATCGAGGTCCTCATCATCAATAATGTCCTCTTCTTCCTCGACAACTTTCGCTTTTTTCCGCTTCGTTTTTGTTTTCACGGTGTGGGTCACTTCTTCGTCAATCTGGTCAACCGGGTACCAGGCGCGGAGACCCCAAGTGTTGTCCCCCAGGCTGATAAATCTCCCGTCAATGTTTAAGTCCGTATAGAACTGGATCATTTTTCTTTCGGTCTCTTCTTCCGGCAATCCTAAAACCGCGCCGATTTCCGCAAGCAAGTCCTGGAAGGAAGTCACTTGTTTCTTTTCCTCCAATATTTGTTCCGCCAACTCGATAAAAGACATTTCCTTCAGTTCTTCTTTCGGCAACTGTCGCAAGCTCACGCGTCGCACACCCTTTCTCATTGATCAAAACTGCTATATGGCAGGCAAATGCTAATCTTTGCATGATTTAATAGAAAACATATTTACCATTATATACAAAAAGCAAACGTTTATGCTAGCCCCGCGGCCTTTTCCGGCTTTTTTTATCCCGGATTTTTAAGCGGCCCGGTGTCCTCATCAGCCGGTATGCAAGATAAAACAGAAAAAAAGAGAGGATTAAAAAAGGGATGGCACCAAGTTCTTTACTGTATAAATAATACCCAGCCAGCAAAAAAACGATCATACCGCTGCATGATAGTAAAATTTTGATGAAAGAAAACAAACAGTCCACATCCCTTGAAAAAATAAGCGATTGACGAGTCCTACTCCCACCTTCCGCCTATTCAAGCACATCTCCTATATCCTTGTCCATTTTACATCCATCTGGTAGAAAGAAACAACAGAATTCTATGTGGAAAGAAAATTTATTTTCGTACTTGCCATTGAGCGAAAGCAAAAAACCGGCATTCAGCTGCCGGTTTTTTGCTTTTGGAAGCACACGCTGCATTTTTGTCCAGCGGCAACTCCTAGCGGAAAATGCTATTTGGGTCGTTCAGCTTTGCTGGCACTGTAGTTTTAGCTGTATCAGTATCCAACTTATCCTTTGTTGGCCCGGTAACGTTTGCAACAATACTAAAAGAATGGCCAGAACGCTTGGCACCTGCTTCAGTCGGAATATATAATGCTAATATCAATATTGTCGGTATGAGTAAACTCACATTATAATTGGAATATTATGTTAAACAGATTCTTTTTTAAAAAGTTCCATCATTATCAATATACTGGAAACTTCAAAATTCAGAGAGTAGTTTTACTTCTCCCATTTTGCCAGCCATTCACAAAAAATGGCAACCACTATGCCGCGAGGAGATCTCTTCTATGAATAATGACTTACGATGCAGATCCATACCTAAAATGACCATATGAATACATAGCTCAAAAATATTATCGTTTTTATTGAAGGAGAATATTATGGAAGCATTAATAGAAGCTAATCGAATTTGTAAAAGATATAATCAAAAGAGCAGTAACATGGAATTGAAAGAAACATCCCTTACCATTCAAAAAGGAAAGATTTATGTCATTGAAGGGAAAAGTGGAGCAGGGAAATCAACCTTGTTAAATATTCTGGGAGGAATGGAGAAACCCACATCTGGAAAAGTATATTACAAAGGAAAATCCTTTTATGATCTAAAGGATTCGGAACAGGCTGCTATTAGAGGAGAACAATACGGATTTATATTCCAATCTTTTCAACTTATTCCGGAATTGACTGTAAAAGAAAATATAGAACTTCCACTCATGTTTATAAATAGGCATGAAAGAACAAATAAAGTGGAAGAATTAGCTGGATATTTAGGGATTGAAAATCAATTACATAAGCTTCCTGACTTTTTATCAGGAGGGGAACAACAAAGAGTAGCCATTGCCCGGGCACTTATTACTGATCCCGAAATTATATTTGCCGATGAGCCCACCGGTAATCTTGATGGAGAAACAACCAAAAAAATGATCCATTTATTCACAAGTCTGTGTAACAAAAAAAATATAACACTGATTGTTGTCACTCACGAAAAGAATTTATTCGAATTTCCAGATACTTTGTTTCTTATGAAAAACGGGAGATTGCAGGTGATACAAGAAAATGTTTAATTTAAGCATGAAAATTCTTTTATCGCGAAAAAAATGGTTATTTCTCATCGCTGGTTCAATTGCGATTGTTCTATCATCCGTAGCTTCTATATTTATTGCTTCTGAATCTGTAAGATCGGCAATTAAACAAAAGGCTCAGAATACTTACGGAGAACATACCGGTATGTTAACAAATATTACAGAAACAAAAAAATCATTGTTGAAGAGAAATAAGGGGATATCGGTAGGAGTATATCAAATTATTGGTAAAACTAAAGTTAGTAGTGATAGATTTGCAACGGTGGGCTGGATGGATAAAAAATCAATATTATTGGGGCATTTAAAATTAATAAGTGGGAGATTTCCGGAGAAGCCAAATGAGGTTGCGATAGAATCTGCGTATTTACAAGGCCCTTTAAAAAATTGGAGAATCGCGGAAAAAAGAACAATCAAAATTGGCAACAGCACGAAAAGCTTACGCCTTGTTGGAATAGTAAAAAATTATTCATCACAATGGTCAGTAGCCGAGGATTTTGAGAAGGGTGTCAATGACTTCCCGAATATATTTATATCTAAACAGTTAACTACCAATTATAAGAAAAATAATAGTTTTTTGTTCAAATATAACGAAAGCACAAAAGATTCGTTTGAAAAATCAATAGATCTTATTAATCACTATGACCAACAAGGCACTGTTAATAGTCGATTATTTAATAACGGACTAAATCAATGTGATACTATCAGGTCCTTATCGATTACATTTCAATTATTAATTGTGATTCTTTCACTATTTTCTATAAACAGTCTCATTTTATATTTTACCCAAGATCAACATAAAAAATTGGGTATTATGAAATCCGTAGGTGCAAGTCAACGAGCTTTATACCGCATATACATTTACCAAGCTGTTATTATTTTTGTTTTAAGTGCCTTATTTTCATTTCCTATAGTATATTCTATTCAGTCACTAATCATTCATTTCTCATACAGAGAGTATTTTTCTAACTTTATGCTGATGATTGAAATGGTTGGAATGAGTATATTACTATACATTGGATTATTCTTTATGATCTTATTTTTATTCCTTAAAAATGTTAAGGAGTCCGGCACATTACATGTACAAGAACTATTGAACCAGCAAAATCGTGTAAGTTTCAGCGAACGATATAAAAGCGTTTTTAAAGGCTTTCATTCTAGCTATGGAAAATTATTAGTGAAAGAATTATTTTCGAATCCGAAGCAATTCTACCTTACTGTATTAATTTTATGCTTTTCATCTTTAACATTCACATTTACAAATTATATTCAAAAAGATAATTTATATAGTTGGGAAGGGCTTAAATCCAAGTATTATTTAAACTCCCAAGAAGCTTTTAGCTTTAAAACACAACAAAATTTAAAAGTATTAAGTCACCAGGGATTAACCTTTACAGAAGCTGAAGTAAAAAAACTGGAAAAAACACCCGGGGTTTTATACATAGATAAAACTCCATTCATGGAAGATGTCGAAACGCTAATTGATCGGAAAATGATTACACCTTCCATTAACAATTGGATCTTTAACGAAAACTCTACTTATAAAACTTATAATAATAAAATTATTATTCCGGATGTAAAATACGTTCTTCTCAATAAAGACGACTGGAAAAATATTGAGGCTCCAAAGAAATATAAAGATCTTGATGGCAAAGCATTCATTTATAATCCAGTTAACAAGAAAAACACAAACGAGGATAAAATCTTAGTTGGAAATACATTGACTTTAGTCAGATTGTATAAAACGCCAACTGGAATGAAAACCAGTCAAAAAAAGTTAAAAATTCTAGATGTTATTCATAAACCATTTAAATATAGAGTCAGCCCTTCTGTAGAAATAAAAAAAGATGACTTTATTATTTTGATGGACACTCAAACCGCAGTAAAATCCGGTTTGTTCCATGGGTTTAATGAACTTGAGATTTACACGAAAAAAGATATCTCTCATAAAGAAAAAATGAATCTTGATAAACAAGTAAAATCCTTATCGTCAACATTTCCTGGCAGCTTAGTGCAGAATACTTCTCAATTAATAAAAGACGATAATAAAATTTATAATTATCTCAAGGTGCTTGGCATGCTTTTGTTTTTTGTCTCTCTTATCCTCACTGCGATTTCCGTCACGATCATGATCTTTAGCAAATATCAAACTCAGAAGAGACAGTGGGGCATTTACTTATCTCTTGGGATGAGTAAAAGAAACATCATGCAACTCGTTTTTAGCGAAATATTCATTTATGTTTTTGTCTCTATGATTTTAAGTATGTTAATTTGTTGTATTGGATTGATAATGTTACCGCGTCAGTATCCCCTTGTTTTCTATTTTAAATATTTTCTGTTGTCTATTTTAATTGAAATCAGTTTTCTCATTATCGGGGGCTATATAATAAATCGTTCCTTACAACGTCAATCAATTGCTTCTTTCCTTAGAAGGGATGAGTAACACGCCTTGGACATAAATAAAGAAGCGAAAAGCTATCGTGATATGATGCAATAGCTTTTCGCTTCTCTTTCTTTTTTCTAATTCATTCGCAATATGAATAGAACGCGTGTATAATCGAAATTTTTGCCAGTTTTTTAAGAACAATACTTCTTGCAGCCGGCTCCTCGGATAGCATAACCTGCCCGTAATAAAGCCCTTAGCTTATTCCGGCCAGAACATTTGCCTGTCGGATACGGGCAAGGCGGCGGGACTTTCTGTTCACATATTCCTTCTGTATTGCCCGCCAATTTGGTAGAGGGTGTTGGTGATTTGGCCGAGACTTGCGACTTTGACGGTTTCCATAAGCTCGGCGAAAATATTGCCTCCTGAAACCGCGGTTTGCTTTAATTTTTCCAGTGCGGCTTCCGCTTCTGCTTTGTGGCGGGCCTGGAAATCACGCAAATTTTTGATCTGCAAATCTTTTTCTTCCTTTGTTGCGCGTGCAAGCTGCATATTGTTCAGTTCGTCCTCGTTTTTCGGGTTTGGATTCAGGAAGGTGTTGACGCCGATAATCGGGAGGGCGCCGGAATGCTTTCTGACCTCATATTCCATCGACTCTTCCTGAATTTTTCCCCTCTGATACTGGGTTTCCATTGCGCCGAGCACCCCGCCGCGGTCATTGATACGTTCAAATTCCTCCAAAACGGCGGCTTCGACAAGGTCTGTCAGTTCTTCAATGATAAAAGAACCTTGCAGCGGATTTTCATTTTTCGACAATCCATGCTCTTTTGTAATAATCAGCTGGATCGCCATCGCGCGGCGCACCGATTCCTCGGTCGGTGTCGTAATCGCTTCATCGTAAGCATTGGTATGAAGCGAATTGCAATGATCCTGAAGGGCCATCAGCGCCTGCAGCGTCGTGCGGATATCATTGAAATCAATTTCCTGTGCATGGAGCGACCGGCCGGATGTCTGAACATGGTACTTCAGCTTCTGGCTCCGCTCATTTGCCCCGTATAAATCGCGCATCACAACCGCCCAGATTCTTCTTGCAACACGCCCGATCACCGTATATTCCGGATCAAGCCCGTTCGAGAAAAAGAATGAAAGGTTCGGGGCAAAATCATCCACCTTCATGCCCCTTCCTAAATAATACTCCACATAGGTGAAACCGTTTGCAAGTGTGAACGCAAGCTGTGAAATTGGATTCGCACCCGCTTCTGCGATATGGTATCCGGAAATCGAGACCGAATAATAATTGCGCACTTTATGGTCAATAAAATACTGTTGGATATCACCCATCATCCGGAGTGCAAATTCAGTTGAGAAAATGCATGTATTCTGGCCCTGGTCTTCTTTTAAAATATCCGCCTGCACGGTGCCCCTGACCGTCTGCAGCGTCTTTTCGCGCACCTCCGTAAATTCCTCTACGGTTAAAACGCGCCCGAGCTCCGCTTCTTTCTTTTTCACCTGCTGGTCAATTGCCGTATTCATGAACATTGCCAGAATGACCGGCGCGGGGCCGTTAATCGTCATGGAAACAGAAGTCGAAGGCGCACAAAGGTCAAAACCCGCATACAGTTTTTTCATATCATCGAGCGTGCACACACTTACCCCTGACTCGCCGACTTTTCCGTAAATATCCGGGCGCTCATCCGGATCTTCGCCGTACAGCGTTACCGAGTCAAAAGCCGTGCTCAGCCGCTTTGCCGGATCATCTTTTGATAAATAATGGAAGCGCCGGTTTGTCCGTTCCGGTGTCCCTTCCCCCGCAAACTGCCGCTTCGGATCTTCTTCCTGTCGCTTAAACGGGAAAACGCCAGCCGTAAAAGGAAATGCCCCTGGCACATTTTCTTTATACAGCCATTTTAAAATCTCGCCCTTGTCTTCCCAATCCGGCAGCGCCACTTTCGGGATCGAGAGCCCAGACAAGCTTGTTGTTCTGATCCTCGTTGTGATCTCTTTATTGCGGATTTTGACAGTGACCGTCTCCCCGCTGTATTTTTGCTTTACATCCGGCCAGCTTTTCAAAAGGGTTTTCGATTCTTCTGTCAGCCCTTTTTCCGCTTCCGTACGAAGCGCTTCAAGCGATGCGATCACATCCTCTGCTGCCCCGGACTCCTTTGCAGCCGTAATGGCGCCTTCGAGTTGAAACATTCTCCGTGCGAGCATTGCCTGTGCCTCCGCCTTTTTATGGTACCGGCGGACGGTTTCTGCAATTTCCCGCAAGTAATGGCTGCGGCTTGCCGGGATGATGGTATGCCGGTTGCCCGCTTCCTGTTTTTTTGAAAAAGACGAGCGAAAAGCCGTTCCGCTCTTTTCATTGATTTTTTCCATCAGGGCGCCATATAAGGCGTTTGTGCCCGGATCATGAAACTGGCTGGCAATCGTACCGTATACCGGCATCTCATCCAGGCTTTGATCAAACAGCAGATGGCTCCGCTGGTACTGCTTTTGCACCTGCTTTTTCGCATCCTCTGAACCTTTCCGCTCGAATTTGTTGATCGCAATGAGGTCCGCGTAATCGATCATATCAATTTTTTCAAGCTGGGAAGGCGCTCCGAATTCGCTCGTCATCACATACATGGCAACATCGGAAACATTCGTAATTTCGGCGTCCCCCTGGCCGATCCCGCTTGTTTCGATCAAAATCAAATCAAAGCCGGCAGCCTTTACAATCCGGATGGCGTCATGGATGGCAAGGGAAAGTTCGGAACGGGATGCCCTCGTAGCCATGCTCCGCAAAAAAACGTTCGGATGGAAAATCGCGTTCATCCGGATCCGGTCGCCAAGCAATGCGCCCCCCGTTTTTTGCTTCGTCGGGTCGACCGAAAGAACGGCAATTTTACTTTCCGGATGGTCGTGCAAAAAACGGCGGATCAGTTCATCTGTTAATGAGCTCTTCCCCGCTCCCCCGGTACCGGTGATGCCCACGACCGGCGCTTTCTTCACAGCCGGCACCGCAGCTTCAAGGGCAGCGAGCGCTTCCTGATGGTTCAAATGGTTCTCGGCATAAGAAATCAGCCTGGCAACAGAACCGATCCGCCCTTCGCTTAAGCGCTCCACCTCTTTTACAAAATCCGCTTCCGTTACCGTCGGATGGTCGCACTCCCGGAGCATGATATTGATCATCCCCTGAAGGCCGAGCTTTCTGCCGTCCTCCGGTGAAAAAATCCGCGCGATCCCGTAGTCATGCAGTTCTTTCATCTCACGCGGGATGATGACGCCTCCACCCCCGCCGTAAATACGGATCCCGGAGGCGCCGTTTTCCTGGAGCAAATCATACATATACTTGAAAAACTCGAGATGCCCTCCCTGGTAAGAAGAAACGGCAATGCCCTGGACATCTTCCTGAATCGCCGCCTGGACAATTTCGCGTGCCGAGCGGTTGTGACCGAGATGAATGACTTCCGCACCGCTTGCCTGCAAAATCCTCCGCATAATGTTGATGGAAGCATCGTGACCGTCAAACAAACTGGACGCTGTGACAAAACGGACCGCATGTTTCGGGCGGTAAATTTCTGTGTCAGCCATCATATCCTCCTTGTCTTCATCAGGATTAAGTTAAAACGCATAAATGAACCCCGGGATGGAAAAATTTATGCCATCATACCCCTTGTCTCAAGGCCGGAAAACAGCAAATGGGTTTGCAGGCGGATATAATCCTCAATTGTAAACTTCTTTTTAAATGCCCAGCGGCGGAAAGCCCACATTTCACCCTGGACAAAAATATTGTGGGCGAGCATCTCCATCTCTTTTTCATCCAGATCAAGTTCGCCGTTTTCCGCGCATTTTCTAATCATTTTTTCAAATATGCCGACCATTTCCATTTCCTTTTTTAATACATAAGGCAGTGCTTCTTTTGTCAGTGATTTTGCTTCCTGATACATGACAAGCACTTCATCTTGCAGTTCGTCAACAATCCGGAAATAATGGGCAATCGCGAGTTTCAAACTTTCAAGCGTCCCCTGACCGGCATCAATGCGAAGCAGCCTGTCGCGCACTTCATCATAAATCCGGTCGCACACCAAATAGAGGACATCCTCTTTTGCCCGGATATATTCATAAAGCGTCCCGATGCTAAAACCGGATTTTTTGGCAATTTCCCTCGTTGTCGTCCGGTGGAACCCCTTTTCTTTAAAAAGCGCGACGGCGGCATTGATCATTTGGTTTCTGCGCTTTTCAATCAGCCTTTCGTCCCTGACCGATGCCGGCACAAACTTTTTTTGGCTCACAAACGGCCTCCCCTCTCCATCAGTCCCTTGTCAGCATTCTTGAAATAACAAGCCGCTGGATTTCCTGCGTCCCTTCGTAAATTTGCGTAATTTTAGCATCGCGCATGAACCGCTCAACCGGATAATCTTTTGTATAGCCGTAGCCGCCAAAAATCTGCACGGCTTCCGTTGTGACTTTCATCGCCGTATCGCCGGCAAACAGTTTGGACATGGCGGATTCTTTTCCGTACGGCAGCCCGTTTGATTCAAGCCAGGCCGCCTGGTACGTTAACAGCCTTGCCGCTTCGACTGCAGTGGCCATATCGGCAAGTTTGAAAGACACGCCCTGGTTCGCTGCGATCGGTTTGCCGAATTGTTTCCGCTCTTTCGCATAAGCTGTAGCCGCATCCAGTGCGCCCTGGGCAATGCCGACTGCCTGGGCCGCAATGCCGTTACGCCCGCCGTCCAGCGTCATCATCGCGATTTTAAAGCCCTGTCCTTCTTCCCCGAGCCGGTTTTCTGCCGGCACTATGACATTGTCAAAAATGATTTCCGTTGTGGTGGAAGCCCGGATGCCCATTTTCTTTTCTTTTTTGCCGGTTGAAAACCCGGGAAAATCTTTTTCAATAATAAACGCGCTTGTGCCATGGTGTTTGCTTTTCGGATCGGTGAGGGCAAACACGATGTAAATATCCGCCACGCCGCCGTTTGTAATGAAAATTTTGGAGCCGTTTAAAACATAGTGGTCGCCTTCACGCCTGGCCGTTGTCACCATCGCGCCTGCATCGGAACCCGACCCCGGCTCCGTCAAGCCGTACGCACCGATTTTTTCCCCGCGGGCAAGCGGAACGAGGTATTTCTGTTTTTGTTCTTCTGTGCCGAATTTAAACAGCGGCCAGCTGGCAAGGGAAGTGTGTGCGGAAAGGGTCACGCCGGTTGAGGCGCACACACGCGACAGCTCTTCCACCGCAATGCAGTATGCCAGAAAATCGCTCCCGATCCCGCCGTACTGCTCCGGCCATGGAATCCCGGTCAGGCCGAGCGCCGCCATCTGGTCAAAAATGCCACGGTCAAACCGTTCGTTCTCATCGCGTTCCGCTGCTGTCGGTGCCACTTCCTTCACGGCAAAATCGCGTACCATTTTCCGGATCATTTCATGTTCTTCACTCAAACGAAAGTCCATTTTTCTGCCTCCAATATTGTATAATCCAGGACAACTTATAGCCTTTTCTCCCGTAATAACTGATTGCTGATCACGATTCTTTGAATTTCACTTGTTCCTTCATAAATTTGCGTAATTTTCGCATCACGCATGAACCGCTCAACCGGATAATCTTCCGTGTATCCGTATCCGCCGAAAATTTGCACGGCTTCAATCGCTGTATCAACAGCTGTTTGCGAAGCGAGCAGTTTGGCCATCGCCGCTTCTTTTTTGCAGTCGAGACCGTTGCTCCGCAAAAAGGCTGCCCGGTAGAGAAGTAGTTTGCTGGCTTCAATGTTTGTTGCCATGTCGGCAAGTTTAAAACCGGTTCCCTCAAATGCATGGATGGGTTTTCCGAACTGGCGCCGGTTTTTTGCGTATTGAAGCGCCCGTTCATATGCGCCTTCCGCAATTCCGAGGGCCTGGGCCGCAATCCCGATCCGGCCGGCATCCAGCACCGCCATCGCGATCTTAAATCCTTCCCCTTCTTCCCCAAGCCGGTTCTCAGCCGGAACTTGCAGATTTTCAAAGTGAAGTTGGACGGTTTTTGACCCGTGAAGCCCCATTTTTTTCTCGTCCTTGCCGACCCGGAAACCCGGCATGGTCTTTTCAACAATGAAAGCGGTTATGTTTCCGTCTTCCGTGCGGGCGAATACAATATATGTATCCGCCTCGCCGCCGTTTGTAATGAACATTTTTGAACCATTGAGCACATAATGCCTGCCCTGTTTTACCGCTCTTGTTTTCAAATTTTTCGCATCTGACCCCGCTTCGGCTTCCGTCAGGCAAAAAGCCCCCAGGTACTCCCCGCTTGCAAGCTTTGGCAAATATTTTTGTTTTTGCGCTTCGCTTCCGAAATATAAAATCGGCGCGGTCCCAACGGATGAATGGACGGAAAGAATGACGCCGATCGTCGCGCTGGCTTTGGACAGTTCATGAACAGCCAGAACGTAAGCAGTAAAATCCAGTCCCGCACCGCCATATGTTTCCGGAATGGTGATGCCCATCAGACCAAGGGTTGCCATTTTTCCAAGTATTTCACGCGGGAACACGCCGCGCTCCATGTCGCCCGTAGCCGGCAAAATTTCGTTTTCCGCAAAATCCCGTACGGTTTTCTTTAGCAAAAGCTGTTCTTCCGTAAAATGAAAATCCATGATAAGGCCCCCTTTTCCGGGTGGTCATACACGTTGAAGTTTTATTGCACTTCGATCATGACGGCATCACCCTGGCCGCCGCCGGAGCAGATGGCTGCAATTCCGGTCCCGCCGCCGCGCCGTTTCAGCTCGTATGCAAGGGTTAAAATAATGCGCGTGCCGCTTGCGCCGATCGGATGGCCTAACGCAACCGCGCCGCCGTTTACATTCACCTTTTCCAAATCGAGTTGTGCGATTTTGCTGCTGGCAAGCGCCACTGCGGCAAATGCTTCATTGATTTCAAACAAATCAATGTCATCGAGCTTTCTTCCTGTTTTTTTCAAGATTTCGTTGATCACAAGCCCTGGTGTCTGCGGAAAATGCTGCGCTTCCACCGCCACTTCTGCATGCGCCACAATATTTGCAAGCGGTTCCAATCCTGCTTTTGCAGCCCGTTCAGCGCTCATTAACACGAGTGCTGCTGCCCCGTCATTCACGCCTGGTGCATTGCCGGCCGTAATGGTGCCGTCTTTGTCAAAAGCAGGCGGCAGCTGGGACAGTTTTTCAAGCGTCGTATCCGCGCGCGGCGGCTCATCCTGTTCAACAAGCAGTGCAGGACCTTTTCTTTGCGGGATTTCTACCGGAACAATTTCTTCGGCAAACTTGCCGGAATGGATCGCTTCCAATGCTTTCTGGTGGCTTCTTAATGCCCAGCGGTCCTGAAAATCGCGGGTCAGCCCGAACGCTTCCGCCGTACGGTTTCCGTATGTGCCCATATGGACGCCGGAAAATGCGCAGATGAGTCCGTCATGGGTCATCATGTCTTTCAGCTGGACATCGCCCATTTTCAATCCCCATCTTGCCTTGGGCAGGAAGTAAGGCGCGTTCGACATCGACTCCATCCCGCCGGCTACAATAACTTCCCCGTCTCCCGAGCGGATGATCTGGTCCGCCATGGTCACGCTCCTCATGCCGGAAGCACACACTTTATTCATCGTTTCCGTTTTGACATGCCACGGAATGCCGGCGTGCCTTGCCGCCTGCCGGGATGGGAGTTGCCCCTGGCCGCCCTGCAGGACATTCCCCATAATCACTTCATCTACTTCCCCGTTTTCAACGCCTGCTTTTTCCAATGCATGCCGGATCGCAATCCCGCCTAACGCGGACGCCGGAAGTGCAGCCAGTTTTCCCCCGAATTTCCCAAATGGCGTACGCGCCCCATCGATGATCACCGTGTTCAACCAACTTCTCCCCTTTTACAATGGATTTATGATAAGCGCCGGCCATTTGCGCGAACGCTAATCATCGTTCATTCATCGTTCCTTTGCCATTCGTTGCTAAAATTGTGGCGAGCCTCGTATGAACGAAAAGCGCCTCCCAATCGAGCGAACGCTCAATCATCTTTCATTCATGGCCCTTTGCCATTCGCTGCCAAACAGCAGTGAGCCTTGCCACACTGTGTGATTTATGAAAAGCGCCAGCAATTTGCGTGAACCCTTCATTCTCCAAAACATTTGTTTTCCTGTACGATCTGCGAAAAAAACGGCGGAGAATCTACCCAAACTTTTACATATCCGTTCCCCGCCGTTTTTGCGCAGATGATTTGCCGGTTTAAATACAACTGTTTTTCCTGCCGTGCATCCGTTTCGCAGCGGCATCACCCGCTTAAGAAACTGCAGCCGTCTGACCCGGCGCCCCGCAGACCGAACGTTCCAGAATTTCAGCGACATCCAGGGTTTTCACAGTGTCTTCCACTTCTTTCGCTTTTGTGCCATCAGAAAGCATTGTCAGGCAGTACGGGCATTCCGTGCTGATGACTGTTGGATTCACAGCAAGCGCCTGTTCCGTCCGCGCCACATTAATCCGGTGCCCGGTATCTTCTTCCGTCCACATTAGCCCGCCGCCGGCCCCGCAGCACATCGCTGTTTCTCGGTTCCGTTCCATTTCTACAAGCTTTACGCCCGGGATCATTTTTAAAATGTCACGCGGCTGGTTATAAATATCATTGTACCTGCCGAGGTAGCAGGAATCATGGAAGGTAACCGTTTCATTGACTTCGTATTTCGGCTTTAAGCGCCCTTCTTTCAGCAGCTCGTAAAGCACTTCGGTATGATGGTACACTTCCCCTTCAAAGCCAAAATCTTTATATTCTTTCTTAAATGTATTGTATGCATGCGGATCGATCGTCACGATTTTTTTCACGCCGTTCTTTGTAAACTCGGCGATGTTCTGGCCGGCCAGTTCCTGGAATAAAAACTCATTGCCAAGCCTGCGTGCCGTGTCTCCGGAGTTTTTCTCCTTGTTGCCGAGAATGGCGAATTTCACGCCCGCTTCATTCAGCAGTTTCGCAAACGACTGCGCGATTTTCTGGCTGCGGCTGTCGTAAGACCCCATTGATCCGACCCAGAATAAATATTCGAATTCCTCATCTGCTTTCTTCATTTCTTTGACCGTCTTGACCTCGATATCTTCGCGCCCTTCACGCCACGACTCGCGCTCTTTCCGGTTCAGCCCCCAAGGATTGCCCTGACGTTCGATATTTTGAATCGCCCGCTGTGCATCCGGTTTCATTTTTCCTTCCGTCAAAACGAGATAGCGCCGCAAATCGATGATTTTATCGACATGTTCGTTCATAACCGGGCACTGGTCTTCGCAATTCCGGCAAGTCGTGCATGCCCAGATCTCTTCTTCTGTTATGACATCGCCGATCAGGCTCGGATTATAATCGAGTGCTGCAGCTGCCTCTTCCGCCCCGCGGGTTGCACTTTCCCGGGCGAGCCGGTTACCTGTCGTGTTGGCAAAAGCAAATGCCGGAACCCACGGTGCTTTAGACGTAACGGCCGCGCCGTAGTTGGTCAAATGGTCCCTTAATTTAATGATCAAGTCCATCGGTGAAAGCATTTTCCCTGTTCCGGTTGCCGGGCACATATTCGTGCAGCGGCCGCATTCCACACAGGCGTAAAGATCGACAAGCTGAAGCTGCGTGAAGTCCTCGATTTTGCCGACGCCGAAACTTTCCTGCGATTCGTCTTCAAAATCGATCGGCCGTAATTTCCCGGTATCCCCGAGCCGGTTTAGATACACATTCGCAGGCCCTGCAATCAAGTGGGCATGCTTTGACTGCGGAATATAGACAAGGAAAGTAAGCAGCAGCAACAGATGGATCCACCATGCCACGTAAAACACAACAGCCGCTGCAGTTGGCCCGATCCAATGAAAGGCCGCTGCAATCCCGGCTGCCACCGGTTCCGTCCATGACGGCTCCTCAAAGTGCCAAATGATTTCCATGCCGCCCCCGACCAGGACAGAAACCATTAGCCCGCCGATAAAGATGAGCACAAGCCCCGCTTTAAAATCACGTTTTAAGCGGACGAGCTTCTCAATGTAGCGGCGGTAAAACGCCCAGCCGACCGCAAATAAAATGACGAGCGTGACGATTTCCTGAAAGAAAGTAAATCCGGGGTAAAGCGGCCCGAGCGGCAAGTGTGAACCCGGCGCAAGCCCCTTCCATATGAAATCAATCGCGCCGAACTGGACGAGAATAAACCCGTAAAACATCATCACATGGATGGCGCCGCTCTTTTTATCCTTGAGCAGTTTTTTCTGTCCGAAAACGTATACCCATATTTTTTTGAGCCGCGCCTTGACATTGTTGTCGAATTCCTGTTTTTTCCCCAACTTGATATACTGGATCCTTGTCCTTACCAAATACACAAAAAGGCCGATGCCGTAAGCGGTTACAGACAGGAACAACAGCCAGTTCAACCATAATAAGATGTGCATTTTTCTCCCGACGCTCCCTTCATTCATTTATGCTCGCACAAAAAAGCAGGTAATTTTCCGAATCTTGCTTACCTATATTATATAATGAATGAGCATTCAGTCAATCCTTTTTTCTTTATTTTTTTTATTTCTTTGTGCCTGTTTCCGGCTTTTGTAAGTAGAATCGGCCGCATTTGGGGAAGAATAAAGATACGACTCAGCCACGGAAAAAATCGATTGAAGCGGGGAAAAAAGATATGGTTTTGCTCTTATTCCTTTCTGCCATCATCCTACTCATCATCTGGCTTTTCACCGATTACACGCTTGGGAAAAGGCATTTCTGCAAACATTGCAAACAGCACCAATATCCCGTACGGCACGGGGATTTTACTGTTTTTACCAGCGGAGAAGATCTGTTTCCCCACTACTTTTCCGATATCCTTCATGCCAAAAAAAGCGTATACGTCCTGTTTTATATTGTAAAAAATGATGAAATCAGCCGTGAATTTTTCAGCCTGCTCGCAAAAAAAGCGCGTGAAGGGAAAGAAGTAAAAGTATTGCTCGATTGGGCGGGCAGCCGGAAGGTCACAAAACAGATGATTGCCCAGCTGAAAAACGCTGGCGCCTCGTTTGCCTTCAGCAACCGGCCGAAATTCCCTTTTTTCTTTTACACGCTCCAGCAGCGGAACCACCGAAAAATAACTGTCATTGATGGGGAGACAGGCTATCTTGGCGGTTTCAATGTAGGAAAAGATTATATCGATGGCAACAAGTCGCTTTCTCCTTGGCGGGATTACCATTTCCGCTTAACCGGCGGAAGTATCCGCGACTTGCAGCAGGAATTTATCAGAAACTGGGAAACGGCTACAGGGGAAAATATGCCGTTTAGAACGCCTCTCTCTCCCCATGAGGAGAAAAGCGGATGCCGCCACCGGATCATCCCGACTGCGGGCGATGAGCTTGAACGTCTGGTTTGCAGCCTGATTGAGGAAGCCCGCGAATCGATTTTTATCGGTTCCCCCTACTTTATCCCGACTCCGGCCATCCACAAAAAACTGGTGCAGGCTTTAGTGCGCGGCGTAAACGTCACAGTGCTCGCCCCGGATAAAGCGGACCATCCGCTTGTCAAAGAGGCCGCAAGCCGCTATTTCCGGCAGCTGCTTGATAATGGCGCAAACATTCATTTGTTCAAGCCCGGATTTTATCACGCGAAAATTATGATCATTGACCAGACCATCTGTGACATCGGAACGGCTAATTTTGACCGGCGCAGTGTCCGTTTAAACTTTGAAGTCAACTGTCTTGTATACGACAATGCGTTTATCCAAAAAATGTGTGCGGTCGTAAAGGAAGATATGCGCCACGCTGTCCCTCTTACAGCAGACGGCCTGAACCGCCCCGGATTGGCAACGAGGCTGGCCGAATGGGGTGTGAGGGCAATTGAAGGATTTTTGTGATGAAAGACCGGCTCTGAGCCAGTCGACGCGATCAGAAAAAATTTCCTTAGGAGGACTGGGGCACTGCCAGGCACAATAGGTGGTTAACAGCTAAACCAACGTTTTGGCCGTCCTTGAATACCATCTTGCCGTGCTTGTATCACATGCCCTTTTAAAAGCCATCACTGAACCCCAGGCATGCAGCTGAACGCTATCTTGCTGCTTGTATCCCATTTTGCTTTCCTTAAACCCAATAAACCATTGCGCACCAAAAAAAGCCGCCCCTGAACCCGCAAACGGATGGGGACGGCTTTTTTCTTTACATTTTTTCCGGTGCGGAAACGCCGATCAGCTGGAGCGCATTTTTCAGCGTTATTTGCACGGCCTTCACGAGGGCAAGGCGCGCTTTGGTAGCGTCCGCATGCGCCGGGTCGATCACTTTCACAGCATTGTAAAAGCTGTGGAAGTTGGCCGCAAGTTCGTTAATATAATTGGTAATGCGGTGCGGGATCCGCTTTTCGGCCGCTTCTGCAATCACCTGCGGGAATTCTCCAAGTTTTTTCAGGACATCCGTTTCTTTTTCAGACCGGATCACGGAAAAGTCGGCATGGGCATCTGTATCCGGCGCAAACCCTTTTTCTACCGCCTGGCGCAAAATGCTGCAAATACGGGCATGGGCATATTGTGCATAGTAAACCGGGTTTTCATTGGACTCTGAAACAGCAAGGTCAAGGTCAAAGTCCAAATGCGTATCCGAACTTCTCATCGCAAAGAAGTACCGGGTTGCATCGAGCCCGACTTCGTCAATGAGTTCACGCATCGTGACCGCTTTTCCGGTCCGCTTGCTCATTTTCATTTTTTCGCCGTTTTTATACAAGTGAACAAGCTGGATGATCTCCACTTCAAGATTGTCGCTGTTATAACCGAGCGCTTCCATGGCCGCTTTCATCCGCGGGATATAGCCGTGGTGGTCGGCGCCCCAAATATTGATCAACGTATCGAATCCGCGGTCAAATTTATCTTTATGGTAAGCAATATCCGGGGTCAAATACGTGTAAGTCCCGTCGTTTTTGATGAGCACGCGGTCTTTGTCGTCGCCGAAAGCCGTCGAGCGGAACCACGTTGCCCCGTCCTTTTCATAAATATGGCCTTTTTCGCGCATCAGCTTCAGCATTTCGTCGATTTTCCCGCTCTTGTAAAGAGACGTTTCCGAATACCAGACATCAAAACGAACGCGGAAATCTTCAAGGTCTTTTTTCAGTTTGGCCATTTCGTAATCAAGGCCGTACTGGCGGAAAAATTCGTAACGCGTTTTTTCATCCGTGTCCACAAATTTCCGGCCGTATTCATCGGCAAGTTTCTTTCCAAGGTCAATAATATCCTGCCCGTAATAGCCATCTGCCGGCATTTCCTTTTCAATCCCGAGCGCCTGGAAGTAGCGCGCTTCGACTGACAGTGCCAAATTGTGGATCTGGTTGCCGGCATCGTTGATATAGTATTCACGGGTCACCTCATACCCTGCTTTTTCTAAAATATTGCACAGTGAATCACCAACAGCGGCACCGCGCGCATGTCCGAGGTGGAGATCGCCGGTCGGGTTCGCCGATACGAATTCGACCTGGATTTTTTTACCTCCGCCGGCATCTGAACGGCCATAATCGGCGCCATCGTGAAGAATAGAAGGGATCAGCCGGGTCAAATACGTATTGTCCAAATAAAAATTGATAAAGCCGGGGCCTGCAATTTCCACTTTTTCAATCGAAGTTTTCGATTTGTCGATATGTTC
Organism: Heyndrickxia coagulans 36D1; assembly: GCF_000169195.2. Lineage (GTDB taxonomy): Bacteria > Bacillota > Bacilli > Bacillales > Bacillaceae_C > Weizmannia > Weizmannia faecalis. The sequence continues at coordinate 1,532,436 of NC_016023.1, read as the reverse complement.
GACAATCGCTTCCGCAATCTGGCGGGGTGCTTTTTTTGCCGTCCGCGCAAGCTGCATGGCAATGTTTGCAGCATAATCGCCGTGTGCTTTTTCTTTTGGCTTTTCCAGCACAATAGCCGGAATATCCGCTTCCGCAACCAAGCCGGTTTTCATCACCGCTTCTTTGATTTCCGTTTTCAGCGTTTCCTGCATTTGTTCCGCAATGTTCATTTTGCTGCTTGTACCTCCTCATAATGGATCTTCATTTTATATGTACCGACCGAATCCCCATGCATATAAAGCCTGTATCCGAGGGAAAGCTGCCCGGAAAGCGAGCCTGTGCGCGTGTGCACAATCTCATCTGCCGCCGCTTCAATCGGGAATTGGCCATAGCCGTTTTCGTAAGTCCCCGGGCGCCTTGAGCCTTCACGCAAATCAAGCCGCATGGAGACCGCACCGCTTCTCATTACAAGCGCCCTACCATTTGCCACTTTGACAACCGTATGAATTTTGCCGGCTTCCTGCACTTCCTCGTACTTTAAATAGGCCGAACCGCCTTTTTCATAATAATGGCCGAACAAAACCAGTTCGATCTTTTCCGCTTCTTCCTGGAAAATCTCCGTGGTCATATGTATTTTTACTGGGCAAGAAACGGTTTTCTCCGCCATTTTCCCACATCCTTTATTTCATCCATTATAACCTTTCCGGCGGAAAAATAATATGCGTACTCTCCTTATTTTATCATATATAACGAAGCTGCTCTCCCGCAAGCTTCACTTTAAAAACTCGGCACCGGCTGCGGGGGCAGGTGCCGGGTTTTCCGTTACTTCACCCAGCCAAGCATCATTTCGCGCACGAGCTTGCTAGCCGTATTGGCTGTTTGCTCAGAATGGTCGTATACAGGCGCCACTTCAACAAGATCACAACCGATGACATTCACGTTAGAACGGGCAATTGCATGAATCGATGCCAGCAGTTCTTTTGAGGTGATCCCGCCGGCATCAACCGTCCCTGTCCCCGGCGCAAAAGCCGGATCGAGCACATCAATATCGACCGTTACATACACATGGCGGCCGGAAAGCGCCGGCAACACTTTTTTGAGCGGCTCAAGCACTTCAAATTTTGCGATCTGCATGCCGTTTTTTTCCGCCCATTCAAATTCCTCTTTCAAGCCGGACCGGATACCGAATGAATACACATTCCGAGGTCCAATCAACTCCGCCGTTTTCCGGATCGGCGTCGCATGCGAAAGCGGCTCACCTTCATAATCCGTGCGCAAATCGGTATGGGCGTCAAAATGAATGACAGCAAGATCCGAGTATTTTTTATAAACGGCGCGGATCACCGGCCATGTCACCAAATGCTCGCCGCCGAGGCCGAACGGAAATTTCCCGTCGCCGAGCAATGTCCCAACATAATCCTCAATCATATCGAGGCTTTTTTGCGGATTGCCGAACGGCAGCGGCATATCGCCGGCATCAAAATAGCTGATTTCGGCAAGTTCCCGGTCAAGATACGGGCTGTATTCTTCAAGCCCGATTGAAACTTCCCGGATGCGCCCCGGACCGAACCTTGAACCCGGGCGGTAGCTGACTGTCCAGTCCATCGGCATGCCGTAAAGCACCACCCGGCTTTTTTCATAATCAGGGCTTGCCCCGATAAAAACATGGCCTGAATAAGCTTCATCAAATCTCATCTTTTTCTCCTCTTTTTCACAATTTCCGACACATGGAAAAAGTATAGTGAAATTCCGAAAAAAAGCAAGAATCTTTTTACAGCGGGCCCACTCTCTTCGGTATCCTTTTTTCGGTTCTGGTGTTTAAAATTTCCTTTCTTACTAAATACTAAGGAAATAAGGAGAAAAAGAGGTGCGGATGATGGAGACACAGACAACACCAAAGATCCGGAAAGCCAAATGGGGCCTGCGCCTGATGCTGTTTGCCCTGATTACTTTCGCCATCCTGCTGTCCGTCTTAACGGCAGCTGTCTATCTGTATGCAAAAATTCTCGGTCCGCCGCCGCTGTCCGTGCCGCAATCAACGCTGTATTATGCACAAAACGGCAAACAAATCGGCGAGTCGAACAGCGGCCAGCAAAGATACTGGGTGCCGCTTGACGGCATCTCCGAAAACGCTATTGACGCGACCATTTCAATCGAAGACCGCAACTTTTACCATCACCACGGTTTTGATTACCGGCGCATGGCCGGGGCGGTCGCTGCCGATATGAAAGCAATGGGAAAGGTGCAGGGTGCAAGCACCATTACCCAGCAATACGCCCGCAACTTGTTTTTAACGCTCGATAAAACATGGGAAAGAAAATTAAAGGAAGCGTTCTACACGATCCGGCTCGAGTCCAGCTACAGTAAAGACCGGATTCTGGAAGGCTATTTAAATACGATCAATTACGGACATGGAAAATACGGAATTGAAGCCGCAAGCCGGTACTATTTCGGAAAAAGCGCCAAACAGCTGACGCTTGCCGAAGCCGCCATGCTTGCCGGGATTCCGAACGGCCCAGGAGTCTACTCCCCTGTTATTTCGCCGGAAAAAGCGAAAAAACGGCAGCTTGCTGTTTTGCAATCGATGGTGAAAAACGGCTATATTACAAAAAAACAAGCAACAGCGGCCGCCAATGAAACGGTAAAAATCATGCAAAAAGCGGATCCGGATACAAACCGGATCGCCCCTTATTTCCAGGACCTTGTGAAAAAACAGCTGAAAACAAAACTCGGGTTTGATGACCGGACGATTGCGCTCGGGGGATTAAAAGTATATACCACCCTTGATGTGAAGCAGCAAAAAATTGCCGAAGAAACAGTGAAGGAAATCATTCCGGCATCTTCGCAAATCCAGCTCGGTTTTGCGGCAATCAATCCGAAAAACGGCTTCGTAACCGCACTTACCGGGGGCCGCGATTATGCGGAAAGTTCCTTTAACCGCGCCACACAGGCAACGCGCCAGCCCGGTTCCACCATGAAGCCGCTCCTTTATTATGCTGCATTGAACCACGGATTCACGCCGGCAACGATGCTCAAAAGCGAACCGACCGTTTTCCGGCCGGGCGGATCTTCATACAGGCCGCATAATTTCAACAGCCAATATGCCAATAGGGACATTACGATGATGCAGGCGCTCGCCGTTTCAGATAATATTTACGCCGTGAAAACCCATTTGCTGCTCGGGCAGGATGTGCTCGTTCAAACCGCAAAACAATTTGGCCTTACAACCCCGATGGAAAAAGTGCCGTCACTTGCGCTCGGCACATCCGGCGTGCACCTGCTCGATATGGTGAACGCCTACAGCCTGCTTGCAAACGGCGGCACTCAAAACGGGCCTGTTTTCATCACAAAAGTGGAAGATTATAAAGGTCACGTCCTGTATGCATACGACAAACATGAGAAAAAACGAGTGCTGGACAAAGCGGCGGCGTTTGTCACCTCGCAAATGATGACCGGTATGTTTGACAAGCGCCTGAACGGCTATGCCCGTGTCACCGGCGCCTCCATTGTCAAAAGCCTCACCCGCCCGTACGCCGGCAAATCCGGCTCCACCAACACGGACAGTTGGATGATCGGGTTTTCGCCCCAGCTTGTGTCAGGCGTTTGGGTCGGATACGACAACGGGCAGGAAATCACGTTGGCCGCCGACAAAATGTACGCCAAAAAAATATGGGCCCGGTTTATGGAAAAAGCACTTGCCGGGCGCCCTGCCGCGGAGTTTAAGCCGCCCAAAGGCGTAACCGGCGTTGAAATCGATCCTGAAACCGGGAAAATTGCAACCGAAAACTGCCCGGTGGCAAGGCTGACATACTTTATATCCGGTACCGAACCGGCCGAGCCCTGCAGCAAACATCCCGCAGCAGGAGAAAATGAGTTGTATCCGAAAAAGCACCGTAACTGGCTTGAAAAACTGTTCCCGTTTTTCTAAAAATAGCAAAAAGAAAGGCCTGGCCGCTTTGCGGTCAGGCCTTTCCTGCTCTTTCAATCCATCTTGAAATTCCGGCCGGTTCCTCGCACCAAAATGCACGGGGTCAGGCCTTTAATGCTTCTTTCAATTCATCGCTGGATAAATCCCACATCTCGCTGCTGTGGCCTTTTAAGAAATCCGCCAGCACCTTCTTGGACCGGTCATCCATATGGTCTACAATGATATGGCCCTTCATCGACTTGTCGAGGCGGTTGACATGTTCCGGCAGCGATTTGTAGCCGCGACGTTTTTCCTTGTTGACCACCATTTCGCAGGCTGTCACCCCGTGATAATAAGGGCCGTTTTCGCCGCGTTCAATTGTCACCCACACAAGCCAGTACGGTTTTGCCCCCTCTTCCGGGACTTCCGAACGGTCGGGGAAAAATCTCACCCGTTTTTCCACGGCGCTCCTTGCATGCATCGCCCCAATATCGACAACCGCCGTGCCTTCATTGACATCAATGATCACCGGCGAGACATTTTCAAGGTTCAGCGCCCCGGTGCCAAAACTTTTATGGCCGTCAGTCGGCGCATTTTTAATAATATTAAATTCTGCCTTTTTCTTTTTTTTAGCCATCTTGCACATCCCCTTTCTCTCAATGGCAATCTATCCGAATACGGAAACAATGGTCTGGAATCCCTTCATAATCGACGGAACCGCACTGTTAAGCAGCGGCGAGATCGTATACCGGCCAAGCGGCGTGACCAGCAGGACCAGAAATACAACGATGCTGTACTGCTCGTACTGCGTCAATTTTGCCCGTACCCCCGGCGAAACCAAATCTTCTATGATCCGGTACCCGTCCAGCGGCGGAAGCGGAATTAAATTAAAAATAAACAATACGAGATTCAGCCAGACAAAATAATTGAAAAAGGAAAGGACAAACCATGGCAGGCCTGCGCCAAGCCCGGTTGCCACCAGCACATAAAAGATGATTTCCCCGATAAACGCCATCAAAAAATTGCTGGCAGGGCCCGCAAAAGATACCGCCACCCCTGCCAGGCGCGGATTTTTGAAATGGTAGCGGTTTACCGGGACAGGGCGCGCCCAGCCGAAGCCGGCGACAAAAATAAGCAGCGCGCCGAGCGGGTCAATATGCTGCGCCGGGTTCAATGTCAGCCGTCCCTCGCGTTTGGCAGTCGGGTCGCCGCACAGATAAGCCGTATAAGCATGGGAAAATTCATGGACGGTAAAAGCAATGATCAACACCGCCGCGACAATCGGGATATCCCTCAACGGATATGCCAAAAACTGTTGTAATTGTTCCACGTACCGGTCTCCTTTAAAAACAATATATTGACTATAGTATACAAAATTTTCATTCGGTATTCACTTGTTTTAAAAGTGCCACTTGCAGGCGGGCAAAAAAGACTTTACAATTTTTATGAAATCATATAAAAGGAGATGCACCCGCATGCCATATGTAACCGTCAAAATGCTGGAAGGCCGTACAGACGAGCAAAAGAAAGCGCTGGTCGAAAAAGTAACGGCCGCAGTCAGCGAAACCGTAGACGCCCCGAAAGAAAACATTACCGTTTTCATTGAAGAAATGTCAAAAAACCATTATGCCATAGGCGGCGTCCGCAAAAGCGACGAATAGGGGATGAAAAATCGCTAAGCCTGCTGGACGGGCCTGGCGATTTTTTTCAATTTTTCTATGTAATCGTACGCCTCGTTGATTTCCTCCTCCGTATAACGCTGCTTCGCCTTTAATGTAAAGATTTTCTCCTTTACTTCCTCTTTCGGAAGCATATCAAAATACATGACGGTTGAAACGAGCTCAAGGAAACGCGCATTTTGCCCGTTCATTTCTGCCAGGCACGCATCCAGCCCTGGCAGATCCGGTTCGTACATTTCCAGAAATTCCCGGCCTTCGTCTGTTACCGTATACCGATATTGGACATATCCGCCTTTTTTCTCTTTTACTTCGTTTACAAACCCGAGGTTGGTCAGCTCCTCTACTTTGAGCGTCAACTCTTCAGAATACGGGCCGTAAAAATGAAACTCGAATTTTTCCTGAAACGGGAAAGATAATTTTTTTGCAATATAAATCATTTTTTGCAGCTTTTTACGCCCGACAATCTCTCCGCTTATGGCAAGCGCACCCATAATTTTTACATGATCTTCTAACACAAACCATTCACTCCTGACTAAATTTCCGAACTCCGGGGCAGTTTCAGCAAAGCAGCAATTTCCCTTTTCTTTTCCCCGTGTGTCGTTTCGTCTTCGATCAAATCAAGCGGAAAATACAATTTATGATCCGTCCTTCTTTTCCCCGAAATCGCGTCCACAATATCCGATTCCCTTGATAATTCTTTCAGGTCACCGTTTCGCATCAGCAAATTGATCGGCAGCCGCTCCCCTTCCTCGCCCGGCCGGTAAAAATCGTACGGAAGATCTGAAGACGAATCAATGACTAAATAATAGTTCGGGTCGATCCCGGCTTCTGCAAAAAGCTTTTCAAGCCGGCTGTGCACCTTAAATTCTTTTGCCGGGTCAAACTCAATGTATTTAAACAGATTCCGGTTTACAAAGCGGGCGCAAAGGTCCCGCAAAACCGGGTCATCTTCTTCCTGCCAAACTTCAATATAATACAGCATGACGTGCTCATCCAGCTTTAAATAATCATTCAGGCTGAGTCTACCTTCAAAAAGCGACTGGAAATGGCTGGGCCCGTGTTTGAACGGGTAACGGGCATCGTACAACGTTTTTGCGCGGTGCAAAATTTTTGTTAAAATCACTTCCGCGCTTCTTGTCACCGGGTGAAAATACACTTGCCAGTACATTTGGTAACGGCTTAAAATATAATCTTCGACCGCATGCATGCCGCTGTATTTAAAAACAGCCTGGTCTTCATGCGGGCGCATGACGCGGAGCAGCCGTTCAATGTCAAAATGGCCATAGCTGACCCCTGTATAATACGCATCGCGCAACAAATAATCCATCCGGTCCGCATCAAGCTGGCTTGAAATCAGGCTGACCACCAGCTTGTTTTCTGAAGTTTTCGCAATCACTTCCGCCACTTTTTTCGGGAAATTTCTGCCGACCCGCCGCAATACTTCATTGACTTCCGTCTCCCCGAGGATGATTTGCCTTGTAAACTCCTCATGGTCCATGCCAAACACTTTTTCAAACGAATGGGAAAACGGGCCGTGGCCAAGATCGTGCAAAAGCGCAGCGCAAAGCGACAGTAGCCTGTCCTTTCCGTTCCAATTCACCCGGTCTTTAAAAACATCATCTGTAATTCTCCTGACAATTTCATAGACGCCGAGTGAGTGGCTGAAACGGCTGTGTTCCGCCCCGTGGAAAGTCAGGTAAGTCGTGCCGAGCTGCCGGATCCGGCGCAATCGCTGGAACTCTTTTGTTCCGATCAAGTCCCAGATCACCCGGTCACGCACATGGACATAGCGGTGGACAGGGTCTTTAAACACTTTTTCCTCACTGAGCTTAAGTTTGGCGTATTCCATGCTTTACCCTCTTCCTGATGTCGTAATTCTATTATACCGGGACAGGTGCGAGAAAAAAAGGCTTGTAATATGCGGATAGGCAGCTTTTAAAATGTGGAGGTCGATTGAAAAGTTTGTTTTTTTTTTAAAATCCCAATAAAAGGGCGCATCTGCGAAAATGCGGGACTCCGCCCTTTCCATGCGTTGAACCAGGTATCAACGGCTGCATTAAAAGGGCGTATCCGTGAAAATGCGGGATGCTGCCCTTTCTATCTGTTGTATCAGGTTGCAATGGCTGCATTTTTTAAAACCTTTGCATTTAAAGCCACCAGAATCCTTGCCTAGGCAACCCAAATGGGCATTTTGGCTTCTCTCGTGTGCCTCCCGACTGTGTTGCTACAAGCAAAAATCCGTTTGCGCGCTAAAATTCTATTATTTTTTTACCATATTGGTATAAATTACGTGTTTTTTGTCCATTCTCTTAGTACAAACAAAAAATTTACATTTTGGGGGTAATGAGAATGAAATCACGTCAAGATGCGTGGAGCGAAGAAGATGATTTGTTGCTGGCGGAAACAGTGCTCCGCCACGTGCGCGAAGGAAGCACGCAGCTGAATGCATTTGAGGAAGTCGGCGATAAGCTGAACCGTACATCCGCCGCCTGCGGTTTCCGCTGGAATGCGGTTGTCCGCCATAACTACGAACAGGCGCTGCAGCTTGCAAAAAAACAGCGCAAACAACGCCAGCGCCTGCTTGGAAAAGACCAGGGCGGGAAAAAGAAACTGCTGTACCAGCCGCCGGTTCCAACACTCGAGGAAATTGGCGAAATACCGCTTGCTGAATTTCCGGAACAACCTGCTCCGGACGGGGAAGAAGCTGAAAACAGCAGCCCTCAAGTTTCCCAGGCGGCCGAAAACAGCGGGGAAATGAGCCTTGTCAAGGTCATCAGCTATCTGCAATACTTGAACAATACGCAATTCCAAAGCACGATTTTAAAAAGTGAGAATGCAAGATTGAAGCACGAAAACCAGGAATTGAAAAAGGAAACGGAAGAATTGAAAAAACGCGTCGAAGAGCTCGAAGAAGGTTCGGTTACCATGCAGGAAGACTACGAAACCTTGATGAAAATCATGAACCGCGCGAGAAAATACGTCCTTTTCGAAGAAGACGAAACCGGGGCAACCAAATTTAAAATGGACCGCAACGGCAATCTCGAAAAGCTGGCGGAATAAGTTTCGGGCGAGTAAACACAAACACCCATTGGGCGATGCATGCTCAATGGGTGTTTGGCGTGCAAGCCGGCAATCTCCCGGCTTTTGTTGCATGAAAGGATAATTGGGACGTTCCCTAGGTGCCTTTTGGCTTTTAAGATACTCTAGAGGACAGTTTGTTTGATTCACAGGCGCTTTTTGTCTTTTTGAGATGTTCTAAAAGACAGTTTGGACGCTAGCTAGGTTTCTTTTGGCTTTTTGAAACGTTCTAAAGGACAGTTTGGATGATTTCCAGGTGCGTTTTGGCTTTTTGAGGTATTCTAAAAGACAGTTTGGACGCTGTCAAGGTGTCTTTTGTCTTTTTGAGACGCTCTAAAGGACAATTGGCACGTTCCCCAAGCACCTTTTGGCTTTTTGAAACGTTCTAAAGGACAATTGGCACGTTCCCCAAGCGCCTTTTGGCTTTTTGAAACGTTCTAAGGGATAATTGGGCTGATTTCCAGGTGCGTTTTGTCTTTTTGATCTACTCTAAAGGGCCAAAACACATGGCAGAGGCGGATCTTTTGTCCAATTGGAAATCCTAATTGGACAGTTTAACATGACCCGCTTGTTCTTTTGTCTAATTGAAACTTCTATCGGGGGTCGGTTTGGCTGACACGAATGTTTTTTGCCTTTTTGAAATGCTCCTAAAAGGAAAGTTTGGTCGCCGTCCAAGTGTCTTTTTGGAGCCACGTCTTAAAAATGTCTTTCATTCGTTTTATGAAAGACAAAACAAAATCGCCTCAACCCCAAAATGTCCTTCATTCGTCCGATGAAAGACAAAAAATGATTGCCACCGCTTTAAAATGTCCTTCATCTTGTACATGAAAGACAATTGCCAACCAGCCGCGCTTCAAAATGTCTTTCATCCACTTTATGAAGGACAAAACAGAGACCATCTCTGACCCCAAATGTCTTTCATCCGCTCCATGAAGACCAAAACAAACTCACCATAACCCTAAAATGTCCTTCATTCACCCGATGAAGGACAAATCAAAGACAGCACAGAGCCCAAATGTCCTTCATCCGCTCCATGAAGACCAAAACAAACTCGCCATAACCCTAAAATGTCCTTCATTCACCCGATGAAGGACAAATCAAAGACAGCACAGAGCCCAAATGTCTTTCATCCGCTCCATGAAGGACAAAATAAAGTCGCCACAACCTCTAAATGTCCTTCACTCGCCTAATGAAAGACAAAAACGGGCTACCGCCACTTTAAAATGTCCTTCATCTCGCACATGAAAGACAATTGCCAACCAGCCGCGCTTCAAAATGTCTTTCATCCACTTTATGAAGGACAAAACAGAGACCATCTCCGACCCCAAATGTCTTTCATCCGCCCCATGAAGGACAAAATAAAGTCGCCACAACCTCTAAATGTCCTTCACTCGCCCAATGAAAGACAAAAACGGGCTACCGCCACTTTAAATTGTCCTTCATCTCGCACATGAAAGACAGCAGGCAACCGGCCACGTTTCAAAAATGTCTTTCCTCAGATCAGCAGGTGGCCCTTGATCGTTCATTCTTCACAAAAACCGTGCGTTTCTTTCCAGCATGCGTTCATAATATTTGCCGTACCATTCCGTTTCCTGTTCCGAAAGCGGGCGGGACACAAGCCGGCTCCCCAGCGTCTTCAGCGTTTGCAAAAGCCGCATGAACACATCCTGGACCGTGAGTGTTTCCTGTAAAAGCTCCGCCAAAGAAGCCATCACTTCAGGCCGGACACACGGGTATTGCAACTTTGTCTCCGCGCCCTGTTTTGCCCGCTCATAAAAATCCCGAACGAGTTCTGCCCTGTCGGCGCCGCTTCCCGTCACACACAAATAAATCTGGACGGCCACCCCTCTCCTGACCCGCCGCTGGGAGATGCCGGCGAATTTTTTCCCCCTAATGCTCAAATCATAGCTTCCCGGGCAGTACGAGCCTGCTATTTCCCCTGCTTCAATCACAACCGGAAAATCCGAAAACATCATTTGGACCAGCTTCCACATCGCTTCGTAACCGCGGTTGATATCCATCCCCTTTTCCGTATCCGGGACCACAAGCGAAATGTTCAGCACACCCGTATCCAAAACAACGGCAAGCCCGCCCGAATTACGGACAATATACCGGAACCCTCTATTTTTAAGAACGGCAAGCCCCTCCTCAAGAAAGGGCAATTTTGTATCCTGAATGCCAAGGCTGACGGTGTCGTGATGCACCCATGTCCGGACAACAGCCGGGGATGCGTTTGCCCCGACAGCGGTGCACAATGTGTCGTCCATCGCAAATGACTGGGCCGCTTCAAACTGCAGGCCCAACCCGGACTGGTCCATCACCCGCCACTCGGGCTGCTTCAGCAATTGCAGCGCTTCTTCCATGTTGATCCTTCCCCCATTTATTTTACTACTATCATATCATGACGGATTGACTACCAAAAAGCTGCGGCCGAAATCCCTTTACAATGGGGCTGAACCCATAAAAACTGCCCGGCCGCACTCCAATTCCGGGTGCCATCAAATTCAGCCCAACCTCCTTTTCTCCCCAAAATCTTCCATTATAAAATGGCTCCGCCCAGCATGCCGTATAAACCAGAAAAAAGGTTTGGCATCATCCAAAAGCCAAACCAAAAAAGGCGAGCATTCTAAGCCCTGGTGTGCAAGCTGGAAAAGAAGAGCCTCGGCCACATACCAAGGTCATTTTCCCCCGCAATGTCCCACAGCTTTACTTCCCTTTTCCGTTCGTACCCATTCTTTGCACATCGGTACACCCTTTTTTCGTTTTTGTTAAAAAAATCACAAAGCAGCCAGACGCAGACATTACCGGTAATTTGTCAGCCGGACACCTCCCAAAAAATCAACACGCCCTTCTACAAATGCTGTCCAACCAACCGACAAGACTGCTGTCACGGTTCAGATTCAGCCGGTTCAAACATATAAGGGATTCAGTATAGGGTTGAGATAAGAAGGCTGCTTTCCAGGAAAAAAACCTAAATAAAATGAACTTAAGTTTTTCGCGTCCAAAATTCATTACAATCAGGTTAGACATTGATTCTGGCAACACTGAAAAAATAATATTGGTTTGTTCAACTTATATAAGCCTCTTTTTTAGTTCTCCTCCCACCGCTGTCCATTCAACAGCCGGAAGCCTGGCAACTCCCTTACAAACTTTGTGCTGCGGAAATCAAAGCCAAATGATAAACATCTTCCGCATTGCAGCCGCGCGACAAATCGTTGACAGGCGCATTCAGCCCTTGCAAAATCGGACCGACTGCTTCAAAACCGCCAAGACGCTGGGCCATTTTATAACCGATATTCCCCGCATCCAGATTTGGAAAAATAAACACAGTTGCATTCCCCTGAATCACGGAATCCGGCGCTTTCTTTTGCGCCACAGCCGGCACATACGCGGCATCAAACTGCATCTCGCCGTCCATGACAAGCTCCGGATCGCGCTCTTTAGCCAATCGGACTGCCTGCGCCACTTTCTCCGTCTCATCGGAATGGGCGGAACCTCTTGTTGAAAAGCTCAACATCGCAATCCTCGGTTCAATATCAAATGTCCGGGCAGTTTTCGCGCTCTCCACGGCCGTTTCCGCCAAGTCTTGGCTGTCCGGTGAAATATTGATTGCACAATCGGCGAAAACAAATTTCTCTTCGCCCCTCACCATAATGAAAACGCCAGAAACTTTTTTCACGCCCGGTTTTGTTTTAATGATCTGCAATGCCGGCCGGACTGTATCTGCCGTTGAATGGATGGCACCGCTTACCAGACCGTCCGCTTTTTTCAAATAGACGAGCATGGTGCCGAAATAATTGACGTCTTTTAAAATTTGGCGCGCATCTTCCTCCGTCGCTTTGCCTTTTCTTCGTTCCACAAAAGCCTGCACCATTTCTTCAAAACCGGCATAGTCTTCCGGGTCATACACTGTAACGCCCTTGACAGAAACACCGATGGCCTGGGCTTTTGCCTGAATTTTATCCTTGTTCCCGATTAAAACCGGCCGGAGTACTTCATCGGCTGCAAACCGGGAGACGGCTGTTAAAACCCTTTCATCCGAACTTTCCGGAAAAACAATCGTTTTGTTATGTCCCCGCACTTTTTCTTTTATCCCGTCAAAAAATGTACTCACGCTCAACACTCCTCGTTTACGGTATCCATTTTAAGGATAATCCATTTTTCCGGAAAATCAAAGGCAAAAGAAGGCTTCTTTTAGACAATTTCGCGGTAGCCGTAATATTTTTTCCCTTTTCTAACCTGTGTTATAGTAAGGGAAGAGAAAAACATTTGGAGGGAAAAAAATGAGCGAAGCAGCAGAAACACTGGACGGCTGGTACTCACTGCATGATTTCCGTTCTCTCGACTGGGCGGGCTGGAAGGCGCTGCCTGCCGAGGAAAGGGATGCTACGGTGAAAGAATTCCGGCAATTTCTTCAGCAACTGGATGCCATCCAAAGCAAACACGAAGGGGCTTATGCTTTATATACCATCACCGGCCAGAAAGCCGACTTTGTTTTATGGACGATGCGGCCGGCCCTGGAAGACCTCGAAGAAATTGAAACAGCCTTTAATAAATTAAGGATTGCTGATTTTACCATTCCGGCATATTCGTACATCGGTGTAAATGAACTGAGCAACTATGTGCGCGGCGGGAAAGCGGACGAGTCTGCGTATGAAAATCCGCGTGTCCGCGAGCGCCTCTACCCGACATTGCCGAAATCCAAATACTTCTGTTTCTACCCGATGGATAAACGGCGCGAAGGCAATGACAACTGGTACATGCTGCCAATGGAGGAACGCAAGGAGTTAATGAAAAGCCACGGATTGATCGGCCGCAAATATGCCGGCAAGGTAAAACAATATATTCTCGGTTCCACCGGGCTTGACGACTACGAATGGGGTGTGGCTTTATTATCCGATGATGCCCTGCAGTTTAAAAAAATCGTCTATGAAATGCGGTTTGACGAAGCCAGCGCAAGGTACGGAGAATTCGGCCCGTTCTATGTCGGCAGCCTGCTTGACGAAGAACGGTTAACCTCCTATTTGCATATTGGTTAAGAAAAATCCTTCCAGCCTGCTGGAAGGATTTTTTCACGAGAGATCTTAAGCATAACCCGTTTCCGGCCGGCATACACATAAATGTAGTGAATGCCCTTGTTTTTTGTGCATTTTACAAAAACCAGGGCAGACCGATATGCAAAATGGAGGGGGAAATCAGTTGGAAAACGGCAATTACACACCGCCCGTATACGGATATCCTTATTATTACCGGCAGTCCGCACAGCCTTATTACGGAGGATATTATCCGCCGTACCAGGTTCCCGGGGGGCAGCAAGCGCAGGCACCCTCACAGAACCTGCCCGGCCAGCTTCCGCTTGAACAATCGTATATTGAAAATATTTTGCGGCTGAATAAAGGAAAACTGGTCACGCTGTACGCCACGTTTGAAAACAACCGGGAATGGAATGCTAAAGTGTTCAATGGCATTATTGAAGCTGCCGGACGGGACCATGTCATCCTTAGTGATCCGCAAACCGGGCAGCGTTATTTAATCCCGATGGTCTATGTTGATTACGTTGTCTTCTCTGAAGAAATCGAATATGAATACCCATATGGCAGCACAACGCAGGCCGGTCAGCCGCTGGCAACCTATCCGCCGCGGTGATCAGCGAAAGAAAAAACAGCTCCGAAACCGGGCTGTTTTTTCTTACATCCACTTTACCGCCGCTATAGCAAGCAGTATCCAGGAAGCAAGGAACGCGACGCCTCCGATTGGCGTAATCGCACCAAGCACACTGATTTTCGTTAAGCTTAAAACATAAAGGCTGCCGGAGAAAAGGACGATGCCAATCAGCATCAACCATCCTGACCAGCTGAGCAGTGCGGATGATTTGAGGATGCCGGAAAGAATGCCGATCGCAATCAACCCGAGCGCATGGTACATTTCATAACGGACGCCGGTCTCCCAAATATCCAGATACTTCTGATCCATGATCCCTTTCAACCCGTGGGCCCCAAAAGCCCCGAGCGCAACAGATATACACGCGTTCAGTGCTCCAAAAAAAACAAAAATATTCATGCGATGCACTCCCATTTTTTAATGTAAAACGCTGTAGAAGCTTAAAAACAAGTCAACATAAATGTTCATGATAAAAAGCTAGATACCATGATAGGTATACAAACCGTATAAGAAGCTGCAGAGAAGACAGGAACGCCCGCTTTGGTGGACGCTTGTTTCAATTGTTTGCGATTAAAAATCAAAAATAGAGTCTCCGTTTGCACCATCTTCCATTTTCAACGGCTCCGGTTTCAGCACCGTTTTCGGCACAGAAGGACTGGCAGGCAATGGCTCTTCTGGCTGTACCGCCTTTCCGCTTTCCAATAAAACTTCACACAAAGCTTTTACCGCATAGATATGCTCCCTGAATTGTTCCGCCGGCATTGCCTGTTTTGCCTTTGCCAATTCCTGCTCCATTTTTTCCAAAAGCATTTCCGTTGTAATGGCCATTTCCGCACCTCTGTTTAA
This sequence comes from Heyndrickxia coagulans 36D1, assembly GCF_000169195.2. Lineage (GTDB taxonomy): Bacteria > Bacillota > Bacilli > Bacillales > Bacillaceae_C > Weizmannia > Weizmannia faecalis. Next base: position 1,517,285 of record NC_016023.1, on the reverse strand, counting down.
TTTCTATATAAAATAAATGAAATCTGTTGCCTACTGCAAAAAAGTATGAGCAATGAATATAAGTTTTTCCCCCAAGCCCGCGTTCCATTTGCACGATGACATTTTTTCCGAAGGCAACAGAACTGCGATATTTTATTCATTTTATATAGCCTGAAAATTTGTTTTCATCCCGCTGCTGTGATGCGTTCCCTGTAGCATAGGCGTCCAACCTGAAATTTGTAATCGCTAGGTTCATGACTTCCGATCGCATCATGGCTGCAGGGTGCCGGTCCTGACAATGTTTCCTTCCTTTGCTGGCCCGCATTTGTCGTTTGCTTACATTTATTTTAACAGAGGACAATTATCCGAACAATGCGGAACGCTGTCATACCTTGCAAAAAAATCGCCATGTTTCACGTGGAACATTGTCGGATTTCCGCGATGGAATGCGTTTTATATCTTTTCCTGTTCCGGCAGCTGCCAGTCGATCTCTTTTTCTTCCAACTTGCGCAAAATATTGTTGGTTTTTGAAAACGGACGGCTCCCGAAAAAACCGCGATGGGCGGACAACGGGCTTGGATGGGCAGCAGTTAAAACAAAATGTTTGTTGGTGTCGATCAGCGCTTTTTTGCTCTGCGCAGGCCTTCCCCATAACAGAAAAATGACAGGTGTTTCTTTCGCATTGATTTTCCGGATCACTTCGTCTGTAAAAATTTCCCATCCCATTCCTTGGTGTGAATGGGCCTGCCCTTCCCTGACAGTCAACACGGTGTTTAACAGCATCACGCCCTGCTTCGCCCAGCTGACCAAGCACCCGTGCTGCGGAATCCTGCATCCAACATCGTCATGTAGCTCTTTGAAAATATTCCGGAGCGAAGGGGGAATATCCACCCCCGGCTTTACTGAAAAACTAAGCCCGTGAGCCTGGCCCGGTCCGTGGTAAGGATCCTGGCCAAGGAGGACAACCTTAACATCCCGATAAGCCGTATAGTGAAAAGCATTAAAGATATCGAACATATCAGGATGGATTCGCTGTGTTGCATATTCTTTTTTGAGGAACTCCCTCAATTTTAAATAATATGGTTTTTGGAATTCCTCCTTTAAAAGCGGGCCCCAATCATTTTTAAAAATGTCCTTCATTTTATTTACAGCCCCTTTCTTTCCTATACTTTCATTTTATCAGTTTCCTTGTCCGGCGGCTGTAAAACTTTTCTTTGTTTAAGGACGGCAGGAAGCGGTTATATAAATGTCAAACAGTATCATCATTTTTCGGAAGGAGGAAGACAGGTGCATAAAGTAGAAGTGGTCGAAAACGGGCTCGAAGCGACGAAAAAGATAACAGAGTTTGAAAATGAAGGATTTGCGAAAGACAATATTTATATTTTCTCGCATGACAAAGACCGTTCAAAAGATTTAACCGACGCAACGGAAACGGGATCTGTCGGCATGGAAGAACAAGGAGTCATTGATTCGGTCGGCAATCTGTTCAGGGAGCGAGGGGATGAACTGCGTTCGAAAATGCAGTCGCTCGGACTGTCGGAGATGGAAGCCGTACAGTATGAAAAAGTACTCGACGAGGGGCGCGTTGTCGTCATCGCCACGGATAACCAGGAGGAGCCTGAACACCTGCTATAAAACCGGACCGGGCCGGCGTTCCTTAAGCCGGCTTTTTCTGCTTTTATCAGGCTAAGTGGCTCTCACTTTTTCGATGCATAGCTTTTGGCAGCAACAACTCATTCAAGCGCGGAAAGTGTTTAATCGCTATAAAAACAAATGATTTAAAAAATGCAAAAAACGTTCAATGGGTAAGTCGAGTCTGTATAGTATGTAAAAAAAGGTAAACAGGTTGGGCAATACCTGGCCGTTCTCAATCCTCCGAATCGTTCTCTCGGATAAAGTATCGCCGGCCAGGTCTTTTTGGGTCAATCCTCTTTCCAATCTGGCCGTTTTTATGAACAAACCAACATTTTCGGCGGTTATGATTTTTTGTAAAGGCACCTCCTCCGAATGATATTGTTTATCTTGCATCAGCCGCCCCACCCCATTTATCATTCAAAATAAAACACACACGGTTTGCTGCACAAAATACAAAACGATCAATTTAGAATTCGAATTAAACACGAAATCTTTTGATACTTTTTATTTTAATAAACCATGAGCTGTTGTCAACGAAAAAGTTTTTCGATATTCCTGTTATACCCGGATTTTTTAAGCACTGAATTCAAAGCTGCGTTATTTTCCGGTTGTTAAGCTGGACATTCAAGTATCTCTTCAAACTGAAGGTGGTTTTCTAAAAAAGATATAATAGCCGAAATAAAGTAAAAACGCCCCTCCCAATAAACCTAAAATATTATCCCAATAAAAAAAGAGCAATGGAATTGGTATCAATAACAAATAAAAAATCCCCCACAAAATTCTTTGCCATCTCGGCATATCAGTATCACTCTCTCCAAAAATATATTATACCTGGAATACAATTGAATTGAGAATAAACGTATTACACCACGTGCAACTATTCCCTTTAATGCCGCACTCGATTTTGTAAATATGAATGCTCACAACTAGAAAGCGTTACAAGACCACAATATCATTTATTTCTCCATATTTTTCAGCCTTAAATGTATGTTATGAAAATATCATTCCATTGACAAGGGACATGTTTGTCCGGTTATGTCCTAGGAACGAAAGAAGGGCAAAACCGGGAATGGCACAACCCTCAATTCAGAAGTTTTCCATCCGAAAATCAGTATGAAGCATCTTAATTGGTCCGGGATCCCTCTATCATCTTACGGGATGCCGAAAAAAGATTTCGGTCATACCGAAAAAAATTTTCGTTGACAACAACTGCCAGTTCATTAAAATAAAAATATGTCATAAGAATTCGCAATTGTCATTTTGTTTTTCCGGTTTGTCCAGCAAGCCATTGGAATTGCCGTAAGAAACGTGCCCTGTGAGAAAGCGATGCTTGGTAAAAACTCAAACCGCCAGGATCTGCAGTCCCGGCTGTTAAAAAAGCATTTTTTGTTAAAACTGTGGAGTTGTTATTGATGGGAATTTTGAAGCTCGTTATGCTATATATCATAAATACATACTCAACCCGGGGATTTTTAGTGAAAAAAATTTTGAAATTAAAAAGCACGAAAAAATATATACTATTGAGCTTCTTGTTCGAAGCCTGTATATCACTATTTTTAATTTCTGGTTTAAGCAAAATCTTTTTACCGGGCCATGAGCATATTCTTATTGGAGCGGCTCTGATTCTGACTGTTGGGGACCAAGTGAAAGCTGTTCTAACAACAAGAAAAACGTTAGATGAAAGGTACCTAGTCTATCATTTTAGCAGGTATCTCGGGAAGAATAACAATTTAATGAAAAAGGTTATACTGCTTGACTGGATGGTTAGCATGGTGCAAAGTTTAACCAAAATCGTGCCGTTTGGGGTGTTTTTTTATTTACACAGGATGGGAACGAAGTACATATTGATTGTGATTTTGTTCGAACTGCTCCTGTTTTGTATTCATTTACTTGGAAAATCGCTATCTTATCATAAAGGTTTCCGCATTGTGCTAAACCTGACAACAAAAGCTTTGTTATGCTGCTTCGTTTATACCGTTGCTTCCATCTTCATGCAAATCATTTATGAATCAAGACGTAACATATCCACTTATGGATATAAATTAAAAGCCATCACAAATTTAAATAATCAAGCAAAAGAAATACTTCTAAGCTCAAATTTGTTTATCATTTTTAAAAAAGCAGCCTTGTTTGTTGGCCATATGCATATTTTCACGGCTACTTTAACCGTGGTATTGCTATTCATCATTAGTATTGTCATTTTTGCTTTCTCAAAAGATACGAAGGAAGTTCATTATCAAACGCCTTTCTTTGGTTTTTTATATAAAACATTGAACAAGGGGCACTATTATACCTATGCTGACTACTATTCTTTAAAAGCAAACTCAAAAGAATTACCGAATAATCCTTTTGACCTGTTTATCACAGGAGAAGTTTCTGTCAGTACAGGAATTTCATTGGCTTCGGCACCTTATATTCATAATATCATCGTTATCCTTATTTTTATGTTTTTTCAGCTGCACACCATTCTGAAGGGAGCGATAAGCACTACAAGCTTTATCTACAAAAAAATTTTTAAGTTTGAACAAGAATGTTCTATGATGGAAATTTTTAAAATATATGAGATAAAAAAGAGTGATATTCTATTCTCAAAATATGAATTATTAAAAAGAACGATCAATATATATTTATTTTGTCATTTGGTTTTGTTCTTTATTGCAACTTTGTTTATTTCGTTTCAACAAAGTCTGTCTTTTTTGATTTTAATTCTATTTTTTTATGCGATGAAAAATGAATATGTTTTATACTCGCTCAGAACCCATTATGACGTTTTTGTTTTATTACTTAGCAAAAGGAATCCTCCCAAAATTGAAAGGCTGAATGAATTCGATGGATTCTCTTTAATTGCTACAGCGAATAATGTATTATCAAGACTTGTCACCCAATTTACAATATTAGGGTTGATCATCATAGCGATGTTCAAATTGGTCTCGGGGATTTATTGGCTCTATCCCTTCTTGGCAATCTTCTTTCTCCTATTTGCACAAATGATCTACAGCAACAAAAAATATAAAAAAATGAAACAGACTGCTGCGGATGAAGTTTATAAATGAATAAAATATTTTTTCTCATTAATTTTATTGGCAATTGCTGCATGGATTGAAGCGGGCATATCATATGTATGAACGGAAGTGAAATAGATATGGAAAGGATGTCAATAAAGCATTTAACTTATGGTTATGGAAATCAACCCATGTTATTTAATAACGTAAATATCGAGATAGATCAAAACAGTATTGTAAGATTATATGGAAAAAACGGTTCAGGAAAGACTACTTTGCTGAAAATCATTGCAAATATTATAGACGATCCTCATCTGTCTTATGAGTTGTGGTTTTTTGGTGAAAAGCTAAGTTTTGCAGACATTCGAAAGCGTAGAGTATTTGTTGGAGACTCCCCTGTATTTTATGAAGAATTAACAATGGAACAAAATATTCAATTTTACAATTTGTTATTTCATTACGGCCCCGTATTCAGCAAACAAGTATATGAATACTGTAAAAAGTTTGATGTTGATGCCTATAAGAATGAGCAAGTGAAAAACTTGTCATTAGGGACCCGGCAAAAAATCTTTTTATCCATTAACTTATCGATCCCTTCAGAATTGGTCTTATTGGATGAGCCGTTTAATTCCTTGGACACTTCCAGTAGAAAAGTTTTATCTGACATCATCACACAAAGTAAGCAAAAAACGTTTGTCATTGTGTCACATGAAAAGGAAGCAAGCCTGTCTTTCACACATGAATTAAATAGTGAAAATTGGCAGTTAAAAAGTTTAAATAACACGAATGGGGGTGTGGGAGAATGAAATCCGCCATGTTCACACTGGTACTAATCGCCATTTTTGTTTTTGTCTATATTAAAAAAACGGGGATTTCAAATATTTCTATTCCAAAGTTATTGTTCATACCGGCGATTTTTATCGCAGCCTATTTTATAGACAAAAAGTTACAACAGAAATTACGAAAATAAGCATTCATACCAGTAATTTCCTGGGCCAGTTGCCAGATTAAACATAGGTAAAACAACGAGGGAAATGCACTTTTAGAAGAAGCTGGTCCGGAATTGCGCAAATTCATCGTTGTGAAACGCGACGTGAAGCAGGAGCAGTTTCCTCCCATAAACTAAAAACGCCGCCACGATTGTTTCCTTTTCACAAAGGGCATTGAAAAAAATACCCATTTTGTGAAGGCAGGATACGTATGCCCTTTTTGAAGAAAAATGCCCTTTTTATTTTTATTGAATTTGAAAACCTGGAAGAAAAGCCAAAAATACGGGATCATTCATTTTCCAGCGCCTCGATCAAGGGTAATTTTTAATTTGCTCTAACAAATAATAATGTTTATGGAATCCTCATTTCTATCATTTTTTCAGTTATAAAAGCGCTTTTTGCATATAATGACGGAGACTATATAAGAAATACAGGCAGTTAATAAAACACAAAGCACACAATAAAAACCTAATTTTAGGTTAGAAGATTGATGAAAAAAATTTGAAATCTTTAAGGCTGAATGATTAACTTTGGAGAGTATAAAAGCAATCAAAATTATCAATACGACAGCAATAGTTAATCCGTTTTGATTGAACAAGTATATAAATGGAATTAAAATAAGCATATACATTAAAGAAATACACAGGGTTAAAAGCCCTATAAATAAGTAAGATTTTAAAGGCAAATTTTTATAAAAGACATATATAATTAAATTAACTAAAAAAGAAAAAATGCTTGAGATAAGGCATAACGAAATACCCGTTAAATAACGTGCAAATACTATCCTATTGAAAGATAAACCTGTTGTATTTAGAAAGTCTAAAAAGCCGGATTTATTATCATCATTAAATAGTGACTGAATACTATTTAGAAAAAGCATAGTTATAAATATTGAAATTACAGCACTGTCTTGGCGTAGAAATATTATTGCCAAAATTAAGGCCGCTACAAATAATATTACGAACTTTAATTTAAACCAGTGTTTTCCCAATAATAATATATCTTTTAAATATCCCCCTATCATATTGATCACCTCCTTGCTATTATATTCTTCAATTCCGCTTCCAACTCATTTGTATTACTTATATCGGAAACATCTTTTTTTAGTAGCATCGAACCTTTATGTAAAAATATAACCTTATCTGCAATTTTAATAATATCGTCAAGTAGGTGTGTGCTCATAATTGCAATAGATGAGGTGGTCTTTACATATTCCTTTATAATGGTTAACACAGTATCCCTCATTAAAGGGTCTAATCCACCAGTAACTTCATCAAGTAATAATAATTTTGGGTGGTGGGATAGAGTAACAGCAATACCCATTTTGGTTTTCATTCCCTTCGAAAAATATTTAATGCTTTGAGTTTCGGGTATTTCAAATTTATCTAGATAATCCTTAAATTTTTTTGAATTCCATGATTTAAATATATATGGCATAAATAAGTTAATATTTTCCGCAGATAATTCCTCGGGAAAATGATTAGTGTCAAATTGAAAACCAATTTCATTCTTGGGAGGAACCGAAAGATTTCCTGAATCCAAAGAAACTGTTTGAGAAATAATCTTTAAAAGTGTTGTTTTTCCAGCTCCATTTTCACCAATAATTCCCACTATATTTTTAGGAAATGCTGAAAAACTAATATTATTTACATGAAATTTACCGATTTTTTTAGATACAGATTCTAACTTGATTGGATTTGTCATATTCATTTTTTTTCACGCTTTCCATATTTAATAAAATAAGTTAGTGATATTGCAATTAATACATAGGAAAGAATATGTGAAGTATTACTATTCCCTGTAAAAATAAATGAGCATATAGTTGCAATGAAAACTAAAAAAACGATAACCCTTAAGATGATTGCCATATTGAAGTTGGACTCCTTTTTCTACAGTCTATTCGAAACAAGCAATGTAAGTGTTATAAGCTTAACGGCTGAAAAAGCGATGCCAAAGTACATTAACCCAACAAGTAAGCTTATTAAATTTAGACACAACTAATCCTAAAATATATCCATAGATGGATTCTTTTTTTCTTGTTAACGTACTTGGTGAATTATTTTGTTAAAGTATGATCGATCTCCTGTGACAATGCAATCCGCTTATTATATTTCGAATGAATAGAATATATGATTGTATAGCCAATGCCGATGATCAAATTTAAAATTGCAAAAACAATGAACAGCATAGATATGCTTAAATTATATAAATATCCCCCCACTGGACCTCCAACCGAGTCACCTACCAATACAGAAGATTGAACGATTCCCAAATAAAGGGTTAATTCTTCCGCAGGAAACATGGTATACTCCATTATTTCCCTCACTATTTGAAATCCTGTTATGAGGATCGCAAATAAAAAAACGGGAATGATGATCATATGACGCAAATCCATTACGCCAGTAAAAGTAAAGATAATAAAGATTACCAATTCTATTATTAAAAAGAAAATATTTGGCCGCTGATTCATTTTCTTATTGCGAAAGAACAAACTGCTAAGCATTTGAACAACAGAAACAATTGTCATCAGCGTACTGACAAATGATATATTAAATTGGCCTACTTCCTTTAATATTATGGGCAAATAAGGTTGCACTAAGCCAAGATTCATTCCGATAAGGATTCCTAAAGTATATACAAGAATTGCTATCTTTTTGTTTGATGGCAACACTGTTTTATTTCTTGTCTTTTTAATAATGTGATCATCCGGATAATCACGGATGAAAAAAACACCAAATAAAAGAATCGGAGCCATGATCAACAAACTAATATAAGATGCACTGCTCTCTCCTAAAAAATATAAGGCCTGCCCACTGAGAAATGTAGTGGAGATCATAGCAATTTGAGAAATAATGGCCTTTGATGATATTAATTTTGAACTTATTTCCGGATGATCAGCTATCAGTGCAGCGATCCAGGTTCGGGTAATTAATAAGACCGTTGCTGCCCCAATCCCTGATACGGCGCCGGAAATTATCGGAATAAAAAACGGCTGGGGAAAGATCCTGAGCAACATGCCTGCCATATAAAGCGGAATAAAAATAAATATCCCTTTTTTAATACTTAACTGATTTACTTTCTTTCCTAATAGAAAACTAAATGAACCTGCTACCGCCATGGCGGAATAAGATAAAGAAAAATTAAATACGCTATCGTTCTTTTCAAACCAAAGTATCTGGATATACTTGGATACCCCCATACTAAAGTAAAAAGTAAACAAGAAAATGGTTAACGTTTTAAATTTGTACATTACGAAACCTCTAATTTTTAAAGAATAAATAGAAGGCACGAACAATTTTGAAATTAATCAAATAAAATATTGTTTTCACAAGACATGGTTCTTTATCATGAAATTCTTATTTTTCTCAAGTTAAAATATAGTACAGATGATTAAATAAGTCAATATTTACTTTCTATTTTAAATATTACAATACCTTCTTTTGAAAGCCGGTCATTCTAAAGTTCGGTTCGCGGCCCTGCTGTGTGACTGGCAGATCATCCCCTGTTCATCAAGCATTCGGCCGCTTGATGCACGTCCCCGGGATTTGTATTTTTCATGGCAGTATTATATTCTAAAATAGTGTAAAGCTTATTTTTAAAGGAGATGGGTGCGTGATGGGTTTAAAGAAAACTTTTACGCTGGCTGGTTCTGATTCGAGCGGCGGCGCAGGCCTTCAGGCGGACTTGAAAACATTCCAGGAACTCGGGGTTTACGGCATGTCCGCGATTACTTCCATCGTTGCGATGGATCCAAAAAACGGTTGGCATCATAATGTTTTCCCGATTGATGTCAATATTGTCGAACCGCAGCTTGAGACCATCCTTTCTGTCGGAATTGACGCGATGAAAACCGGTATGCTCGGTTCAGTGGACATTATTGAACTGGCCGCCCGTAAAATAGATGAATACCATCTCGACAAAGTGGTCATTGACCCGGTTATGGTATGTAAAGGCGAAGATGAGGTATTGCAGCCGGAAAATACGGATGCAATGCGCGAGCTTTTGCTTCCGCGGGCAACGATTACAACGCCGAACTTGTTTGAAGCCTGGCAGCTGGCCCAAACCGGCCCGATTAAAACCGTTGAGGACATGAAAGAAGCAGCGGTCAAAATTCATGAACTGGGCGCGAAAAATGTTGTCATAAAAGGCGGCAGAGGGTTGGATACGGATCAGGCCATCGACTTGTTCTATGATGGGGAAGATTTTGAAATTCTCGAATCGAAGAAAATCAAAACAACGTATAACCACGGTGCAGGCTGCACATTTGCCGCTGCCATCACGGCCGAACTGGCAAAGGGCAACACCGTGTCTGGTGCAGTGAAAGTGGCAAAAGAATTTGTCCATATGGCGATTGAACACGGCTTTAAGCTGAACGAATATGTCGGCCCTGTGATGCACGGCGCATATACCCGTTTCTCGCATACCAACTCTTAAGTCAAACCGGGCCCTGCCGGAACATTCCGCCGGGGACCCGGTTTTTAATTTTTTCTTAAAGTGCTGCCGGTTGGTATAATGGAAAGAAACAGGAGCGGACGGCCAAAAGGAGGAAGAAAATGGAACCGATACAAAAACAAACAGCCCAAAAATGGCTGGACGAACTTGCCGGAAAACCGGTGTATATCCATTTGGAAACAACCAATGGCGCCTATGCCTCCCATGTCAATGAGTCATTTTTCTCTGCAGGCGCCTATATCCGCAATGCGCAAGTATCCTATGAACACGGAAAAATTGTTGGGGACGGCCCTTACCGGATCGGCTTGAAAATGAAAATTGGCTGGATTTATGCAGAAGGCCTGACCCACTTTGAAAAAGATGAATTCGACCGCTTGCTTTTTGCCGGCCATGGTTATGACGGGAAGTTGGCTGTTGCCCTCGAATTGAGCATGACACCATTTGAGTGAGGAGATGAGAAAAATGGAAAAAGAGCGCCATGTTCTGGTGATTTTCCCGCATCCCGATGACGAGGCTTTCGGTGTATCCGGCACGATCGCAACCCATGTGAAAAACGGCACGCCGGTCACTTATGCCTGCCTGACGCTTGGGGAAATGGCGCGAAATCTCGGCTATCCCCCTTTTGCCACAAGAGAATCGCTGCCGCATATCCGGAAAAAAGAACTGCAAAAGGCGGCCGAGATTATGGGGATTCAGGATTTACGCATGATGGGGTTGCGCGATAAAACTGTAGAATTTGAAGACGATGAGAAGATGGTCAAAATGGTACTTGACCTCGTCCATGAGCTGAATCCGTCACTTGTCATTACCTTTTACCCAGGCTACTCTGTCCATCCTGACCACGAAGCAACCGGAAGAGCCGTTGTCCGCGCGCTCCGCCGAATTCCTGAAAACAAACGCCCGAAACTCCACTGCGTTGCTTTTTCCAAAAACCATGAAGCGGAGATCGGAAAGCCGGATGTCCGCAATGATGTAAGCGGCGCAGCTGAGCAAAAAATCGGCGCAATGAAAGCCCACCTATCCCAGACCGGCTGGATGATGGCAGAGCGGGAAGAAAAACTGAAGCAAAAAGACCCAGAAACTCTGGAATGGCTCCATTATGAATACTTCTGGACGTATGACTGGGAAAACGACCGGGTCCGATAAGGGTAATTAACCCATAAAGGCGCCAATCGTTGAGTCGTGCAAGGAACTCTGCCTGCCAGACCCCCTGCCCTCGGTTTATCAAATATAAACCGGGGCGGGGGCAATGGGTTCTAACCCATTTCAAGCATTCTGTAAATCGCTTTTGCCACGCCGTCTTCATCATTTCTTTTCGTCCGGTAGCGGCAAATTTCCAATACTTCATTTTCGGCATTTCCCATCGCAAACGGATAGCCCACCCTTTCGAGCATGGAAATATCATTTAAGTTGTCCCCGATAGCCATCGTTTTCTCCATTGAGAGCCCGTGTTTTTCCGTGTATTCCTTGAGCGCAATCCCTTTTTGCGCCGACACATGGTTGATTTCAATATTACGGAATCCTGATGAAGTCACTTTAATATCGGGAAAATCTTTTTCAAGGTGCTTGCCGATTTGTCGGAGCCTTTGTTCATCTTCATTGAAGGCCAATATTTTGTAAAACAAAATGGACGGATCGTGAAAAATATCCTTTGTATCTCGAATATTATGGACGTATCTCCGGATGCCGCGCTGCTCAATATAGTTCCGCACTTCTTCCACCGGCACTTCGGGGTTTGCGGTATGGAACAAATTGACCAGCATATCCATGTTTTCCTCGTAATCTTCCGTATAGGTACCTTTATTGGTAAAAAATTCATAATAAATGCCGAGTTGGTCGAAAACATCGGCCACCTGGGAAGCTGTCAGGGGATCCAGCCCGCTTGTTTTGAGTAATTTTCCCTTTTCATCCCGCACTTCGGCCCCGTTCAGCCCGATTACCGTACAGTCAATGCCGACAGGATCGAGCACAAGCCGCGCTTCTTCATAAGACCGGCCTGTTGTCACGACAAAGTGAATCCCTTTTTTCTGCGCCAGTTTAATCGCTTCGGCATTTGCCGGGCTGACTTCCTGCCTTGAGTTGAGCAAAGTGCCATCCATATCGGATGCGATACATTCAATCATGATGTCAATCCCCTCCAGATATATATGATGCTGGTTTTTCTTGTTCCGCATGATGCTTCCTTTCCTGTAAGAAGGCCCGGATCATAAAATAACTGACCTCATCCGGCAACAATTCCTTTATCGGCGTTAGCCGCCCGGAACCTGCCCGGTTTATGGCATCCGCGATTCGCTCCCGGTACCTTTCGGGAATAAAGCGGCTCCATTCTACCGGAAATCCCTCGTCTGAACATTTGATCACATGCGTTTCAATCGTTCTTTCCGACATGCCGCGGATTTCCGCGATTTCACGGATCGTTTTTCCTTCTTGCAACAGGCGGTATGTCACATGATGGCTTTTTTCTTTCCCGTCTTCATGCACCTTTTTTGTATGCGGCAATGCTTTCGGCTGCGCTTGTGCTTGTATCCCTTCTTCTTCCATGTAAGTCCGGATCACGCGCATAAACAGCTCGGCGTACTGTTCCACCTTTCTTTCCCCAACCCCTTTCACCTGCAGGAACGCTTCCCTGGTTATAGGCATTCTGGCACTCATTTCCCTTAGCGACTGGTCGGAAAAGACAATATAAGGCGGTATTTTTTCACGGTCAGCAATCTCTTTGCGAAGTGTCCGCAGTTTTTCGAATAAAAGGTTATCGGATGCAATTTGCTGCGCCCTGACACTTTCTTTCCGGAAAACCTGTTTTTTTGAAAGCAGGACTTCCACTGCCTTTTTGGTCAGCATAAGCACCGGGTATGTACCGTCTTTGGCACGCAAAAAACCGTCAGCTGTCAGAAAATCAATCAGTTCTGCCACTTCTTTTTGCGTTTTGTCTTTCATAATGCCAAAAGTGGACAGCTTGTCAAAACCGAATTGCCTGATTTTCTGGTCGTTTGATCCGGCCAGTACTTTTGCAATCATCGTTTTGCCGAACCGTTCCTGCATCCTTTTGACACAGGAAAAAACCATTTGCGCTTCTTTTGTCACGTCTGTTTTTGCGCGGGTATCCAGGCAGTTGCCGCATTTACCACATGGCTGTGTCTCTTTCTCGCCGAAATAATGCAAAATGAACTGCTGAAAACAGCCTTCCGTATGGCAGTAGTCCAGCATTTTTCGTAACTTGGCATACTCGCCCGGTTTTCTGTCTTCATTTGCTGACTGCTCGATTAAAAAAGTTTGCGTATGGATATCTTGGGGGGCAAACAGCAAAATACAGTCGCTTTCCTCCCCGTCGCGCCCGGCCCGTCCTGCTTCCTGGTAATACGCCTCCATATTTTTCGGCAAATTATAATGGATGACAAACCGCACATTGCTTTTATCAATCCCCATTCCGAACGCGGAAGTGGCGACCATGACGGAAATATCATCGTATAAAAACCGGTCCTGAAAGCTGTCGCGCTCCGCTTCTTTCATCCCTGCATGATATTTTCCCGCACGAATGCCATTTTTAACAAGAAAATTGTAAATGCGTTCGGTCTCTTTTCTCGTTGCCGTGTAAAGTATCCCGGACTGGTTTGCATTTTTCAGGATGTAGTCCAGTACAAAGGCATCGCGGTTCTGGCCTTTCACCACCTGAAAATGCAGGTTCTCACGGGCAAAACCTGTCGCCACCGTGTTTTCTTCCGGAATCATAAGCAGCCGGCAAATGTCTTCCTTTACCTGCGGCGTTGCGGTAGCGGTTAAAGCAAGCGTCACCGGCTTTGGCTTGAATTGGGAAATCAATTTTTCGATTAAACGGTAGCTTGGGCGGAAGTCGTGACCCCATTGTGAGATACAATGCGCTTCATCAACAGCAATAAGGGAGACATTGATGTTTTCGAGAAGATGTAAAAAAGGAGAAAATTCGAGCCGTTCCGGTGCGAGATAGATTAATTTGTATGCGCCTGTTGATGCAGCCGCAAGCCGCTCATCGATTTCTGCCGGATTCAGGGAGCTGTTCACATATGTTGCCGGTATCCCGATGTTTTCCAGTGTATCCACCTGGTCTTTCATCAAGGAAATCAGCGGCGAAATGACAAGCGTGACCCCTGGTAAAAGCATGGCCGGCACCTGGTAGCAAACCGACTTTCCCCCGCCGGTCGGCATCATGCCCAATGTATCCTTGCCATCCATGATCTGGCTGATAATGGCTTCCTGCCCGCGGCGAAAATGGTCATAGCCATAATATTGTTTTAAAACCTGTCTGGCTTTATCCATTGCTGCCACAAGGCTCCCATCCTTTCCGCAAAATTTGCCTCTATTATAACAGATTTTGCCGGGGCGGTATACGAAGAAAACCACTCCGGCAGTTGTCCGGCCCGCTATATATTATTTTTTCAACCCCATCGCTCTCAGCAACGCATCATGAATATATGTGTTTTCATAAGTACCTTCAAACAACGATGCGCCGCTTCCTGTCGCCGTAAGCGGAATGTCGGCTGCCGTATGGCCAGAAGTTGTCCAGTCCACGACAAATTGCTCGCTGGAACCCGCCACCTGGAACGGTCCGTCTTCTTTTGAAATGCCGTCCCCGGATTCATCGCTGTGCTCGACGTTTTCAACCGTCATGCCGCCGCAGTCATGGTCGGCCAGGACAAGCACAAGTGTATCCGGGTGCTTTTTCGCATAATCTTTTGCCGCTTTAACGGCATTATCCAGTTGCCGGCCCGCCTTGATCAGCTGGGAGGCATTATTTTCATGGGCCATTTCATCGATCGCTTCTTCTTCAACCATCAGGAAAAAGCCTTTTTTATTTTTTGACAGCGTGCTGATTGCTTTTTCCGTCATTTGCGGAAGCGAAACAACCGGGTCATACTGGTCGCCATGGCCCTCCTCTCGCTGTTCAAACATTTCTTCATTGGCAAAAAGGCCTAAAAGCTTATTCCCGCCTGCCTTTTTCAACCCGGAAGCATTTGTCACATACTGGTAACCGAGCCGTTTCGCTTTGCTGACAAGATTTCCTTCCGTGCCTTTGCTTGCTTCGGAAGGATCTTTTGCCGGATGGTCTTCATAAGCGCCCTGTGAGCCTTTCGGGTACCAGTAATCTTCCCCGCCGCCGAGCAGCACGTCCACTTTGCTGTTTTCCAAGTATTGCTTTGCAATTTTGCTCTGTTCGGAACGGTTTTTGACATGGGCACCGAAAGCGGCAGGCGTTGCATCTGTGATTTGACTTGTTGTGACCAATCCTGTTGCTTTGCCGGCTTGCTTTGCTTCTTCAAGAACGGTCTTTTTGCTTACTTTATTGGCATCAACACCGATTGCCCCGTTATACGTTTTGACGCCTGATGCCATAGCGGTCGCAGCTGCAGCCGAATCGGTCACCACGGAGGTGGAGCTTGTATGTACAACCCCCGTATACGGCATTTTGTTCATTTCAAGGTCCCCGCTCAGGCCGGTTGAAGCAAGGCGGATCGCATCCCGCTGCGCAGCCCCCATACCATCCCCGACAAACAGAATCACGTTCTTCGTCTTCGCGGAAGTTGCGTGACCGGTGTGTTGCGAAGGCTTGTAAGCTTTTGCATTTGCAATCCCGGATATCCCCAATACCGCCACTGCAGACAAGGCAATTGCCGCTTTCATCATACGGTTCTTTTTACCCAATGTTCTTCCTCCCCTTTTTCGTTTTGTGCTTACGCCTCTTATTGTAAAAAAGGATTTTGAAGGAAGTATGTTGGATTTGTAAAAGAAAGATATAAATCTTGTGTAGGGGCTTTTACAAAATTCCCGTTATCTTCGCAGCCTGAGGTATTCGTTTCTCGTTTCATTGTAATACTTCAAAATGTCTTCCCCCTTGCGCTGAAAAACACTTAAATAGAGCGCGTCAATGATATTCAGCTGCGCCATTCTCGAAGACGTCGTTCCGATCCGGAAATCTTCCTCGGTTATCGGCGTGCAAAGCCTGATATCCGCTTCTTTGTACAGCGGGGATTTCTCCATATTCGTGATGGCAATCACTTTTGCCCCTTTCCTTTTCGCAAAATCAGCGAGTTCGAGCACATCCTTCGTCCGCCCGGAAACGCTGAGCGCCACAAACACATCCATCTTATTCATGTAAGGGATTAGGGAGATTAGATAATGATAATCTTGGGAAAAAATGGACTGGCACCCCAGCCTTGTAAATTTATAGCATGCATCGACAGCGGCAGTTACCGACCCGCCGACACCAAAAAACACCACTTTTCTAGCATTTTCAAGCACGTTGGCGGCTTTTTCCAGTTCTCTCCTGTCAAGGGAAGAAACACACGATTCTATCGCCTTCTTATTCCCATACGTAACTTTTTGGAATAAATCATAAGGAGAATCTTTTTGTTGCAAAATTGAAAAGTCTGTCATATGACTTTCGGTTAAAGTTAAATTTTTCACAAGCTCCAGCTTAAACGTCTTAAAGCTCGCAATGCCGATCGTTTTGCAAAACCGGACAACGCTCGACTCGCTTACACCGGTTTTTTCCGATAAATCCTTTGTGGTCATTGTCGGAACCATTTCGGGATGTTCCAAAATATATGTGCCAATTTTCTTCTCTGTGCCCGTAAAGTGATGCATTTCCTTTTGAATTCGTTCAAGTATTGAATCCACAACTTTTCCTCCATTTATAACCATCATTGGTATACGCGAGGCAACAGGCGTTTTCCCGCCTTTACGCCTGCCTATTCACCAGTAAAGAAAACAGCGCTTTCCAACATCATAGAATGAAACTTTTTCTCCGTCAATGGCATCGGAAAAATTCTGTTACAACCGCTTTCTCCCTATTCCCTTTCGCTACTTTGTATGATAAAATAAACATCATTTCGCAGGAAAGTTACACCATGACTTCCATCAAGGGGTGTTAGCATGCCATATATCCAGCGTCGGAATGCGATTCTGGCCATGATTTGTTTGTTTCTTATGCTCAGCCTTTCAACTGTATGGTTTTCCTATCGTACGGACAAAAGCAATGCCGCTGCGGCCCCGCCGGCACAAAAACCCGTTCCGACTGTGTTCGTACACGGCTATAAAGGAACGGCCCGATCGTTTAATGGGATGCTCGGTCGGCTGGAAAAAAGCGGAGTTGCTGAAAAAGCAATGGTGATTCGCGTCACAAAAGACGGGATGATTGTGGTCAATGGGGAAATTTCCAACCGGGCCCGGCATCCGATGATCCAGGTCATTTTTTCCGATAACCGTGCAAGTTTCCGGCAAACGGCCAGCTGGCTTGAAAAAACCATGCACATTCTTTATACGAAATACAATGTGAAAGAAGCAAATCTCGTCGGACATTCGATGGGCGGTTTGATTTGCACAAAATATATTGAAGATACTTCCGGCAGGCGGCAATATCCGGTCATTCAAAAGCTTGTCACGATTGGAAGCCCTTATGAAGGCGTGCTTATCCGTGTTTTTAAGCAAAATCCGAATAATACCGGCGATGCGGCGCGCGACCTGCTTCCGGGTTCCGTAGCGTTCAAAGCTTTATATGCCAACAAAAACCGCTTCAGCCCGCATATTCAGGTGCTTGCCATTGCAGGCGTTGTGGAAAAACCGGCATTGGGGGATTCCCTTGTTTCCCTGGACAGCGCGCTTGGCGGTAGGTTCATCGTGCCGAAAAAGCAGTATACGTCCAAAATTGTTTACGGAAAAAATGCGCAACACAGCAGCCTTCATGAGAATAAGCGCGTGGACCGGATTGTCACGGACTTTCTTTGGGATGCAAAAAAATAGAAAAAAGCGGCGATACCTGCATAAAAGCAGCATTTGCCGCTTTTTTTTGCTTAAACCCGGGGAAACCGTTTTTCCTTTTCTGCCGGAACCGGCTCTTGCAGTCTTATTAAAGTTGGGGTGATCCGGTGAAAAAGCAGCAACCGCCCCTTCTTTGCAAGCAAAGGATTAAAAGCGGTCCAGTTGCTGGTACAGTTTCTTTAATGCCTGTTCAATCTCCGCGAGCTGTTTTTCGAGCGGGTGGAGATTCCCTTTTACATACTCAAGTTTTTCCAAATCCTGCTGCAGGCGGACATAATCCGCTTTCAAATCGGCAATTTGGTATTCCACTTCCAGTTTATCCATGATGCACCTCCTTTAAAGGAATGAAAATGGTAAAAATGGTGCCTTCTCCCGGCTTGCTTTCCACCTCAATCCTGCCGCCATGTTTTTTCGCTATGGTCTCCGCAATCGACAAGCCGAGACCGGTTCCGTCACGCACCCTTGCTTTATCTCCTCTGTAAAACCGTTCAAAAATACGGGGAAGGTCATGGGCGTCAATGCCGATTCCGCTGTCCGCGATTTCAATCGCGGCAAAGCTGCCTCTTTTGTACAACGACAGTTTGATGAACCCTTTTTCCGTGTATTGGCGCGCATTTTCAAGAAAAATATAAACCAGTTCCTGCAGCCTTGTCGGATCCCCCCAGACAACCGGGCAGTCCTGCAGGTTGTTCACAAGCAGAATCTCTTCCGGCAGCCCAGACTGGAACCGGCGGGCGATGGAAGTGCATAAATCATAAAGCCCTACTTCTTCGAAACGGTACGGCTGCACGTTCTGGTCGCTCCTTGCGAGGAAAAGCAAATCATCGAGCATGGCTGCCATTAATTTGGCTTCCGTTTTTAAATCGGCGACAATTCCCCTGCCGAACGCGCTCAAATTCTCCCCCTCTTCCCGTTCCAGCAGCTCAGCCGAACTGTAAAAAACGCTGACCGGCGTCCGCAGTTCATGCGATGCATCCGACACAAATTTCCGCTGCTTGTCAAAAGCCTGCTGGATGGGCACAATTGCTTTTCCGGCCAGAAAATAACTGAGCAGCGCAAGCACCCCCGTAAATACAGCAGCCAGGAATAGAAACAGCAAAAGCAGTTTTTTCAAAACAAGATGCGCGCCTGTTGTTTCAATTCCAATCACCGTGTACACACGGCCTATGCCCGGGACGGTTCTCATCCCGGCATGGTACATTGCATGCCGTTCTTTATATTCCGTTTCATACATGCCAGATGGGGAGCTTTTCTCCGTAACAAATTTTTTCATCTTTGTGTGGAAGCCGGGAATCAGTTCCTCTCCCTTGAGCAGGGTGCCGTCCGGCTTAAAAATATAGTAGAAATACGGATGGTCCGCTTCCTTCACCTTTTCGGCAGGTTTTCCTTTTAAACGTGCGATCCCGCTTTTGCTGATGGCCGCCTCCTGTTTCATATACTGGCGGATTTCTCTTGCTTGTTCCCTTTCCGCCACTTTTTGGACGGTTACATACATGACGGCAAGAATAAAGATAAGAAACAGAAAAAAGGTCAATATGTAAACAATGGTTAAGTTTTTCCGGATCGGTTTAAACATGGCCATCATTCATTCTGTATCCGAGCCCCCGCACAGTTTCAATCAAGGACCTTTCCCCTTCTCTGTCAATTTTCTTACGTACGCGTTTTACCAGGGCATCGAGCGCGTTATCGGAAATATCTTCGTCCAGCCCCCAAATATGCTCGATGATTTTTTCGCGCGGCAAAACAAGGTTTTTATTGCGCATGAAATATTCACAAAGCTGGTATTCCTGTCTTGTTAACGGGATCATTTTGCCATTTGCTTCCGCCTGCTTGGATTCAAGATGCAATGCCAGATAAGCGCATGTGATGGTTTCCTGATATGTTTTCAACTTCCTGCGGCCGAGCGCATCAATCCTCGCCACCAGTTCATCAAAGGCAAATGGTTTGACAATATAATCATCTGCGCCTGCCCGAAGCCCGGCAACCACATCATCAACTGCATCCCGTGCCGTCACCATGATAATGCCCCCCTGGAAACCCTGTCTCCTCAGTTTCCGGCAGATCTCAATCCCTTCCAGGCCGGGCATCATCCAGTCCAGCACCAGCATGTCATAAGACCCGAACACCGCTTCGTCATAAGCGCGTTCACCGTCCTGTTCCCATGCGACCTGATGTTTTTCTTTTTCCAGCATATGATGGAGCAATTTGCCGAAACGCCTATCGTCTTCCGCCAGTAAAATTTTCATATTTCATCCCCTCCTCCGAAAAGATTTCTTATTTTTATCATACCATGCGGGTAGAAAAGCTTCTAAGTTAATTTTGTTTTTTCAGTTTCATTTCAGATACGGCTTGTATACTGGGCCTGTAAATTAAAGAAGAAGGGGATTATCAAAATGGGAACACCGATACACCCGTTACTGGTGCATTTTCCGATTGCCCTGCTGATATTCGGGGTTATCTTTCAGTTTGTTGCACTGTGGAAAAAAGAATTTTTCAATAAGATGGCGCTGTATTTATTCGGCAGCGGTTTTGTGATGGGAATCGCCAGTTATATGACAGGCGACTCCGCGATTCCGGATGCAAGGGAAAAATGGGGGCAGGCGGTACATTCGATGGTCGAAACACATGAACATTACGCCCTGATTACCATGGCGATTTTCGGCGCCGTCCTGTTTTTCAAACTGCTCGCCCGTTTCAAACCGTATAAATGGATCATGCCGCTTGTGCTTGTCCTGTGCATTGCTGGCACAACCACGCTGGCTTTGACCGGCCATTACGGCGGGAAAATGGTCTATAACATGCCGGGCGAAACATCTGCACCGGCAAAATAAAGGATATGCCGCTTTATCGCGTTTCCTGCGTTAAAGCGGCATATCTTGCATGGGCAGCTTCCAGCAATCCTTGCGGGGAAAGAGTGATCTGTGTCCCAATTTTTCCTGCGCTTACAACGATTTCATCAAGCGTTGCTGCGCTCTCATCGACAAATGTCACATAGTGCTTTTTCATGCCGATCGGGGAACAGCCACCGCGGATATAGCCGGTATATTTTTGGATATCTTTCACATGGATCATTTCGATCTTTTTCTCGCCCGCTGCTTTTGCGGCTTTTTTCAGGTCGAGTTCTGCCGCAACCGGGATGACAAACACATAAAGTTCACCGCTGTGCCCCTGCGTGACCAAGGTTTTATAAACGGCTTCCGGCGGTTTGCCGATTTTTGCCGCAACGGAGATGCCGTCGATTTTCCCGTCCTTTACCTCATACGACAGCATGCCGTACGGGATTTTCTGCGCATCAAGCAGCCGCATCGCATTTGTTTTTGCTATTTTTGCCAAATTCACCACTTCCTCCAGAGGCCTGTTACTATCATTGTACCGGTTTCGGGGCGGATTTTCCATCAAAACAAAAAAGCCGGCCTGCACGGGGCGAGGCCAGCTTCCTTTATTTACGCACACCTTTTTTCTTTTTCTGGTCGATTTCATCTTTTCTCCCCGTGGAGAATTCCACGAGTTCTTCTGCAACCTCATTTCCAAGCTTGGCATTTTTATTCCGCTCAGCATTCTGGTTTCCGTATTTTTGCCTGCCCATTTGCACGCTCCTTTCCTTTTTTACAGCTATATTTTGCATTGAAAAAGGAAGAATATGCGGCGTTTTAGATTAATGAATGATATGGGATACCATCCACGGCGTAACAAAAATGGAAATGGCCGCAACGATAATCATGCTGACGCTGGAAATGGCGCCTGACCGGGCGCTGAGTTCGAACGCTTTAGAAGTGCCGATCCCGTTCGCATGCGTTCCAAGCAAGATGCCGTGGGCAATTTCGTTTTTAATGCGCAGATGCTTGATCAGCCACGGCGCCATCACAGAACCGATAATCGCGTTCAAGATCACAAAGACAGCCGTTATAGACGGCACGCCGCCGATTTTTTCAGAGACGCCCATTGCAATCGGGGTTGTGATCGTAAACGGGATGATACTGTGCTCCAGGCTTTTGCTGAAATGGAAAAGCGTGGCGATGGCCGAGGAAAGGAATACTGCCATCAGCCATCCCGCCCCGATGCCGATTAAAATTTCAACCGCATATTGGCGGACGATTTTAAAATGGCGGTAAAGCGGCACAGCAAAAGCAACAATGGCCGGCTGCAGCAAATCCGTTAAAACAGAGGTGCCTTTCTGGTAGTCCCGGTACGGTATATCTTCCCCGAGTAAAAAGGCGCCTAATAATACCGGCGTGACCAAGAGCGGGGAAACAAAGATTTTTTTATATTTCCCGTACAGTTTTTTGAAAATCCAGTAACTTCCAACCGTTAACAGCAGGCACACAATTTTAACGATCACGCATCTTCACGCTCCTTCGATTTGCAATTTTGTCCGCAAGCCATCCCGAACAAGCCATCGCGGCAATCAGGCTGATCAGGATCACAACCAGGATTTCCGGTCCGTTATGGACAAGCAGGTTTCTATACTTTACCATGCCGACTGCTGACGGAATAAAAAACAACAGCAGCTCCGCCATCAGGAAATTGGCCCCGATTTCAATCCAGCCCATTTTGACGATGCCGAATTGCAGCAGGAGAAAGAGGGCAATCATTGCCAGCATGCTGCCCGGCAGCGGGATGTGCAACAGTTTTGCAGCTGCGCCCATGACTTCAGCGAACAGATACAAACCGACAATCTGTAACATTCCGATCAGGACTTTTTTCAATATTTTCACCTTCTAAAACTAGTTTACCGCGCCGGCGATAATAGGTAAAATGAATATATAGAATGGTAAAAATGCCTTTTATCTATACAAGGAGGGTTCCAGTTGGATATCCAGCATCTCCAGTACTTTGTTTCCGTTGCCACTCACGGCAGCTTCACGAAAGCCGCCCGGGAATGTTATGTATCGCAGCCGACAATCAGCAAAATGATAAAAAGCTTTGAAGAAGAACTCGGCGTCCCCTTGTTTAACCGCGCCGGGAAAAAAATCGTCCTCACCGATGCCGGACAGGCCGTTTTTCAGCAGGCGCAAAAAACGCTGAAAGCTTTTCGGCAGCTGACAGATGCGATCAATGATGTGGCCGGCCTGAAAAAAGGAAAAATCCGGATCGGGCTGCCGCCAATGATCGGGTCGCGCTATTTTCCCCGGGTCATTGATGAATTTCATCATGCCTACCCGGATATTAAAATCCAGCTCGTGGAAGATGTTACAAGAAAAGTGGTCCGTGATGTGGAAAATGGGACATTGGATCTCGGCGCCGTCGTGATGCCGGTTGATGATGAGGTGTTCGGGCATTTTTCGTTTGTCCATGACCGGCTTGTGCTGCTTGTGCACCCGTCCCACCGGTTTGCAGGCTGCTCAAGCGTCCGGCTGAAACAGCTGAAAGAGGAGGAATTCATTTTTTTCCATAGAGATTTTGCCCTTCACGACCAGATTATAAAGGAATGTTTGAAGCTTGGGTTTATGCCGAACATTATATACGAAAGCACCCAGTGGGACCTCATCTGTGAATTGGTAGCGTCCAATCTCGGCGTTGCCCTGCTGCCAAGTACAATATGCCATGCGTTTAACCCGGAACGCGTCAAAATCATTCATCTGGAAGAACCTGTCCTCCCGTGGAATCTGGCAATCATCTGGCCGAAACACCAATACCTTTCTTTTGCGGTAAAAGAGTGGATCCGGTTTACAAAGCATTTATTCGGCCGCGGGATCCCGCCTGCCGTGCCGCAACCGGAAGAAGCCATGAAAAAAGAAAGTGAAAAATAGGGGCGCGGGTTCAAAAAAGGGGCGAGTTTTGAGGCACTGCGAAATGCTTCTGAAATGCAGGTAAAAGGTGTCTCCATAATAGCCGTAGTGATGTTTGAGACAATGCGAATGCGTCTGAAATCCAAAAAAACCGGCTTGAGGCAGCCGGCTAAGCTTTAATGTCAATCCTGTATGTTTCAAACCAGTAATGGATCTGGGCGAGGTAGGCAAGCAGCTGCGGGCCCGTCATCAGCTGTCCGAACCACGGTGTCCGGAATGCTTTCCCGTCTGTCTCCATCAACTCCATTAATTGATCGCGATGCAAAAATTCATACAAAATGGAATCTTTCTGTTCCAAAACTTCACCGAGCCACCGCTTCACTGCTGCCGTGTAAGCCGGATGGTGCGTCTTCGGATACGGGCTTTTTTTCCGGTATAAAATCTCTTCCGGCAAAATGCCTTCCAGCGCTTTCCGCAAAATGCCCTTTTCCCTGCCGCCGTACATCTTCATCTCCCACGGTATATTCCAGACGTACTCCACAATCCGGTGATCGGCAAACGGTACGCGCACCTCGAGGCTCGCCCCCATGCTCATCCGGTCTTTCCGGTCAAGGAGCGTTGTCATAAACCAAAGCATATTGATGTAAAACAGCTGGCGACGCTTTTTTTCCAAATCGGTTTCGCCATCTAAAAGCGGCGTTTCCGCAACAGACGCTTCATATTTCGACATCACGTAATCTTTTAACTGCAATTTTTCCTGCCAGCCTTCTTTTAACAGGCCGATCCGTTCATCGAGGGACCGCATCCATGGGAAGCCTTCTCGGTTCAAATCATCTTCGCGCCGGAACCACGGATACCCGCCGAAAATTTCATCCGCGCACTCACCCGAAAGGCTGACGGTAAAATCCTTTTTGATCTCGCGGCAAAACCAGAGCAGCGATGAGTCAACATCCGCCATTCCCGGCACATCCCGGGCGAGAACAGCCGCTTTTAAAGATTCGGCCAGTTCTTCCTGCGTGATCACGCAATGATGGTGGACTGTATCAAATGCTTCTGACATCTTGCGGATAAATACCCCGTCAGCATCCGGCTGAAAATCATTCGCTTTGAAATAGCGGTCGTTCCCTTCGTAATCAATGGAAAAAGTATGCAGCCGCCCTTTTCCTTCCCTTTGAAAATGGCCTGCAGCAATGGCGGTAATGGCGCTTGAATCGACGCCGCCGGATAAAAACGTGCAAACCGGGACATCCGAGACAAGCTGACGGACAATCGCATCCTGAATGAGCAAACGGATCGTTTCCGCCGTTTCCTCTGCTGCCTCCGTATGCGGCGCGCTTTTCACGTTCCAGTACCGCCACACTTTTAATCCGTTACGATCCATCTTCAGCGCATGTGCCGGGCGCAGTTCCGCCATGCCGCGAAATATTCCCGTCCCCGGTGTTCTCGACGGCCCGAGCCCCCATATTTCGGCAAGCCCTGCCTCATCCACTTCCGCTTTCACATCCGGGTGGGCGAGCATCGCTTTTACTTCCGAGCCGAACAAAAGCCCGCTTCCGTGTGCTTTGTAAAAAAACGGTTTTACCCCGAGGCGGTCGCGTGCCGCAAATACCTGTTCCTTGTTCCCGTCCCAGACCACAAACGCAAAAATGCCGTTCAGGCGGTCCACACATGCCTCTTTCCACTCGATATAAGCGGTTAAAAGCACTTCCGTATCCGAGTGGCCCTGATAAGTATAGCCTTTTTTCAAAAGCTCCGCGCGCAAATCTTCCGTATTGTACAATTCGCCGTTATAGCAAATTGTATACATCTTTCCGTCCTTTTGCCGCGTCATCGGCTGCACACCGCATAAAGGGTCAACAACGACGAGCCGTTTATGGCCGAATGCCGCATGTGGCGAAAGCCAGTAATTCGTATCATCCGGTCCCCGTTTGGTCAACGTCTCTGTCATTTTTTTGACTGTTTCCAGTTCACTCCGCAAGTCTTTTTGAAAATCGACCCATCCGGTTATTCCGCACATTCCGGCTCACCCCTCCTGAATTTCTCTACTTCCTGCAGCCCATAAAAGCCGCTTTGCCGTGCCATTTTTCTTACCGGCTGTATTAGTATATAGGCGTATGCCCGGAAATGTGCATGGCCCGTATGTGTAAAATTTTACGCGAAGGCGTAGCGGGGTGGAAAAAACAGGAGACCATGGTGTGAAACGAAGTGAAAATGTCTTTTATGGTAAAATAAAACTATATAAAATGGACAAAATATTGCCGCTCTATTGCCTGCCGCAAAAAAGTAGTTCTCATGCAAATGGATGCTTGGGCTTGATGTAAAAACTTAAGTTCATTTTATATAAGTTTTTTTACAGAAAGGGTTGGGCCGATGATTTCTGCTTTGATCATCATCCTGGCGCTCGTCTTGTTATTGCCTTTTTTTGTGCCGTTTGTCGAGCGCAATTTGGAAATATTTTTGTTTATCATGGGATGGGCTGCGGCCATTGCCGGCGGTGTCCTAGACAAGCCTCTGTTGAGAAAGGCTTTGGAAGACCCGGTTAACATCACCATTGCCGTATTTGTAGCCGGCCTGTTGTTCCGCTGGCTGGAGCGGCCGCTTGAAAAAGTAATTTCCGCCATTAACCGGGGGATACCGTTTCCGCTTCTGGCTGCCTTGACGGTAATCATTCTCGGGTTGCTTTCGAGTGTCATCACGGCCATTATTGCCGCTTTAATTTTAGTCGTGATTGTCAGCGTGCTGCGGCTTGACCGGAAATCGGAAACACAGCTCGTCGTCTACTCCTGCTTTTCCATCGGGCTCGGCGCCGCACTGACGCCGATCGGCGAACCGCTCTCCACCCTTGCGATCAGCAAGCTGGGGGAGGACTTTTTCTATTTGCTTCGCCTGATCGGGCCGGAAGTCATTTCGGCAGTTGTGATTTTCGGCATTCTGGCTGCCATTGTGATCAAACCCGAACAGTCGGCGATCGGGCTGAAAACGGCGCATAAACGAGAGTCGTATGTGGAAATTGCGGGGCGGACAGTGAAAATTTACTTGTTTGTGATGGGGCTGACCTTGCTCGGCGCTGGGTTTGAACCGCTCATTAACCGCTTCCTGCTCGATTTGAGCCCGTTTATTTTGTACTGGATCAATATGATTTCAGCCGTGCTGGACAATGCGACACTGGCAGCAGCAGAAATCAGCCCGAAAATGGCGGACAAAACGGTACAGGCCATTTTGCTCGGACTGCTGATCAGCGGAGGCATGCTTGTACCCGGCAATATCCCGAATATAATCTCCGCCGGAAAACTCCGCATCACAAGCCGGGAATGGGCCCGGTTCGGCCTCCCAATCGGTCTCGCCGCCATGGCCGTTTATTTTGTCGTGATTTTGTTTGTATAAGAGGGTTGAAGACAGGTTTACAAAAGTATAGGGATGGCTCCCGCTTTGTTCTTTTTCTGTTATGGAAGACAAATTGCGCGGCGGGCTATCCCTTTTTTCTTTATCTCTGTTGTGAAAGACATTTCGGGAGACGGGGATTCTCTTTTTGTCTTTCATCCCCGTTATGAAGGACATTTGGGGCGCCGGCGATTCTCCTTTTGTCCTTCATCCCCGTTATAAGGACATTTGGCTTGGCGGAGCTTTTCCGTGTGTCCTTCATTCCCGTAGTGAAAGATATTTTCCGCAGCGGGATTCTTCTCTGTGTCCTTCGCCCCTATTGTGAAAGACAGGTTGCATGGCGGTATCCTCATCGCCATTGTGAAGGACAATGCTGGTTCCCTCCACAAATTCTATACAAAATGAAAGCTCCAGTACAGAAGACATATTACTATAATAACTCCGAAAATAAGAGCGCCAATATAAGGAATCATTTTTAACTTTCCAGGCTCTTTTCTAATAAAAGAAACAATACTTGCTAAGAAGCTAATACCCCAAGCAAACCAACCCCAATGGTGAAAACGAGTATAATATTTTATATCTTGGCCTGTTAAAAATAGGGTAATAGCAATTATAAAAAGAATAAGCCCAAGGATAAACATAAAAAAGGAAACTTTAACCTGAATTATTCACAGAAATTCAGAAACTTATTATAACTTATGGATTACCAAGTCTTTTCGGCTTTATTGTAATTCATTAAAAAAATGAAAAAAGAATCCATTTCTGTTAAAGTTAAAGTAACCAAAACAAAAACCAAACAGAAAGGATTCTTTATATGGTTACTTTAACGCAAAAAACACTTGATTTCAATCACTCAACTTTCGCAGACTGAAACAGGTAGGTATACCTTGATATAATTCGGCAGACCCGCAATCCATTGTTGTAGTTGACTTTTGATCAGTTGTTGAATTTTCTTATTACTTTTATCCAGAGTATCTTCAAGAATCTCGACTAACTGCTGCAATGCAACAGCCCAATCAAGGTCATCTATTTCATCACATAATTCATAAAACATGCCACTTAATGTTCTGTCATCTACACTGCAACGGTTTTGCCATGACAAGACAATATACCTTGCAAACACAATGGTCGTGTGGCTGATAAGCGCGTCATATGAACGACTCTGGAATTCCTTTTGTAGTTTTAATAGGGACTTTGTTGTTTTGAAGAAAACCTCAATATCCCAACGCATCCCGTAAATACGGATGATTTCCTGGTCACTCAGTGTACAGTCTGTACTCAAAATCGCCAACCAGTCGCTTTTCTTGTTGCGGTTGCGAACAAAGACAACTTTAATTGGCACGCCATTGGCCTGCGTTGTATGGATGGAACGCAAGATTCCTTTCTTTCCACTAGTCGGTTTAGCTAGACGATACAATTCATCTAGGCTAACACGCTTACCATCGACAAAATAGCGTTGTTTTAATTTTTTGACCATACCAATTACGTCAAGACCTTGTTCTGTAATCTCCTTGATGAGAGGTTGTTGGGTGAACCACGAATCCATTAGAACATAGGAAGCATCGATACCAGAATTCATCGCCCGGGCAATCATGCCGGGAATCTGTTCTGGTGCCGTTTGTAATGCTTCTTTTCGGCGCTTATAACCGGAGCTGCGTTTATCGATATTTTCGGATATGCCGTTGATCTGGCTCTTTTTCGAACTCAATAATGAGAAGTCAACGGGTAGGAATGTTGCGCCATCAGATCATCCTAATGTCAACATGCGGAATCCTTTGTAAAAACGCATTTTTTGAGATGCATGATCAAAGCAGCGAGCCAGGAGCTCAACGTGTTTGCTTCGGTTCCGGTCATAAGATGAATCATCTAAAATCAATACTTTCGGACGGTCATGACGTGTCAATTTCGAAACTTTTCCAATCACTGAGGCAACCAGTGAAAGGAGGAAACGACGCCAGTTGAACGTTGATTGGTTGAGAAACCGATAAACGGTATCTTTGGCTGGAATGTCTGTAGCTTTCTTACTTTCCAACATCCTGAACCAGTTTTTGTTTTCAAAGATCATACAAAAAATCAATTGAAAAATGTAGGCACAAGAAAAACCAAAGGACTTCGTAATACCGGCGATTCGCAAGTGTTTCAACACATTCAACTCTTTAAATGTTGATTTTATTTCATTTGGTAGTTGATTATTCAGGCTGTTTTTCGCTATCATAGTAGGAGACACCTCTTCTATTTGGTAGTGATTTTCGATAAATCAACTATACCAAAAGTAGAGGTGTTTTTTCATATATTAATTTTACTGTCAAGTGCTGTATCTGAGACGTAATAGACATTAGCCAGCACTGAATTTATTATGATTTTCTAGGTGCGAAAGTTGAGTACTTAACTAAACTATTTAAAAAAGCACTTTGCTTCCATATTTTCAACTGCTGTTTGGATTAAATACCAGCAAGCTGCACCAGCGGCAAGCGCTACCGAAATACATGCTATATAACTGAAAAAAATACAAGCCCATTTAAATGCTGCCTTATTAATACCTGACGCGCTAAGGTGTACGGCATGCTGGTCATTATATACCTTTTCACTAACAAGATTCCCCTGTTGATCAACTTCTGGAACTCTTCAGGATTTTGGGAATTTGCCAAGCGTTTTGATTAATATTTGAAGGGGCTGTTTGCAGATAGCTTTTTTTAAAAGTTTTCCTCAAAGTAAAGAGTTATCTGTAGTGTGGATTTCTTGAAGTGCTCTCACTAAATTTTTAAAACGTTATCTAAACGTTTTAAAGTTATCTTTTTAAAGATACTGTTTTCTAATTTTATCTCGCAAAAAAACTGGCTGCAATCGGGAAATCATGCTGCCAACAAGCAGCCTGCCGCCGATTTTGCAAATATACGGGATATCCCTAATACTCTTACCGTCAATATTCGACATCGTTCGCAGAAAAACGAGCAGAATAACAAGCGTTAGCCGGGCTGTCAGGCAAACCCGGCTTAAGGCTACTTCATTCTTTTTGGCCGTCTATCCGGTAGTTTTTTGATAAACTGGTTCGCCACTTCCGAAGCCACCAGCCCGATCGCAATTGCAATAGATAGAAGCAGCACTTTAGCGGCAAGCGATACGGCGCCGTTATAATCGTTTTGGACAAAGTGCCGCATGGCGTCATACGCAAGGCCGCCTGGCACAAGCGGAATAATCCCGCCGACCGTAAAAATCAAGATCGGCGTCTTATAAAAACGGGCAAACACCTGGCTGATCACCCCGACGAAAAAAGCTGCAATAAACGTGCCATACACGACGTTCTGCTCATACATGTAAAATAGAAAATAAATACCCCACCCGATCATGCCGGTAATCCCGCACTGGATCAACAATTTTCTCGGTGCATTGAAAAGAATGCCAAATCCCGCCGAAGCAAAAAAGCTGGTTAATAGCTGTTGGAACAACTTCCGTCACCCTTTTAAAAAACTGTAATCTTTGATGTGTAAAAAACGCAGGGGCCTTAAAAAGCAGGCGGCCTTTTAAAAAATCGTGAGTATAATCGCGATCCCGGAACCGATGGCAAATGAGGTTAAAAAAGCTTCTGCGCCTTTTGTGACACCGGAAAAAAGATGTCCCGCCATCAGATCGCGCAGTGCGTTGGTAATCGCCAGCCCCGGAACAAGCGGCATGACAGAACCGATAATGATTTTATCCAGTTCCCGGCCGATGCCTGCATGGACAAGGATGTAAGCTGTAATCCCGATCACAAGCGAAGCGACAAATTCAGCAAAGAAACGCACCTTTACGAACCGGTGAATGTAATGCGTGCTGAGGAAGCCAAGGCCGCCTGCAATACATGCGGGCAGAAAGTCAATCCAGCCGCCTAAAAAAATGATGACAAAACAGCCACTTGAAATCGCCGCAGCCACAAATTGTAGCCAGAGAGGGTAAGCTTCCTCTTCCGTTTCAATTTTTTTCAACTGTCCATACGCTTCCTTAAGGGTAATGCCCCGGTTGCTGATTTGCCGCGAGATGCTGTTGACCTGGTCGACTTTTCTCAAATCCGTTGAACGTTCGGAGATGCGGATCAGCTTTGTCAGCTCCGCCCCGTCCAGTGAAAAAATAATGGCAGTCGGGGTGACAAAGCTGTGTGACCCACTGATCCCGGCAGCCGCAGCAATTCTCGACATCGTATCTTCCACACGGTACGTTTCCGCGCCGCTCATCAGCATGATTTTTCCGGCTAATAAGCAAACCCTCATGACCTGCTGGGCTTCATTCTGATACATGCTCATTTCTCCCTATCGATTCACCTGCAATTATTTAACCACAGTTTGCCGGTCAATAAAATAGCCGGGCCATTTTTCAGGGCCGGCTTCTTAAATCATTTCCTTTAACGCAGCGAATTTCGAGGTCACCCGCTTATGCTGAACAAACGAATTTTCAAACGGTCTATATTTATGTTAAGGAAGAACTTCGGTTTCATTCGCTTTCTTAACGTAGACGGCCTCTAGGTTAAGGAAGAACCTCATTTCCCACCGCTTCCTCAACGTAGACGCGCTCTAGGTCAAGAAAGTGACCCCATTTCCTCCGCTTTCTTAATGTAAAGTCCATACAGCTTAAACTTGCGGCATGGACGTTTCATTGCGCTGAAAATAAATGGGCGTGATGCCCTTGTATTTGATATAAGAATTCCATTTCCGATGAAAAGCTGGCTAAATGCGCCATCTTTACGATCATCATTATTTTATTTCGACCGTCCAATTGAGCGGGTCTTCCGTTTTTCCGAGCTGGATGCCGGTTAAAGCATCATAAAGCCGGTTTGCAATCGAATCCGGCGCTTCAGCATGTGGAAGCTGCATCGCAACATCCTTCCAGCCGAGTTCGCCAACAGGAGAAATTACAGCTGCCGTTCCTGTGCCGAACACTTCTTCCAGCTGTCCATTTTTATAAGCATTATAAATTTCGTCTATGGAAATTTTCGTTTCCTTTACAGGGACGTTCCAGTATTTCAGCAACTCGATAACGGAGTCTCTTGTGACACCACCGAGAATACTGCCGTTCAGTTTCGGGGTGACGACTTCTCCGTTGATTTTAAAGAAGATGTTCATGCTGCCGACTTCTTCAATATATTTTCTTTCAACACCGTCCAGCCAAAGCACCTGGTCGTAGCCCAACTCCTCTGCTTTTTCCTGTGCTTTCAAGCTTGCTGCATAATTGCCGCCTGTTTTTGTAAATCCGACGCCCCCTGGGACAGCTCGGACATATTCATCTTCCACATAAATGCGGACAGGTTTCAGCTGGTCGCCGTAATACGAACCAACAGGAGAAAGGATGATCATAAATTTATATTCATGTGCCGGATGTACGCCAAGGCTAGGCTCTGTCGCAATAATGAACGGGCGAATGTAAAGCGATGTCCCTTCCCCGTCCGGAATCCAGTCTTTTTCAAGTTCAACAAGCTGCTTAATGGCATCAAGCACAATGGTCTCGTCTATTTGCGGGATGCTTAATCTCGCGCAAGACACATTCATCCGGGCAACATTTTTTTCAGGCCTGAACAACAGAACCCTGCCGTCCTTTGCGCGATAGGCTTTTAATCCTTCGAATACAGACTGGCTGTAATGGAATACCATTGCCGCCGGTTCCAATACAAGCGGTGCATACGGTGTTATTCTTGGTTGGTGCCAGCCTTCTTCCTCATTATAGTCCATGACAAACATATAGTCCGTAAAATGTTTGCCAAACCCCAATGATTCAACAGCCGGTTTTTCTTTTTTCACATCTGCTTTAACGAATTCGATAACCTGATTCAAACCGATAGCATCCCTTTCCAATACGTGAAATTATTATTTTCGATCTATTATAACAACTTTATGAAGAAAAGACCAGAGGCTTTATAAAATTTTTAAAATTTTTTGAGTGAAGCACTTTCCGAATCAATAGCAGATGCAACCTTAGCCCCCTTGTAAAATAGACTGCAGCAAAGGGCTGTATACATTAAAAGCGGAGAGACCACGGAAAATCGTGTCTCGCCGCTTTTTTCTAATATTCTTCCTTGCGCTGAGCAAATTTGCCAGATTATACAAGAATGCATGTAGAAAAAGGGCTCCATTACTAGCTGGTGCATGCAAAGTTTTCCCTTTAAAATGGCATCAAGCTTTCCTTGCCGATACCTCCAAATCCGGCATGGCAGGCGTTCTCAGCAGGTCGTACCAGTTCTTTAAAGCGGAGATCATAATGACGATCCCGAGAATGAGCATAATGATCGACAAAATGCCGTTCAGTACATTGTATCCCGCTGCGGCATGGTTCAAGTAAACATTTTTTACCATCCAATAACCGGCATAGTTCACCGTAACATACAAATACGCAAGCGGAATCAGGCAAGTGAACATATACCGCTTTTTATCGGCAATTTTCAAAATGACAGTTGCCCCGACAATCAGCCCAATCGAGGCCATCAGCTGGTTCGATACGCCAAACAACGCCCAGACGGAACCGATATCGCCGGAGTAGAGCAAATAGCCCCACATAAAGCAAGCCGCAGCACTTGTGAGAATCGATCCTGGCAGCCAGTCGGTCTTTTTGAGTGGTTTATACAATTCTCCTAAAAAGTCCTGCAGCAGGTAGCGTGCCACCCTTGTCCCCGAATCGATCGCCGTCAAAATAAACACGGCCTCAAACAAGATAACAAATTGATAGAAATAGGGTGCAAGATTGCTAAACCAGTGGATTTTTGTAAAAATATACGTCATGCCGACTGCAAGCGTTACTGCGCCCCCAGTTCTGCCGGCCAGGTCCATTCCGATTTCACTGCTTAAATGCGGAAGGTTGACAACATGCATGCCGAGCGTCTTAAAGACTTCCGGCGTGGAGTTGATGGCAAAATAGTCGGCAGGCTGCAGGGCGGTCGCAGCGACAAGTGCCATTACGCCGACAAGCGATTCGACAAGCATGGCACCAAATGCAACCGGCTTGATATCCGTCCATTTATCAAGCATTTTCGGCGTTGTGCCGGAGCCGATAAAGGCATGGAAACCGGAAATCGCACCGCAGGCAATCGTGATCGAAATAAACGGCCAAACCGGTCCTGTCATCGTCGGGCCGCCGCCGTGGATAAATTGCGACAGCGCTGGCATATGAATCGGCGGATTGATGATAAAGACACCAATAATGAGGGCAATAAACACGCCGATTTTCATAAAACTGCTCAAATAATCACGCGGTGCCAACAGCAGCCATACCGGAAGCGCCGCGGCAAAAAATGCATAAGCTGGAAGAATAATGGCCAATGTTTTCGGATCAAACGTAAGCCATTCGCCAATCACAGTATGTCGGATCCACGGCCCGGCAAAAACGCCCGCTACGATTAGGAGGAACCCGATCGTTGTCGTCAGCTTCAAATTGCCGGTTTTTTTGTAAAACAAGCCAACGCCCATTGCAACCGGAATGGTGATCCCCACGGAAAAGGTGCCCCATGGGTTATTTTGCAGGGCATTTACGACAACCATGGAAAGACCGGCCATTGTAATTACAATAATAAACAGCATGGCAAGGCCTGTACAGAACCCGGCAACCGGCCCCATTTCCTCTTTCGCCACTTCGGAAAGTGATTTCCCTTTCCGGCGCATGGAGGCAAAGAGCACGACAGCATCGTGTACGGCACCGCCGATAACAGCGCCGATCAAAAGCCATAAGAGGCCCGGCAAATAGCCGAACTGCGCTGCCAAAATCGGTCCGACAAGCGGGCCTGCAGCCGCAATCGCCGCAAAATGGTGGCCGAACGTCACCCATTTATTGGTCGGCACATAATCTTTCCCGTCGTTAAACTCATGTGCCGGCGTCGGCGTATCATTATTCAGCTTTAAAACCTTTACGGCCATAAACGTGCCATATAAACGATAAGCAATCATTAAGATACAGATGGAGCCGATTACAATTGTAATCGCATTCATTTGGTGAAAGCCTCCTTTTTGTCATTCTCATCGCTTATATTTTATAAGTTTTGCACGCTGTAAAAGCTGTTTTCCGGCAAAATGCAAATATCCTAGGATAAGAGGGCGAATCCAGAGGATGAAATGCATTTTAAATTCGAATAAACTGTTTTAACACATGCTTGTAAGTTCGGCTGACCGGAATTTTCGCCCCGTCCCGCATGATTAGATTATAAGTGGAATGGAACCATGGCCGGATCTCGACAATGCCATCGAGATTGACGAGATAAGCGCGGTGGACGCGGGCAATCGACGTAGATGGCAGTTTCTTTTCTACATTTACCAGTGATTCTGTTATGGTATATTTTTTATCATCTGTCGCAATGACTGTCCGCCCGTCAACCGACTCCGCGTACAACAGTTTTTCAACCGGGATGATGACAATGCGCTCATCTGTTGTGACCGCCAGTTTGCCGGGATTTTTCGGAACAGCAGGACGGTCCCCTTCCAACATTTTTTTCACCTTTGCGACTGTCTGCGCCACCCTTTTTTCTTCAAACGGTTTTAAAATATAGTCTGCAGCATTGAGTTCAAACGCTTTTACGGCATATTCATCATAAGCAGTCGCAAATACAACGGCCGGATGCTGCGGATGGCGGCTGATTTCCTTCACGAGATCTATGCCGTGCTCGTTTGTCAGCATCATATCGACAAACACAATATCCGCCTCTGTTTCTTTCAGCTTCGCAAGCGCTTCTTTTACGGATCCAGCTTCGCCCGCCAATTCCACCTGCCCCGTTTTTTTCAGCAAGTAAATCAATTCATCTCGGGCCGGGGCTTCATCATCCACTACAAATGCCTTCAGCATATTCTCCCCCCCATATTTCCTCTAATGGTATCGAAATGGCCACTTTGGTTCCGCCGGTTTTTCTGTTTTCAATCCGGAATACAGCACTATGCCCGTAGATTTCCTCAATTCTTTTCCGGATGTTCCACAAGGCTGTCCCAGTCCCCTCGGCTGAGTCGACAGCCACATTGCCAAGCGACTGCACCTGTTCTTTAGAAATGCCTTTTCCGTTGTCCTCCGTTTCCATGATAAATTTTCCGCTTTTTACACGTGCGCGGACAACAATATACGGATTTTTCGTAAATTGTTGTGTAAAGGCATGGCGGACGGCGTTTTCCACCAAGGGCTGCAGTGTAAACGGCGGCACCATCGCTGTGTGTAAAAGCGGATCAATATCAAAATGAACATGATACCTCCCCGGGAACCGCGCCTGTTCAATGGCCAAATAAGCTTTCACATGTTCCAGTTCTTTTTCAAGGGGGATCAGCATTTTTCCCGCCCCCTGCAGGTTGCTGCGGAAAAAGGCCGCGAGCTGCACGAGCAGTTCCCTTGCTTTATCCGCATCTGTCCGGACCAGGCATGTAATCGTGTTAATCGCATTAAAGAAAAAATGCGGGTGAACCTGGGCCTGGAGCGCTTTAATCTCGGCATCTTTCAAAAGTTTTCTTTGCAGTTCCGCCTCCGCCAGTTCAAGCTGGTTGGAAAACAACTTGCTCAAACCTTCCGCCAACTCCTGTTCGACCGCGCTTAATTGTGATGCTGATGTAAAGTAAAGTTTTAACGTGCCCGCAACTTGTTCGCGGACAAACAGCGGCAGCACGATCGCCGCCTGGAGCGGGCAGCCTTCATGGTTGCACTGGATTTCCTTAGCCGTTCTCGCGACCATGATTTTCCCGTGCAAAAGCACCCTTTCCGTCAGCTTTGTCGACATGCTCTCAAGCGGAATATGATGGTCCGATGCTACCCCTGCATGCGTCAGCACTTTTTCCCGGTCCGTAATAGCGACGGCATCAGCTGCTGTATGCTTCAAAATAATTTCTGCCGCTTCTTTGCATGATTCCATGTTCAGCCCTTTCCGAAAATGGACCAGCGTTTCCTGTGCAATCTGCAGCGCTTTATGGGTCTGCACCGCTCTTGTCCGTTCTTCTTCCAGTAAAATCGTCTGGATAATCAAGATAAAAATAAACGTACCAAAGCCGTTAATCGAAATCATCGGTACCGCGATCAGGCGGACGAGCGCCACTGCCTCTTCAAAAGGTTTTGCTACTGCCAAGATGATGCCCATCTGCAGCATTTCCATTAAAACCCCAGCAGCGACCGCTTCAAGCGCAGCATACTTCCCGCGCACGTTAAAGCGTCTGCCAATAAAGCCCATGATAATGCCGGCAATCATCGTCGACAGGCTGCAGGCAATATCCGTATAGCCGCCGAGAGAGAGGCGGTGGATGCTAGCAAGCAGGCCTGCGCCGATGCCGACAACCGGCCCGCCCAAAAGGCCTGCAATCCCGACGCCCATGATTCGGGTATTGGCAATCGCACTTTCAACCGATAAATGCCCCTGCCCGAAAGCATGCGAGACTTTCCCATGCTCAATAACGATGCCGGTATAGTTACTAATGATACCAAAAATTCCAAAAACAATAATCAGCACCAATTTTTCTTTCCGTCCGTATTCCTGATGGATAATTTGCCGGAATGTCTTCAGCCGCGAGAGTAAAAAAGCAGCAATGACAAGAATCCCGGCCCGCTCAAGCATTACCGGCAAAAGTGTTGCCATAAAGGATCCCCCTTTGTTTTCCACCCGTCCGTATTGAAAACCCTTTCTTTTATTATAAAAGACTTCACCGGTTTTAGGAAAGCAAAAAAGCAGTGTTTCAAAAAGCCCAGCCCTAAAAAAAACGGCGGGATACCGTTCGAACTGTATCCCGCCGTTTTTTTCTGCTATGGGGCGGATAAACCGCCTGTCTCTATGCCCGCTGTTTTTTAGGGGGCTGCTATGAAACTATTTGCCATCATTGTGTTTGCTTATAATCTTTTAAATACGATACCGGTTTATTGACCGGGACGGCTGCACCTTTATAATGCTTTTTGATAAAGTCAGAGACTTCTTTTGAATGATAAATGTTTACGATTTCTTTCAACGTTTTGTCATTCTTGTCTTTTGTCCGGGCCGCAATAATATTGATATACGCTTTGTTGCCCGCATCTTCACGGAAGATGGAGTCATTCGTCGGGTTTAAGCCGGCATTAATGGCCATATCGCAATTGATCACAGCGAGTGCCGAATCATCCAGGCCGCGCGGTGTTTGGGCGGCATCCACGGCAGTAATTTTCAAATGTTTCGGGTTTGAAGCGACATTTTCAAGCCCGCCTTTGCCTGTGAAACCTTTTTTCGTCGTAATCAATCCGGCTTTTTGCAGCAAAAGCAAAGCCCTGCCGAGGTTTGTCGGGTCTTTCGGAATCACAACTTGGTCGCCATCTTTCACTTCGCTGACCTTTTTATATCTTTTCGAGTAGATCCCCATCGGCCAAATATTCGTTGTGCCGATCGCCGAAAGCTTCAGATTGCGTTGTTTGATAAAATCATCGAAATAAACAACCGTCTGGAACGCGTTAATATCAATTTCCCCGTCGCTTAATGCGAGGTTCGGCTGAACATAGTCGTCAAAGCGGACAATCTTAATATTAATATTTTTCTTTTTCGCGAGTTTCTGGATTAAATTCCATGTCGGCACTTCAGAAGTGGTTGTCCCGACTTTGATTGTTTTTGTGCTTGTACTGCTCGAATTGTTTTTGGCCCCGCATCCTGCCAAAACCAGGATGAGCCCCAATAATAGAATCGCAAATTTTTTCATCGCTGCTAAGTCCCCCTGAATTGAATTTTTTATAAAAAAGGTGTAACCCTTTTTCCCAATATTATTTTCTCCGGATTTTTTTGGAGAGAAAGTTGCCCAATGTCTGGACAAGCTGGGTGAAAATGACCAGCGTGATAACGGTAACGATCATGACGCCTGTCTGAAACTGGTTGTACCCGTACGTGATCGCCAAATCCCCGATCCCGCCGGCACCGACCGCGCCCGCCATCGCGGAAGCCCCAATCAGCCCGATGGTGGCAATCGTTAAATTGAGCACCATGGATGCCTTTGCTTCCGGAAGCAAAAACCGCCAAATAATCTGCCAGTTCGTCGCCCCCATTGACTGCGCAAGTTCGATTGTCCCTTTGTCGACTTCAAGCAGTGAACTTTCAATGAGCCTCCCGATGTAAAAAGCAGTGTACAACACAAGCGGCACAATCGCTGCGGTTGTTCCGATCGCTGTCCCGACAACCCAGCGCGTAAACGGAATGATCGCGACAACGAGAATAATAAACGGGATCGACCGAAAAATATTGATAATCACATTTAAAATATTAAAAATCCATTTGTTTTCCCATATGCCGTTTTCCCGGGTAATAACGAGAATGACGCCAACCGGGATGCCGATGATGATGGAAATGAGTAATGATACAGCCACCATATACAGCGTCTGGCCCATTGCCGTGAAAAATTGCGGCCAAAACCATGACCAATCAAATGCCATTTTTCTCCACCTCCCGAATGATCGCTTCGTGATCGTTGATGTACTGAATGGCCCGCTTCATTTCTTCCGGGTCGCCTTTCAATTCGACAAGCAGGTTGCCAAAAGGGATTCCCTGAAGTTCGGTGATCATGCCATGAAGCACATTCAGGTCGATTGAAAATTGTTTTGCTGTATTGGATAACAGCGGCATATTGGTGGAAGCTCCCTTAAACAGAATCCGGTAAATGCCGTGCGGGTTGTCTTTGCTGCTTTCATCGATCAGTTTTTGCACCGATGGCGGAATCGAATCATTCAGCACAGTTTTCACAAAGCTTCTCGCAATTTGCGTTTTCGGTTCTGTGAAAAGGTCGATTACAGGGCCCTGCTCCACAATTTTTCCGCCGTCCAGCACCGCCACTTTATCACAAATATCACGAATGACATTCATTTCGTGGGTAATCATCAGGATCGTAATGCCCAGCTCGTCCCGGACTTTCCGCAAAAGGTCCAACACGGCTTCGGTCGTATTCGGGTCAAGGGCAGACGTTGCCTCGTCACAAAGCAAGATGTCCGGATCTGTCGCAAGGGCTCTTGCAATACCGACCCTTTGTTTCTGGCCGCCTGACAACTGGTCAGGGTAGTGATGCATTCTCTCTTCCAGCCCGACAAAAGACAATAATTCTGCCACTTTTGCCTTTATTTCTTCCTTCGGGCGATGTTCCAGCACAAGCGGCATGGCCACATTTTGAAAAATCGTCTTTGACTGAAGCAGATTGAACTGCTGGAAAATCATGCCGATTTTTTTTCGCTCTTGACGTAGCTTGGCAGGCGGCAGGCGCACAAGGTCGACCCCGTTAACGAGCACTTTCCCGGAAGTCGGCCGCTCGAGCAGATTGACGCACCGAATCAGTGTGCTTTTCCCGGCACCACTGTAACCAACCACCCCGAAGATTTCCCCTTTTTCAACACGCAGGTTGATGCCTTTTAACGCTTCAACCTTTTTGTCCTTCCCTTTTCCGTATACCTTATGAATATCTTCTAATACCAGCATGTTGAAAACTCCTTCTGTTCCTTTTGGCAAAAAAAAACCTTCTTTCATTCGAAAGAGGTTTGCCGGTCAAGTGACTTATCTCTCAGAATGAACCATTCTGCAGGAATTAGCACCTTTCAAAAAAAGATTTGAAGGTTGCTGGACGTCATCGGGCCTGTCCCTCAGTCTCTCTGGATAAGTTATTCATTTGTTATATTTAAATATTAGTGGACGGCTCGGGATTTGTCAATTCATTATTTTATATTTTTTTGTTTTTCAATCGTCAGACAACTTGAAACAATGCCCGGTTTCCGCGCCACTCCACGTGAATTTCATGCTCAAAAAAGCGGGAAAGCACTTGTTTTTCAATCATCTCGGAAGTCCGGCCCTGCCGGAAAACTTCCCCGTTTCTGATCAGCAATGTTTTTTGGAAAACGGGAGAAATTTCTTCCGGATGGTGCGTGACATATACAAGCGTCGGTCCGTTCTTATCTTTCGCCAGCTCTTCCACACTTTCTAGCAAAATTTCCCGGGCAAACAAATCCAGCCCGTTGCAAGGCTCGTCCAAAATTAAGATGCGCGGTTCCGCCATTAACGCGCGCGCAATTAAAAGCTTCTGCCGCTCTCCTTGCGAACAATGTTCATAAGCACGGCTAAAAAGGGAAGCACAATGTAATTGTTCCATCAAGCGCAGGGCTTTCTCTTCGTCTTGTGCATCCACCGCTTCATACAGCCCGATGGATGCATATTTGCCGCTGATGACCACATCGCGTGCAAGTTGGGTGCGCGGTATCCTTTCCTGGATGGAGGAGCTGACCCAGCCGATTGATTTCCGCAGTTCCGGCAGGCTTGTTTTTCCGAACGCTTTCCCGAGCACCTTGATGCTCCCCTTTG
Source organism: Heyndrickxia coagulans 36D1 (assembly GCF_000169195.2). Classification (GTDB taxonomy): domain Bacteria; phylum Bacillota; class Bacilli; order Bacillales; family Bacillaceae_C; genus Weizmannia; species Weizmannia faecalis. The sequence continues at coordinate 1,476,079 of NC_016023.1, read as the reverse complement.
TCGGCCAAATATACCCGTTGATCATATTGAGCAAAGTGGTTTTGCCGGAACCGTTTAAGCCGAGGACAGCCCAATGCTCCCCTTTTTTGACCGTCCAGTGAATGTCCGAGAGCAGTTTTTTGCCGTCGCGCATCAGGCTCACACCGGCAACTTCGATTATATTTTCCATCTGTGCCATCCCCTTACATTTCGTACAAGTTTTAGACACACAGGGGTTCACCCTGCGCACTTCATTTATTCATGCTGGCGAGAAAATCCCCGAGCAGGTCTTCCGCATCTTCTTCTTTTTCCGGCGCTCCCGTTTCGGGCGGTGCCGGTTCGGCGGCGGCAGTTCTCCAGTCGAATGCATCAAGATCATCCGATCCAGGCGGCTCACCACCGGATCGAACCGGTTTCCCGTCCGCTTCTTCGCTGGTTTGCGGCAATTCGTCTTCCTGTAAAAAAAGCGTCTCATCCATAGATACAGGTTGTTTCGAAAGGGCCGCAAAGAGCGAAGTCGCCCGGAGTGGATCCTGAATCAGTTCGTAAACAATGCTGCCGAGCATCGCTTCCGAATGTTCATGCTTCAGCCAGTCATGTTGCACTTTTGTCAGTTTGCGCGGCAGCGGGATTGTAATGGTTTCTTTGTCCTTTACGAGCGACTGGTTAACACCTTGTATCACATATCCGGCTATTTTGGCGGAGAAGTTCCGTTTCTCTTTTTCTTTTAACTTTGACAGTTCTTTTAAAATATGATCGGGCGTATCCTGGGGGATCCGGAACGCAATCGTCTGGCCCCGCTTCATCCCGCTTTGTTTTTCCATATTTTTTCACCTTATTTGGATTCGACCGGTTTCTTTCCTTTGTCTTCCGGTTTATTGTTTTTCCTCACATAATCCGAAATTAATTTGTAGTAAGCATTGGCCATCATCCAGATGCTCTCTTTTTCATCTTCAAAGAAATCAATATTGTAGCCGTCAAGGCTGTTGTTCAGCGTTTTTAAGTAATCTTTCAGGACAACAGAACCGCCGCCGACAAAATAGCAAATCTCTGTTTGTGAGTTTTTCTGCCACACGTTCCGGAGCAGGCGGTATTGTTTCTTTGCAAGGTCAAACAGAATCCGGTCTGTAATGTCGTGCACGCTTGTCCGGCTGCCTTTTACCATAATATGGTTGCGGTCATGCTTTTTCGTGATAATATCGACCACATCACGGCGGCTGTCCAATTCGACCCCGTATTTGACGCGGATTTCTTCACGGATCTGTTCAAGCGCTTCTGATACGCCGAGATTAAATCCCTGCGCCCGGTCATCATCGACTGTCCTGTTTTTGATCACGGCGATATCCGTTGAGAGGCCGCCGATATCCTGGATTAAAATGCGTTTGTCAATCAATTCGCGGTTAATAATGTTTAAATCGTTATCCATGACAAGATTGATAAAAGCGGCAAAGCCTTCCGGATACACTTTGATTTCGTCAAATTTCAGATTGACTTTCAACCCCTGATATTTCGGTGTGACAAGAAATTCCACCTGGTGGACGGATCCAAGCAGCTGCGAGCGGTAGCCCGCATCTTTTCCCTCTTTTACTTCGCGGAGCGGCAGGCCTGTCCCAAGCGTGTAATTGGCATCAATGACATTCTGGTTGCGGGTAAAAACTTTGGCGTTTTCCTCCCTTACTGCGTCAAGCGCAAGGCTTGTAAAAAGCAGGACGAGGGTCTGATCCTCTTCCGACTTGCTGCTTCCCGGGTCAAGTTCGGTTGCATTATCGCTTTTGGTTGCGAGATCCCCGACACGGTAAATCACGTTATTTTCCTTTAAAGCAGGGGAGTGGACTTTTACATGGATGCCTTCAAGCGGATCTTTGCTGTCCAGTTCCTCAATGCCAATTACCGGCCGGTCTTCAATATCCCGTGCAATGACGTTCGGGATATTGAGTTCATACTCCATTTTTCCAAAAATGCCTTTTAAAGAATCGTTGCCTACATCGACTGCGGCAATCCGGGTCTTCCCCATTCACTTTTCCTCCCTGTATCGCTTTCTTTGGCTTACTCTAAGAATATCTGAGTCTATAAAAATAATCAATACTCTGAACTTTTTTAACGAAAATGTAAACTTGTTTGCGGCTTGTAAACTTTTGAAAAGTGTTGTTATAAAGCCATGCTTACAGGTTTGCAAACATGTTTGCGTTTTTGTTTACAAATGTTTGCGTTTGTGTAAACATGCAAACAGCTTTGAAAACATGTAAACAAATACGCAAACACAGCCAATATCCCTCATCCATAAAAAATTCACGGGTTTTTTTAAGATTCCAATTGACAGCACGACAATAAAGACTACAATGTTTCATAGTATTGAAGAATGAACATCCGCCAGACCCGGCAATATAACCGGTTTAAAAGGCTGGGGTATCAGATAAAGGGGGAAAAGTGTTGACAGCACAACAGCAATATTACAAAGACCAGACCCTGTTTCAAATTTCTTGGCCGCTCTTTATTGAGCTTTCTTTGCATATGGGAATCGGGATCATCGCAACCCTTATGCTCGGCCACTACGCCGATGATGCGGCTGCCGGGGTGGGCGTGGCCAACCAGCTGTTGAATATGTTTATACTCATTTTTAATGTCACATCCGTCGGCGCGATTATCCTGATCGGGCAAAATCTTGGCGCAGGGAAAATGAAAGAGGCGCGCCAGGTCGCCCATTCCGCTTTCGGTCTCAATTGTTGGTTCGGCCTTGCCGTCGGGCTTTTTGTTTTTCTGTTCGGGCAACTGCTTCTCGGGTTTTTCGACATTCACGGCAAGGTTTATCAATACGCGCTGACATTTGTCAAAATTTGCGGGGCTTCCCTTTTTCTCGAGTCCATCTCCCTCGCTTTAAGCGCAGTACTGAGGAGCCACGGTTTTACAAAAGAATCGATGCTTGTCACCGTTTTAATGGATTTAATTAGCATCTTTGGGAACATTTTGGCCATTACGGGGATTTTCGGGCTCCCGGTTACCGGCGTCATCGGGGTATCGTGGGCCATTGTTGTTGCACGCGTTTTTGCGGTATCGGCGCTTCTTTTCCTTGTCTACCGCAGGCTTGCATTGAAAATGGGCATCCGCGATATCGTCACCATAAAGAAAGAAGACATCCGTGCATTGCTTGAGATTGGAATCCCCTCAGCCGGTGAAAATTTTTCCTACCAGTTTTCCCAGCTGGTGATTACCGGGTTTATCGCCGTACTCGGGGAAGCATCCCTGGCAGCGCGCGTTTATTTAAATAATATTTCGATGGTCTGTTATTTGTTTACCCTCGCCATTGCATCCGGCACCCAGCTGCTTATCGCCCGGTATGTCGGTGCAAAAACGTATGAACGCGCCTTGAAACGCGGGATGAAAACTTTAAAGATTGCCATGATGGCTTCTTTCTTTACTTCGCTGGTGATTGCGCTCATCGGCTCACCTGTTTTGCACATATTTACGAAAAGCGAAGACATTCTCGCCGTCAGCATCCCGATTCTTTGGGCCATTGTTTTTACAGAACCAGGGAGAGCGATGAATATCGTGCTGATGAGTTCGCTGAAATCAGCAGGCGATGTCCGCTTCCCGGTCATGATTGGCATTTTTTCCATGTGGGTATTTGCAGCCAGCTTAAGCTATGTCCTTGGGGTGCATTTCGGGCTTGGGCTGCTCGGTATTTGGATTGCCCAGGGCATTGATGAATGGTTCCGAGGCATCTTTGCCACTCGGCGCTGGCTTTCAAAGCCTTGGGAAAGACTGTCGCTTCTCAGAGCCTGACCATTTTTATGGCAGGCTTTTTTCTGTGGAAACGCCAGAGGGTGCAATGTTTTCTCACCTATAAGGGCACAAGCAAGCAGCCATGATTGTACGATGAAAAAGGCCCATACCCGGAACCCAAAAGGATTGTTAGCGGAAAAAGAAACCTGTATCATGGAAGTAGTTGAAACTACAGCCAAAAGGTGGAAAAGCCATGAATATCCTTGTTACATTAAATGAAAATTACCTTCCTCCCCTAAAAGTGTTAATAAACTCTCTTGTCCAAAACAATCCTGAAGAAGCGTTTTCGATCTACCTGCTGCATTCCACCATTTCTGAAGAAAAGCTTTCCGAGTTACATCACTATGTTGAAGAGAAAGGACACCATTTTTTCCCGATCCGGATTCCGCCGGATCTGTTTAAAGATGCGCCTGTCCTCAGGCATTACACTTCAGAAATGTACTACCGGCTTACTGCCCACTTGTTTTTGCCGGCGCATCTTGACAGAATTCTTTACCTCGATCCTGACATTGTCTGTATCAACCCTGCTTCCGCATTTTATTATACAGATTTTGAAGGGCATTTTTTTATTGCATGCGAACATGAACACTCGGCAAAAAAGGCCCGCCTGATCAATAAAATGCGCCTGCGGACACCGAATGCAAAAGGATATTTTAACACCGGCGTTCTTCTCATGAATTTGGAACTGATCCGGCAGCATGTTAAAGTGGAGGAGATCTTTCAATTCATTGAAGAAAATAAACTGAAACTGCTCCTACCCGATCAGGACGTATTCAATGCCTTGTTCTGGAACAAAATAAAACCTGCCGAAAGCTACCGGTATAACTATGATGCCCGGTTTTTTGAACGTGCCGCGCTAATCAAAAAACAAGATTTAGAGTCGATCAAAAAACACACCGTATTTATCCATTATTGCGGAAAAGACAAACCGTGGCACCCGAATTATAAATACGCGCTCGGCACTTTTTACCAAAAATATTGCGAATAAATACAAGCTTTTGGGCTGGGTTTGGTAAAATATAGACATACTAAAAATGAGGAGTGAAGATGATGAAAGAAGCGTTAATGAAAAGATTTACTACATACGTGAAAGTGGACACCCAGTCTAACGAAGACAGTGAAACCTGTCCTTCTACTGACGGGCAATGGACACTCCTCCGCATGCTTCGCGATGAGCTGGAATCAATCGGCATGGAAGAAGTCCATCTGGATGAAAACGGCTATCTTTTTGCCACTTTGCCAAGCAATACCGATAAAGAAGTCCCGGTAATTGGATTTTTGGCACATGTCGACACGGCGACAGATTTTACAGGGAAAAACGTCAATCCGCAGATTGTCGAAAACTATGACGGGAAAGCCATCGTTTTGAACAAAGAACAAGGGGTTGTCCTGTCTCCGGATGAATACCCGAACTTAAAAAATTATATCGGCCAAACTTTGATTACAACGGACGGCACGACCCTGCTCGGCGCCGATGACAAAGCCGGCGTGGCGGAGATTGTGACGGCCATGGACTATTTGCTTAAGCACCCTGAAATCAAACACGGCAAAATCAGAGTCGCTTTTACCCCGGATGAAGAGATCGGCAGAGGGCCGCATAAATTTGATGTGAAAGCGTTCGGTGCCGATTTTGCCTATACGATGGATGGCGGCCCGCTCGGTGAACTCGAATACGAAACGTTTAACGCCGCTTCCGCCAAAATTACGGTCCGCGGCAATAATATCCACCCGGGGAGTGCAAAGGGGAAAATGGTCCATTCGGCAAAAATTGCGATGGAACTGCACAGCCTCCTGCCCGAGGATGAGGTACCGGAACGGACGGAAGGTTATGAAGGATTTTATCATCTCCTGTCCATCCACGGAGATGTCGAGCAAACAAAACTGTATTACATTATCCGCGACCACGACCGCGAAAAATTTGAGGCAAAAAAGGCAAACCTCCAGTCGATTGTCAACCGCTTAAAAGAAAAATACGGTGAAGAAAATATTACGCTGGAGTTGGCCGACCAATATTACAACATGAAAGAAAAAATTGAACCGGTGAAAGAAATTGTCGATATTGCGCATGATGCCATGAAGAGCCTTGGCATTGAACCGGTTATCTCTCCTGTCCGCGGCGGCACGGACGGATCACAGCTGTCTTACATGGGGCTACCGACACCAAACATTTTTGCCGGCGGGGAAAACATGCACGGCAAATACGAATACGTTTCAGTGGAAACAATGGAAAAAGCCGTCCAGGTCATTGTCGAAATTGCAAAACGTTTTGAAGCAAGAACGTAAACAAAACAGCGGCCGATATTTCGACTGCTAGGGCTTTTAAAAAAGCCAAAAACGAATAAAACCGTTGGAATAGGTGAATTTCCAACGGTTTTTTTGTATTTAGGGCTTGCTGAATAAGCGAAATTCCTAGATTTGGAAAGGATGCTGACAGCTTTGGCGATCATTAAATGCAAGGGGTTTACAACAAATCCAGGGAAATGCCTGCACGCGAAAGCCGATTCAACGTCCGGAGAAGATCAAATCACCCCTTTTCGCAAATGGATTCTTCTATATTTTGAGACAGAGGTTGCAGATAAATTGGGCACAAACTCAGCGTCGGATTCGTTCAGCAAGCCCTATTTATATTTTTCCACCAAAACCAAACAGGCATTTGCAGAGATTTTAAAATCATTTCAGAGAGGGCTAGTTTGAACACCCCGCTGCACCAGAATAAAAAGGCAGGCCTCTTTCATGCCGTTGGACAAGATAAAAAGGTGTCCTTTCGCCAGCTACTGCCGGCTTTAGGACACCGCATTTTGATTATGATTCCGTTATCGGTTTTACCTGCTGGGCTGTATTTTCCGGAAGGCTGTCGCGCGGGATGGTTTTCCGGATAAAGAAAGCAAGAATAAAGGCAATCACAGCCAGGTAGGTGGCAACCATAAAGGCATCATTGATCCCCATCACCGTTCCCTGCCTTGCAGCAAGCGCCGCATGAATTTTATCCGCAGGGGAAATTTGACTGGAGACCATAATATCCTTCGTATGCGCAATCCCTTTATTCGTCATGACCGAGACAAAAAAGGCCGTCCCGACAGCGCCTGCTACCATCCTGAAGGTGTTCACCATCGCAGTGCCGTATTTATTCATCGCAAGCGGCAGGTCATTCAACCCGGCCGTAAAGATTGGCATCATCAAAATAGAAATCCCGAAACTACGGATCGTATAAATAGTGACGACATAAGTAAAAGAGGTATCCAATTTCAGACGGGTCAATGCAACAGTAGTCACAATGGTAATGGCAAGCCCGATTAAAGCAAGCCATTTTGCACCATAGCGGTCAAACAGCCGACCTGTAATCGGCGACATAATTCCCATGATGACCCCGCCCGGCAAAAGCATCAGCCCGGACATAAGCGGCGAGAAACCGCGCACGTTTTGCATATAAATCGGCATTAAAATCATACCCGAAAACAATGCCATCGTCACAATAATATTAATCACCATCGTTAACGTAAACACCGGATAACGAAAAATGCGGAATTCCAAAATAGGATGGTCTATGACCCACTGGCGCCAGACAAACAAGCCGAAAGCAATCACCCCGACTGCCAGCGTCGTCATTACTTCCACACTGTCCCAGCCTTTCGTGCCGCCGGTTGAAAATCCGTATAAAATACCGCCGAAACCGAGCGAAGACAAAATAACACCGATTTTATCAAGTTTCGGCCGGCTCGTTTCCGTCACATTTTTTACAAAAACAAAAGCGAAGATCAAGTCAATGATTGCGATCGGCAAAATAATGAAAAACAGTGTCCGCCACGAGTGGTTTTCCACAATCCACCCGGAAAGCGTCGGCCCGATTGCCGGTGCAAAGTTCATGGCGACACCGAAAATCCCCATTACAAAACCGCGCCGGTCAGGTGGAAATAGCACGAAAATGACGTTTGTCACCAGCGGAAAAATAATCCCCGCTCCGGCCGCCTGGACCACCCGGCCAATGAGCAGCACAGAAAACCCTGGTGCGACTGCACAAATCAGCGTCCCCACCGCAAACAGCCCAATGGAAAACAAAAACAGCTGTCTTGTTGTAAATCGGCTCATAAGGTACGCCGTGACCGGAATGACAATCCCGTTTGTGAGCATGTAAATCGTAGAAAGCCAGTTTGCCGTAGAAGCGGAAATGTGTAAATGATTCATAATTTGCGGGAGGGCAACATTAATCAGCGTCTGGTTTAAAAACGCCACCAGTGCGCCAGCCATCATCACCGCAAAAAAAGGGACAATCCTGATAGAACTATTTTTTGTATTCATTGTTTCCATTCCAATCCCCCATTCATGATGTTAGTGTAAACGTTGTATACCGGAACTATGCCGGAAATGCAGATGGTTTTCTTTTGGCAGAAGTTTTGAAGAAAACTCCCGCCACTCAAGCGGGAGAAAGAAAGCGTTTCGATTATTTAGAGAGGGTAAACTTTCGGTACTCTAACTATTTTATTCATTTTAAGCCTGAAGTCAAGAGAAAAGTTTACTTAATTAGGGCAAAGTGCGATTGCGGAAAAAGCGCTGCCCATCAAAATTTTACCGGGTAGAATTACCGTTACATTCGGTAATCAATCTTTTTTGCAATCAAAGACAAGCAAAAGCGGGGGAGCATTTTAACAGGGCTGGTTTCGCGATTAACAGATGTAATATCAATGATGGAAATCAAAATGCGATCACAGTATGTTAAGATTTTAAAGGAGCGTGGAAAGTTGAAGGCCTTCCTTCACATAGAGCCCGGCTATGTTAAGGAAACACGAAAAAAAGATGGTCTTTCTTAACATAGAATGCGTCTACGTTAAGGAAGCAAGCAAAAACGAAAGCCTTCCTTTACATGGAACCCGGCTATGTTAAGGAAGCGTGGAAAATTGACGGCCTTCCTTCACATAGAGCCCATCTATGTTAAGGAAACGCTCAAAAACGAAGGCCTTCCTCCACATAGAACCCGGCTACGTTAAGGAAGCGTGGAAAAAAGGCAATCTTTCTTCACATAGAGCCTGTCTACGTTAAGGAAGCAAGCAAAAACGAGGCCCTTTCTTAACATAGAGGGCGTCTACGTTAAGAAAGCGAGGAAAAACGAAAACCTTTCTTCACATAGAGCCCGGCTACGTTAAGGAAACACGAAAAAAGATGGCCTTCCTTCACATAGAGCCCGTCTATGTTAGGGCTTGCTGAACGAATCCGATTCTGAATTTGCACTCATTTGTCAGCAAAATATAGAAGAATTCGTCGACGAAAATGCGTGATTCTGTCTTCTCTATACATTGAATCAGCTTTCAAATGCAAACTTAAATTTTTGCCAAAGCTAGGAATTTTTCTTATTCAGCAAGCCCTAAATAACCAGAACCAGACCCGATAAAGCATCTGGAAAGAGGGGCGCGGTGGTGACAATACTTGGCGCACCCGCGGTCCCAAAGCTGGCAAATGCAAAATAAGAATTGACAAACCCGGTTGGAACTGCCATAATAGCAAGGACAAAAGATGAATGAATGCCTTTAAAACAGTCCCGTGAGGCTGGCAAGGTTCCGGATAAATGTGCACTTCCATGCACCTTGCTTTCATTCGGGCAAGGTGCTTTTTTTTGCCAAAAGGGCACTTCCTGGAAAACCCCTGCCTCGCATTTTACCAATCCATTGAGGGGGAGAAATATGGAACAGCATGAAATTCAAGTTAACCAAAAACTACCTTTTCTCAAAAGCCTGCCGCTAAGTTTTCAGCATTTGTTTGCCATGTTCGGTTCAACCGTTCTCGTTCCTGTCCTGTTTAAAATTGATCCTGCGACCATTTTATTCATGAACGGGATCGGGACGCTACTTTATATCCTGATCACAAAAGGAAAAATCCCGGCCTATCTCGGGTCCAGCTTTGCTTTTATCTCGCCGGTATTTGCCGTTCTTGCAAAACATGCGGGCCTTACCGGATACAGTTACGCATTGGGCGGATTCCTTGCAGTCGGCATTATTCTTGTCATCATTGCACTTATCGTTAAAATTGCCGGCACGGGCTGGATTGAGGTTGTCTTTCCGCCTGCTGCAATGGGCGCGATCGTGGCCGTGATCGGGCTCCAGCTTGTCCCGACTGCGGCACAGATGGCAGGCCTTGTCCAGACGGATGCTTCCGTAAAACACTGGAGCCCGGACCCTGATACCATCACGGTTTCCTTATTAACACTTGCAATTACAGTGGTCTGCTGGGTTACCCTGCGCGGCTTTCTTAAAATCATTCCGATCTTAATCGGGATCATTTGCGGCTACCTGATTTCCCTGGCATTCGGGATTGTCGACCTCAAACCCGTCCAGGAAGCAGCCTGGATCTCATTGCCGACGTACTATCCGATCAAACTGAACTGGTCCGATATCATGATGATCGTGCCGGCAGCGCTCGTCATCATTCCGGAACATATCGGCCACTTAATCGTCACAGGCAATATTGTCAAAAAAGATTTAACCAAGGACCCTGGGCTTGACCGGTCTTTGCTCGGAAACGGCATTTCCACGATTCTGTCCAGTTTTGTCGGTGCCACACCAAATACGACGTACGGTGAAAATATCGGTGTGCTCGCGATTACGCGTGTCTACTCCACATGGGTGATCGGCGGCGCTGCGGTTCTCGCCATTATCCTTTCCTTCTGCGGAAAATTGGCGGCGCTCATATCATCGATTCCGCAGCCGGTTATGGGCGGCATCTCTCTCCTCTTGTTCGGTGTCATTGCGGCAAGCGGACTCAGGATGCTGGTCGAACAAAAAGTGGATTACGGAAAATCGCAAAATTTGATTCTCACCTGCCTTGTTCTCGCTGTTGGCTTAAGCGGCGCAACGATCAATATCGGCACCGCCTCATTAAGCGGGATGGGGCTTGCAACAGTCGTTGCCATTATCGTAAGCCTGTTCTTTAAACTGCTGAACGTGCTCCATTTGGAAAACGAATAAATAAGGGGCGCCCCAAAAGCCGGAAACTGGCGGATGGGACGCCCCTTCTGTAATATTGGACGGGGTGCGCGAGAGCCCGCATACCATTTGCCCGGCCCGCTTTTCCGATAGCTTATAGCAGCCACAAACACCACTCCAAAATATGAAAAAACCTTTGTTTAAAAGAAAAAGCCCGGTTTCCCATACGGATACCGGGCTTATTTTTGATTATCGAATCAAGTTTGTTTTAGCCAAATCAATTAATTCATTGGCACGGCCGTTTAATACGGCTTTCAGCATCCACAGCGTAAAGCCGTGTGCTTGTTCATACGTAATTTTAGGCGGCAAGGACAATTCCTGGCGGTTTACGGCAACGTCAATAACGGCCGGTCCGTCATGTTCGAATGATTCACGGAGTGCCCCTTCCAGATCAGCTGGGTCTTCCACACGGATCCCTTTCATGCCCATCGCTTCAGCAATCGCTGCATAGTTCGGGCTGTCAAGGCCTGTTCCAGTTTCCGGATAGCCGGCTGCTTTCATTTCCAGTTCAACAAAGCTTAATGCCGTGTTGTTAAAGACAACGACTTTAACTGGCAGCTTATGCTGGCGGAGCGTTAACATGTCACCCATCAGCATCGACAGGCCGCCGTCCCCGCTGAGCGAAACAACTTGCTTGCCAGGTTGTGCAACAGCCGCGCCGATCGCTTGTGGAAGCGCATTAGCCATCGTACCGTGGTTAAATGAACCGAGCAGGCGGCGTTTGCCGTTCATTTGCACATAACGTGCTGCCCACAACGTTGGTGTACCCACATCGCAAGTGAAGATAGCATCTTCATCTGCCAGATCACTGACCAGTTTTGTCAAATATTGCGGGTGGATCGGTTTGCGTCCCGGTTTGCCAACAGCCAATTCATCGAGATCTTCTCTTACTTTTTGATAAGCTTTGACATGTTTTTCAAGATGCTTGCTGTTGTCTTTTTCCTGAATCATTGGCAGCAAAGCTTCAACTGTATCTTTTACATCTCCGACAACGCCGAGTGTCAGCGGTGTCCGGCGTCCCAAATGTTCGGAACGGATGTCGACCTGCAACACTTTTGCGTTTTTCGGATAGAATTGGCGGTACGGGAAGTCTGTGCCGAGCATCAGCAGCGTATCGCATTCCATCATGGCGTCATAGCCGGAAGAATATCCGATCAAGCCTGTCAACCCTGCAAAGTAAGGATTATCGTATTCCAAAAACTCCTTACCGCGCAGTGCAACGACCATTGGCGATTTCAGTTTGTTGCACAGTTCCATAATTTCGTCATGGGCACCCTGGCAACCCGCACCGCAAAGCAGCGTTACTTTTTTCCCGTCGTTTAAGTAAGAAGCAAGCTGTGTTAAATCTTCTTCTGACGGTTTCACGACCGGTTTGGCAACATGGACCGGTACTTGCGGCACTGCTACGTTGTCATCCAGGCCTGCAACATCACCAGGCAAAACAAGAACGGAAACGCCTTGGTTTGCGACCGCCTGTTGCATCGCCATATTTACCATTAAAGGCATTTGTTCCGGGCGTTGTACTGTTTCAATAAAATGCGCACAGTCTTTGAAAATCAATTCAGGCCGTGTTTGTTGGAAATACTCGCTTCCGATTTCACTGCTCGGAATATGGGCGGCAATCGCCAATACCGGCACACGCGAACGGTTGCAGTCATACAGCCCATTGATAAGGTGCAAGTTTCCAGGGCCGCTGCTGCCTGCGCAAACCGCAATGCTGTTATTTAAGGTAGCCTCTGCGCCGGCTGCAAAAGCGGCCACTTCTTCATGGCGCACGCCGACCCATTCAATCCGCCCGGAACGCCGGATGGAGTCGAGCACTGCATTTAAAGAGTCCCCGACGATCCCATAAATTCTTTTTACACCTGCATTTAATAATGAATCAATCAGCAAATCCGCTATCGTTTTTGCCATTTGTCAATCCCCTTCTTTTCCATTTATTTTTCGTTAGTATCCCCTAAATGCCGGCTTTCAATCTCCTAATTCCTTTATCCGCATTGCGGCAAACCTGGCCAATGATCCCTTCTTTCTCCGCTGTTCTTGCACCCTTCGGCATTTGGCATACAAACTGTTATAGTAAAAAATGAATCTGTACTATATTTGTTCATAAAAAGTTCACATTTATATATTAAACCTATATATGCGGTGAAAACAAGGTTTTTGCATGAAAAAATTTATAAAATGCTTGTTTTGCACAAAACTGTATTAGTCCATATGCAAAAGATATTAATACACATTTTTAAAGCGGTTGCATTTTTTCGCGTCCGCAAAACAGACAAACCCTTTTTCATGCAATTTGCGTTATGATGGTATTGATGTATGATGAAAGGAATGAAGAATATGAAACGTTATACAATTGACCAGCTGGCACAAATGATTGACCATACCAATTTAAAACCGTTTGCGGATCAAGCGGCAATGGAATCACTTTGCAGGGAGGCGCAGCAGTTCCATTTTAAAATGGTGGCAATTAACTCCGTCCAAACTGCCCTTTGCAAACACTTGCTGGAGGGTACAGATATCCATGTCGGCGCAGCCATTTCTTTTCCGCTCGGGCAGACCACGCTTGAAACCAAAGTGTTCGAAACACAAGATGCGATCGAAGACGGGGCAGACGAAATTGACTATGTCGTGAATCTGTCCGAAGTAAAAAATAAGAACTACCGTTATATCGAAAAAGAGATGGAAACCATTACGGACATTTGCAGGGAAGAAGGTGTCATTTCAAAAGTGATCTTTGAAAACTGCTATTTGGAAAAAGATGAAATCGAGGCGCTGGCCCGGATTGCCAGAAAGGTAAAGCCCGATTTTATTAAGACTTCTACCGGGTTCGGAACAGGCGGGGCCACAATAGAAGATGTCCGGTTTATGAAAGAAATTGTCGGGGACGATGTAAAAGTGAAAGCTGCAGGCGGTATACGCGACGCTGAAACGTTCCTGGCAATGATTGAAGCAGGCGCCGAACGGATCGGCACAAGGTCAGGCGTACAAATCATGGCCAGTCTCCAGACAAAAGAAACAGATGGCGTGATGACGATCGAATAATGGTAAATCTAGAGCCTTAGTTATAGATTCATTTCGCATATCTTTTTTAAAGCCATCCTTTAAAAAAGATATGCTCCTTTTAGTTCATTAGAGATTTATTTCTAAACTATCCGTATATTTAAAAAGGAGACAATTTAAATATATGAATGATAATAACAACGGAAGCAGCCTTTCGTTCGTAGATATAATTAAGACAACTAAACCATCTAAGATTCTCTTTTTTTCAGCATCTGTTCTTTCCCTTTTGGGATGTGTGATCAGTCTTACTGTCCCTCTGCTTATTGAAAGATTAATTGATCAGTTAAAATCAAATATAGACATCAAACTGATCGTTTGGATTATTGCCTTTTCATTATTAGAGAGTGTGGCATCTTCAATTTCACAATTTTTACTTTCCGTATCTGCAGAAAAAGTAATATTTAATCTACGGGAAGCACTGTGGAATAAAACATTACAATTGCCCATGAAATACTACCAGAAAAATAAATCTGAAGAGCTTGTGAGTAGATTAACAAATGATACAACTACTGTAGCGTCGATTGTAACGGATGAGATGGTTGATCTAATATCCTCATTTTTTACGCTCTGTGTTTCTATCGTCATTTTGTTGTTTTTAGATATTCCAATGACGCTTGCTCTCATTATTGTTGTCCCGCTATCCCTTTTTATTATTATTCCATTTGGTAAACGTTTTGGGGAGATTGCCTACAAATCACAAGACAGAATATCTGAACTTACAATGTTCTCTTCACAAATATTGAGGAATATTAAAATAGTAAAGTCATTTGGAGCCGAAACAAAAGAGTTGCAAAGTGGGAAAGATAAATTTTATTCACTTTACAAACTGGGAGTTAAAAGTTCGATTCTTAATGCTGTTATTGGTCCATTTCTGGGTACATTTGGTTTCTTATTACTCATTTCAGTTGTCGGATTAGGGGCCTTGCGGGTCAGCAACGGGGATATTTCAATTGGAAAATTAGTAGCATTTATTATTTACTTATTCCAAGTGATTGCCCCATTTATAAATATCAATATGTTTTTTACATCTTATCAGGAAGCAAAAGGCTCTCTAAAAAGGATTTTTGAAATCCTAAATGAGGATGTTGAACCTGATCACTTCTTAACAAATTCCGTTAAGAATAAAAATTCATTTAACACCTTAATATTGTCTCATATTACATTCTCTTATCATGAGGAGCAAGTTTTAAAAGATATCTCTTTTCATGTCAATAAAGGAGAGATCGTTGCATTAATCGGAGAAAGTGGGGCTGGAAAATCAACAATCTTTAATCTTATTGAACGCTTTTATGAACCGCAATCAGGAGAAATGTACTTAGATCATGTTTCTTTTAGAGAAGTGGAGCCGGGATTATGGAGACAGTCCTTTAGTTATGTACCACAGGATTCACAACTTTTTGACGGCACGGTAAAAGATAATATCACTTATGGTTTATCATCAGTAACGGAAGAAGAAATTGTTCATGCAGCAAAACTTGCCAATGCACATGATTTTATATTAGCACTTCCTGATGGATATGGAAGCGAGATAGGGGAGTACGGGAATCGTCTATCAAGCGGGCAAAAACAAAGAATTGCAATTGCCAGGGCTTTTCTAAGAAAACCTGATTTTATACTAATGGATGAATCAACCGCCAATTTAGATTCAGAATCTGAATATTTATTACAAGATTCTTTGAAACATTTATCTGAACATGTGGGCGTCATTTTAATTGCCCATCGTTTATCAACCATCATGAATACAGACCGGATTTTGGTATTGGAAAATGGTAAAATAACTGGTGATGGCAGTCATGAGACTTTATATCAAACCAACGCTTATTATAGAAATTTGATTCAGCATCAAGGATTGAATAAGAATCAAGCCTGAATTTCGAAAGAAAAATAGAAGTTTAAAATGAAAAAGTTCTCGCATCTGCCTTATTCCCAAAAATGTTAGGATCTGCTTCTCTCCCAAGCCAAATATAATCCTCCAGCTGCCTCTGTGTAGGCAGCTGGAGCTAAATGGTGAGCTAAAATGATTTTTTAACCAATTTTATATAAAGCATACTTGTTTCCTCATTTTCCAACTATAATACCACGTTCATGGACAAATTGTTGCCCTTATCATAGTAGTGTTCGTTTGGTTCCGCAGTCCGTTTTCGTCATATTCATACTGGGCAATAGTTGTCCCGCTGATTGTCGTGACTTTTCCTCATTCTGGTAATTAGCAAGATAGGTATGTGTTGCTTTTTATGTTGCAACATTTCGTTTCTGGTTGAAGATTTTTTTATCGGTAAATCGGCATTCGCAACCCGTTAATTTCGCCGGAAACAGTTGCGGCTTCTTTCATACCCGACCAGGCCGGGCACAAAAGAAGCCACTTCCGTTCGTGTAAAGTTTTATGCGTTTCCTTTTTCCACTGCTTCCGGGACGGTTTGCAACCCATTTTCGCTCCGGGTTTTGCGGATCAGGCCGACAAGCAAATAGACAACCGGGGTCATGATGATCGAAGCTGCAAATTTAAAAATATACTGGGTGAGAATCAGCGTTCCAATCATCCCAGGCGGCACCGTTCCGTAAAAAGCAATCACGATAAAAATAGACGTATCGATCAACTGGCTGAACATCGTGGAAGCATTGTTGCGCAGCCACAGTTTTTTTCTGCCGTGCCTTGTTTTCAGCTTATGAAATACAAAAACATCGAGATTTTGGCTGACCCAATACGAAATCAGGCTGGCCAACACGACGCGGAAACTGCCGCTTAAAATCGTTTTAAAGGCATCTTGGTGCTGAAAAGAAGGGGCAGCCGGGAGATGGATGGCGGCCACGATAAAAACCAGGGCAAGGATTTGGGTGAGAAAACCTGCCTGGACCGTTGCCCGGCCCGCCTTTTTCCCGTAAACTTCCACTGTAACATCAACAAGGGGATACGTAAAAATGTAAATGATGGCGGCAGCGGGCAGCACAATCGCATCGCCAATATGAAACAGCTTCACAGAAATGATATTCGATAAAATCAGCAGCCCGACAAACATGCCATTTAAGTATGCATTCATCTGTATCCCCCTCACCGGTTATCCACTTTTTCAGGATACAGATCGTGATGCATCAGGCGAAAATGGGCCATGTCTTCATATTTGGTGCCCGGCTTCCCGTAATTGCACCACGGATCGATGGAAATACCCCCGCGCGGCGTAAATTTTCCCCACACTTCAATGTAGCGGAGATCAAGCAGCTTGATGAGATCGTCCATGATGATATTGACGCAGTCTTCATGAAAATCGCCATGGTTGCGGAAACTGAAAAGATACAGTTTCAGAGATTTGCTTTCGACAATTTTTTTGTCCGGTATATAAGAAATATACATGGTTGCAAAATCCGGTTGTCCGGTAAGCGGGCACAGACTTGTAAATTCCGGACAATTGAATTTTACAAAATAGTCACGGTCCGCATGCAGATTGTCAACCGCCTCCAATACCCCGGGATCGTAATCCGCCGGGTATCTTGTTTTTTGGTTGCCGAGCAACGTTAAGTCCTGCAATCCTTCTTCTTGTTTTCTTCCAGCCATAAAAAAACCTCCTGTCAAAAATGTTCCCCTCATTTTTTCCAAGAGAGGCGCAGACCCGTGCCAGAATAAGATGAAAAAAGCCACATCCCGTATGGACATGGCTTTTTGATCCATTTATCCATAGTTTTTTATAGAGGGTTTGCTATGAACCTCATGCTTATGCAACTGTTCAATACCTCTCCCGGTCGGGTAGGTGTTCCTTACCATTTTAGAAAATGGTGAGGCGCCTGTAAACCCTTTGAACGAGAGAATCTTTCATTCATTCGAAATAAAAGCGATCAGTCTTCACTTTTTACAGGTTCCGCTTTCGCAAATAATTTTCCCGGCCAGAAGGCATAGCGGCCGAGCACGGTGGTAATCGCCGGCACGAGCAGCGGGCGGACGACAAAGGTATCCAGCAGAACGCCAATCGCGGTTACAATGCCGAACTGGACCAATATTTGGATCGGGAGCACCGTTAAAACCGCAAACGTTCCGGCTAAAATCAGCCCGGCTGAGGTAATGACGGCACCTGTTTCTGTTACGCCAAGGGCAATCGCGCGCCTGTGCGGCAAATGCTGTTTGTTTTTCCAAATGCCCGAGATCATGAAAATATTGTAGTCTTCCCCAAGAGCGACAAGAAATACAAATGCATAGAGCGGAATAAGGTCCTGGATGGCAGAAATGCCCAACCCATAATGGATCAGCAGCCAGCCTGCGCCCAATGCCGCCACATAGGAAAGCAGAACTGTCACAATCAAGTAAACCATGGCAACGAGTGACCGCAAATACAGCAGCAACAAAATGGCAATGATGAAAATGACAGACGGGACAATGACCTTCATATCCCTTTCAGTCACCTTTGCCGTATCATAAAGGGAAGAGGTAACGCCGCCGATCCAGATTTGGTTTTTGGACAGGCCGGCCTTTTGCAATTGCTTTTGTATCATCGGGATGGATTGAATTGCTTTTTCACTGTACGGGTTATCTTTTAATCTTACATTGTAAGATTCATATTGTTTATTTTTTTTCCCGTATTGCGGCCCGGTTACGGTGTCAACAAACGGCAGTTTTTCAAGCGCTGCCTTTACATTCGCGCCTTTTCCTTCCGTATTTGCGATTACCTGGACAGGCGCCAGCTCGCCCGGCGAAAAATGGTCTGCGATGATTTCATAGCCTTCACGCGATGGCATATCTTTCGGGAACGACTCAATCAAGTTCTGCGTATACGCGATTTTAGGTGCGAAGGAAGCGAGCCCGCCGAGAATGATGACGCTCAGCACAATGATCAGCCACGGCTTTCTTGTGACCGCTTCTCCCACTTTCCGGCTCCATTTCCCATGCGCAGCATGACGGCGGATCTTTTTCCCTTTTTTCGCTTCCAGGGCGCGGGCCATTTGTTCTGTTCTCGGGATAAACGGAAAGAAAGAAGCCCGGCCTAAAATGGAAAGCAGCGCCGGCAGCAGTGTCAATGCAGCAATGCCCATGATAAAAATGGCAAGGCTGAACGGAACGGCAAACCGCTGATACGTCCCGTAGTGCGCAAAAAGCAATGTGAACAGGCTGAGCACGACCGTAATCGCACTGACCATGATCGCGCCGCCTGAATGCCGGATGGCCGTGTGCAGCGCTTTTATCTTATCTTCTTCTTCCAGCAAACATTCACGGTATTTCGAAACAAGAAATAAACAGTAATCCGTGCCGGCCCCGAATAAGAGGACAGTCATGATCGAAGTGGCCTGGGAATCCACTGTAATGATGCCTTCTTTTGCAAGAAAACCCAATATCGGCCCGATTGCCCCATAAGCAAATACGACACCGATAAGCGGAACAAGCGCCAAAATCGGCGACCGGTACAATACAATCAAGAGCACTAGCACAAGCAGCACGGTAGAAATCAACAGGGTGATATCCGCTTTGCTAAATAGGGACACCGCATCCGTGGATATGCCCGCAGGCCCTGTGAAGCGGACATGCAGGCCGGTATCCGCCAGTTTCTTATTCAAAACGGCTTTCGATTCGAGGGATGTCACTCTCTTTTTCAATTCTTTCAAGTTATCAGCGAGTTCATCCGTTCCTGCACTTTTTTCCATAAATACCGGCGTAACCATCGTAGTGCCGTCTTTTGAAGCCTGCCCGCCTAGTGCCTGCGGCGGCATTTTTTCGTACGGTGGGATAAAACTTTGTGCGGGAAGCGGGTTTTTCTTTAAATCCCCGTACAATTTAGCAATCGTTCCGTAATCCTGCTGCGTGAGTCCGCCTTCGCGGTACCAGGCGATAAGAAGCGGCGTGCCTGCATCCGGAAACTGTTTTTCGGCCACCTTTTCAGCCCGGGCGGACATGGCTGAAGCCGGCAGATTTGCTGCGCTGTTATCCGTTACTTTATTCACATTCGGAAAAACGGCAGACAAAACGGCCACGGCCAGGATCCATACAGCAAGCGTTACCCATCTCCCTCTCCTTCCGGCGCATGCTCCCGTAAACTTTTCCAGCACATTCTTCATCGGTTTCCCACCCTTTTTACAGACTTATCACTATTTTATAATAGATGAAACGGCAAAACAACCAAATTGGGCGGGCAGTCCCATGCCGGGAGCCGGATTTGAACCGTATTTTTGAAAGCGAAAGAAAAGCCTGCCTGTAAAAACAGGTTTTTCCGGATAAAAAGCGGGAATAGTGCCCTTGTTCTATTCGCTTTTTGGCATGCTTAAAATCATAATTGATTGAAAATTTTTCCACATTCACTTATACTAAACGCATCAACCTAGTTCTTTTGGAAGGGGTATTTTTCTTGGAACGAAATCATACGATTCTGCAGTTTTTTGAATGGAATACGCCGGCAGACGGCAGCCATTGGAACCGGCTGAAAGAAATGGCGCCTGAATTAAAGAAAACCGGGATTGATGCCGTCTGGCTTCCGCCGGTGACAAAAGGACAGTCAGACATGGACAATGGTTACGGGGTGTACGACCATTACGACCTCGGGGAGTTTGACCAGAAAGGCACCGTCAGGACAAAGTACGGGACAAAACAGCAATTACATGAAGCGATCAACGCCTGCCACGAGCACGATATCCAGGTCTATATCGATGTCGTCATGAACCATAAAGCGGGCGCGGATGAAACCGAATCTTTCCAAGTGGTGGAGGTCGACCCGATGGACCGCAACAAAGAAATTTCCGAACCGTTTGAAATAGAAGGCTGGACAAAGTTCAATTTTACAAACCGGAAAGGCAAGTATTCTGATTTTACGTGGAATCATACCCATTTCAGTGGCGTCGATTACGACAACCGGACAGGGCGGAACGGCATTTTCCGTATTGTCGGGGAAAATAAGCATTGGAGTGAGCATGTCGACAACGAATTTGGAAACTTCGATTATTTGATGTACGCGGACATTGATTACAACCATCCGGATGTAAAAAAAGAAATGATCGAATGGGGAAAATGGCTGGCCGATACGACCGGTTGCGACGGCTACCGGCTCGATGCCATTAAGCATATCAACCATGACTTTATCCGCGACTTTGCCGCTGCCTTAATGGAACACCGCGGAGACCATTTTTATTTTGTCGGCGAGTTCTGGAATCCGCAGCTGGAAGCGTGCCAAAAATACCTCGACCATGTACAGTTTAAAATCGATTTGTTCGATGTTGCACTCCATTATAAATTGCATGAAGCATCTAAAAAAGGGCGCGCGTTTGACCTCCCGACGATTTTTCATGATACACTCGTTCAAACGCACCCGCTGAATGCTGTTACGTTTGTCGATAACCATGATTCACAGCCGAACGAATCGCTGGAATCATGGGTGGACGACTGGTTTAAACAGAGCGCCTATGCTTTGATCTTGCTGCGGAAAGACGGTTATCCGTGCGTCTTTTACGGGGATATGTACGGCATCGGCGGCGACAATCCGATTCCCGGAAAAAAAGACGCCCTTTCCCCGCTTTTATCTGTCCGGCGGGAAAAAGCGTACGGCGAGCAGGATGATTATTTTGACCATCCGAACACAATCGGCTGGGTACGCCGCGGCGTTCCGGAAATGCCGCATTCCGGCTGTGCCGTCGTCATCTCAAACGGCGAGAACGGCGAAAAAAGAATGCTTGTCGGAAAAGAGCGCGCTGGCGAGGTTTGGGTGGACGCTACCGGCAACCGGCAGGAAAAAGTTACAATTGGCGAAGACGGCTATGCAGGATTTCCGGTTAACGGCGGCAGCGTTTCTGTCTGGGTACAGGAAACGGATGAAAACTAAGGAGGGGCACTGTTCCATCTTCCGGAACGGTGCTTATTTCATTCTTTCAGCTTATAGCTGTTTTTGCCGCGTTTTTTAATTTCGTACATCGTTTCATCCGCTTTTGCAATCAAGGTTTCTTCATCGCTGCAATGGTCCGGATACAAACTGATCCCGATGCTGCCTGTTGCTTCTATTGAGTGGGGGCCGATTTGGAACGGGCGGCTGAACGCTTCCACCATCCGGTTTTGCAACGCGGTCAAAACTTGGCGCCTGTTGTGATTCATTGAACCAAAAAGAATCTGTGGTAAACTGTTCATACAGAAACCTTTAGAAGGGATACGCCATGGCACAATTCGTATACAAGCAAATTATCGATGATTTGAAACAAAAAATTTTTGCCGGACAGTTCCCCGATATGAAACTGCCGGATGAACGAAGCCTGAGTGAAGCCTATCAGGTCAGCCGCAGTTCCATTAAGCGGGCGCTCTCGAAAATGGCCAACGACGGCATTATTTTTAAAAAACGCGGTTCCGGAACATTCATCAATCCTTTGTATATAAAAAACGCGTCCATTTTTAATTACGAAGGCACAAACCTCGGTGTCACCGACAATTTTCACATGTATGGCCAAAAGCCGGCCACAAAAGTGCTCTGTTTTGAGGTCATTCCGCCGACAGAAGAATTGCAGCGGAATTTGTTTTTGAACCCCCATGATTTTGTTTATAAAATACGCCGGCTCCGCTTGTTTGATGAGGATCCGTTTATGATCGAGACCGGTTATATTCCGATAAAAATCGTCCAAAATTTAACGCCCGAAATCATTGAAGGCTCCATTTTCAACTATCTGGAAGATGTCCACAATATGGCCGTAACGAAATCTTTTTTATCTATTTTTGCAGAACCGTCCAACGCGAAGGACCGTGAACTTTTGCGTTTAAAAGAACATGAACCGGTCGGTATTATGGAAGGCATCTTTTTTCTCGACAACGGCACGCCGTTTGAGTTTTCCCATATGCGGCTCCACTATCAATATTTAAAGTTCAATACATTTGTATCGGTGTCAGAGTAGGCTGAATGCATTTCAGCTTTTTTAGACATGATATGTTCATAATTTCACGAATTTGGACCGTATTAATTTGTAAAAAGATTGATTTTTTAGGTGTAAGCGGTATGATGAACGTAGATGATAAATGAAAGGAAACGGTTGAAATGGAAATGGCAGCTTCGCAAGTCGCTTATTCCTCCCCTGCTTATCTGAAAAATTTAGATGTATACTGGCGTGCAGCCAACTATATTTCGGTTGGCCAGCTTTATTTAAAAGACAATCCGTTATTAAAAGAACCCGTAAAGCCTTCTGATCTGAAAGCAAAACCGATCGGGCACTGGGGGACGATTTCAGGGCAGAACTTTATTTACGCCCATCTGAACCGAGTGATCAACAAATACGATTTAAATATGTTTTATATTGAAGGGCCGGGGCACGGCGGCCAGGTGATGGTATCCAATTCTTATCTTGACGGCAGTTATACTGAAATTTATCCGAATGTAACACAGGACATAGAAGGGATGAAGAGACTGTTTAAACAGTTTTCATTCCCGGGCGGCATTGCTTCCCACGCGGCACCGGAAACGCCGGGATCGATCCATGAAGGCGGCGAACTGGGCTATTCCCTTTCACACGGCACCGGCGCCATTTTGGACCAGCCCGATTTAATGGCCGCTGTTGTCGTCGGCGACGGGGAAGCGGAAACCGGGCCGCTTGCCACTTCCTGGTTGTCCAACCGGTTCATCAACCCGGTAACGGACGGCGCCGTTCTGCCAATTTTGCTTTTAAACGGTTTTAAAATCAGCAATCCGACCATGCTCTCCCGTATGTCTGATGAACAACTGGCGCTTTATTTTGAAGGGATCGGCTGGCGGCCGTATTTCGTTGAAGGAGAAGACCCGGAAGAAATGCACCGCGATATGGCGTATGTAATGGACCAAATGATCGAACAGATCCAAGCCATCCAGTCACATGCCCGGAAAACCGGTGACACCACCCGCCCCGCTTGGCCAATGCTTGTTTTCCGTGCGCCAAAAGGGTGGACCGGCCCTAAGGAATGGGACGAGAAGCCGGTTGAACATTCATTCCGCGCCCACCAGATTCCGGTGCCGGTCGACCAGGACCATATGGAACATCTCGATGTTTTAATCAACTGGATGAAAAGTTACAGGCCGGAAGAATTATTCAATGAAAACGGGCGGCTGAGACCGGAAATTGCCAAGATCGCCCCGAAAGGCAGCAAACGAATGGCGATGAATCCTGCCACCAATGCCGGCTTCCATATCAAAGACCTTGATCTGCCGGATTTCCGCGATTATGCGCTGGACAACAAGGAACATGGAAAACAGATGGCGCAGGATATGACCGTTTTAGGGACATATTTAAAAGACGTGATTTTAAAAAATGAAGCCAAACGCAACTTCCGGATTTTCGGCCCGGATGAAACGATGTCGAACCGCCTGGCGCCAGTATTTGAGGCCACAAAGCGGCAATGGGTGGGAAAAATCAAAGAACCGAATGATGAATTTTTGGCACCGGACGGCCGTGTCATTGACTCGCAACTGTCTGAGCACCAGGCGGAAGGATTTTTGGAAGGCTATGTTTTAACCGGCCGCCACGGTTTCTTTGCAAGTTACGAAGCGTTCCTGCGTGTCGTCGATTCGATGATCACCCAGCATTTCAAATGGCTGCGGAAAGCAGCAGAACAAAAGTGGCGTGCGGATATCCCGTCATTGAATGTGGTCGCCACTTCCACTGTATTCCAACAAGATCATAACGGCTATACCCATCAGGATCCGGGTATTCTTGGCCACCTGGCTGATAAAAAACCGGAATTTATCCGGGAATATTTGCCGGCCGATGCCAATACGCTGCTCGCTGTATTTGACAAAATCCTGAACGACCGTGGGAAAATCAATCTGATTGTTTCGTCCAAACACCCACGCCCGCAATGGTTTACCGTTGAAGAAGCGGAAGAGCTGGCAGACCGCGGACTGAAAATCATTGACTGGGCAAGCACGGACGAAGGCGGCAATCCGGATATTGTCATTGCCGCATGCGGGACAGAACCGTTGCTTGAAAGCCTCGCTGCTGTTTCGATTTTGCACGAAAAACTGCCGAAATTGAAGATTCGCATGATCAATGTGCTCGATATTTTGAAATTAAGAAGCCCGGCATTGGATCCGCGCGGCCTTTCGGATGAAGCGTTCGACGCCTATTTTACAAAGGACAAACCGGTTGTTTTTGCCTTCCACGGTTACGAAGGCCTGATCAAAGACTTGTTTTTTGACCGTGCAAACCACAATCTGCATGTGCACGGCTACCGTGAAAACGGGGATATCACAACGCCGTTTGACATGCGCGTGATGAACCAGATGGATCGGTTTGACCTTGTAAAAGAAGTGGTGTCAAGCCTGCCTGATACAGCCCGGCACGCAGCCCTCATCAGCGAAATGGACAGCATGCTGCAAAAACATCATGCGTACATCCGCGAAGAAGGCACAGATCTGCCGGAAATCGAAAACTGGCAGTGGCAAGCGATAAAATAACAGCAAGAAAAACCGGGCGGACGTATCGAAACCGCTGAAAAAACCAATGAAATATAAAACGGCGGGACACCATCATGAATCGTGTCCCACCGTTTTTTCATTCTATAGAGAAAACGGGTTTTTTCTTTTCCAAATCCAACATTTCTATTTCAATAAATAGAATTTTATTTTAAAATAGAAAGACAAGAAATGGCGAAAACGATCATGACCATCAATTCAATCTTACATCATGCGGGTGATAAAATGGAGCTAAGACAGGCATTGCATCATTTTTTCCTTGAAAAAACATGGCAATTGACGGAAGACTGGTACGCATCTCTCGACAAAAACAGCGTGCAGGGGGTTTATGCGTCCACCGACCCCGAAGTGGTTGCAAGACTGAAAGAGCAGAACCACGAGTTCCACGTCCAGTTTTGTGAAGTGTTTTTAAAAGATGAAGATACCTTTTTACACCATTTTGAAAAGTGGGTAATGAGCGTTGCACAAGATGAAGAGCATCTTGCCACACCGAACCACTTCATTTTGCGTGAGTTCTTCCACACGCAGGAACAGTATCTCGACCTGTTCGATTCATTTGTTGCAGCTCACGAAGGAGATTATACATATGAGGAATTGAATTTTTGGCGCAGGGCGATCATCCGTACATTCGAACATGTCATGATCTGGTTTATGAAAGAAAACCACCACTATTCCTTAAAGCGGCTGGAGTCCCAGCAAGAAACGATTAAAGAGCTAAGTTCCCCTGTCATTATGGTCGGCAAAAATACCGCGCTGCTGCCGCTTGTCGGGGAAATTGATTCCAACCGTGCGAAAATCATTCTGGAAAAAACCCTTGAACAATGCGCAGAAAAAAGCGTTCTCCTTCTGTACATTGATTTATCCGGCGTGGTCGTCATCGATACGATGGTCGCCCAGCAAATTTTCCGGCTGATTGAGACGCTGCGGTTAATCGGGGTAAAATGCATTCTTTCCGGCATCCGGCCGGAAGTAGCACAAACTGCCATTCAATTGGGCATTGATTTTAATGATGTAACGATCCACTCCAAACTGGAACTCATGCCGGAATGATGAAAAATCTATCAATCTACTGCAAAAAGGATGCAACAGAGCGTTGCATCCTTTTTGCTGTTTCCCCAACCGCCCGCTTATGATTATTTTCATAGGAACAGGGTAAAAAAACGATGAGCCAAGGCGCCATGAAAAATTTTCTTCTTGCTATTTTAAGTTCGTGCTGATACGATAGAAGAGCATGATTTGGAAAGCATATATAGAGCATCAGGAGTCTTTCCAAGCAGATAATTTTGGCCAGTGGAGTAAAGGCATCGGTGTGCCGGGCCAAATGCCGAATCGGCAACTTTTGGTTGCCTTATTGATTGAGTGGGAAACTCAAATTTTATAAGTTGGTTACTTTACAACCGGTGCTTGTGCACATCAACTTGTGAAACGATCAATAAGAGTGGTAAAAGTAATTATTTGCTATATAGACTCTGATCCTATAGGAATATAAAGCTTTCTTCCATATTGTCCACGGACTTTTATGGCAGGCGTATATCCGTTTTTTTGCAGATATGCATGCTTTTTTAGGATGATGATTTCAAGCAAGTGTTGTGCGCACGTATGCGGATTGCACTTGCTTTTTATTATGCAAAAATTCTTTTTGAAGGAGACAGAAGAATGGGAAAAGCGTTGATTATCGGGGCCGGCGGCGTAGCATCGGTCGCTGCGCATAAATGTGTCCAAAACAGCGAAGTCTTTGAAGAAATCTGCATCGCAAGCCGTACGAAATCAAAATGCGATGCGTTAAAAGCAAAGCTTGACGGCGGCAAAACGAAAGTGACGACTGCACAGGTCGATGCCAATCATGTCGATGAACTGGTTGCTTTAATTGAAAAAGTGAAACCGGATGTCGTCATGAACCTGGCGCTGCCTTATCAGGATTTAACCATCATGGAAGCCTGTCTTCAAACCAAAACAAACTATCTCGACACCGCGAACTATGAGCCGAAAGACACGGCAAAATTTGAATACAAATGGCAATGGGCGTACCGCGAACGTTTTGAAGAAGCCGGCATTACCGCCCTTCTCGGCAGCGGCTTTGACCCGGGCGTAACAGGCGTATTTTCCGCTTATGCCCTGAAACACCATTTTGATGAAATCAATTATATTGATATTTTGGACTGCAATGCCGGCGACCATGGCTATCCGTTCGCAACAAACTTCAACCCGGAAATCAACATCCGTGAAGTTTCCGCCAATGGCAGCTACTGGGAAAACGGCAAATGGGTCGAAACAAAGCCGATGGAGATCAAACGCGTATATGATTTTCCTGAAATCGGCGAACGCGATATGTACTTATTGCACCATGAAGAGCTGGAGTCGCTTGCTGTAAACATCCCTGGCATTAAACGGATCCGTTTCTTCATGACGTTTGGCGAAAGTTACCTGACCCATTTGAAATGCCTGGAAAACGTCGGCATGACTTCGATTGAGCCGATTGAATTTGAAGGCAAGCAAATCGTGCCGCTGCAGTTTTTGAAAGCTGTGCTGCCGGACCCGGCTTCCCTCGGCCCGCGCACAAAAGGGAAAACGAATATCGGCTGCATTTTTCACGGCAAAAAAGACGGCAAGGACAAAACCTATTACCTTTACAATGTGTGCGATCATGAAGCCTGCTATAAAGAAGTCGGCTCGCAGGCGGTATCGTACACAACCGGCGTGCCGGCAATGATCGGCGCGATGATGCTGATCCAGGGTAAATGGGACAGAAAAGGCGTTTATAATGTGGAAGAATTTGATCCCGATCCGTTCATGGAAGCCCTGAACAAATGGGGCCTGCCGTGGAAAGAAAGCTTTAATCCGGAGCTTGTCGACTGATGAGATTTGAAGAACTGCCGACGCCTTGCTATGTGATTGATGAACAAAAGCTCGAAGACAATTTGAAAGTTTTAAACGGCGTGATGAAACGGACCGGATGTAAAATTGTTTTAGCGCAAAAAGCTTTTTCGATGTTTGCTTTGTACCCGCTCATCGGCAAATACTTGAGCGGGACAACAGCAAGCGGCTTGTATGAAGCACGCCTCGGGCATGAGGAAATGGGAAAAGAAAACCATATTTTTTCCGCCGCTTACCGTGAAGGTGAAATCGATGAGATCGTCTCGATTTGCGACCATATTATTTTTAATTCATTTTCACAGCTTGAGAAATTCAAAGGCCGTGTGCTTGCAGGCGGAAAAAAGGTGGGCCTGCGCATCAATCCGGAATGCTCGACACAGACCGGGCATGCGATTTATGACCCTTGTTCGCCAGGCTCGCGCTTCGGTGTGACGCAGGCACAGTTCCGCCCTGCGCTTCTGGACGGCGTCACCGGCCTCCATTTCCACACGCTCTGCCAGCAAAATGCGGACGATCTGGAGACAACGTTGGATGCCGTCGAAGAAAAGTTCGGGGAATGGCTGCCGCAAATGGAATGGATCAATTTCGGCGGCGGCCACCATATTACGAGGGAAGACTATGACATTCCGCTCCTCGAAAAATGCATCAAGCGGATGCAGGACAAATACGGTTTGGAAGTCTACCTTGAGCCGGGCGAAGCTGTTGCTTTAAATGCCGGCTATCTTGTCACAACAGTGCTTGACACGGTGAAAAACGGCATGGACATCGCGATCCTCGATACCTCCGCTTCGTGCCATATGCCGGATGTGCTGGAAATGCCGTACCGCCCGCCGCTCATCGGGGCTGGGGAGCCGGGCGAAAAACCGTATACGTACCGGCTTGGCGGCCAGACATGCCTCGCCGGCGATACGATCGGCGATTATTCCTTCGATAAGCCGCTTAAAGAAGGCGACCGCCTTGTATTTGACGATATGGCCATCTACACCATGGTGAAAAACACCACCTTTAATGGCATGCCGCTTCCGGCCATCGCGATCCAATACAAAAACGGCGATTGCACAATTGTCCGTGAGTTCGGTTATCACGACTTTAAAATGAGACTCGGGTGAATGCCGAATGCCCGCCGTTCCAAATGCAAGGGGCTTTTCCAAATGCCGGATTGGCAGCGGAATTGCCCCTTTTTTTGCTGTCCTGGTTGCATGCTTCCTGCTTCCCTTTTTACTCCGTCATTGTTATAATAATATTTGGAAGCTTCCAATAACCTCAGGTTTTCCGGCATGCCCATACGTAAACGCGGACAGCTAACTTCTTTAGTATTTTACTATTTGAAGCCATTAGGTGTTCTTTTTGTGTTGCCTGAATTTCAATAAATGGAGGGATGGCAATGAAAAAGCGGGCAATTGTATATTGCGAAAACCAATTTGGCACAACAGATGGCAAAACAGCAAACGGACTCATCCGTGAACCCGGGAATTACACCATTACGGCTGTCATTGACAGCAGCAAACACGGGCAGGATGCCGGCATGCTCCTCGACAACAAATGGAGCGGCATTCCGGTTTGCAAAGACCTGGAAGACGCACTCATCCACTCCGGCCCGAAAACGGATGACTTCATTTTCGGCATCGCGCCGGCGAACGCCTTTTTAAAACCGGAAGAAAGAAAAGTCATTCTGCAGGCAATGGAAGCCGGATTGAACATCATCAACCCGCTCCAGGAATTTTTAACAGAAGATGAAGAAATGGCGGCCCACGCACAGGCTTGCGGTGTCACGATCCGCGATATCCGCAAACCGCGGCCGAAAAAAGAATGGACTTTGTTTACCGGAGAAATTTTGAAAATGAACACCCCTGTCGTTGCCGTGCTCGGAACAGACGGGGCCTGCGGAAAACGGACAACTGCCAAATGCATTGAAGAGGCATTCATGGAAAAAGGCTACCGCCCGGCATTTATCGCAACCGGGCAGACAGGCTTGATCCAGGGCGCCAAGTACGGGTTTGCGATGGATGCTTTCCCACTCCAATATTTAATCGGTGAACTGGAGCGCGAAATTTTGCGGGCCAATAAAGAAGAACATCCGGATATGATCATCGTGGAAGGCCAGGGCGCGCTCAGCCATCCGGCATATGCAAGCTCAACCGGCATTTTAAAAGGGGCAAGGCCGCAAGCAGTCATTTTACAACACGCCCCGAAACGAAAATATTTATCCGATTTTCCATTTGCCGAAGTGCCGAAAGTGGAAGATGAAATCAGCCTGATTGAACATTTCGGAAAGACAAAAGTCATCGGCATTACGCTCAACCACGATGGGATGTCAGAGCGCGAACTGGAAGAAACCATCCGCCGCTATGAAGAAACTTACCATCTTCCGGTTACGGATGTGTTAAAAACCGGCACAGACAAAATTATAAACGCCTTGCTCGATTTCTTCCCTTCCCTGAAAAAGGCAGTGGTTTCCTGATGGCCGTTCTTCCACGGGTGGAAATCAATCTGGAGAAGATCCGGCACAATGCCAAAACGTTAAAACAATTATTTGGGAGGAAAGGAATCAGCATTACAGGCGTTGTGAAAGGCGTTACAGCCGATTTAAACATTGCCGGCGCCCTGGTGGAGGCAGGCATCACAAGCCTCGCAGACTCGAAGATTGCAAATATCGAAAAAATGAGAAAAGCGGGGATCAAAGCAGATTTGATTTTGCTTCGTTCCCCCGGGATCAGCGAAGTAGAAAAAACGGTCCGGTATGCGGATATCAGCATGAACACGGAGCTGGATACGATCCGTGCATTATCCGCTGAAGCGGTGCGGCAACAGAAAACCCATAAAATCATCCTGATGGTGGAAATGGGAGATTTGAGGGAAGGCATATTATTAAAAGATGCCCCTGCGATGATCAGAGAAATATTCACCTGCCCCGGGATTGAACTGGCCGGAATCGGGACGAACTTTGCCTGCTTTGGAGGCGTGCTCCCGACCGAACAGAAGATGCAGACGTTTTCCCGGTTTGTCCAAGCTATGCAGGAGCTGTTTTCCCTCAAACTTCCTTATGTTTCCGGCGGCAACTCCGCCAATTACAACTGGGCCGTGAAAACAAAAGATGCCGAGGCCGTAAACAATGTACGGCTCGGCGAGTCCATTTTGCTGGGCCGCGAAACATCAGGCGGGCATATCATTCCGTCATTATATCAGGATGCCTTTTGCTTTGTTGCCGAAGTCATCGAATCAAAAATCAAACCTTCCGTGCCATATGGGACAATTGGCAAAAATGCATTTGGGGAACAAGTCACCTTTATCGACAGGGGCAACAGACGGCGGACCATTATCAGTGCGGGCCGGCATGATGTGCTTGTTTCAGGCCTTACCCCTGTCCGGCCGTTCCATATCATTGGCTCAAGCAGCGACCATATCATTTTGGATACAAAGGATGCGGTTCTCGTGCCGGGCGATGAAGTAAGGTTTTATATGAACTACGGCGCGATGCTGAGAGCCATGACGTCCCCGTATGTTTATAAAACGTATGTCCATGGCGCGGCCACAACCGAGCCTTACAAACAACAGTTTCTGCTTTCGCGCGGAACAAGGCAAAACCGTCCCCCAGAAACCGAAAAAAACCCTGCAAATTAAAGAAAGACAGGCTGCGAGCACAGCCTGCCTTTTTTTACTTCGTTATAATAATATCTTCCGCGCGGATATCACTGCCAAAGTATGGCGCCAGATTGTTGTTGTAATCATTTTTGAAAAAGCCATTGTTGTTTAACTTCGTAATTTCTTTGTTCATCCAATTAAGGAGCGATTTGTTGCCTTTTTTCACAGCAGGGGCAATATATTGGTTCGGCCCGAGCGTTTTAATGCCGACCGTATAATCCGGATGGTTTTTCACCCAAGCATACAGATAGGAATTGTCGTCCGCCAGTGCAACGGCCCGCCCGTTTTTAAGCGCATTGAACTGTTCTGTTTTGGAATCGTACTTTTGCAATTTCACATCTTTTTGCTTGCTTGTAAAATAGTTTTCCGCAGTAGTGCCCTTGTTGACGATCAAAGACTTGCCCTTTAATTGGCTGACATTTGTGATCGGGTTTTTCTTCGGTGAAACGACACCGATGGAAACTTTCATGTATGGCTTGGCAAAATCAACAACTTGCTTCCGTTCCGGTGTGATTGTGAAATTTGCCAGAACAAGATCCACTTTATTCGATTTCAATGCATCCACACGGCTGTTGGCGTTCACTTGCACGAATTTCACTTTTACCCCAAGATCTTTGGCAACCTGTTTGGCGAGCGCAACATCATATCCTTGCCGTCCCCCGTTTTTATCGACCCATCCGTACGGCGGAAGATCTCCAAATACGGCAATTTTGATCGTGCCGTTTTTCTTAATTGCTGAAACACTGGACGGATTGCTGCTTGAAGAATTGCCGGAACTTTTGCCGCAGCCTGCAAGCGCCAGCGACAAAATCAATAAAAGTGCTGAAACCAAACCAAACAAACGATGCTTTTTCATAGTCTAACCCTCCAAAATATTTTTCTTTTAAAAATCCATGCTTTCCAAAAAGCTTTTCGCCCGCTCTGTCTGCGGTTTAGTGAAAAATTGGCGCCCCGGGGTTTCTTCGAGAATCTTCCCGTCTTCCAAAAACAAGATTTTATCCCCGATTTGCCGGGCAAAATTCATTTCATGCGTGACGACAATCATTGTCATCTTTTCTCTTGCCAACCGCAGGATGATCTCGAGCACGCCGCGCACCATTTCCGGGTCAAGCGAGGCGGTCACTTCATCAAACAGCATCAGCTTCGGGTTCAGCTCAAGCGCGCGGACAATCGCCACCCGCTGTTTCTGCCCGCCGGAAAGCTGGCGCGGGTAGGCATTGGCATACTGCTCCATGCCGACTTCCTTTAACAGGCTCATGGCCTGGCGCGCTGCTTCGTCTCTTTTCCGTTTCTGGACTTTCACTGCACCGAGCAGGATGTTCTCCAACACCGTCATATTCGGAAATAAATCATAGCTCTGGAAAACCATTCCGATCTGCTGCCTGAGCCTGCGCCAGTTTTTCGGCGACGGCCGTACGGTTTCCCCATTAAACATAATGGTGCCACCCTGGAAGGCTTCGAGACCGTTTAAGCAGCGGATCAATGTACTTTTTCCCGATCCGGACGGCCCGAGGAGAACAACGACACTGCCTTCCTCCACTTCGAAAGAGATATCCTCCAGCACCCGTTTTTCGCCGTACGACTTTTTTAAATGTTCGACTTTCAGTAAAGGTTCAGCCATTAGCCCCTGCCTTGCCCCTCCTTTCTAATCGCCTTGCCAGCCGGGAAAGCGGATAGCATAAAATGAAATACAGGATAAAGATAAAACCGTATACCCAAAACGCGCCGTCCTGATAACGGTGGCTGTTCGCTTCGATAATTTGCTGGCCGACATTGATGACATCCACGACGCTGATCAATAGCAAAAGGGAAGTCGTCTTAATTATTCTGGTCATCAGGTTAATGGTCGCCGGAATCATTAAGTGGACCGATTGCGGCACAAGCACGTACCGGTAAAGCTGGACCGTGCTTAAACCGATCGCTTTTCCAGATTCCACCTGATGCATCGGAACAGAAATCAGCGCGCCACGGACGATATCGCTCATTTCGGCAGCCATCCACAGGCTGAAAACAATGGTCCCGACCGTATCCGCCTTATAGTTGATGTTAAAGCTTTGCGGCAGAATATAGTAAAACAAAAATAACAGGACAATCGTCGGCACAATGCGAAAGAACTCCAGATACAGCCTAAGCAAAAGGCGGAGCAACGGATTGTGCAATGTCCTTAAAACCCCCAGCACGATGCCGAGGATACCGCCGAAAAAGATGGACAGAAAAGCAATTTTTGCCGATACATATAATCCGCCCAATAAACGTAAAAAATTGGCTCCTTCAAAAAAGATACTAATTCCCGAATGTCCCATAACGCACCTTCTTCTCCAGCCATGTCAGCAAGATGGACAATGGAATTAAAATGATGGCATAAGCCACAACGAGCATAAACAGATACTCATTCGTGTTGTAATACATCCCGATCAAGTCAAGTGCCGTGTTGGTTAGTTCCGGAATCGCCAGCACGGTAAAGATGGATGTTTCCTTGATTAAAAAAATAATATTTGCGGCGAATGCCGGGACACTGAGCATCAATCCCTGCGGAAAGATGACGTAGCGTGCCAGCTGGAACCGGCTCAGACCGATCGCAAGCCCGGACTCAATCTGCGTTTTGGAAACGCCCGCAAGCCCTCCGGAAAACCCTTCTGCCATATAACTGCCGCCAAGAAAAATAATCCCGATAATCCCGCAAACCTCGGCAGAAAATTTGATCCCGACTTGCGGAAGCCCGTAAAAAAGGAAAAATAACTGGATCAATAAAGGCGTATTGCGGGACAGTTCCACATAAGCCGTTACAAGTTTCCGTAAAACCGGCACCTTAAAATACTGGATAAAACTGCATATCAAGCCAAGAACACCTGCCCCGATAATGCCGAAAAAGGAAAGCCGCAAAGTGAGCCAGAATCCTTTTTCAAACATGGGCAGGCTGTTTTGCACAACGGTCCAGTCCATCTCACCCCTCCTCGTATAATAAGTTTAAATCCAAAGTGGATGTCAATTTCCAGTTCATTCTGCTGCTCATTGACAAGTGAATATAAGATTTTGTATTCCGGGCTCGCCCGGAATACAAGTTCGGACTTGGACGCTTCGCGATGTTCCCGGATAATGGTCTTAGGATCGTTTGGGTCAATGCTTCCCCTCCTTGTAGCCTGACTACTCGAAAAGTCTGCATCCCCAGGTTCTTGCTTGAACGTCTAACCCGTAGGCCGTTCCTCCGGATCTCCGTGCTGGAAATGAGCAGTTCCAGGCAGCCCACGGCCCGGATGAGTTCTCATACGCGAGGCTGACAGATCGGCAAGCCATCTGGGGATATCCCGAAGCGTCCGATTCCATCGATCCCAATACAGAGAGGAGGAAATCATATGCCCTTATTTGTCGGTATTGACGTGAGCTCCAAAAACCTCGATGCCTGCCTGATGGATGGAATGGGGGAAACGTTGGCCACCCAAACGGTGACAAACAATCTTCCCGGTGCCTCTGAGTTAAGAGACGCCATCCTCCAACATGCGGAGGCGGATGACACCATCCAGATCGCCATGGAGGCCACATCTGTGTATAGTTGGCACCCGGCAATGTTTTTCCATGAAGATCCCGAGCTGAAACAGCGTCGTACAAAGGTGTTTACCCTGAATCCGAAGCTGGTGAGAAATTTCAAAAAGGCTTATGCCGAGATGGACAAGACCGATCCCAAAGATGCCTGGGTAATTGCGGACCGCTTGCGTTTCGGGAGATTGCCGAAATCCGTGATTCAGTCAGAACAATACCTTGCCCTTCAACGGTTAACACGGATGCGCTATCACCTGATTCAAAGTTTAACCCGGGAACAACAGGTATTTTTGAATCATCTGTTTTTCAAATTCAGTGCCTTTAACCTTGAAGTGGATACACCGGTCTTCGGCCATGCCATAACGGAATTTTTGCTTGAGGCCTATAGCCTCGATGAAATTGCCCAAATGCCTCTAGAGGACTTAGCGATGTATCTCCAGACCAAAGGCCATGGCCGCTTTAGCGATCCCGAGGATTTGGCCGCATCCATCCAAAAAGCTGCCCGGTCCTCTTACCGGCTTTCTAAATGTGTGGAGGATTCGATTGACTTGGTCCTGGGCAGTTCTATTGAGATCATCCGGCATCTTAAACGCCAAATCAAGGATTTGGATAAGGCGATTGCCCGCGTTCTTGATGGAATCCCGAATACCCTCCAGACCATTCCGGGAATAGGCCCGGTGAGCTGTGCTGGGATTCTCGCTGAAATCGGCGACATTGAGCGCTTTGACGACCAAGCCGCGATCGCAAAATTTGCTGGATTGTTCTGGCCCCGCCACCAATCGGGTGATTTTGAGGCTGATGACAAAATGCTTGCGCGTACAGGCAATCGTTATCTCCGGTATTACCTGGTTGAGGCTGCCAATCTGGTCCGGCGACACGAACCTGAGTACCGCGCCTTTTACCAAAAGAAATATCGTGAGGTGCATAAGCACTCACACAAACGCGCCCTCGTCTTAACGGCAAGAAAACTGGTGCGCCTGATCGATGCGCTGCTCCGCAACGATCAAATTTATGCGCCGAAAAAGAAGGTGACGCGATGAGGTAACCAGGTAACCATCATCGATAGCCTGAACTTGAAAACTTCCAGATTATTCCAATTATCTGGAGGCTTAGTTCAGTATTGCCATTTTTACGACATAGAGCCAACAAAATTTCCAATTCACTTGTTTTTAACCCTTGACATCACACCGTAGGACTTTTTTGAAAAATTCTCTTCAATCCAGGCGGGCTTGCACCAGCCGCCCGATATGTATACGTTGCTGTCCCGATTCAGGACCCAGTGCATTTCAAAGGCCGGACGACAAAAAGCCGTTTCCTAAGAAAACGACTGCCCTTTTTCAGGTATTGCTGCGGTTTTCTTATCTTGATAGACGATCATGAACTGTAGCTATATAAAATGAACTTAAGTTTTTCGCGGCAAAATCCATGACGATCAGAATAGACATGGCATGAAAAAGGAATAGAGTTCAACTTATATATTAGGATGCCGGTTTCCAAAGAGAGCCCTTCTGCCGCCCGGGATAAGAAATATTCAGCATTTTAGCAACATCTTTATTTTACTGAACGCCGGGGCAAAAATCAATATATTCCTATCGACTTGATAGGGTTTTCTTTGGATGGCACCCAAAAAAGAAAACAGCATGCCGAAATTGTCCCTTCGCTTGCACCTGTGCTGTTTTCCGGCTGCCTGCAACAGGAGTGCTGATTGAGCCTGCGTTACAGCCAAAAAAAAGGCCTTCAATCCGCTTTAGGATCAAAGACCTTTCATTTTAGCGCTCAAGCGTGTTACCGGTAGGCCGGTTCTTTTTCCGTCAGGCCGAGCGTCTCTGCCGTTTCAGCGTGAATTTG
The DNA here is from genome assembly GCF_000169195.2 of Heyndrickxia coagulans 36D1. GTDB lineage: Bacteria > Bacillota > Bacilli > Bacillales > Bacillaceae_C > Weizmannia > Weizmannia faecalis. The sequence continues at coordinate 1,439,007 of NC_016023.1, read as the reverse complement.
ATGCAGCAGTTCCGGATTTTCCGCGAGCCGCACGCCATAAGATGGGATCATTTCTTTTATTTTTGGTGCCCATGCATTTTTCCGGTCCGGGAAGCATTTTTCAATGACTTCGAGCATAACATGGACAGCAGTAGAAGCACCTGGCGAAGCGCCGAGCAATGCTGCGACTGAACCGTCAGCAGCCGTTACCACCTCCGTGCCGAACTGAAGCGTGCCTTTTCCGCCTGCTTCCGTATCTTTAATCACTTGGACCCGCTGCCCGGCTACGACAACATCCCAGTCTTCCAATCTCGCATCCGGAATGAATTCCTGCAGCGTCTCCAGCCGTTTTTCGTCTGACAAGAGAAGCTGCCCGATCAAGTATTTCACAAGCGGCACATTTTTTGCTCCGGACGCAAGCATGGTCACGACATTATTTGGCTTCACAGAACCAATCAGGTCTAAATTTGACCCTGTTTTTAAAAACTTCGGCGAGAAGCCGGCAAACGGGCCGAACAGCAAACATTTTTTATGGTCAATATATCTTGTGTCCAAATGCGGCACAGACATCGGCGGCGCACCGACTTTCGCTTTCCCGTACACTTTTGCATGGTGGCGGTTGATGACTTCAGGATTGTTGCACACCATAAATAACCCGCTTACCGGAAACCCTCCAATATGTTTGGACTCCGGAATACCGGTTTTTTGAAGCAACGGCAGGCTTCCACCACCGGCCCCGATAAAAATGAATTTCGCCGTATGGTATTCGATTCTGTTGTGCTCAATATCATGCACTTTCACTTCCCAGTTTCCTTCCGGGGTGCGTTGAATATCTTGAACAGCATGCTTGTAGTTTATTTCGACATCTTGGCGTTCCAAATGGTCAAACAGTATGCGGGTCAAGGCGCCGAAGTTCACGTCCGTCCCTGCATCGCTTTTCGTTGCTGCAATCGGTTCGTTAGACGTCCGGCCTTCCATCACAAGCGGAATCCATTCCTTTAATTGTTCAGGGTCGTCGGAAAACGTCATTCCTTCAAAAAGCGGATGGGCTGACAGCGCTTTAAATCGTTTTTTAAGAAAAGCAACGTTCGCCTCCCCTTCTACGAGGCTCATATGCGGGATCGGCCGGATAAAGTCCTGTGGATTGTGGATCAGCCCCTTGCTAACCAGGTAGGACCAGAACTGCCTTGAAAGCTGGAATTGTTCATTTACATTTACAGCTTTTGTAATGTCTATTGAGCCGTCCGGTTTTTCAGGCGTATAATTCAGCTCACATAATGCCGAATGCCCGGTCCCCGCATTGTTCCATTCATTCGAACTTTCTTCCGCTGGTTTTGCCAGCTTCTCATATACGGTGATTTCCCAATCCGGGGTCAGTTCTTTCAGCAAGGTGCCCAGCGTTGCGCTCATAATGCCGGCACCAATTAAGATGACGTCTGTCTTTCCCTGTCTGATGCTCATGATTACCTTCTCCTTATCCCTATATTTGCTAATATTATTCCGGACACACTGCCTCTTTTTCAGAACAAGGCAGTCCCCGGGAAAACGTTTTACAAGTCTTAATATCATAATATCATATTTTATGATAATTCTTTAGAATAATGATACACAATTTGACAATGGAAATATCAGGAAAGCTTTTTATTTGCTGAATGATTCATTCTTCATTTTGCTTAAAAATATAATATAATGAATCTTGTAAATAGAAATTTTACTGGTATATTTCTTGCATTTGCCAAAGGGGGATGCCAGGAGATATTTTTCACGGATTGAAGACGGAATTTTCATTTTACAAAGGGGGAAGACAAATTGGCACAAACAACCGGACGCACATCCAGACATGTGACTGCTAACATCTTTAAAGGATCACTTGGCAATCTGATCGAATGGTATGATTGGTATGTTTATTCTGCGTTTGCGGTTTATTTTTCATCAGAGTTTTTTCCGGAGGGGAACCAAACTGTCCAGTTATTGAATACAGCCGGGATTTTTGCCATTGGTTTTCTGATGCGGCCGCTCGGGAGCCTGATCATGGGCCGGTATGCAGACCGGTACGGCCGCCGGGCTGCACTGACCCTTTCCGTTGCCATTATGGCGCTCGGTTCGCTTGTCATTGCCTGTACACCGGGATACAGCAGGATTGGTGTGCTGTCACCGGTTATTTTGGTCCTGGCCCGGCTTGTGCAGGGGATCTCGCTGGGCGGGGAATACGGCACTTCTGCTACCTATTTGTCCGAAATGGCAAGCAGCGGCCGCCGCGGCTTCTATTCCAGTTTCCAATATGTCACGCTTGTATCGGGGCAGTTGATCGCACTTGGTGTCCAAATTGTGCTCCAACTCGCATTAAATGAAAGCGAAATGACCTCGTGGGGATGGCGGATCCCGTTTGTGATCGGCGCGATTGGCGCATTGGTGGTCTTGTGGCTGCGCCGTACGATGGACGAGTCCGAACAATTCGAGGAGATGGGATCGGAAACGCGGAAAAATGCCGGAACGCTGAAGGTCCTATTGAATTATCCGAAAGCGGTGCTGACCGTTGTCGGCCTTACACTTGGCGGCACTGTCGCATTCTACACATTCACCACCTATCTGCAAAAATTTATGGTGAACACGTCCGGAATTGATAAAGAAACCGTCAGCTGGATCAACTTTATTGCCCTTTTCATCTTTGTTGTTTTCCAGCCGCTTGCCGGAAAGCTGTCCGACCGGATCGGGCGCAGGCCGCTGTTAATCGGCTTCGGCATTCTCGGGACCCTTTTGACCGTACCGATATTTTTATGGTTGAGAGAAACGCAGAACCCGGTTTTTGCTTTTCTTCTCATGATGGCAGGGCTGATCATTGTAACCGGCTATACTTCCATCAATGCCATTGTGAAAGCTGAGCTGTTCCCGACTGAAATCCGCGCGCTTGGTGTCGGGTTTCCCTATTCATTAACTGTCGCAATCTTTGGCGGAACAGCCGAATTTATCGCGCTTTGGCTGAAAAATGCCGGCGTGGAATCCGCCTTTTTCTACTACGTTGCCGGCTGTATTGCCATCAGCCTGCTCACCTACTTATTCATGGCCGAATCCTCGAAGCATTCCCGGATCGAAGCAGAACTTCAATCCCGCCCGGATTCGAAAAACAAAATTATCACCTGAAAATGCCAAACAGCTACAGCGTGGCAGGCTGCAGCTGTTTTTGTGCAAAAAAATCACTGCCAAGTAAAAACCCCGGTTCCTTTCTCCCCGATCCTCACGGTTAAACCGCTCGTCTTGGCCCTCGCTTCTAAATCATGATATGACAATTGTCATGCCAAAATGGTGACATTCCTTACTTAAAATCACTCCATGCTCCTTATACAATAATCGTATATACAAGGAGGCGCGGGTAATGAATGAGGTTTTATGTCTGGAAAATGTCACAAAAATGTTTAAACAGAAACCAGCGGTCAAAGATGTCAGTTTTTCAATTCACAAGGGGGAAGTAACAGCCATTCTTGGCCCGAATGGCGCGGGAAAGACGACCACCCTTTCCATGATTTTAGGGTTACTAAAACCGACAGCCGGCAAGATTAAACTTTTCAACAATGAGCCGGGCACATTGCAGGCCCGCCAAAGAACCGGCGTCATGCTGCAGGAAGTGAGCATAATGCCGGGGCTGACCATAAATGAACTTCTTATGCTGGTCAGAAGTTACTATCCTAGTCCATTGCCGCTAAAGGACCTGGTCCGTTTAACGGGGCTGACGGAAAAAGATTTAAAAACACGGACGGAAAAATTATCCGGCGGCCAGAAAAGACGCTTGAACTTTGCACTGGCACTTGCCGGAAACCCCGAGTTCATGATCTTTGACGAACCAACCGTTGGAATGGATATCACCGCGAGACAACATTTTTGGGAAACGATTAACCTCATGGCAAACCAGGGAAAGACGATCGTGTTCTCCACCCATTATTTACAGGAAGCAGATGACAATGCCCGCCGGATCCTGCTCTTTAAGGACGGCGGAATCATTGCCGGCGGGACGCCCGAACAAATCAAAACAAACATTTCAAAGAAAACCGTTTCTTTTTGCACGAATTCTGAACAATCACTGAAATTGCTTGATCATCATCCTGAAGTCGGGCAAATCTTTCGGAAAAATAACCGGGTGTACATCTGCTCGGATAATACAGACAGCGTACTGGAACTGCTTTTTCGGGAAAAAATCGGAGCGTACAATATTCAAATTGACAATGGAAATCTGGAAGATGCATTCAGCCGGATAACAAAAGAAAATCAGGAGGCCGATTAAAATGAAAGCTTTTCAACTGCAATGCAAAATGGAGATAAAACGCGTGCTGCGGAACCGTTATTTTGTTTTTTGGTCGCTGGCCATGCCCATTGTCTTTTATTACATTTTTACCAAAGTGGTGGACACCCATGCTCCGGATCCCGCCGCATGGAAAGCCCATTACTTAATGTCCATGACCGCCTTTAGTGTGATGGGCTCCTCTATCATGACCCTTGGAATCCGCATCGTCCAGGAGCGTGCACAAGGATGGGCGGCATTTATGCGCCTCACACCCCTTCCTGATTCTATTTATTTATCAGCCCGGATGGCCGGACAGAGCGTAATTCATGTTTTTTCCATATGTATGATTTTCTTTGCAGGGGCCATTCTGAACAGGGTCTCATTGGCTCCGGCAGAATGGGCTATGAGCGGTGGATGGATATTGCTTGGATCGCTTCCATTTCTCTCGATTGGAACCTTAATCGGCTGTATGAAAAAAGTTGAAACAGCAGCCGCAATCAGCAATGTCCTCTATATGTTGCTAGCCGTTTGCGGCGGGATGTGGATGCCGATTGAAGTGATGCCAAAAACGATGCAAAATATCGCCCATTGGCTGCCATCCTATCATTTTGGAAGCGGCGCATGGGAAATTGTTCAAGGCGGGATGCCGGGCTGGAAAAATATTTTGGTTTTGCTCACTTATTTTGTTGTGTTCATGCTACTATCAAAATATATTCAAAGAAAACAAGAAACGGTGTGACCAAAATGAAAATGCCCCGCCTGTTTCCAAGCCGTTTGGGCTTCTTTCCCTATGTCTTTTTGATTTATATGCTGTTCCCTGCTTTTTCGTTATTAAAAGAAACCGGAATGAAGCAGCTTGTGGGCTATGGAATGCTTATGCTATTCTTTATGACGTATCGCCAGCTTTATTTTACAATCGGGAAAAAAGCTTTCACCTGTTGGCTGGCTTTGCAGCTGTCCATCATTTTCATTTATTGTATGTTTTACGGTTTAAGTTACATTTTCTTAGGCTTTTTCCCAGCGAACTTTACCGGTTATTATCGTGAAACAACAAAATTTTACCGGGGACTGACAGGTCTTGCTTTGGTGCTTTTGGTGCCGTTCCTCTATCATATATGGAATGCGCCATCCTTGCCCCGGGCAGGAGAATTGTTATTTTTCATCCCCTTTCTTATCGTCATGCTTATCTCGCCTTTCGGGTTACGCTCCATTGAACAGAGGAGAGAGCTTGAACGGAAGCTTGACCAGGCAAATCAGCGTATCGCTGAGCTTATCAAGCGCGAGGAACGCGTGCGGATTTCCCGCGATCTCCATGACAAACTGGGCCATACCCTCTCTCTGCTCACTTTAAAAAGCCAGTTGGTGCAACGTCTCATTTCCATTGACGCTGACCGTGCGCAGCAGGAGGCAAAAGAAATAGAATTAACTTCAAGAGCAGTCCTCAAGCAGGTCAGGGAACTTGTTTCCGATCTGCGGACGATTACCATTGCAGAGGAACTCATTCAAGTTCAACAGATTTTAAGAGCGGCAAACATTACTTACCAATACCATACCGGCGTTGAATTTTCAAAAATTCCCCCGTTAACGCAAAATATTGTAAGTTTGTGTATTCGTGAAGCTGTGACGAATGTCGTGAAACACAGCAGGGCAACGCATTGTATCATTTCCATTTCACAGTCTGCTGAACATGTCAAAATCGTCATTCAAGATAACGGGAAGGGAATAGATGAAAATAAACCAATGGGGAATGGTTTGCGGGGGATGGAAGAAAGATTGCAGTTAATCAACGGAGAGCTCAACTTTTACAACCAAAACGGCATGATTTTGGAATTGTCCATTCCGATTATTAAGAAAGAAGAACAGAAGGAGGCTGTTTTATGATTCGCATCTTTATTGCCGAAGATCAGAGAATGCTTTTAAGTGCATTAGGCTCCTTGCTCGGCATGGAAGAAGATATGGAGGTGATCGGCCAGGCAGTGAATGGCAGGGAGGCGCTCGAGGCCATTCTCAAGCTGAAGCCTGATGTTTGCTTAATGGACATTGAAATGCCGGTATTAAGTGGATTAGATGTTGCAGGAGAGCTGGCAAAGAAAAATGCCTTAACGAAAGTCATCATTTTGACAACCTTTGCCCGCCCCGGTTATTTTGAAAGGGCGGTAAAAAGCGGGGTACATGGCTACCTGCTGAAAGATGGCGAGATTCGTGAACTGGCAGATGCCATTCGCAAATGTGTGGCCGGCAAGCGGGTATTCAGCCCGGAACTTATGTTTGATGCCATCCGGGAAGAAAATCCGCTCACCGAAAGAGAACAGCAAATTTTGCGCCTGGCAGCTTTAGGAAAAACGACAAAAGCGATTACCGAAGAACTTTATTTATCCTCCGGCACGGTCCGCAACTACATCTCTGACATCATCCACAAACTGGGGGCAAACAACCGGACGGAAGCAGCAAGCATCGCCGAAGAAAAAGGATGGATCTAGCCTTTCATGAGACAAAAAAGGCCGCGTTGCTTTCATTCAGCCATTCAACCCGTTGTCCATCCTTTAAATAGACCGGCTGTGGGATGAAGTGCCAAGTGGCCCTCATGTCCCGCCCTTTCATTTCAAAAACCTTGTTTACTGATGACACGGTTTTCCGTGAGGTATCTAAATGAGGTTTTTTATTTTTTGCACAGGACTTCCATTCAGTCTGCCAAATGGGATCAACACACCCTTAAAGTTTTAAAAAAAGCTCTTTATCGAAAATTTATTGACAAAGGATGGTATTCAGTATTACTATATAGTTGTAGTTAGTAATACTGAATACCAGACATCCGAAAAACATGCACTACAACGTACTTTAAACAAATAAACGGAAAATAGAAAGGGAGGTGCAATATTGGAAAATATCACAGAAATGCTGAAAGGCGTGCTTGAGGGTTGTGTTCTTGAAATCATCAGCCGTGGTGAAACCTACGGCTACGAAATTACGCAACGGCTGCGAAAACTGGGCTTTACCGATGTGGTTGAAGGCACAGTTTATACGATTACCATGCGGCTTGAGAAAAAAAGTCTGGTGAACGTCGAGAAAAAGCCCTCCACAATGGGTCCGCCGCGAAAATTTTACACACTCAACGAAACAGGCCAAGAGCAGCTTGAAATTTTTTGGAGAAAATGGGAATTCATCTCAGGTAAAATGAATGAACTAAAAAAATTTAATCAAAAGGAGAAGCCATCTAATGAGTATTTTGGATAAAACTTTTGGCGATTTTAACGAAAAGAAAGCATGGCGTGAAATGGAAAAACGCGCAAAAGCCTTGCCTGAAGACTACTACAACGCCTATAAAGCAATGCAAAAGTATCTTTGGAATACAGGCAGCGTGATGGATTGGCAAGAAACCAAATTTGTCTTTACCCACATCATTGAACTGCTTGAAGAAGCCGCAGCAAATGGCAAGCGCGTTAAAGAAGTGACTGGCAGCAACGTAGCAGCTTTCTGTGACGAGCTCGCCATTGATGCAAAATCATGGGTTGATAAGCAGCGCCAAAAACTCAACGATGCGATTAAATAATAGCACTTTGCTGAAGGAGGGAGACTTCAATGAACTTTTTCGAAAAAATCACCGGGAGCGATATGACAAAAGCAATAAAAAGTTTTGAAGCAAGGGCAAAAGTCTTGCCAGCAGAATATCAAACAGCGTGGAACGAAATAAAAAACAATCTCTGGGTTTACGGAGATTTCACCGGCCGTAATCTCATGCCGATTCTGGAAAGCGCGCTTGAACTGCTTGAAGTTGCATCAGCAGACGGCCAAAGCATCACTTTCCAGGCTGGGGTTTTCCACACATAAATCAAAAGGAGCAGATGCTTTTCTTCCAAAGGTAAGATGAACAAAGCCAAAAAGGTGCAAGTTCCTATTTGATATTTGCACCTTTTTGGCTTTTTCTTTTCCGGAGAAAACCTCATCTACTTATGATACGGTTCACCGTAACGATTTAAAGGCAATGATTTATAATAAAACAGCATGCAGTCAATCTTTTCTAAATGAATGTATGCTGTTTTATTTTATATTCAGACTGATAATTCTCTTGTAAAAAGAATTAAGTTACACAAATTTATCTAAGAATTTATTCACAATGTCAATAGTCTCAGAAATTTCTTGATTGTCGTTTGGATAATCTAAATCATTGAAGATCTCATTTTCAAAATCTATATCTCTAGCCTTTTGTATTAATTCATCTAATGAATAATTAAATTCTCGTTTCCTAAATTCACGATATAAAAAGTAAGAAACTTTAGTTTTCCATAAACTATTCTTCACTTCGGTAATATCTGACTTCGATTTTAGATTGGATTCGAGTGTAGATACCAATAATATATAATAGTGAAGTGGAATAAAAGAACGAATAAAAGGTATTACTCCGAAAGTGTCTGCCATGTCAAATAGTGCTAACGCTTGCCTGAGATTTCCATATACCGCCATAAAGAAAAGGTCTCCATTAGAAAGCATCTTTTTATCAAGATAATCATTTTCTTCTTTAAACTTTTCTATTCGATTTTCCCAGGACTCCGATGGATTGTCGCCTTCAAATAGGAGAATGAATGCAGAATTATGTTTATCAAAATGCTGCACTAAATCGTCGGTCGTTACTACTTTACTTCTGTATTCTTCAATATTTGAGATATTAGTAAACAAATTACAAAATAAATATTCTGCTATTTCATTGAGTTCTTTAGCATGTCGATTTACTATTACTGATGAGTATCTCAATGGTAAAATAAATAAATGATTTCCCATTTCTTCTAATATTCGAATGTTATCCTTAATTGTGTCAGAAATTATTGATTTCATTTTTTTCAAATATATTTTGTCCGAAATACCATTTACAGTATTTAGATAGCTTGGGATGGGATCATCAAAAACATGATATTCTCCAAGAAGGAAGAAGCTGTCCTGACCCCTATCATCAACATCAAATATAGTTGCAGCACTAAAACAATACGTATCCCTTGCTTTAAAAAGATAATCAAATACTAATCTCACGATATTCCTATTTTCATACCAAAATACATTAACTGAATCTATCATAGACAGAGAAATATCTTCCGTTGGAACCTTTCCTATTTCCTTTAGTAAAGAAAGGTATTTATTTTGAACAATATTTAGCTCTTCAAATAATGTGTTACTCATTTTGATCTCCCTCCTGGAGTATCTCCGGAAGACCAAATTGTTCCTCCAACAACTTTAAATGTCTATTCATTATCATTATACAATCGTGGGCAACGCTAGGGAGCTTTTGGAGATTATCTATGTCAGGTATACCATGATATTGATGGCCAGGGGCATTACATTTAAGAATAGAACTTTCTCTTATCGCCCCCCATAGTCCATGTTCATATATAGAATCATAATCATAGTAAAATTTCCATAGGTCTTCCTCATTAACATCCTTAAACTTTTTTCTAATATTCCCTTTGCCAAAATAGCTAGTATCAATATCAATAAATTCTTCATTTTTAAACTCTGAAACTAATAATTTTATATATTCAAAAGGGACATGGCTTCCTTCAACTTTTGGTCCTTCATCAGCATAGCGTCCATATATCATTTTATATTGACCAATACCGTAATCCTGATACTCACCCCATATATCATCATGATTTGGTTCCTCTAATAACAAATATTTTGTCATCATATAGTTTTCAATGATGGATCTCATTATTGTACGACCAGATATAGTATTTTCTAAATCATGATCAACTAGCTCAATTAGTCTTTTATAAGAATATGTGGCAATTCCTAAGAGAACTAGCATTCTATTATCTAGTGGTCTAGTTTCTGTAAATAATTTAGTATAATAATTCAAAACTTCGTATACATGCTGTTTATACTTTTTAAGATTAATCGGTTTATTTTCTTTACTTTCAGTATCCACGTAAAATGCCTCACAATCAGTTAATAAACTTAACCTCTTCCAAAAATCTCTAACAAATTCAATATTCACGGACTCTTCTTCGCCTACCCCTGTACTTACCATCATTTCAGTTGCACGAATGTTCGGTCTGTATATTGCCATTTCAGGATCATCATGTGAAATATAGGCATAACGAGAAATCATCTCAGGAAAAATACTATCAGTTGAAACATGGAATTTACCCGATAACATAAATTTATAGAGAATTAAAAACCGTACATCAGTAGTTAAATTACTATGTTGGTCGGAGAGATCTTCAAGAATCTCATTCAGTATTCCAATACGGTTTTTAATAGGAATATTATATCCCTTTACTGCCTTTGAAAATTCAGCAGACTGATCAGGGAAAATTAAGGATAGGGGTCTGAGTGGTTCTAAGACTTGTAGCTTATTCATGAACTCATAAATAGCCTTTTGTTTCTCATCAGGAAGTTTAAATATTAGTGATAATTTTGGAAAATCAACTTTTTCACTTTCAGCTAATTCATGAATATAATTTAATATTCTAATGCATTTATCTAACTGTTTATTCCTATCTCCATCATTTACTATTAAACCTAACCATACATACTCTGGCATTCTTCCATAGTACCAGGATTCCTCTTTAAGTAAGTCTTGAAAATGCTGATTAAATGGGGCAATTAACTTCCCTTTTTCAAATTTATGTTGGGATAATTTACTTCGTTCTAGCAAGGGTACCTTCCTCCGTTTCTATTACTTCTTAAAATAGCTCACAATTACTATTCCATCGTTTAGTTCGTGGAAAGACGCTCATTATTTATCACTACTCAATTTTTAGTAAATCTGTTCTATCTCTAAATTTTCGTCTGTCAAACCAAGCTCTTCTTGCTCTTTCTTAGTAAACAGAGACTCCTTGCCTTCCGTAAACTCTCGCAAAACTGCCTCAACTTTTATTACATCATCCCAGATTACGAAAGTAAAATAGTAATTTAAAATAAAAAAGTGCCCCATCCTTTGGTATAATTGATTTTGAAAAAAAACAATAACCAAGAAAGGGGGCACCTTTAAGGTGAATTATATCATTCCTGTCTCAAGAATTAAATATGAATTTAATTTAAAGAATAGTACAAAATTTAGTGGCATCCTCCCATTTCTGCAATTTCTGGAACGGATGAAAACCCAGCAGACTTTCCGGGGGTTTGATTGCTTAAAGAAAGACAATGCCAAATTTCCTCTAAGTAAAATATTTGTATATCTGATTGCGGGCTGGATGGCAGATTGCTCCCGTATGTTTCATTTTCAATCACTCCAGAATGACCCTTTGATTCGTGCTTTCTTAGGAGGAAAATGCCCGCATTATACGCTTTTAAGCAAGGATCTATTAAGGTTGGAGAAAATCGAGGATGCTGCCATAGAATTCAAAGAACGGGTGATGGACATCATCGAACCATGGCTGGATTCCGATCTCATTCTTGACTTTGATTCAAGTGTCGAAACGGTTTATGGAAACCAGGAGGGAGCGAAAATCGGGGTGAACCCCCATAAGCCGGGCAGAAAAAGCTACCACCCCCTTCTCGTTTTTGAAGGAAAATCCCATCTTTGCTTAAACGGTGTGCTAAGACCGGGAAACGTCCATTCAGCTGACAACGGAATTGAATTTGCCGAGGAAACCTATCGATTGCTTTCCGCTCAGTACCTTATCCGGTACGCCCGTTTTGACAAGGGATTTGGCGGAGAAAATTTTTACAGTTATTGGGAGCAGCAGAAGATTAACTACGCCGGCAAACTGAAATGGACATCAAGATTGAAAAAGTATGTTGAAAACGACAATTCTCCGTGGATCCGGTATGTTGATGATGAGCTGATTGTTATAGAGGGAAAAACAGTCTACTACCAAGCAACTTCCTGGGAAAAGCCAAGAAGAGTTGCGGTCATCCGAAAAGCTGACAAGTATGAGGAAGACCAGCTTCAATTGTTTGATTTTCTCTGGGATTATGAAGCCATTGTGACAACGATGGACTGGGAACCTATGGATATTTGGAGATTTTACAATCAGAGAGCCTGTCTGGAAAACTATATCAAAGAGTCTAAATATGGTTTTTCGATGGACAAGATTCCAACAGATTCTTTCGGGGCAAATCATATGGATCTTCTGATTAAATTACTGGCGTACAATTTATTCGAGATCTTTAAAAAGGACCATTGCCCGGCTGCGTTCAAGTCCTATACCATCAGGCGGTTTCGAAGAGAGTTTATTTATTCGGCCGGCGTGCTGACGTCTCACAGCCGGAGGGTCTCATTGAACATTTGTGAGACATATGCCCACAAATGGGCATTCCGGAAAATGATTCAAAGTGTGCGCATGATTGATTGAGAGACAGGAACTGAATACTGGAAATTAAAAAGCCCGCAAAGGTGGGGAGGGGGAAAGTATACCTTCAACCACCTGAAATTATAGATTTGGATTCCATATTTTACATTTACTTCCACGTGTGTGGATTTTAGCTATCAAATCGCTGCACTTTCGTAATTTGGGTTCATTTATTATATGCGCACAAAAATAAAGAGTCAACAATTTTATTGCGCAATGATTTAAAATTATTAATTTTATAATGCGCAATAAAATAGCCCCTCCTAAAAAAGAGAGGACTGTTATTTTGTTATAAATTTGAGAAAACCTCATCTACTTATGATACGGTTCCCCCCGGATAATCCGGAAGGCGCGGTAAATTTGTTCGACTAAAATGAGCCGCATGAGCTGGTGGGGGAAGGTCATTTTCGAAAAAGAGAGGCTTTCATTGCCGCGCTTGAGAACGGCTTGGCTTAAGCCGAGGCTGCCGCCGATTACAAAGGCAATTTTGCTTTTGCCGTATGTCGCCAGACGGTCGAGGGAACCGGCCAGTTCTTCTGACGATTTCATTTTCCCGTCTATCGCCAGGTTGATCACATAGGTGTCCGGGCTGATTTTTGCAAGGATCCGCCCGCCTTCCTTCTGCTTTACCAACTCCATTTCCGCTGGACTCAGCATTTCGGGCGCTTTTTCATCCGCTACTTCGATGATTTCAACTTTTGCGTAAGCGGAAAGCCGTTTTAAATATTCCTGAATGCCCTGCTTCAAATACTTTTCTTTCAATTTTCCCACTGTAACGATAGAGATATTCACAACTTACACCCACCTTACCCACAAGCTATTGACAAGAGTTATCCACATATCCACAGAAACTATCCACATTTTGTGTAGGAATAACCGTTCCATACAAGATATATTTCACCATTTTTCGCTATTCACAGCCTGTTTATAACCTTCTTTTCGAGCAATTTCCACAAATATCCGCCCGTACAAAAATTTTTTTCAACAAAATGTTCATTTCCGCTGCGGTCCGCAGCACGCTTTGCCCTGTTGATAACTGAATGCCGCAAAAAAAGGAAGGAAAAGCTTTCCGCCTTTCCTCCGCAGTTTGTTAATTGCTTCCCGAAGCGGTCCCGAGCGTTAATGTGAATGTTTTCGGCTGGCCGTTCCGGTATACCGACACTTTCACCTTATCACCGGGCTGTTTATGCTCATACAGGAATTTCCTTAATTCCACGGTGTTGTCTATCTTTTGATCGTCCAGTTTGTAAATGACGTCAAATTCTTTCAAACCGGCTTTACTTGCAGGGGACCCGTTTTCAACAGAGCCGATCACAACGCCGGTCGTCACATTGGCGGGCAATTTTAACGTTTCCTTCTGTTGGTAAGCCGAGATATCCGAGACGTTTACAATCCCGACACCCAATGCCGGCCGGGTAATTTTCCCTTTTGTCTCCAACTGATGGATGACCGGTTTTGCAGAATTAATTGGAATCGAAAATCCAATGCCTTCAACCGACTCATTTGAAATCTTCATGGAGTTAATCCCGACAACCTGGCCGGAAATATTGACTAAAGCACCACCGCTGTTGCCGGGGTTGATCGCAGCATCGGTTTGAATGACTTCTTCCTGCCAGTCTTCCGTTCCATCTTCATCGATATCCACCGGAACAGTCCGGTTCAACCCGGAAACAATCCCTTCTGTGACAGATCCGGCAAATTCTTCACCAAGCGGGTTGCCAATCGCAATGACAGTTTCTCCAAGTTTTAATGCATCCGAATCACCGAATTGGGCAACGGTTGTCACATTGCTGCCGTCTATTTGAAGAACGGCCAGATCCGTATATTTATCGCCGCCGACAAGTTTGGCAGAAAGCTTTTTCCCGTTCGATAAGGTCACTTCCAGCGCATTTGCCCCTTCAATCACATGGTAATTGGTGACGACATAAGCTTTATCACCGGCTTTTTTGTAAATAATCCCGGAACCGGATCCGGCTTCCTGAGAAGAAGAGGAAGAAGATTTTGAGTCCTGCCCAAACATATCATCAGACCAAATACTTTGTTTTTGAATGTTTGAGACGCCGACAACCGCTTTCTCCGTCTTTTCCACTGCTTTTGTAATATCGGTTGTCACCTTTAACGAGACGGTTTTCGTTGTTTTTGCCGTTGACGTGCTGGTATTTGCCACAGAATTTGAATCTACCGCAGAAGAGTCTGAGTTCGTTTTTCCAAAAATATTTGGAAAAAGAAGGGCTACCACAAGCGCCCCCACAATCACGCCAATCAGCCCGGAAAGAAAATAACCAAATTTTCCGCCGCTCCGCCTGTTTTCTTTTCCACGCCGTTGGCCGTCCTGATCATCATAATATCCCATTGCGCACCACCCTTTCTGTACTGATGAGGAAAATTGAAGTTTGGTGAAGGAGCTCTTTTTTGCCCGTTCTGATTCCATTATAATGGCTGATAATTAAAAATTACTAAAAATCAAGCGCCAAAATAAAAAGAAATATGGCCCGCCTGCCGATTAAACGCTGCGCCGGTTGTTGGCGGCGGGCCCCACAGCGACAGATTCTGCCACCGGATTGCTCTGGTTAAACAGCTGTTAAGGCCGTTGGAATTTTCGGGTCCGTATCATATAATGAAAAAGTTTCACCGACAGCCAGGCCCTGTTCCTGGAGCGTTTGGGAAACCGCCAGCCGTGCGAGGTCTTTCATATTGTTATCTTTGCTTAAATGGGCAAGGTATATTCGTTTTGTCCGGTCCCCGATCACTTCGCCCATCGCAAGTGCAGCATCTTCATTCGACACATGCCCGACATCGCTCAAAATGCGCTGTTTGACACTCCATGGATACCTTCCCATCCGGAGCATTTCCACATCGTGGTTGCTTTCAAAAACAAAAATATCCGCGTTGGAAATCGTTCCTTTCATCCGGTCGCTGACATAACCCGTATCCGTAATGATGACCAATTTTTTGCCGCCTTCATGAAAAATATAAAACATCGGCTGGGCGGCATCGTGGGAAACGCCGAACGACTCAATCTCAAGGCTTCCGAACGATTGGACAGATTCCATCCCGAATGAAAACTTCAAATCTGTTGGAATCTCTCCAATCATGCCTTCCATCGCCGACCATGTTTTGTCATTTGCATAAACCGGGAGCTGGTATTTCCGCGCCAGCACTCCGATTCCTTTAATATGGTCACTGTGTTCATGCGTAACAAGGATTCCGCTTAAATCGGCAATATTGCGGCCGATCTGCCCAAAAAGTTGTTCCATTTGCCTGCCGCTTAAACCTGCATCCACTAAAAAAGCATGCTGCTCCGTCTCCACATAGATCGCATTTCCCGTGCTTCCGCTCGCAAGTACACTAAATTGCATCCCCATCGTATCCTCTCCAAAATTATTGTGCATTTTCCATTTCGTTGACCTGGCCTTCAAATGCATTGATAAATAATTGCTCTGTTTCATTCCCGTGTTTTACCGTAAAATGCCATGTCGGCACAAGCACCTGGAGTTCGGGCACCCTCGTATAGTAACCGAGTTCCGCCTTCGTCACTTTGCTGTTCGGTTTCAGCGTTCCTTTCTTATATAAGGCCTCCACCGCCTTTACCGCCGACAGCGTCTCTTCTTCTTCCCGGTAGATTTTAATATTGGTCAAATACGTCTGGTCATAGGAAATGATTTCATTCCGGTCATTTAAATACACGGTCAGTTTCGCGTTCTTATTATTAAAAATCATTTTTCCGTTATATGTCTCATAAAAGACGGCCTGATTCAAGTCTTTATCATAGTTCCACAGTTTATAGCGGCTGCCGTAGAGCATATTTTCCTGAATAACCGCCTCCAGCTGGTCCGTTTTGATTTTTGTTCCCAATTTCACCGGCTTATCAAAAGCGGAACTGAGTTGATACCCGTTCACGATTTCCGCCTGCTGGTTTTTCAATTTTTTCAAGTCTTTTGCGGTAAATACTTTTTCTTCCGCGCTGATATACGGCCGTTTTGCCTTTCCTTTCGGCAGGTTCACGAACGTAATGTTTGCAGCCTTTAAACTTTGTTCCGCTGTCGGGCTGCCAATGACTTCATACTGATTTTTGACATGTTTGAAATACAACTGGCAGGAAAGGTAAATATCAAGCACCAAGAAAACAAGAATAAAGATTGTTTTTGTTTTACTCCAGTCCATCTTCATCCCCCCCTGCCATTTTCCAAATTCCGTCTTCGCAATAATACCAGGCCGGCTGCAGCGAAAGGATATCGTCACTGTCTTTTTGTAAACGGTACCCGACTGCAATATCTCTCACCTTGTTCATTTGAACGGAAGAGTTTGTCTGCAAGCCGGCGATTACATCCTGAGCCGGCGGGAGTTTAACAGCAGCCGGTTTTAACGGCAGGTTGAGCGACAGGTTGAAATACGGGCGGACATACTTGTAAATTTCCGATTTGCCTAAGTATTCCCGGATCTCCGCCATGCCGTCATCGTTAAAAACAGGATAGCCGTCTTTAAAAAGCCGGAACGTGACTTCATTTTCCCGCTCATTGATTTCGAAATACTGGTACTGGTCCGTCCAGCCGCTGTGCTGGTTAATAAAATCAATGGCCCGCGTCAGCAGATGGTTCGGATCGGAGCTGTACCCGATGTCTTCCCCTGGATTCACGAAGGTTAAGACTTTATTGGATTCATCTGTCCGCAACAGGCTGATACCATTTGTATATTCCCCCGCCACTTTCTTTACAAAGTTTGGATCGGCAAACAGCGCTTTTTTAAATTTATCAATTTCAATATCGGTTGTCGCATATTTGTACTGGTTCACCACCGGATTTCCGGCAGGCAGGTAGATTCTTCTCGGGCCGGAAAGGGCAAAGGCAGTATACGGCTTGTACAAAGATTTGTTGTCGTTCAGTTTTGAGATGAACACCTGAATGGATTTTTGATCTGTGCTTGCCTCATATACTTTATTGGACGCCGTTGAAATAAAGTAAACATGGTTTAAGTTTTTGGTTCCCTTGTTTAATTCGATAACAATATGGTCAAAATCGGCATCCGGCACTTTTTTATTGGCAAAGTTCAGGACCGATTGATAGACACTGAACGGGACAGGGGCCGGAAAGTCCAATTCAATTCTGTTTTTTCCGTACATTAAATTATACAGGTCTTTTTTTTGCAACAGGCGGGAGCTGCTCATATCAAATGTCCATGTTCGAAGCAGATTCATCACCCGTGAAATTTCCCCGTCATGAACCGTGCCGGTTGTCCCGTCATTCTCATGGTAAAGTATTTTGTCAGGGAGGATGATGCCGGGCACCTTTTTTTCCTTCGCAATCGCGATATTGTCCAGATCTTTTAAGTTGAGCAAGTCATAATTCGGCTGGTTGTTCCAAATCAGCCACGTTAACAACAAGCTCAGAAGCACGAGCAACGTCAATATGATGGTTTTTGCTTTTTCAAGACTCATAGCCACTCATCCTCTTGTGCCGGTTCGTAGGGAAGGGTAAAGTAAATGGTCGTTCCTTTTCCTTCTTTACTGCTTGCCCAAATGCTTCCGCCGTGCATTTCCACCATTTCTTTTGCAATTGCAAGGCCGAGCCCTGTTCCGCCGAGTTTGCGGCTGCGCGCTTTATCAACACGGTAAAAGCGCTCGAAAATTTTCTTTACGTTTTCTTTCGGGATGCCTACACCCTGGTCAGAAATGCTGACTTCAATTTTTTCGTTCAGTTCCCTCAGCTTAAACGTAATCTGGCCACCTTCAGGGGAGTACTTCAACGCATTGGATATAATGTTGTACAACACCTGGGTCATTTTATCTTCATCGATTTCCACAAAAATTTCCGTATTCGGCAGCTTACGTTTGAACGTGACATTTTGCTGCTTTGCCATTTCAAACCGGTCAATGACATGGTGGAAAAACTCCACAAAATTGACCCACTCTTTATTTAAATGTTCGTCTTTGCTGTCCATTTTTGAAAGCTTCAGCAAATCATTCACCAGCCGGATCATTCGTTCCGTTTCATTTTGCGTCACGCCTAAAAACTGCGGTGCAATTTTCTCATCTTTCCATGCCCCGTCTGTTAAAGCTTCCAAATAGCTTCTCATCGTGGTCAGCGGCGTTCTCAATTCATGGGACACATTGGCCACAAATTCGCGGCGTTCCATATCAATTTTCTCCTGCTCGGTGACATCATGCAAAACCGTAATCAGGCCGCTGACAAAACCGGCTTCATTTTGAATCACCGAAAAATTCGCCCGTAAAATATACGGTTCTTCCTCCGTACTGAAGTCAAGGATAACGGAATCCTGCTCTGTCAATAAATCATCAAACTTATGTTCATTCTCAATTTTTAAAACCGATATAAGCGGCTGGGAAAGCACTGTTTCACGTGAAACATCCAGCATCTCGGCAGCCGGCTCGTTAATTAAAATAATCCTTCCTCTCCGGTCGGTCGCAATTACACCGTCTGTCATATGGGTCAGGATGGAGTCGAGTTTTCTTCTCTCGCCTTCCGTGCTGGCCTGCGCCTCCTGCAGCTTTTTTGTCATATGGTTAAACGAATAAGCGAGCTGTCCGATCTCATCATTCCCGATCACTTTGACTTTCCGGGCAAAATTGCCGCGTGCCATCGCCATCGCCTGCTTGCGGATCTCACTGAGCGGCTTTGAAATCGTGCGTGCGGTAATGATGCCAAGCAGGGCTGTAACCAGTACGGCAATAACCGTCCCCGTCATAAAAATCTGGTTAATCGCCTGCACCTGGCGGTAAACCGTTTCAATTTTGGAGACAAGGTAAATGATTCCGATCAGCTCACCATTTGCTTTAATCGGGGAAGCCAGCACCCACATTCGGTCGCCAGTCTGCTTGTCCAAATAAATCTGGTCTTCCGGCTGGCCGGTTACACGGACGCTTTTGACAATATCTTCGGTTGTTTTTTGGCCGACAATGCTCTGGTCATTGGAAGAAGTACCCAAAATAACGCCGCTGTGCGCGTCGATCAGCCGGATTTCAGATACATCCGTGCTTTTAAAATCGCCCAGTACTTTCCTCACTTTTAACGTAATATCCGCCGCCTGGTTCTGCTTTTTCGTCAACAGGTCTTCAATACTGTATTCAAGCACATTGACCTGGTCGTATATCGATTTTTTAAAATTCGTCTCGAGCTGGTTTTCCAGCTTATTGATAAAATACACCCCAATAATCTCCATCGCGACGACGATCAGCAGAATATAAATCAGGACAAACTTAAAGTGAATAGACTGGAAGAATTTCACCTTATTCATTTGGCTACTCCTGTTCAGGGTTGCGCAAATAATAACCGACACCGCGCCTTGTCACAATCCACTCGGGGTGGCTCGGGTTATCTTCCACTTTTTCGCGGAGCCGTCTGACCGTTACGTCCACTGTCCGGACATCGCCGTAATAGTCATAACCCCACACGGTTTCAAGCAAGTGCTCACGCGTCATCACTTGCCCGATATGCTTCGCCAGATAGTGGAGCAGCTCAAATTCGCGGTGCGTCAGTTCAATTGTCTCGCCGCGTTTTGAGACGACATAAGCATCCGGATGAATGACAAGTGAACCGATCGCAATTTCATTGGATTCCTCTTCCTCACCCGGAGCCGCGGGCGTCTGCTGGTGCCGCCGCAAATTCGCTTTGACACGGGCAATCAGTTCACGGGTGCTGAAAGGTTTTGTGACATAATCATCGGCACCGAGCTCAAGGCCGAGCACTTTATCAATTTCCGAATCTTTTGCCGTTACCATAATGATCGGCATATTGTATTTTTTCCGCACTTCGCGGCAAACTTCCATGCCATCCCGCTTCGGCAGCATAATATCAAGGACAATTAAATCCGGCTGCACCTCTTCCACCTTTTCCAATGCTTCCTCACCGTCATAAGCGCAATACACCGTATAGCCCTCTTTTGTTAAATTAAACTGCAAAATATCGGCAATCGGTTTTTCATCATCCACGACCAAAATTTTTTTATCCATCGTCCATACTCCTTCATTTAAAATGCGCCATTTTCATTGATTGACATCTATCTACAATTTTCTATCATCTTTAGTCTTTATGTTCCTAAAAAATCTCATTTTCCCCGAATCATGGCGAACAGCAATGCCCCTGGAAATCCAGAAGCATTGCTGCTCTGTATCAAAGGATTCACAGGCAGCTTCCAGCAGCCATACTATTACAATTTTAACTTACTTGCATAAAAATTGTCCAATTCTACTGAAACCATGCCCCCTGGTAATATCTATCAAGAGTGCCGGGGGATACGGCTTGCATCCTGTTTTCCATTCTGGCGGGTTAGAAGAGCCATATAATAAAAAAGCACTCGATGGGCTACATAGCTTGAACAGGCACGAAATCGGGGGTTAGGTGAACCATATAATAAAAAAGCACTACGAGAGTCTAAGTCATCGCAGTGCTTTTTAGTAAATGGCCCGGGACGGAATCGAACCGCCGACACAAGGATTTTCAGTCCTTTGCTCTACCGACTGAGCTACCGGGCCCGAACCGAAAACAAATATGTATAATTAAAAATGGCGGTCCCGACGGGAATCGAACCCGCGATCTCCTGCGTGACAGGCAGGCGTGATAACCGCTACACCACGGGACCATTGTGCATTTTGTAACAACAGAAGTAATGTTATCATATCTATCATCCATTTTGCAACACATTTCTACAAATTTTTTAAGTGAATGGCAATTGAAATTTCAGCAAATGTTCATTTTCAAGCATGGCCGCCGTAAAAGATGGAAAATCATGACCCACTTTAAAACAATATAAAAACGGCGAGAAACCCCTTTTATGGGATCTCGCCGTTTTTTCCGTTCTAGTGGACATTCTGGGATGAAAATCGCTTTTAGCAACCTCACCCGATGATGCTTTTTCATCGGTTTTCTTTTCGACGTGGTTCCACTACCGTTTTTCCGGCAGCCCAAATCCGATTCGTCCGGGTTTTCCGTCACACCCGCCAGACACTTTGCACCACAATCGTCTGCAGGCGGTCCGGACCGACGGAAAACATGGAAAGGGGAACCCCGGTCAGTTGGGAAATGCGCTCTAGGTAATGGCGGGCATTGTCCGGGAGCTCATCAAGGGAACGGCAGCCGGTAATATCTTCCGTCCAGCCCGGCAGTTCTTCGTAAACCGGTTCGCATTCAGCCAGCACTTTTAAGCTGGCCGGGAACGCTTCAAGCACTTTCCCTTTATAGCGGTAGGCGACACAAATTTTCAACGTTTCAATGCCGGTCAGTACATCGAGCAGGTTTACGGACAAGTCTGTCAGGCCGCTCACCCGGCGCGCATGGCGGACGACAACACTGTCAAACCAGCCGACACGGCGCGCTCTTCCTGTCGTTGTGCCGTATTCATGTCCGGTTTCGCGGATCCGGTCGCCGGTTTCATCCAAAAGCTCTGTCGGGAACGGGCCATCGCCAACACGTGTCGTATAAGCCTTGGCAATGCCGACAACATGGTTGATTTTCGACGGGCCGACACCGGAACCGATTGTGACGCCGCCGGCAATCGGGTTGGATGATGTGACAAACGGATAAGTTCCCTGGTCAATATCGAGCATGACCCCTTGCGCCCCTTCAAAAAGGACGCGTTTGCCCGCATCAAGCGCGTCGTTTAAAACAACCGACGTATCGCAGACATATTGTTTAAAGCGCTGGCCGTATTCGTAATAAGGCTCCAAAATTTCTTCCAGCGTAAAGCCTTCCGTTTCGTATATTTTTTCAAACAGACGGTTTTTTTCCTCAAGATTGCGCGTCAGTTTTTCTTTGAATTCTTCGTAATCAAGCAGATCAGCAATCCGGATACCGGTCCTTGCTGCTTTATCCATATACGCCGGGCCGATCCCTTTTTTCGTCGTGCCGATTTTATTGCTGCCTTTCCGTTCCTCTTCTGCACCGTCCAGTTTAATATGGTAAGGCAGAATGACGTGCGCACGGTTGGAGATGCGCAAGTTTTCCGTTGAAATACCCCGTCCGTTCAGATAATCCAGTTCCTCGACGAGCGCCTTTGGATCGACGACGACACCGTTTCCGATAACACAAATTTTGTCTTTATAAAAAATCCCCGACGGAATCAAATGTAGTTTATACGTTTCCCCATTAAAACGGATGGTATGGCCCGCGTTATTCCCGCCCTGATAGCGGGACACCACTTCCGCATTTTCAGAGAGGAAGTCGGTAATTTTTCCCTTTCCTTCGTCCCCCCATTGTGTACCTACCACGACAACTGACGACATTGAGTGCACCTCCGCATATTTTACAAATCATGATTTCCATCCATCATTTTACCAGCTTAAACCGCCAACAGTCAATGTAAATCCGAACATTTATATATTTTTTCAGCGTTTTTATTCGTAAAACGCACAAAAAAAGCCTTTCCCCGAAAAGGAAAAGCTTCATATCGATACTTGCTATGCCGGAACAGGCGCATCGTCAAACCGCCGTTCCAGGTTCACAAATTTATTGTACTCTTTTATAAAAGCGAGCTGGACGGTGCCGACCGGGCCGTTCCGCTGCTTCGCAATAATGATTTCAATGATGTTTTTATTCTCCGTGTCCTGTTCATAATAGTCTTCCCTGTACAGAAAAGCCACGATATCAGCATCTTGTTCAATGCTTCCCGATTCACGAATATCGCTCATCATCGGGCGCTTATCCTGCCGTTGTTCGACGCCCCGGGAAAGCTGGGAAAGGGCAATGACCGGCACTTCAAGTTCACGCGCCAGCGCCTTCAGCGATCTTGAAATCTCAGAAACTTCCTGCTGCCGGTTTTCCCGGGAACGGGCGCTTCCTTGGATCAGCTGCAAATAGTCGATGACCACCATGCCAAGCCCGTGCTCTTGTTTCAGGCGCCGGCATTTCGAGCGGATTTCCGTTACCCTTACTCCAGGGGTATCATCAATATAAATGCCGGAATTAGAGAGGCTTCCCATTGCCATCGTCAGTTTCCGCCAGTCTTCGTCTGTCAGCGCCCCGGTCCGGAGCCGCTGGGCATCGATATTGCCTTCCGCGCACAGCATCCGCATGACAAGTTGTTCAGCGCCCATTTCAAGGCTAAAGATCGCCACATTTTCCTCTGTCTTCGTGCCGACGTTTTGCGCGATATTGAGGGCAAATGCCGTTTTCCCGACAGACGGGCGCGCCGCCACAATAATCAAATCATTGCGCTGGAAACCGGCTGTCATCCGGTCAAGCTCGTAAAACCCTGTCGGTATCCCGGTGACGTCGCCTTTCCGGTTATGGAGCATTTCGATGTTATCATATGTGCTGACAAGGACATCTTTGATATGTTTAAAATCGCCGGCATTTTTGCGCTGGGCCACTTCCATAATGCTGCGTTCGGCTTCATCAAGCAGTTCATCGACATCGTCTTCCCGCGTATAGCCTTCCTGGGCAATATGGGTGGCAGTCCGAATCAGGCGCCTGAGCAAAGCTTTCTCAGCTACAATTCCGGCATAGTAAGCGATATTGGCCGCTGTCGGAACGCTTGCGGCCAGTTCGCTCAAATAAGAGAGGCCGCCTGCATCTTCAAGCTGCCGGGTGGCTGATAATTCTTCCGCCACTGTTACAAGATCGACTGCCTTGCCGGCATCATTCAGCTTCGCAAACACCTGGAAAATTTTTTGATGGGCATTCCGGTAAAAATCCTCTGCCGTCAAAATTTCCGAAGCTGTTATAAATGCAGAAGGCTCCAAAAAAATGGCACCAAGCACTGCCTGTTCCGCCTCAATATTTTGGGGGGGAATGCGGTCTTGCAATTCATTCATTTTGAATCCTCCATTTTATCCTAAATCATCCAGTTCCGGCACCAAACATAAGCATGCCGGGGAGAATGGCAGTTTAACCGGTAACCCGTTTGCCGTAAGAGAACCGCACACTTATTCCAAATAGAAAAAATGTGATCACGATAAAATGGATCACATTTTTCTGCACGTACTATTATTTTAACACGCGGAAAACAAAAAGAAAGCTGGTAAAATACGTTTCTATTCGGAAACGTGGACATTGAGCACTGCCGTTACGTTATGATGTAATCTGACCGGCACTTTCGTGTAACCCAAAGTGCGGATCGCATCCGGCAGCTCTATTTTTCTTTTATCCACCTGAATCTGGAAGCTTTTTTTCAGTTGTTCAGAGATTTGTTTGCTTGTAACCGAGCCGAACAGTCGCCCGTCCTGGCCCGATTTGGCTTTGATTTCAACCGTTATGTTCTCAAGTTTCTCTTTTAATTTTTTGGCTTCTTCCAGTTCTTCCTGCGCCAGTTTTTCTTCTTTCCGTTTTTGGGCTTCCATGCTTTTCAGATTGGCAGGCGTCGCTTCTATTGCCGCCCCGTTTTTGAACAAATAATTGTGGGCATAACCATCCGCCACATTTTTAATGTCTCCTTTTTTTCCTTTGCCTTTTACGTCTTTCAGGAATATGACCTTCATGATTGCTGACTCCCTTCCATATACTCTTCTATCACTTGAATGAGCTTTTCTTCTGCCTCATCAACCGTTATATTTTTCATCTGGGTGGCTGCATTGGAAAGGTGCCCGCCGCCATCCAGCGTTTCCATAATGATTTGCACATTGACGCTTCCAAGCGACCTTGCGCTGATCCCCACTTCATTCTCGCTGCGCCGTCCGATGACAAAAGAAGCATCGACGCCGTTCATCATTAAAATCGTATCGGCAGCCTGCGCCATTAAAACAGGGGAATAAATGGTATCATTTTTCCCTTTTGCCACCGCGATGCCGTTTAGCGGAAATTTAACGGTTTCCACAAGCTTGGCGCGCTGGATATACGAACGCAAATCTTCTTTTAAAAATTTTTGTACAAGCACCGTATCGGCGCCCTGGGCACGAAGATAGGATGCTGCATCAAACGTCCGTGAGCCTGTCCGCAATGTAAAACTTTTTGTATCCACTATTATACCAGCAAGCAGGGCAGTTGCTTCAAGCATATTGATTTTGCCGTTTTTCGGTTGGTATTCCATCAATTCGGTTACAAGTTCGGATGTCGAAGAGGCGTACGGTTCCATATAGACAAGCAGCGGGTTTTTAATAAAGTCTTCCCCGCGGCGGTGATGGTCAATGACAACGACATTTTCAATCCGCCTGACGATTCGTTCATCGATGACAAGGGAAGGCTTGTGCGTATCAACGACAACAAGCAATGTGTCATCCGTCGCCATTTCAAGCGCCTCATCCGGTGTAATGAAGCGGGCATACAAATCCGGATACTGTTTTATTTCCCCAAGCAGCCGCTTGACACTTGTGTCCGTTTCACTCGGATTTAAAATAATATAGCCGTCTTTTTGGTTGATTTCCGCCACTTTCCGGATGCCGACAGCCGCTCCGATGGCATCCATATCCGGAAATTTGTGGCCCATGATCATCACTTTGTCTCTTTCCATCATGAGTTCCCGCAGCGCATGGGAAATCACGCGGGCCCGGACCCTTGTCCGCTTTTCAACCGGATTTGTTTTGCCACCGTAAAATTTCACTTTTCCGTTCGCCTGCCGGATGGCAACCTGGTCACCACCGCGCCCGAGGGCAATGTCGAGACTCGATTGGGCAAGCTCCCCAAGTTCGGGGAGGGACGGGACACCTGCGCCAACCCCGATGCTCAAAGTCAGCGCCACGTTTTGCTTCGCTGTGGCCTCCCTGACTTCATCAAGAATCGAGAATTTATTGTCTTCCAATTCATGCAAAATCCGTTCATTAAATACCGCAATAAATTTATCAGACGAAATTCGTTTAAAAAACAGGCCGAACTCCATTGTCCATTTGTTTAAAATCGAGGTCACGAGACTGTTCAGGCTGCTGACAGACTGGTCGTCCATGCCTTGTGTCACTTCATCATAGTTGTCCAAATAAATAATGGCGATCACGGTCCGTTCATCTTCATACAACTGCTCGACTTCGGCCTGTTCCGTAATGTCGAAAAAATAAAGCAGCCGCTCTTCCAGTTTCAGGACAACCCTGTACTTCCTTTCATTCAGACTAATCGTCTCGGAATGCATTTCCTGCTTAATCAGCGGTACGAGCACTTCCGCTACATCATAAAGGGAACGCCCGACAAGTGTATCTTCATTAAAGCAGGAGGCCATAAACGGATTTGTCCATTCAATGATGTAATCTTCATTGTACAGCATGATCCCGATCGGCATTTCCATCAGCGCTTCTTCACCGACGCGTTTGACCCGGTAGGAAAGATTGGAGATATAGCGTTCGATTTCTTCGCTCGACCGTTGTTCCACGTAAAATGCGCAGTAGGATAACGCCCCGAGCACAACAATGCCGGCTGCCGTTATCCACCAGTGGTAAAAGAAAATAATACCGAGCAGGATGAGAGACACTGCAATTAAGCCGTATAACGGATAGCGCATGAACCGTTTATTGTAGTAAGAAGGCATACCTTCAGCTCCTATATTGAGAAACTAAGAAAGGGTCACTTTTGAATCATCCGCCTGAAATCAAATCCTAAATCCATTATACCGAATATCATAACAAGATAAAGCAGCGGGCTGAATATGATTGATAAAATGACGGCGAAAGCCAGTAACCCTTTTGGCCATTTTTTCTCGTGGCTGACAAAGCTTATAAAAGCGTACCCCTGCAGCAAAATGAGAATTTGGAAAATCAGCATCAGATTCAGAACCGCTTTTGCAAAGAAGCTGCCCGTGTCCCCGCGCATCAGCAGGTTGGCTGCCATTGCCAGAATGAAATACCATAAGATATTCCCCGGCAGCCGCATTTCACGGAAAGGTGGAAAGGACGGAACCGGGACACCGAAACGTTTGGCGATTGGAAAGTTCACAGAAATGAGCACAAAAACGGCAATAAAGGCAGACAGCAATAACAGGCTCGGCAAATAGACAGAATACATCTGGCTTGCGGCATCGGCCATTTGCGCAAACCGGTCCTCATAGGCCTGTGGTTCCCCAAGGCTGTTGACAAGAGATTTCGACTGTTCGATTGACTGCTGCATGATTTTTAAGTTTTCCGCGATGATATTCAAGTGGAAAAACTTCAGGGTGGCAAACAGCCCGATGATCGTGATGGCTAAAAAGGTCAGGCTGGTTGCTATGTATATAAATAATTTAGATTTTTTTCGCTGAATAGCGTATCCCATAACAAATCCAATACAAACGAAAAAAACGGCCATCGGGATTGCCATGACTGTTCCCATAATGGCAGACACAAGCAAACAAACCAGACAGAAGACAAGAATTGAACGCAAAGAATATTTGGCACAAAACAGGATAAAAGGCAGCGGAAGAAAAACCAAAACAATTATCCGGATCACCGGGACATGCAATGCAACAAGCAGCATGACGCCGAAAACCGCTGCAAGCATCGCCCCTTCTGTCAGCATTCTTGTTTTTTTCACACGCATGCTCCCTTCAAAAAACCATCATTTCCCCTCATTTTACCATAACCATTCCATGAAGCAAAAAGATAATAAAATGAAAAAAGACAACCTGAAAACAGGGTGTCTTTTTTCATTCATATATTGAAAGAAAAATCCAGTTGCTTTTTCCGCTGCTTATTTGTCTTCTGCAACATAAGGAAGCAACGCCATTTGACGTGCGCGTTTGATTGCAGTTGTCAATTTACGTTGGTATTTTGCACTTGTACCCGTTACACGACGAGGAAGAATTTTTCCTCTTTCAGAAATGAACTTTTTCAGCAAGTCCACATCTTTATAGTCGATATGGGTAATATGGTTCGCTGTAAAGTAGCATACTTTCCGGCGTTTCCGTCCGCCTCTGCGTCCACCTGCCATTTTTTCACCCTCCTTTATATCACAACTTTACGGGTTTGCCCGCATTAAAACGGAAGATCATCATCAGAGATGTCAATCGGTTGTCCATCATTAGAGAATGGATCTTCATCAGGCTTTGAATCATTACGCTGATACTGATTTTGATTCTGATTGTACCCCGGGAAAGCACTCCCTTGGTTGTTCCCGTAATTCTGGCTGCTGCCGCGTTCCTGATTCGCACTTCTCGGTTCAAGAAACTGGACGCTGTCTGCCACGACCTCTGTGACATACACGCGCCGGCCGTCCTGAGCTTCGTAGTTGCGTGTCTGAATCCGGCCGTCTACGCCTGCCAGACTTCCTTTTTTTAAGTAGTTGGCCACATTTTCAGCCTGCTTTCTCCAAACAACACAATTGATGAAATCCGCTTCCCT
Organism: Heyndrickxia coagulans 36D1; assembly: GCF_000169195.2. GTDB lineage: Bacteria > Bacillota > Bacilli > Bacillales > Bacillaceae_C > Weizmannia > Weizmannia faecalis. The sequence goes on along the minus strand of NC_016023.1, from coordinate 1,410,287 downwards.
TTCCCCCTGCTGGTTTGTAAACGTACGGTTTACAGCCAGGGTAAAAGTAGCAACCGCTACTCCGCTCGGCGTATAGCGCAAATCGGGATCTTTTGTCAGCCTGCCTACGAGAACAACACGGTTCAACATCAGAATCAACCCCTCTCATGATTCAAAATCCGTTTCACGTGAAACGTTTTATCGTTAAAAATTATTCTTCTTCTCTTACAACAATGTGGCGGATAATATCACCGTTAATCTTCGCCAGACGGTCAAATTCCTGGACTGCAACCGGTTCAGCATTCACGTTGATGATATGGTAGTAACCATCACGGAAGTCCTGAATCTCGTATGCAAGACGGCGTTTTCCCCACTCTTTCGATTCGATGATTTCCGCACCCTGGTTGTTGAGGACATTGTCAAAACGCTCAACAAGCGCTTTTTTTGCCTCATCCTCAATATTTGGGCGGATAATGTACATAATTTCGTACTTTCTCATCTGTTTGTCACCTCCTTATGGACTATGCGGCCCTTTTATTCAAAAGGGCAAGGAGCAATGGTTCATGCATTCATTACTCACAAGTCGTAAGTATACCATATCCCGCAGGCAAAATCAATTGTCTTAAGACTCCATCCCGCTTTTTGCTATCGCTGACATCCCTATTTTATCAAACATACGTTCCTTTCGCAAGGGCTTTTTTATAAAACGGACTTAAGTTTTTACATCAAAAGCAATAACACCCTTTTCAAATTTATGCTTCTATTTTCCGGATGACATTCGCCATTTCGATCGCGCTCACTGCCGCATCCCAGCCTTTATTGCCTGCTTTCGTCCCGGCTCGCTCAATCGCCTGTTCAATCGTGTCGGTTGTCAGAATCCCGAAAATGACAGGTGTTTCTGTAGAAAGGCTTGCATGGGCGACTCCTTTTGCCGCTTCTGCACTTACATATTCAAAATGCGGGGTCGCGCCGCGGATCACCGCGCCAAGTGCCAATACGGCATCATATTTGTCCGTTTCTGCCATTTTTTTTGCCGCCAGCGGGATTTCAAACGCGCCCGGTACCCAGGCAAGATCAATTGCTTCTTCTTTAACGCCATGCCTTAATAATGCATCCTTTGCCCCGCTTACAAGCCTTGTTGTAATGAATTCATTAAAGCGGGCAGCAACCATGCCGATTTTTAAGCCGGTTCCAACCAGATTGCCTTCAAATATTTGTCCCATTTTGATCTCCTCCTATATATGCAGCAAATGCCCCATTTTTTCCGCTTTCGTACGCAAATATCCTTCATTTTCACGGACAGGCGCGATTTCAACCGGCACTCTTTCCGCAATTCGGATACCGTAACGCGTTAATGCCTCCACTTTATCAGGATTGTTTGTTAAAAGCCGGACTTGTGTTGCCCCGAGATCTTTTAAAATTTGCGCAGCGATGCAGTAGTCGCGCATATCTGCCGGAAATCCAAGCCGGCGGTTGGCCTCCACTGTATCCAATCCTTTTTCCTGCAGCCGGTAAGCTTTCAATTTATTCAGAAGCCCGATCCCCCGGCCTTCCTGACGCATATAAACGAGGACACCGCGCCCTTCTTTTTCAATCCGCGCAAGGCTCCGGGCAAGCTGCGGGCCGCAGTCGCAACGGAGGGAACCGAAACAATCACCGGTCAGGCATTCGGAATGGATCCTTGCCAGCACCGGCTCTTCACTGCTTACTTCCCCTTTTATAAGGGCAACATGTTCTCCCCCTGACAGCAAATCTTTGTAACCGGCAGCCCGGAACGTGCCGTAACGCGTCGGCAGCGTGATTTCCGCTTCTTTTTGAATCAGTTTCTCATGTTTTTTTCTGTACTCGATTAACGATTGGATCGTCACCAGTTTTATGCCGGAATTTTTGGCGATTTCCTCCAGCTGGGGAAGGCGGGCCATCGTGCCGTCTTCATTCATGATTTCGCATATTACGCCTGCCGGATTTGCGCCTGCCAGTTTTGCCAGGTCAACGGCTGCTTCCGTATGGCCAGACCGTTCCAGGACGCCGCCTGCTTTGGCCACTAACGGGAAAATATGCCCCGGCCGGTGAAAGTCTTCGGCTTTTACCGCGTCTTCTGCCAGGTGCCGGACCGTTTTGGCACGTTCAAATGCGCTGATGCCGGTCCGGGTGGCAGCATGGTCAATGCTCACGGTGAAGGCCGTTTCATGGCTGTCGGTATTTTGCCGTGCCATCGGGTAAAGATCGAGCTGCTGTGCTTTTTCCGCCGTAATCGGTGCACAGATGAGCCCGCGTCCTGCTTTGGCCATCAAATTGATCATTTCCGGTGTCGCTTTTTCCGCAAGGCCGATAAAATCACCTTCGTTTTCCCTATTTTCATCATCGACGGCAATCACGACTTTTCCGGCCTTTAAGTCTTCTACTGCTTCTTCAATGGTATGAAACAAGTTTTTCACCCCTTTGTTTACATAAAACCTTGGTCTTTTAAGAGCGCCATCATGCCGCTCTCTTTTTCCGCCCGTTCTCCGTTCCTGAACAGCCCTGCCATATACTTGGCCAAAATATCGCATTCAATATTCACGGCATCGCCAATCTTTTTTTCCGGCAATATCGTATGCTGCTGCGTATGCGGCACCAATGAAACGGTTAATTGCCCGTCCGCAGCCCCGAACACGGTCAGGGAGGTGCCGTCGAGTGCAACCGAGCCTTTTGGGATCAGAAAGGCGGACAGGGAGGAGGGAACAGAAATCGTGATATAAACGGCATTTTCCATCCTTTGTTTCAAACAGACCGTGCCCGTGCCATCAACATGCCCTGTGACAAAATGCCCGCCGAACCGCCCGCCTGCAGCCATTGCCCGTTCAAGGTTGACCTTGCTGCCGATGTTCAGCCCGGCCAATGCCGTGCTGAAAAATGTTTCAGGCATGACATCAGCCGTAAATGCATTTGGCGTATAGGATGTGACGGTTAAGCAAACACCGTTCACTGCAATGCTGTCGCCAAGCCGTACATCTTGAAGAACCGTCCTGGCCTGTACGGCAAGCTTAAGGGAGCGGGGGCCTCTTTCCACACGTTTCAATATGCCGATTTCTTCAATAATCCCTGTAAACATGCGCCGGCACCTCCTTTTGGACGGCAGCCGTGATTTTTAAATCAGGCCCGATCTGTTCCACTTTTTCAAACCGGAGCGGCAAAGCATCGGCCACCTTGCCAAACCCGTGTCCACCGAAAGGGGACGGCGCGTTTTTCCCGCCGATCACTTTCGGGGCAATGTAAAAAATATACTGCTGCACTGCGCCTTCTTTTAAAAATGAGCCGTTTACTGCCGCGCCGCCTTCGACGAGTAAAGTCATGATGCCTTTTTCCCCGAGCGCTGCTAACACGTCACGGATCAAGAGGCGGGCATGCGGCATGCGGACCACTTCGACATCAAGCTGCTTCAGACATTGTTCTTTTTCTTTTGGTGCATCGCTTCCGCAAAAAATAATGGTTGGCGCATCGCCGCTTAGCACTTTCGCTTCCGGCGGGATGCGCAAATGGGTGTCTAATACAATGCGAATAGGATTTTTCCTGGAATGGGGCAAACGTGTGGTGAGAAGGGGGTTATCATGGAGAACGGTTTGTATGCCGACAAGTATTGCATCATGCCTGCTTCTTAACCGGCGGGCATCACGCCTTGCTTCTTCACTTGTGATCCATTTGCTGTCACGGGTTTCAGATGCAATTTTTCCGTCTGCCGTCATGGCGGTTTTGACAGTGACAAACGGTGTTTTCGTTTGAATAAAGTGGAAAAAAGGGCGGTACAACTTTTCCGCTTGTTCCTTCAATATCCCGGTTTCCACTTTTACTCCGGCTTGCCTGAGCTTTTCTATTCCTTTGCCTGCGACAAGCGGATTGGGGTCCAATGCAGCGATATATACTGTTTTGATGCCTTTTTCAATTAAAAAATCTGCGCACGGCGGCGTCTTTCCGTAATGGGCACACGGCTCGAGCGTCACAAAAACTTCAGCACCCTCTGCAAGCGGCCCGGCCTGTTCCACCGCAAGCCTTTCCGCATGTTTTTCTCCCGCCTTTAAGTGGGCCGCCATCCCGGCGATCGTGCCGTTTTTCACGACGACACTTCCAACCGGGGGATTCGGGGAAGTCTGCCCGGCCACACTTTCGGCCAAATGGAGTGCAAGCTGCATATAATCTTCTTTTTGCAATCCTTTCATGCCTCCTGTATGCAATTTCCGCCAACATATACCCGTGAAAACAAAAAACCCGCACGAAGATGTGCGGGGCAAAACGGCATCATGAAATACACGTTCCAATGAAACGTTTGATCCTTCTCCCATCCAGACTGTCACTGTCGGCTTTGGAATTTCACCAAATCCACCGCATTCCGGAGAATACGGGTCACGGGCTTTGAGTTTCCTCATCACCGCCGGTCGGGAATTGCACCCTGCCCCGAAGGAAAATATTCGACTGATACCTATTTTAACGGATGATTTGAATTTTTTCAATACAATTTGAATATTCGTCCAAAAGTCCTGTTATACATTAAACCTGAAATGCATGACATCGCCGTCCTGGACAACGTAGTCTTTTCCTTCCAGGCGCACTTTTCCGGCTTCTCTTGCTGCTGCCACGCTGCCATATTTGATTAAATCTTCATACGACACCGTTTCAGCCCGGATAAACCCTTTTTCAAAATCGGAGTGAATAATGCCTGCGCATTGCGGGGCTTTCATGCCTTTTTTGAATGTCCACGCGCGGACTTCCGGTTCCCCAGCCGTAAAATAAGTCGCAAGGCCAAGCAGGCTGTAAGCAGCTTTAATCAGCTGGTCAAGTCCGGATTCCTGGATGCCGAGTTCGGTTAAAAACATCTTTTTCTCATCGTCATCCAGTTCGGCAATTTCTTCTTCAATGCGGGCACAGATGACAATCACTTCCGCGCCTTCCTGTTTGGCATATTCACGCACCTTCCCGACATACGGGTTTGCAGACGGATCCTGAATGTCATCTTCCCCGACATTGGCCACATACAAAACCGGCTTGCTTGTTAAAAGCTGGAACCCTTTGACGATTTTTTGCTGGTCTTCGGTCAGTTCCACCGCCCGTGCCGGTTTTTCCGCTTCAAAAGCCGCCTTTAATTTGGTCAGCACTTCATATTCGGCAACGGCTTCTTTATCCTTCTGTTTTGCGATTTTCTCTACACGCCCGATCCGCTTGTCCACCGTTTCAAGATCGGCCAGGATCAATTCAAGATTGATCGTTTCGATATCATCAATCGGATCGACTTTCCCGGAAACATGTGTAATGTTCTCGTCCTCAAAACAACGAACGACATGGCAGATTGCGTCCACCTGGCGGATATGGGAAAGAAACTTATTCCCGAGCCCTTCCCCTTTGCTTGCGCCTTTGACGATCCCGGCAATATCCGTAAATTCAAAAGTGGTCGGGACCGTTTTTTTCGGATGGTACAGTTCTGTTAATTTTTCCAGCCGTTCGTCCGGCACTTCCACCATGCCGACATTCGGGTCAATTGTACAAAACGGATAGTTCGCAGATTCGGCCCCGGCTTTTGTAATCGCATTAAATAAAGTCGATTTTCCGACATTCGGCAAACCGACAATTCCGGCTGTTAACGCCATTTTATGTCCACTCCTTCAAACATTCTCGTATCTTTCAAGTTTTTCCCGGCTGTATCAAAAACCCCCGGGGTGCCACCGGATGCGCCCGGTTAACATGTTTCGTTTGCCGGCCTTATTTTAACCGCACCCCGGCTCCCAAAAAAAGACACCCATAAAAGGGCTATGCTTCTTCGTGCTTAACGAGGATTTTTTTCAGTTTGCGGGCAAATTCCCTGCGTGGCAGCAGCACGCTATGTCCACATCCTTCACATTTAATGCGGATATCCGCCCCCATCCGGATAATTTTCCAGCGGTTTGTGCCGCACGGATGCTGCTTTTTCATTTCCACAATATCATACAACCCGAAATTTTTATCTTCCATGTTCATCCCCCTTTAGAAATTGGCCGGCCAATGCCTCTTCTTTCTCAGTACGGGAATAAGTCACCATTTTCGGATAAGGTGCATGGATGCGATTTTCGTCCAATGCTTTTTTAATTTCTTTTTTCAGCACTCTCGCAATATACCAGTGTGCCATCGGGAGGGTTTCCGCTACCACCCTGAGTGTAACATCCGTGGTGCCGAGCTGCTGGACGCCCAACAGTTCAGGCTCTGTCACGACCTCTTCGTGCTGTCCGGCAAATGACACCAGTATTTCCTGAATGGCCGCTTCCGCTTTATCGATATCCTCTTCGTACGGAATACGGACATCCACAACGGCAACGCTGTTATGAATGGACAAATTGGTGACTTCGGAAATATTGCCGTTCGGAATGATGTATAATTCGCCGGTCCAGTTTTTGATTTTTGTTGTCCTGAGCCCGATTTCTTCCACAACGCCTTCGTATTTCCCGACCTGCACCGTATCACCGACCGAAAACTGGTCTTCAAAGATAATAAAGAATCCGGAAATAACGTCTTTTACAAGGCTTTGCGCCCCGAACCCGACAGCCAGCCCGACAATTCCGGCACCGGCCAGAAGCCCCTGGACATTGATGCCGAGAATGGACAAAATCGTGACAATGGCAACAAACCAGACGAGATAGGTCAGTGTGTTCACCATCAGCCGCAACAACGTGGCCTCGCGCCGCTCTGAAAACCGGAGAGGGGCTTTGGCACGGACTGCAAAAATTTTGCCAATCGCCTTTTTGCCGAATTTAATGACAAGCGATGCGACAAGCATCACCACAATGATCTTCAGCACTGTCTCCCCGATTTCGATCCATGTATCTTCATTTAACCACTTGGATGTGAGGTGTTTGAGATATGTCTCAAAATGGCCCATATTCCACCAACCTTCATTTCTTTTAACGTTATTGTAACAAAAAAACCGCGCTTGCTCGACAACCGGCTCCGCTTTTCAAAAATTACCTTTTTGATTGGCGGCTGAATCAAGTGTAAAACTGCCGGTTGCGGGTATCAAAAAAGAGATATGTTAAATGTATAGATTTTTTTGATTTTCCGTATACTGGTACTATTACAAAGAGGGAGTGGCTGATATGAATCTGAGAAAAGGACAATTGGAATTCAGCGGCAATCGTATCAAGGTATTTCATGATGATGTTCTGGCAAAAGAAATTATATCCAATCATATTTTATCAGCACTTCCGAAAAGTACAAACAGGGAATTGGTGGTGGTCTGCATCGGCACCGACCGTTCCACCGGGGACTCGCTCGGGCCTTTAACGGGCACTTTTCTGGAAGAAACAGGCCTGGCCTGCTTCAATGTATACGGAACGCTCGATAAGCCGGTTCATGCTTTAAACCTGGAAGAAAATATGGAAAGGATTTATCAAAAGCACCACGACCCCTTCGTCATTGCCGTCGATGCCTGCCTTGGAAAAATGAAGAGCGTCGGCATGATCCAAATCGGCGACGGTCCGGTGAAACCGGGGGCGGGTGTAAAGAAAGATTTGCCTCCTGTCGGCGACATCCACATTACAGGAATTGTGAACATCAGCGGTTTTATGGAGTTTACCGTCCTTCAGAATACCCGTTTAAATCTTGTTCTGAAAATGGCAAAACTGATCGCTGCAGGCATCAGCCGCGCCAATCTGCATCTTCAATATCAAAACGCCATAATTTCCATGAACAGCGGACAGGCGAAGGAGAAAATGATTTAAGTGATCCGGAAACAGCAGCATTTTTGAAACCGTTTATCCGAAATCCCCGGTGAACGCAAACTTCTAAACAAAAATAGCCAAAGAACGGAATCAGATGAATGAATAAGCCGGCAACCTGTATGGCCCGGGATCCGGCAAAAAGGATCCGCAACTTCAGTAAGTTTCTGCCGGTTCACATTCATACTTCAACCGATAAACAGGTGTTACTTCATTCCTGTAAAATTCAGCCGAAAACCGTATGATAAGCATGTAACAGGCCGACCAGTACGGCAACCACCACGATGCCCGGCAATAAATTCGCCACCCTGATTTTGGCAAGCCCCGCAATATTTAAACCGATAGCAAAAATCATAATTCCGCCGGTTGCCGTCATTTCGGTAATAAACGAATGCAGCACCGGTGCTGGGACAAGCCGGTTAATTTGCGTGGCAAATAACGCAATGGCACCTTCATAAAGGATCACCGGAACAACCGAAAAAACCACCCCAAAACCGAGGGTTGAAGACAAGATCAGTGCTGTGAAACCGTCCAGAACAGATTTCGTGTACAGCACCGTATGGTCGCCCCTGATTCCGCTATCCAATGCTCCGAGAATGGCCATCGCGCCAATCACAAAAACGAGCGTTGCCGTGACAAAGGCTTCGGCCGTACTGCCCTGGCTGCTGTTTCCAAACTTTTTTTCCAGCCAGGCACCAAGCCCGTTCAAATGAGCTTCAAGCTGCAGCATTTCGCCGATGACTGCGCCAATCACAAGGCTTAATATTACAATAATATACTGTTCACTTTTCAGTCCCATTCCGAGCCCCAGCACCATCACCGCAAGCCCGATCGCCTGCATTACGGTGCCTTTCATTTGCTCCGGAATATGGTTTAACAGCCTTCCGATAAACGAACCGGCTACAATGCTCAGCCCGTTTACAATTGTCCCCAGCAATACCATCTTTTTCACCCGTTTTTGTCTTTATCTTTGTAATTCTTACGTTTCCTGTTGAAAACCGGCATCCAGCAATTGCAATATCCGTTCTAAATCTTCATTGGACATAAATTCAATTTCAATTTTCCCTTTTTTCTTTGTCCGCTTAATATGAACGGTTGTCCCAAACTTTTCGCGCAGAACCGTTTCGTGTTCCTGGATAAAAATATCTTTTTCCTGTTTGTCTTTCTTCGTTTCACGTGAAACATTCCGGTTCAGCTGCTGGACAAGCTTTTCCAGCTGGCGGACACTTAATCCTTCGGCAATAGCCTTTTCAGCGATTTCTTCCATTTTTTCTTTCTTTTCCAGGCCAAGCAGCGTACGGCCGTGCCCCATCGAAAGTTTGCCTTTAGACATGGCTTCCTGGATGCTGACCGGCAAAGACAAAATACGGAGGTGATTGGCAATATAGGGCCGGCTTTTTCCGAGCCGTTTTGCCAGCTCCTCCTGTGTAACATTTAATTTTTCAAGCAAAAACTGGTACGCATTGGCTTCTTCAATCGGCGTTAAATCTTCCCGCTGCAGGTTCTCGAGCACAGCAAATTCCATCATCTGCCGGTCGTTTAAATCGCGGACGACAACCGGCACCGTCGTAAGTTTTGCTTCTTTTGCGGCTCTGTATCTCCGTTCCCCGACAATGATTTCGTATCCTTTAATGCTCTTGCGCACAATAAGCGGCTGCAAGATGCCATGCTGGAGAATGGATTCTTTTAATTCATTAAGCGCTTCGGGTTCAAAATTCTTCCGCGGCTGATAAGGATTCGGGCGCAATTCTTTAATATTGACTTCCTGCACGGCATCTTCTTTGTCAACGTCCATATTGGCAAACAACGCGTTAATGCCTTTTCCAAGCCCTTTAGCCATTTGCCGCCACTTCCTTTGCTAAGTCTAAATACACTTCCGCACCGCGCGATTTCGGGTCGTAAAGAATAATCGGCTGTCCGTGGCTCGGTGCTTCGCTTAACCGGATATTGCGGGGGATAATGGTACGGTACACTTTGTCCCTGAAATATTTTTTCACTTCTTCAATGACTTGGAGTCCTAAGTTGGTACGGGCATCTAGCATCGTCAGCAGCACGCCGTCAATCATCAGATTGTGATTCAAATGCTTTTGGACAAGCCTGACCGTGCTGAGCAGCTGGCTTAACCCTTCCAAAGCGTAATATTCGCACTGGACGGGGATAATGACGGCATCCGACGCGGTTAGCGCATTTAACGTCAATAGGCCGAGAGAAGGAGGGCAGTCAATGATAATATAATCATAATCGTCTTTAATGGCGCTGATCGCCCGCTTTAACCTGACTTCCCTTGAAATGGTCGGAACCAGTTCAATCTCCGCTCCCGCCAGTTGAATCGTTGCCGGCACGGAATAAAGCCCGTCCACGGCCGTTGCCCTGATCACATCTTTTATATTCGCATCTTCCACTAACACATCATAAATACACTGCTGAACTTCGCCTTTATCAATTCCGGCTCCGCTTGTTGCATTTCCCTGGGGGTCGGTATCGACAAGCAAAACCTTCTTCCCGATGTATGCTAAGCAGGCACCCAAGTTGACAGAAGTGGTTGTTTTTCCTACGCCTCCTTTTTGATTGGCGATAGAAATCACTTTTCCCACGGTTGCCACCTACCTTTTTTGTCACGCTAGTCACGGCCCGTCTGCATTTGCAGAAACGGCAAACACGTAACTTTATTGTATCAAAGTTTGCAAGATTCGTTTACTGTAAACCGAAAAAAGGTTGTTTCAAGTTTTTTCGGCAGTTGGAAATCAGGAGGCGCGGCTTCCATGCCAAAGCTTGCGCCCATGCTAAAAAAGAACGCAGGACCACCGCCGAAACCAGGAAAAAGGGCTTTGTAAAGCTAAGGCAGGCAGCACAAACCTGGCGGGCGTAAGCCGGTTTTATTTTATCGGAATAGGATAGGAAATGACCTGCACCTGAAAAAAAGAAACCTGTCATCCAAGTTTCTTTTATTAGGATTTCGCCTTTTTCGGGATCCGGATCGTAATTTGATAGTAGTCCTCGAAATCTTCTTCTTTTGAATCGAGATTGATCCCGGAATCGGTCACCATCGAAACAGACTGGCGGATCGTATTGACAGCAATGCGCATATCTTTGCTGAACGCCTGTCTGCGCGGCTTTGCTTTTTTTTCCGGCTTATTCATCATACGGGTAACATACTCTTCCGTTTGTTTCACATTTAAATTTTTTGCGAGTATTTCATTGAGGACGCGAACCTGTTTTTCTGCCTCTTTTAAAGGAATCAATGCCCGTGCATGGCGTTCCGTGATCTGTTTTTGCAAAAGGGCTTCCTGCACTTCCGGGGGCAATTTCAAAAGGCGCAGTTTATTTGCAACCGTTGATTGCCCTTTGCCAAGGCGCTGTGCCAGTGCTTCCTGGGTCAAATGGTGAAGCTCCAAAAGTTTTCCGTAAGCCATCGCTTCTTCAATCGGCGTCAGTTCTTCGCGTTGCAGGTTCTCAATTAAAGCAATCGAGGCTGTTTCTGTATCGCTCATATTTTTTATGATGGCAGGCACAGTTTCCCAGCCCAGTTTCCGGACAGCCCGGAATCTTCTTTCCCCCGCAATGATTTCATACTGGCCTGCTTCGTATTCGCGGACAACGATTGGCTGGATGATGCCATGGGTGTGGATCGTTCTTGCAAGTTCATCTATTTTCTCTTCATTAAAAATGGTCCGTGGCTGAAACCGGTTCGGAATAATACAGGAGACGGAGATATTTTTAATCTCTTCATTTTCATTCTCTGCTTCCAGTTCTTCTTCTCCGATTTCTTCCTCCACTCCGAAAAAACGAGAGAAAGGATGCTTCATTCACTGTACACCACCTTATAAATTCTCCCTAACTACTTATTCTCTATTATAAGACAAGTTCCTGCCAAACTCCCGGCGATTTTTCGAACAATCTCTCTCATTTTAGCGCATCATCCCGATTTCCGGCACGGTAAAACGCCCGCCTTATTCAAGCGGGAGTTTTGCCGGGGTTCCCGGCTTGCGGGGGTATTTTTTCGGCGTTTTCTTTACCTTTTTGACGACAATGAGGTTTCTTTCACTTTCTTCAACCGGCAAGGTAAAGTGGTATACGTTCTCCGTTTTTCCGCCGAGGAGACGGATCGCTTTTTCCGCTTTTTCGAGCTCTTCTTTGGCATGCTGGGCTTTCATCGCGATAAATCTACCACCGGGTTTCACAAGCGGCAGGCACAGTTCGGAGAGGACGGACATTCTGGCAACCGCCCTTGCCATGACCACATCATATTGTTCGCGGTGTTCCGGTTTTTTGGCAAAAGTTTCAGCCCTGTCGTGAAAAAGAGAAACTTCTTTTAAGCCGAGCGCTTCTGTTAAATGGCCGAGAAACGTAATCCGTTTTTGCAATGAATCGACAATCGAAAGCCTTAGTTCCGGAAAACAGATTTTTAACGGGATGCCCGGAAAGCCTGCGCCGGCGCCGACATCGCAAACGTGCAGCGGGCCGTTAAAATCGGTAAAAAAGGCGGCTGTCAGCGAATCATAAAAATGTTTGAGATACACTTCCCCTTTTTCCGTAATCGCCGTTAAATTCATTTTGTTGTTCCAGTCAACAAGCCATTTATAATACGTTTCAAACTGCTGTTTTTGTTCCTCGCTTAAGGGAATGCCTTTTTCAGCCAATAATGGAATGAATTGTCCGCTGTCCATTTTTCCATCCTTTCGGTTGATATGTAAAAAAAGGGAGAAGCCGGAAAAACCCGGGCTTCATGCCTTATCCAGGGATTTTTGCAATTTTCCCCTGTTCAATGTAGACAAGTAAAATTGAAATATCAGCCGGATTTACGCCGGAAATGCGTGATGCCTGGGCAATCGAGATCGGGCGCACTTTGTTTAATTTTTGGCGCGCTTCCGTTGCCAGCCCGTGGATCGCATCATAATCAATATCAGACGGGATTTTTTTGTCTTCCAGCTTTTTCATCCGCTCAACTTGCTGCAATGATTTTGCGATATAGCCTTCATATTTGATCTGGATTTCCACCTGTTCTTCCACTTCAGGCGAAAGTTCCATTTCAGGCGGCACAAGCGCTTTGATATGTTCATACCGCATTTCCGGCCGTTTCAGGAGATCAGCGGCGTGGATGCCGTCTTTCAGTTCGCTTCCTCCTGCTTCCCGGATCAGTGTCTGTGTTTTTTCATCCGGTTTCAGAATGACGGATTTCAAACGCTTGATTTCCGCTTCAATCGCCTGTTTTTTCGCCGTAAATTTCCGGTAACGTTCTTCGGAAATCAAGCCAATTTGATAGCCGATTTCAGTCAGCCTTAGATCCGCATTGTCATGGCGCAACAGCAGGCGATATTCAGCACGGGAGGTTAAAAGGCGGTACGGTTCGCGTGTTCCTTTTGTGACCAGGTCATCAATTAAAACACCGATATAAGCATCGGAACGGCCAAGGACAAGTTCTTCTTTCCCCATTGCTCTTTGCGCTGCGTTGATGCCTGCAATAATCCCCTGCCCGGCTGCTTCTTCGTAACCGGACGTCCCGTTGATTTGGCCGGCTGTATAAAGGTTCTTCACTTTTTTCGTTTCGAGTGTCGGCCACAACTGCGTCGGCGTGATCGCATCATATTCAATTGCATAACCGGGGCGCATCATTTTTGCATGCTCCAGCCCTTCAATGGAGGCCAAAATTTCTCTTTGCACTTCTTCCGGCATGCTTGTTGAAAGCCCTTGTACATACACTTCTTCCGTGTGGCGGCCTTCCGGTTCCAGGAAGAGTTGGTGGCGGGGCTTGTCATGGAAGCGGACGACTTTGTCTTCAATCGATGGGCAATAACGCGGCCCCGTGCCTTTAATCATGCCGGAAAACATCGGCGCGCGGCCGAGATTGGCGTCAATAATGGCATGGGTACGCTCATTGGTGTAAGTCAGCCAGCAAGGAAGCTGGTCCGTAATCATCTTCGTCGTTTCATAACTGAAAGCCCGCGGTTCCAGATCGCCCGGCTGGATTTCCGTTTTGCTGTAATCGATCGTTTTGCCGTTTACGCGCGGTGGCGTCCCGGTTTTAAAGCGGACGAGGTCAAAGCCGAGTTCTTCCAGTTTTTCAGCGAGGGCAATGGAAGGCTGCTGGTTATTCGGGCCGCTCGAATATTTCAGTTCCCCGATAATAATTTCGCCGCGCAGGAACGTGCCGGTCGTCAGCACAACCGTTTTGGCTGTATATTTTGCGCCGGTTTTTGTAACAACGCCTTTGCAGACACCGTCTTCAAGGACCAGTTCTTCGACCATCCCTTGCAAAAGCGTCAAATTTTCCTGGTTTTCGATGGTTTTTTTCATTTCACGCTGGTATTCGACTTTATCCGCCTGAGCCCTGAGCGCCTGAACGGCCGGCCCTTTTCCGGTATTGAGCATCCGCATTTGAATATAGGTTTTATCGATATTCCTGCCCATTTCACCACCGAGTGCATCGATTTCGCGGACGACGATCCCTTTTGCCGGACCGCCGATCGACGGGTTGCACGGCATGTAGGCAATCATATCAAGGTTAATCGTGATCATTAACGTTTTGGCACCGATTCTTGCGGCGGCCAGGCCTGCTTCACAACCGGCATGCCCGGCGCCGACTACAATGACATCATAGTCTCCTGCATCGTATTGCCGCATGCTTATCACTCCTTTATTTTATAAAATCAACGGGCAAACGCCCTCCGCTTTTCTTTGTCTAGCTGCGGCTCCTAGCGGCGTACGGATTTTTACGTCTTCTCCTTTCGATAAGCGGGCATCGATTCGCCTACCGGCTCATCGTGTTTCCTTTATCTCGGTCGAAGACTACAAAATCCGTACGCCGCTATACAGTCGCCTCCGCTTTTCTATTTCCCGAGGCAGAATTGGGAGAAGAGTTGGTTCAGTAAGCTTTCCTGGACGGTGTCGCCGATGATTTCGCCGAGCAGGTCCCATGTCCGGGTCAGGTCGATTTGGATGATATCAATCGGGGTGTTGGATTGAATGCCGTTTTGCACATCTTGAATGGCTTCCAATGCCTGGTTCAAAAGCGCAATATGGCGGCTGTTTGATACATATGTCAGGTCGCCTGTTTCCATCTGCCCTTCAAAATACATCGCAGCAATCGCATCTTCCAATTTTTCCATGCCTTCCTCTGTTACAAGCGACGTGGTAAGGATTTTCGCGCCTTGTGCAAGTTCGCGGACGCTTTCCATCTCCACTTGATGCGGCAGGTCCCACTTATTTAAGATGACAATCACATCCATGCCTTCCACCGCTTCAAACAATGCCTCATCTTCCGGGCTGAGCGGCTCGGATGAGTTGATAACAAGCAAAATCAAATCCGCTTCCTTGAGCGCTTTCCGCGAACGTTCCACACCAATTCGTTCCACGATATCTTCTGTTTCGCGGATGCCTGCGGTGTCAATCAGGCGCAGCGGCACACCGCGGACATTGACGTATTCTTCGATCACATCGCGTGTCGTGCCGGGAATATCGGTGACAATTGCCTTATTTTCCTGGACAAGGCTGTTTAACAATGATGATTTTCCAACATTCGGGCGGCCGATAATAGCCGTTGACAACCCTTCCCGCAAAATTTTTCCCTGATGCGCTGTCCGCAACAGTTTTTCAATTTCATTTTTGATGTACTGTGCTTTTTCTTTCAGCATGCGGTGCGTCATCTCTTCAACATCGTCGTATTCCGGATAATCAATATTGACTTCGATATGCGCGACGACTTCCAGTATTTCCTGGCGCAGCTTTTTGACCAGTTTCGACAATCTGCCTTCCATCTGGCCGATCGCCACGTTCATCGCTTTATCCGTTTTGGCGCGGATTAAATCCATGACTGCTTCCGCCTGTGAGAGATCAATGCGTCCGTTCAAAAACGCCCGTTTTGTAAATTCGCCCGGCTCGGCAAGGCGCGCACCATTTTTTAAAACGAGCTGCAATACCCGGTTTACAGCGACAAGCCCGCCATGGCAGTTGATTTCCACGACATCTTCGCGCGTGAACGTTTTCGGCGCTTTCATCACGCTCACCATCGCTTCCTCAACGGTTTCTCCAGTGTCCGGGTCGACAATTTTCCCATAATGGATCGTGTGCGAAGGGACATCCACCAGTTTTTTTCCGCCGACACCTGCAAATAATCGATTCGCAATCGCAATCGCATTTTCGCCGCTTAGCCGGACAATCGAAATCGCTCCCTCTCCCATCGGCGTCGAGATCGCCGCAATTGTATCCATTTCCATTTTTTCACCCCGCTTCCTTTTTTGGTCATTTATATAAAAGATTGGCATTCTGTTTTCTTTTTTTCACCTAACGTAATAGAATACCAAATTTTTTCGCGAATACAAGCGATATGTTCTTTTCCACAATCCACAAAAAGCCGATAATTCCATTTTAACTTATCCACATGTGAATAACAACGGCAGAAAAAGCTGATTGCTCCAGGTTGTGGATATGCTGGTTTTTTTCAACCGGCAAAAAAGCTTTCCGTCCAGAGGGTGCGGCTAAAAAAAAGCCTCCCCCGGTTTCCCGGAAGGAGGCCGTTCAACGCTTTGCCAAATCAATGACAACATAACGTTTTGGTTCATTTCCTTCTGAATAGGTGATGACCTGTTTATGATGAGCGAGCGCACTGTGGATGATTTTTCTTTCATAGGATGGCATTGGCTCGAGCTTTACCGGCCGTCCGGTGCGCAAAACCTGGGCAGAAAGCCTTTCCGCAAGCCGGGTTAGCGCCTCTTCCCGCCTTTTCCGGTAATCGCCGATATTGAGCATCACTCTTTCATAATGCGGATAATACCGGTTCGCTGCCAGCTGCGTGAGAAACTGCAAAGCGTTTAATGTTTGTCCCCTTTTTCCGATCAGCAGTGGAAGATTTTCGCCTGTCACGTTAATATGCAATGTCCGGTCATGTTCTTCGAATTGAAGGCCGGGGGAAACCCCCATTTTTTCGATAATATTGCGCAAATATGAGAGCACTTGCTCAACCGGCGTCTCTTTCAGCCGGACATGGACCACTGCCGGTTTCGCGCCGAGCAGACCGAATATGCCTTTTTTGCCTTCATCAAGAATCTCAATCTCCACATTTTCTTTTTCCGTTTCAAGCTCGCGAAGGGCCTGGTTGACAGCATCTTCTACATTTTTCCCTGTTGAAGTCGTTTCCTTCATTTTTTCGTCCCCCTGGCTTTCGCGTTTTGGACAGGCATACTTGCAGTAGGACTTTTAATGAAATACGACTGGACAATCATGAAGATGTTCCCGACAATCCAGTACAGCGGCAGCGCGGACGGGAGCCCCACGCCGATTACAATAATCATAATGGGCATAAACCAAAGCATCATGTTCATTTGCATTTTCATTTGCGGATTTGCATCATAATTTCCCCCGGACATCATCACTTTTTGCTGGAGAAAGGTGGTGATTCCGGCAATCACAGCAAGCACATAATCCACGGATCCGAGATCAAACCAAAGAAAAGCGGATTCGCGGATAGCCGGCGTCCGGTTGATGGCATGGTAAAATCCGATTAAAATCGGCATTTGAATTAAAATCGGCAGGCATCCTGCGGCAGGATTGATATGGTACTCCTGATACAATTTCATCATTTCCTGCTGGAGTTTTTGCCGTGTTACCGCATCTTTTGAGGCATATTTTTCCTGCAGTTTTTTGATTTCAGGCTGGAGTGCCTGCATGGCTTTCGCACTTTTTAACTGGGTGATATTCAGCGGCAAAATGGCAAGGCGGATGATAATCGTAATCAAAATAATGGATAGCCCATAGCTGCCCCCCAGAAATTGGGCTGCCTTTATAATCAGCCAGGATAAGGGATATACAATATACTGGTTCCAGATTCCTTTGCTTTCCGGTGTGATATCCTGATTAAATTCCGTACAGCCGGCCATCACGGCGGCAAGGGCAAGTACCATTCCTGCCAGAAAAAACTTTTTTCCCAATCGTTTGTCCTCCCCTGTGTGAGATTTCAGCAAAAAACGCTTACTTTTTTAGATGATCCAAAGCAGCCGGATGCTGCCACACGCCCTGGCACTTCTTTCTTTTATTCTAACTTTTTTTAAGGACATGGGCTATTTTCAGGACATGGATTAAGCTCTTCTTGACTTCATGGTAATTCATCTCGGCCGCCGGTTTTCTGGCGATAATAATATAATCATATCCGGGCGGGATGTCTTCTTTCAACTCTAAAAACACTTGCCGGATATATCTTTTGATTTGATTTCTTTTGACGGCATTCCCCAGCTTCTTGCTGACGGAAAGCCCGATTCTGAAATGTTTTCGGTTTTCCTTTTCCAGCACGTATACAACAAACTGGCGGTTTGCGAACGACTTCCCGTGCTTGAAAACCTCCTGAAATTCTGTATTTTTTTTTATCCGATAAGATTTTCTCATATATACTCCTTCTGACCTGCCAACAGTGATGCAGTGAAAAAGCGGTGACCCCGAAACCGCCTTTTTTGTTAAAAAAAACCACTGAGACTTTTCAGTGGTTATGCGGATAATACTTTTCTTCCTTTGCGGCGCCGTCTTGCCAATACTTTGCGGCCGTTTTTTGTACTCATGCGCGCACGGAAGCCGTGGACTTTGCTTCTTTTTCTTTTATTAGGCTGATAAGTTCTTTTCATGTATGACACCTCCTCGAGGGAATTCGTTCGAATGATAAACGACAGTCTATATCATTATAATGACGAACTTTCCTGCTTGTCAAGGCTCTTCAAAACTTCTCACGTACCAGACTTTCATTTTCCCGCAGAAATAACGAGCCGTTTTTCCGGTTCCGCTTCCTTGCTTTTCCGGTCAAAACGGCTCGGGTTTCCGAAAAGAACGGGACATGATGATCACCCTTTGTCATCAGCCGCCATTTTTCCACATATCCGGTATGTGGATAATTTTTCGGTGAATTTTTAACTGTCCACAACAATTATTGACAAGTTTCACACAAATTCAGAGTGTGTGGATAATGTTTTTTCACACCTTTTGCGAATTGTGGATAATTTACAAAGATCATTGCAACACCTAAGATTATCTGTTATGATTATTGTGTTTTAACCCTGAATAACCGGTTGTGCATAACTTGTTCATCCACAGTTTGTGGATAACTTGTGGACAGTTTATCCAGACCAATGGAGTAAAGTTGTCCACAATTGGTGGATGCTGTCGAAAAACCGTATTTATTCCTTATTATATATTTTTCCACTATACAAACATATGCATGTTTATAAATGGCCGTAACCTTCGCCGAAACATTGTTACACAGACAGAGAGAATGGTTATTTTTCGTTTGATAAAAAGGAGGGATTGGCGTTGGAAAATATCGCTGATCTTTGGGAAAAAGCATTGTCCGTGATTGAAAAAAAGATCAGTAAACCCAGCTTTGACACCTGGCTGAAATCGACGAAGGCATACTCGCTCAAAAACGATACGTTTGTCATTTCCGTGCCGAATGAATTTGCCAGGGATTGGCTGGAGGGCCATTATATTCCGCTCATCACAACGGTCTTGTACGACATAACCGGAGAAGAGCTTGAAATTAAATTCGTTATTCCGCAACAGCAGGACAGTGATGAACCGGAACTGTTCCCGTCCCCGAAAAAATCAGCGGAAAAATTGAATGATACCCGCGACTATCAGAGTATGTTGATTCCAAAGTATACATTCGATACCTTTGTCATTGGTTCCGGTAACCGTTTTGCACACGCTGCTTCCCTTGCCGTTGCCGAAGCGCCGGCAAAAGCCTATAACCCGTTGTTCATATACGGCGGGGTGGGCCTTGGAAAAACGCATTTAATGCATGCGATCGGCCACTATGTACTAGAGCATAATCCAAAAGCCAAAGTGGTGTATTTGTCTTCTGAAAAATTCACGAATGAATTCATCAATTCCATCCGGGACAATAAAGGAGGCGAATTCCGGAACAAATACCGGAATGTGGATATCCTTCTGATAGATGATATTCAGTTTCTCGCCGGAAAAGAATCCACGCAGGAAGAATTTTTCCATACATTTAATGCGCTGCATGAGGAGAGCAAGCAAATCGTCATTTCAAGCGACCGGCCCCCGAAAGAAATCCCGACGCTTGAAGAAAGGCTGCGTTCGCGGTTTGAGTGGGGATTAATCACAGACATCACACCGCCTGACCTTGAGACGCGCATCGCCATTTTGCGAAAAAAGGCGAAAGCGGACGGTTTGGATATTCCGAACGAAGTGATGCTTTACATCGCGAATCAAATTGACACGAACATCCGTGAACTGGAAGGCGCATTGATCCGTGTTGTCGCCTATTCTTCGCTGATCAATAAGGATATCAATGCCGACCTTGCCGCAGAAGCACTGAAAGATATCATCCCAAGCGCCAAGCCAAAAACGATTACGATCGAGGACATTCAAAAAGTTGTCGGGGAAGAATACCATGTGAAAATGGAAGATTTTAAAGCGAAAAAGCGCACGAAATCCGTTGCATTTCCGCGCCAGATTGCCATGTATTTATCAAGGGAACTGACGGATTTTTCGCTGCCGAAAATCGGGGAGGAGTTCGGCGGGAGAGATCATACAACCGTGATCCATGCCCATGAGAAAATTGCCAATTTGATTCAAACGGATGCGCAATTTCAAAAGAAAATTGAAGAACTGCAAAATTTGCTGAAAAATGGGTAGCCCACGGTTCAAAAAGCGGGCTAGAGCATATTGTGCATAACAACGGATAATGTATGAACAGTCTGTCCACATGTGGATAGACTGTATTTCATTGCACCGGCAACGTTATCCACATGTTCACAACCCCTATTACTAGTACTACTGTTTTTTAAAAAAAGATTAAGTATAAGTATATGCGTCACACGATGGAGGAATAACCATGAAATTTTCTATTTTGCGGAACCGCCTAATCGAAAGTGTCCAAGATGTGTCAAAAGCCATTACGTCCAGAACCACGATTCCGATTTTAACCGGCATTAAAATTACCGCTTCAGAAGAAGGGATCACGTTTACAGGCAGTGATTCCGATATTTCAATTGAGTCATTTGTGCCAAAAGAAGAAGACGGGGATGAAATTGCTGTCATTCAGCAAACAGGCGGCATTGTGCTGCAAGCAAAAATTTTTGGGGAACTGGTCAAAAAGCTGCCAATGGATATTGTGGAGATAGAAGTGGCCAATCAATTCCAGACCATCATCCGTTCAGGCAAATCCAACTTTAATTTAAACGGGCTTGATGCGGAAGAGTACCCGCATTTGCCGCAAATTACGGAAGACAAAGTGATCCGAATTCCGGCAGATATTTTAAAAAATCTGATCCGGCAAACGGTATTTGCCGTTTCCACCGCGGAAACCCGCCCGATCTTGACAGGTGTAAACTGGAGCATTAAAGGCAGCAGGTTGAACTGTATTGCAACAGACAGCCACCGCCTGGCGCAAAGGACAGCGGAAATCGAAATGGCCGCAGATGCCGAGTATAATATTGTAATTCCGGGGAAAAGTTTAAATGAGTTGAATAAAATTTTGCCGGATTCGAATGAACCGGTGGGAATTGTCATAACGGATAATCAGGTTTTATTTAAAGCAAAGCATTTATTGTTTTTCTCTCGTCTGCTGGAAGGAAATTACCCGGATACATCACGGCTGATCCCGACAGATGGAAAAACGGAAATCGTTGTGAATACAAAAGAGTTTCTGCAAGCCATTGACAGGGCATCGTTACTCGCAAAAGAGGGGCAAAACGCAAATGTCGTGAAACTTTCATCCGTTACGGATATCCCGGGCACGATTGAAATCACATCCAATTCGCCGGAAATCGGGAAAGTGACGGACAGGGTAAACTGTAAATCCATTGAAGGGGAAGAATTAAAAATCTCGTTTAGTTCCAAATATATGATGGACGCGTTAAGAGCGCTCGAGGGAACGGAAATCACCATCCGTTTTACCGGTGCGATGAGGCCATTTATCATCCGGCCGGTAAATGATGATACGACATTGCAGCTGATTTTGCCGGTAAGGACGTATTGATGAAAAATGCCTGTTGAAAAACAGGCTTTTTTCATCTCCGTTGCATGCGGAAAACAGCGGGCGGCAACGGGAATGCCTTGTTATGCTTTGTGTTTCTGCCTGATTTTTAGTAAAATAATATGTTAGTGAGTACATGAAAAGAGTGAAGAAATGGCAAAAAATGTAAAAATCTCAACAGATACCATTACGCTTGGCCAATTTTTAAAATTTGCGGATATCATTCAAAGCGGCGGAATGGCAAAATGGTTTTTAACCGAACATGAAGTGCTCGTCAATGGAGAACCGGAGCAAAGAAGAGGGCGGAAACTGAAAGAGGCGGACCGGGTTGAAATTGGCGGAATCGGTATGTTTCAAATTATCCGCGGTTGACCGGCGCTTTTTCCGCATAAAGGATGTTGGCATATGTACCTGCAGGAACTGGAACTTCACAATTACCGCAACTATGAAACATTAACCATTCCGTTTGAAAACAAAGTCAATGTGATCCTCGGGGAAAACGCCCAGGGAAAAACCAACCTGATGGAAGCCATTTATGTTTTGGCACTGGCGAAATCCCACCGGACGTCAAATGATAAAGAACTCATCCGCTGGGACGCAGAATATGCTAAAATAAAAGGGAGACTTCACAAAACGCATGGTTCTGTTCCCCTTGAACTGACCATCTCCAAAAAAGGCAAAAAAGCAAAGTACAATCATATTGAGCAAAAAAAATTAAGCCGGTATATCGGCAATATGAATGTGGTCATGTTTGCGCCCGAAGACTTGAATCTCGTAAAGGGGAGCCCGCAGGTCAGGCGCCGCTTTATCGATATGGAGATCGGGCAAATTTCGCCGGTTTATCTGTATGATATGAGCCGGTTCCAAAAAATATTGCAGCAGCGGAACCACTATTTGAAGCAGCTGCAGATGAAAAAACAGACAGACCGGACGATGCTCGATATTTTAACCGAACAGCTGATTGAACAAGCCGCTAAAATTGTCATGCGGCGGTTTGAATTTGTGCGGATGCTCGAAGAATGGGCCCGCCCGATCCACCATTCGATTTCCCGCGGTCTTGAACAACTTGAGATCCAATATAAACCCTCTGTGAATGTATCAGAAGAGCTCGATTGGTCAAAAATGATAAAATCATACGAAAATAAATTTGCCGAAATAAGGGAGCGGGAAATTGACAGGGGCGTGACGATGGCCGGCCCGCATCGCGATGATTTGGCTTTTGTCGTGAACGGCAGAGATGTCCATACATTCGGATCGCAGGGGCAGCAGCGGACAGCCGCATTATCTGTTAAGTTGGCTGAAATTGAACTGATTTATTCGGAAATCCGGGAATATCCGATCCTGCTACTGGATGACGTACTGTCGGAGCTGGATGACTACCGCCAGTCCCATCTGCTGAATGCGATTCAGGGAAGGGTGCAGACATTTGTGACAACGACAAGCGTGGATGGGGTTGATCATCAAACGTTACGGGAGGCATCCATGTATACAGTGAAGGCAGGACAAATTGTCAGGTGAGGTGTGCCTATGTATCTCCATCTCGCAGAAGATGTCATGATTCGAAGTGATGACATTATCGCTATTATGGACGAGAGATCGCTCAATAGCTCCGGGATCAACAAAGCTTATTTGCAGGCTTTCAAAAAAGCCACAGTCAATTTGGCAAAGGGCAGCTTTAAATCGGCCGTGATTACCCAAAATGCGGTCTATTTATCGCCTTTTTCCCCCGGCATTCTGTTCAAACGGGCAATCGGCCTTTCTCCGGCCGGGTTTATAACCGAACATTTTACCGGAAAACCGGTTTAACATACGAAAAAAAGCTGTTTTGTGATTCAACCGGTGGTGGCTTGTAACTTTAGTTATGAGTTGAACCGGCTTCATGCAAGGCGTGTTTTTTGGTACGTCTGTTTCCGGCTAACCGCAAAAAGTGGCGGGTGCAATCTGCCGGGATAACCGGAGTGTGCTCCAGTATCCGCAGGAATCCCGCAGGTTCAATTTAAGAGAGTGCAGGTGGTATAATTGGAACAAGAACAATTACAGAAGCAGTCTTATGGTGCCGAGCAAATCCAGGTTCTTGAAGGGCTGGAAGCGGTGCGCAAACGTCCGGGGATGTATATTGGCTCGACAAGTGCGAGAGGCCTTCACCATCTTGTCTGGGAAATTGTGGACAACAGCATTGACGAGGCACTGGCCGGTTTTTGCGATGAAATCAATGTTTTTATTGAAAAAGACAACAGCATTACCGTGAAGGACAACGGACGCGGCATCCCGGTCGGCATCCAGGAAAAAGTGGGCAGGCCTGCCGTTGAAGTCATCATGACCATTTTGCACGCCGGCGGGAAATTTGGCGGTGGCGGATATAAGGTGTCCGGCGGTCTGCACGGGGTTGGTGCGTCTGTTGTGAATGCCCTGTCTACAGAGCTCGATGTCTATGTCCACCGCGACGGGCATATTTACTACCAAAAATACCGCCGCGGCAAACCTGCCTTTGACTTAAAAATCATTGGCGAAACGGATCGTACCGGCACAACGACTCACTTCAAGCCGGATCCGGAAATTTTTACGGAAACGACCGAGTTCGACTTTGATATTCTTACAACCCGGCTCCGTGAACTTGCCTTTTTAAATAAAGGGATCAAAATCACCATTGAGGACAAACGCGAAAAAAATCCGCGCAAACAAGAATACCATTACGAAGGCGGGATCAAATCGTACGTGGAGCATTTGAACCGCTCGAAAGAAGTGCTCCATAAGGAACCGATTTATGTAGAAGGCGAAAAAGACGGCATAACCGTTGAAGTATCCCTTCAATACAATGACGGGTTTGCCAGCAATATCTATTCTTTTGCCAATAATATTCACACCTACGAAGGCGGCACACATGAGTCCGGTTTTAAAACGGCTTTAACGCGCGTCATCAATGATTATGCCCGGAAAAACAATCTGATCAAAGAAAATGAAGCCAATTTAACGGGCGAAGATGTCCGGGAAGGCCTCACTGCGATTGTTTCCATCAAACACCCGGATCCGCAGTTTGAAGGACAAACGAAAACGAAGCTTGGAAATACAGAAGCAAGAACGATTACAGATGCGGTATTTTCCGAGACGTTTGAGAAGTTTATGATGGAAAATCCTCAAGTGGCGCGGAAAATTGTCGAAAAAGGGC
This sequence comes from Heyndrickxia coagulans 36D1, assembly GCF_000169195.2. Taxonomy (GTDB): domain Bacteria; phylum Bacillota; class Bacilli; order Bacillales; family Bacillaceae_C; genus Weizmannia; species Weizmannia faecalis. The sequence goes on along the minus strand of NC_016023.1, from coordinate 1,385,449 downwards.
TGATGGCTGCCCGGGCAAGGATGGCTGCGAAAAAAGCGCGCGAACTGACACGGAGAAAAAGCGCGCTCGAATCGACAAGCCTACCGGGCAAACTTGCAGACTGCACATCACGCGACCCGGCTGAGAGCGAGCTCTACATTGTCGAAGGAGACTCGGCCGGCGGTTCTGCCAAGCAGGGAAGGGACCGGATGTTTCAGGCGATCCTGCCTTTAAGAGGGAAAATTTTAAACGTAGAGAAAGCGCGTTTGGATAAAATTTTGTCAAATGCGGAAATCCGGACCATTATTACCGCGCTTGGCACAGGTGTCGGAGAAGATTTTGACATCTCGAAGGCGCGTTATCATAAAGTCGTGATTATGACGGATGCGGATGTCGACGGTGCCCATATCCGCACGTTATTATTAACGTTTTTCTACCGCTATATGCGTCCATTAATCGATGCAGGCTATATCTATATCGCCCAGCCGCCGCTTTATAAAGTGCAGCAGGGAAAAAGGGTCGAATATGTATACAGCGACCGCGGTCTTGAGGAATTGCTTAATACGCTACCCGCCCAGCCGAAGCCCGCTATCCAGCGTTATAAAGGTCTCGGCGAAATGAACCCGGAACAGCTTTGGGAGACGACGATGGAACCTGCCAACCGGACGATGCTGCAAGTGAGCCTTGACGATGCGATTGAAGCGGACGGCACATTTGAAATGCTGATGGGCGATAAAGTGGAACCGCGGCGGAATTTTATCGAAGAAAATGCCATTTACGTGAAAAACCTGGACATTTAAAGAAAAGGAGGTTGCATAAATGGCTGACACACCGGAATCAAATATTGTGGAAGTAAACTTAACCCAGGAGATGCGCACATCCTTTCTTGACTATGCGATGAGCGTCATCGTTTCCCGGGCCATTCCGGATGTACGGGACGGATTAAAGCCTGTGCATAGGAGAATTTTATATGCGATGCACGATCTCGGGATGACTCCTGATAAAGCGTATAAAAAATCGGCGCGTATCGTCGGGGAAGTCATCGGGAAATATCACCCGCACGGCGATTCGGCCGTGTATGAAACAATGGTGCGGATGGCGCAGGATTTCAGCTACCGCTATATGCTGGTTGACGGGCACGGCAACTTCGGGTCTGTTGACGGCGACCCGGCTGCTGCCATGCGTTACACGGAAGCGCGCATGTCAAAAATTTCCCTTGAACTGCTGCGCGATATTAACAAAGATACGATTGATTTTCAGGACAACTACGATGGTTCGGAAAAAGAGCCGGCTGTCCTGCCTTCCCGTTTTCCGAATCTGTTGGTGAACGGTTCTTCCGGGATTGCGGTCGGCATGGCAACGAACATTCCACCGCATCAACTCGGTGAAGTCATCGACGGAATTCTTGCTTTAAGCAAAGACCCGGATATCACGATCCAGGAATTGATGGAATATATCCCAGGGCCGGATTTCCCTACGGCCGGTTTAATTGTCGGAAGAAGCGGCATCCGCCGTGCTTATGAAACGGGAAGAGGCTCTATCACACTTCGCGCAAGGGTGGAAATTGAACAAAGATCAAACGGCAAAGAATCCATCATTGTGACCGAACTGCCTTACCAGGTCAACAAAGCCAAATTGATCGAACGGATTGCAGAACTTGTGCATGAAAAGCGGATCGACGGCATTACCGATCTGCGTGACGAGTCCGACCGCAACGGCATGCGGATGGTGATTGAAGTCCGCCGTGATGCAAATGCGAATGTGATTTTGAACAATTTGTACAAGCATACCGCCATGCAGACGACATTCGGTATCAACCTGCTGGCGCTTGTTGCAGGCCAGCCAAAAGTGCTGAATTTAAAACAGGCGCTTAAGTTTTACCTTGACCATCAGGAAGAAGTGATCCGCCGCAGAACGGCTTTTGAACTGAAAAAAGCGGAAGCGCGTGCCCATATTTTGGAGGGCCTGCGCATTGCACTTGACCATATTGATGCGATTATCCAGCTGATCCGTTCCTCGCAAACAACGGATATTGCCCGTACCGGTTTAATGGAGCAATTTTCCCTGTCCGAAAAGCAGGCACAGGCAATTCTCGATATGCGGCTGCAACGTTTGACCGGGCTGGAACGCGAAAAAATTGAAGAAGAATACCGGGGCTTGATCCAACTGATTGCAGAACTGAAAGCCGTTTTGGCAGATGAAGAAAAAGTGCTTGAAATCATCCGTGAAGAGCTGCTCGAAATTAAAGAACGGTTTAATGATGAACGGCGCACGGAAATAATTGCAGCAAGCGTTGACCAGATTGAGGATGAGGATTTGATCCCGCAGGAAAGCATCGCCATCACTTTGACCCATAACGGCTATATCAAACGCCTGCCGATTTCGACATACCGGAGCCAAAAACGCGGCGGCCGCGGTGTACAGGGCATGGGCACGAATGAGGACGATTTCGTTGAACATCTTTTAACGACATCAACCCATGATACGATCCTTTTCTTCACGAATAAAGGAAAGGTCTATAAGAAGAAAGGATACGAAATTCCGGAATACGGCAGAACGGCAAAGGGCATTCCGATTGTCAACCTGCTTGAAATTGACAAGGATGAATGGATCAATACGATGATCCGTGTGGAAGATTTCGTAGAAGACTGGTTTTTATTTTTTACCACAAAAAAAGGCATTTCAAAACGCACCCCTGTAACTGAATTTGCCAACATCCGGACGAACGGCCTGATTGCTATTCATCTGAAAGAAGAAGATGAGCTGATTTCCGTGAAACTGACGGACGGCCATAAAGACATTATTATCGGTACGAAAAACGGCATGCTGATCAGATTTCCGGAAACGGATGTGCGTTCAATGGGGCGGTCGGCAACAGGGGTAAAAGGCATTACTTTAAGCGGTGATGATGAAGTAGTCGGCATGGAAATTCTGGAAGAAAACGATGATGTGCTTATTGTGACCAAAAACGGCTATGGAAAACGGACAAAAGGAAGCGAGTACCGTATCCAGAGCCGGGGCGGAAAAGGTTTGAAAACCTGCAATATCACGAGCAAAAACGGGCCACTTGTTGCTGTGAAGACGGTAACGGGAGAAGAAGACATCATGCTCATTACAGCAGGCGGCGTGCTGATCCGGATGGCTGTCGGGGATATTTCGGTGCTCGGCAGAAATACAATGGGTGTCAAACTGATCCGTCTTGGTGACGAAGAATATGTTGCGACAGTCGCAAAAGTGGAAAAAGATGAAGAAGAAAATCATGTGGATCCGGTGGAAGAAACCGGGGAGGAATAAGAAATCTCAGGAAGCATTGCACACAATGCTTCTTTTTTTTGATAAAATATGGGCAGCACAGTTGCTTGTTGACGGAGGGAGAAAAACTTGAAGATAAAAGTAGTCGATCTCGTCCCCGGCTATTGTTTGGCTGAGGATGTTATGGGGAAAACGGCTCACCCCATTATGCCAAAAGGAACCCTTTTAACGCAGAAAATGATTCATATTTTGAAAGCATTCGGGATAGAAGAAGTGGATGTGGGCCGTTCCAATAGCCGTAAAGAGACGAAAGAGAGCACGAGGGAAGAAAGTCAGGAAACGGCAACAGTGCCAGAAGCATTCCGGGAGCAGTACACGGCTGCGGTTGGCAGTTACAAGAAAATGTTTCAAAGCTGGCAGTCCGGTTCCAAAGTCAGTGTAGGGGAAGTGAGGGATTTTTTTATTCCGCTTTTTGAATTGATCGAACAGGATCCCGGGAAAATCCGCATTATTCATCAATATGCAACAAAAGAGGAATACATCTATCATCATGCCGTCTCGGTCGGACTGTTAAGCGGCGCAATCGCCCAAAAACTGCAACTCGGGAAGGGAACTTGCTATCAGGCTGCATTGGCGGGCTGCCTCGCAGATGCCGGCATGGCAAAAATCCCTGCGCCTTTGCTGAGAAAATCAGCCTCCTTAACAGAAGAAGAATACGAAGAAATCAGGAACCATCCTGTATACGGGCTAAAAATGGTCCAGCACTCGCCCCTTTTGAAATCCGAAACGAAACTCGCAATTTTACAGCATCATGAACGTCTTGACAAAAGCGGCTATCCATTTGGTGAAAAACCGGACAGAATTCCGATCCTGTCAAGAATTGTGGCCGTTGCGGATGTATACCATGCCATCGTATGCGACCATATTTATAAAAAGAAGAAAATCCCGTTTCAGGCCATTGAAGAGCTGCTGGAGGATCACTTCGGAGAGTTCGATATTGCTGTGATCCATGCATTAATTAGCCTTGTTGCCCATTTAACGATTGGATCAAAGGTCTTTTTATCCAACAATGAAGAAGCAGAAGTGCTTTACATGAAACCGTCCGCTCCCATTAAACCGCTTGTGAAAATTTTTAGCAGCAATGAAATGGTGGATTTGGAAAGCCGGCCTGATTTGTTTATTACAGAATTAATCCGGTGAGGTTTGAAAAGCAGAAACCGGCCAAAATAGAAGCTTTATTATATTTTGTTTGGATAACCCTTAGACACCGATGCCGTATTTATTGTCGTACCAGCGGAAGCCTTCAGGAGAGATAAATTTATTACTTTATGTATTGCCAGAAACAATATCTATCCGGAGCATAATTGATTTTACGTAAAAACCTTAAGTTCAATTTATTTAGATTTTGTGCATTGTATAGGATTTTGTTGCGCGAACCGAAAAAAGTACTTGCAATTTACTGCATAACGAGTATAATAGAAATTGTGCTTTTTATGGTTGCTTGTTGATTTGCTTTTTTTGTTGACACAAGCTGCCGGATATGTTATGATATAAAAGTCGTCACAAGATGTGATTGTTCCTTGAAAACTGGACAAAACGAAACGTCAAATTCTTTTTGAGCTTTTATCAAACATCTTTACTGAGAGTTTGATCCTGGCTCAGGACGAACGCTGGCGGCGTGCCTAATACATGCAAGTCGTGCGGACCTTTTAAAAGCTTGCTTTTAAAAGGTTAGCGGCGGACGGGTGAGTAACACGTGGGCAACCTGCCTGTAAGATCGGGATAACGCCGGGAAACCGGGGCTAATACCGGATAGTTTTTTCCTCCGCATGGAGGAAAAAGGAAAGACGGCTTTTGCTGTCACTTACAGATGGGCCCGCGGCGCATTAGCTAGTTGGTGGGGTAACGGCTCACCAAGGCAACGATGCGTAGCCGACCTGAGAGGGTGATCGGCCACATTGGGACTGAGACACGGCCCAAACTCCTACGGGAGGCAGCAGTAGGGAATCTTCCGCAATGGACGAAAGTCTGACGGAGCAACGCCGCGTGAGTGAAGAAGGCCTTCGGGTCGTAAAACTCTGTTGCCGGGGAAGAACAAGTGCCGTTCGAACAGGGCGGTGCCTTGACGGTACCCGGCCAGAAAGCCACGGCTAACTACGTGCCAGCAGCCGCGGTAATACGTAGGTGGCAAGCGTTGTCCGGAATTATTGGGCGTAAAGCGCGCGCAGGCGGTTTCTTAAGTCTGATGTGAAATCTTGCGGCTCAACCGCAAGCGGTCATTGGAAACTGGGAGGCTTGAGTGCAGAAGAGGAGAGTGGAATTCCACGTGTAGCGGTGAAATGCGTAGAGATGTGGAGGAACACCAGTGGCGAAGGCGGCTCTCTGGTCTGTAACTGACGCTGAGGCGCGAAAGCGTGGGGAGCAAACAGGATTAGATACCCTGGTAGTCCACGCCGTAAACGATGAGTGCTAAGTGTTAGAGGGTTTCCGCCCTTTAGTGCTGCAGCTAACGCATTAAGCACTCCGCCTGGGGAGTACGGCCGCAAGGCTGAAACTCAAAGGAATTGACGGGGGCCCGCACAAGCGGTGGAGCATGTGGTTTAATTCGAAGCAACGCGAAGAACCTTACCAGGTCTTGACATCCTCTGACCTCCCTGGAGACAGGGCCTTCCCCTTCGGGGGACAGAGTGACAGGTGGTGCATGGTTGTCGTCAGCTCGTGTCGTGAGATGTTGGGTTAAGTCCCGCAACGAGCGCAACCCTTGACCTTAGTTGCCAGCATTGAGTTGGGCACTCTAAGGTGACTGCCGGTGACAAACCGGAGGAAGGTGGGGATGACGTCAAATCATCATGCCCCTTATGACCTGGGCTACACACGTGCTACAATGGATGGTACAAAGGGCTGCGAGACCGCGAGGTTAAGCCAATCCCAGAAAACCATTCCCAGTTCGGATTGCAGGCTGCAACCCGCCTGCATGAAGCCGGAATCGCTAGTAATCGCGGATCAGCATGCCGCGGTGAATACGTTCCCGGGCCTTGTACACACCGCCCGTCACACCACGAGAGTTTGTAACACCCGAAGTCGGTGAGGTAACCTTTACGGAGCCAGCCGCCGAAGGTGGGACAGATGATTGGGGTGAAGTCGTAACAAGGTAGCCGTATCGGAAGGTGCGGCTGGATCACCTCCTTTCTAAGGAAATTAAGGAAAACTTCGTTTTCCAAAATTAAGTTTGATGTTTCCGTTTTGTTCAGTTTTGAAGGTTCAATCCTTCCTTATATTTCCTTTCATTAAGGGCCTGTAGCTCAGCTGGTTAGAGCGCACGCCTGATAAGCGTGAGGTCGATGGTTCAAGTCCATTCAGGCCCACCATTCCTTAATGATCGGGGCCTTAGCTCAGCTGGGAGAGCGCCTGCTTTGCACGCAGGAGGTCAGCGGTTCGATCCCGCTAGGCTCCACCTTTATAAATGTGTTCTTTGAAAACCGGATAGGAGAAACAAACCAAGTAAACCGAGAATCGCTTATTTTTGGATTTAAACCTTTTTATGGTTAAGTTAGAAAGGGCGCACGGTGAATGCCTTGGCACTAGGAGCCGATGAAGGACGGTACAAACACCGATATGCTCCGGGGAGCTGTACGTAAGCTTTGATCCGGAGATTTCCGAATGGGGAAACCCCCTGTCTTTAATCGGACAGGATTCCTGCCTGAATCCATAGGGCAGGAAGGGCACACCCGGGGAACTGAAACATCTCAGTACCCGGAGGAAGAGAAAGCAATTGCGATTTCCCAAGTAGCGGCGAGCGAACAGGAAACAGCCCAAACCGGAAGGCTTGCCTTCCGGGGTTGTAGGACACTCATATGGGAGTTACAAAAGAACAGGTTAAGTGAAGCGGCCTGGAAAGGCCTGCCGGAGAAGGTAAAAGCCCTGTAACTGACACTTCGTTCTCTCCCGAGTGGATCCTGAGTACGGCGGGACACGAGGAATCCCGCCGGAATCCGGGAGGACCATCTCCCAAGGCTAAATACTCCCTAGTGACCGATAGTGAACCAGTACCGTGAGGGAAAGGTGAAAAGCACCCCGGGAGGGGAGTGAAAGAGATCCTGAAACCGTGTGCCTACAAGTAGTCAGAGCCCGTTAACGGGTGATGGCGTGCCTTTTGTAGAATGAACCGGCGAGTTACGGTCTCATGCAAGGTTAAGCTGAAGAAGCGGAGCCGCAGCGAAAGCGAGTCTGAACAGGGCGAAAGAGTATGAGGCCGCAGACCCGAAACCAGGTGATCTACCCATGTCCAGGGTGAAGGCAAGGTAACACTTGCTGGAGGCCCGAACCCACGCACGTTGAAAAGTGCGGGGATGAGGTGTGGGTAGCGGAGAAATTCCAATCGAACTTGGAGATAGCTGGTTCTCTCCGAAATAGCTTTAGGGCTAGCCTCAAGCGAAGAGTTTTGGAGGTAGAGCACTGTTTGGACGAGGGGCCCTCATCGGGTTACCGAATTCAGACAAACTCCGAATGCCAAAAACTTATGCTTGGGAGTCAGACTGTGAGTGATAAGATCCATGGTCGAAAGGGAAACAGCCCGGACCGCCAGCTAAGGTCCCAAAGTATACGTTAAGTGGAAAAGGATGTGGCGTTGCTTAGACAACCAGGATGTTGGCTTAGAAGCAGCCATCATTTAAAGAGTGCGTAATAGCTCACTGGTCGAGTGACGCTGCGCCGAAAATGTACCGGGGCTAAACGTATCACCGAAGCTGCGGATGGACACCGTTTGGTGTCCGTGGTAGGAGAGCGTTCTAAGGGCGTTGAAGCCGGACCGGAAGGACCGGTGGAGCGCTTAGAAGTGAGAATGCCGGTATGAGTAGCGAAAGAAGGGTGAGAATCCCTTCCACCGAATGCCTGAGGTTTCCTGAGGAAGGCTCGTCCGCTCAGGGTTAGTCGGGGCCTAAGCCGAGGCCGAAAGGCGTAGGCGATGGACAACAGGTTGATATTCCTGTACCGCCTCTTCACCGTTTGAACGATGGGGGGACGCAGGAGGATAGGGCAAGCGCGACACTGGTTGATCGCGTCCAAGCAGTTAGGCCGGTGCGGAGGCAAATCCTTCGCGCCAAGGCGGAGCTGTGATGGCGAGGGAAATTTTAGTACCGAAGTTCCTGATTCCACACTGCCAAGAAAAGCCTCTAGTGAGGTGAAAGGCGCCCGTACCGCAAACCGACACAGGTAGGCGAGGAGAGAATCCTAAGGTGAGCGAGAGAACTCTCGTTAAGGAACTCGGCAAAATGACCCCGTAACTTCGGGAGAAGGGGTGCTTTTTGGGGTGTATGCCCCGGGAAGCCGCAGTGAATAGGCCCAGGCGACTGTTTAGCAAAAACACAGGTCTCTGCGAAGCCGCAAGGCGAAGTATAGGGGCTGACACCTGCCCGGTGCTGGAAGGTTAAGGAGAGGGGTTAGCCGTAAGGCGAAGCTCTGAACTGAAGCCCCAGTAAACGGCGGCCGTAACTATAACGGTCCTAAGGTAGCGAAATTCCTTGTCAGGTAAGTTCTGACCCGCACGAAAGGTGTAACGATCTGGGCACTGTCTCAACGAGAGACTCGGTGAAATTATAGTACCTGTGAAGATGCAGGTTACCCGCGACAGGACGGAAAGACCCCATGGAGCTTTACTGCAGCCTGATATTGAATTTTGGTACAGCTTGTACAGGATAGGTAGGAGCCTTGGAAACCGGAGCGCCAGCTTCGGCGGAGGCATCGGTGGGATACTACCCTGGCTGTATTGAAATTCTAACCCGCACCCCTTACCGGGGTGGGAGACAGTGTCAGGCAGGCAGTTTGACTGGGGCGGTCGCCTCCTAAAAGGTAACGGAGGCGCCCAAAGGTTCCCTCAGAATGGTTGGAAATCATTCGCAGAGTGTAAAGGCATAAGGGAGCTTGACTGCGAGACTTACAAGTCGAGCAGGGACGAAAGTCGGGCTTAGTGATCCGGTGGTTCCGCATGGAAGGGCCATCGCTCAACGGATAAAAGCTACCCTGGGGATAACAGGCTGATCTCCCCCAAGAGTCCACATCGACGGGGAGGTTTGGCACCTCGATGTCGGCTCATCGCATCCTGGGGCTGTAGTCGGTCCCAAGGGTTGGGCTGTTCGCCCATTAAAGCGGTACGCGAGCTGGGTTCAGAACGTCGTGAGACAGTTCGGTCCCTATCCGTCGCGGGCGCAGGAAATTTGAGAGGAGCTGTCCTTAGTACGAGAGGACCGGGATGGACGCACCGCTGGTGTACCAGTTGTCTTGCCAAAGGCATCGCTGGGTAGCTATGTGCGGAAGGGATAAGTGCTGAAAGCATCTAAGCATGAAGCCCCCCTCAAGATGAGATTTCCCACAGTTTATACTGGTAAGATCCCTGAAAGATGATCAGGTTGATAGGTCCGGGGTGGAAGCGCGGCGACGCGTGGAGCTGACGGATACTAATCGATCGAGGACTTAACCAAATAGAAAAGCGAAGGGCGCCTTGAAAAAGGTGCACTGGAGCTAGACAATTCTCAAAGTTAGAAACGCGTTCTCCGTTTACAGTTTTTTCTCCCATCCGGTTTTCAGGGAACACATCCCAAAAATTATACAGGTCCGGTGATGATGGCGGAAAGGTCACACCCGTTCCCATCCCGAACACGGAAGTTAAGCTTTCCAGCGCCGATGGTAGTTGGGGGTTTCCCCCTGCGAGAGTAGGACGTTGCCGGGCCAAAAGAGAACCGCAGACAAATGGTCTGTGGTTTTTTTATTTCTTTTACCATCCTCGCTTCAATCGTATGAAGGACGTAGCCCAACGATAAGGGAAGATAAATGCCGAGTATATGTAAAATTTTACTCGGAGGGGCAGATAAGTGAAAAAATGGGAAGACACTCTATTATCTAAATGTACACCTTGAAATGAACATCTAGAGAGAGGTTTCCCATGGATATGATATTACGTACAGGAACGGGAATTTTTAGAGTAACGAAAGGAATTAAGAAAACATCTCAAAAAGTGCAAAAAGTAAATTGAACATAGAGCCCGTCTACGTTAAGGAAGCGTCGAAAAACGAAGGCCTTTCTTTACATAGAGCCCCTCTATGTTAAGGAAGCAAACAAAAACGAAGGTCTTCCTTCACATAGAGTGTGTCTACGTTAAGAAAGCGCGGAAAAACGAAGGTCTTTCTTTACCTAGAGCGCGTCTACGTTAAGGAAGCAAACAAAAACGAAGATCTTCCTTCACTTAGAGCGCATCTACGTTAAGGAAGCGCGGAAAAAAGGCGGTCTTTCTTTACCTAGAGCGCGTCTACGTTAAGGAAGCAAGCAAAAACAAAGGTCTTCCTTAACATAGGGCGCATCTACATTAAGGAAGCGCGGAAAAAAGGCGGTCTTTCTTTACCTAGAGCGCGTCTACGTTAAGGAAGCAAGCAAAAACAAAGGTCTTCCTTAACATAGGGCGCGTCTACGTTAAGGAAGCAAACAAAAACGAAGGTCTTCCTTCACTTAGAGCCCGTCTATGTTAAGGAAGCAAGCAAAAACAAAGGTCTTCCTTAACATAGGGCGCGTCTACGTTAAGGAAGCGCGGAAAATTGAGGGCCCTCCTTCACATAGAGCGCGTCTATGTTAAGAAAGCAAGCAAAAAAGACGGCCTTCCTTCACATAAAGCCCGTCTACGTCAAGGAAGCAAACAAAAACGAGTCTCTTCCTTCACATAAAGCCCGTCTTCGTTAAGGTTTGCTGAACGAATCCGATTCTGAGTTTGTACCCAATTTGTCAGCAAGCTCTTTCTTATCGCGTTCTTTTGAGACATACACACACCTGAAAAACCGGCATACGATACCATACATCATTTCGCTTTCTCGTTGCAACATTTGAAAAAATCTCTTTGATTGTGAATAGTCCGCGGAAATGATGGCAATTATAATGAGCAGGGGGTGGAGCAGATGGATCGGAGTGCCCTGAGACATGAACCGGAAATGTGCATTGTTTGTGAGAAATTGAAACATAACGGCATCCATCTTTATACATCATTTATCTGCAGTGACTGCGAAAAGGAAATGGTCCGTACCGATACGGGAGATCCGCGTTATTCCTATTTTGTCCGACAGTTGAAAGCAGTTCAAAGCCCAAAATGTATACATGACCAAGCATATTAAAACAGGCTTGGTTATTTTTTTGTTCTGCCCGTGTAAATGCTACTCTATGAAAAGATACTCAGACAATCGGAAAAACTTCAATCACCCATTTCCTGCCCGCTTTTACCCGTTTATAGTAAAATAGAATAAGTAAACTCGGGGCCGGTTTTTACAGGCGGCTCCGTATGATAAGGGGTACGGAGATGGATCAAAATCGAATGCCATTATTTGAAGCGCTATGCCGCTATCAACATAAAAATCCCGTTTCGTTCCACGTGCCGGGGCATAAAAACGGCTTGTTGATTGAGCCGTTGTTAAAAGAAAGCGCGTCTTTTTTACAATATGATGCAACAGAATTGTCCGGGCTGGATGATTTGCACCATGCTGAAGGAGCCATTCAAGAAGCACAGGATTTGCTGGCTGCTTATTACGGCAGTGAAAAGAGCTATTTTCTCGTAAACGGAAGCACCGTTGGCAACCTCGCCATGATCCTTTCTGTATGCCGGCCGGGGGATCGTGTGCTTGTGGACCGGAACTGCCATCAATCGGTTTTGCATGCCCTCAGGCTTGCCAGGGCAAATCCGGTTTTTGTTTTTCCTGAAATCGATAAGGAACGCCAAATGCCGGCAGGATTTTCAGAAAGATTATTTGTACAGGCGTTCAGGAAATACCGGGACGTGAAAGCGTGTATTTTGACTTATCCGACTTATTATGGCATCACCTACGATTTGCGGGCTGTGGCTGACATCGCACATCAAAACGGCGCTTATGTGTTGGTGGATGAAGCCCATGGTGCGCATTTTCAGATTGGCTCCCCGTTTCCGGAGACGGCGCTTCACCAGGGGGCAGATGCCGCTGTCCAGTCTGCCCATAAGATGCTGCCGGCTATGACAATGGGGTCTTTTTTACATATCCGTGCGCCGCATTTTCCGTTTGAAAGACTTGGATTCTATTTATCGGCACTGCAATCGAGCAGCCCGTCGTATCCCATTATGATGTCGCTCGATTACGCAAGGTGGTATGCCGCCAATTTCAGCCGTGAAGATATCTGCTATACCCTGACACAAAGGGAGCAATTTTCCGCGCGGCTCAGCAAGATGTTAAAATGGGAGAAAAAGGAGGGGCAGGATCCGCTGAAATTGCTGGCGACATTTCCCGGCCTCTCTGGGTTCAAACTTCAGTCCGTGCTTGAAGGTGCCGGTGTGTACACAGAAATGGCGGATTTACAACGGGTTGTCTTTGTGCTGCCGCTTTTAAAAAACGGTATGCCTTTTCCGTATGAGGATGCTGCCGGGCGGATCGAAGCAGCACTGTCCGGAGTATCTCCACAAGCCGAGAATGAATCCCTGCTGAAACGGGTGGAGCAAAAACAGGCGTCCGGATATAGCCGGATGGAAACAGCAGGCTTGGACGTCCTGCATGGGTTAACGGAACTCCACCTTGCTTATGATGAAATGGAAGAAAAAGAGGTAGAATGGGTATCATTTGCAGAAGCGAAGGGGCGGATTGCGGCAAAAATGGTTACGCCGTATCCGCCCGGTGTGCCGCTTCTTGTGCCGGGTGAACAGGTTAGAGACGCCCATATTTACCAAATCCAACAACTGCGCGCTTGCGGGGCAAGGTTTCACGCGGATGCTCCGTTTTTTGAAAACAGGCTGGCAGTTTATAAATAGAGAGGGAGAGAACATGAAAGGAATTTTTATTACAGCAGAAGGACCGGAGGGTGCGGGGAAAACGACCATTACCGGGATGATTGCCGCACACTTAAAGGAAAACGGCTATCCCGTTGTGTTGACGCGGGAACCCGGGGGCATTAAAATTGCCGAGCAGATTCGGCACATCATTTTGAACCCGGAAAATACGGAAATGGATGCGCGGACGGAAGCTTTGCTGTATGCGGCAAGCCGTCGCCAGCATCTTGCAGAGAAGGTCTTGCCGGCACTAGAACAGGGGCGCATTGTCCTGTGTGACCGGTTTATTGACAGTTCGCTCGCGTACCAGGGCTATGCGCGAGGAATCGGGATAGAGGAAGTATACCGGATCAATCAGTTTGCAACGGGCGGGCTGCTGCCGGATTTGACGCTCTATTTTGATGTAGAAGCAGAGACAGGCCTCAGCCGGATTGCCAAAAATCACAACCGTGAAGTAAACCGCCTTGATCTGGAAGCCATCGACTTCCATAGAAAGGTAAGAGAAGGGTTCCAAATATTGTTAAAACGGTTTCCGGAGAGAATACATGCCATTGATGCCAATAAAGAGGTAGAATATATATATCATACCGCTTTGCAAAAAGTGCTGGACGCCATTTTCCGACATTACGGGAAAAATTTCCCCGGATAAAAGGAAATTCACATACAGGAGCAGAATTTCATATATAACGGTAAATGGAAGATGATATAATGAGGGATAAATATACGGTTGAAAATTCAGGAGGGGAAAAAATGAAACTGATCGTCGCAGTCGTACAGGACCAGGACAGCAACCGGTTGATGAAAGCCATGGTTGATCATAATTTTCGTGTGACAAAACTTGCATCAACAGGCGGGTTTTTAAAATCAGGCAATACGACTTTTCTGATTGGGACGGAAGAAATTCGTGTCAATAAAGCGCTGCAGGTCATTAAGGAAAATTGCAAATCGAGGGAACAGTTTATTACCCCGGTTTCACCGATGGGCGGAAATGCCGACAGCTACATCCCGTATCCGGTCGAAATCGAAGTGGGGGGCGCGACAGTATTTGTCCTGCCAGTAGATGAATTTCACCAGTTTTAACGGGGGAATAAGGGATTGAAAATACAACAGGATTTGCGTATTGGTTTGGACAAAACGGCCCGCGAAGCAAAAAGCATGGTAACGGGCACAACAAATTTTGCCGAAATGATGGACACAAGCAGGGAAAAGCTGCAAATGAATGAATTTCACCAGCTATTGTCGCAAATTGACGAAGCCGGCAGCCGACTTGCCCGTTCGCGCAATCTTAAAGATTTGTCCAAATTCAAGTCGCTTGTAAAACAATTTGTGAAGCAAACTGTCGAATACGGGATGAAAAATAAACAGTCACAAAGCTTCGACCGGTTCGGGGAAAGCCGCAAATTGAATATAGTGGAAACCATAGACAAAAAACTGGCGGATCTTACCGACGCCTGTCTCAGAAAAGAGCAGCCCGCTCTCGATATACTGGGGAAAATCGGCGAGGTAAAAGGTTTGCTGATTAATTTATATACTTAAGAGAGTGGAAGAAGCCATGACATGGGAAGCATTTGAAAGTATTCAGCCTGTTGCAGCAACTTTGCTGAAACACAGCATCAGGCGCAGCCGGATGGCGCATGCTTATTTATTTGAAGGCGGACGCGGCACAGGGAAAAAAGAAGCTGCACAGCTACTGGCGAAAACATTATTTTGCCTGCAGCCTGTGGATGATTTTTTCCCATGCGAAAGCTGTTCGAATTGCTTAAGAATCAGCCACGGCACCCATCCTGACGTTCATCTGGTTGAACCGGACGGCCTTTCGATCAAGAAGGAGCAGATTAAAGCGTTGCAGCAGGAGTTTTCCAAACGGGCAGTGGAGTCGAAACGGAAACTGTATATGATTGTAGACGCTGAAAAAATGTCAACAGGCGCCGCCAACAGCCTGCTGAAGTTTCTGGAAGAGCCGAATCCTGGTACGACGGCTGTGCTGATGACAACCCAGCTGCACCGGATCCTGCCGACCATTTTATCCCGCTGCCAGGTTGTTTCATTCAAGCCGGTCCCACCCGCCATACTGAAAAAACAGCTGATTGAAAACGGGGTCAGCCCCGATTTGGCCCCGCTTCTTTCCCATATGACAAGCCACTTGGAAGAAGCGCTTGATTTAAGCAAAGATGAGTGGTTTGCACAAGCCCGAAAAATCGTGTTAAAATTGTATACAACCCTTTCAAAATCACCTTCCCACGCAATGGTTTTTTTGCAGGAAGCGTGGTTTGGGCATTTTAAAGAAAAAAATCAACTGGATCTCGGGTTGGATCTGTTGATATGGATTTATAAAGATCTTCTTTCCATCCATCTGGGAAAACAGGAAGATGTCGTTTATCCCGATCAGCTAAACCGTCTTTCTGCAGATATTCTTTCCTGCTCCCCGCGTTCTCTGGCTGAAAAACTGGCAGCCATTCTTGATGCAAAAAAGAAATTGGGTGCCAATGTCAATCAACAGCTGCTCATGGAACAGCTTGTTTTAAATTTGCAGGGGGGAACGGCCTTTGTTTAACGTAGTAGGAATCCGGTTTAAAAAAGCCGGCAAAGTATATTATTTCGACCCAGGCGATTTTCCCGTTAAAAAAAATGATGCCGTCATCGTCGAAACTGCGCGCGGCATTGAGTATGGCTTTGTTGTGACAAATCCCAAAGTTGTCGGGGAACATGATGTCGTGTTGCCGCTGAAAAAAATCATCCGGATTGCCGACCAGAAAGATCATATGACAGTGGATGAAAATAAAGCGGCAGCAAAAGAAGCATATGGGATTTGCATGAAAAAAATTGCGGAACACCAGCTTGAGATGAAGCTGGTGGATGTGGAGTATACATTTGACCGGAATAAGATTATTTTTTATTTTACCGCTGACGGGCGTGTCGATTTCCGGGAGCTCGTAAAAGATTTGGCGTCCATTTTCCGGACAAGGATCGAACTCCGCCAAATCGGGGTGCGGGATGAAGCCAAAATGCTTGGCGGCATCGGTCCTTGCGGCAGGATGCTGTGCTGTTCCACGTTTTTGGGTGATTTTGAGCCGGTATCGATCAAAATGGCAAAAGACCAGAATTTGTCATTAAATCCGGCGAAAATTTCTGGGCTTTGCGGACGTCTCATGTGCTGCCTGAAATATGAGAATGATGAATATGAAGCGGTAAAAGAAGCGTTTCCGGATGTCGGGGAAATGGTGAAAACGCCTTACGGAACCGGAAAAGTGACCGGCCTGAACATTTTGGAACGCGTTTTGCAAATTGAATTACAAAGCCAGGGGCGTACGATTGAGTATACGATGGAAGAATTTTTAAGTGCGGATGTTGTGTCAATTCAATCCACGGATTAATGAGGTGGAGAACTGATGGATAGGAAAGAATTATTTGAGGCGATACAGCAAATGGAAGTGCAGATCGGGGCGCTCCAGGAAAAGTTGGGGGAACTGAAACGGGATTTAACGGAAGTCATTGAAGAAAACAGCATTTTGAAAATCCAGAATGACTATTTCAGGCGCCAGTTGCAGCCCGAATCCGGCGGGGAAGGCACAGATTCGCATGAGGAACCGGCCGAGATTGTCCGGAAAATCAAGGAAAAGGGCGTGCCGCAGACGCTTCTTGATATCGGCGAAGGGTACGACAATCTGGCCCGCCTTTATCAGGAAGGCTTCCATATTTGCAATGTCCATTTCGGCAGCCCACGCAACGGGGAAGATTGCCTGTTCTGCCTTTCCTTTTTGAACAAGAAGTAACGAACGGTCCAAGATGAAAAGCCTTCCTTTTACCGGGAAGGCTGTTTTATGCAGCCGTTGTTTTTGGAGGCTACAGGGTATGGTGACATTATCAGGAGACGAACGATTGGATTATTTGCTTGCGGAAAATTTAAGGATTGTGCAAAGCCCGTCCGTGTTTGCTTTTTCATTGGATGCGGTGCTTCTGGCAAAGTTTGCATGGCTGCCGATCCAAAAAGGGAAAGTGCTTGATTTGTGCACGGGGAACGGGGTAATCCCGCTTTTATTAAGCAACCGTACGAAAGCGGAGATTACCGGGGTCGAAATTCAGGAACGCCTCTCGGATATGGCAAAAAGAAGCGTCGCTTATAACGGGCTTGAGGACAGGATCCGGATCATTCACGGCGATTTGAAGGAGATGCCGGATGTGCTCGGCTGCAGCAAATTTGACGTGGTAACGTGCAATCCGCCTTATTTTCCTTCGCAGACGAAGAATATTCAAAATGAAAATGAGCATTTTGCGATTGCCCGCCATGAAATTTTTTGTACATTGGAAGATGTCGTAAAAGTCAGCAGCAGGATGCTCAAGCAGGGCGGCAAAGCGGCGTTTGTGCACCGCCCGGGACGTCTGGTCGACTTGATTACGTTGATGAAAAAACACCGTCTCGAACCAAAACGGCTCCGGTTTGTTTATCCGAAAGCAGGCAAAGAAGCGAATACGATTCTGGTGGAAGGCATAAAAGACGGAAAACCGGATTTAAAGATTTTCCCACCGTTGTTCGTGTACGGGCAGGATGGCGAATATACGGAAGAAGTGAAAGAATTGCTGTATGGAAACAAAAACTAAATCATATTTTTACGTGCTTCTATGCTGTGACGGCAGTTTTTACGGCGGGTATACCGTTGATTTAAAACGGCGCTTCCGCGAACACAGCGAGGGCCGGGGCGCCAAGTATACGCGAACGCGGACACCGGTCAAGCTTTTGTATTTTCAGGAATATGCGACAAAAAGCGAGGCCATGAAAGCGGAATATGCTTTTAAAAAGCTTTCACGCCGGGAAAAAGAGCGATTTTTGGAGAAGGCAGGTGTCGACCTTGCACAGGCAGCAAAGTTTCCAGGATGAAAAAAATAAAGGGATTCTCTATTTGGTCCCGACCCCGATTGGCAATCTGGAAGATATGACATTCCGGGCGGTGCGCATTTTAAAAGAAGCCGATTTGATTGCTGCTGAAGATACGCGAAACAGCAAAAAGTTGTGCAGCTACTTCGATATTCACACGCCGCTTGTAAGTCATCACGAACATAATAAAGAAGCGAGCACACGCGATTTAATCATGAGGCTCACGCGCGGCGAAAAGATTGCCCTTGTAAGCGACGCAGGCATGCCGTGCATTTCGGATCCGGGTTATGAGCTTGCCACTGCCTGCATTCGCGAAGGGATCCCTGTTGTGCCGCTTCCAGGCGCAAACGCGGCGCTTACGGCGTTAATTGCTTCTGGGATTGCACCGCAGCCGTTTACGTTTTACGGTTTTCTGCCACGGGAAAAGCAGGAAAAGCGGGCGGCACTGGAACGGCTCGCAAAAATTCCGTCCACTTTCATTTTGTATGAAGCACCGCACCGGCTGAAACATACGCTGCAAATGATGGCGGAAGTGCTGGGTGAGCGACAAATTTCCATCAGCCGTGAGCTGACGAAAAAATTTGAGGAATTTTTGCGGGGGACGATTCAAGAAGCGGTGGAATGGGTCGAAAACAATGAAGTGCGCGGCGAGTTCTGCCTGGTTGTGGAAGGTAGCCCTGAAACAGGGGAAGAAGACGACGATTTCTGGTGGACGGCGCTATCCGTTAAGGAGCATGTGGAAGCCTATATGCAGCAAAAACAGCTGCCGGCAAAAGAAGCGATCAAGCTTGCGGCAAAAGACCGGAAACTGCCAAAAAGGGAAGTCTACCAAATCTATCACGAACTGTGAGTCAAAAACCTAAGGAGGATATTTGGCAACAAAGATCTGTCCAAGGCTTAAAAAAAAACCCCGCGTTTCAGCGGGGTTCCGGTTCCGGCTCAGGTTTGGATGCGAATGGATCTGCTTCGTCTTTTGCCTGTTCATTTTCAGCCGGTTGATCTTCCAAATGAAAATTTTCTTTAATTTCTTTCATCAGCAATTCTGCGCCTTCACGGCTTAAAACAATTTTTCCGCCTGCCAGCCGGAGATTGTCATCCGAGACTTCCCCGGTAACGAGACAGGTCATATTGGGCTTGTACTTTTTCAAAATGATCTTGTCATCATCGACATAAATCTCCAATGCATCTTTTTCAGCAATGCCAAGATTTCTCCGCAATTCAATTGGAATGACAACACGGCCGAGCTCGTCGACTTTCCGTACAATGCCTGTTGATTTCATTAACGCTTTCCTCCCTTAAAGTAAATGTGAACCTGTACAAAACCCTGATACCAAACCCGGTTGCGCAAATGCTGACCTTCTATATCTATCGAAAACTGGCGAATACCCCTGAATCTTCAAAAACTATACAACCTATCTAATTGTATTATAGAAGATAAATTGGAATAAAAAAACAAATTTGTTTAAAATATTTTTCGACAAGGATAAAAGTCACGGCCCTTGCACCGGTTAAACCGGCGGTATGCCGTCTATAATGAATAATGCGCTGTACCGGGCGCCATGAAGATGCAAGGCATCCTGTTGATGCGGTATACTGAACATATAGACCTTTTTTTCAAAAATCCACGTTTTTGCTTATTTTCACGAAAAGTTTTATACTTATTGTTTAGAAGTTCTAAGCAGCGCGCGAAATGTGCAAAAGAAATGTCTAATGTTATCGAAAGGTGGAGGCTGGTTTGGAAGAGAAACGGAAAACTTTTTATATCACAACGCCGATCTATTATCCGAGCGGAAATTTACATATCGGCCATGCCTATACAACCGTTGCAGGCGATGCGATGGCCCGTTATAAAAGGCTGCGCGGGTTTGACGTCATGTTCCTGACCGGCACGGATGAGCACGGCCAGAAAATCCAGCGCAAAGCAAAGGAAAAAGGCGTGACACCGCAGCAATATGTCGATGAAATTGTCGCCGGCATCCAGGATCTATGGAAAAAACTCGAAATATCCAATGATGATTTTATCCGCACGACCCAGGACCGCCACAAAAAGGCAGTGGAAAAGATTTTCAAGAAGCTGCTTGACCAGGGCGATATTTATTTGGGAGAGTATGAGGGCTGGTACTGTACGCCTTGTGAATCCTTCTTCACGGAACGCCAGCTTGTGGACGGCAAATGCCCGGACTGCGGCAGGCCAGTAGAAAAAGTAAAAGAGGAATCGTACTTTTTCAAAATGGGGAAATATGTCGACCGGCTTTTGCAATACTATGAGGAAAATCCGGATTTCATTCAGCCGGAAAGCAGGAAAAATGAAATGATCAATAACTTCATCAAACCGGGGCTTGAGGATCTTGCTGTATCGCGGACAACGTTTGACTGGGGGATAAAAGTGCCCGGGGATCCGAAACATGTCATCTATGTCTGGATTGATGCCCTGACTAACTATATTACAGCACTCGGTTACGGTAGCGATGACGATTCGAACTACCGGAAATACTGGCCGGCTGACGTCCATCTTGTTGGCAAGGAAATCGTTCGTTTCCATACGATTTACTGGCCGATTATGCTGATGGCGCTTGGCCTTCCGCTGCCGAAAAAAGTATTTGCACACGGCTGGCTCCTTATGAAAGACGGAAAAATGTCGAAATCAAAAGGGAATGTCATTGACCCGGTTACTTTGATTGATCGCTACGGGCTCGACGCACTCCGCTATTACTTGCTGCGTGAAGTGCCGTTTGGGGCGGATGGCATTTTTACGCCGGAAGGGTTTGTGGAACGGATCAATTTTGACCTCGCCAATGATCTGGGCAATCTGCTGAACCGTACGATTGCGATGATGAACCAGTATTTTGACGGTGTCATTCCAACGTTTGCCGGTTCGCACAATCCGTATTCCATCCAGCTTGTGACCGCATATAAAGAGGCTGTGAAAAAATACGAAGATGCGATGGAAAACATGCAGTTCTCGGTTGCACTCGCTTCTTTATGGGAATTTGTCAGCCGTACAAACAAATATATTGATGAAACAACTCCGTGGACATTGGCAAAAGATGAAACCAAACGGGCGGATCTTGCCGAAGTGATGGTCCATTTGGCGGAGTCGCTGCGCCATATCGCCATCCTTTTACAGCCGTTTTTGACATCAACGCCAAAGAAAATTTTTGACCAGCTGAACATTACGGATGAGAGCTTGCATACATGGGAAAGCCTGTCCTTATTCGGCAGCATTCCAGAAGGCACAAAAGTTGTGAAAAAAGGAAAGCCGATTTTCCCGCGTCTCGATATCGAAAAAGAAATTCAGTTTATCAAATCGCAAATGCAAGGTGCGGCTCCGAAAAAAGAAGAAACGAAAGAAGAAAAAGCGAAAGCGGAAGACACAAAAGCCGGGATCACGATCGATGATTTCGCAAAAGTGGAATTACGTGTCGCAAAAGTAACCGCTTGTGAGCCGGTAAAAAAAGCCGACAAACTGTTGAAACTGCAGCTTGACCTTGGAGATGAACAGCGCCAGGTTGTTTCCGGCATTGCGGAATATTACAAACCGGAAGAACTGGTCGGGCGCAGAGTCATTGTCGTGGCCAATCTGAAACCTGTCAAATTGCGCGGTGAATGGTCACAAGGCATGATTCTCGCAGGCGAAAAAGACGGCATATTGTCATTGGCAACCATTGATGAAAGCCTGCCGCTCGGCGCGATTGTCAAATAAAGGGACCAGATGAGATGAAAAACATAGAGATGTTTCACGTGGAACAAATTTCGACGGATCTCTCTATGTTTTTCTTTTACTTTTCAGGAAAAATAGATGTTTTTCCCGATCATATGTGAAAACAAACGTGAAGAATTTGAGGTGAAAAAGATGTTATTTGATACCCATGTGCATATCAATGATGAAGCGTTCAAAGACGATTTAGAAGCCACCATCGCGCGAGCACGGGAAGCCGGTGTGGAAAAGATGACGGTCGTCGGGTTTGACAGGCCGACCATCCAAAAAGCGATGGCGCTGATTGACCAATACCCGTTTCTGTATGCAGCGATCGGCTGGCACCCGGTTGATGCGATTGACATGAAAGATGAAGACCTGGACTGGATTGAATCTCTTGCCCATCATCCGAAAGTGGTGGCGATCGGCGAAATCGGGCTGGATTACCATTGGGATAAATCGCCGAAAGCGGTGCAGCAGGAAGTGTTCAGGCGGCAAATCCGGCTCGCCAAAAAGCTTGATTTGCCCATTATTATCCATAACCGGGAAGCGACAGAAGACTGTGTGCAAATTTTAAAAGAGGAAAATGCACAGGAAGCAGGCGGCATTATGCACTGTTTCAGCGGCAGCCCGGAAACGGCGAAAGAATGCATCAAAATGAATTTCTACATTTCACTTGGCGGCCCGGTGACGTTTAAAAATGCAAAAAAACCGAAAGAAGTAGTTGCCGAGGTCCCGCTTGAAAAGCTTTTGGTTGAGACGGACTGCCCTTATCTTGCCCCGCATCCGTACCGCGGGAAACGCAATGAGCCGGCATATGTGAAACTGGTCGCTGAGCAGATTGCGGAAATTAAAGGCATTCCTTTTGAAAAAGTTGCCGAACAGACGATGTTAAATGCAGAAAAATTGTTTAGAATAAAAGATCATGCATAGAAAGCGAGTTTTATCCGCATGGCAAAATTAAAAGAGGTTATTGTCGTGGAAGGCAAAGACGACACAGCGGCCATTAAGCGGGCGCTCGATGCCGACACGATTGAAACAAACGGGTCGGCCATTTCGGAAAGTACGATTGAAAAAATCCGCCTTGCCCAGGAAAAAAGGGGCGCCATCATTTTCACCGATCCTGATTTTCCCGGCGAAAAAATCCGCAAAACGATCGCGGAAAAAGTGCCCGGCTGCAAACACGCATTTTTGGCCAAACAGGAGGCACGGGCGCCCGAGGACCGGGGAATCGGGGTTGAACATGCCCACCCTGCGGCGATCCGGCAAGCGCTACGGGAGGCGCATCAAATGGAGGAAGCCGTGCCGGAAGTCATCACAAGGGATGATTTAATGGCTGCCGGTCTGATTGCCGGCCCGCTGGCGAAACAAAGAAGGGCAAGAATCGGGGAACTTTTAAAAATCGGATACACGAACGGCAAGCAGCTCCATAAGCGGCTGATGGTGTTCCAAATCGATAAAGAAACGTTCCGGGATGCTCTGATGAAAGTGTTACAGGAGGAATCAACTTGCAAAAAGACATTGCCACCCCCATCCGGACAAAAGCGATTTTAAACCGGTACGGATTTTCGTTTAAAAAAAGCCTGGGCCAAAATTTTTTAATTGACCCGAACATTCTGCGGAATATTACGGATACGGCGGATTTAACGGAAGAGTCCGGCGTTGTTGAAATCGGTCCCGGCATTGGTGCGCTCACGGAACATCTCGCCCGCCGCAGCAAAAAAGTCGTGGCCTTTGAAATCGACAAAAGGCTTGCCCCGATCCTGAAAGATACGCTGGCGCCGTACCCGAATGTAAACGTGATCTATGAAGACGTGTTAAAGGCCGATGTTGGAAAAGTGCTGGAAACGGAATTTGCCGGCATAAACGATATCATGGTTGTCGCCAATCTGCCGTATTACGTGACGACCCCGATCATATTAAAATTTGTCACCGGCCTGTATCCGATCCGCGGCATGGTCGTGATGCTGCAAAAAGAAGTGGCCGACCGGATTTCGGCGGTTCCCGGCACGAAAAACTACGGCACGCTTTCCATTGCCATCCAGTATTATATGACGGCGGAAGTGGCGATGATTGTGCCGAAAACGGTTTTTATGCCGCAGCCGAATGTGGATTCCGCCGTGGTAAAGCTTGTGAAAAGGGACAAACCGAAAGTCGAGGTTAAAGATGAAGCGTTCTTTTTTCAGGTGGCAAAAGCTTCCTTTGCCCAGCGGCGGAAAACCTTGATCAATAATTTGACTGCTGGCCTTCCCGGCGGAAAAGACAAGAAAGAGACACTCCTTTCCGTACTCGAGCAGCTTAAAATTGAACCGTCAAGAAGGGGGGAAACGCTCAGCCTCGAGGAATTTGCCGCATTAAGCAATGCCTTGTTTCCCATTTTTCACACATCATCCTAAATGTCGCATCAGCCGGGGGAGCGCTTCCCCCGGCTTTTTCACCATTTCCGAAGGCAGTGCATATATAGTGTTATGCAGGCGAGAGATGGATACAAATGGAGTTGACGGCAATGGAAGCAAGGCTCAACGCAATTGTTGGAAGGAAGTCTTACAATTGTGATATTTTATTCCGGGTCATTGATATACAGGAGCAGAACGGGCGGAAAGTGGCTGTTTTGTACGGGGAGGACGTCCGGCTGATCGCGGATGCCCCGTTTGAAGACCTAGTCACCCTTGGCCCTGCGGAAAGATCGAAAATTACGCAGGCGTTTCGTTCTTTGGAAGAACAGTCATTTGAACTGTTTAAACAGGACATCGAACTGATGAAGGAAAAACGCGAGTACGAGGCCACCCACGGCTATAAAGAGGAACTGAGTTATTTCCAGCTACCGGGAAGAGTTTTGCATTTGGACGGCGATCCTCATTATTTAAAAAAATGCATGAACTTGTATGAAAAAATCGGCGTGACAGTTTACGGCGTCCATTGTTACGAAAAAGAAATGCCGGTTCGCATCCATGCGCTGCTTGACCAATACCGGCCGAATATTCTGGTGATTACCGGCCATGATGCCTATTCCAAATCAAAGGGGAAAAAAGCAGATTTAAATGCATACCGCCATTCAAAATCTTTTGTCAGAACCGTGATGGAAGCAAGGAAAAAGGTGCCGAATTTGGATCAGCTCGTCATTTTTGCAGGCGCATGCCAGTCCCATTTTGAATCGCTCATCCAGGCCGGCGCCAATTTTGCCAGTTCTCCGCTCCGGGTGAATATTCATGCGCTTGATCCGGTCTATATTGTGGCCAAGATCTGTTATACCTCGTTTATGGAACAAGTGAATGTTTGGGATGTGCTCCGCAATACACTGACAGGGCAAAAAGGACTGGGAGGCGTGGAAACAAAGGGCGTGCTGCGGACCGGGATGCCGTATAAGCCAATGGATGAGGACTGACGGGGTCCCATCCCGGTTCCTTAAAAATGGGCCGGGCTGCAGAATTTTACATAATTCGATTGCATTTGGCATATCCTATTGATAAGAATATGGGCCTGGATCAGTGGTACATTTCCCCAAGGCAGCCCCATACACTGAACATGCAAACCTTCACCTTGGAAAAACGGCAGGGAAGCAATGAAAAATGGTTGACAGACCGGCTTGATCACTGATAAAATATATGTTTTATTTGACCGGAAGCGCAAGCTGTGTTATAATTGAGACTAGTGAGGTGGAGCGAAATGCCAAAAACGTTAACAGACATTAAAAGATCCTTGGATTCAAACTTGGGAAAAAGATTAATGTTAAGAGCCAATGGTGGCAGGAGAAAGACGATTGAACGTTCCGGTGTTTTGGCAGAAACTTACCCAGCGGTTTTTGTCATCGAATTAGACCAGGAGGAAAATGCTTTTGAACGTGTTTCCTACAGCTATGCAGATGTCCTGACAGAAACAGTACAGCTTGTTTTTATGGATAAACAACAAGAGGTTTGATGAGCGGCAGCAGACATATGTTTGCTGTTTTCTATTTTATAGGCGGTAGCGGGAATGATCCTGCTGCTGCTTTTTTCATATTCTAACCTTGTTTCGTACATACTACAAAGAGGCGCATGCAGGGATATAACAACCAAATGAAAGGGAAGGCGGGGATTTTTTTGCCTTTCCCGTCAAAGGGGGAAATTTATCTAATGGGCCGAAGAAGAGGGATTATGTCTGAACGTTTTAAAGAAGAACTGGCGAAAGACCTCGGCTTTTATGATGTCGTCCAAGAAGAAGGTTGGGGCGGCATCAAAGCCCGGGATGCCGGGAATATGGTAAAGCGTGCCATTGAACTGGCTGAAGAGCACCTTGCTTCGGAAAAACAATCGGGCAACTCCTGACAATCTTTGCGACTACTGCATGGCGCCGGGCCGGGGAATTTCCCCGGCTTTTTGCATATTCGAATGTTCGTCCTTTGAACAAGTTGGCGGCTTTACCACAATTTCCACAGCTTTTGCATATTTTGGATGATGCATGAGGCAATATTTCGATTTTTATTGTTCTACGAAATTTGCGTTTTGATGTAAATATTTGCTGGGCGTTATGTTAGAATAAGAAAAATGAAGCAGGAAATACGGCTGGATTGGATGTTGGAAGTAGGTGAAGGATTTGAAGTTGTTGGTCAAGGCACCGGCAAAAATTAATTTATCGCTCGATGTGCTTGGCAAACGGGAGGATGGCTATCATGAGGTGGAAATGGTCATGACAACCATTGACCTTGCAGATCATATCGAGCTCTCGGAGCGGCACGATCAGGAGATTAAAATTGTGTCGCAAAACCGGTTTGTGCCGGATGATGAGAGAAATTTGGCGTACCAGGCTGCAAGGCTTCTGAAAACGCGGTGCGGCGTCAGGCAGGGGGTCGAGATTGCGATTGACAAAGTCATTCCAGTGGCTGCCGGGCTGGCGGGGGGCAGCAGTGATGCGGCAGCTACTCTCCGCGGCCTGAATACGCTCTGGAATCTCGGCCTTTCCTTAGATGAACTTGCAACACTCGGCGCCGAAATCGGGTCGGATGTCTCGTTTTGCGTATACGGCGGCACTGCGCTCGCAAAAGGAAGGGGAGAAAATATTACAAAGCTGCCAGCACCGCCAAACTGCTGGGTCATTTTGGCGAAACCGTCCATCGGCGTGTCGACAGCAGAAATTTACCGCCAACTGGACTTAAATGAAGTGGTGCATCCAGATATTCCCGGCATGATCGCTGCCCTCTATACCCGTGATTATGCCGGCATATGCAAGCATGCGGGAAATGTGCTGGAAAGTGTCACATTAAAGGCGTACCCGCAAGTGGCGCAAATCAAAAAACAGATGCAGCGTTTCGGAGCGGATCTCGTTTTAATGAGCGGAAGCGGCCCGACAGTATTCGGGCTTGTGCGGCACGATTCGCGGCTGCAGCGGATTTATAACGGCCTCCGGGGATTTTGCGGCCAGGTATTTGCTGTCAGAATGATTGGAGAACGCGAACAATTTTAAATATAAAATAGTGATTGTACGGATTTTTGTTTTCAAAAAGAAAAAAATGCGGTATATTAATGTTATTGAATCCGTGTTTCCGGAGCCGCCGTGCGATTTGGTACGAAGAAGAGCGGGACCGGCATTTTTGACAGACCGGATTGTGACGGGGGTTTTTGACGTGAAATTTCGGCGAAGTGAACGTCTTGTAGATATGACACATTATTTGTTGGAAAAACCAAGGATTCTCGTTTCCCTCAGTTTTTTTGCCGATCGTTATCAGTCTGCAAAATCTTCCATCAGTGAAGATTTGACGATTATCAAAGAAACATTCGAGAAAAGGGGCATTGGGACTTTGCAGACGGTTCCCGGCGCGGCGGGTGGCGTTAAATTTATTTCGCGCACAGACAGGGCGGAAGCAAAAGAGGCCATCAGCGAACTTTGCACGCTGATGGAGAATCCGGACCGGCTTTTGCCGGGCGGTTATTTGTATATGACAGACCTGATCGGCAGCCCGCAGGTCGTCAGCAAAGTCGGGAAGCTTTTGGCAACCGCATTTGCGGACAGGGAGATTGACACGATTATGACGGTCGCGACAAAAGGAATCCCGATTGCAATGGCAACAGCGGCTTATTTAAATGTTCCGGTTGTGATTGTCCGCAATGACAGCAAGGTGACGGAAGGACCGACTGTCAGCATTAACTATGTTTCCGGATCGCAGAAACGGATCCAGACGATGGTCCTCTCGAAAAGGAGCCTGCGGGAAGGCGCAAACGTTTTAATTGTCGATGATTTTATGAAAGCAGGCGGAACGATTAACGGCATGATCAACTTGCTGAAAGAATTCGATGCTTCCGTTTCGGGCATCGGCGTTTTGGTTGAATCGGAAGACACGAAAGAACGGCTTGTCGATGATTATGTGTCGCTTGTGAAATTAAG
Organism: Heyndrickxia coagulans 36D1; assembly: GCF_000169195.2. Taxonomy (GTDB): domain Bacteria; phylum Bacillota; class Bacilli; order Bacillales; family Bacillaceae_C; genus Weizmannia; species Weizmannia faecalis. The sequence continues at coordinate 1,357,471 of NC_016023.1, read as the reverse complement.
GGATGTCGATGTCCGCAGTCAGCAGATCAAAGTAGTGGAAGGGAATTATTTTTCAAAAGTCAGCTTGTTCGGAGGGGATTAAAGGAATGAAAACCATCTCAACAAATCAGGCGCCTGCGGCAATCGGGCCGTATGCACAGGGCGTTGTAGCAGGAAATTTATTTTTCAGTTCGGGGCAGATTCCGCTAAGACCGGACGGCACGCTTGTGGAAGGCAGCATTGAAGCGCAGGCCCGCCAGGTAATGGAAAATTTAAAAGCGGTGCTTGAGGCAGCCGGGGCCTCTTTTGATACGGTTGTCAAAACGACAGTTTTTATTCAAAACATGGACGATTTTGCCAAAATAAACGATGTCTATGGCTCCTATTTTACGGACCATAAACCGGCGCGTTCCTGCGTTGAAGTGGCAAGGCTTCCGAAAAATGCCGGCGTCGAAATTGAAGTGATTGCGCTTATTCCGTGATCTTTATGCGCTTCCATTTTTTCACCTTATGAAAAATTTTAGAATTTTTTCCTGAAAAAGAAGGAAATTTTAAAAGGGTGTTGAATAATAAAGATGATCCTAAATCTTTTGAGGTGGTGAAAGAATGGAAGTGACGGATGTAAGGCTGCGCCGTGTCCATACGGAGGGCAGGATGAGGGCGATTGCGTCAATTACCATGGACAACGAATTTGTCATTCACGATATCCGGGTGATTGATGGCAACAATGGCTTGTTTGTTGCAATGCCGAGCAAAAGGACGCCGGATGGCGAATTCAGAGACATTGCCCATCCCATTAATTCGGGTACGCGCAGTAAGATTCATGATGCAGTCTTGTCGGAATATCACCGTTTAGGGGAATTGGACCAAGTGGAATTTGAAGAAGCTGGCGCGTCCTGATAGATTTTTGCAACAAGAGCCTACTTCAACAGTAAGGCTCTTCTTTTTTGCCCTCGTTGACCTATTTGGCAGCCTTGCACGGATAGGATTTTCACATAACCGATTAAATATTTTCATATGTATGTTAATATGGTAGAAGGAGAGGCAGCCAAATGATAAATGAGCCTGTACGGGTTATTGTTCTGGTTGTGATGGACGGGTGCTTGATAACATTACAATCAGACTCTAAGCGTACACTGGACGGAGCCAGTCTGCAACAAGCCCCTCCCCGCAGCCTAAAGATCAAGCGCAACAAAAGGATAGATGAATCAGCTCGTACAACTTCGGGTTTAACAATGAATGGTTGGTATTTATTGCTACGGAGGGGTAGTTTTGAAAACGGTTAAATTTACGATCAGCTTCTTTCTGCTGTTTACAGGCATGATGATTATTAGTGAAAGTCACGTCTTTTATCTGAATGATTTTTACACCCCATTTGATCATACGACCCTGTATTTGCAGCCGAACACAACAGAGAAAGAAATGATACACGATATCATCGATTCCGCCAACCGTAATCATGTTGAAGTGTTTACTTACGCCAGTTCCCCTCGTACTACTTTTCTTACTGAATTTGATATTTACGGAACAACCGGCGTCCAGCCATACATAAAACGTCATCTCAACATATCTGAAAAAAAATACAAAAGCCTATTTCTTGAAGATATGGTGTTCCATTTTCACCATCTGAAAAATATCAACGGAATTGATCGTTTCAATCCATTTTATCTCATTGGAAGCAAAAAAAATATTAAGCAGTTTAAAATCGATTTAATTGATAAATATGCCGGCAACTTTCCCCAAGAGGGTTTTAAAAGCAACGAATTAAGGAATGAAGCCCTGCTTATATGGTTGCTCGTGATCAGTGTAATATTATTGCTAACTTTTTATGACTGCATGTTACAGAAAAAAGAAAATATCATCCGGTTTACTTTGGGAGAAAAAATAAGCAGTATGGTTTGGAAAAATATCGTGATAGATACATGTTTCTATATATTATTATTTCTGTTAGTTTACTTTGTTCTCTCCAAACTTACATGTGTTTTCTTTATGTTTCGCCTTTCCCTGCTCATGTTTATGATTTTACTTATATTGAATGCCCTAATTTATTTAAATTTATATTTTTTCAATTTAAAGGAAGCTTTTTCTAACGCCAGGGGGTCCGTAAAATTATTATCCATGAATTATGTCTTAAAATTAGCAACTACGGTCATGACAATCATTATCATTTCCAGCAATATTGCTGTGGTGTATGACGCTTATCAATATTACAAACAAAAACCATTTTTTGAGCGTCATCGTGACTATTATTACACCCAACTGGATTATAAAATTACTGATAACAATAGTTCTTCCGATAATACGCTGGAAAAAAGTGCGAGTGTACAATATAAGTTCTACAAACAATTTTATGATAAATTCAACGCAATTTTATTGGCAGATATTTCAAACTTTTTACATTACCCGGGAATTTTAGCCAACAGCAATGCTTTTCACTATTTATCAAGTCAAATTACAGAATTAAGAGACAAACCATTGAAAAAAGAAATTTATTTTATTGTCCCTGCAAAACGAACCTATCAATGGAAGAAGCTTTGGCGTTAGTCGGATTAAAAAATAAAATAAATCAAAAAGTCTTTACTTTATCTGGAGGAGAACAACAAAGGGTAGCTCTGGCACGATTAATGTTAAAAAAATGCGATATCATCCTTGCCGATGAGCCGACTGGTTCTCTTGATAAGAAAAATGCAGAAGCTGTATTAAACATTTTAAAGCAACTGAATAGACAGGGTAAAACCATTATACTTGTGACGCACGATGAAACATTAAAAAAACAAGGCAACAGGGTGGTGAATTTATGAAAAGGAAATTTCGATTAAAATATATTTTTATCATCGTCATTACATTGTTTGTATTATGGAATTTATGCTGGTTCACGATCACGACCATCCAATATCATAAATATGTTAAAGCCGTACCGAAAAATAAATGGGGGACGCACGCGATGCGGAAAGGCAACTATACGTACAGCGTGAAAAAGCCAAATTATTTAAGCTTCACTGGGAACCTGGCTGTTTCCCGTGAGGACCAAAAAGATAAAATGGAAGATTTGATCATTTGGCCAACCATGACAGGCGGTTATAAATACGGGGTTCGGTTGCAAGAAAATGGAGAAGCCTATGAAATTTATGTGAATGAAAAACTGGAACCTGTAGATAAAAGTGACGCGATAGCCAAGAAAGTCATTATGGAAAATAAGGAAGACTTGAAAACGTTATTTTCGAATGCAAACAAAGTATGGGATTTAAATGAATAGAAAGGGCTAACAATTCCCCCCGTCCTTGCTCCAACATTCCCAATAATTGTAATTTGCTGCCTTTCCTTGAAATATGCCCTTATTTACGATATATTTTTTTATGGATAATAAGGTTTATTGGGGGATCATAAATGACAAACAGATTCGCTGTAATCTTGGCTGCCGGCCAGGGTACTCGCATGAAGTCGAAATTGTACAAAGTGCTGCATCCTGTTTGCGGGAAACCCATGGTTGAACATGTTGCAGACCAAGTTTTACAGCTTGAAACGGATAAGATTGTGACGGTTATCGGGCATGGTGCAGAACAGGTCCGCTCCTGCCTGGAAGGAAAAACCGCTTTTGTCCTGCAAGAAGAACAGCTGGGCACAGGGCATGCCGTCCTGCAGGCAGAACCGGTTCTCGGCAACAAGGACGGGACTACCTTGGTGGTTTGCGGGGATACGCCGCTCCTTCAGGCGGAAACCTTAAAGGCTCTGTTTGAGGAACACGAACGGAAACAGGCAAAAGTGACCATTTTAACAGCAACGGCCCCCGACCCTGCCGGATACGGACGGATCATCCGCAATGCGGCAGGCTTCGTGGAAAAAATTGTCGAACATAAAGACGCGAGCCCCGAAGAACAGCAGGTAAAGGAAATCAATACAGGCGTTTACTGCTTTGACAATCGGGCGCTTTTTGAAGCATTGAAACATGTTTCAAACGACAATGCTCAAGGCGAATATTATCTTCCTGATGTCGTAGGCATTTTAAAATCGCAAGGGGAAACAGTTGTGGCTTACAAGACAGAAAGTATCGAAGAAACGTTAGGTGTCAATGATCGGGTGCAACTTTCGGAAGCGGAAAGGATCATGAGAAAGCGCATCAACGAACGCCATATGCGAAACGGCGTGACCATCCTCGACCCTCGGCAAACTTACATTGAAGCGGATGTTGAAATCGGGCAGGATACGGTGATCTACCCGGGGACAAAGCTGTCCGGCAAAACGGTCATCGGGGAAGACTGCAAAATCGGCCCGAATTCCGACATTACAGATTGCGTGATCGGAAACGGAACAGAAGTCAGGCAGTCTGTTGCGGAAAATAGTGAAATTGGCGCTTCTGTCCATGTCGGCCCGTACGCCCATATCCGGCCGGACTCCTCGATTTCCGATGAAGCGAAGATCGGCAATTTTGTGGAAGTGAAGAAATCAACCGTCGGCAAGGGCAGCAAAGCATCCCATTTGACGTACATCGGCGATGCGGAAGTCGGGGCAGGTGTCAATATCGGCTGCGGCACGATCACAGTGAATTATGACGGGAAACATAAATTTAAAACGGTTATTGAAGACGGCGCGTTTGTCGGGTGCAACTCCAATCTGATTGCGCCGGTTACGGTCGGGGAAAATGCTTATATTGCAGCAGGCTCGACCATTACAGACGATGTACCGGGCGAAGCATTGTCGATTGCGCGCGCACGCCAGGTGAACAAGGAAAATTATGTCCAGAAGTTAAAACATAAACAACAATAATTGGAGGTCCATCATGTCTAACCAGTATTTAGATCCGAATTTAAAGATTTTCACCCTGAACTCCAACCCGAAACTTGCCAGGGAAATTGCCAACGTTGTCGGAGTTGAACTTGGAAAATGTTCCGTTTCACAATTCAGCGATGGGGAAATCCAGATCAATATTGAAGAAAGCATCCGCGGTTGCGATGTTTATGTGATACAGTCGACAAGCGATCCTGTCAATGAACATATGATGGAACTTCTAATTATGGTTGATGCTTTAAAACGGGCGTCGGCGCGGACCATTAATCTTGTGATCCCTTACTACGGATATGCACGGCAGGACAGAAAAGCGCGTGCACGTGAACCGATTACCGCAAAACTGGTGGCGAACCTTCTCGAAACAGCGGGTGCAACAAGGGTCATTACCCTCGATCTGCACGCCCCGCAAATCCAAGGGTTTTTTGACATTCCGATTGACCACCTGATGGGCGTTCCAATTATTGCAAAGTATTTTGAAGATAAAGGATTTCAGGCGGAAGATATCGTGGTCGTCTCCCCTGACCATGGCGGTGTCACCCGTGCGCGCAAACTGGCTGAACGTTTAAAAACGCCGATCGCCATTATCGACAAACGCCGCCCGCGCCCGAATGTGGCCGAAGTGATGAATATTGTTGGAAATGTGGACGGGAAAATTTGCATCATTATTGATGATATTATTGACACGGCAGGCACGATTACGCTTGCGGCAAAAGCGTTGATTGAAAGCGGCGCAAAAGAAGTGTACGCCAGCTGCACACATCCGGTTTTATCCGGGCCGGCAATTGAACGGATTAACAATTCCCCGATTAAAGAACTGGTGGCGACCAATTCCATTAACATTCCGGAAGAAAGAAAAAGTGAAAAACTGGTTGAATTGTCTGTAGCTCCGCTTTTGGGTGAAGCGATTATCCGTGTGCATGAAGACCAGTCCGTAAGCCCGCTGTTCGATATTTGACAGCATTCCAGCGAAAATTATTTCAGAAAGCAGTCCAAGTATTCACAAGAAGAGCACGCAATCTGCAAATCGGGAAAAGCCTGCGTTATATCGGTAATTTTAAGCTATTTTTTCAAAACAGGTTTATAATGGATAATGACAGGGTAAAGATATATTTGATGTTTGCTTAAACATTAGGAGGTCAACATTTATGGCAGAGGTACTTGAAGCAAAAAAAAGAGAGGATAAACACCATTCTTCCAGCCGCCGGTTAAGAAGAAACGGCTACATACCGGGCGTTGTTTACGGCTACCAGACGGAAAATACACCGGTTTATGTCAATGACACTGAGTTTGAAAAATTATTGCGTGAAAACGGAAGAAATGCGGTGCTTTCCTTGAATGTGAACGGGACACAGCGGAATGTGATGGTCCATGAAGTACAAACCGATCCTTTGAAAAATAAAATCATTCATGTCGATTTTCTTGCCGTAAATATGTCGGAAGATGTCGATGCTACTGTGCGCGTCGTCCTTACGGAAGAAAGTGCCGGCGTAAAAGACGGTGGCGTGCTGCAGCAGGCACTGCATGAATTGTCGATTACGGCAAAACCGGATGAAATTCCTGATGCCATTACGGTGGATGTTTCCAATTTGCAAGTGAATGAAAACATTACGGTTGCGGACATCCGCGGAAAGTATGGATTTACCATCAATCATGAAGATACGGAAACGATTTGCTCCGTTCTGCCGCCTCGTCAGGAAGAAGAAATCAGCACTGGCGAACAGCAGGAGTCAGGGACGCCTGAAAATCTTGAAGGACGGGAAACAAGCGAAGCATAACATCCGGGTTTATGAAAAAAGGCGTATGAGGATACGCCTTTTTTTGCCGTTATGCCAAATCCTTTGCTAAGAAAGCAATGCACCCGACCTATTATGCATGAATTTTTAAAAAAAGTTTGCCATTCCTTTAGCACAGCGCAAGCTTGCCGGGGGAAATGATTGGGGCACAAAAATGCGCCACTTGTTCCGTTCCTTTATTTTCAAGGGCATGGAAGATCATGTCTTGCATTGTTCCCGTCATTCCGGGAAAAACTTGTCATATGCCCGTAGTCCGGCCTGCTTGCACTTTTATCTGTCTTCGTGGATAATTAAAATAGGGTTTTTACGTATAGAGAAACCGGCACGAAGAAAACGGGCGCGCTTGTTTTTTGCCCGAAACGGATTGCCTGTTTGCTAAAAAGGCATCACGGTATACATGATGCCTGGTCTTGCTGTCCCTTAAAAACGCTACAGGTGGTTTTCCTCAGCAGCTTATTTCATTTCAGCAAGGAATGAATCAATCGGGGTGTGAATATGAAATGTATTGTCGGGCTTGGAAATCCGGGAGCCCAATATGAACATACAAGGCATAATATCGGTTTTGAAGTGGTCAATCTGCTTGCAGAACGGCTGCAGGCCCCTTTTAAACAGTCGAAATTCAAGGGGCTGTGTGCAGAAACAACTGTAAACAGCGGGAAAGTGCTGCTTTTAAAACCGATGACATATATGAATTTATCCGGTGAGTCGGTCAAAGCAGTCATGGATTATTACCGCCTTGGCACCGGAGATTTACTCGTCGTCTACGATGACCTTGATCTTCCGCCCGGCAAAATCCGCCTGCGGCAAAAAGGAAGCGCCGGCGGCCATAACGGAATCAAATCCATCATCCACCATCTTGGAACACAGGAATTTAACCGGATTCGCATCGGTATCGGGCGGCCGGACAGAGATGCCTATATGCCGGATTATGTGCTCGGCCGTTTTTCAAAAGAGGACCGGGAGAAAATGCAGCTGGCGGTTGAAAAAGGCGCCGATGCTTGCGAAGCCTGGTTGGAAAAGCCGTTCCCGGTCGTGATGAACCTTTATAATTGAGTCGTATCGATGCGGAATATGGGGAATCTGCGCGAAATTCCGCGGCCATTTCTTCCGTTTTTATAAAAAAACGAATAACCCCTTCCCGTTGCGCCCATACTATATAAGGACGATATGAAAAAGGGGGCCGGAAGATGGCCGTTCATTACTATTGCCGGCACTGCGGCACAAAAATTGGCACCATCACGGACATCGAAGCAGACCGGATGGGACTTTTCTTTTTGACGGATGAGGAGCGGCAGGAAATGGTACTTCCTCAAGAAGACGGGAGCGTCCGCATCCAGTCAATTTGCGAAGAATGCCAGGATTCATTTGAACGCGAACCCGCATTTCATCAATACGGCTATTTAATCCAATAATCCGCTTTGGAAGGAGTCCAAAGCATTTTTCTGTTTTGCTGCAGGAACATTTATGCTTTCTGCAGCCCCTTCCTGTTTAAATTTTACAAAACAGTGTGAATAGTAGAGAAAGGGAAATCGGATCAAGAGAGGAGTTGGCCCTTTTTGGACGGAATACAAAAAATGATCCTTGAACACAAGGAAGCAGAATCGGTCATAAGCGGTACAACGGCCGGCCTGAAAGAGCAGCTTGTTTCCGGGTTGTCCGGTTCCGCCCGTAGCGCTTTTATTGCTTCGGTCTATCAAAAAACGGAACAGCCGGCCATTGTGTTAACTTATAATCTATTACAGGCGCAAAAGTTGTATGATGATCTCCTGCAATTTGTGGATGAAAGCGCCTTATTTCTGTATCCCGCAAATGAACTGATTGCGGCCGAACTGGGTGTGGCAAGCCCCGAGCTGATGGCCCAGCGGATAGAGGTGCTGAATGCGTTGCTATCGGGGAAAAATTGCCTGATCGTTGTCCCGATGGCCGGATTGCGGAAAATTTTGCCGCCGAAAACGGTTTGGGAAAAGTACCAGCTGCACGTCGAAACAGGAAAAGAAATTGAGCTTGATCACGTATTGGAAATGCTTGTGGAAATGGGTTACACCCGGTCGGATATGGTCGATTCACCGGGAGATTTTAGTGTGCGCGGCGGGATTCTTGATATATACCCGCTGACAGAAGAAGACCCCGTCCGGATCGAATTATTTGATACGGAAGTAGACTCCATCCGGACGTTTTCCGCTGACGACCAGCGTTCCCGGGATAAACTTTCTGCTGTCTCCATCGGACCGGCGACGGAATATCCGGCAGACCGTCTTTCGCTTATGAAAGCGGCTGAAACGGTAAAAGAAGGGCTCAGCAAAACACTTGCAAAAATTAAAGATGATCAGGTAAAACAACTGCTTGCCCAAAATATTAGTTTTGACATTGAAAAGCTGAAAAACGGGGAAAAACCCGATCAAATCTTTAAATACTTATCGATTCTATATGACCAGCCTGCCAGTCTCTTAGACTATGTGGAAACAGCCGGCATTTTATTTTTGGATGAGTTCGGCCGGATTCAGGAAATGCAGGAGCGCCTCGATAAAGAAGAAGCTGAGTGGTATACGGCGATGGTGGAAGAAGGCAAAATGATTTATGATTTGGCCGTTTCCCACGCCTTAGATACACTGCTGTCGGGAAAAAAATGGAAGAAAATCTATTTGTCACTGTTTTTGCGTCATATCCAAAATACAAATCCGCAAAACATTGTGAATATCGCTTGCAAGCCGATGCAGTCGTTCCACGGGCAGATGCATGTGCTGAAAGCGGAAATCGAACGTTGGAAGAAAGGCCGTTTTACGGTAGTTTTCCTTGGTGCGGACAAAAACCGGGCTGAAAAAATCCAAAGTGTGCTGGAAGATTATGAGATTGAAGCTGCTTACGTGGCGGAAGATCTTATCCCGGGGCATATCCAGGTGGCGGAAGGGAACCTGAACACCGGTTTTGAGCTGCCAATGTGCAAGCTTGCCGTTATTACGGAAGAAGAACTTTTTAATAAAAAGGCGAAGAAAAAAACGCGCCGGCAAAAGTTGTCCAATGCTGAGCGGATTAAAAACTATTCCGAGCTGAATGTTGGGGACTATGTGGTTCATGTCAACCACGGGATCGGGAAATATTTAGGGATTGTGACGCTTGAAATCAACGGCGTCCATAAAGACTATCTCCATATTAAGTACCAGGGTTCGGATAAGCTGTATGTGCCGGTTGACCAGATCGACCTTGTCCAAAAATACGTCGGTTCGGAAGGAAAAGAGCCGAAACTTTATAAGCTGGGCGGCAGCGAATGGAAACGGGTCAAACGGAAAGTCCAGTCATCCATCCAGGATATCGCGGACGACCTTGTCAAATTGTATGCGGAGAGGGAAGCATCAAAAGGGTTTGCCTTTTCTCCGGATGGGGATATGCAGCGTGAATTCGAGGCGGCTTTTCCATATAAAGAAACGGAAGACCAGCTCCGGTCGATCCAGGAAATCAAGCGGGACATGGAAAAAGAGAAGCCGATGGACCGTCTGTTGTGCGGGGATGTCGGCTACGGCAAGACAGAAGTGGCGATCCGCGCCGCTTTTAAAGCAATGATGGACGGCAAGCAAGTGGCCATGCTTGTACCGACCACCATCCTTGCCCAGCAGCATTTTGAAACGGTCACGGAAAGGTTCCATGGCTATCCGATAAAAGTCGGGCTGTTGAGCCGTTTCCGGACGCGTAAAGAGCAGAATGAAACAATAAAAGGCTTGCGCAACGGGACAATTGATATGGTGATCGGGACGCACCGGCTGCTTTCAAAAGATATCCAGTTCCATGATCTGGGCCTTTTGATCATTGACGAGGAGCAGCGGTTCGGTGTCAGCCATAAGGAAAAAATCAAGAAATTAAAGACGAATGTCGATGTGCTGACCTTGACCGCAACACCAATCCCAAGGACGCTGCATATGTCCATGGTCGGCGTACGCGATTTATCTGTAATTGAAACGCCGCCTGAGAACCGTTTCCCGGTACAAACTTACGTGCTGGAGTATAATGACCAGATGGTGCGGGAAGCGATCGAACGTGAACTGGCACGGGACGGGCAGGTTTACTTTTTGTATAACCGGATTGAAGATATTGAGCGGAAGGCGGAAGAAATTGCACGGCTTGTTCCCGATGCGCGCGTGGCGTATGCCCACGGCCGGATGACAGAATCTCAGCTCGAATCGGTCATTTTTGGTTTTCTTGAAGGCGAATACGATGTGCTTGTGACGACGACAATTATTGAGACGGGCGTGGACATCCCGAATGTCAACACCTTGATCGTCAATGATGCGGACCGGATGGGACTGTCGCAGTTATACCAGCTGCGCGGGCGTGTCGGGCGGTCCAACCGGGTGGCATATGCTTATTTTACGTACAGAAAAGACAAAGTGCTGGCGGAAGCGTCGGAAAAAAGGCTGCAGGCGATTAAAGAATTCACGGAACTCGGATCCGGCTTTAAAATTGCGATGCGCGATTTGTCCATCCGCGGCGCCGGCAACTTGCTGGGCGCACAACAGCACGGGTTCATCGATTCAGTCGGTTTCGATTTGTATTCGCAAATGTTGAAGGAAGCGATCGAAGCGCGGAAAGGGGCAGACGGCGAAGAGGAAAAACTGCCGCCATTTGAAGTCGAACTCGAAATTGATGCGTATATTCCGGATGCCTATATAAAAGACGGATACCAGAAAATTGAAATGTATAAACGTTTCAGGGGCATCGAGACGCTTGAAGATATCGAAGAATTAAAAGTAGAGATGATTGACCGTTTCGGCGATTATCCGCAGCAGGTAAGCGACCTGTTTACGATTGCGGAAATGAAAGTATACGCCAAAGAAGCAATGCTTTCATCGATTAAACAAAACAAACAACTGATCACGATTTTAATGTCCGAAAAAGGCTCGAAACAGGTAAACGGCCCGAAAGTCGTGGACATTGTGAGACAATACGGGCGTTCAGCCGGATTCGGCATGGAAGGCAATCAGCTGAAAATTACGCTGGATATTAAAAAAAGCAAGGGCCATGAGTGGCTTTACACCTGCACGGAAATGATCCGGGAACTGCGGGGCGCCTTTCTAAGGGCCGAAACGACGAGCGCTTCCCGGTAAGATGCAAGCAAAAAACTAAAGGGCTGGCGGTTTTTTGGTAAAGGCCCGTTTGTAAAAGCACGGAACAATGGTTTCTTTTGTTCCGTGCTTTTTACGGTTCTTTAGGTTTGCCAGGGAAAATTTTTGGGAAAAAGATAGAGAAGAATTGGAAATCAATCCAATCGATAGCAATTGTACAAAAAACGTTCATGATGTATAGAACTTGCCAGATGAAAGATACTAATGTCAACGCAGGTAAAGGATTCAAGAGCCATCTGAGGATGGAAAAAAATCATCTGATGAAAGTGAGGGCAACTTTAAATGAAAGCAACTGGTATTGTTCGTCGTATTGATGATTTAGGCAGAGTTGTCATCCCGAAAGAGATACGAAGGACGCTTCGTATCCGTGAAGGGGACCCGCTTGAAATTTTTGTGGACCGCGACGGGGAAGTCATTTTGAAAAAATATTCGCCGATCAGTGAATTAAGTGATTTTGCCAAGGAGTATGCCGAAGCGCTGTATGACAGTTTAACGAGCCCTGTCCTGATCTGTGACCGGGATGCCGTGATTGCAGTCAGCGGCGGTTCAAAAAAAGAATATTTAAATAAAAGAAACGGTGAAGTGATCGAAAAAGTCATGGAGGACAGAATGCCGGTTTTATCAAAAGAAAAAGGAAAAACGGCGCTGGTGGACGGTGTGGAGGAGGAACTGGCTTCTTATACGATTGCTCCAATTGTCGCAAGCGGCGATCCGATCGGTGCTGTCGCCATTTTTTCTAAAGACCGCACGCTCGGGGAAGTGGAACAGAAATCGGCGGAAACGGCTGCCGGATTCCTGGCCCGCCAGATGGAACAATAAGGCTTTTCTCCCGTTTTTTCCACGACTCTTTTGTCATCATTTATTTTCACGTACGCCAAAAAAACGCAGGCAAAGGGTCTGCGTTTTTTGATCTGTTTTTTTGCAGGTTGTCTGTAAGGCGCGTCTTGTATCCCTTTTTATGGTATAATACATTCGATTTTATTCTACGTACGGTGTGGCGGCCGTGTGAAAGGCAGAAAAGACGTGCAGCAGGATCATGAGTCAAAAAAGCTTTTTCAAGGCATTCTGATTTTAACCTTGTCATCCGTCATTACAAAAATCCTCAGTGCAGTTTACCGCGTGCCGTTCCAAAATATTGTCGGCGATGTCGGTTTTTATATTTATCAGCAAGTATATCCGATTTACGGGATTGTGATGGCACTCTCCTCTTCCGGTTTTCCGGTTGCCGTTTCCAAAATGGTGGCGGAACGGGAAGCAGCGGGCGAAAACAGCCACCGCACATTTTTAAACGCGGTGTTCCTCATCCTCGGTTTATTCGGTGCCGGATTGTTTCTTGCCGTTTTTTTCACTGCAGGGAAGCTGGCGGCATGGATGGGGGATCCCCGTCTTTCTCCGCTTATCCGGACGGTTTCCTGTTCCTTTTTGCTGATGCCGTTGATTTCCGCGATCAGGGGTGTTTATCAGGGACAGGGAAGGATGGTGCCGACTGCGCTCAGCCAGGTACTCGAACAGACGGTCCGGGTTGCGGCCATTCTTCTTCTTTCCTTTTGGCTGGTCCGCGGCGGTTTTTCGCTTTATGCAGCCGGACAAGGGGCCGTGTTCGGTTCCGTGCTGGGAGGTGCGGTGTCTGCGGCAGTGCTTGTATTTTATCTGGTAAAGGGCGGCAGACAGGAAAAGGCAGCCCAGCTCCTTGAATGGAACGACGTAAAGCAGGCGGCCCGCTCCCTGTTTTGCAGCGGGATTGCGGTCTGTATCAGCGGCCTTGTCCTCGTTTTGTTCCAATTTGTCGATTCCCTCCATCTTTACGCGTTGTTAAAAGACGCCGGCTGGGGGGCGGAAGCGGCAAAAAAACTGAAAGGCATCTACGACCGCGGACAGCCGTTTTTGCAGCTTGGAACAGTGGCAGCGTCCTCCTTTGCCCTGAACCTTGTCCCGGTAATTGCACTTGAATATAAGAAGGGCAGGCGAAAAAGCCTTGAAAAACAGGTACAGGCTGCTTTAAAAATCAGCACGGCGATCGGCGCGGGCGCTGCAGTTGGACTGATTGGGATCATGCCGTTTGCCAATACGATGTTGTTTGAAAGCAGCGCGGGAACAGCTGTGCTGTCTGTTTTTTCGGTTTCCATCTTATTCAGCACCTGGATTTTAACCTTTTCAGGCATCCTGCAGGGAATGGGCAAGGTGTACACCCCTGCAGTTGCCATTACAGCAGGCGTCTTGTTGAAATATGGGTTAAACGAGGTGTGGGTTCCCCGTTTCGGGACCATGGGCGCTTCCGCTGCCACCGTCGCCGCTTTAGGGTTTATTTCGCTTATATTGATGATAAAATTGGGTAAAGCATATGTTAAAATGCTGCCGGCTCTATTTTTCGGCAAGCTCGCTCTCTCCCTTTTTGCCATGTCCGCTTGTTTGCAGCTTTGGCTCCGCCTGTTTGCCTACGGGCTTTCGGGCAGGGCAGCAAGCGTCCCGGCTGCTTTGGGGGGGACGGCGATCGGTGCGGCTGTTTTTCTATTTTGTGCCGCCCGGCTGCGTTTGCTGACGGATGAAGAATGGGGGCTTGTGCCTTTTGGAACAAAATTAGCCGGCCTGAAAGGAAAGAATTGGATTGGAAAACAAAAAACATAGCATCACTGTTGCCGGTCTCGGGGCCGGGGATATGGGCCAGCTTCCGCTCGGTGTATACAGACAGCTGAAAGCAAACCGGAAAATTTTTCTGCGGACAAAAGAACATCCGACCGTGTCGGAACTTGAACGGGAAGGGATGAAGTATACGGCTTTTGATGACGTATACGAGCGCCACGATCAATTTGAAGCGGTATACGAAGAAATTGTGGAGATCCTTTTCCGGGAAGCGGAACAGGAGGATATTCTTTATGCCGTACCTGGCCATCCGTTTGTGGCGGAACGGACAGTCCAGCTTCTGCTCGAACAAAGCGCGGCTAAACAGATGGAAATCAAAATCGCAGGCGGGCATAGTTTTATCGATGCGTTGTTCGCTTCTGTCAGGGTGGATCCGATTGAGGGCTTCCAGCTCATGAACGGCACTGCTTTAAAATCGCACGACATCCGGACGAACCAGCATTTGGTAGTCGGGCAGGTGTATGATACGTTGACGGCTTCTGAAGTCAAGCTGGCCCTCATGGAAAAATATCCGGATGAACACCAGGTGGCCATCGTCCGCGCTGCCGGCAGTACGGATGAAGCTGTTAAATGGCTGAAGCTGTATGAACTGGACCGCGGATTTGAGCTCGATAATTTAACGAGCGTCTACGTTCCGCCGCTTAAAGAGCAGGATTTGCGGGATTTCGCCGAGCTGCGGCAAATCATTGCGGCTTTGCGTGCGCCGGATGGTTGTCCATGGAATCGGGCACAAACCCATCTTTCGCTGAAAAAATATTTGGTTGAAGAGTGCGGGGAAGTACTTTCAGCGATTGATAATGAAGATGAGGACAACCTCGTTGAAGAGCTTGGCGATGTGCTGCTCCAGGTTTTGCTGCATGCGCAAATTGGTGAAGAGGAAGGCATGTTTACGATAGAAGATGTGATAGAAGGGCTTGCTTCAAAAATGATCCGGCGCCATCCGCATGTGTTCGGCAATGTGAAAGCTGAAAGCGCTGAAGAAGTCGCGCAAAACTGGGAGCGGATAAAAGCTGCCGAAAAACAGGAAAAACGGGAGTGAGGGATGGATATGGAAAACACGACAATGCGTCTCGATAAATTTTTAAAAGTCTCACGGCTGATCAAACGGCGTACGCTTGCAAAAGAAGTTGCCGACCAGGGCAGAATCGAAATCAACGGCGTCCAGGCAAAAGCCAGTTCAAACGTGAAGACAGGGGATGAACTGACCATCCGTTTCGGCCAGAAAGTGGTCAAGGTGAAAGTGGAGAATTTAAGGGAGTCGACAAAAAAAGAAGACGCCGCTGGCATGTACACGATGATCAGTGAAACGCGGGTCAATGAATAAAAATGTTTCAGGGTGTCCGAAGCCATGAACCGGCTATGGACGCCTTTTTTATTTTTTTGGCAGAATGCGCGCCCTGGGGATGTGCGGGAGAGGATCACACCCGAAAAGTTCTAGAATGGAAGCTTTACGGGAAGGCGTTTCCGGAGGTCCGTGCGAATTCGTATGGCCGTGCTTTAGTTTCGTGTGCTGTTCCCTTTTGGTCTTTTTTTGTCCGGACGGGCATAGTATAGTACAAAGTTTGGACAAGGAAAGTGGGGATCAGGATGAGTGACTTTTATAATACACCGCAAGCAAGCAAACCGGTTCTCCAGGAACACGATGTGATAATGCGCGGCCGCAAGCTGCTGGATATTACCGGCGTGAAGCAGGTGGAAAGCTTTGACAATGAGGAGTTTTTGCTGGAAACGGTGATGGGCTTTCTCGCCATTCGCGGGCAGAATTTGCAAATGAAAAACTTGGATGTTGACAAAGGGGTCGTCTCGATAAAAGGAAAAGTGTTTGATCTTGTTTATTTGGATGACCATCACGGGGAGAAAGCTAAGGGACTCTTTAGCAAGCTGTTTAGATGAGCCTGAGCGTGCAATTTTATACGATGCTTGCCATGATCGCGATGGGAAGCTTTTTCGGCGGCACCCTTGATACGTATAACCGTTTCTTGCAAAGACGGAAAAGAAAGCGCTGGGTTGTCTTTGTCCATGATGTTCTTTTTTGGCTGTGCCAGAGCCTGCTGCTGTTTTATGTCCTGTTCCTGGTAAACGCTGGGGAAGTCCGGTTTTATATTTTTATCGCCCTCCTGTGCGGGTTTGCCGCTTACCAGGCATTATTCAAAAACGGGTACTTGAAGCTGTTGGAATGGTGCATCCAGGCAGCACGCCGCATCGGCCGGTTTACAGCCGGCATGTTCCGGCTTCTTGTTTTCCGCCCGGCCAAAGGATTTGTCCTTCTTTTGTTTGCCCTTTTTCTCGGCGCAGGGCGATTGCTTTATACGATTGTAAAAATGATGGCAAAAATGGTAATATGGATATTAAAGACCGGGCTTAAACCGTTTTCCGTACTGGGTGTTTTTTTATGGCGCATCAATCCGCTGCGCGCCTCTTTTGAACGTTTTTTTAAGAAAACGGCAGGATTATGGAAAACAATCCAGAATAAGTTTATCAAACTGAAAAACCGGATTGGCAGGTTTTTTAAAAGATAAGCCCGGTGGCTATACTTTCCGCTCTGCCTAGGGCTTTTTAGGAGGGAGTATGTTGGGACGCAATATTGCTTCAATGGACAATGCTTATATAAAACAGCAATCGGTCAAAGAAAAAGTACTGGTGAGAAGGCGTAAGCTGCTTTTCCGGCGATTGGCGCTTTTCGGTGTTATGGCAGTGCTTGTTTCCGCACTGCTCGTCTCCACCCTGGTCTCACGGAACGCACAGCTCGCGGCAAAAAAAGAACAAAAAGCAAAGCTAGTGCATCAAGTAAGGGACATTGACAAGCAGCAGGCGATGCTCAGAAGCGAGATTAAGAAACTGAAAGATGATGACTATATTGCAAAACTCGCCCGTAGCGAATATTTCCTTTCCAAAAAAGGGGAGATCATTTTTAATTTGCCTGATTCCAAAAAGAATACTCAAGAAGAAGACGTGTCTTATTGACACTCTTTTTTCATGTTCGTTATAATATGTTAAAGGTTGATTTTTTATCTTTTAAGGAGGAAAAATTTTTTTATGTCAATTGAAGCAGGCAGCAAGTTACAAGGTAAAGTAACAGGCATCACGCATTTCGGGGCTTTCGTCGAATTGCCGGACGGCTCAACCGGGCTGGTTCATATCAGTGAAGTTGCTGATAACTATGTAAAAGACATTCATGACCATTTAAAAGTCGGCGATATCGTTGAAGTAAAGGTGCTGAATGTCGAAAAAGACGGGAAAATCGGTTTGTCGATCCGCAAGGCGAAAGACCAGGCGCAGCAATCCCAATCCCAGTCCCATTCCCATCGGCCGCAAAGGCATGGCCGGGGAAATAACCGCGGAAAAGAAGATTTTGAATCCAAAATGGCGCGCTTTTTGAAAGACAGTGAAGATCGCCTGTCTTCGCTCAAACGAAATACAGAATCAAAACGCGGCGGCCGCGGCGCGAGAAGAGGCTAACTTGCTGTCTAGTTGACTCATATATCCGTATCATTTGCTTTAAATTGGAGGGCGGAACCGGTTCAAACAGAAATGTTTGTCGGATCCGCTTTTTCTTTTTGCTGTTTCGGACAAAAATCGCCGAATCACACGAAAAAAACCGGCCTTGAACGGGCCGGTTTTTTTTCAAAACAGATATAGCGGCGGAGGGGATCGAACCCCCGACCTCACGGGTATGAACCGTACGCTCTAGCCAGCTGAGCTACGCCGCCATGGCTTAAATGAAAAAGCACATTTTCTATAATAACGGCACCGCACCCATTTGTCAACTGCTCTTTTTGAAAAAAATTGTAAAATGCATCGCATATTTGTGGAAAAAGTCGAACTTTTCTTTTGGACTGCATTGGAATTTTGACAAACTTTTAAAACTTGTCCTTTTATAATTGCTTGTATCAAAGTGATGAGGGGGAGTTTATGATGAATTTGGGGAAAGTTGAGCGCGGGATGATGGAACAGGGGGGCCATGTGGATCTTGAGGAAACAAAAAAAGAGTTTGCAAAAGGATGGAAGCAGCTCCGGGGAAAATTTGAATCCCTGTTTATCCAAAAAGGGATCAGTCTTTTGATCATTGGCTTTTTATTGGGAAGGGCCCTTATCTTGTCGCACTTTACGCCGTTTGCATTGCCGTTTTTTGCAGCTGTCTATGTGATGAAGCGGGATAAGGCGCCCATCACGCTGCTCGGGCTCACTGCGGGCGGATTAACATTATCTGTTGCGAACGGGATGTACACGCTCGCATCGACCATCCTCTTTATTCTTGTATTCAGGTTGTTCGGCAAATACCATAAAGAGGAAACCCGGGTGCTGCCCTTTTACATCTTTGCTGTCTCGCTTGTTTCAAAATGCGCTTACCTTTATCTTCAGCAGCAGTTCCAGCTCTCTTTTTATGACGGCCTGATGGCGGGTGTGGAATCGTGCTTAACCTTTATCCTTACCATGATATTTATGCAAAGCATTCCAATCTTATCACAAACAAGACGAAAAAAAACATTAAAAACGGAGGAAGTCGTCAGTCTCATCATTGTGCTCGCGTCCGTTTTGACCGGGACAATCGGCTGGACGGTGAACGGGTTGTCCGTTGAGCATATTTTTTCGCGCTATCTTGTCCTCCTGTTTGCGTTTGTCGGCGGCGCGACGGTCGGTTCCACTGTCGGGGTTGTGACCGGTCTCATTTTCAGCCTTGCCAACGTGTCCAGCTTTTATCAAATGAGCCTGCTTGCGTTCGCAGGGCTCCTGTGCGGATTGTTAAAGGAAGGGAAGCGCGGGGGGGCGGCTGCCGGGATGCTTGTTGCGACCCTGCTGATTACGATGTACGGCGAGTCCGGGGCGTCTTTAAGCGCCGCGCTGTATGAAACATGCGTGAGCATTGCCCTTTTCTTTTTAACGCCGTCCCCGTTTACGGCAAAAATGGCGCGGCATATCCCGGGGACAGCCGAATATATGAAGGAGCAGCAGCAGTATTTAAGGAAAGTGCGCGATGTGACGGTTCACCGCGTGGAGCAGTTCTCGTCCGTTTTCCAGGCGCTTTCCAAAAGCTTTTCGCAGTATGACCATACGAAAGAAGAGGAGGACCGTGAGCGGGATCTGGATTATTTTTTCAGCAATGTCACGGAACGGACATGCCAGACCTGCTTCAAAAAAGAGCAGTGCTGGGCGAAAAACTTTGATAAGACGTATGATTTGATGAAAATGACGATGGAGGACCTGAGTGAAAGGGACGGCGCGGTTTCGAGGCGTGCTCATCGCGAATTGGAGAAACATTGTGTCAGGGCCCAAAAAGTGGAAGATGCGATCAACCAGGAATTGACATTTTACCAGGCCAATCAAAAATTCAAAAAAATGATCAAAGAAAGCCGGAAAATTGTCGCAGAACAGCTGCAGGGCGTTTCGGAAGTCATGGGAGATTTTGCAAAGGAAATTCAGCGGGAGCGCGAGAACCACCAGCGGCAGGAAGAAATGATCCTCGAGTCATTACAGGATTTCGGGCTCGATATTGACCAGGTCGAAATTTACAGCCTAGAGTCGGGCAATATTGACATTGATATCACCTTGCCGCAGTACAGTGGCTACGGCGAATGCGAAAAGATCATCGCGCCGATGCTTTCCGATATATTAGGAGAAACGATTGTTGTCCAGAAAGAAGAGTTCAGTTCGCAGTCGGGCGGGCTTGGCTATGTGACATTCCGTTCGGCCAGGGCATTTGTCGTCGACACCGGTGTGGCGCATGCCGCAAAAGGAGGCGGTTTTATATCCGGTGACAGTTATTCGATGATCGAGCTTGGCTCAAGAAAGTACGCCATTGCTATCAGCGACGGCATGGGAAACGGCGAGCGTGCCCATCATGAAAGCAATGAGACGCTCAGGCTCTTGCGGCAGATTTTAGAATCGGGCATAGAAGAAAAGATTGCCATCAAATCGGTGAACTCCATTCTGGCGCTAAGGACGCAGGAAGAAGTGTTTTCCACGCTTGATCTGGCGATGATCGACCTGCAGGATGCAAGCAGCAAATTTTTAAAAATTGGATCAACGCCGAGCTTTATTAAACGCGGCGATAAAGTGATCAAAATTGAATCTGGGAACTTGCCGATGGGCATGATCCAGGAATTTGATGTGGATGTCGTTTCCCGGCAGCTGAAAGCCGGTGATATTTTAATCATGATGAGTGACGGGATTTTGGAAGGCCCGCGTTACATTGAAAACCCGGAATTATGGATCAAGCGGAAAATCCGGGAGCTGGAAACGGAAAATCCCCAGGAAATTGCCGACCTGCTCATAGAAGAAGTGATCCGCTCGCGATCCGGTTTAATTGAAGATGATATGACGGTCGTCGTTGCAAAAATCAAACACAACACGCCGAAATGGGCGGCCATCCCCGTTAGCAAAGGGAAAAAAATGATCTCTTAAATGTCCGTGCCATATAGAAGAAGCGGAAGGCAACGGTATATATTTTCTCCCGATTGTCGATGATGGTAAAAACGAAGAAATGCCGTCAATGACAAGGAGGAGAAAAAATGAATGCAGGCACTTTAAAACAGATTTTGCTGATTACGGACGGATGTTCAAACCAGGGGGGTGATCCGGCTGCAGCTGCGGCATTGGCAAGAGAAGCAGGCATCACCATTAATGTAATTGGCGTCATGGAACGGGATATCATTGATGAAAAAGGGGCAGCGGAAATTCAAAATATCGCCATGTCGGGGGGTGGCGTCAGCCAGATCGTCTATACGAAACAATTATCGCAAACCGTGCAAATGGTCACTCGGAAAGCGATGACCCAGACGATTCAGGGAATCGTGAACAAGGAATTAAAACATATTTTGGGAAGTAACGGATCCATTGAAGCACTGCCGCCTGAAAAACGCGGCGATGTGTTGGAGGTGGTAGATGAACTGGGGGAAACAGTGGATTTGGACATTCTCGTGCTCGTCGATACAAGCGCAAGTATGAAACCGAAGCTCGAGACTGTAAAAGAAGCTTTGCTTGATTTGTCTTTAAGCCTGAATGCGCGAATGGGGAATAACCAATTTTCAGTTTTTATATTTCCTGGGAAAAGGAAAGAAACGGAGAAACTGCTTGACTGGACACCGAAACTGGAATCGCTCGTGGCCATATTTCCGAAACTGCAGACAGGCGGGATTACGCCGACAGGGCCGGCCATTCATGAGGCGATCCGCCATTTTGACCGGAAAAGGAAGCTGAGGGGATATCATACGCATGATGACGGACAATACTTTGAAGAATCCATTTAATGATCCGCCGGGTACGGTTGTGACGGGGAAATGGCATAAAAACCGGTACAGATTGCTAAAGCGCCTCGGGGCCGGTGCAAATGGCGCTGTTTATCTGGCGGAATCGGCGGCCGGTCCGGTTGCATTAAAAGTCGGTGTGAGCACTGCCCAGGTGGCATCCGAGTCCAGCGTACTAAAAACCATATCCAAGGCCCGGGGGCAGTCCCTCGGGCCTTCCTTTTTGGAAGCGGATGACTGGGAGCGCGGGCGGGAGATCATTCCTTTTTATGTCATGGAATATATAGACGGCCCGGATCTGCTTTCCTTTGTCACCGGGAAAGGTTTTTCCTGGGCGGCAGTGCTTGTGATCCAGCTTCTTTCCGATTTACAACATTTGCATGAACAGGGCTGGATTTTCGGAGATTTGAAGCCCGAAAACTTGCTGGTTGGAACCCCTGGAAACAGGATCCGCTGCATTGATCCGGGCGGGATGACAAAGATCGGACGTTCAGTAAAAGAATTTACGGAGTTTTTCGACAGAGGTTACTGGGGGTTGGGATCGCGGAAAGCCGAGCCTTCCTATGATTTGTTTTCCGTTGCAATGGTAATGATCAATCTTGCCTATCCGAACCGGTTTTTAAAAAAACAGGCAAATGGTTTCCCACAACTGATGGCGGCGGTCAGGCAACATGCCGGGCTGTGCAAATTTGAGGCGGTGCTGCGGAAAGCGCTGGGGGGAGGATATCGGACAGCTTTTGAGATGAGGCAGGACATGCTTATGCTGCTGACTTCGCATAGAGAAAAGAAGAAAGCCAAAACAACGCACAGGCCGGAAAAATCAAAACTCGGACAGTCGCGGGCAAAAAGACGGAGGTTTAGAAAATTTAAAAAGTTCATGGCTGCCATGATGATCATCTTGATGATCTCTGTGTTATACTGGTATTATACTTACGGACAAATCAGCATCCCTTTTTAAATATCCACAAATTTATGCCGGAAAAATGCGGCGGCCTCCTAATCCGGGATTACAGCATGGCCGAAAATAAGTGCGCAGCGACAACGAGCGCAGCACTGGCAAGGATGGCAAGTCTATGCTTTTTTCAGGACGGGCGCCTTTTTATAAAGAAAGCATAAATTTCCGGCCGTTTGCCTTATGATGAAAATGCTATATAAAATGAACAAAATATTGCCGCTCTGTTGCCTGCCGCAAAAAGTAGTTCTCGTAGAAATCGATGGTCGGGCTTGATGGAAAAACTGAAGTTCCTTTTTATAGCGCAAATTTTACGCAAACGTCCATGCAAGCAAAAGGATGGAAATGAATATTCAGGATAAATACACCGGCACAAATTCTTTAAAGCAGAATATGTTTAGAAATTTGGAAATGCCCATGTTACAATGGAAATAACAAAACGGTACCGAAAAGGACAGGTTTTATGCTCGCATTTGAGGACAATGTATTCCATTTTATCAGGAAACACAGGCTGATTGAGGCGGGAGACCATTTGCTCGTAGCGGTTTCCGGCGGGCCGGATTCACTTGCGCTCCTCCACTTTCTCACTTCGCGAAGGGAGCGCTTCCGTGTAAAGATAACAGCCGCTCATGTTAACCATATGCTAAGGGGGGAAGCGTCCTGTAAAGACCTTTTGTTTGTCAAAAGCTTTTGCGAATCTCACCGTATCGGTTGTGAAGCGGCAGAAATCCCGGTGCTGGAAAAAGCGAAGGAAGAAGGCCTTGGCATTGAAGAAGCAGCGAGAAAATACCGGTATGCTTTTCTCGCTGAAGCAATGGAGAAAACCGGCGCCAATAAAGTTGTATTAGGCCACCACGGCGATGACCAGATGGAAACGGTACTGATGCGGCTTACAAGGGGCGCAGGCGGAAAGGGAAGGGCAGGCATTCCGTTTCGCCGGCCGTTTGCAAAGGGAGAAATCATCCGTCCGCTATTGGGCACGGCCAAAAAAGAAATCATAGATTACTGCGCCCATTATCATCTCGAACCACGCACCGATGAAAGCAACGCATCCCCCGACTTTGCAAGAAACCGGTTTCGTGCGTCCGTCCTGCCTTTTCTAAAGAAAGAAAACCCGCGGGCCCATTTGCATTTTCAAAGATTCAGCGAAGAGCTTTTGGAAGATGAAATCTATCTTTACGGGCTGGCGCAGGAAAAATTAAAGCAGATGGCGGAAACAGGGTCCGGAACTTGCACGCTCGATCTCCGGAAGTTCAAAGGGATGCCTATGCCTTTACAAAGGCGGGCGATTCATCTAATATTAAAATATCTTTACAATGAAGACATAAAAGACGTCACAGCGATACATACAGATGCCGTTTTAAAACTGGCTTCAGGCTCCAATCCGTCCGGGAGCGCCGATCTCCCCGGCGGCTTAAAGGCTGTAAGGGACTACGGGCGCATGGCCTTTTCTTTTGGGCGCCGCCCCGCCCGTTCTGCATATCAATATGTCTTGGATGAAGGGATGAAGATTGATCTGCCGAACGGGTATACGATAAAGCTTGTAAAAAGCAAAATTTCATATTCATCCCTGCCAAAGAATATGCTATTATTACACATAAACGACACTTCTCTCCCCCTTATTGTCCGTACAAGGAAACCGGGGGACAGAATTGAAGCAAAAGGACTAAATGGTTCAAAAAAGGTAAAAGATATATTTATTGATGAGAAAATTTCAAAGCCGGAGCGGGATTTGTGGCCGGTTGTAACCGATTCAAAAGGGAACATCCTGTGGCTTCCGAATCTGAAAAAAGCAAAGTTTGAATCCGGGCTTATTTTACCTGATGAAACCTACTATGTCGTGCACTATTGTAAGCAAACAACTTCTAGGGGGCAATCGCAAGATGAATCAGGATATTGAAAAAATCCTCATTACAGAAGAGGAAGTCCAGCGAAAAGTAAAGGAATTGGGGGAGCAGCTGACGAAAGAGTATGATGGCAGATTTCCGCTTGCGATCGGGGTATTAAAAGGCGCCATGATGTTTATGGCCGATCTTGTCAAGCATATGGATACATATTTGGAAATGGATTTTATGGACGTATCGAGCTACGGGAATTCTACTGTTTCATCCGGAGAAGTCAAAATCTTAAAAGACTTGGATACCTCGGTGGAAGGGCGCGATGTCCTGATTATCGAAGACATTATTGACAGCGGGATGACGCTCAGTTACCTGGTTGAATTGTTCCGCTACCGGAAAGCAAAATCCATTAAAATCGTCACATTGCTCGACAAACCATCGGGTCGGAAAGCGGACATCCAGGCTGACTATGTCGGATTCATTGTCCCGGATGAATTCGTTGTCGGATACGGCCTTGACTATGCGGAAAAATACCGCAACCTTCCGTATATCGGCATCCTGAAGCCAGCTGTTTATACCCATGAGGGGGAGTAAGAATTCCGAAAAAAGAGGACTATCATTGTGAAATTCAGGCTATATGTATGGAAAAGCAAACGGTCTGTGAAAAAAAGATGAAAAACGGGTGCAAAATATTGTTAAATTAAAAACCACTATAGTACTATTGAATATAGTTTTTTAAGACCGTGGGAGGAGGTAAGGAATGAATCGGATCTTCAGAAATACAATTTTCTACGTATTATTATTTGTCGTCCTGATCGGGATCGTAAGTTTTTTTAACCGCAGCAGCGAAACGACGGAAACGATATCCTATGATCAATTTGTTTCTTATTTGGATAATGGCAGTGTAAAGAGTATAACAACGCAGCCTTCAAGGGGCGTTTATGAGATCCGGGGCCTGCTGAAAGACGGCAATAAACAGTTTATTACGTATGTTATGGATGACCAGGCCATGCTGAACCGGATCGATAAAGCGGCGCACGATCAAAAAGTGAAAGTCGATGTCCTCCAGGCAAAAGAAACGAATGGATGGGTTTCTTTCCTGACATCCATTATTCCGTTTGTGATTATTTTCATTCTGTTCTTCTTCCTGATGAACCAGGCACAGGGCGGGGGCGGCCGTGTCATGAATTTCGGGAAGAGCAAAGCAAGGCTTTACAATGACGACAAAAAGAAAGTCCGTTTCCGTGACGTTGCCGGCGCGGATGAAGAGAAACAGGAACTTGTCGAAGTCGTCGAATTCTTAAAAGATCCACGCAAGTTTTCCGAACTGGGTGCCCGTATCCCGAAAGGCGTACTGCTTGTCGGGCCTCCGGGAACCGGTAAAACATTGCTGGCAAGGGCAGTTGCAGGTGAAGCAGGCGTTCCTTTCTTCTCCATCAGCGGTTCTGATTTTGTCGAAATGTTTGTCGGTGTCGGTGCAAGCCGGGTTCGTGATTTATTTGAAAACGCGAAAAAGAACGCGCCTTGTATTATCTTTATTGATGAAATTGACGCAGTCGGGCGCCAGCGTGGTGCAGGGCTCGGCGGCGGCCATGATGAACGTGAACAGACGTTGAACCAGCTGCTCGTTGAAATGGACGGATTTAGCGCCAATGAAGGAATCATTATTATTGCGGCAACAAACCGCCCGGATATTCTTGATCCTGCGCTTCTGCGGCCGGGACGCTTTGACCGTCAGATTACGGTTGACCGACCGGATGTCCACGGGCGTGAAGCTGTGCTGCGTGTCCATGCGCGCAATAAGCCGCTTGACCCGTCCGTCGATTTAAAAGCGATTGCCCAACGGACACCAGGTTTTTCCGGAGCCGATCTGGAAAACCTGCTTAATGAAGCAGCGTTGATTGCGGCAAGGGCTTCCAAGAAAAAAATTGACATGCAGGATATTGATGAAGCGACAGACCGCGTCATTGCCGGACCGGCGAAAAAGAGCCGGGTCATTTCGGAAAAAGAACGCAATATTGTGGCCTTCCATGAATCCGGGCATACCGTTATCGGGCTTGTGCTCGATGAAGCGGAAATTGTCCAGAAAGTGACCATTGTGCCGCGCGGACAGGCCGGCGGGTACGCGATGATGGTACCGAAAGAAGACCGTTATTTCATGACAAAACCAGAATTGCTCGATAAGATTACGGGGCTTCTCGGCGGCCGTGTATCCGAAGAAATTACGTTCGGTGAAGTGTCAACGGGCGCATCCAACGACTTTGAACGCGCAACCGGCATTGCGAGAAGGATGGTAACTGAATTTGGGATGAGCGATAAGCTTGGCCCTCTCCAGTTCGGGTCTTCGCAAGGCCAGGTATTTTTGGGCAGAGATATTAACAATGACCAAAATTATTCCGATAAAATTGCCTACGAAATTGATACAGAGATTCAAAATATCATTAAAACCTGTTATGAACGGGCACGGCAGATCTTGCTTGAACACCGCGATAAGCTGGAACTGATCGCAAAAACGCTGCTTGAAGTGGAAACATTGGATGCAAAACAAATCAAGCATCTGTTTGAACATGGCACGTTGCCTGAACAGCCTGCGAAATCCCAGGATCCGGCTGAAATCGGTGGAACCGAGCCGCGCGTGAACCTGCAGTCGAAGCAGGGCGGCATCAAAGAAGTGGATCCGGGTGCCGGAAATAATTCGGATACCGGGATGCCAGATGAAAAACGGCCGGGGAAACTGGGACCATCAAGACCGGCAGATGATGATCAACTTTGATAGGTTGCAAATCATTTAAAAAAGCACCGTCTGAAAAAAAGGCGGTGCTTTTTTATGGCTAGGGAACCAAATGAAAGCATTCTCTAAATCACGGAGATTATGGTATGATGGTTGCATAAAAACTAACAGAAAAACAAAGTGGTGAGCATAATGTTATTGGTGATCGATGTGGGGAATACAAACATTGTATTAGGTGTATACGATAAAGATGAACTAAAATATCATTGGCGCATTCAAACCGTCCGGGATAAAACGGAAGATGAATACGGCATGTCTATGAAAGCCTTGTTCCGCCATGTCGGCATTCACTTTAACGATATTACTGGCATTATTATTTCTTCTGTGGTGCCTCCAATTATGTACGCACTGGAGCGGATGTGCAGCAAATATTTCCACGTTTCGCCGCTTATCGTCGGCCCAGGGGTGAAAACAGGGCTCGACATCAAATACGATAATCCGCGTGAGGTGGGGGCGGACCGGATTGTCAATGCGGTCGCCGGCATCCACGAATACGGCAGTCCGTTAATTATTGTCGACTTCGGGACAGCGACTACTTATTGTTATATTAACGAGGAAAAGCAGTATATGGGGGGGGCGATTGCGCCGGGCATCAGCATCTCAGCGGAAGCCCTGTACTCGAGAGCAGCCAAACTGCCCCGGATAGAAATCGCGAGCCCGGATGATATTATTGGCCGGAACACCGTTAGTGCCATGCAGGCAGGCATTGTTTTCGGCTATGTCGGACAGGTTGAAGGTATCGTGTCCCGGATGAAAGCAAAAAGTAAAAAAGACCCGGTCGTCATTGCAACAGGCGGGCATGCACCCCTCATTGCAAAAGAATCAAAAAGCATTGATATCGTCGACCAATTTTTGACTTTAAAAGGGTTGCACTTGATTTATAACCGAAACTTACAGCATTAAAGGAGGATTTTTCTTTTGGCGGATTATTTAATTAAAGCATTAGCGTATGACGGGCAGGTCCGGGCATACGCTGCGGAAACAACGGAAACCGTTTGAGAAGCCCAACGGAGGCACTACACTTGGCCGACAGCTTCCGCCGCGCTGGGCAGAACGTTGACAGCGGGGGCGATGATGGGGGCCATGCTGAAGGGGGATGAAAAAATTACGATCAAAGTGGAAGGCGGCGGACCGATCGGTGTCATTCTGGTAGACGCGAATGCACACGGGGAAGTCCGGGGCTATGTTACCAATCCGCAAACCCATTTTGATTTAAACAAAAAAGGAAAGCTGGATGTCCGGCGTGCAGTCGGGACAGATGGGACGCTTACCGTTGTAAAAGATCTCGGGCTTCGTGAGAATTTTTCAGGCCAGGTTCCGCTTGTATCCGGCGAGCTCGGCGAAGATTTTACGTATTATTTTGCCGCTTCCGAACAAGTGCCATCTGCAGTCGGTGTCGGTGTGCTGGTTAATCCCGACAACACGATTCTGGCTTCCGGCGGGTTTATCATCCAGTTGATGCCGGGAACAGACGAGAAAGTCATCTCGGAAATTGAAAATAAAATTTCTGATACCGCCCCGATTTCCGACCTTATCCGCCAGGGGCTTTCGCCGGAAGAAATATTGGCAAATCTGCTCGGCGAAGAAAATGTGCAGATATTGGAGAAAATGGCAGTACGGTTTGAATGCACCTGCTCCAAAGAAAAATTTGCTTCTGCTATGATCGGCCTCGGCAAACAGGAGCTCCGGGACATGATCGAGGAAGACGGGCAAGCTGAAGCCGTCTGCCATTTCTGTCGTGAAAAATACCATTTTAGCCGTGAAGATCTGGAACAAATGCTGGAAGAAGCAAAGGGGTAAGGCGAAAGCCGTGAGGGCAGGATGATTTTCGGCAAAACGGCCTTCCTTTTCAGATGAATGCGGGCCCCTTGAGCGCGAATGGGCAACTTTTAACCAAGTTGTCTAATCGGGGCTGGCCTGTTTGATTGACGGAAGCTTGCCCCCGTCCCGTTGCAATAGCCGTCGCTTGATCAAGAAGCCCAGCGTCAGTGGCTAAAAAAGCGATATTGCCGGCATTGTTTCTTAGGCACTTTGTCATAGAATAGCAAGGCATTTTGGTTGACAATTGCGTAAAAAGATGTTAATTTTTAGATATTAAACCAATAAAAATACTCGGAATATGGGGTGGATGATTTTGGCAAAGTATGTGAACTCTGTTGCTGAATTGGTCGGCAACACACCGGTTGTAAAAGTAAACCGTCTGACAAATGAAAATGATGCAGAAGTGTATTTGAAGCTGGAATATTTCAATCCGGCCAGCAGTGTAAAAGACCGGATTGCCCTCGCGATGATTGAAGACGCTGAACAAAAAGGACGCTTAAAACCGGGCGACACCATTGTTGAACCGACAAGCGGCAACACGGGAATCGGGCTTGCCATGATTGCGGCTGCAAAAGGATACAAAGCTGTCATTGTCATGCCGGAAACAATGAGTATGGAACGTCGCAGCCTACTGCGTGCATACGGGGCAAAGCTTGTTTTAACCCCGGGCTCTGAAGGCATTAAAGGCGCAGTAAATAAAGCGGAACAACTCGTGAAAGAAAACGGCTATTTTATGCCACAGCAATTCAAAAACCCGGCCAACCCGGAAATCCACCGTTTGACAACCGGTAAAGAAATCATTGAACAAATGGGAGATCAGCTCGATGCTTTTGTTGCCGGCGTCGGCACCGGCGGAACGATTACAGGGGCTGGCCAGGCGCTGCGCGAAGCTTATCCAGGTATCAAAATTTATGCTGTTGAACCGGATGACTCCCCGCTGTTGTCTGAAGGCAAACCGGGCCCGCACAAAATTCAAGGTATCGGCACCAACTTTGTCCCTGAAACACTTGATAAAGAAATTTACGATGAAATTATCCGTGTCACAACGGATCAGGCTTTCAAAGCGGCAAAAGATACAGCGGCAAAAGAAGGCATTCTCGGCGGGATTTCTTCCGGTGCTGCCGTTTACGCTGCCCTTGAAGTGGCGAAAAAACTCGGCAAAGGCAAAAAAGTGCTTGCCATCATTCCGGATACCGGCGAACGCTATTTGAGCACCCCGCTTTACCAGTTTGAAGATTAAAAACGATAAAACCCGCGGAGAAACGCCCCGCGGGTTTTTCTTTTCACAGCCTATCTATGCTGGTTTGAAACGCCAGCCTCTAGTTGGCATCCGGCAGCTTTTTTAGTAGGGCGCCCGGGGTGATCCCGGATCTGCTCCAGCGACCCACATCTTTGTATTCCGTATTAATCGATGGCCGCGGATGTGATAGACTATAATTATTGAACTGAAAAAGGGGAGAACAGCAGTTGAAGTGTGGTTCGTTTACGTTCGATTTTACCCGTAAAACCTATGTAATGGGCATATTAAATGTAACGCCCGATTCTTTTTCGGACGGAGGGAATTTTTTTCAGCCTGAGAAAGCGGTGGAACATGCGTATCAGATGGTAGAGGACGGTGCCGATCTGCTCGATATTGGCGGAGAGTCGACAAGGCCGGGGCATCAGCCGGTGTCAGCAGAGGAAGAACTGGAGAGAATCTTGCCGGTCATTCACGCGGTGGCAGGAAAAATCCAGGCGCCGCTTTCTGTCGATACGTATAAAGCGAGAACTGCGGAAGAAGCAATAAAAGCAGGCGCACATATCATCAATGATGTATGGGGGGCAAAACGGGATCCGGAAATCGCCGATGTTGCCGCACAGTACAACGTTCCGATTATTTTAATGCATAACCGCGAAAAGCCGCAGTATGAACATTTTATGCGGGACTGTCTGAACGACCTGTATGAAAGCATCACGATTGCAAAAAAAGCAGGCGTCGAGGACCGGCAAATCATCCTCGATCCGGGTATCGGGTTTGCGAAAGGTTTTCAGGAAGACATGGAAATGATGCGAAACCTCGACAAACTTGTTGGACTCGGCTATCCCGTTCTGCTTGCTGCCTCAAGGAAGCGCATGATCGGAAGCGTGCTCGGGCTGCCGACGGGCGAAAGAATGGAAGGCACTGGGGCGGTATGCTGCTTTGGCATCATGAAAGGCTGCCATATGGTCCGTGTCCACGATGTAAAACCTGTAAGCAGAATGGTGAAAATGATGGACGCCCTCGTCGGAAAAGGGGAACAGGATGGACAAAATTTATATTCATGATATGGAATTTTACGGTTACCACGGCGTATTGCCCGAGGAAAATAAACTGGGCCAGCGCTTCCGTGTATCCATCGTGCTTGGTTTGGACTTAAAGCAGGCGGGCGAAACCGACCGGCTGGAAGAAACCGTCAGTTATGCGGATGTCTATGCATGCGTGAAAAAAATTGTTGAAGGGCAGCCTTTCAAGCTCCTTGAAGCTGTCGCAGAAAAACTGGCTGCTTCCATTCTCGCTTTATACGAAAAAGTTGCGGAAGTCACAGTCAAAGTAACCAAACCGGACCCGCCCATTCCCGGCCATTACAAGTCCGTTGCGGTCGAAATTACAAGGAGAAGAAAGAATGGATAATCTCGCTTATTTGGCACTCGGATCCAATATTGAACCGCGATTTGATTATCTTCAGCACGCCATCCGGTTACTTAGAAACAACCCGGACATAAAGGTTTGCAAAGTTTCATCCATTTATGAAACCAATCCTGTCGGTTACACCGAGCAGGGACAGTTTTTAAATATGGCTGTTCAAATTGAAACGCGGTTATCCCCTTTTGACCTGCTCGCTGCCTGCCTTGAGATTGAAAAAAAGTTACGGAGAAAAAGGGAAATTCATTGGGGACCGCGGACAATAGACCTTGACATTTTGTTGTATAATCAGGAAAATATGAAAACAGAGAATCTTACCATTCCGCACCCGCGCATGCATGAACGGGCATTTGTTTTGGTTCCCCTCGCGGAATTGGACAATGCACTTTGCGACCCTGTAACCAAAACCCCGTATGCGGAACTGCTGAAAAAGTGCACAGACAAAGATGGTGTCCGGCTGTGGAAACAGATCACAGGGGATACTGCTTTCTTGCCATAAAGGGTACCCCCGGGCATTTTAAACAACCCGGCGGCGGCTTTATACTGAAATACGGATTGGTGTATAACCGGTACGGAAACAACGACAGGCCATGTAACGGAGTACTGCCGGAGGAATCCCGGCAGTACTTGCTTGTATACATACAAAGAAAAAACCTGGTGAAAGGATGTCTGAACGCGAAAGATTGTGTACAATAATAGAGGTATACGTCTATAATGGCTAATGTTGGGCGGCAGAACCTTTCATACTTGAAGAGGGCGGAAAATAAGGAAAGGCGTCTTTCCTTTTCTATCATATTGGCCGGCATTTTTAACGATTGGAGGAAAAAAGATGAGTGGCGAAAATATAAATGAACAGTATCTGGTCCGGAAAGAAAAAATGGAGGCGCTCCGCGAAAAAGGGGTGGACCCGTTCGGCAAGCGTTTTGAACGGACAACCGACACGGAAGAATTAAAACAAAAATACGGCGAATGCACGGAAGAACAACTGGAAGAAAAAGAGATTCCAGTTGCCATTGCCGGGCGGATCATGACAAAACGGCGGAAAGGAAGGGCCGGGTTTGCCCATATCCAGGACTTGAAAGGGCAAATCCAGTTTTATATTCGCCAGGACGCAGTCGGCGAAGAACAGTACGAGTTATTCAAAAGCACGGACCTTGGCGACATTGTCGGGCTTAAAGGCACGGTTTTCCGGACAAAAGTGGGCGAATTGTCCGTCAAAGTCAAAGAATTTATTCTGTTAACAAAAGCGCTGCGCCCGTTGCCGGATAAATTCCACGGCCTGCGGGACATCGAGCAGCGGTACCGTCAGCGTTATCTCGACCTGATTATGAGTGAAGAAAGTAAAAACACGTTCATTACAAGAAGCCGCATTATCCAGTCCATCCGCAATTATTTGGACAAGAACGGCTATTTGGAAGTCGAAACGCCGATGATGCATGCCATTGCAGGTGGGGCGGCTGCACGGCCGTTTATCACCCATCACAATGCGCTCGATATCGACCTTTATATGCGGATTGCGATTGAACTTCATCTGAAACGGCTGATTGTCGGCGGGTTGGAAAAAGTCTATGAAATCGGCCGCGTCTTCCGCAATGAAGGAATCGATACCCGCCATAACCCGGAATTCACGATGCTTGAGCTGTACGAAGCATATGCGGATTTTAACGATATTATGCAGCTGACTGAAAACATGATTGTCCACACAGCAAAAGAAGTACTTGGCACAACCACCATCCGGTACGGCGAACACGAAGTAAATCTTGAACCGGAGTGGCGCCGCCTGCATATGGTCGATGCGATTAAAGAATATACGGGCGTCGACTTCTGGAATGTGACAAGCACGGAAGAAGCAAGGGCACTTGCAAAAGAACACCATATTGAAATCACGGAACATATGGAATACGGGCATATCGTCAATGAATTTTTCGAGCAAAGGGTAGAAGAAAAACTGATCCAGCCGACTTTCGTTTACGGGCACCCGGTCGAAATCTCGCCGCTTGCTAGAAAAAATGAAAAAGACCCGCGGTTTACAGACCGGTTCGAACTGTTCATTGTCGGCCGTGAACATGCCAATGCCTTCACCGAACTGAATGACCCGATCGACCAGCGCGAACGTTTCGTGAACCAGCTGAAAGAGCGCGAGCAGGGGAATGACGAAGCGCACCAAATGGATGAAGACTTTATTGAAGCATTGGAATACGGCATGCCGCCAACAGGAGGACTCGGCATCGGCGTTGACCGGCTTGTCATGTTGCTGACCAATGCCCCGTCTATCCGGGACGTGCTGCTCTTCCCATTAATGAAAAGCAGGGATTAAGCAAAGCAAAACTTACAAAAAGCAGCGGGGCAGGAACCGCTGCTTTTTGAAAACATTATTTTAATATAATATTAACGTTCAAGTGGCCAGTTTCTTGGGAATGGATGTTTGTTATGGCCAACCGTAAGCTTTTTTCCTGCTTTGGTGAAAGGAAGCAGGCTTCAGCTTGTTTGAAAAATAAATGGCGAAAAACTATTGCATTCGTGCCAAATGCATGGTATAGTAATATTCGTTGGCTAATTAAATGCCTACTGAAATACAGATTTGAAAAAGTTGTTGACAATAGTATTCGTTTGTAGTAGAATATTAAAGTCGCTTAGAAAGCAACACAGATTGTTCCTTGAAAACTGGACAAAACGAAACGTCAAATTCTTTTTGAGCTTTTATCAAACATCTTTACTGAGAGTTTGATCCTGGCTCAGGACGAACGCTGGCGGCGTGCCTAATACATGCAAGTCGTGCGGACCTTTTAAAAGCTTGCTTTTAAAAGGTTAGCGGCGGACGGGTGAGTAACACGTGGGCAACCTGCCTGTAAGATCGGGATAACGCCGGGAAACCGGGGCTAATACCGGATAGTTTTTTCCTCCGCATGGAGGAAAAAGGAAAGACGGCTTCGGCTGTCACTTACAGATGGGCCCGCGGCGCATTAGCTTGTTGGTGGGGTAACGGCTCACCAAGGCAACGATGCGTAGCCGACCTGAGAGGGTGATCGGCCACATTGGGACTGAGACACGGCCCAAACTCCTACGGGAGGCAGCAGTAGGGAATCTTCCGCAATGGACGAAAGTCTGACGGAGCAACGCCGCGTGAGTGAAGAAGGCCTTCGGGTCGTAAAACTCTGTTGCCGGGGAAGAACAAGTGCCGTTCGAACAGGGCGGCGCCTTGACGGTACCCGGCCAGAAAGCCACGGCTAACTACGTGCCAGCAGCCGCGGTAATACGTAGGTGGCAAGCGTTGTCCGGAATTATTGGGCGTAAAGCGCGCGCAGGCGGCTTCTTAAGTCTGATGTGAAATCTTGCGGCTCAACCGCAAGCGGTCATTGGAAACTGGGAGGCTTGAGTGCAGAAGAGGAGAGTGGAATTCCACGTGTAGCGGTGAAATGCGTAGAGATGTGGAGGAACACCAGTGGCGAAGGCGGCTCTCTGGTCTGTAACTGACGCTGAGGCGCGAAAGCGTGGGGAGCAAACAGGATTAGATACCCTGGTAGTCCACGCCGTAAACGATGAGTGCTAAGTGTTAGAGGGTTTCCGCCCTTTAGTGCTGCAGCTAACGCATTAAGCACTCCGCCTGGGGAGTACGGCCGCAAGGCTGAAACTCAAAGGAATTGACGGGGGCCCGCACAAGCGGTGGAGCATGTGGTTTAATTCGAAGCAACGCGAAGAACCTTACCAGGTCTTGACATCCTCTGACCTCCCTGGAGACAGGGCCTTCCCCTTCGGGGGACAGAGTGACAGGTGGTGCATGGTTGTCGTCAGCTCGTGTCGTGAGATGTTGGGTTAAGTCCCGCAACGAGCGCAACCCTTGACCTTAGTTGCCAGCATTCAGTTGGGCACTCTAAGGTGACTGCCGGTGACAAACCGGAGGAAGGTGGGGATGACGTCAAATCATCATGCCCCTTATGACCTGGGCTACACACGTGCTACAATGGATGGTACAAAGGGCTGCGAGACCGCGAGGTTAAGCCAATCCCAGAAAACCATTCCCAGTTCGGATTGCAGGCTGCAACCCGCCTGCATGAAGCCGGAATCGCTAGTAATCGCGGATCAGCATGCCGCGGTGAATACGTTCCCGGGCCTTGTACACACCGCCCGTCACACCACGAGAGTTTGTAACACCCGAAGTCGGTGAGGTAACCTTTACGGAGCCAGCCGCCGAAGGTGGGACAGATGATTGGGGTGAAGTCGTAACAAGGTAGCCGTATCGGAAGGTGCGGCTGGATCACCTCCTTTCTAAGGGGAAAAGCGTAGGGCGCTCGTTCATCGGCGTACGGATTTCGTAGTCTTCGACTGAGATAAAGGAAACACGATGAGCCTTAAAGGCGAATCGATGTTGACTTATCGTAGGGAGAAGACGTAGAAATACGCTAGCCGATAGCGCCCGGAGCTAGACAGAAAAGGAAAACTTCGTTTTCCAAAATCAAGTTTGACGTTTCCGTTTTGTTCAGTTTTGAAGGTTCAATCCTTCAACATGTGTTCTTTGAAAACCGGATAGGAGAAACAAACCAAGTAAACCGAGAATCGCTTATTTTTGGATTTAAACCTTTTTATGGTTAAGTTAGAAAGGGCGCACGGCGGATGCCTTGGCACTAGGAGCCGATGAAGGACGGTACAAACACCGATATGCTCCGGGGAGCTGTACGTAAGCTTTGATCCGGAGATTTCCGAATGGGGAAACCCCCTGTCTTTAATCGGACAGGATTCCTGCCTGAATCCATAGGGCAGGAAGGGCACACCCGGGGAACTGAAACATCTCAGTACCCGGAGGAAGAGAAAGCAATTGCGATTTCCCAAGTAGCGGCGAGCGAACAGGAAACAGCCCAAACCGGAAGGCTTGCCTTCCGGGGTTGTAGGACACTCATATGGGAGTTACAAAAGAACGGGGTAAGTGAAGCGGCCTGGAAAGGCCTGCCGGAGAAGGTAAAAGCCCTGTAACTGAAACTTCGTTCTCTCCCGAGTGGATCCTGAGTACGGCGGGACACGAGGAATCCCGCCGGAATCCGGGAGGACCATCTCCCAAGGCTAAATACTCCCTAGTGACCGATAGTGAACCAGTACCGTGAGGGAAAGGTGAAAAGCACCCCGGGAGGGGAGTGAAAGAGATCCTGAAACCGTGTGCCTACAAGTAGTCAGAGCCCGTTAACGGGTGATGGCGTGCCTTTTGTAGAATGAACCGGCGAGTTACGGTCTCATGCAAGGTTAAGCTGAAGAAGCGGAGCCGCAGCGAAAGCGAGTCTGAACAGGGCGAAAGAGTATGAGGCCGCAGACCCGAAACCAGGTGATCTACCCATGTCCAGGGTGAAGGCAAGGTAACACTTGCTGGAGGCCCGAACCCACGCACGTTGAAAAGTGCGGGGATGAGGTGTGGGTAGCGGAGAAATTCCAATCGAACTTGGAGATAGCTGGTTCTCTCCGAAATAGCTTTAGGGCTAGCCTCAAGCGAAGAGTTTTGGAGGTAGAGCACTGTTTGGACGAGGGGCCCTCATCGGGTTACCGAATTCAGACAAACTCCGAATGCCAAAAACTTATGCTTGGGAGTCAGACTGTGAGTGATAAGATCCATGGTCGAAAGGGAAACAGCCCAGACCGCCAGCTAAGGTCCCAAAGTATACGTTAAGTGGAAAAGGATGTGGCGTTGCTTAGACAACCAGGATGTTGGCTTAGAAGCAGCCATCATTCAAAGAGTGCGTAATAGCTCACTGGTCGAGTGACGCTGCGCCGAAAATGTACCGGGGCTAAACGTATCACCGAAGCTGCGGATGGACACCGTATGGTGTCCGTGGTAGGAGAGCGTTCTAAGGGCGTTGAAGCCGGACCGGAAGGACCGGTGGAGCGCTTAGAAGTGAGAATGCCGGTATGAGTAGCGAAAGAAGGGTGAGAATCCCTTCCACCGAATGCCTAAGGTTTCCTGAGGAAGGCTCGTCCGCTCAGGGTTAGTCGGGGCCTAAGCCGAGGCCGAAAGGCGTAGGCGATGGACAACAGGTTGATATTCCTGTACCGCCTCTTCACCGTTTGAACGATGGGGGGACGCAGGAGGATAGGGCGAGCGCGACACTGGTTGATCGCGTCCAAGCAGTTAGGCCGGTGCGGAGGCAAATCCTTCGCGCCAAGGCGGAGCTGTGATGGCGAGGGAAATTTGAGTACCGAAGTTCCTGATTCCACACTGCCAAGAAAAGCCTCTAGTGAGGTGAAAGGCGCCCGTACCGCAAACCGACACAGGTAGGCGAGGAGAGAATCCTAAGGTGAGCGAGAGAACTCTCGTTAAGGAACTCGGCAAAATGACCCCGTAACTTCGGGAGAAGGGGTGCTTTTTGGGGTGTATGCCCCGGGAAGCCGCAGTGAATAGGCCCAGGCGACTGTTTAGCAAAAACACAGGTCTCTGCGAAGCCGCAAGGCGAAGTATAGGGGCTGACACCTGCCCGGTGCTGGAAGGTTAAGGAGAGGGGTTAGCCGTCAGGCGAAGCTCTGAACTGAAGCCCCAGTAAACGGCGGCCGTAACTATAACGGTCCTAAGGTAGCGAAATTCCTTGTCAGGTAAGTTCTGACCCGCACGAAAGGTGTAACGATCTGGGCACTGTCTCAACGAGAGACTCGGTGAAATTATAGTACCTGTGAAGATGCAGGTTACCCGCGACAGGACGGAAAGACCCCATGGAGCTTTACTGCAGCCTGATATTGAATTTTGGTACAGCTTGTACAGGATAGGTAGGAGCCTTGGAAACCGGAGCGCCAGCTTCGGCGGAGGCATCGGTGGGATACTACCCTGACTGTATTGAAATTCTAACCCGCACCCCTTACCGGGGTGGGAGACAGTGTCAGGCAGGCAGTTTGACTGGGGCGGTCGCCTCCTAAAAGGTAACGGAGGCGCCCAAAGGTTCCCTCAGAATGGTTGGAAATCATTCGCAGAGTGTAAAGGCATAAGGGAGCTTGACTGCGAGACTTACAAGTCGGGCAGGGACGAAAGTCGGGCTTAGTGATCCGGTGGTTCCGCATGGAAGGGCCATCGCTCAACGGATAAAAGCTACCCTGGGGATAACAGGCTGATCTCCCCCAAGAGTCCACATCGACGGGGAGGTTTGGCACCTCGATGTCGGCTCATCGCATCCTGGGGCTGTAGTCGGTCCCAAGGGTTGGGCTGTTCGCCCATTAAAGCGGTACGCGAGCTGGGTTCAGAACGTCGTGAGACAGTTCGGTCCCTATCCGTCGCGGGCGCAGGAAATTTGAGAGGAGCTGTCCTTAGTACGAGAGGACCGGGATGGACGCACCGCTGGTGTACCAGTTGTCTTGCCAAAGGCATCGCTGGGTAGCTATGTGCGGAAGGGATAAGTGCTGAAAGCATCTAAGCATGAAGCCCCCCCTCAAGATGAGATTTCCCACAGTTTATACTGGTAAGATCCCTGAAAGATGATCAGGTTGATAGGTCCGGGGTGGAAGCGCGGCGACGCGTGGAGCTGACGGATACTAATCGATCGAGGACTTAACCAATAGAAAAGCGGAAGCGCCTTGGTCATCGGCGTACGGATTTCGGAGCTTTCGACTGAGATAAAGGAAACACGGCGAGCCCCTAAAGGCGAGCCGATGTTGACTTATCGTAGGGAGAAAGCGCAGAAATACGCTAGCCGATAGGCGCTGGAGCTAGACAATTCTCAAAGTTAGAAACGCGTTCTCCGTTTACAGTTTTTTCTCCCATCCGGTTTTCAGGGAACACATCCCAAAATTATACAGGTCCGGTGATAATGGCGGAAAGGTCACACCCGTTCCCATCCCGAACACGGAAGTTAAGCTTTCCAGCGCCGATGGTAGTTGGGGGTTTCCCCCTGCGAGAGTAGGACGTTGCCGGGCCATAATACGGAGGATTAGCTCAGCTGGGAGAGCGTCTGCCTTACAAGCAGAGGGTCGGCGGTTCGATCCCGTCATCCTCCACCATAAATATGAGCCATTAGCTCAGTTGGTAGAGCATCTGACTTTTAATCAGAGGGTCGCAGGTTCGAATCCTGCATGGCTCATCATATTTAGCAGGAAATAAGAATTTCAGCCTGTTCAAAGACGGCCTGAAATTCTTTGACCTGAATTTTTGCGGAAGTAGTTCAGTGGTAGAACATCACCTTGCCAAGGTGGGGGTCGCGGGTTCGAATCCCGTCTTCCGCTCCATTTTTTTCTCTTGCCGGGGTGGCGGAATTGGCAGACGCACAGGACTTAAAATCCTGCGGTAGGTGACTACCGTACCGGTTCGACTCCGGTCCTCGGCACCATTCGATATATGCGCCCATAGCTCAATTGGATAGAGCGTTTGACTACGGATCAAAAGGTTAGGGGTTCGACTCCTCTTGGGCGCGCTATATACGGGAAGTAGCTCAGCTTGGTAGAGCACATGGTTTGGGACCATGGGGTCGCAGGTTCGAATCCTGTCTTCCCGACCATTCAAATTCGGGGCCTTAGCTCAGCTGGGAGAGCGCCTGCTTTGCACGCAGGAGGTCAGCGGTTCGATCCCGCTAGGCTCCACCAAAAAAAGTATTGACTTCTAAATAAATAAGTGTTATACTTTAAAAGTTGCTGTTTGTGATTGTTCCTTGAAAACTGGACAAAACGAAACGTCAAATTCTTTTTGAGCTTTTATCAAACATCTTTACTGAGAGTTTGATCCTGGCTCAGGACGAACGCTGGCGGCGTGCCTAATACATGCAAGTCGTGCGGACCTTTTAAAAGCTTGCTTTTAAAAGGTTAGCGGCGGACGGGTGAGTAACACGTGGGCAACCTGCCTGTAAGATCGGGATAACGCCGGGAAACCGGGGCTAATACCGGATAGTTTTTTCCTCCGCATGGAGGAAAAAGGAAAGACGGCTTCGGCTGTCACTTACAGATGGGCCCGCGGCGCATTAGCTTGTTGGTGGGGTAACGGCTCACCAAGGCAACGATGCGTAGCCGACCTGAGAGGGTGATCGGCCACATTGGGACTGAGACACGGCCCAAACTCCTACGGGAGGCAGCAGTAGGGAATCTTCCGCAATGGACGAAAGTCTGACGGAGCAACGCCGCGTGAGTGAAGAAGGCCTTCGGGTCGTAAAACTCTGTTGCCGGGGAAGAACAAGTGCCGTTCGAACAGGGCGGCGCCTTGACGGTACCCGGCCAGAAAGCCACGGCTAACTACGTGCCAGCAGCCGCGGTAATACGTAGGTGGCAAGCGTTGTCCGGAATTATTGGGCGTAAAGCGCGCGCAGGCGGCTTCTTAAGTCTGATGTGAAATCTTGCGGCTCAACCGCAAGCGGTCATTGGAAACTGGGAGGCTTGAGTGCAGAAGAGGAGAGTGGAATTCCACGTGTAGCGGTGAAATGCGTAGAGATGTGGAGGAACACCAGTGGCGAAGGCGGCTCTCTGGTCTGTAACTGACGCTGAGGCGCGAAAGCGTGGGGAGCAAACAGGATTAGATACCCTGGTAGTCCACGCCGTAAACGATGAGTGCTAAGTGTTAGAGGGTTTCCGCCCTTTAGTGCTGCAGCTAACGCATTAAGCACTCCGCCTGGGGAGTACGGCCGCAAGGCTGAAACTCAAAGGAATTGACGGGGGCCCGCACAAGCGGTGGAGCATGTGGTTTAATTCGAAGCAACGCGAAGAACCTTACCAGGTCTTGACATCCTCTGATCTCCCTGGAGACAGGGCCTTCCCCTTCGGGGGACAGAGTGACAGGTGGTGCATGGTTGTCGTCAGCTCGTGTCGTGAGATGTTGGGTTAAGTCCCGCAACGAGCGCAACCCTTGACCTTAGTTGCCAGCATTCAGTTGGGCACTCTAAGGTGACTGCCGGTGACAAACCGGAGGAAGGTGGGGATGACGTCAAATCATCATGCCCCTTATGACCTGGGCTACACACGTGCTACAATGGATGGTACAAAGGGCTGCGAGACCGCGAGGTTAAGCCAATCCCAGAAAACCATTCCCAGTTCGGATTGCAGGCTGCAACCCGCCTGCATGAAGCCGGAATCGCTAGTAATCGCGGATCAGCATGCCGCGGTGAATACGTTCCCGGGCCTTGTACACACCGCCCGTCACACCACGAGAGTTTGTAACACCCGAAGTCGGTGAGGTAACCTTTACGGAGCCAGCCGCCGAAGGTGGGACAGATGATTGGGGTGAAGTCGTAACAAGGTAGCCGTATCGGAAGGTGCGGCTGGATCACCTCCTTTCTAAGGGGAAAAGCGTAGGGCGCTCGTTCATCGGCGTACGGATTTCGTAGTCTTCGACTGAGATAAAGGAAACACGATGAGCCTTAAAGGCGAATCGATGTTGACTTATCGTAGGGAGAAGACGTAGAAATACGCTAGCCGATAGCGCCCGGAGCTAGACAGAAAAGGAAAACTTCGTTTTCCAAAATCAAGTTTGACGTTTCCGTTTTGTTCAGTTTTGAAGGTTCAATCCTTCAACATGTGTTCTTTGAAAACCGGATAGGAGAAACAAACCAAGTAAACCGAGAATCGCTTATTTTTGGATTTAAACCTTTTTATGGTTAAGTTAGAAAGGGCGCACGGCGGATGCCTTGGCACTAGGAGCCGATGAAGGACGGTACAAACACCGATATGCTCCGGGGAGCTGTACGTAAGCTTTGATCCGGAGATTTCCGAATGGGGAAACCCCCTGTCTTTAATCGGACAGGATTCCTGCCTGAATCCATAGGGCAGGAAGGGCACACCCGGGGAACTGAAACATCTCAGTACCCGGAGGAAGAGAAAACAATTGCGATTTCCCAAGTAGCGGCGAGCGAACAGGAAACAGCCCAAACCGGAAGGCTTGCCTTCCGGGGTTGTAGGACACTCATATGGGAGTTACAAAAGAACGGGGTAAGTGAAGCGGCCTGGAAAGGCCTGCCGGAGAAGGTAAAAGCCCTGTAACTGAAACTTCGTTCTCTCCCGAGTGGATCCTGAGTACGGCGGGACACGAGGAATCCCGCCGGAATCCGGGAGGACCATCTCCCAAGGCTAAATACTCCCTAGTGACCGATAGTGAACCAGTACCGTGAGGGAAAGGTGAAAAGCACCCCGGGAGGGGAGTGAAAGAGATCCTGAAACCGTGTGCCTACAAGTAGTCAGAGCCCGTTAACGGGTGATGGCGTGCCTTTTGTAGAATGAACCGGCGAGTTACGGTCTCATGCAAGGTTAAGCTGAAGAAGCGGAGCCGCAGCGAAAGCGAGTCTGAACAGGGCGAAAGAGTATGGGGCCGCAGACCCGAAACCAGGTGATCTACCCATGTCCAGGGTGAAGGCAAGGTAACACTTGCTGGAGGCCCGAACCCACGCACGTTGAAAAGTGCGGGGATGAGGTGTGGGTAGCGGAGAAATTCCAATCGAACTTGGAGATAGCTGGTTCTCTCCGAAATAGCTTTAGGGCTAGCCTCAAGCGAAGAGTTTTGGAGGTAGAGCACTGTTTGGACGAGGGGCCCTCATCGGGTTACCGAATTCAGACAAACTCCGAATGCCAAAAACTTATGCTTGGGAGTCAGACTGTGAGTGATAAGATCCATGGTCGAAAGGGAAACAGCCCAGACCGCCAGCTAAGGTCCCAAAGTATACGTTAAGTGGAAAAGGATGTGGCGTTGCTTAGACAACCAGGATGTTGGCTTAGAAGCAGCCATCATTTAAAGAGTGCGTAATAGCTCACTGGTCGAGTGACGCTGCGCCGAAAATGTACCGGGGCTAAACGTATCACCGAAGCTGCGGATGGACACCGTATAGTGTCCGTGGTAGGAGAGCGTTCTAAGGGCGTTGAAGCCGGACCGGAAGGACCGGTGGAGCGCTTAGAAGTGAGAATGCCGGTATGAGTAGCGAAAGAAGGGTGAGAATCCCTTCCACCGAATGCCTAAGGTTTCCTGAGGAAGGCTCGTCCGCTCAGGGTTAGTCGGGGCCTAAGCCGAGGCCGAAAGGCGTA
Source organism: Heyndrickxia coagulans 36D1 (assembly GCF_000169195.2). Classification (GTDB taxonomy): domain Bacteria; phylum Bacillota; class Bacilli; order Bacillales; family Bacillaceae_C; genus Weizmannia; species Weizmannia faecalis. The sequence continues at coordinate 1,313,906 of NC_016023.1, read as the reverse complement.
GGCGATGGACAACAGGTTGATATTCCTGTACCGCCTCTTCACCGTTTGAACGATGGGGGGACGCAGGAGGATAGGGCAAGCGCGACACTGGTTGATCGCGTCCAAGCAGTTAGGCCGGTGCGGAGGCAAATCCTTCGCGCCAAGGCGGAGCTGTGATGGCGAGGGAAATTTTAGTACCGAAGTTCCTGATTCCACACTGCCAAGAAAAGCCTCTAGTGAGGTGAAAGGCGCCCGTACCGCAAACCGACACAGGTAGGCGAGGAGAGAATCCTAAGGTGAGCGAGAGAACTCTCGTTAAGGAACTCGGCAAAATGACCCCGTAACTTCGGGAGAAGGGGTGCTTTTTGGGGTGTATGCCCCGGGAAGCCGCAGTGAATAGGCCCAGGCGACTGTTTAGCAAAAACACAGGTCTCTGCGAAGCCGCAAGGCGAAGTATAGGGGCTGACACCTGCCCGGTGCTGGAAGGTTAAGGAGAGGGGTTAGCCGTCAGGCGAAGCTCTGAACTGAAGCCCCAGTAAACGGCGGCCGTAACTATAACGGTCCTAAGGTAGCGAAATTCCTTGTCAGGTAAGTTCTGACCCGCACGAAAGGTGTAACGATCTGGGCACTGTCTCAACGAGAGACTCGGTGAAATTATAGTACCTGTGAAGATGCAGGTTACCCGCGACAGGACGGAAAGACCCCATGGAGCTTTACTGCAGCCTGATATTGAATTTTGGTACAGCTTGTACAGGATAGGTAGGAGCCTTGGAAACCGGAGCGCCAGCTTCGGCGGAGGCATCGGTGGGATACTACCCTGGCTGTATTGAAATTCTAACCCGCACCCCTTATCGGGGTGGGAGACAGTGTCAGGCAGGCAGTTTGACTGGGGCGGTCGCCTCCTAAAAGGTAACGGAGGCGCCCAAAGGTTCCCTCAGAATGGTTGGAAATCATTCGCAGAGTGTAAAGGCATAAGGGAGCTTGACTGCGAGACTTACAAGTCGAGCAGGGACGAAAGTCGGGCTTAGTGATCCGGTGGTTCCGCATGGAAGGGCCATCGCTCAACGGATAAAAGCTACCCTGGGGATAACAGGCTGATCTCCCCCAAGAGTCCACATCGACGGGGAGGTTTGGCACCTCGATGTCGGCTCATCGCATCCTGGGGCTGTAGTCGGTCCCAAGGGTTGGGCTGTTCGCCCATTAAAGCGGTACGCGAGCTGGGTTCAGAACGTCGTGAGACAGTTCGGTCCCTATCCGTCGCGGGCGCAGGAAATTTGAGAGGAGCTGTCCTTAGTACGAGAGGACCGGGATGGACGCACCGCTGGTGTACCAGTTGTCTTGCCAAAGGCATCGCTGGGTAGCTATGTGCGGAAGGGATAAGTGCTGAAAGCATCTAAGCATGAAGCCCCCCTCAAGATGAGATTTCCCACAGTTTATACTGGTAAGATCCCTGAAAGATGATCAGGTTGATAGGTCCGGGGTGGAAGCGCGGCGACGCGTGGAGCTGACGGATACTAATCGATCGAGGACTTAACCACGAAAAGCGGAAGCGCCTTGGTCATCGGCGTACGGATTTCGGAGCTTTCGACTGAGATAAAGGAAACACGGCGAGGTATCGAGCCGATGTTGACTTATCGTAGGGAGAAAGCGTAGAAATACGCTAGCCGATAGGCGCTGGAGCTGGACAACAGAAAAGCGGAGGTGCCTTGTTTAGCCCCGACAAGCGAATGTTCTGACCGGCATGGAGCCGTCTTTTGGCTCCGTGACGGGCAGGTTATTCGACCTCGAGGGGCTAGGCACCGGAGCTGGACAATAGAAAAGCGGAGGTGCCTTGCCAAAGGCGCTGGAGCTAGACAATTCTCAAAGTTAGAAACCAAAGCTATTCTCCGTTTACAGTTTTTTCTCCCATTCGGTTTTCAGGGAACACATCCCAAAAATTATACAGGTCCGGTGATGATGGCGGAAAGGTCACACCCGTTCCCATCCCGAACACGGAAGTTAAGCTTTCCAGCGCCGATGGTAGTTGGGGGTTTCCCCCTGCGAGAGTAGGACGTTGCCGGGCCAAATCAAAACCGCAGACGATTTGTCTGCGGTTTTTGCGTGTTAATGTACTCGGCTCATTGCTTTTTTTCGGAATGCAGGGCCGTTTTGCTTAAAGTTATTATATGAAGCGACAGAAAGGGATTTTTTAACTTTCGTGGTCTTCTTGATGACAGAAATCAGCCGAAAAGCACAGATAGCCGGTGAATCGTTCCATTTTGCTCTTGTCCATAAGCATCGGTTTCACCCTGACATTTGCATAGCTTGTTTTACTGCCTGCCGTTAAGAAACTGTAGGCAGAGGAACGGGCCTTTTTCGATTGCTGTCTGGAGAAAAAGGCGGATGGCCGGAAAGTCAATTGTTTCCCGGTTTTTAAGCAGCTCTGCCCACCATTCTGTTTCGTAGCGGGAAATCATGCTCAAATTATACAAAAGCAGGTAATGGACCAATATATCGGGAAGGTCGTTTTCCGGTTGTAATTTATACGGAAAGTAAATTTGATTTGTAAAGAAATGATAACGGAATGGCGGAGGGAGACAGCCGCGGGCGGAAAACGAGAAGGCGTCTTCTTCCGCTTCCATTTCCAAAAGTCTGTCCTGAAGTTTTTCGGACAAATATTGTGAAAACCTGCCCGCTGTCATATGATAGCCATCAAGGACCGCAAAAGGAAGCCGGTACTTCCCGTTCTTTTCTTCTACCGGCAAAAAATATTTCCGGCGGGGGAAGGCCGTTTCAAGTTCTGGGATTTGCCGAAGCAGGCTCTGCATGGTGTATTTATTGCCTTCGAGCGGGCCGAGTCCGAACATTTTATGGGCGAAATGGCCGCATAAACCGGTTTTTTGAATTTTAACCTCGTCTTCGCCAAACCGGTAGTTTTGTTTTTTCTTTTTTCGCGATGTCACCCCATGGGCAAGGACGGAAGTGGTTTCAGGATATAGCGGGTCGCATGACAGCAGGCAGGCTTTTAATAAATGAATGAAGCCGTAAAAAATCAAAACAGGCTGAATCGAAACGGGCGCCTGCACAGCCTGGCGGTAATAAGCTTCACCGTGTTCGAGATAATACATAAAAGCATAACAGTTCTCATAGCTTTTGGCGGCGCTTTGGCTAAAATCCGAAGCCTCATAGCGGGCTTTCAAATAGCGCTGCGTATATTCTGCGGATTGAAATAAAATCAAGTGATCCCATTGGTCCATAAAAGACAATATTTCGCCCTCCGAATTAACTGAATAGTATTATATGTTTTGGAGACCTTGACAGTATTATGTCCAATTGATAACCTACAAATAATATTTTTATCAATCCAGGAGGGGTTTGCATGTGGGAAACGAAGTTCGTAAAAGAAGGTCTTACGTTTGATGATGTATTACTGATTCCGGCAGAGTCGGAAGTGCTGCCGAAAGATGTCGATACAAGTGTCGCCCTAACGGAAACCTTGAAGTTGAACATTCCGATCATCAGCGCCGGCATGGATACGGTAACCGAAGCGGAAATGGCGATCGCCATGGCAAGGCAGGGCGGCCTCGGGATTATCCACAAAAACATGAGCATTGAACAACAGGCGGAGCAGGTGGATCGTGTCAAACGGTCGGAAAACGGCGTTATCACCAATCCGTTTTTCTTAACACCTGATGAGCAGGTGTTTGCAGCGGAACATTTAATGGGCAAATACCGGATTTCCGGCGTGCCGATCGTGAATAACCGTGACGAGCAGAAACTGGTCGGGATTTTGACCAACCGCGACATGCGTTTTATTGAAGATTACTCCACCCGGATTTCAGATGTGATGACGAAAGAGAATCTTGTGACGGCGCCTGTCGGTACGACGTTGAAAGAGGCGGAACAGCTTTTGCACCGGCATAAAATTGAAAAGCTGCCGCTTGTCGATGAGAACGGCGTATTAAAAGGGCTTATTACGATTAAAGATATCGAAAAGGTTATTGAGTTCCCAAATGCAGCCAAAGATGACCAGGGCCGCCTTCTTGTTGGTGCGGCAGTCGGCGTGACAAGCGACGTAATGAAACGGGTGGAATTGCTCGTTGAAGCGGGAGTGGATGCGGTTGTTATCGATACGGCGCACGGCCACTCAAAAGGGGTGCTGGAAACCGTCGCAAACATCCGCAAATCTTACCCTTCCTTAAATATTATCGCCGGAAATGTTGCGACGGCAGAAGGTACGAAAGCGCTGATAGACGCGGGCGCGGATATTGTAAAAGTCGGTATCGGGCCGGGCTCCATCTGTACGACAAGAGTGGTTGCCGGGGTTGGTGTACCGCAAATTACAGCGGTTTATGATTGTGCGACAGAAGCAAGGAAGTACGGAAAAGCGATTATTGCAGACGGTGGCATTAAATTCTCAGGCGATATTGTAAAGGCGCTGGCTGCCGGTGGACATGCTGTAATGCTCGGCAGCCTGCTTGCAGGGACCTCGGAAAGCCCAGGCGAAATGGAAATCTATCAAGGGCGGCAATATAAAGTTTACCGCGGCATGGGGTCCATCAGCGCAATGGAAAGCGGATCGAGGGATCGTTACTTCCAGGAAGGCGCGAAAAAACTGGTGCCAGAAGGAATCGAAGGACGCGTGCCGTTTAAAGGGAGCCTTCAGGATGTCATCTACCAATTAATCGGCGGGCTCCGGTCCGGCATGGGTTATTGCGGCGCGAAAGATATGATTTCATTGCGTGAAGAAGCGCAGTTTATCCGCATGACAGGGGCAGGCCTGCGGGAGAGCCATCCGCATGATATCCAGATTACAAAAGAAGCTCCGAATTATTCTTTGTCTTAACATCGATTTTGAATGGGAAAAAATGGCAGGCATAGGTTTCCTGCCATTTTTTTCTGCCATTTAATAGATTTGCAACTCTATATCTGGCTTGTCGGACTCGGAAAAATCGCCGCCATTCAGTACCCCCGGCTGCCCTGCATTTTCGGAAAAAGTTGACAAATGCGGCAAACACTATGCATCTACTTTTTCAACCGGAACTATGTTAAAATAGGCAAAGTGTATACATATCTTGATGGAGGGTTGAAAGTGAAAAAAAGCTTGCAAAAAATGGCGTTTGCGTTTCTGGCGCTGCTGCTAACGGCAGGGGTTGTGCAGCAGGTGCCGAAAACAGTCCATGCGCAGGATCAGTTGGATATTCATGCAAAAGCAGCCATCATTGTCGATGCGGATAACGGACAGATTTTGTATGAAAAAAATGCCAATCAGGCACTGGGCATTGCTTCCATGAGCAAAATGATGACGGAGTACTTGTTGCTTAAAGCCATTCATGAGAAAAAGGTTTCGTGGAACCAGAAAGTGACAATCAGCGATTATGCGTATCGCATTTCCCAAAACAGGGCACTTTCAAACGTGCCGTTAAGAAAAGGCGAAAAGTACACGGTTAAAGAGCTCTTCCAAGCGATGGCGATCTATTCGGCAAATGGCGCAACGATTGCGATTGCAGAAACGCTCGGCGGAACGGAAAAAAACTATCTGAACATGATGAACAAACAGGCGAAAGCATTCGGCCTCACCGATTATAAATTTGTGAACGCAACCGGGCTGAACAATGAGGATTTGCAAGGCATGCAGCCGGAAGGAACAGGCAGGACGGAAGAAAACCTTGTCTCAGCAAAATCCGTTGCAAAAATCGCCTACCATTTGATCCACGACTATCCGGAGATTTTACAAACAACAAGCACGGCCAAAATGAAATTCCGGGCCGGGACAGATGATGAAATTGCGATGCAGAACTGGAACTGGATGCTTCCGTCCCTTGTTTACGGGCGGCAGGGCGTTGACGGCTTGAAAACCGGGAACACCGACAATGCGGGATACTGCTTTACAGGCACGGCCAAGCAAAACGGCATGCGCATCATTACCGTTGTTCTTCATGCAGAGGATGCGAACGGGAACAGCACCATCAAGTCCCGGTTTGATGTCACAAACAAATTAATGGACTATGCTTTTAGTAATTTCACGGAAAAAACCCTTTACCCGAAAGGCTATCAGGTGAAAAAGACGGTAACGGTGAAGTCCGGCAAAGAAAAACAGGCTTCCGTTGTCACGAAGGCGCCGCTTAAAGTGGCTGTGAAAAACGGTGAAGGCAAAATGTATACCCCTGTTGTGAAATTTGATTCGAAGCAAATCAAGGCTCCGGTGAAAAAAGGGACAAAGGTTGGCACATTGTATGCCCGGCATAAAGACGGGCAGGAACTTGGCTATTTGTACGGCCCGAATACAGCGCATACCGCCTTGGTCACCAAAACTGATATTGAAAAAGCCAACTGGTTTGTGCGCATGATGCGCGGAATTGGCGGATTTTTCGGGGGCATTTGGGATCATACAGTCGGCAAATTATTTTAAGTAAAACAGGACAAGGGCGCTTGTCCTGTTTTTCACTTTAACGTGGAAAAATTAGTGTCTTGACAAGCATTCGTTTTTGGTGTTAATTTAAATTATTATACATATAATAAGAATTTTTAATTTTATAAAGGGGCGTACAAAAAATGAAAACAGGAACAGATCTAGTGAAACGCGGGATGGCGGAAATGCAAAAGGGCGGCGTCATCATGGACGTGGTCAATGCCGAGCAGGCAAAACTCGCTGAAGAAGCAGGCGCTGTTGCCGTCATGGCATTGGAACGTGTTCCGTCTGATATCCGGAAAGCCGGAGGGGTTGCCCGTATGGCGGATCCTTCCATTGTGGAAGAAGTTATGAACGCCGTCAGCATTCCGGTAATGGCAAAAGCAAGGATCGGCCATATTGTTGAAGCGCGGGTGCTCGAAGCGATGGGCGTCGATTATATTGACGAAAGCGAAGTTTTAACGCCGGCCGACGATGAGTTCCATATCAATAAAAAAGAATTCACAGTGCCGTTTGTGTGCGGCTGCCGTGATTTGGGGGAAGCGGCTCGAAGAATCGGAGAAGGCGCCTCGATGCTCAGGACAAAAGGCGAGCCGGGAACCGGGAATATCGTTGAAGCGGTAAGGCATATGCGGAAAGTGAATGCGCAGGTCCGCAAAGTGGTCAACATGAACGAAGATGAACTGATGACGGAAGCTAAACAGCTCGGTGCCCCGTATGAAGTGCTGTTGCAAATTAAAAAAGAAGGCCGGCTGCCGGTTGTGAACTTTGCTGCAGGCGGTGTTGCAACGCCGGCGGATGCGGCGTTGATGATGCAGCTCGGTGCGGACGGCGTTTTTGTCGGATCGGGGATTTTCAAATCAGAAAACCCGGCGAAATTTGCGAAAGCGATTGTTGAAGCAACGACCCATTACCAAGATTACAAACTGATTGCCGAATTGTCGAAAGACCTTGGAACAGCAATGAAAGGCTTGGAAATTTCAACATTGCCGGCTGAAGCAAGAATGCAGGAGCGCGGCTGGTAAGGAGAATCAGCATGAAAAAAATTGGCGTACTTGGCCTCCAGGGGGCTGTGGAGGAACATATCCGCGCAGTGGAAGCCTGCGGGGCGGAAGGTGTTGTCATTAAGAAAAAAGAGCAGTTGGACGAAATCGGCGGGCTCATCCTGCCGGGCGGAGAAAGCACGGCAATGCGGCGGCTCATTGACCGCTACGGTTTTATGGCGGAACTGAGACAGTTTGCCGAAAGCAAGCCAGTCTTTGGCACATGCGCAGGGCTGATCCTGCTTGCAAAGCATATTGAAGGCCAGGAAGATGCACATATCGGGGCAATGGATATTACGGTGGCGCGCAATTCTTTCGGCCGCCAGCGGGAAAGTTTTGAAGAAACCATCCGTGTGAACGGCATCGCGGAAGATTTTCCAGCTGTTTTTATTCGCGCGCCCCATATCGTCTCCGTTTCAGATCATGTTGAAGTGCTGGCCGAGTGCCGCGGGCGGATTGTTGCGGTTCGCCAAGGAAATTTGCTCGGCTGCTCCTTCCATCCGGAGTTAACGGATGACCTGCGTATGACCGAATATTTTTTAAGTATGGCACGGATTCCGGTATAGTCTGTTGCAAAACGGATAAAATTGTAGTACATTAAGGTGTACGTGAAGACTGAAAAAGCAATGACAGGAACCAGTAGCAGAACGCTTTTCCTAAAGAGAGCCGGTGGGTGGTGGAAACCGGCGGAAAGCTTCTGTGAATCCATCCTTGAGCGGGTTGCTGAAAGCCGGGCGAGTAGGCATCCACGGGATAAAAACCCGTTATCCTTACAAAGCGGAAAACTCTTGTTTTCAATTTGGGTGGCAACGCGGGTTCACTCTCGTCCCTGTTTTCGGGGCGGGAGTTTTTTTATTTGAATTTCGATAAAAGGAGAAGGATAGCATGTTGGACATCAAATTTTTGCGTGCGCATTTTGATGAAGTCAAAGAACGAATGCAGCACCGCGGAGAAGATTTGACCGATTTTGAGAAGTTCAGCGGGCTGGACCAAAGACGGCGCGAACTGATCATGGAAAGCGAAGCGTTGAAAAACAAACGGAATGAAGTCACGCAGCAAGTTGCGGCACTGAAACGCGAAAAGAAAGATGCAACAAAGCTGATCGAGGAAATGCGCGGCGTCGGTGAAAAAATTAAAGCACTGGATGCCGAGTTGAAACAAGTCGAATCAGAACTTGAAATGCTGATGCTTTCTATCCCGAACATTCCGCATGAAAGTGTGCCGGTGGGAGATAGCGAAGAGGACAATGTCGAAATCCGGAAATGGGGTGAAGTGCCGGCATTTGGATTTGAACCGAAACCGCATTGGGATATTGCCACTGACCTCGGCATCCTTGATTTTGAAAGGGCAGCCAAAGTGACCGGCAGCCGGTTCGTCTTTTACAAAGGGCTCGGCGCCCGCCTTGAACGTGCGCTTTATAATTTTATGCTTGATCTGCACGTCGAAGAACACGGCTATGAAGAGGTATTGCCGCCGTATATGGTGAACCGCGCCAGCATGACAGGAACGGGGCAGCTGCCGAAATTTGAAGAAGACGCTTTTCTTGTCAATGAAAAAGACTATTTTCTGATTCCGACTGCCGAAGTGCCGGTGACAAATTATCACCGTGATGAAATTTTAAACGGCGACGACCTGCCGATCAATTATGTGGCGTTCAGTGCCTGTTTTCGTTCGGAAGCGGGTTCTGCCGGGCGTGATACACGCGGGCTGATCCGCCAGCACCAGTTTAACAAAGTGGAACTTGTGAAATTTGTCAAACCGGAAGATTCCTATAATGAACTCGAAAAACTGACCGGCCATGCGGAAAAAGTGCTGCAGCTTCTGGGCCTGCCTTATCATGTGATGAGCATGTGCACGGCGGACCTCGGGTTTACGGCAGCGAAAAAATATGATATTGAAGTATGGATGCCAAGCCAGCACGTATACCGCGAGATTTCTTCGTGCAGCAACTTCGAAGCCTTCCAGGCAAGGCGTGCGAACATCCGCTTCCGCAGGGAACCCAATGCGAAACCGGAACATGTCCATACACTGAACGGATCCGGGCTTGCCATCGGGCGTACCGTCGCAGCCATCCTTGAAAATTACCAGCAGGCTGACGGCAGTGTGGTGGTGCCTGAAGTGCTCCGCCCGTACATGCGTACCGATATCATCAAACCGTAAAAAAAATCCCCGGCTTTGTACATGAAAAGTCGGGGATTTTTTGAAACATGTTTCCCGGAAGCTTCCGCATTTTTTAGGTGCGCAGGATTTCACTCGAAAACACGGCTATATCTAGAGGTTGCTAAATCGGTAAAAATTCTAGATTTGGCAAGCTGCTGACAGCTTTGACAACCATTAAAATGCAAGGATTTTACAACAGATCCAGGGAGATGCTTGCACTCGAAACTCGATTCAACGTATGGAGAAGATAAAATCTTCCATTTCCGCAAAAGGATCTTCTATATTTTGAGACAGAACTTGCAGACAAACTCAGAATCGGATTCGTTCAGCAAATCCTATCTAGCTGAATAAGCGAGATTCTCAGAATTGGCATGGATTCTAAAGAATTTGCCGATCTTTGCGCTCGAAAGCCGTTTCAACGGTGAGAAGAGGACAAAATCACCCCCTTTTTGCAGGTGGTGGCAACCATTAAAGCCGGGCTTGCTGGGAGAATCGGATAAATTGCCAAAATCCGATTCGTTCAGCTTCAGCTAGACCTATCTAAATATGCGCTTAGGCCTTCCCTTGGCTAAAGTTCAGATGCTTTTCTGCAGTACAAACTTGGTGTGCTTGACTTGTTTCAATCGTGTGGGTTATAATCTTTTTTGTCAAAATGGAGGAATACCCAAGTCTGGCTGAAGGGATCGGTCTTGAAAACCGACAGGCGGGTTACACCGCGCGGGGGTTCGAATCCCTCTTCCTCCGCTTGAAAAATGAAAGCCCGCGGGCCCCTGAGGCGTAAGCTGCGGGCTTTTTTCGTAGAGTAAAAAAGATACAATACTTTTGCATACCCGTGATCTCTCCGTAAATCATGAAAAAGCCCGTTACGCGATTGTAACGGGCTTTTTAGCCGCCATTATTTTTTTACGGCTGCTGCCTGTGCGAGCATGTAGCCGATCCGCTCGACAATCGGTTCGACGGCATCTTCATGTTCAAACAGGTCGTATTCGTCAATGTTCAGCCTGAGAACCGGGCAGGCATGGAAAGAGTCGATCCACTGCTCGTACCGTCTCTGCATTTCAATCCAGTATTCAACAGGGGTATCTTGTTCCATCGACCGGCCGCGTTTTTTGATCCGTTCCAAAATGTTTTCCAGTTTACCTTCCAAATAAATCATCAGGTCGGGATGCGGAAAATACGGCGTCATCACCATGGCATCGAACAAGTTTGTATAGGTTTCAAAATCAACGGCAGACATATTGCCTTTTTCGTAATGCATCTGGGCAAAAATGCCGGTATCCTCGTAAATGGAACGGTCCTGGATAAACCCGCCGCCGTATTCAAACATTTTTTTTTGCTCCTTGAACCTTTCCGCCAGAAAATAAATTTGAAGATGGAAACTCCACCGTTTAAAATCGCTATAAAATTTTTCCAAATACGGATTGGTGTCGACTTTTTCAAAGGACGCCCGAAAATGGAGCGCCTTCGCGAGCGCACGGGTTAAAGTCGATTTTCCGACGCCGACGGTACCTGCAATGGTGATCACAGCGTGGTTCGGAATTTGATATTTCTCACGAAGTTCCATGGGTATGTACTCCTTTTTGTAAGGTTAGCGCGATTTCTTGAAGCATGGATTTCAGGTCATGTTCATGCCGGATAAAATCAAGTGTATCACAGTCGAACTTTAATACCGGGATATTCGGATGTTCGGCTTCGAAGCGGCTCATAAACCGTCCGTAGTCTGCGGATAGTTTTTGCAAATACGTTTCCTGCATATTTTTTTCAAATGCCCGTCCTCTTATTTCAATTCTCTTAAGGAGCGTTTCCAGGCTTGCATGCAGGTAAATGATGACATTTGGCTGCGGCATATCCGCTGTTAAAATGTCGTAAATTTTTGAAAATTTTTCAAACTCATCTGTTTTTAGCGTCCGCCGGGCAAAAATCAGGCTTTTAAAAATATGGTAATCTGCAACAGCAGGCTGTCTATGCTGCTTCAGGTCTTCCAGTTGTTTGTAGCGGTTGCAGAGGAAAAACATCTCGGTTTGGAAGCTCCATTCTTCTTTATTGGTATAAAATTTTCCAAGAAAAGGATTTTCATCCACAATTTCTTTCAAAAGCTCAAATGAAAAGTATGCTGAAATGGCTTTTGCCAATGACGTCTTGCCAACGCCGATCGGTCCCTCGATTGCAATAAACGGTACCCTTTCCATAACGGCCCTCCCGCTGAAGCGATAGTTCATTGATGCACACTGTTGCTATTTTAGCACATGTCGCCGCCAGTTGGCATGCGGGAAATAAAAGCGGTATGTGTCCTGGCGTTTTGTTTCCGGATATTTCCTACGCGCACAAGGTTGCTGAAGCCGCAACGTTGGCTTTGACTTGCATTTTTTTGGAAAAATGGCGCCCTGGGTCTTTGTATCGGATCAGGTTCCCATCCGGCCGTTCAGTTGCGCTAGCATAAATGCGGGGGAAAGGACCTCGCAATCATGTCCGCGTGCGCATCGGTTCCGGGGCAAAAGAAAAAAGCAACGGAACCCGCTGCTTCAGGAAGGGCGTTTGACGACATCAAAGCGATCGGTGATTAACAGCCAGTTTTGCGGAAAAGAGAGGCCGAGTTTCCAGTAGCTCATGCCCCTTAACCCGAGTTCAGTGAGCAAATTAAATTTTGCCTCGATGGAACGGGCATCTTCGAACCAGACGGTGTGCCGCCGGTTGTTTTCATCTGTATAGTCAAAATGCGGGGCCTGGGACGTTGTGTTGTACAGGATCGGCACATTGTGCGCACCCGCGAGCCGGATGGCCTGCTGCGGGCTGACGGCTCTTGCTGTTGTGCCGGTTTGATACGGCAATGTCCAGTCATAGCCATACAGATTTTGCCCCATCAAAATCTTATTGGGCGGCATTTCTGTGATGGCATAGCGAAGCACATCCCGGACCGGCCCGATCGGGGATACCGGCATGGGCGGGCCGCCGCTATAGCCCCATTCGTAAGTCATAATGACAACAAAATCGGCAATTTCGCCGTGCGCCCTGTAATCGTGTGCCTCGTACCAGCGTCCGGCCTGGGTGGCACTCGTTTTCGGGGCGAGCGCGGTGGACATGAGCCAACCTTCCCGGCTGAAGCGCGTTTTTGCTTTTCTTAAAAACCGGTTGTAAGCTTCCCTGTCCTGCGGGCGCAAATACTCAAAGTCAAAATGAATATCACGGAAACCGAGCCGGCTTGCAGTTTGAACAATTTCATTTAAAAACCGGTTCTGGACGGTTTCGTCGTTCAAAAGGATCCGCCCAAGTTCATCGCTGAACTGGCCGTTTTCCTGATTGCAGATCACCATCATCAAAATGGCGTTTTGGACATCGGCAATCGCCCGCAAATTTCCAAGCGGCGGAGCAACAAGTGTGCCATCGCGGTTTACCCGGAATGCAAACGGGGCAAGATACGTCAAATACGGGGCTGCTTTTCGCGCACTTGTTTCAAGAGACGCTGAGACCGTGTTCCCGAATGGTTCTACATATGCATTAAATTTTGCTCTTTTTTTCGGAAAAGGCGGCAGATAAAGGCGCAACCCGGGCCGGAGCTGCTGATGGATAGAAATGCCGTTGATGCGGGCAAGCTCCTGGTAAGATATCCCTGCTTGCTGTGCAATGGAATATAAGCTGTCCCCCGGCCGGACCCAATAAAACCTCCCGGTGATCGGGATGACAATCGCCTGTCCGATGACAAGCCGATCCGGATTTGGAAGTTCATTTGCCGAAATGATTTCTGAAGCCGGAACACTGTATCTTTGCGCAAGATTTGAGACCGTGTCATTTCTTTCGACAACATGAATTTGCAAACGAGTCCCCCCTTGTGTCAGCCATCGCTATTGTTATCTTTATGCCCCGTTTTTTTAAAACATGCCCGCTTTTTATGTGCGCATTTTTTTTGCGGAATCATTCATCAAACCATTTTTGCGGCATTTCTTAACGTAGCAGCCTGCTAAATGAAGGAAGGGCATGATTTTTGTAGTATTGCTTAACGTAGAAGGGTTCTAAGTAAAGGAAGGGCATGATTTTTGTGGCGCTTCTTAACATAGAGGAGCTCTAGATTAAGGAAGCGGAAATTTTTTGTGGTGTTGCTTAACAAAAAGACCATTTTGGACCCAGTCGCGACTCCTTTTGGCAGGTTCAAAGGGACATTTCGAGCCCGGATACAGCTTGTTTTGTCCTTTTGGCAGGTTCAAAAAGACATTTCGGACCCGGATGCAGCTTGTTTTGTCTTTTTGACAGGTTCAAAAAGACATTTTGGGGCCAGGTGCGGCATGTTTTGTCTTTTTGACGGCTTCAAAAGGACATTTCGAACCCGGATGCAACGTGTTTTGTCCTTTTGACGGCTTCAAAAGGACATTTCGGGCCAGGATGCAACGTGTTTTGTCCTTTTGGCAGGTTCAAAAGGACATTTCGAGCCCGGATACAGCATGTTTTGTCTTTTTGACGGCTTCAAAAAGACATTTCGGACCCGGATGCAACGTATTTTGTCCTTTTGGCGGTTTCAAAAGGACATTTTGGGCCCGAATGCAACGTGTTTTGTCCTTTTGACAGGTTCAAAAAGACATTTCGGACCCGGATGCAACATATTTTGTCTTTTTGGCGGTTTCAAAAGACCATTTCGAGCCCAGGTGCGTCTTGTTTTTTCCTTTTGACGGCTTCAAAAAGACATCTCGAGCCCGGATGCAACGTGTTTTGTCTTTTTGACGGCTTCAAAAAGACATTTCGAACCCACTCGCGACTCCTTAAAGGCGCTCTAGATTAAGGAAGCGGAAATTTTTTGCAGTGTTTCTTAACGTAGAAGGGTTCTAAGTAAAGGAAGGGCACCCATTTGTGCATCTTTCTTAACGTAGCCGTCCGCTAAATGAAGGAAGCAAGCATGTTTTTCAGTGTTTCTTAACATAGAGCCCCTCTAAGTGAAGGAAGCGAACGTTTTTTGTGATGTTCCTTAACATATAAGTGCTCTCAGTAACGAAAGAGCATCCAACTTTTCCGTTTCCTAACACAGGAGCCTTCTACCTGAAGAAAGCCAGCGCAAAACGGCAGGAAAATCCATACTGATGACCGAACCCAGTGTGATTTTTTTCAAGGCTGTGTTACGATAAGGCTACGATACCTTTCGGAGGAGTTAGGATGGAAAATCGCGATGAATATTATATGCGCCTTGCCATTCAGGAAGCTGTAAAAGCACAGCGTCTCCGTGAAGTGCCAATCGGGGCGGTGATTGTGCTCGATGAAAAAGTGATTGCTGCAGCCCATAATCTGCGTGAAACCACCCAGCGTGCTGCCGCCCATGCGGAACTTCTGGCCATCGAAAAAGCATGTGAAGTGACCGGATCATGGCGCCTTGAAAATGCCGAGCTGTATGTCACACTGGAACCGTGCCCGATGTGTAGCGGTGCCGTTTTACAATCGCGGATCAAGCGGGTCGTTTACGGGGCAAAAGATCCGAAGGCGGGCTGTGCGGGAAGTTTGATGAACCTGCTTGAGGACGGCCGTTTTAACCACCGGAGTGAAGTCGTAAGCGGCGTGCTTGAAACGGAATGCGGAGAATTATTGCGGTCCTTCTTCCGGTCTTTAAGGGAGAAAAAAAAGAAGGAAAAACTTGCGGCAGAGGAAGATGGAAAAAGCTCCACCAATTAACAGGCGGGAGAGATTGCTTTTTTTTAAAAAGGCATGTATACTTAGTTATGCGTTAGTTTTTAACGCTTAAAACTGGTATCAATTTTGCCGCGCTAGGTGGGGAGGCAGCGGTGCCCTGTACCCGCAATCCGCTCTAGCGGGACTGAATCCCTTTCCGAGGCCGGCTGCTTGTAGGGCCAGCCTTAAGTAAGTGGTGTTGACACCCGGGTCCTGCGCAATGGAACCCCGCGAACCATGTCAGGTCCGGAAGGAAGCAGCATTAAGCGGGTCATTCCATGTGCCGCAGGGCAGCCTGGGTCGAGCTAACTGCTTAAGTAACGCTTATGAGGGTCGGTCGAAGAAAGGTGCGCGGCAGTTTCATTACATAAAAAACAAAACTCATCCTGATCCGGGATGGGTTTTTTCCATATTTAAATGCTTTTTAATTCAGGATGTAAAATCGCTTTTCCTAAGGTATAATAAAAGAAATGTATGAATCGGAAGCAAATCTGGCCGGGAGGATTGAACATGGCTTATCAGGCGTTATACCGCACATGGCGGCCGCAGCGGTTTGCGGATGTCGTCGGGCAGGAGCATGTGACAAAAACATTGCAGCACGCCCTCCTGCAACAGAAAACAACGCATGCTTATCTTTTCTCGGGCCCACGGGGTACAGGAAAAACAAGTGCCGCTAAAATTTTGGCAAAGGCGGTGAACTGCGAACATGCTCCGACTGGGGAACCGTGTAACGAGTGCGCTGTTTGCCGGGGGATTACAGACGGCACGATTCCAGATGTCATCGAAATTGACGCGGCGTCGAATACAGGCGTGGATGACATCCGCGATATCCGCGACAAAGTCAAATACGCGCCAAGTGTTGTAAAATATAAAGTATATATTATCGACGAAGTCCATATGCTGTCGATTGGCGCATTTAACGCGCTTTTGAAAACCCTAGAGGAGCCCCCGAAACACGTCATTTTTATTCTGGCAACAACCGAGCCCCATAAAATTCCGCTTACGATCGTTTCCAGATGCCAGCGGTTTGATTTTAAACGCATCACATCCCGTGATATTTTTAAACGCCTGGCTTA
Source organism: Heyndrickxia coagulans 36D1 (assembly GCF_000169195.2). Lineage (GTDB taxonomy): Bacteria > Bacillota > Bacilli > Bacillales > Bacillaceae_C > Weizmannia > Weizmannia faecalis. Next base: position 1,297,614 of record NC_016023.1, on the reverse strand, counting down.
TATTGCAGGCGAAACCGGTATTGCATATGATGAACAGGCGCTCAATATTATCGCCCATGCTGCGGAAGGTGGGATGCGGGACGCGCTCAGCCTGCTTGACCAGGCCGTCTCGTTTAGCGAGGGGAAAGTCAGAGTGGAAGATGCGCTCACGGTAACGGGTTCCATTTCTCAGAATGATTTTACCCGCCTTGCCCAGGCCATTCAAAAGAAGGATGCCGCAGAGTGCCTTGACCTTGTCGGTTCTCTTCTCCAGCAGGGAAAAGATCCCTCAAGGCTTGTGGAAGACTTCATTCTTTATTTCCGCGATCTGCTTTTGTATAAAACTGCCCCGCAGATGGAGGAAGCGGTTCAAAGGGTATATTTAGATGAGGCATTTAAAGAAATGAGCCGCTCGCTTCAAACGCAGGAAATTTACCGTTTTATTGACATCCTGAACCAAACGCAGCAGGATATGCGTTTTTCCAATATGGCCCGCGTTTATTTGGAAGTGGCTTTTATCAAACTGTGTGAAGAAAAAGCGCCGGATCCCGGGGAAAATGATCTCGTCCGGAAGCTTGCCGAAAAAATCGAACGGCTCGAATCAGAACTCGAGTCTCTCAAGCAAAACGGGGTTCCGGAGGCCGATGAAACGGAACCTGCGCCAAAACGGCAGGCTCAGAGAAAAATTCCGCGCACTTCGAAAGGTTTTAAGGTACAAGTCGGAAGGATTCATGATATATTAAAAGAAGCGACAAAAGAGGACCTCAAACGGATTAAAAACAGCTGGAACGATATGATTGAGACGCTCAACAGCAGGCAGATGCGGTCGCAGGCAGCACTTTTAAATGAAGCAGAACCGGTGGCGGCATCGCCGAACGCTTTTGTCATCAAATTCAAGTATGAGATCCATTGCCAAATGGCGATGGAAAACGAGAAATTTTTACAAGCGATTTCGAGCGTACTTGGTGAATTAACCGGAACCGGGTATCAGGCGGCAGGTGTTCCGGAAAATGAATGGAATACGATCAGGGAAAATTATATCCATCACCATAAAGAAGAAGCAGAGGAAGAAAAACCGCAGGAAGATCCGGTTGTAACCGAAGCAATCAAATTGTTTGGGCCTGAATTAATTGAAATAAAAGACTAAAACTGGAGGGTTTCATATGCGAGGAATGGGCAATATGGGCAATATGCAAAAAATGATGAAACAAATGCAAAAGATGCAAAAAGAAATGATGGAGGCACAGGAACAGCTTGGCGAACAGAAAGTGGAGGGTACGGCAGGCGGCGGCATGGTAACCGTTGTCGTCTCCGGCCATAAAAAAGTGCTTGAAGTGCGCATCAACGAAGAAGCCGTTGATCCGGACGATGTTGAAATGCTGCAGGACATGATCCTTGTCGCCACCAATGACGCCCTGGATAAAGCCGAACAGCTGACAGAGCAGACAATGGGCAAGTACACGAAAGGCTTCAATATTCCGGGATTTTAAAGGTGTGATCAACAATGCAATACCCTGAACCAATCACAAAATTAATGGAAAGCTTCATGAAACTGCCAGGCATTGGGCCGAAAACCGCGGCCCGGCTGGCATTTTTTGTTCTTGATATGAAGGAAGACAGCGTCCTTGCATTTGCCAAGGCGCTTGTCGATGCGAAACGGGACCTGACGTACTGTTCTGTTTGCGGGCATATCACCGATACAGATCCGTGCTATATTTGTGCCGATCCGCGCCGCGACAGAAGCGTGATCTGCGTTGTCGAGGAGCCGAAAGACGTCATTGCCATGGAAAAAATGAAAGAATACAACGGCCTTTACCATGTTCTGCATGGTGCCATTTCTCCAATGGACGGAATCGGCCCTGAAGACATCAGTGTGCCGGATCTGCTCAAACGCCTGCGCGATGAAACCGTCCAAGAAGTGATTCTTGCAACCAATCCAAATATCGAAGGCGAAGCAACAGCCATGTATATTTCGCGGCTTTTAAAACCGTCCGGCATTAAAGTGACACGGATTGCACACGGGTTGCCAGTGGGCGGAGATCTCGAGTACGCCGACGAAGTCACCTTATCAAAAGCACTGGAAGGCCGAAGAGAAATTTAACCTGACACGGGGTGGATACAATGTTCAGCAAGAAGCAAAAACTCAGGAAAGAATACGATGCGCTTCTTCTCGATTTGGTCACAAACGTAAAAAATGAATGGGTACAGCAAAACGCCCTCCAGCATCTAAGTTTTGAATTTAACGAAGAACTTTACTACCGCACCAAAGTGGCCGAAGCGAAGTATGTGTTTCTTTTTCGGGAAGTGAAAAGAAGAAACATCCGCCTCCAGTAAGGGTAGCACGGCTCAAGTTCTTTTTTGGACAACTCCTTCATAAAAATAAAGCAGCTGGAAAAAAGGGGTGATTCACTTGAGCTCAACCATCATCATTATTGCGATTGTCGGCCTGATCCTTTTGCTGCTGTTTTCCGCAGCTTTAACCAAACCGCTGCGATGGGCGGGAAAGTTATGCATCAAAGCCATCATCGGGGCTATACTCCTTTTCTTTTTAAACCAAGTGGGCGGCCGGTACGGACTGCATGTCCCAATCAATGCAGCCACCGTATCCGTTTCCGGGCTGCTCGGCATACCCGGGGTGATCGGCCTGACTGTCATCCAGACATGGATTCTGTCTTGACAAAAGCAGCGCTCGAACCGCCATCAGCAGACAACCAGCGCCAAAGAAATGATCCATCATTTCTTTGGCGTATTTTTTATGTTCATTCGAAGAAACTAGAAGCTTAGGCTGAAAGAAGCATGGGCGCCCACGAAAAAGCAGGCATATAAAAAAAAGGATTGACTACACTTCGTTATACTAGTATAATAGTTTTCGTCGCCGCATCCGGCATCAAACTTCTTAAAAAAGTAGTTGACATGTTGGTTGCGTCGTGGTATGATATAAAAGTCGCTGAAAAACAAAGCGATTGTTCCTTGAAAACTGGACAAAACGAAACGTCAAATTCTTTTTGAGCTTTTATCAAACATCTTTACTGAGAGTTTGATCCTGGCTCAGGACGAACGCTGGCGGCGTGCCTAATACATGCAAGTCGTGCGGACCTTTTAAAAGCTTGCTTTTAAAAGGTTAGCGGCGGACGGGTGAGTAACACGTGGGCAACCTGCCTGTAAGATCGGGATAACGCCGGGAAACCGGGGCTAATACCGGATAGTTTTTTCCTCCGCATGGAGGAAAAAGGAAAGACGGCTTTTGCTGTCACTTACAGATGGGCCCGCGGCGCATTAGCTAGTTGGTGGGGTAACGGCTCACCAAGGCAACGATGCGTAGCCGACCTGAGAGGGTGATCGGCCACATTGGGACTGAGACACGGCCCAAACTCCTACGGGAGGCAGCAGTAGGGAATCTTCCGCAATGGACGAAAGTCTGACGGAGCAACGCCGCGTGAGTGAAGAAGGCCTTCGGGTCGTAAAACTCTGTTGCCGGGGAAGAACAAGTGCCGTTCGAACAGGGCGGTGCCTTGACGGTACCCGGCCAGAAAGCCACGGCTAACTACGTGCCAGCAGCCGCGGTAATACGTAGGTGGCAAGCGTTGTCCGGAATTATTGGGCGTAAAGCGCGCGCAGGCGGCTTCTTAAGTCTGATGTGAAATCTTGCGGCTCAACCGCAAGCGGTCATTGGAAACTGGGAGGCTTGAGTGCAGAAGAGGAGAGTGGAATTCCACGTGTAGCGGTGAAATGCGTAGAGATGTGGAGGAACACCAGTGGCGAAGGCGGCTCTCTGGTCTGTAACTGACGCTGAGGCGCGAAAGCGTGGGGAGCAAACAGGATTAGATACCCTGGTAGTCCACGCCGTAAACGATGAGTGCTAAGTGTTAGAGGGTTTCCGCCCTTTAGTGCTGCAGCTAACGCATTAAGCACTCCGCCTGGGGAGTACGGCCGCAAGGCTGAAACTCAAAGGAATTGACGGGGGCCCGCACAAGCGGTGGAGCATGTGGTTTAATTCGAAGCAACGCGAAGAACCTTACCAGGTCTTGACATCCTCTGACCTCCCTGGAGACAGGGCCTTCCCCTTCGGGGGACAGAGTGACAGGTGGTGCATGGTTGTCGTCAGCTCGTGTCGTGAGTTGTTGGGTTAAGTCCCGCAACGAGCGCAACCCTTGACCTTAGTTGCCAGCATTCAGTTGGGCACTCTAAGGTGACTGCCGGTGACAAACCGGAGGAAGGTGGGGATGACGTCAAATCATCATGCCCCTTATGACCTGGGCTACACACGTGCTACAATGGATGGTACAAAGGGCTGCAAGACCGCGAGGTTAAGCCAATCCCAAAAAACCATTCCCAGTTCGGATTGCAGGCTGCAACCCGCCTGCATGAAGCCGGAATCGCTAGTAATCGCGGATCAGCATGCCGCGGTGAATACGTTCCCGGGCCTTGTACACACCGCCCGTCACACCACGAGAGTTTGTAACACCCGAAGTCGGTGAGGTAACCTTTACGGAGCCAGCCGCCGAAGGTGGGACAGATGATTGGGGTGAAGTCGTAACAAGGTAGCCGTATCGGAAGGTGCGGCTGGATCACCTCCTTTCTAAGGAATAAAAGGAAAACTTCGTTTTCCAAAATCAAGTTTGACGTTTCCGTTTTGTTCAGTTTTGAAGGTTCAATCCTTCCTTATATTTCCTTTCATTAAGGGCCTGTAGCTCAGCTGGTTAGAGCGCACGCCTGATAAGCGTGAGGTCGATGGTTCAAGTCCATTCAGGCCCACCATTCCTTAATGATTGGGGCCTTAGCTCAGCTGGGAGAGCGCCTGCTTTGCACGCAGGAGGTCAGCGGTTCGATCCCGCTAGGCTCCACCTTTATAAATGTGTTCTTTGAAAACCGGATAGGAGAAACAAACCAAGTAAACCGAGAATCGCTTATTTTTGGATTTAATCTTTTTATGGTTAAGTTAGAAAGGGCGCACGGTGAATGCCTTGGCACTAGGAGCCGATGAAGGACGGTACAAACACCGATATGCTCCGGGGAGCTGTACGTAAGCTTTGATCCGGAGATTTCCGAATGGGGAAACCCCCTGTCTTTAATCGGACAGGATTCCTGCCTGAATCCATAGGGCAGGAAGGGCACACCCGGGGAACTGAAACATCTCAGTACCCGGAGGAAGAGAAAACAATTGCGATTTCCCAAGTAGCGGCGAGCGAACAGGAAACAGCCCAAACCGGAAGGCTTGCCTTCCGGGGTTGTAGGACACTCATATGGGAGTTACAAAAGAACGGGGTAAGTGAAGCGGCCTGGAAAGGCCTGCCGGAGAAGGTAAAAGCCCTGTAACTGAAACTTCGTTCTCTCCCGAGTGGATCCTGAGTACGGCGGGACACGAGGAATCCCGCCGGAATCCGGGAGGACCATCTCCCAAGGCTAAATACTCCCTAGTGACCGATAGTGAACCAGTACCGTGAGGGAAAGGTGAAAAGCACCCCGGGAGGGGAGTGAAAGAGATCCTGAAACCGTGTGCCTACAAGTAGTCAGAGCCCGTTAACGGGTGATGGCGTGCCTTTTGTAGAATGAACCGGCGAGTTACGGTCTCATGCAAGGTTAAGCTGAAGAAGCGGAGCCGCAGCGAAAGCGAGTCTGAACAGGGCGAAAGAGTATGAGGCCGCAGACCCGAAACCAGGTGATCTACCCATGTCCAGGGTGAAGGCAAGGTAACACTTGCTGGAGGCCCGAACCCACGCACGTTGAAAAGTGCGGGGATGAGGTGTGGGTAGCGGAGAAATTCCAATCGAACTTGGAGATAGCTGGTTCTCTCCGAAATAGCTTTAGGGCTAGCCTCAAGCGAAGAGTTTTGGAGGTAGAGCACTGTTTGGACGAGGGGCCCTCATCGGGTTACCGAATTCAGACAAACTCCGAATGCCAAAAACTTATGCTTGGGAGTCAGACTGTGAGTGATAAGATCCATGGTCGAAAGGGAAACAGCCCGGACCGCCAGCTAAGGTCCCAAAGTATACGTTAAGTGGAAAAGGATGTGGCGTTGCTTAGACAACCAGGATGTTGGCTTAGAAGCAGCCATCATTTAAAGAGTGCGTAATAGCTCACTGGTCGAGTGACGCTGCGCCGAAAATGTACCGGGGCTAAACGTATCACCGAAGCTGCGGATGGACACCGTATGGTGTCCGTGGTAGGAGAGCGTTCTAAGGGCGTTGAAGCCGGACCGGAAGGACCGGTGGAGCGCTTAGAAGTGAGAATGCCGGTATGAGTAGCGAAAGAAGGGTGAGAATCCCTTCCACCGAATGCCTAAGGTTTCCTGAGGAAGGCTCGTCCGCTCAGGGTTAGTCGGGGCCTAAGCCGAGGCCGAAAGGCGTAGGCGATGGACAACAGGTTGATATTCCTGTACCGCCTCTTCACCGTTTGAACGATGGGGGGACGCAGGAGGATAGGGCAAGCGCGACACTGGTTGATCGCGTCCAAGCAGTTAGGCCGGTGCGGAGGCAAATCCTTCGCGCCAAGGCGGAGCTGTGATGGCGAGGGAAATTTTAGTACCGAAGTTCCTGATTCCACACTGCCAAGAAAAGCCTCTAGTGAGGTGAAAGGCGCCCGTACCGCAAACCGACACAGGTAGGCGAGGAGAGAATCCTAAGGTGAGCGAGAGAACTCTCGTTAAGGAACTCGGCAAAATGACCCCGTAACTTCGGGAGAAGGGGTGCTTTTTGGGGTGTATGCCCCGGGAAGCCGCAGTGAATAGGCCCAGGCGACTGTTTAGCAAAAACACAGGTCTCTGCGAAGCCGCAAGGCGAAGTATAGGGGCTGACACCTGCCCGGTGCTGGAAGGTTAAGGAGAGGGGTTAGCCGTAAGGCGAAGCTCTGAACTGAAGCCCCAGTAAACGGCGGCCGTAACTATAACGGTCCTAAGGTAGCGAAATTCCTTGTCAGGTAAGTTCTGACCCGCACGAAAGGTGTAACGATCTGGGCACTGTCTCAACGAGAGACTCGGTGAAATTATAGTACCTGTGAAGATGCAGGTTACCCGCGACAGGACGGAAAGACCCCATGGAGCTTTACTGCAGCCTGATATTGAATTTTGGTACAGCTTGTACAGGATAGGTAGGAGCCTTGGAAACCGGAGCGCCAGCTTCGGCGGAGGCATCGGTGGGATACTACCCTGGCTGTATTGAAATTCTAACCCGCACCCCTTACCGGGGTGGGAGACAGTGTCAGGCAGGCAGTTTGACTGGGGCGGTCGCCTCCTAAAAGGTAACGGAGGCGCCCAAAGGTTCCCTCAGAATGGTTGGAAATCATTCGCAGAGTGTAAAGGCATAAGGGAGCTTGACTGCGAGACTTACAAGTCGGGCAGGGACGAAAGTCGGGCTTAGTGATCCGGTGGTTCCGCATGGAAGGGCCATCGCTCAACGGATAAAAGCTACCCTGGGGATAACAGGCTGATCTCCCCCAAGAGTCCACATCGACGGGGAGGTTTGGCACCTCGATGTCGGCTCATCGCATCCTGGGGCTGTAGTCGGTCCCAAGGGTTGGGCTGTTCGCCCATTAAAGCGGTACGCGAGCTGGGTTCAGAACGTCGTGAGACAGTTCGGTCCCTATCCGTCGCGGGCGCAGGAAATTTGAGAGGAGCTGTCCTTAGTACGAGAGGACCGGGATGGACGCACCGCTGGTGTACCAGTTGTCTTGCCAAAGGCATCGCTGGGTAGCTATGTGCGGAAGGGATAAGTGCTGAAAGCATCTAAGCATGAAGCCCCCCTCAAGATGAGATTTCCCACAGTTTATACTGGTAAGATCCCTGAAAGATGATCAGGTTGATAGGTCCGGGGTGGAAGCGCGGCGACGCGTGGAGCTGACGGATACTAATCGATCGAGGACTTAACCAAACAGAAAAGCGGAGGTGCCTTGTTTAGCCCCGACAAGCGAATGTTCTGACCGGCATGGAGCCGTCTTTTGGCTCCGTGACGGGCGGGTTATTCGACCTCGAGGGGCTAGGCACCGGAGCTGGACAATAGAAAAGCGGAAGCGCCTTGGTCATCGGCGTATGGATTTCGGAGCTTTCGACTGAGATAAAGGAAACACGGCGAGCCCCTAAAGGCGAGCCGATGCCCGCTTATCGTAGGGAGAAAGCGCAGAAATACGCTAGCCGATAGGCGCTGGAGCTAGACAATTTTTAAAGTTAGAAACCAAAGCTATTCTCCGTTTACAGTTTTTTCTCCCATCCGGTTTTCAGGGAACACATCCCAAAAATTATACAGGTCCGGTGATGATGGCGGAAAGGTCACACCCGTTCCCATCCCGAACACGGAAGTTAAGCTTTCCAGCGCCGATGGTAGTTGGGGGTTTCCCCCTGCGAGAGTAGGACGTTGCCGGGCAAACAGAAGGCCAGCTGAATCAGCTGGCCTTTTTGAATGTGTAAATAAGGGAGATATAAAAATTTCCATAAGAAAAACGACAAAGATTTACCTTTTGAATCTGATTATATTACTAACCTGATAATAATTTTTTAAAAATTTTAAAAATATATTGACGGCGGTAATAAAATTGTGCATAATTAGGGCTTGCTGAATAAGCAAAATTCCTAGATTTGGCAAGGATGCTAACAGGTTCGGAAAAAATTAAATGCAAGGATTTTATAAAATGTTAAAACTAAGAAAGGCTGGAGTGTTAAAAAATGATTAATAAAAATACCGAAGAAAAAGATATATTGTTGAATGTTTTAGGTATAATCGAGGCTGTATATAATAAGAAAATTTCGATAGAAGAAGCTGAGAAAAGATATTTTAATTACCGTATCATTGATTCTTTGAAGGAAAAAAATTACTCAAATGAATTAATAGAAATTTTGGAACTGGGTACAGAAATTGATGGTATTAATGATTTACTACCTGACAAGTTAGATGAAAACATAATTGATTTAAAAAATAGAGTTCTTCTTTTGTTAGATAGAGAAATAAAAGCATAAAAATAGTCCCCGCAGACGCGAGGGCTTTTTGATTTGTCCTGCCGTAGCAGTAAAAGCTTTTCAAAGGGCTCGACCTCCTATGAACCCGCACCCCCAATCTGTCTGGGTTAATCTTTACCGCTCGCTGCGCACGCAGTCCCATCGGGTGGTCCGTGAACATCCGGTTGTCTCCCCAAACAGAAATGCTGAAAAAGGGGCAGTTTTCCTAGTTGCATTTTCTGTAGGGAATCATGTATAATTAAAGTCAAATATAGTCAAAGTCAAAAGACGGTGTCAGGAGGTGGCTTTGATGAAAAATATATCGGATATCATAGAGGAATATTTAAAACGGATTCTGGAACTGAATGAAAAAGAAATTCTTGAAATAAAACGCAATGAGATTGCCGATAAGTTCCAATGTGTCCCTTCGCAAATCAATTATGTCATCAATACGCGGTTTACGATTGAAAGAGGGTATATTGTTGAAAGTAAAAGGGGCGGCGGCGGCTATATCCGGATCATGAAAGTGCGGCCTGAAAGCGATGCGGAACTGATTGACCAGCTGCTTGTGCATATCGGCAATGTCATCTCCCAGTCGAATGCGGAAGCCATCATTCTCCGCCTCGTTGAAGAAGAGGTGATTTCAAGGCGGGAGGCAAAAATCATGCTCAGCGTGATGGACCGCTCCGTGCTCTACATCCAGTTGCCGGAACGGGATGAACTGCGTGCCAGAATGTTGAAATCGATGTTAACGACCTTAAAATACAAGTAACAATAGAGGTGAGTATGCCGTGATTTGCCAGGAATGCAATGAAAGGCCGGCAACGATGCATTTTACTAAAATTATAAACGGTGTGAAAACGGAATTCCATCTTTGCGAGAAGTGCGCGCAGGAGAAGGGGGAAAAGTTTTCATCGGATTGGGGGAAAACCTTTTCCTTCGATAATCTGCTCGCGGGCCTTTTTAATTTTGATCCGGCCATCCAACTTTTCAAACAGGAAACAGCACCTGACCCGGATGTGCTTCGCTGCAACCATTGCGGGATGACATTGAACCAGTTTTTAAACACAAGCCGGTTAGGCTGCCCGCATTGCTATGAGACGTTTCAGCACCAGCTTGTTCCGATTTTGCAGCGCCTTCATGGCGGCAACGTTGCGCATGAAGGAAAAATACCTGCACGGATTGGCGGTGCCATTTATACAAAGAAAAAATTGCAGGAATTAAAGGCGGCGTTGCAGGAAGCCATCAGCCAGGAAGAATTTGAAAAAGCAGCAGAACTCCGCGATCAAATTCGCGCACTTGAAGGTTCTTCTCAAGCAAAAGGAGGGGAACAATAATGTCTTTAGAACATTTTTTGCACAAAGCGTCCAGCTCCTGGATGAACGAGCAAGGGCCTGAATCGGAAATTGTGCTGACGACACGGGTTCGTCTGGCAAGAAATTTAAAAAATTACCGGTTCCCGTCCTTGTTTACCAGCGAGGAAGCAAGGGAAATTATGAAAACAATCCAGGATATCGCCCGAAATCATTTTCCGGCTGAAATGCAGGCTGAATTTTTAAAAATGGACGAATTAAAACCGCTCGAAAAAAGGGTGCTTGTGGAGAAACACCTGATTAGCCCGCAACTTGCCGAAGAAGCGGGTGACGGGGCAGTTATTTTGTCAAGCGGCGAAGATATTAGTATTATGATAAATGAGGAAGATCATTTACGCATACAATGTCTTTCTCCAGGGCTTCAATTGCATGAAACGCTTCAGAAAGCCAATCAGCTTGATGACCTGCTTGAAAATTGGGTCGATTATGCTTTTGATGAAACGCTCGGTTACTTAACCAGCTGCCCGACAAATGTCGGAACGGGCATCCGCGCATCGGCCATGATGCATTTGCCGGGACTTGTGCTGACACAGCAAATTAAACAAATCATTCCGGCGATTCATCAGCTTGGTTTGGTGGTAAGAGGAATATATGGCGAAGGAAGCGAAGCCATCGGAAATATTTTTCAAATTTCCAACCAGGTGACACTCGGAACATCGGAAGACAATATTGTCTCGGATTTAACCAGTGTCATCCGGCAGATCATTACACAGGAAAGATCGGCAAGGGAAGCATTGGTGCAGACTTCAAACATACAATTAGAAGACAGGGTTTACCGTTCGCTCGGTGTCCTGCAAAACAGCAGGATCATTGAAACAAAAGAAGCGGCCCGTTGTTTGTCCGATGTCCGGCTGGGAATTGATCTGGGCTATATTCAAAACATTTCGAAACAAATTTTAAATGAATTGATGATTTTAATGCAGCCGGGATTTTTACAGCTTTATGCCGGAAGAGCGCTCAGCCCGTATGAAAGGGATATCCGGAGGGCTACACTGATAAGAGAACGTTTGAGGCTTGAGGAGACCAAATGAACAGGAGGAATGACAGATGATGTTTGGAAGATTTACAGAGAGAGCCCAGAAAGTGCTGGCCCTTTCCCAGGAAGAAGCAATCCGCCTGAAACATAACAATATCGGAACGGAACATATTTTGCTCGGACTTGTCCGCGAAGGGGAAGGCATCGCGGCAAAAGCGCTGTACGGCCTGGGTTTAAGCGCCGAAAAAATCCAGGAAGAAGTGGAAACCCTGATCGGGAACGGCCAGGAAATTTCCCAAACGATCCACTACACGCCAAGGGCCAAAAAAGTGATTGAACTGTCAATGGATGAAGCGAGAAAACTCGGGCACTCCTATGTTGGAACGGAACATATCCTCCTCGGGCTGATCCGTGAAGGTGAAGGCGTGGCGGCACGCGTGCTGACAAATCTCGGCGTTAGCTTAAATAAAGCAAGGCAACAGGTGCTCCAATTATTGGGCAACAGTGAAGCGTCCGTACAGGGCGGTTCGGCGGCCAGCGTCAGCACACCGACACTGGACAGTCTGGCCCGCGATTTAACAGCGATCGCACGGGAAGATTCCCTTGATCCTGTAATCGGGCGCAGCAAAGAAATTCAACGCGTCATTGAAGTACTGAGCCGGAGGACAAAAAACAACCCTGTCCTTATCGGGGAACCGGGCGTTGGGAAAACGGCCATTGCAGAAGGCCTTGCCCAGCAAATTGTGCATAATGAAGTGCCGGAAACGCTGCGTGACAAACGGGTTATGACGCTTGATATGGGTACGGTTGTGGCCGGTACAAAATACCGTGGCGAATTTGAAGACCGCCTGAAAAAAGTCATGGATGAAATCCGCCAGGCCGGTAATATCATTCTTTTCATCGATGAATTGCATACCTTAATTGGGGCCGGCGGTGCGGAAGGAGCCATTGATGCTTCCAATATTTTAAAACCGTCGCTTGCCCGCGGCGAACTGCAGTGCATCGGGGCAACAACACTGGATGAATACCGGAAATATATTGAAAAAGATGCTGCACTGGAAAGAAGGTTCCAGCCGATCCAGGTCGATGAGCCGACGATTGATGAGTCGATCCAGATTTTAAAAGGGCTGCGCGATCGCTATGAAGCACACCATCGCGTCTCGATTACCGATGAGGCGATCGAAGCCGCTGTAAAACTTTCGGACCGCTATATCGCAGACCGGTTCCTGCCGGATAAAGCGATTGACTTAATCGATGAAGCCGGATCGAAAGTGCGTCTTCGTTCCTTTACAACGCCGCCGAATTTGAAAGAACTGGAATTGAAACTGGAAGAGGTACGCAAGGAAAAAGATGCGGCCGTCCAGAGCCAGGAATTTGAAAAAGCGGCTGCGTTAAGGGATACCGAACAGAAACTGCGCGAACAGCTGGAGGAAACGAAGAAAAACTGGAAGGCAAAACAAGGACAGGAAAACAGTGAAGTCACAGTCGATGATATTGCGCTTGTTGTTTCGAGCTGGACGGGAGTTCCGGTGACGAAACTGGCACAAACCGAAACGGAAAGGCTTCTGCACCTTGAAGAGATCCTTCACTCCCGAGTGATCGGGCAGGAAGAAGCGGTACTTGCAGTGGCGAAAGCAGTCCGCCGTGCACGGGCAGGGTTAAAAGATCCGAAACGCCCGATCGGTTCCTTCATTTTCCTCGGGCCGACAGGGGTCGGAAAAACAGAACTGGCGCGGGCGCTTGCGGAAGCGATGTTCGGCGATGAGGATGCCATGATCCGGATCGACATGTCCGAATACATGGAGAAACATTCGACTTCCCGCCTCGTAGGTTCGCCGCCTGGATATGTCGGTTTTGAAGAAGGCGGGCAGCTGACGGAAAAGGTACGGAGAAAACCGTATTCGGTTGTGCTGCTTGATGAAATTGAAAAAGCGCACCCGGATGTGTTCAACATTTTGCTCCAGGTACTGGATGACGGCCGGCTGACCGATTCCAAGGGCCGCACGGTTGATTTTAGCAATACGATTGTCATCATGACATCGAATGTCGGCGCAGATGCTTTAAAACGCAACAAGAGCGTCGGCTTCACCATTCAGGATACCGTCGAGGCCGATTATAAAGACATGAAGGACAAAGTGCTCGAGGAACTGAAAAAAGCGTTCCGGCCTGAGTTTTTGAACCGTGTTGATGAAACCATTGTGTTCCATTCGCTCGAGAAGAAACAGTTGAACGAAATTGTCACGTTGATGGCGAAAGAATTGTCGGACCGGTTAAAAGAGCATCATATCGAACTTGTGCTGACGGATGCCGCAAAAGAAAAAGTGGCGGAAAAAGGCTACGATCCGGAATACGGCGCGCGGCCGCTGCGCAGATCGATTCAGAAAAACATCGAAGACCGCCTTTCGGAAGAAATGCTGAAAGGCAATATAAAAGAAGGGCAAAAGGTATTGGTCGATGTAAAAGACGGCGAATTTACTTTTGCCAGTGTGGCAGAGTCGGAAGCTGTATCGTCCAATTCTTAATGCCGAAAGCAGGAAAGGGTACAATGGTTTTGGCGATTGTACCCTTTTTTTCACATATATAAAATTTCGCGCCAAAATCAATGGCGATTAGGATAACATTGCTTCTGGCAACACATAAAGAAGGAGTACTGTTTCGTTCAACCTATGTGGCGGTTTCTTATACGATTTTAATTCAATTTCAAGATACTTTGTATACACTTATACACATAGATATGAGGGAAAGGGGTTTAAGATGGCAAAAAAAACCGTAAAGTTTGTTTGCCAGAACTGCGGCTACGAGTCGCCAAAATGGATGGGAAAGTGCCCGCAATGCAGCCAGTGGAACCAGATGGTGGAGGAAGCGGAGACGCCAAAACGGAGGGGCTTTTTTTTACATCCGGAGCCTGGAAATGAAACCAAAGCGGCACCTATTACGTCTATAGAGTCTAAAGAAGAAAAAAGGACAAAGGTGGATTTTGGAGAGCTGAACCGTGTCCTCGGCGGCGGCATTGTTGCCGGATCACTTGTTTTGATCGGCGGGGATCCCGGGATCGGCAAATCAACGCTGCTTTTGCAAGTGTCATCACAACTGGCAAAGCACGGGTTAAATGTACTGTATATTTCCGGGGAGGAATCGGCGAAACAGACGAAGTTAAGGGCGGACCGGTTAAACATCCATACCGACCATCTTTATGTGCTGCCGGAAACGGACCTTTCCGTGATCCAGCAGGCGATAGATGAACTGAATCCCGGCTTTGTGGTCATTGATTCCATCCAGACGATTTACCATCCGGAAATCCAGTCTGCGCCGGGCAGTGTGTCGCAAGTGAGGGAAACGACTGCACAGCTGATGCGGACGGCAAAAACAAAAAACGTGGCCATCTTTATTGTCGGCCACGTGACAAAAGAAGGCTCCATTGCCGGCCCACGTGTGCTTGAACATATGGTGGATACGGTCCTGTATTTTGAAGGTGAACGCCATAACGCCTACCGGATATTAAGGGCGGTCAAAAACCGCTTTGGTTCGACGAATGAAATTGCGATTTTGGAAATGAAAGAATCCGGTTTGGAAGAAGTCCAGAACCCTTCCGAAATTTTTCTGGAAGAACGGACAAAAGGTGCAGCCGGTTCTACCGTGGTGGCTTCCATTGAGGGGACGCGCCCGGTCCTTGTCGAGATCCAGGCGCTGTTGGCCCCGACGTTTTTCAATATGCCGCGGCGGATGGCATCCGGGATTGACTATAACCGTGTCACGCTGATTATGGCGGTGCTTGAAAAACGGGCCGGTCTTTTGATTCAGAACCAGGATGCTTATTTAAAAGTCGCCGGCGGCCTGAAAGTGGATGAACCGGCAGTGGATTTGGCAGTTGCTGTCAGCGTGGCATCCAGTTTTCGCGACAAGCCGACAAATGCGGATGACTGCATTATCGGAGAGGTCGGGCTGACGGGGGAAGTCAGGCGGGTGTCCAGGATTGAGCAGCGCGTCCAGGAAGCGGCAAAACTTGGTTTCCGGCGGGCGATCATCCCGAAAAATAATATGGGCGGGTGGACGCCGCCAAAAGAGATTCAAGTGATCGGCGTCTCCACAATCCAGGAAGCTTTGGAAGCGGCACTCGGCGGATGAGAAAGGGAACAAATTTCCGTGCCTTCTATGTGTTCTTTGGATCAGTGCGTGAGGGTACCGGAGGAAGCGGAAGGCACTGGGAAGTGAAGGAAAGCGTGGAAAAAAACGGAACCCACTTGATAAGCAAATAACTGCCGCAAATCTGCGTTTACAGGATCCGTTATGATGTAAAGACAGAAAAGACAGCGGCTGGCAGGATACAAATTTTAAAAGAAAGCAGGGGATGTGCATGAAGCCTGAAAATGCCCGGAGAAAACCGCGGCGATTAACTGGCTCGGTAGGGAAAAATACGAAGGCAAACGTTTTAAACCCTATTTTTTGTTTATAATGTATAAAGGAGGTGAACATGTTGTTAAGACGGCTTATACAAATTTGTTTGGTACTGATTGGCGGCACGCTCGGTGTTTTCCTGCTGCCTGATTTTTACAAGCTTGTGAAAGTGGATTATGTGTTAATCAACAACCCGTATGTTTCAGCGCTGTTGGGGGCTATTATCTTTTATCTTATTACTTTCTGGTCCATTCATTATATCGTTGATTTTGTCGATTGGTTTGAGGATTCACTGGTAAAAGTCCCGATGACGGAAATTTTTTCCGGCACCTTTGGCCTTGTGCTCGGCCTGATTATTGCTTATCTGGCAAGCATTCCGGTGCGGGGAATTCCGATTGTCAATACAATTGTGTCGATTACACTTACAGTATTGCTCGGTTATATCGGATTTCAGGTCGGTTTTAAGAAAAGAGAGGAAATTTTCAATTTGTTTTTCAACCGGCAGCATAGACGGAAAGGCGGGACAGAGCAAGAAGGGCATCCGCAGCCTGGAAAACAGGTGAAGATTCTTGATACAAGCGTTGTCATCGACGGACGGATTGCGGATATTTGCCAGACCGGTTTTCTTGACGGGCCGATTGTGATTCCGCTCTTTGTGCTTGAAGAATTGCAGCATATTGCCGATTCTTCGGATGCTTTGAAAAGAAACCGGGGCCGGCGTGGGCTTGATATCTTGAACCGGATACAGAATGAACTGCCGATCGAAGTGCAAATGTATGAAGGCGATTTTGAAGATATCCAGGAAGTTGACAGCAAGCTCATTAAACTGGCAAAATTGATGAACGGGATTGTCGTGACGAATGATTATAATTTAAATAAAGTATGTGAATTCCAGAAAGTCAAGGTGCTCAATATCAATGACCTTGCCAACGCCGTAAAACCGGTTGTGCTCCCCGGCGAAGAGCTCAATGTGCAACTCATTAAAGACGGGAAAGAGCATCACCAGGGGATTGCCTATTTGGATGACGGCACGATGATTGTTGTCGAAGAAGGCAAAAATTACATTGGCAAACGCATTGATGTGCTCGTGACAAGCGTCCTGCAGACTTCGGCGGGCCGGATGATTTTTGCCAAGCCGAAACTGCTTGAAAAAGCGTTATAATGCAGCCTGGAACACCCGCGGCGCCGGACGCGGGAAGTTCATACAGGATGCCGGGGGAGATTGGATTTGACAGATTATGAGGTGATTATACCGGCAGCCGGATCGGGGAAGCGGATGGGCGCAGGGTTCAACAAATTATTTCTTGAACTGAACAAGCGCCCGGTCATTGCGGTTACAGCAGAAGTTTTTTTGGCCGATCCGTCCTGCAAAAAGTTGATACTTCCCGTGCAGCCGCATGATAGGGAAGAGATGAAGCGTATTTTGCCCCGCTCGGAAAAAATAGTATTTGCCCGCGGCGGTTCTGAACGGCAATATAGCGTACGGAACGGGCTGGAACTTGCCGGAAGCTGCAGTGTCATTCTTGTGCATGACGGTGCAAGGCCGTTTATCAGCGCCGGATCCATTGCAGCGCTGGCGGCAATGGCCGGGGAAAAAGGGGCGGCGATAGCGGCTGTTCCGGTAAAAGACACGATCAAAAGAGCAAAAGACCAGATTGTAACCGAGACGATTGAGCGGAGCAGCTTGTGGCAGATCCAAACGCCACAAGCTTTTCGCACGTCTGTCTTGAAAAAAGCGCATGAAGCGGCGGAACGGGACGGCTTTCTCGGAACGGATGAAGCCTCACTGGTCGAACGGATCGGCCATCCTGTACATATTGTGCCGGGAAGTTATGATAATATTAAAATTACGACACCGGAAGATCTTTATTTCGCAGAAGCGATTTTAAAAAAGCAGGGGGGAGGATGAAGATGTTCAGGATCGGACAAGGCTTTGACGTGCACCGGTTCGGGGAGGGACGTCCCTTGATGATCGGGGGAGTTGAAATTCCATATGAAAAAGGTTTGCTCGGCCACTCCGACGCGGATGTGTTGCTTCATGCCGTAGCGGATGCCTGTCTCGGGGCCATTGGGGAAGGGGATATCGGCCGGCATTTTCCGGATACAGATGCGGCATTTAAAGATGCGGATTCTGCGGCGCTTTTGGCGCATGTTTTTCAGCTTGTGAAACAAAAAGGATACAAGCTCGGCAATCTTGATTGCACGATTATTGCCCAAAAGCCGAAAATGGCGCCCTATATCGGGAAAATGCGGGAAACGATCGCGCGCATTTTGGAAGCGGAGATCGGGCAGGTCAATGTCAAGGCGACCACGACGGAAAAACTCGGCTTTGCCGGGCGCGAAGAGGGCATTGCGGCGCAGGCGGCGGTACTGCTGGAGCAGGCTTAACCGGCGTGGCTGCAAGGGTGCTGAAACAACGGGCAGTTTAAGGCACGTACTGCCTGCTGGACATTTTAACGGTGTATGGCAACAGAAGTTTCGTCAAAAATGGTGCAACGGAGCCGGGCAGCTGTTAACGGAAACCTTTCTTTTGCTGGAACAAACATAACCGGTGTATCGCTGCAAAATCGGGACAAGCCGTGCGGTTTAGGACCCGCACTGCTGCTGGAACCATTTTAACCGGTGTATGGCCTGGAGATGTTTTGCCGAAAATGGTGTAATGGAGCAGTGCGCCCGGTTATCGGAAACCCGTCTTTTGCTGGAACAAGCATAGCCTGGCGGGGGCACTCGTGGTACAGTGGCAATTCCATTATCCCGTCTTTTGCTGGAACAAGCATAATAGCAGATATTTTACCTGCAAGATGTGCGATGGCATCCATCCGCCGGTTCACGTCAATCCATCTTTCGTCCGCCGAACCGGACACACCACCGGTTTACGGCTTTTTCAGACGGTGATACAATAAAACAAGACAAAAAGCGACAGTTTAAAGGAGAATCGACATGGCAAACGAAATCAGAGTACGGTACGCTCCGAGCCCGACCGGTTTTTTGCATATCGGGAATGCCCGTACCGCATTATTCAATTATTTATTTGCACGCAGCAAGGGTGGAAAGTTCATTATCCGGATTGAAGATACTGACCAGAAGCGGAATGTGGAAGGCGGTGTGGAAAGCCAGCTGAAATATTTGAAATGGCTCGGCATCGACTGGGACGAAAGCATTGATGTCGGCGGCGAATACGGCCCTTACCGCCAGTCGGAACGCCTTGATATCTATAAAAAATATTATGAAGACCTGCTTGACCGTGGGCTGGCTTATAAATGCTATTGTACGGAAGAAGAACTGGAAGCAGAACGCGAAGCCCAGCTTGCACGCGGGGTAATGCCGCGTTATTCCGGGAAATGCCGCCATCTGACAGAAGAAGACAGGAAACGGCTTGAAGCGGAAGGGCGGAAACCGAGCCTCCGTTTCCATGTTCCGGAAGGCAAAGTGTATACGTTCAACGATATCGTAAAAGGCGAAGTGTCTTTTGAATCGGACGGGATCGGCGACTTTGTCATCGTTAAAAAAGACGGCATGCCGACTTACAATTTTGCGGTTACGATCGATGATCATTTAATGAAAATTTCCCACGTGCTCCGGGGGGACGACCATATTTCCAACA
The DNA here is from genome assembly GCF_000169195.2 of Heyndrickxia coagulans 36D1. Classification (GTDB taxonomy): domain Bacteria; phylum Bacillota; class Bacilli; order Bacillales; family Bacillaceae_C; genus Weizmannia; species Weizmannia faecalis. The sequence goes on along the minus strand of NC_016023.1, from coordinate 1,278,364 downwards.
CGCCGAAACAGCTGATGATTTATGAAGCATTCGGGTTTGAACCGCCGGTATTCGGCCATATGACGCTGATTGTCAATGAACACCGGAAAAAATTGAGCAAACGCGACGGTAGCATTATCCAGTTTATTGAGCAGTATGCGGAACTCGGTTATTTGCCGGAAGCACTATTTAATTTTATTGCCATGCTCGGCTGGTCACCGAAGGGCGAGGAAGAAATTTTTTCGCGGGAAGAATTTATCCAAATTTTTGACCCGGAACGGCTGTCGAAATCGCCCGCTTTGTTTGACCGCCAAAAACTGGCATGGATGAACAACCAGTATATGAAAAAGCTCGATTTGGATAAAGTTGTGGAGCTTGCGTTGCCGCATCTTGTAAAAGCAGGGCTCGTTCCGGAAAACCGGACACCTGAAGAAGAACAATGGGTGCGCAAACTCATCTCTCTCTATCAGGAACAAATGAGCTACGGCGCGGAAATTGTCGAATTGTCGAAACCGCTCTTCTTTACGGATGAAATCACGTATGACGAAGAAGCAAAGGAGATTTTGTCGGGAGAGCACGTTCCGGAAGTGCTCCGTGCATTCCTTGAAGAACTGGACAGAATCGAACCATTTGAAGCAGGCGAAATCAAAAAAGCGATCAAAGCAGTGCAAAAAGCAACCGGACAAAAGGGGAAAAAGCTGTTTATGCCGATCCGTGTTGCCGTTAGCGGCCAGACACACGGCCCGGAACTGCAAAGCCTGATCGAACTGCTCGGCAGGGAAAAAGTAAAGAAACGCCTTGAAAGAATCACGGGTTAACATTTTTTCGAAAATAGGATATGATATGGTTAAAATAGATGTATGAAAAAGCGTTGAGAAGGAGAAGTAGGAAGAGGACGCTTCAAAGAGAGAACCATCGCCGGCTGAAAGTGGTTTAAGCCCCTCCTTTTCTGAAATGCACCTTCGAGCCTGTATCTGAACGCGTTTGCCAGTAGGATGCAGCGGGGCCGCCCGTTAACAGGGAAAGTTGGGCAGCGGGCAAGGCCTGCCGCCAAACAGAGTGGAACCGCGCGATCAAGAAGCGTCTCTGTCCGTTGCAGAGGCGCTTCTTTTTTAAATTGCAGGTCCGATGACAAATCCGGCTGATGGAAATGCAAAGCGGAAGAAATTTTATAAACGGACGGGGAATGGGAAAAAAACAAGCGAAAGGGGAGTAGCACATGTTTAAGCGGTTGAAGGAAGACATTGAAGTGGTTTTTGATCAGGATCCGGCAGCACGGACGTATTTTGAAGTGATCTTGACTTACTCCGGTCTTCATGCCATCTGGGCACACCGGATTGCGCACTTTTTTTATAAAAAGAAAATGTTTTTTATCGCCCGGGTGATTTCGCAGCTCAGCCGCTTCTTTACCGGAATTGAAATCCACCCCGGTGCACAAATCGGCAGGCGGTTTTTCATCGACCACGGCATGGGGGTTGTGATCGGGGAAACGTGCGAAATCGGCGATAACGTGACGGTTTACCAAGGCGTTACGCTCGGCGGCACCGGGAAGGAAAAGGGCAAGCGCCATCCGACAATTAAAGACAATGCGTTAATCGCAAGCGGAGCGAAAGTTTTAGGTTCGATTACGATTGGGGAAAATGCAAAAATAGGGGCAGGTTCTGTCGTATTAAAGGATGTCCCCCCCAATTCGACAGTGGTCGGCATTCCTGGCAGGGTCGTCGTCCAGGACGGCGTCAAAATCAAAAAAGATTTAAAACATAATGAGCTGCCTGACCCTGTTGCGGACCGCCTGAACAGCATGCAGCAGGAAATCGAGGCTTTGCGGTCGGAATTGGAACAACTGAGAAAGGAAGGGGCAAGAATGTATGAGCATTCAGATATATAATACGTTAACAAGAAAGAAGGAGCCGTTTATCCCGCTTGAAGAGGGGAAAGTGAAAATGTATGTATGCGGCCCGACTGTCTATAATTATATCCATATTGGAAATGCGCGGCCGGCGATCGTATTTGACACGGTCAGACGATATTTGGCATTTCGGGGTTATGATGTAAACTATGTGTCGAATTTCACCGATGTGGACGATAAACTCATTAAAGCCGCAAAAGAACGCGGAGAAGAAGTGCCGGCTTTAAGCGAACGGTTTATCAAGTCTTATTTTGAAGATATTGATGCGCTCGGTTGCTGCCATGCAGACGCCCATCCGCGCGTGACGGAAAATATGGATGCGATTATCGCGTTTATTGAAAAATTAATTGAAAAAGGCCATGCCTATGAATCAGGCGGTGATGTTTACTACCATACGAGAAGTTTTCCGGACTACGGTAAATTGTCTCATCAATCGATTGACGAATTGAAATCAGGTGCGAGAATTGAAGTAGGGGAAAAGAAAGAAGACGCCCTTGATTTTGCCCTTTGGAAAGCGGCAAAAGAGGGGGAAATTTCGTGGGACAGTCCGTGGGGGAAAGGCCGGCCGGGATGGCATATTGAATGCTCGGCCATGGCGAAGAAATATCTTGGCGATACGATCGACATCCACGCGGGCGGGCAGGACCTGACTTTTCCACATCACGAAAACGAAATTGCCCAGTCGGAAGCGTTGACAGATAAACCGTTTGCCCGTTACTGGATGCATAACGGCTATATCAATATTGATAACGAGAAAATGTCGAAGTCGCTCGGAAACATTGTGCTTGTCCATGACATCATCGAGCGGCACGATCCACAAGTTTTGCGCTTTTTCATGCTGTCGGTGCATTACCGCCATCCGATCAACTACAGCGAGGAACTGCTTGCCAATGCGAAGGCAGGGCTTGAACGGATCAAAACGTCGTACCAAAATGTAAAGCACCGGCTTGAATCCAGTGCAAATCTGGCAGAAGATGATGAAAAATGGCTGGAACAGGTCCGTTCGCTCCATCGCCAGTTTATCGAGGCAATGGATGATGATTTCAATACGGCAAACGGTATTTCTGTTTTGTTCGAACTGTCGAAGCAGGCCAATTATTACTTGCGGGGAAAAAATACGACAGAAACTGTTCTCCGGGCATTTATGAAAGAGTTTGAAACGATTTCCGGCGTTCTCGGCCTGAAGCTCGAGGAAGAAGTGCTTTTGGACGAAGAAATTGAAGCGCTGATTGAAAAACGGAATGAAGCAAGAAAGGCACGCAATTTCCAACTGGCTGACGAAATCCGTGACAAGTTGAAAAGCATGAATATCATTCTTGAAGATACACCCCAAGGGGTGAGATGGAGACGCTTATGACGGTCACCCTTGATCCGAAACAACTGAACAGCCTCGCGCTTGCTTATATGGGGGATGCGGTATATGAAGAATATATCCGGCACCATGTTCTCTTGCAGGGAAAAACGAAGCCGAACCGCCTCCACCGGGAAGCGATCCGCTTTGTTTCAGCGAAGGCGCAGGCTCAAATTTTAAAACAGATGATGAACGAGAATCTTTTAACGGAAGAGGAAACCGCTGTTGTCCGCCGTGGCAGAAATGCGAAATCGGGCACGGTTCCGAAAAATACAGATGTCCAGACATACCGGCACAGCACTGCATTTGAAGCGCTGATCGGCTACCACTATTTATCCGGCAGCCGGGAGCGGATGGAGGCGCTGATTAAAAAAGCAATCGACATTGTCGAAGACCAGAAAGGAGGGGCGCACTGATGGACCAGGAGTATATTGCTGGCAAAAACCCGGTGCTGGAAGCGTTAAGGGCGGGCCGGGAAATCAACAAAATCTGGATTGCAGAAGGTTCACAAAAAGGCGCCATGAAGCAGGTGATAGAGCTTGCAAGGGAAAGAAAAGTGACCGTCCAATTTGTCCCGAAAAAAAAGATTGACCAGGTGGCTGACGGGGCGCATCAGGGTGTACTGGCGCTCGTTGCCGCTTACCGGTATGCAGAAACAGGCGATATGTTCAAACTTGCCAAAGAGCGGAATGAACACCCGTTTATCCTGATCCTCGATGAATTGGAGGATCCGCATAATCTCGGCTCGATTTTACGGACGGCTGATGCGGTCGGCGCACACGGCGTCATTATCCCGAAAAGGCGCTCGGTCGCATTAACAGCAACGGTGGCGAAAGCTTCAACCGGCGCGATTGAACATATCCCGGTGGCGCGGGTAACAAACCTTTCGCAAACGATTGCCGGCTTAAAGCAGCAAGGGCTGTGGATTGCGGGAACCGATGCTTCCGGGACGACCGATTACCGGCAAATGGATGCCGATCTGCCGCTATGTCTTGTCATCGGCAGTGAAGGGAAGGGGATGAGCAGGATCGTAAAAGAAGCATGCGACTTTCTGATCCGCCTTCCGATGGCAGGGCATGTGACTTCGCTCAACGCGTCCGTTGCTGCCGGCCTGCTCATGTATGAGGTTTACAGGAAGCGCCATCCGCTTGGTGAATAAAATGAATATTTTGCTGGTGGACGGCTATAACATCATTGGCGCCTGGCCGGAACTGCAAAAATTGAAACAAAAAGACCTTGGCGCCGCCAGAGACCGGCTTGTTGAGATCATGGCGGAATACCAGGGCTATACGGATGACAAAGTCATCGTCGTTTTTGATGCTTACGGGGTGAAAGGCCTGGAAAAAAAGTACCGCTATCACAAAGTGGAAGTCATTTTTACAAAAGAAAATGAAACGGCAGATGAACGCATTGAAAAAATGGCCATTAAACTGAACAACATCCGCACGCAGATTTATGTGGCCACATCTGATTTCACTGAGCAGTGGCAAATATTCGGCCAAGGCGCTTTAAGAATTTCAGCACGCGAACTGTTGACCAAAGTGGAAATGATTGAACAAAAGATTAAAAAGAATGTAAAATCAATTCAAGAGGAAAAGCCGGCAACAAGAATACCGTTAAGCCAAGAGGTCATGGAAATTTTCGAAAAATTACGCAGGGGAAAACGATGAGCGGTTGACGATTGAAAATTCTGTACTGTATAATAGCTTTTATCGAATGCTCATGGGGGGATACAGGTGAACCTGAACATTGAGGCAGCATATGAAGAAAGATATGGCACGATGCAGGATGAAGAGTTGGTTGGACGGATACACAACGGCGAAAGTGAAGCGTTGGATTACTTGATCCAAAAATACAGAAATTTTGTCAGGGCAAAAGCGCGTTCTTACTTTATCATCGGGGCCGACCGTGAGGATATTATCCAGGAAGGCATGATCGGGCTGTATAAGGCCATCCGCGACTACAGAGAGGACAAGCTCACGTCTTTCAAGGCTTTTGCTGAATTATGCATCAACCGGCAAATGATTACCGCAATTAAGACTGCCACCCGCCAAAAGCACATACCGCTTAATTCTTATATTTCCCTGGACAAGCCAATTTATGATGAAGAATCTGACCGTACGTTGATGGATGTCATCACCGGCGCGAAAATTTCCAATCCTGAAGAATTGATTTTAATCCGCGAAAAATATGTCCATATAGAAGTGAAAATATCCGAACTGTTGAGCGATCTGGAAAGAAAAGTGCTCGCCCTTTACCTGGACGGGCAGTCCTACCAGGAAATTTCAGAAGAATTAAACCGTCATGTAAAATCAATTGATAACGCTTTACAGCGCGTCAAAAAGAAGCTGGAGCGCCTGTTGGAAATGAGGGAGATGACTTACTGAGAAGGTGTTGTAAGCCGTTTTTCCGCCAGGCTGTTTTTCCCGAATGCAAGTGCAACATTAAGGCGTACAAAAGCACGTCTTTAAATGCCCGGTATTCAATGCTTTCGGGAAAAACCCGGCACATCCCTTCTTCTGCTACTAATTGACACAAGCTTTCTGCCGTGTTATGTTGATTTGTAGGATTTTATGTTTTGATACGATACCGGCGCGGAACCGGCAGCATCCAACAGATTCTCCCGGCTTTTCGGGAATCTTTACAGCGACAGGTTCCGTTAACGCCGTAAGATCATAAGACAGCTGGTGATGAGATGCAGAAAAAAATGGTACTTGCCTGTTCGGTTTGCGGTTCGCGCAATTACACGACTACAACGGGCAACGGAAAGGCTGAAAGAATGGAATTAAAGAAGTTTTGCAAGCACTGCAACGAACACACCATCCACCGCGGGACAAAATAACAACGAACATGAGCTTACTTGGAGGTCTTAAATACATGTCCATCACAAATTTTTTTCGTAATGTTGCTTCCGAAATGCGAAAAGTCAGCTGGCCTGGGCGCAAAGAGCTGGTCAAATACACGATTACAGTCCTTGTAACAGTTGCCTTCCTGACATTGTTCTTTATTGTCATCGATCTCGGTATTTCCGCAGTGATCCGGTGGGCTGAAAACTCATTGTAAAAGGATCATTTTTCACTTGAATATCCAATGATAAAACATGGTATAATGGGAGTATCATAAGCAACGACTCAAACCCGGTTAGCGGGTTTTTTCATTTGCCCAAAAAATCAAAAGACCAACAGGGAGGGACGGACATCAAGTCCTATTAAATGGAAAAAAACTGGTATGTTGTCCATACGTATTCAGGCTATGAAAATAAAGTCAAAACCAATTTGGAAAAACGTGTAGAATCAATGGGGATGCAGGATAAAATTTTCCGGGTAGTGGTGCCGGAAGAAGAAGAACTTGAAGTGAAGAATGAGAAGAAAAAAGTGGTGAAACGAAAAGTTTTCCCGGGCTATGTCCTGGTGGAAATGGTGATGACGGATGATTCCTGGTATGTCGTCCGGAACACGCCGGGTGTCACCGGTTTTGTCGGGTCGTCGGGAGGCGGTTCCAAGCCGACGCCGCTTTTGCCTGAAGAAATTAATACCATCTTGAAACGGATGGGCATGGAAGAAAAACGGGCCGATGTGGACTTTGAAATCGGCGAGACGGTTACGGTAAAAGAAGGGCCGTTTGCAAACTTTGCCGGCAAGATTGTGGAAATGGACCGTGACAAAGGCAGGGCAAAAGTCATGGTCAATATGTTCGGTCGGGATACACCGGTAGAGCTCGTTTTTGAACAAATTGATAAAATATAACGGGATAAAACTTGAAATCGATATGCTGAGATGTTAATATGTTATAAGTCAGTATGTTCTTTGCGGATGGCCCGCTGACCGGGATCCCACAAAGAACAGACACAATGCAATCACTTGATCTTATGATACACTCGTGACGCGGGTCATGAGATGAAATGGCTTCGGATATGGCTTGTCTTTTTAGCTTGTCCATTGTCCGGCTAACCGCAAGAACTTGCGGGGATAGCCTGCGAAGATACGGAGCATGTTTCGTTATCTGCAGGAAGCTCGCGGCTTTAGCCGTGAGGGGTTCAATCAAACAGATGAGTGGGAGGGCTTAGTCCCTGTTACCACATCACGGACTTAAGGAGGTGTGTCTCGTGGCTAAAAAAGTAGTAAAAATTGTTAAATTGCAGATTCCTGCCGGTAAAGCAAACCCTGCACCGCCTGTTGGTCCTGCATTGGGTCAGGCCGGCGTCAATATTATGGGATTTTGTAAAGAATTTAACGCTCGTACTGCAGATCAGGCAGGCTTGATTATACCTGTTGAAATCACGGTGTTTGAAGACCGTTCATTTACATTCATCACAAAAACCCCGCCAGCTGCAGTTTTGCTGAAAAAAGCAGCCGGCATTGAATCCGGTTCTGGTGAGCCAAACCGTACAAAAGTGGCAACTGTGAAGCGTGACAAAGTGCGTGAAATCGCAGAAACAAAAATGCCTGACTTAAATGCTGCAAGTGTTGAAGCGGCAATGCGCATGGTGGAAGGCACGGCGCGCAGCATGGGGATTACGATCGAAGACTGATTCATGCAGTACTAGTTCTGTCCAACGGGGTTGCGATGCGATACTGGCTCGCAACCTTTTTCGTGGGAGGTTATTCCGTTAAAACCACATTCGAGGAGGAAATACAAATGGCGAAAAAAGGAAAAAAATATGTTGACGCTTTGAAACTCGTTGACCGTTCCAAAGCTTATTCGGCTCAGGAAGCCATTGAACTGGTGAAAAAAACAAGTTTTACAAAATTTGATGCAACAGTTGAAGTTGCATTCCGCCTCGGCGTTGATCCGAAAAAAGCGGACCAGCAAATCCGCGGTGCCGTCGTGCTTCCAAACGGAACAGGGAAAACCCAGCGCGTGCTTGTTTTTGCAAAAGGCGAAAAAGCAAAAGAAGCGGAAGCAGCTGGTGCAGATTATGTCGGCGATACAGACTACATCAACAAAATCCAGCAGGGCTGGTTTGATTTTGATGTCATCGTGGCAACGCCGGATATGATGGGCGAAGTTGGGAAACTCGGACGCATCCTTGGGCCGAGAGGGTTAATGCCGAACCCGAAAACCGGCACGGTAACATTTGATGTGACAAAAGCGGTTCAGGACATTAAAGCCGGTAAAGTCGAATATCGTGTCGATAAAGCGGGCAATGTCCATGCTCCGATCGGGAAAGCCTCTTTTGAAACAGAAAAGCTGGTTGAAAACCTGGCAACATTGTTTGACACATTGATGAAAGCAAAACCGTCAGCTGCAAAAGGCACTTACATGAAGAATGTTTCTGTCACATCAACCATGGGGCCTGGCATCAAAGTAGACCCGTCTTCTTTTGTGGCAGCAAAATAATCATTTGACATGTTGCATATCAGCTGATATAATAAAGAACGGCTTTGAAAAGTAAACATTTGTACCGTAGACAGCAGGTGCCGAAGGGCTTAATTTCCTGCCGAGGTAATGCGTATAAATCCGGGGGTGCCTTAGGCCCTCCGCATGCATGAAACCTCCATGTCTCGGGATATGGAGGTTTTGTTTTGGTATAAATGTTCATCAAGAATATCTGTAGGAGGTGTCAAGATGGGCAGTGTAATTGAACAAAAGAAACAACTGGTGGAAGAAATCACCGATAAATTCAAATCAAGTACAGCTGTTGTGGTTGTCGATTACCGCGGCTTAAACGTGGCTGAAGTAACTGAACTGCGTAAACAGCTGCGCGAAGCAGGCGTTGAATTCAAAGTGTACAAAAACACGATGACGCGCCGTGCTGTAGAAGCAGCCGGGTTGGATGGATTAAACAGCGTGATGACCGGCCCGAATGCGATCGCATTCAGTACGGAAGACGTGGTTGCACCTGCGAGAATCCTGAATGATTTCGCAAAAGACCACGAAGCTTTGGAAATCAAAGCGGGTGTCATTGAAGGCAATGTTGCAACCGTTGATGAAATCAAAGCACTCGCAACGCTTCCTTCACGCGAAGGCCTGCTTTCCATGCTTCTCAGCGTACTGCAGGCGCCGATCCGCAACTTTGCTCTTGCTGCAAAAGCAGTCGCAGATCAAAAAGAAGAACAAAGCGCATAAGTTTTACGGAATATACTTTGAAAAATATCTTGTAGGAGGATATGAAAATGACGAAAGAAGAAATCATCTCTGCTGTCAAAGAAATGACAGTGCTTGAATTGAACGATCTTGTGAAAGCCATTGAAGAAGAATTTGGCGTAACCGCTGCTGCACCGGTTGCTGTTGCTGGCGGCGCTGCAGGCGGAGAAGCTGCTGCAGAAAAAACGGAATTTGATGTTGTGCTGACTGAAGTAGGCGCACAAAAAATCAAAGTCATCAAAGTTGTCCGCGAAATCACAGGCCTTGGCCTTAAAGAAGCAAAAGAACTCGTTGATAATGCTCCAAAACCGCTTAAAGAAGGCGTATCGAAAGAAGAAGCCGAAGAACTTAAAGCGAAACTTGAAGAAGTTGGAGCCGGCGTAGAAGTGAAGTAAGACTCTTTTTAAAGCAAAAGCCCGCATTTGGCGGGCTTTTTTCAACATCTCTTCTTCCTGAATCCTCCAAGAAAGAGTGGGACTTTTCATGGCTGAACATTACTACTCGCAAAACCCTGAAGCAAAGCATCAACCGATAGATTTCACCTTTACATTGAGAGGCCATACCTTTCATTTTCAAACAGACCAAGGGGTTTTTTCAAAAAAAGAAGTCGACTTCGGCTCCCGCGTTTTGCTTGATCTGGTGACCATGCCTGAAACGGAAGGGCCGGTCCTTGATATGGGTTGCGGTTACGGACCGATCGGCCTTGCACTTGCAACATCTTTTCCCGGCCGCCATGTGCATATGGTGGATATTAATACAAGAGCGGTCGAGCTGGCGGAGAAAAATGCTGCCCGGAACCATATTTCAAATGTTTCCATATACGAAAGCAATCTTTTTGAAAATGTGAAAAGCGGCCCGTTTGCCCTGATTGCTACGAATCCCCCGATCCGCGCCGGAAAGCAGATCGTGCACCGGATTTTTGAAGAAAGCTACCAATATCTCGCAAAAAACGGGGAACTTTGGGTGGTCATCCGGAAAAAGCAGGGCGCCCCTTCTGCCAGGAAAAAATTAGAAAGCATATTTGATGAAGTGGATTGTGTTGGAAAAGAAAAAGGATATTTTGTTTTTAAAGCCAAAAAAATTTGACTCCCGATTTCATATATGTTAAAATCATAAAATGCCAATAGATTAAGGTTCTTTATGCAATTTAAGCTATATTTGTCAAGTATATATTTTGGATGAATTGGAAAATACTTATAAAATCATAAGCTCGTCATGCGATATGTGGTTTTTTCATAAAAAACCCTTTTTCTTTTTGCCTTAGCTTTATTGTTGTTTGACGAAAGATGCAAACAAAACGCTTGATTTGAGGGGTGAATCAGTTGTCACATCAACTAGTTCAGTATGGACGGCACCGCCAGCGCAGAAGTTACGCGCGCATCAAAGAAATTTTAGAGCTGCCAAACCTTATCGAAATTCAAACCGCATCTTACCAATGGTTCCTTGACGAAGGTTTGCGTGAAATGTTCCAGGACATCTCTCCAATCGAGGATTTTGCCGGAAACCTGTCGCTGGAGTTTATTGACTACAGCCTCGGCGAACCGAAATATTCCATCGACGAATGCAAAGAGCGCGATGTAACATACGCTGCTCCGCTTCGTGTAAAGGTGCGCCTTGTCAATAAGGAAACAGGTGAAGTAAAAGACCAGGACGTGTTCATGGGCGATTTCCCGTTAATGACCGAAACGGGGACTTTCATCATTAATGGCGCAGAACGTGTTATTGTATCCCAGCTTGTCCGTTCCCCTAGTGTTTATTTTAACAGCAAAATGGACAAAAACGGGAAATACGGCTACACCGCAACGGTCATTCCGAACCGCGGCGCCTGGCTTGAATATGAAACAGATGCGAAAGATGTGGCCTACGTCCGCATCGACCGCACAAGAAAGCTGCCGATCACGGTTCTCCTCAGGGCGCTCGGTTTCGGCTCTGACCAGGAAATTATTGATCTGATCGGTGATAATGAGTACTTAAGAAATACGCTTGAAAAAGATAATACTGAAAGCACGGAAAAAGCGCTTCTTGAAATATATGAACGCCTCCGTCCGGGCGAACCCCCGACCGTTGAAAATGCAAAAAGCCTGCTGATTTCGCGTTTCTTTGATCCAAAACGCTATGATCTGGCCAATGTCGGTCGTTACAAAATGAATAAAAAGCTTCACCTGAAATTCCGGCTGTTCGGGCAACGGCTGGCTGAATCAATCGCAGACCCTGAAACCGGCGAAATCATTGCGGAGGAAGGAACCGTTTTAGACCGGCGTACGCTTGATAAAATTGTGCCTTTTCTCGAAAAAGGCCTGAAGTTTGAAACGTACAGCCAGACTGGCGGCGTTGTTGATGATGATGTTACTTTGCAGTCCATCAAAATTTATGCCCCGATTGACGATAACGAAAAAGTCATCAATGTAATCGGAAATGCTTATGTTGATGAAAGCATTAAACATATTACACCTGCGGATATTGTGGCTTCCATTAGCTACTTCTTTAATTTGCTGCATGGCGTCGGCAATACGGATGATATCGACCACCTCGGTAACCGCCGTTTACGGTCTGTCGGCGAATTGCTGCAAAACCAGTTCCGTATCGGTCTTTCCCGGATGGAACGCGTTGTTCGTGAAAGAATGTCGATCCAGGACATTAACACCATTACGCCGCAGCAGCTGATCAATATCCGTCCGGTCATTGCGGCCATTAAAGAATTTTTCGGCAGTTCGCAGCTGTCCCAGTTCATGGACCAGACAAACCCGCTTGCGGAACTGACCCATAAACGCCGGCTGTCGGCACTCGGCCCGGGCGGTTTGACCCGTGAGCGCGCCGGGATGGAAGTGCGTGACGTGCACTATTCCCACTACGGCCGCATGTGCCCGATTGAAACGCCTGAAGGCCCGAACATCGGCTTGATTAACTCTTTATCAACCTATGCAAAAGTGAACCGTTTTGGCTTTATTGAAACGCCTTACCGCAGGGTTGATCCGGATACAGGGCGTGTTACGGAGCATATTGATTATTTAACGGCTGATGAAGAAGACAATTATGTCGTCGCACAGGCGAACGCACAGCTGGATGAAAACGGCTTTTTCGTTGACGATGAAGTATATGCGCGTTTCCGCGGTGAAAACATTGTTGTCAAAACAGACCGCGTTGATTATATGGACGTTTCGCCGAAGCAGGTTGTATCGGCTGCAACGGCATGTATTCCGTTCCTTGAAAACGACGACTCGAACCGTGCCCTGATGGGTGCAAACATGCAGCGCCAGGCTGTTCCGCTTATGAACCCGCAAGCGCCGATTGTCGGCACCGGGATGGAATATGTCAATGCGAAGGACTCCGGCGCAGCACTTATCTGCAAACATGACGGTATTGTCGAACATGTGGAAGCCAGGGAAATCTGGGTGCGCCGCGTCATCGATGTCGATGGCCAGGAAGTAAAAGGCGACCTTGACAAATACCGCCTGCAAAAATTCAAACGTTCCAACAATGGCATGTGCATTAACCAGCGCCCGATTGTGAAAAAAGGCGACCGTGTGGTAAAAGGCGAAATTTTAGCGGATGGCCAGTCAATGGACCACGGCGAACTTGCCCTTGGCCAGAACGTGCTCGTTGCTTTTATGACATGGGAAGGCTATAACTATGAAGATGCCATTATTATGAGCGAAAAACTTGTAAAAGAAGATGTGTATACTTCTATCCATATTGAAGAATACGAATCTGAAGCGCGCGATACAAAACTCGGGCCGGAAGAAATGACCCGTGACATCCCGAACGTCGGGGAAGATGCTTTGAAAAACCTTGACGAACGTGGGATTGTCCGGATCGGTGCCGAAGTAAAAGACGGCGATTTGCTTGTCGGAAAAGTCACCCCGAAAGGCGTTACGGAACTGACAGCGGAAGAACGGCTGCTCCACGCGATTTTCGGTGAAAAAGCGCGCGAAGTCAGGGATACATCGCTTCGCGTTCCGCACGGCGGCGGCGGCATCGTGCTCGACGTCAAAGTGTTTACACGTGAAGCCGGGGATGAACTCCCGCCTGGCGTGAACCAGCTTGTCCGCGTCTATATTGTACAGAAACGGAAAATCCACCAGGGCGACAAAATGGCCGGGCGCCACGGGAACAAAGGGGTTATCTCCCGGATTCTTCCGGAAGAAGATATGCCTTTCCTCCCGGATGGTACACCTGTCCAGATCATGTTGAACCCGCTCGGCGTGCCTTCCCGGATGAATATCGGCCAGGTGCTTGAACTTCACCTTGGCATGGCGGCCAAAAAACTTGGCCTCCACGTGGCGACGCCTGTATTCGACGGCGCGCGCGAAGAAGATGTATGGGAAACGATTGAAGAAGCCGGCATGGCACGCGATGCAAAAACGGTTCTTTATGACGGCCGCACCGGTGAGCCTTTCGACAACCGTGTGTCTGTCGGGATTATGTATATGATCAAGCTCGCCCACATGGTTGATGATAAACTGCATGCCCGCTCAACAGGCCCTTACTCGCTTGTCACCCAGCAGCCGCTCGGCGGTAAAGCGCAGTTCGGCGGCCAACGGTTTGGCGAAATGGAAGTATGGGCGCTTGAAGCCTATGGCGCAGCCTATACGCTCCAGGAAATCCTGACCGTTAAATCGGACGATGTTGTCGGACGTGTGAAAACTTATGAAGCGATCGTCAAAGGGGAAAACGTCCCTGAACCGGGTGTCCCGGAATCGTTCAAAGTGCTGATTAAAGAACTTCAAAGTTTGGGACTTGACGTGAAGATTCTTTCCGGCGACGACGAGGAAATTGAAATGCGTGATCTCGAAGACGACGATGACCTGAATCAGGCCGATACGCTGAATATTGCGCCTGAGACAAAAGAAGAACCGGAAGGAATCGGGGCATCCAAAGACTAATCGTTTATGTTGCTGGGAACAAACAGAGGCTTTTGCCCGGATTGTATGCCTTCGTACAATCCGGCTTCTGTTTCTGTTTCTTCTGCGTGTGTTTTAAGGTATGAACCTAAAGACGAAAGGGAGGCTGGCCCCTTGCTGGATGTAAATAATTTTGAGTACATGAAAATCGGTCTTGCTTCACCGGATAAAATCCGATCCTGGTCGTACGGTGAAGTCAAAAAACCGGAAACAATCAACTATCGGACGTTAAAACCTGAAAAAGACGGGCTTTTTTGTGAACGGATTTTCGGACCGACGAAAGACTGGGAATGCCATTGCGGAAAATATAAACGCGTCCGTTACAAAGGCGTGGTTTGTGACCGCTGCGGCGTGGAAGTAACAAGATCAAAAGTGCGCCGGGAAAGAATGGGACATATTGAACTTGCCGCCCCTGTTTCGCATATTTGGTACTTCAAAGGGATTCCAAGCCGCATGGGCCTTGTCCTTGACATGTCCCCGCGTGCCCTGGAAGAAGTCATTTACTTCGCATCTTACGTTGTCACGGAAGCAGGCGACACTTCTTTGGAAAAGAAACAGCTTCTTTCCGAAAAAGAATACCGTGCTTACCGTGAAAAATACGGCAATAAATTCCAGGCAGGCATGGGTGCGGAAGCCATTAAAAAGTTGCTCCAGGATGTAGATGTCAACAAAGAATGCGAAATGCTGAAAGAAGAGCTGAAAGTTGCCCAGGGGCAGCGCCGTACACGCGCCATCAAACGCCTTGAAGTACTGGAAGCTTTCCGTAATTCCGGCAATAAACCGGAATGGATGGTGCTGGACGTTCTCCCGGTCATTCCGCCTGAACTGCGGCCAATGGTACAACTGGAAGGCGGCCGCTTTGCGACATCCGACTTAAATGATCTGTACCGCCGTGTGATCAACCGGAATAACCGCCTGAAACGCCTGCTTGATCTTGGCGCGCCAAGCATCATTGTCCAAAATGAAAAACGGATGCTGCAGGAAGCCGTTGATGCTCTGATTGACAACGGCCGCCGTGGACGTCCGGTAACCGGCCCGGGGAACCGCCCGTTAAAATCGCTTTCCCATATGCTGAAAGGGAAACAGGGTCGTTTCCGTCAAAACCTGCTCGGGAAACGGGTTGACTATTCCGGCCGTTCCGTTATTGTTGTCGGCCCGAACCTGAAAATGTATCAATGCGGCCTGCCGCGCGAAATGGCGATCGAACTGTTCAAGCCGTTCGTAATGAAAGAACTGGTTGAAAAAGGCCTCGCCCATAATATTAAAAGTGCAAAACGGAAAATTGAACGTTTGCAGCCTGAAATTTGGGATGTCCTTGAAGATGTCATTAAAGAACACCCTGTCCTGTTGAACCGTGCGCCTACTTTGCACAGGCTCGGGATCCAGGCGTTTGAACCGACGCTTGTGGAAGGCCGTGCGATCCGTCTTCATCCGCTCGTATGTACGGCTTACAACGCGGACTTTGACGGCGACCAAATGGCGGTTCACGTTCCGTTATCCGCCGAAGCACAGGCGGAAGCACGCATGCTGATGCTTGCCGCACAAAATATTTTGAACCCGAAAGACGGGAAACCGGTTGTTACCCCGTCCCAGGACATGGTACTTGGCAACTACTACTTAACGCTTGAACGTGAAGATGCAGTCGGTGAAGGATCTGTCTTCAAAGATGTAAACGAAGTGTACACGGCTTATTACAACGGCTACGTGCATTTCCATACGAGAATTGCCATTTATGCCGGATCGCTGAACAATCCGACGTTTACGGAAGAGCAAAACAAGAAGCTGCTGATTACCACCGTCGGGAAAGTGATCTTCAATGAAATTTTGCCGGAGAGCTTCCCGTATATTAATGAACCGACGACAACAAATCTTGAAGAAAAAACGCCGGATAAATACTTTGTTGATCCTTCGATTGACGTAAAAGCGCATATTAAAGAACAGCCGTTAATCCGCCCGTTTGTAAAGGGCTTCCTTGGCAGCATCATTGCCGAGGTGTTCAAACGGTTCAAGATTACGGAAACATCCAAGATGCTCGACCGCTTAAAAGATCTTGGCTTCCATTATTCGACCAAAGCCGGTATTACCGTTGGCGTTGCGGATATCGTCGTTTTAGGCGAGAAAGAAAAAATTCTTTCGGATGCCCAGAAAAAAGTCGATACAGTCATGAAACAGTTCCGCCGCGGTTTAATTACAGAAGACGAACGCTATGATCGTGTTATTTCGATCTGGAGCGGGGCTAAAGATACGATCCAGGGCAAACTGATGGAATCGCTCGATAAACGGAACCCGATTTTTATGATGAGTGACTCGGGGGCCCGGGGTAACGCGTCGAACTTTACACAGCTTGCCGGTATGCGCGGTTTGATGGCCAACCCGGCCGGCCGGATTATTGAATTGCCGATTAAATCGAGCTTCCGTGAAGGCTTAACTGTGCAAGAGTACTTTATTTCGACACACGGTGCCCGTAAAGGCCTTGCTGATACAGCCCTTAAGACGGCAGACTCGGGTTATCTGACACGCCGGCTTGTTGATGTGGCGCAGGATGTTATCATTCGTGAAGACGACTGTGGCACAGACCGCGGGCTTTTGATCAGTGCGTTGAAAGAAGGAAATGAAATCATTGAATCGCTTGAAGAACGGTTAACCGGCCGTTATTCAAGAAAAACGATCAAGCATCCCGAAACAGGCAAAGTCATCATTGAGGAAAACGGCTTTATTACTGAAGATATCGCGAAAGAAATTGTCGATGCCGGCTATGAAAAAGTCTGGATCCGTTCGGCCTTCACTTGCAACACCCGCCATGGTGTATGTAAAAAATGCTACGGCCGCAACCTTGCCACCGGCCAAGAAGTGGAAGTCGGCGAAGCAGTCGGGATTATTGCCGCCCAATCGATCGGCGAACCTGGTACACAGCTGACGATGCGTACATTCCATACAGGCGGTGTTGCCGGGGATGACATTACACAAGGTCTTCCGCGTATTCAGGAATTGTTTGAAGCTCGGAACCCGAAAGGCCAGGCTGTTATTTCCGAAGTGGAAGGTGTTGTCACTTCCATCAGCGAAGGGCGCGACCGTCAATATGAAATTGTCATTCAGGGCGCTGTCGAAACGCGCACTTATACAGCCCCTTATACTTCCCGCTTGAAAGTGGCGGTAGATGACCACGTCGTGCGCGGGCAGGAACTGACGGAAGGTTCCATTGACCCGAAAGACCTGTTGCGTGTCACGGACGTCACAACCGTGCAGGAATACTTGCTCCGTGAAGTACAGAAAGTTTACCGGATGCAAGGGGTGGAAATTGGCGACAAACATATTGAAGTGATGGTCCGCCAAATGCTGAGAAAAGTAAGGGTGCTCGATGCCGGCGATACGGATGTCCTGCCGGGAACATTGCTTGATATCCATCAGTTCGGTGAAGCGAATGAAAAGGCGCTCAAGGAAGGCAACCGCCCTGCAACAGGCCGTCCTGTTCTGCTCGGGATTACAAAAGCTTCCCTGGAAACCGATTCGTTCTTATCGGCAGCCTCCTTCCAGGAAACGACCCGCGTGTTAACCGATGCGGCGATCAAAGGGAAACGCGATGAACTGCTCGGCTTGAAAGAAAACGTCATTATCGGGAAACTTGTTCCTGCAGGGACGGGCATGACCCGCTACCGCAAAACGGTTCCTGAACTGGTGAAAAAGGAAGAAGAAGTGCCGGCTGAATAATCGGCGGCAGCACCGGCAAAAACCGGTGCTGCACCTTTTTCTGTTTTTTAGCAAAAAACCATGGCCTTTTTTACACAGGATGTTGACTTTGGATTTTCAAAGTGATAATATATTCAAGGTGCTCCTATGAATACCTGTATACTTTGGAGGATATTGCGATGTCTTATGAAAAAGTAAATCAGGCGAAAAGAATTGTTGTAGGGACAAAACAAACAGCGAAAGCGATAAAGTCCGGAAATGTGGATGAACTGCTCGTTGCCAGAGATGCTGATCCGAATATTACGGGCAAAGTCATTTCCGTTGCCGAACAATTCAATGTGCCGGTTACGTATGCCGAGTCGAAAAAACAACTTGGAAAAGTGTGCGGCATTGAAGTCGGAGCTGCAGCTGTTGCACTTATTTATTAAACACTTTTTGCGGGAGAAACCGCAAAAATTTGTTTTTGCCATTAAATGAACCACCTGGATGTGTGGACTTAAATTGTTCGAAGGGAGGAAAAACAGATGCCTACTATTAACCAATTGGTGCGCAAACCTCGTAAATCAAAAATCGAGAAATCTAAGTCACCTGCGCTGAATAAAGGCTATAACAGTTTCAAAAAAATCAATACCGATCTTTCTTCACCCCAAAAACGCGGTGTATGTACGCGTGTTGGGACGATGACGCCGAAGAAACCGAACTCGGCGCTTCGTAAATATGCCCGTGTCCGTTTAACAAACGGGATTGAAGTAACGGCTTATATCCCTGGTATCGGCCATAACCTGCAGGAACACAGCGTTGTTTTAATCCGCGGTGGACGTGTAAAAGACCTGCCTGGTGTACGTTACCACATCGTGCGCGGCGCACTTGACACTGCCGGTGTTGACAACCGGAAACAAGGCCGTTCCAAATACGGGACGAAAAAACCGAAAGAAAAGAAATAATAAGAACGATAACCATACTTGAAAGGAGGATCATTTATGCCACGTAAAGGACCTGTCGCAAAACGCGACGTATTACCGGATCCGATTTACAATTCGAAACTGGTCACACGTTTAATCAACAAAATGATGATCGACGGCAAGAGAGGGAAAGCCCAGACGATCCTGTATTCTTCCTTTGATATTATTCGTGAACGCACTGGCAAAGATCCAATGGAAGTTTTTGACCAGGCATTAAAAAACATTATGCCTGTACTTGAAGTAAGAGCTCGCCGTGTCGGCGGTGCAAACTATCAGGTGCCGGTTGAGGTGCGCCCGGAACGCCGGACAACTTTAGGGCTTCGCTGGCTGGTCAATTATGCCCGCCTCCGCGGAGAAAAAACAATGGAAGAACGACTGGCGAACGAAATCATGGATGCGGCCAACAATACAGGCGCTGCCGTGAAAAAACGCGAAGATACGCATAAAATGGCGGAAGCAAACAGAGCGTTCGCGCATTATCGCTGGTAATATTCCGATACTCCTACATTACACCTATTAAGGAAGGAGAAAGTACGAGATGCCAAGAGAGTTCTCCTTAGAAAAGACTCGTAACATCGGTATCATGGCGCATATCGATGCCGGTAAAACTACAACAACCGAGCGCATCCTTTATTATACCGGCCGTATTCATAAAATCGGCGAAACGCATGAAGGTGCGTCTCAAATGGACTGGATGGAGCAGGAACAGGAGCGCGGGATTACGATTACTTCCGCTGCTACTACAGCACAATGGAATGACCACCGCATCAACATCATTGACACCCCGGGACACGTGGACTTTACCGTTGAAGTTGAACGCTCCCTTCGTGTCCTTGATGGTGCGGTTGCTGTCCTCGATGCCCAGTCCGGCGTTGAGCCTCAGACCGAAACCGTTTGGCGTCAGGCTACGACTTACGGTGTACCACGGATTGTATTCGTCAATAAGATGGATAAAATCGGGGCTGATTTCTTATATTCTGTCAGCACCCTGCATGATCGTCTGCAGGCAAATGCGCATCCGGTCCAATTGCCGATCGGTGCCGAAGACAACTTTGTAGGGATCATTGACCTTATTGAAATGAACGCTACTTTCTACGGTGATGATCTCGGCACGAAAATTGAAGTACGCGAAATCCCGGATGAGTACCGTGACCAGGCGGAAGAATATCATGAAAAACTGCTTGAAGCAGTTGCTGAAGTTGATGAAGATATTATGGAAAAATATCTTGGCGGAGAAGAGATTTCAAAAGAAGAACTGAAAGCTGCGATCCGCAAAGCAACCTGTAATGTTGAATTCTTCCCGGTACTGTGCGGCTCGGCATTTAAAAACAAAGGTGTCCAATTAATGTTGGATGCGGTTGTTGACTATTTGCCTGCGCCGACGGATGTTCCTTCCATCAAGGGGACGCTTCCGGATACAGGGGAAGAAGTATTCAGGCATTCCAGCGATGATGAGCCATTTGCGGCTTTGGCCTTCAAAGTCATGACAGACCCGTTCGTTGGTAAACTGACATTCTTCCGTGTTTATTCAGGTACATTAAGCGCCGGTTCTTATGTCAAAAACTCGACAAAGGATAAACGCGAACGCATCGGGCGTATTTTGCAGATGCACGCAAACCACCGGAAAGAAATTGACAAGGTTTATGCCGGAGATATTGCTGCTGCTGTCGGTTTAAAAGACACGACAACAGGCGACACGCTTTGCGACGAAAACAATCCGGTAATCCTTGAATCGATGGAATTTCCAGAACCGGTTATCCAGCTGTCGGTTGAACCAAAGTCGAAGGCCGACCAGGATAAAATGACGACTGCGCTGCAAAAACTGCAGGAAGAAGACCCGACTTTCCGTGCCCATACGGATCCGGAAACAGGACAAACGATCATCGAAGGAATGGGTGAGCTTCACCTCGATATCATCGTCGACCGGATGAAACGCGAATTTAAAGTCGAAGCCAATATCGGTGCGCCACAAGTTGCATATCGTGAAACATTCCGCAAATCGGCACAAGTCCAAGGTAAGTTCGTACGCCAGTCTGGTGGCCGCGGGCAATACGGGGATGTGTGGATTGAATTTTCACCAAACGAAGAAGGAAAAGGCTTTGAGTTTGAAAATGCGATTGTCGGCGGTGTCGTTCCGCGTGAATACATTCCGGCGATTCAAGCCGGGCTCGAAGATGCCATGCAGCGCGGTGTAATTGCCGGTTATCCGCTCGTTGACATCAAGGCAAAACTATATGACGGTTCTTACCACGATGTTGACTCGAGTGAAATGGCGTTTAAAGTGGCTGCTTCCCTTGCATTAAGGAATGCAGCATCCAAATGTGATCCGGTCCTGCTTGAACCTGTGATGAAAGTGGAAATCGTCATTCCGGAAGAATATCTCGGCGATATCATGGGACAAGTTACAGCCCGCCGCGGTCGTGTAGAAGGAATGGAAGCACGCGGAAATGCCCAGGTTGTCCGTGCCATGGTTCCGTTGTCCGAAATGTTCGGTTACGCAACAGCACTTCGTTCCAGCACGCAAGGACGCGGTGTCTTCACTATGACATTTGATCATTATGAAGAAGTGCCGAAGTCCATTGCGGAAGAGATCATCAAAAAAAATAAAGGCGAATAATTGATTTCTTGCCTTCAATGAAGTATAACTTTACTAGATTGGTTCAAAGCGCTTTAAAGCTGTCCTTTCAGCTTTAAAGCATCCATATACTTACTCAATCCAAAATATTAAGGAGGATTTCCTGATGGCTAAACAAAAATTTGACCGTTCTAAAGAACACTGTAACATTGGAACAATCGGTCACGTTGACCATGGTAAAACGACTTTGACTGCTGCAATTACTGCTGTTCTTGCAAAACAAGGTAAAGCAGAAGCAAGGGCATATGACCAAATTGACGGTGCTCCGGAAGAACGCGAACGTGGTATTACCATCAACACTGCACACGTTGAATATGAAACAGAAAAACGCCACTACGCACACGTTGACTGCCCTGGACACGCTGACTATGTGAAAAACATGATTACGGGTGCTGCACAAATGGACGGTGCGATTCTGGTTGTATCCGCTGCTGACGGCCCAATGCCGCAAACGCGTGAACACATCCTGTTGTCCCGCCAAGTTGGTGTGCCTTACATTGTTGTATTCCTGAACAAATGCGACATGGTGGACGACGAAGAATTGCTTGAACTTGTTGAAATGGAAGTTCGTGACCTTCTTTCCGAATACGACTTCCCTGGCGATGAAGTGCCGGTTATCAAAGGTTCTGCTTTGAAAGCTCTTGAAGGCGACCCTGAATACGAAGCAAAAATCCTTGAATTGATGGATGCTGTTGACGAATACATCCCGACTCCGCAACGTGACACAGACAAACCGTTCATGATGCCGGTGGAAGACGTATTCTCCATCACCGGTCGTGGTACCGTTGCAACCGGCCGTGTAGAACGCGGTCAATTGAAAGTCGGCGATGTTGTTGAAATCATCGGTTTGAACGACGAACCAAAACAAACAACGGTTACCGGCGTTGAAATGTTCCGCAAACTGCTCGACTATGCTGAAGCAGGCGACAACATCGGTGCACTTCTCCGCGGGATTGCACGTGAAGAAGTCCAACGTGGTCAAGTTTTGGCGAAACCGGGTTCTATTACACCGCATACAAAATTTAAAGCACAAGTTTACGTATTAACGAAAGAAGAAGGCGGACGTCACACTCCTTTCTTCTCTAACTACCGTCCGCAATTCTACTTCCGTACAACGGATGTTACCGGCATTATTACGCTGCCTGAAGGCGTTGAAATGGTTATGCCTGGTGATAACGTTGAAATGAGCGTTGAATTGATTGCCCCTATCGCGATCGAAGAAGGAACAAAATTCTCGATCCGTGAAGGCGGCCGTACAGTTGGCGCCGGTTCTGTTTCCGCTATCGAAGCTTAATCGGTTATTAAAAAAAGCCCGGCCAGGTTATCCCGGCCGGGCTTTTTCCATGCTTACGAGTCCGGGTTGCAGCAATATTTTGTATGTGTAAAATTTTACTCGAAGGGGCAAATGAGTGGAAAAAAATGGGAAGACGCTCTATCATCTAATTGTACACTTCAAGATGAACATCTAGAGAGAGAGGTCTTCCCATGGATATTATATCAATAATTGCTGGATTATTAAAGGATACAAAGAGTCTTATCGAATTTGAAGAACAGCTTAAACTTCTGATGCAGAAGGCTTTTACACAATGGGTTGGGGATGTATTTGAGGAGTTAGATAAAACAATTAAACAAAAGAAGTTGGAGGAAGGCTGGGAGTACTGCCGTAGTGATAACAGAAGCGTTCAGTTTCTATTTGGAAGTGTGACTTTTAAACGTTCATTAATGCGTGATAAGAGAGGGAACTCACATTATCCCTTGGATGAATGCTTGGGGCTGGTACCCCACCGGAGATATAGCCCGTTAGTGGAATTAAAGGTGGCAGAGTTGGCAAGTGAGAACACCTATCGGGAGGTGGCGAATATTTTAAAAGAATGGACAGCCGTGAGTCTTAGTCATACAACTGTAGGGGAAATGGTGAAACGCGTAGGAAAAACGCAGGTGGAAGCCGACAAGGCCCTTGTAGAAGAGATGGAAATAGCTGCTTCACTGCCTGATGGGAAGAAGGTAGACTACCTGTTTTCCGAAGCAGATGGCGTATTCATCCGGGGACTGGAAAAGAAACAGGGTATGGAAGTCCGCCATGCCATTCTCTATGAAGGTTGGGAAACCAATGGAAAAAGGGTCTCCCTGCGTCAGCCCACAGTCATCATGACGACGGAAGACATTCAGACATTTTGGGATGAAGTCCAAGCCACAGCTGCCAACACCTATTCCCTCGAAAAAGCGCAAGTCATTACAAACAGTGATGGAGGTGCTGGGTACACAGCTGAACGGTTTCAAACAGCATTCTCACAGTCGGAAATTCCGGTGCTCAACCAGCTGGATACCTACCACGTTGCACAAGCCATCATAAGGACATTTGGGGGCGGAAAGAGCGAGATCAAGGAGCAAATTAGAAAAGCGATTAGAACGCATGACCTGGACCAATTCACGTTATATTTGGATACGCACGAAAGCACCTTGACGGATAAAAAGGCTCTCAAGAAAATCAAGGAATTCCGTTCGTATATCTTGAAAAACTGGGACCGCATTTTTGACTGGAGAGACGGGGTGAAAAACGTGCCGGAAGGTGCGAGAGGCCTAGGAGCGATGGAATCGAATCAAAGGCATATCTCCTTCAGGATGAAAAAAAGGGGCATGCATTGGAGTGAACTTGGCGCAGAAGCCATGGTGAAAATCAAACAAGGCATACTCAATGGGACATTGAGAGAAGCCTATCTGAAACACCGTTCAAGAAGCGAGAGAAAGCAACGGAACTTGAAACAATCCATCAGGATGTCTCAACATCCCCGTTATCCATCTTTATACGGAAATATTACATCTTTTCCGAAAATTACACCGAGCAAGTAAAGCACGGTAGCCGAAAGTGTACAAAAAGAGTGTCTTGGAATACCCGATATTTAAACCTTGTCGAGAAAAACTTGACACATACAATATTTTCCAAAACTTGATGTTGCGCCACAAGGCCTGTATAATAAAAAAAGTCGCTGGAATCAGCAGTATATCAAAGTTTATGTTGCATTACACCATGCTTTTGTGTATAATGTTTGATGTTGGTCTTTGACTGCGATGAAGTGGGAGGTTGCTGGCACACCCGGCCGCTTTGCCATGGCGCGTGGGCCAGGAAAATTTCCATGGAGAATGTCTATTAGCAAATAGGCGAAAAAGGAGGGAAAATAATGGCAAAACAAAAAATTCGCATTCGATTAAAAGCATACGATCACAGAATTCTGGATCAGTCTGCAGAGAAAATTGTAGAAACAGCAAAACGATCAGGTGCAAACGTCTCCGGACCGATTCCGCTTCCGACTGAGAAATCTGTTTACACCATTCTGCGTGCTGTCCACAAGTACAAAGATTCTCGTGAACAATTTGAAATGCGTACACACAAACGTTTGATCGATATTGTAAATCCGACCCCGCAAACGGTTGATTCATTGATGCGGTTGGATCTGCCATCCGGCGTTGACATTGAAATTAAACTTTAATGATAAAACATGACATATTTAACAGGAGGTGTGACTGATGACCAAAGGAATCTTAGGGAGAAAAATCGGTATGACCCAAGTTTTTGCCGAGAACGGCGATCTTATTCCTGTCACTGTAATTGAAGCAACACCAAACGTTGTGCTGCAAAAGAAAACAGTTGAAACGGACGGTTATGAAGCGATCCAGCTCGGATTTGCAGACAAACCGGAACGCCTGGCAAACAAACCGGAAAAAGGGCATGTTTCGAAAGCCAATGCGGCACCTAAGCGCTTCATCCGCGAATTCAGCGGCGTAAACACAAGTGATTTTGAAGTTGGTCAAGAAGTCAAAGTAGATATTTTTGCAGAAGGTGACATTGTAGATGTTACCGGTGTTACAAAAGGGAAAGGATTCCAAGGTGTTATTAAACGCCACGGACAACACCGCGGCCCTATGGCTCACGGTTCGCGTTACCACCGCCGTCCAGGTTCAATGGGTCCGATTGCGCCAAACCGCGTATTCAAACAAAAAGCACTCCCTGGGCGTATGGGGGGAGAACGGGTTACCGTTCAAAATCTGCAAATTGTCAAAGTGGATGCAGAACGCAATCTGCTTTTGATCAAAGGAAACGTTCCTGGTCCGAGAAAAGCTTTGGTTACAGTTAAAGCAGCTGTAAAAGCAAAATAATTGTAAAGAAAGGAGGAAACAGGAATGCCAAAAGTAGCTCTATACAACCAAAACGGTTCCCAAGTCGGTGAAGTTGAATTAAACGACGCTGTATTCGGCATCGAACCGAATGAACATGTTTTATTTGAAGCGATCATCATGCAGAGGGCATCGCTCCGCCAAGGTACCCACAAAGTAAAAGGCCGTTCTGAAGTACGCGGCGGCGGACGTAAACCATGGCGGCAAAAAGGCACAGGTCGCGCACGACAAGGATCGATTCGTGCACCGCAATGGCGCGGAGGCGGTACGGTTTTCGGGCCTGTTCCACGCAGCTACAGCTACAAACTGCCGAAAAAAGTACGCCGTCTTGCGATTAAATCCGCTCTATCGTCAAAAGTACGGGAAAACAATATTTTGGTTCTGGACGCATTAAATTTTGATGCGCCAAAAACAAAAGATTTTATTGCTGTCCTGAAAAATTTGTCCGTGGATAAAAAAGCACTTGTTGTCACAGACGGATTGAACGAAAATGTGGTATTGTCTGCACGCAACATTCCGGGTATTACGGTTGTTGAAGCAACAGGCGTAAATGTTTTGGATGTTGTAAACCATGATCAATTGATCATGACAAAATCCGCTGTTGAAAAAGTAGGGGAGGTGCTTGGTTAATGGATGCACGTGATGTTTTGAAGCGCCCCGTGATTACTGAACGTTCAATGGAATTGACGGCAGATAAGAAATATACATTTGAAGTTGATGTCAAAGCGAATAAAACAGAAATCAAAGATGCTGTAGAAGAAATTTTCGGCGTCAAAGTTGCGAAAGTGAATGTTGCGAACTATAAAGGCAAGCTCAAACGCATGGGCCGTTATACCGGCTATACAAACAAGCGCCGCAAAGCAGTTGTTACGCTAACACCTGACAGCAAAGAAATTGAAATCTTTGAGGTCTAAATACGATCCATCAAACTTGAAGAGGAGGGAAAAAAATGGCGATCAAAAAATACAAACCAACCTCTAACGGGCGTCGCGGCATGACGGCTTTGGATTTTGCGGAGATTACGACGGATAAGCCTGAAAAATCACTGCTTGCTCCGCTTTCGAAAAAAGCAGGCCGCAACAACCAGGGGAAATTAACTGTTCGTCATCAGGGCGGTGGCCATAAGCGCCAGTACCGGATTATCGACTTCAAACGCGATAAAGATGGTATACCAGGGCGCGTTGCCACAATCGAGTATGACCCGAACCGCTCATCTAATATTGCTTTGATTCACTATGCAGACGGTGAAAAACGGTACATTCTTGCACCAAAAAATCTAACTGTCGGCATGGAAATTATGTCCGGACCGGATGCAGACATTAAAGTCGGGAATGCACTTCCGCTTTCTGACATTCCTGTTGGTACGGTCATTCATAACATCGAATTGAAACCAGGCAAAGGCGGCCAATTGATCCGTTCTGCCGGTACTTCCGCACAAGTGCTTGGTAAAGAAGGAAAATATGTGCTTGTCCGCCTGAATTCCGGCGAAGTGCGCATGATTCTTGCAACTTGCCGCGCAACGGTCGGTCAGGTTGGCAACGAACAGCATGAACTGGTCAACATCGGTAAAGCAGGCCGCAAGCGCTGGATGGGTGTACGCCCGACTGTCCGCGGATCTGTTATGAACCCGAATGATCACCCGCACGGTGGTGGTGAAGGTAAAGCACCAATCGGACGCAAATCACCAATGTCACCATGGGGCAAACCGACACTTGGTTACAAAACGCGCAAGAAGAAAAACACTTCAGATAAATTTATTGTACGGCGCCGTAAAAAATAATGCTGTTGAACTACGGTTCGCAGCCTGAACCGTAGCTCTAATCAGGAAGGAGGACTATTCATGGGTCGCAGTCTGAAAAAAGGGCCTTTCGTTGACGATCACTTAATGGTGAAAGTGGAAAAATTGAACGAGTCCAACAAGAAGCAAGTGATCAAAACGTGGTCACGCCGTTCGACGATTTTCCCTGCATTTGTCGGCCACACAATCGCTGTGTATGACGGCCGTAAACATGTTCCGGTATACATCACGGAAGATATGGTCGGCCATAAGCTCGGTGAGTTTGCTCCGACACGCACATTCAAAGGTCACGCCGGTGACGATAAGAAGACAAGACGCTAACGGGAGGAGGTATTCCAATGCAAGCAAAAGCTGTCGCGAAAACAGTCCGTATTGCTCCTCGTAAGGCACGCCTGGTAATTGATTTAATTCGAGGAAAGCAAGTAGGAGAAGCGCTTTCGATTTTGAAATTTACGCCTAAAGCTGCTTCGCCGGTTATTGAAAAAGTACTCAACTCTGCGATTGCGAACGCAGAACACAACTACGATATGGACGCAAATGACCTTGTTGTGGAAAAGGCTTATGTCGATGAAGGGCCTACATTGAAACGTTTCCGGCCGCGTGCAATGGGACGCGCAAGCCAGATCAACAAACGCACGAGCCATATTACGATTGTAGTATCAGATCAAAAGGAGGGATAATTGGTGGGTCAAAAAGTAAATCCTATCGGTTTGCGAATCGGAGTGATTCGTGACTGGGAATCGAAATGGTACGCAGAAAAAGATTACGCCGATCTATTGCACGAAGACATTAAAATTCGTGAATATATCGCAAAGCGCCTTGCGGATGCTTCTGTTTCTGGCGTGGAAATTGAACGTGCTGCAAACCGTGTCAACATTACAATCCGTACGGCAAAACCGGGCATGGTGATCGGTAAAGGCGGTTCGGAAGTAGAAGCATTGCGTAAAGCGCTGAATGCTTTAACAGGAAAAAGAGTCCACATTAACATTGTCGAAGTTAAAAAAGCAGATATTGATGCAAAACTTGTTGCGGAAAACATTGCCCGCCAGCTGGAAAACCGCGTTTCTTTCCGCCGTGCGCAAAAGCAGGCGATTCAACGCGCCATGCGTGCCGGTGCAAAAGGAATCCGGACGCAGGTTTCAGGACGTTTGGGCGGTGCGGATATTGCCCGTGCAGAACATTACAGCGAAGGTACAGTTCCGCTTCATACGCTTCGTGCGGATATTGACTATGCACATGCTGAAGCAGATACAACTTACGGAAAACTGGGCGTAAAAGTTTGGATTTACCGTGGGGAAATCCTTCCTGCTAAGAAAAAAACCGAGGAAGGGGGAAACTGATCATGTTGATGCCTAAACGTGTAAAATACCGCCGTGAACACCGCGGAAAAATGCGCGGCCGTGCAAAAGGCGGCACTGAAGTTGCATTTGGCGAATATGGTTTGCAGGCTTTGGAAGCTTCCTGGATTACAAACCGCCAAATCGAAGCTGCCCGTATTGCGATGACACGTTATATGAAACGTGGCGGTAAAGTATGGATAAAAATTTTCCCTCATAAACCATATACAGCAAAACCGCTTGAAGTCCGGATGGGTTCCGGTAAAGGTGCGCCTGAGGGCTGGGTGGCTGTTGTGAAACCGGGCAAGATTTTGTTTGAAATTGCCGGTGTTCCTGAAGAAGTTGCACGCGAAGCTTTACGCCTTGCGTCCCACAAGCTGCCGATTAAATGCAAGTTCGTAAAACGTGAAGAAATTGGTGGTGAATCTAATGAAAGCTAAAGAAATTCGTGACTTAACCACTGCCGAAATTGAACAAAAAGTAAAGTCGCTGAAGGAAGAGCTGTTCAACCTTCGCTTCCAGCTTGCGACTGGACAATTAGAGAACACTGCCCGCATTCGTGAAGTTCGTAAATCGATTGCCCGCATGAAAACCGTCATTCGTGAAAGAGAAATTGGAATTAACAACCGATAATGGGAGGAGGTTCGCGATACATGAGTGAACGCAACCAACGCAAAGTATACACCGGCCGTGTCGTATCCGACAAAATGGATAAAACCGTTACTGTTCTTGTAGAAACTTACAAAAAACATTCTCTGTACGGCAAACGCGTAAAATACTCGAAAAAATTCAAGGCACATGATGAAAATAACGAAGCCAAAGTCGGCGATATCGTAAGAATCATGGAAACACGCCCGTTATCTGCTACAAAACGTTTCCGCCTGGTGGAAATCGTTGAAAAAGCAGTCATTATCTAATTTGTATCAGTTCGGATACGGTTGATTCCGAAGGGAGGTAAACGAGGATGATCCAACAAGAAACCCGTTTAAAAGTAGCTGACAACTCAGGTGCACGTGAAGTTTTAACGATTAAAGTATTAGGCGGATCCGGCCGAAAAACTGCGAATATCGGAGATGTCATCGTTGCTACGGTAAAACAAGCAACACCTGGAGGCGTTGTTAAAAAAGGCGATGTGGTGAAAGCTGTTGTGGTCCGTACAAAGAGCGGAGTGCGCCGCAGCGATGGTTCTTATATCCGTTTCGATGAAAATGCATGCGTCATTATCCGTGACGACAAGAGCCCTCGCGGCACGCGTATTTTCGGGCCGGTTGCACGCGAACTGCGCAACAACAATTTCATGAAAATCGTATCACTGGCTCCGGAAGTACTTTAATCGATATAGTTTGTGACAATCAAGGAGGTGCGATTGTAATGCATGTCAAAAAAGGTGACAAGGTAATGGTGATCTCCGGCAAAGATAAAGGCAAGACCGGGACGATCCTTGCGGTATATCCGAAAAAAAACCGTGTGATTGTGGAAGGCGTGAACGTTGTCAAAAAACACGCAAAACCTTCCCAGGCAAACCCTCAGGGCGGTATTCTCGACATGGAAGCGCCCATTCACGTGTCAAATGTGATGCCGATTGACCCGAAAACAAATGAGCCGACACGTGTCGGATATGAAATAAGGAACGACAAAAAAGTGCGTGTAGCAAAAAAATCCGGTGAAGTTTTAAGCGTGCTTAAGGAAATTAAGAAAAAGCCTGAAGAAGAAGGGAGGTAAGCGACATGAACCGCCTAAAAGAAAAATACGAAAAAGAAGTTATTCCTGCTTTAACAAGCAAGTTTCAATATACATCCGTTATGCAAGTGCCTAAAGTTGAAAAGATCGTGATCAACATGGGTGTTGGTGATGCTGTTCAAAACGCAAAAATGCTCGACAATGCAGTAGAAGAATTAACATTGATTTCCGGCCAAAGACCGGTTGTGACAAGAGCGAAAAAATCGATCGCAGGTTTCCGCCTTCGTGAAGGGATGCCAATTGGCGCAAAAGTAACGCTTCGCGGCGAGCGCATGTACGAATTTCTCGATAAACTGATTTCAGTTTCGCTTCCGCGTGTGCGCGATTTCCACGGCGTATCGAAAAAATCGTTTGACGGCCGCGGAAACTACACACTCGGCATTAAAGAGCAACTGATCTTCCCTGAAATTGATTACGACAAAGTCAGCAAAGTGCGCGGGATGGACATCGTCATTGTCACCACTGCGAACACGGACGAAGAATCACGTGAACTGTTAGGCCTGCTCGGCATGCCATTCCAAAAATAAAGCGGACGCTAAAAAGGGAGGCGAAAACGTGGCTAAAAAATCAATGATTGCGAAACAAAAACGTGAACCGAAGTATAAAGTTCAGGCTTATACGCGGTGCGAACGATGCGGCCGGCCGCATTCCGTCATTCGCAAATTTAAACTTTGCCGTATTTGTTTCCGCGAACTTGCATATAAAGGTCAAATTCCTGGCGTGAAAAAAGCCAGCTGGTAAAACCCGAATTTGGGAAGGAGGTAAAAGAAATGGTCATGACTGATCCGATTGCAGATTTGCTTACGCGTATCCGTAATGCAAATACAGTGCGTCATGAAAAATTGGAAGTCCCGGCTTCCAAGATTAAGAGAGAGATCGCCGAGATTTTAAAACGTGAAGGTTTCGTGCGTGATGTTGAATATATCGAGGATAACAAACAAGGGATTATCCGGATCTTCCTGAAATACGGCGCAAACAACGAACGCGTCATTACAGGGATCAAGCGTATCAGCAAACCGGGCCTGCGCGTATACGCAAAAGCAGGTGAAGTGCCGAAAGTGCTGAACGGGCTTGGCATCGCAATTGTTTCTACTTCTCAAGGCGTTTTAACCGACAAAGAAGCACGGAAAAACAATGTCGGCGGAGAAATTTTAGCATACGTTTGGTAATCATTTGACGTTGAACGGAGGTGTAAATTATGTCACGTATAGGAAAAAAACCGGTTGAAATTCCATCCGGCGTTACGGTAACCATTAACGGAGATACAGTTACGGTTAAAGGGCCTAAAGGCGAGCTGATCCGCAGCTTCAACCCTGATATTAACATTACCGTAGAAGACAATATCATTCACGTAACACGCCCTTCAGACAGCAAAAACCACCGCGCTTTGCACGGAACGACCCGCGCACTGCTCGCAAACATGGTGGAAGGGGTGTCGAAAGGCTTTGAAAAATCTTTGGAACTGGTCGGGGTTGGATACCGCGCCCAAAAACAAGGCAAAAAACTCGTATTGAACGTCGGCTACTCCCATCCTGTTGAATTTGAACCGGAAGAAGGCCTGGAAGTCGAAGTGCCTTCCAATACAAAAATTGTTGTAAAAGGCGTAAGCAAAGAACGTGTCGGCGCATTTGCCGCCAACATTCGCGACGTCCGCCCGCCTGAACCTTATAAAGGCAAAGGGATTCGTTATGAAGGCGAATATGTACGCAGAAAAGAAGGTAAAACCGGTAAATAATGCCGCCTAGGATGAGAAAGGAGTGAATTCGATGATCACGAAGCCGGATAAAAATCAAGTACGCAAAAAAAGGCATGCACGCGTCCGCGCAAAATTAAGCGGAACGGCTGAACGTCCGCGCCTGAATATCTATCGTTCCAACAAAAATATTTATGCCCAATTGATTGATGATGCAAATGGCGTCACACTGGCCAGCGCTTCCACGCTCGATAAAGAGTTGAGCCTTGAGTCAACCGGCAATGCGGAAGCTGCACAAAAGGTGGGCGAATTGATTGCAAAGCGCGCAATGGAAAAAGGCATCAAAGAAGTTGTTTTCGACCGCGGCGGATACCTCTATCATGGCCGTGTCAAAGCGCTTGCCGATGCAGCCCGTGAGAACGGATTACAATTTTAATCAAAAAGGAGGGGAAATTTTACATGCTACGTATTGACCCAAACAAACTTGAGTTAGAAGAACGTGTTGTTACGATTAACCGCGTTGCCAAAGTGGTAAAAGGGGGACGCCGTTTCCGCTTTTCCGCACTTGTCGTTGTTGGCGACCGGAACGGACATGTCGGATTTGGAACCGGAAAAGCGCAGGAAGTGCCGGATGCGATCCGCAAAGCTGTTGAAGATGCGAAGAAAAATCTTGTTGAGGTACCGATTTCGGGCACAACGATTCCGCACGAAGTTGTCGGCCACTTCGGTGCAGGCAAAATCTTGCTGAAACCGGGTTCCCCTGGTACCGGTGTTATCGCCGGCGGCCCTGTCCGTGCGATCCTTGAACTTGCGGGTATTGCGGATATTACGTCCAAGTCGCTTGGTTCAAACACACCGATTAACATGATCCGTGCTACAATGGACGGCATTAAACAATTGAAGCGTGCGGATGAAGTTGCGAAACTGCGCAATAAATCTGTCGAAGAATTATTAGGTTAAGGAGGGAACGCTCATGGCAAAATTGAAAATCACCCTCACCCGCAGTGTCATCGGCCGCCCGCAGGATCAGCGCGAAACGGTAAAAGCGCTCGGCCTGCGCAAAGTCAACCAGACTGTTGAGAAAGAAGACAATGCTGCAATTCGCGGCATGATCAATAAAGTGTCCCATCTTGTTTCCGTATCGGAACAATAATTTTCGATTTTAAGATAAGGAGGTGCAACCATGAAACTTCATGAATTAAAACCTGCAGAAGGATCCCGTAAAAAACGCAACCGTGTCGGTCGTGGTATTGGTTCCGGCAACGGAAAAACAGCCGGCAAAGGGCACAAAGGTCAAAACGCTCGTTCCGGCGGCGGTGTACGCCTCGGTTTTGAAGGCGGTCAAACCCCGTTGTTCCGCCGTTTGCCAAAACGTGGTTTTACGAACATTAACCGTAAAGAGTATGCCATTGTGAACCTTGACGTTTTAAACCGTTTTGAAGACGGCACGGAAGTAACGCCTGCCCTTTTATTGGAAACAGGTGTCATCAGCAAGGAAAAATCGGGTGTAAAAGTGCTTGCAAACGGCAAACTTGAGAAAAAATTGACCGTAAAAGCACATAAATTCTCCTCTGCTGCCAAAGAAGCCATAGAAGCTGCCGGCGGTACAGCCGAGGTGATTTAATGTTCAAGACAATCGCCAATTTTATGCGTGTGGGTGAGATAAGAAATAAAATTATTTTCACCCTCCTCATGCTGGTCGTATTCCGCATAGGAGCCTTTATTCCTGTTCCTTATGTGGATGCTTCCGTTTTGGATGCCTCCACCCAAAACGGTTTAGTTGGTTTTCTAAACACTTTTGGGGGCGGTGCGCTGAAGAACTTTTCCATTTTTGCAATGGGCATTATGCCATATATCACATCTTCCATTATCGTGCAGCTTTTGCAAATGGATGTTGTGCCGAAGTTTGCCGAGTGGGCAAAACAGGGTGAAGTGGGGCGTCGTAAGCTGAATGAGTTTACACGCTATTTTACGGTTATCCTGGCTTTGATTGAAGGCTTCGGCATGTCATATGGCTTTAATAATTTGGCGCAAGGGGCACTGATTACGAAGTCCGGTTTCTGGACGTATTTGATCATCGCACTTACGCTGACAGCCGGCACCACATTTTTAATGTGGCTTGGCGAACAAATTACGGCCAAAGGTGTAGGAAACGGGATTTCCATTTTGATTATGGCCGGCATTATTGCCGGGATTCCGACAGCCATCAACCAGATTTACGCGCAGCAAATTGAAAATGCCGGTTCCCAGCTGTTTTTGAAGATTGTTTTGCTGGCTTTTCTTGCATTGATTATTCTGGCCATTGTGGTCGGAGTCATCTATTTCCAGCAGGCATCGAGAAAGATACCGGTCCAGTATGCCCAGCACATTTCCGGCAGGGCAACAACCGGCAGGCAGTCAACGCATTTGCCTTTAAAGGTCAATGCTGCCGGGGTCATTCCGGTTATCTTTGCGATTTCGTTCATTATTGCGCCGCAGACGATCGCTTCGTTTTTCGGTTCCAGCAGTGTGGCAAGCACCATCCAGTATATTTTTGATTATACAAAACCGGTCGGAGCTTTGATTTATGTGGCGTTGATTATCGCTTTCTCGTACTTTTACGCATTCGTACAAGTCAATCCGGAGCAGCTTGCCGACAATTTAAAGAAACAAGGCGGCTATATTCCGGGGATCCGCCCGGGCAAAAACACACAGCAATATGTCACTTCGGTTTTATACCGGCTGACATTTGTCGGTTCGATCTTTCTTGCTGTGATTGCCATTCTGCCTGTCATTTTCACGAATGTCATCGGGCTCCCGGCTTCCGCCAGAATCGGCGGCACAAGCCTGCTCGTTGTGATCGGGGTTGCGCTTGAAACGATGCTGCAACTGGAAGCACAGCTTGTTAAACGCCATTACAGAGGCTTTATCAAATAAAAATGGTTTCGTTTTTTTGAGACCATGTCAGGAATAAGGGGGCTGTACGATGAATCTAGTGTTAATGGGCCTTCCCGGAGCCGGTAAAGGGACTCAAGCCGAAAAAATCATTGATAAGTATGCCATTCCTCACATTTCCACCGGAGACATGTTCCGGGCGGCAATAAAGGAAGAAACGGAGCTGGGGCTTAAAGCCAAGTCCTTTATGGACAAAGGCGAACTGGTCCCTGACGAAGTAACGATCGGGATCGTGCGCGAACGGTTAAGCAAGGATGACTGCAAAAATGGCTTCCTGCTTGACGGTTTCCCGCGGACGGTTGCCCAGGCAGAAGCTTTGGAAAATATTTTAAGCAGCCTTGGCAAACAGCTTGACTATGTCATCAATATTGAGGTGGACCGGGAGATTCTGACAGAGCGGCTGACCGGCCGGAGAATCTGTGAACATTGCGGTGCGACTTACCATCTCGTGTTTAATCCGCCAAAAACGGAGGGCGTTTGCGACAAATGCGGCGGCCCGCTGTACCAACGGGCGGACGACAACGCAGAAACTGTCGGGAACCGGCTCGATGTCAATATGAAACAAACCCGGCCGCTACTGGACTTTTATGAGGAAAAAGGCTATTTGCGGAATGTAAACGGCCAGCAGGATATTCATCAAGTTTTTGCGGATATCGATCAATTGCTGAGCCAACTGGGTTAAACGTGAACGACTTGGTGAATTCATGAGAGCCGCAATCACGTTGGATGGAAACCACCTTTGGAAGTTTTAACCGGCCGGCTTTTCGGCCATGTCCTGACGGTAAAAAACTTTTCAAGTTTGATGCAATTTCCGCTTAAAAAGGTTATAATGGTTTTCGTGGCATTTTCACCGCTGGATATTTCACGGGTGAAATGACGGCTCTGTTTTATTGGCGATTTGCTTCATCCGTTAACTTGTAATCAATAGATGAGGAAGGCGGCTTCCGTTGTCAGGATTGCCAGTAAGCGTCATTCGAACGTCTCTCATGCAATTCAATTCTGTGCAAATGGCTTTCGTTCGTTCACATGTATGCCGGACATGGGATTGGTCAAGACTGACATGAAAGAACCATGTAACCTTGGGAACGTTTATCAGCTCTTGCCGGCCCCTCGGATCAGCCGGTTTACGTGAATATGCAGCAGGCCGACCGCTTCCTGAAGAGGGAGTTTTGGCGAGCCTGATCGTTTTAAGGTTTTGGAAAAGTATCATTGCCAGGTCCTAAATGTTAGGAGGAGGGAGAAAAGTTCGATGGCGAAAGATGACGTTATTGAAGTTGAGGGCATTGTGAGCGAAACTTTGCCGAATGCCATGTTTAAGGTAGAATTAGAAAATGGTCACACTGTTCTTGCACATGTGTCGGGAAAAATCCGGATGAACTTTATCCGCATTTTGCCGGGTGATAAAGTAACAGTTGAACTGTCTCCGTATGATTTGACCCGCGGTAGAATTACGTACCGCTTTAAATAATGTAGATACACGGCTTTTTCGGTGAAACGGAAAGTCTGCCTGGGGAATCTGTTTGGAAAAAAGGTACCGGGCTTGTACTCCGTATATTAAGGAGGGTAAACCATGAAAGTTAGACCATCTGTGAAGCCGATCTGCGAAAAATGCAAGGTTATCCGCAGAAAAGGCAAAGTAATGGTAATCTGTGAAAATCCGAAACACAAACAAAAACAAGGATAAATTTGAAGGAGGTGCACCTGTATGGCTCGTATTGCCGGTGTTGACATTCCACGTGATAAACGTGTTGTTATTTCTTTAACATACATTTACGGAATTGGTAAATCAACTGCACAAAAAATTCTTGCTGAGGCCGGAATTTCTGAAGATACACGCGTCCGCGACTTAACAGAGGATGAAGTAAACAAAATTCGTGACATCGTGGACAGGCTGAAAGTAGAAGGAGACCTTCGCCGTGAAGTTTCTCTGAACATTAAACGCCTGATGGAAATCGGATCTTACAGAGGTCTCCGCCACCGCCGCGGTCTTCCTGTTCGCGGGCAAAACACAAAAAACAATGCCCGTACACGCAAAGGCCCGCGTAAAACGGTTGCCGGTAAGAAGAAATAATAAGCAAAGGAGGTTGTTCATATGGCACGCAGAACAAATACGCGTAAACGCCGCGTAAGAAAGAATATTGAATCAGGAGTCGCTCATATTCGTTCCACTTTTAACAATACAATCGTTACGATCACGGATGTGCATGGGAATGCTGTTGCATGGTCCAGTGCCGGTGCGCTCGGTTTCAAAGGTTCCCGTAAATCAACGCCGTTTGCTGCACAAATGGCTGCTGAAACAGCCGCGAAAGCATCGATGGAACATGGGATGAAGTCTTTGGAAGTAACTGTAAAAGGACCTGGTGCAGGCCGTGAAGCCGCCATCCGTGCCCTGCAGGCTGCCGGGCTTGAAGTTACAGCCATTAAAGACGTAACACCTGTGCCGCATAATGGTTGCCGCCCGCCAAAACGTCGCCGTGTCTGATTTTTTTTGTATAGATTTTGTATCCTTGTCAATAATGGGATATGATGCATAATCTGCAAAAAAAATGATTTGAATGATCCAGTTGTTATGCATAATAGGGAATTTTGCATGGGGAATTTCGAATAGGGCTCTTTCTGGGGTGCTATACGGGGTTTCGACGTTTTGAAGGAGGGTTAATTTGAATGATCGAAATTGAAAAGCCAAAAATTGAAACGGTTGAGGTCAGCGATGACGCTACTTATGGCAAGTTCGTCATAGAACCGCTTGAGCGTGGATATGGTACTACTTTGGGTAACTCCTTACGTCGTATCCTATTATCCTCACTCCCGGGTGCCGCTGTCACTTCCATCCAAATCGATGGCGTGATGCACGAATTCTCGACAGTTGAAGGCGTTGTTGAAGATGTGACCAGCATTATTTTGAACCTCAAAAAGCTGGCATTAAAAATCTATTCCGATGAGGAAAAAACGCTTGAGATTGATGTTCAGGGAGAAGGCGCTGTGACAGCAGCCGATATTACGCATGACAGCGATGTGGAGATTTTAAATCCGGATCTCTATATTGCGACGGTTGCCGAAAACGGGCATTTGCGTATGCGCATGACCGCCAACCAAGGCCGCGGCTATGTTCCTGCTGATCAAAATAAGCGGGAAGACCATCCAATTGGTGTCATTCCAATAGATTCTATTTATACCCCGGTTCAACGCGTGAACTACCAGGTCGAAAATACCCGGGTAGGGCAAATCAGCAATTATGATAAGCTCTCACTGGATGTCACGACTGACGGGAGCATCGGCCCGAAAGAAGCAATTGCTTTGGGCGCCAAAATTTTAACCGAGCATTTGAACATCTTCGTCGGACTGACAGATGAAGCACAAAATGCGGAAATTATGGTGGAAAAAGAAGAAGACCAGAAAGAAAAAGTGCTTGAAATGACAATTGAGGAACTTGATCTTTCAGTCCGTTCTTATAACTGCCTGAAACGTGCCGGCATCAATACCGTTCAGGAACTGGCCAATAAAACGGAAGAAGATATGATGAAAGTCCGGAATCTTGGCCGCAAGTCCCTTGAAGAAGTCAAAGCAAAGCTCGAAGATTTGGGCTTAGGTTTGCGTAAAGACGACTGAGCCGGTTAGAAGGCAAAGCGATTAATCCAACATAAGGGAGGGAACTTCATGCCTTACAGAAAGTTAGGACGCACAAGCGCCCAACGTAAAGCATTACTGCGCGATTTGGCAACAGACCTTATCATTAATGAACGTATCGAAACAACTGAAGCACGCGCAAAAGAATTACGCTCAGTTGTTGAAAAATTAGTTACGCTTGGAAAACGCGGTGATCTTCATGCCCGTCGCCAGGCTGCTGCATTTGTACGCCATGAAACAGCTGACGAAGAAACAAAACAGGATGCTGTTCAAAAATTATTCTCGGTCATTGCAGAACGTTACGCGGATCGCCGGGGCGGCTACACCCGCATCTTGAAAGTAGGCCCGCGCCGCGGAGATGGTGCACCGGTTGCCATTATTGAATTCGTTGAAAAAGAAAAGCAAGATCAGAATCAAGAGCAAGATCAAGAGCAAGTAAACGAATGATTTTCTTGAGGGCTGGACAGTTGAAAGGTTCTTAACTGCTTCTTTGCCCTTTTTCTATCTTTTTTCGGTTTGTAATCGCAGACTTTGCAGCGCTGGGATGGTCTGTACTTGCGAAACCCTTTCGTTTATGTGTGATGCAATAAACTGTGAGTGTTACGATGGGCGCATTTTGTGCCCGTCTAGCTCTTGCACCCCTTTTTATTTCTGTGCGCCGGATTGTTAACGTCTACACTGAAGAGGGGTGCAGGCTTTTTTATTATGGGGATATTTTACCCGCCAAACTGCACGACAATACGGTAAAATATAAATACAAGCAAACGGGCGAAACATTGGTTATCATCGTTCGGAAGAGAAGCCGTTTGTAAACGGGCTGTTGCTGACGCGTGGCGAGGCGCATAAAGGCTGGGTAAACACCCAAGCAACTTTGCGGTGCCGCCATCAGGATGGAAATGAAGTTGAAGAGAATAGCGAAGGATTGCTTAGCATGTTTTAACCGTGCTAAAAAGCAGGTTACAGAGGAGGAATCCGGCATTGGCAGACAGCACGAACGTGATCATTGACATCGACCAGGTTTCCTTCCGTTACCCGGAACAGGAAACGTATGCACTAACAAATATTTCTTTTCAAGTTTATAAAGGCGAGTGGCTGGCCATTGTCGGGCATAACGGATCCGGAAAGTCTACGCTGGCGAGGCTCTTAAACGGCTTGCAGTTTCCCGGAAAGGGCACGATAACGGTTTCCGGCCTCAAGTTGTCGGATGAAAATGTCTGGGAGATCAGAAGGCGCGTCGGCATGGTGTTTCAAAATCCCGACAACCAGTTTGTCGGTACAACCGTTCAGGATGATGTCGCATTCGGGCTGGAAAATCACGGTGTGCCGCGTGAGGAAATGGTGAAACGCGTCCATGATGCCTTAAAGCGGGTGCGGATGTCGGACTTTCTGGACCGCGAACCGCACCATTTATCAGGCGGGCAAAAACAACGGGTGGCGATCGCCGGGATCATCGCGCTAAAGCCGGAAGTGATCATTTTGGATGAAGCCACGTCCATGCTCGATCCGGTCGGCCGCAAAGAAGTGCTGGAGACGATTCGACAGCTGAAACAAGAAGCAGGGCTGACCGTCATTTCGATTACCCATGATCTTGAAGAAGCTGCCCAGGCGGAACGGATGATCGTGATGAACCGCGGCGAGGTCTACCGGGAAGGCACACCGCGTGACATTTTTCAAATGGATGAGACATTGACTGCGCTTGGCCTTGATATTCCGTTCCCGGTCAAAATGGCAAAAGCGCTAAAAGCAAGGGGCTTGGACTTACCGGAAATTTATTTAACAGATGAAGAATTGGTGGATGCACTATGGACATTGCATTTGAACAAGTAGAATACCGGTATCAGCCGAATACGCCGTTTGAAAGGCTTGCACTCTATGACATTTCCCTCGCCATCCCGTCCGGCCGCTATATCGCCGTGATCGGGCATACCGGCTCAGGTAAATCGACGCTGCTGCAGCATTTGAATGCCCTGCTTCAGCCGACAAAAGGAAAAGTAACAATCGGCAGCCGGGTGATTGAAGCCGGAAAAAAGGAAAAAAACTTGAAGGCGATCCGGCAAAAAGTCGGGATTGTGTTCCAGTTTCCTGAACACCAGCTGTTTGAAGAAACGGTGGAAAAAGACATCTGTTTCGGCCCGAAGAATTTCGGCGTTCCGGAAAAAGAAGCGAAACAGCGGGCGAGGGAGCTCATCCGGCTTGTCGGGCTTTCAGAAGAGATTCTTGCAAAATCGCCGTTTGACCTGTCAGGCGGGCAAATGCGGCGAGTTGCCATCGCTGGTGTGCTTGCGATGGAACCGGACGTGCTTGTGCTGGACGAGCCGACTGCCGGGCTTGATCCGCGCGGGCGCCACGAGATGATGGGCATGTTTTACGAATTGCACCAGAAGAAGCATTTAACGACTGTGCTTGTTACCCACAGCATGGAAGATGCCGCCCTATATGCCGATGAACTCGTCATTTTGCATCAGGGGAAATTGATGAAAAAAGGCGCACCCCGTGACATCTTTTCCGATCCTGGATTGCTTGAAAAATGGGGATTAAGCGTGCCGGAGATTGTCCGCTTCCAGACGATGCTCGAGGAAAAAACCGGTATGAAGTTCAATAAGACATGCCTGACAGTGGAAGAACTTGCGGAAGCATTGCAATCGGTTTTGAAACGGGGTGGGCGCGTATGATGGAAAAAATGATTTTCGGGCGCTATATTCCGGGCGATTCCGTCATTCACCGGATGGATCCACGTTCAAAATTGATTTTTGTATTTGTCTTTATTTGTATTGTATTTTTGGCCAATAATGCGGTCACCTACGGGATTCTGGTAATCTTTACCTTGCTTGTGATGCTGGTTTCAAGAGTTCCTGTCCGCTTTTTTATTAAAGGGTTATTGCCGATTTTATGGCTGGTCATTTTTACTTTTTTTCTGCAGCTATTTTTCAATCGCGAGGGCAGCCTTGTTTTCCATTATGCATTTATTCATATTTATAGTGAAGGGATCCGGCAGGGTGTGTTTATTTCGCTCAGGTTTATGCTGCTGATCTTTTTAACATCGCTTTTGACGCTGACGACAACGCCGATTTCGCTGACAGACGGGATTGAAATGCTGCTTGCGCCGCTCCGGAAAGTAAAATTTCCGGTCCATGAACTGGCATTAATGATGTCCATTTCCCTGCGGTTTATTCCGACATTAATGGACGAGACGGAAAAAATCATGAAGGCGCAGATGGCCCGGGGTGTCGATTTTTCCGGCGGGAGTATAAAAGACCGGGTGAAAGCCATTATTCCTCTATTAATTCCGCTGTTTGTCAGTTCGTTCAAACGTGCGGAAGAGCTGGCAACGGCAATGGAGGCCCGGGGTTACCAGGGCGGGGAGGGGCGGACGAAATACCGCCTGCTCGTCTGGCGTACGGCTGATACGCTGTCCATTTGTGCGCTGGCCGTCGTTATTGTCCTGCTCGTGCTGTTCCGTGACGGGGGGATTTTATGAAGCGCGTAAAATGTACGGTCAGTTACGATGGTTCCCGATTCGCGGGGTACCAGGTCCAGCCGGGGCAGCGGACGGTCCAGCAGGAAATTGAAAAGGCGCTGGCCACTCTTCATAAAGGCCGCCACGTGAAAACGGCGGCTTCCGGAAGGACGGATGCCGGCGTGCACGCGATGGGGCAGGTGATCCATTTCGATACGGATCTTTCTATTCCGGAAACAAGCTGGCCGGCCGCTTTAAACAGCCTGCTTCCAGGCGATATTTCGGTCTCGAAAGCGGCATATGCGGACCCTGCTTTTCACGCCCGCTACTCGGTAAAAGAGAAGGAATACCGCTACCGGATCTATTTTTCTCATGTCCGCAGTCCGTTTAAGCACCGTTACGCGTTAAGGGTCTGGTATTCGCTTGATATCGAGGCGATGGAAGCAGCAGCTGAGACCGTGCTCGGCACCCATGATTTTACGAGTTTTTGTTCAGCGAAAACAGAGGTGGAAGACAAGATTCGTACGTTAAAAGAGATTCGGTTTTTGCAGCAGGACGATGAATTGGTGATCTGTTTTAAAGGAAACGGTTTTTTATACAATATGGTACGGATCTTAACCGGCACTTTGCTTGAAATCGGCAGCGGCAAACGCGACCCCGGTGAAATGCGCGAAATCCTTGAAAAACGGAACCGGATTTATGCGGGCAAAACTGCGCCGCCGGAAGGGTTGTATTTATGGAAAGTATCTTATTGACGGAGCATGAATCCGCATGATCAAAAGAAGATAAAAACAACCGGGCCAGGCGTAACATTCGCTTGACATTCTTGCCCCAAAACGATAATATAACCTATGGTATTGTTTTTTTAACTCCACGATAAGCCCCGGAAACTTATTGTGATAATGACAATAGATCATGACTGTGTTTTTGTGAATATTTTTTAGGAGGGTAACTCATGCGTACGACTTATATGGCAAAAGCAAACGACGTTGAACGTAAATGGTACGTAGTGGATGCTGAAGGCAAGACCCTTGGGCGCCTCGCTTCTGAAGTGGCATCCATTTTACGCGGCAAACATAAACCAACTTTCACACCGCACGTGGATACGGGCGATCATGTGATCATCCTGAATGCTTCTAAAGTAGAATTGACAGGCAAAAAACTGGAAGACAAAATTTACTACCGCCACAGCCAGTTTGCAGGCGGTTTGAAACAACGTACAGCAGGCGAAATGCGAACGAAATATCCGGAAAAAATGCTGGAACTGGCTATTAAAGGCATGCTTCCGAAAGGTTCTCTTGGACGCCAAATGTTTAAAAAATTACATGTGTATGCTGGTACAGAGCATCCGCATGAAGCACAAAAACCGGAAGTTTACGAACTTCGCGGATAATTTTAAAAGGAGGGCATTATTTTGGCACAAGTACAATACGCCGGAACTGGACGCCGCAAAAGTTCTGTTGCACGTGTCCGCTTAGTTCCTGGAAATGGCAATATTACGGTGAACGGGCGTGATGTAAAAGATTACATTCCGTTCGAAGCTTTAGTTGAAGTGATTAAACAACCATTGAATATAACAGAAACAAACGGCAGCTACGATGTTCTCGTAAACGTAAGAGGCGGCGGTTTCACAGGCCAAGCTGGCGCAATCCGCCACGGTATTGCCCGCGCATTGCTGCAGGCTGATCCTGAATACCGTGCAGTGTTAAAACGCGCAGGCCTTCTGACACGTGACGCCCGTATGAAAGAACGGAAGAAATACGGTCTCAAAGGCGCTCGTCGTGCACCTCAGTTCTCGAAACGTTAAATTATTGGCATTTCAAAAGCTCTCTTCACTTATGTGGGGAGGGTCTTTTTTATGTCCAAAAAAACCCGTGACCACATGTGACGCAGCAAATGCAAGAAGACTGTTATAACAATAAACTTCCGTACCGAAAAGATTCGAGAGGAGATAGTTCATATCTTAGATATTCAAGCAATACTGGGACAAGTTGCTCCTTGTAGATTGAAAAGGGTGATCCGGCATAATTTACCGGATTGCAACGTATGAATATATTAGTTTGAAGTTTATTTGTGAAGGGTGATCACATGGATGAAGCAACAAACGACAGGAAGAAAGTGAGCGTGAATAGAAAGGATGAGCAACTAGAACAGTTCCGTGTTAACAATGTAGGTAAGAAACTTACAACCAATGAGTCGGTAAAGATTTCAAATGATGAACAGACTTTAAAAGCTGGAGTCCGCGGCCCTACATTAATGGAGGACTTTTATTTTTTTGAAAAACAGATGCATTTTGACCATGAACGGATACCGGAAAGAGTTGTTCAAGCAAGAGGTTTCGGGGCACATGGGGAATTTGAATTGTATAAGTCAATGAAACAATATACAAAAGCTTGCTTTCTACAGAAACCCGGGGAAAAGACACCCGTATTTGTTAGATTTTCCAACATGCAAGGAAATAAAGGGTCAAGTGATACGACATTGGGTCCACGCGGCTTTTCAACTAAGTTTTAT
The DNA here is from genome assembly GCF_000169195.2 of Heyndrickxia coagulans 36D1. GTDB lineage: Bacteria > Bacillota > Bacilli > Bacillales > Bacillaceae_C > Weizmannia > Weizmannia faecalis. The sequence continues at coordinate 1,233,580 of NC_016023.1, read as the reverse complement.
AAAACAGAAGGGAATTACGATTTATTAGCGCTCTCATTCCCTGTATTCATTCTTAACGATGCCTTTAAGTTAGCGGATGCGATACATGCGCTTAATCCGGAGCCACATAATGATATCCCACAAGCCTCACCCGCTCATGATAATTTTTGGGATTTTGTTGCCAATAATCAAGCTTCTGCTCATTTCATTATGTGGGCAATGTCTGATCGAACCGCTCCCAGAAGTTGGCGAATGATGCAAGGGTTCAGTATTAATACCTTTCGATTTGTAAACGATGATGAAAAAGCTACTTTTGTAAGATTTCATTGGAAGCCTGTCCTTGGCGTTCATTCATTACTGGTCGATGAAGCGCAAATTATTGGTGGGGTGGATCCCGACTTCCATCGAAGAGACCTGTGGGAGTCCATTGAGCTTGGAGCTTACCCTGTATTTGAATTAGGTGTACAAATGATTGATGAGGATGATGAATTTAAGTATGGTTTCGATATTTTAGACCCTACCAAATTATGGCCGGAAGAAATGGTTCCCGTAGAAATTATCGGGAAAATGACATTAAATAAAAATGTTGATAATTTCTTTGCGGAGGTAGAACAGGTAGCGTTTAATCCAGCAAATGTGATCCCGGGAATAGATTTTTCCAATGATCCGGTTTTACAAGGCAGATTATTTGCTTATCGGGATACACAAATGCACCGACTTGGCGGGCCAAACTTCAATGAAATACCGATCAATCGTCCCATCTGCCCGGTTCACAATAACCAGCAAGGCGGGTATATGCAACAAAAAATCAATGTTGGAAAAATAAACTATCATAAAAATTCCTTAGCGCATAATACCCCTGCCACTTCCAGTCCGGCAGAAGGCGGGTATGTGCATTACAAGGAGAAGGTAGAAGGGCACAAGATTAAAGCGGAAAGCAAATCGTTTAAAGATTACTTTTCGCAGGCCAGACTGGTTTGGAATAGTATGTCGTCTGTTGAGAAGCAGCATATTACGCAAGCATTTTGCTTTCAGCTCGGAAACGTGAAAAGCCAATCAGTTCGCCAGCAAGTCGTTGATATGTTTGCCAATGTTGATGAAGGTTTGGCAACCACTATTGCTGAATATGTTGGTGTGAATCGTCCGAGCGGGGTGCAAGTTCCAGTTACAGCAAGTTCCCCGGCTCTTAGCATAATGAATACGCCAAAATATCCATATTCGCTTAAAGTGGGCGTTCTGATCGGCAATCATTTTAATGGGAAAGAGGTAAAAACTGTCATTGGTCTCTTGCGGAAATATGGTGTTTTTATCGACTTTGTTGGCGAAAAGTTTGGAACGGTGACAGGGACAGATGGCACGAGATTCAAAGTGAATAAAACATTTCTAACAACAAATCCCAACCTGTTTGATTCACTCTATATCGTTGGCGGAAGTTCCGGAAATGAAACAAGGTTCAGTCAGCATATCATGCGTTTTGTAAGTGAAGCATACAAACATTATAAACCGATTGGTGTTGCAACAACTGCACATACTTATATGAAAGCAACAGAGAAGAATAACTTACTCGGGGTCGTTTTTGCCGCAAATAATCCTTACTTCGGTGAGGAGTTTGTCGCTGCTATCGCTCAGCAACGTTTTTGGAATAGAAAATAATATAGTTATTTATATGGGGGCACGCTCGTTCTAGCCTCTCCTGAATAATAATTGAGCATATAAATATTTTGTAAAGATGATAAAATTGATAATCCTTCGACTACATTTTAAACATCAACCATAAAAAAACAGCAAAGCCGCCGCAAGCAGCGGCTTTGCCCTCTCTCCCGCCATTATGGCACCAGTTCTTTTATTTCTTTCCCGTCCACAAAGAAAGGCGCAGGCACGTTCATCATCCGGTAAAGCGTCGGGGCAATGTCGATTAAAGAAAGCCGGCGCGATACCTTTTTATGCGGAATGTCCTTTCCGTATGCAAGCAGAACCGGGCGCAGATCACTCCTTTCCGGGTTGCCACCGTGGTTTCTAAGTTCGGACGGGGCATGGAAAGAGGAAGAGATGTCCGAATCCATCATGTAACCTCTCGCTGCGACAAGCGTCACATCACCGGCATGCGGGTGGTGAAACCACTCACTTTTTTTGCTTTGCGCTTTGATCACGGACTCGTACGGCCGGGCCGGGTCATTTTTTACCGTATCATACAGGGACGATATGGTTTCTTTTGTAGTGGACCAGCTGCTATGCCCGTTTGTTATGCCTTGCCACCAGTCCGAAAGATAGAAACCCGCCAGTTTGGATTTTGAAGCAAGGATGCGTGGATCGCGGACAGACGAAAAGATTTTTGCCACCTCCTGCTGCACATTCCCGTAATCTTGTTTAGAAACAATTCCGCCTTTCTCACTTCCTTTCAAATTGATGTAGACATGGGCCATCGTGCCGGAAGCAACTGCATACGCTTTTGTCCGGTTCAAATCAATTTCTCCGTTTTTCTTTAAAACAAGCAGACCGTGTTTTTTAAGCTCGTAATTCGGAGAGAGCCCAGTGTGCATCGGTTCCATGCCGTGGTCTGACACAACAAACAATTTGTCATTTTCCCCGAGTGACTGCAATGTTTTTCCAACTGTATGGTCGGCCAATTGATACGCCCAACGGACCCGGGCCGCATATGTTTTTGCTTTTTTATCGGAATAGCCGGGCTGGCGCGGGTCTGTTGACAAATAGGCATGTTCTTCATGGTCGATTTGCGGCTCATAAAACATGAGCAGATCCGGTTTATAGCGATCCTTAATGAATAAGGAGACATTTTGCACCCATTGGGCAAAGCGGGTGGAGATGTCTTCATATTCTGTCCGGGTAATCCAGCCTTTTTTGAAGGCAGCCAAGTCTTCATCCACAGGGAAAAATCCGAACAGGCTGTTTATCGTTTTGGCAAAATCCCCCGGTCCCTTGATTGCGGCAGATGTGACCGCTGTCCGGTACATTTCCGCTTTCGACAGGGTGCGGTCGGTTTTTTTCATCTTGAACCAGAAGCCGGCCGGTTGATGATTTTCATTTAACGTGAAACTGCCCCATTGATTGACACCCACTCGCGCATCTTTATCTTCAATCGTTTTGTTGTCCGAAAAATAGAAAAGGTCATACGCATCATGGTGAAGAGCGGCAGCCAGCACATGAATGGTCCGGTTCTTTGCTCCCTTAAGTTTTAACCGGTAAACGGCTTCTTTTAGCGGTTTCCGGCTTTTCGGGGCATTGTTCCATCCTTTGGCGGGACGGAATGTAAGATGGACAAGGTCACTTTTTGCAAAAGTATCCTTGTAATAGATGGCGTAATCGGCATGCGCCTTTGAAACTTCCGGGTTGGAGCCGGGAAAGCAGATCGTCGCCGTCACTTTTCCGTGTTTCCGTCCTTCAGACCAGATGGCCGGAACGTCCAACGCAGACCAGAAGGCATCCTCTGTGTCCGTCAGTTTAAAATTTTTATTGTGAAATGCATTGCTGACCAGGCCGGTTTTTTCCGGTTTGGCCCCTGTTGCAATGGAAGCATGGGAGGCGGCGGTGAGGGACGGATAAACCGCTGTAATGTCTTTGGCATCAAATCCATGCTTCATAATTTTGTTTAAATGCGGCAGTTCCTTTTTATGTTCGTGGACATAATCGTTTTTCATGCCGTCAAAAGACACGACAACAATGGTCCCTTTTTCAGATGCAGCCAGGGGTCGGCCCGGAACAAGCGCACAAAGGAGGGCGGCCGGCAGGATGTACTGAAGCAAACGGCTGAATCGTTTCATGGACCTTCCTTCCTTCCTTTCTTATATGTACTGTCAGCATTCTATTTTCCCTTGATGGCTGCAGGTAAACAAAGCGCGGAAACAGGGAAGCTAAGGCACTGGCTAACTTGTTCATCATTTTTTAAGCATCTTCATAATGGAATTGCGATCTCCGCCAGCGGCAACTTAGGACCCATTCTCCATCCGAACTTACGGATTAAAGCGGATCATTTTTTCACACGAAGAACGGTTTGATCATACACTTGATTGTCACTTTAAATTGCCGGCACCTTTCATTTGCCATAGCTGGAAGACGAAACGAAGCTGAGGCAGAAAATCAATCTTTTCTTCCCCCGGCACTGCAAACAAGCCTTGACGATTTGATGCAGCGTGTAGACATCACGGAGATACTTGCTTGCCCTTGAAGGAAGTCTTTCAGTCCAGGGCATATCATGAGCGGTCGAGAAGCTATACCAGGATTATTTAAATGATTACGGCGAGCTGTACCGTGATCCGCCAAGATCTGCAAAAAAATAAATGCAAAAATAATCTGTTTAATGCTAAAATAAATATTACGGAAGTATTCCAATTGTTTTTATAGGAAAAATGCAAACGAGTGGAGGAAATTGGAACATGGCTTTTTCAACGAGCATCCCGCACGGCGGTATATTGGTAAACCGGGAAAACCACAGTGCGGAAGCTTTAAAACAGGCAGAACAATTACCGGCATTAACCGTTTCCGACTGGAGCATCTCCGACCTGGAACTGATCGGTATCGGCGGCTTCAGCCCGCTGACCGGGTTTATGGGGAAGCAGGATTATGAAACGGTTGTGGAAAATATGCGGCTTTCAAACGGCCTTATCTGGAGTATTCCGATCACGCTTCCCGTAACAGAAGAGGAAGCGGAAAGGTTTGAAACCGGCGAAACGCTCGCATTAAAAGGTGCAGACGGCGTGATCTACGGCACGCTCACACTGGAAGAAAAGTATACAGTGGACAAAGAACGGGAAGCAAGGCTCGTGTACGGGACAACCGACCCGGCGCACCCCGGCGTTAAACGCTTATATGAAAACGGGGATGTGTATCTTGCAGGGCCGGTTACGCTTTTAAACCGCCCGAATCATGACGAGTTTGCCGCTTATTATAAAGATCCGAAAGAAACAAGGGCATTGTTCGCATCCCTCGGCTGGAAAACGATTGTCGGCTTCCAGACGCGCAACCCGGTCCACCGCGCCCATGAATACATTCAGAAAAGCGCGCTTGAAATCGTTGACGGGCTGCTTTTAAACCCGCTTGTCGGCGAGACAAAAAGCGATGATATTCCGGCGGATATCCGGATGGAAAGTTACGAAGTGATTTTGAAACATTATTATCCAAAAGATCGTGTGCGCCTTGTTATTTACCCTGCCGCCATGCGCTATGCAGGCCCGCGGGAAGCAATCCTGCATGCGCTCGTCCGTAAAAATTACGGCTGCACCCATTTCATTGTCGGCCGGGACCATGCCGGTGTCGGCGATTATTATGGGACGTATGAAGCACAGGAACTGATCAGCACTGTGGAGCAGGAACTGGGCATCACCATTTTAAAATTTGAGCATGCGTTTTACTGCACGAAATGCGGCAATATGGCCACAACGAAAACCTGTCCGCACGGAAAAGAAGACCATATTCATTTGAGCGGGACAAAAGTGCGCGAAATGCTGCGCGTCGGCCAAAAACCGCCGAAAGAATTTTCCCGGCCGGAAGTGGCAGAAGTGCTGATCAAAGGGATGAAAGTGCACAATTAAACGTCCACAAATCACAAGGAGGGAACCGGCCGCATGGCGAAAGCAACCAATATCACATGGCATGAAACCAAAATTAAAAAGGAAGACCGCCGGAGGTTAAACGGGCACTCCAGCGCAGTCCTCTGGTTTACCGGGTTATCCGGTGCGGGGAAATCCACGCTGTCCGTCGCCGTTGAACAGGAACTCCACAGGCGGGGGATCCGCACGTATATCCTTGATGGCGATAATATCCGCCACGGGTTGAATAAAAATCTCGGGTTTTCCCCGGAAGACCGGAAAGAAAATATCCGCCGCATCGGAGAGGTGTCAAAACTGTTCGTGGATGCCGGCGTAATGGTGCTGACGGCGTTCATTTCACCGTACCGTGCTGACAGGGACATGGTGCGCGAACTGGTCGAAGACAATGAATTCGTAGAGATTTACGTGAATTGCCCGCTGGAAGCATGTGAACAGCGGGACCCGAAAGGCTTATACAAAAAAGCCCGCAATGGGGAAATACAAAATTTTACCGGTATAGATGCCCCTTATGAAGCCCCGGAACATCCGGAACTTGTCGTGGAAACCGACAAACAGCCGCTGGAACAGTCTGTCGGGCAGGTGATCCGCTTTTTGGAAGAAAAAGGGTACATCGAAAAGTAGCCGGTTTTATAAACGGCAAACGTGCAGCAGGTGCAAGACCTTGCTGCACGTTTTTCTACATAGGGATGTAAGATTATGCAACAAAATGCTGGAAATATGCAAAATCCTGTTTTCATCCGGAATTTTTTGTGCTATGGTATGGACGTTGTGATTTATTTTAACCAGATGCGTATGATAGATAAATGGAGATGAACATACGATGGCAACACAAAAATCCGGCCTGAAACGGCGTTTAAAGGCGCGGCATCTGACCATGATATCACTCGGCGGCTCGATCGGGACCGGGCTTTTTCTCGGAAGCGGCGCCGCAATTTACCAGGCTGGCCCGGGGGGAGCACTGCTTGCCTATTTGGTTATCGGTGTGATGGTCTATTTTATTATGACAAGCCTCGGGGAACTGGCTTCATTTATGCCGACAAGCGGGGCATTCAGTACGTATGCAACCCGCTTTATTGATCCGGCGCTCGGTTTTGCGCTCGGCTGGAATTATTGGTACAGCTGGGCCATTTGTCTTGCAGCGGAACTGTCGGCATCGACGCTGGTCATGAAATTTTGGTTTCCGCACAGCCCCAGCTGGTTGTGGAGCGGCCTGTTTTTGCTCGTGATTTTTCTTTTGAACATTTTGTCCGTGAGAGGCTATGGCGAAGGAGAGTACTGGTTTTCCTTTGTCAAAGTGGCGACCATTATCCTTTTTATTGTTACCGGCTTTTTGATGATATTTGGCATATTGGGCGGGGCACCGGCCGGCTTTAAAAACTTTACAATCGGGGATGCGCCTTTCCACGGTGGTGCGCTTGCCGTGCTTGGCGTGTTCATTACAGCCGGATTTTCATTCCAGGGGACGGAAATTGTCGGCGTTGCAGCCGGGGAAAGCGAGAATCCGCGCAAAAACGTGCCGAAAGCAATCAAAAGCATTTTCTGGCGCATTTTGTTGTTTTATGTCCTTGCAATTCTTGTCATCGGGCTGATTATCCCTTATACGACAAAAAGTTTGCAAAGTACGGATGTAATGGTGAGCCCGTTTACGCTTGTCTTTAAAAAAGCGGGGCTTGCATTTGCTGCATCCCTGATGAATGCGGTCATTTTAACGGCTGTGCTGTCGGCGGGAAACTCGAGCCTGTATGCTTCCACAAGGATTTTGTATGCAATGGCCCATGAAGGCCAGGCGCCGAAGTTTTTCGGCAAACTGAACAAACGCGGTGTGCCGGTCGCAGCCCTTGTTGCCACGGCCATTGTCGGCGCGCTTGCATTTCTCGCATCCGCATTCGGGGACGGCGCCATTTATATCTGGCTGTTGAATGCAGCGGGCGTCACGGGCTTTATTTTCTGGCTCGGGATTGCCGCCAGCCATTACCGTTTCCGGAAAGCGTATCTCGCCCAGGGACGTTCACTTGACGATCTCCCTTACCATGCGAAATGGTACCCGTTCGGCCCGATTTTTGCGCTGATTGTCGGCGTGATCGTTATTCTTGCGCAGGATTATCAGGCATTCCTCGGCGGCCGTATCGACTGGATGAGCGCCATTGCCGCGTATCTCGGCATCCCGCTTTTTGCCATCATGTGGCTCGGCTACAAGCTCGTAAAGCGGACAAAAGTCATCCCGCTTGAGGCATGCCGGATTGATGACCGGGGATTTGACCAGGAGCCGGAGCATACTGAAAAAAAGGATGCGCGCTCCTGAGCGGTGTGTTGGCTTAAAGCGCGCGCCCATGTTGCGATATCGATTCCTTGTTTGGAAATCATTATAAAGTATCGACGCCTCTACGCCCGCGTACAATACCGGTAAGGAGTGGGTAGAGATGAATGAAGTCATTACCACCCTGTCTGCGAAAAGACGGGAGAGGCAAATGAAGGCGGAACGCAATTTGCTCCGCGAACTGCCGGTTGAAGTGCTGAAGAAAAGCTTCCAGTCCCATTTCGGTTCGTTCCGGATCAACGGGGGAGCGTGGATGGAGCAGGGGATCGAAGAAGGGTGTTACGATGTCGCCATTGAAGCCTATTTATTGGGCGGCCATTACAGCCGGTTCGGGTATTACGGCGAGCCGGCCGAGCAGGCAAAGAAACGGTGCGAAACCGAATTAAAGCATATTACAGATACTCTGTACAATTTTTGGCTTTATTGGACATTCGGCAATGATACGATGCAGGAGTCCATTTACTATACATGCGAGCAGTTTGCCGACTACTTTTGGTCTTACGGCTTTAAAAAAGGCGAACAAAGGCGGAAACTGCGGCTTCATTAGGGGATGCCCGTTTTGCGGCTCCCTTTTTTGCAGTTCTATTTTCCTCCCTTGTCCCATAACTTTTCAATAAGGACAGGGAGAGGGAGATTGTGATGAAACGGAAAATCAAAATTGCGGGGTTTCTGCTTGGTGTCACCCTTTTATTTTTACTTGTGCAGTTTGAGTTTTTCCAAAAAGATACGTGGCGCCCGTGGAATCTGCCGCTTTCCGGGAAAATCATCTATCTGGATCCGGGGCACGGGGGGCCGGACGGCGGGGCAACGGGAGATGAAGTGCTGGAAAAAGATGTTGCCTTAAGTGTGGCGGCCAAAATCAAAGACTATCTTCAGCAGCAGGGCGCGCTTGTTATTATGACGCGCGAAACGGATACAGACCTTGCTGATAACGAGACAAAGGGCTACAGCCGCCGCAAAGTGGAGGATTTAAGAAAAAGGCTTTCCCTGATCAACGAGTCGGAAGCGGACCTTTTTATCAGCATCCATCTGAACGCTATTCCGCAATCGCAGTGGCACGGCGCCCAGACTTTTTACGCCCCGACTATGATTGAAAATAAAAGGATCGCCACGTTTATCCAGGCGGAGCTGGTCCGGAATCTCGAAAATACAAACCGGGCTTCCAAAACATTGTCCAATGTGTATTTGCTGAAGCATGCGAAAAAACCGGGCTGCCTTGTGGAAATCGGGTTTTTGTCCAATCCCGGGGAGCGGGAGCAATTAAAATCCGATGCGTACCAGACAAAGGTGGCGGCATCCATTTATGAAGGGATTATGCGCTACTTTACAAAAGAAAAGGACTTAAAGAACTGACAAGCATCCGGAGCCGTTCCAGCGCAAAACACTGCCATTGTATGGTATACTGGAATCAAGCTGGAAACGACTTCATTTTAAGGATGGTGTAGAAAATGTTGACGGAACAACAGGTTTACGACGTGTTAAAAGGGTTTGAAGATCCTTTTTTACATAAAACGCTGGAAGAAACAAAAGGGATCCTCGAAATCAAAATCAAAGAAGAGATCCAGCATGTCAGTGTCAAAGTAGCGATTGCCAAAACTGGTACAAGCGAACAGCTGCAGCTGCAGATGGCCATTGTGAAAGCATTGAAGGGGATTGGCGCGAATACAGTCGGCATCCGTTTCGGCGAACTGCCGAAAGAAACGCTCGACCGGTTCCGCGATTTGTTGCAGGAAGACAACAAAAACCCGCTCGGCTCCGCCAAAACGGAATTTATCGCCATTGCAAGCGGCAAGGGCGGCGTTGGGAAATCGACCGTTTCCGTCAATTTGGCGGTTGCACTCGCCCGCCTTGGGAAAAAGGTCGGCCTGATTGATGCCGATATTTACGGATTCAGCGTGCCGGACATGATGGGCATTATGCAGCGTCCGGTTGTCCGCGGAGAAAGAATTATCCCGGTGGAACGGTTCGGGGTCAAGGTCATTTCGATGGGCTTTTTTGTAGAAGACAATGCGCCGGTGATCTGGCGCGGGCCGATGCTTGGCAAAATGCTGAACAATTTCTTCCATGAAGTGGAATGGGGCAACCTCGATTATTTGCTGCTTGACTTGCCGCCGGGCACCGGGGATGTGGCGCTCGATATCCATTCGATGCTGCCGCGCTGCAATGAGATTATCGTGACAACCCCGCATCCGACTGCGGCTTTCGTTGCGGCACGGGCCGGCGCGATGGCACTCCGGACGGAACACAATTTGCTCGGTGTCATTGAAAATATGGCTTATTTTGAAAGCAAGGTGACCGGCGAACGCGAGTATGTATTTGGTCGCGGCGGCGGGGAAAAACTTGCCGAAGAATTGCGGACCGAAGTGCTCGGTCAGCTCCCGCTTCAGCAGCCGGACTGGAATGAACATGATTTCGCGCCGTCCATCTATGCCGAAGACCACCGGCTCGGAAAAATTTATACGGAAATCGCACAAAAAATTGTGGACAAGCTGAAAAAATAAATGTGGAAAGCGGCGGAGCCAAATCCCGCCGCTACTTTTTGTCTTTCATCGTTTTCGCCGCTTTCAGCAGACTGTCTTCCATTTTCGCTTTAAAAGCCGGGTCATTAAACGTATCGATGACAACCTCCTGCATGGTTTTCCGCATTTCTTTGCTCTTTAGCATCGTTTGCACTTCTTTTTCGTAAGCCGGGTCTTTTAAAATATCCATCATCATTGCCTGGTAATCCGGATCCTTCATCAAACTTTTCAACAGCGCTTTGTTTTCAGTTTTCATGCTGTCTGCAACCGCGGCGGCAAATTTCGGATCCTGCATGGCTTCTCTCCAAAAAGCCTTGCCTTTATCGGAAGTTAATGTTTGTTCGATCGCTTCTTTCATGTACGCCTTGTCAATGACCAGATTCTTTTTCATTCCGTCGCTTGTAATCACGTCCTGCAGCGCTTTTTTTCCTTCATCGGTTTTCAATATGTCAATGACCATTTTTTTCGTCTGGTTATAATCCGCTTGCCCGCCTGTTGAAGCCTCGCCCGAGCAGGCTGTAAGGGCAGCGCAAAGGCTGATCAGGAGCAAAACGGTTCTTGGTTTCATGCTTTTGGCTCCCTTCTTCATTCTATCTTTAATATGTGAAGTTCTTTTCGGATTATGCGCTCGGCGGGGAGGCTTAAAAGCACTGGAATTTTTTCCCGGGACCGGAGCCTGATCGTGCTACAGCTCTGCAAAAACCGGCTTCATCGTGCGGATTGGTAAAACAGTACAGTTGGGAAAGCCGGCATGATGTGCTGGATTTTTCTCATGATTCTCTGTTACAATAAAGGTACTTTAAAGGCAAAGGGGGATGGGGATTGACAAGCCGGAACTGGGTTCGTTTCTTTTTTGCCGCTCTTGCCATCGGAGGGGTGTCAGCCGGGATTCTCGGGTTTTTCGTCCGCTGGCCGGAAATGGCGCCTTATTTTGCACATGCGGATCTTTTGTCCATCGCTGGCGCGTTTTTCTGGTTTGCGGGGTTGGGCTTGATTTTCAGTCTTGTCAGTCAGGTAGGTTTCTTCGCCTGGTTAACCGTGCACCAGCTCGGGCTTGACATTTTCCGTTCGCGGCTTGTTTGGCAGGCCATTCAGCTTGTTGCAGCCTGTTATGTACTGTTCGATTTTGTGTACTTCCGCGCGGATACCCGCCAGTCCCTGCTGTTTGCAGCACTGATCCTTGTGTCCGCGTTTGTGGCGGCAGCTGCTAAGACGAAGCAGGCAAAAAGTGCAGGGGCTTTTATTCCTGCCTTGTTTTTCATGGTGGCAGTGACCATTCTCGAGTGGGTGCCAGCTTTGCGTGTCAATAGCATATCCTCGCTTTATCTTATGCTTTTCCCGCTTCTCATCTGCAATGCTTACCAGCTGCTTGTGCTTCCACATTTTTTAAAGCGCTCCCAAAAGGAAAAAGAGGAAAAAGCAGCATTGCGCAAGATCGCAGAAGAAAAGACGGCAAACTAAAACCGGAGCCTGATGGGGTATCCGGTTTTTGCTGTTTGGGCAGTAAATGCATAAAAATTTTCTCAGCTGGCAATAGACACGATAACAGTGGGAACGCTTGAAACGCCCGCGGCCCATGAAAAAAAGCAATAGAAGAGTCCATGGCTTCTGCTCCATATGACACAGAGCACCGGATGATTCCATTTTTGCAACCGCAGCATTTTTCCGGTAAAGGATGCCGCGGCCGGAATCCATGGTTCATGACCGCGGTTTCGATCATTTTTGAAACCAGTCGGCCCCTTTGTCCATATGGAGGAAGGGGATATCCGTATCCACTTCGCCGGTGATCTTTTCAATGGGCAAGTCTTCTCCTGACAGCCATTTGGCAAAGTCAATTTTCACCGGCTCGCAGTCACCGCCTAAAGCGAACCAGGCTTCCATTTGCTTTGGCAGGTAAGCGGAAGTATGGATTGTGCCCGCCCAGCTAGCGTATAGTTCTGAAAAAACGCCTTTATCCCGGCTATTTAATAATTGAAACGCGTCCCGGGCGCTGGATAGATGCCCTTTTTCCTGTTCCAAAATGGCGGTTCTGCGCATCGAATCGCTGAGATGATGCCGGTTTTCTTTGCTGAGGGTTTCAAAATGATTGGTGCAAATATCTCCGTTCCGCACGGCGACCGCGCGCGGAGAGGCTTCGACAATCCGGGTTTCCCCGCTTTTATCATAAACGACATAGCTGAATGAATGGCGGTGCGGAATTTCTTTTAACATGGCAACGGCTTCGTCAATATTTACGCATGATTCCAGTAGCAGCCTGCCAATCATGCAGCAAATAAACCCGTCGCCGGGACTTTTTCGATGGATAAACGTATAGCCGATGGCGAGCCCTTTTTCATTCATGCCGTCCATCCGCCCGGTGACGCGCTGGCTCGGCCCGGCAATCGCGTACCCCTGGTCGGTTGGCTGGTACAGGACATAGCGTCCTTCATAGGTTTTAGGATGGTAATCATAGTTGCGGATGAGATAGCCATCGCCTGTTAAAATCGAGCAGCCTGATTTTGTGTAATCCACCCGGTAGCCGCCAAATTCCTGCAAAACTTTTTCCATCGGCCATTTCAGTGCTTCCTGCAATCCGCACAACTCGTCCCAGATTCCGGGTGCAAAGCGGGTGATTGCGTCTTTCGTTTCGTTAAGGTCGATTACAAACCGCGGTTTTCTGACTTTCCATTGATTGTCGCGGTTTTGGATGGAAAGGGATTCTTTTAATGCAAGCCCCTGCATATAACCGAATTTTTCATGTGACCCGCGAAATTGGACCACTGTGCTGAAAATTTGCTTCATTATTCCATTCACCTGCAAGCCCATTTGGATATCCTTTCATATCATTCATTTTAACACATTGTATTTCTCTTCTCCTAACAACGATATACCAAGTGGGCCTGTGGCTTTAAGGAATCACTTTCGTTTCTGCTTTGCCGTTTGCAATCATTTCGGAAACGGTCACAAATTTTCCTTTATCCGACAAGTGGCGGATGATTTGCGGCAGGGCTTTGTTCGTCTGCTTTGCGGCATCAGAAGCGTGCAGCAGGATGATATCCCCGTTTTCGGCTGTGCTTGCTTTTTCAATAATTTTTGCGGTGCCCGGGTTTTTCCAGTCATCGGTGTTGACGCTCCAGTGAACCATTGTAAGCCCCAGTTGGTCCGCAATTTTTAATGCCGTTTTGTCAAAATGGCCGGTCGGGGAACGCAAAAGTTTTACATCCTTTATTTCAAGTTTTTTAAACACTTCTTGTGCCTTCTGCATATCATGCCGCACTTTAGCCGGTTCTTCATCCGTGTAATCCACATAGGCATAACCGAGGCTTCCGATCTCATATCCGGCTTTTTCAATCCTATTCACAATATCCGGGTGCTGTTCCGCCCACGCGCCTGACAGGAAAAAGGTTGCGGACTTTACGCCGTTTTTCTGCAGCGTTTTCAAGATAGGGACGGCTTTTTCATCGCCCCAGCCAATATTAAAAGTTAACGCAATGCCGTTTTCTCCTTTAAAAACGGCTTTCGGGGTGCCTTTTGCTGAAAAAGCTGCCGTCTGCGCCAGCGTTTGGGTATAGATCAATAAGGCAGTAAAAAACGAGACAATGACAATGAAAAGATACGGTTTCCAGTTTCGCGATTTCGTATGGTGCATGATTCAACCTCCCGTTAAAAACTGCACTTGTCTTATTGTATGCGCCATTTTTTCAGGATTATGCAAGGAAAAGTGCTGTGATATTTTCCTTAAATTTGGTAAAAATAGACGTACCATGAACAGAAAGGGTGCATGTGGGTGTTAGGTCTTGTCGTCCATGAAAAAGAGCTGCTGGAACTGCAGTATTTGTTGAAAAGAGAAATGGAAGAAATTTTACTTGACCTGAATGATGAGCGGATTGAGCGGGTCATCAAAAGGGCCATGAAAGAACGGTACCGGATTCTTTTTAAGCTCCTGACAAAAGTCGCGCCCCAAAGCGAATATGCCCAATTCGCCGTGTCCTATAGGCGGGAAATGAAACAGTAAAGAGCGGAGGCAGCCGCTCTTTTTTTTACGGTCTTTTGGAAAAGAAGAAGCGAAGAGCGTTCTGGAAAAAGGGAAATCACGGACCTTGACCGGAAAGAAGGACGCGAGTTGTCCCGGCCGCCCGGGTGAGCCGCACCCTTTTGATCACTCTTTCACAAAAAGTCAATAGGCCTGGAAGAATAATTTTCCAGAAAAATAATTTGTCAAATAATATTCGACAGTTTTTAACCGAATTGTCACATGGCTCCTATCTGTACCATAAAAAGATTAAATATAATATAAGTGTAATGATAAAGTAACGGAAATATGGAAGAGGAGGGGATTTTGGGAAATGAGTGAAGTCATATTGGCACGGACCCAGTTTGCAACGACAACCTTGTTCCACTTCATTTTCGTGCCGCTTTCAATCGGATTGGCATTTATTGTCGCTGTCATGCAAACGCTTTACATGGTGAAAAAGAAAGAAATTTACAAGAAAATGACGAAGTTTTGGGGAACCTTTTTCCTCATCAACTTCGCAGTCGGAGTGGTGACCGGGATTATCCAGGAATTCCAATTCGGGATGAACTGGTCGACCTACTCGCGGTTCGTCGGGGACGTATTCGGCGCACCGCTTGCGATTGAAGCGCTGCTTGCGTTCTTTATGGAGTCGACTTTCATCGGCCTATGGATTTTCGGTTGGGACAGACTCCCGAAAAAACTGCATCTGGCCTGCATCTGGCTCGTCTCGATCGGAACGATGCTGTCGGCGCTCTGGATTATGGCCGCAAACTCGTTCATGCAAAATCCGGTCGGCTATACGATTCACAATGGCCGTGCCGAAATGAACAATTTTGCCGCCGTGCTGTTGAACCAAAAATTGCAGGTGGCTTACCCGCACATTATTTTCGGCAGCCTTGCCACCGGTGCGTTTTTCATCGCCGGCGTTTCGGCCTGGAATTTGATCAGGAAAAAAGAAGTGGCCTTTTTCAAACGGTCTGTTGCCATCGCACTTATCGTTGGTCTTCTCAGCGGGCTCGGCCTTGCCTTTTCCGGGCACAGCCAGGCACGTTATCTCATTAATGTCCAGCCGATGAAAATGGCTGCTGCGGAAGGCATCTGGCAAAACACCGGGGACCCTGCGCCGTGGACATTGTTTAGTGTCATTGATACGAAAAATAAAAAGTCGGAATACAGGGTGCAAATTCCGTACTTGCTGAGCTACTTATCCTATGGCAAATTTTCCGGATCTGTCAAAGGGATGAACGAGCTGCAAAAAGAATACACACAAAAATACGGGGCAGGCAATTATATTCCGCCTGTAAAAACAACGTTTTGGAGCTTCCGGATCATGGTTGCCACCGGCGGCATTATGATCCTGATGAGTTTGATCGGCCTGTACCTTGTCTGGAAGAAAAAAATTGAAAACAGCATGCGTTACTTGAAATGGCTGTTCCCTTGCATGTTTATCCCGACGATCGGCAACTCGTTCGGCTGGATTATGTCTGAAATGGGCCGGCAGCCATGGGTGGTAAACGGCTTGATGAAAACAAGTGCGGGCGTTTCGCCGAATGTTTCGGCCGGCGAGCTGCTGTTTTCACTGGTTGCGTTCTCGATTGTCTATACGCTGCTTGCCGTGGCAATGGCTTACCTGTTTATCCGCGTTATTAAACAGGGCCCGCAGGCAAAACCGATGGAAGACATTACTGCATCGGATCCTTTCAATACAAGGAGGGTTGTATAATGCAGTTAAATGAATTGTGGTTTTTGCTCGTTTGTGTGTTATTTGTCGGATTTGTATTTCTGGAAGGTTTTGATTTCGGAGTCGGGATGAGCACAAAATTCCTTGCCAAAAATGAGACGGAAAAACGGGTGCTCATTAATACGATCGGGCCGTTCTGGGATGCCAATGAAGTATGGCTCCTGACAGCGGGCGGCGCCATGTTTGCTGCTTTCCCGAACTGGTATGCCACGCTTTTTAGCGGCTATTACCTTGCCTTTGTCGTCCTGCTGCTTGCGCTTATTGCCAGAGGGGTTGCCTTTGAATTCCGCGGCAAACTCCAGGCAAGCAAATGGAAAGGTATTTGGGACTGGGCCATTTTGCTTGGAAGCCTCCTGCCGCCGTTTTTGCTTGGTGCTCTGTTTTCCGGGATGATCAAGGGGCTTCCGATTGACCGCTCGATGACGATGCATGCCGGATTTTTCGACATCGTCAACCTCTACACGATCGTCGGCGGGCTTGCTTTTGTCGCTCTTGTCTATCTGCATGGCCTGATGTTTATCCGTTTAAAAACGGATGGCGAAATCCGTGAACGTGCCGGAAAAGCCGCGATCAAAATGTATATCGCTACAGGCGCCGTCGTTGTCCTGTTTACCGTATTAACCGCTGTTTTTACAGACGCGTTTGTGAAACGGGGTGCCATTTTAATTCCGGTCTATGCCGTTGCCATCGTGCTTTATCTGGCACTGTATCCGCTTTTGCGGAATAAAAAAGAAGGATTGAGTTTTGCCGTAACCGGGTTGATTTTAATTCTTGTAACCGTCTCGTTTTTCATCGCACTTTTCCCGAACGTGCTGATCAGTTCAATGGGGGCGGCGAACAACTTGACGCTTTATAAAGCATCGTCAAGCCCGTATTCGTTAAAAATCATGACGATCGTCGCATGCACGATGGTACCGGTCGTGCTCGCTTACACGATTTGGAGTTACTACGTCTTCCGGAAACGGGTTACACCGCATGAATTGCATTATTAAAAAAGTTCAGGGGGCGGGGGTTAAAGATCGCCGTCCACTGCTCACCCGGGGAGCGGATTTCGGGCAAACCGGGTGTTTTCTTTTTCATTCGGCACCGTTTGGACGGGTGCGGAGAGAAGCAGATCAATACGGGAATAGGGAATGGATACTACTCCTGGAATGGAACCTTTTGGATGGGTACGGAGAGAAGCAGTCCGCATATTGCGGATTGAAGCAGGAACCTGGCACGATCTTAGGGACTCCGTACAGGTGAAAATATGCCAATGAACGAATCAAAAAAGCCCTGCGTATGGCGGAATGGCCCCATACCGGAGAGGAGCTGGTGCGGATGGATAAACATCTGATGCAGTATAAAGGCAGCTTAAAAACTTTTATCATTGCCGGATGCCTGACGATGATCCAATCGGTTGCTATTATCGTGCAGGCAGTATACCTGGCAAAAGCGATTGTCCATTTATACAAAGGGGTGCCGTGGCAGGAAGCAGCGGCTGAATTTGGCATCTTTTTCGCCGCCCATCTCATCCGCCACTTTTTGCAGTGGGCAAAGTCGCGGGTTGCGTTCCGGTTTGCCGGCCGCACGTCCCTCCATTACCAAAACTTGCTCGTTGAAAAGCTGTTTCGCATCGGACCGCGCGCCATCAGCAGGCATGGCACGGGCAATCTGGTGACGCTTTGCCTTGAGGGCATTCCGGAGTTCCGTACTTATTTAGAGCTTTTTATTCCACGGTTTATCGCGTGCCTGACGATCCCGGCTGTTCTCCTTGTGTATATTTTTTCACAGGATGTTGAAACCGGGATCACGCTGCTGGTTGTCATGCCGATTTTAATCGGGTTTTTGATTCTGCTCGGGCTCGCCGCGCAAAAGCAGAAAGAAGCGAGATGGGAAACGTACCAGCTGCTTTCCCGCCATTTTGTGGACTCGTTAAGGGGGCTCGTGACGCTGAAATTTTTAGGGCGGAGCAAAAGCCATAAAGAAGCCATTTGGGAAGTCAGCAACAAGTACCGGATTGCCACAAACCGCACGCTCAGAATTGCTTTTTTATCGTCGTTTTCCCTGGACTTTTTTGCGACTTTGTCCGTGGCGGTCGTGGCCGTGGAACTCGGGCTCCGGCTGATTAACGGGCAAATCGGATTTGAACCGGCTCTTGCGCTTTTAATTCTCGCGCCGGAGTATTTTATGCCGGTCCGCGATCTCGGCAGCGATTACCATGCCACGATGAACGGCAAAGAGGCGGGCGAGAAGATCCACCGCCTGCTTGCCGAAAAAGAAGATTTTGGAAATGGGCTTTCTTTTCCCGTCCCGGTTTGGAACGAACACAGTACATTAACGGTGGAAGGGCTCGAAAAACAGTCGCCGGAAGAAAACCGGGCGATTTTGCAGGATGTCACGTTTACCGCCCGTGGGTTTCAAAAAATCGGCGTGATCGGCATCTCCGGTTCGGGCAAATCGACGCTGATTGACCTGTTATCCGGGTTCTCCATGCCGAATGGCGGACGGATCAGGATTGACGGCCTGGAAGTTCCGCATTTGTCCTTTACCGAATGGCAAAAGCAGGTGAACTACATTCCGCAGCATCCGTATATTTTTGCAAAGACCGTACGGGAAAATATTGCCTGGTATGCGCCGGATGCGCCGCTTGAAAAGATTGAGGAAGCGGCCCGGACAGCAGGGCTTTCCGACCTCATCGCCAGCTTTCCGAACGGGCTTGATGAAAAAATCGGCCAGGGCGGACGGGTGCTAAGCGGCGGTGAAGAACAGCGGATTGCGCTTGCGCGGGCATTGCTGGATGCACGTCCGGTTATGCTTTTGGATGAGCCGACTGCGCATCTCGATATCGAAACGGAACAGGAAATTAAACAGCTGATGCTCCCGCTTTTTGAACATAAACTTGTCTTTTTTGCCACCCACCGCCTGCACTGGGTAAAAGAAATGGATTTGATTTTGGTGATGGATGGCGGCAGGCTTAGAGAAGCGGGCACATACGATGAGCTGTACCGGAAAAAGGGCGCCTTTTACGAACTTGTCGAGGCGCAGCGGGGAGGGGTAGAACATGGCATACTTCAACCGGTATATTAAACCGTATATCCGTCAGTACCGGTGGCTGATGGTAGCTACTGTCCTGCTTGGCATTGTTGCTTTTCTTGCTTCATCGATGCTCACCTTTACGTCCGGGTATTTGATCACAAGGGCTTCCGAAATGCCGGTGACGATTCTTTTGATTTATGTCCCGATCGTCGGCGTGCGCGCTTTCGGGATCGCGCGGCCGGTCGCCCGTTATTTTGAGCGGCTTAGCGGGCATAATACGGTGTTGAAGATTCTTGCTGATATGCGCGTCAAACTGTATGAAATGCTCGAACCGCAGGCGCTGTTTATCCGCTCGCGTTTTCAGGCGGGGGATCTGCTCGGCACGCTTGCCGATGACATCGAGCACTTGCAGGACGCTTATATCCGCACCATTTTTCCTGTCGTGACGGCGCTGTTTTTGTTTTTATATTCTGTTTGCACGCTGGCTGCATTTGACTGGCAGTTTGCGTTATGGATTGCCTTATTAATGGGGATCGTCCTGTTTGTTTACCCGCTTTTATCCTTATATTTCATGAAAAAACGACAAATCGCGCTGAAAGAAACACAGAGCCGGCTGTACCGCAACGTCACGGATACTTTATTCGGCATCCGCGACTGGATCATCAGCGGAAAGAAAGAACGGTTTTTCAAGCAGTTTCATGAAGACAGCCAGGAAAGCCACGAAATGGAAAGGAAGATGTCCTTTTGGAATCATAACCGGAACTTTCAGCTACAGGTCATCTCGGGCATGATTTTAATATTTACCGGCATCTGGGCAGGGCATGCCGCAATGCATGGAGACATCGCCCCGACCTATATTGCGTCTTTTACACTTGTAACCCTTCCGATTCTGGAAGGCATCATCCCGGCATCCGCGGCGGTGGAAAAGATTCCGGCATACAAGGAATCCCTGCAACGGATTGACGCGATCCGGCAGTACGTCCCGGATAAAAGCAGGAATAGCGTAGTTCCTGGAGAGAAAGCGGATATCCGTTTGGAACATGTCTTTTACTATTATGAAAACGAACCGGCCGCAGCTTTGAACGATGTGTCACTCACCATTCCCCATGGGCAAAAAATCGCGGTGCTTGGCAAAAGCGGAGCGGGCAAATCGACGCTTCTCCATCTGCTGATTGGGGCGCTGCAGCCTGCTTCAGGGACCGTTTCCATCGGCGGGCATGCCCCGGCAGCATATGGCGAAGGGATTCACCAGCTGGTCAGTGTCTTGAACCAGAAACCTTATCTGTTCGCGACAACGGTCGAAAATAACGCTGCCCTCGGACGCCCCGGCGCCACATCAGAAGAAATAGAGGAGGCCATCCGGCAAGTCAAACTTGACCGGTATCTCCACTCCCTTCCAAATGGGATCCATACCCAAATGGAGGAAACCGGCCAGCGTTTTTCGGGAGGCGAGCGGCAAAGAATCGCCCTCGCACGGATCCTGCTGCAAAATACGCCTGTGGTCATTTTGGATGAACCGACTGTCGGGCTTGATCCCCTGACAGAAAAAGACCTGCTCGATACGATGTTTGAAGTTTTAAAGGACAAAACGGTGATTTTCATTACTCACCATCTGGCCGGGATGGAAAAAATGGATCAGATCGTCTTTCTGGATGAAGGAAAAATCGCCATGCAGGGCACACACGCGGCATTGATGGAAAACCATGCGCGTTACCGCAAACTTTATCAACTGGACCGCGGGGACGCTTGACCAGCCCCCGCTTTTTCCAGTGCCACTGTTGCAGCATGGGCGCCTGCAAGTGAATTTGCCGTTTTTTATTTCTGCCCGTGCCGCGAAAGAAGCAGATGGGTTATCTATCGCCGGTTGCAAAAAATAGACACAATTTTTGAAAGCGTTACCATTGCTTTCTTCTTTACAAACCATTACACTGAAGATGAACCGAATTTGGAAAGGGTGGCGCCAGTGCAAACATTTGATTTCACAGGAAAAGTTGCAATCGTAACCGGCGGTGGGGGAGGAATCGGCCGCGAAGCATGCTTGAAACTGGCTGCGGGCGGAGCAAATGTCGTGGTCGCTGATTTATCTGATGAATTGGGAGAAGAAACGGCTGGAAAAATCCGTGAAAATGGTGGGGAAGCGATTTTTGTCCGGACCGATGTTTCCAAATCCAAAGATGTCCAACATTACGTCCGAACTGCGCTAGATACTTATGGAAAAATTGATATTCTTTTAAACAATGCTGGTTGGGAAGGAAAGATGAAACCGCTCATAGATTATCCCGAAGAAGTATTTGATAAACTGATGGGCATTAATGTACGCGGCGTCTTTCTTGGTATGAAGTATGTGTTGCCGCATATGATCAGCCAAAAAAGCGGCACCATTGTCAATACGGCTTCTGTTGCCGGCCTCGTCGGCACACCGGAAATGGTGGCATACGGCGCCAGTAAGCATGCGGTGATCGGCATGACGAAAACGGCAGGAATTGAGGCAGCTCCGTCCGGCGTCCGTGTCAATGCGGTATGTCCAGGGGTTGTGGACACAGAAATGATGAGAAAAATTGAAAACGGTTTTGCCGGAGGTGATTCAGCAGCTGCTGAACAAACGAGGCAGCAAATGGCTGCATCCGCCCCGACTGGCCGCTATACACAACCGGAAGAAGTGGCGAATGTTCTGCTCTATCTTGCATCAGACCTGTCTTCCCATATCATTGGGCAAACGGTTGTCATTGATGGCGGGGCAGTCCTTTCCTAAAGTCCGGCTGTAATATCTATTATAAGAAATAACAATTTCGATAAATGGAGGGAAGCTCCCGGGTATACCGTCTGCAGTATAACGCCTGGCTGTACAGCGTAAACAAGTTGATTTGGCTTCCCTCCGTAAAGCTGAAAAAATATATAAAATAAATAAAATCTCTCAGCTCTGTTGCCTGCTGCAAAAAGTATCGTCATGCAAATCGGTGCCCAGGCTTGATGTAAAAACTCAAGTTCATTTTATATAGAATAAAAATATACAAAGGCTGTTGACATCGATTTGCTATCTTGGTATATTAATAAATGTCGCTGCTTCACATGAGGCAGGACAGATAAAAAAGTGTTGACAAAGCACTTTATACTTGATATAATATAAAAGTCGCTGTTATGAATAAACGGCGAAGATTGTTCCTTGAAAACTGGACAAAACGAAACGTCAAATTCTTTTTGAGCTTTTATCAAACATCTTTACTGAGAGTTTGATCCTGGCTCAGGACGAACGCTGGCGGCGTGCCTAATACATGCAAGTCGTGCGGACCTTTTAAAAGCTTGCTTTTAAAAGGTTAGCGGCGGACGGGTGAGTAACACGTGGGCAACCTGCCTGTAAGATCGGGATAACGCCGGGAAACCGGGGCTAATACCGGATAGTTTTTTCCTCCGCATGGAGGAAAAAGGAAAGACGGCTTCGGCTGTCACTTACAGATGGGCCCGCGGCGCATTAGCTAGTTGGTGGGGTAATGGCTCACCAAGGCAACGATGCGTAGCCGACCTGAGAGGGTGATCGGCCACATTGGGACTGAGACACGGCCCAAACTCCTACGGGAGGCAGCAGTAGGGAATCTTCCGCAATGGACGAAAGTCTGACGGAGCAACGCCGCGTGAGTGAAGAAGGCCTTCGGGTCGTAAAACTCTGTTGCCGGGGAAGAACAAGTGCCGTTCGAACAGGGCGGCGCCTTGACGGTACCCGGCCAGAAAGCCACGGCTAACTACGTGCCAGCAGCCGCGGTAATACGTAGGTGGCAAGCGTTGTCCGGAATTATTGGGCGTAAAGCGCGCGCAGGCGGTTTCTTAAGTCTGATGTGAAATCTTGCGGCTCAACCGCAAGCGGTCATTGGAAACTGGGAGGCTTGAGTGCAGAAGAGGAGAGTGGAATTCCACGTGTAGCGGTGAAATGCGTAGAGATGTGGAGGAACACCAGTGGCGAAGGCGGCTCTCTGGTCTGTAACTGACGCTGAGGCGCGAAAGCGTGGGGAGCAAACAGGATTAGATACCCTGGTAGTCCACGCCGTAAACGATGAGTGCTAAGTGTTAGAGGGTTTCCGCCCTTTAGTGCTGCAGCTAACGCATTAAGCACTCCGCCTGGGGAGTACGGCCGCAAGGCTGAAACTCAAAGGAATTGACGGGGGCCCGCACAAGCGGTGGAGCATGTGGTTTAATTCGAAGCAACGCGAAGAACCTTACCAGGTCTTGACATCCTCTGACCTCCCTGGAGACAGGGCCTTCCCCTTCGGGGGACAGAGTGACAGGTGGTGCATGGTTGTCGTCAGCTCGTGTCGTGAGATGTTGGGTTAAGTCCCGCAACGAGCGCAACCCTTGACCTTAGTTGCCAGCATTGAGTTGGGCACTCTAAGGTGACTGCCGGTGACAAACCGGAGGAAGGTGGGGATGACGTCAAATCATCATGCCCCTTATGACCTGGGCTACACACGTGCTACAATGGATGGTACAAAGGGCTGCGAGACCGCGAGGTTAAGCCAATCCCAAAAAACCATTCCCAGTTCGGATTGCAGGCTGCAACCCGCCTGCATGAAGCCGGAATCGCTAGTAATCGCGGATCAGCATGCCGCGGTGAATACGTTCCCGGGCCTTGTACACACCGCCCGTCACACCACGAGAGTTTGTAACACCCGAAGTCGGTGAGGCAACCTTTACGGAGCCAGCCGCCGAAGGTGGGACAGATGATTGGGGTGAAGTCGTAACAAGGTAGCCGTATCGGAAGGTGCGGCTGGATCACCTCCTTTCTAAGGAAATTAAGGAAAACTTCGTTTTCCACAATTAAGTTTGACGTTTCCGTTTTGTTCAGTTTTGAAGGTTCAATCCTTCAGTATGTGTTCTTTGAAAACAGGATAGGAGAAACAAACCAAGTAAACCGAGAATCGCTTATTTTTGGATTTAAATCTTTTTATGGTTAAGTTAGAAAGGGCGCACGGTGAATGCCTTGGCACTAGGAGCCGATGAAGGACGGTACAAACACCGATATGCTCCGGGGAGCTGTACGTAAGCGTTGATCCGGAGATTTCCGAATGGGGAAACCCCCTGTCTTTAATTGGACAGGATTCCTGCCTGAATCCATAGGGCAGGAAGGGCACACCCGGGGAACTGAAACATCTCAGTACCCGGAGGAAGAGAAAGCAATTGCGATTTCCCAAGTAGCGGCGAGCGAACAGGAAACAGCCCAAACCGGAAGGCTTGCCTTCCGGGGTTGTAGGACACTCATATGGGAGTTACAAAAGAACAGGTTAAGTGAAGCGGCCTGGAAAGGCCTGCCGGAGAAGGTAAAAGCCCTGTAACTGACACTTCGTTCTCTCCCGAGTGGATCCTGAGTACGGCGGGACACGAGGAATCCCGCCGGAATCCGGGAGGACCATCTCCCAAGGCTAAATACTCCCTAGTGACCGATAGTGAACCAGTACCGTGAGGGAAAGGTGAAAAGCACCCCGGGAGGGGAGTGAAAGAGATCCTGAAACCGTGTGCCTACAAGTAGTCAGAGCCCGTTAACGGGTGATGGCGTGCCTTTTGTAGAATGAACCGGCGAGTTACGGTCTCATGCAAGGTTAAGCTGAAGAAGCGGAGCCGCAGCGAAAGCGAGTCTGAACAGGGCGAAAGAGTATGAGGCCGCAGACCCGAAACCAGGTGATCTACCCATGTCCAGGGTGAAGGCAAGGTAACACTTGTTGGAGGCCCGAACCCACGCACGTTGAAAAGTGCGGGGATGAGGTGTGGGTAGCGGAGAAATTCCAATCGAACTTGGAGATAGCTGGTTCTCTCCGAAATAGCTTTAGGGCTAGCCTCAAGCGAAGAGTTTTGGAGGTAGAGCACTGTTTGGACGAGGGGCCCTCATCGGGTTACCGAATTCAGACAAACTCCGAATGCCAAAAACTTATGCTTGGGAGTCAGACTGTGAGTGATAAGATCCATGGTCGAAAGGGAAACAGCCCAGACCGCCAGCTAAGGTCCCAAAGTATACGTTAAGTGGAAAAGGATGTGGCGTTGCTTAGACAACCAGGATGTTGGCTTAGAAGCAGCCATCATTTAAAGAGTGCGTAATAGCTCACTGGTCGAGTGACGCTGCGCCGAAAATGTACCGGGGCTAAACGTATCACCGAAGCTGCGGATGGACACCATTTGGCGTCCGTGGTAGGAGAGCGTTCTAAGGGCGTTGAAGCCGGACCGGAAGGACCGGTGGAGCGTTTAGAAGTGAGAATGCCGGTATGAGTAGCGAAAGAAGGGTGAGAATCCCTTCCACCGAATGCCTAAGGTTTCCTGAGGAAGGCTCGTCCGCTCAGGGTTAGTCGGGGCCTAAGCCGAGGCCGAAAGGCGTAGGCGATGGACAACAGGTTGATATTCCTGTACCGCCTCTTCACCGTTTGAACGATGGGGGGACGCAGGAGGATAGGGAAAGCGCGACACTGGTTGATCGCGTCCAAGCAGTTAGGCCGGTGCGGAGGCAAATCCTTCGCGCCAAGGCGGAGCTGTGATGGCGAGGGAAATTTTAGTACCGAAGTTCCTGATTCCACACTGCCAAGAAAAGCCTCTAGTGAGGTGAAAGGCGCCCGTACCGCAAACCGACACAGGTAGGCGAGGAGAGAATCCTAAGGTGAGCGAGAGAACTCTCGTTAAGGAACTCGGCAAAATGACCCCGTAACTTCGGGAGAAGGGGTGCTTTTTGGGGTGTATGCCCCGGGAAGCCGCAGTGAATAGGCCCAGGCGACTGTTTAGCAAAAACACAGGTCTCTGCGAAGCCGCAAGGCGAAGTATAGGGGCTGACACCTGCCCGGTGCTGGAAGGTTAAGGAGAGGGGTTAGCCGTAAGGCGAAGCTCTGAACTGAAGCCCCAGTAAACGGCGGCCGTAACTATAACGGTCCTAAGGTAGCGAAATTCCTTGTCAGGTAAGTTCTGACCCGCACGAAAGGTGTAACGATCTGGGCACTGTCTCAACGAGAGACTCGGTGAAATTATAGTACCTGTGAAGATGCAGGTTACCCGCGACAGGACGGAAAGACCCCATGGAGCTTTACTGCAGCCTGATATTGAATTTTGGTACAGCTTGTACAGGATAGGTAGGAGCCTTGGAAACCGGAGCGCCAGCTTCGGTGGAGGCATCGGTGGGATACTACCCTGGCTGTATGGAAATTCTAACCCGCACCCCTTACCGGGGTGGGAGACAGTGTCAGGCAGGCAGTTTGACTGGGGCGGTCGCCTCCTAAAAGGTAACGGAGGCGCCCAAAGGTTCCCTCAGAATGGTTGGAAATCATTCGCAGAGTGTAAAGGCATAAGGGAGCTTGACTGCGAGACTTACAAGTCGAGCAGGGACGAAAGTCGGGCTTAGTGATCCGGTGGTTCCGCATGGAAGGGCCATCGCTCAACGGATAAAAGCTACCCTGGGGATAACAGGCTGATCTCCCCCAAGAGTCCACATCGACGGGGAGGTTTGGCACCTCGATGTCGGCTCATCGCATCCTGGGGCTGTAGTCGGTCCCAAGGGTTGGGCTGTTCGCCCATTAAAGCGGTACGCGAGCTGGGTTCAGAACGTCGTGAGACAGTTCGGTCCCTATCCGTCGCGGGCGCAGGAAATTTGAGAGGAGCTGTCCTTAGTACGAGAGGACCGGGATGGACGCACCGCTGGTGTACCAGTTGTCTTGCCAAAGGCATCGCTGGGTAGCTATGTGCGGAAGGGATAAGTGCTGAAAGCATCTAAGCATGAAGCCCCCCTCAAGATGAGATTTCCCACAGTTTGTACTGGTAAGATCCCTGAAAGATGATCAGGTTGATAGGTCCGGGGTGGAAGCGCGGCGACGCGTGGAGCTGACGAATACTAATCGATCGAGGACTTAACCAAATAGAAAAGCGGAGGTGCCTTGTTTAGCCCCGACAAGCGAATGTTCTGACCGGCATGGAGCCGTCTTTTGGCTCCGTGACGGGCAGGTTATTCGACCTCGAGGGGCTAGGCACCGGAGCTGGACAATAGAAAAGCGGAAGCGCCTCGCTCATCGGCGTACGGATTTCGGAGCTTTCGACTGAGATAAAGGAAATACGGCGAGCCCCTAAAGGCGAGCCGATGTTGACTTATCGTAGGGAGAAAGCGTAGAAATACGCTAGCCGATAGGCGCTGGAGCTAGACAATTCTCAAAGTTAGAAACGCATTCTCCGTTTACAGTTTTTTCTCCCATCCGGTTTTCAGGGAATCACATAATTCCTGTTGATAAGCAATGGAAACTTTGCTATAATGATTTTTGTCATTGAGGTCCGGTGGCGATGGCGGAAAGGTCACACCCGTTCCCATCCCGAACACGGAAGTTAAGCTTTCCAGCGCCGATGGTAGTTGGGGATCTCCCCCTGCGAGAGTAGGACGCTGCCGGGCCTGATATTCCGCAGTAGCTCAGTGGTAGAGCAATCGGCTGTTAACCGATCGGTCGTAGGTTCGAATCCTACCTGCGGAGTCATATGCTTCCATAGCTCAGCAGGTAGAGCACTTCCATGGTAAGGAAGAGGTCATCGGTTCGAGCCCGATTGGAAGCTTATAGTTTTTTGGCCCGTTGGTCAAGCGGTTAAGACACCGCCCTTTCACGGCGGTAACACGGGTTCGAATCCCGTACGGGTCACCATTTACATATTTGGAGGATTAGCTCAGCTGGGAGAGCGTCTGCCTTACAAGCAGAGGGTCGGCGGTTCGAGCCCGTCATCCTCCATTTTTATGCCGGTCTAGCTCAATTGGTAGAGCAACTGACTTGTAATCAGTAGGTTGGGGGTTCAAGTCCTCTGGCCGGCACCATTTACGGAGGGGTAGCGAAGTGGCTAAACGCGGCGGACTGTAAATCCGCTCCCTCAGGGTTCGGCGGTTCGAATCCGTCCCCCTCCACCATCCTTTTTTTTGGACATGCACTTTGGTGCATTTTTTTGGTGAGAGGGTTCATACTATAGATAATTGGGCCATAGCCAAGCGGTAAGGCAACGGACTTTGACTCCGTCATGCGTTGGTTCGAATCCAGCTGGCCCAGCCTTTTGCTATTGAATTGGCGTAGCCATTTGATATATAGATTTTTACGAGCCATTAGCTCAGTTGGTAGAGCATCTGACTTTTAATCAGAGGGTCGCAGGTTCGAATCCTGCATGGCTCACTCTTTTCTTTTTTTAAAGTGTGTGGTATTCTATAAATATGCGGAAGTAGTTTAGTGGTAGAACAACACCTTCCCAAGGTGTGGGTCGCGGGTTCGAGTCCCGTCTTCCGCTTCAAAGAGAAACGCTCAAAACCCTTTTTTATAAGAGGATTTTGAGCGTTTTTTATTTATCTGTAAATTGTTTTAACATCATGTACACTTCATTGTCTGTTAATGGGTGGTTGATGTTTAATCTAGTGGTGCAATTACCTTAGAAGCCCCCACCTGCAAAGCTAAAAAATCAGTGAACAAGAATGTTTGACTGCCGTCTGAAGGAGGATATTTTAGCTAATTCCCATTTCTTCTGTATAATTATACAGAATTTTGTACAGTTGAGCCAATTGGAAAACAATTTTACAATGATATATAGAGAGAAGGGAAGGGGGCAGTCTGATGGAGAAACATATTACAATAATGGGTGTTCCAATGGATCTTGGGCAGCGATATAAAGGGGTGGATCTGGGCCCGCAGGCGATCCGGTATGCAGGTGTGAAAGAAGGGCTAGAGAAACTCGGCTGCGCGGTTACCGATTTGGGCAATATTGAAATTGGCAGGGCGGAGCAGCTCCCTGATGATGAAGCCAATGCGAGAAATTTGAAATCGATTTCAAAAGCAAGCCAGTCCATTGCAGAGCATACAGATGAAATTGTAAAAAGCAACCGGTTTCCGCTTATTTTTGGTGGCGACCACAGTATTGCCATTGGCACAATTGCCGGCATCAGCAAGCATTACAGAAATCTCGGCGTCATTTGGTTTGACGCGCATGCGGATATGAACATTCCTGAGACAAGCCCTTCCGGAAATGTCCACGGCATGCCGCTTGCCGCCAGCCTCGGGCACGGGCATGCTTCTTTAACGGGCGTTTACGGCTATATTCCAAAACTGAAAGCGGAGCATGTTGTCCTGATCGGGCAGCGGGATTTGGACGAAGGGGAAAAGGATTTCATCCGTAATCTGGGCATAAAAATCTACACGATGGCTGAAATTGACCGGTTCGGGATGGAGAGTGTCATGACAGAAAGTATTAACTATTTAAAAGAAAGAACGGATGGCATTCATTTGTCGTTCGATTTAGATGCGCTCGATCCGCAAGAAGCCCCGGGTGTGGGAACGCCTGTATACGGCGGGATTCATTTCCGCGAAAGCAGGCTCGCCATGGAGATGCTGCACGATGCAGATGCCGTTGTTTCAGCCGAGGTTGTTGAAGTAAACCCGATCCTTGACAGCCGCAATCAAACGGCAGAAAAAGCTGTCCGCCTGATTGAAACATTGTTTGGAAAAAAACTTCTTTAAAAATAGCCCCTGCCGGCCGGTATCCGGCACTGCAAATAAAAAAACGGCAAATGATGTTTTGCCGTTTTTTTATTTAAATCTATTCCATGGGTGTTCTGTTCACTTATCCCTGAAGTTTACTGCTTTTCAATTTGTTAAATTGATTGATGAGCTGGTCCAGATGCCTGCTTGCCTGTAAGACCTGGTCATCCCAGTATGCAGTGGTCGAAGCGAGCTGAATCATTTCACGTCTTTTTTCCTCAATTTCCAACATTAAGGCTCGGCTTTTCTGGTTCATCCCTGACTCCCCGTTCATATTCAAATTTGTAATATTTTATATCCATTTTACTAAAGATTTAAACATTTTTTCCATAACTTTGCTACAATAGACTTGAACATTTTTTTACTTTTTTTTGAAACCTTTTCAGGAGAAAACCGTAAAAATAACGTACCGCACAGGGCGGAGGGGGAAAATGGAAGCAACTGTAAACCGAAAAATTAAGCAGGTCATGAAGGGTGACCAAAATGCTTTTAATGATATCGTTGAATTATATAAAGATAAAGTATTCCAAATCTGTTTCCGCATGATCGGGAGCCGCACCGAAGCGGAGGATCTGGCGCAGGAAACATTTATCCGCGCCTATATCCATATTAAAAGTTTTAAGCAGGAACGGAAATTTTCATCGTGGTTGTACCGGATTGCTACTAATTTGTGTATTGACCGGATCCGCAAGAAGAAACCTGATTTTTATCTGGATGCGGAAATTTCCGGGACGGAAGGGCTGACCCTTTATTCAACCGTACCGGCGGAGGAAAAGCTGCCGGATATGCAGGTGGAGACACTTGAGATGCAGGAAATGATCCAGCGAGAAATTTTAAAATTGCCGGAAAAATACCGAATTATTATCGTTTTAAAGTATATTGAAGAATTATCTTTAAATGAAATCAGCGAAATGCTGGACATTCCGCTGGGAACGGTAAAAACAAGAATCCACCGCGGGCGTGAAGCGCTGCGAAAGCAATTGGGCAGGCTGTGAGGAGGGAAAAATATGGAGGCATGTTCTGAGAGAATTGTACTGTATATGCATGAATACTTAGATGAAGACATTCCGGAAGACCATAAAAAAATGCTCGAGTACCATTTGGAAACATGCCGCGCGTGCCGACAGCATTTTTATGAGCTGCAAAAAAGCATCTTTTACGTGCAAAGCCTTCCGAATGTCCAGGCGCCTCCCGGTTTTACAGGCCGCGTTATGAAAAATCTTCCAAGGGAGAAAAAGCGGGTCGGGGCGGGCCGCTGGTTGAAAATGCATCCGTTTCTCGCCTCCGCCGGCTTGTTCTTCATTTTAATGGCAGGCGCGATGTTTTCCGAGTGGCATAACCCGGACGAGTTTTCCGTAACGAAAAACAAAGACATCATTGTCCAGGGGCATACCGCAATTGTGCCGAAGGGAAAAGTGATTAAAGAGGACATTACGGTAACAAACGGCGATCTCCGGATTGAAGGGAAAGTGGAAGGGAATGTGACGGTGGTCCGGGGAAATGAATATATGGCCTCCGCGGGGGACGTTACCGGAAATGTGGAAGAAATTAATGAAGTTTTTGAATGGATTTGGTATAAAATAAAAGATACAGGACAGGATGCATGGAAGCATTTGAAATGAATATAAATATATTGGAGCGGGGCCGGATCCGGTTCCCGTTTCTTTTTCCAGATATACAAAAGCTGCTATTTCGCCGTGGGAAATGATATAATAGAACAGTTGAAGACAGAGGATATGAAGATTGATGAATTAATGGAGGCAGGGTCATGCATATTGCTGATTTCCCCATCTGGAGCTATCTCTCCAAAATTGTGGATATATTGGTCGTCTGGTATGTCATCTATAAATTATTAATGGTGATCCGCGGAACAAAAGCGGTCCAGCTTTTGAAAGGCATTTTTGTGATCATCATCGTCAGGAGTCTCAGCAGCTTGCTCGGGTTGCAGGCGCTGGCATGGATGATGGATCAGGCACTTACATACGGATTTCTGGTCGTGATTATTATCTTCCAGCCGGAGTTGCGGCGGGCCCTTGAGCAACTCGGCAGGGGAAAATTCTTTTCAAGAACGAACGGCCAGGAAGAAGATGAGCAGGCCCACCTCGTTGAAGCGATCGTCAAGGCGACCAGCTATATGGCGAAACGCAGAATCGGCGCCCTGATCTCGATTGAGCGCGGAACAGGATTAGGCGATTATATCGAAACCGGTATTCCGCTTGATTCTGTTGTGTCGGCTGAACTTTTGATTAATATCTTTATTCCGAACACCCCGCTTCATGATGGCGCCGTGATTATCCAGAAGCGGAAAGTGGCGGCAGCAGCCTGCTATTTGCCACTTTCCGAGAGCCCGTTTATTTCGAAGGAACTGGGGACAAGGCACAGGGCCGCGGTCGGGATCAGTGAGGTAACAGACTGTTTGACGGTGGTTGTATCCGAAGAGACGGGCGGGATAACGGTCACGAAGAATGGCGAGCTTCACAGGGATTTAAGCCTGGAGCAATTGCAGGAAATGCTGGAAGCCGAACTGAACTATACCCAGAAAACAAAGGAGCCTTCCTTGTCGAAATGGAACTGGAGGGTGAGAAAACATGGATAAACTGATGGACAATCGTTGGTTTATGAGGGTGCTGGCGCTTGTTTTAGCCATCCTGCTTTATATTTCAGTTGCGGTGGAAAACGGCGAAGGCAATAAAATTATCGGTTCCGCCACAAAAAACAGCAGTGGCGTAATTGAAAATATGCCGGTCCAGCTGATTTATGATAATAAAAACCTTGTTGTATCAGGCGCACCGAAAACGGTGGACGTGACTGTAACCGGCCCGAAAGTCATCGTCCAGCAGGTGAAAGCCGCTAGGGATTTCACCGTTTACATGGATTTAAGCAATGCACAAATCGGCAAGCAAAAAGCCAAATTGAAAGTAAAAGATCTTTCCGATAAACTGAAATACAAACTCAACCGTACGTATGCTACCGTATCGGTACAAGAAAAAGTATCCAAAATTTTCAACGTTGAGGCAGAATACGACAAAGATATGCTGGCAACCGGGTATGAAGCATCTGTGCCTGCTGTGGAGCCGGGTACTGTGAAAATTACCGGGGCGAAAAACGTCATTGACAGGATCAGTTATGTAAAAGCGACAGTGGAAATCAGCAAACCGATTACGGAAAGTTTTACGAGGGCCGCGACAGTGAATGTCCTCGACCGGAATTTAAATAAACTGGATGTCTCGGTCAACCCGGATAAAGTGAATGTCTCGGTGAATGTGACCAATCCGAGCAAAACCGTCCCGATTTCCATTAACCCGGTTGGCAGTAACCGCGACAATTTGACAATAACAAGTATCACGACAAATCCGAAGAAGGTGACCATCTACGGCACCAGTGCCCGCCTTGCCGGGATTGAGACGCTGCCGGTTAACATCGACATCAGCAAAATTACGAAAGATACGACCATTGATGTTCCAATTACTCTTCCGGACGGTATCAATAAGGTGGATCCGGAAATGGTCACAGCGACCATCAAAGTGGAAGAAAAAAAGAATGAGGATGAGAAAACGCTGAGCAATATTCCGATTAAGGAAAAAGGACTGGCTGCCGGCTATCAAATGGATTTCCTTTCTCCAAAGAGCGGAACGATTGATATTATTGCAGACGGGAAAAAGAGCGATTTGGACAAGATTTCCGCCTCTGATTTTAACGTTTCGATCAATCTGTCTGGTCTGAAGGAGGGGGACCATGACGTTAGCTATATTGTATCGGGCCCGAAAAATGTAACGTGGAGGCTTTCCGGTGAAAAGGCGAAAATACGCATAAGTGACGCAGCACAAAAGACAGAATAACAGAACTGATATGCGGAAAAGAAGGAGCGAAACCTGATGACGAAATTTTTTGGTACAGACGGAGTAAGAGGCATAGCAAATTCTGAACTCACACCTGAACTTGCTTTTAAACTGGGACGTTTCGGCGGATATGTTTTGACCAAGCATGCGAATGAGCGGCCGAAAGTTCTGATTGGCCGCGATACGCGCATTTCCGGGCAGATGCTTGAGGGGGCGCTTGTTGCCGGGCTTCTGTCTATCGGGGCGGAAGCAATGCGGCTTGGCGTGATTACCACGCCGGGTGTTGCTTATTTGACAAAAGCATTGGGGGCGCAGGCCGGCGTCATGATTTCGGCATCGCATAACCCGGTGGAAGATAACGGCATTAAGTTTTTCGGCCCCGATGGTTTTAAACTGTCGGATGATGAGGAAGCGGAAATCGAAGAACTGCTCAATCAAGACACGGATGACCTGCCGCGGCCGGTCGGGAAAGATCTCGGTATTGTCAGCGACTACTTTGAAGGCAGCCAAAAATACCTGCAGTTCTTAAAACAGACAGTGGATGAAGAATTTACCGGTATTCATGTGGCGCTTGACTGTGCCAACGGTTCGACTTCTTCGCTGGCGACATATCTTTATGCTGATCTTGATGCAGATGTCTCGACAATGGGAGCATCCCCGAACGGTCTGAACATTAATGACGGGGTCGGGTCCACGCATCCGGAAGCGCTTGCTGCTTTCGTCCAGGAAAAAGGCGCGAATGTCGGGCTTGCATTTGACGGCGACGGCGACCGGTTGATCGCTGTTGATGAAAAAGGCCAGATCATAGACGGGGACCAGATTATGTATATTTGTGCCAAATACTTAAAACAAGAAGGGCTTTTAAAGAAAAATACCGTCGTTTCTACTGTAATGAGCAATCTCGGCTTCCATAAGGGCCTTGAAGCGCTCGGCATTAACAGTGTTCAAACGGCTGTCGGTGACCGGTACGTTGTCGAAGAAATGAAAGCAAACGGCTTTAATTTGGGCGGTGAGCAGTCGGGCCATATTATTTTCCTTGACCATAACACGACCGGGGACGGCCTTTTAACCGGACTGCAGCTGATCAACATTATGAAAATCGCGAACAAGCCGCTTTCCGAACTGGCTGCGGAAATGAAAAAGTACCCGCAGAAACTCGTGAATGTAAAGGTAACCGATAAATACCATGTTTTAGAAAACGAAAAAATAAAATCGGTGATTGATGAGGTGGAAAGGGAAATGGCCGGAAACGGGCGTGTTCTTGTCCGCCCTTCCGGAACAGAGCCGCTTGTGCGTGTCATGGTGGAAGCACAGACGGCGGAAGACTGCAGCCGGTTTGTTTCCCGGATTGCCGGGGCAGTGGAAGCGGAAATGGGTTTAAGAGAATAATTTTAAAAAATCCATCCCGGCTTTTCAATTGGTGCTGAAAAGAATTATTTTTTCCTGTGCATAAGGGGGCACGCAACAACCCTCTTATGCATATTTTATGTTGAGAATGGTAAAATATGTTGACGAAGTATCACGCATACGCTATGATAATGATGTTGTTTTCTCTTCACTTTACAGAAAAGGAGGATCGTTTGCGATTTTTTAAAAGCGCCAGAACTGGGCCTGGGACGGATAGGTCCAGTTGACGAGGAGGAGGAGTATCGAGCTTTCGGCGGATGCCTCCCGGCTGCCACACACAGCCGTATGTTTTTCCACAAATCGGCGGGGCGACCCGGCGGACAAAGGGAAAAGCATGTGGGAAGAGAAAACGGATCAGAAGTTTTACAAAAATTTCAAGAGATAAGGGGGCAGGACTGCTCCCGGTGGTTCTTGCCCCCTTGTGATCCGAGGAGGAAGAACAAATGTGTGGTATTGTTGGTTATATCGGTACTGAAGATGCGAAGGAAATTTTGTTAAAAGGCTTGGAGAAGCTGGAATATAGAGGCTACGATTCTGCAGGGATCGCTCTCCGGAATGAAGCCGGCGTGCATGTGTTTAAAGAAAAGGGACGGATTGAAGATTTGCGCCGGATCGTGGATATGCGAATTGCGGCAACGATCGGCATCGGCCATACACGCTGGGCAACCCACGGGGTTCCGAGCAGAGAAAATGCCCACCCGCACCAAAGTGCATCCGGCCGTTTTACGCTTGTGCATAACGGCGTGATCGAAAACTACACGCTTTTGCAAAAAGAGTATCTCACGGATGTTCCTTTAAAAAGTGATACCGATACGGAAATTATCGTGCAACTGGTGGAAAAATTTGCTTCAGAAGGCCTTGAAACGGCGGAAGCGTTCCGGAAAACGCTGACGCTTTTAAAGGGTTCTTATGCGCTTGCCCTCTTGGACGAAAAAGACGGCAATACGATTTATGCGGCAAAAAATAAAAGCCCGCTTTTGGTAGGCGTCGGCAACGGCTTTAATGTGGTAGCAAGCGATGCGATGGCGATGCTGCAAGTGACAGACCAGTTTATCGAACTGGCAGATGGTGAAATGGTCATCCTTACCCGCGGGCAAGTCACCATCCAGAATCTTGCCGGTGAAACGATCACCCGCCAACCGTATAAAGCAGAAATCGATGCAAGCGATATAGAGAAGGGTACGTACCCGCATTATATGCTGAAAGAAATCGATGAGCAGCCGCTCGTGATGCGGAAAATTATCCAGGCTTACCAGGATATCAACGGCAAATTGTCTGTTGACAGCCAAATTATCGATGCCGTAACCGAAGCTGACCGGCTTTATATTATCGCATGCGGCACGAGCTACCATGCCGGCCTTGTTGGCAAGCAGCTCATTGAGAAGCTGGCGAAAATTCCAGTTGAAGTCCATGTATCCAGTGAATTTGTTTACAATATGCCGCTTTTGTCAGAAAAACCGCTGTTCATTTTTATTTCGCAAAGCGGGGAGACAGCCGACAGCCGTGCCGTGCTTGTAAAAGTGAAAGAATTGGGTTACAAGACGCTGACGATGACCAATGTGCCGGGCTCGACTTTGTCCCGTGAAGCGGATTATACCCTATTGCTTCATGCAGGACCGGAAATTGCGGTTGCTTCGACAAAGGCATATACGGCGCAAATTGCCGTCCTTGCGATCCTTGCTGATGTAGCGGCAAAATCGCGTGGTTTCAGCGAAGACTTCGACCTGGTACATGAACTCGGCCTTGTGGCAAATGCGATGGAAGTGCTGTGTGGTTCAAAAGAAGAAATTGAACAAATGGCATATGACTACTTGACGGTCACCCGCAATTGTTTCTTCATCGGCCGTTCGATGGACTACTTTGTCTGCCTTGAAGGCGCACTGAAGCTGAAGGAAATCTCTTATATTCAAGCGGAAGGTTTTGCAGGGGGCGAACTCAAACACGGCACAATTGCCCTGATTGAGGACGGTACACCGGTTGTCGCGCTTGCTACGCAAAAAGACGTCAACTGGAGCATCCGCGGCAATGTCAAGGAAGTTGTCACCCGCGGGGCCAACCCTTGCGTGATCTCGATGAAAGGCCTGAATGAGGAAGGCGACCGTTTCGTCATTCCTCATGTACACGAATTATTGACACCTCTTATCTCAGTTGTACCATTGCAGTTGCTTGCGTATTACGCAGCACTGCACCGCGGCTGCGACGTCGACAAGCCGAGAAATTTGGCCAAATCGGTCACAGTCGAATAAACAAAAAAGCCCGGGGAAGCCAGAATGACTGGTTTTCCTGGGCTTTTTGTTTAATCAAATGATTGATTGAAGGGATAATACAAGGTAAAACAAGGTGATTTTATTGGCCCGGCTTCTTTGGATGAGGCCTTGTATCTCCCTGTTAAAAAGTCCGTCCCCTGCAAAAAAGTTGGTACCCGCTGTTAAATAGTTGGTACCTGACCGGCAGGAGACCAGGCCAATTCAGCAGGCAAATATGGTTGTTTTCCGGGTCATTTTCAACCCTAATTCAATAGAAAGACAAACTCGGGCTCGATCCAAAACGGGTCCAGTTTTTCTTTTGTACAGCGGCCCCAATCCTTTGTCCCGCATGGGCTCCGCCGTTCTCTAATCCTATAGCGTTAGAAGCTCCACTGTATGGAATTGGGCGATTCTCAGTCCTTTTTCATGTGGTTCCCAGCCAGCTCAGTTCCGTCATTTCTCCAATATTTTTTCTCTAATCAGGGAAGAACTTTTTGACATTTCCAGACTATGCTGCACAACTCAGCAACCTAATTTCTGGTAAAAATCAGGCGTTTTGGGAACCAACTTTTTAACATTGCCAGCGGTCATCAAAATGCGGTTGGAGCCTTGGGGGAGTAAGAGGAAAGGGGGATTTTGGCGGGGAAGGACTTTTTTACAGGGGAATAAATAGTAATATATATCTAAAATATCAAAAAATATGTACCAATAATATTATTTTATGGTAGAATTTGTTGTGGTACTTCAAGTATCTTTTCAGGATCCGCAGCATTTGCTGCTGAGAAACCGAGTGAAACCACATCTCCTGTAGTACAACAAAGTCAGGCAACTCAAGCTCAAGCTTCATCTCTTGCAGTAGATCCTGGTATTCAATCTATTAACGGTCAGATGTCTACTCAATCAGAACCAACTTACATAAATAAGAAGGCTTTAAGATGGGCAATTGATAGTACTACTCCTATTACTAATCTAGTAGGTAAATATTTTGGTAAAACAGCTGTGAAAAAAGTAGGAAGCGTTATGCATAGTCATGTAAAACCTGCTCTACGTAAATTAGAAGCTTTAGATAAGGTAAACTAAAAGAAACTTTAATACGATGCTATGAAGGGACCACTTGGAGCTACAGCTGCAAGATTTGGTGCTAAAGCCATTGTAAAAGTGATTCAAATCTTTAGTCTCGTTTAAAAAAAGATAGGAGGATAAGTATGGATGCTAAAAATACCTCGCAAGTGATTGAAAATTTGGAGAACCAGGTAGAAAGATTAGATAAAGAAGTTTATAACTTAAATTCTAAGGTTGAACTTTTAGAAGGCCTTTTAATAAAAATTATTGAAAATCAAAAAATATCTCCTAATTTATTATTAGATATTGATTTCATTGCTGTAAAAAAAGATTTAAGTGGTGAAGAGCGAGCTGAGATTTCATTTTTCCTTCTCAAAGTTCAAAAAGAGTATATGCAAGAAGGTAAAGTTCCAAATTTAGAAGAATTTCATTCTGGATTATATAATGTACTAGGTGTTACTCAAAATGAAAAAGAAGAATATCCAATTGAAATCTCAAAACAATTGCTTCAGAAGTATGACAAAATAGGTGAATTTCCAGTTGCAAAAGAAATTTTATCTAAAAGTTGAAACACCGAAATCTATTCTCACCCCTTGTTCTACAAGGGTTTAAAGCAAAAATAAAAGCATGAACACTCAAAACTCGGTAAGGGGTGTTACGATTGCCAAAATATGAGAGTAAAAAATCCTTGATTGATGAAATTACTAAGAGTGCAAAGTTATTTATTGATGAATTCCGTTCTATTAATAATCTTAATAAAGATGTATTTGTAAACGGAGTGGATAGAACGCCATCCCAGATGATTGCTTACCAACTGGGATGGTTAAATTTAATATTATCATGGGAACAAGATAACAAAGAGGGAAAAAATGTAATCACACCTGCGCCAGATTATAAATGGAATAACCTAGGCGGGCTTTATCAGAGCTTTTATGATAAATATGCAAATGATTCGATTGAAACGTTAATTGAACTGTTTAATCAGGATGTTCATAAAATCATTCAATTGGTTGAAAGCTATAATGACCAAGAATTATTTGAGCAAGGCGGCAGACAGTGGGCGTCTTCAACACCATCCAATTGGCCAATTTGGAAGTGGATTCATATCAATACAGTAGCGCCATTTAAAACGTTTAGAACTAAAATTAGAAAATGGAAAAAGATAAAGGGATATAATTTTTAATGGATTTGCAGGATCAAATAAATTTAGAGACCTTTCGCAGCCGAAAGGGTACAAAAGGAGTGACTTGAAGTAGCCGGTATAACCTATCGAGAAAAATTTTCCACATACGCCCCTTCGAGTAAAATTTTACACATACTTTATTTAAAGAAGAGTACAAATTTTAGTCGGCTTCCCTCAATTTTGTAGTTTTTGAAAAAATGGAGTTGCGGAATATAGTCAAGAAAAAAGAAACTCTGCCCAAAATTAACCCTGGATCCTCTTTAGAGTAATAAGGGGGATGGCAACGATTCGTAAAATATATGGTCATTTTGGTGTTTTCTGCCGATAACCATGTTACCGGCAGCGTTTTTGGTGGCTTTCTCCAAAGAGTTTGACATATTCTCCTAAAGGTTTTTTGTTATATTCTCTATCGGGATATCTGATTTTATCTTAAATGAAGAATAAAACAAGGTAATCCGTAAGATGGCCATAACGGCGATTATCATACAAGTTATAAATATCCCAAAGGTTTCTATTAATCCCCAAGAAATGATCATAAAAGAAAGGGTGCCTAGATCTGCTGATGCCTCCATCACGCCCATTACTTTACCTTTTTCATATTGGGGGATCGCTTTAAAGGTTTCAGCTGAGAGCAAATTATTTATTACGGGGTTTCCCATCGTCATAATGGCAAATCCAACTATAAAGAATATCCAGTTTAAGGAGGCTCCCATCATAACAATGCCCCCACATACCAAAAAGACAGTTAGAAAATACAAAAATACCTTTGAAGCGAATAAAAGACTGGATCTTGATAATATCATATTGGATAAAATCACAAAAACACCACCAACGAGCCAAAAAATCGATATTTCAAAGTCAGCTACTTTAAAATGTCCTTCCAAAATATACACCGAAAGGCTCGTCATTACGGGGCCAATCATGCCACCTAGTAAATGTGAGAAAAAGTAAATCCGCAGTATTTTATCTTTTAAAGTCCTTTTCAAATATGCTAAGGAAAACCATGCAGTATCATGCGAGTGTTCGATTTGAATTTTTTCATCAAACCTCATGATTAAAAACGCGCACACGAGAAAAGAAGCAGAGTCTATGAGAATGGCGTACGAACTTAAAATACCAAAAATGAGTGGCCCGATAGTAAAACCTACAGTCTTACAAGTTGTAGTAAACGTGTTTTTCTTGCTTATTGCCCTTGCTAATCCTATGTTTGGATCTTTAATTGTCAAATCTCTAAACCATACTTCAAGACACAGATTAGCAAAATGCCCAAGTGATTGGGATAAGATCATCAAAGGGAATAAAAAAATAATAAAATGTTTAAATGATAGTAATGAAAATAATGTTATCATAACAAAGCAATTAAGAAAAAAGGAAGTAAATATCATCTTTTTAGAAGATACTTTGTCTATAAAATGTCCGCTTACAATGGTAGATATTATTCCCGCAATCGTTTCTGTAAGGTACAAACTTCCGGCATAAAGGAATGAGCCTGTTAGATTGAGGGCAAAAATGGGAAGACCGGTCCATGTTATTGCGGTACCTAGCGTATTAATGGTATCAACAAGTATTAATCTGTTTACTGCGTTGTTTAACATATTGGCACCCCCAAAAAATGCTTTTATGGCCAAAGGCAAGCCTAAATTAAAATAGGCTTGCCTTATAAACAATCGTTTGCTGACTTTTCACCTTAAATCTGAACCTTGGCTTGTTCAGTTTTTAATGGTTCGTTTAAGCAAGTCTTTTTTTCTTGTTCACCTTTCAACGGTTCATTATAGCAGGTTGCAGCTTTCAACGGTTCATTATAGCAGGTTCCAGCTTTCAATGGTTCATTATAGCAAGTCTTTACTTCAGCATTCGTGCCATTTTTGGCTAGTTCTTTAACTTTATCTGATAACGGTATATTATAGTCTTCTTTAAATTCAACGGACCATTTTTTCAAAGACTCCCTATATATATTCATTAAATGAGGAAGCTCAGATTCTTCTTTGCCATAACCAGGATTATGATCTAAAATACAACCAAAGTAATCCATGCAATCATTATAATATTTCTGTGGATGAAGAATATGAAGGTGCCACATTTCGTCAATATCATACGTAGGGCAGATTGAGGTGTAAGGATATTTTTTCACTAAATATAGGAATTTCAAGTATCTGTTTTTTATACATGTAAGTTCCTCTTCTGATAACCTACTTAAAACCCCATCACTCCTCCTAGCCGCCTCGATTAAGTCCACGCTCACATTTGGAAAATGTTTGCTCATATACTTTACCTCCCATATTTTATTTCCTACATCACTATAACTATGAGGGCTTACCGAAATTTATGTGTATGTTCATCAAATAAATGTCAACCTTATAGGACTTGCCTTAAAGGGAGATACTTATCTGCTCAAAAGTAACGGAGAACTTTTTGTACCAAATAATTCCAATGGTCTCCGTGTCCCATTTTACATATTGAAACTATTTGCCGACAGCTTTCCTTACACATTATATTCGCGAAAAGTAGCCGAAATCCTTCTTTAATCTGTAATTTTTGCTTATTCAACAGGTCCTAAATAGCCAGTCCCGGATTCAACAGGAAAACAGTCCGATTTGGCAGGCAAAATTCAATTGAAAACCAAATTCAAACTGGATCCAAAACGGGTTCAGTTTTTCTTTTGACCAGTGTAATTTCTATCCTCGATGCAGATTAGGAGGGGAATTGAAAAAGTTTTTTAAGACTGTCGGTGAATGACATTGCATTGGCATTCATCATGATCTGGACCCAAGAAAAAGGTCATTTACGACATAAGACCATTTTATTAAGAAAGGTTGCGGGGTTGATCCTTTTCTAAGAGGAGGCAAGAAAGACCATCCTTTTTCGTTTTCAAGATGGTCTTTTTTAATCAAAATTCAATTTTTCTATCTCTTTCTTTTTATTGACAAAATCACCAATTGTCCTAGTAAAGCCACTAGCACAAGACAGCCGGCTGCAAATGGAAGTTGGGAAGGTGTCAATCCAGCTACCATAACAACCCCTCCAAGCGCAGACCCTACTGAGCTCCCTAAATAATTGGCGGAACTGTTTAAAGCGACAACAGCGGGTCCGTGTTTAGGCTGTAACTCGAGTAATACATGCTGTTGAGGGGCTAGTGAAGCCCATCCCATTGCACCCCAAATAAAGAAGGGTAGAAACATTAGAATCGGAATTCCCAGACTTAACGGCAGACTGAACATGGCTAATGCTAATAGAATTAGTATACCGCCCATAATCCAGCCTGGGCGTCCTATTCGATCAATAAGAGTACCAATGAATAAGCTGCCGACAACACCACCAATGCCCCAGGCCCAAAGATATGGTGTAACAGAATGGATTCCATCCAAGTTCTGCAAGATTGGAGCGATATACGTATAAAGCCCCAAACTTGCAATGCCTGTCACAAAAGTAATGCCAACCGTTGCTGTTACTCTTCCATTGGCCAGCATTGCAAGACGTTGCCGTAATGACGGTGGGGGCGAAGCTGGAATGTTTGGAAACCAGATGACAATCCCAATCATAGCAATGAGACCAAGTATCGTAATGAGCCATAACGTCCCATCCCAACCTGCATGCGCAGCAACTATCAATCCGAGTAGAACCCCCACGACCGTCCCCATGCTCATACCGCCTAATGTCATACCTAAGGCACGTCCGCGCTTCTTATCGGAAACAAGAGATGAAGCGGTTGCCGTGGCAAGCGGAGAATAAAGACCAGCTCCGATCCCTGCAATTCTTATACGATCAATCGTTTCCAAAGGGAATTTATCTATGCGGCTGGCGTACGAATGTCATCTTGAACATTTGTGAAATATACGCTCATAAAAAGGCATTCCGGCAAATATTTCAAAGTATACGGCTGATTGACTGGGTGTCGAAGCTGAAACGGAATACTGGAAATTGAAACGCCTGCAAATGTGGGGAGGGGGGAGTATGGCCATAACAACCCGAAAACAGGCAATTATAATTCCACTTTTAGCAATACCTTCAAACATATAATTCTAATTACTAAATATTTACCTATCGAATTTTCACACTTTTTTAATTGGGGATGATATCTTTTTATCCAGTTCTATAAGTAATTGACCGATCTTTTTATCATGAATCACTTGATCGGCATACCGATCAAATTGGGTCGGTTCCATGTTCACAATCACTAATTTTGCACCGTTCTCTTTGGCGATTAAAGGAAATTGGTTGGCAGGTGTAACGGATAAAGAGGAACCTAAGACGATAAAAAGGTCTGCTTTCTCTGCTTCCTCCAGAGCAAATTGAAAAGCTTCTTGTGGCAGCGCTTCACCAAATAATACGATATTTGGTCGTAGCACCCCGCCGCATTCACAGTAGAAATCGTTATTGACATAGTTTTCACTACTATATTCTCTTCCACACGTTTGGCAATGGACTTTTTGAAGGGTCCCATGCAATTCAGCGACCCGCTTACTGCCCGCTTCCTGATGAAAGCCGTCCACGTTTTGAGTAATAATTGAGCGAATGAACCCTTGCTGTTCCCATTTGGCTAAAATATAATGACCTTGATGCGGTCCAAATTCTTTTACACCTAATACGCGTTCCCGATAAAACGCGATAAATGCTTCGACATTTTCATTCAGGGCTTTCGTACTGGCAATTTGACTTGGATCTTTCTTTTTCCACAGTCCGTTATGTCTTGAACGAAAATCCGGTAGTCCGCTTTCGGTTGACATCCCTGCTCCGGTAAAGACGACCGTATGACGGGATGACTTTAACCAATCTTCTAACATGAAATCCGCTCTCCTTATTTATGTTAGATAAGTTTCCCTACAAATCATTGTACGCTACCTGCCAGAAAACTTCAAAAAGCGAATATAAACCTCCTACATTTTCATTTCAAAGTGTACATTTAGATGTCAGAGTGCCCTCCCATTTTTTTGCTCATCTACCCCTTCGAGTAATATACAGAGTTTCTACTTTTTTAGTGAACCTTGCGTCATATTTTTGGCATACAATAGGACTTTAAGTTCATTTCTATTCGCCAAATATAGACAGAATATTGAATGGAAACGCTTGACTTGTGACTTTTTTCCTGTGAAAATAGTAATAATGTGGAAATCAATGGAAAGAGGGAGAGTGTTATGGGGATCTTTTTAAAAAAGTTAAAATCATGGGACCAGTACATGCATTATTGCGATGATACGGATATAACGGAAATTGGAGGAAGGGCACGGGAAAAATTAAATTACCTCGGTGTGGATCAGGAAACATTACAAAATGTTCGGGAAGCGGCAGCGATTATAGAGCCTTATAAGGAAAAGATGGTTCAAATTTTTTATGAAAGGCTTACTTCAGTTGAACAATTTCATAAACTCATTATGCGATATTCCACCCTCGACAGGCTGTATGAAACTTTAAAAACATATGTGGAGCAGTTTTTTCAAGCAGAAGTGGATCAAACCTATGTGCTTACAAGAATTAAAATTGGCAAAGTCCATAGCAGGATTAATTTAACGGCTGATAATTTTATTGCAGCCCACCATTT
This sequence comes from Heyndrickxia coagulans 36D1, assembly GCF_000169195.2. Lineage (GTDB taxonomy): Bacteria > Bacillota > Bacilli > Bacillales > Bacillaceae_C > Weizmannia > Weizmannia faecalis. Next base: position 1,188,673 of record NC_016023.1, on the reverse strand, counting down.
TTTGATTCAATCGATGGGATCTATACTCATGAAGCATTTACATCATACGCCCGACAAAATGACAAAGGTTGTCCTTGCTGTTCAGAAGTTAGCTGCGTTTGACCAACAATTAATTGTGGAAGTTTATATGGAAGAAACGTTCAGAACTTTTTTGTTTGGTATGTCAGATATGCTGAATGAGACAACGAAAATTAATGAAACCAAACAATTAATTGAATCGATGAACAGGCAAATAGAAGAGACGGATAATGTTTCGGCGGCAACGGAAGAAATGAGCGCATCCATTCAGGAAGTGGCCCAATATGCAACCAAAGTTGCGGAAGGGACCGACCAGGCAGTCCAGTCTGTGTTCACAAGCAAAAGAGTAGTAGATCATGCGCTTGGAGATATTCAAATGGTCGGGCAAGTATATGAAAACGTGTTTGAAAAAGTAGAGCTGCTGGATAAAGAAATTCATAATACGAAAGATGTTATAAATGTGATCAGGGGGATAGCTGACCAAATCAATCTTCTTGCTTTAAATGCCAGCATTGAAGCTGCAAGGGCTGGAGAAAACGGGCTTGGCTTTGCCGTTGTTGCCTCAGAAATCCGGGAGCTGTCAGAACATACGAAAGTTCAAATTTCCAGTATTACATCGAACATGGAAGCGCTGCAAAAAGTGGCCAATGAGGTCATCCAAGAAATACAGCAAACAGGCAAAATTGTAAAGGAAAGTGTCGGCCATGCCGAACTTGCCGGTACAGAAATTATGGAAATTGTAAAAATGATGGAAAACATCAATGAATCGATTACACAAATTGCCTCAATGAGTGAAGAACAGTCCGCAACCATTAACGAAATTGCAAATTTAAATAGTACGATAAGAAATCACAGTCAGCAGTCCCAGGAGATTGCACGAAAAACAGCAAAATTAGTATTTGATTTAAGCAAAAAAATGGATCACTTTAGGAAAAACTTTTTTACGATTAACATTAAGTTTAGCTCAAAAGATATTGTAAGAATCACGAAAACGGATCACCTGCTTTGGAAGTGGAAAGTATATAACATGCTGATGGGACTGGGAAATATTGATGAAAACGAGTTGACTTCTCACGAAACTTGCCGGTTAGGCCAATGGTATTACGGAAATTTGCCTGAAAATATCAGGAAAATAGATGCTTTTAAACAATTGGAAAAGCCTCATAAAGAAGTCCATCATTATGCAAGACAGGCAGTGGAAAGTTTTAAAAGGGGAGAGATGAAAACTGGAGAAGGTGCGCTAAAACAGTTGGAAGAAGCCTCCAACCAGGTCTTAGAATTGCTGTCAAATATTGAAGCACAACTCCGGTAGCTTGTGCCCGGATTTAATAAATGCGAAAACACTATAGAAAGAGCGGGACATCACGAACGTCCCGCCGTTTTTAGAAATTCACTTTGTTTTTTCCACAGTGACACTTCCATCTGCAGTGAAAAGCTGGATCATAGATTTTCCCCTGCCGAACGTCATATTTCTGTTAGAGCTGCCAAAAACGTTAACTTTTCCATCTACTGTACTTGCACTGATTGTAGCATTATCCGGTTTTTTCTCCGTTTGTATTTTGATATTGCCGTCAATTGCTCGCAGTTCTACCGGATGATTCAAGTGACGAGTGATAAAAAGGATACTTCCGTCAGTGGTTTTACCCGAAACCCGGCTATCCAAATGCTTTAAAACTATTTTTCCGTCATCCGATTTTACTTTGACTAGGGAGGCTTTCACATTTTCAAGGGTGCTTGATCCGTCACTTGCCTCTGTCGTAATCGTATCCGCGTTGATACGGTTCAGTTCAATTTTTCCATCCCTTACATGGATGCGCATCTCTCTTGCCCGAAAATCCCCCGCCCGGACGCGCCCGTCGTTACTATTAATTTGCAATGATTCATACCATTTTTTCGGCACATACACTTTTAAAGACGAGGATGAAGGGAAGAAGTTGACGAAATTTCGTTGTTTATATTTTACATTGATGGAGAGCACAGCGTTCTTAACATCCGTAGACAAGTGATATGCAGAACCTTTTTCGGCCCTGCCTGATACTGTGATTTTTGCTGCCGAACCAGTCGCTGGTAAAATCTCAATTGCGGTATTATCGGTTGCGATCTGAATTCGGCTGAACTTTTCGTGGATGACTTTTTCTTCCAACTTGGCTTCTTGCCGGAAGACGGGCCTGAATGTAAGGAGGCTTCCAACAATCCCTACAAGTAACAGTACCAACGCCACAAGTGACATTTTCTTTATTTTATCCATTTTTCAGCCCCCCTTTGATCAGATTTACATTCCATCTTAAATAGCGGATAAAGCCTTGCATTAATGTACGGGTCGCAAAATACATCCCGATGACGACAAAAAATCCGATCCCGCAAGTGGCAATGGAAACAAATAAGTAAAAAAGCGTGAATGTTTCCGGATACAGGAGGATGTTTATGAGAAACAGGAAAGGAGAAGCCAAAAACACAATTCCTGTAATCCAGCCGGAAAAAATAATGCCGGCCAACGCAATAAATGGCCCCAGTACAATGGCCAAGTTGAAAAATCCCAATCCAATCGTGGCCCATACTGCGCGCAAAATATTTCCGAACGTTGCCTTTGTCTCCACTCTTTCCAGATGGTAGGCCGCAACCATGTCTTTTGCAATCTGGTGCGGGGAACCAAGGGAAGTTGAAATTTGTTCTTCTGTTTTTCCCTCCTGCAAGCCAATGGTGAAATGTTCTTCAAAATCCTGCAAAATATCCTGGCGTTCATTGGCAGGAAGGCTTTTCAACGAAGATTCCAATTTGGATAAAAATTGTTTTTTATTCATGAGTCACACCTTCTTTTATCAGTTGATTCACCCCATCAGAGAATGCCTTCCATTCCAGGAGCAGTTCGTGGAGAAAAGTCCTCCCACTGTCTGTTAGTTTGTAATATTTGCGCGGTGGCCCCTCCGTAGATTCCTTTAAATACGTTGTAGAGTAACCTTCTTTTGTTAACCGCCTCAGCAGGGGGTAGATAGAGCCTTCGGAAATGTCAATCTGCTCCGAAATTTTTTGGACAAGTTCATATCCGTAGCGGTCCTGTTTATCTAATAAAACGAGCACACAGAGGTCCAAAACCCCCTTTTTAAACTGGACATTCAAACTTTCTTCACATCCTTCCCGTTGCACACCGGCCAGTACTGTTTAATATTCAGTACTGCCTTTAACGAGAGAATAACACACAGTATTAATTATTGCAAGGTACCGGAATCATTTTTTTCAAAAATCCGGAAAAAATTTTGGCAGTTGGTGCCGGGGAAGAAAGCGGCAGTGTAAAAACCCATTTTTGGAAAACATCCACTAGGACGAGGTTGGAACGATGGTCAGAAAATTATAAAAGTAAAGGATTTCAAACTTTATCCGATAAAACAGGGTAGAAAACCGAATATTCTTGACCAAACGCGAGGTCTAAGAATGATTCTGAAAAAAGAGGGATAGCAAAATGAAGATTGCCAAATTGAAAGACTTTCACTCCATCCGGCAAAAGCTTATGGCCATTTCCATTGTTCTTTTGGTGGTGCCAATGCTTATTTTAGGTTTCTTAAGCTATAACCGCAGTGCCGCCAGTTTAAATGAACTGGGAAAAACCAATCTAAAAAATAATGTCAATGAAACAATCCGGTTGATAGCTGTACTGGATGAGGAAGTGAAAAGCGGGAAAATTTCTTTAAGTGACGCACAAGAAAAAGTAAAAATTGCCATTCTCGGTGAAAAGAAAAAGGATGGCACACGTCCGGTTAATAAAAGCATTGATTTGGGAAAAAACGGATACATGTTTATTTTGGATGATACAGGAACTGAAGTGGCGCATCCTTTTATAGAAGGAAAAAATATTTCAAATGAAAAAGATGCTGACGGGAATCATTATGCCAATAAAGTCCTTGGAGCCGGGAAAACAGGCGGATTTACCTATTTCTCATACAGTTACCCGAATGATCAACACAAAGTCGGCAAAAAAGTGGTGTATGCAAAAAAGGATCCTTACTGGGGATGGACGGTTTGTGCAGGCGCCTATATGTCAGATTTTAACCAGCCGGCCGAACAAATCCTTCACTCACTTTTAATCGTTATGGGCATCACACTTCTCGTCGGGCTGTTCATCATATGGCTGTTCACGAGAAGTATTGCAGCCCCGCTTGGAATGGTAATGGATCATATCAGAAAAATTTCGGGCCATGATTTAACGGCCGGGCACATCAAGGTCAAGACGAAAGATGAGATCCGCAAGCTGTCGGACGGCATTAACCATATGCAGGATGAACTGAAGGGCCTGATCCATGAGATTGCAGATTCTTCAGGGCTGTTGTCAAATTCCAGCGAGGAGCTTGCGCAAGCGGCAAATGAAGTAAAAACAGGGTCGCAGCAAATCACCGCAACGATGGAAGAACTGGCATCCGGAGCTGAAGAACAGGCAGATCAATCCGGAAAGCTGTCTGAAAATATGAAGCAGTTCACATCCAATGTGCAGGAGGCGAATGCACAGGCGGATGAGGTTCATCAATCTACAAATGAAATTATGACATTGGCGCATAAAGGGAATGAACTAATGGACCGCTCTTCGGGCCAAATGGAAAAAATTGATCAGGTCATCCAATCAGTTACCGGGAAGCTGCAGTCTTTGAATGAGCATTCGGAAAAGATTTCCAAACTGGTGACGGTCATTAAGGAGATTTCCGATCAAACAAATTTACTTGCTTTAAACGCAGCAATTGAAGCAGCGCGGGCAGGAGAAAGCGGAAGAGGATTTGCCGTTGTCGCAGAAGAAGTCCGGAAGCTGGCTGAACAAGTTGCAAGTTCCATTAGTGAAATTAGCGGGATTGTTGCAGGAACCCAAAAAGATGTGAAAGAAGTAACGGATTCTTTGCATGAAAGCTATGAGGAAGTACAGCAAGGCACAGAAACCGTTCGCGTAACAAAGGAAACCTTTACGCAGATCAATGAGCGGATTTCAGACATGGTTGCCCATATTCGAAAAGTGGCTGCCAATTTGTCAGGAATTTCCGGCACAACCGAAAAAATGAATGGTTCTATACAAGAAATCGCAGCGATTACTGAACAATCAGCAGCAGGTGTTGAGGAAACGTCAGCAGCAACCGAGCAAATTGGAAGTTCTATGGAGGAAGTGGCTGAAAGCGCGCATAAACTGGTGGAAATTGCGGAGCATCTCCATTCCCTTGTTTCAAAATTTAAGTTATAAGTGAACTGGTTTTTAAATAGCAAGCGGCATAGGCATTTAAGCGAAGGAAAGCAGACAACATCCGGCCAAAAGTTCACGCGGAAGGATTCTACATATCCCGCTGCACATGGCCAGAAAGAAACGGCATTTGCCCGGTTTAATCAAACGTTTGATTAAACCGGGCATTTTTAACTTTACCTTTTCACTCCGGCTTTATCGTTTACGATGCTTAACGAATGATCCAGCACGGTAATCAGGATGAGGAGCAAGGTGACGCCGCCGCAAAATAAGCCGATATGATGAATTCCCGGCGTATTTGCCCCGGATTTTAAAAACAGCCCGTTTGCCGCCGAAGCAAGAATGGCACCCAAGTACATAAATGTTCGGAGCAAACCGGCTGAAGCCCCGATTTGTTGTGGATTCGCCTGATAATAGACGGCATTCTGGTTGCCCAGATTCAAAAGACCCTGTGGAATCCCCAGCAGAAGGACAATAAAGGCGATCAAAACAACACTCGTTGTATGATGAGTAAAAAGCAGCAATGAGACGGCGATAAACTGAACAATACTGCCAGCTATTAATTTTAAACGGATGGCGGGGCTTTTCCCTGTCACCCGGGTTACGGCAATGGCGGTTAAAGACATCGGCAACATCAGCAGCCCGCCGCTAGATGCGGATAAACCCCTTCCGTCTTCCAGCCATTGTGGAAACCCATAAATGAAGGAATAAGCAACCAGACCTGAAAGCAACCCTCTTGCATAAGTGAGAACCAGAGGGAAATTCCCGCTGAATACCCGAATATCGATAAAAGGATTTTTTATTTTTAACTCGGCCGCAGCAAAAATGGCCCCTGCAATCCCTGCTACTATCAAAAAAGCAATCTTCGACAAGCTTGGATGCATGAGAAACAGCAAAAGGGAAGTTAATGTGATGCCAAATAAGGCAATGCCCGTAAAATCAATGGCAAGAAGCTTTTTCCCTTCCACCGCTTCTGGCGGGGCTTTAGGAAATCGGAAGTATCCCAATAAAATGCAAGCAAGCGATAATGGAGTATTGACGATAAAAATGCTTTTCCAACCCCCGGCACCGATGAGTACACCGCCTAGGGCAGGCCCGATCACGGCAATCGTTTGGCTTGCAATTCCGAGTGTCGCCAGGATGCTTCCCGGGCTTGCTTCGCCTGTTCGTTCAGCTTCACTGCGAATCAGGTACATAGATGCGGGATACCCGGCGCACGTACCCAATCCGAGCAAAATTCTTGCTGCAACAAGCCACCAAAAATCCAGGGCAAAAATGGCAATGAAACTTGAAATTCCGACCAATGAAGTCGCTGTTAAAAAAAGGGAACGGGGTCCGAACAGATCGATCAGCTTCCCAACTACCGGCTGCCCAATGGCAGTAGCAAGATATAAAGCGGCAACAAGCCATGCGGTTTCTGAAGGCGGAACATGAAATGCCTGTCCGATTGGAATTAGCGCCACTGACATAATAGAAGAGTTGATGGGGTTGAGAATGGAACCCAAAATCATTGGCAATATCAGTTTTTGATTAAAGTGATTTTCAATTGCAGCTTCGTTTTTCTTTTTACCAGTGTGGAACAAGTTTCATTCCTTCCTTCGACTTGGTTGGCAGGGCCTGTTCTGCTGATTTCAAAACAGGCCCTTTTTTTAATCCAAAGTGCCGGCCCAGGTACTGACCGTCATTACTTTTGCCTGGACAGGGAATAATTTTTCCATCAGCATGTGGTGAATGTCGGGATTGCCATCATGGCAGGCATCCCGGAGTACGATTAAGGAATAATCTTTATCAGCGGCCTCCCGCAATGTCGATAAAACGACACCGCTTGTGGTAATGCCGCTAAGAATGAGTGTGTCAATTTCCTGGGCTTTCAAGATCATTTCGAGATTGCTGCCGGAAAAGGCGCTTATCCGGTATTTTGTAACAACCGGTTCATTTTCTAAAGGTTGAACGGATGGGTGGATCTGTGTCGCTTCATCGAAAATGGTCATGTCGCCGTATTCAGCAACTCGGGCATAAGTTGGATGGCCTTGGTTAATTTCAGGGTAACCTTTACTAAATCCAAGACGGACGAAAATAACCGGGATATGATGTGCACGGGCGCTTTCGATTGCTTTTTGATTCGGGCGCAGCATTGTTTCATTTCCGGCAAAACGGGATACCATGCCGTTTTGCATATCCAAGACCAACAATGCAGCTTTACTGGATTGATTTTGCATGAATTGTCAACTCCTGTTCATTTGGTTAATATTAAGAAGTGGAGAGCTCTCCAGTTCATATTAAACGGAGATGTCTCCGCTTGTCAACGATTTTTTTCGGGAGTGATAAAGTTGAAGGATGAAAAACCAGGCTCCGCACGGGCGGAACGGCGTGATGCAGCTGAGAATCGCCAACGTATATTGGCTACCGCAATCCGGCTGTTTGAGCAGTTCGGGGTTGAACAAGTCAGCATGAATCAAATTGCCACAGAAGCCGGGATTGGGCCGGGAACGCTGTACCGCCGTTATCGAAATAAAGGAGAATTATGTCTGGATTTGATAAAAGGCAATGTGGTTTCGTGTTTCAAAGACATTCAAACGTATTTGGAACACAATCGGAAAGAGCCGCCGGAACAGCGATTAAAAGGCGCTCTCCGTATATTTCTCCGTTTCAGGGAAAGCAAAATGCAATTGCTTAAAGGTGTGGAGGACGCCGGTACAACAAATCGAAAAAAGGCAGGAACACGCAGCCCTTTATATGATGAATTGCACCGGTTGCTGGTAGAACTGTATCATGAGATGAATAATGAAAAAGAAGCCGTTCGAAACAATGTCTTCAAAGCGGACATGCTGCTCGAGGCATTAAAAAGTGATGCCTACTTGTATCAACGGGAAGTGCGCGGATATTCCCCCGAGGAAATATTGGACCTGCTCTATATCACATTTGTTTCATGACGGATAAATTTATGGTCACTCGCCATGCATGTACACTTGTTGAGAGAATGGCAAGGGGAAGGGAAAACACTGCGGAATGTTTTTCACGATGTAAAGAGAGGCCATCCCCTTGGCAATGAGTATGGCCTGTTTGTACTTACAAAACCCATTATTTTAATTTTGCTACCCCTAATGCAAAATGGCTCCAAAGTATATTTTCAACCGATTCTGCTTGTGACAAATCACATTCAACAATTAAAATGATTTCAGCGTGTTTCCCTTTTAAAACACGCTTCTTTTTCTTTATGAACAGCTCCATTACAAGCCGGATGGCAAAACCCACAATAAACCCGGCAAATGCACTAATCAGCCCCCAGTAAATGGGCCCCCAGGCGAGTTTAAAGCCGATGCTTGCGCCGATTACAGAAAATGCAGTGGCGATCCCCATGCCGATATCAATTAGGCTTGTACCGTCCGAGCGGTGGAGCGTATCAAAAATTTTCCGTTCTTCTTTTCGGTTATCCAGCGGGACCGCAAATATATTTTCTTTCGGAATCCCTTTCTTTTCCAGTGTTGAAATGGCCATTTCCAAAAATCCGTTACTTTCGAATGTAGAAAAAAGCTGCAAACCAATCACTTCACTTTTTGTCCTTTTCGTATCCGGAAACCGTCCGGCTGGTAATGCCGGGTTAAATATTGTCGTAATTCTTTATCGAAAAGTTTGTTGTTTTCGACTGTATTCATATACGAATCATAAGCGGCAAACCCAAAGTGTGAAGGGATGAAAAGAAGCCATTCCGGGTTTATAACCGAAGTTGCTTCTTTTATTTTGCCCCAAAATAAAAGTATAACCGCTTCCTGGAAATGGGACTGGTAATAAAACACCACCAGCCATACAATGACAAAAATTGCTGTTAAAACTCTGTGTATATAGAGCTGCCCCAATCCTGGGACAAATAATGACCACATAACGGAAAGTAGGGGGTTGCGCTTATCCAGGTAGTTAATCTCCAATGCGCCCAATGAAAAAGAATTAAAACGGTGTTCCTCCCGCTCTGCTAACAGATAAATTTTATTCATATCCACGGTTGTGCGATAACTGTCCCAAATGCCAAAAAGGTAAACAGGAATATACATGAGAAGCCATCTTGTGTCCAGTACGGCTTTTGCCATGTCAATATTTCCTTGAAACGAGTAAATCATGGAAAGGTTCACATTTGCTTTCAAATTAACGACAACTTCCCAGATAAATAAAGCATATCCCCTGATATATTTGGATAACAGCAAATGCCCGAATCCGGGAAACGCGGCGGACCACCATGCAATGATATAAGGATTTCTTAAATGCAATTGCGTAGTCCCTAAAATACTAACATGTGCTTTATATCGCCTGGCTGTATTATCGTTACGATAATTGTCCATCTTATCCACCTTTAAAAAGCCCATTTAAGTTAGCTTGCCGAATACGGAGGACATTTATACGCGCGGTATTCTGACCGGGGTAATGGGATGAAACGGATTTGATTCTTAACATAACGGCATCCCCATAATGAAATGGTTGCTGTTCTTTACTGGTAAAAAGGGAAACCCCAAAAGCGGCCGCGCTTCATTGACAGTAATTTAACGGTTTTTGTACGTTTTATGGTTGACGTGTTGTTTCACGCTTTATATAATTGATTGTGTAATTGTACAATTGCGCAATCATGAAAATAAAGGAGATGACATGTTATGACTATGCCCTTAGAAAACCGGCGGAAATGGATGAGGCGCATTGAAACAGAAGCCCTCTTATTGCCGGAAAAAAAGCGTATGTCCTCCAGTGCAAATGATAGTGGGATTTCCTTATACAATTTAATCGAATTGGGTAAGAAAAAAGGGCTCCTATTATTTCCCCGGTTACCCGACATTGTACGGATTGTTGTTCACCGAAACATATCGGAGGAGCAAGTTGAACAAGCAGCCCGCATCATAAAAGATGTTTATGCAAGTTTTAAGAGGAGCGCCTTATATGTTTAGAAAAGTGAACGAAGGATGGATGTCCTTTTTAGTAAGATTTTTCAATTCCCTGGGGTTCTATATCTTTACCCCGCTTTTGGCACTATGGCTAACCGAAACCAAGTCCTTGGATTTGTCCAAAGCCAGTATCATTGTTGCCAGTCTGACTTTGTTTTCAAAAGCCGGGGGTGCATTCGTTGGCGGGTTGATCGACCGGCTGGGGGTGCGTTTAAGCCTCATCCTTGGATTATGGTCCAGCGGTGGTATACTGATGCTTATTCCCATCGTTCCATATTTTCCGTTATTCATTGCCCTGTCCGCATTGCTCGGTACTACCATCTCTTTATACAATGTCGCCTTGAAAACGCAAATATCGTTTATGAATGAGCATAAGCGCCTGCGCGCATTTGCGTTATTAAATATAGCCGTAAACCTCGGAGCTTCGATTGGGCCTTTGGCAGGCGGCTGGATCTTGGATTTAAAATCATTGTGGCTAATGTTTTTAGCCGCTGGCAGTTACTTTATAGCGGGAGGAGTGGCCTGTCTACTTCCTGAACCACCCATGGAAAAAGAAGAGAATCGTTTAAATCTATTTAAATACCTGTATTTAGAGAGATATCATTTGCTGAAAAGTCCGTTTTTCCGTTTTTTATTCGGATCAGGCTTACTCTGGTTCTTTTATATTCAAATGTTTTCCACTCTGCCTGTATATGTATCGGGTGAAATCAGCGGCAAGACAACGGGGCTTGTCTTCACACTGAATGCTGTAACGGTTATTGCCTTCCAAGGAATCTTTCCTTCCGTTCAGCCAAAGCTGAAAAAGGAACAATGGTATGCGTTGTCTTTTTTGTTGTTTGGTAGCTCCTTCTTTCTTCTTTGGATTGACCGAACAGTGTTTTCTATCTTTTTATCTATGTTCTTGTTCAGCCTGAGTGAAATCATTTGGACACCATTGATAGATACAGAGGTTTTACAAAAACATGGGAATTTGAGCTCTTCATGGGCCTTTGGCATTGCCGGCGTTGTATGGGGGCTATGGGAGTCCTTTGGAAGTTATGCAGGGTTAAGTTTGTTGAAATTCTTTCCGGGGAGATTATACTTGCTGTTGACTGTCATGACTGTGATAATCGGTTTAAGTTTGATTTTGCGATCACTGTCCATGAGAAAAGGTGAAAATTAAGAAATTGCGATGGGGGGTTGGAAACATTGAAGCGGCTCATCTTATTGGGCGCGAGTGAGGAGGGAATTTCAGCTGCTCACGCATGCGGGTATCATGTTATCGTAATTGAGCGTCCAAAGAAAAGCATTTCTGAAAAAGTAACTGCATTAGCGGAGGCCATCTATTTTGCGGATATTTGGGATACCGATGCCGCGCATAAAGTGGTCGAAAAAATTTTTTCCCAGTATGAAGATATTAAACTCATCCTTAGTTTTACGGAACTGGGACTTGAAACAGCAGCTTACTTGAGTGAGCGATACAATTTAAAAACCAATCCGTTTGAAACAGTAAGGCGGACAAGAAACAAAAATCTGATGAGAAATGCTTTTGCATCTCATGATGATTTGAAACTGCAAACTTTTTGCGGAAAGGCAGACAGACTCCCCGAAAAAATTTCCGGTCTGTTGCCGATGATCATCAAGCCCAATGACGGATTTGGCAGTCAAAATGTTGCTTATATAAAAAACCAATCGGATTGGGAAAAATGGCTGCGGACTCATGCCCAAAGTAAACTTGAGTGGATTTTGGAACCTTTTATTGAAGGCCCGGAGTTTAGCGTAGAAACAGTTTCATCTGAAGGGACGCATACGGTACTTGGCATTACGGAAAAGGAAACGAGTGGTATGCCAAATTTTATCGAAACCGGGCATATTGTGCCTGCGCTCCTGGAAACTGAGCAAAAACAGCAAATAGAAAAGATCGTCAAAAAAGCACTGACTGTTCTGGGCGTTCAATACGGTCCCGGGCATGTTGAAGTAAAATGGGATGTTGTCAACAAACGCCCGGTTGTAATTGAAGCACATACGAGACCGGGGCGGGGACTTTATTCCGTTTCTGCACTTTCTGTCCAGCGGTCTCAACCAATACGAACTTGGCATATTAAGCTTTGAAGGGAAACACAATCTTGATATGCAGCCACAGCATACAAAATTTTCACAAGTGAAGTTTTTTATGCTTGAAGAAGGGCGATTGAGTGCTTTGGAGCTGAGGTCCTCTGTCCCGGAGCCTGTTGTGGAATGGAAAATTGCTTATCAAGTAGGGGAGCACATCCCCGGAAGCCGTGACTCGTTTACAAGAGGCGGGTACATCATTGCTTCATCCGATTCCAAAGCACTTGTCGCTAAAGCCATCGATGATTTTTATTCTCGTATTGTATGGAAAATAGATAAAATATAAGAAAGTTGTGGTCATATGGCAGTATTAACCCCTGATTCAAATGAATTTCAAATTAAATTGGAGTTTTTAACCTCTCCTGTCTTTGAAATGATGGCATCTTTAAGAAAATGCTATCTCATGCAAGGGCGGTTGGAATGGGAAGATATAAACTTGCAAAATTTTTATACGGAAAATCAAGGATTACTCAAAAGGTACTACGGCGGTTTTGAGATGGGGGCCCAGCTTGCTGAGCTTGTGATTGGGCTAAGCCAGCCCCATTCTATTCAGGATTTTATCCATTGGGTTCAACAGATGGATCGTCCCCGTTTTCTTTATTACTTATTGGGCCGGTATCTGGAGGTGGAGGAAATTGAAACCATTTTTGAAAACTCGCCCGAACCGTCAAATGAAATAAAGCAAAGAATTGAAAAAAAGGGCGGATTCGTGCACCAGGAACAGTTGGCTTTTGCGGAAAATTGGCCTGTTTGGCATCAAGAGTTGGTCGATTTATGGTCTGCATACTATGAGGAATATTTTTTTAAAATAGCAAGGCATGTGGCGTCTTTTTGGGAGCAAGCGAATGACAAACTGGCAAGGGACCTGAATACGAAAGGGCTAAATGAGGTTTTGAGAAGGCTGCTGAAGGGAAAAACGATTCCTGAACAATTTCCTGAGAATAAGCAAACCGAAGTGGTTCGCTTTTTTCCTTCTTACTTTGTTTCACCAAAGTTCATCCTGATTTGGGGATGGGGCGAATTAAATCTCGTTTATGATCTTACAGCATATGTGGACCAGCCATTGCCCGCTCCTTCCCCTTTTGAGATCAATGACACGCCGGCCACATTGGATGAAATCTCCTTTTTTGGCAAAGCGTTATCAGAGCCGATGCGTATACGGATTTTGTCTTTGATTGCAAGAAAGGAAGGAATCAAAGCCCAGGAGATGGCCGAAAAATTAGACCTGAACCCTGCCACGATCTCCAGGCACCTGAACATTTTGAAAAGTTGCAAGCTCATCACGGAAACCAAGCAAAAAAGCCATAATATTTACTTTATCAATCATAGCGAGTTCAGGCGCTGGGCAAAACAACTAGAAGGGGAGCAATTTTTAAAGGCTTTCGATTGATGCTTGATTCGGCCGGTTTGTTTTAGAAAGCAGCTAAGGTGCATTTCAAGCGCAACGGGTTGCTTTAGTCTGGGCACGTCCCTCGAGAAACACCGGCCGCACGGGCAAGCCTCTCTCCTGTACTTGGTGCAGCCGTGCATGTAGACTAAAAGGAGACAAAAGGTGAAAGCAGGTGTTGTTTTGGTATCCTATATCGTATTAAACAAACGGAAGATTGATGTGGAACGTTATCGGGAAGAGGACGTACAGGGGCTGAAGCAGATCGTGGTTGACTTCAAGGTCACAAGCGATGATTATCATGATATTGCCACCTTGCTGTATCAGGGAAAATTTGATGTGGAAGTGCCTGAAAAGGGGCTTGCTTTCAGGGGTGCGATCCGGGAATATTCTACTTCCATTACGAATCTATATGAAAAAGGCCAGGTCGGCGACTACCATTTAGCATTGCTGGAAGTGAAAGAAGGAGAGAACAAAGCGTGAAACTCAGTATTTTAGACCAGGCGCCTATTTCTTCCGGTCAAACAGCGAAAGACGCCCTGAACAACGCGATGGAACTGGCCCGTGCAGGAGAGTCATTCGGATACACGCGGTACTGGATTGCGGAACATCATGATTTGCCGGGTCTTGCCAGCAGTGCGCCCGAAGTGATGCTTGGATTTATCGGCGCGCATACGAGCACAATCCGGATCGGCTCCGGGGCCGTGCTTTTGCCGCATTATAAACCGTACAAAGTCGCGGAAGTGTTCAATTTGCTCTCCGTATTGTTTCCAGGCCGCATTGACCTCGGCATTGGCCGGGCGCCGGGTGGTTCTGCCGAAGCAACCAGCGCATTATCCGATCAATTTTTGCAAAAAGTGTACAAGATGCCGGAACTGGTGGAAGAATTGCTTCATTTTCTCCATCACGATTTTCCGGAAGACAATATTTTTTCCCGCGTCAAGGCTGCCCCTGTCCCGGCCGATCCGCCGCGTGCCTGGCTGCTTGGCACAAGTGGCAAAAGTGCCGTGTTGGCTGCCCGGTACGGCATGTCGTATGCGTTTGGCCAGTTCATGAGCGAACAGGATGGCACGGCAATTTTAAAGCAATATGAGCAGGCTTTTACGCCCCGTAAGCCGGGGGATGTGCCACAAACTTTGTTAACCGTTTCCGCAGTATGTGCCGAAACAGCTGAGAAAGCGGAAGAAGTGGCATGGAGTTCCCTGATATGGCAGCTGCAGGCGGAAAAAGGGGGACAAGCATCCGTGCCGTCTATTGAAGAAGCAAAATCTTATCCATTAACCGGAAAAGACAAAGAGAAATTGGCAAAAATGAAGCAAAACATGGTAATCGGGAATCCGCGACAAGTACACGCGGCATTCACCAGGTTACAGGAAAAATACGGAACGGATGAAATCATGATTTTGACGATTGCCCATTCTCCCCAGGACCGGATCCATTCTTACAGGCTTATTGCGGAAGAAGTGCTGGGGTGAAGCAAAGTACTGAATGGCCTTTAGCGGCAATAAAAGCCCACTTTTCCTAATTGATGGAAGATGTGGGCTTTTATCTATATGCTCCCCTAACTCGCCAAATGTCTAATGAAGGCTTGCTGAACGAATCCGATTTTAGTTTTCACCCAATTTATCAGCAAGCTCTAGAACTTTTTGCCAAAGCTGTCAGCATACTGTAAAAATCTGGGGATTTTGGTTATTCAGTAAGCCCTATGTTAAGGAAGCGCGGAAAAATGACATTGTTCCTTTACATAGAGGCTGTCTATGTTAAGGAAGTGTGGAAAAAAGACGTCCTTTCTTTACATAGAGTGCGTCTACGTTAAGAAAGCGTGAAAAAAAGACGTCCTTTCTTTACATAGAGCGCGTCTATGTTAAGGAAGCACGAAAAAACGACGTCCTTTCTTCACATAGGGCGCGTTTCAAAGTGTAAGCTTTTCCCTTCATTTTTTATAAAACCCTTGCATTAATTCTTGCCAAAGCTGCCAGCATCCTTGCCAAATCTAGAAATTTTGCTTATTCAATTCAGCAAGCCCTAATTAGAGGTTTTATCGAGACAGTTCTATCTAACCAGCGGATTGTCAATTAAACGCTCTCGTGCTTCAAGGTAATTTAATATTCGGGAAAAGTTCTAAGCATGTAAAGGAAGTATGGGATAAACCAAGTCAAGAGAAAGTCAAAGTACATTACGTGAAAGGCACAGATGTTTACTATTATTGGGGATATTCTCATGAAAATAACGAAATATCTTGTTTCATCATTTATTTTTAGTAGTATTATAGCCGAAAAAATAAATGGATCCAAAGAAGCATTGTTTAATAAAAAATACACTACAACTATAACCCGTCTTTAGAAACAGAGGCAGTGCCTTTTCTCGTAGATCCATCCATTTCATGACAAAATCGGAATTGGGAGAGGTGAAAAGGGTCTAATATCCCCAGCGTTGTTAACCCAAGTATGAACAGAACAACGCATGCAAAGAAAGGAATCGGCCAGGTTATTCCCGTCACCAAGTCAATGTTTTCCAATGAGTTTGGAAATCCTAAGACAACTGGTTAGGAGTGTGATCAAGTGGGATTGATGCAAATGGTTTTAATACTTGAACACCTAGCAATCCAAATACCACTTCAATAACCGCAAATTTTTTCAACCAGATCTCCTCCTGATCCAATCTTCCCGCCTTCCCGCTTTATCACCCGAATTGGCAAAAACCTGCTCGAAGTGAGAGCAGGTTTCTATTTTACTGTACATCTGAGGTGGTTTCATGCTGTTCCGTGATTAAAGTATTTTTCTTTTTTAAAAGAATAACAAAAGAAATCATCAAAAGCACGGATGCACCGATGAATGTAAAAATAATGTTGAACCGGTCTGAGACTGCCCCGGCCGCCACGGTAGAAAGCCCGAAAACGAGTGTGACCAAAGCATTTTGGGTGGAATAGATTTTCGGCAGCATCCGGTCGTCTGCAGTAGTTTGCAAGATCACTTGTAAAGAGATACCTTTAAGCTGGTCGAATATCCCGTTGGCCGCAATGAGCAGCAATGCTACCCATGGAACAGTATTGAAACCGAAAAACAGTGTGGTCAGGCACACCATCCCACTACCGGTGACCACAGTCAGGATCGGCCGGTTTTTGATGAGGGCGGACCTGTAGCCGACAAAGCCGGCCAGCAACATGCCGATAAAAAAGGCCGTGTTTAAGTACCCCCACCACGCAACCCCTGTTTTCAAGCGTTCCCGAATAAAAACATACAGGACGGCAGACAGCCAGGCCGTACTCGCAACTGTTTCAAAAACCATCAGCAAGTGAATCGTTCTTAACGCCCTGTTTTTAAAAATGATCTGCCATCCTTCCACCATTGCTTTCCTCAAAGCATTACCCTGTTTTTCCTGCCAGTTTGCGTGCTTCCTGTCCACAATGAAACCCATCATCAAGGTGGAAAGCATATACACACTAAAGGTGATCCAAAACATCCCGGTTGAACCGAATGAGGACAGGATGATCCCGCCAAGCGCCCAACCCCCTAATTGGATGGACTGGTCTGTAATAGAGACAAGGCTGTTTGCTTTTACGAGCTGATCCCGTGGAACAAGCCGGGGGATCATGGAACTCCTGGCAGGTGAAGCCCACCCGTCAAAAAATGAAATCAGCCCAACGAGCAGAAACAGCAAGGTAATTGTAGCAGGCTGAATGAAAACCATTGCGTAAACAGCTAATGCCATTAAGAGCAATGTTTTGATCAACTGCGAATACACCAGCACCTTTTTGAGCGAAAAACGGTCCAACAATATCGGTGCAATCAAGCCGCTGACAAACATCGTCAACGTGTTGGTGAATGGAACAAGCGACACAAACAGCGTCGATCCCGTGACAGAATAGACAAGGGAAATCAATGCGACAATATAAAACACATCCCCTGCATTCGCCAGGCACTGGCCAAACACCAGACATCCGAATGAGCGTTGCTTCACTGTGATCAAGCCCCTTTATTCAGTTTTTATAGCTGTTTAAGAGGCTTACATCACATTGGACAACGGCTCCTTTGGAAAGAATTTTTTGATAATAAATATTATAAAGTGTTTGGCGTTTGGCATCAATGCCAAAGTTGCCGCCTTTTAAATGTTTTAAGTCATGCATTGTACGGGATGTTAAGGATAAATCATAGTAATAAAGTTGGTGTATCTGAATGATTTTTTCCCTGTAGGAAAAGGGGGGTAATTTTCTCAATGGGTAATATTTTACACAACAACAATGTCTTATCATTCGTTCTTGTGTCACCTTTTCATTATAATAGACTCAAATATTTAAAAAATGAGGGATCATATTATGCCATTATTAGCAAATAATAAAATTATATTGAGGAGCATATCTGAAAAAGACTTAGACGGTTTATTCAGTTTATATGCTAATGAAGAAGTCATGAGATTTTTTGGAAGAATGGCTGCTAAAAACAAGCAGGAGGTTTTAAAAATTATAGAACAAAATATTCAAATGAAAAAAGAAGGAACCGGCATAAGATATGCAGCTTATTTAAAAGCTACAGACGATTTTGTCGGAATCATCACGCTCAAAAGATACAATGCAAGAAATATGCGAGCTGAAATTGATTATATTGTAGCGCCTGAGCATCAGAGAAAAGGGTTGGCTACTGAAATGCTAGGGCTGTTTCTGAATGAAATATTTAACAAGTGGAATCTGGAACGAATCTCGGCATATGTTTTTTTGGAGAATACTGCATCATGTAAGCTACTGGAAAAGTTCAACTTCACAAGAGAAGGAATATTGCGCCATTGGACTTGTGTAAATGGTAAATTTTACGATTCTTACTCTTATAGTTTACTTTCTTCTGACCGGACACAAAAATAGTAAAAAAGAGTTGGGCGGTAACATGGAACTAAATTGGGGACTTCTGTCATGCATGGAATCGGGAAACGCGAAAGCCCTGAAGTATTCATTTGTTTTTTACTCCAAAACGAAAGAATTTCCGCAATTTGTCAGAGCAAATTCGCACTAGAAAATGCTTATGATTTTTTTAGGAGAGAAAAAGCAATTTCGTTTGACAAGTGATGATTTATTCAAGGTTCGATGGGAATATGAGGCATACGTCATGCTGCAACCGGGCGGTTCAGTTTTTTAGAAAGCCCGGCCGGTTTAATAACTGTATATTGTGAGGTTTTTACAATGGAAGAAATTCATTTAGAAAAGTTCGGATCTGATGATTTTGATGATTATTTAAAACTTTACTCTAACCCGGATGTAATGGCAATGATAACGGAACGGGCGTTGTCAATAGAGGAAGCAATGCAAAAATATCAAAAAGTATTAGATCGAAACCAAAAGTTTAAACAGTTTGGGACATTTAAAGTTTATGTCGGCTTAAAAAAATTCATCGGGCTCGGAAGCCTGGTTTTAAATGAAGAAGTGCCGAGTGAGGCTGAAATTGGATATATGTTACTCCCTGAATATTGGGGAAAAGGTTACGGCGGTCAAATTGCCAGTAAATTAATCAACGCAGCCAATCATGCCGGTCTGCATAAGCTTACTGCAATCATAGATCCAAATAACACTGCTTCAAAAAAGATTCTGTTAAAAAATGGTTTCTGTACTGTAAAGATTTGTGAGATGGATGGGCTTCCGGGAGAGATATTAGAAAAGCAGCTTAGTCAATAACAGGTAGTATTAACGGCCTTTCTCCCTTTTCTTTTTTTAATGCTTCAACAGGGTCACCCGGTATAAGACGAAGCCGGTCTGAATCTCCAAGACCTTGCACGTAAACAGGCCCATTTGTGTTATTAAGAATGGGCCTAAAACTATTTTAACTCACTGATGGTGCAGGCTCTCCAGCTTTTATTGTATTGGGGTGGGGGCTTTGTCCAACCTCATTTTTGTAGATCTCGATTGTTTTCGTCTGGTCACTTCTATTTCAAATCCTTGGGCTACAAGGAGCCTGTAACATCGTAAATACTCTCATATAAAATCGAAAACAGCATGCTGACAAACCGGATACAATCCAAAATTAGATTCGTTTAGCAAGCCCAAATTATAAGGGTTTGCTGACTATCCTTTTTTTTCGTAAACCAATTTTGCCGCCGCTGTTATTGAATGCCTGTATCCTTCTGGTATAAGTTCGTTTTCTAAATGGTTTATTTTAATCCATTTGTATTCTATATGTTCCTCGCTTATCTGAATATGTGACAAATTGTCGCATACACAGAAATATGTTACAATAAACACAAATTTATTTGGAAGGACTTCATATACCCACGAATCAATAATATTTTCAACGCTGCACTTTAAATTCAGTTCTTCTTTGATTTCACGTTTCACGCATGTTTCTGGACTTTCGTTTTTCTCGAGTCTTCCTCCCGGCAACTCCCATTCATTGCGTTCGTTTTTTAGCAGTAATACGTGACCGTTATGTATGATAATGCCTTTAACGGAAACAGGCAAAACAAAACTCATGTTATACCTCCAGTGGCAGTCATCTGTTTTTTATGCTCATTTTACTGCCAGGATTTTCACGTTCTTATTGTCTTTCCTGCTGCAAAAATAACACTGTTGTGGATGTAAATCAAGATTTGGAAAAACCAATAAGGAAAAAGTAGTTACGAGCCTGATAAGCGGTTTTCATTGCCTTTAAGCCAGTTCGGCCGTCATATGGCGGTCAAAAGCGTCATCTACAAAAATCAAGCAGGCAAGTCCATTGTGTAAGCCGGTATGCACCAGACATGATCAAACGAGTTTTATTTGCTAAAGATCTTTTTGACTGGTGTTTCAGCTTACCACCATTAAGTTTTTTTCTTTCGCCTTCGTTTTCCATATCGCAATCCTTCGTTCCACAGCCAATATACAATACTTTTCATTCTTCTATTCCTTGTCGAGGGAACAAGATTTAAGTTGAAAAATTTCTTAATAATATTTAGAATATATGATAAAATGAATACAAAAAACAGGATTTAATGAATAATCCGGCCATAGTGTTTAACGAAAAAGGGGACTGTTTTGCAGAATCTTTTACCAAAGGAGTTCTTGGTTCATTTAAGCGTACCGGGAAATACATACAAATCCAGCCTGCCCTGCCAGCTCAGTGTTAGAATCTGTACTTGATTTTAGAGTAATTTGGGAAAACTTGAGGAGGGTTCATATGCTGCTATTCCATTATCATTTTTGGACACCTCATTTAGAGGAAACAGAAAAATTCTATGTAGAGAATGTTTTTCGAACTTCACTTCGGACGGGGAAATACCAAGGAGAATATCAAACTTTCAATCCTCCTTTGGAATGGGATGATTTCCGGAACAAACCTATTACTTTCAGGATAATTGAAGTCAGGAGAGGTGCAATGAACATCACTTTTGGATTTGGGAAAAAGGTTATGTTTGATCACATTGGATTTTTAGTAACAAAAAAAGAACTCGATAAAATTTGTCACAATGCCCGGAGCATGAACTGGCCAGTTAACACGAATGATAGAAGAACTTTTATAGGAACGCCCTATGGTTTTAGAATTGAGCTTCAAAGTAATGCCGACTCAATAGATGGAACACGATCCAGTGAAAAAATGGAGGGATTGGAGTTAATTTTAAAAAAAGAGGGATTCGAAAGAGATTTATCTAAATTATTAAACAGTCCAGTTCATTTTATTCGCTCAAAAATAGGAGAAACCCCTACAATAAGTAAAGCAGTGATGAGTGGTATCCTTATTTCAAATCAAAAAGATCCCAATGGTGTAAATGTGATTGGGAAGGTTGGAGAAACGAATTAACAATAGCAGTACCCTGAAATGCAGCACAAAGCATTTAAAACAAAGCTATTAAAGAATAAGTGGGGAAGAAAAAGCGGAGGCCAAACTGATTATACGCTGTACCATCCCGGATGTGCACGATGTGATGCTGGTTGAAGACATATGAATCATTCGCTTAGGAATCATTTATAAACTTACCGAATCAGATTTTATGGCCTTGAGAGGATCAAATTATGAAATTTAGAGATTTTCACGTTAATATAAAAGTAAGAATTTTCGAATTATTTGCCAGCAGGTTAGTGGGTAACATGGTACTTCCCTTTATGTCTATATACTTGGCTGATCATTTTGGAACGAAAATTACCGGCTTACTGATCCTCATCAATGTATTTACCGGTATTACAATGTCACTTTTAAGTGGGTATATTGCGGATCAGTATGGCCGAAGAAATGTAATGATCACAGCTGAGTCTTTAAGACTTTGTTCATTTTTTATAATGACAGTGAGTAATTCCCCTTGGTTTGAATCTTATGGATTAACATTTATCGCAATGTGTATGAATAGTGTTTGCTGGGGACTTGCCGGACCTGCAAATCAGGCCATGCTTATTGATGTCAGTACGCCTGATCAGCGCAAGACGATTTATTCTATTATGTACTGGGCAAATAATATCTCTATGTCTATAGGCGGGATTATCGGAGCCTTTTTCTTCAAACGGTATCTGTTTCAGCTATTTTTAATTCTTACACTTATGACAGCGATCATCCTTATCGTCATTTTCTTGTTTATAAAAGAGACCCACAAACCTAGCAAATCGATAGCAACACCAAAAATGACGCCTAGAAAACATATTTTAGAAGTCTACTACACCTACAAGAAAGTAGTCCAGGACAGACTTTTTATAAGTTTTTTAACTGCAGCTGTCCTTTTGTTATCATTAGAAAACCAATTGACCAATTACATTGGAATAAAGCTGGATAAACATATGCCTATACAAGATTTTTTATTGTGGAAGATTGATGGATCCACCATGATGGGGCTATTAAGAAGTGAAAACACGATATTAGTAGCATTAATCGCTTTGTTTTCGGCCAAATTAACACAAAAATATAAAGATAAGAATATATTAGTAGTCAATTGTTTTATATATACAATTGGATTTTCCGGGATTGCGTTTTCAAATAATATTTGGGTTTTATTTATCATGATGGCGCTTCATACTTTAGGAGAAGTACTATTGGCTCCTGTTCAAGAATCTTACATGGCAACCATTCCTCCTGAAAACGCCAGAGGTGCATATTTAGCATTTTATAATTTACAATACGACTTATGTATGATCATAGTCGGAATAACTGTCTCGTTAAGTGGATTCCTGTCACCCTTCGTTATGGCTTGGATATTAACTGTAATCGGACTTTTAGGGACCTTTATTTTCTATTTCATCACGCCTAAGTTAGATATTTTAAAAGATAAAGCTATCAAAGAAGAAATGAGGATTTAGAGATTAATCATTGTAAAACAGTATAAGTGCAAGCAAGATACGTCTGTGGTATTTTCTTTCATTATGGTAAAGATGAAAAGCAGTTTTAGCGAATTTCTCGTGGAGAAAACGATGTACCAAGAAAAATATCGAGAGGATTAAAAATGGCCCTCAAGATTGGGGGATTTCAGTTCTATTGATCCGAGGGAGAGGGATAAATGGAAATAAGATTGCCGAATCAATTGGAAATGAAACAAATTCAACGTCTTACTTCGCAGGCGATTTATGAGGGGACAATGGGCGAAACAAAGCCAAATCTTGAAAAAGCAAAGGAAATCGTTGCATCCCTTTTAAAAAAGGGATGCAGCTACTTTGTTGCGGTTGAGGATCAGCAAGTTTTAGGATGGATACTAACCGGTATAAGCAAAGATTCTTTTACGGAGAAATCAGTCGGGTTTATTTATGAATTGTTTGTAAAGGAAGAGTTTAGAGGAAAAGGGATAGCGAAAGAATTAATGCTATACGCAAAACATTCCTTAAAAGAAGAAGGACTTACGGAGATACGCTTAAATGTATATGAGGGTAATCCGGCTATAAGATTATATGAAAAATTGGGGTTTCAAGTTAGAAGTGTTTCAATGGCTTTGAAATTGGAATAGCCAGCACTATTCTAAAACGTCCATTGGCGCTTAACCGGGTAAGATTTTGAGCAATGATAGAGGGAGAAATCATGGTTTTAAGTTGTTGGTAGCTAAATTGGTTTAGTAAAATGAAAGTTGAGCTTTGTGGCACCAAAGACTATGGAACAGAAGATAGAAGGGCTTGAATGGGAAGGATTGTCCGACGATCATTTACCCCAGGAGGTGGAAATATGGCCTTACAGATGATCATTGTGTTCATCTTGAATTTCATCATATCCTTGATTGGAACCCTAGCTTATTCGGTCAGAATGGTAGGGGTAAGAACAGGGAAGATTGCAGTATCTTTTGCCGTCTTCAATATTTTAACCTTGATTTCCAGGATTGCAGTGACATTTCAAGTACCGCTGCTGACGAAATATGTTGAAGGTCATACGGAGACAAGCGGCTTATTACATATTTTTAACCTTATCATCATTATTTCCGGAGTAGCCACTGCAGTTGGCGCTTTGCTCATTCCAACTTTCCAAAGACTATTTTACCGGGGCGTTTTGTACTTCTCGGCTGACCGGTCTATTCCTAAGCTGGTTCTGCACAGTTTTTCCAAGGCAGGTCTTCATTATATGAAGGACTGCGTTGCTGTACCTGTAAAAGAAAATATTTTACAGCTCAACTTTAGAAAGCTGCCGGTGAAAATTATTATTTACAATCTGGTAACAGTTGCTTTATTAACAGTTGGTTCTTTGGCGCCGATTTATGCGGGCAGTCTTGAACCGGATTTAAGGGCAACATGCATCACTTTATCTTCCATTATTAATGGAGTTGCAACCATTTTGATGTCGATCTTCATTGATCCGCAGCTATCCATCATGACCGATGATGTGATCGATGGCAAATGCAGTGAAGAGGATTTTAGAAAAGTGGTTGTTGCAATGGTAGGTAGCAAAACAGTGGGCACATTCGCATCGCTATTCCTGCTTATTCCTTCTGCCTATGCCATCGTTTTTGTAGCTAAAATGATTTGAAAATGGCCAAAAAGGGGCTTCCTAAATGTTCATTACAGCGGGATGCTAGAGGGTTGCTAGCATTTAAGAATGTTTCTTTTTTCCTTGATCAGCCATATGACACAGCTTATAAAAAGCGAACGCCGGAATACAGCCTGAGATTATGTTAAAATCATATTTGGTTTGAAAAATGATACGAATGGCTGGTGGGCGTTCATGAGAAAAACGCGTGATTGTTGGGTGATGATTTGTTCGATGGCATGGGTTGCCTTTGTTCTAATTTGTTTAAGATTCACCTTTGTCGCAAATTTTGGAGACATCACGAAAGTATTTGTTGAAGAATTGGTACTGCTTGTAAGTGTTTTCTTTTTAAATGTGTTGTTTTTAAAACAAAAAGTAACATGGCGGATAAAGTCTTCTTTTAAAGAAACACTGCTGATCATGATACCCGTTTTCTTTTTCTTTATGATTGATATATTGGTATCTTCCGGTCATGCATTGCTAAATATATTAAAGGCCGGCGGGATTTCAGTGATTGTCGCGCTCTTCGAAGAATATTATTTCAGGGGAATTATTTTTTCTAAAATCAATTTCTATTTAAACGAAGGAAAAGCGGCTTATGCAGGGAGAATAAAAGCCTGCCTGTATTCCGGGTTGATTTTTGGCGGATTTCATTTTATTAACCTTTTTCATCAATCATTTTATATTACAACGTTGCAGGTCATCCAGGTTACTTGTTTAGGCCTAGTTTTATGTGCCTTATATCTTCGCTCGGGAAGTTTAATACTCCCGATCATGCTTCATGCAGCAATCGATTTTATTAGTTTTATCAGTAGCGGGCCGGAAGTGGATGCCCATCTCACATTAAGAGGATGCCTTACGGGGGCAGTGGTTTATATTGTTATTGCATTTCTACTGTTAATTGGAGGCAGAAGGCGTATAGCTGCAAGGACATAACCTGCAAATGATGAAGGCATACTCCTCGCTTTATCTGTCTGCTGGTCCCATATAGTGAATCAGCAGCCGGTTAAATAAATGAGGGACTCCCATCAGCCATTGATCGACTATTGGGACAGCTCCTGTGCAGCCAACAATCTTTAGGAATATTTCTTTTTTCCTTGATGAGTTGTTCAAGTTCATTCAGATCTTCTTCTGTTGCCATGTTACGAATAAAAGAACGGGCGGAGGAGCGCAGGGGTAAATAGCGCCTGTGCTCTCTGTTTTTGTTATTATAAGAGGCCTGGTCGAACTTTTTATTTGTCATATGATTCCCTGCGTTTAAATAATTTTACGAAATACCATACAACAACGACTGTACCGATTACGGATAAAACAGCTCCGGAAACAAGATGAAGTGTTTGATTAAATCTGTCTCCGAAATAAAGATACAATGCAACAGCTGCCCAGAAGAAAATCAACAGTATTTTTTTCATAGTGTTTGTGCGATGCTAAGATATCGTTTTAGCGAGGAAGAAGATAATCCTCTCCACCTCTTTTCGGTTTGGCGGAAGGGTTTGATACAACCGTGTAGCGTTAATCTCCGCTGGTATTTATGCATCGGTGAAGTGATCCAGCATCGCTTTTCCCACTCCCTTTCTAAGATTAATTATACGAATGTATGATAAAACCGCCATAGAAAATAACAATTTTCTTATATCTTTTAACCCACATTTCGCACGTCTTAAATAAAATTCATTTTAATTTTTGAATGAACTATATTTAAACATTTTGGTGGGATGATATCTTCTTATTTTTGAGGAATTTTCGATAAAGTTCTATTGAATTCGACATTCTTTTCATGAATTCCTCCTGTTGTGTGTTATTCGCCTTTATTTTCGACATTTTTTGACACGTATATTGATAGATCATACCCGCATAATTCAATGATTTTTTTGGCTTGTGAATCAATATTATCGGGTAAGAGCCTTAATTTTTGTCGATTTTGATTTATAAGGATCACGGTGATATCTTCTAATTGCTCTAACAATGCTTGACCTGTGGGTTGATAGAGTTTCCTTTTTCCTTTCAAGATTAGAGATAGGTTCTTTTCTTTCAGTTCTTTTCTAACTCGATATTCTAAAATTCCATAGATTAATAAAGCCATCACATACACAATCCCTAAGGCCTCAACCCTTTCCGGGGTTTTCAAGTAAATGGCATCAATCATTTGTGAATCTTTGATTAATCGGAAACGGGTCTCAACGGCCGACTGTCCTTTATAAACCCTCAAAACTTCTTGATTGGATAGTGTCTCCTCGTCTAATTTATTTGTGATTAAAACAAAAGTGCTGAGCATTCTTTTCTTATTTTCGATAAAATCATGATCTTTTTCAAACGATTCCAGTTGTATCTGATAGATTTGTTCTCGTTTTGTCTGTTCGTCCTTTTTAGGTCTTCCTCTCTTTTTTCGTTTGATAGGTTGATCACTCATCTGGACGTTTAGTTTATAACAGAAATATGAAGCCTTTTGTTTTTTCTTAAAAGATTGAATTGCTTCTAGTGCGTCCTCTTTACAATGAAAGATAACTTTACTTAGTTTTTCTATCTCTTTTTTTAATTTTATTTCTTCCTTTTCGATCGCCCGATTTAGGGTTTTCTCTTTTCGTTGATCTAAATTGTTTGAGTGGACAACAAGAAACCGGTAAGGAAGGTTTTGAATTTGTCTTTCAAAAGCTTGAATTTGGTAAATAGCTGCGTCTTTTTTATTGCTAAGTGAGCCTACCCTTTCCCAGTTATTGAGCAACCATGCCTCTTTCTTTAGTTCTGTGCTTAAACCGAATGTATCAGGTAAACGGGAAATAAACGATAAATTTTGTTGTTGAATTTCCGCTAGATTTTCCGTTGTGATTAATGCAGAATCGGCTTGATAAATGAGATTTTTCCAATCTTCATGGGAAAGGATTTTTCTCATCTTTTGAATGAATTCCACATTCCAAGATTTATCCGAAGTATTCCCATTTTCTACTTTTGCAAGAATAGGAATTCGTTCAGGTGTGACCCCCATCCCCAGAACGATTTGTTTTAAGTCAGGCCTATGGGCCTTACTATACCCGTACGTAATTTGCAGTCCATCTTCCTTCGGTTGTTTATATTCACCGTAAACAGAAATTGATGTTGTATCGTTATGGAGTACACCAATAGGAAGATTCAATTTTTTTAATGCTTTTAATGCAAGGGTGGAATATACTTTCCATGCTTCGGCTTTATACAAGTAATCTAATGCTCTTCCTAATGCATCATCATTTAATTGATCGGGTGAAATCGATGTATCGAAAAGCATCTCAGAATCTAGGTTTTGATAGAATTCATGAACCTTATAAAGGGGCTTGCCACTGCATAAAATGTTTAAGACAAGGGCTTTAATCCTTGTTCCGGGTGAGATATGACAACGGACAGAATCCCATTTGACTAAATTATTAATGGTCTTTTCGAGTTCTATTTCATCACACAGTTTACAGCTCTGAGGAGTAAAAATTTTTCGTGATAATTTAAATATACCTCCCAAAAAAGCGGCCAAATATGTAATAATTTAAATAATTAGAGCTTGCTGGACGAATATTTTGGCATGGCTTAGTGACAAGTCGAATACAAGCTAAAATTTGATTCGTTCAGCAAGCCCTAATTAAACTTGGCTGTTTTGAGGGGGTTTTTATTTTGGTTACTAGAAAAGAAAAAAGAAATCGTGAAAAAGAAGCAAATTATTTTTTCGAGTTCCTTAAAATTCAGAAGCATTTTTTCAAAGACCTGATGAATAACCTAAAAAAGGTAGCAGACCACCGACATCAAAGCTATATCACTTATGGTCCAGAGGTCCTTTTATTTACGATGATGTTGAAAAATATGACCGGCCTAAAATCCATGAGAAACATGAGTGAGAGTTTTAATAAAGAAGAATGTATTAAAAATGTAGGGAAGGTGTTAGGCTTAGATTCTCTTGAAGAACTTCCACATTATGATACAATTAACGACTTTTTATCTGGCTTAGATGTAAATGAATTAGAAAAAATTAGAACGTATATGATTAAAGAATTATTGAAAAAAAGGTCTCTCGAGTCTTATCGAATTGAAGGAAAGTACTGGGGTGTCATCATTGATGGAACTGGATTACACACCTTTCATGAGAAACATTGTAAACACTGCCTGAGACGGGCATATACAAATAAAGAAACAGGAGAAACGAACGTACTTTATATGCACCATGTACTTGAAGCCAAGCTTGTCGTGGGGGATATGGTCTTCAGTATTGCCTCCGAATTTATCGAAAATGAATCAGAAAATGTTTCTAAGCAAGATTGTGAATTAAAAGCCTTCGACAGGCTGGCAAAGAAAATAAAAAAAATATTTAAAAGACTACCGATTTGTATCTTGGGAGATAGTCTCTATGCATGTGAAACGGTATTTAATCTGTGCAGGGCGCACAAATGGAAATATATATGCAGATTTAAGGAAGGGAGAATTAAAAGTATCTCGACGGAGTTTAAGGCAATAAAAGAGCTGGAACAAAGTAAGGATCAGAATTCATTAGTTTGGGTGAATGATATTGCCTACAAAGACAGAACGGTCAATCTGATGGAGGCCACAATGAAAACAGAGGATGGGAAATCGAAAGAATATGTATTTATAACGGATATTAAAATCACGAAAAAGAACGTGGAACGACTCATCGCTGCAGGAAGAAGCCGCTGGAAGATTGAAAATCAAGGATTTAACGAACAAAAAAATAATCGTTACAATATAGAACATGCCAATAGCCAAAACTACACAGCCATGAAAAATCATTATTTATTAGTTCAAATAACAGATATTATTAGACAGCTGTTTGAAAAAGGTTCGTCAATCTTAAAAGCACTCAAAAAAACGGCAAAAGAAAAATCCTCAAATCTGTTGGAATCGTTTCGGACACGCATTTTAACAGACGAGGATTTCACCCATTTAAGTAAGCCAATACAAGTAAGGTTTACTTAATGGTTATATTATAGCAAAGGATGTGATGTAAAAAAAGGTTTTTTTGAAGTTATCCACAATTTTAAAAAAGAAATTTGCAAATTCGGCTCTTTTTGACTTTGAAAGCAGAAAAAATAGATGGAAAAATTTTCTAAATGTGGATAAGTCATTTTATCATAAAACATCTAAAAATTGATGAATTTACTCTTCAGAACTGCACAGTTTAGATAAAAGTTGAGACGGCCCCACATGTAAGGTTAAAATTTGATCTGACATAAAAATTTCCTCATCTTCCTCTAGTTAGATAATCATTCAATTCTACAAAGAAGGAGAAAATTCCTTTAAAAAAATCACAAAATAGAAAAATTTACGTGCGGAATATGCGTTTTAACGAAAATCTCCGGCTTTTTTCGGAGATACCGAGAAAAAGGCAAAATTTTTATAATTCAACTATGAAGTGGAGAGCACCCCGTTTCTTCTGAGTAAACTAAATTATTAAAAAATTATCTACGTGGCTATTAAGATAAAAAAACGCACGAAGGAAGATGGCAAGCTGGAAAATTGTATGTGTAAAATTTTACTCGAAGGGGCATATGAGTGGAAAAAAATGGGAAGACGCTCTATCATCTAATTGTACACTTCAAGATGAACATCTAGAGAGAGAGGTCTTCCCATGGATATTATATCAATAATTGCTGGATTATTAAAGGATACAAAGAGTCTTATCGAATTTGAAGAACAGCTTAAACTTCTGATGCAGAAGGCTTTTACACAATGGGTTGGGGAAATATTTGAAGAGTTAGATAAAACAATTAAACAGGAGAAGTTAGAGGAGGGCTGGGTGTACTGCCGGAGTGATAACAGAAACATTCAGTTTCTATTTGGAAGTGTGACCTTTAAACGCTCATTAATGCATGACAAGAGAGGAAATTCCCATTATCCTCTGGATGAATGGTTAGGGCTGGTACCACACCAACGATACAGCCCGTTAGTGGAATTAAAGGTGGCAGAGTTGGCAAGTGAGAACACCTATCGGGAAGTAGCTGATATTTTAAAAGAGTGGACAGCAGTGAGTCTTAGTCACACAACTGTAGGGAACATGGTAAAACACGTAGGGAAAACTCAGGCGGAAGCCGATAAGGCACTTGTAGAAGAGCTAGAAATAGCTGTTTCCCTGCCTGAGGGGAAGAAGGTAGACTACCTGTTTTCTGAAGCAGATGGTGTATTCGTTCGGGGACTAAAAAAGAAACAGAGTATGGAAGTCCACCACGCCATTCTCTATGAGGGATGGGAAACCAATGGTAAAAGGGTCTCCCTGCGTCAGCCCACAGTCATCATGACGACGGAAGACATTCAGACATTTTGGGATGAAGTCCAAGCCACAGCTGCCAACACCTACTCCCTCGAAAAAACGCATGTCATTACAAACAGTGATGGAGGTGCGGGATACACAGCTGAACGGTTTCAAACAGCTTTCTCACAGTCGGAATTTCCGGTGCTCAACCAGCTGGATACCTACCACGTTGCACAAGCCATCATAAGGACATTTGGGGGCGGAAAGAGCGAGATCAAGGAGCAAATTAGAAAAGCGATTAGAACGCATGACCTGGACCAATTCACGTTATATTTGGATACGCACGAAAGCACCTTGACGGATAAAAAGGCTCTCAAGAAAATCAAGGAATTCCGTTCGTATATCTTGAAAAACTGGGACCGCATTTTTGACTGGAGAGACAGGGTGAAAAACGTGCCGGAAGGTGCGAGAGGCCTAGGAGCGATGGAATCGAATCAAAGGCATATCTCCTTCAGGATGAAAAAAAGGGGCATGCATTGGAGTGAACTTGGCGCAGAAGCCATGGTGAAAATCAAACAAGGCATACTCAATGGGACATTGAGAGAAGCCTATCTGAAACACCGTTCAAGAAGCGAGAGAAAGCAACGGAACTTGAAACAATTCATCAGGATGTCTCAACTACTCAAGCAGCCTGTACGCCCGTCAGTGGGCGTAAAGCACGGATCAGTTGCCCTGCATTCAAGCAGTTCATCGGCAATGGGACATTTAAGCAAAATATTAGAGCTTTCGTTTTAAGCCTGGCTCAGTGGGGACTGATCGTTGAGGCGCGCGAAATTTACGAGACTCCTGCGGGAAAAGCGAGCCAGGAAAGACCCCGCAGCGAGGTACGAGCGAGGAGGCTCGCCGGCCGCCCGCGGAAAGCGAGTGAATTTCGCGCGCCTCAACATCCCCGTTATCCATCTTTATACGGAAATATTACATCTTTTCCGAAAATTACACCGAGCAAGTAAAGCACGGTAGCCGAAAGTGTACAAAAAGAGTGTCTTGGAATACCCGATATTTAAACCTTGTCGAGAAAAACTTGACACATACGGAAAATTGGATGGCTGGTTTTCCCCCTGAAATGCGTTAAAATAAATGTATGCACTTTATCGCGCACAGAGGAGGAAAATATGGAAAAGCAACCTTTGCATAAATTTTACGAAAAAAACCGGCTTGAAAGAATCAAGGCGCTGGAACAGGCGAAGGCCATTTCAGCCGAAGATGCCGCGCTGCTTGAAAAAGGGCTTGTGCTGCCGGATGAAACGGCGGACCATATGATTGAAAACCAGATTGCCAAATATGAATTGCCATATGGTACGGCATTGAACTTTCTGATTGACGGAAAAGAGTATGTCGTCCCGATGGCGATTGAGGAGCCTTCTGTTGTGGCGGCGGCAAGTTCGGCGGCAAAAATCATCAACAAGGCAGGCGGTTTCCGAACGACAGTGAGCAATCGTATGATGATCGGGCAGGTGGCGTTAATGGAAGTTCCGGATCCGATCCGTGCGAAAACGGTGGTGATGGCCCATGAGGAAGAACTTTTGCAAACGGCAAATGAAGCCAAGCCTTCGATTGTGAAGCGGGGCGGCGGGGCCCGGAAATTGGAAGTCCGTCTGATCCCGGCTGATGAAAAAGCCGGCACACCTGCTTTTTTTGTTGTCCATCTCCATATTGATACGCTGGAAGCAATGGGTGCGAATATCATCGATACCATGGCGGAGGCGATCAAACCGCATTTGGAAGAGTGGACAGGGGGACGGGCATTAATGGGCATTCTCTCCAATTATGCCACTGAATGCCTGGCAACGGCCGAATGCCGGATTCCCGTGTCATTGCTTGAAAAAAACGGCATGTCCGGTGAAGAAGTCCGCGACCGGATCATTGAAGCCGCCCAATTTGCATACGCGGATCCTTACCGGGCTGCAACGCATAACAAAGGCATTATGAACGGCGTTGATGCCGTTGTGATCGCAACCGGAAACGATTGGCGCGCAATTGAAGCGGGTGCCCATGCCTATGCAGCAAGGTCCGGCAAGTATCGTTCCCTTTCTATTTGGAGCAAGGCAGAAAACGGAGACCTGCTTGGCAGCCTCACCCTTCCGCTTCCGGTCGGGACAGTCGGCGGCCAGATCAGCATCCACCCTGCTGCCGGTTTCAGCAAGCGGCTGCTGGGTTACCAAAATGCAAAAGAACTGGAATCGATCATTGTCTCCGCTGGGCTTGGCCAGAACTTTTCCGCCATCAAAGCTCTTGTAACAGACGGGATTCAAAAAGGGCATATGGCACTGCACGCCAAATCGCTCGCTATCACAGCAGGTGCCTCCGGAAGCGAAATTGACCGGGTTGCAGAAAAACTAAAACAAAGCGGGACAATTGATCTTGCTACGGCAAAGGAAATTTTAAAAGAAATCAGAGGATGACAGGCGGGGGCACTGAACACAGATAGGAAGAAAAAACACGCGGGTATGAAAAACGGCGCCAAGAATACCGAGGTACTGAACAAAATATAGAAAAAAAACGGTGAGACACGATTATGGTGATGTCCCACCGTTTTCTTCTTTTGGAGCTTTTCAGCGGCTTCTGGCAGGCAGGCGGTTTTTCCTAAAGCTGGATGGAACCACTGAGGCCCGTGCTTACGGCGACATCTCCGTTTTTGAAAAGTGGCCTGCGCTTATTCTCTTTAGCAAAAACGAGAGGCACGCTTTAAGCATGCCTCTCGTTTTTACAGTGCGCCGTGCATGGCGATTCGCTAGGCGGTGTAAGTCCGCTATGGGGGTAGGTAGCGACCAACCATTAGCCAAGAGCAAGGGTGTCCATCGTGAGATGGAATCTGAAGGAAGCTGGAGGCAAAATTCTGACCCGAGGAACACGAACATCATTAGGCGTACTCTCACAGGGTAAGGCTGCTGAACAAGTCAAAGCCCAAAAGCTATCCGGATGTGGAAACGTAAATGGTGCGGGTACATGGAATGAAAGTGAATCACCTTACCACGGGAGGTCTCATGGACAGGTGGAAACAGAGTATGAAACCTGGTTGAAACAAGATTTGCCGTGAGAAGTCAGCAGAAGCCATAGTACGGAGATGCCTGGAGCATCGAAGGAAGGGCTGAACTAAAGGAAGTGGAAGTCAATGAAAGTTACCGAAGAAACGAACAAATGCAGAAAACAGGAAGAAACCTGCTGTCAAAAAGATACTGCGGAACAGGAAGGATATGGCAGAGGGCATAGTTTCAAGAGGATAACTGAAAACAACACCACTAACACCAACAGACAGAACGAATGGATGCTCGAACGAATCCTTTCAAGTAATAACCTGCACCGTGCCTATAAAAAGGTAAAGAAAAACAAAGGTGCGGGCGGTGTCGATGGAATGAAAACAGGTGAACTTTTGGCATACCTAACTGAACACCAGAGGGAACTCGTCCTCTCCATTCGAAATGGGACATACAAGCCCCAACCCGTTAGAAGGGTAGAAATACCAAAAGACAACGGGAAAACAAGGAAACTTGGAATACCAACGGTAGTAGACCGAGTCATCCAACAAGCCATTTCGCAGGTCCTAGTCCCTATATATGAAAGAAAGTTCTCAGACAATAGCTACGGTTTCCGACCACATAGAAGTACACATCAGGCACTTCTCAAGTGCCAAAAGAATGTAAATGAAGGATACCAGTATGTAGTAGACCTGGACTTAGAACAGTACTTTGACACGGTAAACCATAGTAAGCTTATCCAGATATTGAGTGAAACAATTCACGACGGACGTGTAATCTCCTTAATCCATAAATTCCTAAATGCAGGTGTTATGATCAAAGGAATAAGGACAACAAATGATTTCGGTGTTCCACAAGGAGGACCACTAAGTCCGCTTCTTGCCAATGTAATGTTAAACGAATTGGATAAAGAAATGGAAGCAAGAAATCACCGATTTGTCCGTTACGCTGATGATGTGATCATATTCTGTAAGAGCCGAAGAAGCTGCGAAAGAACATACCATAACATTCTCCCATTCATTGAGAGGAAATTGCGACTCAAAGTGAATCGAGAGAAGATGATGATCACACATATTAGAAACATCAAGTTCCTGAGTTATGGATTCTACCTTTATGAAGGAAAATGCAAATTCCGGGTACACCCGAAGGGTGTTCAAAAATTAAAGGAGAAAATTCGCAGAATCACAGGAAGAAGCAACGGATTAAGCGTAGAGGAAAGAAAGAAAAGGCTAAACGACACTGTCCGAGGATGGGTAAATTACTACAAGCTAGCGGATATGAAAAGTCTGGTAACCAGACTGGATCAATGGACACGAAGAAGAATGCGAATGGTAACTTGGAAAAGATGGAAGAGAGTACGCACAAGATTTTATTGGCTCGTGAAATTAGGGATCAATAAAAGAAAGGCGTGGGAATGGGCTAACACAAGAAAAGGCT
This sequence comes from Heyndrickxia coagulans 36D1, assembly GCF_000169195.2. Classification (GTDB taxonomy): domain Bacteria; phylum Bacillota; class Bacilli; order Bacillales; family Bacillaceae_C; genus Weizmannia; species Weizmannia faecalis. Next base: position 1,153,477 of record NC_016023.1, on the reverse strand, counting down.
ACTGGAGAATCTCCGGCAGCCATATATTAGCCAGAACCCTTACAAACGAACTCTTCCGAAGAGCAAGATATATAAGTTTTCTGGATTATTATCTGTCTGTACGGTCGTAAACTTTAGAACCGCCGTGTACGGAACCGTACGCACGGTGGTGTGAGAGGTCGGCTAATCAAATAATGATTAGCCTCCTACTCGATTGTTTTTATTAACGTATTGCCGCTTGTGCCCTTCGATTCCGGCAAGGCAAACGGTGGCCGGATCCTCGTTCACCGGCAAGGTAACGGCCGACCCGTCGTTTGGAAGCGATGTGGTAAAAATGGCTTCGTATTCGGCAACGCTAATTTCTTTTCGTGCCTCGAGCATTTGCTGATGGCGGGCCGGCTGCAAGGCTTTACGGTAGCCCGGCTGCAGGATCCCTGAGAAAAATTCCCCGACTGCGCCGGAACCGTAGCTGTACAGGCCGATCCTCGCACCTGCTTCTATATTTGTATTTTGTTCGAGCAGGGAAAGCAGGCTCAAATACAAAGCGCCGGTATAAATGTTCCCGACTATTTTGTTATAACTTTTGCTTGTTTCATAATGGGCCAGGAGTCTTTCGCGCCCGTCTTCATCCGTTTCATCCAACACCGTTCTCAGCGCTTTTAAGCCCATTTTTGTATACGGCATATGGAAGCAAATGGCTTTGAAATCACTTAGCGTAAAGCCGGTTTTTTCTCTGTACTGCTTCCAGACATTTTGGAAGAAACTGATGTATTTTTCATTGGAAAACTTGCCGTCCACATAAGCGGAATCCGAATAGACCGGCCGCCAAAAGTCCATGATGTCTTCCGTATGGTACACGCTCGGTTCTTCGATCGCAAGGATGTTCGGATGGGCGCTTACGACCATGGCGACGGCGCCCGCCCCTTGGGTGACCTCTCCTGAAGTATTCAATCCGTATCTGGAAATATCCGACCCGAGCACGAGCACTTTGCTTTCCGGATGCAGGGCGATATGCCCTCTTGCCATTTGCAGCCCTGCCGTAGCACCGAAGCATGCTTCTTTCACTTCAACGGCCCGCACTTCCGGTTTTAAGCCGAGCAGGCGGTGCACATAAATTGCGGCCGCCTTCGAGTGGTCGACGCCGGATTCCGTGCCGAAAATAACGAAATCAATTTTTTCTTTATCTTCGTCTGTTAAAATTTCGAGCGCCGCATTGGCTGCGAGCGTCACCGCGTCCTGGGTCACCGGGGCGACGGCCATTTTTTCCTGGCCGATTCCGATTAAAAATTTTCCAGGGTCCTCATTCCGGGCAAGTGCCAGTTTTTCCATGTCAACATATAAATGCGGGGTATAAAACCCGATCTTGTCTATTCCGATTTGCAACTGCTATTCACACCTTTTTTACAGGAATTGTTAGTATGTGTAAAATTTTACTCGACGGGGCATATGAGTGGAAAAAAATGGGAAGACGCTCTATCATCTAATTGTACACTTCAAGATGAACATCTAGAGAGAGAGGTCTTCCCATGGATATTATATCAATAATTGCTGGATTATTAAAGGATACAAAGAGTCTTATCGAATTTGAAGAACAGCTTAAACTTCTGATGCAGAAGGCTTTTACACAATGGGTTGGGGAAATATTTGAAGAGTTAGATAAAATAATTAAACAGGAGAAGTTAGAGGAGGGCTGGGTGTACTGCCGGAGTGATAACAGAAACATTCAGTTTCTATTTGGAAGTGTGACCTTTAAACGCTCATTAATGCATGACAAGAGAGGAAATTCCCATTATCCTCTGGATGAATGGTTAGGGCTGGTACCACACCAACGATACAGCCCGTTAGTGGAATTAAAGGTGGCAGAGTTGGCAAGTGAGAACACCTATCGGGAAGTAGCTGATATTTTAAAAGAGTGGACAGCAGTGAGTCTTAGTCACACAACTGTAGGGAACATGGTAAAACACGTAGGGAAAACTCAGGCGGAAGCCGATAAGGCACTTGTAGAAGAGCTAGAAATAGCTGTTTCCCTGCCTGAGGGGAAGAAGGTAGACTACCTGTTTTCTGAAGCAGATGGTGTATTCGTTCGGGGACTAAAAAAGAAACAGAGTATGGAAGTCCACCACGCCATTCTCTATGAGGGATGGGAAACCAATGGAAAAAGGGTCTCCCTGCGTCAGCCCACAGTCATCATGACGACGGAAGACATTCAGACATTTTGGGATGAAGTCCAAGCCACAGCTGCCAACACCTATTCCCTCGAAAAAGCGCAAGTCATTACAAACAGTGATGGAGGTGCTGGGTACACAGCTGAACGGTTTCAAACAGCATTCTCACAGTCGGAATTTCCGGTGCTCAACCAGCTGGATACCTACCACGTTGCACAAGCCATCATAAGGACATTTGGGGGCGGAAAGAGCGAGATCAAGGAGCAAATTAGAAAATCGATTAGAACGCATGACCTGGACCAATTCACGTTATATTTGGATACGCACGAAAGCACCTTGACGGATAAAAAGGCCCTCAAGAAAATCAAGGAATTCCGTTCGTATATCTTGAAAAACTGGGACCGCATTTTTGACTGGAGGGACAGGGTGAAAAACGTGCCGGAAGGTGCGAGAGGCCTAGGAGCGATGGAATCGAATCAAAGGCATATCTCCTTCAGGATGAAAAAAAGGGGCATGCATTGGAGTGAACTTGGCGCAGAAGCCATGGTGAAAATCAAACAAGGCATACTCAATGGGACATTGAGAGAAGCCTATCTGAAACACCGTTCAAGAAGCGAGAGAAAGCAACGGAACTTGAAACAATTCATCAGGATGTCTCAACTACTCAAGCAGCCTGTACGCCCGTCAGTGGGCGTAAAGCACGGATCAGTTGCCCTGCATTCAAGCAGTTCATCGGCAATGGGACATTTAAGCAAAATATTAGAGCTTTCGTTTTAAGCCTGGCTCAGTGGGGACTGATCGTTGAGGCGCGCGAAATTTACGAGACTCCTGCGGGAAAAGCGAGCCAGGAAAGACCCCGCAGCGAGGTACGAGCGAGGAGGCTCGCCGGCCGCCCGCGGAAAGCGAGTGAATTTCGCGCGCCTCAACATCCCCGTTATCCATCTTTATACGGAAATATTACATCTTTTCCGAAAATTACACCGAGCAAGTAAAGCACGGTAGCCGAAAGTGTACAAAAAGAGTGTCTTGGAATACCCGATATTTAAACCTTGTCGAGAAAAACTTGACACATACGAATTGTTATTGAAATTTGAGAAACTGTACTAAATAATTTAATATAAACGGTGTCGAAATACAACTTATCACGATGCACGGACACCTTCCCATTATAGTACAAGTTGCTAGGATTGTGGATGGGAAATGACAGAGAGGGAGTAAACGTATATGCATGAAGTTGCGATTATCAGCGCCGTCCGGACCCCGATCGGGAAATTCGGCGGCAGTTTAAAAGATATATCTGCTGTGGAACTGGGTGCGATTGCCGCAGAAGAAGCGATCCGGCGCACCGGCGTTTCTGCACAGGAGGTCGATTATGCCGTTTTTGGCAATGTTCTGTCGGCGGGTCTCGGTCAAAATCCGGCCCGGCAAATGGCAGTCAGAGCCGGCATTCCGTATGAAGTGCCTGCCGTAACCGTGAATGAAGTATGCGGCTCTGGATTGAAAGCTGTGCTGCTTGCTGCCCAGATGATCCAGCTTGGTGAGGCGAAAATAATAGTTGCCGGCGGGGCGGAAAACATGTCGCGTGCGCCCTTTCTTGCAGAACAGGCACGCTGGGGCCATAAGCTTGGCAATATGGCGATGGCAGACAGCATGCTGCGCGACGGCCTGACGGATGCATTTGAAGGCATCCATATGGGTTTGACGGCGGAAAATGTGGCGACAAAATTCGGCATTTCCCGCGAGGAACAGGACCGTTTTGCGCTTCGATCCCAGCAAAAAGCCGCACAGGCACAAAAGACCGGCCGCTTCAAAGACGAAATTGTGCCGGTAAAAGTAAAACAGAGAAGAAGCGAGATGCTGTTTTCCGAGGATGAGCATGTCCGCCCCGATACGACGCTTGATGGGCTCGCGAAGCTGAAACCCGCTTTTCTCGAAAACGGTACTGTCACAGCAGGGAATGCTTCGGGGATCAATGACGGCGCAGCTGCTGTTGTTTTAATGGAAAAATCACTTGCGGATGAAAAAAAGATTCCTTATTTCGGGGTCATTAAAGGGTATGCAGAAGCAGGAGTGGACCCTTCCATCATGGGTTATGCCCCTTATTATGCAATTCAAAAGCTGCTTGAAAAGACTGGTGCATCCCTTGAAGAAGTGGATTTAATCGAGCTGAACGAAGCTTTTGCTTCCCAAAGCCTTGCCGTTATCAGGGATTTGGGGCTTGATCCGGAAAAAGTCAATGTTAACGGCGGGGCGATTGCACTGGGGCATCCGATCGGGGCATCCGGCGCAAGAATTCTCGTTTCACTTTTACATGAAATGGAAAAAAGAAATGTGCGCACCGGCCTTGCCTCGCTTTGTGTCGGCGGCGGCATCGGCATTTCGATGCTGGTCGGGCGCACCTGACACCACCGGGATTTTCCGGCTTTTTGGAAAAGTGAGGAAAAAATCTGTCAGACGCAAAACTTTTCCGCTGTTGCTCTTGCATGAAATGAAAAAAAGAAATGTGTGCACCGGCCTCGGTATTTCGAAGCTGGTTAGGCGCACGTGACATCGCCGGGATTTAGCAAGAACAGAAAAAGCCCTGCCTGATGCAGGGCTTTTTCTCTATTTTTTAGTCCGAATGAGATTTTCCCACCTGGTCAGGATAATGTAAGGACTTCATATTTGGATGCTAATTCTGCAAATTGTGCCATGCTGCTGATTTTTCCAGCTGTAAGTTTTTCGTTTAGCCCATAAAAGTCCACACAGGTTTTACAAGCAAGAACGTCCACGCCTTTTTCCTCCAATTCTTTCAATTGAAGGGAAACAAGCGAGCCTTCTGTTAACGTAAACACACCGCGGTTTACGCAAAAAACAGCGGCCGGCAGTTCTTCCTTTTGTTTCAGGATGGTAAAGAAGGTTTCCAACAATCCTTCCCCCAATTCTTGTTCTCCTTTTCCAAGCTGATCCGATGCAAGCAAAATAACTTTGTTTTTCAATGTCTCCACCTCAATGACTTTCTTTCTATTTTAGCAAATCCTGCCAGACTTTTCCCGTGCCAGATACGGCGGCTGCCACAAGCCCGGGGCGTTCAGTGCCGCGGTTTCTTTAACCATTTTTTTGGATGCCTAGCGGTTGAGGGTATATTTGAGCAAAAGCAGGTGAACAAGCTGATAGAATAACGCCAGGATGCAAAAGAGGATAGGGTACGCAATAGCAGAATACACAGGTTTCCAGCCATTGTAGTAAAACGTACCCGTCATGATGAACAAAAACTCAAAAACCATCGCCACGATCGTCCATCCTGCAATATAGAGGAACCGGGTGCGGAACCGGTTTGGAAAAAAGTTGATAAAGGTAATATTGATGGCCGGATAAATCCCAAACAAATAACAAAGGGCTTTCCAGTCGACTCCTTTTGTAAAGTATCCAAAAAGATCATACTTGAGATCCAGAAATAAATTGACGATTAATTCAAGGTACATGGCAAACAGGGTGGTGCACAGCATTTCAATGCCACTAAATTTTTTGGGCATGAGAAAAGCAAACAGATTCAGGACAATCATCAAAATGATAAGGAATACCATGCTTCAACACCCCGATTCCAGGATTGGCTTTTTCTTATCCTATCCTATTTTGGCCGGGAGATTACAAAAAATCGCACATTCCGGAAACCCGGTTAAAGGACGCTCGCCTTATTCTTTGTTATAATTTTACAAGAATAACGTAAACAAAGGGGGATGGCTCGGTTGGCGAAAAAAGTATTGGTATACAGCGAACTGTCTGGGGATTTGATTGAAAAGCTGAAGGAAACATTTGAAGTACGCTACATACCGGGGGGCAAGGATATTTCCGATCTTCTGCCTGACTTAGCGGAAGCGGACGGGCTGCTTGGTTCCTGGCTCCGGGCAGGAAAAGAATTGCTGGACCACGCACCGGCCTTGAAAATCATCAGCAATATAACGGTCGGATATGACAATCTCGATATCCCGTTGCTAACAGAGCGGGGGATTATGGCAACCAATACGCCGGGTGTGCTCGATGAAACAACAGCGGATACCATCTTTGGCTTGATGCTTGCAGCGGCGCGGCGATTTACGGAACTGGACCGGCTTGTCAAAAACGGAAATTGGAAAGCGCCTGTTTCCACTGAGCATTACGGCATTGATATTCACCATAAAACGCTTGGCATTATCGGAATGGGCAGAATCGGAAGCAAAATTGCGAAACGGGCCCATTTCGGTTTTGATATGGACATTTTATACCATAACCGTTCCCGCGACCCGGAAGCCGAGCAGCTGTATGATGCGGTATACTGTGAGCTTGATGAACTGCTGGAAAAATCGGATTTCATTTGCCTGATGGTGCCGCTTACCCCGGAAACGCACCGGTTAATCGGGGAACGGGAATTCAAAATGATGAAGAAAACGGCCGTTTTTGTCAATGGTTCAAGGGGTAAGACAGTAGATGAAGCGGCGCTTGTCAAAGCCCTTCAGGAAAAAATCATTTATGCGGCCGGCCTTGATGTATATGAACAGGAACCTGTTTCGCCGGATAACCCGCTTTTAAAAATGGATAATGTCGTCACCCTTCCGCACGTTGGCTCTGCTACACACGAAACACGCTATGCAATGGCAAAACTGGCGGTTGAAAATCTCACGAAAGGGCTGCTTGGAGAATGTCCGCCCAATTTGATTAACCGGGAAGTTTTTCGCAGCCGGGCGTAATCACGTACACTTGCTGAACGATTCCGATTCGGTCGGCATGTGCAGGAAAGTTTGAAGACACGGGCACGGGCAAAAAACCTGATGGCAATGGAACGTTTCTAATAAACATGATTGCTGTATTTTTACAATGGGCGTTCCCCGGCCGGGTTGCTTGCCGGGGAACGCCACTGTTTTTACGGCGGGAGCATCCGCTTTTTTTATTTTCCAAGGGGTATATCAATGAGTAAGCGGGGATGTAGACAAACCATTCGTTAATGTAATATAATGAGGAACAATTGTTCTTTTTTGGCAGATTTATTTTATAAAAATATCCAATGTTGGCCTGATTCGACCAAGAGAGATCCTTATAAGGAATGGAACCGTGTGTAAAACGGTTGTCAGTGTGAAAATCCCGCAAAATTTTGGTTGAAAGGTGAATCTGGAGTGGCTCTATGTTAAGAAAGGGAGCCAAATTTGTCTTGTATCTTAACATAGAAGCGCTCTACGTTAAGGAAGCAGCTGAAATTTTCCGTGTATCTTAACATAGAGAGGCTCTACGTTAAGGAAGCAAGTCAAATCTGCCGTGTATCTTAACATAGAGAGGCTCTACGTTAAGGAAGCAGCTGAAATCTGTCTTGTATCTTAACATAGAAGGGCTCTACGTTAAGGAAGCGAGCCAAACCTTCGCCGTATCTTAACATAGAGAGGCTCTACGTTAAGGAAGCAGGCGAAATCTGTCTTGTATCTTAACATAGAGTGGCTCTACGTTAAGGAAGCAGCTGAAATCCGCCGCGTATCTTAACATAGAAGCGCTCTAAGTTAAGGAAACAAGCGAAATTTTGGTTAAAAGTAAGCACAGACAGGTTATATATATATGAAGGAACAGGCCGATATTTTGCCAAAAATAAACGCGGACCGTGCTTAGTCTACGAATTCACCAAAAATTTGCCGGAAAATGAACGCAGAAGCATTTTATTCCGAAAACCCGGTGCAGTTCAAGTGCCGGATAATCGAGAATTCATTGATAAAGGAGAGATAAAATGATCCGGTTTGAACATGTATCGAAACAGTTTCCGAACGGGACCCTTGCTGTAAAGTCTCTGGATTTGGAAATAGAAAAAGGGGAATTTTTCGTTCTGATCGGCCCGAGCGGCTCGGGGAAGACGACAACATTAAAAATGATCAACCGCCTCATCGAACTGTCAAAAGGCTGGGTCCGAATCAACGGAAAGAAAATCAGCGATTATGACATTCATGAACTTCGCTGGGATATCGGATACGTGCTCCAACAAATTGCGCTTTTCCCGCATATGACCATCGCGGAAAACATTGCGGTTGTGCCGGAACTGAAAAACTGGGACAAAAAAAGAATCCGTACCCGTGTCGATGAACTGCTGGAAATGGTGGGCCTGGACCCGAAAGAATACCGGAACCGAAAACCCCATGAACTTTCCGGAGGGCAACAGCAAAGAGTGGGCGTTCTACGGGCTTTGGCTGCCGACCCGGAAATCATTTTGATGGATGAGCCATTCAGCGCGCTCGATCCGTTTAGCCGGGAAAAATTGCAGGATGATGTGCTTGAAATTCAACAGAGGCTGAAAAAGACAATCGTTTTTGTTACCCATGATATGCGGGAAGCATTGAAACTCGGGGACCGGATTTGTCTCATGAAAGACGGGGAAATCGTTCAGGTCGGGACGCCACATGCATTTTTAACCAACCCCGCGAACGATTTTGTACGCGAATTTGTCGGGAATAAACAGGTACCGGTCCGCCTGGAGGAACTCATGGTCCCGGTTACAGATGAACAGGCAATATTGCCCCAAACGAAAACCGTTTCTTTACAGGCTCCATTGGCAGAGGTATTCGAACAGCTGGCCTCGTTTGAACAGATTGCCGTTGAGGATGGCGGAAAAATGGTCGGGGTGATCAACCGCCCGCACGCCATGAAAGTCATGTCACAATACTTAAGGGATGGAGGCCGGATGCATGAGTAGTTTCATCACCACCTTTTCAAACCGGAGAGCCCAGCTTTTGGACGCCCTTTTACAACATATAGAGATTTCATTAATCGCGCTTTTTTTCTCATTATTGATCGCGATCCCGCTTGGTATTTATTTAACGCGGAAACAAAAAATCGCGGAAACCATTATTGGCATAACCGGCGTGCTGCAAACCATTCCTTCTTTGGCTTTGCTCGGCCTGTTAATCCCGCTTTTTGGCATAGGGACCGTCCCGGCCGTGATTGCGCTCGTCGCATATGCGCTGCTTCCGCTTTTGCGCAACACCTACACTGGCATTAAAGAAATCGACCCTTCATTATTGGAAGCAGCAAGGGCGATGGGAATGAACAGAAGAATACGGCTGATAAAAGTGGAGCTCCCTCTGGCCATGCCCGTAATCATGGCGGGGATCCGGACGGCTGCCATTTTGATTATCGGAACAGCGACGATTGCGGCGCTGATCGGGGCCGGCGGACTAGGTGACATTATCCTGCTTGGCATCGACCGGAATGATTATGCCCTTGTCATCCTCGGTGCCATTCCTGCCGCCTTGTTGGCCATTCTTTTCGATGTTTTGCTCAGGCAGCTTGAAAAAGTTTCTTTTAAGAAGATGATGGTGGCATCCGGCATTTTTATCTTGATGATCGTGTTGATCGTTGGTTCACTGGTTGCGCCAAACTTGCTTCATAAAGACGGGCAAAAAACGATTGTGATTGCCGGCAAGCTGGGGTCGGAACCGGAAATTCTGGACAATATGTACAAGTTGCTGATTGAAGAGAACACAGATTTAAAAGTGAAGTTAAAAACAGGGTTGGGCGATACAACCTTTGTTTTCAATGCGTTGCAGTCAAAGGATATCGATCTTTATCCGGAATTTTCCGGGACAGCCATCGTCAACATGCTGAAAGAGAACCCTGTCAGCACAGACGGCAAGGAAGTGTACGCGCAAGCAAAAGCAGGCATGGCCAAAAAATACAAGATGGCATTGTTACGCCCAATGAAATTTAATGACACTTATGCGATTGCAGTTCCGCAAAGTTTTGCAAAGAAATACCATTTGAAAAAGATATCGGACCTTGTAAAAGTCGAACAGGACGTAAAAGCCGGATTTACCCCCGAATTTGCCGATATCAAAGACGGATATCCCGGTTTGTCAAAAAAATACGGGTTGCATTTTCATGTGGTGACAATGGATCCGTCTGTACGGTACCATGCCATCCAACAAGGCAAAGTGAATCTAATGAACGCCTACTCCACAGATGGCGAACTGCAAAGGTATCACCTGGTCGTTCTTGAAGATGACAAGCATTTCTTCCCGCCATACCAGGGTTCGCCTTTATTGCGGCAGGAAACGGTTGACAAATATCCGGAAATTGTGCCGGCATTGAACAAGCTGGCCGGGAAGATTACAAACACCCAAATGCAGAAAATGAATTATGAAGTCGGTGTCAAAGGTAAGAAAGCGGAAGATGTTGCAAGAGCCTTTTTAGTAAAAGAAGGGCTCCTGAAAAAGTGACCGGATTATGCCGGGGCGTGCCGCGGAAACGTTACGGTGCATCGTTGAATGCGTGAACCTCTTGTTGCAAAGGTAGTCCAAAGTTTTAATCTGTGCCGGGAATTTCGCCCCGTATCGGGTGGAAATTGCCCGGCACGAAATTTGTCTGCGATATAAAATGCACAAAATATTGCAGCCTGTTGCCTGCTGTAAAATGGAGTTATCATGCAAATGGGTGCTTGAGCTTATGGTAAAAACTTAAGTTTATTTTTGCCCTCGTCCATCGACATGTTAGGTTATTCCACGATCCTGCCACAATTTTTCAATTCCCTGCCCTAGCATCAGCATATCTAGTAGTCTGCCCCTTGCCTCTTCAATCAATGCCTGAATCGTATTTTCCCACCCCATGGAACACCGGCAGCATTTTATTTCTGGGAAAAAGAAAGCGCTATTGACAAACTTGTATATACAGGATATGATGAGAATGTAAGATGTATATACAAGATTACGAGTAAATGAAAACGGTTTTGTGAAATAAAGTGAGGTGGCAATCATGTTTAAATTATTTCAAAAGAAGCCAAAGGAAGAACGTATTTTTGCTCCGGTAAGAGGGCAGGTTGTTGCCATTGAAGAAGTGCCGGACCCAACTTTTTCCGAAAAAATGATGGGGGACGGCATTGCGATAAAACCAACCGAAGGCCTCCTCGTGGCGCCATTTGACGGGGAAGTGGTGCAAGTCTTTCCGACGAAGCATGCCATCGGGCTGCGCGGCGCATCCGGGCTGGAACTTTTAATTCATATTGGGTTGGAAACGGTGACATTAAACGGGGAAGGATTTGAAACCGCTGTAAAAGCAGGCGATAAGGTGAAAAAAGGCGATACGCTCATCACCTTTGATCTGGCATTGATTCAAGAAAAAGCGGCGGATACCATCACATCCATCGTGGTGACAAACGGCGAGGCAGTTCATCTTGACAAAAAAATAAATTTGGATGCTATGCCGAAAGAAACGGTGGTCATGGTTGCCCAGTTGTAAGATCGCCAACAAGACAGGAGGAATGACAACATGGCGAAAATCAGCAATGAATCTGTAAAACAAATTGTTGAAGCAGTAGGCGGAAAAGACAATATTGCCGTGGCAACGCACTGTGTGACACGGCTGCGGTTTGCATTAAAAGATGAAGGAAAAGTAGACAAAGAAAAACTGGGGAAAATCGATCTTGTCAAAGGTTCTTTTTCAGCAAACGGACAGTACCAGGTTGTGATCGGCCAAGGGACAGTGGACAAAGTATATGACAAAATGGTTGAACTGACGGGTATCGGGCACGCTTCAAAAGAAGATGTGAAAAACGAAGCCGCAAAGAAAATGAATCCGCTTCAACGATTTGTCAAAATGCTTTCCGATATTTTCATCCCGATTTTGCCGGCAATCGTGACAGCTGGTTTGTTAATGGGATTGAACAATCTTTTGACAGGCCAGGGCATTTTTTACGCCCATAAGTCTTTTATTCAAGTTCACGAAAGCTGGGCCGGGCTTGCGGACATGATTAACATCATTGCCAATACCGCCTTCACGTTCCTGCCGATCTTAATCGGGTGGTCGGCTGTGAAACGGTTTGGCGGCAATCCGCTTCTCGGGATTGTGCTCGGCGCGATGATGATCCATCCGGACTTATTGAATGCTTATTCATACGGTGAAGCACTGAAAAGCCACTCTATCCCGGTATGGAATCTGTTTGGCTGGCATGTCAATAAAATTGGCTATCAGGGGCAGGTGCTGCCGGTCCTCGTATCGTCCTTTATTCTGGCGAAACTTGAACTATGGCTGAAAAAACGGATCCCGGATGCCATTCAGTTGCTGCTTGTCGCCCCCATTGCTTTACTTGTAACCGGATTTGTGACATTCGTGGCAGTCGGGCCGCTGACTTTTGGCATCGGGAACTGGATTACAGGCCTTGTCGTATATGTATTTAACCATGTACCGGCAATCGGCGGCCTGCTTTACGGCGGCTGCTATGCGCTCCTTGTCATTACAGGGATGCACCAGGCTTTTCTTGCGGTCGACTTCCAGTTGATCTCGAGCGCTGGCGGCACGTATTTGTGGCCGATTCTCTGCATGTCCAATATTGCACAAGGTTCGGCTGCGCTTGCCATGATGTTTTTGGCAAAGAACAAAGTGGATAAAGGGATGGCCGGCACATCTTCCGTTTCTGCTTATCTCGGTATTACGGAACCGGCGATGTTCGGTGTCAATCTCCGCTTCAAATATCCGTTTGTTTGCGCACTGATCGGCTCAGCCATTGCAGGGATTGTACTGGCAACCGGACATGTGAAAGCCCCGGCAATCGGCGTCGGCGGGATCCCTGGATTCTTGTCCATCTTCCCGCATTCGTGGGGAACGTTTTTTACCGGTATGGCGATCGTCATTGTCGTGCCGTTCGTGCTGACCTTCTTGTTCGGTAAATTAAAAAGACAAAAAGCGTAAAGGACAGGAAAGCGGACTGTACAATGGCAGGCCGCTTTCCGGCTATATAAAATTGGATCGCTTTAACATCCAAATCATATTTCGAGCCTTCATGGCATTACGACGATAGCAATTTGGGAGTGGAAAAAATGGAACAACCTTGGTGGAAAAAAGCAGTTGTCTATCAAATTTACCCTAAAAGCTTTAAAGATACAAACGGGGATGGCATTGGCGACCTTGAAGGGATTATTGAGAAACTAGATTATTTGAAAAAGCTTGGCATCGATGTCATTTGGTTGACGCCGGTTTATCCGTCCCCGCAGCGCGATAACGGGTATGACATCAGCGACTACTATGCCATTGATGAGACGTACGGTACGATGGAAATATTTGAGCAACTGCTTATAGAAGCGCATGCACGAAATATAAAAATCATGATGGACATCGTTGTCAACCATACTTCAACCGCGCACAGATGGTTTATCGAAAGCGCATCATCGAAAGACAACCCGTACAGGGATTACTACATTTGGCGGGACCCGAAAGACGGGAAAGAACCGAACAACTGGGTCTCCAAGTTCGGCGGGCCGGCATGGCAATACGATGAAAAAACCGGGCAGTACTACTTGCACCTGTTTGATGTGACACAGGCGGACTTGAACTGGGAAAACGAAAAAGTCCGGGAAGCAGTCTACACCATGATGAAGTTTTGGCTTGAAAAAGGGGTTGACGGCTTCCGCCTTGATGTCATCAATTTGATTTCCAAAAACCAGGATTTCCCCGATGATGACGGATCAGTCCCGCCGGGCGACGGGCGCAAATTTTATACGGACGGCCCGCGCATCCATGAATTTTTGCATGAAATGAACGAGAAAGTGTTTTCAAAATATAATGCGATGACTGTCGGGGAAATGTCTTCAACCACGATTGAAAACAGCATCCGCTATACGAACCCGGCTTCCCGTGAGCTGGACATGGTGTTTCAGTTTCATCATTTGAAGGTCGATTACGAAAACGGCGACAAGTGGACGGCTGCCGATTTTGATTTTCTAGCACTGAAAAAGATTCTGTCCACATGGCAGACGCGCATGCATAAAGGCGGCGGCTGGAACGCCTTATTCTGGTGCAACCACGACCAGCCGAGAATCGTATCAAGATACGGAGATGACGGCAAGTACCGGGTGGAATCGGCGAAAATGCTGGCAACGGTGATCCATATGATGCAGGGAACGCCTTATATTTACCAGGGAGAAGAAATCGGCATGACCAATGCGCATTTTGACCGGATTGAACAGTACCGGGATGTCGAGTCCCTTAATATGTACAACATTTTACAGAGCCGTGGAAAAAGCCATGCGGAAATCATGGAAATATTAATGCGGAAATCAAGGGACAATTCGCGTACGCCGATGCAATGGGACAGTACGAAAAACAGCGGGTTTACCGAAGGCACGCCATGGATTGCAGTCGCTTCCAACTATCCTGATATTAACGTAGAAAAAGCGCTGAAAGATCCGAACTCCGTTTTTTACCATTATCAAAAACTCATTCAGTTAAGAAAAACGTATGACGTCATCACAGATGGGGACTTTCAGCTATTGCTTCCGGACCATCCGCGAATCTTTGCTTATTTGCGGACAAGTGAAGACGGCAAGCTGCTGGTGGTGAATAATTTTTACGGAGAACCGGTGCAGTTTGAGCTGCCGGGTACACTGGACGGGGTAGCTGAAATATTGATTTCCAATTATCCCGATTCTCCTCTGGATTTTCATTCTTTCACTCTGCGTCCGTATGAATCTGTTGTGTACTTTTTGACAGAATCGTAATGCCGGTTTTGCCATGGTACAATACAAGTGGTGATCCCAAATGAAAGAAAACAAGTATTACACGATTTACCATCAGCTTGCTGAAAAAATCGAAAACGGGGAAATGGAAGCAGGTAGCCTCCTGCCATCCGAGCATATTTTGGCGGAACAATTCGGGGCTTCAAGGGAGACGATCCGGAAAGCCCTCAATCTGTTATCCCAAAATGGCTATATTCAAAAAATCCGGGGAAAAGGTTCTGTTGTACTGGACGTGAAAAAATTTGATTTTCCGGTTTCGGGCCTTGTCAGCTTCCGTGAAATTGCGGAAAGCTCAGGGAAGGCATGGCGCACGAATGTCCATGAACTTGTCCTTATTAGACCTGACGATGCCCTGGCCCGGCAGTTGAAAATATCCGGAAAAGAAGAAGTATGGCAGGTGGTCCGGTCGCGGGAAATTGACCATGAGAACATCATTTTGGATAAGGATTACATCCGGAAAAAGTTTGTCCCGTCGATTACAAGAGATATTTGTGAAATCTCGCTTTACCAGTATTTTGAAAAAACGCTCGGCCTTGTGATCAGCTTTGCGAAAAAAGAAATCACAGTCGAAAAAGCAACAGAGGAAGACTACAAGTATCTGGACATGGGCGAGTACAATCATGTCGTCGTTGTCCGGAACCATGTTTATTTGGATGATGCAAGCCTTTTGCAATATACCGAATCGCGCCACAGGCTGGACAAATTCCGGTTTGTCGATTTCGCGAGGCGGGAGCACCGGTAAGCGGATTTGTTTAAAGCCAAGTGCAAAAAATACCCTGGCGATGTGCGCCAGGGTATTTTTGTGCATGGAGGAATCCTCCCGTGTTTTTCCTGATTATACAAACAGATTGATGATCAGGACAATAAAGAATGCTGCAAACGACAACAAGGTTTCCAATACGGTCCAGGTTTTAAACGTCTGTTTGACAGACAGCCCGAGATATTCTTTAACAAGCCAAAAACCGGCATCGTTGACATGGGAGAACATGAGCGATCCCGCGCCGGTTGCAATAACCAACAGCGGAAGATTGATCCCTGTCATGTGGACAACAATCGGATCGACGATGCCTGCTGCCGTGGTCAGTGCGACCGTTGCAGAACCGGTTGCGATCCGGATCAGGCCGGCTACAACAAAGGCCATGACAAGCGGGGAAAGCTGCCATTGCGTGGCAACCTGGGCAATCGCATCACCGACACCAGAGGAAATCAGCACTTGTTTAAATGCCCCGCCTGCACCGATGATCATCATGATCGAGGCAAGAGGAGCGAGGGACTCCCCGGTCAGTTTATTGATCAAATTCCGCCCGATGCCCTGTCTGGTTCCAAGCAAATAATAAGCGACAAACACTGAAATCAATAATGCAATCAGTGGGTTTCCGATAAAATTTAAAAAGTGGGCCAATTGGACAGGCATCCGGACGAACGGAACAATAACCGTTCCGATCATTAAGATAATTGGCAGTAAAATCGTAAAAAAGGAAACCCCGACAGACGGATAAGATGTTGCCGAAACATTTGCCGCCACTACTTTCGGTTCTGTTTCCGGTTTTACCCTTTTACTAATATAATGAGCAAATAACGGGCCGCCAATGATACCGGCCGGCAAAGCGACAATCAATGAATAAAGCAAAACCTGCCCCACATCGGCATGAAAAATACCGATCGCTGCCATTGCTCCCGGATGGGGCGGGACGATGCCGTGTGAAATGGATAAAGCAGAAATCATCGGGATCGCAATCAGCAAAAGATTTTTCTTCGTTGTTTTTTGGATCGCAATCACAAGCGGCAGTAAAATGACAAGGCCGACTTCAAAAAATACCGGAATACTGATAATCAAGCCGGCAAAGAAAGTGGCCCATGGAAGATTCCGGTCACCGAATGCCCGGGTGAAATAATTTGAAATCTGTATACCGGCGCCTGATTCGGACATCATTTTTCCTAGAATGGTGCCCAGTGCAAGAATCCCCAGCAATGAACTGAGAATACCCCCGACACCTTGTTCATAATCTGTCACAATTTTTGTGATTGGCAGTCCGGCTGCAAGGCCAAGAGCCAAACTTGCAACCGACAGACTGATGAATGCATGCCATTTTAACCATGTGACCCCGACAATGACGAGTGCAATGGCAAGGATGGTAATCGTGATGAGATAAGCACTGCTCATGAAAATCACTGCTTTCTTTAATAATTTTAAGAGTACGATTGCTGATGAAGCGAATGGCCTCTTATCCGTTGATGCAAAACAGGAGGCCTTTCCCCCGGCCGCAACACCGCTGATGTATAAATAGGGCTTGTTTTTTGGAACCGGCTAAAAAGCATTCCCGGTTCAAACGGCGAAAATACCCGGCTAGAGCCGGCATTCATCTGCGGCTTTAAAACGCGGCTGGCGTCAGGCAATGTATGCTTCAAATCGCGGCTCATGCTTGCCTCGCATTCGTTTTAACGGATATTCAAGCCGCGGCCAATACCTGTATAAATATCGCAGTACTGTTGCCTGCTGTAAAAATAGGCATCATGCATGGGTGCTCGGGTTTGATATAAAAACTCAAATTCAGCTTATATCGTTCATTTTTCCGCGTCTGTTCCAAATTGCGATTGTTGAAAAGCAGCAATATCGTTCCATTCATCGTTCAGTTTGCGCGAAAGGCGGATGAAGATCGGGAATAGCTGCTCATAAACCGCCACGTTTTCCGGGATCGGCTGATGGCTGTGTACAGAACCAACCATTGTGGAAACGACATCCAGGCTGTCCGCTTCTCCTACCGCATACAAGCCAAGTACAGCCGCCCCCAGGCAGGAACTTTCAAAACTTTCCGGGACATTGACCGGCTGATTGAAAATATCTGCCATCATCTGGCGCCAAAGCGGTGAACGGGCAAATCCCCCGGTTGCCTGGATCCGTGCCGGTTCTCCGGTTCTTTCCTTCATGGCCAGCATGACACTGTAAAGGTTGTAAATAATGCCCTCCAACACGGCCCGGATCATATGTTGTTTTTCATGATGCAGAGTGAGGCCGAAGAAGGCGCCCCGGGCATTCGGGTTCCACAACGGTGCGCGTTCACCGCTGAAATACGGCTGAAAAATTAACCCGTCCGCACCCGGCTTCACACGCGATGCCATTCTTGTCAGCACATCATAAGGGCTGATGCCAAGCCGCTTTGCCGTTTCAACCTCGGAAGCTGCAAATTCATCCCTTGCCCATCTCAATATGCCGCCTCCGTTATTGACAGGCCCGCCTACCACCCATTTATCTTCCGTCAATTCATAGCAGAAAAGCCTGCCTTTTGGATCAGCAGCAGGATGGTCCAGTACGGTCCGGATCGCGCCGCTTGTGCCGATGGTGACCGCAACAACGCCCGGATCAATCGCGTCCACGCCGAGATTTGAAAGCACACCGTCGCTTGCGCCGAGCACAAATGGCGTATCTTTGCCCAACCCCATTTGGTCTGCATATTGGGGATCAAGCCCGCTCATGATCTGTGTGGTCGGAACAGGTTTGGATAACCGGTCCGCTGTTAATCCGGCCAGTTTTAATGCTTCTTCATCCCAGGACAAGGTGTCCATTCTCATCAGACCGGTGCAGGAGGCAATGGAATAATCGACAACGTATTGATGGAACAAACGGTAAAAAACATATTCTTTAATCGAAATAAATTTTGCTGCTTTTTGAAAGATTTCAGGCCTTTCATGCCGCAGCCACATCAGTTTTGGCAATGGGGACATCGGATGGATCGGCGTCCCCGTCCGCATATAGATTTCATGGCCACCCAATTCTTCTTTCAGTTTGCGGCACCAGCCGATGCTCCGGTTATCCGCCCAGGTGATGCAGCGCATAAGCGGTTTGCCTTCCCGGTCTACAGGGATGACACTGTGCATGGCGCAGCTGAAGCTGACAAACCGGATTGTTTCGGGGCTTTGACCGCTCTTCTCTGTAACAGCCTGAATGGCATGAAGGACAGCTTGGAAAATCTGCTCCGGATCCTGTTCTGCAGTAAATGCATCCGGCGTATACAACGGATAACCTTGATTGGCATTTGCGATGATGGTTCCATCGGTTTTGTAAAGCACAGCTTTGGTGCTGGTTGTGCCGATATCAACCCCTATCATACAGGCGTCATGCATCGTAAAAGCCTCCTTTTTAGTATGTTAAAGCGAACGTAGCAAATTCATTGAATACTTGTCGACAACTTGAATGTAATAAAAAGTGATGCCGCCGGGCCAGATTGCCGAAAAGAAATGGAAACATAAAACCCTGTGCCAGGCAGGCTGCGCCTACTCCGTTTTTCCCTCTGCCGGAAAAGATTTATCGAGTGTTCTTTTTGAGTCTTTAAAATAAGCAGAAACAGATTGTTCCACGTTTTCTTCATTTCCGGTTAAAAGGCTGTTTACGATTTTCCGGTGTTTTTCAATGACCCATGCCAGATGGTCAGGGCCGTGGGCAAAAACATGTTCCGTTGTCACGAGGAGTACGGCCATGATCAAGGACTTCATGCCATTCCAAAGATTCAAGATCCGTTTATGGCCGGCATGGCGGATGATCCGATCATGGAAAGAAAAATCGTAATAGGCGAAATCGCTGTGATTCTCGTATTTTGCTGCAATCTTCATTTTATCGATCGTCTCGTTCAGGAATTGGATCAACTGTTCCTGAGGAGCAGCAGACACTCTTTGCTGCGCAAAAATCTCAATCATTTCACGTACGTCGTACAGTTCATGAATATCTGTCAGTCCCATTCCCAGTACGCGGGCGCCCATTCTTTCCAATTGAATAAGACCGTCGTTGGCAAGGGCTTTCAATGCATCACGGACCGGCGAACGGCTCGTCCCGTATTTCCGGGCAATCTGGTTTTCGGAAATGATGTCACCAGGCTTGATTTCATTTGTAAGGATCAGCAGGCGCAATTCATTTGCGATCTGCTCGCCAAGAGAAGCATTTTTCATCCATTGTTCAGGGAACTGCAGCATATTCAAAACTCCCGTTCGTGTAAATTTGATCCCGAAAAGCCTGTCTCCGTTTCAGGCGGCTTACTGGCCGGACCGGGTCACTGCATGTCCGCCAAATTCATTCCGGAGTGCGGCAACGACTTTGCCGGTAAAAGTATCTTTTTCAAGGGAACGGTACCGGTTCATTAAGGATAAGGCAATGACCGGTATGGATGCTTGCAAATCAAGTGCGGTTTCAACCGTCCATTTGCCTTCGCCGGATGATGCCATGACACCACTGATTTCATCGAGATGGGCGTCTTTTGAAAATGCATCTTCCAATAGTTCAACAAGCCAGCTGCGAATGACGGATCCGTTGTTCCACACTTTTGCAACAGCCTGGTTGTCGTAGTCATACGGGCTTTTCTCGAGAATTTCAAATCCTTCAGCCAATGCTTCCATCATGCCGTATTCAATACCGTTATGCACCATTTTGAGGAAATGGCCGCTTCCCGGTTTTCCGGTGTATAAATACCCGTCTTTTTCTGAAATTTTTTCAAAAAGGGGCTCCAACTGATCAAATACCGGCTTGTCTCCCCCGATCATCAGGCAGGCGCCATTCCGGGCTCCGCTGATCCCGCCGGACGTGCCGACATCAAGAAAATGGATGCCTTTGTTTTGAAGCAAAGTATAATGCCTGCATGAATCGGTATAATGAGAGTTGCCGCCGTCAATTACAATATCGCCGGCGCTGAGCAAGTTGCTGAGCTTGTGAATGGTTTCGTTTGTCGGTTCCCCGGACGGCACCATCACCCAAACTTTTCTCGGGACTTCAAGATTTTGGACCAGCGCTTCCAATGAAGGAAAGCATTTTGCCCGTGAATCAAGGGATGACAACTGTGCGGTTGCATCTCTGGAAGTGTCATACGCCTTTACATCCACTTGATGATCCAGCATATTGAGTGATAAATTCAACCCCATTTTTCCAAGTCCAACGATCCCGATTTCCATAAGAGATCCTCCTCTTCATAAGATTGTAAGATTAGTATACTTGTCGACAAGTTGAATCGTGAGCGCTTTCTTTTTTATGAAAAAGTAAAATGTTTTCGTTTTCAAATCCATCATAGTTGATCGAACAGGGGTTGTCAAGGAAGAGAATGTATTCCTATTTTTTCCACTTATCTGCATACAAGCGTTCCATCGATCCGGAATGGGAAGTTTCAGGTGGTATAAAACTGGATCGGATCTCCCCAGACGCTCCAAGAGCTTTACCTCCGTTAAGTGTGGAGCCTCAAAACGGCTAGAGGTCTAAAGAAAGGCTCTTAAGCTGTTTCGAGGCTTTTTACTCTTTGATTCTTTCTTAATTGTACTCATATTGAGTAGAAGCTTATTATGCCAACAACCCAAAGGAACAATAGTATTCCAATAATTGTAAACAACATAATTTTTGTACTTTTTTTCATGACCCGGCCCCCTTTTTATTAACACTTTTTACCAATCCGCGTAATGCCTGTCCATCTTTTTCCATCACATTTTTACCAATTCTTCATCTATCATTATTAATCAAACAATAAGGAAATTCCTTTAAAAAATGGCCATTTTGTTGCGGGAAAGTAAAATATTTTCGATTTCAACTTTTTCATAGTCTGAGAGATATGCCCGCCGGTCCGCATGGAAATTTTCAGTTGGTATCTAAACTTGATGCAGATCAAATGCAGATTTTCACAATTGATATAGAATAAAGGGAGGGGGAATTCAACAGATCGGAGTGAAAAAAGATGAAAACGATCATTGTGTATTCAACCATGACAGGTACAACCGAATTTATGGCAGAACAAATTGCGGCAGCCCTGACAGAAGCGGGTTATGCCGTTGATATAGCAGAATCAACCAATACAAGCGCGCATGAACTTACCGGTTATGATCTGATTCTGATCGGCGCAAATACATGGGACGAGGGCGATCTTTGGGATGAGATGATCGATTTTTATGAGGAACTTCCGGAAGTCGATTTAACCGGCAAAAAAGGTGCGGTGTTTGGCGCCGGCGACTCTTTTTACGAGCATTTCGCCACCGCGGTGGATACGATGGAGGAAGCATTGAAAAAGCAGGGGTGCGAGCTGCTTTTGGACGGGTTAAAAGTGGATGTCGTCCCGGATGAGGAAATCGAAACCGCCTGCAAAGATTTTGCCCGGAAACTTGATTTGCGCTGCCGCGAGCTGGGGCTTGTGCAGCAATGAACACCGTCATCCTGCACAAGCTTTCCCTTTTGCCAGAAGAGCCGGGATGCTATTTGATGAAAAGCCGGGAAGGGGAAATCATTTATGTTGGAAAGGCAAAAAAGCTGAAAAACCGGGTACGCTCTTACTTTACCGGTTCCCATGATGAAAAAACAACCCAGCTTGTCGGAGAGATTTTTGATCTGGAATGGATCGTCACAGCGACCAACACGGAGGCTTTGGTGCTGGAAATGAATCTGATTAAGCAGTACCGGCCGAAATACAATATTATGCTAAAAGATGATAAAAGCTACCCCTTTATCAAAATTACGGATGAACGGCACCCTCAGCTCATTTTAACGCGCGAAGCAGGCCGTGATAAAGGGAAATATTTCGGCCCGTTTCCGAATGCCCGGGCGGCAGCGGAGACAAAAAAAGTACTGGACAGGCTTTATCCGCTCAGGCGTTGTCCGGAATCAAGCACCCGCCCCTGCCTGTATTACCAGCTTGGACTGTGCATTGGCACCTGTGCAAGGGAAGTGGGTGAAGAAGAATACAAGGAACAAATCCGCAAAATTGTCCATTTTTTCCACGGCGGTTACCGAGCAGTTTTAAAAGACATGAAAAAAGAAATGCTGCAGGCAGCAAAAAAGCTTGATTTTGAAAAAGCGGAACAACTGAAGGAACAAATCATGCAAATTGAAGTGACCATGGAAGATCAAAATATCGTGCTGAACGACCCTGTAAGCCGGGATATATTCGGCTTTGCTGTTCAAGACGGGTTCATGTGTGTCCACGTTTTTTATATGCGGGACGGCAGGATTATAGAGCGGGAGGTTATTTTCAGACCAATTGGAAGTAAGGAACCGAAAAGGGCATTTCTTGACTTTTTACAGCATTTTTATGGCGAGAGTGGCAATACGTTGCCAAAGGAAATGCTCATTCCGGCAGCAGTTGGGAAGGAAGCGGCCGAAATATGCGTTTCCGCCCGTATCGTACAGCCGAAACGCGGGCAGAAAAAAGAAATGGTGCAGCTGGCAACTAAAAATGCGCGTATTGCGCTGGAAGAAAAGGTTTCGTTAATGGAGCTTGAAACGGTGTAGACTGCCGCATATTTCACGGCAATATCGGCAAAAGAATGCGTACTGCAGTGCCTTTGCCAGGTTCGCTTTTTACATTGATAGAGCCCCCGTGAAGTTCCACGAGCTGTTTCGTAATCGCCATACCGAGGCCGGGATCACTTGTCTGTAAAGCGTTTTCCGGGTAAAATGGCATGAGAAGCTAAGCCATCATCATATGACATAAGAGCTTGGGCAAAACTAAATTTTTTTTAGGGGGCTCATCACATGGAGTGCCATCATCATATCCATGGTTCCCATCCCGGGCATGGTTGTAAAAGCCATGCGGGATGCATACGGCTCGTGCCTATTTTCAACCATCTGGAAGAAGAACAGATGGCGAAAATCGGGGCGTCTGTTGAAACGCTGGCATTACAAAAGGGGGAAATACTTTTCCGGGCAGGGGAAAGAGATGATACGCTGTATATTATCCATACCGGAAAAGTGAGAATTTACCGGTTGGCAGATTCGGGAAAGGAGCAGCTTGTCCGCATATTAAATCCGGGTGATTTTACCGGCGAGCTGGCTGTTTTTCAACCGGGGGAAATTCATGAGAATTACGCAGAGGCCCTGCAGGATTCGACTATCTGCAGGATGAAACAGAAGGACCTTCAAGCCTATTTGCTGGCATATCCCCAAATCGCTTTAAAAATCTTAACGGAAATCACAAAGCGTTTGGAAGAATCGGAAAAACAAACGGCCCGGGTAGCGGTCGAAAATGTGGAATCCAGAATCATCTCCTTTTTAGCCAGTTGTGTGGAACAAAGCGGCACGAATGATACAGTGATTGCCTTGCCAATGTCTAAAAAAGATTTGGCTTCTTATCTTGGAACAACCCCCGAAACCATCAGCCGAAAGTTTACAAATCTGGAAAAACAGGGATTAATAGAGCAGTTGCCAAATAAGAAAATCAAAATTCCTGACTTGGACGAGCTGTTATTGTATGCAGATGAGGCAACGTCAGCCGGCGGCCACCACTGAAAAAGTGCTGAAAAAAATAAACAAGCGGCGGGAAACCACTAATAATGGTGACCCGCCGCTTTTTGTGTGTGCAAAATTTTGCCTGCGCATTTTTTCAATGGACCCGTCCTGCGGTGTATTTTTAAATTAAAAAATCTTGACAAGGGTCAATGATGAAAGCAAGGGGCTCTTTTAAAATAATCGTATAACAGGTGAGGGGGAGTTCCAATGTTAGAACAAATCCATCAACATAAGCATCATCTGGCATGGATCGCCGGCATTTTAATCGTTCTTGGTTTATGGATGAAATGGATGGGCTTTTACGCCTGGAGGGACGGTTTTTTGATGGCGGCAACCGTTGCTGCTGTCCTTCCCATCGCCATCAAAGCCTGGCAAGCGGCGAGGATGAAAACGTTCAGTATTGAGTTGCTCGTTACGGTGGCGGTTGCAGGTGCCTTGCTAATCCACGAATATATGGAATCCGCAGCTGTCACTTTTCTGTTTTTGTTTGGCGATTATTTAGAAGCCAGGACATTAAAGAAAACCCGTTCGTCTTTAAAGCAATTGGCAGATATGGCCCCGCAGGAAGCGATCTTGCTTCAAGAAGACGGAACCCGAAAAAAAACGGCCGCAGATCGCGTCCGGGCAGGGAACAAGCTGGTTGTCCT
This sequence comes from Heyndrickxia coagulans 36D1, assembly GCF_000169195.2. GTDB lineage: Bacteria > Bacillota > Bacilli > Bacillales > Bacillaceae_C > Weizmannia > Weizmannia faecalis. The sequence goes on along the minus strand of NC_016023.1, from coordinate 1,128,954 downwards.
CCCGGGCGGCAAAATTCCGGTTGACGGGATCATTACAAACGGCCGGGCATTCGTGGATGAATCAGCGGTTACCGGGGAACCGGCACCCGTCATGAAAAAAGAAAACGATCCTGTTTTTAGCGGCTCGATTTTAGATACCGGCTATATCGAAATGATCGCTGAAAAGATCGGGAATGACACAACCTTTGCAAAGATGATTGAACTGGTGGAAGAAGCACAGGATGCAAAATCGAAAACCGAACGTTTCCTCGACCGGTTTGCAAACTATTACACACCGGCGATTGTCATCCTTGCACTCGCCGTGTTTGTTTTTACCCGTGATTTTCACAAAGCGATTACCTTCCTGGTCATTGCCTGCCCAGGTGCGCTCGTGATTGGCGCTCCCGTGTCAAACGTAGCGGGAATTGGAAACGGCGCGAAACACGGTGCGCTGATCAAAGGCGGGGATGTGATGGAAAAACTGTCAAAAGTGGATACGCTCGTATTTGATAAAACCGGCACGCTGACAAAAGGGAAGTCGGAAGTCACGGATTTGCACCTGCTTGGCACAAGGCGCGAAGAGGAAGTGCTCGGGCTTGTGGCCAAGGCGGAAACCGTTTCTGAACACCCGCTCGGCCAAACGATTGTGAAAGAAGCAGAAGCAAGGGGCATCCCGTTTAACCGGTATCACTTGCAGGAAGGTGAAGCGATAAAAGGGAAAGGCATGACGGCAACCATTGATGGCATAGCCATTACTGTGGGGAACCGCAAATTGATGGAAGCACAAGGCATCACCATTTCTCCATCAGCGGGCAGTTACGCAACCGATCGTGAAAAAATGGGGAATACTGCTATTTTTATTGCGGTCAATGGAAAGTTGGAAGCCATTCTGTCCATCGCCGACCAAATCCGTGAAGATGCCCGGGCTGCCTTGGAGGACATGCGCGCTGCCGGGATCAAAAGGATCGTCATGTTAACAGGCGATAACCGCCATACCGCCCGAGCCGTCGCCAACCAATTGGGTATTGATGCCTTTCATGCAGAGCTGCTTCCGGATGAAAAAGTGGACTATGTGAAGAAACTGAAAGAGGAAGGAGCTGTTGTGGCGATGGCAGGAGACGGCATGAATGATGCCCCTGCGATTGCAACGGCAGATATCGGGCTTGCCATGGGGAAAGGCGGAACGGATATCTCTATCGAAACGGCTGATATCGTTTTGATGGCAGACAAGCTTTCCCAATATGCCCATGCCTTTGCCCTGTCGAAAAAAACGATGCGGAATATGAAACAGAATATAGCAATTGCACTTTCGGTCGTCGTATTTTTGCTTGTTGGTGTTCTTCGGGGACAAGTAGACCTTGCAGCCGGGATGTTTGTCCATGAAGGAAGCGTTTTAGCTGTTATTCTAAATGCAATGCGGTTGATCGGATTTGCACCAAAGGGCGGACGGCAGAAGTTCAAGATCAGCAAAATCGGCCAACTTGATGGAGATCAATTACGGAAACCAGTGCGGCATGTAAAATAAAAACAAAAGGAGGGAAACGGAATGAAAAAAGCCGTGATGCAATTAGAAACGTTAACCTGTCCGTCTTGTATGAAAAAAATAGAAGGCGCGCTGGACAAAGTGGAAGGTGTGGAAAATGTGAAAGTACTTTTCAACGCCAGCAAAGCAAAAGTGGATTTTGACGAGGCAAAGGTTTCGGCAGATGAATTGAAAGAAATCGTTGAAAAAACAGGCTATCAAGTTCAAGCAGTGAAGACGAATTAAAAAAGGATAAGGTTGAGGCCAGTTGTTGGTCCCAACCTTTTCTTTTTTTGCAACCTGAAAGACGTATACGAATCAGCCCAGAAAGGTCGCGGTTGTTGGATCAACTTTTTCATTTTTGCAACTGCTGCTTGAAAGGGGCGGGAATAACGGGCTAATCGGGATTGCCTCTATAACGTAGACAGGTTCTATGTGAAGGAAGGCCTCCGTTTTTTTCAAGCTTCCTTAACAGGAAGATCTTCGTTATTTCGTGCTTCCTTAACGTAGCTGGGCTCTATGTGAAGGAAGGCCGTCGTTTTTGCATGCTTTCTTAACGTAGCCGGGTTCTATGTGAAGGAAGGCCGTCGTTTTTGCATGCTTTCTTAACGTAGCCGGTTCTACGTGAAGGAAGGCCGTCAATTTTGCAAGCTTCCTTAACATAGCCGGGTTCTATGTGAAGGAAGGCCGTCAATTTTGCAAGCTTTCTTAACGTAGCCGGGCTCTATGTGAAGGAAGGCCGTCATTTTTTCAAGCTTTCTTAACGTAGCCGCACTCTATGTAAAGGAAGGCCGTCAATTTTCCGTGTTTCCTTAACGTAGCCGCCCTCTATGTAAAGGAAGACCTCCGTTTTTTCAAGCTTCCTTAACATAGCCGCGCCCTATGTGAAGGAAGATCTTCATTTTTCCGTTCTTCCTTAACGTAGATGGGCTCTATGTTAAGAAAGCCCTTCATTTTTCCACGCTTTCTTAACATAGCCGGGCTCTATGTGAAGAAAGACCTTCGTTTTTCCATGCTCCCTTAACGTAGCCGGGTTCTATGTGAAGGCAGCAGCCCACATTTTCACCAGTGCTTTACGAAGAGCGCCCCTATGAGAAGGAAACGCTTAAAATTTTTGCCATTGTGCTTCTGGTTTTTTGCAATGTCATGTGTGGGGGAGAAATTTAATGGGTAAAGTCAAACCGATGTATTGTACCTGCTCCCTCAATCGTCTAAAATGGATAACGGACTGTGAAAATCCATTCCTTAAGGAAAAAGGCGAAGAAGGCTGCTCCGTATTCGGCATCTTTTTACGGACAAACTTGAAACATATTCAACGTAACTGAGGATTGATATCTTTTGTCGAATATGGTAGGATAACAACATATAGAAATTCTAAAACAAAAAAATACTAAATATAGTATGCGAGTATTGGTGGCTTTGAGATGCCTGAAAAGGGAATCCGGTGGGAAACCGGAGCTGCCCCCGCAACTGTCAGTGTGGACGAAAGAGCAAACCACTGTACCGGCTGCTTTTTTTGGCGGCGGTATGGGAAGGGCTTCATTAGAATGAAACACAAGCCAGGAGACCTGCCAATACTTGAAGTTTCTATTCTTCGGGGTGCGGGAACGGGAAACGGTAAAACAGATGATCACGGATGCTGTTTTTCTGCCGTTTTTGCCGTTCATCCCCCTGAAATGAACGGTTTTTTTGCGTTCAAAAAAGGGAGGAGAAAACGTGATATCTATTCAACTGGAATCAAAAGAAATGATTTTGCAGCTCATTGATCAAATGTCTGCAGGCCTGGAGATTGAAACCGGCGCTTATAAGGAAAAGATTTTAAAGTTATGGGACCAGGATGCCTCTTTGGTGGAAAAAACAGATCTACTTATTAAACATGCCCTTGAAAATATCGATGAAGCAGGTGCGGCCTGGACATTCTTTGCAGCGAGAATTTACTTACATAAGCTTTATGCCGAAGCCGCCAAAAACCGGCATTATGATCCAACCCTCAAGTACGGGTCTTTCTATGATTTGATCAGGCAGCTGGTAGAAAAAGGCATTTATTCTCCAAAACTGCTTGACAAATATACAAAGCAGGAAATAGAAACGCTCGGCCGCCTAATCGACCCGGAGAAGGATTTGCTTTTTACGTATCCCGGCCTCTATACGCTCGTAACCCGTTATCTGGCAAGTGATTTTGAAAAGCATGTCTATGAACTGCCGCAAGAGCGCTGGATGGTGATTGCGATGTACCTGATGCAGGATGAACAGCAGGAAACCCGGATGGAACATGTGAAGGAAGCGTACTGGGCACTCAGCAATCTGTACATGACGGTCGCAACACCGACGCTCGCGAATGCGGGCAAAACGCATGGCCAGCTCTCGAGTTGTTTCATTGATACAGTGGCGGACAGCCTGCAATCAATCTATGACAGTAACACCGACATCGCCCAGCTTTCGAAAAACGGCGGCGGGATCGGTGTGTATATGGGAAAAATCCGTGGACGGGGAAGCGCGATTAAAGGTTTCCCGGGCATGTCGAGTGGTGTGGTGCCGTGGATCAAACAACTGAACAACACGGCAGTGAGCGTTGACCAGCTCGGGACAAGAAAAGGCGCCATTACCGTCTACCTCGATGTGTGGCACCGCGACATTGAAGATTTTCTCGATTTGAAGTTAAATAACGGCGATGACCGGCTCCGTGCCCGCGATATTTATACAGGCGTGTGCATCCCAGATTATTTTATGGAACAGGTGGAAAAGCGCGGGGACTGGTATGTTTTTGATCCGCATGAAGTAAAAGAAGTCATGGGGTTTGCTCTTGAAGATTTTTACGATGAAGAGAAGGGAAAAGGGAGCTGGCGTGAAAAATATGAGGCGTGCATCCATGCCGATCTCCGTTCGAAAAGGAAAGTTCCGGCGATCGAGATTATGAAGCGCATCATGAGATCGCAACTTGAAACAGGAGCGCCGTTTATGTTTTACCGCGATGAAGTGAACCGGCAAAACCCGAACAGCCACAAAGGGATCATTTACTGCTCCAATTTATGCACGGAAATTGCCCAGAACCAGTCCCCGACTGAGCTGATTGAAGAATGGATCAAAGAAGAAAATGTGATCGTAAAGAAATACCGTTCCGGGGATTATGTCGTCTGTAACTTGAGTTCCATCAATCTTGGGAAAGCTGTCCCGGACGGGGTGCTCGAACGGCTTATCCGCATCCAGGTCCGCATGCTCGATCATGTGATTGATGTCAATACGTTGCCCATTAAACAAGTGCAAATCACGAACAAAAAGTACCGTGCGGTCGGGCTTGGCACATTTGGCTGGCATCATTTGCTGGCACTTGAGGGAATTGAATGGGAAACGGAAGCAGCCGTCGAATATGCGGATAAACTGTACGAAAACATTGCCTACTATGCGATTAAAAGCAGCATGGAATTAGCCAGGGAAAAAGGCAGCTATCCGGCATTTCCAGGCAGCAAGTGGAGCACCGGCGCTTATTTTACCGGTAAAGGCTACACAAGTGAACGCTGGTTGGCGCTTGCTGAAGAAGTGAAAAAATACGGCTTGCGGAACGGATATTTAATGGCGGTTGCACCGAATGCGACCACTTCGATTATTGCCGGCTCGACAGCAAGCATTGACCCGGTTTTCCAGCCTTATTATATGGAAGAAAAAAAGGATTACAGATTTCCGGTTACAGCGCCTGATTTAGACCACCGGACGTACAACATTTACCGCCGTTCGGCTTATAAACTTGACCAAAGATGGTCCGTCCGGCAGAATGCGGCAAGGCAAAAACATATTGACCAGAGCATCTCTTTCAATTTTTATGTGCCGTACAATATCCGCGCGCAAGTGTTGCTTGATCTCCATCTGCAAGCTTGGAAGTCCGGCTTGAAAACGACCTATTATGTGCGCTCGACCTCCAATGAAGTGGAAGAATGCGAGTGGTGCCAAAGTTGAAAGTGCTGATTGCGTACTTATCCTATAGTGGCAATACAAAAGAAACGGCGGAACTGCTGGCATCCTGGTGCAGGGCGCGCGGGATGGCGGTGGACATGCACGAAATCGGCATTTCCCCGCCGTTTTCGCCGCGCGACTATGATTTGATCCTGGTCGGAACTTTCACATGGGAACGGGGCGCCACGCCTGAAGAAGTGAAGGATTTTGTTCTGGAAATTGGCTGGAAACCTCCCAATGTCGCTGTGTTTGGAACGGGGGAAACGCAATTTGGCGGTGATGATTTATTCTGCCTGGCCGCCCGCAAACTTGCAAAATTTTATAATAGCCCATGGGAACCGTTAAAAATTGAACAGTCTCCGAGGGGAAGCCAGGAAAAAGAAGTGGAAAAATGGATAGAAGGAGTGCTGGAAGATGTCAAACGCTTTGCTGGAAAAAGCGAAAACGTTGGATCCGGTTCACCCGAATAAAGCGACTGCCTTATTCGGAGGAAAGTCAAGCGGAATTTTAAACTGGAATGATCTTGCTTATCCGCACTGGTATAAGACGTATAAACGATTGTTGGGGAATTACTGGCAGTCGGATGAAGTGAATATGTCAACAGATGTGAAACAATTCCCGCTGTTATCGGAAAAAGAGCAGGAAACGTTTTTGAAAATCATCAGCCTGCTGGCAACGCTCGATTCTTCACAAACGAGGACGATTTTGCTTGCTTCACTGTATGCGACCGATCCGTCCATCCAATCGATTTTGGCGGTGATTGCCCAGCAGGAAGCTGTCCACAATGAGAGTTATTCTTATATTTTATCGTCCGTCGTGTCCCTTGATAAACAAAATGAAGCGTTTGAAATCGGGCGGAAAGATCCGGTGCTGCTAAAGCGAAACAAAAAACTGATGGAGCAATACAATGCGTTTGCCCAGCAGCCGGATGTGGAAGATATTGTGAAAACGCTCGTGTATTCGACACTGCTGGAAGGGTTGTTCTTTTATTCCGGTTTTGCTTTCTTTTATAATCTGGCGCGGCAGAACAAAATGGTCGGCACATCGACGATGATCAGTTATATTAACCGCGATGAGCTGGAACACGGGCGCTTTATTTCGGAACTGATCCGCGCGGTGCTTTCCGAACATCCGGAATTGAACACGCCGGCCTTTTCCGATTGGGTATATGCCCGGTTCCGCGAGTCCGTTGACTTGGAAACCGAGTGGTCGGAATACGTGCTCCAGGACGTGGAAGGGATCGATCTTGAGGAAATGGCAGGTTTTATTAAATACCGTGCCAATAAAATGCTGCGCATGATCGGATTAAGCGAGCTGTACCCGGAACATGTTGAAAATCCGATGAAATGGATTCGCGCCTATGCTGATAATTTCGATGCAACCAAAACGGATTTCTTTGAACAAAAGTCCCGTTCTTATACAAAAGTGAGCGATTTGAACGGATTTGATGAGCTGTAATCTGTCTAGAACACAGTTTGCAGCACGGTGAAAAAATATTTTCGGAAAGAAAACGGCAAAAAAAGATCTGATGGATGGCACTAGCAAAAAAGCGGGAGTGATTCCCGCTTTTTGCATGCCAACTAGGGCTTGCTGAATAAGCAAAATTTCTAGATTTGGCAAGGATGCTGACGGATTTGGCAAAAATTTAAATGCAAGGGGTTTACAACCAATTTAGGGAAAAACTTGCATTCAAAAGCCAATACAAACGAGATATTTTTAGACAGCGTTTACGGACAAATAGGGTGCAAACTCAGAATTGGATTCGTTCAGCAAGCCCCAATTACGTGGTGAAATGCTTTTCCTTTTTCAAACGCATGAGCGCTTTTTTATTTTTCCACAGCAGGATGATGAAGTTGCCCAGCCAGATCCATAAGAGAAAACGAGGATATTTTTGAAAAATGAGAAAGAGGGATAGCAGCAGGAATCCGGTTGTCGTTTGCAGGCTGTCTTCACTGCTGGTTGTTTTTTTGCCTTTTTTCACCACCTTTGCTAGGACATAAAAGCATGCAAGAATAACGGCATAAGTGAGGGATATGCGAAATTTGGTCAATGCGCTCCATACGCCGAAGCTTACGGCAAGGCCTTTTCCACCGTTTCCCTTTAAAAAAGGGGAAAAGGCATGCCCGGCAATCGGTGCCAGGGCAATGGGAATCAACGCCTTGTGCGATGGGACCGCCCCCGATTTTATGATCAGCCAAACTGGAAGAAAACCTTTGCCGAAGTCACCCGCAATGCCAAGCAGCCCAAATTTGTAACCGGCTTTTTTCCAAAGGTTTGCTGCACCAGGGTTTCCGTCCCCGGTTTTGCGAATATTGACGTTTAATAACAAGCCGATCCAGTAAGAAAACATCAGCGAACCGGAAAGAAAACAAAGTGCTGATAATAAAAAAGTCATTTGTTTTGCCCCCTTCCCACATCAATGTATCTGCCTTTCCAAAGCACTTTTTTACGAAAATGGGACTGATAAAGGGAATACAGGATGACAACCAGGAAAAAAATCATCGATAAAAAGTGAAATAAAGGATGCAGGATGCCAAAGTTTCCCGTATGCCGGTTAAAATAATAGATTTGGGCGGCATACAGCAAATACCCCGCAACAAAGTAAGGGATGCCGGAGAAGCAGCCGAGCTCGGATATGAGCAGACCGAGAATCCAGAAAACTACAGCCGCAATTGTAAAAGGATGAATGGCTGATGTGCTTAACACCGCCCCTTTTGCAAATCCTTGCAGCTCATGGCTGAAACCGCCGGGATACATGTGGAAGAAGACGAGCCCGCTTCCGGTAAAATTGGTGACCGGAATGCCAGCCTGTTGAAAACGGGCGCCTAAGTTCAGGTCGTCCAGCATTTCAGCGCGGATATTCCCGTGCCCGCCAATTTTGTCATAATCTTCTCTTGATACACAAATACAGGCACCATAAAGCCCTTTTTGTCGGTTTAGGCGCTCAAACGGCGAGGTGAATGAGAAAATCCCGAGCAGGTTCAGAACCATTGCCAGTTTCTCATAAAATTTTTCAGTAAGATGGTATGGAACGACAGAGATGGCGCCTCCCTGCTGTTTTTGTGCTGTAACAAGAGAGCTGATGGCGTGTTCAGCAAGGCGGATGTCGGCATCGAGAAAGATAAGCAGATCCCCGGTGGATTTCACGTAACCGTTCCAGACGGCCCACGTTTTTCCGGTCCATCCATCCGGAAGATCAGGCGCAGAAACGACGGTGACACCGAATTTTTCTGCTGTTTCTTTTGTTTTGTCTTCGGAATGGTCGTCCACCACAATGATTTCACCGGGTTTGGTTGTTTGCTTGTTTAAAGAATCCAACAGGGCAGGCAGGGTGTTTTCTTCATTTCTTGCCGGAATAATAACGGATATCTTTTCCCGCCCGGCTGTGCCGTGTGCTTGCGGTAAAGGGCGCTTACGGAAAAGGACGAATCCCGTCAGCAGGCCGCATAAAATAAACCAGAATAAAATGGCAGACATGTTCACCACTTCCTGTTCTGCTGTATAGAGTGAACGTAGGGTAAATTTGTATGGCAAAGCAGTTAAGATGAATTTTGTATCTCTATTTTACATCAGGGCTTCCCGGAAGGAAAAAGTTAGCATGCAGATAGAATGATGGTTTTGCGTCTGCCCCTCCTGTTCTGAGGGCATGGCAGATGAAATTTGAAAAAATAGTGTGCCCACCACTTGAAAAACGAACGTTTGTCCTTTATAATAAAACTGAAAAATAAGAAAAGGAGTGCTGCCTTTGGAACTTGTAATGGAAAAACATGCCGGTTATCACGTGCATGATCGTTTTTTTAAGGAGCTGATCCAAAACTTTTTTCAGGAGTTTATGGAGGCGTTTTTCCCGGATCTTTCAGCGGATCTCGACTACCGCCGGGTGCGGTTTTTGTCGCAGGAACAGTTTACGGACTTTCCGGGCGGTGAGCAAAAACGGGTTGACATCCTTGCCGAAACGAAGGTAAAAGGCAAAGATACCGTGATTCTCATCCATGTAGAGCCGCAGTCGTATTACGAGAAACCTTTTCCTGAACGCATGTTTCGTTACTACATGATGATCAGTCTCCGGCACCGGAAACCGGTATTGCCGATTGCCGTTTTTAGTTACGAGGAGAAAACAGAAACCCCTGATACGTACACCTTTGCGTTCCACAACATTGAAATTCTTCGTTTTCACTATTTATCCATTCATCTGATGAAACAAAATTGGAGAAATTATATCCGGAGCAACAACCCTGTTGCCGCGGCATTATTAAGCAAAATGGGGTATACAGAAAAAGAACGGGTGCAGGTCAAACTGGAGTTTCTGCGGATGCTGGCCCGGATGGAACTTGACCCTGCAAAAATGAGGCTGTTACACGGTTTCTTTGATTATTATTTAAAATTGAACGAAAAAGAGGAGGCGGAAGTAATGGAAAACATTAAAATGCTGGATCCAGACGAAGCAGAGCAAGTATTGAAGCTGCCGAATTCCTATTTTGACCGCGGGTATAAGAAGGGGAAAGAGGAAGGCAGAGAAGAAGGAAGGGAAGAAGAAAGAAAAGAATTGCTACAAACGATTCCAATTGCCATCAAAATGTTGCAGGAGGGTATGAAGCTTCAATTAATTGTGGAAAAAACTGGCCTGAGCCAGAGAGAAGTGGAAAAAATAAAACAACAATTGGAGCATTCATAAGATGGAAGTCAGGCTGCCTGGTGTGGATGGAAAAGAAGTTGTCCTGGACTTGCCAAATTCTTACTTTGACCGCGGGTATAAGAAGGGGAAAGAGGAAGGCAGAGAAAAAGAAAGAGAACGATTGATTATCAATTTTCTAAAAAATCAAGTGGATGTGAAGGTCATTGCCCAGGGATCCGGCTTGAGTGAAGACGAGATCATGAAGATCAAAAGGCAGATAGAAGGGGAAAAGCCTTGAACCCGAGTTATGACGAGGCAGAGCAAGTATTGAAGCTGCCGAATTCCTATTTTGACCGCGGGTATAAGAAGGGGAAAGAGGAAGGAATTGAAATAGGAGTAGAGAAGGGAAGAGAAGAAGAGAGAAAAGAAATGTTACAAACGATTCCAATTGCCATCAAAATGTTGCAAGAGGGTATGGAGCTTCAATTAATTGTGGAAAAAACTGGCCTGAGCCAGAGAGAAGTGGAAAAAATAAAACAGCAACTGGAAAATTTATAAGTAAAAAAAGATTTTCACCGGACATCTGTTTGCCGGTGCTTTTTATATGGCCAAACTTTCTAAAAATACAGCTGTTAAAATTTCGTGCAAAATGTATTATAATTTTAAATAGAATAAAAAAGGGGTGAGGAAATGGAGGAAAGTGTTACAAAGGCAGTTCAGGATTACTATCCCGATTCATTTGCAACTTGTTACGGCTGCGGGCGGCTGAATGAAAAAGGCCATCATTTTCGCACGGGCTGGCTGGGGGACAAAACCATCACGATTTATACGCCGCTTCCTGAATATATGGGGGGGATCCCGGGGTTTGCCTACGGAGGGATCGTAGCATCGCTGATTGACTGCCATAGCGCCGGTTCCGCATCGCTGTATGTGCTCCGGAAAAACGGCAACGAACTTGGCGACGGGACAGAGCCGCCGCGGTTTGTAACCGGCACATTAAAAGTGGAATATAAACACCCTACCCCGCTTGGTGTGCCGCTTAAGGCAATAGGAACCGTTACCGAGATCCATCCCAAAAAGTACCGGATCAACACAGAAGTATTTGCGGAAGATAAAGTGGTCGTAACAGGGGAAGTTATCATGGTGATGATGCCGGAAAAATTCAGGGAGAAAGTAAAACAGCAGTAAAGCCTAGCGCGGCATCGGTCCTTGAAAGATGCGCCGGGTAAAAACAATCAAGCAGCATGGAAAGCATCTTCCGGGCAACCGGCACGGATGCGGACCGCCATTTCCACAAGACAGCCAAACAGAATAGAAAGATGGGGAATAGATTGGAAAAAGTTGTCCAGCAGCTTGCAACAGAAGCGCATACACTACGAGCGAAAGGAATCGCGCTTGTTTTATCAGGCGCGGTACTATGGGGTGTATCCGGTACGATTGCGCAATATTTGTTCCAGCATTTGCAAATGGATATGCAATGGCTCACGGTCATGCGGCTGCTTGTATCCGGCCTGCTTTTGCTCGGATTTTGTTACGGAAGAGAAAGAAATCGTGTCACAGGGGTATGGAAAGACCCGGCTTCACGGAGAGATCTGATTTTTTTTGCGGTTTTCGGCATGCTCGGCGTCCAGTACACCTATTTTGCCGCTATCCGGTACGGCAATGCAGCAACAGCAACCATTTTGCAAAGCCTCGAGTGTGTCATTGTGCCGTGTTTTCTGGCCGCCCGATTCAGGAGAATGCCTGGCCGGCGTACGTTATTTGCCGTCTTTCTTGCAGTTGCCGGAACATTTTTGCTTGTCACACACGGCAGTTTTACGACGCTATCCATTTCGGGAAAAGCGCTTTTCTGGGGTATTTTAACGGCTTTTACCGCTGCTTTTTACACACTCCAGCCGATAAAGCTCCTTCACCAATGGGGTGCGGACGTAACCGTCGGCTGGGGGATGCTAATTGGGGGCGCGGTCTTAAGTTTCATTCATCCGCCGTGGCATGCAGCTGGGAACTTTTCTCCGGCCGCGGTGCCGGGGATTGCTTTTGTCATTTTATTTGGAACGCTGGTTGCCTTTCTTTGCTATTTGGAAGGGCTGAAATATTTAAGTGCATCAGAAACAACCGTACTTGCCACAGCAGAGCCGCTTTCCGCCGCATTTTTAACTGTGGTGTGGCTCCATGTTCCGCTCGGTTTTTTTGACTGGGCCGGTGCGCTGATGATTATCAGCACCATTTTCATTTTGGCGTTAAAAGGAAAACATGCATAACACCGCGTGGCGGTCATGATACCAGCTTCAGCCCGACCGCTGCGCCTAAAATCATCGTGATAAAAACAATTCTCCGCCAGTCTCTTGATTCTCCAAAAAATAACATGCCGACAATTGCGCCCCCTGCTGCACCGATTCCTGTCCAGACGGCGTAGGCCGTGCCCATCGGCAATGTCCGCATCGCAAACGACATAAACAAAAAACTTCCGCCGAAAGCAAGCACCATGAGCAGCACAGACTGCAGATTGCGGCGGCGGTTTACCATATTCATGGCGGCCACGCCGAGCATTTCACATAACCCTGCAATGAGTAGAGAAGCCCAAGCCATCAAGAATCCGCCTCCCCGCTGCTTTTTTCATTTTCCGCAATCCTTAAGCCGATAATGCCCGCCAGCAGAATGAAAATCAAAACAATTTTTATGAAACTGAACGGCTCGCCGAAAAATACGATTCCGGAAAAAACCGTTCCGGCTGTGCCGAGCCCGACAAAAACGGCATACACCGTTCCGACCGGCAAATCCTTGCTTGCCGCAATGAGTGCGTAAAAGCTTGCAGTAATGGCAACCAGCGTGCCCGCCCATTCTAACAAATTATCCGCATGCTTTAGCCCGATGACCCAAAAGACTTCGAAAAAAGCACCAACAAGAACAATGAGCCAGGACTTGTTCATTTCAAACACCTCCATAAAAAATCCCGGCGAGCTGCACAAAAAGCATCCCCCGGGTTGCATGGCAAAAACGTGATCCTTCATCTAACCTTTTTGTCAACCGAAAAGAAACGCGTGTACATAATCATATGTATTTTTGGCAAGCAGCAAAAATGTGACGGCGATAAACAGCGCGCGCACATAGCCGCTCCCCTTTTTGATCGCGAACCGCGAGCCGATGATGGAGCCGGCGATTTGCCCAAGGCCCATCGGAATCCCGTAGGCATAATGAACCTGCCCTAAAAAAATAAACATAAGGAGGGCCGAGATATTGCTGCCAAAATTTAAAAACTTCGCGTTTCCGGCTGCTTTTAAAAAGTCAAACCCGATCATGAGGTAGGCAAACATTAAAAAGGAACCGGTGCCCGGGCCGAGAAATCCGTCGTAAAAACCGATCAGAAAAATGAGTGCCGTAAACAAAATCAGCCGGCGGACGGATAACTTTTTATACGCCATGATTTTTCCCCAGTCTTTCTTCGTCACCGTATAGATGCCGACTGCGGCAAGCATGATCAGCATCAATGGTTTTAACACATCCGGATCCATGAGATGGACGGTGTAAGCGCCGAGCATCGAACCGAAAAAGGTGAGCGGAAACATTTTATAAATGGAAGATAAATCAAGTTTCCCGGAACGATAAAATACAAATGTGCTTGTAAATGACCCCATTGTCCCCGCGAGTTTGTTGGTAGCAACCGCTGCAGACGGCGAAAGCCCAGTAAACAGCAGGGCAGGCAGGGCAATCAGGCCGCCCCCGCCGACAACAGAATCAATAAAAGCTGCACAAAACCCAAAACCAACTAACAGTGCCAACATGGATGGATCGAGCCCGAATATCATAAAATCAGCCTTCCTTTTTTATCACTGTTGTTATCGTAGCGAAAAATTTAAAAATTGTAAATATCTTTCCGCTCTGGGCATGTGCAAAATTTTTCCAACGGAATGAATAAGGGACTTCCGTGTGCTTTACTATTATGCATTATGCTGTCCGTATCAGCAGATAAATAAAGTATGGTGCGCCGAGGATTGAAATGACAATCCCGACCGGCAGTTCCATGGAAGGTATCACGACTCTCCCGACTGTATCAGCCAAAAGCAAAATGTTTGCCCCAATCAGCGCCGTTAAGGGCAGGGAAAATTCATGTTTTGTCCCCATAATCCCGCGGGCAATGTGGGGCGCAATCAGGCCGAGAAACGTAATCCCGCCCCCGACCGCTACACAGCATCCGGCCAGCCCGACCGCGGTCCCGAGAAGTTTCAGCCTTTCTTTTTCAAGCGGCACCCCGAGCCCTGTGATGACCGGCTCATCCAGACGCATAATATTCAAGTAACGGGCTTTGTATATAGCAAATGGGAGCAGAACAACCAGCCAGGCCAAAGTGACAAGGACATAATCCCAGTTTGTTGCCCAAATGCTTCCGGATATCCAGGTCAGCGTTTTTGTAAAATCTTGGGGATCCATTTTCATTTGCAGGACTGTTGTTGCCGCATTAAAAGCCGCATTTAATCCAATACCTGTTAGAACGAGACGACCGGGCGCCACGCTTCCGCCTTTTTTGGCAAGCAAATAGACGAGGATCGCCGAAAGAAAGGCGCCGGTTAATGCGAAAAACGGCATGACAAAAATAGAAACTACCCCGGCAAGAAAGGCCGTGCCTTTAAAAAAGAATGTATATAATACAACGGAAAAGCTTGCCCCTGCATTCACGCCGATAATGCCGGGATCTGCAAGCGGGTTTCTGGAAATGCTCTGGAGAATGCCGCCTGAAACGGCAATTCCGGCGCCAATCAGCATCGCGAGCACGATCCGGGGCAGACGGAATTCAAACAAGGTCATCCGCTGGTTGCCAACATCACTGCCGAAAAAGGCAGACCATATTTGCGGAAACGGAATGTTCATCGTGCCCGTCCGGATGCTGGCAAAAAAGAGGACGATCAGCAAAACAAGTAGGATAGTGCAAAGCATGCTGAATTTCCGTTTGTCGGTTGCAAGCCGTTTTTCCACTACAATCCGCCCCCTTCTCTTCGTGCCAAATAGAGAAAGAATGGGACGCCGATGATGGCGGTTACTGCGCCTACTGGTGTTTCAAAAGGGGCATTGATCATTTTTGCAGCATCATCGGCAATGATCAACAAAAGGGCGCCCAGAATCGCTGAACAAGGGATGATCAAACTATAATCCGATCCGACAAGGAAGCGGGTAATGTGCGGGATGACCAATCCGACAAACCCGATCATCCCGGCAATGGATACAGCCGCCCCTGTCAGCAAAAGAACGGCCACAATGCCTGCGATATAAACAAATACCGTATTTTGGCCGAGTCCTTTTGCGATTTCCTCCCCGAGGCTTAAAATGGTGACGGCGCGCGAGATGGCAATGGCGATAATCACACCGGCAATGATGGCCGGAATGACATACTTGAGCTGGCTGGATTGCACACCGCTCACGCCGCCTGCATACCAGTAGCTCAAATCTTTTGATATGTTGAAACGAAGCCCGATCGCCGTAGATAAGGCGCTAAGCAGAGAAGTAACGGCTGATCCGGCAAGCGCCAGCTTCACAGTGGTGTTCCCGCCTCTGGATAAAGCTGTGATTAAAAAAACGAGGGCCGCCCCCAAACCGGCTCCGGCAAAAGATATGAAAATCAGGCTCTTGTAAGAAATGCCCGGAAAAAAAGCATAGGCAATCGCCATAAGAAAAAGGGATCCCGAGGTTACCCCCAAAATAGACGGGGATGCGAGCGGATTTCGCGTCATTCCCTGCATGACCGAACCGGAAACGGCCAGCCCGGCACCGACGCATAAAGCGGCAATGGCACGCGGCAGCCGCAATTCATGGATGACGACATGGGCCGGGTTGTTTGCATCATAAAAAAACAAACTTTTCCATACAGTTGTATAGCCGACATTCGATGCACCCAATTGAATGGAACCCGCGACGGCAAGTATGATAAAAATCCACCCGAAGCCGAGGATAAAATAAGCCAGTCGTTTTTTATACGGTTGATCCTGCACGCGGTGTGCCGCTTTACTTGTGTGCGCTTTTGCCATCCCTGACTTCCTTCCTTCTATTTCGATACGGTTAAAAATTTATGATTCAAAAAGAAAAAAGATTGACAGAATGAAAAATTTTCGCTTTAATTGATGTTGATAATCATTATCATTTATCTGTCTACAATATTTTAACATAATGCCAGGGGGATGAAAATGTCTTACAATCTAAAATTAAAAAAGATTTTCCAAATATGCGGGATTGTCTTTCTGTCCGTTGCCCTTGCTGCCTGCGGGAACAGCCAGTCCGGAAATGGAAACGGAAACAAGCCTGCCGGCGGTTCAAAAACCCGGACGGTAACAGACGTGATGGGGCATAAAGTAAAAGTGCCGGCTCATCCGAAACGCGTCATTGCGACTTATTTGGAAGACCATCTTGTTGCACTCGGGGTGAAGCCTGTCGCACAATGGAGTGTCAGCAACGGCATTCAGGAATATTTGCAGGACGATTTACTGAAAGGGGTACCGGCTATTTCTTACGACCTGCCTTATGAACAAGTGCAAAAATTCAAGCCGGATTTAATCCTGATTGACGATGCCAGTATGGTGGAAGGCGGGAAGTATGAACAATACAGCAAAATCGCTCCGACCTTTGTCGTAAGCAAAAAGCAAAACAGTGACTGGAGAAAAGAACTGCTTACTGTTGGGAAAGTGTTGAACAAGGAAGCAAAGGCAAAACAAGTGCTCGCAGATTATGAAAAAACAGCCAAGAAAGCAAAAGCACAACTGGCGAAAAACGGAAAAGCGCCTTCTGCTGCTGCAATCTGGCTTGTGAACAATAAATTTTTTATCGTATCGAAAAATGTATCAAGTGGGGACGTCCTGTACAATGATTTAGGTTTGAAGGTGCCGGCTGTTGTAAATGAAATTTCTGCAAAAGCAACCAGCAACTGGAATGCTATTTCGCTTGAAAAATTAACCGAGCTGGATGCAGACTATATTTTTTTGATTAACAGCGATAAAACCCACGCAACAGAGCTGGACAATGCATTATGGAAAAGCATTCCTGCCGTCAAGAAACACCATGTAGCTGAATTTTCTGCTGATACCGGCTGGCTTTACTCTGGCGCGATTGCAAACAAAGAGATGATCCGGGATGTATTAAAAACGATCAAATAATCCTTTTCGCGGCCTGCCGTCCATGTTGCATGGACGGCTTTGGCTGCGGGAAGAACATATTGATGTTTCCAAACCCGGCATCATGCGGATACGGGGGAAGAACACCCTTATTCCAACTGGAAAGGCCCAAAAAAGGAGAGCCTTTCCTCCGAAAAAAATTTGCAAAATTTCAAAAGTACAGGAAGGGCAGCAGGAAATGCTTAAATTGCGGAAAAACCTGGAGATTGCCGGTGAAAAATCGATTTGACACCTATTTGGAAACCTTATAGAATGAAATTGATATTAAGAATCATTTTCATTTAATGCCAGATTCATAGGAGGAACTGAGATGCCAAAGCTTTGTGCAGAAAATTTAAAAGTTGCCTATGGAGATCATGAAATTATTAAAAACTTAAATTTAAATATACCAGCCGGAAAAATGACGGCGATCATCGGCCCGAACGGATGCGGCAAATCCACTTTGCTGAAGGCATTGGCGCGCATTCTCTTTCCGAAAAACGGGTCCGTTTATTTGGATGGAAAAGAACTGGCAAGACAATCAACAAAGAAAATTGCGCAAAAGCTTGCGATTTTGCCCCAGTCTCCGAGTGTGCCGGAAGGACTGACGGTTTCGGAACTTGTATCTTATGGCAGGTACCCGCACCAAAAAAGGTTTGGAAAGCTGAATCGTGAAGATTGGAAAGCCATTCACCGGGCCCTTGAAATGACCGGGACGGAAGAATTGAAAGACCGTCCTGTGGATGCGCTTTCGGGCGGGCAACGGCAGCGGGTCTGGATTGCGCTCGCACTTGCGCAGGATACCGAAATGATTTTACTGGATGAGCCGACAACCTATCTGGACCTGTCCCATCAGCTGGAAGTGCTGGAACTCTTGCAGGAGCTGAACAGAATGGAGCACCGCACGATCGTGATGGTGCTGCACGATTTAAACCAGGCCGCCCGTTTTGCGGACCATATCGTTGCCATGAAAGATGGCGAAATCCTTTACGAGGGCAGCCCCGAAGCTGTGGTGACAGCGGAAATGATGCGGGAATGTTTCGGATTGGATGCCCAAATTGCGCTTGATCCGAGGTGCAAAAAACCGGTTTGCCTTTCCTATGATTTGATTAAACCGTATAAAGAAGTACGCGCACAAATGGCGTAGCCACTTTTTTTATGAGCGGGATTGGAGGATCTTGGCATTGGACCATGAAATCTACGATGTAACCATTATTGGCGGCGGGCCGATTGGCTTGTTTACGGCGTTTTACAGCGGCATGCGGAAATTAAAGACGAAAGTGCTGGAATCTAGCGGCCAGCTGGGCGGAAAAATCTCGATGTTTTATCCGGAAAAAACATTGCGGGATATTGGCGGGATCCGGAAAATAACAGGCGGGGATCTTGTGAAGGAACTGATCCGGCAGGCGGAAACTTTTTCGCCAACGATCCTTTTTCATCAGCATGTATCCGGTTTAAAGCGGCGCCCGGACGGCATCTTGATGTTAAGCACGGAAAACGGCGGCCTTCACCTGACAAAAACGGTTATCCTCACCGTCGGGGCGGGCATTTTTAAACCGATTAAGCTACATATTCCGGGGGTAGAACGCTATGAATCCGGCAATCTCCATTATGCCGTCGACGACTTAAATCGCTTCCGCAACAAGCGGGTGCTGATTTCCGGCGGCGGAAATGCGGCAGTTGACTGGGCAAACGAACTGGCCGGGATTGCCGAAAGCATTACGATCGTCCACAGGCGGGAAGCATTCAGCGGGCATGAATACGATGTGTCCGAAATGGTGAAAAATGCACGCCTTTTTATCCCTTACTGCATTTCAGCCCTGCACGGGACTGGCAACAGGATCGAACGCGTTGCGGTGAAACACGCCGGGACGGGCGAAGAAATATGGCTTGAAGCCGATGAAGTTGTCGTGAACCACGGCATTCAGGGCGATTATGGTGGCATTTTAAACTGGGGTCTTAAAATGAAAGACGAGCGGATCGAGGTCAATGGCGCGATGGAAACGAATATACCCGGGATCTTCGCGGCAGGGGATGCGGCAATTTACCCGCACAAATTAAAATTGATTGCCGGGGGGTTTGCGGAAGGCCCGGTTGCTTTAAACAGCGCCGTCCGCTATATGTGCCCGGATGCAGAACCGATGGCCATGTATTCTACGCACCACGAAGATTTTGTAGATAAAAACGGCCGCGAAAAAGAACCACAGGCACGCTAAAAGCTAATAAGGGCGTTGAGATGTGTCTCAGCGTCTTTTTTGTGTGCACTGAAAAGCAGCAAAATGCGCATCCGCTCCTTTCTGTCCGCACATGGCGGTAATTACAGGGAAACGGCGGATATCATGACCCGCCGTCTGTTCATGCGCTGCGCTTGTTATTTTTAAATTCGCACCGCACCACTAAAAGGGTTGCGTAAGATTGTATTTCCTTTTTGTGTTTTTTCAGGTCTTCAAAGTCATGAAGCGGAGGGGCCGGGGCAGAATCATCTTTTGAAAAACCAATGGCTCCTAAAATCTTTTTGCCGCTTGCCGATTCCGCGCTGTCAACGCCGCTCAAGGAAAACGCGTTGATGTCTTTATCCCCTGCTGCCGGGAAAGTTTTAAATGTGCTGAAAGTGGTATTGCCTTTACCCGTATAGATGCCTTCGATGACCTTATAACGTTTGCTGTTTTCGCTTACCGGAGAGGCTGTGAACATAATTGTCCCTTTCTTCCCCGCTTCCCCTTCTAGTTCAAAAAGATGGTCATTCACCAATTTTCCGTATTTGTATTCTTCCAGCCAGATTCTAACGGATTTATACTTGTTAGGGTCGACACGGTATTGATAAAGAAAAGAGTTGTCCGTTGAAGCGTGTAAAATGGCTTCTTCATTTGCCGTTAGTTTTGCCGGTTTAAATGTGTTGGCATTGGCAGGCTTCCCGCTTTTCCCAAGCAGATTCCATCCGGTGAGAACACAGAGCAACGGCAGGGCCAAGCATGCAAACAAAACTTTTTTCATAAAACACCTCCCTAGCTTATTTTATCATTAAAATTGAAATGTTTTAAATACTTTTTGGAAAAGAAAACGCCGCTCATACGGATGTTTTTACGATCAGCGGTTTGTCGGCTATATAAGTTGGGCTTAACATTCCTGCTCCTTATGCGTTGCCAAAAGCCATATCTAACCTTGAATTTTGACGAGAAAAATCTATGTACGGTTTGCTGAATAAGCAAAATTCATAGATGTGGGCAAGGATGCTGACAGCTTAGGAAAAAATTTAAATGCAAGGGTTTTATGAAAGACCCATGAAAAAGTTGATCCAACGTATAGAGAAGACAGAATCGCATTTTCGCAGATGGATTCTTCTAGATCTTGCTGACAAATTGGGTACAAACGCAGAATTGGATCCGGGGTTCAGCAAACCCTAATATAGACGGGTTCTATGTGAAGGAAGGTCTTCGTTTTTTCGTGCTTCCTTAACGTAGACGAGCTCTATGTAAAGGCACAACGTCTTTTTTCCATGCTTCCTTAACATAGGGCTTGCTGAATAAGCAAAATTCCTAAATTTGACAAGGATGCTGACAGCTTAGGAAAAAATTTAAATGCAAGGATTTTATAAAAAATCCAGGGAAAAGCTTACACCAGAATCGCATTTTCGCAGATGGATTCTTCGAGAGCAGAGCTTGCTGAAAAATTGGGTACAAACGTAGAATTGGATTCGTTCAGCAAACCCTATGTTCATTTTATATAGGATGAAATGGAAAAAGAAAGGGTATCCTATTTTTGGAAAAGAACAGAACGGGGTGGAAAGGTGAAACGCATCATCATTATACTGCTCAGTACCGGCATGATGTTGCTTTTGGCCGGGCTTATGGTCTATTTTATTATAAAGCATGATACATTGCGGTGGGGAATTGCGGCCGGCGGGATTGTGTTAAGTACGCTGCCGCTCGGCTTATTATTTTTAAAACATAACCGAATCAATACGCCCTCGATTATTGGCTGGTATATTTTCGTGATTTGCTCCATCTGCCTCGGTTCGATCGCCGGATTTTACGGGCGTTTTTCGTGGTGGGACACGTCCGTTCACTTTTATAAGGGCATTTTTACAGCTTGTATCGGCGTTACGCTGTATAAAATACTGGTTCCGGAGGCGGCAAGGCGGGGCATGTCGCGCTTGATTCCCGCATTGTTTGCCCTCGGGCTTGCGATAACAGGGAGCGTTCTTTGGGAGATGTATGAATTTTTGGGGGATGTAATTGCCTCCCATACAATGCAGCGTGGCGGCAATACCGATACGATGGTGGACTTGCTGGCCGGATTTTTTGGCGGGGTGCTGATCGCGATATATACTGGATTCAGGAAACAAAATGTATAAGAAAGAAAGTGGGAATATGGACCGGAAAATTGTGTTTGGAATCAGCTTGGTTTATGTACTGTGGATGGCCGTTTTGTGCGCCATGCAATATACGGCCGGCGCGTCCTGGAAGGCTGCAGTCGCTGCGGGCGGGGTGATCTCGGGTGCAATTCCGCTTATCCTTTCGTGGGTTCCGCGCCTTCGGTTTCACCTGCCCCTTGTCATTTCTTATTTTCTTTTTTTAACCGGCTCCCAATATTTCGGATCGATCCGCGGCTGGTACGGCTTAGGCTGGTGGGACACCTTCCTGCATTTCGTGAGTGGCCTTCTTCTTGGATTTGCCGCGATCGCACTTTATGAACGGCTTGTGCACCGGGATGCGGGCAAGGCGATCTCCGCATGGTTTGTATTTTTATTTGTGC
This sequence comes from Heyndrickxia coagulans 36D1, assembly GCF_000169195.2. Taxonomy (GTDB): domain Bacteria; phylum Bacillota; class Bacilli; order Bacillales; family Bacillaceae_C; genus Weizmannia; species Weizmannia faecalis. The sequence continues at coordinate 1,107,002 of NC_016023.1, read as the reverse complement.
TTGGGTTTGCCGCGCTTGGCGGTGTAATGTGGGAGATCTATGAGTTTTCGGGTGACCAATTTTTTGGCACTACTTTGCAGGGCGGAGGAAACAAGGATACGATGACCGATTTGATTGCAGATGTGCTCGGCGGCCTGGTTGTGGCAACAGGGTCCGGGATACGAACGAAACGAAAGTGAGAAACAAAAACCAGCATGCCGCATGCGTGTGGAGCCCTGTGTTTCTGGACCTTTAAGAATGGTGGAATTTTAAAAAAATCTGCGGTTTTCAAGAAACCGGCGAAATAGAAATGGCTTGAGGAAATAAAGCGGAACCAAAAATCAATGGAAAGCGGATCTGAAAAACCAGCCATTTTCCAAAAACCAATGAAAAATGGCAAAACTGCGGAAAGATCATCCGGGACACCGGCGAAAAGGAAGAAAAAATTGGCACATCATGAATCCCGGCTATCCAACCGGGATGTTTTTTCAATTATTTTCCCCCACCGGAAAGCTTTTGGTGTATAATTCAACAATGGGCAAGTACGGAAGCATTCGAATTTTTGTTGAAAGTGAGTGATCCCCGTGGGACGCAAATGGAATAATATAAAAGATAAAAAAGCAGCAAGGGATGCCAATACGAGCCGCATTTATGCGAAATTCGGCCGCGAAATCTATGTTGCTGCGAAACAGGGTGTGCCGGATCCGGTGGCAAACAGCGCATTAAAAATGGTGCTCGAGCGTGCCAAAACATACAGCGTGCCGAAAGCGATCATTGACCGCGCGATTGAAAAAGCAAAAGGCGGCGCTGATGAAAACTATGACGAGCTGCGTTATGAAGGCTTCGGCCCGGGCGGCTCGATGATCATTGTCGATACGTTAACGAACAATGTCAACCGGACCGCCTCCGAAGTGCGCGCCGCTTTCGGGAAAAACGGCGGCAATATGGGGGTGAGCGGTTCAGTCGCGTATATGTTTGATAAAACGGCAGTCTTTGGCATTGAAGGGAAAACAGCGGATGAAGTGCTGGAACTTTTGCTTGAAGCTGATATTGATGTCCGCGATGTCTTTGAAGAAGACGGTGCCGTTATTGTTTACGCGGAACCGGACCAGTTTCATGCGGTTCAGGAAGCTTTTGAAAATGCCGGCATTACGGAATTTACCGTTGCCGAACTGACAATGTTGCCGCAAAACGAAGTCACATTACCGGATGAGGACCGGGAGAAATTCGAAAAACTGATTGATGTGCTGGAAGACCTGGAAGATGTCCAGCAAATTTACCATAATGTCAATTTAGATGATTAATTAAGATGGACGGCGGGGTGATCCCGCCTTTTTTTCGTATAAGCAAATTTCTTTGAAAGTAAGGCCCTGGTGTGTGAGCACATTTTCCTGCAAGCACGCGAATTTTGTCACATTACAAAACTCGTATCAATAGACGCAAGAAAACTGAACCGGTATAATAAGAATACAATTTATTGTACATAATAGAGGGGATATTCTGTGAGCGAACATCCGAATATACATGTGGGCGGTCTTCAATTTGAATGGGAATTGGAAAAAGGAAGATTCATTTTCGAAGGGGAGGATGCGGTCCTTTTCTGGATTCCAACCGCGATGCGCGATCTGTTTACTACAATTGAAGAAATATCCGGGGAAGAAGCATCCAATGTTGTCTTTGAAACAGCGGGTTTCCGTCAGGGATTGCTCGTTGCCGATTATTTTAATAAAATCAAAGATTTCGATGTGAAAAAGGCGTCTGAACTCATTACCACTACTTACGCATCAGCGGGCTGGGGAAGAGCCGTGATGAAAGACATGAACTTTGATCAGAAGACGTTGACGATTGAGCTGAAAGACAGCTGGGAGCATAAAATCAATGTGGCCCAGGGAAAGAAAACGGGCAGCAATTTTCTGCCTGCCCACTACGCTGGTATTTTTACCGGACTGTTCCATACAAATATATGGTATAAAGTCGTCCGGTATCAGATCGAAGGCCACGACTCCACGATCATTGAGTATTTCCCGTCGGATATCACGGTGTCACATAATATTCACCAGCTGGCGCGGAAAAAAGAAGCTGAGCAGATTATTCAGCTGGAGGCGCTCGTCGAAGATAAGACGCGGGAGCTGAAAGAACTCATCAAGCAGCTGTCCTCACCGATTATTCCGATTTTAGACGGCATTGTCGTCGTGCCTTTAATCGGGAAATATGACGATGAACGTGCCGAAGAGCTGGTAGAAAAAACATTGAAAAATTTGCCGCAGTACAAAGCAAAGTATTTGGTGCTTGATTTAACGGCACTCGATGTGGAAGACGATCCGCACAGCATCCAGTTTATTGAAAATATCGGAAAAGCATCTTCCTTAATCGGCACGCAAACGATCCTTGTCGGTATATCGCCGTCCATGAGCATGACCATTTCTTCTTCCGGGCTTGATTTCAGCCAGTTTGACTGCTTCCAGACGTTGCAGCACAGCATCCACTATGCGCTCGGACAATTGGGGAGGAAAATACTCTGATTGGCAAGGCCTGAAAAATCTGTTTCAAAAAGCGGGAGATTTGTTTCCCGCTTTTTTTATTTTTTACCGGGAAGATTCAACACAAATCGAGGAAATTCGGCTTATTTTTTTATTGAAATTTTCGAATGATTGTTTATAATGAAATTAACATACTAACCGGTTAGTCAACGGGGAGGGGATGAATCATATGGATTTTGATTACTCACCAAAAGTGAAGGCACTGATTTCAAAGCTTGAGCGTTTTATGGAAGAAAACGTCTATCCGGGTGAAAAGATCTTTGAGGAACAACTGAATGCACAGGAAACACGGTGGGCTGCTGTTCCGCCGATTATGGAAGAATTGAAGGCAAAAGCAAAGCAGGAAGGGCTTTGGAATTTGTTTTTGCCGGACAATGAATACGGGGCCGGGCTTTCGAACCTCGAGTATGCCCCGCTTTGTGAAATCATGGGAAGATCCATCATCGCCCCCGAAGTATTCAACTGCAATGCACCCGATACCGGAAATATGGAAGTGCTTGCCCGGTACGGAAGTGATGAGCAGAAAGAAAAATGGCTAAAACCGCTTTTAAACGGCGAGATCCGTTCGTGTTTTTCTATGACAGAGCCGGATACTGCTTCAAGTGATGCGACCAATATTTCATGCAGCATTGTACGTGACGGTGATGAATATATTGTGAACGGGCGGAAATGGTGGTCATCAGGCGCCGGCGACCCGAGGTGCAAAATTGCGATTGTCATGGGAAAAACCAATCCGGATGCACCGCGGCACGAACAGCAGTCTATGATTCTCGTACCGCTCGATACACCAGGCGTGAAGATTGAGCGGATGCTCCCGGTTTTCGGTTATGATGATGCCCCGCACGGCCATGCGGAAATTACATACGAAAACGTGCGGGTGCCGGCTGAAAATATCATTTGGGGGGAAGGAAAAGGGTTTGCGATTGCGCAAGGGCGGCTTGGGCCGGGCAGAATCCATCACTGTATGCGGCTGATTGGAGCTGCAGAGCGTGCGCTTGAACTTTTATGCAAGCGCATACAAAACCGTGCGCCGTTTGGAAAGCCACTCGCCGAACAGGGTGTCATCCGGCAGTGGGTGGCCGAGTCGCGTATTGAAATCGAGCAGGCACGGCTTCTGACATTGAAAGCAGCGTATAGGATGGACACGGTCGGCAATAAAGTGGCGAGAAAGGAAATTGCAATGATTAAAGCAGTGGCACCGCGGATGGCGCTTGCTGTGATCGACCGTGCCATCCAAGCGTTCGGCGGCGCCGGCGTTTCGGACGATTTTCCGCTCGCCCGGCTGTGGGCCAACGCGCGCACATTGCGGCTTGCAGACGGCCCGGATGAAGTCCACCTCGACCAGATTGCAAGGCTTGAGATAAAACCATACCAGGAAAGGGGATCGGCCGATGAACGTGTTAGAACTGTTTAGTTTAAAAGGAAAAACCGCCATCGTGACAGGCGGCGGTAGGGGGCTCGGTGAACAAATCGCGCGGGCATTTGCGGAAGCGGGGGCGGATGTCGTGCTCTGCTCCAGAAAAAAAGCGGCATGCGAAGAAGCGGCTGCACGCATCGAATCGCTCGGGGTGAGAGCGCTTGCAATGGAGTGTGACATTACAAATCGCACCCAGGTTGATGAAGTAGTCGCGGAAACCGTAAAACAGTTTGGCAAAATCGACATCCTCGTCAATAATTCCGGCGCGACCTGGGGGGCGCCTGCCGAGGATATGCCGGTTGAGGCGTGGGAAAAAGTGATCAGCACGAATGTGACCGGCACTTTCCATATGAGCCAGGCAGCCGGAAAAGCCATGATCAAGCAGGGGCACGGCAAGATTATCAATATTGCTTCCATTGCCGGGCTTGGCGGCGTCGATCCGCGCATCATGGATACGATCGGTTACAACACAAGCAAAGGGGCGGTCATCACGTTTACAAAAGATCTCGCTGCCAAATGGGGCAGGTACGGCATCCATGTGAACGCAATTGCGCCGGGCTTTTTCCCGACAAAAATGGCCAAAGTGATCATCGAACGCGGCAAAAACCCAATATTGGAAGCAACGCCGCTCGGCCGGTTCGGCAATGACCAGGATTTAAAAGGTGCAGCTGTTTTTTTGGCATCGGCAGCCTCGGACTACGTGACGGGGGATGTGCTGCTCGTTGATGGCGGCATGCACGTGCTTTAAAACCGGCAAGCCGGGCGGGTGGATGATGGTTAAGCAGTCCATTTGGCAATAAAAACAAGGGGGATTTGGAATGGAAAACAAAGTGTGGCATGCTGTCTATACCGATGAGATTCCCAAAGAAATTGAAGTGCTGGATATTCCGCTGTATCAAATACTTGCAACTGCAGCCGAAAAGTACCCGGACCGGACTGCCCTCTCTTTTTACGGCAGAAAGACGCCCTATGCGGAACTTTACAAAGCATCGCTTGCCTTTGCCTCCTCCCTTCAGAAAAGAGGCGTGCAAAAAGGCAGCAGGGTGGCGGTCATGCTGCCGAACTGCCCGCACTATGTCGTGTCCTATTACGGTGCGCTTATGGCAGGTGCGATGGTTGTCCAGATCAATCCGATGCTCGTTGAACCGGAAATCAGGCATATATTAAATGACTCGGGCGCCGAAACGATCATTGTCCTGGATGATTTGTACCCGAAAGTGCAGGCCGTCCGCCCGGAAACATCGCTGAAAAATGTAGTCATAGCCGGTTTTAAACCGGCGGCCGGCCCCTTGGATGAGGCCGAACCCTTTGATGCCTTGTTACAGGCAGGAACGGATTACAACCCTCCTGCGCTCGACCCCTGGGAGGATATTGCCGTGCTCCAGTACACGGGCGGTACCACCGGCCGGTCAAAAGGGGCGATGCTGACCCACCGGAACCTTCTTGCCAATCTGGTGCAAACATATGAATTTTTCAAACCGGTCATGGGGCCGGGAAAAGAACGGATTTTGACCGTTATCCCGCTTTTTCACGTATTTGGCATGACATGCGCCATGAATTATGCGATCTACACCGGTTCGGAATCGGTCATGCTGCCGCGTTTTGATCTTGAAGAAGTACTCAAGACCATCAAGGAAACGCAGCCGACCTATTTTCCGGGTGTGCCGACGATGTATGTCGCCATCACGAACCACCCGAAAGCGATGGAGTACGGGCTGGATTCCATTAAGACCTGCAACAGCGGGAGTGCACCGATGCCGCTCGGGCTTTTGCGTCAGTTTGAAGAAAAAACGGGGAGCGTCATTGTCGAGGGGTACGGCCTTTCGGAAGCTTCCCCGGTGACACACTGCAATCCGGTTTTCGGTAAACGCAAGCCGGGCAGCATCGGGATCGCGATTCCATCAACAGATTATAAAATCGTCGATGTTGCAACCGGCACGGAAGAACTGAAGCCGGGCGAGACGGGGGAGCTGATTGTAAAAGGTCCGCAAGTAATGAAGGGGTACTGGAACATGCCGGAAGAAACGGCGGAAGCACTCCGGGACGGCTGGCTGTACACCGGCGATATCGCGACGATGGATGAGGAAGGGTACGCTTATATTGTTGACCGCAAAAAAGATATGATCATTGCAAGCGGCTATAACGTATATCCGCGCGATGTCGAGGAGGTGCTGTATGCGCATCCCGCCGTCCAGGAAGCAGTGGTAATCGGTGTGCCGGATCCATACCGGGGTGAGACGGTCAAGGCATTTGTCGTGTTAAAAGAAGGGCAGAAAATGACGGAAGAAGCACTGATCGAATATGCAAGCGCCCATCTCGCCCCGTATAAACGCCCGAAGATCATAGAGTTCCGTGATGCGTTGCCGAAGACAAATGTCGGGAAAATTTTGCGCCGCAAGCTGCGCGATGAAGAAAGGAAAGTGCGCGAGTAAAAGCAGGAACGTGAAGCCGGGTATGTGATATAATTTTCTTAATATAGTAATAGATGGAGAGGACCGGCATGAAAGCGAAGATTACGGAACACAGCATACGCTTGTTTGAACAAAAAGGCTTCACGGAAACATCCATTCAGGATATCGTTGACAGCATCGGCGCGACAAAAGGCACGTTTTACTATTATTTTTCCAGCAAAGAACAACTTTTGATGGACATTCATATGGACTATATTACGAAACTTTTGGAAAAGCAGAAGGCCATCCTTTCGGAAAACGGATCGTGCAAGGCAAAACTGCATGCGCTTGTCCTGATGCTACTTGAAAGCATCAAAACGGAAAAAGCAAAAGCCCTTATCTTTTTCCGTGAGATCAAAAATTTAAGCGGTGAAAAGCTCGAACTGATTTTACAAAAACGCGAAGCTTTCCGCCTCGGGGTTGAAAAGCTGATCCGGGAAGGCATTGAGATCGGCGAGTTTGCGGGGCATCTGGACGCGAATCTTACTTCCTTTGCCATTCTCGGCATGGTGAACTGGAGCTACCAGTGGTTTCAACCGGAAGGCCGGAAATCAGCGGCAGAAGTGGCAGAACTGTTCATGGACATCGTCCTGCACGGGATTGAAAAAGCGTAGAGCCATATGGCTACCGAAATGGGGATGTTTTGAGATCAAGCCGGGTGGGTGGCAGCAGGGCTGCATGAAAAGTGCATACGTTACGGCGGCTGCGTCAGGAAATAGCCTTGTGAAAAGAAGGGGTGGCAGCAGCGGATCATTCATGGTCAGGGCCTTGCAAGGTGCAAAACCATACAGCTGCGGTAATGGTGTTCAAGCGAAAGGGAGGGATTTGTTTGCATGAATTGAAATTGCGGACACGCTTTTGCGAAACAGATGCAATCGGCCATATTAACAACACCAGTTACTTCATCTACCTGGAAGACGCCCGGTTGAAATTTTTTGAAAGCATCGGTGCAAGCGTGGAAATAAAAGATTTCAATATTATTCTAGCTTCAGTAAAATGCGATTTTATCAGCCAGGCGTTCTATAATGAAGAACTCACGATCCGGACCGGCGTGGCAAAGCTCGGCAATACGAGCTGTGAACTGGCCCATGAAATGCTGGATGCAGAAACCGGCCGTTTGATCGCAAAGGGGAAAGCAGTTGTCGTCTTTTTTGACTTTGATAATCAGCAATCACGCCCGATTCCGGATGATATAAGGGGCATCCTGGAAAAGCATTTGCAGCCGGTGATGTGAAAAAACGGCCTGCCTATTACGGGACACAAAGGGGAGAGGAAAATGAATTCAGACACTATTCCGGTCCGCAAAGGGGAAGAACTGGACTTAACCAGACTGCAGCAATATTTGCGCGAGAAGCTTCCGCAAATGCCGGATGCACCGCTTGAAGTTGCACAATTTTCAGCAGGCCGTTCGAATTTGACCTATCAATTAAAAGCAAGTTCGTGGGAAGCGGTGCTTCGGCGCCCGCCGCTTGGCCCGGTTGCCCCGAAAGCGCATGACATGGGGCGTGAATTCCGTGTGCTGAAGGCGCTCCGGCCGTTTTTCGCACCGGCTCCGGAAGTGTTGCTTTTCGAAGAGGACCCGTTTGTGATCGGCGCTCCGTTTTTTCTTATGGAAAGAAAGCATGGCATTGTGCTCGATACCGCTTTTCCGCCGGGAGTGGAGCCGAAAAAGGAAACGTGCCGGCGGATTTCCAGTATCATGGTTGACAGGCTTGTGGAGCTGCATGCGATCCCGTATGAAGAGACAGAGCTCCTTTCCATGTCAAAGCCGGCCGGTTTTCTCGAACGCCAGGTGAACGGCTGGATTGAGCGCTATCTGCGTGCGAAGACGGATGAAATTCCGGAAGCGGAGCCGCTCATCCATTATTTGCGTGACCATATTCCGCCGCAACAAGGTGCAGCCGTGATTCATTATGATTATAAGCTGAATAACGCGATGTTTAATGAAGATTTTTCGGAAATGACCGGCCTGTTCGACTGGGAAATGGCAACCATCGGCGACCCGCTCGCAGATCTCGGCGCTGCTCTCAGCTACTGGACGGAAAAAGATGACCCGGATTTGATCAAAAATGGGCTCGGCGAACCGTCCGTCACGACGCTGGACGGCTTCATGACGCGCCGCGAGTTTGTCGAAGCTTATGCGAAAAAAAGCGGACGCGACGTCTCGAACATCGATTACTACTTGATTTTCGGTTACTTTAAGCTTGCCGGCATTTGCCAGCAAATCTACTACCGTTACAAGCGCGGCCAGACACAAGACCGGCGTTTCGCCCATTTCGGCAACGTCGTCCGCAGCCTGATCCGGCACGCGGTGGAAGTGGCGGAGAGGGTTTAACGCAAGCGCTCCATAGCTGATTTAACGTAAAAGAAGGCGAATCTAGCATTTTCGCAGATGGATTCTTCTATAATATTGAAACAGCATTTACTGGCAAATCGGATACAAGCCAAAATCTGATTCGTTCAGTAAGCCCTAAATAAGATGCTCGTCAAAAATGTCGTCGACCTCCATTAGCGTAGAAAACCCGGGGGATCGACGACAAATTGTTAAAACGGGCAAGTCTTTGACACTATTGGTATTGCCTGGATTCCATTAGATGTTGAAGAGATTTTTTTGCGCAAGCAGGAAATTCCAGCGGTCATGGAGAAATGTTATAATATCAGTGAGTTTTTGGAGTTAGTATTTTACCTATGAGGAATTGAAACTTTGGCATAACCCATTGGTCTGTCTTCACTTGCCTAGTTAGTATTTTACCTATGAGGAATTGAAACATTTTTACCCATGCACCGTTGCAAGGAACATTTAGGTTAGTATTTTACCTATGAGGAATTGAAACCATGGACAGGCGTTCAGAAAGCTCTGTCCGGTATTAGTTAGTATTTTACCTATGAGGAATTGAAACAGGGTGTAAACTGGGTTTTAAAACGGGTAGGTGCTAAGTTAGTATTTTACCTATGAGGAATTGAAACCTGCTACAGCGATGTATTGGCGTGGCGCAATCTGGCGGTTAGTATTTTACCTATGAGGAATTGAAACCGCTTGTCCTCGTCGACTTCCGTGAAATATCGTTTTAGGTTAGTATTTTACCTATGAGGAATTGAAACTACCTATAGCTTTTTATACCAAATCAAAAATGTGCACCGTTAGTATTTTACCTATGAGGAATTGAAACCTTTTTTTGCCACAGTATGGGCAAATTACCGTTTGCGTTAGTATTTTACCTATGAGGAATTGAAACATATCCGGCCGCGATCAGATCCTTTGCCTCCTCGCCGTTAGTATTTTACCTATGAGGAATTGAAACCCCAGATACTGTACATTTAGTTGTAAAACGGTATAAAGTTAGTATTTTACCTATGAGGAATTGAAACAGGAGTGGTAGCCACGTACCAGTCAAACTGCATTTGTGTTAGTATTTTACCTATGAGGAATTGAAACAAAAATGACCAGTTATTAATTTTTTTGTGCTGTACCGTTAGTATTTTACCTATGAGGAATTGAAACACCGCGTATAAATTGCTAGGCCTTTCCTCGAGTATGTTAGTATTTTACCTATGAGGAATTGAAACGCATTTCCGCCATGGCCTGTTTTTCCGTGGCGTGCGTTAGTATTTTACCTATGAGGAATTGAAACAAGGCTTCTAAAAAAGATCCAATGCTAATTGCTCGTTGTTAGTATTTTACCTATGAGGAATTGAAACATTTTTAATTGCGTTGTTGAGAGACCCAAAGCTAAGTTAGTATTTTACCTATGAGGAATTGAAACTGAAGCAGGCCGAGCGCTTTCGTGCGCTGCTGGGCGTTAGTATTTTACCTATGAGGAATTGAAACTCCGATATATTATCGACAATCACGCCGATCTCGCCGGTTAGTATTTTACCTATGAGGAATTGAAACTCCCCTACGCCTTTCATGCTATTTTGTAAGGCGCCCGTTAGTATTTTACCTATGAGGAATTGAAACCGAAAATGCAAAAACTGGAGATAATCAAAAAGCAAGTTAGTATTTTACCTATGAGGAATTGAAACTTAAAAAAGCTGGAGTAAGGCATATCCGCCTGCACGTTAGTATTTTACCTATGAGGAATTGAAACACCGCGTATAAATTGCTAGGCCTTTCCTCGAGTATGTTAGTATTTTACCTATGAGGAATTGAAACCTCGCTGTGACATAGTAAGGCGTTGTTTTTGCCGTGTTAGTATTTTACCTATGAGGAATTGAAACTTCGTTTGAGTCTACTAGCTGGACGCGATATTTTTGTTAGTATTTTACCTATGAGGAATTGAAACGCGACTGTAAAACTAGAGTTGATACGATATAAACCGAAGTTAGTATTTTACCTATGAGGAATTGAAACATCGCTTTGCTAAACCAAATCCTGGTTAGCTGTGGATGTTAGTATTTTACCTATGAGGAATTGAAACGCAGTATTCCAGTCAGTAAACACGTTGGAAAATACCGTTAGTATTTTACCTATGAGGAATTGAAACAGACAAAGAGGGAGGCACAAATTGCCGCCGCCGAAGTTAGTATTTTACCTATGAGGAATTGAAAAACACTCAATATAGCCAGTGGGAAGTTAATTTCTATTCTGAAAATATGTGCCGACTTGATTTTCATTCACCCGCTGGTGTCGCGTTCACTGCGGCACGGACTCCTAATTGAATAAGAAATAAGTCACTTTCACAGTCTATCCCGCTGAATCAAATTTAACGGCTTTCCGAAAGAAGTCTCCCATCCTCAAGGAATGTGAAGGTGCGAATCGCACCAATGAGTAGGTGGGAGATGAATTTCGGTTGGCTTTAGCCAAAGGTTTTGATATAAACAGTCTTAGATGGAATAAAGGGTTGATATATCAATGAAATTAGATAGTAATAATCATTCAGTATTCCTACTGCATTATCACCTTGTATTGGTTGTAAAATACCGTAGACAAGTATTCGATAGCGAAATATCTGATTTTGCAAAAGATATGTTCGCTGAGATTGGAAGTAAATAGGGCTTGCTGAACGAATCAAATTTGGTCAGATACAAGCCAAATTCCGATTATCAAAATATAAAATAGTGTTGTGTAAAAATTTCAAAAAAAGAACCCTGAGCTTGCGCTCCAGATTCAGTATGAGGAATTGAAGGGCTACTACTGTTTCGCTGGTCTCCTGAAGGCGTGCTCGAATAAGGCCCAGCCCATACTTGCGCTTGCCTTCGCCAAATTTGCCTTCAACGGCATTACGTTCAGAGGCATCCTGCCTTGCGACATGTTCTAAGGTTTTGTCTTCCATTTTGGATGGACGTCCTAACCTTGGCCCACTCCGACGAATGCCAAGAGATTTACAGTATGCCAGATTATTACGGTTTCGGTAAATTTTATCTGCCAAGATCGCTTCCGGATAAAATCCGAACCGGTTGTAGTAGTTTTCAACAAATTCCTTGAGAGTGGTCCCTTCATTGTAATTTTCCCAGTCGAGGTGCTCAATCAAGGCATAACCATCTACGACACTGATGGCGACTTTTGAACCGAACTCCACGTTCGCTTTTGCCTTGTCGCGCACAATTGGACGTACATGTGGCTGAGATATGCTAATAATCCGGTGTGTCTTTGTCCGGTACATTTTTTTGTTTCCGGTAAAGTTCATGAATAGCCAAAAGTTGTCTGTATTCATATTTCCTCAATAAGGATAATCTGTTTCCGCTGTCGTAACTTTGCGATCGATAGGTATTTTTTTCTTGCTCGTTATCAATAAGTCCGTGGCTTTTTTATAGTTCCTTTTAATGGTTCATGTAAGACATCAATGATATGATCTAGTTTTTCACTTGTTTCGTTCAATAGTTTAAAATCGGTGGGGTAGGAAATATCAGCCAGTGCACAAGTTGCATCTAGAATCAGTTCTCCTCAATTTTCTTTTGTATCGGAAACATTGTTATCTGTTTGGGCCTTATTAACAGAATAGTCGTTACCATCATTATTGTCTTGATTGTTATTTTGATTCTGCTCCCTCTATTCTCTATACGTGTAGTATATAATATTCATGATAAATACCCAATGTAATAAATATTTATAACTACAAGATATAGTCGTAAATTATAAAAAAAAGACGGTAATTCATCTCCCCATTAAATTACGGAGGATAATGACCGCTTTACCTAAATGCCCTTGAGAACCTTTTCCTTGTTTTTTTAAATGTCACAGAACTAGTTTTATATTGTTGGTTTTCCTGGTTGTCTTGGGAATACAAAATAGGAAAGGGAAATAAGTAAATCAATGATTAAAACAAGCGACCAAATCCCCAGTACTTGAATAAGCGCCTTTGTCCGTTCATAGTCATTAATAAAATAGTAAATAATTCCAATTAAACTTGCCCCAATTAAGTACGAAAGAAGATGACGCCCCCAGCTTTTCAAATTCTGTTTGGCAAATTGTAATCCATATAATTTAACCGGTTTTGGTCCGGTTTTTGTGATATAGTACTGAAAATGCTCATCAGCCCAACGAATCATGCTTTTTCCAAATCCAACAGAAATACCAATATAGATAGCTGCGAGTGCATGAGCTTTTGTTGCCGTCGTCCCGCTATAAAGGTCGAAAGTTGCAGCAATTATCAAGATCAGGTCTACAACAGGTGTTAGTGCCAAAAAGATGAAACCCAGCTTCTCCTTCTTCAATAAATAACGGAAACTCAACCCAAGTAAAATAAAAACCCAAAAGCCGATTTCACAAGCAATTATTAACCAAATTATCCAATTCATTTCCATCACCTTTTTTTACAAAATAAGAATCAAAATACAGGGAAAAATTTTGATAACGATTTTTCCCAAACACCAGGCATCACCGTTTTTTAATACAAATGTGCTAAATAAATCATAACAAACATTTTTATTTAATACAAGTGTATTATTTAAATTTTTATGGTAAACTGATAGTATGCCAAAAATTGTTGATCATGATAATAGAAAAAAAGCAATTGCTGAAGCGACTTGGCAAGTTATTTTAGAGCAAGGAATGAAAGGGGCGACAGTACGAAATATTGCTAGGAAAGCGGGGCTATCATTAGGCGCTCTTAGACACTATTTCTCCACCCAAGAAGAATTGTTAATTTACGCGATGGATCTGGTGAAAGAGAGAGTGGCTGAACGGGTTGAAAAAATTGCTTTAAAAAACTTGCCGCCAAAGGAAATGATTTTACAGATGCTTTTGGAAATTGTTCCGACAAATGAAACGACAAGAGCTGAAATGGAGGTTTGGCTTGAATTTGTATTATATTTCCGCAATAAAGGAAACAGGGAAAGCCAAAATGATGGGATTTTGGAGGGGATTCAAAAGCTGTTGGATTCACTGGATCGGGCGCAATTTCTAAAAAAAGAGATCGACAAAGATTTGGAAACGGAGAGATTGTGTGCATTAATTGACGGATTGGCTATTCACGCCATCTTGAACCCAACAAGACTGACAAAAGAGCGGATTATCTCGATATTGGCTCATCATATCGACGAAATTTGTCATTTTTAATTTTCGGTACATTTAAGGGGTTAGAAAACACGCCCCTTTTCATTCGCGGTGTCTCTCTTCTATATTTTGATTCATTTTCAAGTATAATGTTTAAGAAGTTTTATGTTTCAGAGCCCTTGCCAAAATGCTATATCCCCTGAAACTGTAAGCAGTCAGACAATTAAAGGTCGTTGATTTATTCCACTAAAGAAAAAAGACGTTTGTAGGAACATTATGACAAATGTAAAAAGAAATTGTGAGTTTTTGATTTTAATGGGGTAAATTTATTTATGATAAGTGTCTAAATTTTTCCACTTTGGTCGGTTTTAGGCGGGTTTCAATAGATTAAGCTACTCATTCCTGTGGTAAATATTGTAAAACGGAAAAGGATGATTTTTTTTGAAAAAAAAGAGCCATGAAAGCCACTCCTTTGTTAAGATATAAGTACGACCAAATATCCAGGGAGTGATTTCATGACTATTTCTATTCTAACACAAACCAGAGACTTTTCAATACAACAAAATTTGATTCCCCACAATTGGCAAGACTATGCCGATATACCATTTGTCATTCCATCCATGTGTTTCCCATGGGAGATTTTTAAGCCGATTGAACGAGAATACTACACCCTTTTATATTTGCACCTAAAAAATGAAAGAGCACATGATCCTTCTAATGAAATACAACCGGCACTATTTTCAATAACGGAGGAAGAAGACAAGTCTGCGTCTTCATTATTTCATCTCCCTTCCACTGGGAGAAAACCGCATCCTTTCATGCCCTTTTTTCGTGCTTTTGAACTGGCCTCTTTACAGTATATTGAAGTGATGGTGGAGAGTGTCTATTTGCAAGTGAAATCAAACCCGCTATTTGCCACCATGTGTGGATTTACGGAGAAAATTCCGAGCTACCGTTCCTTTGCTCGTTTTGATCAAATCATGACAACAAATGGTCTTTGGGAAAAAGCCCGGCTATTGGTTGTTGAATATCATAAAGGGGAAGGCGTGGTTGAAACGAATGAGGAAGCAGCCGCCGTGGATACATCGCATATAGAGGCAGAAGCAACCTTGAATAAAACAAGGAAGACGTGTTCTTGTGAGGGTAATTGCGATTGCCCCAGAGTCCTTACGGACGACAATGTAGGGGTAATGCGTAAAAGTAATGCAGTCTCCTATATTGCGCATAAATTATCAATGGTAAGCGGGGTGAGATCCGGTTTGCCTTTGACGCGGGAAGTATTTAAAGGAAATACACCCGATGGGAAAACATTAGAACCGACATTGGAAACGTTTAAGGCAGAGCACCCCGAGATGGCTGAGCAGTTGAGCTTTATCCTGGCAGATGGAATCTACCAAACGCCGGAAAATCAAAAAGTGACAAAGGATGTATTACAGGCGAAATTGGTGGCACCGATCAATCCACGGAACCGTAAAGATAAACCAACTACCGCCCGGGGGATTGAAAAAATCAACCGGTACGGCACTCCCATCTGTATCAGTGGACATAAAATGGAACTTAGAGGATCTGATCGGGAAAAGGGGCAATATATTTACACTTGTCCTGTATTTCATCCAAATGCCAAGCAAGAAGGTCTCACCTGCCCGCTAGCGAATCACGCGGAATGTTGTAATGGGGCAGCACAAGGAAGAGTATTTAGGATAGACTTTGATCAAACGCCTCAAGTAGATGTCGAGTTGCCGCAACATGGGCGCACATTTGAAGTGTTATATAGTGCCAGAACGGTCATCGAACGAATCTTTGGCATTCTAAAAGACGGATACAGTCTCCGTCGTGTTCACAAGCGTGGGAAACAGGCAGTTGAAGCTCATGTAGATCGATGCATGATATCTATGCATATCATGGCAAATATGGCGTACCATCAGACTGGAAAGGCCAATTGTGGATGGACACGCAATCGGCTGCAAAGAGCAAATTAAGTTATTCACAGGTGAATGTGTGAATAACTCAAATGAACGTTTTCTTTCCACAAAGGGTAGTGAAAAAAACCATTTTGTGAAGGCGGGATACGTATGCCCTTTTTTTGAAGAAAAATGACCGTTTTACTTCTATTTGAATTGAAAATCTGGATGTGAATTGAAAATCTGGATGAAAAGGCAAAAAAATCGGGATAATTAATTTTCCAGAGCCTCGCTCAAGGGTATATTTTTATTTTGGCAGAGGCTCTCATCATAAGTCAAAAGAATTAGCTTCTAACTTTGATGCTGTCGTGATTGAGGACTTGAACATGAAAGGGATGTCTCAAGCCCTTCACTTTGGGAAAAGCGTTCACGACAACGGTTGGGGGATGTTCACTACTTTCTTAGCGTATAAGCTAAAAGAACAAGGGAAACAACTTGTGAAAATTGATAAGTGGTTTCCCTCCACTAAGAAGTGTTCTTGTTGTGGTGCAGAAAAACCTGTGAAACTATCTGAACGCACCTACCGTTGTTCGTGCGGTTATGCGGCAGATCGCGACTATAATTCAGCAATCAATATCAAAAATGAAGGTATACGTTTATTAGCGTTATCATAAGTAACAAAACTCTTGGAACAAGAGGGATAGCTCGGTCAGTTTTCGTTGGCTAGTAAAAGCAACGATAAGTCAAGAAGCCCCCACTTCAATTAGACCGCAAGGTCAATAAGTGGTGGGTAGTTCACTTCTGAAATCACGAACACACCTGCCATGCGAAACAAATTTTGCAATCATGAAACAGGAAAAATCATCTGAAAAATCGTAAACTATTACTCGAAGGGAGATGGAGCTATGGAAGACTATTTGATGTACTTGAATGGTGAATGGACGGGGGAAGGACTGCCAAAAATCAAAGTGGACAACCCTGCGTCCGGCGAAGTGATTGCGACGATTCCAAAAGGCGGGGAAAAGGAAGCTAAGCTCGCTGTTGACGCGGCGCATGCGGCTTTTCCGGCGTGGGCGGCGCTTTCTGCCTATGAACGAAGTGCCTACCTCCGCACGTGGTTTGAACTGATCCGTCAACATGAAAACGAGCTTGCCAGGACGATGACCATTGAACAGGGCAAGCCGCTCAAGGAAGCACTCGGGGAAATGCGTTACGCAAATGGCTTTATCGAGTGGTTTGCCGAAGAAGGAAAGCGTGTGTATGGCGAAACGATTCCGGCATCCGCTACCAATAAACGCCTGTTTGTCCATAAACAGCCGGTCGGCGTTGTCGCGGCAATTACCCCGTGGAATTTCCCGGCTGCCATGATTACCCGCAAAGTTGCACCTGCGCTTGCTGCCGGCTGCACCGTTGTCATCAAACCGGCAAAGCAGACACCGCTTACTGCCTTGAAGCTTGCTGAGCTTGCTGCAAAAGCCGGCATTCCGAAAGGCGTCATGAATGTGATAACCGGGAGTGCGAAGGAAATCGGGGACACGTGGCTTGCCGATGAGCGTGTCCGCAAACTTACTTTTACCGGATCGACCGAAATCGGGAAAGAGCTGATGCGCGGTTCAGCTGACACGGTGAAAAAAGTGTCGCTGGAACTTGGCGGGCATGCACCGGTTATCATCACGAAACATGCGGATCTCGATAAAGCTGCTGAGGGCACGGTCGCTGCAAAATTCCGCAACGCCGGCCAGACTTGTGTATGCTCGAACCGCATATATGTACAGGAAGAAGTGTATGAAGCTTTTACCAAGAAATTCACAGAAAAAGTGAAAGCGCTCCGTGTCGGGGACGGACTTGCAGAAGGCACGGATATCGGGCCGCTGATTGACCGGAATGCGGTTGAAAAAGTAGAACATCACGTCAAAGACGCGGTGGAAAAGGGAGCTACCGTGGAAACAGGCGGCAGCGCGAAAGATGGGCTTTTCTTTGAACCAACTGTCATTTCCAATGTTACCGATGAGATGATATGCATGAAAGAAGAAACATTCGGGCCGCTTGCACCGGTAACGAAATTTACGGATATTGATGAAGCGATCCGGCGTGCCAATGATTCCATTTACGGTCTTGCTGCGTATGTATTTACGGAAAATATTTCGGAAGGCATTCAAATTGCAGAGGGGCTGGAGTATGGCATTGTCGGGCTGAACGATGGGCTTCCGTCCACGCCGCAGGCTCCATTCGGCGGTTTCAAGCAGAGCGGCCTCGGCAGGGAAGGCGGCCGTTACGGTATAGAAGAATTTTTGGAAGTCAAATATATTTCCCTCGGTTTATAAGTGCCTGGCCCGGCACACCGAAATAGGCGGGATCCCTAAATGGGGGTTCCGCTTTTTTGGTTCCAAACCGATTGCGGGAAGAGGACGAAATATTTCGGCAAAAAAGAATTAAACTTGGTTCCCAATGCCGGGAAGCCTACTAAGATCCGGGTAGTGCCCGTTAGTCTTTTAGAGTTCTTCGACAAGACAAAGGCCATCCCAACCACGGTTCAAGAAAACTTTAAAAAAAGATTCAGGCCTAGGTCCCAATGCCCCAGCCTCAGGACAAAGGGCATCCGGGCAGTGGCCGGTAAAAAGACAAAATGCAGCAAATTTCCCGGGAAAGCGTCCTTTATGGTAAAAAGAAGATAAAACAAACACGATGAGAGACAACTTGCAACAAAATTTTCGACACGTGGGCAATGAAAGACATATCGCAACAAACTCACGCGCATTGGCTCCGCGGAAGATCAAATGTCCTGTTGGGGCGTCTTTCACTTGCAGGATGAAGCAAAGCCGGTGAAAATTTTGTATAGAAATGTTTTTCGACGCCATCATCATGACAAAAGACACCAAGTTTCCCCGGGAAATGATTTTTATAGAGGATTAAAAATGACAAATATTCGGAAATCATCATCCGAAAAAAACGCCTCTGCTGCAAGAGGGATAAAACAGCCGGCACGTATTTTCAGGACACCCATCCATGCTGCGGCGGGTGCGGCGACACCAGAGAACGAAAATGGGCAAACGCATATTTTCAAAATAGAAGCCTGCCGCATTGGATACGGAATGGGCAAAAGAATGAAAATAGGCCGGCACAATTTTTAGGGTAGGCCAAAGAACATTTCTTCACCAAACAAGCACTACAGCTACTCTCCAGGATTCAGACTGGGATTGCAAAGATTCGACCGGAATTCGGTTTTCTTCAGACAAAGGAAAGATTTCCGCGCAGATTCTCTCTCTGAATTGATCGAGCATTACAACAGTACGCATTTGTCTTTGCCCTTGATCCGTTTCGCATTTTGAAACCCGCTGATTTCTACATTTTTCAAGATAACATTTTTTGCACGGTACTGGATGGCGACAACAGGATTTCCCTTGAAATCGTAATCCGGGTCGCCAAGTGCTGTCAGCCCGTTAATGACAACGTTCCGATAAGCGGAAACAACGAGGCTGCGCGGCGTTGAACCTTCATATAAATCCGTAAACACCGGCGCGATGGAAACAAGATTGGCCGCCACAATATGGTCCGCGCTTTTCGAATCGCTATCCTTACCTTTATGGTGACCGATATGCCGGAAATTGAAAGAACGGTTGTCGCGGACAGAAAGATGGCCGTAAAGGTGGACATGAGAAGCAGCCGAAGCATTGTGATGGGCTTTGATTTCGACACCTCCGAAACAGCCGCTTGAAGCATTATTGTAAAGCCAGACATGGCGCGACCCGTCATCAATCTCAATGCCATTGGAGTTGGAAAACCCTTTTTTGTGGGCCTTTCCACTCGGGTTGTAACAGAAAGAATTTGAAATAAAGCAATAGTCGCTATGGTGGGTGGTAATGCCGTCATCACCGAATCCGCTTGCCGTAAGCCCGTCCAGCCAGATATAGCGGCTCCTTCCCGGGGCGAGAAAGCCGTCGCCCAAATAATGATACCGGGCAGACGATACATCAAAACCATGCAGGCCGGCCCCCGCCGCCTCCACATTTTTCACCCAGCCGAACGTGACGTGCGCAAAAGTCAGACAGCTTGAACGGTTATTTCCTGCTGCCGTTCTTTCCTCATTTCCGAGCCTTTCGACATTCCAGTCCAGCGAGAGCCCTTCCACCGATATATGGTGATTGCCGCGGTGGAAATGGGCGTTTTGGATAAGACGCGTTTTTTTCGGCGCATGCGGATGGAGTTTGATGACTGTTACGCCTTTTCCGCTGCCGCAAAGGCATGTCCATGAAGGCAGCTTAAGCCCCTTTACAAGATAAATGCCTTCCGGTACGATCACTTTCACGCGGCCGTTTCCCAGTGCTTTTTGGAATGCCGCTGTGCAGTCGGTTTTTCCATCGCCGGCAGCCCCGAAATCTGCCACATTGACTGTACGGGATGCCACAGACAGCAGCCGGCTGTATTCTTGATCCAATATCGTTTTCCATTCCGGGTAGACAAGGCCGTTCTGATCTGCAAGGGTTTTATACGGTTCAACCGGATATCTCCGGTTCAGCAGCAGCCGTGAAAGGGAAAACGGTTTGTGAAATTCCGGCTGGCAGTATTTTTGAAAAAGCGCTTCATTTTCCTGGATTAGGGTACCCGGCTGGACTGCCCTGCGTGAAAGCTGGCGCAGCAGCATGCCGTTTGTCCGGGGGTCATGATGCTTATCCAAATGAATCATTTTTTCACCCCGCTTTGGCTTCATTCAGTCTCTGTCATTGGATATATGTAGTTTACCCCCGCAGGTTGGAAAACGCACTGAAAAAGGAAGACTCTTTTCTAAATCATTGTTGTTGGCATAAAAAAGATTGAATTTCATGTTAAAATCGAAGAAAAGGAAAGTGGAAGTCAATGAGCCTGCCAAAATGTTCTGATTGTAACCATCCATTTAAGTGGATTTATATCTTTTTTCCCTGCTTTGCTTTTTCAGCTCATTTGGACTAATGATATTGGGCATTCCAAAAATTGCATTCATAACACTAATCATCATTATTTGGGCTTGTTTGATTCTTATGATGCCTTATGTTTATTCGTTTGATCATAAAGAAAGGCTTCTATGGTAAAAGGGAACGAATAGTTGTCGCCCTTTTAAATGGCTTCAAAAATCCAGGTGATGATGAAACGCGGAGCTGAGCCGGTACGCCGCAAGTTTAAAGGTGAATTGATGAACCGATTTGGTACAGAGCAAGATTTGAAAAAAACACATGCAAGTAAAGATTGGAAACCATTTCATCAAATGAGAAAGAAAAAGGTGGCCCAAAACTACATGTAACACTTTTCGTGAAAATGGGCCTTATTTTCTTTATCAGAATTTTTCGTTGACGAATAGCATAAGAAGGTATACAATAAACTTCAAGCTTATATGTTGTTATTTTCTTATCAAGAGAGGTGGAGGGAAGGGCCCTGTGAAGCCTCGGCAGCAGGTCCGAAAACGGGTACTGTGCCAATTCCTGCAGGTGGTGGCCTGAAAGATAAGAAGATTTCCCGGGAATGGATATCTTCTTACTTCAGGGTAAGAAGATTTTTGTCGTTTAATCCTTAGTAATCGAATAAGAAAGAAGGGAATAGAGTGGAGCAAACGCGGCTCACATATGAACAGTTTACGTCGGATCCGTTTGCAGTGTTCGTGCCGGAAGATGAAACAAAGGGCGCATTGGAAATTTTGCAGTGGGCATATGGCACGTACGGTAAATCAGTGGTATATGCGTGCAGCTTCGGCGCAGAAGGAATGGTGCTGATTGATCTCATTTCGAAAGTCAGAGAAGATGCGGATATCGTATTTTTGGATACGGACCTGCACTTTCCGCAAACTTACGAATTGATTGAAAAAGTGAAAAAGAAATATCCGGCTTTAAATATCCAAATGAAAAAACCGTCGCTTACGCTTGATGAACAGGCGGCGCAATACGGATCTGCCCTTTGGAAAAGGGATCCGGACCAATGCTGCTATATCCGGAAAATCAAGCCGCTTGAAGAAACGCTGCAGGGAGCGTCGGCCTGGATATCCGGCTTGCGGCGGGAGCAATCGCCGACAAGGGCGAAAACGAATTTTGTCAATAAAGATGAAAGGTTCCATTCGATTAAAATTTGCCCGCTGATTCATTGGACATGGGATGACGTTTGGAACTATATCAAGTCCCATCATCTTCCGTATAACGAATTGCATGACCAGGGATATCCGAGCATCGGCTGTTTCCCGTGCACACGTGCTGCTGGAAACAGCGACTCAAGAGCAGGAAGATGGGCGGGCTTTCATAAAACCGAATGCGGGCTGCATACGGTTCAGAAAAAATAAGGCTGCTATATAAAATGACATAGGTAATAAGAGTAAGCATCAGTCTGCATGACAAGATTTCGTTCATTTTACAAAATTCCTAGATTTGGTAAGGATGCGGCAATTAAAGGCAAATCGGTTTTATGAAAAAACCAGGGAAAAAATTGCACTTGGAAGCTGATTCAGCGTATAGAGAAGACAAAATCGCATTTTCGAAGATGGATTCTTTTATATTTTGAGATGGAGCTTGCTGATAAATTGGGTACAAACGCAGAATTGGACCCGTTCGGCAAGCTCAGCGGCAAAAGCAGCCAGCTTTTTCAGGTGCCCGCTTGTAGCCAATCCAGACTAGGATCGTTCAAGTGCTCGCATCAACCGAAACAACGAGTCCGATTAAGTTTAAAGCAGGTGAAGAAATGAGAAAAGTATATTTAGTCGGGGCAGGACCCGGCGATCTGGAGCTGATTACAGTGAAAGGATTGCGCCTGATCCGGGAAGCGGATGTCATTTTATATGACCGGCTGGTGAATCCGGATCTGTTAAAAGAGGCAAGGCTGGATGCAGAACTTGTCTACTGCGGGAAAAAACCGGATGCCCATACGATGACGCAGGATATGATCAACCACCTGCTTGTGAAATTTGCTAACCAAGGCAAAACGGTTGTCCGTTTAAAAGGCGGTGATCCGTTTATATTCGGTAGAGGCGGGGAGGAAGCGGAAGTCCTGGTGCAAAAACATATTCCGTTTGAAATCGTGCCGGGAATTACAGCCGGTTCCGCTGTGCCCGCCTATGCCGGCATTCCGCTCACCCACCGCGGGCTCAGTACATCCGTTGCTTTTATCGCGGGCGTCACGAAAAAAGGCGAAGATCTTGATGCGTATTGGTCCAAATATGCGGGAATTGATACACTTTGCATTTATATGGGCGTGAAAAATCTGCCACTCATCTGTGCGCAACTGATAAAGCACGGCAAATCACCGGACATGCCGGCTGCACTAATCCGCTGGGGCACGACTGAAAAACAGGAAACCGCGGTCGGCACGCTTGGAAATTTAAGTAAAAAGGCGGCTGGGCTGCGCAACCCATCGCTTTTGATCATCGGAGAAGTGGTAAAACTGCGCGAAGAGTTAAAATGGTTTGAACAGCTTTCCGCTGCTTCGGCCTGTACCGGGTGAACGGGTATGAAACAAGGCGTTTTATATGTCAGCCATGGCAGCCGTGTGCCCGAAACCGCCCGGGAAGCAACAGCGACGATCCGGCAAGCAATGGCGCAGGTGGATGCGGATCTCCAGGAAATTTGTTATCTGGAAATTGCAGAACCGGATATTGCGGCAGGGATTGATGCGCTTGTCCGGGGCGGCACAGGGCGCATTGCTGTTGTGCCGGTATTGTTGCTGAGTGCCGGGCATTATTATGAGGATATCCCGCGTGCGATTCGGGAAGCGAAACAACGTTATCCGCATATTGTGTTTACGTACGGCCGCCCGCTCGGTGTCGGGGACCGGATCATCGGAATTCTGACGGAAAATATTATGGAAACCGGCATGCCTCCGGGTGCCTGGATTCTGCTTGTTGGACGCGGCAGCCGCAACCCGGAAACACTGTGCGATTTTGCAAAAATTGCTGCCAGGTTGTGCGCGCAATTGGGGACAGAGCAGATCAAAACGGCTTATTTGGCGGTGCTTGAGCCCCGTTTTGATGATGCGCTGAAGGAGCTGACCGCAACCGGGCGCCCGGTAGTTGTGGCCCCTTATCTTTGGTTTACCGGCGTGCTCGTCCGGTCGCTGGAAAAGAAAGTGGGCATGCTGCAGCGGGAAGGATATGATATCCGGCTAGCACGGTATCTCGGCTGCCATCCGGATATGGCGGATGCATTGGCCGTTCGGGCAAAAGAAGCGTTGGGCGCAGAGGATTTTATTTGAGATCACGGGATTTTTACCCAGTCAAGCCTGCGGTGTTTTCTATTGTGCACCCCGGACTTTTTGGGGCGATGCAGTTTAAAAGGTGCCGGGGTGCAGCATTCATTGCGCGTACCGGCACTTTTTTGGGCCCGATGCAGTTTGAAAAATGCCCGCGGCCCGGCGTTTTCCATTGCGCGTGCCGGCACTTACCCGCTTCCGGCTTTCCAGGAAACGCTGGAATGGGAGCATGCCAAGCAGGGAGAACGGCGGGCTTTTTGCAATGGATAAACTGGAAAGGAGATCAGGAATGGTTTGGGTACCGGTTATGGTCGATTTAGACGGGAAGCAGGCTGTGGTTATCGGCGGTGGAAAAGTGGCGGCACGCAGATTCCGGCTTTTGCAGGAAGCGGGGGCATGCGTTACTGTCGTGAGCCCGCACCTGAACGATGAATTGCAGGATTTGGCTCAACAACGCGCATTCATTTGGAAACAGAAAACATTCGAACCAGAAGACATCCGGCAGGCCGATGTGGTTATTGCAGCGACAAATGATCCGGAGACAAACAGCCGGATTGTTGCCCATGCCCCGGCCAAAGCCCTCGTGAACGATGCCGGCCATGCGGGAAATGGCAACCTTGCTTTTCCGGCGTTTTTCCAAAAGGGCAGGCTTTCCATCAGTGTTTCTACAGCCGGGGCAAGCCCGAAACTGGCTTCCAAAATTGCAAATGAATTATCCGAACATTATGATACGAACTACGCCCAATATGTGGATTTTTTATATGAGTGCCGCCAGCTTCTGAAGCAGCCGCAGTTTTCTGCATCGGAAAAAAGTGAGTGGCTGGAGAAGCTGCTTGGAGAAGCATACCGCCAGCCTGAAAAGCAGCAGGAAATCTTGTCTTTCTTTCACAGCCGCATACAGGGGAATACCCGTTGAAAGACGAATGAAGCTGAAGCTTTGGGAAGTCAGCCGGTGTGCCCGGCGAAAAACTTGGCAAGCCTGTTTGCAACCCGGAATGGCTTCCGTTACAATGGGGTTAAAAATTTTCACAAAAAGGAGTGTCGCCATATGTCATTGGAAGATGTCAAAGCCTATTTTAAGCAGTGGGATCGGGAAGAAGATGTTCTCGTCCTGCCGTCATCAAGCGCGACGGTTGAACTTGCAGCTGAGGCGCTGAACACGGAACCGGAACGGATTGCAAAAACGCTTGCGTTCAGGGGTACCGGTGAGGAAGAAGCCCTTCTTGTTGTCACCGCGGGAGATGCGAAAATCGACAATAAAAAATTCCGGCAAACATTCGGCGGGAAAGCGCGGATGCTGTCACCGGAAGAAACGCTTGAGCATACCGGCCATGCTGTCGGCGGCGTCTGCCCGTTCGGTTTGAAAAAAGATTTGCCGGTCTATATGGACGTCTCACTCAAACGGTTCACGACCGTATTTCCGGCATGCGGGAGCGGCAACTCGGCAATTGAATTGACCTGCGAAGAATTGTATACATACGGGAAGGCCGAAAAATGGGTGGACGTCTGCAAGGGCTGGGAACCGGCGGAAGATTACCAGCATGCAGCTGGGACTGGTGTCTTATCGGATCCGCAATAATCTACGTGTCGCTTCAGACCTGCTTTTGAGATGGAAAGGGGCCCCGGGCACGCGCCGGAAAATGCATGATATATAACTTAGGGCTTGCTGAATAAGCAAAATTCCTAGATTTGGCAAGGATGCTGACAGCTTTGGTATAAATTTAATGCGAGGCCTTCGTTTTTGCTTGCTTTCTTAATGTAGACGCGCCTTATGTGAAGGAAGGCCATCTTTTTTTCGTGCTTACTTAACGTAGACGGGCTCTATGTTAAGAAAGGCCGTCAATTTTTCGTACTTCCTTAACGTAGACGCCCTCTATGTGAAGAAAGACCTTCAATTTTCCGTGCTTCCTTAACATAGACGGACTCTATGTGAAGAAAGGTCATCTTTTTTTCGTGCTATCTTAACGTAGACGCGCCCTATGTAAAGGAAGGTCTTCGTTTTTGCTTGCTTTCTTAACGTAGACGGGCTCTATGTTAAGGAAGGCCATCTTTTTTTCGTGCTATCTTAACGTAGACGGGCTCTATGTGAAGAAAGGCCGTCAATTTTTCGTACTTCCTTAACGTAGACGCCCTCTATGTGAAGAAAGACCTTCAATTTTCCGTGCTTCCTTAACATAGACGGACTCTATGTGAAGAAAGGTCATCTTTTTTTCGTGCTATCTTAACGTAGACGCGCCCTATGTAAAGGAAGGTCTTCGTTTTTGCTTGCTTTCTTAACGTAGACGGGCTCTATGTTAAGGAAGGCCATCTTTTTTTCGTGCTATCTTAACGTAGACGGGCTCTATGTGAAGAAAGGCCCTCGTTTTTCCGCGCTTCCTTAACGTAGACGCCCTCTATGTTAAGAAAGACCTTCAATTTTTCGTGCTTTTTTAACGTAGACGGGCTCTATGTTAAGAAAAGCCGTCAATTTTCCACCCTTCCTTAACATAAGGCTTGCTGAATAAGCAAAATTCCTAGATTTGGCAAGGATGCTGACAGCTTTGGCAAAAATTTTAGCTTGCACTTGAAAGCTGATTCAATGTATAGCGAGGACTGAATAGCATTCTCGAAGATGGATCTTTCTAGAGCTTACTGACAAATTGGGTACAAACGCAGAATCGGATTCGTTCAGCAAGCCCTAACTTAAGTTCATATGATATAGACAAAAACGGCGGGACACACGATCGTGTTTTCCCGCCGTTTTTGTGGTGGATTCACATATGCTGCTTTGATTTAATCATGGTACTTTTCGGCAATGGCGTTGGCGGCAACAATGGCATTGTACACATCTTCAGGCGTAACCGGGAATGGTTCGTTGCCCATTGTGTCATCCTCGGCACAAGCATCTTCCGCCACTTTCCGCCATTCGGCTTCCACAAATTCTTCCACGCCGAGGTCCTTCAGTGTCAGCGGCAGGCCGACTGCTTTGATAAAGCGGATTACAGTTTCAAGCTCTTCTTTCGGCGCATTTTCAAGGACGAGCTGTGCGAGCAAGCCGAATGTCACTTTTTCGCCGTGCTGTGCACGATGGAGGGCAGGGACAGCTGTCATGCCGTTATGGATGGCGTGTGCTGCGGCAAGACCGCCGGATTCCGCACCGACACCGCTCAAATAGATGGTCGCTTCAATGGTATCCTGCACTGCCCGGGTTGGCACTTTGTTTTTCACGGCTTCCACTGCTTTTACGCCGTTTTCGAGAATCGTTTCGTAACAAGTGCGGGCAATGGCCAGGCCGGTGAGAGATGGCTTCATTAAAACAAGGTTGTCGCCGTTTGCCGCGTAGCAGGCGCGTGCTTCAAAATAAGTGGCAAGCGCATCCCCGATCCCGGCGGCGAAAAAGCGAACCGGTGCCGCAGCTAAAATTTCCGTGTCTGCTAGCACGACATCCGGATTGCTCGGCAAGAACAAATAACGGTCAAAAGCGCCGTCTTCTTTGTAAATAACGGCAAGGGCCGTGCACGGTGCGTCAGTGGAGGCAATTGTCGGAAAAATGACAACCGGAAGTTTTTCATAATAAGCGGTTGCTTTTGCGGTATCAAGCGTTTTTCCGCCGCCGATGCCGACAATGACATTGGCGCCTACTTCACGTGCAAGCCGGCGGTTACGGTCCACTTCTTCCTGGGTAGTTTGATAATTAAACTTTTCGAAAGTTGCTTTCCCGCCGCCTTCCTGAATAGATTTCCCGGCTTCTTCTTTTGCGCGGTCGAGGATGAACTCGTCACAAATCAAATAGGCATTGTCACCCAAATCTTTTATGTACGCATATAAATTGGCAAGCAGGCCGTTTCCGACGATAAATTTTTTCGGCGATGTAACGGATTTTACAGGAATTTTCATAACATGTACTGCCTCCTAAAATTTTTTTCTTTCTACACTCTCATTATATTAAAAATGTAAGCGGAAACCAAGGTAAAAGATGTGAAAATAAGATCATCCGATGTTATAAAAAAACAAATAAATATGATGATTGAAAACGCGTTCAAAAAATTTTATAATATTGTTATACAACAGTGCTGGTTTTTAAACAGCAAGGGGAAACAGGGAGAAAATGAAAACGGGAGGGGAGTCCATGAACGTGCCATTGGTGTTGACGGAATTTCTGGATCGCGCGGTGCTTTTGTACGGCGGGAAAACAGCGGTGTATTGCGGGGACCGGGCGTTTACATACCGGGAGCTGAACGGCAGGGTGAACCGGCTGTCGTACGGGTTAAAAAATCTTGGCATTGAAAAAGGGGATCGGGTGGCCTATCTCGCGCCGAATACAGTGGAAATGCTGGAAGGCTTTTACGGGATTTTCCAGCTGGGGGCGGTGATGGTGCCGCTGAATATCCGGCTGACCCCGGAAGACTACCGGTTTATTTTAAATCACAGCGGATCGAAAGTATTGTTTGTGGACCAGGAGATGTACCATTTGATCGAGCCGGTAAAGGATGAGCTTGAAACGGTGGAGCAAATTATTATCCACTATAAAGAGGATGACTGTGCTGAAATTGATTATGACCGCTGGCTGGACAGATTTCCGCCGGATCCGTTCCCGCGTGCCGGCCTCGATGAAAACGATGTGTGCAGCCTGCTTTATACGAGCGGGACGACCGGAAATCCTAAGGGCGTGATGCTTACCCACCGCAATAATTATTTGCATGCATTAAGCGCGATGCACCATTTGCGCGTTACGGACCGCGATGTCTATTTGCATGTGCTCCCGATGTTCCATGTAAACGGATGGGGCTCGCCGTTTTACTATACAGCAAACGGGGCGACCCATGTCTGCCTCCGCAAACCGTCGGCGGAAGCCATTTTCACGGAAATCATCAGGCATAATGTGACGGTGGTGCATATGGCGCCAACTGTGCTGAACAGCCTGTTGCAGTACAACGCGGAACACCATCCCGCTATTGAACAGGACGTGCGTGTTGTCATCGCCGGAGCTGCACCGCCGCCCGCATTTGTGGAACGCGTGGAAAAAGAACTCGGCTGGGAATTCATCCAGGTGTACGGCATGACGGAGTCAACACCGCTCACCCTTGTATCTGTCATTCGTTCGCAGCTTGGCGGGCTGGACCGTGATACACAATTGCGGTTGCGGGCGAAAGCCGGGTTTCCGATGATCGGAAGCGATGTCCGGGTTTTACGGGAAAATGACGAAGAAGTGGCCCATGACGGGAGAGAAATCGGCGAGGTCACGGTAAGAGGCCATGGTGTTATGCTCGGATACTGGAAAAACCCGGAAGAAACGATGAAAACGATCCGGAACGGGCGGCTCTATACAGGGGATATGGCGACCGTTGATGAATACGGCTATATCGATATCGTCGACCGTAAAAAAGACATTATTATCAGTGGCGGAGAGAATATATCCTCTATAGAAGTGGAAGGAGTGCTGTATGAGCATCCGGCTGTCCTTGAAGCAGCGGTGATTGCTGTTCCACATGAAAAATGGGGGGAGACCCCGCATGCGTTTGTCGTCCGGAAAGCAGATGCGGCCGCAACAGAAGAAGACATCATCCGTTTTTCAAGGGAAAGGCTTGCCCATTTCAAAGCCGTGACGGGTGTGACATTTGTGGATGAGTTGCCGAAAACGGCATCCGGGAAAATCCAGAAAGTCCGCCTGCGCAATGAATACTGGGAAAAGCTCGGGAAAACAGAGCGGTTTGTAAATTAGGGCTTGCTGAACGAATCCGATTCTGCGTTTGTCCCAATTGATCAGCAAGCTCAGAAGAATCTATCTACGACAATGCGTGATTCTGTCTTCTCTAATACGTTGAATCAGCTTTCGAGTGCAAGCTTTTTCCTAGATTTTTTGTAAAACGCTCGCATTTAAATTTCGACCAAAGTTGTCAGCCTCCTTTCCAATTTAAAAATTTTGCTTACTCAGCAAGCCCTAATGAACATGTCGGAAACAGATCCGGCAAAACGCAAGGCCGCTGAAAAGCACAGGACAACGCGTTACATTTCGGCGTAAAACAGAGGAAAACATTTCACATCCATGCCCCTTGCTTCAGCGATGAGGCGGGGGGCGTTGGCGGAATCGCCATAAACGATTTCAGCAGCTGCAGACGGCAAATTTTAACCGAATTGCCCTTTCTTATCCTTTGACTGATGGTTTCTTTTGGACAGAAATACAGTATAATAGGATAAAAGACCTATATCAAAGGGGCAAATCCATTGAAAAATGGAGACGCAAAACTACAGGGGCTACCGGTTTTCTAACCATGCCAGCCAGTTGCTAACGCGTAGTGAAAAGCCGAAGTTTGGCCTTTGTTTTCATTTGCAAGTTCCCCGGAGATTGATCAGAAAGGCGGGGCGGAAATGGGCAGGAAAATCGAGACATTGGAAGATTTTAAAAGAATCCTTTATCTTTGGATCAGCCCGCTTTTGATCGCTGCCCTTGCGATTTACAATTTGGCCCCTCACACAGGCACCCGTACAGCTTTATTTTATCTCGCCACGACGCGGATCCTGATTGCCTGGAACGTTCTGTTTCTCATCTGCATGGTTTTCAAGCGTTATTTCCGCTTGTTTGACTATGTGAATCTCGTGATCCTCACGGTTTATTATCTTGCCATCGTGATGGACTGTGTTTTTCAATACATGGTTCCGGGAAAAGAGGGAGCCATCGGAATTTCGATCATTTGGAGCCCGCTTCTGTTTCTCTATATTTTTATCACGTTGAAAAAGCGGAACGGGATCATTTATTCGCTCGCTTTGTTCGTGACTACGCTTCTGATCGGAATGCCGCAGTTCCGCCATTTTTCCTTTGACTATAAAATATCCATGCTGATCTTTTACTTTGCCAATCTCGTCTATATCGCCATCTTTTGCATTTCTCATTATCTCTTAAAAGTATTTAGAGAATTGGAAGAGGAAAAGAAAAAGGCTTATTCGGACATGTTGACCGGGATTGCCAACCGGCGCCAGGTGCAGGCATGGCTGGATGCTGCGGTTAAACACGCGGACAAAACCGGCACATCATTTTCCGTGATTTTTTTCGATATCGACTATTTTAAACAGGTGAATGACCAGTTCGGGCACCAGACAGGAGATGAGGTGCTGAAGGAATTTGTCCGTCTTTCCTCCCGGGTGATTTCAGCGAATGATTACATCGGACGCTGGGGCGGTGAAGAATTCATCATCATTACAAAGGATGAATTGCCCCAGGCAGAGGAACTGGCGGAATATTTGAAAGCAAGCATTAGCCGCCATTCATTTGGGCATGCGGGAAAGCTGTCCGCAAGTTTCGGTGTGACTGCATATACACCGGGGGATACAGCAGAAACCATTGTAAGGCGGGTGGACGAAGGGCTATACAAGTCGAAGGGTCAGGGCAGAAACCGGATTACGGTGTTGTAAGGCAGGGGGAGAGCGGATTTTCTTCATTGCATGTGGCGAACATTTTAGCTGGCGGGTTTGCGATCAAAAAACCGTATGACAGCGGTAGTCCATTTAATTAACAGACTTGCTGCTCATAAACTGGGGTATGCGATTTGGCATGGAGAGTGCCTATAACCGCGGACGAACCTCAAAATTTGCAAAATCACTACGCGAGGCAGGGCATACGTTTACGGCGGCACACTTCCGCTTGCGGAGCCTAAGCGGGGACTGCCATTTAGAAGTTCGCCGGTTTGCCCTGCCAGATGCTTTTTATACGGCGTATATATAATTTTCCATAAATGCATAAACCTGCTCGGCATCCGGCGGCTGTATGTTCAGCCGTTTTTCACAGTCTTCCAGATACGGCTTGAGCGTGCTGTCGTTTTTTGCCTCTTTGAGCGTAAGGCTGCCCTGTACGAGGCGGATTGCCGCTTCTTTTACCGTGTTATCATCCGTTTGAAACAAAAGATATGCCAAGCAACTGTACCGATCCATTGTTCTGCCTCCCGGAACCTTTTTATTCCCTTTTCGATAAAAGCGGCAAAAATTCCTGCAAATTTGCAAAAAAAGAAACAAAAAAGCAAGACCGGTGCGACAGGCCTTGCCTTATGATGCTATTTTAATCCGATATATTTTTTGGCGTTTCCATCCGGGGTGCGAGGCGCATCCTTTCCGGGAGCAACGAAATGGCAATTGCAGCCAGAATCAGGGCGCCGCCGAGAAAGAAGCGGCCGTTCAGGTTTTCATGGAGCAAAAGCCAGCCGAGAAAAGAGCCGGTGACAGGCTGCAAAAACATAAACAGTGACCCGCTGCCGGCCTCTACCATTTCAAGCCCTTTGTTCCACAAGAAGAAAGCGCCGGCTGTAGAGATGACGCCGAGATACAAAATACCTGCCATCCCCCAAAAACCGCCCGATGATACAGGCCAGGCCATCATGGCTTCGCGGGCGGCAAAAGGCGTTGTAAACAGCAGCCCGAACAAAATGGCATATGTTGTAATGGTTAACGAATCCATTTTCCAGGAAGCCACTTTTACATAAACGGACAGAAGTGCCCATGTAATCATCGCTCCAGCCAGAATCAGGCTGCCCCAAAAATAGGTTTGCACGTGAATGTCCCAGCCGATCACGATGACAACGCCCGCGGATGCGGTAATCAGCGCCAGTATTTTGCGCGCGGTCAATTTTTCTTTTAAAATGAAGCGCGCGAATATCACGATAAAAACCGGAGAAGCGGATGTAATGATCGCGCCGGTATGGGCGTCCGCTTTTTGCGTCCCGATAAACTGCATGGCAACGGATGCAAAATAGCCGATAAACCCGATCCAGGCGAGCAGCAGCCAGTCTTTTTTTGTAAGGCTTACCTTTTCCTTTTTCTTTCTGCCGGCATGCAATATCGCGTACAGTGCGGCAAAACCGATCATATACCGCAGCCATAAAAGCGTAAGCGGCGGTACGAAGTTTAAGACATATTTACTGACCACATACATCCCGCCCCAGATGCCGGATGCAAGCGTGAGGCAAAGTGCGCCTGCCCATTTGTTTTTCACAATCATCAACCTCCGTCTTTATTTTTTATCTAACAGCCAGACGGGGGTTTCGAAGCGGCTGTTCGTCCCCCGCATCAGGAACGAACAGGCTGGTCATTTTCAAACCGATCAAAATACAGACGCACAAACAGCACCTCCCACTACAATATTCTTAATTTTAACATATTTATTCTCCCACTGCGAATAAAATAAAAAAAATCATTAAAAAAGGGGAAGTTGGACGTGATTGTAAAACAGCGGGAATACCCCGCGCAAATCCGGGCGGGAGAGGCGCTGCTGGGGAGGCTGCCCGAAAGGCATCCGCTGTATGGGCAGATTGCTAGGGATGTAAAAAAGTGGGATGCAAAATATAAAAGGGAGAAGCGGGCAGACCGGTTTTTGGAGATTCTTCCGTCTGGCCAATTCTATGTTTACCATGCACTCCCCATAACAAACACATGCCTGGACGGGTTGATTCTCACACGAAATTTTGTGTTGATTACAGGCTACAATCATTTATCCGGCGCGATTTTTCCGGATCCGGCTTTTGCCCAGCTTATCCAGCAAAAAGGCGGGAAGGAAAAAGGCTGGCCGGAACCATTTGCACGCCTGCAAAAACAAAAAGAAATCTTATGTACATGGGCCCGAATGCGGCATTTGCCCGAATTGCCGCTAGAGTATTTGCTTGTCCTTTGCCATGAGGGGGCCGAGCTGAAAATGCCTGTTGCCAATTCAGCAGATGAATTGAAGATCTGTCCGGCAAGCCAGGTTGTTTATAAAGTGACAAAGATGCAGGAAACATACAGCCAGCCGGTCCTGGACGGCAAGCATTTTAAAAAATGGCACAAGCATTTGCTGGAATGCCGCGAAAATCCGGGGATCTGTCCGTGGCCGGTTGACCAAAGCGAAATGTATACGGGGGTCGGGTGCCCGCTGTGCCGCCGTTTTGAAATGGATTTTAACAATGGCGCATGGCACTGCCAGGTTTGCGGGCATGCCAGTAAAGATGCGCATCGTAAAGCGATAGAAGAGTTCTATTTGCTTTTTGGCCGGGATGCGCCAGATGAAGCGCTTTGTTCCTTTTTGCGCGTGGATGCACTAACAGCGGCACAAATCGTGCGCGAGGCAGCGCATTAGACCGTAAACTGTAATGCCACCGGAGGCCCGGCACTTTGCTGGAAGGCCGCCGGAAAAAATTTTTATCCGGTTACAGGGGAACAGAATAAAGCCCGAATGATTGGCTGCCCCGATAAAAAAGCAATCTTGGAATTTCGGTTTCTGAATCATAAACTAAGAAGCATTGGCCTGGCGTACAAGTAGCCCAAATCTATGCGTTCCCCCCGCTGCCCATTTGGCGGCTGTATAGAAAACCGGCGGGTGCATAAGCTATTGAAAAACGTTAACGCTGATTGCGAGGATCAAACATGATTGGGTATGTTGTTTCCCTCATTGTTTTTAATCTGGCTGTTTTTTGTGCCAATAAGCGGCTTTCCCCCGGGCAGATCGTACAGATTTGGACGTTTACCATAGCTTCCCACCTGGCTTTTGATGTATATATCGATTACAAGTACCATGGCTACTGGTATTTTACAAAAGGGGTGGACTGGGAGAATCTCCCGGGTATGATTTGTTTGCTTCCGCCTGTGAATATTTTGTATCTTAACTGGTTTCCGTTTGGAAAAAGATGGCCAAAAAAGATACTTTATATTGCTGTTTGGGAAGTGCTGATGCTGGGGTATGAGTGGATCACCCTGCTGCCGGCACCATGGGGCTATTTTCATTACGGATGGTGGAGCTTTATGGTTTCGGCACTCGTGAATCCAGTTCTCTTGCTCATTGTGGCCGGGTTTTACAAATGGGTTGTCTGGCTGGAAAACAAAAATACTGTACCTGCTGAGCAGCAGCTACAGTGAAACAGTCCGGTTTTTCTGCCGGAGATAATCGGTATGGTCATGGATGGCGGGGTCTTCTGTCTGGATGGTTGTATGGCGGATGCCGTATTTTTGTTCGAGCATCTGATTTACAGCTAAAATGACGCGCATCGGTTCGGATGAATGCTTGACAAAGACATGGGCGGTCAGCGAACAATGGTCGGAAGTAATGTTCCAAAGATGCATGTCATGGACGTCTTCAATGCCCTCAATTTGAGACATATCTGTGCGGATCTGTTCTAAATCAAACCCTTCTGGCACGGTGTCCATCAGGATCAAATAGGAAGCGCGGATGATTTTGGCGCCGCCGTAAAAAATGACGCCGCCGATTGCGATGCTGATGAGCGGATCAAAGAAGTGCATTCCCGTAAAATAAATGAGCAGGGCGGAAACAATCACGCCGGCCGAATTCAATAAGTCACCGATAAAATGCCATAACGCGCTTTTGACATTTAAGTTTTCTTCTTCTTTTGTGCTCCGGTGCAGCACAATGGTGAGGATAATATTCACAACAAGCCCAGTCACGGCAATGCTAAACATCCACTTAAAATCAATGGGTTGCGGATGGACGAGGCGCTTGATCCCTTCAATGAAAATGCCGATTGAAATGCCCGTGAGCGCAAGCCCGTTCAGGAACGATGCGATGATTTCAAAGCGCAAATAGCCAAATGTATATTTGCGGTTTGGCGGGCGTGTCGCCATGAACAAAGCAAGCATGCTGAAGAGGAGCGCAATGACATCTGAAGCCATATGTGCCGAGTCGGAAAGCAAAGCAAGCGAATGCGAAATCAGGCCGCCGATCATTTCAACAAACGTGAAAAGCAAGGTCAGGACAAGCGTTGCCCATAACGCTTTTTTTGATGCGGACTGGACTTTGACATGCGGAAGGTGGTGATAATCATATTCCGGCATCATCGCACACCTCTTCCTGAGTAAACTTATTTCACCTGTATTGTAGCACGAAGAATAGAAAAAGAATAGCGTTTATTCTCAATTAATATAAACTTTTTTGAATAATTGAGAATGGGAATCAATATGGATTAGGGGTTATTGCTGTAAATAAAAAGAAATGGAATTATTTATAATGCTTATTATATGATAAAAAATCAAATGGGAGCCTGCCCCGAAAGAGAAAAAACCGCCAGGATCCTTTTCCCGGGCGGTTTTTGTGTGAAAGGCATGGACTGAAAAAGTTTCACGCGATTTCCCTTTACTCGACGGTTAAACTCTTCGCCAGGTTGCGCGGGCGGTCAACGTCATAGCCGCGTACGATGCCGGCATAATAAGCAAGCAGCTGCAGCGGGATGGCGGCCAGGACCGGC
Organism: Heyndrickxia coagulans 36D1; assembly: GCF_000169195.2. Classification (GTDB taxonomy): domain Bacteria; phylum Bacillota; class Bacilli; order Bacillales; family Bacillaceae_C; genus Weizmannia; species Weizmannia faecalis. The sequence goes on along the minus strand of NC_016023.1, from coordinate 1,070,890 downwards.
ATGAGAAACGGGTGTGCTTCCGGAATGTAGAGCACTTCGTCCACAACGGCGCTCACTTCGTCATCTCCCGTTGTCGTAATCCCGACGACATATGCATCGCGTGCCTTTACTTCTTTAATATTGTTTATGGCCTTGTCGCGCAAATGTTCCTGGGTGGCAAGGGCAATGACCGGAACACCCGGCGTGATCAAAGCCATCGTGCCGTGTTTCATTTCTCCCGCCGCGTAGGCATCCGCATGGAGATAGGCGACTTCCTGGAGTTTAAGCGCCCCTTCAAGCGCCAGCACATAATCGAGCCCGCGGCCAATCAGGAATAGATGCTCCTGGTCGTTTGTGACCTGTGCAAACTGATCGATGGCATCCTGTGTCATCACCAGGCATTTTTCCACGTCATCAGCAAGTGAATGAAGGGCATCGAGCAGGGCGGGGATTTGGCCTTCGCCGGAACCGTGCAGTTTTTTTGCCAGGACAATCGAAAGCAGGACGAGCGCCGTAATCTGGGTTGTATAGGCTTTTGTTGCAGCAACCGCCAGTTCCGGCCCTGCATGCGTATAAATTACGCAATCCGATTTCCGCGCCAGCGTGCTCTTTCGGTAATTGCTGATCGCGATCACCGCTGCCCCGGACTTTTTCGCTTCTTTCAAGGCGGAAATGGTATCCGCCGTTTCTCCTGATTGGCTGATGGCAATGACGAGCGTTTTTTCGTCCAACCGCCCGTGCTCACATCTGAATTCAGATGCAATCGCGGCTTCAACCGGTATATCAAGCATGGTTTCGAGAATCTTTTTGCCGATCATGCCGGCGTGATGGGAGGTGCCGCTTGCGACAATGGTGATTCTCTCCGGATCTGTAAGCTTGCGCCTTGCGAAAAAATCGTCCACCTCGGGTATTACGACACCGCTTTCTGTCAGCCGGTCTTTTAACGTGCGCTTGATTGCTTCCGGCTGCTCCATGATTTCTTTTAACATGTAGTGACCGTAATCCTGCAGGTTGAGTTCGTCTTGGTTCCAGCGCACGGATGTTTTTTCCGGCAAAATTTTTTCCCCGGAAAGTGTCTTAATTTCCACATTGGTCTGAGTCAAAATGGCCATTTCGCCGTTTTTAATTGGATAAATTTCTTTTGTATACGAAAGCAGCGCCGGGATATCCGAGGAGAGATACGCTTCCCCGCTGCCAAAGCCGATAATGAGCGGATTATCATAAGAAATGGCGATAATCTGGTTCGGGTGATCTTTTGCCATGATCGCAAGCGCAAACGCACCTTTTAATTGCGGAATGACGATCCGCACGGTTTCTTCAAAATTGCCGGTATCATAATGCGCGAGAAGATATGGAATGACTTCTGTGTCGGTGTCCGTTTGTAAACGATGCCCCTGCGCGATAAGGAATTTTTTTAATTGCTGGTAGTTTTCAATAATTCCGTTATGAACAACGTAGAAACGTGCTTCTTCATCACATAACGGATGGGAATTTTCAACGGTCGGCATTCCGTGTGATGCCCACCTTGTGTGGCCGATCCCAAGGCATCCGGCGGGAATCGGTTCGAGCTGGAGGGAAGCTTCCAGATCTTCGACGCGCCCTTTTTCTTTGCGGACGCCGATGGTTTTCATATCGGAGACGGCAATGCCTGCTGAATCATAGCCCCGGTAATCCAGTTTTTTCAGGCAATCGAGCAGAACCGGCTGTGCCGAATGTCTGCCAATGTACCCAACGATTCCACTCATCTTCTTCACCTCAACGTATCGCTTTCCTTCTATCACGTGTATTCCTATCTTCATGCTAACATGAACCGAGCGGGGAATAAAGCGATTGTGCTGCAGGCAGCAATGCCAGAATTTCCAAAGTATACCAGGAGGGATATTCGAGCACACGGACAAAAAGCGCAACCCGATCGGATTGCGCCTTTTGCCTCATCCAAATCTGATATTCAGATGACGTCCAGTACGGACTTATCCAAACCTGGCCTCAGATAAGTCCGGGGCTTCAAATAGTAGGCGGACACGAACCTTCACCGAAAGTATATCGGTTCCGGACGGTTGTCCCACTTGCCCGCTGGACAAATGCAGTGCCAAATACGGAAGATGAAGTTGCTGTCAAGTCTTTCATCAAAAACTTTACCAGTCCCTTCTTTTAAGATGTATTGGCCTTGCACTGCTCCTATTCCCGGCAGGCACGAAATAAAACAAACCAAAATATGGAAATCATGCTCTTTTCCGCTGCTCCGCCGCAGCCGGGATGATCGAAACATTCCCATACTTTGTGACCGACAGCTCCCCGCATCTGCCATAGTTTCCGAGTTTCGCATGCGGATCGGCATGAAGGCGGAGTTTTTTCAGCAAAGTGCCGGCTTTGACCTCAAGAAAAAGATCCACCGTCTGCTGTAATGCAAGCCAGTCCGCTAAAAGCGCAATATCAACGGCAGCAACAAAGCGCATCCTTCTTTGCGGCAACAGCCGGATCACAGCCGGAATCCGCCGCTCCTCCTTTGTGGTGCGGTTTTGCAAAATCACCGTGATGCCCGCTTCCTGCTTTGAGCGCGGCGGCAAATAGCCGATCTGGCCGAACCCTTTTAAAGAAAGGGCGCGGTTGCATAAGTCGCCGGCAAGCAGTTCCGCTTTTTCCGGTTGTAACCCAGGCGGCACGCGGACAGCGTCAGGAAGCAGATGGTCGAAATCATGCTTTCCTTTAAAGGCGCGGAAATCAAAGCAGCCGTCCGGCGTTACCGGCAAATACCCGCGCGAAACGCTTGCTGTTGCCGCAAATTCAAACGGCATTCCGTTGCGCAGGAAGAAATAGCGCGCCCGCACCAGCTCCGGTTCCGGCACATAGTCGAACGCCCGCTCGTCAATGTCCTGCAAATAATGGTTTACAAGCGGAAAAAAGCGGCGCCGGGCATGCGGCAGGTAGCGATACAAATTCGAAGCATAACGCGTAAAATCGAGGATAGCCCGGATATCTTTAATGTAACGGTGGCCGAGCAGCCCCTGTGCCATTAAAAACCGATCAATTTCCCGGTGGATGCGCACCCGGTCGGCGACAGCGCGGAACATAAAATTCTTTTGCGTAATCGACAAATTACGCAAAGATTCGCGTTTCCGCCAGTGGTAATGCGTGCCGCAATGGATGAACACTTTTTTTGCAAGGTACAGGCAGCAGGTGATAAAGTGGACATCTTCAAAACGGCAGCCTTCAAGAAAACGAAGCCCGTTCCGCGTTAAAAAATCCCGTTTGAAAATTTTATTGGCAGGCCCCAGGTTATGGATCAGGTTTTTCGTTTCGTACAAGTTTGTCAGCCGGCTTTCCTCAAACAGCCCGAGCAGTTTAAACGTATACACCTGCCATTTTTGCCTGGAATTGAATTTGTATATATTCGTCACGACGATATCGGGGTCGTGCTTGCGGATGCAGGCAAATGAACTTTCGTAAAAGTCATGGTCAATATAATCGTCCGGATCAAGAAAATGAATGTAATCGCCGGTGGCAAGCGCAAGCCCTTTGTTCCGGGGGCCGCCCGGTGCGCCGCTATGCTTCTGGCGGATGATTTTCAGCTGCGGGAGGCGCGCTGCCCACTTTTTCAAAACTTTCCGGCTCCCGTCTTTTGAACCGTCATCAACGGCAATGATTTCATAAGCCGGCAAGGTCTGGCGGGCGAGGCTTTCCATGCAGTCATCCAAATAATTTGCAACATTGTAAACGGGAAGTATGACGCTGACTTTCACAAAACATCCTCCTTATCACTTCCATTATGTTCAAATCGTTGCGCTTTTATTGCAAATAAGATCAATTTTCGATAGAATGGACGGGGAATCACGATACCGTGAAATAAATCCTGTGATCGCTCTGTTTGTGGATAGCCTCACAACCATGAGCGGTTATTTTTTGGCACCGATTTAAAAAATGGATTCTCTCGTTTCATCACCTGTAGAAACGGGAATGGGCACAGCAATCTTTCCACATCCGTCGCAAAAGGCGGATGCACGGACACAGCCCTTAAGTGAATTTCGCACGAACCGGTTTTATAAGTACCGGATTACAGCTGGATTTCCAACGGCCGGTTTTCTTTTGGAACTTTCGGGAATCCGGCCCATATTTTCATATATATGCTCAAGGCCCAAACCATTGTCATCACGCGTCCTGTTGCGATAAAATAGGCATTGTCGAAAAGTGGCGATACTGGATTGAATAGGATAAACAGGTTTGCCAGCGACTCCTTCACCGCTGGATAACATAGATGACTTTTTTGCTGTATGGCACCTTTTAAGGAGCGGCACAATGAAGGGCTTTTTTGAAAAAAATTTTCCCGAAAACCGCGCATCGGTCTGGCAAGGGAAAGCGAGGGGTAAACATGATGAAAATTCCCGGCAATACAGCAACCGGGACGGCACACGGAAAATTAATTTTAGCGGGGGAACATGCTGTCGTTTACGGGCAACCGGCGATCGCGCTTCCATTTGATCATGTGAAAATTGAAACGGCAGTTATCCAAAAACAAGGCCCGCTCTCCATTGACTGCCGGTTTTACAAAGGGGCACTGGATAAAGCGCCGGAAAGGCTTCACGGAATCAGAGCATGTGTCAAAGAAATCCTCCGTACGTTAAAAAAGCCGGCCGAAAATTTGGCGATTAAACTGGAGTCGACCATTCCGATCGGGCGCGGGCTTGGCTCGAGTGCCGCTGTTGCCGTTGCCATTGTCCGCGGGCTGTATGCTTTTTTTGAAAAACAATTAACGAAAATGGAACTCGAACGGTTTGTCCAAATTGCTGAGAATTTTGCCCACGGGAATCCGAGTGGCATCGATATGATGGCGGTCATCAGCAATGATCCGATCTGGTTTGAAAAAGGGAAGGCGGCCCGGCCGCTTCCGTTTTCGCTTCCGTTTTATCTGGTGGTCGCCGATTCCGGGCGCGTGCATAATACGGCAATGGCGGTCGGGAGCATCCGCGAAAAAAGCGGTTCTGACCCGAAAACGGTGGAGTCCGCTATCAACCGTTTAGGCGAAATCGTGCACGAAGCGGGAAGGGCATTGATTGAAAAAGACGGATTGCATCTCGGCCGATTATTTAATGAAGCACATGCACAACTTTCCGTTTTGGGTGTCAGCGACGAAGGGCTTAACGCATTGTGCGCTGCAGCACGCTCAGCCGGCGCACTCGGTGCCAAACTGACCGGCGCGGGCCGGGGTGGTTGCATTATTTCGCTCGCCGAAAGCAGGAAAAAAGCTTCAGCAGTGGCCCAAGCCCTGCAAAAAGCAGGCGCCGCGCAAGTATGGCAATTTTCGCTGGAAGGATGACCGTGATCCCGCAATAGAAACATGATAGCACAGCCCCGTAAACAGGAGATGCTTCATGGAAAGAGGCTGCCTGTTTTTGCTTGTAGCGGGCAGCTCTTTTTGTCCGGCAGTGATGGGAAGGAAGAAGGTGGCCCTTTGAAGCCGGGCGGATCATGAGAAGGCATTTTCCGTTAAAGCGGCTGGCAAAGGGGCCCCTTTTATCCGGCAGCGGTGCGAAGGCTGCTGAGAATGGGGAATCGCGGGCAGTTGCCTCTTGCCATAAAATGTTTGAGGCATTTTCCTTTGGAGGCAGTTGGCCAAAGCGCTTTTTTGTCCGGCAGCGGGAATAGAATTGGCAGAACGGTGCCCTTTTCAAAGCAGCTCTCTCAGGAAGGCATTTTGACTGGAAGGAACGATGAAAGATGGAGGCAACAGCGAGGGCCCATACGAATATTGCCCTGATCAAGTACTGGGGGAAACGGGACGAAAAGCTTTTTCTCCCGATGAACAGCAGCCTGTCCATTACGCTGGACAGGTTTTATACGACAACAAAGGTGGCTTATGATCCCGCTTTAAAAGCGGATGTGTTTTTTTTGAACGGAAAACCGGCCATTGATGCGGAAACAGCGAAAATTTCCCGCTTTATGGATAAGATCAGGGCATTTGCGGGAGAAAAAAGATATGCATATATAGAATCGCAAAACGAAGTGCCGATCGCTGCCGGGCTTGCCTCTTCCGCATCCGGTATGGCGGCGCTTGCAGCTGCGGCTGTTAAAGCGCTCGGCATTGAGGTGGACGGGCGCACGCTGTCAATCTTGGCGCGCCAAGGTTCCGGGTCCGCCTGCCGCAGCATCTACGGCGGTTTTGTTGAGTGGCAAAAAGGTGAAAAAGCGGATGGTTCCGATTCGTACGCGGTTCCGATTCTTGGCGAAGACGATTGGAATCTCAGCATTTTATCTTGCCTGGTGGAATCAAAGCAGAAAAAAATTTCGAGCAGGGAAGGGATGAAACGGACGGTCACCACGTCGCCGTTTTATAAAGCCTGGATGGAAACCGTGGAAAAAGATTTGGCCGCCGCAAAATCCGCGATTGCAGCGCGCGATTTTGCGCTTTTGGGGCGCGTGCTTGAAGCCAATGCGTTAAAAATGCATGCGACAACGATCAGCGCCGACCCGCCCTTTTTATACTGGCAAAGTGCGACGCTCGATGTTATGCAGGAAGTGGCGCTTTTGCGCGAACGCGGGATTGAAGCTTATTTTACAATTGACGCCGGGCCGAATGTAAAAGTGCTGTGTGAACGAAAAGATGAAGAGACGGTGTACAATGCGCTTGCAGCCGTCCCGTCCGTCCGCGAGGTGCTGGTTTGCCATCCGGGTCCGGGCATTCAATACGGCCCGTTTTAATTTTTTCCGGGACTTTGGAACGCCGGCAGGGAAGCTCCAAAACATCCATGTTAGGGCATTCTTTCGTGATTATAAAATGCCGCTTTCCTTCTGCAGCTGCGGCTGAAAAACCATTTCGGCCTGTTTCGCGCTATTTGGCGGCGCCATGCCCGTAACCGGGTTGCGGCTGTGCGAATGTAACCCTTTTCACACGGCTTTTGGAAACACCTTGGGGATTGCTTTTGACGCGGGAAACGCCCGGATTGCCGTTCGCCAGTTAGACAGAGGATGTGTCCGCAAAAGCGGGTGTAGCAGGCGGGCATTGGACGCGATGTTTGCAAATTTGACGGGTAAACCGACCTAAAAAGGATTGAAAGAGATGAACGGGATGCAATTTCAAGTAAAGGCGCCGGGCAAATTGATGATTGCCGGCGAATATGCGGTCATTGAACCCGGTTGCCCTGCTGTGGTTGCCGCGGTAGACCGGTACATCACAATAGAGGTAAAAGAAAGCACGGAGAATCTTTTTTCTTTGCCGCAGATTGGCATTCCGCATGCAGCGTGGCGTGTGGAGAACGGGGAAGTCCGCTTTGACCACGATGACTCGAAACTCCGGTTTATCCAAAATGCACTCGCCGTTTTTTACCGGCTGCTTATGGAAAAATCGATACCGCTCCGCCCGCTTCACATCACGGTAACGAGTGAATTGGATGATCCCGCAACAGGGCAAAAATACGGGCTCGGTTCCAGTGCAGCGATTCTTTCTGCCGTCCTTGCCGCCCTTTTGCATGCCCATCAAGGGATGCCGGATACGAAGGAAGCGATTTTTAAACTGGCCGCCGTGGCCCATCTGAAAACACAGGGCAACGGGTCCGGCGCGGATCTTGCTGCTTCCGTGTACGGCGGCATGCTGAAATATGCCGCATTCAGGCCGGATTGGATTTTTTCCCGGTTGGAAGCGGGCTGCACGATTTCGGAATTGCTGGCAGAAACATGGCCGCATTTGGCCATTTCCAAATTGGAACTTCCCCCGGGCCTCATTTTTTGCACAGGCTGGACCGGGAAAGCGGTGGCAACCGGGCCGATGGTGGAGCGTATCGGCAAATTGCGGGAGGCGGCAACCGAAACATACACGGCATTTTTGCAAGAAAGTACCGCCGCAGTGGATAAACTGGCGGAAAGTTTCATGCAGCAGGATGCGGCCGGCGTATTTGAAAGTATCCGGCAAAACCGGCGTGCTTTGCAGAAGCTCGAAGCAGCAGCCCACACCGCCATTGAAACGGCGCCATTGAAGCAACTTGCAGACATTGCCGGCCGTTTCGGTGCCGGAAAATCATCGGGCTCGGGCGGCGGAGACTGCGGCATTGCATTTGCAGCGGGGGAAGAGAAAGCTGCCGCCTTGAAAGCAGCATGGGAAGCGGCAGGCATTACCCCGCTTGCGCTTCATATTTCTAAAAAAGGTGTGTCCATTATGGAGTGAAAATCCGCGGAAAGATGCGGATTTTTTGCTTTGCCGGGGAAACAATGGAAGTTCCAGCCCTAAGTATGCAGCATCCACGCCCCGTCTTCATCATTTGCTTCTCCGTTTTCTATTTGAAATAATGGAAGAAAACGAAAGGAGATGGACTGAATGAAAGTACTTGTTGCTGGCGCAAACGGCAAGATCGGTAAAATCCTTGTGGACCTTTTACAAAAAAGTGACCGCCATATCCCGCGCGCCATGGTGCGGAAAGAAGAACAGGCCCAATTTTTCAGGCAAAAAGGTGTGGACGCGGTCCTATCCGATTTGGAAGGCACCGTCGATGAACTGGCAGAAGCGGCAAAGGGCTGCGATTGCATTGTGTTTACTGCCGGTTCGGGCGGGCACACAGGCGCGGACAAAACGCTGCTTATCGATTTGGACGGCGCGGTGAAAACGATGGAGGCGGCAGAAAAGGCCGGCATCAGCCGGTTCATGATCGTGAGTGCGCTCCAGGCTAACCACCGCGAAAATTGGAGTGAGGCCATCAAGCCGTATTATGTTGCCAAGCATTATGCAGACCGCGTGCTCCAGTCGACCAAGCTGAACTACACGATCATCCGTCCCGGCGGTTTGCTGAACGATCCCGGCACCGGAAAAATCGAAGCATCAGAAAACTTAAAACGCGGTACCATTCCGCGTGAAGACGTCGCGCGCACCATTCTTGCAAGCCTCGACGAACCGAAAACATACCGGAAAGCATTTGACCTCGTTTCGGGGAATACACCGATTGAGGAAGAGCTGAAACGCTTATAGAAATGTGCAAATCAAAAAAGTAGCGATTGTTGAAAACTCCTTACTCCCTGCTTCATTAAGAAGGGGGTTTAATATATGTCCCGGCTTGCTGGATGAATGCATTCAGCAAGCCCTGCTTCATTTGTGTTTTGCTTTTTTCCTTTTTTTCGCTTGAAAACTTATGCCGGCTGTTTTTCATACCCCAACCATCCGATGCATTTTCTCCATTTGACTGTTCTATATTTCTCCGTTTGCCATAACCAAACTCTTCATAGTCTGAAAGAAAATTTTTTCTAGAATAATGGTGAAAAACCAAGAATTTTGGCAAATGCTCTGCATAATTTTTTGATTATTCCAATATGAAAAATATTTTCATCGGATTTTGCCGAAAAGTTTCCGCATCTTCTGCTATAATATGAGTGATGATGAGGATAAAATTTTTGAAATGAATACGAAGGGAGTGAACATGGAATGTTTTTAAAAAATGACATCTTGGTTTACTTAAGTAAAGAAACTGAAAAATTTGATTGGGAACATCCCTCAGAACAGTTAACTGCGAACGGCATGCAGAAAGTATTCCATGTCAAACGCAATACGGTCAGCACATACCTGAATCAATTGGTTAAGGAAAACCTGGTCATAAAAATCAATACAAGGCCTGTATATTTTTTAAGCCGGTCCGTTTTTGAGAAAAAATTTTTTAACATTCCGGCAAGCATCCTGGATAGTTTTCAGGAATTAAAGGAGTATGAACCGCCAAAAAATGACAAGCATGATGTATTTGATGAATTAATCGGTGCGGAAGGGAGTTTAAAAAAAGCCATCACACAAATTAAAACGTCCATTTTTTATCCGGGCGGCTTGCCGATTATGCTTTGCGGGCCGACCGGGGTAGGCAAAAGTTACACTGCGGAATTAATCTACAAATGCTGTGTGGAAAATGAGGTGTTGCCCCCGCATTCCCTCTTTATCAGTTTTAACTGTGCGCAATATGCCAATAACCCCGAACTTTTATCCAGCAACTTATTTGGCTATATATTTACATGTTTTTAACGGCTTTCCGAAAGAAGTCTCCCATCCTCAAGGAATGTGAAGGTGCGAATCGCACCAATGAGTAGGTGGGAGATGAATTTCGGTTGGCTTTAGCCAAAGTTATTTTTCCAATCCTTTTCTCAACAATTCTAAGATTGCGCCTGTTCTAGTTGGAATCCCATTTTCTTTTTGATATTGCTCCAATTTTTCTAATATCGTCTTAGGCATACGAATTTCTACACGTTCTTTCTCTTCTCTCATGATTATCACCTCATATTGATTGTACGGATTTTTACGATATAATCAATATATACGAAATTTTTCCGCACAAAGTGAGGTGAATTGATATGGCCAAGCAAAACAAAGCTTTCAAGTTTCGTTTGTTACCAAACAAAGAACAATCCGCACTATTAGCTAAGACATTTGGTTGTGTTCGCTTTGTCTACAATAAGATGTTAGCTGAACGCAAAGAAACGTATGAAAAGTTCAAGGATGATAAAGAATTGCTTAAAAAGCAAAAGTTTCCGACTCCTGCAAAATATAAAAGTGAATTTCCATTCCTAAAAGAAGTGGATTCTTTAGCTTTGGCAAATGCACAAATGAACTTACAGACTGCTTATAAGAATTTCTTTGAAGGAAATGCGGATTTTCCAAAGTTCAAAAATCGTAAAGCAAAACAATCCTATACAACTAATATGGTCAACGGAAATATTAAGCTAGAAAATGGTCATATCAAACTGCCAAAAATCAAAAAGCCAATAAAAATGAAACAGCATAGAGAGATACCTGCTGGTTATAAAATCAAATCTTGCACTATTTCTAAAACAAAGACAGGCAAGTACTACATTTCAATTTTGACAGAATATGAGAAAGATATTCGTCCAGTTAAAATACAGAAAGTTGTTGGTTTGGATTTTGCTATGGATGGTCTATATGTCGAGAGTGAACAGGGTAAGAAAGCCAATTACCCACGTTACTATCGGCAAGCCTTAAATAAATTAGCAAAAGCACAACGAATTCTTTCTCGAAGAAAGAAAGGTTCTGCACGTTGGAACAAGCAACGACTAGTAGTGGCTAAGTTACATGAGAAAGTGGCGAACCAACGCATGAATTTTCTTCATCATAAGTCAAAAGAATTAGCTTCTAACTTTGATGCTGTCGTGATTGAGGACTTGAACATGAAAGGGATGTCTCAAGCCCTTCACTTTGGGAAAAGCGTTCATGATAACGGCTGGGGTATGTTCACTACTTTCTTAGCGTATAAGCTAAAAGAACAAGGGAAACAACTTGTGAAAATTGATAAGTGGTTTCCCTCCACTAAGAAGTGTTCATGTTGCGGCAAGGAAAAAGAAATGCCATTATCTGAACGTGTATATAAATGTTCTTGCGGCTTTGTATTAGATCGCGATCACAATTCAGCAATCAATATCAAAAATGAAGGTATACGCTTATTAGCGTTATCATAAGTAACAAAACTTTTGGAACAAGAGGGTTAGCTCGGTCAATTTTCTGTCATTAGACGGGATTACCCGAGAAGCCCCCACTTCAATCAGACCGTAAGGTTGATAAGTGGAGGGTAGTTCACTACATCAAAAGAAAAGGCTGATATCCTGCTTCAATTGATAACAGCAAACGTGCAAGAAACGATCCAGTACCTTGAAAAAAGCAATAACATCCGGTTTAACGGCAACAATATTTAGGGCTAGCAGAAAATACTGACCCTTCCAAATAAAACTCCTTCATCCCGCATTGTAAGCGCCCAAAACCCGGGCCGGCCCAAAGTTTTTTGGGCCGGCCTTTTCCTTACGCAAAGGCCTTTTCGAGCCTGTTTAAGCCTTCCATCAAAATTTTGCGTGGGCAGGCGATGTTCATGCGGATAAAGCCTTCTCCGCCAGGGCCGAATTTGCTGCCAATTTCGACGCCGAGCTTTGCCTTTTTCCATAAACGGTCTTTCAATGCTTCTTCTTCCAGGCCATATGTGCGGCAGTCGAGCCACATTAAATACGTACCTTCTGTTTCCATCACCCGGATTTCCGGCAGGCGTTCCGCGATGAACCGTGCCGCTGTATCAATATTTTCCTTCAAGTAAACAAGGAGCGCATCCAGCCATTCGCTGCCGTGTCGGTATGCTGCTTCCATGCCGACAATGCCAAATGTATTCAAGGCAGATGTCCCGTTTACCGCCTGCACATCTTTGAACTTTTTGCGCAGTTCCGGGTTCGGAATGATGACGGCAGAAGCTTTGATCCCGGCTAGATTAAACGTTTTTGTCGGCGCAATGCAGGTGATGGTCATATCGCGGTACTTGTCCCCGAGAGAAGCAACCGGCACATGGGTATGCGGCGGGTATACAAGGTCGGAGTGGATTTCATCGGACAAAAACAAACAGTTATACTGCGCGCAAAGATCCGCCATTTTCATAAGCTCGTCTTTCGTCCAGACGCGCCCGCCCGGATTATGCGGATTGCAGCCTAAAAACAGCTTTGCCCCTTCTTTTAGCCGCGCTTCAACCTGCTCCCAGTCGATTTCAAACCGGTTTTCCACAAGCTTCAGCTGCGCGTTTACGACAACGCGGCCGTTTTTTTCAACCATATGGAAAAACGGATGGTACACCGGAGACATCAGCAGTACTTTATCGCCCGGTTCAGTAAATGCCTGAATGGCTGTGCTGATTGCCGGCACAATGCCGGTGCAGTACGCGATCCACGCCGGGTGGATGTCCCAGTTATGGCGCTTTTTCAGCCATGCCTGAATCGCTTCTGCAGTGGAATCCGGCACAAACGCATATCCGAGGATTTCGTGTTCAACCCGCTTTTTAATCGCTTCCGCCACTTCATACGGCGGGTTGAAATCCATATCGGCCACCCACATCGGGAGCACATCTTCTTCCCCGAAGACCTGTTTGACCTGCTCCCATTTAACAGAAGCGGTATTTTTTCTCTCAATGACTGTATCAAAATCAAACAAAACCATCACCATCCTGATATTGATCTTCTTCCCATTTTACCACACAAAAGCAGATGAATATTCATTTTCAGATGGAAGGGCTATAATGAAAAACAAGTATTCCAATTGGGAGGAGTGTCCTTTATGTCGTATTATGAAAAAGATATGCTGCAACATCTATCGAAATTAAAAGACCTTGCGCCGGAACAGGCGGCTGCTTTTGACCGCCTCAATGCCGAAGTGTTTAAAGACGGTGCCGTTTCTGCCCGGGACAAAGAAATCATCGCCGTCGCCGTGGCCCATGCGACAAAATGCCCGTATTGCCTCGACATTCATACGAAAAAAGCAAAAGCAGCGGGTGTCAGTCTCGAAGAACTTACAGAAGCGGCGTTTGTGGCAGCGGCACTGGAAGCAGGCGGCGCGGTGGCCCACAGTGTCCATATGCAGCTTGCCCTGATTGAAGATGCCAGTGATACGATTTACAAAAAATCCAATATGAAAAAACTTGCCAACATGAACCATCTTGCCAAAGACGGTTTCGCGGCCTACAATGCGTTCGGTGCTGCTGCTATGAAAGTCGGCAAACTGCCTGCACTTGTCAAAGAACTGGCTGCTGTTGCGGTCGCCCATATTACCGAGTGCCCGTATTGCATTGATTTTCATTCCAAACAGGCGCAAAAAGCGGGCGCAACGGAAGAACAACTTGCGGAAGCCATCCTTGTTGCGGGCGCGCTTGCAGCAGGCGGCGCCTACACGCATATCGCGAATATGATTGACAGCTACGAAAGCTAAGCCTGGGCAGTGCAAAGAAAAAACAGTTTGAGCGCAGGATCGTTGTTGACATGCTTTAAGCAGGCAGTGCCTACACCGCATATCACGAATATGATTGACAGCAGAAAGCTGACCCGGGTGGCGGAAGAACAGCTTTTAACATATGATTTTTAGCAGACGGCGTCTCCACTCAGATTAGAATTATGCAACGAAAAACCGGCTTGCGGGTGCCGGTCTCGTTGCCGGTGTGCTTGTTCTCTATATGATACTGAAAGTTTGCGAAAATCCGTTTCCGGCGAAAAGGGCAGCAGGGGAGTTTCAATCTTGCTGCCCTATTTTTTAATGAAAAATTCCAAAAATATACATAGACAAGACCGGAAAAATTTGTGATAGTAAGGATATGAATTTTTTTACAAAACAGGAGTGGACAAAATGAGAGCAATTTTGACAGTAATCGGCAAAGATCAGGTTGGCATCATTGCCGGTGTCAGCACACAGCTGGCAGAATTAAAGATTAATATTCTCGATGTCAGCCAGACCATCATGAGCGGTTATTTCACGATGATGATGATGCTCGATTTGTCGAATGCTGAAGCGAATTTTGATGAAATCAAACAAGCCCTTGCGAAAAAAGGCGAAGCACTGCAAGTCCAAATCAAAATTCAGCGCGAAGAAATTTTCCAATCGATGCACAGCTTGTAAAAACGGGGGACAATCATGGAAACGAAACAAATACTTGAAACCATCCGGATGATTGAAGAAGAAAAACTCGATATCCGCACCATCACAATGGGCATTTCGCTCCTCGACTGCATTGACGCGGACGGGGAAAAGGTGCGACGGAAGATTTATGATAAAATAACGCGATTGGCAGAAAACCTTGTCCGAACCGGGGAAGAGATTGAATCGGAATACGGTATCCCGATCATTAACAAACGCATCTCGGTCACGCCGATTTCCCTCATCGCCGGGGCAACGGACGAAAAAGATTACATTGCTTTTGCCAAGACCCTTGATGCGGCTGCGAAAAAAGTCGGCGTTCACTTTATTGGCGGCTTTTCGGCGCTGGTGCAAAAAGGCTGCCACAAAGGCGATAAAATATTGATAGATTCGATTCCAAGGGCACTGGCTGAAACCGAACGGGTCTGTGCCTCGGTCAATGTCGGCTCGACTCGCTCCGGTATTAACATGAACGCGGTCCGTGATATGGGTGTCATCATCAAAAAGACGGCCGAGCTGACTGCCGATACGCAAGGGCTCGGCTGTGCAAAACTCGTTGTGTTCGCGAATGCGGTGGAAGACAATCCGTTTATGGCTGGCGCGTTCCACGGTGTTGGTGAAGCGGATGTCGTCATCAACGTCGGCGTCAGCGGCCCGGGTGTGGTAAAACGCGCCCTTGAAAAAGTGAAAGGCGAACCGTTTGATGTCGTTGCGGAAACGGTCAAGAAAACCGCATTTAAAATTACGCGGATGGGCCAGCTTGTCGGCATGGAAGCATCCAAACGGCTCGGTGTTCCGTTCGGGATTGTCGACTTGTCGCTTGCCCCGACACCGGCTGTTGGAGACTCTGTGGCCCATATTTTGGAAGAAATGGGCCTTGCGTCTGTCGGTACACACGGAACAACGGCGGCGCTCGCTTTGCTGAATGATGCCGTGAAAAAAGGCGGTGTCATGGCATGCGGCCATGTTGGCGGCTTAAGCGGCGCATTCATTCCGGTTTCTGAAGACGCCGGCATGATCGATGCGGTCAACCGCGGGTCCTTGAATCTCGAAAAACTGGAGGCGATGACCGCGATCTGCTCCGTCGGCCTTGACATGATTGCAATTCCGGGCGATGTTCCGGCAGAAACGATTTCAGCAATGATCGCGGACGAAGCTGCAATTGGCGTCATTAACAATAAAACGACAGCGGTCCGCATCATTCCGGCACCGGGCACAAAGGTTGGCGATACGATCGAATTTGGCGGCCTGCTCGGACATGCGCCGGTGATGGGCGTCCATTCCTTTTCATCAGCGGACTTCATTGCCCGCGGCGGCAGAATCCCGGCCCCGATTCACTCATTTAAAAACTGAGCTCTTGAAAAAGAGCTCTTTTTCATATGCTGCGGCACAAAACCGGGAGGAGTCGGAAAAAATTTCCGTTCATTTTTGATTGACAGCTCCTCTCACTTTGTTATAATGAAGTCAAATGGTACCGGTTTCATTTTAAAGATGGATGGTAAACAACATGAGGGGAAAAGAAGCGAAAGTCACGATTTACGATGTGGCAAAAAAAGCTGGCGTGTCGAAATCGACCGTTTCGAGATATTTAGGCGGCCGGTTTCATGAATTGTCACCGAAAACCCAGCAAAAAATCAAGCAGGTGATCGATGAACTCCAATACCGCCCGAATAATTTGGCGAGAGGGCTGAAAAGCAGCCACAGCTACTTGATTGGCGCGCTGGTTGCGGATATTACCAACCCGTATACAACGGCGATTTTAAGGGGAGCTGAGGATGTCTGCAAGCAGCATGGCTACAGTTTGCTGATTTGCAACTCTGATAACCAGCCGGCAAAAGAACGCGAGTATATCTCCATGCTGCAGTCCCACAAGATTGATGGGCTGCTGATTCAAACAACAGGAGGAAACAGCGACTTTTTGGAAACCTTGTCGGAAAACGGCAAAACCCCGATTGTCCTGGTTGACCGTAAAATTCCTGAGCTGCCGTTTGATACCGTTGAAATTGATAACCGCGGGGCCGTGATGCAGGCCGTGTCCTATCTGATAAAGAAAAATTATAAAAGAATCGGCTATTTTACAGAGCCGGTTGCACATTTCAGCCCGCGGCACGAACGGTATACAGGATTTCAGGAGGCTTTACGGCTTGTTAATCCCAGTCACCCGAGCCTGGAAGATTTGTTTGAAGTGGATCTCAATGACGAAAGCCAATTGGAGAAAAAGCTCAATACGTTTTTGTCCCGCACCAGCAAAGAACCAAGGGCCATCATTGCCGGAAACAGTGTCATCGCGTTAAAAATCATTATCAAACTGAAAGAACAGGGCTATAAAATTCCTGACGATACCGGTTTTCTGAGCTTTGACAATCCGGAGTGGGCAGCTGCCGTATTTTCAGGCATTACCACCATTGAACAGCCGACTTATCAAATTGGTAAAACAGTAATGGAACTCATTTTAAAACGGCTGGCGGACAACGAATCGCCGGTCCAGACGATCTCTTACCAGACGCGTTTGATTGAAAGGGAATCTGCCCCGGGGAGATAACTTCCCCCCTAAGGAAAAATGAGATCGGTTTCACCGAAAGAGGCGACGATACAGGCTGAAATCCTGCATCAAAGGATCAGCTCGCAGGATTGAAAAGCTGTCAACATGGGATTGGCCAAGACAAAAGTGGCAGCTTCCCCTTTTGATGGTAACGGTCCCATAAAAAAAGAAAGAGAGCTCCCGGAAAGATCAAAAACAGGAAAAACGATAAATAGAGTAAACGGGAAAATCCAAAAAACATCCCCACATCGCACTGCTCATGGAAATTTTGCAAACTATATAAGTTGTACTTAAGTTCCCAAGCACCAATTTGCACGATGACTATTTTTTACAGCAGGCAACAGAGCTGCGATATTTTATTCAATTTATAAAATACAGATCCGGCATTTGAAAAATGGTATCGGTCCCAAGAAATTCGGTTCCAACACACAAGAAAAGAGGAAACACCAATGGCCCATTTATTTGTCACCATGAATGCATTTCAGGATACTGCCATTTTATCTTACCCGGTGTTATTCGCCGCCATACGCAAGGCCGGATGTGACGGGGTGGAAATCCGGCGGGAGCTGCTTGAAGACCCGTCTTCTCTTTTACCCGCGGTGAAAGGCATGCTCGATAAGGCGGGGCTGATCCCTTACTATTCCTGCCCGGTTTCTTTATTTGGGGAGGATCATCAAGTTATCGATGTGGCGCCTTATAGGCAGGAGGCTGTGGAGCTCGGGGCAAAACTCATCAAATTTTCATTGGGCAACTACCGGGAGGGTCTATCTGATGTGGATACGCTTGCCAAAGCTGCCGCCTGCTTTTCGAATGCCGGCATCCTGGTGACCATCGAGAATGATCAAACGGACCTCGGGGGAAAAACAGAGCGGCTCGCGCCATTTTTTGCAGCATGCCGCAGCAAGGCCATTCCGATCCGTTTTACCTGTGATATCGGCAACTGGGCTTACACAGGGGAAGATGCTGAAGAGGCCGCTGCCGCTTTAAAAAACGAGGTAGTATACATTCACGTGAAAGAAGTGGTGGAAACGGCATCCGGTTATGCAACGATCCCAATTGGCCAAAACGGCAGGCAAAAATGGAAACGGTTGCTGCATCTGTTGCCAAAAGAAGCCGCGATTGCGTTAGAATTTCCGATTACAAGTGATTTGAAAGATTACATCGAACTGCTGAAAGAAGAGGTGTTCGTAAATGAAAGTGTATGATGTGCTGACATTCGGAGAAGCGATGGGCATGTTTATTGCGGAAGAACCCGGACAGCTCGCCTCGGTCCGGCATTTTACAAAAGAACTGGCAGGGGCGGAAACAAATGTGGCAATCGGACTTTCTCGCCTCGGGTACCGGGTACTGTGGCTGAGCAAAGTCGGAACAGACCCGCTTGGCGATTATATCATCCAGGAACTGCAGCGTGAAAAAGTGGATACTTCCTTGATTAAAAGAGACGAAGAAAACTTGACGGGATTTCAATTGAAAGAAAAAGTATCGGAAGGCGATCCGGGTGTTTATTACTACCGTAAAAACTCCGCCGCAAGCCTGATGGGGATCAAAGATTTCCCTGAACTCAGAGAAATGCATGCAAAACATTATCACTTAACGGGGATCCCGCTCGCACTCTCCCCGTCTGTACGGGAACTGAGCGAAGCTTTCATACAAAAAGCCAAAAAAGAAGGCAGTATCGTTTCGTTTGATCCGAATTTGCGCCCTTCCATGTGGAAAGACGAAAAAACGATGGCGGAAACGATTCAAAGATACGCCTGCCAGGCCGACATTGTTTTTCCCGGTATCAAAGAAGGGAAAATTTTGACCGGCTATCAAGCGCCTGAAGATATCGCGAAATATTATCTTGAACACGGTGCCAAAATGGTGTTTGTCAAACTCGGGGCAAAAGGCGCCTATGTGGCAACGGAAAAGAAAGCGCATACCGTTCCAGGCTTCCCGGTTACCAAAGTGGTGGATACGGTTGGTGCTGGAGACGGATTTGCAGCCGGTGTATTAAGCGGCCTGTTCGACGGTTTAACTCCATTTGAAGCAGCGGAAAGAGGGAATGCAATCGGCGCTTTACAAACCATGTCTTCCGGGGATAAAAACGGGCTTCCGACCCGGGAAGAACTGTTGGCATTTATGAACGGGCATTCGGTGAAAAACGGTTAAACCCACAACAAAGGAGTGTTTTGGAATGGAAAAGTCGTTGAGAAATGTCGCAAGCAAGAAGAGATTTTTGCATCTGGTTCCAATCGCTTTCATTACCTACAGCCTTGCCTATTTCGACCGGGCGAATTACAGCTTTGGCGCAGCGGGCGGAATGGCGCACGATTTAAATATAACTACAGGTGTTGCCTCCTTTTTATCGGCATTATTTTTTCTCGGTTATTTCTTCTTTCAAATTCCGGGCGCGGCGTATGCAGAAAAAAGAAGTGCCAAGAAGCTCGTATTTGTCAGCCTGATTCTCTGGGGCCTGCTTGCTTCTGCAACCGGTCTGGTCCATAATGTCGCATGGCTGTATCCGATCCGGTTCTTCCTCGGTGTCGTGGAATCTGCCGTGATGCCGGCAATGCTCGTCTTTTTGAGCAACTGGTTTTTAAAAGAAGAGCGTTCCCGTGCCAACACCTTCTTAATTTTGGGCAATCCTGTCACCGTTTTATGGATGTCCATTGTTTCCGGTTATTTGTTAAAGGTGCTTGACTGGAGGGGAATGTTTATTGTGGAAGGAATTCCGGCCATCGTTTGGGCATTTTTCTGGTGGAAGCTGGTTGAAAATAAGCCGGAAGAAGCAAAGTGGCTGACGGATGAGGAAAAGGAAAACATCGCATCTGAAATGAAAGAAGAACAAAAAGGAATGATCAAAGTAGCGGGGTATAAAGAAATGTTCCGCAATAAAACGGTGCTCATTCTCGCGGTTCAGTATTTTGCATGGAGCATCGGCGTCTACGGATTTGTCATGTGGCTGCCGTCCATGATAAAAGCGGCCTCCCATATGGATATTGTGGCAACGGGCTGGCTGTCTGCCGCTCCATACTTACTGGCGACAATCGGGATGATCGCTGTTTCCTATTTTTCCGATAAAACGCTAAATCGCAAAACATTTGTCTGGGTATCGCTATTGATCGGCACCATTGCCTTCTACGGTTCTTATTTGATCGGTTCATCCAATTTCTGGTTCTCTTACGCGCTGCTTGTCATTGCAGGAGGCGCCATGTATGCACCATACGGGCCGTTTTTCGCAATCATGCCGGAAATTTTGCCGAAAAATGTATCAGGAAGTGCCAATGCGTTTATCAACAGCATGGGTGCTTTAGGCTCTTTTGTTGGCGCATACATTGTCGGATTTTTAAACGGGGCAACGGGCAGCACGCAGGCATCTTTTATCTTTATGGCGATCTCGCTCCTTGTCTCGGTTCTGTTAACCTTGATGGTCCGGGCAAAAAAACAGGCGTCTCCCCTGGCGCCGGAAAATCTTGAAGCAAAGGCGGTTTTAAAATGAAGATTCAACTGGCATTAGACCGATTCACGATTCAGGAAGCAATCGAAATTGCAGCGAAAGCGGAAAAAGCGATAGAATGGATTGAAGTCGGCACATCGTTAATTAAAGAATTCGGCGTCAAAAGCATTTATGACATAAAAAACCGGTTTCCGGACAAAACGGTGGTAGCCGATATCAAGACGTTCGACAATGCGAAGTACGAATTTGAACTTTGTTTTCGGGCGGGAGCCGACATTGCGACTGTGATGGGGGCGGCCCCTCCTGTCACGCTCCGTACGTGTTTGGATACGGCTGGGCAGTTTGATAGACAAGTGATGGTTGACCTTTTGAATACAGCGGCGCATCAACAGAAGGAGATTGCCCGTTTGGAAAACATCATCGTCTGCCAGCATATCAGCAAGGACCAGCAGGAAGAAGGCGGAGGCGGAACGTGGGGGCGCCGCGCAGCATCACGCAACCAGCAGCTTGCAGTAGCCGGGGGCATTTCACTGGAAAATTTGGCTGCCGTCCGCGCCCTTCAGCCGGATGTGCTCATTATTGGTTCAGCAATCAGCAAGGCAAGTGATCCTTTGCTTGCGGCACAAAAGATAAAAGAAGCTTGGGAGGCATTGAAATGAATCGGGAAATAGAAGTCATTTTAAATGAAATTCAAACGGTGTTTTCAAAAATAGACGGGGAACAAGTGGAAAAGCTGGCGGATATGCTTGCTTCTCCGAAAAGCATTTTTGTATTGGGCGAGGGGCGTTCGGGGCTGATGGCCAAGTCTTTTGCGATGCGGCTCATGCATCTTGGTTTCCATGTGTTTGTCGTCGGCGAGACGATCACTCCTTCGATTCAGCCGGGAGATTTATTGATTGCAGTTTCTGGTTCCGGCACGACTTCCAATGTGGTGCAAGCGGCGGAAAAATCGAAAAAGAATGGTGTATCTGTTGTGGGTGTGACTTCTGATCCGTCTTCGAGACTTGCGCAAACTTCGGATAGCGTGGTTCATATTCCGTCTGCTACGAAATACCGGAGGCCGGGAGAAATTGAAAGCAGACAGCCGCTCAGCTCATTGTTCGACCAGTCTGTTCATCTGTTTTTTGACGCGGTTTGCCTGAAAATTGCCGAACAGCAGAAATCGGGGAATGAAGCAGCGTTGAACCGGCACAGCAATCTCGAATAGGGCGTTAAAAACAATAGGCCGGAGCAAGCCGGTAGATTTGGCCATTCGGCTTCTGAATAAGTGGAACACAGAAAAAAACAGCGGGTATGGCTTGTCTCACCGTTGGATATAGTGGGGCCGGATCCGGTTCATTCCGGTTGCGGACTGCTCGCTGTACCGTTTAAAGGATATACCGCGGATGAACAATCGATCCGCGGTTTTCCATTCTTTTATCCGGAACATTACACCGGCTGATTTTCATCCTTCTGCGGGCGCTATTTATTTTGCCGCCGGGCGATTACCCTGAAAATACGGGTCGTTCCACCGCTGGTACGCATTTATTGCAGCATGGGCGCCTATGTCGGTGGGTGACTTGCTGGCACTGCATTCAATGGGTATGGCTTTCTCCCTGAAAATAGGCACTGGCTGATTTCTGTTCCTGCGCTGGTGCTGCATTCATTGCGGCATGGAGCCTATCTTGTTGGATGACTTTCATTCTACGGCTGGTGTCATATTCAAGCATGGCTGTCTATCCCGAAAATTTGCAACTGGATTTTCATTCTTCCGCTGGTACCAGATTCTTTGCGGCATTGGCGTCTGCCCTGAAAATAGGTACCGGCTGATTTCTGTTCCTTTGCACTGGTGCTGCATTTATTGCGGCATGGTGCCTATTTCGCTAAATGACTTTCCTTGTTCGGCTGATGCCGTATTCATGCATGGCTGTCTACCCTGAAAATTTGCGACGGGATTTTCATTCTTTCGCTGGTACCAGATTCTTTGCGGCGTTGGCATCTACCCTGAAAATAGGTACCGGCTGATTTCTGTTCCTGCACTGGTGCTGCATTTATTGCAGCATGTGTGCCGGTTCACTCGCTAGTGCCGCATTTAATGCAGCACGGGCGCCGGATTCTTCACTCTTCTTCCCGCATTTGCAGCGCCCGGTTGGCATTCCGGACATCGTTGTTCAGCAATTGGCTTAAGTTGTAGGCCTGGTACATACCATGTTCATGCATATAGTTGAATACGCGCGCATGCCAGTCGATCGCGCTGTTCAAATGGCGGACAAGCACGGTGCGCAATGCCGGCGTGGCTGTTTCTGTAATGGCAGTCGCATAATTTCGTACAGCCGTTTTGGAAGCGGTCAGCAGTTCACCGGCCTGAAAACCGGGATTGGTTTGCCGCTCCTCGTTTTCTTCTATTTCCTCTTCCCGCGGCGCCTGCGGATAAAACTGCAGAAGGTCGCGAATATTTTTTTCAAGTGCCCGGATCGAAAACGTATACAGTTCCCGGAGCCCTGCATCGGACACATTTCTTACGACTGATTTAAACCGGATCAAACAAATCGTCTGGGATGCAACCAGCTCATGAATTTCCAATGTTTCATGCCAAGCTAACGTTCTTGCCACAATAACCCCTCCTTTTTCTCTCACACGTTCCCATTTGTATGCAAACAGCTCGCACATGTGCCTGTTTGACCGGAAACCGAAATATTTTTACATTTCTTTTTGATTTGCTATGATAAGGATTGAAATCTGAAGAGAAAGGCGGAGGTAAGATGGAAAAACAAAGAAGACTCGGCAAATCGGATTTGTATGTCAACCCGGTCGGCCTCGGCACAAATGCGGTCGGCGGACATAATATTCACCCGAATCTCAATGATGAAACCGGGAAAGAAGTTGTGCGCACGGCAATTGACCACGGCATCAATTTTCTTGACACTGCGTTTATTTACGGGCCAAAACGTTCGGAAGAGTTGATCGGCGAGGTGCTAAAAGAACACGGCGGCCGTGACAAGGTCGTGCTTGCCACAAAAGGTGCACATAAATTTGTCGATGGAAAAGTGGTGTTCGACAACTCCCCTGCATTTTTAAAAGAAGCGGTCGAAAGCAGCCTGAAACGCCTGCAAACCGATTATATTGATTTGTTTTATATCCATTTCCCGGATGACCATACTCCGAAAGACGAAGCAGTCGGCGCCTTAAAAGAACTGAAAGATGAAGGGAAAATCCGTGCAATCGGTGTTTCCAATTTTTCCATTGAACAATTGAAAGAGGCAAACAAAGACGGATATGTCGATGTGCTGCAGTCGGAGTACAATTTATTCAAACGCGAGGCTGAAAAAGACTTACTTCCGTACACAGCGGAAAACGGTATTTCGTTTATCCCGTATTTTCCGCTCGCATCCGGGCTGCTCGCCGGCAAATATACAAAAGATACCAAATTTGAAGGCGGCCGTGCGAAAAATCCGCTTTACCAAGGGGAAACCTATCTCCGTAATTTGGAAAAGGTTGAAAAGCTCCGCCCGATTGCGAAAGAAAAAGGCGTGGATGTCGCACATGTTGTCCTTGCTTGGTATCTCTCCCAGCCTTCCATTGATGCTGTCATTCCGGGTGCCAAACGGCCGGAACAGGTGATTGACAATCTGAAAACATTGGAAGTCAGCCTGACGGAAGCGGACGTGCAAAAGATCAGTACCATTTTTCAATAATGTATTTCCACGGTGGAAAAATGTTTTTTGTTGATTGACGTATTTTCCTGCCTTATACTTAAACTAGTATGGCTAAAGGAGTTGGGAAAATGGGTGTCATGGATCTGATCAAATCGCGCCGTTCCATCGGTGTGACAGACAATAAAGAGGTGCCCGATGATGTGATTGGAACATTGCTCGAAGCTGCCACATGGGCGCCAAACCATAAGAAAACAGAACCGTGGAAATTCCGCGTGTTTAAAGGAGAAGGGCGTGTCAAACTCGGGGAGGAAATGGCTCGGATTGCAGCCCAGAAAGCGGAAGGCCTGAGTGAAGAAGAAGCGGCGAAAAAGATTGAAAAAGCGCGCAAAGGGCCACTGCGGGCGCCGGTGGTTATTGCGGTTGCCGTCAGCCCTTCCGGCATTGTTCCGGAAATTGAGGAAATCGTTGCGACCGGTTGTGCGATTCAAAACCTGCTGCTTACGGCAACCGAGCTCGGTTTGGCTACAATCGTGAGGACCGGTGACATCGCGCATGAACCCGAATTGAAAAACTATCTTAATCTCGAACCGGCAGATAAAATTGCCGGGCTCATCTATGTCGGCTATCCGAAAAGAGAATTGGACATCAAAGCGCAACGGACACCAGCAGAAGAAAAAACGCAATGGTTTGCTTAAACCCAGGCTTGCCGGCTCTTTTCATGGGCCGGTTCGCTTCTGCATGCTAAATTTTCTCAAAAATGAGAAGTTTTAATCCGTCCTTTTGAAAGCGAAAACAAAAAAGAGGTCCCATAACACCCGTACACAACCGTGGGAGGATCTTGCACATACGGTTTGCTTTTTACCCGCAACAAATAAGAATATTGTGATATAATCAAATTTATACATAGATAAGGAGTTGATCGGTATGGATCAAAGCCCGAATGGACAAGAGCTGAGTCGCGGGCTGAAAAACCGCCATATTCAATTGATTGCGATCGGGGGCGCAATTGGAACGGGGCTTTTCCTTGGTTCCGGCAAATCGATTCACTTTGCCGGCCCGTCTATTATGCTCGTATACTTCGTAATCGGCTTAGCCCTTTTCTTTATGATGCGGGCACTCGGCGAACTGCTGATGTACAAGCCGATTACCGGATCGTTTACCCATTTTGCTGAAACATTTATCGGACCGTGGGCAGGCTTTATTACCGGCTGGACCTATTGGTTTTGCTGGATTGTAACCGGTATTGCCGAAATTACCGCAGTCGGTATGTATGTTCAATTTTGGGTACCCGATCTGCCACAGTGGATTCCTGCTTTGATTTGCGTCGCTGTTTTGTTTCTCATCAATATTGCGACAGTCAAAGCATTCGGGGAAATGGAATTTTGGTTTGCTATTATTAAAGTTGTCACCATTATTGCCCTGATTGTTATCGGCATTCTCCTCGTGTTCGCTGGTTTTCAAAGCAATGGGGGGCACGCCTCTTTTACAAACCTGTGGCAGCACGGCGGCTTTTTCCCGAATGGCTCAAAAGGGTTTTTGCTAGCGTTTGAAATGGCCGTCTTTTCATTTGTCGGGATTGAACTGGTCGGCGTAACAGCCGGGGAAGCAGAGGATCCATCAAAGACGCTGCCAAAAGCGATCAACCAGATTCCGCTGCGGATTTTACTGTTTTATGTCGGCGCTTTGTTTGTCATCATGTCGATTTATCCTTGGAACCGGCTGAATCCGGATGCGAGCCCGTTTGTCCGGGTATTTGCTGATATCGGTCTGCCGGCTGCAGCAGGTATCATCAATTTTGTGGTGCTCACTTCGGCGGCTTCCTCGTGCAACAGCGGCATTTTCAGTACAAGCCGTATGCTGTATTCTCTTGCAGAAGATGGAAAAGCACCGAAAATATTTAAAAAGTTAAACAAGCGGAATGTCCCGGCACCTGCTTTGCTTGGTTCAACGATCATGCTGTTAATCGGCGTTATGCTGAATTATTTTATGAAGAGCACGCAAGTCTTTACGCTTGTCACAAGCATTTCATCCATCTGTTTTGTCTGGGTGTGGGGCGTCATTATGGTTGCCCACTTGCGTTTCCGGAAAAATATGCCGGAAGAAGCGGCCAAAATCTCTTTTAAATTGCCGTTTGCCCCGGTCATCAACTGGATTGTACTCTTGTTCTTTGTTTTTGTCCTCGTGGTTCTGGGGATAGCAAAAGATACGCGTGTTGCCTTATTTGTGACACCGGTATGGTTCATCCTGCTTGTCATCGCTTACGGCCTGACACGAAAGAAGAAAAGCATTTAACAAAAACCCGTTTGGAAAGAGGATTTCCAAACGGGTTTTTCTCTTTTATATAGGGTCAACAACCTGTGTCTTAAAATATAAAAGACTTCATCTTTGAAAATACGATTTTGTCTTCTCTATACCTTGAATCAGCTTTCAAGTGCAAGCTTTTCTCTGGACTTTCTAAAAAAACCATTTAAATTTTTGCCAAAACTGTCAGCATCCTTGCCAAATCTAGGAATTTTGCGTGTTCAGCAAGCCCTACGTTAAGGAGTCGTGGAAAAATGAAGGCCTTTCTTTACATAGAGGGCGTCTACGTTAAGGAAGCGTGAAAAAACGAGGCTCTTCCTTAACCTAGAGGGCGTCTACGTTAAGGAAGCGTGAAAAAACGAGGCTCTTCCTTAACCTAGAGGGCGTCTACGTTAAGGAAGCGTGAAAAAACGAGGCTCTTCCTTAACCTAGAGGGCGTCTACGTTAAGGAAGCGTGAAAAAACGAGGCTTTTCCTTAACCTAGAGGGCGTCTACGTTAAGGAAGCACGAAAAAACGAGGCTTTTCCTTCACCTAGAGGGCGTCTACGTTAAGGATAAGGAAGAGCAGAAAAACGAAGGCCTTTCTTAACCTAGAGCCCGCCTAGGTTAAGGAAGCAAGCAAAAACGAGGCTCTTCCTTAACCTAGAGGGCGTCTACGTTAAGGAAGCGCGGAAAAACGAAGGCCTTCCTTAACCTAGAGCGCGCCTAGGTTAAGGAAGCGTGAAAAAACGAGGCTCTTCCTTAACCTAGAGGGCGTTTATGTTAAGAAAGCGTGCAAAAATGAAGGCTTTTCTTTACATAGGGCCCATCTACGTTAAGGGAAGATGACTATGATGCAGCCGAGGAACTTGTATCCCAGCAAGATGATCTTAAAACGCAACTCGATACTTTGAACAAACAGGTCGATGTTGCACAAGCTGACTTGAAAAATGCAAAATCAGAATTAAAATCCACTCAAAGCAAAGTGGATGCCAAGAAAAAGGACCTTGCTTCATTGACAGGACAGGTGCAGAAAGCGAAAAGTGCACCAAAGACGTTGGCAGCCGGCAGATATGAAGTTGGCAAAGACATCCCGGAAGGAAGGTATAAAGCCACGCCGGTTGGTGAAGGATCGAACTTCGTCACTTTTGACGGAGAAGGTGTACCAGATGTGAATACGATTCTTGGCGTAAATGGCGAAGCTTCCTATACGTTTATGGTGTATGACGGCTACACCGTCCAGACAGAAGCAACGGTTAAGCTTACCCCAATCGATTAGCATCCACTCCAATTGTTACACGGCACATACCAGCAAATCCATTAAAAAAACCGGGGACCAATGCCCCGGTTTTTCATCACTTCATCTATTATTTTATCCCTCTCATCAGCCGTTTGATAACCGGTGCGTAGAGGAGCAGGAATATGCCCAAAATGACCGAAACAAGGCCGACGCCGCCGAAGTAGATCACTTCATGGTTGGCGCTGTACAGTTTGACAAGCTGGGCGTTCAACGTTTGGGCCGCAGCATCAGACAAGTTCCAGAGGCTGAGCATTTGCGCCGAGAATGCGGCTGGCGCCAGCTTTGTCGATACACTCAAACCAACCGGTGACAAGCAAAGTTCCCCGATCACGACAAGGAAGTAGCTCAATACAAGCCAGAGCGGGCTCACGAGCGACGAAGAGCCGTTAAAGTAAGCCGGGGCCACCATGACCATATAGGACAAACCAGCAAGGATAAGCCCAAACGAAAATTTAACCGGTGTAGACGGCTGCCTGTCTCCCAGCTTCACCCAAAGCGAAGCCAAAACCGGCGCAAAGACGACGATAAACAGCGGATTCAATGTCTGAAACCAGGACGGTAAAATATGAATGCCGGCAAAATTCAGCTGTGTCCGCTTGTCCGCATAGACGGCGAGCAAACTCGCGCCTTGTTCTTCAATCGCCCAGAAGACGATGGAAGCAATAAATAAAGGAATATAAGCCAAAATGCGTGAGCGTTCGTCTTTCGATGTTTTTTTGCTAAAGTACATCATAAAGAAGTACCAGGCAGGAATCAAAAATCCTAAAATGCTGACGATGGTAATAAAGCTGTTCAGATTTAAAATCCGTGTCGGAATGGTAATCGCCAGCAAAATAATCAGGACGACAGCTCCTACGCCGATTTTGGTGAAAGTCGATCTTCTTTCTTCCGGCTTCAACGGGTTGTGCACAACAGAGCCGGCAAGCCCAAGATTTTTCTTCCTGGACATGGTGAATGCGATCAAACCGAAAAACATTCCGATCGCTGCAATACTGAAGCCGAGATGGTAATTGTACCCCTGACCGATTGTTCCGACAATGAGTGGCGCAATGAAGGCCCCGAGGTTAACCGCCATGTAGTAAATGCTGAAACCGGAATCGCGCCGCAAGTCTTTTTCATCATACAATTCCCCGACGGTTGAAGCGGCATTTGGTTTTAACAAGCCTGTCCCAAGCACAATCAGCACCATGGAAACGATCAGCGCCGGGAACCCTCCCGGAAAGGACAACGCAATATGCCCGAGCATAATCAGCACTCCGCCGTAAAAAACGGTTTTGGCGGAACCGAGCAGACGGTCTGAAATCCAGCCGCCGATAATCCCCGACATATAAACAAGCGCGCCGTAAATCGAAGCAATCGATGCGGCTGTTGTCGGGTCCAATCCCAACCCGCCGTTTGACAGGCGGTCATACATGTAGTAAATCAGAATCCCTTTCATCCCGTAGTAAGAGAATCTCTCCCAAAACTCTAGGAAAAATAAAGTCGACAACCCTTTTGGATGACCAAAAAATCCGGTCTGTGGAACAGTTGCCAGAACTTTTTTCTTGTCGATTGTTGACATGCCATTGCCTCCTTGTAAAAATCACATATTGGCATAATTTGTGAAATTAACTGAAAAATAAGTGCTGGTTTTTTCGGGGAATGAATGCGATAGATAAAATATTAACGTAAAATGAGAAAAAAATAAAGATTAATTTTTTGGCAAATTTGTGTGCGCCATTGTTAAAAAAGGCTGGAACCCGCATGAAATAAAGGATTCTGAGCTAGGAAAATATTTAAAATGAATTTTTTCCTAGATAAAGGAAACGTTTTCATAAATTAAAATAAAGGTAAATTTCATATAATTTATGTTAAAAGTAAGTTTCTGATGAAAGGAAAAAACCTGCGGCAGCCACCGCAGGTTTTTCCGTTAGGATTCTCGGTTAAAATCGCATTCCTGTAAAGAAACGACTTTTGTCTTTTTCACAAATTTATAAATGAGCCATACGGCAATAAAGATGGGCAGGCCGATATACGAGACAAACACGCTTTCCCACTTAATATGGTCTCCCAGAAATGCCTGGTAGTTTTGCCCGAGAATGACGACCGTACAAACGGCAAACGCAAATAGCGGTCCGAATGGGAACCATCTCGAACGGTAAGGCAGGTCGCTCAACGCTTTTCCTTGCGCCACATATGCACGGCGGAACCGGTAATGGCTGATGGCAATCCCGAGCCAGGCGATAAAGCCGGATAAGCCGGATGCGTTCAGGAGCCAGTTGTACACTGCCCCGTCACCGAAGAAAGATGCAAGGAAAGCCACCGTTCCAACAAGCGAAGTGACAATCAGTGCATTCACCGGTACCCCGCGTTTATTCAGTTTTCCGAGGAATTTCGGCGCTTTGCCGTCACGCGCCAGTTCCCAGAGCATTCGCGTTGACGCGTACATACCCGAGTTGCCGGCAGAAAGAACAGCCGTTAAAATAATCGCATTCATGACAGAAGCAGCAAAGGCAATGCCGGCACGCTGAAATACAATTGTGAACGGGCTCATCGTAATGTCGTCGGCGGTTAGTCTCGAATCCGTGAACGGAATCAGCAGGCCGATGACAAAAATCGCCAGAATATAGAAAAGCAAAATTCTCCAAAAAACAGATTTCACAGCATGCGGAATGGTTTTTTCCGGATCTTCACTTTCACCGGCCGCAACCCCGAGCAGTTCTGTTCCCTGGAACGAAAACCCGGCTGCCATAAAAATCCCGAGTACGGCCAGGAATCCGCCGTGGACCGGGCCGTCTGCAATCGTAAGGTTATGGAAGCCGATTGCTTTTCCACCCATAATCCCGAAAATCATCAGTGCGCCGACAATGATAAAGGCAATGACGGTCACGACTTTTATGATTGCAAACCAGTATTCTGCTTCCCCGAACCCTTTTACAGATAAATAATTTAATAAGAACATGATGAGAAGGCAGGCCGCACTCCACACGATCGAAGGCGTATGCGGGAACCAGAATTTCATGATAATGGTTGCTGCCGATAATTCGGCCGCAATCGTGATCGCCCAGTTATACCAATAGTTCCAGCCAAGCGCAAATCCAAGTGCCGGGTCAACAAATTTCGTCGCGTACGTGCTGAAGGTGCCTGCAACCGGCATGTAGGCGGCCATTTCCGCAAGACTTGTCATTAAAAAGTACACCATGACGCCAATTAATGCATAAGCGAGAAGCGCCCCGCCCGGCCCCGCGCTGTGGATTGCCCCGCCGCTTGCCAGAAAAAGCCCGGTTCCGATTGATCCGCCGAGGGAAATCATGGTCAGGTGGCGGGATTTTAATTTTCGCTTTAGTTTTGTCACTTCACCCTTTTTCGTAACGGGAACCGCTCCAGCTGTAGTGCTTTGCCCATGATAGAAGTCATCCATCCTTGATACACTCCTTTTTATATAGGAAGGAGCAGGGAATAAACAAAAATGCCGCAGTCGTGGAGACGCGGCATCAAAGCGTATACCCTCCATCAACCTTCCGAAGATAGCTCAACACATATGCGAGGGGGAATCGCATATGTGACAGTTCTGTTCCTGTTCGGAAACAGCCCCAACATGGCACCGCGGGATCCGGCACCACATTTCGGCAGCTTTTCCTTTCAACCGGAGTCTTAAACTTTACCCGTGTCTCGTCCGATTTACTCATAAAAGCTGCGACCTCTACCTCACCGGATTTGATGAGGATTTTTTTATTCAATTTGATTTACATATAATTATAGTTATGTTTTTAGGGAAAATCAATAGAAAAGGCAGCAGAACGGGGTGGCAAAAATAGGTGTTATATAAAATGGATTTCAGTTTTTACGTCAAGCCCGGCGCCAGTTTGCATGATTGACTTTTTGCAGCAGGCAACAGCGCGGCCATATTTTATATGCGGGCTTATTTTTACAAACATCTGCCTCTCTGTAAGAAAACGCCCGAGTGGGATTGTTCGTTTTCATAAACCGGCTGGAAAGGAGGGGAGCCGAGACAGCAGGGGGACGACCGTGATGCGTGTTTTTTTCAAAAAAACCTTTACATCTGCCTGCTTTTTTGTATAATACATATGAAAGTAAACTTAAAGTTTAACAAAACAAAACTTCCTTGCCTTTGAGTTTACAAATGCTAAACAAAATGGAAGGTTTTATGATGAAGATCGGGAAAAAAATTAAAAACTTAAGGTTAAAAAAAGGACTCACCCAAGAGGAACTTGGAGAGCGCACGGACTTAAGCAAAGGCTATATTTCCCAGCTTGAGCGGGATTTAAGCTCCCCTTCGATTGACACGTTTTTTAATATATTGGAAGTGCTCGGCTGCACGCCGAAAGAATTTTTTGACGAAGAAGAGCGTGAACAAAAAGTCGTATACGGGGAAGAAGACCAGACCGATTATCTCGATGAAGAGCGCGGTTATAAAATCCAGTGGCTCGTCCCGGAATCGAATGAAAAGGAAATGGAACCGATCCTGCTTACGCTTGAGGAAAAAGGGGAGTTTAAAACGTTTGAACCTTCTTTATCGGAAACCTTTGCCTATGTACTGGAAGGCCGGATTGCGGTGCGGCTTGGCAAACGCCTGTACCGTGCAAAAGCCGGAGAAGCCATTTATTATCATGCATCCGATGAGCATCAGATCCTGAATGACGCGGAAGGCCGGTCCAGGCTTGTACTCGTTGCTACGGAATCGTATCTGTAAGCTGAACATAGAAGAGGAGGACAGCAATGAACAGCGATATCATCATTCGTTTTGAACATGTCACAAAACAATACGACGATGATCCTGCTATTTTGGATGACGTCAGTTTTGAAATAGAACGCGGAAAATTTTACACTCTGCTCGGACCGTCGGGTTGCGGAAAAACAACGATTTTGCGCCTGATTGCGGGATTTATTGCGCCGACAAAAGGAAATATTTACATCAATGGAAAAATCGTGAATGACGTGCCAGCCAACCGGCGCCAGGTCAATACCGTTTTCCAGGATTATGCGCTATTTCCTCATTTAAATGTGTATGAAAACGTCGCATTTGGGCTGCGCATTAAAAAAATGAAGGCAGCTGTGATTGAACAAAAAGTAAAAGAAGCCTTGAAGTTTGTGAATCTGGAAGGCTATGAAAACCGGGAAATCAGCGAAATGTCAGGCGGGCAGCGGCAGCGTGTCGCGATTGCGCGCGCGATTGTCAATGAACCGGAAGTGATTTTGCTGGACGAACCGCTTTCCGCGCTGGATTTGAAGCTAAGGACAGAGATGCAGTATGAACTGCGTGAACTGCAGCGCCGCCTTGGCATTACGTTTATTTTTGTCACGCACGACCAGGAAGAAGCGCTTGCGATGAGCGATGAAATTTTTGTCATCAATAACGGGAAAATCCAGCAGAGCGGCACGCCGACCGATATTTACGATGAACCGATCAACCGCTTTGTCGCGGACTTTATCGGCGAGTCCAATATCCTTCCGGGAAAAATGATCAAGGATTTTGTTGTGGAATTTAACGGCCATGCGTTCGAATGCGTTGACCGCGGCTTTCATCCGAACGAGCCGGTTGAAATTGTCATCCGCCCGGAAGATTTAGAAATCACGACACCGGAAAAAGGGAACTTGAAAGTGCGGGTGGATACGCAGCTGTTCCGCGGCGTCCATTATGAAATTTGTTGCTACGATGAAGAGGGAAATGAATGGCTTGTCCACTCGACAAAAAAAGCAAAAGTCGGGGATACGATCGGCCTTTATTTTGAACCGGAAGCGATCCACGTGATGAGATTCGGCGAAACAGAAGAGGAATTCGACCGGCGCCTGGAAGCGTACGATGAGGTCCGGCCATGAAAGTAAATGCACGCACTTTTTATCTCGTTCCGTATTTGCTGTGGATCCTTCTTTTTGTAATCGCGCCGATTTTGCTCATTCTCTATTATTCTTTTTTTGATATTGAAGGGCATTTGTCGCTTGTCAACTATGAAAAATTTTTTACGCCCGTTTATTTGAAAATGACGCTGAGCTCTTTTTGGTATGCGTTTTTGATTACGGCGTTTACACTTTTGATTTCGTATCCGACTGCTTATCTTTTGACAAAATCGCGGCATAAGCAGCTCTGGCTCTTATTAATCATTTTGCCGACATGGATCAATTTGTTGTTAAAAGCGTATGCGTTTCTCGGGATTTTCGGCACATTCGGCCCGGCCAACTCGTTTCTTGAATGGATGGGCATCGGGCAAAAGCAGATTTTATTTACAGACTTCAGCTTTTTGTTTGTGTCTACTTATATTTTTATCCCATTTATGATTTTGCCGATTTATAACGCGCTTGAAGAACTAAACCCGGTCTTTATGGATGCGGCGCGCGATCTTGGCGCCTCGAAATGGGCCACGTTCCGCTGCGTTGTGTTTCCGCTCACGCTGGACGGTGTCAAATCAGGGTGTCAGGCTGTCTTTATTCCGTCTCTGTCACTCTTTATGATTACGCGCCTGATTGCGGGAAACCGTGTCATTACGCTCGGTACGGCAATTGAGGAGCATTTCCTTGTCACACAGGATTGGGGCATGGGGTCTACGATCGCCGTCTTTTTGATCATTGCCATGGTCGTCATTATGATTGTGACCGGCAACCGGAAGTGAGGGATGAAGTTGAAAAAAAGATGGAAATGGTCAAACTTATATCTGATATTTGTGTTTATCGTCCTTTACGCACCGATCTTTTATTTAATGTATTATTCGTTCAACAAAGCAGGGAACATGCATGAATTTAGCGGTTTTACATGGGAATGGTACAAGGAAGTGTTCCAGGACACGCGCCTTATGATCATTGTCATCAATACGCTTGTGATTGCGCTACTCGCATCCGCGATTTCAACGGTGATCGGTGTGATGGGGGCGCTCGCGATCCGGTTTGTGAAAAGAAGAAGAACGAAAAATGCGCTGCTTTCGCTCAATAATGTGCTGATCGTAAGCCCTGACGTCATTATCGGTGCATCGTTCCTGATTTTATTTACGATTGCAGGGATCAAGCTCGGGTTTACATCCGTTCTCGTTTCGCACATCGCTTTTTGCATTCCGATTGTTGTGCTGATGGTGCTGCCGAAACTGCAGGAAATGAGCCCAACTTTGATTGATGCGGCGCGCGACCTTGGGGCAAGCCAGTGGGATGTGTTGTCGAAGGTGATTCTCCCGTACATTACGCCCGGTATTTTTGCCGGTTTTTTCATGGCGCTCACGTATTCGCTCGATGATTTTGCCGTCACCTTTTTTGTCACCGGGAACGGCTATTCGACGCTTTCCGTTGAAATTTATTCGCGTGCGCGCCAAGGGATCTCGCTCACGATTAACGCGCTGTCAACGCTGCTCTTCTTCTTCTCTATTATCCTTGTGATCGGATACTACCTCGTGAACCAGCGCCAGGCCCGCACGAACGGAATGGGGGTTAAAAGATGAAACAGCTGCTGCGTGTTTTTATTGCGATAATCGTTGTCGCCCTTGCCCTGCAATTTCTCGCTGGACGCATGAACCAAACGGAAGGCTATGCAGGCGGGAATACGCTCACGATTTACAACTGGGGGGATTATATCGATCCCGCCTTGATTAAGAAATTTGAAAAGCAGACCGGCATCAAAGTCATTTATCAAACTTTCGATTCGAACGAAGCCATGATGACAAAAATCTCCCAGGGCGGTACAACGTTTGATGTTGCGGTTCCATCCGAGTATATGATCGAAAAGATGAAAAAGGAGAACTTGCTGATTCCGCTTGATCATTCGAAGCTGCCGAACTTGAAATATATCGATTCGCGCTTTATGGATTTGCCGTTTGATCCGAAAAACCGATATTCGGTGCCTT
This sequence comes from Heyndrickxia coagulans 36D1, assembly GCF_000169195.2. Taxonomy (GTDB): domain Bacteria; phylum Bacillota; class Bacilli; order Bacillales; family Bacillaceae_C; genus Weizmannia; species Weizmannia faecalis. The sequence continues at coordinate 1,035,497 of NC_016023.1, read as the reverse complement.
ATTTCTGGGGGACGGTTGGGATTGTGTATAATTCAAGCATGCTTGGCGGCAAAAAAATTACAAGCTGGGACGACCTGTGGGATCCCGATTTGAAAAATCAGATTCTGCTTGTGGACGGCGCCCGCGAAGTGATGGGGATGGGGCTCAACAGCCTGCATTACTCGCTGAATGATACGAATGAAAAACATTTGCAGCAGGCAAAAGCAAAACTTGATCGGCTGATGCCGAATGTGAAAGCGATCGTCGGCGATGAAATCAAGATGCTGCTGGCCAATGAAGAAGCTTCGCTCGGGGTTGTCTGGTCGGGGGATGCGGCTGAGATCATGTCAGAGAATAAAAAGCTGAACTATGTTGTGCCGAGCGAAGGCTCCAATCTCTGGTTCGACAACATGGTCATCCCGAAAACAGCGAAAAACGTGGATGGCGCCCTGAAGTTTATCAATTTTATGCTCGATCCGAAAAACGCCGCGCAAAACGCCGAGTATGTCGGTTATTCAACGCCGAACAAAGCGGCTCTGAAGATTTTGCCAAAATCGATTTCCGGCGACCGCCGTTTTTATCCGGATGCTGCACTCACAAAGAAACTGGAAGTATATAAAAACCTTGGCAAGAAAAAACTCGCCCGCTATAATGAGCTATTTTTGGAATTTAAAATGCATACCAAATAACGAAAGCCGTCCCGGATGCGCGGGGCGGCTTTCAAGTTGATCACGGGCGAAAATAACCGGCGGAATGTCTTTTGAAGCGGGAACGGACATCACTCGGGTGGCGATTGAAATATTTTTTGGAGGTTTGAAAAGGCCAAAAGCGGCTTGGTTGGTGTTCGAAATGTCCTTTTGGGGGTTTGAAAAGGCCAAAAGCGGCTTGGTTGGTGTTCGAAATGTCTTTTTGGAGGTTACAAAAGGCCAAAAGTGGCTTGGGTAGTGTTCGAAATGCCTTTTTGGAGAGCTCAAAAAGACAAAAGGAACCCGGGCAGTGATCGAAATGTCCTTTTGGAGGGCTCAAAAGGACAAAAGGAATCCGGGTAGCGATCGAAATGTCCTTTTGGAGGGTTCAAAAGGCCAAAAGTGGCTTGGGTAGTGTTCGAAATGTCTTTTTGGAGGTTTGAAAAGGACAAAAGTGGCCTGGTTGGTGTTCGGAATGTCCTTTTGGAGGCTTCAAAAAGACAAAAGGACCCCGGGTAGCGATCGAAATGTCCTTTTGGAGGTTTCAAAAAGACAAAAGTGGCCTGGTTGGTGTTCAAAATGTCTTTTTGGAGGTTTCAAAAGGCCAAAAGCGGCTTGGGTAGTGTTCGAAATGTCTTTTTGGAGAGTTCAAAAGGACAAAAGGGACCCGCCCACCAATAGAAATCCTTCATCGAGATTATGAAAGACAAAAGAGAGACGGCAGCCCTCGGAAATGTCCTTCATCCCGCGCATGAAGGACAAAAGGGGATCCGCCCGCCCTCGGAAATGTCCTTGATCGCGGGCATGAAAGACAAAAGGGACCCCGCCCGCCCCCAGAAATGTCCTTCATCACAGGCATGAAAGACAAAAGGGGATCCGTCCGCCCGCAGAAATGTCCTTCATCGCAGCCATTTGGGCGACCTGCGTACTCGGCCATAAAAAAAGCAGGGTCTGGCCCCACTTTCGCCTTACGCTCTTCGCTTTTCCATATCAATATACAAATTTCGGTATGCGTTCGATTCCGCTTGCATGCCGAGTTCGTGATAAATTTTTGACAACCATTTGACCGGGGCGGGGTCGTTTTCCCGCAACTCCATTTCCCAGCTGAAACAGTCAAGCGCTCTGTCGTACTGCCCAAATTCAAAATACAATTCCCCGAGCAGGGATTGCTTGTCGGGATCGTCCGCCATTTGGTGCATTTGCTCCACTTTGCGGATGGCCGGCAAATGCCCGGCTGCTTTCTTGAACGGAAGCAGCCATTCCAGTATATAGGAAGTGTCCCGGTGCTGTAACAAATAGGAAGTGCATTTTACCACGAATTTCTCTGCCTGTGCCGGATGCCCGGAAAAGAGCGGGGCAAGCCGGTTCAGTGCTTCTACATCTGTTTCACCATCATCCGGGCTCCATGATTCAAGCATCTTTTCCACTTTTTCTGCCTGTTTCGCACTCAACTGAATCTGTTCCTCAAGCATCATCGGGATCATTTTTTCCAGTTGTTTTGTCTCAATATAAAACTTTAGTAAATCTTGCTGCAGCGGTTCAAACTGCCGGATGCGGGCATAGAGATTTTCCAAAATGGCCATTTTTTCCGCCTCTTCGAAATGCGCGTCCAGCCGTTCAAGGAGCGCTTTGTAGCCGGTATCGGTCGGCGACGATTCCATTTGCTCAAGGCTTAACGCGATTTCGTCCGCCCACCGGTTTTGCGCACGCAGTAGGTCGCAAAGTTTTGCAAAAGCTTCGGCATCCGGCATTTTCTCATATAAAAGTTTTTCGGCATAAAGGGGGTCTTTCCGGATCAGTTCGGGTGAATAGGATTGAAAGAGTTTGTCGTACTTAATCAGATTTAAATCGCGGGACATTTGCTTGACCCAGCTTTGCTTCGGCGCAAAGTCTTTTAAAATGCGAAGGATGCGCGTGCACTGCAATAGCTGGCCATTGCGGCGGTATTCATAAAAGATGGATTGGATATATTCAAAGAGCTTCCGTTTCGGGACAAACGATTCGAAAAACGTGGCAATCCAGGCGGCTTCAAGTGGCGGGAACAGTTTCTCCATTTTGCCAGTAAGCTGGGCAAAATGAATGGTTTTAAATGAGCAACCCGGCTGGAAAAGCAAATCAATCAGCGGATGGGGAGGCTCGAGCACAATGCAGTCACGGAAAGCCTGTGCCACTTTGGACCCCCGTTTGATTTTGGTTGCGGGTATCGCGTTCAAATAATGGTCCTTGTAAAAAAACACATACCACAGGCGGCCATCATCACCGGTTGCCTCGACAAATTTGCCCTGCAAAAAAACGGCCATCCTTTCTATATCCGCGTGAACCACATGTTTGCGGTCTGTAATGGTCAATTGGGCTGCCATAAAATCCCCTCCTTGATAGTTTGATTATACCATACGAGAGCGGGATTGCGACCATCGGATATTTCGGAACAGGTTTACGATGTTGAAGGATCGCGGGCCGTTCTAAGAAAGATTTTAGGCCCGGTTTTGGCTCTGAACCACAAGTAAAAGGTTCGTGGCCTCTCATCTGTGCAAAGTAAAAAATCCGCTGCATGGGGGAAATGCCAATTTTTAAATGAACAGGGTTAAATTGCCAAACGAAGTGATATGCGTTCCGGCCCCGGGTCAGCATTTCAGTACCTTCACGAAAAAACTTCGCGTACGTCCTTTTATTTAGTGTTTGCTGAACAAATCCGATTCTGAGTTGGTACCCAATTTGTCAACAAGATCTGTCTCAAATATAGCCTTTCTTCACATAGAACGCGTCTACGTTAAGGAAGCGCGGAAAAAAGGAGGTCTTTCTTCACATAGAGCCCGTCTACGTGAAGGAAGCGCAGAAAAAAGGAGGTCTTCCTTAACGTAGAGCCCGTCTAAGTTAAGGAAGCGCAGAAAAAAGAAGGTCTTCCTTCACATAGAGCCCGTCTAAGTTAAGGAAGTGCGGAAAAAAAGGAGGTCTTTCTTAACGTAGAGCTCGTCTACGTGAAGGAAGCGAGGAAAAAAGGAGGTCTTTCTTAACATAGAGCCCGTCTATGTTAAGGAAGCGCAGAAAAAAGGAGGTCTTCCTTAACATAGAATCCGTCTACGTTAAGGAAGCGAGGAAAAAAGGAGGTCTTCCTTCACATAGAGCCCGTCTAAGTGAAGGAAGCAAGGAAAAAAGGAGGTCTTTCTTAACGTAGAGCCCGTCTAAGTGAAGGAAGCGTGGAAAAAAGACGGCCTTTCTTCACATAGAACGCGTCTAAGTTAAGGAAGCGCAGAAAAAAGGAGGTCTTCCTTCACATAGAACGCGTCTAAGTTAAGGAAGCGCGGAAAAAAGGAGGTCTTCCTTAACATAGAACACGTCTAAGTTAAGGAAGCGTGGAAAAACGAAGGTCTATCTTAACATATTCTAATCATTGAAACAGCTTTCAATCACAAAGTTTTCCTATATTTTGCATTTAAAGTTTCACAAAATCCTCAGCATCCCTTGCCGATTCTGTAGGTTTTGCTTATTCAGCAAGCCCTATTTCATGTGCAAATTTTTACTCTGCCGTGTTCCATGACGAAGCAAACAAAACAGTTTCTGCAGCCGCCAAGCAGATGCAGGCATATCCGGGAAGGATGGAAAAGAACGATAAGAGTTACAATTTCTTACAATCCAAATTTTTTCTTAATTTGTTATATTTCTATATTGATAAATTTTCAATGAAAAGTATAATAGAATTATGCAATTATCCAAAAATTCTTGGGGAGGATGAGAAATGAGCATCTTTCAGACAAAAGCAATCGCAAACCTTGTAGAAGGGACCCAGGGCAAGCAAGGGCTGAAAAAAGCGCTTGGTGCACTCGATCTCACTTTGCTCGGGATCGGCGCCATTATCGGCACAGGGATATTCGTGCTGACAGGTGTGGCTGCAGCAAACTATTCCGGCCCTGCACTCGTTATTTCCTTTATCCTGTCGGGGCTCGCATGTGGATTTGCTGCCTTGTGTTATGCAGAATTTGCATCAATGGTGCCGGTTGCCGGAAGTGCTTATACTTACGGGTATGCGGCGCTGGGTGAATTTTGGGCATGGATTATCGGCTGGGATTTGATTTTGGAATACGGCCTGGCTGTTTCAACCGTTGCGATCGGCTGGTCCGGATACGCCGTGAACTTGCTTGGAAATCTCGGAGTTCATCTGCCAAAAGCGCTGACGCTTGCACCGATGGACGGTGGCATTGTCAACCTGCCGGCCATTCTCATTATCGCTCTAGTTGCCTGGCTGTTGTATTCAGGGGTCCAGCAGACATCTCGCCTGAACGGCATCATCGTAGCCATAAAAGTAGCCGTTGTCCTGCTGTTTGTGGTGCTTGCTGTCGCACATGTGAAACCGGTCAACTGGCATCCGTTTATGCCGTTCGGATTTAAAGGCGTGCTTTCGGGCGCAGCGGTTATTTTCTTTGCTTACATCGGCTTTGATGCTGTATCGACAGCTGCAGAAGAAACGCGCCGCCCGCAAAAAGACGTGCCGCGCGGAATTTTGTTCTCCTTGTTAATTTGTACCGTGTTGTATATCATCGTTTCCGCCATTTTGACAGGCGTTGTCAAATTCAGCATTTTCAGCAGGCCGGAAGCTGCTTCTGCTCCCGTTGCGTATGCATTGCAGCAAATTGGCATTCACTGGGGTGCGGCACTGGTTTCCGTTGGGGCCATTTGCGGGATTACTTCCGTATTGGTTGTTATGGCATACGGGCAGACGCGTGTATTGTTTGCCATGTCGCGTGACGGACTTTTGCCTAAAATTTTTTCAAAAGTCAGTGAAAAGAGAAAAACTCCAGCGACTTCAACTGTTTTGGTCGGAATCGTCACCGCGATCACAGCCGGGTTCCTCCCGATCAATATTGTGGCTGAGATGACCAATATTGGGACGCTTGCTGCATTTGTGATTGTATGCGTGGCAGTCATTGTGCTCCGCTATAAACGCCCGGATCTGGAACGTCCGTTTAAAACACCGCTTGCCCCGGTTATACCGGCTCTCGGTGCAATTACTTGCGGCATATTGATCGCAAGCCTACAGCCGGCAACCCTGATCCGCTTCGTTGTCTGGTTCGCAATCGGCATGGTGATCTACTTCGGATACAGCATCCGCCACAGTGAGCTGCAACAAGAAGCGAAAAAAACAGCGTAAAACCAAAAATAGATGGCCTGTTTCAACAGGTCATCTATTTTTTGAATTTTTTGCGTTTTATTATTTGTCGTTCACAACAATGTAAGCCGCTTTGACTGGCCCGTGCACGCCGACGATCAAGTTCATTTCAATGTCAGCAGAGTTGCTTGGGCCGGTAATAAAATTGATGCATGACGGGACGGTTTCCCCGTTTTTGATCTTTTCGCGGATCTGTAAGGCGGCCTGCGTCATGCGCGGGACAATCGTGCTTTTCGGTACAATCGCGATATACGTCTTCGGCAGCAGGCTGACCGACCGGCCGCGTTCTTTGCTGCTGAACAAAACCACTGTGCCGGATTCCGCCAATGTGATATCACTGAACGTAATCCCGACATTCGCTTTTTCGCACAGCGCAATATTTTTTTCGCCGATTTCGGGATCCCAGACATGGGTTTCGATTCCCATTTCCGGCCAGCCTTCCTCAATCAGCGGGGTTAAGCCGAATTCCCCGAACCGCTTGTCATTCCAAAGCGAGACAGGCCCGCCGCCGTACAGTTCTACGACTTCGTTTAATTTTCCGGGCAAAGTTTTTGCATCCGTTTCAAAAAAATCAACATGGACACTGAGCGACTGCTGGCGCAATACTTCCAGCAGTTCCTCCTGGTTTGCATTTGGCAGTACATCATATTGCGGCTTATGCTTGTAATCCGGACGGGCAACGCCGGATACAACCGGTTTGCGGCCGAGCCTGCCGGCAATATTATTTAAAAATGCATCCCGGTTTTGGATGGCTCCGTTCATTTTTTCTGCCCCCTGTCTTTCTCCCGCTTTTCAAACCAGTCACGGAAAGGTTCTTTGTTCGGCGCAGGGAAATCGCGCACATCCGTCCACGGTTTCATCGGCCCCGGTCCTTTATGGATCAAATCGTCTTTTAAAAACGGACGGACGACTTTGGAAGCCATTTTTGCCCCGGCCCCGTAAAGTCCAGGTTTTGAAGCGCCGACGCCGAACGCTTTCATCAACAGCCGTTCTGCTACCGGTGAGCGTTTTTCTTTTTCCGCGATCACTTGGCGGTGCTTAATCAAAAGCTCATGCAGCGGAATTTTCACCGGGCAGGCTTCTGTGCAGGCTCCGCAAAGCGAAGAGGCGTACGGGAGTTCTTTGTATTTGTCGTATCCGCCTAAAAGTGGGCTTAATACCGCGCCGATCGGTCCTGGGTAAATGGAGCCGTACGAATGGCCGCCGATATTCCGGTAAACCGGGCATACATTGATGCAGGCTGCACAGCGGATGCACTGCAGCACCTGTTGGAATTCCGTCCCGAGAATATCGGAACGCCCGTTGTCGACAATCACGAGGTGGAATTCTTCCGGCCCGTCGACTTCGCCTGCTTCTTTCGGGCCGGTCACAGTTGTAATATAGCTCGTCAGCCGCTGACCGACCGCGCTCCTCGTTAACAGGCTCACCAAAACTTCGAACTCTTCGTAAGTCGGGACAAGCCGTTCCATCCCCATCACAGCGATCTGTGTTTTCGGGAGGGTTGTGACCATGTCGGCATTCCCTTCATTTGTGACAAGGCCGACCGAACCGCTTTCGGCAATGGCAAAGTTACAGCCGGTAATCCCAATTTCCGCCGATAAAAATTCTTCGCGCAAAACTTTACGTGCAAACGCGGCCAGTTCCTCCGGTTTTTCCGTGCCGGTATAGCCGAGACGGTCGCGAAACACGTCGCGGATTTGATCTTTGTTTTTATGCAAAGCCGGCGCGACGATATGGGAAGGATGGTCGCCGGCCACCTGTAAAATGTACTCGCCGAGGTCGGACTCAACAACAGTGCTGCCCGCTTCCATCAGGGCTTCATTCATGCCGATTTCTTCCGTCACCATCGATTTCGATTTAATCACTTTTTTCGCGTTTTTTTTCTGCACGACTTCTTTAATATACCGGCTCGCTTCTTCAGCGGTCTGGGCAAAGAAGACATGGCCGCCGCGTTTTGATACATTTTCGCTTAATTGATAAAGATAATAGTCCAGATTGTTTAAAACGTGCTGGCGGATTTCTTCGCCGAGCGAACGCCAGTCTTCCCAGTTTCCGAGTTCATTCGCCGCCGCCAGCCGGTTGGTTTGCAGCCGTTCCTGGGCACTGCGGACGGCACCGCGCATAAAATCATCGTTGATGCCTTCTTCGACCCTGCCTTTAAATTTTTCATCACTAATCGATAAACCCATTTTTTTCACCCCTTTGCCGTTTTTTAATCTCTGCTGTTCAAAACTTCTGCAATATGCATAATTTTCATCGGTTTTCCTTTACGCGTCATCCGGCCGCCAATATTCATTAAACAGCCGCAGTCGCCGCCGATTAAAACGTCGGCACCGGTTTCTTCGACGTGCTCCACTTTTTCGTCCACCATTTGCTCGGAGATTTCGCTCATTTTCACGGAGAACGTGCCGCCAAATCCGCAGCATGACAATGCATTAGGTAGTGGCACAAATTCAAGGCCGTCCACATGTTTTAACAGTTTCATAGGCGCGTCTTTTACTCCGAGCAGGCGCGTCATATGGCATGATGGATGGTAGGTGGCCTTTACGTGCAGGCTTGCCCCGACGTCTTCCACTTTTAATACATCCACGAGAAATTGTGTAAATTCGTATGTTTTCGCAGCGAGCGCTTTTGCTTTTGGTTCCCACACCGGGTCGCCTGCAAAAATTTCCGGGTATTCTTTAAACATGTATGCGCATGAGCCGGAAGGGGATACAACGTAATCTGCGTTTTCAAACGCTTTCATCATTTGTTTCATCGCAGGTTTTGTATCTTCCAGATAACCGCTGTTATAGGACGGCTGCCCGCAGCAAATTTGGCCCTTTGGAAAATCAACTTCACAGCCCTGCCGCTCCAGCACTTCCACCATTGCTTTCCCGACATCCGCTTTGAACATGTCGACAAGGCAAGTGATGAACAAACTCACTCTCACAATATTCACCTTCTTAAAGTATTAGGTCAATCATCAGATGACCGGATTACAGTTATTATACTCCTTATAGTGAAAACTTGGCAATGAAAGAAATATAGGTTTTAAAACTTTTGCCCTACGAAACGGCAGTTCTGATTGGTTTCCATTCCGGAATCGAAAAGTTAATTCCATTCTATATGTTTATTTTAATGGAAAGATACAAATAAAACACCTGATTTACCGCTTTTTCTATCTTTAGTGACCTTTCTGGAGAGCCCAGCCTTTTTAGTCAAGCCGAACAGTTCTCTTAACGGAAAAGATGCTGCCTTCCTGTAAATAATTCAAAAATTTTAGATACTTATTTACATTTTATCCTTGTCTCTTTACGATATAAATATATGAACATGTTTGGAAAGGGGATGATGATTTGGTCACTTTGGAAAAACTTGTCGAATTGCCTGCGTTTGGCCGGATTGTGCTTGCCGCCGGAAAGTCAGGAATCAGCCGGGCGGTTACGGGGGTCAATGTGACGGAGAGCGTTGATTGGGCGGATTTTTTTAAGCCGAACGAACTACTTGTCACCACTGGGGTCACCATGGGCAATGATCCTGAAAAATTGGAGGAGATGGTGGCGTTTGCCTGCGGTCGGCGCGCAGCCGGGATTGTCATTAACACGGGCCCGTATATTCCTGAAATTCCAGAGGCGGTCATCCGGTTTGCCGATTCACAACATTTTCCGGTTTTTCAAATGCCATGGGATTACCGGGTAGCAGATTTTATAAAAATTACCGTCCAATTTTTGATGATTGAGCAAGGTAAAGAAGCGCTTTCCCAGCAAATACTTGCGGAACTCCTTTTTAACCCGGGGATGGACCGGGCGTATATGCGGAACGGGCTGTTCAAACTCGGTTTTGGGGAAGATGCAGATTACGGCATCATCGTTTGTACCCAGGACACGGAAAAGCCTGATATGTTGCCGTTTGCACAAACGGTGGAAGATGTTTTCCATGCCCGTTATGCGCAGTATCTGGCCGGCGTTTATGAAGACCAGATTATTTACCTTGTCGACCGTTCAAAAGTGCGGACGCCAGATATCCCGTTTGCAAGGGCAGCGGCAAAAATTCAGGAATCCATTTATAAACGGAATATGGAAAGCCTGCTTGTGGGGATGGGAAATTTTTACCGGGATATTGCCGGGATCCATAAAAGCTACCACGAAGCAAAAATGGTCATCCAGCTTGCCAAGCGCCAAGCTGTACCGCCTATTTGCAAATACAAGGAAATCGGCGCCTATAAAATTCTAATGGAAGTCAAGGATCGCGAAAGGATTGCAGGGTTCCACGGGGATATGCTTGGCAACTTGTACCGCTACGATGAGTTGCACGGCACAGATTATGTCCATTTCCTGAAAATTTATTTGGAAGAAGACGGCCAGACTGCTGCGATCAGCCGCCGCGAATTTATTCACCGCAACACCGTGCTGTATAAGGCGAAAAAAATAGAAACGATACTGGATGCAGACCTGACCCGCAGTTTTACAAAGACCAATCTTTCGCTTGCGTTCATGATTGAAGACATTCTCCAATGAGTATGTGCAACCGCACAAAATAATTTGTTCCAATCATCATTACATTCTGAAAAAAACCTTTTTATAATGAGGTTATCATTTACAAAATAGAAATGGAGCTGTCAATCATGAATGAAGCGGAGATTACGCAAATCCAGCAAGACGATCGGCAGTATGTCATGCACTCGTGGGCGAAACAGGCGTATGTGCGGCCAACGGTAATAACGAAAGCAAAAGGCATTTTTTTCTGGGATGAAAGGGATCATAAGTGCTATGACATGTGCTCCCAGCTTGTTTATTTGAATGTCGGGCACCGGCACCCAAAATTGTTGGAGGCGTTTAAATCGGTCGGGGAAATTCCGCTCGCCGCGCCGGCGTTTGCCACCGCGCCAAAATCTCAACTTGCCCGCAAAATTGTTAAGGCGGCACCGGAAAACATGGCCAAAGTATTTTTTACAAATGGGGGTGCGGACGCCAATGACCATGCTGTGAAAATTGCGCGGATGGCCACCGGGCGTTATAAAATTTTTTCGCGCTATCGTTCCTACCATGGCGCGACATTTGGAGCCGGCAACCTGACAGGGGAATCGCGGCGCTTTCTCGTGGAACCAGGGATCCCCGGTTTTGTAAAATTTGAAACACCCTATCTGTACCGCGAAACGCTGGATTTTGAAAGTGAGGAAGCGGCGTCCGCTTTTTACCTTAACCGTCTGCACAGCCAGATCCTCTATGAAGGGCCTGATCAGATTGCCGCTGTTTTCCTTGAGCCGGTTCCGGGCTCAAATGGCGTCCTCATCCCGCCGAAAGGATATCTTGAAGGCGTGCGCGAATTGTGCAGCCGCTACGGAATCCTGATGATCTGCGACGAAGTGATGACCGGCTTTGGTCGGACGGGCAAAATGTTTGCTGTCCAGCACTATCCTTTTGAACCAGATATGATTACTTTCGCAAAAGGAGTGACAAGCGGATACAGCCCGCTTGGCGGTGTCATTCTCAGCCGGGACGTAGCGGAATACTTCGATGAGCATATTTTTCTGACTGGCCTGACCTACAGCGGTCACACGGTTTCAGCTCAAATTGGCTGTGCCTCGATGGACATTTACCAGGAAGAGAATCTGCTTGAAAATGCCCGCGAAACCGGGGGTGTGCTGGCAGAACGGCTCAAACAGTTGAAAAAATTTCGCGCAGTCGGAGATGTCCGCTCGATCGGCCTCTTTGCCGCAGTCGAGCTCGTAAAAGATAAGGAAACGAAGGAACCGCTTCAGGCATATGGCATGGATTACGGAAAAGATCCGTCCGGCCTTATGAAGAAATTTGTAGCGCTGCTTGCAGAAAAAGGTTTTTATACCTATTCGCATGAGTCAAGTGTGATTATTGCCCCGCCGCTGATCATTACAGCCGAACAGGTGAATGAAGCGATGAACTTGTTTGAAACGGCCCTTCGCGAGTTTGAAGAGAACGTATTGTTTCCTGCAAATACTTTAACGGTAAAATGAGGAAAAGCATTGTTGGGATAGAAAGTTTTTCAAAAACTTCATTGGCGCCGGCCGGTGAACTGCGGAAAGGTAAGGGATTGTTGAAATGGAGGACTTTTTTTATAAACAGCCCGTCCCGATTGATTTCGGGGCCGGCAAGATCAGGAAGCTACCTGAAATCATCAAACAGACAGGCGGAAAAAAGGGCATTTTAATCAGCGCCCCGTCGATGCTCAGACAGGGAATTGCGCAGGATATCATGAAAGAAGCTGGTGGTGCGCTTACGGCGGTGTTTTCAAGTATTCAGCAAAATCCGACCGTAAAAAACACGGATGATTGCGCGCGGATGCTGCGTGAAGAAGGAGCAGATTTCGCGGTTGCCATCGGGGGAGGCAGTGTCCTCGATTGCGCGAAAGCTGCTGCCTGCATCGCGCAGACGCCATACAGCGCGTCTGCGTTTCTGGCAAAAGCACAAACGCTTGTGCAACCGGGCATTCCGCTGATCGCCATTCCCACAACTTCAGGGACTGCGAGCGAAGTGACCAATGTGTCGGTCCTGACCGATACCAAAAAAGGCATTAAGGCGCTGATTTCAAGTGATTTCCTTTACCCCGCGTATGCTCTCGTGGATCCTGAATTGACGCTCTCGTGCCCGAAACATGTTACAGCGTCAAGCGGGCTTGATGTGCTTGCACATTCCCTTGAAGCCTATTATGGGAAAAAGCACCAGCCTTATACAGATATGGCGGCTGAACGGGCTGCAGCGCTCGTGTTTGAATACCTGCTCCCGGCTTACCATGAACCTGGAAATCTGCAGGCGCGGGCAAAAATGAGTGAGGCATCCGTCACAGCCGGGCTTGCTTTTAACATGACGCAGACGGCCGCCGCCCATGCCTGCTCTTACCCGCTGACTCAGGAATTCGGCATTGCGCACGGGGAAGCATGCGCTTTTACCCTGCCGTCGTTCTGGCGTTTGAACAGTGTGGAAGGACCGGAAAGCGGGCGCCTTGAAGCGTTCAGCCGCTGCCTCGGGTTCAAAGATGCGGACGCGCTTGCCGGTCGTATTGATGAAATGAAAAAAGAAATGGGGCTTATCACGACGCTTGAGGAAGCAGGTATTGAAACGGAAGCAGATCTGGACCGGCTTGTCGCAGCGAGCTTTGCACCAAATATGCAGAATAGCCCAGTGAATATAACAAAAGACAAATTGAAAGTTATGTACAGCCGGCTCGCAGGCGGAAAAGTTAAACTGGCTTGATAAAAGCTTCGGCGTTCATTAGCGGTGAACAGTAGATTTTTTCACAAAAAATAAACTGAAAATTAGCTTAAAAATAAACATTAAAACAATAAAAATAGTGATTTTGTTTTTTCAGTGATATTCAACAAAAGGAGGAGAAAGGCATGCAGCAACAAAAAATGCTGGTTAATGCACAAAGGTTACAGGAAACGCTGGAAAAGTTTGCGTCATTCGGGCGGACGCCGAATAACGGGGTTACACGGTTATCATTGTCGCAGGAAGATCTTACAGCAAGGGAGTACTTGGAAACTTGCTGTAAGGAAATCGGGATGGAAGTGAAATACGATGACATGGCAAACATGTATGCTACAATGCCCGGCAAAGAAGGCAAGCCGCCTGTGGTGATGGGCTCCCATCTCGATTCCGTCAAGAAGGGCGGACGCTTTGATGGCGTTCTTGGTGTCGCGGCGGCATTGGAAGTGGCTCGCACGATTCATGACAACCGGATCAAATTGGAAATCCCTTTTACCATCGTCAATTTTACAAATGAAGAAGGGGCAAGATTTGAGCCGGCGATGATGTGCTCGGGGGTCATTTCGGGCAAATTTGATAAGCAAACCGTTCTTCAAAGCCGGGATGAGACGGGGATGACATTCGGAGAGGCGCTTTCGGCGAGCGGTTATGCCGGCAGCGTTGAAAACCGCCTGAAGAAAGCAGCCGCCTTTCTTGAAATGCATATCGAGCAAGGTCCGGTCCTGGAAAGTGAAGACAAACAAATCGGAATTGTCGAAGGGGTCGTCGGCATGGTCAATTATGAAATTGAAGTCACTGGCGAATCCAACCATGCTGGCACGACGCCGATGGGCATGAGGAGGGATGCATTGTTCGTTGCTTGTGACATCATCAGGGATGTTCGTGAACAATTGAGTATGCTTGACCCGGAACTTGTTTATACGATGGGGCGGATGAATGTGTATCCGAATATCCATACCGTCATTCCGAATAAAGTGGTGTTCACACTTGAAGCAAGGCACAAAGATCCTCAAGTAGTGTCGCAGGTGGTGAGTACAATCAGGACGTTACCGCAGGAAATGGGCGGATGCACGATTGCTTCAAAAAAATTATGGTCCCGTGATACCGTTGCATTTGATCAGGGCATTGTCAGCCGGCTTGAAAAATCGGCTCAGTCGCTTGGGATTTCCGCCAAAAGAATGTACAGCGGCGCTGGCCATGATGCGCAATTTATTGCAAGCTACCTGCCAACCGCGATGATTTTTGTACCGAGTGCAGGTGGCAAAAGCCACTGTGAGGAAGAACTGACGTCATATGAAGACTGCGCGCGCGGCGCAAACGTGGCACTGGATACCGTGTTGTCTTTGCTTACAGGGCAATAACAGCAAATGAAAACGGAGGGGAACGGATGAAATCACAAATTGAAGAAAACGGTATTGTCATCCTGACGAAGGAAACGGCAGAACAATTGCAGCACTCAAACCTCTGGAATGATGACCTGCGCCCTGCAACAAAAGAAGAGCATACCTGGACAGGAAGGAGTTTTGCAGCTTTATGGATCGGCATGTGCCTGATCATTCCTTCCTATACAATGGCAAGCGGCATGATCTCGCTTGGGATGAACTGGTGGCAGGCACTTCTGACCATTTTTCTTGGAAACTGCGTTGTGCTGGTCCCGATTTTGTTAAATGCGCATGCCGGTGCAAAATTTGGGATTCCTTATCCGGTATTTGCAAGGCTCTGGTTCGGATCAAAAGGCGCACATATTCCGACTTTGGCTCGTGCGATCGTGGCAGCCGGTTGGTTCGGGATTAATACCTGGATCGGCACGACAAGTATTGACGCCTTGATGTCGCGCATGGTCTCGGGCTGGTCCGGCCTGCCTTTTCATACCGGAATTGTATTTCTGCTTTTCTGGGCGTTAAATGTTGGCATTGGGATCAAAGGGCCTGAAGCGATTAAATGGCTTGCCACCATTTCTACACCGGTGGTTGGGGTCTCGTCCATAATTTTATTTATCTGGGCGGCCACCCATGTCAATGGCTGGGGGCCAATACTCACAGCGCCGAGCAAGTTCCAGACGACAGGCGAATTTCTCGCGGTGTTCTTCCCGGCACTGACCGGCGTCATAGCCTTTTGGGCAACGCTTGCGCTTAATATTCCCGATTTTGCCCGCCATGCGGTGAACCAAAAATCGATGATGATTTCCCAGTCGTTTGCGCTGCCGCTGACGATGACAATATTCTCTTTTATCGGCATTTTCGTCACTTCCGCCACCGTTGTGATTTTTGGTCAGGCACTTTGGCAGCCGGTTGATCTGCTTTCAAAATTCCCGACTCTTGTCGTTTTTATCGGGGCCATTGTTGTCGCCATTTCATCCATTACGGTCAATGTCGGCGCGAACCTGGTGGCCCCGGCCCGGGCAGTTGAAAATTTATGGCCGCGGCGCCTGACATTTGCGTCGGGCGCAATTGTGACAGGCCTTTTTGCCATTGCCATGCAGCCATGGTACCTCATGTCAAACTTTCAAAATCTGATTTACGGTTTTCTTGGCACATACGGTGCGCTCCTCGGCCCGATTGACGGTATTGCGATCGCCGATTACTGGATTGTAAGGCGCCGGAGGTTTGACCTGAAAGAACTGTATGAGACGAACGGGCGCTACAACTATTCTTCCGGAATTAATACGAGCGGGGTATTTGCGCTTGTGATCGGCATTGCGGTTCCGGTTGTGGGGCTTCTTGTCCCGGGCCTTAGATTTTTGTGGGACAATGCGTGGACAGTCGGAATCTTAGTTGCCGCTGTTGCCTACAGCTGGCTGATGCGCAATGACAGGAGTTTGTTGTCCCAGAAAGCATATGAAGACATCACCGTTTTTGTCAGCCGTCATGAAAAAGGCGGTGCGGTGACCGCAACCGTTGCGGAACAAAGCAATCAAATATAACTTGCAGGGGGTGTTTGAATGGAATCTTTGACGGTCTCAGCCGTGTTTAAAGAAGTTCGGCGAGATTTATCCGCACAGGAAGCAGTGGAAGAAGCAAACCGTTGTTTATACTGTTATGATGCGCCATGTACGAAAGCCTGCCCGACCGGCATTCCCGTTCCTTCTTTTATCCGGAAAATCGCCACGGGCAATTTGAAAGGTTCCGCGCGTGCGATTCTGGAAGCCAATCCGATGGGGGCGACCTGTGCCCGCGTCTGCCCTACCGAAGAATTGTGCGAAGGGGCATGCGTGCTGAACGAGCTTTCCCTGCCGATTATGATTGGCGATTTGCAGCGGCATGCCGTTAACTGGGCGATGCAGTCCGGGGAGACTCTTTTTGAAAAACGCACGTCAAACGGCATGAAGGTTGCCATTATCGGCAGCGGCCCAGCCGGTTTATCCGCGGCTAGGGAACTGGCGAGGCACGGCTTTGGCGTCACTGTTTATGAAGCAAAGGAAAAAGCGGGCGGACTCGATACATACGGGATTGTCCCGTTCCGCCTTCCCCAGGAAATTCCGCTCTGGGAAGCGGACCAAGTGACAGCTTTGGGCGTGGAGATTTTGACAGAAATAAGGGTCGGCGAAGACATTTCAGCGGAGGAAATCCTCTCCCGCTATGATGCCGTGCTAGTTGCATGCGGAATGGGAAATGTTCCGCGCCTCGGCATCCCCGGAGAGGAGTACAACGGCGTTTTGGATGCAATTGAATTGATCGAGAATATCAAAGAAGGCAGGATAACGAATGAATTTAAGGGCAAAAGGGCGGTTGTCATCGGTGCCGGGAATACAGCGATCGATGCTGCCACCTGCCTGAAGCGCGCGGGGGCGGCGGATGTAAAAATTGTCTACCGCAGAACCGAAGCGGAAATGACGGCTTACAAAAGTGAATACGAATTTGCGAAGCGGGAGGGAATTGAATTCAGATGGCAGTGGCAGCCCGCAGAAATCATCAGCGATGTATCCGGCAATGTTACGGCGCTTTCTTTGAGCCGGGTCGTGCTTGGCGCACCTGATGCCTCTGGAAAACGCAAGATCCAGGCAACAGAAGATCCGAAATTTAGGCTAGAAACAGACGTGGTGGTCCGGGCGATTGGCCAAAACCGCCGTACTGATCTAATCAATGCATTCGGCCTTGTGCATCACCATGGTATTCTTGCAGTGGATCCGGAAACTTATCAAACTTCCAATGAAAAAATTTATGCGGCCGGAGACGTTATTTTTGGCATCGGCCCCACGGAAGCGATGGTAGTCAGTGCGGTTGAACAGGGAAAGAAGGCAGCATATGCCATTCAACGCGCCATGCAGACGCGTTACATGAGAGAGGAGGTTTAGTTTTTGGCAAATTTAAACGTTGAGATTACCGGCATCCGTTCGCCCAATCCTTTCTGGCTGGCATCGGCGCCGCCGACCAATTCCGGCTACCAGGTACAGCGTGCATTTGAAGCCGGATGGGGCGGGGTGGTTTGGAAAACGCTCGGCGATCCGATTTTAAATGTCACGTCCCGGTTCGCCGCACTTTCCTATAGCGGAAGAAGAATGGCCGGTTTCAATAATATTGAACTGATTACAGACCGGCCGCTGGATGTAAACCTGAAAGAAATTACTGAAACGAAAAAGAAATTTTCTGATCGAGCAATTATTGCCTCGGTGATGGTGGAGCCAAAACGGGAAAAATGGCATGAAATTGTCAAAAGGGTGGAGGATGCCGGTGTTGATGGACTCGAATTAAATTTTGGCTGCCCGCACGGCATGGCGGAGCGCGGGATGGGTGCGGCATCCGGCCAGGTCCCGCAGCTGGTTGAACAGCAGACTTACTGGGTCAAGGAAGCCGCAAAAACCCCGGTGATTGTAAAACTGACTCCGAATATAACGGATATTACAGCCACTGCCTTCGCTGCTGTACAGGGTGGAGCCGATGCCGTCAGTATGATCAATACAATTAACAGCCTGATGGGGGTGGATCTCGATACCTGGCAGACCGTCCCCCACGTAGCAGGCCTTGGCACACACGGCGGCTACTGCGGCCCGGCCGTGAAGCCGATCGCATTAAGTATGGTGGCAGAATGTGCCCGCGACCCTGACATCCCCGTCCCGATTTCCGGAATCGGAGGGATCGCCACCTGGAAAGACGCAGCTGAATTTATGCTGATGGGCGCCTCCAATGTCCAAGTTTGCACAGCCGTCATGCACCACGGATTCTCAATCGTAGAGGATATGATTGACGGATTGAACCATTATTTGGATGAAAAAGGGTTGCAATCAGCTTCGGACCTTATTGGAAAATCCGTACCGAAATACAAAAACTGGGGAGAACTCGACCTTAATTACAGGACAGTCGCCCGCATTAACGAGGAGCATTGCATTCATTGCAATAAATGCTATATCGCCTGTGAAGATACGGCTCACCAGTGTATTGACAGACTGGTGGATACTTCCGGAAAAAGCATTTTAAGGGTGCGCGAAGAAGACTGCGTCGGCTGCAATCTTTGCTCGCTTGTCTGCCCGTCGGACGGCGCCATCACAATGATACCGTTACGAGGGGAAATGCCGCTTACCTGGAATGAACGTCAGCGAAAAATATCCGGTCTTGAAGCCGACGAAATCACAATCAGTTAAATGGAGGGAAATACATGAAAAAACTTATTAAAAATGGAATTGTTGTAACCGCAGCGGACACTTATGAAGCTGATTTGCTGGTTGATGGGGAGAAAATTACAGAAATAGGACGCAATCTCACAGTAGATGATGCAGAAATCATAGATGCAAAGGGGGCTTATATTTTTCCGGGCGGGGTCGATCCGCATACACACCTAGACATGCCGTTCAACAATACGGTAACCGATGATGACTGGGAAACCGGCACAATTGCCGCAGCATTCGGCGGCACCACCACGATCATTGATTTCTGCCTTACAACAGGGGATGATACGTTGGAAAAAGCCGTTGCGCGCTGGCATGGCAAAGCGGAGGGCAAAGCTGCCATTGATTATGGTTTCCACTTGATGCTTGCCAATCTGGATGAAAAGGTGCTGGAAGAATTGCCACTCTTGCTGGAAAAAGAAGGAATCACCTCGCTGAAAGTTTTTATGGCATACGCAAAAGAATTCCAAGCTGACGACCGCACCCTGTTCCGCGCATTTAAAGCCGCAAAAGAAGCAGGCGCGCTCGTAATGGTCCACTGCGAAAATGGAAGCGTCATTGACGAACTGGTTACAAAGGCGCTTGCAGAGGGACACACGGAACCGATTTACCATGCTTTAACCAGGCCCCCTGAAGCGGAAGGGGAAGCGACACACCGGGCAATTGAGCTGGCCCACATGGCGGATTCCCAGCTGTATGTCGTCCATGTCACCTGTGCCGAAGCCGTCAAGCAAATCGCCGAAGCGCGCGCCAAAGGATACAAAGTATGGGGAGAAACATGCCCGCAATACCTTGTCCTTGACCAGTCTTATTTGGAAAAACCGGATTTTGAAGGTGCCAAATACGTCTGGTCGCCGCCGCTCCGCGAAAAGCATCACCAGAAAGTGTTGTTTGACGCTTTAAAGGCCGGCATTTTGCAAACCCTTGGCTCGGATCAATGCTCTTTTAACTTTAACGGAAAAAAACAGCTCGGACGCAATGACTTTTCTAAAATCCCGAACGGCGGCCCGTTTATCGAAGACCGGTTCAGTATTTTTTTTTCAGAAGGCGTGAAAAAGGGGATCTTATCCTTGAACCAGTTTGTGGACATTGTTTCCACCCAACCGGCGAAACTGTTCGGCCTGTTCCCGGAAAAAGGAACAATAGCTGTCGGGGCGGACGCAGATCTCGTTATTTTTGATCCGGAAGTAAAGCGCGTAATTTCTGCAAAAACCCATCATATGAACGTGGATTACAGCGCGTTTGAAGGCATGGAAATCACAGGAGAGCCAATCTCTGTTTTATGCCGTGGCAATTTTGTCATCAAAGACAAAAAATTTATTGGCCAGCCGGGAAGTGGGAAATATTTGAAACGCAAAAAAATTAACCAGGGTGCTCTGCAGTCCCCGACAGCAGCCACAGTGTAAAAGGAAAAAATGATGCGCGAATCCATTTTATTCCTGAAAGAAAAAGCGGAGATTGACCGTCTGCTGGATTGCGGATTTCGAATTACAGCGGTAGAAGAGGACCTGAACGGTTCTCTGGTCACCTTTACGAAAGAAAACCGATGCTCAGTGCGGCAGATCGTGACCACGGAAGGAAGAAAGTATTTTCCATTAAAAATTTGATCCATCGGAAACCCGATTGCTTGATGCAATCGGGTTTCCCATTTCCAGAAAATCTATTCCAAAATTTATTTTAACGAATTACTAATTTACCACTTTACTAAACTAAAGAAACACGCTAAAATAAAGTCATAAATTTTACCGAGAACAACACAGAGGGTGAACATATATGAATAAAAAATGGGGACTTTGGACATTAACCACGTTCGTCGTCGGTAATATGGTGGGCGGCGGGGTCTTCATGCTGCCGGCTAATCTCGCAAATAAGGCCGGGGCGCTCGGTTCTACACTTGCGTGGGTGCTGACCGGTTTTGGCGTTTTGATGATTGCGCTCGTGTTCGGAAACCTGGCCATCCGGAAACCGGAACTGAAAGCAGGACCGCAAAGCTACGCACAGTCGCTTTTTAAATCGAAACAGGCAGGCCGGGTCGCCGGCTACAGCATGGCATGGGGCTACTGGGCAGCGAACTGGGCGGCAACGGCTTCCGTCATTATTTCGTTTGCGGGTTATTTAACGACATTTTTCCCGATTATGCAAAGCACGAAAATCCTGTTTACGCTCGGATCTTTCCAAATGGAGACCGGAAAATTTTTGACATTTGCTGTGTGTACAGTCATGCTTTGGGGGATTCAATCGATCCTGTCGCATAGCTTTAACAGTGGCGGAAAAATGAATCTTATCGCGACGGTCACAAAAGTACTCGGCTTTATGATGTTTATCGTCATTACCGTTTTTGCATTCGATGCCGCGAACTTCGGCAATGCGAAAGCTTTTACCGATGCGGACGGCCACGCCGTTTCTCTCTTCGGGCAAATTAACGGCGGCGCCATCTCCACATTGTGGGCGTTTATCGGCATAGAATCGGCAGTGATGCTGTCAAACCGCGCCAAATCACAAAAAGATGTGAAAAAGGCAACACTTCTCGGCCTGTTGATCTCGATCCTGATTTATGTCGGCATTACACTACTGACAATGGGCGCTTTGTCCCAGGCGGAACTGCGCGTTTCACATAAACCGCTTGTCGATGCGCTCGGTCAGGTGCTCGGTGCAAACGGCCAGTATATATTAGCCGCACTGGCGCTCATTTCCTTGTTTGGTTCAACTGTCGGCTGGATTATCGTCAGCTCCGAAGTGCCATACCAGGCGGCAAAGGCCGGCCTTTTTCCGGCATTTTTCGGGAAAACGAACAGAAAAGGATCACCGTCCCGTTCGCTATTGGTAACGAATATCATGACGCAAATCTTTTTATTCTCCACTGTGTCGGACACCATTTCGGAAGCGTACGATTTTGCCATTGTCGTGGCAACACTGGCCTATTTGATTCCGTATCTTGTATCGGTTATTTACCAGTTGAAGCTGGTGGCAGCCGGTGAAACTTATACGTCGCTAGGCGCTCGCACAACAGACGGTATCATTACCGGTATTGCGCTAGTGTATTCGGTATGGGTTATCATTACCGGCACTGCCGATTTAAAAACGTTCTTCCTCGGCATCGGGCTGTTTGTCATCGGCCTGGTTTTATACCCGGTTTTGATGCGGGAAAATAAAGTATATAAAGAAGTGTTGGAGTAACTGCAACCCGTTGGGAAGACTGCTTCCTGACGGGGTTCCTTTGCTTAGGCTAGTCACCCGGCCACCTCTATTGCGAGATGATTCAGAAGTGGAGGCGGATTGTAACCCCCATTTCTTAGGTTCCTTTCTTGGCCGGTTTCCAACGGTCCGCCACTATGACCAGTTGATTCAAGTGGAGGCGGGTTGTAACCTCATTTCGATTCTTGTGCCAGTTTCCAATGGGCCGCCGCTATTGCGAGATGATTCGGACGGAGACGGGTTCAACCCCCGTTTCGCATTCTCCATTCATGTACCGGTTTCCAATGGATTGACACTATGGCCAGATGATTCAGAAGTGGGGGCGGGTTGTAACCCCATTTCGATTCTTGTGCCAGTTTCCAATGGGCCGCCGCTATTGCGAGATGATTCGTACGGAGACGGGTTCAACCCCCGTTTCGCATTCTCCATTCATGTACCGGTTTCCAACGGTCCGACGCTATGGTCAGATGGTTCGGAAGCGGAGGCGGGTTTTAATCCTCTCATTTCGCAGGCTCCCATCAAAAAGAAAAGGATGCCCTATAAAGGACATCCTTTTCTTTTTACAAACTCATCTTCAAAATTTCCCGCACATCTTCCTTGCCCAGTTTTTTAAAGTTGCCGATCGGGCCGAATGGCAAAGCTTTTTCTGCCATGACGTCGAGCTTGTCATCGCCGATATTGTAATCTGCAAGCCGGCTTGGCGCGCCGATTTCGTTAAAGAAAGCGCGGACTGCATCAATGCCAGCAAGTGCAATTTCCTCATCCGTTTTCCCTGCAGGATCCACGCCCCATACCTCAACGGCAAACCGTTTGAAACGCGGGATATTTTCTTTATAGACGTACTTCATCCAGTTCGGGAAGATGATCGCAAGCCCGCCGCCGTGCGGGATATCGTAAACAGCGCTGACGGCGTGCTCGATCGAGTGCGTTGCCCAGTCGGTTTCCACGCCGGTCGCAAGCAGGCCGTTGAGCGCAAAAGTGGAGCTCAGCATTAAGTTTGCGCGCGCATCATAGTCCTCAAGGTTTTGCAGCACTTTACGCGCATTTTCGATCACTGTTTTCATAATCGTTTCTGCAAAACCGGTTTGCAGCGGAATTTCTTTTGTATGCGAAAAATATTGTTCAAACACGTGCGAAAGTGTATCCGAAATGCCGTAAACAGTCTGGTTACGCGGCACGGTAAACGTATTTTCCGGGTCTAAAATCGAGAACGTCGGGAAAGTCATGCTCGCTCCGTGTTTTTGTTGCGTTTCCCAGTTTGTAATCACCGAGCCTTTGTTCATTTCTGAACCCGTCGCAGCCAGCGTCAGCACAGTGCCAAGCGGCAGCGCTTTTTCCACTTTCGCCTTTCTTTCGTAAAAATCCCATACATCGCCGTCATACAGGGCACCGCCTGCGATTGCTTTCGAACAGTCGATGACGCTGCCGCCGCCGACAGCAAGAATCCAGTCGAGTTCATGTTCGCGAATCAGGGAGATGCCTTTTTTAACGGTGGACAGGCGCGGATTCGGTTCAACGCCCGCAAGTTCGCGCACATGGCAGCCTTTCTTCTCAAAAATTGCCTGCAATTTGTCATACAAGCCGGAACGTTTGATGCTGCCGCCGCCATATACAAGCAAGATCCGTTTTCCGAGCTGGTCGATTTTTTCATCGAGCTTTTCGAGCTGCCCTTTTCCGAAAATCAGTTCAGTCGGGTTGTAAAACGTAAACGGGTTCATCCAATTCCCTTCTTTCTTTGGAGTTTTACAGACAGATTGTACCACATTTTAGGATGCGCCAATCATTTTAAAAGCTTGCATGAGGAAAACAGTCCTTTTCGTTTAAAATTTGAAAGCGCGTTCTGATCGGTATGTAAGAAAACCTGACAACAAATATAAAAATTTTAAAAAAATTAACGAAAAAGTATTGAAAAAATGGCTGACATCACATATGATAATTTATATAACAAAGATGCGTTATAAAATCTAACATCAGAAAGGAAGAGGCAAATGGTTCCTGCAGATTCGGTCTTTATGTTTGTATCGACGGCGCTTGTTTGGGTCATGACACCTGCGATTGCGCTGTTTTACGGGGGGATGGTGAAAAGCAAAAACGTTTTAAGCACCGCGATGTACAGCTTCGGTTCGCTTGGGATTGTATCGGTATTATGGATTCTTGTTGGTTATTCGCTGGCGTTTTCAACCGGCGGCAACGCGATTCTCGGCGATTTAAGCTGGGCGGGGTTGCACGATGTCACGTTTAAACCGAATGCAGATTACAGTGCGACGATTCCGCATAACTTATTCATGATGTTCCAAATGACGTTTGCGGTTTTAACCATTGCCATTATTTCAGGCGGTTTTGTCGGACGGATGCGGTTTTCGGCATACTTGATTTTCATTTCCTTATGGTGCGTGCTCGTCTATGCGCCTGTTGCCCACTGGGTATGGGGCGTTGGCGGCTGGATCCGCAACCTTGGCGCACTCGACTTTGCAGGCGGCAATGTGGTTCATATTTCTTCCGGCGTGGCGGCCCTCATCCTCGCGCTTGTGCTCGGAAAACGGAAAGAATCCGAGACCGGACGGCATAACTTAATGCTTGTCCTGATCGGCGGCAGTCTCCTTTGGCTCGGGTGGTTCGGATTTAACGTCGGAAGTGCCTTATCGTTAAATGAAGTTGCCATGTATGCTTTCATCAATACCAATACTGCGGCGGCTTGCGGGTTAATCGGCTGGGCCGCGGTGGAATGGATTGTCAATAAAAAGCCGACATTGTCAGGCGCGATCTCGGGCGGCATTGCAGGGCTTGTAGCGATCACACCGGCAGCAGGGTTTGTAACGCCAATGGCTTCGATTCTGATCGGCCTGGTTGGCGGCATCGTCTGCTTCTGGGGCGTCACGTATTTGAAATCGAAACTCGGCTATGATGATACGCTGGATGCATTCGGCATTCACGGCATCGGCGGCACATGGGGCGGCATTGCAACCGGCCTGTTCGCCTCTAAAGCGGTCAATTCCGCCGGCGCGAACGGTTTGTTCTACGGTGATCCGTCGCTCGTCTGGAAACAGCTCGTCGCCATTGTGTCCACCTATATTTTCGTCGGTATTGCCTCCTTTATTATCATCAAAGCGATCCAATTGTTTATGCCGATCCGTGTTGATGAAGAAGCGGAAAAAAGAGGCCTTGATATCACGTTGCACGGCGAACATGCTTACGGCCAGCCGTACGAAGATGGGGTTTACGAACAGGCTGCAGCTAAATAATAGAAGAAAAGAGCGGGTATATCCGCCACTTTCCAGGCTGCCGGGACATTCCCGGCGGCTTTTATTTTGCTTGGATTGGGAACGCGGTTTAGCGCATCATGCCATTGTCGCCGCAACATTTCCAAAAATCATGTAAAATGGAGATAAATCCTGTTTGGCGGGGGATGGGGATGCGTAAAAGAAAGGTTTCATTGCAGACAAAAATACTGGGGCTTGTGCTGCTTTTGTCTTTTTTGATCATCGGCGCGCTTTCCGGTTATTTTATGGTGCTGGAGCAGCGCCAAATCGAACAACAGGAAGGGCGCCTGGCGTTAAATATTGCGAAAACGGTGGCGGCAATGCCGGCTGTTGTGCGTGCTTTCCAAAGCAAGGACCCATCTAAAACGATCCAGCCGCTTGCGGAAAAAATCCGCAAAGAAACCGGCGCCGAGTTTATCGTTGTCGGCAACAGGGAAGGGATCCGCTACTCCCATCCGCTCCCGGGCCGGATTGGCAAAAAGATGGTTGGCGGGGACAATGAACGGGCCATTTTGAAAGGGGAATCCTATATCTCAAGCGCAAAAGGATCACTTGGCCCGTCATTAAGAGGGAAAACACCGGTACGCGACCGGGACGGAAACATTATTGGTATCGTGTCGGTCGGGTTCATGTTAAGTGATGTGAACCGGCAGACCAACATCCACATGATGAAAGTGGCTGGCGTCGCACTGCTTGCTTTTTTCGGGGCAATCATCGGAAGCGTGCTGCTTGCCCGGGATATCCGTAAAGACACAATGGGGCTTGAACCGTTCGAAATCGCGTCGCTTTACAAAGAAAAGCGGGCCATTTTACATGCGGTTAAAGAAGGGATTATTGCTGTTGACCGGGAAGGGTTTGTCACTACCATGAATCAGCCAGCGAAAAAAATGCTGCATATTGACGGATCGGTCAGGCGTACAAAGATTGACAAGCTGATACCGGCTTCCATTTTTTACGCCGTGTTAAAATCCGGCAAGCCGCAAAAGGACCGGGAAATGGTATGGAAAGACCGGACGCTCATTGTAAACAGTACTCCGATTCTGAATGAACGAGGGAAAGTGCAGGGGGCGGTTGCTTCTTTTCGCGACCGTTCGGAAATTGAACGAATGGCCAATACATTGAGCGAAGTCCGCCAATACTCGGAAGATTTGCGGGCCCAGTCCCATGAATACGCAAATAAGCTGCATGTCCTTTCCGGGCTGTTGCAGCTTGGGGCTTATGAAGACGCAATTGAATTTATCAGGGAAGAGACGGCATCTTTGAAAAACCAGCACGCCCGTGTTTTTGAGAAGATAAAAGACATGAAAGTCCAGGCGGTTTTGCTCGGCAAACTTGGCAAAGCATCCGAAAAAAAGATTCATTTTGATATTGATCCGAACAGTTCTTTAGAAAGGTTGCCAAAGCAAATCGATGTGATGCGGCTGATTGTCATGCTTGGCAATCTGCTCGACAATGCTTTTGAAGCAGCAGGGAAAACCGATCACCCGACTGTCTTGTTTTTTGCGACAGATATGGGGGATGACATTGTATTTGAAATCAGCGATAACGGGCCTGGCATGGAAGAAGCGGTCCTCGCACATATATTTGAAAGGGGTTTTTCAACAAAAACAAAAGAAACGAACAGAGGGTTTGGCTTATCCAATGCCGCTCATGCTGTGTCCGAACTCGGGGGTTTTATTGAAGTCCACAGCCACCCCGGGGAAGGAACGGTTTTTACGGTTTATTTGCCGAAAAGGGAGGGTGTCGACAGTTGAAAACAATAAAAGCGGTGATCGCCGAGGATGATTTCCGCGTGGCGCTTGTCCATGAAAAATTTCTGGCGGAGTTCCCTTGTTTCGAAGTGGTTGGCAAAGCCTTGAATGCAAAAGAAACGCTGGCGCTTGTGGAGGAAAAGTCTCCGGATTTTTTGCTTCTGGATGTATATTTTCCCGACCGGCTCGGTGTTGATCTACTTCCTGACCTGCGGGCATTGTCGCCGCATCTCGATATTATGATGATTACAGCCGCTGCGGAAAAGGATTTTATCGAAAAGGCGCTTCATTATGGGGTGGAACACTATTTAATCAAGCCGGTTTCACTTAAGCAGTTTAAGGAGGCGGTCGAAAAGTATCTGGATAAAAAGCGCCTCCTGGAAACAGCGGGTACGGTGGATCAGGCCTGGGTTGATTCGCTGTTCGGGTCGCCACGCCGGGAAGCGGGGACGCAGGAAACGGAGCTGCCGAAAGGAATTGATGCGATTACGCTGAGCAAAGTAAAAGCAGTGCTAATTCCGGACCAGGGGCAGTCCGCCGAACAGGTCGCTGAAAAAATCGGCGCCTCCCGGACAACCGCCCGCCGCTATTTGGAATACCTGGTTTCCATCCGGACGTGCAGAGCAGAAGTCGAATACGGCATCGTCGGCAGGCCGGAGCGGAAATATTATCTTGTTTAAACGCCTGTACGGCAGGTTGTGAAAACGAGGGTTACAAAAAATGGAAATCGGGTTTTCCATAAGTGTTGGGACCGTGACGGGATACTGGGGAGTACTGGGTACGTGTTGCTCTTGCACGAGGCTCACCGACCATTAGATCGGCCGGCTTCGTTAGCGAGTACTGGGCACATGTTGCTTTTGCACCCTTCCCCCTTTTCTGTTCGTGAACAAAATGAACAAAATAGTCAAAATAGATTTTATACCAAATATGTTGAAAACGCTTACAATGGTTGGTTCATTGGGTAAACTGAAAGAAATGAACGAAGGGGTGGCTGTTTTGTTGGCGTTCATGGGTTTTTTGATGATTATTGTTTTCATGTTTTTGATCATGACGAAGCGGCTTTCCGCCATGATTGCGTTGATGTTGGTGCCGGTCATTTTTGCGGTTATCGGCGGGTTTTGGAAAGGAATCGGGAAGATGGCGATCGAGGGGGTTACAAGCGTCGCGCCGACCGGCATTATGATTTTATTTGCCATTCTTTATTTTGGACTCATGATCGACGCGGGGTTATTTGACCCGGTGATCTCGCAAATATTAAAACTCGTAAAAGGGGATCCGCTCAAAATTGCGATCGGGACAGCGGTTTTAGCCGTTTTGGTATCGCTTGACGGGGACGGCACGACCACCTATATGATTACTATATCCGCGATGCTGCCGCTTTACCAGCGGATCGGCATGAAACCGCTCGTGCTTGCGGGCATTGCCGTTTCCGGATCGGGCGTGATGAACCTGCTGCCATGGGGAGGCCCGACAGCCAGGGCAATGAGCGCGCTCGGCCTCGAGACGTCAGATCTGTTCACGCCGGTGATTCCGTCTATGATCGGCGGCTTGCTATTTGTCTTTCTCCTTGCTTTTTATCTCGGGCGTAAAGAAAGAAAACGGCTGGGGATCATCAGCTCAGAAAATGAAGCAATTTTGGAACAGGCTGCAGCAGTTGCAGTCGGTGAGGGGAATGAATTAAAGCGCCCGAAACTCATTTGGTTCAACGGCCTTTTGACGATTGCGCTGCTTGTTGGGCTCATTATGGAAGTGCTGCCGACAGCGGTTTTGTTTATGCTCGGTTTTGCCATTGCGGCGATGGTCAACTATCCGAATATGGATGTCCAGAAAGAAAGGGTTGCAGCCTATGCTGGAAATGCGATGTCGGTTGTGGGGATGATTTTTGCAGCCGGGATTTTTACAGGCATTTTGTCCGGGACAAAAATGGTTGATGCAATGGCAAACACATTGATTACCCACGTTCCAGCAGCCTGGGGACCGCATTTTGCCGTCATCACGGCAGTCATCAGTGCACCGTTTACCTTTTTCATGTCCAATGATGCATTTTATTACGGCGTTCTCCCGCTCGTTGCAAAAGCAGCAGCAGCGTACGGCATTAGTGCGGAGGCAATTGGCAGGGCATCATTGCTCGGGCTTCCGGTCCATTTGCTGAGCCCGCTCGTCCCATCCACCTATCTGCTGGTCGGCATGGTCGGTGCCGAGTTTGGTGATTTGCAACGTGCTTTCTTAAAATGGGCGTGCGTATCGGCACTCGTTATGATCATTGTGGCATTGGTGATTGGCGTGATTCCATTTTGAAGCAGGAAAAGCGAAAGGATGATGTGTGCCTTTCGCTTTTTTGCACTTGAGGGAGCCTAGGTTTCGTTCCGGTCCTTACAGGCTGGTCTGTGGTTTTCGCGGCTCTTTTCGTAAAATGACCTGAAAGAAAAGAAGCCCGTGTTTACGCGTTCACCGAGGTGCTTTGCCGCATACGAAAACACGGCTTCCCAAAAAAGCGAGATAGAAGGAAGCGGCGGGGTGGAACAAGCCAACCACCGCTTCTGATACGACGTAAAAAGCGACAACAGGCTTGTCAATTAATCCTTTTTGCCGAATCCTGCTGTGTCCGCAACAATTGCTGGCTGATTGTCTCCTGCTGTGCATCCTGCGCAATCGTGTAGCGCGGACGCCTTTTTGTTTCTTGGTAAATTTTACCAATATACTCGCCGATTAACCCCATACTCATTAACATAAAGCCGCCTAAAAACCAAATGGAGATGATAATCGAAGCCCAGCCGTCATCCGCATGGCCGGAAATTTTTACAAAAAGTGCATACAAGCCGGCGATGGTGCTTGATAAAAAAGTAAACAAACCGACAAGGGTAATAAAGTGAATCGGCACCACACTAAAAGAAGTAAGGCCGTCAAAGGCAAACGCCAGCATTTTTTTGAGCGGATACTTGCTCTCGCCGGCTGCCCGTTCTTTCCGGTCGTAAAGCACTTCGGCCGTTTGCAAGCCGATTAACGGCACCACACCGCGCAAAAATAAATTTTGCTCAGGAAAGCGGGAAAGCTCCTCGAGCGCACGCTTGCTCATCAGCCGGTAATCCGCATGATTGTATACGAGATCAACACCGAGTTTTTTCATTGCCCGGTAATACCCCTGGGCAGTCGCTCTTTTAAAAAAGGTATCTTTCTCCCGCTTTTTCCGCACGCCGTACACAATGTCACAGCCGTCGTGAAACTTCAATAGAAATTCGCGCATAACCGAGATGTCATCCTGCAAATCGGCATCGATGGAAATGACACAGTCAGCCTCTTCTTTTGCTGTTTCGAGCCCGGCAAGTAGTGCTTTTTGGTGCCCAAAATTGCGCGAAAGCTTCAATCCTTTGACAAGTCGGTTTTTCCTTGCAATTTCCTCGATCATCGGCCATGTTTGGTCACGGCTGCCGTCATCGACAAACAAAATACTGCTTTTCGGGCTGATCAGGCCTTCGTTCATCAAGGAATACACCATTTCCGTCAGCTGGCGTTCCGTTTCGTATAAAACAGCCTCTTCGTTGTAACAGGGAACGACAATGGTCAGTACTGGATTTTCCACGTTAGCAACCTCCAACAAACAGTATTACGGATAGGTTTTGCCAGCGTGCATCACTTTATGCTTGAAAAAGGGAAATGAAGAAAAAGAATGGCAAGATGAGAGATTATGCGGTCTTCTCTATAAAATAACTTAAATTTTTACTTCAACCCCGAGCGCCCATTTGGCATGAGTACTACTTTTTGTGGCAGGCAACAGAGCGGAAAAAACATGGAATGGCAAAAGAGAACAGACCAGACATTGGAAAATCAGGCGGAAACGTGGTATACTAAGATGCGGAGTGCAACGGATGGGGAATATACATTTTACCATCTTAATTATAGCATCTCCTCATCCCATTGTCAAATTTATTTGCTTGCGGTGCTACATTTTTCCCTACTGGTTGGGATGCCGGGGTATACCGCTTCATGCCATATAAAATGAACTTATGTTTTGACATCAAGCCAATTTGCATGATGACTACTTTTACAGCAGGCAACAGAGCTAAGATAGTTTGTTCATTTTTTTAAGAAAAATTTTCTATACTCTTACTTGTCAGGAAGGGGCCGGTTTTATGCCACATGATGAAGAATGGTTAAAGGAACAAAAACGCGTTGATTATACAATTGAAAAAATGAAGCAGGAAAAAGAAACACTGCTTTCCAAAGTAAGGGCTGTCCGCGGCGAGGCACAGGAAATCCGCAATACGTTCTGGGAAGACGTAACGGTGAACCTCGATGAGCCGGATGATGTCGTGGAAACATCGGCGAGCGTCCGCCAGCAGGCAGAACTGCTTGCTGAACGCGAACGGAGCTACGGGCATATGGAAAAAGACGTGAAAAAACTTGACCGCCTCATTTATTCGCCGTATTTTGCCCGCGTCGATTTTCATGAAGAAGGGGAACCTTCCGAGCCCATCTACATCGGTATTGCTTCCTACCGGGATGAGGATGAGTATCTCGTGTACGATTGGCGTGCGCCGATTTCCAGTATTTACTATGACGGGGTGCCCGGCCCGGTTTCGTACCAGGCGCCGGACGGCAGGCGCGAAGGCATCATGGATTTGAAACGGCAGTTTTTAATCCGGCGCGGCCATATTGAAGCGATGTTTGATACCGGGATCTCGATCGGCGATGAAATGCTGCAGGAAATGCTTGGGGCAAACGCAAACACCCATATGAAAAATATTGTGGCGACGATTCAGAAAGAGCAGAACCGGATTATCCGTGATGTTTCAAGCAATCTTCTGTTCGTGCAAGGGGCCGCCGGAAGCGGAAAAACATCGGTTGCCCTGCAGCGGATTGCGTATTTGCTGTACCGGTACCGCGATTCGCTCAACTCCGAGCAAATTGTTTTATTTTCGCCGAACCAGCTGTTTAATCATTATGTGTCAAAAGTGCTCCCGGAGCTCGGGGAAAATAATATGCAGCAGACGACTTTCCTGGAGTTTGCCCAGGCACGCGCTGGCAAAAAGCTAAAAGTCGAAAGCCTGCTCGAGCAAATGGAAGAAGCGCTCGAAGGCAAAGCCGAAAACAGGAAAGAAGCACAAATCAAAGGCAGCCTTGCCTTTTTCCATGCCGTTCGGGATTATGCGGAAAAACTTTTAAACGGCGGCATCATTTTCCGTGACATTCGTTTTAAAGGCGAGACGATTATCCCGAAGGAAAGAATTTCTGAGCTGTTTTATGCCTATGATAAAAGTTACTCGCTGCCGAACCGGTTTCAGCTTGTCAGCAAAAAGCTGCTGAAAGAACTGGAACAGATTGCAAAAGAAGAGCGGAAAAAGCCTTGGGTCGAAGAAGAAATGGAACTGCTCGGGACGGAAGCCTATCTTGCCGCCCATCAATATGCCGAGCGCAAATCGCGCAAGAACCATGATTCGTTCAGCGAGTCCAATTATGAGAAAGAATTTCTGGCACGTAAAATTGTCAACCGCCGCTTCAGCTCGATCCGAAAACAAATTAAAACGTTCCATTATCTCCATATCCGTGCCCAGTATCTTGATTTTTTACGGCGCGCACCAGAATTTGTTCCCGGTACGGAAGAACGGCTTGATGTAAAAACGCGCGCCGCTTTCCGTGAAGGCTGGTTGCCCTATGAAGATACCGTGCCGTTTTTGTATCTCTTTGACCTTTTGACAGGCAAAGCTACGAGCAGTTCGATCAAATATGTGTTTATTGATGAAATCCAGGATTATTCGCCGGTCCAGCTTGCCTATTTGCGCTATTTGTTCCCGTACAGCAAGTTTACGATGCTCGGTGACTTGAACCAGTCCATATTCGGCACAAGCGGCCGTTCGCAGATGGAGCTGATTAAGGAAATTTTCGGTGAAGAAAAAGCGCAGGTCGTATACTTGACGAAAAGCTACCGTTCGACTGCCCAGATCACCCGCTTTACGAAAGAAATTTTAGCGGGCGGGGAGAAGATTGAATGGTTTGAACGCGAAGGCGATTTGCCGGTTGTTACGGTGGCCCGCGGCAAGGAAGAAGCTTTGGCAAAAGTTGTACGGTTTGCGAAAAAATACGCAAAAGATAGCAATACCGTTGCGATCATCGGCAAGTCACGGAAACAGTGTGCCGAAGCGTATGAAACATTGCGGGAAGAACTGGATCTGACCTTTATTGAAAAAGAATACAGCGATCTTCCGGAAGGCATCATCCTGATCCCGTCTTATCTTGCGAAGGGGCTGGAATTTGACAGCGTCATCGTGCTCGATGCTTCCGCGTCTGTGTATAAAGATGAAGCAGAACGCACCCTGCTATATACAGTCGGAACGCGGGCAATGCACCACCTCGCCCTTGTCAGCAACGGTCCGGTGACCCCGCTTTTAGATAAAGTGCCTGAGGCGCTATACGTTAAGGAATAAGAAACAGGATAACAACGGCCGGCTGCCAAACGCATCAGCCGGCCGTGATCTTTTCCAGGAAGTAAATCAGAATGCAGAATGGTTCGTAATGTTCATGATGTGAGAATCAAATGGATGGTCCTTGAGAATCTTTAAATCGTTTACAGGTGTGATGGCGTCACGAAACAGACATTACTGTTTAGGGAATTTAGCAGGAGTTTTTGGACTGGATGTAGAAATATTAGAAAGCGTAGATGCTTTTTTTATTTAGGGGGAACTTATGGAAAAGTTTATTAAAATATGGAGGAGTACTTATATTTGGCTTTTGATCTTTCTACCGGTTCTTTTATTCGCAACTTTCGATCATGTCCATATTTCTTTTTTCATCTTAGCCTTTTATTTCTTTGTTCACCTTATCATAGAATTTTATAAAAAAGTTGCAGCCAGGCAAAAAATTGGCACTGTCTGCTTGATCTTGATTTTTCTTTATTTTAGCTTTGTTTATTGAGACCACCAAGGCAGTTGCCCGGGGGATTTCGTGTATGGAGTCACAGCCACAAAACTTTGACATCTATAGACCGGGTAACGGCTTTTGTTATCGACGGTTCTCTTTACGCTCGAAACCTTAGTAAATCTGTTGAACTTCTGGCTAAAGTATTCCCATCACTGCTTTATGGGAGATTCCAAATACTGACAAGGAATTGAATAGACAGCTCTTCATTTATACCTGTTGACTCTGTTTTAATGTGCTCTGCCTAAAAGGAAAACGGATCCCAATCTGGATAAACGCACTTTCGGTTTCAAACACCAGCAAGCGCCCTCCAACCTCGTGGTTTGCGATGCTAATAAAAAAGCAACGTGGTTTTGGCCATGTTGCTTTTTAATTCAGTTCGCTATGGTTGATTCCAAAAAAATGAAGTAACGATGACCGGCACAATAACAGCAATCATTAGAACAGCAAGATTCCCGATAATGCTAATTACTTTCATGAAGCCGTCACTTTTGCTACTAAAGGCAAGAATTAATCCGACAATAGGGAACACAGTCAAAATTATTAATATTATTTGTCCGGGAAATAAGTCTACATTTCCAAACATAAAAATTAAATAAACCAATGCCGAAAAAATGAAGAGCGCAAAAGATATTCCTTCAAAGTTTTTCACAAAATTTCCCCTCTCTTTTTTGTTAAATATTTGTTGAGCAGGCGAATCCCGAAGTTCCTACGGTTAGAAACCTTATGACCTCGTTTTTAAGATTGATACTTGCGGTCAAATCCCGGTTTATATGGTGGGTATTAGATATGGCAATTCGGCCATTCCCATCCCCATACTGCCAGGTTTTAAACGTCTTTATTTTGGTAGCTTGCAGCACGAACACAGTTGGGAACTGGGAAAGAATTTGGATACAGCTACTTGATCCATATGGGTTGAACGGAATTTTAGGGGTGTGACGAATATATCATACCTCATATTTTTCAATCATTTTTAAATATATCGAGCAGAATATGAGATCCATTCATTGGATGATCGTGGATCGTAATAAAGTAATGCTGATCAGAATATATTTTCCACTCTTTAGGCCCCTCATCAAAGATAATTTCCAAAAAAATATCGCAATCATATTTTTTGCTATTTTCAGCCAATTGTTCGTAAACATAGGGTACCCATACTTCTCCCTGCAATTCTAAGCTTCGATATCCGATTTCCCCAAACCAAGAATTAAATGTCTTTCGTAACAATCGATAATTCCTTTCACCATAATCATTTTTGGAAAATAAAACTCGAAAATCAAATTTTTCCGCTAGCCAATATTGAATATCTTCTTCCTGTATATCAGAACGCAAACATTCCCCCCATATCTCTTTACCCTTTTCTAAGAAAGACTTCCTATCAATAAAACCTTCTCTTTCAAGAGGCAGATAAGGAAACTTATCGCCTTCATTTTCCAAATTGGTATAAGCGTTATGAATATAGATTAAAAAATTAAAGTTATAAGAAATCACATCTTCTACATTGATCACAATATTCCCCCTTTCTGTATGGTGTTGGGGCACCGATACTTCAGCATTGGATACGATTCCAATTTTATAAGCTAAAGGTATCACCGCTTGTCTTTTACTATTTTCTTTTGGTATAACCAGCCTGACAATTAAGTAACCGGGTTCCTATTTTTTTCTGGATAGATAACTGGTAAGAGTAAAACTACCAAGCAATAGAATGCATAGAGCTAAGATCATATCCTCAATTGAAACAGACTTTATACCAAGTACAGCCATTACTCCTAAAGCAGCTATTACAAAGATCATAACCCAAAAAAGAAATATTCTGTTGTATTTTTTTCGATTTTCATAGTACGTTCATCTTCTACTACCTCATCATCGTCCTCTTGTTTTTTTAAATCCGTATTGTATTCCCAGACTCCAAAGATTGCAATTACATCACCAACAAGTGACCAAATTGGGAAGGGATGCTCAAATATAGCAACAAATATATTAATTACAATTACAGTAGCAATACATAACCAAATATTTATTGGCTTTCTTTTATAATTAGACGGCACTGTCTTCACCCTCCTCTAAAAAGAATATTTCTTCTACATTTTTGCCGAAAAACTTAGCAATTTTAAGCGCAAGCTCAAGACTGGGATTATAACGGTGATTTTCAATCGTAATGACTGTTTGCCGCGTAATTTTTAATTCTTTTGCAAGCTGTTCTTGCGTTATCCCGATTTCTTTTCTTAGTAACTTAATGTTGTTTTTAACCATAGCTGAGTATCTCCTGATATGTATAAGTTTAAATGATTTTTCCTTTCCTCAATAAAGTAAGAGTATCTTTACAAACAGTATATCCGGTTTATTCAAAAATGTAAATATCTTTTTACGTAAAGACACCTTTACATCAAGAAATCTCAATGAATGTCTTTACCGTTTTTGTTTGAAAACTCAATTTTGGGGATGCAAAATTACCTATAAAAAAACCCTCTTTCAAAATATGTTGCTTTTAAAACCCGATCATATACAATATACACGTGGAAAATGGCCTAAACTGAATAAAAAGAGAGCTGGCTTTTATGCAACCAAATGAGCCACTTGGTCTGATTCATCTGTTTTTAGCTGCGTGAAACATTCACTCATCTTTTTCACGATGACAGCAGAAAATGAAAAATTCCCGGGGACAGTCCCCTCAAAAGACACGATTCACACACAGCCGGGAAAATCTTGTCATATACACAATGCGTACCGGCCCATCGTACGTGGTAAACTAAATTTGCACTAATATAAGGAGGAGAAAAAATGGCCTTTTCTCAAAGAATTCTTCCGGCTTCTGTTAACATGAAGGAGTTTGAAAGGTTTTTAAAAAGTGATTATGAAATCGGGATTTTTCTCGAGCTGCACATCTCACAGCTCAAATACGTTGCGGCAATGGCGAAGGCGGAAGGCAAAAAAATGATTTACCATGTGGACTTGATCCAAGGCCTAAAGAGTGATGATTACGCAACGGAATATTTATGCCAGGAGTATCAACCTTTCGGGCTGATATCAACAAAAGCCAATGTCATACAAAAAGCAAAGCAAAAGGGAGTCGTCTCGATCCAAAGAATGTTTTTAATTGATTCGCATGCGCTCGAGAAAAGTTACAAATTAATTGAACGGACGAAACCTGATTATATTGAAGTTTTGCCGGGAATAGCGCCATGGATGATCACCGAAGTAAAGGAACGGCTTGGCATTCCAATTTTTGCAGGCGGGTTGATCCGTACGCGGGAAGATGTGGAAAAAGCATTGAAAGCCGGAGCGGAAGGCATCACCACCTCGGACACGGAATTGTGGGAAGCCTTTTTGGAAAAGAAATAAAGATAAGCGGCTGTTCCGGGCGGCCGCAGTGGTTTTTTTGCATGGGACGGCACCCGGGTGTACAGCGGGCATATTGACAAGCCGACTCCTAACCAGAAGTGGAAGCGATGTGAAACATTCTCCCATTGGAGCCGAATGCAGCCCAGCGGAATCCTAAGTCTGCTGGCAAGGATGTCCGCTTCTTTCAACAAAATCTGGAAAAATCCGGTATATATTTTTTTGTGAACATGGATTGACAAAATTTAAAGTAAGCGTTATCATCATACATAAGTTAATAAACTTGGCAGGAGAACAAAGAGATCCACTCCATTCGCAACAAATTTGCGGGCGTCGTGGGTCTTTTTGTTCTTTTTTGATGAAAGGGACCGGAGTGTTGTCGGATCAGCTTTTAATTCATTGGAAATGGAGGAAGGGGTATGAATCCATATTTCGCAGAATTGGTTGGCACAGCCATACTCATTATTTTTGGCGGCGGTGTCTGCGCCAATGTCAATTTGAAAAAATCATTCGCCTACCAGAGCGGCTGGATTGTCATTTCGTTCGGGTGGGGGCTTGGCGTGGCCATGGCGGCTTATGCAGTCGGAAAATACAGCGGCGCTCACTTAAATCCTGCGCTTACAGTCGGGCTTGCATTTAACGGGGATTTTCCATGGCCGAAAGTGGCCGGATATATTCTGGCGCAAATGGTCGGGGCCATGATCGGTGCTGCCGTCGTATTTTTTCATTTTTTGCCGCACTGGAAGGAGACGGACGATCCCGGCGCCAAACTTGGCGTATTTTCAACCGGGCCGGCCATTCCAAATTATTTTGCGAATCTTATCAGTGAAATCATCGGGACTTTTGTTCTCGTGCTCGGCGTACTGACAATCGGCGCGAATAAGTTTACGGAAGGGCTGAACCCGTTCATCGTCGGCATGCTGATTGTCGCGATCGGGGTATCGCTTGGCGGGACGACGGGTTATGCGATCAACCCTGCCCGCGATCTTGGCCCGAGAATTGCCCATTTTCTGCTCCCGATTGCAGGAAAAGGGCCTTCGAATTGGCGCTATGCGTGGGTGCCGGTTGCCGGTCCGCTGCTCGGGGGTTCTCTCGGGGGTGTTTTTTACCGGGCTGTATTTAAGAATGATTGGACACCCGCGTTTTGGGGTGTTTTGCTAACGAGTTTGCTTGTATTATTGATAGTATGGATGATAGAAAACAAGAAAACGAGAGCGTAAGGAGGAAAAAACGGGATGGAGAAATTTATTTTATCCATTGACCAGGGGACAACGAGTTCAAGGGCCATTCTTTTTAACCAAAAAGGGGAAATTGTGCATACAGCCCAGCAGGAGTTTCACCAGTATTTTCCACAGCCTGGCTGGGTGGAGCACAATGCAAATGAAGTGTGGGCATCGGTGCTAGCGGTTATGACGACCGTTTTGACAGAAGCGGATGTGGAGCCGAAACAGATTGCCGCGATCGGAATTACCAACCAGCGGGAGACAACGGTCGTCTGGGATAAAAACACCGGGCATCCGATTTACAATGCCATCGTCTGGCAGTCGCGGCAGACAGCGGACATTTGCGCCGATTTAAAAGAAAAAGGCTATACTGATATGGTCCGTGAAAAAACCGGGCTCCTTATCGACCCGTATTTCAGCGGGACAAAAATCAAATGGATCCTCGACCATGTTGACGGGGCAAGAGAACGCGCTGAAAAAGGCGAGCTCCTGTTTGGAACAATCGACACTTGGCTGATCTGGAAATTTTCAGGCGGAAAAGCCCATGTTACCGACTATTCGAACGCGTCCCGGACACTTTTGTACAATATTTACGATTTGAAGTGGGACCCCGAGCTGCTTGAAATGCTGGACGTTCCTGCTGCGATGCTTCCGGAAGTCAAACCTTCCTCCCATGTTTATGCACAGACTGCGCCGTACCATTTCTTCGGCGAGGAAATTCCGATCGCAGGCGTGGCGGGCGACCAGCAGGCGGCGCTGTTCGGGCAGGCCTGCTATGAAGATGGGATGGCGAAAAATACGTACGGCACCGGTTGCTTTATGCTCATGAATACCGGCGAAAAAGCCGTTTCTTCCAAGCATGGATTGCTGACGACGCTTGCATGGGGCATTGACGGCAAAGTCGAGTATGCCCTTGAAGGCAGCATCTTTGTGGCAGGGTCAGCAATTCAATGGCTGCGTGACGGGATGCGCATGATCAAAGACAGCGCCCAAAGTGAATCGTATGCAGAACGGGTCGATTCGACAGATGGCGTGTATGTCGTGCCGGCATTTGTCGGGCTTGGGACGCCGTACTGGGAAAGCGATGTGCGCGGCGCGGTGTTCGGGCTGACACGGGGCACCACGAAAGAACATTTTATCCGGGCCACGCTTGAATCGCTCGCCTACCAGACGAA
This sequence comes from Heyndrickxia coagulans 36D1, assembly GCF_000169195.2. GTDB lineage: Bacteria > Bacillota > Bacilli > Bacillales > Bacillaceae_C > Weizmannia > Weizmannia faecalis. The sequence goes on along the minus strand of NC_016023.1, from coordinate 995,988 downwards.
AGATGTGCTTGCCGCGATGGAGGCGGATTCCGGATTGCCGCTTAAAACATTGCGTGCGGACGGCGGCGCAGTGAAAAACAATTTTCTCATGCAGTTCCAAAGCGATATGTTGGGCGTGCCGGTTGAACGCCCGGTTGTGAGCGAAACTACAGCACTTGGCGCCGCATATTTGGCGGGGCTTGCGGTCGGTTACTGGGAATCGCGTGAAGAAATTGCCCGCCAGTGGAAAGTGGAACGCAAATTTGAACCGTCACTCGCGGAAAAAGAGCGCGAAGCCTTATATGACGGATGGAAAAAAGCAATCCGTGCAACCATTGCCTTTAAATAGATTTGCAGATTGCTGCAGGCAGCGCGGTAATCTGGCTTAGCCTGCGACCAAATTGGGCAGTCATACGGAAGTGGGCATGCAGTAGGCAACGTGGTTTATCTAGGTTAACCTGCGACCCAAATTGAGCAGCTGTACGGAACCGGGTATGTAGAGGCAACACGGCTTATCTTGCTACCCTGCCACTGAACTGGGCAGCCATACGGAAGCGGGCACGCAGTAGGCAACACAGTTTATCTCGCTTAACCTGTGCAGCATAGCTGTTGCAGGCGGTCCCTGCTTTTAAAAAGCTTGCAGGGATACCATGGCAATAACACCTTGGATTCTTTGTAGCCGCAATACTAGCAGGCAATCAATAGTTCTGCGCCAGCTTAACCTGTGAGTTTACGTGGCCAGCTATTGCTTTGTTGCCTCGCATGATTCGGGCGCCATTGCCTTCTATGTTTTGATGCGCTGCCTTATCTAACGGGGCAACGGCAAGAAACGGGGATTACTACATTTTCCCGGTGCATAACAGCTGAAAATCAGTGGAAGGTCTGTTATAATAAAAACAAGTTCATAAAATGTCAAGAGATGCAGAGAGACCTGGCTTGTTTTATGGGAGTTTTCCATAATGCATGGTTCAGGTCTCTTTTTATTTTGAAGGAGGGGACGAAAATGGAATTTTCAGGAAAACAGCGCGGGACAGTTTTACAAAACATGAAGGATAAAACGTTCGATCTGCTTGTGATCGGTGGCGGCATTACAGGGGCCGGCATTGCGCTTGACGCAGTGTCGCGCGGCATGTCTGTAGCGCTTGTCGAGATGCAGGATTTCGCGGCGGGCACATCAAGCCGGTCAACCAAACTTGTCCACGGGGGCCTGCGGTACTTGAAACAATTTGAAGTAAAAATGGTGGCGGAAGTCGGAAAAGAGCGCGCCATCGTTTATGAAAACGGCCCGCATGTGACAACGCCGGAATGGATGCTGCTGCCGTTCCATAAGGGCGGGACGTTCGGCGCATTTACAACGAATATCGGCTTGCGGCTGTACGACTTTTTAGCCGGCGTGAAAAAAACGGAACGCCGGAAAATGCTGTCGGCTTCGGAAACCTTAAACAAGGAACCGCTGATCAAAAAAGATGGGCTGAAAGGCGGCGGTTATTATGTCGAATACCGGACGGACGACGCGCGGCTGACCATTGAAGTGATGAAAGCAGCAGTCGCACACGGGGCGCTGGCTGTCAACTATACAAAAGCGGAAGAGTATTTGTACGAAAACGGCCGTATCTCGGGTGCTACTGTTCGTGACCAGATCAGCGGGGAAACCGTAAACGTGCGGGCGAAAATGGTCGTCAATGCGACCGGGCCGTGGAGTGATAAAATGCGCAATAAAGACGGGAAAGGGAGCAAAAGCCTCCGCCTCACAAAGGGCGTGCATATTGTGTTTGACCAAAGTATCTTTCCGCTCCGGCAGGCCGTGTATTTTGATACGCTGGACGGCCGCATGGTGTTTGCCATTCCGCGCGGCGGCAAAACGTACGTCGGCACAACGGATACATTTTACGACAAAGACCCGATTCACCCAAAACCGCTCCCGAAAGATATTGATTACTTATTAAAAGCGATCCACTTTATGTTTCCAAAAGTCAAAGTGACAGCCCGTGATGTCGAATCAAGCTGGGCCGGCGTCCGTCCATTGATTTACGAAGAAGGAAAAGACGCCTCCGAAATTTCGCGTAAAGATGAAATTTGGGAATCCGACAGCGGCCTCGTGACAATCGCAGGCGGCAAACTGACCGGTTACCGGAAAATGGCGGAAACGGTTGTAGATCTTGTAGCACGCAGGCTTGGCGGCAATTTTCAGCCGTGCCAAACGAAGCACTTGCCGATTTCCGGCGGTGATGTGGGCGGCTCTGAAAATTTGCCGGCGTTTGTCAAAGCAAAAACAAAAGAAGGCGAAGCAAGCGGCCTGTCTGCGGAAGCAAGCCGGGCGATTGCGGAAAAATACGGCACGAACGCGGATCACGTATATGCATATGCGAAAAGCTGGAAAGACGACTATCCGCTACCGCGGGAAGTGTACGCCGTATTGAAATATGCAGTGGAACAAGAAATGGTGGTAAAACCGGTCGATTTCTTCATTCGCCGTACCGGTGCCCTTTTCTTCGATATCAACTGGGTCCGCAAATGGAAAGAGCCGGTTATAGCATGGATGGCCGCTGAATTTTCCTGGGATGAAGAGACAGAACAGGCGTACAGGAAAGAATTGGAAGAAGCATTGCGGGAAGCGGTCCCGGAAGTGTAAACTTGTTCCGGGAAAGGGCACAGACCTTGGTGGCGAAAAAGGATTGGTTGACTATTCATATTGGAAGCATACGTCTCAGCTTTCTTGCAAAGACAGCTGGAAAAAGGCAGCGGGCACTGTTCCGCTGCTTTTTTGCGCTTTGCTTGCACCGATATTTTTTAAAAGCAAAATTTTTTTAATATAAAAATAGTGAAAACGGGATAAACCTGTACTATAATAGAAATATAGTTCGTGACGCTAAAATGTAAGCGCAAACAGAGGGGATGGAAAATGAGGATCAACTTTCGGAATCTTACAGTACAAGTCATTATCGGCATCATTCTGGGTATTATTGTAGGACTTGTTTCACCTAAATTCGGCGCGGAACTGAATATTCTCGCGCAATGGTTTATTAAACTGATCAAAATGCTCGTCCCACCGATTATCTTCTTTACGGTCATTATCGGGATCGGCGGCATGGGGGATTTGAAAAAAGTCGGTCGAATCGGCGGCAAGGCGCTTATCTATTTTGAAGTCGTCAGCACGGTTGCGCTCGCCATCGGTCTGATTATCGTGAATTTGATCCAACCCGGCCACGGCATTGATACAAGCCATGCGAAAACAAGCAAGGTTTCACAATTCGTCACACAGGCAAAAGACAGCGAACACGGTTTTATCGGTTTTATTTCCGGTATTATTCCGGAAAGCATCGCCGGGGCTTTTGTCAAGGGAGATCTTTTACCAATTTTATTTTTTGCGGTACTGTTCGGGGTTGCTGCCGCATCCCTCGGGGAGAGGGCAAAACCGGTTATCCGCTTTTTTGAAGACATGACGGAAGTTTTCTTTAAAATTGTCGGTATTGTCATGAAAGTGTCACCGATCGCTGCATTCGGGGCAATGGCATATACAGTTGGCCAGTTTGGCGCAAGCTCGCTGATCAATCTCGGCGAATTAATGGGGTCTGTCTACCTGACGATGATCATTTTTATCTTGCTTGTCCTCGGCGGGATTGCAAAAGCGTTCGGTTTCAACATTTTCAAGTTCATCGCTTATATAAAGGAAGAACTTTTACTCGTGCTCGGGACTTCTTCATCGGAATCGGCGATGCCTTCCCTGATGAGAAAACTCGAAAACTTTGGTTGCTCAAAATCCGTTGTCGGCCTTGTCGTTCCAACCGGATACTCGTTTAACCTTGACGGCACCGCCATCTATTTGTCGATGGCATCCATTTTCATTGCGCAGGCGTATAATGTGCACCTGACGATCGGGCACCAAATTATGCTGCTGCTGATTTTAATGCTGACATCAAAAGGGGCGGCCGGCGTGACCGGTTCCGGTTTCATTACCCTTGCTGCGACTTTGTCTGCGTTCCCGGTTATCCCGGTTGCAGGGATTGCGCTGTTGATCGGCGTGGACCGGTTCATGTCTGAATCACGCGCGCTCACAAATATTATCGGGAATGCCGTCGCGACGGTCGTCATCTCCAAAACGGAAAAAGAATTTGACAAAAATGAAGCACTGGAAACGGCTGCCCATCCTACAGAATCGATTCCTTCTTAATAAGAGGCGCTCCGATTGGGGCCCTCTTCTTTTTTAACATTGGCTTTGGAGAATACGCGGGGTAATTGAGAGATAGTTGCACTTTATTGAAGGAAGGATAAGAGGCGTTCCGAGGGGGGACACTCTTATTTTTTTAACATTGACTTTGACTTTGGGCGGTGTGCTTATTTTTGTGTACAATAGGGTGTGTTGAGGGATTTGTCCAGCAGGCCGCCTGCAGCTACGTAATGATATCTATGAAATTTGGAGAATACCGAGTAATTGAGGGATAATTGCACTTTATTGAAGAAGGGAAGTGAGCGCTTTGGAAAACCTGCGTAAAATGCCGCTTTTTAAAGGACTCGGGGACGCGGATCTGGCTGTGATCGCCGATATATCTGTTAAAAAGCATGCAGAAAAGGATGCGCATATTTTTTTCCAGGGGGACCCGCAGGAAGCCGTTTATTTTATTGAAAGCGGGGAAGTGAAAATTTACCGCACCGATGCGAACGGCAAAGAGCAAGTTGTCACACTGCTTCGCGATGGCGACATGTTCCCGCATGTTGGTTTTTTCCGTAAAATAAGCTACCCGGCGAATGCGATGGCGGTTGTAGACACGAATCTCGTTGCGATCCGGATTACTGATTTTGAAAACGTGTTGCTCAACAATCCGCAGCTGACCATGACTTTATACGGTGTGATGAGTGATGAAATCCTTGACTTGCAGGACCGGCTCGAAGCCCAGATTTTAAACAACGCTTACGAGCAAGTAGTCAAACTTTTTCTGCGCCTCACCCGCACACATGGCGTTCAGGAAAAAGACGGGTTTGTCCTCGTGAAAACCCCGCTCAACAACTCCGACCTCGCCAACATGATCGGCGTCACCCGTGAAACGGTCAGCCGCACGATCCGCCAGCTTAAAGAAAAAAACCTCATCCTCCCGCAGGAAAAAGGCACATACCTCATTCACCAGGAAAAACTGACGGAGGAACTGCTCGGGGTATAAAGATTTTCCCGCCGGTAAGAATTAAAGCAAAGAAAGACAAGGGGGCGTCGTGGGAGCGAAATGTCTTTCATCGGGGTGATGAAGGACAAAAGTAAAGTGCCCGTGCAGCGAAATGTCTTTCATCGAGGTGATGAAGGACAAAAGAGGAGCGCCCGGGTCAGCGAAATGTCTTTCATCGGGGTGATGAAGGACAAAAGAGAGGCGTTCGGGCAGCGAAATGTCTTTCATCGGGGTGATGAAGGACAAAAGAGAGGCGTCCAGGCAGCGAAATGTCTTTCATTGGGGTGATGAAGGACAAAAGAGGGGCGTCCGGGCAGTGAAATGTTCTTCATCAGAGCTATGAAAGACAAAAGTGAAGTGCCCGAGCAGCGAATTGTCTTTCATCAAGGTGATGAAAGACAAAAGGGGGTTGCCCACGCAGCAAAATGTCTTTCATCGGAGTTATGAAAGACAAAAGAGAGCTGGAATCCGAGCAAATTGTCCTTTTGGGGGATTCAAAAAGACAAAAGAAAGCCGGACCCGGGGTGAATTGTCCTTTTGGAGGTCTCAAAAAGACAAAAGAAAGCTGGGATCCGGGCAAATTGTCTTTTTGGGGGATTCAAAAAGACAAAAGAGAGCTGGAATCCGAGCAAATTGTCCTTTTGGAGGTCTCAAAAAGACAAAAGAAAGCCGGACCCGGGGCAAATTGTCCTTTTGAAGGTCTCAAAAAGACAAAAGAGAGCTGGGATCCGTACAAATTGTCCTTTTGAAGGTCTCAAAAAGACAAAAGAGAGCTGGAATCCGGGCAAACTGTCCTTTTGGAGGTTTCAAAAAGACAAAAGAAAGCCGGACCCGGGGCAAATTGTCCTTTTGGGGGGTTCAAAAAGACAAAAGAGAGCTGGAATTCGAGCAAACTGTTCTTTTGGAGGTCTCAAAACGACAAAAGAGGAACGCACGCGCAACGAGTTGTCTTTCCCCGGGGCCAGGAAAGAAAAATAAAAAGCAAACCGCCCCTTTTTAAAAGGCTGCCTGGGAGGACAGCCTTTTAAAAGTCAAACGGCTTCTTCGAGCAACCGCTTAAATAGAATATTATTCTCCAGGTGAATGTGCTGGAATGTATCATTTTCAAAATTTTCAAGGCGGTGGTATACGAGCTGGAATGTACGGCATGCCCCTTCCGGCAACGTATAGTCATTCGTAATTTCGCGGAGCCGGTGCAAAATTTCCCCGACAGCAGCATGTTCTGTTTCAAGATCGGTCAAACCGGCTGTCGCGGCTTTCAGGTTAGCGGCAGTTGGAAGGCTTTCGTATGCACGAATGGCCGGGAATTGTTCGGTATCTTCTTTTTCAGTATGCTCCAGCAGTTCTGTTTTTAATTGGTTAAACAGTTTATGCACTTCGATGAGATGCGGGTGGTTGCCGCCGTGGACACGCATCACTTTTGTTACATACGGGCTCAAGTTTGGCAGTTCCTCGCGCAAAAACGCGTGATGGGTGGCCTGAATATAGTTGACAATTTCCGTATAGCCCGCTTCATTCCAATTTTGCTCAGTGCCTTTTCCGGCATATTGGCCATAAAGGTTGCAAATAGCATCAAGTAGTTCATCTGCTGATAGGTTGCGCTTTTCCGCAGCTTCTTTCACAGACACATTGCCGCCGCAACAAAAATCGATACGATTTGCTTTAAACAGATCCGCCGCTTTTGGGAATAAGGTTACGATTTCCCCGACAGTCTGGCTCGTTGTAAAACGTTCCATCGAATTCACTCCTCCATTTCATTGCTGCCTTCATCATAAACCATCAGCACCTGCTTATTTGTGATGCACATCACAGCAATTGAGGAAAGTTCTTATTTATGTTAAGGAAGCGCGAAAAAACGAAGGCCTTCCTTCATATAGAGTGCGTCTACATTAAGGAAGCGTGGAAAAAAGAAAGCCTTTCTTCACATAGAGTGCGTCTATGTTAAGGAAGCGTGGAAAAACGAAGGTCTTCCTTCACCTAGAGTGCGTCTATGTTAAGGAAGCGCGGAAAAAAGACGGTCTTCCTTCACCTAGAGTGCGTCTATGTTAAGGAAGCGTGAAAAAAAGACGGCCTTCCTTCACCTAGAACCCGTCTACGTTAAGGAAACACAAAAAAAAGACTTCCTTTCTTCACATAGGGCGCGTCTATGTTAAGGAAGCACGCAAAAATGAAGTCCTTTCTTCACCTAGAGTCCGGCTATGTTATTTATATAGAAAAAAAGCATCCCAAAACCTTGGCCATAAGAAGCATGATCTGCCCAAAGAAAAAAGCGCCAATCTAAATTGGCGCCTCCGCAATTATTCCGCTTTGCTTGCTTCTAATTCCACCGTAAATTTGATTTCATCGCCAACGAGGACACCGCCTGTTTCAAGGGCTGCGTTCCAAGTAAGGCCGTAATTGCTCCGTTTTACGGTCCCTTCTGCACTAAAGCCAGCTGTTTCCGCGCCGCTCATCGGGTTTTTCGAAATCCCTTCAAATGTGACTTTAAATGTTTCTTCTTTTGTCACGCCATGAATCGTTAAATCACCGGTAACGTTATAATCATTGTCCCCTGCCTTTGTAACCGACTTGGAAACAAATGTAATATTCGGATATTGTTCAACATCTAAGAAATCTGCAGAACGAAGATGATTATCGCGGTCATCATTTTTCGTATGAATGCTGCTGGCATCAACAATAAAAGAAACTTTTGCATCCGTTAAATCTTGGGGATCAGCTTCGATTTCGGCTTCGAATTTTTGAAAAGACCCTTTTACTTTTGAAATCATCATATGTTTTACTGTGAAATCAATGGTGCTATGTGCATAGTCAACTGCCCATTTTGTTTTTGTCATCCTAAATTCCTCCTGTTTTTAAAACTTACTTTTCGTAACTTAGTTTAATATTGTAAGTGAAAAAAGTCAAGAAAACCGAACCCATTTTTTTAAAAGGGTTCGGTTTCTAAATCTGCAGGTAGGCAGAACCCTGCATGTTAACAGTGTTTTTGCACTTTCTTTCGCAGTATAGTGGTTCTTACACCAGGCAGAATCCTGCATGTTAACGGTGTTTGCGGGAACCAATCCGGGTACGCCGTAAGTCGCGCAAAAGCCGCGTGCTGAAAACCCGCAGCAATGCGTGCCAATCAATAACTGGAGAAGGTAGGTAATTCCAGCCCAAAAATTGCATGCCAACTTATATATAGTGATGCCCATTCCATCGCATCTATATACTCCGGCTTTAGCTCTAGGCCAGATTGGACAGGTGCAGCCATTCATTCCTTGGTCATTACGTATACTTCAATTCGGTCGTCAACCGAGCTCCGCGGCAAAGCCATTCATTTCTTGACAATTGCGTATGCTCAATTCGGTCGTCAACCGAGCTCCGCGGCAAAGCCATTCATTTCTTGACAATTGCGTATGCTCAATTCGATCGCCAACCGAGCTTCGCGGCAAAGCCATTCATTCCTTGGCCATTACGTAAACTTCAATTCGTGTATCAACCGAGCCTCGCAAGCGCAGCCATTCATTCTTTGACAATGCCGTGCAACATGCAGATGTCATTCTGCAAACGGGAACCAGCCCGGCGTTGAGATGATCATCTTCCACAGCGGTTCCGGAATAACGAGCCGTTCGCGGTCGTCTTTTCTTAACGCGGTTTGAATTGCATCCTCCTGGCCGGCTTTAATTTTTTCCACCCAATGCGGCTCCATGACAAGCTCACGGCCGAGGGCAATAAGCGGTACATCGGTTTCCATTGCCTTCAAAACCTCGTCTCCTGTGTGCAGGGAGCCGACGCCGATCAAAGGCACGCGGCCTGCGACATGTTCCACGATCTGTTCCATGCGCGGACGGCCGGGTTCACCGCCGCGGCGGGCTTTAGACCAGAAGTGCTGCAGGGAAATATGCACATAGTCGAGCTCTTTTTTCATCAGCGCATCCAAAAGCGCGAACGTGTCATCCATCGTAATCCCCGGTTCGTACGGTTCTTCCGGGGATAAGCGGTATCCGACTAAAAACGGCCGGTCCGCATATTCCGCCACCGTTTTTTTCACAGCATCGACGACAGCAAGCGGGAATGCAAGCCGTTTTTCCAGACTGCCGCCCCACTCGTCTTCACGCCGGTTCGTATACGGGGAGAAAAATTGTTGAATCAGATAGCCGTTTGCGCCGTGAATTTCAACGCCATCAAAACCAGCTTCGATCACGCGGCGTGTTGCTTCGCCGAATGCTTTCACAATTTCAGCGGTTTCTTCTCCCGTCAACGCGCGTGCATGGACGCTGCCGTCTGACGAATCTGTTTCACTTGCGCTCACAACATCCCCGCCCGGCACGAGTTCAGCCGGGCATTCGCGGCCACCATGGTGGATTTGCACAACCGCTTTTGCACCGTTTTGCTGAATCGTTTGTGCTAGTTTTTTCATGCTCTCAACCATTTCATCTGTATGCGCGCCAGGTTGCCCGGTAAATGCTTTGCCGTTTTCCGTAACATTGGCACATGCCGTCACGACCATCCCCGGCCCTTTGGCACGTTCTGCATAATAACGCAGCTCGGCAGCGGAAATCGTGCCGTCATCATTCGAGGAATAATGGGTCATCGGCGCCATCACGATGCGGTTTTCCGCCCTGACGCCGCTTTTAAACGTAATTGGTTCAAACAGTTTATCGTATTTGCTCATGGTAGTGCTCCTTTCCTGTTTGCTTTCGCTTTTTTATTATGTTCCAATCTGCAAAAAAATGAAAACGAAAAGCACCGATTCAACCATGCAGGCATATCATATAGGAAAGTATTTTTTACATCATGAATTGGGAGACGTGAATGATGAGTGATGTCCTTTTACTGCTTCAAATGGTGGCAAAAAGGTTGAGTATCCTTTCGTTGATTACAGCGGTATTGCTGTTGTTGTCCCATTTATGGCTGTACGCTGTATTCGCGTTCATCATAATGGGCTGCCTGATTTGCGTTGACCGGATCATCAGTGAAAAAGGCAATTCACGGGCAGCGGAAAACCGGCGCTATTATACTTTGATCGTTGTGACAGATGAAGATTGGTACGAAGAAGAGCATGTGCCGTTTCTTGAAATGGATCATGTGTCCTTAGAGCTGCATTATCAATATGAAGATATCCGTCGCATTAATCCGTTGATCCAGCTGCAGGCGTTTCCCGGATTTGTTCTCGTCGAAACGGATGCTACAAAAAGAATAGAGGAATCGTTGCAAAACCCGGCGCTCGTTACAGGAAACTATGCGGAAGTCATCCGTTTTCTGAAACAGGAAACCGCGGCGGAAAGCTGAAAAAGAAACAGGAATCCAAGCAAAGCCGATGCCCGTTTGTTGCGGGAAATTGCTTGGGAGCAGACTGTTTTCCGAAACAGGAAACCGCGGCAGAAAATTGAAAAAGAAACAGGAATCCAAGCAAAGCCGATGCCCATTTGTTGCGGGAAAATGAGTTGACGCAGTCTGTTTTCCGAAGTGCGGCGGGAAACTGAAATAGATGCGAAAATCCAAGCAAAGCAAAGATGATACTCATTTGTTGCGGAAAATGCATGGGAGCAGTCTTTTTCCGAAACAGGAAGTGCGGCGGGAAAGCTGAAATAGATGCGGAAATCCAAGTAAAGCAAAGCCGATGCCCGTTTGTCTCGAAAATTGCGTGGGAGCGGTCTGTTTTCTGAAACAGAAAGCGCGGCGGGAAGCTGAAAAAACTGAATATCAAGCAACCATGCAAAGCCCGATGTCTGTCCGGAGAGGATTTTGTTTTTTGAAGTAGGAAACCCGCGCCAAAAGTTGAAGTAGAACGGGAAATTGCGTAGGCGAGATCTTCTGAAACGCGGGAAAGTACGAGAAATTTGAAATGAGGCGGAGATTCAAAAAAACAAAGCTGTTCCCCGTTTGAGAATTGCGCGGAGATGGTCCGTTGTTTGAAGTCGAAAATCATGGCAGGCAGCGGAACATAAATGAACTTTTTAAGAAAAATCGGAAAGGCTCCTTTTCACGAACATTTCCTGTGTTAAAATGTAAAAAAGTACGTTCAAGGGGAGCTTTTTCAATGGTGTTTCAAAAAGGGGAAAAGTTAGAAGAAGATTTGTACTCCAATAGCGGCGTCCTGTTGCTGCGGAAAGGGACGTTTCTTACAGAAAGGCTCGCTGCCATTTTAAATAAATATGAAGTCCTGCGCGATCCGGAATTGGACGGCAGGCGCATTGCCACCGAAGTGCCCGGGATCTTCCATGACTTATTATATGAGAATATTTACCATGAAATGGAAGAACTCCAGCGCATCATTCAAGTGAAAACAACCCTTTGTGATGCAGAAGTGGAGAGTATGGAAAAAAATTTTCGCAAGTTTTACAAAGAAGTGTTTACGACCCGGACGTCTATTTTGGAACTAATGGAGCATTTCTCTGCTGACGAATATTTGTTCAAACACTGTATCCATGTCGGGCTGATAGCTGCTAATATTGGGAAAATTTTGAAGTTGCATCCTGAAAAGCAAAGCCTACTGGCGCAAATGGGGCTTTTCCACGATATTGGCAAGTTCACCATTGACCCGCAAATTCTCAATAAACCGGGAAGACTAACAGATGCAGAGTTTGCCTTGATCAAGAAGCATCCGGAAGCGGGTTACCGGCTGCTTGAGAAAACATCGCTCGACCCGATGATTTTAAAAGGGACCCTAATGCACCATGAACGGCTGGACGGCTCAGGCTACCCGGATGGCAGGAAAACCATTCCTTTTCTTGTCAGAATATTATCTGTGGCGGATACGTTTGACGCCATTTGTTCCAACCGCGCATACCGCAGGAGGCAGCCGGTGTTTTTTGCGATTGACGAATTAATGGCAGATGCTGATGCCGGCCGGCTCGATCGGGAAATTGTCCTCCCGTTTGTCAACTTCCTGATGGAAAATTACTGGAAACAGCCGATTACACTCCGTAACGGGATAAAAGGGAGCATTATCCGGATCCATCCGCTTCATCCAAACCAGCCTGTCCTTAAAGTCGAAGGGTACCCGGTTTTAAACCTGATGGAACAAAAGCTGACCTTGTTTCAAATTGCCAATCCCAATTAACCGGGGCTCTTTTGTATGAAATGTAAAAAGATGGGAAACTCGAAAGACAAAGCGTGTCTTTTTGGAAACCGGAAAGGCGGACAGGAGCAGTACGCCCTCCCGGATATTCCGACAAAAATAGAAGGTTTGCAAAGCACAGCAGCCTCCGGCACAATAACACGATTACAATATTCATTCCAAAGCAAGCCGGGCATTGACTTGTCCTGCCCAGGTTTGGTATAGTATTTCTATTCAAATAGCGACGATGAAGGATCAATAGTAGCCGGAACTTTTCCTTTCAAGCGAGCCGGGGGCGGTGGAAGCCCGGCAAGGAACCCGGTGAAACGGCAGTCCGGAGTTTTTTCATGGAAAGTGGGTGCGGAAATTCCGCATCAACTGGGGTGGAACCGCGGGAATTCAAGCTCTCGTCCCCAGGCTGTTGCCTGGAGATGGGAGCTTTTTATATGGAAACATTCCCGTCCCCAGGGGAAACCATTTCAATGAAAAAAGGAGAGATGACAATGAGCGTCACGATGGATCAAATCGTCTCGCACGCGAAACACCGCGGGTTTATTTTCCCGGGTTCGGAAATTTACGGAGGGCTTGCCAACACTTGGGATTACGGCCCGCTCGGCGTCGAATTCAAAAACAACGTCAAAAAAGCCTGGTGGAAAAAATTCATCCAGGAGTCGCCGTACAATGTCGGCCTCGATGCTGCGATCCTGATGAACCCGCGCACATGGGAAGCAAGCGGCCACCTCGGCAATTTTAACGACCCGATGATCGACTGCAAACATTGTAAAGCCCGGCACCGTGCCGACAAACTGATCGAAAATGCCCTGCATGAAAAAGGGATCGACATGATTGTCGACGGCCTGCCGTTTGAAAAAATGGAAGAGCTGATCAAAACGCATGACATCGCCTGCCCGGATTGCGGCAGCAAAGACTGGACCGGCATCCGCCAGTTTAATCTGATGTTCAAAACATACCAGGGCGTAACCGAAGACAGCACGAATGAACTGTATTTGCGCCCGGAAACCGCACAAGGCATTTTCGTCAATTTTAAAAATGTGCAACGGACAATGCGCAAAAAATTGCCATTCGGGATTGCCCAAATCGGCAAAAGTTTCCGGAACGAAATCACCCCGGGGAACTTCATTTTCCGCACGCGCGAATTTGAACAGATGGAACTTGAATTTTTCTGCAGGCCGGGCGAAGAGCTCAAATGGTTTGACTACTGGAAACAATATGCGCGCGAATTTTTGCTGAATCTCGGCATGAAGGAAGAAAACTTGCGGCTGCGCGACCATGAAAAAGAAGAACTGTCCCATTACTCGAACGCGACCACCGACTTTGAATACAACTTCCCGTTCGGCTGGGGCGAATTGTGGGGCATAGCCTCCCGTACCGATTACGACCTGAAACGCCATATGGAATATTCCGGCGAGGATTTCACTTATCTTGACCAGGAAACGAATGAACGCTTTGTTCCGTACTGTATTGAGCCGTCGCTTGGGGCGGACCGTGTAGCACTGGCATTTCTGATTGACTCTTATGCAGAAGAGGAACTTGAAGACGGCACAAGCCGTACGGTCATGCACCTGCACCCGGCCCTTGCGCCATACAAAGCCGCGGTTTTGCCGCTGTCGAAAAAATTATCAGCTGAAGCACGCGACATTTTTTCGGATTTGTCGAAAACGTTTATGGTTGATTTTGACGAAACCGGGTCGATCGGCAAGCGCTACCGCCGCCAGGACGAAATTGGCACACCGTTTTGCATCACATACGACTTCGATTCGCGCGACGACCATATGGTGACCGTCCGCGACCGTGACACAATGGAGCAAACCCGTGTGCCAATCACGGAACTTAAAGCCTTTTTGGAAGAAAAAATTAAGTTTTAAAAAAAGCCCGCAACTTGCGGGTTTTTTCTTTGTTGGTGCGCCGGACAGCCATAAGCAAATCTATCCTGATCGTAATGGATTTTGGCGTTTGGAACGCCTAATTAGACCATAATTAGACATTTTTAACGGGTTTTACGCTTGGATTTGTCCAATTAGAACGCCTAACTAGACATTTTCAACGGGTTTTCGCCTAATTTGTCTAATTGGATGCGGCATGTTTTGTCCTTTTGACAGGATCAAAAGGACATTTCGTTACCTGATGCCGCTCGTTTTGTCTTTTTGACGGCTTCAAAAGGACAATTCGGGCCCGGATGCAACTCCTTTTGTCCTTTTGACAGGTTCAAAGGGACATTTCATTCCCGGATGCGGCATGTTTTGTCCTTTTGACAGGTTCAAAAGGACATTTCGTTACCTGATGCCGCTCGTTTTGTCTTTTTGACGGCTTCAAAAGGACAATTCGGGCCCGGATGCAACTTCTTTTTGTCCTTTTGACAGGTTCAAAGGGACATTTCGTTACCTGATGCCGCTCGTTTTGTCTTTTTGACGGCTTCAAAAGGACATTTCGGGCCCGGATGCGGCATGTTTTGTCCTTTTGACAGGATCAAAGGGACATTTCGTTACCTGATGCCGCTCGTTTTGGTCTTATGTCAAGAAAGTAGACACATAGATTTGAGATATTTTTATTTAAAACCCCTACCGCACTTCGTTTGGTTAGGCATCAGAAATGATCAATCGAAAGGCGTGATTGATCATCTCTGACGCCGTAAGAGGAATTTGAGTAATTTATGAGATATTTTCTTCTGTTATTTGCTGGTGTTTCCTCTCAAATTGGTTGGGTGAGACATACCCTAAGGTGGAGTGCTTTCGCCGTTCATTGTAAAAACTGCTAATATAGTAATTTATAGCTCTCATTGCCGCAGCCCTGGTTTCAAAGCGCCTCCTGTGTATTAAATCCTTCTTGATAGTGGCGTGAAAAGATTCGATACAAGCATTGTCGTATGGATCTCCTTTTCTGCTCATGCTGATTTGTATTCCGTTTGCTTTTAGAATATCTGTATATTCTTTGGAACAATACTGGGATCCTCTGTCTGAATGATGGACCAGCCCTTCCCCAGGTTGCCTTGAAGTAATCGCCATATTCAATGCTTGGATTGGCAACTCTTTTTTCATACGTCCGCCCATACGCCATCCCACTATTTTCCTCGAAAACAAGTCCATCACGGATGATAAATATACCCAGCCCTCAAGCGTCCAGATATAAGTAATATCCACCACCCAAACCTGATTCGGCCCTTCTGTTTTAAACTGGCGTTTGAGAAGATTAGGATAAATCTTCATATCGTGATTGGAATCTGTTGTAACAACGAACTTTTCTTTAGACGAGGCTGACAAACCCATTTCCTTCATCAAGCGGGCTACTGTTTTTTGGGAAATGGTATAGCCCCATTCAACCAGGTCATTGTGTACTCTTGGACTCCCATACGTCCCCTGGCTCTCATGAAAAGACTTGCTTATTTTCTGTCGAATTTCTTTCAGATAAGCCTCTTTTTTTGATGGCCCCTGGTTGCGCAACCACTTGTAATATCCACTTTTAGAAACCTCCAGGACTTTACACATCTTCACGACTGAATGTTCATCATAATGAGCTTGGATAAACCGGTATTTTACTCCTGGTTTTTTGTGAAGATGCGCATGGCCTTTTTTAAGATTTCGTTCTCCTCCCGTATCTCAGCCAATTCTTTCTCATGTTGTTTTTTCATCTTTTCTAATTCTGAAGGGGTAATGTAGCGCTCTGCCGTTTGTTCACCTTTTACCCGTTGCCTATAATCAGCAACCCATCTGCACAACGATTTGTAGGATACTTCCAGTTCATAAGCTACCTCAGTAGCCTTTCTCCCCTCCTCAACCACCAATTTTGAAGCATAATCCTTATACTCCCGATCGTAATGTTTCCCCATTATGAACACGTCCTTTTTAATGATGATTGTATTATATACTAATCTCATTTCTCCGTGTCCACTTTTTAGACTAATTTAAATGCCGCTCGTTTTGTCTTTTTGACGGCTTCAAAAGGACAATTCGGGCCCGAATGCAACTCCTTTTGTCCTTTTGACAGGATCAAAGGGACATTTCATTCCCGGATGCGGCATGTTTTGTCCTTTTGACAGGATCAAAAGGACATTTCGTTACCTGATGCCGCTCGTTTTGTCTTTTTGACGGCTTCAAAAGGACAATTCGGGCCCGGATGCGGCATGTTTTGTCCTTTTGACAGGTTCAAAGGGACATTTCGTTACCTGATGCCGCTCGTTTTGTCTTTTTGACGGCTTCAAAAGGACAATTCGGGCCCGAATGCAACTCCTTTTGTCCTTTTGACAGGATCAAAGGGACATTTCATTCCCGGATGCGGCATGTTTTGTCCTTTTGACAGGATCAAAAGGACATTTCGTTACCTGATGCCGCTCGTTTTGTCTTTTTGACGGCTTCAAAAGGACATTTCGGGCCCGAATGGAGCTCCTAATTAGACAATTCCACCGGGTTCGCGCCTCTTTTGGTCTTATGTTTCCAATTGATCCGCCTGCCCCAAGAGGTCATCTTTTCATCCTCAGGTTTTACCTTCCTAACTCTGTTTATCTCTTTACTCCGGATTTGCCGAAAAACCTTGCTTTTTGCGTGCTTTAGGCACATTCGGATATTCTACAAAAGAAGCATGATCGAAAATTAGGTACTGTGAATAAAGACAGTTTGCCCGGGGATATGGCGGGTAAAGATGGACATACCGAAACGCAATTGCGAAATAGTCTTTACAAACCATGGCAACGGGAGTAAGATAGGATGTCGTATGAAAAATTTGTGTTTCATAACTGAACCGCTTAATCCGGAAACGGAACGGGGGAACCAGGTTGGCGGCCGCGCGCCGCTTTGGGGTGAAGCCTTTTTTAAAAAGGCAGGGCCACTCTTATGCCCGAACCCGACAGCTAACCCCGTCAGCGTTATAAGAGAGGATGTGAAACTGTGATCGGGCAATAGACCACAGGGAAGATAAATTCTCTTTGTGGTTTTTCTTATTTTTGGGGAAGCATTTTGAAACACTGCAGATAAAAGGAGACAATTCAAATGTTCACCACGATAAAACGATTGTTAATTGGGAGACCGCTGCGTTCAAATGAACTCGAAGGCCAGAAGCTGACCAAGTTAAAAGCACTGGCCATTCTGTCATCCGACGCACTTTCATCTGTTGCATACGGGCCTGAACAGGTGCTGATTGTACTTGCCACAGTGGGAACGCTGGCATTTTGGTACTCTATTCCAATTACAGTCGGCATTTTAATTTTATTGGCTGCACTCATTTTATCTTATCGCCAGGTCATTTACTCTTATCCGCAAGGCGGCGGGGCATACCTTGTCTCGAAAGAAAATCTCGGCGTCACCCCCGGCCTTCTTGCAGGCGGATCCTTGCTGGTGGACTACATTTTAACGGTGGCCGTTTCCGTCTCAGCCGGAACAGATGCCATTACTTCCGCGTTTCAGAGCTTGCATCCGTACAGTGTGCAGATTGCGGTTTTTCTCGTTCTGATCATTACGATTTTGAATTTGCGCGGGTTGACGGAATCAGCCAATGTGCTCGCATACCCGGTTTATCTGTTCGTATTTGCATTGATTGTCATCATTGTTGTCGGTTTATTTAAAACCGTAACGGGGCAAGTTCCGCAAAACCTGCATCCGCATATCGGTACGCCGGTCGCCGGCATTTCACTGTTTCTTTTGCTAAAAGCTTTCTCATCTGGCTGTTCGGCATTGACAGGGGTCGAAGCCATTTCCAACGCGATCCCGAACTTTCGCGACCCGGCACCGAGAAACGCAGCCCGCACGCTTGCCATGATGGGTATCATTCTGGCATCGCTTTTAGCGGGCATCAGTTTTCTCGCATACTGGCTCGGCATTGCGCCGAAAGAAACAGAAACCGTTGTATCGCAAATGGCACACCGGACACTTGGCAACGGTGTTTTGTACTATTTCGTCCAGGCAACTACGGCTTTAATTCTCGTGCTTGCTGCGAACACCGGATTCTCTGCGTTCCCGCAGCTCGCTTTTAACTTGGCGAGGGACAAATTTATGCCGCGCATGTTCACGATCCGCGGTGACCGGCTTGGTTACTCAAACGGAATTATTTTTCTCGGCGTTGCTTCCATGATTTTAATTGTCGCATTCCAGGGCAATACCGAGCGCCTCATTCCGTTGTACGCAGTCGGCGTGTTCATTCCGTTTACCCTTGCGCAATGCGGCATGATTGTGAAATGGGTCACTCAAAGACCGAGAGGCTGGGCCGGCAAAATGTCGGTCAACTTTGTCGGTGCCATTATTACATTTAGCGTCCTTGCGATTTTATTCATTACGAAATTCACGCAAGTATGGCCGGTTTTGATTTTCCTGCCGATCGTCATGTTTATTTTCCGGAAAGTGAACCGGCATTACGAGGCGGTCGGCGAGCAGTTGCGGATTAAAGGGGTGTTTCAGGAAGAAATCCACTCCAATGTGATCATTGTCCCGGTGGCCGGCATTACAACGGTCGTGGAACGGACGATTAATTATGCAAAATCGCTCTCGGATCAGGTCATAGCCGTTTATGTCGCTTTTGACCATGAAGACGAGAAGAGAATGGAAGAAAAATGGAAAGAGTGGGACTGTGGTGTCCGCCTTGTCACCCTGCACTCGTCTTACCGGAGCATTGTCCAGCCGCTTGCCAAATTTTTGGAAATTATCCAGCGGAAAGCAAAAGAAAACAAGTACCAGGTCATGGTACTCATTCCACAGTTCATTCCGAAAAAACGCTGGCAAAACATTTTGCACAACCAGTCCGCGCTCCTCATCCGGATGCGCCTTCTCTGGGAAAAAGACGTTGTCGTTGCAACAATGCCCTACCATTTTAAAAAATAACAAATCTGGATGCACCATTTTCGTTGCAATACGGCTGTATCAAAAAAGGCTGCCCACCACGCGTTCGGCAGCCTTTTTTCATGAGCAGAACAAATTACCGTAGACGCTTCGTTCAGCATCAAACGCGGCAAAAGCCAAAATAAAAAAGCCGCGCAACGCTGCGCAGCCAAAATCTTATCGGTTCCAAATCAAAAGAAGCAAAACAATCGCCAAAAGGATGCGGTATACCGCAAATGGGATCAGCTTTACCTTGTTGATCAATGCGAGGAAAAACTTGATCGCGATTAAGGCGAAAATAAACGCGCTGATGAATCCGGTAATAAAGAACGGAATCGTCTCAGGTGTTACGGCGCCCCAGTGCTTTACAAGCGAAAGAAAGCTCGCACCAAACATGATCGGCACGGCCATAATAAATGTAAAGTCCGCTGCCGCACGGTGGCTCATGCCAAGCAGAACGCCGCCTGAAATCGTAGAACCGGAACGTGAAAAACCCGGCCAAAGTGCAAGACATTGAAAAAGCCCAATCACAAACGCCTGTCTATATGTAATCTCGTCAACCGTCTCTGTCTTCGGCCGGCGCGGGCGCGTGAGATCCGCCACAATCATCAAAACGGCCCCAGCCACAAGGGCAACAAGTACCGTATTTACCGAAAACAGATGGGCGTCAATATAGTCTTCAAACAAAAAGCCGAGCACAGCCGCCGGAACGAGCCCGGTAATCACATGCGTCAATCTCAGTCGTTCACCATACATCTGCTCTCTCGTAATATTTTTCTTCAGGCCGAGCAAATTTAAAAACCTGTCCCAGAATACGACCACCATCGCCATAATGGACCCAAGCTGGATCACCACTTTAAATACATTTGCCGCTTCAGTGCCATAAAGATGATTCGATTTCAAAATCAAGTCATCCACAATAATCATATGGCCCGTCGAAGAAACCGGGGCAAACTCTGTCAGCCCCTCCACAAGGCCGAGAATGGCGGCCACAAACAAATTCCACAAATGCAAAAACGTCACCTCCAGACTACATTATTCTACCATGGACGCCGGCCAAAACGAATAAATTTTTTTACGAACCCCGCCATGCTTAATCAGAAAATAAATTGAATTCAAGTGATTATAAGTTGAAAATGTTTACAATACACTATAAGATAAAGATAAAGAAGCCCGGGGAGGGGAAAAAATGCCTGGAAATCTCAGCTTTGGCGAAATTCTCATTATCCTTGTTGTTGCACTTTTAATTTTCGGCCCGTCGAAACTCCCGCAGCTTGGAAGGGCAGCCGGCCAAACATTGCGCGAATTCAAAAAAGGCGTGCGCGACGCCATTGACGAAGAAGAAAAGCCGCAAGTGAAAAAAAGTAAATCATAACCATAGGCCGCTGTAAAACGCAGCGGCCCATTTTTTGCATGCACCCCGCCATTTTCCGAACGCTTTTCATGGTAAAACACCGAAAGACGACCGCCCTGACACCTTCACGAGCCGTCGTGTAAAAATACGACCAGCATACTGCCACTTTTCATCTCATTGCCAGTGCTGCAAAAAATGTCTGATCCTTTTTGCGAAAAACGCAGCAGCCAGTTTTTTATTCGCGCTGCCGTCATCCGAACATTTTTCACGGTAAAACACCGAAAGACGACCGCCCTGACACCTTCACGGGCCGAAAATGCAGCCGTAACGCCCTGTCCCCGGGGACGGATTCAATTTTCCTGATCGTGCTATATAAGTTGAACCAAACATTAGTTGCCAGAAGCAATGTCTATCCTGATCGTAATTGATTTTGACGCGAAAAACTTAAGTTCTTTTTATATAGCAGCGGGAACGGAGGGCTCCCCATGGGCTGATTCATCTGTATGGTTTATTTCCTTTTATGGCAGGAAAAAATTTTACACATCCCTCGCCGGCTAAATTACTTGAACCGGCTATAAATGTGTTAAGATAAGGGTAAACAGAAAAATGGTTCCTTTGAATCCGGAGGGGGCAATAACAATACGATGGAAGACCGGCTGTTTTCATTATTTCAAAAACGGGGGGTCAGAAGGGTCCTTATCTTTGTGCTGATCACACTTATCCTGTATTTTCTGCGCAGCATGATGGACCTGATGCTGCTCACCTTTATTTTTTCCTATCTTGTCAACAGACTGCAAAAAATTGTGACAAGATGGTTTCCGATCAAACGCAGACTGGCTGTTTTAATCGTGTATATTTTGATTCTCGGCGGCCTCACACTCGGCGTGATCAAATATTTTCCGATCTTGGTCAATGAAATTACCCAGCTTGTTATGCAGATTTCCGATTTTTACACAAAACCTCAGCACAATGAAGTACTGAATTATATTGTGAAAAACATCCAGGAAAAGAAAATTGTCGACTACGCACAAAAAGGCGTTTCTATCCTGTTCGATTATTTTACAAGCATCAGCAAAGTCAGCATCCAGGTCTTCATGGCCATTATCCTGAGTTTGTTTTTCCTGCTTGAAAAAGAGCGGATCATCCGTTTTACAAAACAGTTTAAAAAGAGCAAACTTGCAGCGTTTTACGATGAAATCGAATATTTCGGTGTCAAATTTGTAGGGACATTCGGGAAAGTGATCGAGGCCCAGTTCATCATCGCAGTTGTGAATTCCGTTCTTACTACGATCGGCCTCTGGATTCTCGGCTTTCCGCAGTTATTCGGGCTCGCCATTCTCGTTTTTGCTCTCGGCCTTATCCCGGTCGCTGGCGTTTTCATCTCGCTCATCCCGCTATGTATCATCGCTTACAGCATCGGCGGCGGAATGAAAGTGCTGTATGTCCTCATTTTGATTGTCATCGTGCATGCCGTGGAAGCCTATGTGCTGAATCCGCAGCTGATGTCCTCAAAAACGAATATGCCTGTTTTTTACACTTTTCTCATTTTAATTTTTTGTGAGCATTTTTTCGGCGTGTGGGGGCTCATTCTTGGCATTCCAATTGTGATGTTCTTCCTTGATGTCCTTGAAGTTACCGGCCGAAGTACGGAGCCAAAGAAAAAAACATAATGTGCACCAGCCGTTCCGAAGTGGGTAAGCATTTTGGAACGGCTTTTTTCACAGATGGCCCCCTTGCTAAACGCTTTCTGGCATTAAATTCTCACCAGACTTTAGTCCTAGAGACCACTTGGGTTTTTAATATTTAAAAAAAATAACTTTTCCCGGAAAATCCATCTTAAAAAACAGAAAAATACCTTCAACAGCTCTGAGGAGTAAAAATTTTTCGTGATAATTTAACTATTCCCCCCCCCCAAAAACGCGGCTAAATATGTAATAATTTAAATAATTAGAGCTTGCTGGACGAATATTTTGGCATGGCTTAGTGACAAGTCGAATACAAGCTAAAATTTGATTCGTTCAGCAAGCCCTAATTAAACTTGGCTGTTTTGAGGGGGTTTTTATTTTGGTTACTAGAAAAGAAAAAAGAAATCGTGAAAAAGAAGCAAATTATTTTTTCGAGTTCCTTAAAATTCAGAAGCATTTTTTCAAAGACCTGATGAATAACCTAAAAAAGGTAGCAGACCACCGACATCAAAGCTATATCACTTATGGTCCAGAGGTCCTTTTATTTACGATGATGTTGAAAAATATGACCGGCCTAAAATCCATGAGAAACATGAGTGAGAGTTTTAATAAAGAAGAATGTATTAAAAATGTAGGGAAGGTGTTAGGCTTAGATTCTCTTGAAGAACTTCCACATTATGATACAATTAACGACTTTTTATCTGGCTTAGATGTAAATGAATTAGAAAAAATTAGAACGTATATGATTAAAGAATTATTGAAAAAAAGGTCTCTCGAGTCTTATCGAATTGAAGGAAAGTACTGGGGTGTCATCATTGATGGAACTGGATTACACACCTTTCATGAGAAACATTGTAAACACTGCCTGAGACGGGCATATACAAATAAAGAAACAGGAGAAACGAACGTACTTTATATGCACCATGTACTTGAAGCCAAGCTTGTCGTGGGGGATATGGTCTTCAGTATTGCCTCCGAATTTATCGAAAATGAATCAGAAAATGTTTCTAAGCAAGATTGTGAATTAAAAGCCTTCGACAGGCTGGCAAAGAAAATAAAAAAAATATTTAAAAGACTACCGATTTGTATCTTGGGAGATAGTCTCTATGCATGTGAAACGGTATTTAATCTGTGCAGGGCGCACAAATGGAAATATATATGCAGATTTAAGGAAGGGAGAATTAAAAGTATCTCGACGGAGTTTAGGGCAATAAAAGAGCTGGAACAAAGTAAGGATCAGAATTCATTAGTTTGGGTGAATGATATTGCCTACAAAGACAGAACGGTCAATCTGATGGAGGCCACAATGAAAACAGAGGATGGGAAATCGAAAGAGTATGTATTTATAACGGATATTAAAATCACGAAAAAGAACGTGGAACGACTCATCGCTGCAGGAAGAAGCCGCTGGAAGATTGAAAATCAAGGATTTAACGAACAAAAAAATAATCGTTACAATATAGAACATGCCAATAGCCAAAACTACACAGCCATGAAAAATCATTATTTATTAGTTCAAATAACAGATATTATTAGACAGCTGTTTGAAAAAGGTTCGTCAATCTTAAAAGCACTCAAAAAAACGGCAAAAGAAAAATCCTCAAATCTGTTGGAATCGTTTCGGACACGCATTTTAACAGACGAGGATTTCACCCATTTAAGTAAGCCAATACAAGTAAGGTTTACTTAATGGTTATATTATAGCAAAGGATGTGATGTAAAAAAAGGTTTTTTTGAAGTTATCCACAATTTTAAAAAAGAAATTTGCAAATTCGGCTCTTTTTGGCTTTGAAAGCAGAAAAAATAGATGGAAAAATTTTCTAAATGTGGATAAGTCATTTTATCATAAAACATCTAAAAATTGATGAATTTACTCTTCAGAACTGTACCTTCAATAAAAATATTGATGTTATCTGAATAGATTGATATACTCTAAAATAGGGAGTAATGGAAGGTTTCTAAATACTGGAAGCGCACACCAAAAAGATGAGCAGCCGGGAGGTGATGATGTGATTTCATTCCGTCATGTCAACAAATACTATGGTGATTTTCACGTTTTAAAAGATATTAACCTTGAAGTAAAAGAAGGGGAAGTCGTCGTTGTGATCGGGCCTTCCGGATCAGGGAAGAGTACAATGCTCCGCTGCATCAACCGTCTGGAAGACATCACGGACGGCGAGCTCTTCGTCCGCAATATGAAAGTCAATGACAAAAAAACCGATATCAACGATCTTCGCAAAAACATCGGCATGGTCTTCCAGCACTTCAATTTGTATCCGCATAGAACTGTCTTGCAAAATATCACGCTGGCGCCGATCAAAGTGCTGGGCCAAAGTAAGGAAGAAGCGGAAAAAAAGGCGATGCACTACTTGGAAAGGGTGGGCATTCCCGATAAAGCAAACGCCTACCCGTCACAGTTATCAGGCGGCCAGCAGCAACGTGTCGCAATTGCCAGGGGGCTGGCAATGGAGCCGGACATTATGCTGTTTGACGAACCGACATCTGCTTTGGATCCCGAGATGATCGGAGAAGTGCTCGACGTTATGAAAGCCCTCGCAAAAGACGGTATGACGATGGTAGTCGTCACACACGAAATGGGCTTTGCCCGCGAAGTGGCGGACCGCGTCCTTTTCATGGACCAGGGGAGAATCATTGAGGACAATACGCCGGAAGCCTTTTTCAAAAACCCGCGTGAAGAACGCGCCCGCACCTTTTTAAACCGTGTGCTGAACCATTAACCACAGGCCATGGTACATACACTTGCAAAACATGTGTATCCGGGCAGGATGCCAAAAATGGAAGCAAACGATCGCGGCTACCGGGTACACGCATGTCGGCCGTCGATCGCCGGTATGCTGGTTACGAATGGTGGCCAAACATCCTGCATCACGCCCGGGCAGGATGCTAAAAATCGGGTGCAAACCATATGCGGTTATCAGGTCCATACATGACAGCCGTCAATCGCCGGAAAGCCGGTTACGAATGGTGGCCAAATAACCTGTACCACGCGGGGCAGGATGCCAAAAATCGAAAGCAAACGATCCGCGGCTATCGGGTACACGTAAGGTGGCCGTCAATCGCCCGGAAAGCCGGTTCCAGTCGCAGTCATAAACCATTTGCATCTGCATATACATTCATATCCGGGGATGGTGCGCAATCATGGCCATAAGCCAAGGAATGGTAGGTGCCGGCCCGCGGGAATACCGTGCTACTCAAAGCAGTACCAGCATAAAACATTTATCATTGGGGACTTCCGCAAAGCGCTTGCTTTCGCGGTGACCATAAATAAAAAAGGGGGATTCAAATGGGAAAGGTCAAAAAATGGTTAGCAGCAGGATTGGTTTTCATTTTGGCAGCAGCACTGGTTGCAGGCTGCGGCAAATCAAAATCGACAGGCGGATCCGGTTCTGCAAGCGATGATCCGATCAAAAAAATCGAAGACAGAGGGAAATTGGTCGTTGGAGTCAAATATGATACATATCTATTTGGCTACAAAGACCCTAAAACCGGAAATGTGGAAGGCTTTGATGTAGACATTGCCAAAGCGATTTCCAAGAAAATTTTCGGTGACAAAGTTAAAGTCGAACTGAAAGAAGTCACATCGAAAACCCGGATTCCAATGCTGCAAAACGGCGATGTTGACATGGTTGTCGCTACCATGACGATTTCGCCGGATCGTAAAAAAGTGGTCGACTTCTCGGATGTTTATTTTGACGCCGGCCAGTCGCTCCTTGTGAAAAAAGGAAGCAAGATTAAGAGCGTCAAAGACTTGACGAAAGGCACAAAAGTCTTGACGGTAAAAGGTGCGACATCTGGTGACAACGTCAGAAAAGCCGCTCCGGATACAACCGTGTTAGAGTATGAAAACTATCAAGAAGCATTCACGGCTTTAAAATCCGGCAAAGGCGATGCACTGACAACCGACAACTCGATTCTGTACGGCATGGCCGCCCAAGACTCGAACTACCAGGTTGTAGGTGGCACTTTCACGAAAGAACCGTACGGCATTGCCATGAAAAAAGGCAATACGAAACTCGTAAAAGCCGTCAACAAAGCTTTGAAAGAACTGAAAGACAGCGGGGAATACGACAAAATCAAAAACAAATGGATCAAAGAATAAGGATAAGGGGTGGGCAAAATCGCCCATCCCTTTCTCCTGATTAAACCGCAAAGGAGTGAAACAGCGTGCTTGATTTTTCCATCCTCACCGACAATATCGACTTATACATGAAAGGTTTTGTCAATACGATTAAAATCAGCATCATCGGCCTTGTCGCCAGTTTCATTCTCGGCAACCTCATTGCCGTGTTCAGGCTGGCCCCTGTGAAACTGCTGAATTTTATCGGCGCAGTCTACGTTGAAGTCATCCGCAATATTCCGTTAATCCTGACCGGTTTCTTTTTCTATAACGGGCTCAGCTATTTTCATATTAATTTAAGCGGCTTTATCGCGGGCACCATTGCGCTCTCCATTTACACCGCCGCTTTTATTGCGGAAGCCGTACGTGCCGGCATTCAATCGGTGGACAAAGGTCAGCTTGAAGCCGCACGGTCAACTGGTCTGACATATACCCAGGCGATGCGTTACGTCGTCCTTCCGCAGGCGATCAAAATCGTCATTCCGCCGATCGGCAACCAATTCCTGAACCTGGTCAAAAACTCTTCGATCCTCGGTGTTTTTGCGGGACTCGACCTCATGTACTACGCCGATCTCATTCATGAAAAAACATGGATCACTTTTGATACGTATATTTTCGTCGGCATGTTTTATCTCATTCTGACGATCCCGCTCAGCCTGCTTGTCAACTATCTTGAACGCCGGCTGGCCAGAAGCAGTTGAATCATATTTAAAGGAGGGAAATGCGATGGATTTTGCCGGAGCTTATTCAAGTGGAAACCTGGCGTATTTGCTGAAGGGTTTTGCGGTGACATTGGAAGTGGCTTTTGTTGCAATCGTGTTGAGTTTTCTCATCGGCTGTATTCTCGGCATCTTGCGTTACGCCAAAATTCCAATTTTATCGCCAATCGTGGCACTTGTTGTCGAAATCACCCGGAACTTGCCACTGATTTTGATTATTTTCTTTACATATTTTGCCTTGCCTGAAGTCGGCATGAAAATGAGCGTCACGGCAGCAGCCATTTCGGCGCTGACGGTGTTCGAATCCGCGATGATTGCTGAAATTGTGCGCGGCGGCCTGAACGCCATCCCGAAAGGCCAGATCGAAGCTGCCCGTTCATCCGGCTTGAAATATATCCAAACCTTGTGGTACATCATCCTGCCGCAAGCTTTGAAAAAAATGATCCCGCCGCTTGTGAGCCAGTTCATCTCGCTTTTAAAAGATACGTCGCTTGCGATCATCATTGCACTGCCGGAACTGTTACACAATGCAAAAGGGATTTACAACGGGGAAGGCGGATCAAAATACATCATCCCGATTCTGCTCATGGCAGCTTTCATGTATTTTGTTGTCAACTACTTGCTTTCGATTCTCGCGCGCCGGCTCGAAAAGCGCCTCGACCCGGACCGTTCCGCTGCCAAACAGCTTGTGAACACAACAGAAAATTTGCTCTAGGGGAACCTGTCCTGAGGTTCCTTTTTTTTGCGCAGCTTTTCTCATGATAGAGATGTTTGCGATTGCTGATTTTCATTCGCAAAGTTGCAAAATAAATCAAATCCCCATTGCTTTTTTGTGCTAACTGTTATACAATATATATAACAAATAACCCAAATAAAAGAGATGATGTTCATGCTCATGAAAATCGACCTTGAATCGAATGTCCCTATTTACCAACAGCTGCATAACAGCATCATGGAAGGCATTGCGTCAAAAGAGCTGGCACCGGGCGATTCACTTCCATCGGTAAGGGCGATGGCATCCGACCTCGGTGTCAACATGCACACGGTCAATAAAGCCTACCAAATCTTGAAGCAGGAAGGCTTTATCCAGATCCACCGGCAAAAAGGGGTTGTCATCCAGCCTGAACAGATGCCCCCGGCCGATGAACCGTATCTTGAAAGCCTTACGGGAAAACTGCGCCCGCTCATCAGTGAAGCGATCTGTCGCGGCCTGGACGAAAAGCAATTTTTAAAAATATGTGAAAAGCTATATAACGACATTCAAAAGGTGGGAGAACAATGGAAACCATAATGGTATTGATCTTTTTCGGTCTGGTTGCCGTCATGATGGCAATAACACCGTACATTACAAGGAGAACGGAAAGTTTTGGGGTCACCATCCCAGAGGCAGCCTACCTGGATCCTGAACTGAAAAAACTGAGGAAACAATACGCCGCAGTCATTATTGTCTTCAGCATCCTTCTGGCAGCCGCCCTGTTCATAGCTGTAAGCACAAGCCAGTTGCTTCAAACTGGTTTCGCTCTCGCAGTCCTTGTTGACATTGCCGGTAATTTTCTTATCTATCTTTATTTTCACCGAAAAATGAAGGCAATCAAGAAGACGCGGAACTGGGCAGCCGGGAAAAAGCAGGCGATCATCGTCGACCCGAAATTCCGGAGCCAGAAACTCATTTTTTCCAACGCATGGTTTCTGATCCATGCAAGCGTGACAGCAGCCACTTTCCTGATGACATGGTTGTGCTACGGACGGATTCCGGACCGGATCGCCATGCATTATGATTTTAACGGTACACCGACAGACTGGGTGGAAAAATCGTACCGGACCGTGTTTGAACTGCCAACTGTCCAGCTGTTCTTGCTTATCCTGTTCATTTGGCTGAATACGATGATTGCAAAAAGCAAACAGCAGCTCAATGCCGAAAGACCGGAAGCCTCCCTCGAGCAAAATGTCCGTTTCCGGCGCAGATGGTCAGCATTTATGATCATTACAGGCTTGCTTATGATTTTACTATTTTTTGCCATTCAGCTTTCCTTTATTGTGCCGGTCCCGATTGCCTGGTTGTCGTACGGAGGCATGGGCGCGGTCCTGTTGATTGTGGCCGGGGCGGTTTTGCTCTCGGTTATCACCGGGCAGGGCGGCAGCCGCATCCGCGTAGGCAATGGTGCCGTTCAGGGCCGCTTCCAGTATGATGACGATGCGTATTGGAAACTCGGCGTTTTTTACTTCAATCGCAACGATCCTTCCTTATGGGTGGAAAAAAGGTTCGGGAGCGGCTGGACCCTTAACTTTGCGCACCCGGCAGGCTGGATTATCCTCGGGCTCATTATTCTGATTCCGCTTTTGCTTGGTGTTTTCTTTTCTTAAAAAACAAGGGGGCTGCTCCAAAGAATGGAAGCAACCCCTTTTATTATTCACTTTCAAGATCAACCCATTTGTCTGCCCAATTTTGCACTTCATCAAGGACCGGCTTGATCGCCTCGCCTTTTTCTGTCAACCGGTATTCGATCCGGACAGGGCTTTCCGGGTACACTTCCCGTACAAGGATGCCCTGGTCTTCCAGCTCCTTCAGCCGCTCCGAAAGCACCTTTTGGCTGATATGCGGGATAAGCTCCGCCATTTCGTTAAACCGCATCGGCCCATTAGAAAGGACACGGATAATCACGCCAACCCAGCGTTTTCCCAATAGCTGAAACGCCTTTTCGAAACGCGGACATAAACTTTGGTTTCCCATTTTTGTAACGCACCTTTCTTATCAACCCTGCATTCCGGGGCTATATCAACAAAACCCTTTTTAACCATTATACATGAATTGTGAACTTACTAAAAGTAACTAGCTAACAATCTCTGTCCAGTGGAACTGCTGTGCTTCGCTGAAAAAGCTGGCAAACCCGTGACAGAAATGGCCCTAAAAAATCCCCAAATAAAGACGAAAAAATGAAAATGAGAGGAAATGCACAGTGAAACGGTGCTGCCCCCAAATAAAAAAGCGAAAAGGAAAATGCTCCGATGCGTCCTGGCTGGGTAAAGTTCTTCCAATCCATTGAATTTTCATATAAAATAAAGGGAGTAAAGAAAGGGAGGTTTTTAAGGTGAAAAAATTACTTTTCTATACAGCAGTAGGCTTTGCCGGCTACCAATACTTCAAATCAAAAGAAAACCGTGAAAAAGCGGCAGATGCCTTGAACAAGTTTTATGGAAACGTGGAAAAATGGCTCTCAAATTTTCAGCAATCAAATCGCAGCGGAAACAGGCAATCCGGCACACAAGCCTAAAGGCAGACAGTGATTGGGCGTAGTTACCATTGCGATTCAGTCAGGCGAATGCTTGAAATGATCTCCCACCTGCTCTTTGGCCATGAGGATGGGAGACTTCTTTCATAAATCCGTTAAAATGGACTTGATCATTCACGCCCTCTTCTAATCCCCGTTCACCCACAACTGTAAAATTTTCCCTGGGCCATCACAACAGGGAAGTCGTGAACCTTCCAAATCTCAAATAAAATTTACAGGTGTAAAAACCATACGGAGACGGGTGAAGTATCATGGCCGAAAGCGGGTAAAATAAATACTGAATCTTGAATGTTCCCTGGCAAAATACGGAAACCGAAACAATAAGCCTCATGTAAAAAACTCCCCAAAGCCTGGTGAATATATAAAATGAACCTAAATTTTTCGCGTTAAAATCAATTACGATGGCTACACATACAGAAGTAGGAATGTTTAGTTCAACTTATACAGCAGCCGAAAGCAGAAAACGTGATTCTTAACTTAACGAAAAACGGGTGCGGGAACACGCTGGGTCCGGGAAAGAAGCTGGTTTTAAACCTGGATGGTTCCCTGCAAAGTGCCTATCATAAAATTGACAAATATCAAGTTTTAACCTTTTTGACAAACCCATCCTCATGCCCGAAAATGGCTGTAAGAAGAGTGAACTTTATGCAAACAAAAGCGGTCGTTTTTATTGACGCCGTTTAAGAGAGGGATACAAATGTCAGTGACATCATACGTCGATCAATATGGATATATTGTGCTGCTTTTGGCACTTTTGCTCGAAATGATTGCAGTTCCGCTTCCAGGCGAAGTGCTGATGAGCTATGCCGGTTATATGGTGCACCAGGGGCAGCTCAACTGGATCTTGAGCATTCTCATTGCCGCCACCGGTACATCTGTCGGCATGACAACGGCCTATTTTATCGGGCAGCGGCTCGGCGGCCCGTTTTTACATAAATACGGCCATTTTATCCATCTCGGCCCGTCCCAGCTTGAAAAAACATCGCGCTGGTTTAATAAATATGGGAATAAATTGCTTATCGTCGCGTATTTTATACCAGGTGTCCGCCACATCACCGGCTATTTTTCCGGAATTACGAAACTGCCATTCCGGTCATTTGCCACTTTTGCCTATTCCGGCGCTTTGATTTGGACAAGCACGTTTATTTCCCTCGGGAAGCTGCTTGGCCCGCAGTGGGAGCAGTTTCACGAAGCGGTCAAAAAATATCTCGTCATAGGCGGTATTGTAAGCGCCGGTTTAATCATCGCGTATTATGTGTTCCGCTATTTCCATAAGCAGATTTTCTGGGCGATGATGGCGGTGCTCCGGCGCGTTTTCATGATTTTCCGCAGCCGGGTCCGCGCCGAGTTTGTGATCATCGGCACCACGCTGGTGACATTGTTTTTGATTGTGTTAATGATCACAATGATTCAAAACCTTTTCAGCGAAGATTTCAGTGACTTTAACGAGGTGACCTCTTTAATCGTATCGCTTTTGTTCAAACACCATTGGGCAGGCGTCATGAAAGGGATGCTGGCGCTCAGCTCGCGGCAGGCGCTCATTCTCGTCATGGTGTTGACGGTTCTTTGGATCATTTGGAAAGGCAAAGATCGCACGCACGAATTTTTGATTATGCTGCTTGTTACAATCGGCGGGGAACTGTATCAAAATGTGCTGCATGAAGTGTTCCACCGGATGTCGGAAACGGAAATTCCGACGTTTTCCCACTTTGTCTTCTCATTTCCGAGCGACCAGGCGATGATGATTCTGATCATTTACGGCTATTTTACATATCTCGTTGTCCGGCACGCTGAGATGTTTTGGGTCCATACGTTTATGGATGTACTTCTTTTAGCTGTTCTGTTGTTCGCAGCTGTCAGCCATATTTATTTCGGCCTTGAAATCCCGAGCAACATTGCGGGCGGTTACGTATTCGGCGGCGTCTGGCTTGGCTTAAATATTTTATTGCTGGAAATTTTCCGTATGATATGATGGATAAGAAAGCAAATGTTGGAGGGGAAACATGTTCTCAGACTTTGTCACACAAATTTTAACAGCACTCGCTGATCTGGGTTACTTCGGTGTTGCGATCGGGCTTGCGATTGAGATTATCCCGAGCGAGATTGTCCTTGCCTATGCCGGCTATTTAATTTCCCGGGGAGAGATCAATTATTTCGGCGCCATTGCAGCGGGCACACTTGGCATTTTGATTGCCCAACTGATTTTATACTGGATCGGTGCATACGGTGGGCGCCCGTTCTTGCTAAAGTACGGCAAATATTTGCTGATTCACGAAAGGCATCTCGATGTCGCGGAAGAATGGTTCAACAAGTACGGCGCCGGTGTTATTTTTACGGGCCGATTCATCCCGGTCATCCGCCAGGCCATTTCGATCCCGGCCGGCATTGCCAAAATGTCGTATTTCAAGTTCATTTTTTTCACGCTGCTTGCGACCATTCCGTGGGCGGTGCTGTTTATCTTTCTCGGTGAACGTCTCGCATCAAACTGGGCACAAATTGATGACGTCGCGGCTCCTTATGTCAAGCCGGTTACCATTATCGCGATCATCATCATTGTGCTTTATATCGCTTACTCGATGTACCGCAAGAAAAAAAAAGCCTGACCCTCTATTTAGGGGGCCGGGCTTTTTCCATAGATGAGGGAAGAATGGAAACAGTGCGGTTCGGATCCCAAGAGCGGCTAACTCCCACTAAATCAAAGATACAGAGGGGATTAGCTGCTATAATTGTTCAAAATCCTTAACCAAAAAAACCGCCTGCACAAAGCAGACGGCCAAAAAAGAGGGTTAACATGGATGAAAAAGCAAGCCGGACTTGCATCTGCCTGATTACAAGAAAAAGGATAACGCCGGAAGCTTAAAACAATCTTAATAGGCCGAGATTCAGAAAAAGAGGCAGGCTTGCCCACTACCCCCAGAAAAAATCGCCTGCTCAAGGGCGGCGGCCGAAAAAGGGGACATATGAAAAAGTAGGTTGTAATCTCTCTTGCAAAGAAAAGCATACCTGCCGAAACTTAAAAAATGCTTAAAACCCCACATCTCCCGGCTATAAAAAAACGCCTGCACAAAGCAGACGAACCAACAAAAGCTCTTACCTGATGACAAACATCAATATACCGCTGGAAAATAAAAAACGCCTTAACTTTGCATGAAAGTTATGTGAAATTCCCCACAAATTATGATCTCGACAAAAATAACAAAATTTCATCAAAATTTTCGTGACAAATTGCCGCTTTTAGATAATAATAATGAAGACAGACTACTAAAACGAGGGATTCTATGGAGTCAAGAGTAGCGAAAAAAAAGAAAAAACGGTCAAGAGTCCGCTGGCGCAGAGTGTTCCTTATGCTCTTTTTACTGCTCATCGTCGCCGGCGCGGGTTACACAGCCTATCAATACTACGCTGGCGTTCATCAGACAGACCCGAATGATGTCTTAAATATGGACAATCTGGAATTTAACGGTAAAAAGGATGCAAATGGCCGCACCAATATTCTCCTTCTCGGAATTGATCGGCGCGGGCAAGAAGATTCAAGAACCGATACCATCATGATTGCCCAATATGACCCGAAGAATAACCAGGTGAAGCTCATTTCGATTATGCGTGACATTTATGCCGAAATCCCGGGGTATAGAAACTATAAAATAAACACAGCCTATTATCTTGGCAATCTGAAGAATCAAAAAAAGGGTGTTGAATTGCTGCGTCAAACACTCAAAACCAATTTTGACATTGATGTGCAATATTATGCACTTGTCGATTTCCAAGGTTTTGTTAAAATTGTCGATACCCTGGCGCCTCAAGGCATTGAAATGAACGTGGAACATAAAATGTCGGAAAACATCGGCTTGACGCTTTATCCTGGAAAACAGCTGATGCATGGGAAACAATTGCTCGCCTACGCACGATTCAGACATGACGCACAAGGCGACTTTGGCCGGGTTGCCCGCCAGCAAAAAGTGCTTAAAGCGCTCCAATCCGAAGTTTTCAGCGTGAACGGTATCGCCAAAGCACCGAAACTGCTCGGAACCATCCAGCCGTATATTGCCACCAACATGAGCAAAATGAACATTCTTGCACTCGCCAAAGACGCCGTCGGAGGCAACCTCAAGGTAAAAACAATGACCGTACCGGTTGCCGGCACCTATACCAATGTCAGCTATCCGGGCGTCGGCGCCGCACTCGAAGTGGACAAAGAAAAAAATATAGAAGCCATCAAACAGTTTTTGGATGAATAACAGGGGCCGGTTCCGGCTCTTTTTTTTGTTGCAGACAGAAAGCCGTACCGGGAGCAAATTGTCTTTTTGGAGAGCTCAAAAAGACAAAAGAGAGCCGGACCAAGAGCAAATTGTCTTTTTGAATGGCTCAAAAAGACAAAAGAGAGTCGGATCAGGGGCGAATTGTCCTTTTGGAGGGCTCAAAAAGACAAAAGAGAGCCGGATCGGGGGCGAATTGTCCTTTTGGAGAGTTCAAAAAGACAAAAGAAAGCCGGACCAAGAGCAAATTGTCTTTTTGAATGGCTCAAAAAGACAAAAGAGAGCCGGATCGGGGGCGAATTGTCCTTTTGGAGAGTTCAAAAAGACAAAAGAAAGCCGGACCAAGAGCAAATTGTCTTTTTGAATGGCTCAAAAAGACAAAAGAGAGCCGTACCGGGAGCAAATTGTCCTTTTGGAGGGCTCAAAAAGACAAAAGAGAGCCGGATCAGGGGCGAATTGTCCTTTTGGAGAGTTCAAAAAGACAAAAGAAAGCCGGACCAAGAGCAAATTGTCTTTTTGAATGGCTCAAAAAGACAAAAGAGAGCCGGATCGGGGGCGAATTGTCCTTTTGGAGAGTTCAAAAAGACAAAAGAAAGCCAATTAGACAAAAGGGACGAAACCGCATCCAATATGAATTTCAATTTCCCCCTTGTCATGTCACCCGACAAAGTGTAAAGTATAAATAAGTCAAAATTTTAAGTACGTTCAATCGAATAGCCTTATCAAGAGAGGCGGAGGGACTTGGCCCGATGAAACCTCAGCAACCAGCCCATACGGCACGGTGCTAAATCCAACAGGTATACCTGAAAAGATAAGGAGAATGTTGTCATCTTGCCTCCTTTTCTGGGAGGCTTTTTTCATATCATTCAAAGGGAGTGTAAAAATTTGAACCTTCTCGAAACGTTAAAAAACCGCATCCTTGTTGCAGACGGGGCAATGGGGACACTGCTATATGCATACGGCGCCGACACATGTTATGAGTCATTCAACCTGACCCATCCGGAAGACATCCACGCGATCCACCGCGCCTATATCGAAGCAGGCGCATCGGTCATCCAGACAAACACGTACAGCGCCAACTATATCAAGCTGGCACAGTATGGCCTGGAAGAAAAAGTAAAAGATATCAACAAAGCGGCTGTCCAGATCGCAAAAGAAGCGGCAAACCGTGACACATTTATACTCGGCACGGTCGGCGGCATCCGCGGCCAGCGCAAAACCGAAGCAACACTTGCCGAAATCAAGCGTACGTTCCGCGAGCAGATTTTTCACCTCCTGAACGAAGGAGTTGATGCCCTGCTTTTGGAAACGTATTTTGACGCGGAAGAACTGTATACGGTCGTAGACATTGCGAAAAAAGAAGCGGATGTCCCGGTCATCGCCCAGTTCTCGCTTATCGAACCGGGCGTGCTCCAAAACGGAACCCCGGTCCGCGATGCTTTCAAGGAACTTGAAAACCGCGGCGCTGATGTGACCGGCCTAAACTGCCGGCTCGGCCCGCACCACATGATCCAGGCGTTCGAAGAAATCCCGATACCGAAGCGTGCCTTTTTGTCCGCATACCCGAATGCGAGTCTTTTAGATTACGAGGAAGGCCGGTTCACGTTCACAAATAACGCCGATTATTTTAAAACATGCGCCGAAAAACTGGTCGAACAGGGTGTGCGCCTGATCGGCGGCTGCTGCGGCACGACCCCAGCTCACATCAAAGCAATCGCAGACGGGGTGCAGGGGCTTTTGCCTGTCACAGAAAAAACGGTCCGCCCACCGAAAATTGAAATCGCAGCCGCCCCGGCGCAGCACGAACCACCGTTGCATGAAATCGTAAAAAAGCGCCGCTCTGTCATTGTCGAATTGGATACGCCGAAAACTCTGAACACGGCCCGCTTTTTTGAAGGGGCAAAAGCGCTGCACGACGCCGGCATCGATGCCTTGACAATGGCCGACAACTCGCTTGCAAGCCCGCGCATCAGCAACACAGCGATTGCTTCAATTTTAAAAGAGAAACATGGCATCCGGCCGCTTGTTCATATTACATGCCGTGATCGTAATTTGATCGGGCTGCAGTCGCACTTAATGGGCCTTGCTGCGCTCGGGATTGACCAGGTGCTTGCCATCACGGGGGATCCGACAAAAATCGGCGACTTCCCGGGAGCGACGAGCGTATACGATTTGTCATCCATGGAACTGATCGCAATGATCAAGCAATTCAATGATGGCATTTCCCATTCCGGCAAATCGCTTCACAGGAAAACGAATTTTTCCGTCGCGGCTGCATTTAACCCGAACGTCCGCAATCTTGATAAAACGGTCGGGAGGTTGGAGCGCAAAATCCGCC
Source organism: Heyndrickxia coagulans 36D1 (assembly GCF_000169195.2). Classification (GTDB taxonomy): domain Bacteria; phylum Bacillota; class Bacilli; order Bacillales; family Bacillaceae_C; genus Weizmannia; species Weizmannia faecalis. The sequence continues at coordinate 959,213 of NC_016023.1, read as the reverse complement.
ACGGTGCCGATTATTTTATCACCCAGCCTGTGTTCAGCACGGAAAAAATCGAGCAAATCCATGAAGCAACGAAGCATTTGGACGCGCCGATCTATCTTGGCATTATGCCGCTTACCAGCTACCGGAACGCGGTCTTTCTGCACAATGAAGTGCCGGGCATCAAACTGACGGATGAAATTTTGGCGGCGATGGAAAAAACAAATGGCGACCCTGCGAAAGCGCGTGAAGAAAGCCTTGCGATCAGCCGTACCCTGATCGACGCGGCCCTCGGCTATTTCAACGGCATTTACTTAATTACGCCGCTCGAACGCTACGAACTGACGGTGGAATGCACGCGCTATATCCACGAAAAAACAGCAGTGCAAGGCGCAGGCATTGTCTGAGACTGCAACGAAAAAAGTACAGGCGGATTCATTAAAGTGAAACTTTGATAGCACTGTCCAATTGCAAGATTAAGAAAAGAGCTCAAGAAGGCAAAACGAAACCTTGGCCGGCTTCAGCCCCGGCGAGATGCATGCACTTTAAACTCAATCAAAAGTGGCACCGGTGCCGCCAGCATCCGGAACGCGGCCCAACCAGGCACCAAATGCTGCCGTACGCCGCAATCTCAATACCAAACGTACAACCAAAGGGGGAATTTTTCATGGGGCAAACGTTATTTGAACAGCAGCTTGCGAACCGCATTCTCATTCTCGACGGGGCGATGGGCACGATGATCCAGCAGCAACACCTCACAGCGGCAGATTTTGGCGGCGAAGCATACGAAGGCTGCAATGAATACTTGAATCTCACAGCGCCCGATCTAATCCGCTCGATCCATGAAGCATATCTCGAAGCGGGGGCCGACATCATCGAAACGAACACATTTGGCGCAACGTCCATCGTCCTTAACGAGTACGGCCTTGGGCACTTTGCCGAAAAAATCAACATCGAAGCTGCGCGCATCGCCAAGCAGGCTGCCAAAAAATTTTCCACACCCGAGCGGCCGCGGTTTGTCGCCGGTTCGATGGGCCCGACAACAAAGACGCTCTCCGTCACGGGCGGCACTACTTTTGACGCGCTCAAAACCGCTTACCAGGAACAGGCTTGCGGGCTCATAAAAGGCGGCGTCGACGTGCTCCTTCTCGAAACATCGCAGGACTTGCTGAACGTCAAAGCCGCTTTTCTTGGCATTACGGACGCATTTAACGAAACCGGAAAAAAACTGCCGCTTCTCATCTCCGGCACCATTGAACCGATGGGCACAACGCTTGCCGGCCAGAACATCGAAGCATTTTACATTTCCGTCGAGCATATGCAGCCGGCCGCAGTCGGGCTTAACTGCGCGACCGGCCCGGAGTTCATGGCCGACTCGATCCGCACACTCGCGGGGCTCGCCAAAACGGCAGTGAGCTGTTACCCGAACGCCGGGCTTCCCGACGAAGAAGGGCATTACCACGAAACACCGGAATCGCTCGCTGTCAAAATGAAAGGCTTCGCCGAAAAAGGCTGGCTCAACATCGCAGGCGGCTGCTGCGGCACAACACCTGCCCATATCAAAGCACTGAATGAAGCACTTGCCGGGCTCCCGCCGCGCCAGCCTGCAAAACAAGAGCACCACGCCGTCTCCGGCATCGAACCCTTTATTTACGATGACCCGTCCACCCGCCCGATTTTTGTCGGCGAACGCACAAACGTCATCGGTTCGCGCAAGTTCCGGCGCCTGATCGCGGAAGGCAAATGGGAAGAAGCGAGCGAAATTGCCCGTACCCAGGTCAAAAACGGCGCACAGATCATCGACATCTGCCTCGCCGACCCGGATCGCGATGAAATCAGTGACATGGAAAATTTTATTTCGATCGCCGTGAAAAAAGTGAAAGTGCCGTTTATGATCGATTCCACGGACGAAAATGTGATCGAAAAAGCTTTTACATACTGCCAAGGAAAAAGCATTGTCAATTCCATTAACCTTGAAAACGGGACGGAACGGTTTGAAAAAGTCGTGCCGCTCCTCAAAAAATACGGGGGTGCCGTTGTCGTCGGCACGATCGATGAAGAGGGGATGGCTGTCACTGCCGAACGGAAACTTGAGATAGCGCGCCGCTCTTATGACCTGCTCGTCGATACGTACGGGCTCAACCCGCGTGATCTCATTTTTGACCCGCTCGTGTTCCCGGCTGGCACTGGCGACAAGCAGTATTTTGGCGCAGCAAAAGAAACAGTCGAAGGCATCCGCCTCATCAAAGAAGCGATGCCGGAATGCCAGACGATCCTCGGCGTCAGCAATGTTTCATTCGGGCTGCCACCTGCCGGGCGTGAAGTGCTAAACTCAGTGTTTCTCTACCACTGTACGAAAGCCGGGCTGGATTACGCCATCGTGAACACAGAAAAACTCGAACGCTTTGCGTCCATCCCGGAAGAGAACGTGAAAATGGCCGAAAAACTGTTGTTTGAAACGAGTGACGAAGCCCTTGCCGCGTTCACCGAATATTACCGCGGCAAGGTGCAGGAGAAAAAAGCGCCAAAGAGCACGATGACGCTTGCCGAACGGCTTGCGAATTACGTTGTCGAAGGGACGAAAGAAGGCCTCATCCCGGATCTTGAACAGGCTTTGAAGGAATACCCGGATCCGCTCGCCATTATCAACGGCCCGCTTATGGACGGGATGGCGGAAGTCGGCCGCCTGTTTAACGACAACCAGCTCATCGTCGCAGAAGTCTTGCAGAGTGCGGAAGTGATGAAAGCATCCGTCGCATTCCTTGAGCCTTTTATGGAAAAAAATGAAACAAGCACAAAAGGGAAAGTGCTGCTCGCAACCGTGAAAGGCGACGTCCATGATATCGGCAAAAATCTGGTCGACATCATTTTGTCAAATAATGGCTATAAAGTGGTCGACCTTGGCATCAAAGTGGCGCCGGCTGATCTTATCCACGCCGTCCGTAAAGAGAAACCGGATGTAATCGGGCTATCCGGCCTCCTTGTCAAATCCGCCCAGCAAATGGTCGTCACTGCCCAGGATTTGCGGGAAGCGGGCATCCGTCAGCCGATACTGGTCGGCGGTGCAGCCCTGTCGCGGAAATTCACGGTAAATAAAATCGCTCCGCAATATGAAGGGCTTGTGCTGTATGCAAAAGACGCAATGGAGGGCCTCACGCTTGCGAACAAATTGCAGGATGAATCGGAACGAAGCTCGCTCGAAACGGAACTTGCCAACCAGCGCAGCGGCGGGACAAGGGTGGCGGCCGTGAATGCCGGCGGAGCACCGGTTGCGACTTTACCGCGCCGTTCTTCGGTATCCCCGGATGCGCTCGTTTACCAGCCGGCGGATTTGAAGCGGCATGTGCTGCGCAATTATCCGCTTGCCCATATCGAGCCCTACGTGAACATGCAAATGCTCCTCGGCCACCATTTAGGATTGAAAGGCCGCGTCGAAAAGCTGCTTGCGGAGGGAGACGAACGCGCCCTCAAGTTGAAACAGCAGGTGGATGAACTGCGCGAATGGGTGATGAAAGAAAAATTGCTTCAGCCCTCCGCTGTATACCAGTTTTTCCCTGCCCAGTCGGATGGGAATACTTTGATTGTTTATGAACCAGCTGGAGAGCCTGGTACATTAGATCTGAAATCTTTATCCGTCCTAGAGCGATTTACGTTCCCGCGCCAGGCAAAGCCGCCGTATTTGTGCCTTGCCGATTATGTCCGGAGCGTGGACAGCGGGGTCGTAGATTATGTCTGCATGTTCGCGGTCGTCGCCGGCAAAAACATCCGCCATCATGCACGCTATTTGAAAGAAGCGGGCGAATATTTCAAAAGTCATGCTCTCCAGGCGCTTGCCCTCGAAACGGCAGAAGGTTTCGCCGAGCGACTGCATGAACTGATACGCGGCCAATGGGGCTTCCCGGACCCGGCTGATTTCACAATGCAGCAACGCTTTGCCGCCAAATACCAGGGCCAGCGCTACTCTTTCGGCTACCCGGCCTGCCCGAACCTCGAAGACCAGGCCAAACTGTTTAAATTGTTGCAACCGCAAAAAATCGGCCTCCACTTGACCGAAGGCTACATGATGGAACCCGAAGCCGCCGTCACCGCGCTTGTATTCTCCCATCCTGAGGCAAGATATTTTGCGGTATAACTCCCGAAGCGGGCCCTGGCCCGCTTCGGTTTTTTAAACCATTTACGACTTTTTCAGAGTCCAGTGCCATGTTGCTTTTTACAAAAAACCAAATGATTCGACAAAATCTGCGCTAACCCGATTTTTCTGTTCCGCCCTCAATGTTCCACGGGAAACATTCCACTGAAAACTGTGCATGTTGAACAGGATTTTTTGAACAAATTCCACTTGCCAGCAAGCCCTTCTTCGATATGATAGAAGAATAGACGTACGAACATGCTTGACCCGCTTTCTTTCTATATAAAATAACGCCATGCTTTCACCTACCACGTTCCCTGTGGCATTGAACGTCTACGCTAAATCAACGCCGGCTGAATAAAACCTGTACATCTCAAATTCGGCCAGTGCTGTCATCATCCTTGCATAACTTAACATTCCCAATGGCTGCGAATATTGACGTTTTTGGTGGCATGACAAGATGACAAGATACGATTCATCTCGACAAAACCAGCAATATTTCCACGGAAATACCCATATAAAAAAGCCCGAATACCGAAATCCGGGCTTTACATCCATCTATCTAAAAATGTGCGGCGACTGCGGCTAATTTTCATTCTTCCACTCATGCCGTATCCTTTACGGCATGAGTGGAAAATCCGCATTGAACCGTTTCATCCTGTTCTGATATTAGCCTATGGAAGTCCAAAAGCTCCATTGCCTTCCAGCATCTTACCAAGAGCAAATGGCTTACTTACGGGAGAGACGGTCTTTTGCATCACCGACAGAGTCTTGGGCCTCGCCTTTCAATTTGTCCATTTTGCCTTCAGCTTGTTTTTCCGCATCGCCGGTGATTTCACCCCACGTATCTTTTGCTTCGCCTTTCAATTTGTTCCCTTTTCCTTTGAGCTTGTCCTTCATGGAGTCTTGATCCATTTTCATTCCTCCCATTCATATTGTTCATCTTTCCTATTCCCTGATCACAGGCCGATAAACGAAAAATGCAAAAGAAATAAATGGACAGGCTAGTTATCCGACCGGCGCAGATCATTTGCGCAAAATTTGACCTATCACGTCCAAAAGCAAAAAAATAAAGGGCCAAAACCAAATCAAATAGGGGCACCGCCACAACCAAAAATACACCTATTACAACAGGAGAAAGAGATAGAGTTCAATATAAAAAGATTGCAACAAGGCGATATCCATTTGCAAAAAGCAGGCAACAGAGCTGTGATATTTTGTGGAGCGTGGGTAATCGGTGGGTAAAGGGAACGCATGCGCATCATCTCCGTCTCGCTCCAAAATTGGAATGAGGAAACGCATGCGTATATAGGTTGGATGGTGTTGCAGAGTGGATGTGCGTTCGGCGTAACGCCCAATTTCAACGATTGCACGCCCGTTCTCAAAGCACCTGAAAACAGCCCCTAGATCATTTTCTTCCATGGTATGTATTTGCCGAGGCCATGGTAATAGCTGGCACAAATAATCGTGCGGCTGAATTGTTTCTGAAATGTATGCACGGAGCAGTTCAGTTTCAGCTGCTGCTGATTGGAAAAAGTAACATAAAGGCCGTCCGCCGTGGCATCAAAGTCTATTATGTTTGCCAGGAAAATGAACTGGCAGTCATACGATCTCGGGGATTTTGTCGGTGTTGCAATCAAACCATCCCCCACCACAATCGGTGCCTTATTAAAGTTAAAAATTTGTTTTGTTCCCTTGAGAACGCCTTCAAAATCGCACATCCGGTAATGGATGCAAGCGTCCCGTAATAATTCAAGCTTGCTCTTCCGTGAGCGAAAAACGCCGTCCTGATCATAAATGACTGTTTGATATTCCGGATCAAATGCGGTATCCAGCGCCATCGTTTCTTTCCTGATTAGGTAGTCAATTTTTTCTGTCACAAAAAATACCCCCTCATGTTAATTTGTGCTTTCCCTCCCGCTTCACTTTCAGGGGCAGAATTGCCAGGGGTGCCATGTCTTGCTGCCATCAAAGTATCCTTCCCCAAAAGAAGAGGGATATCATTGATTTTTATAGTCCTATTATACTATAAATTTCTAAAAAATAAAGCATGAATTTACAATTTTGTTATTATTTTTAATCCATGTAAATCTTGGCCAAAATTTCACGTTTTACCTTAAAAAATATCAAATTTTCCCGCGGAAAACAGGATGTTTTGGAAACCAAAAAATGACGATCGCCGGTTCGCCCTCTTCCTTTGAACCTGTTATTTTACAATCAACCCGGGAATTCAAGGAAAGCGCGCTTTCCAAAAGGGGAAGCAAAGTGGAAAATTTTGAAGAAGTGCTCAGGCAATACCGGCCGATGATTTTTCATATGATCCGCAAACTCCGCATTTACAAAAACATCGATGAGTTCGAACAGATCGGTATGATTGCGCTGTGGGAAGCGTATCAGAACAGGCAGGACGACAAAGGGTCATTCACAAGTTATGCGTACAACACGATCCGCGGGAAAATGCTGACCGAACTCACGAAAAGGCGGAGGGAGGAAGAAATGTTTGCATTTCCGAAAGAGGGGTTTTGGAATGTTGAAGTGGACGAGTCGCTTCGTCCCCCGCTTGAGCTTGAAACATTGCTGTCGTATTGCGACGGCCTTACGGAAAAAGAGAAAAAATGGGTAGTGGCTACTTTTTATGAACAATTGAAACAAGGTGAAATCGCATTTCGCGAAGGCAAATCCGTCGAGGCGGTAAAAAAATGGCGGAGACAAGCCCTTGAGAAAATCAGAAAGAATATGGAACAAAAAGAGAGGAAGCGTTGATGCTTCCTCACTCTGCGATGAAAAACTTGCGCAAGTAGTCATACCATGCTTTTGTGCCCTTGTTGCTTGGGGCGGTTTGTTCGCCATTTTGAAAGGTGACATACGATTTGAATGCGTCACTGTCCGGGTCCGGCCAGTTTTTCCAATGATCCAGGTATGTGTAACCTTCTTTTTTTGCGTACGACGCAAGCTCTTTCACCTGTGCCGGATAATTCGCTGCCTTGTAGAGCGGGTATGACGGCTGAATCATCAGCACGGCATCATCCCAGGCAGCAGCGGCCGTTTTGATATCATCAAGCTGATTGTCCATCGCCACAGCTCCGTTGTTGATTAAAATAAACGGCTCAAACAAAATGAGATCCGGTTTGAAATGGGCGACGTCTTTATACTTGCCTTCACGGATAAACTCGTCGGAATTTAAATGATAGGCAAAGAGGGAAACCGACACATAGCTGCCGTAAGCATCTTGCAATGCCTGTTTCAACTGCGGCCCCCAGCCATGCGTATTCGCCCCCATCGCATCCGAACCGACAATCGCAATTTTGTAGGCCCGCTCCTTGGAAAGTGCGTTTTCAAAATCCGCGCGGGCTTTTTTCGGCCAGTTTTTCGTGTAAGCCACTAGGGAAGTCTCCGGCTGGTCCGCTTTGTTTACCGACCGCTTTTTCCCCGTGGCCGGTTCTGCCTTTGCCTTTTCCGCTTTTACTGCTACAGAATCCGGCTTGAACCGGCTTGGATCCGTTTTATACCCCCAGTACAGATGCCCAACTACCAATACGGCAATGACGACAACAGCCGACAAAATCGCCGTGAATATTTTCATACATCATACCTCCGCTCATCATCACTTATGAAACGCCCGTGCAAACCTATAAAAAATTATGACAAAAAAAGACAAATTACACAACCAAAATTGAAAGAAAATCCGCCAAAGGTAAATACAGGAAGATTATCTAACCGGTTTCTTTCTGCAAAATATTGTGGTTTAATACAAAGTGTAACAAATTGTTTAAATTTATTTCAGTTTCCCGCAAATTTCGGGATGATCTATGATATAATGTATGATAGTTTTCTATCTATTTCGCATTTGTGCTGCAGATCTAAAGGGAGGAACTTATGGAAGACACAATTAGTTTAAAAGAATTGATGCAGGTGCTGCGCAAACGGCTTTCCATGATCGCGCTGATTACACTGGGGGCGATGATTGTGACGGCCATTGTGACCTATTTTGTGATGACGCCTGTCTATGAATCTTCGACACAAATCCTTGTCAATAAAGCAAGCGATGACCAAACGATGTATACCACTAATGCCGTACAAACAAATGTTCAGCTGGTCAATACATATAATGTGATTATTAAAAGCCCATCAATCTTAGATAAAGTGATTGACGAACTGAAACTCAACATGACAACAGACGAACTGAACAGCAAAATTGAAGTCAGCACGGAGCAAAATTCACAAGTCTTTACTTTGACAGTAAAAGATACAAACCCGTATATGGCAACCAAAATTGCCAACAAAATCGGGGAAGTGTTCAAAAAAGAAGTCAAAAACATTATGAAAGTCGACAATGTGACTGTCATTTCAAAAGCACAAGTGCCCGGGGGACCTGTCAGCCCGAAACCGCTTTTAAATATTGCAATTGCGCTTGTGGTCGGCCTGATGGCGGGTGTCGGGATTGCCTTTCTGCTTGAATACCTCGACAATACGATTAAAGATGAGCAAGATGTTGAACAAATTTTGCAATTGCCTGTCCTCGGCGTGATCGGGCAGATTGATGATCAGGAACTGAATGGTTTGCACCGTGCAGGAAAAAAAACAAAAGGAAAGGTTGAGACGGTTGGCGCCTAAAAAAACAAAGCTGTTGAACACGAGAAGAAAATTAATCGCAAAGCTAAATCCAAAGTCACCGATTTCCGAACAGTTCCGGACAATCCGTACAAATATCAGTTTTTCTTCCGTTGACAATGACCTGCAACTTCTGATGGTTACCTCAAGCGGGCCTGGAGAAGGGAAATCGACGATTGTCGGCAACCTCGCTGTTGTCTTTGCCCAACAAGGGAAAAGGGTCCTCCTTGTCGATGCCGATTTACGCCGCCCGACTGTCCATTATACGTTCGGGATGACGAATACATTTGGTTTAACAACCGTGCTGACAAAACAGGGTACACTCGAGGAAACGGCGGTCAAAACCGATGTGGACCATTTGCATGTTTTAACAAGCGGCCCGATTCCGCCAAACCCGGCAGAACTGTTAAGCTCAAAGGCAATGAAGGAATTTTTTAAGGAAGCAAAAGAACAATACGATATTATTTTACTCGATACACCACCGGTTTTGGCTGTCACCGATGCGCAGGTGCTGACCAACCAGTGTGATGGCACGATTCTTGTCGTCTCAAGCGGGAAAGCGGAAGTGGAAGCTGTCAAAAAGGCAAAAGAATTGCTGGAATCTGCCAATGCCAATCTGCTTGGCGTTGTCCTGAACAACAAGAAAACCCAAAACACGCATTATTATTACTATTACGGAAAAGATTGACACCATTTGCACGTAAGTTTTCCAATAACTATTGAAAAATGGTAAAAATTCGCTATAATTTTGTATAGGGTTTGATTTTAATTGAAACGAAATTTCATTTCTTGACAGGTTTGGAGGGGTTCGGGATGATGGATATCCATTGCCATATTTTACCAGGCATTGACGACGGTGCGCAAACGATATACGACAGCCTTGATATGGCAAAACAAGCCGTCTCCCAGGGGATCAAGCAGATTATTGCTACCCCTCATCATATGAATGGAAAATATGAAAACCGCAAAACAGAAATCGTTCAAAAAGTAAATGAATTGAATGAAAGATTGAAAGAAGAACAAATTGATCTGGAGATTCTGCCAGGGCAGGAAAACCGGATTTATGGCGAAATTTTGGAAGACTACGAAAAAGGAGAAATTCAAACGTTGGCCGGCACTTCTTACCTCTTTATCGAGTTCCCCTCGGGGCATGTGCCGCGCTATGCGGAAACCCTTTTATACGAGATACAAGTGAAGGGCCTGATGCCCATTATCGTGCATCCGGAAAGGAACGCAGAGCTGATCCAGCATCCGGACCGGCTGTATGAAATGGTGAATAATGGTGTGGCGACCCAAATTACGGCTGCAAGCTTAACAGGCGCTTTCGGGAAAAAGATTAAAAAATTCACCGAACAGCTGATTGAAGCAAATCTCGCCCATTTTCTTGCATCAGATGCCCATAATGTGAAAACCCGTGCTTTTAAATTGGATGAAGCAACGGATGAACTCGAAAAGAAATACGGCACAGATATGCTCTATTTCTTTACGGAAAACGCTGAACTGCTTGCCAAAGGCCAAGCCATCTACAGAGAAATTCCGCAGCCGGTAAAACAAAAGAAACTGTTTGGTTTGTTTTAATCGGCTTTTTTGGTATTCCGGGTATATGAATGAAGCTATGGGGGCTGCTCCGCTGTTTTTGGGAAACAGTTTTATCCAGCGTTGCTTGATTTTGGAACAGCTATTTTCGGGTATGTCTCTCATCCGTTATCGTGCGAGGCACTCGGCCATGCTGTGGGTGTGTGTGCACCTTAGACGCCTGTCGTCAAGAGTGTGGTGTGAGGGCGGGTTAGATGCCCGATCATTTATTTTTATACCCGAATGCTGGAAGAACAAACATCGATTGTTTTTATCGTACTGCGCAAATCTTAAAAATCAATTAGAATAAGGAGGAATTTACGTGAAAAAAGTGAGAAAGGCAATTATCCCGGCTGCAGGCCTCGGAACACGGTTTTTGCCTGCAACAAAAGCGATGCCGAAAGAAATGTTGCCAATTGTGGACAAGCCTACGATCCAATACATAGTCGAAGAAGCCGTTGAATCCGGCATCGAAGACATCATCATTGTAACCGGAAAAGGAAAACGCGCAATTGAAGACCATTTCGACAACGCTTGGGAACTCGAACAAAACCTTGCTGAAAAAGGGAAGTTCGACCTCTTAGATAAAGTCCGCTATTCTTCCAATTTAGCCAATATCCACTATATCCGACAGAAAGAGCCTCTTGGTTTGGGACATGCTGTTTGGTGTGCACGTAATTTTATTGGGGACGAGCCATTTGCTGTTCTGCTTGGTGATGATATCGTGCAGAATGACCCGCCATGTTTAAAACAACTCATTGATCAATATGAACTCACACATTCCTCGATTATCGGTGTGCAGGAAGTGCCAGAAGAAGAAACCTACCGTTATGGGATCATTGCCCCTGCATCACAAAATGGACGTAGTTATCAAGTAGAAAAGTTTGTTGAGAAACCAGAACAGGGGACGGCACCTTCTAATCTTGCCATTATTGGCCGGTACCTGCTGACTCCAGAGATATTTATGTTTTTGGATAGGCAAGAAAAAGGTGCTGGCGGGGAGATTCAACTGACTGATGCGATTCAACAATTAAATCAAATTCAACGGGTATTTGCTTATCGCTTTGAGGGCAAAAGGTATGATGTTGGGGAAAAGCTTGGGTTTATTCAATCTCAAATCGAGATGGCCTTGAAAGATGAAACAATTAGTCGGGATTTATTAAAAGTTATGAAAAGGATTGTAGAAAAAGCAAATGCTAATGTTATTGAAGTAAATTAGGGGGAGTTAATATGGCTGAATCAGGTTATGCTTCCAGTTCGCTTGTAAAATCTTCTTCTTCTAGAAAAGTAATTATAATCCATGAAAAAAAAACTTACACCGTAGTTAAACGCTTGATGGATATAATCGGAGCTGTCTGTGGACTTATATGTTTGTCTTGGCTATTTCTTATTGTGGCCATTCTTATAAAAATTGATGATCCAAAAGGTACTGTTTTTTTTAAGCAGATAAGAGTCGGCAAAAATGGTAAAAAGTTTTACATGTATAAGTTTCGATCCATGGTTTCAGATGCGGAAGAGCATTTAAAAGAACTTCTGAAATTTAATGAAATAGATGGCGCAATGTTCAAATTAAAAGAAGATCCAAGAATAACAAAAGTAGGTAAATTGATTCGTAAGACAAGTATAGATGAGTTGCCTCAATTATGGAACGTATTTAGGGGTGATATGAGTTTGGTTGGCCCAAGGCCTCCTTTACCGCGAGAAGTAGTAGAGTATACAGAGTATGACAAACAGCGATTACTAGTAAAGCCGGGCTGCACGGGGCTATGGCAAGTGAGTGGGAGAAACAGCCTTAAATTCAAAGAAATGGTTGAACTAGATCTAGTTTACATAAAAACTAGAACAATACTTTTTGATCTTAAAATAATTTTTAAAACGATAAAAATAATTTTTAAACCTAATGATGCTTATTAAATTTTAGGCTTGCCTTTATAAAGGAGAAAAAAATGGGAAAGAAAAAGGTCTTAATAGTAGGTTCTTCTTTAAAAGATAAAGGAGGAATTGTAACTGTAATCAATAATCTGCTAAATTCAAAACTTAACAATTATTATGAACTCCAACATTTAGCGACTTACATCAATTCCAATAGAATTAATCAAGTGATTTTTTATTTAAAATCATTAATAAAATTTTTAGCAAATGTCTTATTTAATAAACCCGATTTAATTTATGTGCATGTATCATACAAAGGTAGTTTTTATCGAAAAGCTTTGATTATTCTTATTGCAAATCTTTTTAGAGTTCCTGTTTTTATGCATGTGCACGGGTCGAAATTTGAAGTTTTTTACAATGAGTTAAATTATTTTCAAAGGAAATTTTCTACTTATATTTTAAAAATTTGTGAAAAAGTTATTGTGTTATCAGATTACTGGAAAAAATTCTTTTCAAATATTGTTCCAAAAGAAAAAATAGAAATAATATATAATGGGGTTAATTTTATTGATTATAAATATAATAAATGTAACGATGACCCTATCTGCTTATTTTTAGGTAGGTTAGGAGAGAGAAAAGGAACATATGATTTAATTAAAGCTATATCAATTTTAAAAACTAAAGGTGTTTACTCAAACTTTATATTGGCAGGAGATGGAGAGGTAGAGCAGGTAAAAAAGTATGCTGATACTTTAGGTGTGAAAAATAATACGGAATTTCTTGGTTGGATAGGGAAAGAAAAAAAGATAGAGTTACTTTCTAAAGCTGACATACTGGTATTACCCTCATATAATGAGGGGTTACCCATGGCAATTTTAGAAGCAATGAATTATGGGTTATCAATAGTAAGTACTTATGTGGGAGGAATTCCCGAGGTAGTAACTGTACCTGAAAACGGCTACTTAGTACACCCGGGTGAAGTGGAGTCTTTAGCCAATTGTTTAGAAAAATTAATAAAGGATCATTCATTAAGAAAGAAGATTGGGATAGAAAACATTAAAAAAGTTAAAGAAAAATATAATTTAGAAAATGAAGTAAGCAGTTTAATTAAACTAATTGAGGAAACATTATCCAGAAAATAAACAGAGAGGTTTAATTATGAATATATTAATCATAAACGCTCACTCTTCAAAGAATAAAGGAGATGCTGGAATAGTTTTATCTATGATTGATTCTTTAAAAAAAGAATTTCCAGATTGTAAAATAAAAATAAAAAGTAGATTTCCGGAGTTAGATGCTAATATTTATGGAGAAGAAGTGCTTAAAACTTCTTTCTACACAAAAAAATCTTTCTATAAAATACTATATACCTTAAAATTATTATTTTATTTAAATATAAAAAATTACCATAGAGATAATGATTATAAATGGGCTGATGTAGTATTAAGTTGTGGCGGTGGATATCTTTTATGCCATAGATTTAGCTACGCTCTTTTACAACATCTTTTTCAAATAAAGTTAGCTATCGATTATAACAAACCAGTAATAATATATGCACAATCTATTGGTCCGTTTTATAATAATTTAATGCAGAAACTGACAAAGAAGGTATTAAATAAAGTAACAAAAATTTTTGTAAGAGAAGATATCTCGTTGAAATGGTTAGAAAAAATAGGTGTTTCCAACAAATCTGTAGCTATTGTTCCAGATTCAGCGTTTAGTATGGACATGAAAAAAAGCGATTTTGTAGATAATACTTTAGCTAATCTAAATGTTAAAAGTATAGGCCCACTTATTGGTGTTACCGTTAGAGATTGGGATTTTCCAGAAGTAACAAACAAGAAAGAGCACAGGAAAAATTATATATGCAGTATTGTAGAAACCATAAAGTACCTTGAAGAACAATATAATGCAAGTATATTATTGATTCCACAAGTTCTAGGACCAAATAGTTTTAATGATGATAGAATAATAAGTAATGAAATAAAGATGCTCTGTGGTTCAAAAAACCTTATTCTTTTAGACTATGACTTTCATCCTAGAGAGATAAAATATTTGTATTCTAAAATGGATTTATTTATAGGAACTAGGATGCATTCAAATATTTTCTCTTTATCAAATAAAATCCCAACAGTCGCAATTAACTATGAACATAAAACAAAAGGTATTATGAAAATGTTGGAGTTATATGAGTATGTAATTGATATAAATGAAATAACACCTGATTCTTTAATAGAAAAGGTTGATTTGTGTATTAAAAATAAAACTTCAATTATAAATAAACTAAATCTAATAATACCTAAAATAATAATTAAAGCACAAGAACCATCCAAATATATAAATAACTTGTATTAAGTGAGATGAAACAGATGGTAGATATATGTTTTATCAGTTCTACAGGTGGACATTTAGCTCAATTAAAAGTATTAATGAAGGATTTTAAAAATGAACAAATTGCACTAATAACTGAGAAAAACGAAACTACAAAATTCAGAAATCAAAATTATAAAATATTCTATTTAAAACAGCAGGAAAGGAGTAATATGTTCTTTCCTATAATATTTCTTGTAAATGTTATATTGTCTTTTTTCTATTTATTAAAACTACGTCCACGTTTTATTATTTCAACAGGTGCAGGAGCAGTAATTCCTTTTTGTATTTTAGGTAAATTATTAGGAAGTAAACTTATATATATTGAGAGTTTCGCAAAAATTTCCTCTCCAACATTAACTGGGAAAATATTGTATTACTTTGCAGATAAGTTTTATGTTCAGTGGGAGGAGCTTTTAAACTATTATCATAAAAAAGCAGAGTTTAAGGGGAGACTATATTGATTTTTGTAACAGTAGGTACTCAACGATTTCAATTTAATCGTTTATTTAAAGAGTTAGATCGACTTGTTGAAAATAATTATATTAAGGACAAAATAATAGCGCAGATAGGATATAGTGATTATATACCACAAAATTTCCAATCATATAAAATGATTAGTCAAGAAAAAATAAGTCGTTTAATGCAGAAATGTGACTTGTTAATAACTCATGGAGGAACTAGTAGTATAATACAAGGCCTCAAACTAGACAAGCCAGTAGTAACAGTTCCAAGATTAAAAGAATTCAACGAACATATTGATGATCATCAAATTGAAATTTGTAAAGTATTTGAGTCAAAAAATTATATTACTGTGTCATGGGAAATAGAACATTTGTTCGATAAAATTAATGAATCAAAAAACTTTAAAAAGGAACAGTACTTTTCTGAACCTACTTTATTGATTAATGATATTAAAAAGTTTATCAACCAGGAGAAGTAGATGAAGAATAGTTATAATAAACTAATAAACAACTCAATAATATTCGCTATTGGTAATCTTGGTAATAAATTAATCGTTTTTTTTCTTGTGCCAATATATACTTATTATCTTTCAAAAAACGATTTTGGCTTAGTAGATTTATTGACGTCAACATTGAATTTTATTTTACCAATTTTTTCTCTAAGTATATTTGATTCTGTATTAAGATTTTGTATGGATAGAAACTATGACAAAGAAGAGGTATTAACAAATTCACTGGTAGTAATATGTTGTGGCTTTTTGTGTTCTTTTATAATTTACCCGGTTTTCTCAATGGTTCTTCCTTTTGATGGTTTAATGGGTTATTTTTATATTATTTTATTACTTCAATTATTTTATACAACATTTAACCAGTTTATTAGAGCAATTGGTTTGGTGAAGCTATATTCTTTCGTCGGTATTTTAAATTCAATTATACTATTAATCTCTAATTTAATCTTCTTAGTAAATTTAAGTCTTGGTATTAAAGGATATCTTTTATCATTTATAGTTTCAAATGTGTTATGTATAACTGTGATATTTATATGTGCAAAGATTTCAAAATATATTTCATTAAGTAAAATGAATTTAAAACTAACAAAGGAACTTTTATTGTACAGTACCCCTCTGATACCAAATGCGTTAATGTGGTGGATAATGGGATTATCAGATAGATATATTGTTACATTTTATTTGGGACTAAGTGCAAATGGACTTTATGCAGTAGCTAATAAAATTCCAAGTATACTTAATGTATTAAATTCAATTTTTTTCCAAGCGTGGCAAATGTCTGCAATAGAAGAAGCTAACTCTAAAGAGCGTTCAAAATTTTATTCAAATGTTTTTAAATACTACTCAATATTTTTAATCATATCTACTTCTTTATTATTGGTGTTTTTAAAATTGTTATTAAAATTATTAGTAGCCAGCAATTTTTATACCTCTTGGAAGTATATCCCATTGCTATTAATAGGCGTAGTGTTTTCATGTTATTCCAGCTTTCTGGGAACTAATTACATAGCTTCCAAAAAAACAAGAGGGGTATTTAAAACATCTATATTGGGTGCAACTGTAAATATTATTTGTAACTTCATTTTTATACCGTGGATAGGAATAAATGGAGCTTCATTATCTACTATGCTAAGCTTCTTTATTATTTGGGTTGTCAGGATTATAGACACAAGACAATTTGTTGATATTAAATTAAATTATAGAAAAATGATTTCTTCTTTTGTAATTTTAGCTTGCCAAATTACAGTACTCTATTTGGGTATACCCTTTGAAATATTTCTTGAGCTATTGTTATTTGCAATGCTGATTATATTAAATAAAAATGAAGTTTTAGTTATAGTAAGTAAACTTTTACTGAAATTAAATAAAAAATGAGAAAAGATATTTAATAAAAAAAGGAGAAGCAAAATGCAGTTTATTACAAACTCCAATTACGTTCGATATGATAGGCTATTAGTATTGTATTTATTAATTTTATTAATGCCTCATGTTTTGTTATATTTATTAATAGCCAATTTAAGTAATGTATTAATACCTTTTTCTTTTCTCGTTATCTATTCCTTATTTATATCCTATTTATTTATAAATTATAATGCTCCAATTTATTTGTTTTATCATTTAGTTTTCTTAATTGCTTTTCAAAATATATTAGCAGGTATTGGAATGAGCATTTTTAATGTACAAACGAGTGGATATAATATTAAGCTTCTTATGATATATAAAGAAATTTATGCAGTAATAATTTTGGGCCTTTTATTTTTAAAATATAAAATCAAACTTTATAAATATGAAAAAATAATTTTCCCACTTTTGTTGTGGGTAATTGTGAGCTACTTTTTTTCAGATATTAATGTTGAAAATAAATTATATTATTCCAGACAGTTCTTAATTTTATTTGTTTCTTATTTTTTAGGGCGTTATTTGTATTTGGCGATAAAAGGTAATGACTATAAAATAAAAAGTTTCATAAGGTTAGTTCTCCTAATGGGATTCTTTGCAGTTGCTGTTGGTTTTTTTTTCTTGATACTAAATAATGATTTATATATTTGGAAAGATTGGTTTAATATAGGTTTCATTATGGAGGCAAAAGGCACAGCTTATACTGATTATCCTGATTTTCGAACTTCCCTAGGACCTTACTATTTATACCGCATGTTTTCATTTTTCTTTGACGCAATAAATTTAAGTTATTTTATATTGGTTTCTATTTGCTGTTCGTTTTTGTTTAAGTCGAAATATATAATATTTATAAGATTATTTCTATTTGTGGGTTTAATATTAACATTTGGTAAGGGAGCTTTAGGCATTCTTATTTTGGTAAGCATTTGGTTAATATTCTTATTCAAGTTCAAACTAAATCCTAAACTATTTTTATTTATTTATCTTTCGTTTATTTTTTTGGCATTTCTATTTATTGAGGGCTCAAGTTTTCGTTCAAGTATTGGTGTTCATATTGCAGGTTTTATTTCTCCTTTAATAAATTCAATACACTTCCCACTAGGCAACGGAATAGGTTCAGGGGGAGTTTATTATGCTATGTCACATAATATTAGAGCTTGGAACTTAACAGATATGGGAGCAGAGAGTCTAATAGGATCACTAATATATCAACTTGGTTATCCTGGTTTATTATTATATTTTATTTTTTTTATAGGGTTTATAAAGAAACTATTAAACAAAGCATATCAAGGTAACAAAATAAACTTCAATTATATTTTATTTTCGGGTATTATTTTTTCTGTGTTTTTAATTTCCTTTTTTCAAGAAGCTACTTTAGGGTTAAATTATACAGGCATTTTAATCATAATTTCGTCGTTTATGCTAGAAAAAACACATCTAGAGTGAAGGTTCCGATTTTTAAGGGGTACTTATAAAACTAAGCAATTATAATATTGGTGTGCTAATATGAATAGAGGAGAAATGTTGAAAAAGAAAATAGGTAGAAAATTCATTTTCCTATTTTTGATTTTAATCTTTATGCTTGTTGTTGCTATTCTATTTATTAGAATACAGGTTAATAAACAAGAAAACGGTAAAACTTTACCTCTTCGTGACTTAGCTAAGAAAAATAATATGTTATTGGGTGCTTCTGTTAGTTCAGTGCCTTTTTATAAGGATAATCTTTACAGAAAAATGATAAAGAAGGAGTTTAATATTATAACTATAGAAAATGATTTGAAATTTTCCAGTGTACATCCGAGTGAAAATCAGTTTAATTTTAACCGTTCAGATAAAATAATACAATTTGCTAAAAAAAATGATATAAAGGTAAGAGGACATACTCTTGTATGGGATAAACATTTACCTAATTGGGTCACCAAAAATAATTACTCTAATGAAGAATTAAAGTTAATATTAAGAGACCATATAAAAAAAGTGGTAGGTCATTATAGAGGTAAAATTTATGCTTGGGATGTTGTAAATGAAGCATTTAATGAGGATGGTTCATTAAAAAATAATTTTTGGTTAAGGCATATTGGCCCTGAATATATAGAATTTGCATATAAGTGGGCTCATGAAGCCGATCCAAATGCCCTTCTTTTTTACAATGACTATAATTATGCAGGTATTAATATAAAATCGACAAAAATTTATAATGAAGTAAAAAGGTTAAAAGAAAAGGGTGTTCCAATCGATGGAATTGGATTTCAATTTCATAAAACCACAGAAGATAAAATCAATTTTAGAAGTATTTCAGAAAACATAAAGAGATTTTCGGAGTCTGGTTTTAGAGTGGAATTTACTGAAGTTGACGTAAAGATACAAAATATAAATAATAATACACTTAATAATAAAATAGCGCTTAGAAAACAAGCGAAAATATATTCTAATACATTAAATGTCTGCTTATCAAATGAAAGTTGTAATGCATTTGTAATGTGGGGGGTTGTTGATAAGTATTCTTGGTTACCAGAAGATAATAAACCCTTAATATTAAATAAAAATTATCAACCAAAGCCTGCATATTTTTCTATTTATAAAACCTTGGAAAAAAATTAATAAACTTTAAATGAACTAAATTTTGCTACTTTGTTTTCTGCTGAAAAAGTAGAAATCATTCAATTTGATGCTTGGTTGATGTAAAAACTTAAGTTCATTTTATTTATATAATAAAAGTTATTTATAAATTTTAAGGAAAATTATACTATAATCTATATAAACTAAGGGGTTGATTTATTTGTTGCATATTACTGTAGCCGGGACAGGCTATGTTGGGCTAGTAACAGGTGTCTGTTTAGCAGAAGTTGGCCATCAAGTTACTTGTGTGGATAACAACCAAGAGAAAATTAATTTATTGCGTGAAGGAATTTCTCCGATTTACGAACCGGATCTCGATGAATTAATTGTGAAAAATGTAGAAAAGGGTAATCTCTCTTTCACAACAGATTCTAAAAATGCCTATGCTCACTCAGATGTCATTTTTATTGGTGTCGGTACCCCTGAAAATGAGGATGGTTCTGCAAACTTAAACTTTGTCTACACTGTTGCAAAAGAAATTGCTGAATCAGTAGAACAGGACTGTCTAGTAGTTGTAAAATCAACGGTACCGATTGGGACAAATGATAAAGTTGAAGCTTATATGAAAGATCATTTAAAACAAAATGTAAAAATCGAAGTTGCGTCAAATCCTGAATTTTTGGCACAGGGTACTGCTGTTCGTGATACGCTCCATGCTTCCCGCATTGTAATTGGAACGGAAAGCGAAACGGCAAAACAAATTTTAATGGACGTTTATGAGCCTTTTAAACAACCGATCCTTCACATGAATCGCCGTAGCGCAGAAATGGTAAAGTATGCTTCAAATGATTTTCTAGCCTTAAAGATCTCCTTTGTCAATGACATTGCAAATCTTTGTGAAAGAGTCGGTGCCAATATCGAAGAGGTTACTAACGGTATGAGTTATGACGAACGAATTGGAAATCGGTTCTTAAATCCTGGAATTGGCTATGGAGGTTCCTGCTTCCCGAAAGATACGAAAGCATTGCATTGGCTGTCTGAGGAACAAGGATATATTTTAAGAACGGTGAAAGCTGCAATTGATGTAAATGAAAAGCAAAAATATACCCTTATTAAAAAAGCCCGCAACGACTTCCCGACATTTAAAGGGCTGAAAGTTGCAGTTTTAGGGTTAACCTTTAAACCAGGAACTGATGATTTACGTGAAGCACCGTCTATTCCAAATGTTCGGATGTTGCTGAATGAAGGAGCTGAAATTCAGGCATACGATCCTGTCGGGGTAGAGAACTATAAAAAACTATTCCCGGATCAAATTACTTATAAATCATCAATTGAAGATGCACTTGAGGACGCAGATCTTTGTTTCGTATTTACAGAGTGGCAGGAAATTAAGGAAATGGATCTGACTTTGTTTAAGAAAAAAATGAAAACCCCGTTTATTTACGATGGCCGTAACTGTTTCGATCTGAATGAAGTGAAAGGCAAAGGAATGAACTATTATTCAGTAGGCCGTCCAAGTATAATGGAATACTATGTTATGGATGAAGTACACGCTTAAAATCATATGATTTTGAAACGGAGAGGACTCAAACTTTTTGAGCTCTCCGTTTTTTTAAAATTTTTTTATTAGGGGTTTGCTTAATAAAGAATAAATTCAGATTTGGCAAGGATTTTGGCCATTTTTGTCGAACAAAAAGAATATAAAGTGTAAGGATTTTATTGAAAATACTTTAAATGCCCTACACCTGGAGGCCAATTCAATGTACTAAAAAACCGAACATCATGGTTTGGAGCTAGTCATTACCGAATTTTTTCATGTTTTGTCGAAATTTTAGACGAAAAGTTGAAATAAATTGGGTTAAACACATTTTTGAGTTGAATTCCTACGTTCCAACTGAAACTACTTGTGGTCTATAAGTCAAACGAGGAGTTGCTGTGTAACCTGTAAAACATTTTTGCTTTTATTGTAATTTTGTAATTGTAGGGAAGGATATATAATTAATCATAAGTTCTTTCTTCATAAAGTATATTTTAAAGAGGAGGCTAAACTATGCCGAGTATATTTGAAACAAGGGAACCCTACATTTCAGAAAATATTAATCTTAGAATTCCTCAAAGAGAGGCTTTTCAAAGTATTAAAGTCTACTATTCCCGAAGTGAGAACGAGAGGGAAACTGCAATAATTTTACCAGTTGGCTGTGGGAAGTCAGGTCTAATTACAATAACACCTTTTGCATTAAAGTCAAAAAGAACATTAGTCATTGCCCCTGGTTTAAATATTGCATCTCAGTTGTTTAAGGATTTTGATCCTTCTCAAGAGGAATTGTTCTATAGTAAATGTCACGTTTTGAATACACCTCCGTATCCTGAGCCAGCCGAAATTCGTGGTAAAACAACAAATCTGTCGGATTTAGAAGAAGCAGAAGTTGTAATTACTAATATTCAACAACTGCAGGGTGTTAATAATCGATGGTTATCATCCCTTCCCGCCGATTTTTTCGATTTAATTCTAGTCGATGAGGCCCACCATAACGTAGCTGAGAGTTGGAACATAATTCGAAGAGCATTCCCAAATGCAAATATTGTAAACTATAGTGCAACCCCTAGGCGAGCAGATGGACAGATTATGTCTGGACAAGTTATTTATACATTCCCTATTTTTAGAGCAATTGAAGAAGGTTATGTAAAACGATTAAAAGCAATAGTTCTTAATCCTAGAACTTTAAAATATGTCCGTAGACAGGACGGACAAGAGATAGAAGTAAGTCTGGATGAAGTTAAAAGACTTGGCGAAACAGATTCAGATTTTAGACGAAGTATTGTGACATCTCAAGAAACACTATTTACGATAGTTGATTCATCAATACGTGCACTCAATCAAATTAGGGAGGAATCTGGTAATTCTAATCACAAGATTATTGCTTCGGCTCTAAATCGTCAACATTGTATACAAGTTATGGAGGCGTACCGAGCAAGAGGGCTAAGAGCCGCCTATGTTCATAGTTTACAGGATGATGCAGATAATGATCGTGTTCTAAGTCAACTAAAAAACCATCAGTTAGATGTAATTGTTCAAGTTAGAAAATTAGGTGAAGGTTTCGACCATCCATATTTAAGTGTCGCGGCGATTTTCAGTGTATTTAATGAGTTATCACCGTTTGTTCAATTTGTGGGTAGGGTTATGCGAACAGTGGATCAAAATTCGCCTGATAGTTTAAATAATCAAGGAACTGTTGTTTTTCATGCTGGTTCAAATATTGCACGCCTTTGGGAAGACTTTCAAGAATTTAGTCAAGCAGATCGTGAATTTTTTGACCAGTTGTTGCCTATGGAGGACTTTGACTTCTCAAAAAGTGATGAGATTATTATAGAACCAACTTCAACTAATACCTCAAGAAACAGGAGAACAAATCAAGTTGAAATCCGTGAACAAGAAGGGGTTTCTATAATAGAAATACCATTGGTTCTTGAAGATGACGAAGTCAAGAAAGCATTGGAATTGTTAAAATCTAAAGGAGTAACACTTGAAGATATTCAAATATCGTATAAGCATCATCCAATACCTACAACAAAACAAAGAGAACGTCAAGCTGCAAGACGAGCGTTAGATGAAACTGTCCGAAATAATGTTAGTTTCATACTAAGACAACAAGGAATGAACCCTCAAGGTCACGATTTGGATCGTAGACGTTTAGGAAGAAGTAACTTTGTAATATTAAAAGCTGCTGTAGATAAAAAAATTAATGATTTTGTTGGAAAAGATTCTGGAAAACGTGATGAATTTTCTAAAAATGAACTAGATACTATTCGAGAAAAACTAAACTATATTATCAACGAAGCACTTCAAGAGGTATTATAATGCCACGGTCTAAAACATTTATAAAATCCATTAAAGTAGATGAAGCACAACGTGCACATTGTTGTCAACATATACCATCACATCGAATTCTTCGAGGTGAGAAACGACTGAAACTTAAGGTAGGTAGGACTTATGAGCATTTCTGTCCAGTATGTGCTCTGAAAATAATTGAAGCAGATATCCAAAGACTACAAAATATCAAAGAACAATTACTTCAACAAAGTTAGGCTAAAATTATAGAGTTTTTTCAGAATTCAGGGTGCCTGTGTACTCCAATCCCGAAAGTAAGACACTATAAATTAGGATGAAGCCAAGGAGGTCTGACATCAGTGCGTTTGTTTCATTCAATCGGTCGGGGATAATTATAGATGAAGGAACTTCTCCAAAATTTGCATCAATAAAGTAGGGATTGCCCTACACCAGGTAAAATTAAAAGTTCCAATTTTAATCCAAACAGCAATCATTTTTAATGTAAAGTGCTATTTTTTTAATGTAGATTGGGAGAGTTTATCTATAAAATAAAGGCGTTAAAAAATAGTAAAGGAGTCATGAATGATGCCGAAAGTGTTGGTAGTAAAAGCACATCCGTTTTCAGAAGAATACTCACGTACAATGAAAGTAACGAATGCTTTCTTGAAGTCTTACCGGGAACATCATCCAGACGATGATATAGAGGAAATGAATTTGTATGATATGACCATACCTGAAATTGACCGAGACCTATTGGAAGCGTGGAGTAAATTAAAACAAAAGATTCCCTTTTACTCATTATCAAATGAACAACAACACAAAGTGACTCTGTTTGACTCCTTTACTGCAAGTTTTATGGAAAAGGATAAAGTAGTCATTGCAAATCCGTTGTGGAATTTAAGCGTACCAACCCGGTTAAAAGCCTGGATTGATACGATTACAGTGGCGGGGAAAACTTTTAAATACACAGACCAGGGATCTGTAGGTTTGTTGGAAGGAAAAAAGGCACTACACATTCAATCAAGCGGAAGCGTCTACAACGGAAGTGATCCTGCTAGTCAATATGTTAAAATGTTATTCACTTTCTTAGGGTTTAAGGATTACCATCAATTATTTGTTGAAGGAATGGACCACTATCCTGAAAGAGCTACAGAAATTATGGAGGAAGCTATCAAAAAGGCAGTTGAAATGGGGAAAACATTTTGACAAGTAAAAATGGGAACTATACAGTAATCGAAAAAGTTTAAGATAGAAGCTTCGGGTAAACAAATTCCTATTACAGCTGAAATAGAGGCGTTGAGGAAGAAAATGAAATACTATGAATGGAAAATCTGGGCGTGGTGGTTTCCTGTCTGAAACCATCATGGCTGTTTGTTTAGTTTCTGTTCCTCAAAGAACAGTCCGTCCGAAAATTTGACGAGTGGAATTCCTTATATATATCCTGGAAGACCCACGATGTAAACCGTACAACTAGTGACCCAACCAAAAAATTCAATTAGTTGCATCACGTTATAATAAATTGGACATATTCAACTTTAGGTTTTAGGTTAGAGTCGGTTTGATGAAATAAAGAAATATACAAAATAAAAAGGTTGCCAGGCAGTTGTTTGCCCCACATCCTTTTTACTTTGTATATTACTAGTTTTAGAAAGTAGAAAGTAAAGCATTTAAATCAATGTTTTTATCTGGTGCTGGTAATTCCGCCAGCCCCTAAATGAAGTAATGTCTTCTGCACTTTTCGCTGCGTAGGCTTCGCAGAGAAAACCAGGTACCTCACTGCCGTCCGCCAATTCCACTTTACCGATGCCGAGCGGGGCGGGAATCGATGCCGTAAACGTACCAAAAGCATCAGCAGGCATTTCCCACAGTTCTACTTCAATTGCGGCGCCTTCATCCGGATTTTTAACGAGACCGGGTTTTGGGGTTTCGAAAGGGAGTTTAAACAACTGGTAGACGGGCGCCGTAAAAGCCTTCTTCACAAACCGGCCCCCCATTGAAACCAGTTCTTTTTCCAGTGGGAATCCCCGCATGTGTAAACCGCAAACCGCAATAGGCGTTTGATTTGTGGCCGCAACAAATGTACTGGCTGCTCCAAAAAGGAGATGATCATTTTCGGATTTTGCAAAAATCGTAATCCCGAAAGGCAGGTGTGTGTCCGCCTCACCGGCCGGTACTGCAATTGCGCACATATCGAGCAAATTGCAGTGGTTCGTGTAAAGGCCCATTTTGCTGTTGGTTTGGACCGGATTGGTTCTGACCTCTTCCCTTGTCCATGTGCCACCGGTTGTCGGCATCACAAGCACAGCATCTCCCAATAGCTGATGCACTGATTTTTTAATCGTCTGGAGCTTGTGAATAGCTCGGAAAACAGAGGCTGCCGTATATTTGGGGTCAGCCCCGGATTTTAAAATTTTTTCTGTTACTGAAAAAGCCGCACCGGGATGACTTTCTATGAATCCACCAAGATCGCTCCAGCGTTCCGCTACGAAAGGTCCGTCATATAAAATGGCGGAAGCCTTGGCGAACTGTCGGATATCGATAGATTCTACCGGAATTTGCAAATCTTTAATCCGTTCAGCGGTTTTTTTCCATTCCGCTTCATATTGCATCGCAAACGGTCCGAAAAACTCCAGAGAATCCGGGATCAAGATTTTAAGCGGCTTGGCCGGAGTACGGAGAGGTATGTCTTCAGACCATGGATCAAGCGGGTCTTCTCCACGGATAATATGATCTACTTGCAAAGCATCTTCTATGGTATGGGTGAAAACCGTCACACAGTCGAGGCTTGCGCATGCTGGCACAACGCCTTTTTTCGGCCAAGCGCCAAGGCTAGATTTGAATCCCACTAACCCGTTCAACGCAGCCGGAACGCGGCCGGAGCCGGCAGTGTCAGTACCAAGTGAAAAAGCAGCATGGCCGCGGGCAACGGCAACAGCCGACCCGGAGCTGGAACCGCCGGAAATCAGTTCCTCCCGTAACGCATTTTTCGTTTCGCCATATGGACTTCTTGTACCGACAAGTCCTGTCGCAAATTGATCCAAATTGGTTTTGCCCAGTGGGATAGCACCGGCTTCGATTAACCGTTTTACGACTGTGGCATGTTCTTCCGGGACATACGTATAATCCGGACATCCAGCAGTTGTTGGCATTCCGGCCACATCTATATTATCTTTAATGGCGAAGGGAATGCCCCACAAGGGAGCGTCCTCCGGATCTAAAGACGCGAGCCGGTCTAGATACGGTCGGATGTGTTCCATGGTTGGCGGGGTAATCCAAATATTCATGCCGCGATCTGCTTCTACACAGTTCAAAATTTCTTTTATGACTGCCTCGGGGGTAGTTTTTTCTTCACGGTATTGTAATCTTAACTTTTCAACGGTTAAAGGAATCATTGAACCGGCACCTCCGCTTCTTTTTCTTCCAAAATGCTGACAATTACCTGTCCTGCATGCACTTCATCGCCAGGTTCTACTTTAACGGAAACAATTGTTCCTGCACATGGGGCGACCTGTGGGAACTCCATTTTCATACTTTCTTCTATTAATAAAGTTTCTCCTTTATCGATCTTTTGCCCGGATTTTACAAGCACCTGCCAAATGCTGCCCGGCATAGTGCAACGGACCGGGACCACTCCTTCAGGAAAAACTTCTTCCGCCAGTTGTCCTGTGTCATGATGTTCTGAGATAAACGCATCTAATCCACGTTCTTTCCACATTTCCATTTCTTTTTTAAAGGCAGCTTGCTGTTTTTGCTGGAAATGTTGGATACTATCCTGATGCTTTGATAAAAACGCCATATACTTCCCAAGATGGAAAGTTGTTTCCTCGATCTTCGGATGGAACCGGCCCCTGAGAAAGTCCTCCCTTAATTGAAGTAGTTCGTCTGCTTCAACAGGGTAAAACCGGATTTGGTCAAAAAAATCAAGTAGCCATGGTTTGCCCGGTTTAAAACTGTCCGTTGTACGCAATTTGTTCCACATCTGCACAGTTCGCCCGACAAATTGGTATCCGCCGGGGCCTTCCATGCCGTAGACACACATATAGGCGCCGCCGATCCCGACTGCATTTTCCGGTGTCCATGTCCGTGCCGGGTTATATTTTGTAGTGACCAGGCGGTGGCGCGGATCTGTCGGTATGGCAACCGGTGCCCCTAAATAAACATCGCCTAGGCCTAGGACGAGGTAATTTGCCCCGAAAACAATCTCTTTTACTTCTTCGATGCGTTGCAAACCATTGATACGGCGGATAAATTCTAAATTGGACGGGCACCACGGCGCATCGGGACGAACATTTTTCTGGTAGCGTTCTGTTGCCAGCTGCGTGGCGGGATCATTCCAGGAAAGCGGCAGATTCACGATTCTTGACGGCACCTCAATCGAGGCAATATCCGGGAGATTCTTATCGATTTCCACTATTCTTTGGGCTGCAGTTTTTACGTTCATTTTGTCCGGATTTATATGTACCTGAAGCGACCGAATACCCGGCGTCAGATCCAGTACCGGAATATCACCTGACTCTTTAATCGCCTGCATCAGCACATGAATTTGAAAACGCAGGGAGAGATCCAGTTCCATTTCCCCGTATTCAACAAGTAAGTTGCTGTCTCCGCAGCAGCGGATGATGAAGGAAAAATCACGGTTTTCGGTTTCCCGGACGAGTACCGGATAATCAGCGGAAAGGTTCGATGTTTTTTCCGGCAATGGAACAGCCTGCAATGTTTGATCCTGCTTTTTCCACAGTGCTTCTGCTTCTTCCAGTGTTAGTAATTGAAAATGAACAATGTCACCAGGGTGGAGCTGGCCAATTTTCCAGAGTTCGGCAGTTGCGGTTGTCACCGGGCAGACAAATCCACCAAGACTCGGCCCGTCAGGCCCAAGGAGAATCGGCATATCCCCGGTTAAATCCAGTGCTCCGACAGCATATGGTGTATCGTGAATATTGGAAGGATGCAGCCCTGCTTCACCACCGTCTTCCCGGGACCACTTTGGAGCTGGACCGATCAGGCGGACGCCTGTACGGGAGCTGTTGAAGTGGACTTCCCACGGGGTTTCCACAAGTTGTTCCAAGTATTCCTGTGCTAAAAATTCTTCCGTACAATGCGGACCCGGAATCACGCCGATTATCCATTCATTCGTCATTTCCGGCAGGCGGGCGCTGATCCAATGTTCTTTAAGACGATTATCGGTTTCCCGGATACCCAACACATCTCCAGGCCGGAGCGCTCTACCGCCGTGCCCGCCAAATCCGCCTAATGTAAAGGTGGAAGAGCTCCCAAGAACTTCCGGCATCTCCAGCCCGCCGGCAATGAGCAAATACGTCCGCATGCCTTTTTGTGCTTCGCCAAACTTGAGGACCCGGCCTTTTTCTGCAAGCACCGGTTCATACATTGGAACAGGAACGCCATCCAAAGTTGCCTGCATATCGGCTCCGGTTAAACAAAACCAAGTATCATGGCGGAAAACATATGAACCGCCGCGCAGTGTCATTTCAAGTCCTGCCGCATTTTCTTCATTGCCAAGCAGGTGGTTTCCGATCCGGAAAGAGAGGGGATCCATCGGCCCGCACGGCGGCACACCGACATCCCAATATCCCTTCCGTCCCGGGTAATCCTGTACAGTTGTTTGCACTCCGCCATCCAGGACTTCAATGGCATGCTCTGCAGGATGAAAGGTATTTAACAGTCTTGTGTACACTTCGCCCCTTTGCCATTCCGATTTATTCATTAAAGCATGTAAATACGAAAGGTTGGTGGTAATGCCGTAACATTTGGATGCTTTTAATGCTGTTTTTAATTTTTTGATCGCTTCTTGCCGGTCTTTTCCGTGGACAATGATTTTGGCTAGCATCGGGTCATATAATGTCGTCACTGTTAGACCGTCCCGTAACCATGTTTCCACGCGGGCTTTTTCGGAAAAAACAGCTTTGTCAATCCGGCCGGCGCCCGGACGGAAATCATGGTAGCAATCCTCAGCGTAAATCCTTGCCTGGATACTGTGACCTTTAGGTTTACCGAATAATGTATCCAAATACTTCAGTTCATCTGCCGCTTCTTTGACCATCCACTCGACGAGGTCGATTCCGAGCACTTCTTCTGTTACACCATGTTCTACCTGCAGCCGTGTATTGACTTCAAGGAAAAAGAAAGATAGTGTATCCGGATCATACAAAAATTCAACGGTTCCAGCACTGCGGTAGTTGACGGTTGCAGCAAGTTTTTTAGCTGACACCAGCATCGCTGCCCTCACATGTTGCGGGAGATTCGGCGCTGGACTTTCTTCAATCACTTTTTGGTTGCGACGCTGCAGGGAACAGTCGCGTTCGCCAAGCGCTGTAACTTCACCGAAACGGTTACCAAAAATTTGTACCTCGACATGCCGTGCTTTAGCAATATATTTTTCCAAATACACGCCGTCATTTTTAAAGTTGGAAGATGCAAGATGACGGACGGCTTTAAAACTTTTCCGTAGTGCTGCCTCATCATCACAGATTCGCATGCCAATACCGCCTCCTCCGGCTGTACTTTTCAAAATGACCGGATAGCCGATTTGTGCAGCCTGTTCCACTGCATCCTCCAGCGTTGTAATCAAATCCGTGCCTGGCAAAAGCGGTACACCCGCCTTCCGGGCCATGTTTCTTGCCGTATGTTTTAAAGCGAATACTTCCATTTGTTCCGGTTCCGGACCGATAAAGGTAATGCCATTTTTACGGCAGGCACGGGCAAAATCCGAATTTTCGCTTAAGAAACCATAGCCTGGGTGGATGGCTTCCGCTCCTGTTTCGATAGCGGTTTTGATGATCAAGTCCGCATTCAAATAGCTTTCTGCAGCTGGGCCCTCTCCAATGAGGACCGCTTCATCTGCCTGGTCGACATGCAGGCTGTCCTGGTCGGCTTTTGTATAAACGGCAACAGATTGGATTCCCATTTTGCTTAACGTGCGTTCAATACGGGTGGCAATCGCACCGCGGTTTGCAATCAGTACTTTTTTAAACATGCAGAACCCTCCGTTTGTGTTTTGATTTTTTCAGGATTATTTATCCCAGATCAGCAATTGGATAGGCGTAGGGTTAAAGGCATTGCACGGATTGTTGAGTTGTGGGCAGTTGCTGATCAAAACAACTGTTTTGCATAAGGCCTCCATTTCAACATAACGGCCAGGTGCCGACACACCATCTGCAAATTCCAAATTGCCGTCAGGGCTTACAGGGACATTCATAAAGAAATTAATATTCGGCGCTAAATCACGTTTTTCATACCGGGTGTCACCGTAATTTGCGAGCAGATTCATAAAGGTATCCCGGCAGTTGTGCATCGGCAGCACATCATGGGAATAACGGACGGTGTTGCTTTGTGCGGAACAGGCGCCGCCAAGTGTATCATGTCTGCCACAAGTGTCCGCAACAATTTTTAGAAGGGTTTTTCCGGATTCCGATAATAGGGCGGTTCCGGTTGTTAAGTAAATGTTTTGCTGGGCAGTAATGGTTGCCGTTGCGCTGTAATGGTCTTCCGGATTTTCCGCATCAAAGAATAAGGTATCAACGGCCTGGTTTCCCTCTAAATCTACGATTCTCAGCACCTGTCCCGGGAGTAGTTCATGCATCCAGCCCTCACCAGCCGGAATCACTTTGTTATAGATTGCTTTTTCTGCTTTTCTTGGGCTTTCAATCTCTTGAAAAACTGCCATAATTTATTCCTCCTACAATATAGATTGAGCTCGCTCATCATTTCATGAGACATCAATTACATCTGATCGTTGCGCATCTCAAAATGGATAGATGGTTAGTTCGGCAAAGCCAGTAATTGGTATTCCCAAGTGTTTTCAAAGGCACGTAAATTCTCCGGGCAGTGTGTGACGCAAATGTCGTTATCCGTGACAGGAGCACCAGGTAAAACTTCCATCCGAACAGGAACAGAAGGGTAGTCTGTTTTAGGATCAAGCGGATGTGGGGTATTGGACAAGATCAGCAAAATATCCATATCAGTTCTTAATGTAACAGAGGCTCCTTTTTGGCAATGGTCTTCGTGAAAATGCATCTGTCCGGATTTGTCACAGGTGACTTTTGAGAATAAATTAACATTCGGCACGAGATCCCTTTTTTGCAGGCCGCTTCGCACAAGTTCCATCGTAAAATTTTCCTCCCCGCAGCGGAGCCAGTCATTTCTAATATTCTGGTACCGAGTTACACCATATTTGGCATTTGTCTGGGCACGGGTTGTATAGCCGGAAATAGTATCATGCCAGCCGAGATCGTCTTCAATGATGCTAGCGAGGACACGGCCGTTATCGCTCATGAGAACATTCCCTTTTGTTAAATGGTTCGTATGCTGAGCTTTCAACGTATCCGGCATGTTATAACGTTCAGCTATGTTGCGGGCATGATAGAGCAGCATTGACAAGTTTGCCCCGTCTTCCAAAGCGGTGAAACGTATCTGTTTTCCAGCACCGATGACCCCGGACCATTTTCCTCCAGAATTTAACGTAAGATTCCAAATTTTATCCATAATGATTCCTCCATTCTTTTTTCTTTGGATAAATAAAAGGGAGATATCATTTCAAGACGAGGTCTTGTCGATATCTCCCAGGCTTTTATCCTTCCGTGTCACAGCATAATACGACTGTGTGTTTTCTCTCGGACCAGGCCGGAATTTCTTCCGCGGAACCCTAGAAAACAGTTTTGTTTAGTTGTCAAAATGATTTCCGTTTGATGTTACAAATTGTAACATGAAAGAAAGGTGAAATCAACCCTGTTTTTTAAAAATTAAAATTAATTATCCCAAAAAGGCTAGTTAATGGGGTTTAATATTCTTTATAAAAATTCATTGACTTTTTTAAATTTTTCTTTTAAAATGGAAAACATAAAATAAAATTACATTGTATGTAAGAAAATATAACATTAGTTTTCTAGGGTTCCGCAGTACGCTGGTCAGGTCCAAGAGAAAACACACAGTTGGAAACTGTGCACACGGAGGGATAAAAGCCCGGGAGATCTTCTATTTCAGAATCTCCCTGGGCTTTTTTTATTTTAAAAAACCAGGAGGGCATTGTATTATGGAAAATCAACCAACATTAAAAAGATCATTAACCTTGTTTCAAGTTGTATTTCTCGGATTGGCATGGATGACACCCATGATATTTTTTACCAGTTTTGGTATCTCGTACGAATCTTCAAAAGGCATGCTCACTGTTGCATATTTGCTAGCTTTTCTGGCAATCTTTTTTACAGCGTCCAGTTATGGGAAAATGGCAAAGGCTTTCCCTGTCTCCGGATCGGCATTAACTTATATTACAAAAGTTATGAACCCTTTTATCGGTTTTTTAGTAGGCTGGGTTATTTTATTGGATTATTTGTTTTCCTGTATAATCGCTAACTTAATGTTTGGCATTAATTTACATGCGCAATTTCCGTCTGTACCGTCTTACATATGGATTATTCTCCTTGATATCGTATTAATGGTGATCAATATTATCGGAATCAAAACGTCCGCAAATATCAGCAAGTTGTTTGTATGTATCCAAATCGCCTTCATTGCCCTTTTCTGTATCCTTGTTTTTCATAATCTCTTACAAAACGATACATCAGTCCATTTAGCAGGCCCTTTTGCAATGGGGGATAGTATTACATTTTCAACCATTTTGGCCGGGGCATCAATTATCTGTTTTTCGTTTTTAGGTTTTGATTCCATTACTGCGATGGCGGAAGAAACGATCAACCCAAAGAAAAACATTCCGAGAGCCATTATGATTATCATTTCGGTTGCGGGCATTCTTTATTTCTCCACATCTTATTTTCTGCAATTGGCCTATCCGGAATTGAAATTTAGCAATCCGGATACAGCGGGCTTTTATGTGGCAAATCTTGTCGGAGGTAAAATTTTGGGATCCATTTTTACAACCGTGCTTGTATTTGCGGTATTTACGCAGGGTCTGTCTTCGGTTGCTACGGTAACTCGCCTGCTTTATGTAATGGGTCGTTCCGCACAGCTGCCAAAAAAATCTTTCGGATATCTCCATCCAAAATTTCGTACGCCTGTCTTTAATGTTGTTTTGGTCAGTGTGATATCTTTACTAGGGTTATTTATCAGCCTTGACACATGCATCAAGTTTGTTAACTTCGGCGCGTTAACAGCATTTATGTTTGTCAATCTTTCTGTTATTCTACATTATTTTATAAAAGAAAAACGGAGGACCTTGAAAGGGATCATAGCTTATTTGGTTTCACCACTGATCGGGGCAGGTTTCATTTTCTATCTGCTGACCCTGCTGGA
Organism: Heyndrickxia coagulans 36D1; assembly: GCF_000169195.2. Taxonomy (GTDB): domain Bacteria; phylum Bacillota; class Bacilli; order Bacillales; family Bacillaceae_C; genus Weizmannia; species Weizmannia faecalis. The sequence goes on along the minus strand of NC_016023.1, from coordinate 925,658 downwards.
TAAAGATTCACTACTTATGGGATTAAGCTGGCTGGCGCTAGGGTTGATGTACAGCCTATACTTAGTGGCAAGAAAGAAAAAGCGGGCATTGGTAAAAGAACAGGAAAACGTAACGGTGACGGTGGAGTGATTTTGGGTGTATGCCATCACTCGAAACAGGTGATACAACCACGTTTGGCACGGTCACGGCGGAAGCGAACCCTGCAGTGGCAATAAAAAGAGGCAACACAACCATTGGCACGGGGGAAATTGGCAAAAAAGTTAGCTTTAGAATTAAAATATCCAAACAAAAAGCTGTCACAACATTGACCGATTATGCCACCGACAAAGCCGCTTTAGGAATACCAACGCTGGCACGGTAATCTATAAATTGACGGCCGTTTCAGGAAAAACTGAAAAATACGCCACAGTAATATATACAACGGCAGCTATTGCGTAGGAAAAGCTACGGTGAACTCAAAAGGTACGTATACCGTTTATATGAAAAAAAGGGGATCATTGCTACAGTTTTATGCGAAAGATAAAGTGGGGAATAAGATCGGGTACCGGCATGTGAAAGTAAGTAAGAAAAAAGTCCTAAGGGGCCGCCATTTTTATAACCATGTGAAAAATCAAATTTAATTAAAAACAATCTTATCCTACAATTATTCATAGCTATAGCTGTGAATAATGCTGTAAATTGAAGCAGAAATCCTTCATATTATTTATTGCAATTTAGATTAATTGGATTAAGATCATTGGATTCATACACGTATTTGATCAATTCACTTAAGTGTCGGGTTGTTCATTATCTTCTATTGCCTGATTTAGTCCATGGAAATCTGACAGTAGTGACTTAAAAAATGGATCTTTGTGAATTTCTTGGTATAATTCGGTTGGAATATTCACATATTCTTTATTTAATAAGTCATATAGTCGATTCCAATCGTCAAATAACAATGGGTATAAGAGAAATTCTTTAATATTACTGGTAACAAGGACACTGTCACTATAATAAGCAGCATGTAAGATGCGTGAATCTGCAACTGCGGGATATTCCATTTTTCGTTCGTCCACAACTGTAGTGAACTCGGAACGAACATAGGCGGACATTTCTCTTATTTTGTGCTCAATGTTTATATTCGCTAAATCAGGTAAAACTTCTTGACACGGTTCTAACAAATCAGATATATGTTCATTTTCCTTGGGAGATAATGTGGATGATTGAAATTTCAGTTCGCGAATCACTTCTTGTGGAACACCTATAATGGCTTCTCCATCTTGAATTTCCTGGATGACTTGCTTCCAAAATAATTTAGCTGCCTTTTTATGCGATGGTTCAGCTTTTGAATTTGCTTTATATCTTAATACATTTGTATCTATTGTATATTGTTTCATTTCCCCGGATTTTCTCTCTGCCATACATTATTCCACATCTTCATCACCTAGATAATCAAGCATTTTATTAGCGAGATTAGTGGATTGAAGTTTAATCCGGGCTCTTTTCTTAAGAGCCTCTGCCAAAATAAAAATATACCCTTGAGCGAGGCTCTGGAAAATTAATTATCCCGATTTTTTTGCCTTTTCATCCAGATTTTCAATTCAATAGAAGTAAAACGGTCATTTTTCTTCAAAAAAAGGGCATACGTATCCCGCCTTCACAAAATGTTTTTTTTTCACTACCCTTTGTGGAAAGAAAACGTTCATTTGAGTTATTCACATATCCACCTGTGAATAACTTAATTTGCTCTTTGCAGTCGATTGCGTGTCCATCCACAATTGGCCTTTCCAGTCTGATGGTACGCCATATTTGCCATGATATGCATAGATATCATGCATCGATCTACATGAGCTTCAACTGCCTGCTTCCCACGCTTGTGAACACGACGGAGACTGTATCCGTCTTTTAGAATGCCAAAGATTCGTTCGATGATCGTCCTGGCACTATATAACACTTCAAATGTGCGACCATGTTGCGGCAACTCGACATCTACTTGAGGCGTTTGATCAAAGTCTATCCTGAATACTCTTCCTTGTGCTGCCCCATTACAACATTCCGCGTGATTCGCTAGCGGGCAGGTGAGACCTTCTTGCTTGGCATTTGGATGAAATACAGGACAAGTGTAAATATATTGCCCCTTTTCCCGATCAGATCCTCTAAGTTCCATTTTATGTCCACTGATACAGATGGGAGTGCCGTACCGGTTGATTTTTTCAATCCCCCGGGCGGTAGTTGGTTTATCTTTACGGTTCCGTGGATTGATCGATGCCACCAATTTCGCCTGTAATACATCCTTTGTCACTTTTTGATTTTCCGGCGTTTGGTAGATTCCATCTGCCAAGATAAAGCTCAACTGCTCAGCCATCTCGGGGTGCTCTGCCTTAAACGTCTCCAATGTCGGTTCTAATGTTTTCCCATCGGGTGTATTTCCTTTAAATACTTCCCGCGTCAAAGGCAAACCGGATTTCACCCCGCATACCATTGATAATTTATGCGCAATATAGGAGACTGCATTACTTTTACGCATTACCCCTACATTGTCGTCCGTAAGGACTCTGGGGCAATCGCAATAACCCTCACAAGAACACGTCTTCCTTGTTTTATTCAAGGCTGCTTCTGCCTCTATATGCGATGTATCCACGGCGGCTGCTTCCTCATCCGTTTCAACCACGCCTTCCCCTTTATTATATTCAACAACCAATAGCCGGGCTTTTTCCCAAAGACCATTTGTTGTCATGATTTGATCAAAACGAGCAAAGGAACGGTAGCTCGGAATTTTCTCCGTAAATCCACACATGGTGGCAAATAGCGGGTTTGATTTCACTTGCAAATAGACACTCTCCACCATCACTTCAATATACTGTAAAGAGGCCAGTTCAAAAGCACGAAAAAAGGGCATGAAAGGATGCGGTTTTCTCCCTGCGGGAGAGGGACGAAATAATGAAGACGCAAACTTCTCTTCTTCCTCGGGTATTGAAAATAGTGCTGGCTGGATTTCATCAGAATGATCATCTGCTCTTCCATTTTTTAAGTGCAAGTATAAAAGGGTATAGTAATCTCGTTCAACCGGTTTAAAAATCTCCCATGGAAAACACATGGCTGGAATGACAAAGGGTATATCAGAATAGTCTTGCCAATTGTGGGGAATCAAATTGTATGTGTAAAATTTTACTCGAAGGGGCAAATGAGTGGAAAAAAATAGGAAGACACTCTACTATCTAAATGTACACCCTGAATGAACATCTAGAGAGAGGTCTTCCCATGGATATTTTTTTGTATTGATAAATCTCTGGTTTGTGTTAGACTAGAAATAGTCATGAAATCACTCCTTGGATACTTGGATATTTGGTAGTACTTATATATTTCTAACTTCGCTTTACGGTTGGAGAGCCATAACGATACTTGGATATTTGGTAGTACTTATATCTTAGCAAAGGAGTGGCTTTCATGGCTCTTTTTTTTTTAAAAAAAAATCATTCTTTTCCGTTTTACAATATTTACCATGGGAATGAGTAGCCTAATCTATTAAAACTAGTCTAAAACCTAATGAAAAGTAAAAGTTCAGGCATTGAGAATAAGCGAATTTATCCATTGAAATCCACCACTCATCTGAATCTCGTTTTCTTCCAATTTTAAAAAAACATAGACTTTGAAAGTTGAAGCGCATATAATAAATTTATAAACATCTTGGGAGAATAGTCCTGCTTGAGATGATTTAATTTTGGAAGAGAAGGGGGATATCAAATGGATTCCAACACTAGGCAATCAGGACAGAAAAATAAGAACAAAAAACTTGTGATTTTGGTAAGCGGTTTCGTTTTAATAATTGCCGCTGTCTTTGCACTTGTAATATACAATAGTATTCAGCAGGAAAAAGCAAAAAGAATTGCTGCTGATAAAAAATATGTGCATGCTATGCATCAGTTTGTATCGGATGGATATAAAGCAGGAACAAAAGCTGAAGAAATGGTAAAAACACTTCAGGATGTGTGGCATGATGCTATTTTTGAAGCGACATATGAAATCGATGGGAAAATTCACGCTTCCGGTATGGACTTTAATGACGCAATTCAAGCACAATATACATCATTCGAAAAGAATGGAGACCTATCAAAACTGGAAAGTCATCAGGCTGCGTTAGAAGCTGATATGGATAAATTGAAAAATCCACCAGCAAAGTATAAAGATATTTACCACGATATTGTTGACGCATACGGGTCTTTAAAGGAATTTACTGAAATGGCTGATGACCCAAGTGGTTCTTTGGACTCTTTTACAGACAAGGCCAATGAATTAGATAGCGAAGTTGCCAAGAAACTAAATGCTGTAGATGTTCAATTACCAGAAGAAAAGTAAAAGCTTGCCTCCGTATTTAGACAGTATCATTCTTAAGACAGTTTTTTATTAGGCGGTCTTGGCAGGGGCGGATTGAACTTTGATGCAAAAACACGCCGCGCCTCGTTCACAGATGAAGATCTGTTTTATGCCCATATTGCCGGCATGGACAGCTTTGCCCTTGGTTTAAAAGTGGCGAACCGACTGATTGAAGACCGTGTATTTGATGTCTTTATCGAAGAACGGTACAGCAGCTATAAAGAAGGCATCGGCGCCGATATCGTTTCCGGCAAAGCTGATTTTAAATCACTTGAAAACTATATTCTTGATAAAAAAGAAATTACAAACCAATCCGGTCACCTGGAACAACTGAAAAACACGCTGAACCATTATATTGTGCAAGAAGCCTATCAAAGTGTAAATGCGTAAAATTCCGAACCGGTCTGCCTGGATGAAGGCCGGCCGGTTTATTCTATGGGGAGATTATGATGAAATATGCAATCGGTGTCGATCTTGGGACAAGTTCTGTTAAAGTATTACTTGTTGACCAAAACGGACAGGTGGTTTCATCTGTTTCTAAATCCTATCCGTTAATGCAGCCGCACCCGGGTTACAGCGAACAGGATCCGGAACAGTGGGTCGAAAAAACGATTCAAGCTTTGAAAGAACTAACGGAAAAATCCGGGGTACCCCGCGATGAAATTGAAGGGCTCAGTTTTTCTGGCCAAATGCACGGGCTTGTGCTGCTGGACGAAAATCTGCAAGTCATCCGCAATGCTATTCTTTGGAACGACACAAGAACAACTGAACAATGCAAAAAAATCGATCAAGTACTGGGTGGCAAGCTGCTGGAAATTACAAAAAATCCGGCCTTAGAAGGGTTCACACTTCCGAAGATACTTTGGGTCCAGCAGTACGAACCGGAAAATTTCCGGAAAACGCGTGTCTTTCTCCTGCCAAAAGATTATCTTCGTTACCGGTTAACCGGAACGATTGGCATGGATTACTCGGATGCAGCGGGCACTCTGTTGTTAGATATCGTCAATCAATCATGGAGCACGGATATTTTGCGCACATTTGACATCCCGGCCGATATTTGCCCGCCGCTTGTTGAGACGGAAGCAGAAGTCGGCACATTATTGCCGGACATCGCTGCGACGTGCGGCCTTTCTCCTGCGACCAAAGTGTTTGCCGGTGGGGCGGACAATGCCTGCGGTGCGATCGGCGCCGGCATTTTAGAAGAAGGCAAAGCACTTTGCAGCATTGGCACATCCGGTGTATTCCTTTCATATGAATCAGACAGCAATAAAAACTTTGGCGGCAAAGTGCATCTTTTTAATCATGGACAGAAAGATGCTTACTATACAATGGGCGTTACACTTGCCGCCGGATACAGTCTGTCCTGGTTTAAGGATACATTCACAAAAGGCGAAGATTTTGCAACATTGCTGGAAGAAGCCGCGCATTCTTCGATCGGGGCAAACGGGCTGCTTTTCACACCGTTTATTGCCGGGGAAAGAACGCCCTATGCCGATGCAAAAATCCGCGGCACTTTTACCGGCATTGATTCTTCACACACCAGGCGGGATTTTACCCGGGCAGTGATGGAAGGCATCGTCTTCTCCATCAATGAAAGCGTTGAAATTTTTCGAAACTACGGCAAAAACATCGACACCGTGATTTCAATCGGGGGCGGTGCGAAAAGTGACCTGTGGCTGCAAATTCAAGCTGATATTTTTCAGGCAAAAGTCATCAAACTTCAGAATGAACAGGGTCCCGGGATGGGCGCCGCCATGATTGCAGCAAGCGGATTAGGATGGTTCTCTTCCCTCAAAGATTGTGCAGCCGCCTTTATCCGGACAGGCCGGACATTTGAGCCAATACCGAAAAACGTCAGCCGTTACCGGGATTTTTATCAGGTTTATAAAGATGTTTATCCGCACACCGTCGCGATCAATCACCAGTTGTTTGATTTAAGGGAGGAATGAGGGGGCTGCAGCACATTCAATTTGCTAAATGTACCGTATGTTGGCTTTTTTTCGAAAAATAGTCGCTTTACCCTCTTTTATCCGTTGAAACAGTTTTCAAGTAAAAAGTATTTCTATAAAAATTTACATTCAGTATTTTGCTAATCCCTGGATTTTTTTCCAATTCCAGGGTTTTTGCTTATCCTATCTCCAAAAATTTAGAGGGAAGAATTTCTGATAAACTCTGGACAATATTTAGAAAATATTGTAAACTTTAAACAAAGTGGTTTTCATTTCCTTTTTAATATGAAGGGGTTCTGCAAACTTGGGAGTGAGATCCACCAGATTAGGGGGGGAGTTATATGAAAAAAGTGAGATTCGTACTCTATGTATTGTTAGCGTTCTCTTTGATCGTTGGGTTGCCGATAGGTGCGCAGGCAAGTAGCGGAGATACGAATTACTATGAACTCATCAGCAATGAATTTCCTGATGGTTCAAACTCTGAATATACCGGTTCTTTCCGCATTAATAACGATGCTTATGCCGAAAGCAAAAAACTCAGCCCGTCCGCATATCGTATGGATTACGTGGCACCGTTTGATACAGAGAAAAACCAAAATAAAGCCCTGAAAAAAGAAACAAAATCGATTAAAAAAGATTATGTTAAAGGGGACAGCAAATCGTTCTATGTTCAAAATATAGAAACCAGCGATTTTTCATCCATTTCTGCAACGCTTCTTTATAGCGGTGACCACGCCAACGTTTGGGTGAACAACAACGATATTACAGAGGATGAAGCAGCATTACTTGGAAAAGAATTCGATAATAAAATCTATCAATCAGATGTCGACAACTTTGGAACGCCATCTGATGTCGACCAGAATGGGAAGGTCAATATATTATGCTATGACATTCAAGATGGATTTAGTGGAAGCGGCGGTTATGTGGCTGGTTATTTTTCTCCGCGCGATCTGTATTATTATAGCTATTCCAATCAGTCGGAAATTTTCTATATTGATACCTATCCGTTGATGGGGATGTCTGCGACGAAAGATGTTTCGCAAGCTTATTCTACCCTGGCGCATGAGTTTCAACATATGATTAATTTTAACCAGAAAGTATTTGTACAAGGATTGACCGATACGGAAACCTGGATGGATGAGGGCCTCTCGATGGCGGCTGAACAAATTTACACCGGTGCGCCGTTGAATGACCGGATCGATTACTACAATGAAGATGCGGACATTACAAAAGGCCATTCGCTTTTGTATTGGGATTATGAGGGTGACACATTGGCAAACTATTCTTTGTCATACCTGTTTATGGAGTATTTAAAGGCCCAGTGCGGACAAGGAAACACGATTTATAAGGAATTGATTAATGATCCGCATACTGATTATCAAGCAGTGCAGAATATCATCCATAAATACATTGATCCGAACCTTAGCTTCGGCCAGTTTATGACAGATTTCCGTGCCGCACTTGTCTTGAAAGAGAACACCGGCCTTTACGGATTTAAAGGGGATACTGCTTTTGACGGGCTGAAAGTAAAAACCTACAGCGGCTCCTCAATCAATATAAAAGGCGGCGGAGCCATCGTCAAAGCTTTAAGCTCCAAAGATGATTTTCAAGTTCCTTCTGACAAAGGCACCGATATCACCTATACGCTTCTTGAAAAAGGAGATGCAGGCGCTGTAACGTCCCTGTCAAAACCGTCCGTTCAAACGGTTGGGGATAATGACACAGTAGTTACCGGTACGGCAGACCCGAATGTGACTGTGAAAGTAGCGGTGAGCGGAAAGGAAATTGGTTCCAATTCTACTGATTCAAATGGAAGTTTTTCGGTCAGCATCCCTAAACAAAAAGCCGGAACAGAACTGCATGTGCATACAGAAGACGGCAAGGGCAATCAGAGTGAAGAAACCGTCGTCACTGTTCAGGACAAAACGGCTCCAGCAGCGCCGAAAGTGAATGAAGTAAGCGATGCAAGCACTGCGGTTAAAGGAACCACGGAAGCGGGGGCAAAAGTTACAGTAAAATCTGGCTCAAACATCTTAGGCACGGCAACGGCCGATAGTACTGGTGCATTTAAGGCAACCATCGCAAAACAAAAGGTGGGGACGAAGCTTGTAGTCTACGCAGAAGATGCAGCAGGGAATAAAAGCGCTGAAACAACGGTAACGGTCATTGACAAAACGGCTCCGGCAGCGCCGAAAGTCGGAGAAGTAAGCGATACAAGTACTACGGTTACTGGAACCACAGAAGCGGGCGCGAAAGTAACAGTAAAATCGGGCTTGAACATTTTAGGCACGGCAACAGCCGATAGTACTGGTGCATTCAAGGTAACCATCGCAAAACAAAAGGCGGGGACGAAGCTTGTCGTCTATGCAGAAGATGCAGCAGGGAATAAAAGCGCTGAAACAACGGTAACGGTCATTGACAAAACGGCTCCGGCAGCGCCGAAAGTGAATGAAGTAAGCGATACAAGTACTACGGTTACAGGAACCACAGAAGCGGGCGCGAAAGTAACGGTAAAATCTGGATCGAACGTCTTAGGCACGGCAAAGGCCGATAATACCGGTGCATTCAAGGTATCAATCGCAAAACAAAAAGCAGGAACGAAGCTTGTCGTTTATGCGGAAGATGCAGCAGGGCATAAGAGCGGTGAAACAACGGTAACGGTCATTGACAAAACGGCTCCGGCAGCGCCAACGGTTCAACCATTTGGCGATAACCAAACAGTGATTACAGGTAAAGCCGAGGCTGGGTCAACCGTAACGATTAAATCCGGAAAAACGATTTTGGGTACAGCTACAGCAAGTAGTAAGGGTAGCTTCTCGGTCAGGATTAAATCGAAGCAAAAAGCAGGAACGGTTCTGACAGCCTACGCAACAGATAAAGCGGGAAATACAAGTGCAGGCAAATCGTTCAAAGTGGAAGACAAAACAGCACCATCAGCCCCGTCCGTCAATCGGTTTGGTGATAATCAAACAATGATTACAGGTAAAGCAGAAGCCGGCGCCAAAGTGACGATTAAACGTGGCAAAACAGTGCTGGGGACAGGGACAGCAAGTAGTAAGGGTAGCTTTTCAGTCAGAATTAAATCGAAGCAAAAGGCAGGAACGGTTCTAACAGCCTATGCGACAGATAAAGCGGGAAATACGGGTGCAGGCAAATCGTTCAAAGTGGAAGACAAAACAGCACCATCGGCCCCGTCCGTCAATCGGTTTGGCGATAATCAAACAACGATTACAGGTAAAGCAGAAGCCGGCGCCAAAGTGACGATTAAACGTGGTAAAACGGTGCTGGGGACAGGGACAGCAAACAGTAAAGGCACCTTCTCAATCAGGATCAAATCGAAGCAAAAGGCAGGAACGACTCTGACAGCCTATGCGACAGATAAAGCTGGAAATACGGGTGCAGGGAAATCGTTTAAAGTGGTAGACAAAACGGCACCATCAGCCCCGTCCGTCAATCGGTTTGGCGATAATCAAACAACGATTACAGGTAAAGCAGAAGCCGGTGCCAAAGTGACGATTAAACGTGGCAAAACGGTGCTGGGGACAGGGACAGCAAGTAGTAAAGGTAGCTTCTCAGTCAGGATTAAATCGAAGCAAAAAGCAGGAACGGTTCTGACAGCCTACGCGACAGATAAAGCTGGAAATACGGGTGCAGGCAAATCGTTCAAAGTGGAAGACAAAACAGCACCATCAGCCCCGTCTATCAATCGGTTTGGCGATAATCAAACAACGATTACTGGCAAAGCAGAAGCCGGCGCCAAAGTGACGATTAAACGTGGTAAAACGGTGCTGGGGACAGGGACAGCAAACAGTAAAGGCACCTTCTCAATCAGGATCAAATCGAAGCAAAAGGCAGGAACGACTCTGACAGCCTATGCGACAGATAAATCGAGAAATACAAGTGCAGGCAAATCGTTTAAGGTTGCAGATAAAACCGCCCCTGGCGTTCCAACAGCCGGAAAGGTCACTTACAAATCAACAAAGGTTTCCGGTAAGGCGGAAAAATACGCTACGGTTTATGTTTACAACGGCAGCCATTACGTCGGAAAAGCAACGGCAAATTCAAGAGGAACCTACTCGGTGCATATGAAGAAACAAAAAAGAGGATCCACGCTGAAGATTTATGCAAAAGACAAGGCGGGGAATAAAAGCAAATACCGATATGTAAAGGTGAAGTAAGACGAAACGGCCTCCAGGTAGGGGGCCGTTTTTAGTATGGAAGAAATATACCTGGGCCTCTTGGGCCTCCTATACAGAAAACTTATGCCCTGTACAGATTCAAGGATGTCAAATGTTGTCCCGAAAATATCGCGTTTCCAAGACCGGTGAGATAATCTGGAATGCGCCTCCAAATTGATAAAAATCTCTTGATATACATAAGAATGAAAGAACATGGGTATAGGTCTGTATAAAAGGAGGTTATGGCAGTGAAGGCAGTTACATTTCAAGGTGCGAAAGACATACAGGTAAAAGAAGTTGATGATCCGTCATTAAAAAAGCGGGATGATATTTTAGTCAGGATTACCTCAACGGCCATTTGCGGATCTGATTTGCATATTTATAACGGAGCTTTGCCGGCGCGTCCGGGATTTGTGATCGGGCATGAGCCGATGGGAATCGTTGAAGAGGTTGGCTCGGAAGTCACAAAAGTAAAAAAGGGCGACCGGGTTGTCCTGCCGTTTACGGTTTCGTGCGGGCATTGCTATTACTGCCAGCACGGGATGGAGTCCCAGTGTGACAACTCGAATCCGAATGAAGAGGTCGACACAGGCGGTTTATTTGGTTATACAGAGCGGTACGGAGATATTCCGGGCGGGCAGGCTGAGTACCTGCGTGTACCGTTCGGCAATCAAATGCCGTTTGTGATTCCCGAATCTTGTGAGTTGGAAGACGAGGCGTTGCTGTTCTTGTCGGATGTGCTTCCAACGGCATACTGGAGTGTTGAAAATGCCGGTGTGAAACAGGGAGACACGGTCGTTGTGCTCGGCTGCGGGCCAATCGGCTTGATGACCCAGAAATTTGCATGGCTGAACGGGGCCAGCAGGGTAATTGCAGTTGACCATGTGCCATACCGGTTAAAGCATGCCAAAAAAATGAATAGAGTCGAAGTTTATAATTTTAAAGAATACGATGAGATGGGAAAGTATTTACGTGAGATTACCAATGGCGGGGCTGATGTTGTGATCGATTGCGTCGGCATGGACGGAAAAAAATCGGCGATTGAAAAGATCGAGCAAAAGCTGAAGCTGCAGGGCGGCACAATCAGCGCAATTCAAATTGCGATGGAAGCGGTCAGGAAGTTTGGCACCATCCAGTTGACAGGGGTATACGGTTCGGTTTACAATGCATTCCCGCTTGGCAGGCTGTTCGAACGCAATATCACTCTGAAAATGGGACAGGCGCCGGCTAAACACCTGATGCCGAAACTCTTTCAAGACATCACAGAGAAAAAGTTTGACCCAACTGAAATCATTACCCATAAAATTTCGCTGGATAAAGCAAGCGAGGCCTATCAATTGTTCAGTGATCATAAAGATGGTTGCATTAAAGTCGTATTAAAACCCTAAAAAATGCCGGCTCCGTATATTTTCTTAAAAGCGGGGCCGGAATTCTTTTTTGAGATGCCTGTTACCACCCGATTTTGCCGGCAGTTGCCAGAACAAGGACCCAATTGGAAAAGGCATTCATGTCGTACTCCGCGTGAGCACGTGGATGAAATAAATAGATTGAACTTGAAGGCGCTTACCCATAAAATAATAGTAAAACATGCAAAGGAGCCTCAAAAATGTCGAAAGTATTGGTTGTAAAAGCCCATCCGTTTTCCGAAGAATACTCTCGTACAATGAAAGTGACGAATGCTTTTTTAACGTTTTTCCGAAAGAAGTCTCCCATCCTCAAGGAATGTGAAGGTGCGAATCGCACCAATGAGTAGGTGGGAGATGAATTTCGGTTGGCTTTAGCCAAAGTTATTTTTCCAATCCTTTTCTCAACAATTCTAAGATTGCGGCTGTTCTAGTTGGAATCCCATTTTCTTTTTGATATTGCTCCAATTTTTCTAATATCGTCTTAGGCATACGAATTTCTACACGTTCTTTCTCTTCTCTCATGATTATCACCTCATATTGATTGTACGGATTTTTTACGGTATAATCAATATATACGAAATTTTTCCGCACAAAGTGAGGTGAATTGATATGGCCAAGCAAAACAAAGCTTTCAAGTTTCGTTTGTTACCAAACAAAGAACAATCCGCATTATTAGCTAAGACATTTGGTTGTGTTCGCTTTGTCTACAATAAGATGTTAGCTGAACGCAAAGAAACGTATGAAAAGTTCAAGGATGATAAAGAATTGCTTAAAAAGCAAAAGTTTCCGACCCCTGCAAAATATAAAAGTGAATTTCCATTCCTAAAAGAAGTGGATTCTTTAGCTTTGGCAAATGCACAAATGAACTTACAGACTGCTTATAAGAATTTCTTTGAAGGAAACGCGGATTTTCCAAAGTTCAAAAATCGTAAAGCAAAACAATCCTATACAACTAATATGGTCAACGGAAATATTAAGCTAGAAAATGGTCATATCAAACTGCCAAAAATCAAAAAGCCAATAAAAATGAAACAGCATAGAGAGATACCTGCTGATTATAAAATCAAATCTTGCACTATTTCTAAAACAAAGACAGGCAAATACTACATTTCAATTTTGACAGAATATGAGAAAGATATTCGTCCAGTTAACATACAGAAAGTTGTTGGTTTGGATTTTGCTATGGATGGTCTATATGTCGAGAGTGAACAGGGTAAGAAAGCCAATTACCCACGTTACTATCGGCAAGCCTTAGATAAATTAGCAAAAGCACAACGAATTCTTTCTCGAAGAAAGAAAGGTTCTGCACGTTGGAACAAGCAACGACTAGTAGTGGCTAAATTACATGAGAAAGTGGCGAACCAACGCATGAATTTTCTTCATCATAAGTCAAAAGAATTAGCTTCTAACTTTGATGCTGTCGTGATTGAGGACTTGAACATGAAAGGGATGTCTCAAGCCCTTCACTTTGGGAAAAGCGTTCATGATAACGGCTGGGGGATGTTCACTACTTTCTTAGCGTATAAGCTAAAAGAACAGGGGAAACAACTTGTGAAAATTGATAAGTGGTTTCCCTCCACTAAGAAGTGTTCATGTTGCGGCAAGGAAAAAGAAATGCCATTATCTGAACGTGTATATAAATGTTCTTGCGGCTTTGTATTAGATCGCGATCACAATTCAGCAATCAATATCAAAAATGAGGGATTACGCTTATTAGCGTTATCATAAGTAACAAAACTCTTGGAACAAGAGGGTTAGCTCGGTCAGTTTTCGTTGGCTAGTAAAAGCAACGATAAGTCGAGAAGCCCCCACTTCAATCAAACCGTAAGGTTGATAAGTGGAGGGTAGTTCACTGAGGCTGGTTTTGTCGTTTCCGCAGATGATCATGTCAGGCATGGAAAGACAGCGTATGATTCAGGTAACTGGGGAGACTGGGGAGACAAAGGATATATGACGATGGCGGAGGATGAGCATACGCTTCGTAAGATTGTGCAGGAACAATATCCTGATTTGCCTTATTTCATGTTCGGGCATAGTATGGGGTCAATGATTGCCAGAGGTTATGCTGCTGCCTACGGGGATGGTTTGTCCGGCTTAATTCTGTGCGGGACTTCGGGCCAATTCCCGAATGCAGGCAAACTGCTCCCTGTTTTGAAAGACCTGGTCGATGAAGGCAAAGGGGAAGAAACCGATTCTTCTTATTTGGAAGAACTGATGGGCTGGATGACAGAACGGATTGAACAACCGAAAACGCCAAACGACTGGATAAGCGGCGACCCGGATATTGTGGCAGACCACGCAAACGATCCGTTTAATAATTTTTCAACTCCGCCAAATATACACTCACTCTACTATTTTGTCCAGATGATGGAGAAGATTGTCGGAACGGAGTGGGCAGAAAAAGTGCCGGTATCGATCCCTGTTTATAACATTGCCGGTGACCAGGATCCGGTCGGCCAATATGGGGAAGGGTATATGCTGTATCGAACTGGCTGGTGCAAACCGGACATATTTTTTGCTTGTCCTGCACTTGTAAGCGAAAAATGCATCTGAACCTGGCTGCAGCTATAACAAAAAGCTTCTGCCCAAAAAAGGGAGAAGCTTTTGTCATTTGCCATGCTCTTTACAAGATCCTGAATAGCCTTCATGACCAGCCTAATGGCTGCAGGCAATTATTTATAACTTGGAACTTCCAATGTGATATTGTAATTGTCTAATAGGTTGTATAAGTTATAGATTTTATCCACTTGTTTGTAAGCCCAGCCAATGTCTGTTGCATATTGATGGGAGGCATAGCCATATGTTGCAGCGACATCTGGATTCCATCTCATTTTATACAAGGTATCTTGACCGGCGCCAAGGTAATTGCTGCTGATAAATTTAGCTCCGCCAATGATGGCCGCTTCCGGGGTCGTCCAACCATGTTGATAGGCATACCTGGCTCCATTTTGGACAGCATTGCCATCATTCGCACCTGTCCCATACATATTATAAACAGTCTTGCCATTATACTTGACGCCATTTGCAAGCTGGGATGTGCCATTTCCTGTTTCAAGTAAGGCATGGGCAATCAAGTAAATTTCATTGATTCCATTTTGTTTTGCAGCTTTTAAAAATGCAGATGCTTTCTCGGCTAAAATGCCTTTACCCGCAAGAATTTTTTGGTTCACTTCTGTTGCATTCAAATTGGCAGTCGAAGTTAATTTCAAAAATTGAAGTGAGCGGACTGGATCCGAAACAAAGTTATTCGGATTTAAATAGTATTTCACTTCATTTTTCGTGGCATTTTTCCATGCTTTGTTGTAACTGATTTGGTACCATGTATAGCCGTCATTCCCCTTTACAGTGGATAAGATGGTGACCTTTGTGCCTTCTTTAAGCGTTTCGCCGACTTCATGATTCTTTGTACCGGCACCATCTCTGATATGCCAGTTTCCGTTTTGGACAACACCTGTTGTATGGCTTGTCAGCTTAATGGCATCACTTCTGATATATCGTTCATTTGTATCTGTTTGAGGCGAAACTTTCATTTGAATATTTGCAAGTTCATCCAGTGAAAGATCATATTTTTTTACAATCGATGTCACCTTGCCATTGGATTGTTTTGCAGCGGATGTTAAATAATTTGTGCTGACATAACCAATTTTTCCACCGATTTCTACCTTTGCCCAGCCATCCTCTTCGGAGTAGACCTTTACAGCTGTTCCTTTATCAAGGACTTCAATCACACTTGTTAAGGTAGAAGGCCCTTTACGTAAATTCAAATCTGCTGTCGTGTATTTGGTTACCGTAGAATCTGGTGTTGGTTCGGAACTGTTATTGCCGTCATCTGCTGTGCTTGCATCAGGGTCTGAACTTGACAGATAGGATGCGAGCACATAACCGGTTATGCCTCTCGCTTTCACTTTTACCCATGGGCCGGAAGCGGTGTAAACCGTCACTTTTTCGCCTCTTTGCAGACTTGCTAATTTTTTGCCACTTGTGGAGGCTTTGGAACGCAATAACAGATGCGAACCTTTGTCCACATTGACATATTTCGTCGTTGTTTTGGCAGGAGTTGAAGTGCCTGCATGGTTGTCCGGATTTGAATTCGCCAAAAAAGATGCGTGGACATACCCCGTTTTGCTCCCGGCCTTTACTTTCGCCCAATCCCCGGAAATGGAGTAAACCGTCACTTTTTCTCCTCTTGCCAAGCTCGCTAAAATGCTGGACGAAGTGGAGGCTTTGGAGCGCAATATTAAATGGGAGCCTTTGTCCACATTGACATACTTCGTCGTTGTTTTGGCCGGAGTAGAAGTGTCTGCATGGTTGTCCGGATTTGAGTTCGCCAAAAAAGATGCGTGGACATAGCCCGTTTTGCTCCCGGCTTTTACTTTTGCCCAAGCTCCGGAAATAGAGTAAACCGTCACTTTCTCGCCTCTGGGCAAGCTTGCCAAAATGCTGGACGAAGTGGAGGACTTAGAACGCAATATTAAATGGGATCCTTTATCCACATTGACATACTTCGTCGTTGTTTTGGCCGGAGTAGAAGTGTCTGCATTGCTATCGGGATTTGAGTTCGCCAAAAAAGAGGCATGAACATATCCCGTTTTGCTGCCGGCTTTCACTTTTGCCCACTCCCCGGAAATAGAGTACACCGTCACTTTTTCTCCTCTTGCCAGGCTTGCTAAAATGCTGGACGAAGTGGAGGCTTTGGAGCGCAATATTAAATGGGAGCCTTTGTCCACATTGACATACTTCGTCGTTGTTTTGGCCGGAGTAGAAGTGTCTGCACTGCTATCGGGATTAGAATTCGCCAAAAAAGATGCATGAACATAACCCGTTTTGCTCCCGGCTTTTACTTTTGCCCAATCCCCAGAAATGGAGTAAACCGTCACCTTTTCGCCTCTAGCCAAGCTATCTAAAATGCTGGCCGTTCCGGAGGCTTTCGAACGTAATATTAAATGAGAGCCTTTGTCCACGTTGACATACTTCGTCGTTGTTTTGGCCGGAGTAGAAGTGTCTGCACTGCTATCGGGATTTGAGTTCGCCAAAAAAGATGCATGAACATAGCCCGTTTTGCTCCCGGCTTTTACTTTTGCCCAATCCCCGGAAATGGAGTAAACCGTCACTTTTTCTCCTCTTGCCAAGCTTGCTAAAATGCTGGACGAAGTGGAGGCCTTAGAGCGCAATATTAAATGGGAACCTTTGTCCACATTGACATACTTCGTCGTTGTTTTGGCTGGTTTTGAAGTACTTGTATTGCTGTCTGGATTTGAGTTTACCAAAAAAGATGCATGAACATAGCCCGTTTTACTTCCGGCTTTTACTTTCGCCCAATCCCCGGAAATAGAGTAAACCGTCACTTTTTCTCCTCTAGCCAAGCTTGCTAAAATGCTGGACGAAGTGGAGGTCTTCGAACGCAATATTAAATGGGAGCCTTTGTCCACATTGACATACTTCGTCGTTGTTTTGGTTGTGCTCGTTGTCGTTGCCGTACTGCCGGGTTTTGTGCTGGTTAAATATTCCGCGCTAACATACCCCGTTTTTGTCCCGGATTTTACTTCTGCCCAACCATCAGACACATTGTATACCAATACAGCTGTTCCTTTTTTTAAGCTGTCCAATTTGGCGGCACTTTTTGAAGGCTTTGCTCTTAATGTCAAGCTTGAATTCGCATCAACATTGACATATTTTGTCTCTGTTTTTGCTGCGGCTTGTACACTTGAACTATGTAGGAATTTTGTCAGTGAAGCGCCCTGTACCGTTTTATCAAAAGCAGGAGTGGATAATACTGCAAAACAAAGTGGTATGACTAAGCCTTTTTTCATTTCAATCTCCTTTCCAATTGGATCTTTCAGCTCGAGGGTTCCTGAAATTTAAAATTTCATTCTTTTAGCTTTTGTTCTATCAAAATACCCTAAATCCTGTCAAATCCGTCTAGTAAATTTATCGTCTTTTTTTGGTATTTTTTAAGGGGAACATGCCGTTTTTATTGAAAATATAAACCGAAAGTCCCGAATCGTGTAAAAAATCTCTTTTGACAAATGCCGAAGAGCGTTCAATTGGAAGAAACCCAAAAAACCAGAACAGGTCAGCGATCACTGGCCAGCCAATTCACTAAAAGACGGTGAACACTATGAATGGTAGCGTTCACCGTTTTGCACCTTGCAGCAACCCTTTTTTGACAGTCTTCACGATAGAGCTTACTTCGATTTTGGTTGCGTTAAATCATAAAGGGTAACGCCATCAATTGGAACCTCTGCCCATGGCGCCATTTGGGGATTGTTTTCTATATTTTTGCCATCTTGCAAGGTTTTGCCCATTTGTTTCATATTGCCAAAGGAGCCTCTTCCATTATAAAGTAGTGGATCTTCCCTTGCCGGACATATTTTTTAAACGCGGAAAGGGTCGGGGCCGGGTCACTTCCTGTAAAACCGCCGATGTCCATCACGGGTTGATCTGTTGCAAGCTGATAAGTCGCCGGAGATGCGCACTTACCGTTGCAGCGACCCAAGTGTATGTTGAAGCACCTTTTTGTAACAACTTCACAATCTTTTTACTTGTGGATTCAGACCTTCCAGGAAATCCATCCTGTGCCTTTGGGGTTTATTACAGAAACTTAGTCTAGAGGGCTTCTTTTAAATTTTTCTTAATTTCGCTTGAAAGTTTCGGTAGGGGGGGACAGACCGAATTTTGCCGCAAGATTTATAGATTGGTGCGGAGGCGAAAAAGCGATCCTTAACTCCTGATCATGCTAAGCATGGCGTTATCGCAATTTGATTTGGATGTCCAGCGGATGCCGGCTTCGTGATTAGATAGCTGAATCGTTGATGAATCGGTATTAATGGAAACAGGGACAGCGGGGATTGCAAAAACGGCCGGCTTGTCCACCCAATCATTTAATGGGCATTTTAATGATAAGAAAACCCTAAAAACAAAACCGGGAGCACAATGCGTACCCCCGGTTTTGTTCCGGCTCTCATGATAAAGCTGTATAAGGCAGCATTCCCTTTTTCCGTGCAACTTTCGAGCATGTGAGGGGGGCATGGAAAACGGACTTTAAATGCCGGAGACCCTTACTTCATTGCATGGCTTACCAAAAACACCCGCCGTAGCCCCCATATCCGCCATAACCGCCGCCGTAACCGCCGACATATGAGGCACCGATGATGATCAACAGGATAAACAATACGACGACTAAAGCGAAACCGCCACTGTAAACGCCGCCATCAGACATCTTTTTAACCTCCTTTCGAAATAGCCATAACATACTATGTGAAATTCTCCATAAGGGAAGGGCGCTTTCTGTAAATCCGTACATGGCTGAACCCGATTATCACCGGCCGGGCTGCGCCAGTCCTATCTGCTTCTAAAAATGCTGCAAAAACTTCTTACCAGAAGAAGAAAGGAATTAAAGCCAAAGCAGCGATTGAACCGATGGCAATGCCCCAGCCAAATCCCCATCCCCAACCCCAGCCTCCGTAGCCAAATCCGCCAAGATTGCGGGGGCCTCCAAGCGGCCGAAGGAACACTCTGTTTCCGCTCACATGATGAATAATGCCTCTATGGATCCGTCCATCAACCGTCCGGATTTGGACCGCTCTGCCCCTGTATCGATGGCATAGTGCATGGAAGTGACGATATGACATAAAAATATCCTCCAATCCTTTAGGAATGGTACAGTATATGATTTTTGCCGGCGGATACGGTGGACAAAACGATCAGACTTTTTGTGGAATTATCGTGCGGGATTTTGAAACCCGGGTGCAGGGATGAAAATTACATGGAATCGATTTGTGCCAAAACCTTTGCATCGGTTTTGAGCACATCTTTTACGGAGAGGCCGGTTTTTTCAAGATATTGCTTGACGAGGTAGTATCCGACGCAATAACCGGACATTTTCGGATAGACACGTGAACCGTACAAAATCTCTTGATGTTGCTGTTTTGTTTTTTTAAGGTTTCTATGCGGGTACACGTATTGTCTCCATATCTTTTCCATTTCGTCATTGGAATAAGAAAAGGCCCAGGATGAAACGTATTTACGCCCGAATTTTTCCCTAACTGCATTTTCTGCCAGCCCTTCTAAAATAATCGTATCCAATAAAACATAATCGGCCTCCTCTTTCGGGTATTTTGTAAGCCGGCAAACATGGTTATACTCATGGACAAATAATGACCTGATTTCTGTTTCGCTGTTCCGGGCCGAAACAAATAAAAATAATTGATCTTTAAAGGCTAATCCTGATTTTCCGTTAAATTCTTTTTGAATCAGTAAATTGGCGGAGTCAGACGGAAAAATATAGATCGGAACATCCGGCCCATTCCATTCTTTTTTGCAGCAAAGAAATTCATTTTTTACGATTTCCCAAACATGCCGGTTTTGCAATTGCCGGACAATCCCGGCTCCGTTATCTTCCGGCTGGTACATGCCATGATAAGCCAGGTAGTCATAAATTTCCGCAGCACTTGCGCCTTTAAAATGCGCTTTAAACTTTTCGCAAATCGCTACAGGCTGGTGATATAATTGGCGCAGCCACTTGTCCGTTTCAACAACCCCCATATGCCTTCCTCCATTGCTTTTTCTTAACCAAAGTATGTTTTTAAACGATAACGGTTACCGATTTCTGCAATGGTACATACGGTATATAAACGAGCCAGCTGTTTGAATGGCAAGGGAGGGGTTAGAGTGGATCGGGAATATACTTACCTGAATTGTTTAGCAGAACTGGGAGTCGGCGGAGCGCATCCAGGCGGTTTCAAGCTGACACAGGATATATTATCGACTGAACATATAGGAAAAAAAACAACAGTGCTTGATGCGGGCTGCGGCACCGGCCAAACTGCTGCATACGTCGCGCAGCAGTACGGATGCCAAGTGACAGGGCTGGATCATCATCAATTGATGGTGGAAAAAGCCAGGAAAAGAGTCCGGTCATTAGGTTTGCCGATACAAATTGTGCACGGGAACACAGAGGCTCTCCCGTTTGCAGACAGTCAATTTGATTTGGTATTGTCAGAGTCGGTGATCGTTTTTACCGATATGCCCAAAACGGTTCAGGAATTTCAGCGGGTGCTGAAGCCCGGCGGATGTTTAATTGCGATTGAAATGGTTTTGGAGCAGCCTGTTTCGCCCCAAAGATTAGCACACATCAAAGACTTTTATGGAGTATCCCGAATTTTAACCGAGGAACAGTGGGTGCAGCTTTTTCAAGAAGCAGGGTTTCAATCCATCCATTCTGAAAAATATGATTTGAAATTTGGAGTTCAAAATGTCCCTGATTTTTCATTGTCGGAGGATGTGGATGTTAAGTATTTTGAGATGCTTGAGCATCATATGATCATGTTTGAATCAACCAAAGAGATCCTAGGCTTCCGGGTTTTCAGGTGCAAAACGGTTTAGGGTGCCGATCTGGAATGGCAAGTTCAGCGATACAAAATAAGGAAGCTGGAATATTTGCAGGTTTGCCTTTTTAGGAGTCGGAGGAGAGCGCATGCGACCGGCTCCTTCATTTTTTGGTCCGTACACTTTTTATGGGCATTTTCAAATTCATAGATGGCCCGTTTGAGGAGAAATATTTTATGGGGGATGGGGGGCCGGATGGAATTGGAAAAAATGGAGTTGACATCAGAAGAGTTTTCAAATAATATCAAATTAATAGATTTATTCTATAAAACCCTCGCAAAACAACCTCGAAAGGAAGGATCCTCATGACAAAAGAATACCTTGACCTCAAAATGGACTTTATGTTCAAACAGCTTTTCGGTCACCCGAGCCGGAAAAACATCACCATCGCCTTTTTGAATGACTTGTTGAACCGGAAAGGGCAGGACAGAATTGTCGATGTCCAGTATGAGAACACCGAACTCATTAAATCTGACCCGAACGGCAAAACAGGACACCTTGATGTTCTCGTTTACACATCCAACCACGAAAGAATAAATATCGAAATTCAAGTGGAAAATCAGCATGATATGCCGGAACGAGTACTTTATTATTGGGCAAAACTTTTTTCTTCCCCGTTGAAAGCCGGGCAAATTTATCGAGAACTTGTCCCTACGATTATGATTTCCATCTTAAATTACCCGCTTTTCCCGCACCAAACCAAACGATTCCATAACCGCTTTCATGTTTATGAGGATTTGGAGTTTTTTATGTGGAGCCCACATCTGGAATTTCACACATTTGATTTGACAAAGTTCAGGTCAAAGTGGAAAAAATATAGACGAGGGATGAAAGCGAAACCACCAGCCTCATATCCATGGCTGATGATGCTTTCTGCTGCAGATTACCGGAAACAGACGATAGACACGGACATTTTGCAGGAATTGGAGGAGTTAGCGATGAATGAGCAGGAAGTACTTGATGCAATCAAAGAGTGGGAAAGCTTAAGTGCGAATCGGGAAAACAAAGTATTGTACGATGCGCGGCTGAAATTTTTACGCGACCAGCTTGCGAATATCCGCGGAGAAAGAGAAGAAGGTAGGGAAGAAGGCAGACAGGAAGGACTCAAAGAAGGGATACAAAAAGGGATTGAAAAAGAACGTGAAACGGTCATTAAAAAAATGCTGAGCAAAGGCACCGCACCCGAAACGATCGCAGATATGCTCGATTATCCGCTTGAAGAAATCAAAAAAATCCAGCGGGAAATAAAGTGGAAGCATTGATGATTTCCTAACCGGAGGAGTTAGCGATGAATGAGCAGGAAGTACTTGATGCGATCAAAGAAACCCCCGAATTTTAAATGAACCCAATCTTGAAGGTGCCCTTCTTTCTGGTTTAAAGTATCTCTTCAAACTCAACTATAAGATGTTTGCGGTGAACAGAAAAAAAGCGTCCCCACCCCGTTGCCGGTTGTTGGGAACGCTTTTTGTTTAAAGAAATTTATTTGCTCTTAACCGCTTTGGCATTGATGTAGCCTATCCCCGGTCTTTTTTAAATCCCTTCACCTTCTGATGATTCTGCGGCTGTTGCTTTTTTCTCGCCAAAATAGGTGGCCGCTTTCCTGCTTAATTCGACAATTTGACGGGCTATTTCTATAGCTGGATTTTCCTCATTTACAAAGATGCTTTCCAACAGTGCCCCCACATTGCAGCCGGCTGTAACAGCGGCATCTTTCCGGTTAGCAGACAGAGTGGCCGCCTCTTTATAAGGGGTGCCGCCTGCCAAGTCGCAGAAAAAGAGATATGTGTCATACCGGTTGTCTTTTAGTTCCGCCTCCAATTTTTCCCGCAGGTTTTCGTTTGACTCACCTTCCGGGAAATCAATGTAAGCGATGTTTTCCTGGATGCCTACCAACAGTTTGATGGTGGATTGGATGCCGGACGCAAAATGGCCGTGACCGGTGACGATGAATTTTATCATTTTACAACACTCCTAAGAAGCTCAGTACAATCGCCATGATAAAAGTGGCAATGATCAAAATAACTGGGCTGATTTTTTTAGCTTTTAACAGCCAATACATCAGAAACGTATAGGCGAATGGCAGCAGTTTCGGGAAAATCCGGTCAAGAAAGTCTTTTTGCAGCGAAATCGTATGGCCGGCGCTGACTGGAATTTTCGGCGCAAGTTCGATATTGACATATGTTGCGATTAAGCCGCCAATGACTGTTACGCCGAGAATCGTTGCTGCTTGAGAAATGACGCTTGAATTTTCCCGGATTTTGCTGATTGCCCTTGTTCCAAGTGAATAACCGATACGTGCCCAGAAAATGCGGCACAGGAAGATGGCGACATAAGCAAGGAAAAAGACAATTGGGCCGATCAAACTACCTTGTTTTGCAAATGAGGCGGTAATCCCGGCGAGAATTGGCAGGATGGTAAACCAGAAAATTGCATCGCCAATTCCTGCAAGCGGTCCGAAAAGTGCAACTTTCAATCCTTTAATGGTCGAACGGCTTTCTTTTCCTTCTTCGAGGGATAAAAGCAATCCCATCAGAAAAGGAGATGTATGGCAGTTCGTATTGATGAACTCCAGATTATCCTTCATCGTATTGGACAATCCTTCTTTATCGTTTTTATAAATTTTGCGCAAAGCCGGCAACATGGCAAGAAGCCAGCCCGCTGCCTGCATTCTTTCATAGTTGAACGCCGATTGAAGCAAAATGGAACGCAGGCCGAGTTTGGTTAAGTCTCTTTTCGTTAAGGCTTTTGTTTGGTTGGTTTGTTGATTAGATTCCATCTTCATCGTCACCCCCAAAGCGGGCTGCATTTGCAATTTGTTCCTGCAGTTCGCGTTTTTCCCGTGAATGAAAGTACTCGTAAACCGCGGCTGCAACCCCGATTACCGCAACTGGCAGGAGGTTGCTGAAATTGATAAAGCAGGCAGCTAAAAATCCAATCAATAAGTAAGGCATGTAGTTTGCTTTTAACATGACTTTTAGCAGCAACCCAAACCCAACAGCTGGCAAGATGCTTCCGGCAATGCCAAATCCGTGGCTGAGCCAACCCGGCATCGCTTCGACGAGCATTTTCATTGGAGTTTGTGCCAGGTAAGCACTTAAAAACACGACAACACCGTAAGTCAATCCGACAAGTAAAATTGGTAGCAGCGTTAGCCTGGTATAAGCTTTAATATTGGCTTCAGCTGCGTATTTGTCTGCTTTTGCCATGAAGACGGAGAAAATTGAATAATAGAATAAAATAATATATTGCATTAAGAAACTGAAAGGCAGCGCCAGGCCGATTGCCGTGGCAGGGCTTTTTCCTGTCGTGTGGGCAATGACCACTGTCATAACCCCTGCCAAAATGGGGTTTGGCGGCTGGGTCCCGCCGGCCGGTGTTAATCCGGCAAAAGCAAGTTCGGTCAGACCCGCTGCGATAAGTCCCATTTTAACATCGCCCAAAATGATCCCCGTTACGGTACAGACAATCATCGGTCGGAAAATATACAAACCTTCCAGCCAGAAATCGAAACCTGCGATAATGGCAAAAATGGTAATGAGTATGCCTTGCGTTAATGTGATGTCCATTTAGAGCAGCTCCTTAAAAGGTGTATTTTTTCTCACCGGGGACGTCTTGAATATAAACATTTACACCTAATGCCTGGATCGCTTTTAAATCTGCTTTGTCCTGTTCGTCCATATATACTTTTTTCGTAATTTCATCCTTTCCTTGTGAGAAGTGCATATTGCCGATATTCAGTTCTTTTATTGGCACACCGCCTTCGACAAGCTTTCTTGCGGATTGCGGTGTTCTTACAACTATAAAAATTTTTTGGCGTGGTGAAGCTTTTCCAATAATATCGATCGTTTTTTGCAAGGTGAAAAAGCGAATCGAAACGCCTGCAGATTCAGCAGTGGCTGACATTAATTCCTGCTGAAGCGGGTCATTTGCAGTTTCGTCATCCGCAACGATCAAAAGATTTGCACCCAAACTCGATGTCCAAATTACGCCAACCTGTCCGTGTACGAGGCGATTATCAATTCTTGTCAATAAAATATTTGGTGTGGCCATTTCTATTCTCTCCTTTGTCGTTTTATCATGTTGTCATGACAAGTAGTTTTATAAGGTGAAGCTGGTAGTAAATTGCTTTATCTTTTGTTTTATCCAAATAGCCGATAAAGCTATTTACTTGAAGAACTGTAAAATTGATAAAGAGCATTTGCTGTTACAGGTATTGGCAAAGCTTTTTAAACGATCTTTTGTCATGTTGTCATGACAAGTTATCCCGTTATTGGAACCGGGAAGCAGCTGCTTCATCCAAGACAACGGTAAGAGCCGGATGAAGTTGCAAAATGGATGCAGGGACACTTTCCGTTACGGGCCCTGTGAGTGCTTTGTGAATCATTTCAGCTTTTTCCGGGCCGTTTGCGATGAGTAAAATGCGTCTGCTGTTCATAATTGTTTTCATCCCAATTGTGAGTCCGTGGGAAGGGACGTTTCCCACGCCACCAAATTCATCTCCATGCTGTTGTTTGGATGCTTCTGTTAATTCCATGCGGTGTGTAACTGAACCAAACGGCGTGCCCGGTTCGTTAAAAGCAATGTGGCCGTTTTTTCCAATGCCGAGCATGCAAAGATCCAATCCACCTGCCTTATGAAGGTTTTGTTCAAAGAAAGGAAAAGTTTCTGCATACAGACGATGAATTTGATTTTCCGGAATATTTAATGGTCCGTAAAAACGCTCCTGCAAGTATGCATTGCAAGTGCCTTCTAAGTCAATTGGAACTTGATCATATTCATCGATGTTAAAGAAATGCCAATACTTCGGCAGCTCATGTTTGGAAAAGTATTGGACCAATGTATCATAACATTCTATTGGAGAGTTGCCGGTTGCAAGCCCGATATTTGCATGTTCTGATTTTAATAAATCCAAAATGGCTTCAGCCGCCGCTTTCCCAACGTCTTTTTTGCTTTTTACAATGTTAATTTTCATCTCAATCCTCTCTCTCATCAAGGTTAGAATGTTTAAGAAAACTCACCTCCTTTAGTTATGTATCCAGTAAGTACAGCGGAAGCTCACCTTTCACGATGGCTTTTGTAAACTCAAAAGGGTAGCCGCCAGAGAGACCTTGAGTCATCATTTGCATCGCCGGATCTCCTTTTTCAGCTTTTAACATTTTTGCCTGTTCTTTATTCAGGAGCACTGCACGGAATTCCCGTTTAAAGGACATGTTTAATAGATGGTAGTTTCTTTGTAGAATATGGTGCAGACTTTCCGACTCAAGATCCTCATTTTCAAGTCCCGAAAAACGGTCTGCCGGCAAGTACGTTTCTTCCAACATAACAGGGTCCCGGTCGGCCAACCGGATCCTTTTGATCGCATATATTTTTTTCCCGACTTTATATTCCAGGGCGCGTGCAATGTCTATTTCTATTAAATCTCTAATCTGGAAATCTGCAACAATTGTGGAAGGTTTTCTTCCCATCTTTTTGATCGCTTCAACGACATTGATAAAGTTGACTTTATTTTTAGACGCCTCATTTTCAAATGGAGCGACAAAACTTCCTTTTCCTTGTTGTTTGTAGATTCTTTTCATCTTTTCCAATTCATCGAGTGCCTGGCGTACAGTCGTCCGGCTTACCTGATAACGTTCACACAATTCTTTTTCAGTCGGGAGCTTATCATGCGCCTTCAACTTTCCGCTGTCCATTTGTTCTATTAAAATATCCAACAGTTGTGCATACAGCGGCACGTAACTTTTTTTATTAATTGGCATTCGCCTCTCTCCTTTTATTGTTATGTTGTCATAACAACTGGCTAACTTTATTAAAACGCTTTCTTGCAGAAAAGTCAATGGATTTTTATTAGAATGCTGGCAGTGGCAAAAAGCAGCTTACTTTCGGCCCATCCAATTTCAATAATTCGCCCCGCTTCATTATGCTGATTTCCAAATGACTGCGGCAAACCTGTACGGTTCTTTTTGCCAGCACCATTTACATGGGGAACAAAAATATTGGTTCAAAAAAGATAAAATATATTGACATTTTTATCTGTTGTGATAATATGGACTACAAATAATTTTAGTTATACTTCATTTTTTTAATCACACTAAACATCTGCAGATCAGAGAGGATAATCATGATTGAAATTCACAAAAAAATTCGTGAGCTAAGGTTACAAAAAGGACTGACTCTAAAACAATTAAGCGAAAAGACTAATTTAACCATTGGTTTTCTTTCACAAGTTGAAAGAGGGACATCTTCACTTGCCATTACTTCTCTAAAAAAAATTGCAGATAGCTTGGGCGTGGAAATTTCGTACTTTTTCAACCCGACCATCACAGCGCATTATGCCGTAAAGAAGGAGAACCAGAAAACTTTTACAGTGGAAGGGAATGCAACAAAATATATCCGGTTAAGCGGAAACTTTCACAATCGGAATTTGGAGTGTATGCTTGTCACTCTGCAGCCGTTTCAAAAAGATGATCAGACATTCAGCCATATGGGCGAGGAGTTTTATTATGTTTTAAAAGGTGAAGTGATATTTAAAATTGACAACAATGAATACCATCTTATGGCAGGTGAATCCATTCACTTTCCTTCTGAAAAAACCCACCAGTGGGAAAATCCGACAGGCGAGGAAACAGTTCTTATAAGTGTATTAACTCCGGTTCTTTTTTAAGTATTGGAGATTTCATATACCTTTGAAAGGAGCGTTCATATTTTATGAAAGTTGCAACGGATATTGGGGGTACGTTCACAGATCTTGTATACGTCAATGACAGAGGGGATTTAGGTATTGCAAAAAGCCATACGACGCCGCCAAATTTTGAACAAGGTGTAATGGACGTTATACAGCAAGCCGGAATAGAACCGGACGCCATCAAGACATTCATTCATGGAACAACCGTCATTATTAATGCACTGACAGAAAGGAAAGGAGCTAAGACAGGCCTTATCACGACAAAGGGATTCAGAGATGTATTAGAGATTGCGCGCGGGAACAGGCCTGATCTTTATAATGTAAGGTATCAAAAACCAACGCCGTTTGTTGAGAGATATCTAAGAAAAGAAGTAGAGGAGAGGTTAAATTATAAGGGAGAAGAATTAACACCGCTTAATAAAAATGAAATCAAAGAGATTGTAGATTTTTTTAAGAAAGAAAAAGTTGAGGCCATTGCAGTATCTTTTCTGCATTCTTACGCGAATCCAGTCCACGAACAAGAAACGGTGGCGTATATTAAAGCATTATGGCCTGAAGTATTTGTAACAGCTTCCCATGAAATCACAAAGGAATGGCGGGAGTACGAAAGAACAAATACCGCTGTTTTCAATGCATATGTAAAACCAATTGCGACCTCTTATGTGAACAAACTGGATGAAAAACAAAAAAGAAGCAATAACTATATTATGCAATCAAATGGCGGGACGACTACTTTTGAAAACGCCAAAAATATTCCCATCCATATTGTAGAATCCGGCCCTGTTGCAGGCATATTCGGGGCGGCTGTCCTTGGTAATATACTGGGCGAAAAAAATATCATCGCATTTGATGTTGGTGGGACTACAGCAAAGTGTTCACTGATCGAAAATGGTGAAGTAAAAGTTTCAACAGACTATTATATTGAGCGTGATGACCGGCATGCCGGCTATCCAATTAAAACGCCTGTTGTGGATATTGTAGAAATCGGGAATGGCGGGGGATCGATCGCCTGGATAGATGATGCTGGATCTCTTAAAGTAGGGCCTAAGTCTGCTGGTGCTTTGCCGGGTCCTGTTGCTTACGGGCAGGGCGGTACAGAGCCAACAACGACCGATGCAAATTTATTAACCGGAAGACTTTCACCAAAGAATTTTGATTATACTGTAAATATGCACAAGGTCAAAGATGCGATTGAAACTAAAATTGCAAACTATTTTAATATCAGTGCAGAAGAAGCAGCACTCGGGATTATTCGAATTGCCAATTCTAACATGCTCAATGCTTTAAAGTTGATTTCTATACGCAAAGGATATAATCCGCGGGAATTTTCATTAATTGCTTTTGGCGGAGGAGGATCTATGCACGCTGCTGCCCTGGCAAAAGAGCTTGGGGTAAAGAAAGTCATTATTCCGGTCGCTTCATCCGTTTTTTCTGCATGGGGGATGTTAATGACGGATTTAAGGCATGACTATATTCAAACTTACATTACACGCTTAACTGATTTAGATCCGGCTGTCATTAATCGTGAATGGGAGAACCTGGAAAACAATGCTTATCATGAGTTTCTTTATGAAGATGTTAAGAAATCTTCTGTCATGTTTACGAGATTTTTAGACATGAGATATTTGGGGCAGGAGCATACAGTAAAAGTGCCAGTACCGAATGGACGTTGGAATAAAGAAACCTTGGAAACCATCATTCAAAGTTTTCATGAATTGCATGAAAAAACCTATACTTTCAAGTTGGAAAATGCAGAAACGGAAATTGTGAATCTGCATCTGACGGCAGTGGGGATTGTAGAGAAGCCTGAATTAGAAAAAGAACATCGTGATGGTGAAGTAAAAGATGCCATCAAAGAAGTACGCCCGGTTTATTTTGAGGATACGGGTTGGGTGCAAACTGATATTTATGATCGGGATAAGCTGCCGACTTTAAAGACGGTAACGGGACCGGCCATTATAGAAGAAAAGGCTTCTGTCACAGTGCTTTACGAAGGCCAAACGCTGGTTGTCGATGAATATGGAAACCTTATTCTTGAAATAGGAGTGGAGTAACATGATCACTACATCCCAAAAAATTGACCCATTTACGTTGGAAATTGTAAAAGATTCTTTGCTTGCCATTGGGGATGAAATGTTTATAGCGCTGGCAAGAACTTCCATGAGTCCGATTGTATACGAAGTTCTTGACTATGCCAGCGGTTTAACCGATGCGAAAGGCAACCTTCTAACACAAGGAAACGGAGCAACCGGATTTATTGGCATGCTAACCTTTATGGTTAAGGAGACGTTAAATAAATTTGGAGAACAGGATTTAAACCCCGGTGATATTATCATTATTAACGATCCTTATAAGGGCGGGGGTTCGCATTTATCCGATGTCGGCCTCGTCATGCCGATTTTTTACAACGATAAGCTCATTGCATTTTCTGCGAATAAAGCGCACTGGACCGAGGTGGGCGGGAAGGATCCCGGTTCCTTCACAAATGATTCAACTGAAATTTTTCAAGAGGGCTTGCAATTTCCTTGTGTAAAGCTTTTTGAAAAGGGACGAGTCAATCAGGCTGTTGTTGATATGATTGAATCAAATGTGCGCTTTCCCGACTTGTCACTGGGGGATATGTGGGCACAAGTGGCGGCTTTGAAAACCGGAGAAAGGCGTGTTAGGGAGCTTTGCCAAAAACATGGCGAGGAGACTGTGTTGGCTTCAATTGAGCACTACTTGGACCATGGCGAGCAGCTATCCCGGCTCGAATTAAGCCAGTTGCCGAAAGGGACTTTTGAAGCTGAAGATCTCATTGATACAGACGGCATTGGGAACGGCCCCTTTAAAGTAAAAGTAAAGGTGACGATTAC
Organism: Heyndrickxia coagulans 36D1; assembly: GCF_000169195.2. Taxonomy (GTDB): domain Bacteria; phylum Bacillota; class Bacilli; order Bacillales; family Bacillaceae_C; genus Weizmannia; species Weizmannia faecalis. The sequence continues at coordinate 894,847 of NC_016023.1, read as the reverse complement.
TGACGATGAGTTTATTTGTGACTTCAGAGGAAGCCATCCGCAAGTTCCAGGGCCGGTTAACTGCTCGTTAACGGCATTAACTTCTGCGGTCAGGGTCATTTTTCTGGCGGTTACCAATCCATCCCAGGATATTAACGACGGTGTGTTTCGTCCTTTAAAAATTCTTACGGACAAAAAATCTATCTTATCTGCAGAGAGGCCGGTTCCGGTTTCTAATTATTTTGAGTCTATGATTATGGGGGCTGACTTAATATGGAAGGCACTCGCACCGCATTTGCCTGACAGGTTATCGGCCGGCCATTTAACTTCTGTTTGCGCAGTTACGCTTTCTGGCATTCATCCCGATTCAAAAGAACCATTTTTAATTGTTGAGCCTTCAGTTGGAGGATGGGGTGCCGCCAAAGGGGCAGATGGTGCCAGCGGCCAGTTTTGTCTTGGGGATGGTGAAACTTATAATGTACCGGTGGAGGTAGCTGAGACAAGATATGGCGTTCTTGTTGACGAATACCGTTTGCGTAATGATGGTGGTGGAGCCGGAGAATATATCGGGGGGAGAGGCGTCATTCGTTCTTACCGGGCGCTCTCGGACGGCCAGACAGCAACGATTACTTACGGCAGGCACATAACGCCTCCTTGGGGGATGAATGGCGGAGAAAACGGGTCGGTTAACCAATTTTATGTTGAAAAAGCAAATGGTGATATTGATGGCCCATTTGGCTGCTATCCGAGATATCCATTGCAAAAAAATGATGTTGTAAAATTAATGACTGCAACCGGCGGCGGGTATGGAAACCCGTTAAAACGGCCGGCGCAGAAGGTTATCCAGGATGTAAAAAATGAATATATTTCCATCGAAGAAGCAGAGCAAGTTTTTGGTGTCCGTGTAAACCCGGTTACTTTTGAATATGAAGAAACAGAAACACGAAAAGCATTTGGTAAATGATTTTGAAGCTTCCAACATGAAAATTCAGAAGGGGAAAAACGAGCAATCATGAAAGTGAAATGATTGCTCGTTAATATACCGGGTACTTAAAGGGGGATTTATATTGGAGGATACAAAAAACAAAGGATCTGTTGCGACTGATGAGGCATTGATCTCGGTTCCCTTGTCTCAAAGGCAAAATTGGCTTACGCCAGCCATGATTTTTGGAGGGTTGGAGTTTACCATCCCGGTTTTGATGATTGGCGCCCAATTGACCTCTTCCTACAGTTTAGGAAAAATATTTTGGATTTTGGTTGTTGCTCTTGTCCTGTTTCAGTGGATTGGCAACACGATACAAGGGTATATAGGGGCAAAAACAGGCAGGGCATCCTCTGTCATTGCGCGATCCAGTTTTGGAGCAGTCCAGGCCCGTTTTATCGTTGGTTTAACCATTTTTATTGTCTCGTTAGGATGGTGGGCACTACAGACTGCGGTCGCAGGAAACGCCATTTCTGCGATGGTTCATGTAAATTACGAAAAAGATTGGGGAATGTGGGCAGTGATTACAGTCATTGCGGGATTCATTTTTGCTATCCCCTCAATTATTGGTTACTCATCCATGAAGTGGACAGATTATATTGCGGTACCGGCCGGCCTATTGCTGGTTGTCGGCTGTATCTTCTATGCATTGAGAAATACCGGCTGGCATGAAATGATCAACTGGAGCCCGGCAAATTCAAGTATTGGTTTTCTTGCAGCTGTCAGCCTTGTAATTGGCGTCAATGTTTCTCAATGGGTCATTGCTTCAGATTACACAAGATATGCAAAACCGAGTTGGAAGGATAATTTTCTTATTCCATTGGGCATCATTGCAGTCGGGTTTCCTCTGTTTTTTGTAGGTTCCATTATGTCGGTAGGCGTTGGAAATGCCGACATTGTAAATGTCATGATGAAGTTGGGATTTCCTTTTTGGGGCTTTTTGATTCTTTGGCTGGCAACATGGACCAGCCAACTTGTAAATAACTACAGTATGGGATTAGCGCTGGCAAATATGTTAAATATTAATTCCGGAAAAGGCAGGGCTATTTTGACTTTTATTGGAACGATCATTGCGATCATCATTGCACTGGCAGGGATACTGGATTATTTTACAGATTTCCTGTATATGACTGCCCTGGTCTATCCTGCGATTGGCGGAGTCATGATGTCTGACTTTTTCATCGTAAGAAAGCAGCAATGGGAAGATAATAAAGGATGGAACTGGATGGCAACCATTGCTTTAGTGATTGGTGGATTGATTGGATATTTAACGCAATATGTTTATCCATTCGGGTTACCGGCTGTGCAATCCTTAATCGCATCCGGGGTCATTTATGTGATTGCGATGAAAATAAAGGCGGCGGTAAAACCGGACCATTTTACGTCGTCATTATTCAGTCAAAATCCTGAGACGCCTGAACCGCAAAGTGATATTCCGACTTTATAAATTTTAAAGAGGTACAAATCTCGCTCTGTTGAGAAGAGATTGTGCCTTTTTTCTTTGAAAAACAGCCTCAATAAAACTGCAATGTACAACAGTATAAAAAGCAAAAAAATTATGTTACGATATTTTTAAAGAAAAATGATTTTAAAAATGATCTGTCTTTTTGAGCGAAGTAAGGAGGGTGCTTGATGAAGAAAGAAAAGGTAACCGATTATTTAAGAAAGGCAACCGAAAACTTTTCATTTCATGATGATTTGGATTTAAGCCCGTTTGAAACGAATGAAATCGCGGCATTTTTCTCTTCCAAGCGCACGACCATCAGCCGCATTTTAAATCAGGGAGTTAAAGAAGGCGAATTGATTAAAATAAATACCCGGCCGGTTTATTTTCTCCACAAACGTACCTTTGAGAAAAATTTTGGAAAGTTAAAAGGAAGCGTGTTCAAAAGTTTTCAAGCATTAAGCGAATATATACTGGAAGACTCTGCTGAGATGATTTTCCGGAGGTTAATTGGTTACGATAAAAGCCTAAAAGAAGTATTGGAACAAATGAAAACAGCTATTTTTTATCCTGATAACGGATTGCCGATCATGTTGCTTGGCCCGACCGGTATTGGAAAAACTTATTTGGCCCGGTTAATGTATGAATATACGAAAGCAAAAAAACGGATCAAACAGGACGCCCCTTTTTACGTTTTTAATTGTGCACAATATGCCAATAATCCGGAATTGTTGACCAGTTATTTATTTGGCCATGTAAAAGGTGCCTACACAGGGGCGGATAAAGACAAGGCCGGTTTATTGGAGATGGCGGATGAAGGCATACTATTTTTGGATGAGGCGCATCGGTTGAATAGGGAGGGACAGGAAAAACTTTTTACCTTTATGGATCAGGGGACTTTTTACCGGCTGGGGGACACGGAAATTGCACGGAAAGCCAAAGTAAGGCTCGTTTTCGCGACAACTGAAAAAACAAACCGTTTTCTTGAAACGTTTTTGCGCAGAATTCCGATAAAGGTCAGTGTGCCCAGCCTAGATGAAAGGGGGCCCTTTGAAAAAAGTCAGCTGATTGAACATTTTTTTATGGAGGAGAGCCAGCTTTTTCAGTTGCCGATTGAAGTCAGCCACCAGACATTGGATGCACTTAATAAATATCATTATGAGGGAAATATTGGTGAATGCAAAAATATGATTAAGTACACATGTGGTTGTGCTTATGCCAAAGCAGCAAAAGGATCGGACAAGATAAAGGTCACGCTGCAGGATCTTCCAAAAGAAATGCTAAAAAATGTACCGCAATTGTTTCACCATTTTACAGCCAATGAAGGGAATGTGATATTCTTTTCGGGGCGTAAACAATCCGTCGGGGAAATGAACGAGCTGGCGATTGATAAAATCAGACATACGTTCAAGAATTGCTTAAAATATTACCAAAAGGTGAAAGAAGGAAATATTGAGGAACAAGTTGCCAATCAAAAAATGTGTGAGGATATCACTGTATTGCTGGATCAATTGATATTTACCAGGCCAGATGACAATATCAATATCATGATGGGATTCACATTGCAGACCATGCAGGAATTTTTCAGGTACTTGGAAACGAATCACCATATTAAGTATGAAGGCAACAATGTGTATGCTTTGTCATCCTATTTGTTTTTTAAAACCGGGCTCCTCGCCTTAAACCATCAGGATGAAGTGCTTTCCGAACAATTGCTGGACGATGTGAAGCAGCGTTACAAGAAGGAATATCAGATTGTTTTGATGGTTAAAACGTTTATTGAAAACAGAATAGAGTTTCAATTAGGCAACGAGGACATCATTATAATGACGTTGTTTCTTTCAACAACGAAAATCTCCCATGATGAAAGCAGGATAAAAGCGATGGTCATTGCACACGGTTATGCAACAGCCAGCAGTATCGCAAATGTGTGCAACAGAATATTGGGTGTGAATGTTTTTGATTCACTTGATATGGAGATCGAAGCAACGACAGATGATATTATTGAAAAGTTGCGCCATTATCTCGAAATCAATGAGACGAACAACGGCCTGATTATTTTTGTTGACATGGGATCGTTGAATCAAATTCAAAATCAAATCCAGGAATATATAGATGGGCCACTGTTGTTTATTGACCAGGTGACGACAATGCCTGTGCTGGAAGTGGGACATTGCCTGATGAAAGGGAATACCATTCATGAAATTGCGGAGCATATGCAAATTTTAGAAAGGCCGAAAGTGAACCTGCTCCATCCGAAAAAGAAAAAAGCATATGCCATTGTTACTTCATGTTTTACAGGAATTGTGTTACTGGCGCCCCAAAATGGCAGGAAATTGACGGTGTTATTTGTCCAGAAATTGACGGAATTGTTGTCAATTAAGGGGGAAGCCAGTTTGCGCTTTATTGTGGCTTCCCCTATGAGTTTAATACTTAAATTTAAATCATTGTCATTTCACGAAAGTTCCCCTTCAATCACACGTTTTACCATATGATCGTCAATGATTCGATGCCTGTTTTGTGCTCCGTAAAGTAGACAGTGGGTACAAATCTTGTTGATGATCCTTGCGGCTCCCCCGGAAAAACGATGGATTTCATCTAAAGCTACATCTGTGAAAATTTGCTCAGTTACTCCTGAATATTGTAAATGCATGGCAATATATTCTGCAGATTGAGCTCTGTCGTAATGCCCCAGTTTGAATTGAATATCAATCCTTTGGCGGATTGCTGTGAAGGATTGGAGGCGCAGGCGGTCCCATAATTCACTTTGTCCGACAAGAATCAGGCTCATAGGGCTTTGGGCATCCATTTTGAAGTTCAGCAGGAATCTGACTTCCTCCAACATTTCCCGATCAAGAAGATGGGCCTCGTCCACGACCACTACCGGCTGAACACCATGAATTCCTCTCATAAGCTCAATTTCCCGATGAAGCTGCCGTTTTGCATCGCCTCTATAAAATTTAGACTCGCACCCGAGTTGTTCCAACAACCCTTTGTAAAAATGCCGAGGCGTTAATTTGGAATCAGACAAGTACAGTACTTTATATTGTCCATCATCAAGCCGGTCAACAAATTTACGGATAGTCGTCGTTTTCCCAGTCCCACAATCGCCTGTTAAAACCGCGAATAACTGCCTTTCAGCCGTATATTTTAACCGCCCCAGTATTTCCTGCATCATAGGAGAATCATAAAGCTTTTCAGTCGGAATATCCCGTGAAAAAGGCGTATGAGTCATACCGTAGAAGGCTTCAAACATTCTCACCGTCCTCCTTCCATACAGCCCGGAAGGAGACGGCTGGTGTTTGTTCCATCTGTCGTTCCTGATACTTTTGTTCCGCAGCTTTTAATAATCTTGATGAATCGGCTTCCTGTGGCTGAAGATGATCAGGAAGGGGTGGCCTTTTCCCTGACCTTTCACCAATTTCAAGTTTATGAGCTTTCCATGGCGAATACCCTTCAAACTCAATGGTGAGTTCCTCCAGATCCGCAGGATCATAGATAACTTCGACTTTCTGCCCAATAAATGCCAGGCCTACTTCGTATTTTTGATCCATGAAACTGATACAGCCGGATTTATCTACCTTGCGTGTTTCGCAATGCAGGAATGCATCCGCCAACGTATCTGGCTCAATGAAACGAAGTGCTTTTCTGTCACTCCTAAATGCCGATCTTGGGCTTATCTTTTCCCCAAGCGCAGAATGCGGCTTCTCCTGATAACACTCTGTCAGCCAGACTTGAAACAGTTCATTTAACCGTTCTAATGTCTTCGGCTTTTCTAGTGAGACTTCCCCCAGAAAAGAATCAATGAGCCGGTTGAATTTTTCAACCTTGCCTTTGCTTTCTGGCGAAAATGGCTTCGCGTAAACCAGCCGGGTTCCAAGTTTTGAACAGGTTCTCCCCATCCATTTCGTCCTGTATTGTTTGCCATTATCAAAGTAAACGGCTTCGGGAGCACCATATTTTTGCACTGCTTGTCGAAAAGCATCCTCCACAATCCGGGAATCAAGTGTCGGATAAAATTCACCGTGTAAAACATACCTCGTCGCATCATCAATAATGGCGACCAAGTATACCTGCTTCTTGGCACCATTTGGGCCAATCGGTAAATACGGGCCATATTTGATATCAGACTGCCAAAGCTGATTCCGATGTCTTTTTTGAAACCTTCTGGCTGCCACTCCTGATTGCGAATAAAGCCTCATCTGCCTGGAACTGTATCCTCTCTCTGATAGCTTTTCCTGAAGGGTTGAACGTTTGATTTGCCCGGGTTCTGCAAGACCTTCCCATTCAAGTATCTGTATGATTTGTGAAACACTTCGGCTGGGGGCCTCTCTTCTAAGTAGAATGGCCTGTTCTATGATATGTGGCGGGACTGCCTCAGGCTTGGTTTGGGACTGCTTTCCTTTGGGCTTCAATCCTGAAAATCCTTCTTTTCGAAACTGCGTTAAATAACGCCTGATAGTCCTTTCAGAAAGGCCGGAGGCCTTACAAATTTGTTCCTTTAATTCCTTCGCTTTTCCGGCATCCAATCCATCCGCCAATAATGGAGAAATGAGTTGAAACCTTTGGGCTGCCATTTCATCTGCTTTCTTGTGATCCATTCATGATAGACTCCTTTCCTATTTATCTACCATGAGTGTAAATCAACCCCCGCCGGACAAGAATGCAGAACGGGTATGTACCCATAAATAAAAATTTACAACGGGTCGGACAACACGCGCCAGCCATCCGGAGGCATTGCCCACCAATCGCCCTAATCTTTGGAGTGCGGTCCCCGAAGTTTCGGGCAAAACTTTCAGGTCGTCCCCATCTTGTTTGGTCTGATGTTTAATGGAAACAAGGCAATGGATCCAGTATTCTACATAAAAATAAAACCAGTCTATCCAACGATAAAGTGTTGATTCATCTGCCGGAATATCATGATTGGAACGATTAGTCAAAACCGTTTCAATACATTCCGATTTATATCTTTTATAAGGCACCAGAAATTCTGGAAGTTCGTGATGAATCTTTCCGCATTGTTCACATTGTAAACGTCTGATATTATAAATATGCTTCTTTCCAGATCTATCAATGGCTTTTCGATCTCTTGTCCCAATAACCTTCATATGTTTACCACAACAAGGGGAAGGTACTTTTTCCGCACCCCTAACCAAAAACACCAAGTTGAGTATTTTCAATTAGCTTATAATCTGATACAATAACCATAATCGTTATTTTTGGTGGGACATTCCCCGTATAGCTGATGGTACAGTTATACATCATGGGGGATGTCCTTTTCCTTTCTCAAGAATAAATACGAGGACATTATACTCGTCAAATTCCGGACAGGCAATACCGTCAACTTTCGGTTATTTTTGGATGTCAGAAACAGAATTGGAACTGCCATGCAAATTCAGAAACTATTAGAGAAGAGTATTAAGGACTTTTTGGAAGTGCACATTGTTGCCCACGACTTTGACAGACTTAAAAAGAATGGGATGAATGAAGCCCCTTTTCAACTATACGATGTGCTGGCAATTGTGGGGACAGCCAATCCCGGGATTAATGGGGTGAATTTTATTTCATTGGAAGATATTATTTCAGGCAAAGGCGAAAATGATGTTTTTCGTATATTTGGCAAAATCGCAGAGCCTGATATTATCCGACGGGTAAATGACAATATTATCCTGAATTTTTCTCTGAACAAAGTGATTGAATCCTTAACCATACTGGATACTGAAAAATTAATTAAGAATGTTGAAAAGAGTATCATCCAGCTTGAAAAACAGATGAACAGAAATTTTTCCAATGATAAAAAAATTGCACTCTATGTTCATATCAGCTGCATGGTTGAAAGATTGATCCGCTTGAGCCCGATTACGGAATATCCTGACCAGGACTTATTTGAACAGGCGCACACTCGCGAGATTCATGCGATTAAAAGTGCGCTTAGTGTGCTCGAGGATGATTATTGTGTGCAATTAAACATTCCTGAAATCGGTTATATATTCAATATTATGAATGGATAGACCCTTTGTTATAAAGGTTTATGGGCATTTGGAAAACCAATGCAAAAAGCATGTCACTAAGTTGGCATGCTTTTTGCATTTTTAAAGATTAGAAAAATCATTGAAAAACTTTTGAAATGGGGATTGGCTGTATGAGACAATTTTTATTTGCTACACACGGAGATCTATCTAAATCTTTTATAGATGCTGTTTCGTTGATAGTCGGAGATACTTCAAATGTTTCATATTTTCAAATGACCAAAAATAAATCCGGCGATTCGGCGAAAGATGAATTAAGAAAGATATTAAAAAACAAAAAGGAGGAGGATCAATTTATTGTATTGACGGATATGTTTGGTGGAAGTGTCTGTAACATCTGCACGGAATTGCTGATGGAACTGCAAAATTTTGAGTTGCTGACGGGTGTGAACCTGCCCATGACTTTGACGGTACTGCTGGCTGGTGAAGATACCAGTACAGAAGATCTGATTTCTCAAGGCTTACAGGCAGGAAAAGATGGAATCGTGCATTTGAATCAGTTGTTAGCATCACAGAAAGGAAGTGCCAACGATGATCTCTTTAGTGAGAATTGACGACCGTTTGCTTCACGGCCAGGTTGCTTATGGGTGGACATCATCATTAGGCGTGAATGTCATCCTGGTTGTAAATGATGAAGCCAAAAATGATCAAATGAAAGCGATGGCGCTGAATCTGGCAAAGCCGAACCAAGTCAAACTGTATATTCGCGGAGTGGAGGAATCCGGCGAAATTGTCCGGAAATTTGCCGAGGCAAAAAAAAGCAAAGTACTTGTTTTGGTCAAAAACTCCGCAGATGCACTTTCATTGGCCCAAGGTTCCGGCGGGGCGATTCATTCGGTCAATGTCGGCGGAATGCGCTATTCAGAAGGAAAACTTAAGTTAACAGATTTAGTGGCAGTAGATCAACAGGACTTGGAAAACTTTAAGAAAATGCAGGAACTCGGAGTGGAACTGGAATTCCGGTTATTGCCACGCGACAAGAAGAAAACATTGAGTGACTTGCTCAAAAACTAATGTGATTGGGGGTTGGGTTGGATGCTGATCGATGCATTAATGTTGGGGATTGTTGCCGGCATCGGAATCTTGGATGGGCGTATTTTCGGAGTCATGATGCTGGAACGCCCGCTTGTGACAGGATTATTGGTTGGCCTAGTATTGGGCGATGTAAAGAGCGGCATTATGATTGGTGCGCAATTAGAGTTGATTTGGATGGGAATTGCTGGCATCGGCGCCTCAACGCCACCGGATGTCGTCACAGGCGGTGTGCTTGGCACAGCATTTGCCATTTTGTCGGGACATGGCGTAGCTGTTGCACTGGCACTTGCGGTTCCAATTGCAGTACTGGCACAATCGCTTGGCGTGCTGGTACGGATTATGAACGGTTACTTCCTTCACAAGGCCGATAAGTATGCCGAAGATGCCAACTTTCGCGGCGTCACTTTGATGATGTGGGTCCCGCCAATTCTGTTTTTCTTAAGTGTTTTTCTTCCAACCTTCCTGGCGATTCTGATGGGGGCAAAGGAGGTAACAGCCTTAATCAATGCGGTGCCGAAAACCATTTTGGATGGTTTAACCATTGCAGGGAATTTGCTGCCTGCAATCGGGTTTGCATTGTTATTGGATATGTTGTTCTCAAAAAAAATGGTGGTCTTTTTCTTCCTCGGTTTTCTCGCGGCTTCTTATTTAAAATTGGATATTACGGCGATTGCTCTATTTGGCACTTGTCTCGCCATTATTATCTATGTTGTGATGAACCGTGATGAAAAAAGCAGCAACACCCAGGCCGGCCCAAATGACTTCGATAACTTAACGGAAGGAGAGATTGACTTTGAGTGAAGCCAAAATAACCAAAAAAGAACTCCGTCAAGTTTTTTGGAGATCGTTTGCCTTGCAAGGGGCCTTTAACTATGAAAGAATGCAGAACTTAGGTTATACGTACGCCATGATCCCGGTCATCCGGAAATTATACCGGAATCATGATGAACAGGTATCAGCATTAAAGCGGCACTTGGAAATGTTTAATACAACCCCTGTTGTGGCTCCGGCAATCATGGGCATCTCCGCAGCGATGGAAGAGCAGAATGCCAATGACCCGAATTTTGACGAAACTTCCATTAATGCGGTCAAGGCATCGTTAATGGGCCCTTTAGCTGGTATAGGTGATTCCCTGTTTTGGGGCACATTCAGGGTCATCGCGGCCGGAATTGGCATCTCTTTTGCGCAACAGGGAAATATTCTCGGGCCGATTTTGTTTTTCCTTTTGTACAACATTCCAAACTTTTTAGTAAAAATTTTCGGCCTGCAATTCGGATACCAGGTTGGCGTAAATTCTCTGGAAAGAATCCAGAAGCAGGGGCTGATGGACCGCATCATGTCCATTACCACCACGATCGGTCTTGTTGTCGTCGGCGGAATGGTTGCAACGATGTTAAATGTTACGACTCCCCTGAAATTCGATATAAATGGGGCGAAGGTTGTCATCCAGGATATATTGGACAAAATCCTGCCCAATATGTTGCCGCTTCTTGTAACATTTATAATTTATTATTTGATGAAAAAGAAAGTGAGCATTACATGGCTGACAGTCGGCATCCTGATAGCGGGCATCCTGCTTCACTGGGTTAAAATATTATAAATATGAAAGGAAGATAAAACATGAACATTGAAGATTACATGAAAGAAACACCTGTAAAAATGAAGGAAATTATTCAAGGGGCAGACGAATTATTTGCGGAAGTCCGAAAAGAAAAATTTAGCCGGATTGTAGTGACAGGATCAGGGACAAGTTACCATTCTGCTGCTCAGACGAAAAAATTGATGCAGCATTTTCTGGGCATTTATGTTGATGTGTTTTACCCATTCCAAATTGACAAGGAAACATTTCTTGATGATGCTTCCAAAACATTGTTGATCGGTATTTCACAGGGAGGAAGCAGTTATTCAACATACCATGCCATGAAAACCGGTAAGGAAGCAGGATGCAGCATTGCTTCAATGGCAGGCACAGAGGGAGCCCTCATTGACGAAATTTCGGACTATATTTTAACCGTCCGTTGCGGGGAAGAAACGGCCGGCGCAAAAACAAAGGGATTCTACTGTACAAAACTGAATCTTACGTTATTTGCATTACAGTTGGCGAAATCATACGGAAGAATATCAGCGGAGGACTATGCAGCTGAAATCACCCAATTAGAGGCATATGCCGACCATTTCCTTGCCATTTATGAACAATCATTGCAATGGGTGTCTCAAAACCGTGAGAACTTGGCTGCAGCAAAAGATATTCGCGTGATCGGGACAAAAGAAATTTACGGCGATACGTTGGAAAGTGCATTAAAACTGCTGGAAACCATGCGTATTCCTGTAACCGGCTATGAATTTGAAGAATTCGTTCATGGTATTTACAATGCTGTTAACGAAGACTCCACCATCATCATTCTCGATACAGGAGAAGAAGGCCGTGTTGAGACCTTGATCAATGTATTATCTGATTGGACAAACCATATTTATGTGATTGGCAAAAATGGGCGGGAAACGCCAAAAGATTTAAAAGCAGACTTTTTGAATCATCCATTCTATAAAACTTATGAATACATCATCCCGGTTCAACTGATCTGTGCGTATGTCCCGCAGTTAAAAGGGATCGACCCAAGTACGCCAAAAGACAAGGATTTCCATAGAAAACTGGGGAGCAAGAAACTGGACCGGTGATTTGTGAAAGGTGTTCTTTTAGGAAAAAATAGCGGCATAACGCCGCTATTTTTTTGATTTCAAGTTCTGCAGGATCATCATGCTTTTTTCACAAAGGTTAATGGTTTCGGACCTTCATCACAGCCAAAATGTAAGCGCTTTATAAGGTTGTGATGAAGTTGGTTGGGGGCCGAACGTATAATGACTAAAAATAAGTTCATTGGCTGACAACTGCATCTTGTTCAATTATAATGGAATAAAGATTCCTAAAAGGTGAAACGATGTGCTTAATGGATGTTACAAATTGGAAAGTAGATGAAAAAAGGCAGGTTTCCGGAACAAGAGAGAAATATTGGTTAGCTCATCCGGAGACTGGCCAGCATTTTCTATTGAAAATGCCAAAGGAAAACACGGGAGAAGCTTGGGCGGAGAAAGTAGCATCTGACGTGGGGAGAGCAATCGGCCTCTCCACAATGGATGTGCAACTGGCTAAGAAAAATGGAAAAGTTGCCACATTGGCGAAAAATTTTATAAGCAAACAAGAAGAGCTATTTGAAGGTGGAGATTTATTTTTCAATATCGCAGAGGATTTTGACAGATATAGTCTTAAGCATTACCACTTTTTTAATATTATGCGTGTTCTGTCAGAATTTAAATTGAACCGTGATTTCATTGGAATTATTGTATTTGACGCCTTAATTGGAAATCAGGATAGACATTGTGACAATTGGGGAATTATATATGATAATAATGAGTATAGAATCGCACCTGTTTATGATAATGGCGCTTCTCTGGGATTTCAATTGAAAGAAAACAGAATCCGCCTAATGGACAAAGATTGCAATATGTTTAAAGCTTTTAGCAATCGTAGTTATTCCTTGATAGGCTTGCCTGAAAAAAAGAAGCCGCGTTTTCTTGATTTATTAACAGTGATCAAACAATACTATCCTTTAGAGATCAGAGAATCAATAAATTCATTAAATAAAATAAACCTGCAGATGCTTCAGGAAATCATAGACCCCATACCGGAAAAAGTGATGAGGTCTACATACAAAAAATGGGTAAAAAAGTTACTCCTCTATCGTAAAGAATGGCTCTTGAACTGGTACAAAGGAGGTGCTTGAATGCAAAAAAATCCATGTGTTTTATGGCTGATCTGGCAAAATCAGGAGACAAGGCAGCGCTATCATATTGGCAATTTATTTCACGAAGGCGGAAAATACATTTTTTCATATGAGTTAAGCGGGAAGCGCAGAACCTTAAAAGAAGCTTTGGAAAATGGATATAAACCGCACCTGTCATTTCGTAATCTGAATAAGACATACGTTTCTGATCGCTTATTTGGGCCATTTGAACGGCGGTTACCGGATAAAAGAAGACCGGATTTTGATAAGATTTTAAAAAATTATGGGTTACCTCCGGATTATACAGAAATGGATTTATTGCGGGCTACTGGTGGACGGCTGGCTACTGATCCGTATGAATTTGTTGCCCCGATTAGTGTTTTTGAAGACCGGTTCAATTTTGACTTTTATATCGCGGGGTGGCGCTACTATGACGGAGAAAAAGTCATTAATCAGTTGAAAGAAGGCGCGGCTGTGCGTTTTCAATTGGAACCTTCAAACAAGGAAGATGAGAAAGCTATAATCGTTTTGTCTAATAACGGTGAAGATAAATTAGGATATATTCCGGCTTTCTATAGTGGCTTTATGTATGAGATGATGGAGGAACATTTCGTTTATGAAGCAAGAATTGAAAAAGTGAGCCCTATGGCAAGGCCGCAATCAAAGGTAAGTATTTCAGTTACCGGATGTTTGGCGAACGGTTTTTTCGTAAAAAATGGCGAAAATGTTGAATCAGTACATGTGCTTGTTTAAAAACAGCTTACTCTGTATAGTCGTTTCCCGTATACGTTGCTAGGAAATGGTATTGTTGGATGAGCCGGAAGATGGGTATTCTTGGTGGTGTGTCCAGCTGTTAGCCTACCGGTTAACGAAGTTCTGCTGTGATCCTCATATGCCAACATCGAAAAAAAGTCCCCCGTATAATTGTAAACGGGGAATGGGACATCGTGAATCCGCTTTAAATATTCACGCTCATTGCGAATAGGTTTGGCGCTTCGGAAACATTCTAATGAGGCAATCTATGATTAAAATAGCACCCCATATAACAAATATTAAGTTAAATTGCGGACTTTTATAAATTGGAATCCAATCATAAATCGGGCTTAGTGCGGATACAGCCCATTTTCCATAATCATTCAGGTTAAAAATATTTTTCCATCCGGAAACATTGTCAAATATAAAGAAAACAAACTGTGCAATGACAAAAATCAAAAGATGAATATACCAGCCGTGCCGTTTTTTGGTTGCTTTCACATGCCCATTTTTAACTACTTTCGTCATTCGTTCCATCCTCCTTTTTTCCTTTTAATTTATCAAAATTCCTTTTTTCTGTAGATCATAACTGAGGTAGCGTATGAGAGAATGAATAAAAAAATGGATACCAATAAGAAACTTAAAGAAAAAATCTCCTCAGCTCCCTTCATTTCCCCTATAAACACTTTCATCAAAAAGGATATGAAAAAGAACATTACAAAGGCGAAACCTATACTCCCCATTGTAATCATATCTGATTTTTCTATTCCAAATATATATGTCAACGGATATACTAAAGAGGCAGCACATAACATCAATCCCATCCCCCGTAACCCAATGTTAAAAAAATCATCCATAACGGTCAGTGAGATAAAAATATTTGCACAATAAAACAAAACGAAAGTTAATAACAAACTCGTGAACAATAAAAGCAAGAATGTGATATACTTACTTTGAATAATTTTGCCTTTTTTCAACGGAAGCGTGATTTCAAATTTATTCCAACCGGACATACTATCCTGTTTTAATACTTCAAATGCATTCATGGGTATAATTAAAAATGGTAATAACACAGCGATCTTCAACGCCGTGGGATTTCCGCTTATAATAAGCGGAATGATGGCTGCTGTAGATATAAGCAATGAAAATTTGATGCTTTTATCTATAGAATACAAATTATTTAAAATGAGTCCCTTCATAACTTTCTCCTTTCATCAGTAATAAGGTAATATCATCGATGGAAGAATTCTTTTTATGAAATTTTGCAGGCAGCTCATTTTTATTTGAAACAAGCACATCCACATAATCTGTTTGGTTTTTATATGCAATAACGCCATTTAAACGCAAGTCATTTAACTCATGCTGTTTACATTCTATGATCGCATAGTTATTTAAAAGGTCATCCTTACTTGTGTTTAAAATAATTTCACCTTTTTTTATAAAAACCAGGGTATCCGCAATCTTTTCAATATCGCTGGTGATATGGGATGATAACAAAATAGCACCTTTCTGATCTCTTGCAAATTTTAGCAGTACTTCTAATACGTCTTCCCTTCCTACAGGATCTAGCCCTGATGTTGCCTCGTCTAATATTAACAATCTCGCACCATGTGAAAGAGCAACAGCGATCGAGAGCTCCATCGCCATCCCTCGTGAAAAGCTTTTTATTTTTTGTTTTTTAGGAAGCGAAAAGCGATCAATATAATTAAAATATTTTTCGTTATCCCAATGATGATAAACACGACTGAATACTTTCGATAACTTTATCACATCCAAATTACCGGAAAAATTCATTGCATCATATACCACGTCGATATGGTTGTTTATTTCCTTTTTTGCTTCAGCCATTCTTTCTCCGAAGATTTTTATGCATCCGCTATCGATATGTAACGTTCGCAGGATTGCTCCCATTGTAGATGTTTTCCCCGCGCCGTTTTCGCCAATAAATCCTGTAATTGATCCGTAGGGTACGGAAAAAGATATGTCCTTTAAAGCGAAGCGGGACTTGGAGAATGACTTATACAAGCCTTCAATTTCTAATGCATATCCCAAAGTTAACCCTCCCTCTATAACAAGAAGAAGCAACCAAAATGGGTTATTTCTTCCCAGTAATAATTATAGCAAGAAATATCTATATTTTCCAGAAAATCATCAATCATGATTTATCGATGATGAAAAAATGGGGGGTGTAACCGACCTCTTTTCGTTGTACCCCATGTTGTCTTTTTGCATAATGGCATTTCTGAACAGCCCGGACTGACCCAGGAGAGCTAGAAAAGCAGAGTAGTCGAAAATGTACAAAAAGAGTATCTTGGAATACCCGATATTTAAACCCTAACGAGAGAAGTTTGGTACATACCTTTGGTAACACGGATTTGTGAAACATTTAATCATCGTGCTATGATTACGGGAAAGAGTTTTTGGAGGGAGTTGCAGATGCCATACACCAAATTTGAACAGTCATTAAATGAAGCCTTTTTTTTCGCTACTCCGGGTTTTGTTGAGATAAAGGAAAAGGATGCGTTGTTGCAGTGTGGGGGTTTGGATCAAGCGTATATAAAAGAAATTTTCAAATCGGGCGTAAGTATGGATGCCGGACGGGAAGAGGCGGGAGCCGTTTACTATTTTCCAATTGTTCGGGAGATGAAAGTGGTCTCCGTCTTATTGTTGCGGCCGAAACAGGGCGAGAAAGAAAGGTTCGCCCGGGACATTCAATACTTGAAGTTATTGTCAGAACTGGCATGCCAGTGGGTGGCTGAGAAATTAGAAAGGGAAACATGGCAAAAAAAGTTCGGGGAGATCCATCTCGAAACCCGGAAACTGATTCAATCGATCACCGAGCCTTTTTGTCTAGTGGATCAAGACGGAAGGATCCAAGAAATGAATGAACATATGGCTTCGCTTTTTCGCAAAAGAAGGACCACCTTAATGGGTGAAAAGATTACGCAATATATCACAAAGGAAAAATGGGAAAGCATCAAAAGTGGGAAAGAAAAGGATGAGACGGTGGTGCAAGTGCCGAGAATTAAGGGAGAAGCCTATTTTGCCACCATTCAACTGGTAAAAAACAAACAGGGGATTGTCTCGTATATGATCCTTTTGAAATCAAAGAAGACAGAAAAACCGGAGCAGGCCGGCCGGCGCCTTTACCATTTTGAAGATATTCTCGGTGTAAGTGAGATTTTAAAACAGACGATCCAGTCGGCAAAAAGGGTGTCGAAAAGCGATGTAACCATCATGCTGCGCGGCGAGAGCGGGACGGGAAAGGAAATGTTTGCCCAGGCCATCCATCATGAAAGTGAGCGAAAAAATCAGCCTTTTGTTGCCTTAAACTGTGCGGCGATACCTGAAAACTTACTGGAAAGCGAACTGTTTGGCTATGAAAAAGGGGCCTTTACGGGAGCGGAAAAAGAAAAACCGGGGCGCTTTGAACTGGCCAATCACGGCACGCTGTTTTTAGACGAAATCGGAGATATGTCCTTGTATCTGCAGGCAAAAATACTCCGGGTGTTACAGGAAAAAACTTTGGAAAGGATTGGATCAAACAAAAGCAGGAAGATCGATGTCCGCATTATCACAGCAACACACCGGAATTTGGAGGAATTGATCAGAAAGGGAGAATTTCGGGAAGATTTGTATTACCGGATCAGCGTGATTCCCATTTATATTCCGCCACTCAGGGCAAGAAAAGAAGACCTGCCTATCCTGATTGAGCATTTTATTCAAAAGTTTTCAAAAGATTTGAACAGAGATTCGAAAAATTTAGCGGCAGAAACACTCGACAGGCTTATGCAATATGATTGGCCGGGAAATATCCGGGAGTTGCAAAATGTGGTCCGCCATTTTGTGGAATTGCAGATTGGGGACACGGTAACATTGGAAAGCCTCCCATCCTCTTTACAAAGAGGGGCAAAATCATTTCCTCCATCTGTAAAACCGAAACGGACAAATCATTATCAAACCAGACTGGAGAAAAGGAAAGTGCTGGAATTGTTGGAGCGAAACGGCTGGAGTACAGAGGGAAAGAAAAAAACAGCAGCGGATTTGGGCATCAGTTTGGCTACCTTGTACCGGTATTTAAAGAAGATACAGGGATAAAAATGAGAATTATGAGAAACCATGCGAAAAGATGAGAAAAAACGAGAAAACTCAACATTTTACGAGGAAAAACGGCAAAACTGGACGTGCTTTTCTCAAACTGTAAAATGAGAAAAATGATTTTTAAACTTTGAAAATGTCCGAATACATTGCGAAATGAACGATTCTGTCCGTTTATATTTTTGGCACGATATTTGCATTGTATTTGGTGAGGGGTGAGGTCGTGAGCTGGTTCATTCACAAGGAAGACATTGCTTACATAAGCGCCGGCGCAAAATTTTTATCCAGCGGAGGCGGCGGGGATACGAAAATAGCAGCGTATTTGCTTTTGTCTGCTATGGAAGAAGATGACGTGATAGAAGTAAAAACCGCAGTTGAAATGGCAGACGAGTGGGTCGTGCCGGTCGCAGCCGCAGGGTCCACGGTGTTAATGAAAGAAGATCTGCCTGCAGGGGAAGAAATTGTAAAAGCTTTGAAAGAATATGAATCTGTGTCAGGCAGAAAAGCAGACGCTGTGATTTCAATGGAGATTGGGGGGATCAATGCATTAACCCCTTTACTGGCTGCGTTCAAATGCCATCTTCCGGTCATTGATGGCGATGGGATGGGCAGATCCTTCCCCGAACTGGAGATGGTGCATTTCTATCATGCTGGAATCCCGGCCGTTCCGCTCGCCGCCTGTTCAAAAGACGAAACGCTCGTAATAAATGAAGCAAAGCATGTCTCGCGCACTTTGAAAGAATTTATGTTTCAGCAGGATGGGTATTGCCATTTTGCCTGCTTCGGGGCTGCCGGGTCCCGTATGAGGGCGGCCATGGTACCGGGAACATTGAAGCTGGCACTGGAAATTGGAAAAATACTTGCCCAAAACGCCTCTATCTGGGTGAAAGTGCAGCAGTTGCGCCATGCCTTTTTTCAATCTGTATACGGGGAGATGGAGATTGCGTTTGCCGGGAAAATCCGGGCCATCAATCGCTGGTTTGAAGAGAAAATGCTGGTGGGCGCGTTGGAACTGGCCGGGCAGATGGAATACCATAAGCAACGCGCAAAACTGTATTTTCAAAATGAATTTCTTTCTTTTCAAATTCCGGATGCGTGCCATTGTACAACCCCTGATTTAATCATTTTCGTTCATTATGAAACCGGGCTGCCTGTAGCTGTATCGGAACTCCGTGAAGGGATGTTGGCCATGGTTTTAACGGTAAAGGCTCCGGGACTGTATCAGACGAAAAAAATGCTTGCACAAACGGGTCCTGAAATGTTCCGGATTCCAAATCAGTTTCTTCAGAAGGAAACGGCCGGGAGGAGGCAGCAAGGTGAAAATTGGCATTGATATTGGCGGGACCAACACGCATGCCGTTTTGGTTTCCGGTGATGGGAAGCTCAAAATGGTTTCCAGTTCTTTGACCACCCCTGATGTCTATACAGGCGTATATCGATCAATGAAGGCCCTGCTGCAAAAATCAGAGATCAGGGCAGAGGAAGTAAAAGGGATTTATATCGGAACAACAGAACTAATGAATGCCGTATACGATGAGAAGGTTTTAGCAAAAACAGCTCTAATCCGCATTGCGAGAAGGCCTGTCAATATCACCCCGGCGCTTAAATGGCCGGCAACACTTCGGCGTTTGATCACAGAGCCGTATTTTATGGAAAGTGATCATGGCTACAACAAGAGCGGCGGCCGGATCGCGGATTTCAAACCGCTCGAACCGCTTTACCAATCCATTGCTGATGGAAAAATTGATGCCGTCTGCATCGTGGGCAGCTACTCCCCTTTGTATGAAAATGAGGAAGTTGCGGTAAAAAATGAAATTCGGAAAAGATTCCCGGAAATGCCTGTTACGGTTTCCCACTCATTTGGCACCCTTGGGTTTATGGAACGGGAAAATGCCGCTTTGCTCAACAGCTTATTGTCGAGAGTGATCAAAAAAATGCTTGCCAATTTAGCGGAAGGCTTCTCCTCTCTCTTGCTGGAATGCCCTTTTTGGCTGACGGAAAATAACGGATCGTTAATGTCTGTTGAACAAGCGATGAAATTCCCAGTTCTAACGCTTGCTTCCGGAGCGGCCAACAGTTTGAAAGGGGCAGCGAAACTTTCCGGGCTTCAAGATGTGATTGCGGTGGATATCGGCGGAAGCAAAGTGTATGCTGCGCGTGTTGCCGGCGGGGATTTGCCTGAAGTCATGGGCTCCTCCGATTTCCACGGCTTGGAAGCAGGGCTTGAGATGCCGGAAATCATTTCCCTGCCTTTTGGCACAGGGAACAGGCCTGTTATCCGGAAGGGGGAAGTGGAGCTGTTGCCACTGCTTTCGAATGATATTAAGCAATACGGCGTTGCCTGGGGAGGAGATGCACTGACAGTCAGTGATTGCTTTCTTAAGCTCTTTCCTGATGCTTTTTATGACCCCGAACTCCAAACAGAAAAATTAAAATATGTACCAACGAATGATTGTGCGATGGTTGTCCAGTATGTGGTGCAAAAAATAAAAGAAATCCTGGACCGGCTGCAAAATGAAGAAAAAAACCTCCCCATTGTACTGGTCGGCGGAGGCAGCCCGCTTTTTAACCCGAATCTATTCGGAAAGTACCAAAAAGTGCTGAATCCGGCCGGCTATCCGTATAGCGGGGCAATCGGGGCTTGTGATGCGACCATCAGCGAAGTGTCAGATAAAGTGTACTGGTTAAATGACCACTCAAAAGAAGAAGTGGTGGCCGAAGCAGCTTCTGCCTGCAAATTAGAAGCCATCAAAAAGGGCGCAGATCCTGATACCGTCAAACTTGCTTATATAGAAGAGTATCCTTTTGAGTACATGAAAGGGGAAATTCTCCGGATCAAAATAAAAGCTGTAGGCGAGCAAATTTTATAAAACGGAGGCTGCAAAATGCAAAAAAAATCAAGTCTTGGTGATGATTATGCTCTGTCCCGGGTGCCGTCGTCCGGCCGACAATCGTTGTGGAATATCACCATTGTCCGGGTTGGCTCATTAGCAACGATTTCACAATTTATTCTGGGGGCTTCATTAGGATACGGGATGAACTTTTGGCAGGCTTTTTGGGCAACGATGTTCGGCAGTGTCATCCTTGAAGTCATTAGTTTTCTGCTTGGCTATGCGGGTGCAAAAGAAGGGATGTCAACCAGCCTGCTATCCCGGTGGACGGGCTTTGGCAGGTACGGGTCAAGCATCATTGGCGCTGTAATTGCCATTTCTTGCATCGGCTGGTTTGGCGTACAAAACGCTGTCTTTGCCCAGGGGATCGTGCAATCCACGAACGGGGCGATCAGCCTGCCGGTTGCGGCCGCGATTACAGGCTTGGGTGTAACGGTTCTTGTCATCTTTGGTTTTAAAATTTTAAGTGTAACAGCATCCATCGCTGTTCCTGCTTTTCTATTGGCAGTGGCAGTTGGCATTTATGATGTGCTCAACAAATCCTCTATTACGGAGTTAGTGGCAAGCGCACCTGCCGGAAAACCGCTGACAATGGGTGTTGCCGCAACAATGGTGGCGGGCGGGTTTATTATCGGAGCCGTGATTACGCCGGATTTCAGCAGATTTGCCAAAAACGGGAAAGATGTTTTCTGGATGACGATGATCGGCACCATTGTCGGGGAGCTTGGAATTAATATGATTGCCGTACTCATGGCGCTTGCTGCCAAAACAAGTGACGTGGCGAGCATCATGATGCAAACTTCCGGATGGCTGGGCGCATTGGTTGTTGTTTTTTCCACCGTTAAAATCAATAACTTGAACTTGTATTCCTCATCACTCGGCTTTACGAATATCTTTGACAGCATATTGAACGTCAAATTGAATCGCGGCCTCGTGACGCTCGTCATCGGCATCATCGGGACATTATTGTCTGTAATGGGCATTCTCGGCCGCTTTACTGATTTTCTTGTTTTTCTCGGTGTTCTCGTACCGCCTGTTGCAGGCATCATCGTTGTGGACTACTTTGTGCTGAGAACGCACAAGAAGGAACTGGATGCTAGCCGGATGAAAGGAACCTTGCCAGAGACAGAAGAAAATGTAAACTGGGTTACGATGATCTCCTGGGCTGCGGGTTTTGCAGTCGGATACTTTGTGAAAATCGGGATCCCGTCTATCAATTCATTGGTAGCGAGCGCAGTGGTCTATCTGGTGGGCATGCTGGTTTTCCAAGCCGTCAGGAAAAACGTTATTGAAGAGGAAGTTGCATCTTAAAGAATCTGAATATTGGAGGCCTAAAAAGTAATGAGAAAAATCGGAATACAGGAAATAGAAGATATCGCAGTTGGAGCCGCCTTGCTGGGCACAGGGGGCGGCGGTGACCCGTACATCGGGAAGCTGATGGCAATCCAGGCAATTGAAGAATACGGCGAGGTCACTTTATTGGATGCGGAAGAAGTGCCGGATGATGCCCTGGTGGTTCCTTCCTCCATGATGGGCGCACCGACTGTCATGCTGGAAAAAGCGCCTAGCGGTGAGGAAGCGTTCGTTGCTTTTCAAAAATTGGAAACGTATCTTGGCGATAAAATTTATGCTACTTTTCCCATTGAGGCCGGCGGGGTCAACTCCATGCTGCCCTTTGCGTTAGCTGCGAAACTGGGGTTGCCTGTTGTCGATGCGGATGGAATGGGGCGGGCTTTTCCGGAACTGCAAATGGTGACATTTTATCTGGACGGGATAGCTGCAACGCCGGCCGTTTTAGCGGATGAAAAAGGAAATACCGTTGTCCTTTCTACCATCGATAATGTTTGGACAGAAAGGATTGCCCGGGCAGCAACGGTCCAAATGGGAGGATCTGCGATGACTGCCATGTACGCGATGAAAGGGAGAAATTTAAAAGAAAGCGGCGTCCGCAATATTTTAAAACTCGAAGAAACCATTGGCAAAACGATCCGGAAAGCAAAGGAAAACAACGCAAATCCAATTCGGGAAGTTGTCAAAAGCGTCAAAGGGTTTCCGCTGTTTTCCGGCAAAGTGAAAGATATTAACCGTAAAACGGAATCCGGATTTGCAAGAGGGACAGCAACGTTTGAAGGCATGCATGAAAATAAAGGAGAGACGCTTACGCTTCGGTTTCAAAACGAGCATCTTTTGGCCCGGACGGAAGAACGTTTATTGTGCATGACCCCGGATTTAATCGCTGTTTTGGATGCGGAAACGGGGCTCCCGATCACAACAGAGGGAATTCGTTACGGCGCCCGGTGTGTTGTCATTGGAATTCCGTGCCATCCAAAATGGAGAACAGAAAAAGGACTGGCAACGGTCGGCCCGAAATATTTCGGATATGATGTGGACTATGTTCCGGTGGAAGAACTTGCAAAAGAAGGAGTGCGTTCATAATGGGAGTTTACCGTGTTGGAATCGACGTTGGCGGCACACATACAGATGCCGTTTTACTGGATGAAAAGAATACTGTGATTGCGGAAACCAAATCGCCGACAACGGAAGACGTGGCAACAGGCATATACCATGCGATGCATAAGATCATCAGCGATGCCAATGTCCCGCGCGATCAAATACACTATGCCATGCTTGGCACGACACATTGTACAAATGCCATTGTAGAAAGAAAGAGATTAAATCATATTGCGGTTGTGAGGATCGGCGCGCCGGCCACATTGGCTGTGAAACCGTTGATCGGCGTTCCGGAAGATTTAAGGGAAGCGTTAGGGAAACACGTTTATCTCGTTCGCGGCGGCCATGAGTTTGACGGCCGGGAAATTACAGCGCTCGATACCCATTATCTTTTTCAAATTGCCAGGGAAGTGAAAGGAAAAGTAGATTCTATTGCGATCACTTCCGTCTTTTCACCTGTTTCCCAGGACCATGAGCACAGGGCAAGCGAAATTTTTAGGGAAGTATTAGGAGATGAGGTTGCGATTTCGTTATCGTCCGAAATTGGTTCCGTCGGCCTGCTTGAACGGGAAAATGCAACCATTTTGAATGCAGCGGTTGTCAATGTTGCCAAAACAGCCGCAGAAGGATTTATTCAGGCACTCGAAAATGAAGGTATCAAAGCACGCGTCTTTTTCGGGCAAAACGACGGCACGCTGATGTCGGTTGATTATGCCGTAAAATATCCGATTTTTACGGTTGCTTGCGGACCGACCAATTCACTGCGCGGCGCTTCTTATTTAAGCCAATTGTCTGATGCGATCGTGGTCGATGTCGGGGGGACGACTTCGGATGCCGGCGTACTTGTCAACTCTTTCCCCCGGGAGTCATCGCTTGCCGTTGAAATCGGCGGAGCGCGGACAAATTTCCGCATGCCGGATCTCATTTCAATCGGTCTTGGCGGCGGGACAATTGTACGAATCCGGGATAACGGGGAGTTCACAATCGGGCCGGACAGCGTCGGTTACAGGCTTCCGGAAAAAGGTTTGATTTTCGGGGGAGACACCCTCACCACCACCGATGTGGCAGTAGCACTTGGAAAAGTGGAACTGGGCGACCCGGAAAAAGTAGCGCATCTTGACAAAAAAGTGATGCAGCAGGTGTATGGCAGAATGGTGGAAATGGTCGAAGAAGCCATCGATAAGATGAAAACAAGTGCGGCACCGGTTCCGGTCATCCTTGTTGGCGGCGGGAGTGTATTGCTGCCGGACTCTTTAAAGGGCGCATCACGGGTCATCCGCCCGGAACATTCCGGTGTTGCCAATGCGATTGGTTCTGCGATTGCACAAGTCAGCGGCCAAATTGAAAAAATTTACGTTCTTGACGAAATAGGCAGGGAACAGGCATTGGAATCTGCCAAATCCCAGGCGAAGCAAGAAGCGATCAAAGCAGGGGCAGATCCCGGCAGCCTTGTCATCGTGGATATAGAAGATGTGCCGCTCGCCTATCTTCCGGGAAATGCGACAAGAATCCGAGTGAAGGCAGCCGGGGAGCTGGGGCGGATGCCAGTTGCCTCGATTTAAATTCTTGGATGTTGAAGCCGGGAAAGCACGTGAATTCTAACTGGTGCCGGATAGGAATGAGAAATCTGCCAAAGATGGATCTTTGGCAGATTTTTAGCAGGGGGGTCAATTTTTCTCCAACCAAACGAGTGTTGGGCAGGGAGCCTCGTCAGGTTTGTCAATCGTTGCTTCACGATGATCTATGGGTTTGTTCTTTCATAATATGATCTAATCGGGATAACCCTTTTTCTGCAGTATGCATCATCTCGTCAAACAATTCCTGCACTGTCGGAATCGTATGAATAAGGCCGACGACCTGTCCGGCCCAAGCATAACCTTTTTCTTCATTCCCGTCATAAATATAGTTGCAATTTGCGCTACCGCTAATCATCTCTTTCAGGTCTTCGTAGGATGCCCCTTCCTGTTCACGTTCCATAATATTCAAGGCAAAGCGGTTTTTCAAGACCCGGCCCGGTGCCCCTAATGTTCTCTTAATCACTACTGTATCCGTTTCTTTTGCATGCACGATGGCCTGCTTATATTTCTCGTGTGCATGAATACATTCTTTGGTGGCAATAAAACGGGTCCCCATTTGAATTCCTTCTGCGCCAAGAGAAAGGGCAGCCAATAATCCACGTCCGTCGCCAATGCCCCCGCCGGCGATTACAGGAATGGATACTTCGTCTGCAACCCGGGGAATGAGCAACATGCCGCCAATGTCGTCCCGGCCTAAATGGCCCCCGCCTTCCTGCCCGACGGCGATCACTGCGTCTGCACCCAATTGTTCAGCTTTTTGTGCTTGTCTTGTTCCAGCCACAAGGACAAGTGTACGAATGTTTTCTCCTTTTATCCTTTCGAAGACCGGTTGCGGGTTACCGCCACTGATGGAAATGGCTGGAACCTTTTCTTCAATGGCCACTTCAAGCAACTCCTCGTACCGGCCGTTATACCTTGCGATTGCAAAGTTTACACCGAAGGGCTTCCCGGTTAATTTTCGTACTTTGTGAATTGCATTGCGAAGTTTTTCAGGTGTTCGCAGCGTCGCGGCAGTGATTTGCCCCAGGCCGCCCGCATTGGAAACAGCAGCAGCTAATTCCGCATATCCGAGATAAGCAAGGCCTCCTTGGATAATGGGGTATTTTATTTTTAATATCTCCGTAATGCGAGTTCTCATTTTTACCGGCCCCTATTTGACTGAATTCCTTTTTTCTTCGTTAAGTGATAGCTTTGCCTTATCATATCACAGATTTCTTCCTCCGGGACGGTGCCGTCAAGAATAACGGAATTCCAATGTTCTTTGTTCAGATGGTATGCCGGAACAACAGCGTGGTATTTCCGGCGATAAAAGTCCAGCCAGCCGTTTTCACCTTTCACATTGATCCAAATATGGCCGTTTCTTTCAAAAATCCAGGCAAAGACTTTTTTATTTTTTTTGTGGCGCATTAATGTCCAATTCTTATCTTTAAAGGGGTAATCTTCATACGTGTTTTCCAGTTTTAAACAGTAATGGATAGCGTCCTCTCTTGTTTTCATTTATGATGCTCCTTCAACATGCTGTTATTTATATTATATAAAAATGTTAGGGATTACCGTCATTTTTTCCTGCTTTCTTAACGTAGGCGTGCTCTATGTAAAGGAAGGTCACCGAATTTTTCTGCCTTCTTAACATAGGCGTGCTCTAAGTAAAGGAAGGGCGTCGATTTTTCCCGCTTTCTTAACGTAGACGGCCCTATGTAAAGGAAGGACGCCGATTTTTTCTGCTTTCTTAACATAGGCGTGCTCTATGTTAAGAAAGGTCATCGAATTTTCTTGCTTTCTTAACGTAGATGCGGTCTATGTAAAGGAAGGGCGTCGAATTTTCTCACTTTCTTAACGTAGGCGTGCTCTATGTTAAGAAAGGTCACCAATTTTTCCTGCTTTCTTAACATAGACATGGTCTATGTAAAGGAAGGACGCTGATTTTTCTTTCTTTTTTAACGTAGACATGCTCTAAGTAAAGGAAGGACGCCGATTTTTCCTACTTTCTTAACATAGGCGTGCTCTATGTTAAGAAAGGTCATCGAATTTTCTTGTTTTCTTAACGTAGATGCGGTCTAAGTAAGGGAGGGACGCCGAATTTTCTCACTTTCTTAACGTAGACATGCTCTATGTAAAGGAAGGACGCCGAATTTTCTCGCTTTCTTAACGTAGACGGGTTCTATGTTAAGGAACAGCGCCGTTTATTCGTATTTTTTGCTTTATATTGGTTTGAGTGGTGAAACTTTTTCAGCGTTCATCCTTCCTTTATCGTATTGTTGTTATTTTATTTTTTTGCGTCACGATTCCTGATGCAATTGGAATTCCCATGCCAATGATTACGATAGGTAAAAACCATTTACCAAACCCGTTTCCCCATCCCATTGCAATCACAATGGATTCCAATAAGATTAAAGCAAAGAAAATCAGACAAATATTTTTCAATTGATTTAGCAGTTTCCGGCTATGCACATAAAATTGTTTTGCATTTGATTCATTTAATCGATCAGGATAATTATAAATATGAGGGAATTTTTCCAAAACCTGCATCAATAGCGCAAGGATTGCCCCCACGCCGGGTAAAATCAAAAGTTCCCATTTTGATCCCCAACGATCGACTTTACCGGAGGCATCATAATGTCCGGGAACTTTTTCTGGAAGTTTCCCCAAACGCTAACCAGAAAAATAATCGAACCAAAGAAAAATAAATAGCCAATTATGTCCCAAAACCATTCGCCTTTTGTCTTGGAAATTTTCAATTTGGGCTGCTTCCGGGAGTTTGGCATGCCATTTCCCTCCAATCCAGTTTCTGATTCATTTCCGTCCAGCCATAAAGTTTTTTGTACATGAAAAAGCCCCCAAGTGCAAGGTTTTTTACATTTCATGAAACCCTTACATTATAGATACGATAAAAGTAACCAAATTCCTTATCAAATTTGAATTTGGTTTTTTATCCGGGCTTCTCTCCGAAGCGGATCGTGTATGGTAAACTAATGATGTCTTTGCCACTTTGAACGGGATTCCAGTTTTCACCATTTGAGTCCATATGAAAAGAAGGGGAATAAAAATTGAAAATGAACCGAACAGGCGCATGGTTTCTACTACTATTCTTAATGCTTTTTTGCAGTGGTTGCGGCCAAACCCAATCCACTAACAGCCAGCCAGTAAAAGAAAAGCAAGTGCAGCATATAAGTGCGGCAAAATCAGAGAGTAAGGCCGACAGTAAAACCGTTAACAAAACAGACAGCAATCATAAAAGTACCGCATCACTTCCAAAAGGAAAACTAAAGGTTTATTTTTTTGATGTCGGGCAAGGGGATAGCATGCTCATCCAAACACCAAAAGGAGAAAATGTGTTAATTGATGGTGGGAATAATGACAAAGGTGATGATGTTGTCCGGTATCTTCGCCAGCTGCATGTCAGCCAATTGGATGATGTGATTGCCACCCATCCGGATGCCGATCATATCGGGGGCCTGGATACGGTTCTGGAAAACTTAAAAGTAAAAAATGTATATGCGCCGCGGGTCGTGAATACAACCAGAACCTATGAAGATTTTTTGCTGGCTGTGAAAAATAGCAGACTTAAAATCAAGCAGGCAAAAGCGAATGTTGATCTTGGGTTGCGGGGGGCATCGATGAAGTTTGTCGGTCCTGTAAAAGATTATCACGAAGAGATGAATGACTGGTCGGCTGTTGTAAAACTTTCCTATGGGGAGAAAGGCACTTTTCTATTCACGGGAGATGCCCCTATCCGTTCTGAAGAAGATATGATTGCAACGCACCAAGATCTTTCATCCCAAGTATTAAAAGTGGGGCATCACGGTTCAAAGACTGCTACAAGTCAGGCGTTTTTGGACGCCGTAAAACCGAAGTACGCGATTATTTCGGTAGCGAAGGTGAATTCGTACGGGCTTCCAAATGACGAGGTGATCAATCGTTTAAAGTCGAATCATATTCAAATTTTCCGGACAGACGAAATGAAAACCATTTTAGCGGTGACCGATGGGAAGTCTATTGAATTCCAGCCGGTTCCGTCTTTAACGCCGAATCATTCGTCTTCGGAAGCGGGAAATGCAACGGCTTCCGGCAAGGCTGCTCCGCCAGTAAAGCAGCCATCCCAGCAAGCCACTTCTAACGGGACATTACAGGCGAAGCTTGATGATCCAACGCCGCAGCAGTATAGTAAAATCAATTTAATGGTTACAGGTTTGACAGGCGCAACGTATCAGGCCACTTTTCATTATAAAAGCAAAGACACCGTCTATCGGGGAACGGTAGGGACGCCGCTTTCGGTTCGAATCAGCAGAGCGGCTCCTGGTTATGAGGTGCGGATTGATATAAAAGCTGTTGTAAAAGGGAAAACATATACCACCCATACTTCTTTTACCCCGCAATAAAGGAGGCCATTTTTGATGAAATATATTGTAGATCGGATCGAAGGGGAATTTGCTGTTTGTGAAAAAGAGGACCGGACGACTGTGGATATCCGTCTAAGTAAGCTCCCATCCGGTGTCAAAGCCGGAGACGTTCTCGTCGTCGAAGATGGAACACTGCGCATTGACAGGCAACAAACAAAGGAACGAAAAGCCCAAATCGAAAAATTGGCGGATGAACTATTTGAGTAGGCAGCAGGGGGGGAGGATCTATCGGGATGCCGATTGGGCGTATAGCTATATCCAAATAGGGTTTGTACTGCCCAACTTTTATAATAAAGAGTACACGGGAATCTATGTGTCCCATTAACTTTTACGATCTGCAAAGAAGGAGGATTGGTAAAGTACTGGAATGTGAAAAAAATAAGGGCATGCCCCGGCCGAGTGACCGGCTTTTAGGCACGCCCTTATTCCTATCATGATTATTTTGCTTTCACCGCTTTTGCGTTGATGTAACCAACCCATTTCCCTTTGCCATCGTACAGGGAAAGATAGGTGAGGCCATTGCTGTGATAATAGGCATACTTGGCAAGGTAGGTTTTATTGGCAGCTTTGACATTTTTCTTTTTCCAGTTAAAGTTCTGGTATACAGCATATTTGCCGTTTGTCACTGTGACATACTTGCTGTAAGGAATTCCGGCACCTTGCTTACCTTGTCCGGTTTTTACAGCATGCGCGTTGATATATCCGGCCCACTTTCCTTTGGCATCATAAAGTGAAAGATAAGTTGAGCCATTTGTATGATGATAGGCATATTTGGCAAGGTAGGTTTTATTGGCAACTTTGACATTTTTCTTTTTCCAGTTAAAGTTCTGGTATACAGCATATTTGCCGTTTGTCACTGTGACATACTTGCTGTAAGGAATTCCGGCACCTTGCTTACCTTGTCCGGTTTTTACAGCATGCGCGTTGATATATCCGGCCCACTTTCCTTTGGCATCATAAAGTGAAAGATAAGTTGAGCCATTTGTATGATGATAGGCATACTTGGCAAGGTAGGTTTTATTGGCAGCTTTGACATTTTTCTTTTTCCAGTTAAAGTTCTGGTATACAGCATATTTGCTGTTTGTTACTGTCACGTACTTGCCATAATTTATGGCATTCCCTTGTTTGCTGGTTAGCTCATATTTTACAGTCACCATTTTCACGCCGGCAGTATTAGCCTTCAAGCTGTAGCTGTACGATTTTGAAGACGGGGTATAGTGATTTACTTTTGGTAAAGACACTTTTGCGGTGTTGCCGACAGTTGTTCTAACAATTGTATTTGGTGTAATCGGTTCACCCGTTTTCGCATCTACATACTTGATTACTGTGGTTTGTCTGGATACATCGTTGACAGCATCCCTATAAAACTTCAGTGACTGCAAAGCATAGCCGCGGTCATCAAATAGCCCCTGGTTATCCCAAGATGTACCGCCCCAGGCAGGATTGCCGTTGTAATACATTTTGCTGTCTGGGAAATAACCGACAGCACCTGAGCTGGCCCAGCCTGTCCCGTATTTTTCAGCAGCATCTTTATTCGCCTTCCAATTATCCCAGCCAGCGTAAACCGGAATCCAGGCCGGCTCCCAGTAGAATGCCCCGAGGCCGTTTTGCTGGCTCATCAGTGTACTGTATAAACTTGTCAGTGCGTCTACCTGGCCTTGTGGGCCTACCGGGAAAGCATTTATGTTTTGCCAATTGCTTTGCTCTTCGCCGATTGAATTTGGTGTCCCGTCAGCATCTTTCAAGCTGTTTACCCAAGCTGTTTCCATCACGGCAAACAGTTTGCCGTAGCTGGCGGCCAGTTTTTCCACCTTCGTTAAGGTTTCTGGTGTGTTGGCTTTTGCCGTTACAGACCAGTATGGATAGTATGACGATCCAAGCACATCATAGTCGACACCATCACGTTTCCATGCATTCATAATGTCTGTATACTTTTGCACATCCGGTGTTTCAATGTGTAAAGTGACTAAAGCGTTCGGTACAGTATCGCGAATAGCTTTGATGCCGGATTTGATATAACTGTCAACCCGGGCTGATTTTGTTTTATTATTCCAAATGCCGGTGTATGATTCTCCTGCGTCACGGTTCGTCGTTACGCCCATCATGCCGTTGGTGATCTCATTGCCGACCTGCACCATCCCAACATCCGCGCCTGCGTTCTGGAATTTTTTAATGGTGCCGCTTGTAAAACCGTAAACATCTTTCTGTAACTGGGCGTCACTGTGCCCCCGCCATGCTTTCGGCAAAATTTGCTGCGCCGGGTCTGCCCAGAAATCCGAGTAGTGAAAGTCCAGCAAGATTTTCATCCCGTATTGGGCAGCTTCCTTGGCAATCGCCAGTTCGTGTTCAACGTCAGACTGCCCGCCGCCGTAAATTGCGCCAGTTGAACTTTTTGGATCGTTCCAAATCCGTAATCTGATATAGTTCACGCCGTTATCATGGAGAATTTTTAAGAGGCTTTCCTGATTGCCGCTAAAGTCGTAATATTTTACGCCGGCTTCTTTCAGCGCTTCATAAGATGAGATATCCACCCCGCGAATCGTATCGGAGGACATATTTGTTAACTTGTTAATTGTAACAGTCTGTGCTTTTAAGCCGGTGTCCGTCCCGGTTTCAAACGGGTCTGATTGTGGAGCAGGGGCCGTTGTGCCTGTATTGCCACTCGTGTTATCACTGCTGCCATCATCTGTACCGGTTAATAACTGCTTAAAAGCTGTGAGCGATTGGAGCGGATTGCCCAAGTCATCAAATAATGCCTGGTTATCCACTGAACTCGCGCCTGCCCATTGATCGGCGCCATCAACATATCCGGCTGCCGCCGTTGTTGCCCAGCCTGTCCCGTATTTTTCAGCTGCGTCTTTATTGTGCTGCCAGTGGGTGCCACTATTGCCGGCTTCCACTGCAATCCACACAGCATTGTCGTAAAATGCACCGCAGCCAGCAGTGTTATTTCCATCTGCCGTGATTGCGCTGTAAAGATTGTGCAGATAAGTTGCCTGGCCTTGGGGGCTGACTTCGCCAATTCCATTTTTCAGAATGTCGGAAGCTGTTGACCCGTTGCTTTCCCCGTCTGAATCCTGGTCCGTAAAGGGATAGCTGACACTTAATACTGCGAATTTTTTGCCGGCTTGTTTTGCCGCTTCCATGGCCCCTTTGATATCAGAAATTGCATCCCATGCCGCATATACATTGGCACCCAAAATATCATAATCCACATTTGCACTTTTTAGGTTGTTCGCAATGGTTGTAAACCAGTTTGAACCAGGCCCGGCATAGGCCAATGCAATTTGGATGCTACTGTCAAATGACCGGATTTCTTTCGTTACAGCCGCCAAAATATCGTTGCCGGTTGCCATGTCCTGGCTCAAAAAATTTTGGGCCATGTTGCTTCCGACTGTAACCATATCAGGTGTTACATTGTTGCTTTTTAATTTGTTCAAGGATTCGCTTATATAGCGAACAGCCGTATCTTTTAAGTTATCCGTTGCCCATCCTTTGGGAAGTTTCTGGTTATTTTTGCTTGTGTAAAAATCTGAGAATAAGAAATTAATATTGACTTTCAATCCTGCTGACTTGGCTGCCTGT
Organism: Heyndrickxia coagulans 36D1; assembly: GCF_000169195.2. Taxonomy (GTDB): domain Bacteria; phylum Bacillota; class Bacilli; order Bacillales; family Bacillaceae_C; genus Weizmannia; species Weizmannia faecalis. The sequence goes on along the minus strand of NC_016023.1, from coordinate 861,844 downwards.
GCAGTTTTAACGGCGTTTTCGAGCGTCGGGTTCCCGCCGCCGTATGATTTGCCTTCATCATTTGCAGGATTCACGGCAACTTTAAGATTGACATAATTGGCGCCGGAATCTTTTAATAGATTCATAAAGCCTTCTTCATCGAGCGAGCGGCCATTAAAGTCTTTGTATTTTACCCCGGCGGCCAGTTCTGCTTGATAGGGTGTTAAATCAATACCGCGGATGGTATCATCTGTTACAGTGGATACTTTACTGATTAAGGCAGGCAATTTAAAAGCGCCCGTATCTGTCCCGTTGCTGTAGGCCGCCGCAGTGTCTGAAGGTGTATCAGCAAGTGCGAATGGCACAGCTAAAGATGGGGCAAAAGAACCAGCCAGCAAAGCGAGCGTAGAACCAGCCACCAGTAAAGACCTTGTTACTTTCTTCATCAAACTTCCCCCTCATTTTTTTCACATACTATTAGATTATACTATAGTTTGGTTTGCGAAAAGAATGGTTAATCATTTTTTCTGCCTGCATTTATTGAGCTGAACAAGGGATGCAGGGAAGGCGTGCGGAAAACAAACGAAGATAGAAGGTGAGTACAGATGCTTTGAAATTTTTAATCATCTTTGAATTTATTCAGTCTGATCGGGGGGAACAGCGTGTTATCCCGAATCGCAGCCGTGCATCGGGTGTGTCGCCTATTTTGCTTACTGACAAGGCGGGGTATGTATTCAATTTGCCTAAAAATCTCGCCAATGCAAAAAGAGCAGCGGAATGCCACCTTGCATATATGAATTTTTATTGAAAGAATGCTGTGAGGCCACACGCAATGAACTTGTTCAAAAGATCGTGCAGATATTGGAAAGGCAAAACGATCCGGAAACGACCAGCATGTTTACATTTCTATCCGACCCGGATCCTGTTGCAGTCCGGAGAATTCTATCATCGCCGTTCAAACGGGCCGAAAATCACGGTTCTTTAGATCGTATATGTATTTTAGCACTTTCAGCAAACAAGGCCAGAATGGTTGTCCGCGACTATGAAGAGCCGCCTGTATGGAAGGTGAAAAACCAAATCCGGCAATTTTTTGATGCACAACAAATTGTGGGAGCGCCAAAACCGGCCAGCATTTATTCATTGGCGGCGTGCATGTACCATGACGGCAGAAAGGAAATGCAGAAGGAAGATGTTCAGGACTGGATGAACTGGGCCATTTACGGGAAAAGGCTCTCCGGGCGGATTATAGCAAAAATGGTAAAAAGAATTCAGGCAAGAGGCGGTATGGCATGGATACATGCAGCAGCAATAAAAAGCTGGTTGATTAGTCAAAAAAAGGAGGAGTGGACAGTGGATTTGGATCAAGCCAGAGTCACGCCGGCTTACTTGTGCGGCAGGTTGTTTGCGGTATTGGAAGCGGTACCATACGAAGCAGTAAAGGGAAACGAAACGATTGCTTCAAGGTTCTATGCGGCAGCTTCATCTACTCCAAGGACAATTTTCGGGCTTTTAATGAGAAATAGCAAATGGCATTTAAGTAAAATTAGTAAAGAAAACAAAGGATATGAAGTTCGTTATCAGCAAAGGATTCAATTAATAACCGGCCAATTGAAAGAATTCCCAGCTGTCCTTGATTTGCAAGGACAGGCTGAGTTTGCGCTAGGCTACTATCATGAAAGACAAGATATATACAAGAAAAAAGAAAATATGCCTGCTGATGCTGCCAATGTAAGTGATTTAAATAAAACCGTTGTTGAGGGGGAGTAATACATGAACATAAATTCAATTATTGATCCAAACAAACGCTATGATTTTGTGCTCGTTTTTGATGTGACGGATGGAAATCCGAACGGTGATCCGGATGCAGGCAATCTGCCGAGACAGGATAAATTATTTGAATTGGATTGAAATAAGCTTATACTCTGCGTAGATCTGAGGATTGAAATAAATATCATGGTATAATTGATAGTAAAGATTAAGTCGCACTCCTCGGACTGGAAGAGAAAGAAGGATCCTGTATGAACACGATGCATCGTAAGTTGGGAACTTTTGCGCTTACCATGACCGGTCTTGGGTCCATCATCGGGTCCGGCTGGTTGTTTGGTGCCTGGAAAGCAGCTACGATTGCCGGCCCGGCAGCCATTTTTGCTTGGGTGATTGGGATGGTCGTTATCTTATTTATTGCCCTTTCTTACAGTGAACTGGGGGCCATGTTTCCGGTAGCGGGGGGAATGGTAAAATACACCCAATATTCCCATGGTTCTTTTGTTGGCTTTCTTGCTGCATGGGCGAACTGGATTGCCATTGTTTCCGTTATTCCGAGTGAGGCCATGGCTTCTGTGCAGTATATGAGCTCATGGCATTGGAGCTGGGCACAAAGTTTGGCACATAGCGGAATGCTGACGCCAAAAGGACTCGGCCTTGCTTCTTTGCTGCTATTGATTTATTTTTTTCTGAATTACTGGGCAGTCAGTTTATTTGCAAGGGTAAACTCACTGATCACCATATTTAAAATCGTGATTCCGGGGTTGACGATTTTTGCACTTCTGATTGTTGGATTCCATGGCAGTAATTTTACATACGGCCATGCCTTTGCCCCATATGGATGGTCAAGTGTGTTTACGGCGGTGGCGACATCCGGGATTGTGTTCGCGTTTAACGGCTTTCAAAGTCCGATTAATATGGCGGGCGAAGCGAGAAAGCCGGGCCGGTCGATCCCGATTGCAGTCGTTGGATCTGTTTTAATTGCAACGGTGATTTACGTTCTGCTGCAAATTGCGTTTATCGGGGGTGTCAGCCCTTCTGTCCTGGCACATGGCTGGAATCATTTGAAGTTTAACTCCCCGTTTGCAGATCTTGCCATTGCGTTAAATATTAACTGGCTCGTGATTGTCTTGTATTTGGATGCGTTTGTATCTCCATCCGGCACCGGGACTACTTATACTGCAACAACTGCGCGTATGCTGTATGGTATGGAGAAAAATGGATATTTGCCGCGGTTTATCGGCAAACTGCATCCGGTTTATGGCATTCCGCGCCCGGCGATGTTTGTCAATTTGGTCATCTGTTTTATTTTCCTGTTTGTATTTAAAGGATGGGGTTCACTGGCAGAGGTTATTTCTGTTGCTACGTTGATTTCTTATATCACCGGGCCTGTAACTGTCATGGCATTAAGAAAAACCGCGGGGTACTTGTACCGTCCGCTCCGGGTGAAAGGCATGCAGATCATTGCGCCATGCGGCTTTATTTTTGCTTCGTTGACGCTATACTGGGCACGGTGGCCGCTTACCGGGGAAGTTTTCCTCATCATCATGATCGGGCTTCCAATTTATTTTTACTATCAGGCGAAAAGGAAATGGCAGTCTTTTTCGAAAAATTTCAAGTCCGGCATTTGGATGGTCGCCTATCTGATTGTGATGATGTGCATTTCTTATCTTGGGAGTGAGAAATTTGGCGGCCTCAACATGATTCCGTACGGCTGGGACATGGTCCTCATTGCTTTCGTTTCGCTCGGTTTTTACATTTGGGCAGTGAAAAGCGGATACGAAACACCTGACCTGCTTGAAGCTGCAAAATTAAACAAAGCATTGAAAGAGCACGACATGGGTGTGGATGATGATGAAAATGGAAACGGGAAACGAAACCCGGCTTATTCAACGGATTGGCCACACTGATTATCGTAGAATTTGTCTAACAGAGGAATCCCTTAAAACACGTACAAAAAGCAGCAACCCATTTATTATTGAAAAACTGAATACCAAAAAAGCGCAGCTGAACCACTGCGCTTTTTGATGCCTTTTTATTTCACTTTCACCGTCCGGTATCCACTGCTGTTTCCGGACTTATCTGTAGCTTTTACTTTGATCGCAGTCCCTTTTTTCTTCGGGCTGATTTTTATTTTGTAACTACTATGTTTATCAGCTTCGGCAGATCCGATTTTTTTACTGCCGGTATAAGCGGTGACCGTTGCATATGCTTCCGTTTTTCCGGTGATATAACGGGAAGTATGGCTGACAGTGTAAACAGACGGTGTACTTGGTGCAATTCTGTCAACCACCGTCACGCTTTTTGTTCCACTTTTGCCATAAGTGTTTGTAGCATACACATAAATTTTTGTTCCGGCTTTTTGTTTAGGAATAGAAACTTTATAGTCGCCTTTGCTGTTGCTTTTGCCTTTACAGGTTTTAGAACCGATTTTGACATAAACTGTGCTTGATTTGCTCGTCTTCCCGCTAATGGATGTGCTTTTATTGCTGACTGTGTTCACGGACGGCGTTGTAGCCGGTGATCCGACGGTCGTTACTTTTGTTCCACTTTTGCCATAAGTGTTTGTAGCATACACATAAATTTTTGTTCCGGCTTTTTGTTTAGGAATAGAAACTTTATAGTCGCCTTTGTTGTTGCTTTTGCCTTTATAGGTTTTGGAACCGGCTTTAACATAAACCGTGCAGTTTGCGTCTGTCTTGCCAGATACACTTGTACTATTGGTACTTACCGTATTAATAGATGGTGCAGAAGGGTACAAAGGTGCATTGACGGATAAAACGTACTTGCCGGTATTATAATCACTGCTAATTTTTAAATAGTATGTTCCCGCTGGCAGGCTCTCACTTTTGTTCCATTGTTTAGGTGTTTCAATGGAGCCGTCGTAAATATAGTCGTCCCAAAGGGCGGTTCCCTTTGAATTTGTTAGATGAAGATCGACCCCTTTCATACTGGAATCTACGTTCATCGTAACTTTTACTGCTTTTGGCAATGTGAACTTATAGCAATCTGTGTGATCACTCTCGCTCAGAAAACCAGTTATTTTTTGCGTATTAAGGGAAATCTGCTGGGCCTGGGTCGTTCCATTATTGGGTTCCGATTCATTGTTTCCGGCGGCAGTAAACCAGGTTGACAAATGATAAGTGCCGGTTTCAGGGCTGTGAATTTTGATATAATAGGTTCCGGCCTCTAAATCAGCATCTTTCATCCATTGCTTGGGAGTCTCTTTGGTTCCGTCATAAACAGATTCTTCGTCCCAGATGTTGTTTCCGTTCGCATCTATAAGATCCACATAGGCCCAATCTATACTGGAGTCAAGACTGATTTTAAGGTTTCCTGCTTTTGGCAGGTTTACTTTATAAACGTCCGTATCGTCACTCCAGCTCAAAAAACCGGTTACTTTTTGGCCGTTTGACAGCTCCTGTGCCTGAGATGTACCGTTATTTGGCTCCACTTCATTATTTCCTGCTGGTGTGTAATTGACATATAAATTGTATTTACCCGTATAACCGCTGGAATTAGAAATCTTGATATAATAGGTTCCTGCCTCCAGATCAACACTCTTTGACCATTGCTTCGGCGTTTGAGAGGATCCACCATATATGTCTTCATCTATTCCCCAAACATCATTTCCACTTTCATCCAGAAGATCCAGAGAAGCATCATAAATGTTTGAATCTACGTGAACATCAATGGTGCCTGCTTGTTTCAAAATGAATTTATAGCAATCCGTATCATCATTTAAGCTAAGAAAACCGTTGATTTTCTGGGTATTGAGTGTAATAGGCTGTGCTTGTGATGTGCCATTGTTCGGCTCTGTTTCATTGTTTCCAGCAGTATTAAATCCAACCTTTAAATCATATTTTCCAGTATAGTCACTGGATTGGGAAATCTTGATGTAATAGATCCCGGCCTCCAAATCAGCTTGATCCGACCATTGTTTTGGCGTGGAAGCAGATCCATCGTAAATGTCTCTGCTATAACCCCATACACTCTTTCCATTTTCATCTGTCAGATCCAAGATAACAGCTTCGATATACGAGTTTAAATTGACTTTCACTGTACCAGCCGAAGGCAGTGTAATTTTATAAACTTGCTCAGCATTTTTGTTACTTATTGTGTTAGTAACTGTCGTATTAAAGTTTAAAGTTTGCGTGGTGCTCGCAGAAGCATGACCTGTTTGTAAAACAAGTGCTGGTAAAATTAATGCAATTGCCAAGACCAAGTAAATGGTTTTCTTTATAACCTTCACTATTCAACCCCTCCAGTATCGACAAATTAAAAATAAGTGGGAAAACACGTCTCCTTTCTTTGCAAAATTAAAAAAACCAATTCTATTATAAAAGAAATTGGAAAAATAAACCACAATTTTTATAGGGCTTTTGTATGAGGGATTTATCGTATTTTTAAAGCTACAAATCCTGTTTTCCAGAGTAGTTCGGGAATTCCGGGGAAGTCAGTTAGTACCAGCGGGGCTGCAGCTGGGTTCCGTTTAAAAGTGGGGATTTTCAATCTGAAAAAAATATGAGAAGGTTCTTCATAGGACAGGAAACTATGGCCCCATTGTTTGGTAACAGACAAATTTTCAACTTGTGGCATCATGGGGAAGGTGAGATATCATATGAATAAGTTGCCAGTTACAACAAAATTTTGTCGAAATGTATAGTCTTGGATGGAAAAATGTTATATAATTTAAATAGTTTACACATAAACGATTTTGGGGGAAATGATGAAAAAACTGAGGATCTTTTTATCCATTTTACTGGTGGTTGTTGTATTGGGCGGCGGGGTGGCTTATTTTGCTTACCAAAAGCTGCAGCCGGAGAACCATTTTAAAAACGTGCCGACCGTCTCTAAAACTGGGAACAACCCGGGCAGCCAAAGCACAACAACGCCCAAAATGAAGGAAAACGTATTCAATGTCCTCTTACTCGGTTCAGACGAACGGAAAGGGCAGAAGGTGGGACATTCGGATTCGATTATCTTGCTTCATGTCGATCTGAATAAGCACAAGTATAACATGGCCAGCATTCCCCGTGACACACGCGTGTATCTTGATGGCTACGGCTATACGAAACTGACAAGCGTGCAATATATTAAACAAGCAACAGGTGGCACAACAGCCGGGATTAAAGCCGCTATCAATTCAATCAGCCAATTGACAGGCGTACCGGTCAACTATTATGTGGAAACGAATTATGAAGGCTTGCAGTCGATGGTGGATGCACTGGGGACGATTGATGTGGATGTGCCGTTTGATGTAAAACTGACACACCCCTGGTACCCGGAAAACAAAGGAAGAGTAATTGCACAAGGTACGCAGACGCTTGACGGAGAAATGGTGACAGAGCTTGTACACGAACGCTATTCGTTGAAAAACGTGGACTATGACCGCCAGCTGCTGCAGGAAAAAGTGTTGATCGGTATTGCCAAAACCGCACTTCAACCGAAAAATTTAACGAAACTGCCAAAACTGGTGGACAAATCATCTGAATTTGTCATTGCTACCAATATGTCAAAAACAGATATCGCGAGTCTTGGTCTGCTTGTAAAAAATCTTAACACAGATAAGCAAGTGACCTATTACCAGCTGAACGGCACATCGAAAAGTATGTACGACGATATTTTAAAAAACAACAACTCGGAAATCGTCCTCGACCAGACGGCATTGAAAAAGACAATGGAGCATTTTGAATAAAAGGATTCGGAATTGGGATTGTGATTTGCATGATGGAGCTGGGATAAGCGGGGACAATTTAGGTTTCAAACGAATTTTATCCACTTGAATTTTTTGGAAAGTGAACGGCCAGAAAAAGCGGCCATCTACTTTGCGTGGAAAATAAACAGATTGCTACGTAAGCTAATAGGGTTAATTACTTTTTCTGTATGTAAAGGCCCGGTATTTTGAAGGCAGACAAGAGCAAGGTTCCAGATAAGGTTGCTTTGTTTTTACGGAGGCATGATGGTAGGGGCCGGGTCATAAATATTTTATAAGTCTGGTGTACAACGCCGGAAATCTAATTCAGTGGGGGTATCATAATGGCAACAATTTTATACGCCGTCTTTATTGCAATTGCGCTTTATGTTTTAAATGGCATGGCATTTATGAAGTTGGCCCAAAAAGCCGGGCGCGGAGACATTGCCTGGATGGCTTGGGTCCCGGTCTGTAATGTGATCCAGCAGCTTCTTTTGATTAAGAAAAGCGGCTGGTGGGTGCTCATTCTGCTCGTCCCGGTTGTGAACTTTATTTTTATTATCATTTGGCAAGTGAAATTGCTTCAAGCATTCGGCAAGCATGGCGCCTATGTACTGTTGTATATTTTTATTCCCATAGTTTATCAAATTTTATGGATCGTTTGGGCATTTTCCGACGAGACGAAGTACGTGGAAAGGGAAGCAGTGTAAGGATGATAAAAAGATGCCGGCGTTTGGTACGGCATCTTTTTATTATCATGAAGCTAAAGTGGGAAAGCTGCTCTGTTGTTTTAAAAGGGAAACGATCACGAGGCCCACTGCTGTTTTTGGATCCAACAATATACCTGTTAAGGCAAATCATTGCCGGCAGCAAAATAAATATCATACCAGTCTCGGCGGGTAAGACTTACTTTTGATGCTTCTGTAATTTTTTTCAGCCTTTCCGGGTTCATTGTTCCGGCAATGACTTGGATTTTTGCTGGATGCCTTAAAATCCACGCGGTCGCGACGGCCTCTTTGGACACGCCTTGTGCTTGTGCCAATTGGCCAAGTTTTTCGTTCAATTCCGGGAATTTTGGATCATCGATAAAGACGCCCTCAAAGAATCCGTACTGGAACGGCGACCAAGCTTGAATGGTGATATCATGCAGGCGGGAATATTCCAGAATTCCGCCGTCATGGTTGATGCTGCGTTCGTCTTTCATATTGACGTGCATCCCGAAGTCAATCATACCGGTATGCGCGATGCTGAACTGCAACTGGTTGACAATCAGTTTTTGAGAAATGTATTTTTGGACAAGTTCTACCTGGTACGGATGGAAGTTGCTGACCCCGAACTGGCGGACTTTTCCGGCATTTTGTAGTTCTGAAAAAGCTTCGGCAATTTCTTCTGGTTCCATTAACGGATCAGGACGGTGAAGCAGGAGTATATCCAGGTAATCGGTTTGGAGCCGTTCTAGGATGCCGTCAACCGCTTTTAAAATATGCGATTTGGAAAAGTCATACATCTTGTCGCCAATGCCACATTTTGATTGGAGAACGATATCTTCCCGCTTGATGGAACTGTTTTTCAGCGCATTTGCAAAAATTTTCTCTGATTCTCCTTTTCCGTATATATCGGCATGGTCAAAGAAATTAATGCCGTGCTCGACTGCTGTTTCAATCATCGTTTGCGCTTCTTTTTCCGACAACCCGTTCATCCGCATGCAGCCTAACGCAACTTCTGATCCTAATATACCGCTCTTGCCAAGATTGATACGATTCATCTTCATCCCTCCTGTAAAATGCTTCACATTTTATTATGGATTTGGATCATCTGCAAAGTCAAAGAAAAGCACTCGCATAACCAGGGGACGCCGGATCAAATTTGCAAATTGAAAAATCTACTTGAAAAACGAACGTTTGTCCTTTATAATAAAACTGAAAAATAAGAAAAGGAGTGCTGCCATTGGAACTTGTAATGGAAAAACATGCCGGTTATCACGTGCATGATCGTTTGTTTAAAGAGCTGATCCAAAACTTTTTTCAGGAGTTTATGGAGGCGTTTTTCCCGGATGTGTCAGCGGATCTCGACTACCGCCGGGTGCGGTTTTTGTCGCAGGAACAGTTTACGGACTTTCCGGGCGGTGAGCAAAAACGGGTTGACATCCTTGCCGAAACAAAGGTAAAAGGGAAAGACACGGTGATTCTCATCCATGTAGATCCGCAGTCGTATTACGAGAAGCCTTTTCCTGAACGCATGTTTCGTTATTACATGATGATCAGTCTCCGGCACCGGAAACCGGTATTGCCGATTGCCGTTTTCAGTTATGAGGAGAAAACAGAAACCCCTGATACATACACCTTTGCGTTCCACAACATTGAAATTCTTCGTTTTCACTATTTATCCATTCATCTGATGAAGCAAAATTGGAGAAATTATATCCGGAGCGACAACCCTGTTGCTGCGGCATTATTAAGCAAAATGGGGTATACAGAAAAAGAACGGGTGCAGGTCAAACTGGAGTTTCTGCGGATGCTGGCGCGGATGGAACTCGACCCTGCAAAAATGAGGCTGCTATACGGTTTCTTTGATTATTATTTAAAATTGAACGAAAAAGAGGAGGCGGAAGTAATGGAAAACATTAAAATGCTGGATCCGGACGAAGCAGAGCAAGTATTGAAATTGCCGAATTCCTATTTTGACCGCGGGTATAAGAAGGGGAAAGAGGAAGGCAGAGAAGAAGGAATTGAAATAGGAGTAGAGAAGGGGAGAGAAGAAGGGGAAGAAAAGTTAAGAAGATTTATTGTTAACTTGCTAAAAAATCAAGTGGATGTGAAGGCCATCGCCCAAGCATCCGGCTTAAGTGAGGATGAGATCATGAAAATCAAAAGGCAGATAGAAGGGGAAAAGCCTTGAACCCGAGTTATGACGAAGCAGAGCAAGTATTGAAGCTGCCGAATTCTTACTTTGACCGCGGGTATAAGAAGGGGAAAGAGGAAGGCAGAGAAGAAGGAAGGGAAGAAGGAAGGGAAGAAGAAAGAAAAGAATTGCTACAAACGATTCCAATTGCCATCAAAATGTTGCTGGCGGGTATGGAGCTTCAATTAATTGTAGAAAAAACCGGCCTGATCCAGACAGAAGTGGAAAAAATAAAACAGCAACTGGAGCATTCATAAGATGGAAGTCAGACTGCCTGGTGTGGATGGAAAAGAAGTTGTTTTAGACTTGCCGAACTATTATTATGACCTCGGGTATAAAAAAGGATTTAAAGAGGGATTTAAAGAAGGATTTAAAGAAGGAGTAAAGGAGAGAAGAGAAGAAGAAAGAACACGATTGATTATCAACTTGCTAAAAAATCAAGTGGATGTGAAGGCCATCGTCCAAGCATCCGGCTTGAGTGAGGACGAGATCATGAAAATCAACAGGGAGAACAATTGGTAAGAACACCATTGTACTTCAAAACCGCCAGCCTGCAGCAGGCGGTTTTGAAGTACGCTCGTTTGCCTGTACAAGGAATTCTCCGCCATGCTGCTGAATAAAGAATAAAGCTTTACACGAATGGGGGATGTTGATGCAAACTGCTTTTATTGCGGGCCATGCGAAGCTTCCGTCCGGGATGGCGGCCCAAAATATTTATGATACTTTGACGATAACGGCGGAAATTGAGATGAGGTACGGTGTCATTCTTGATGTCTCCTGTACACTGGCTACGGAGCACGGAAGGAAATTTATTTCCCATCTGCTTAGGGGTTACAGCTTAAATGATGGCATTGAGGAACCATTGAAGCAACTGCAGGAATTTTACTTAGGCAAAGCTTCAAATGCCTTAATTTCTGCTTTTAAAGATTTGTATAAACAGTATCGTCTCGTATTGAAAACAAAACAGGGGGAATAGCCCCCTATCCAAATCGTGCTTTCACCATATTCTGAGCGTTTTAGCCAAACTTTATAGGTAAGGTTTTTATAGAAAATGAGAAAAAGCTTTGCACTCGAAAGCCATTTTTGCAGATATCCTTTCTATGGATGGCAAACATTGCAGCACTTGCTGAATGAGCCGGAAAAAAAGCCACAACGGATTCGACCAGCAAGCCTGTTGCCGCTTATGACGTCGTTAAAAATTTCTATGCCGAGGCCACCGGTATTTCATTATAGAAGCTGTGCCGTTACGATTCCTCCGCACCGCTTTCTGTAAACGGCCAGGCCGGCAGCATTTTGCTGAGCGGTTTGTCCGTACGATAACCGAGGACGTATTCTGCCTGCATGATCGTGTGAATTTCGCGAGTGCCTTCGTAAATGACCGGTGCCTTCGAGTTGCGTAAGTAGCGTTCAACCGGGTATTCGCTTGAGTAGCCGTAAGCGCCATGAATTTGGACGGCATCGTTGGCGGCTTCATTGGCGAAGTCGCACGCTTGCCATTTGGCGAGCGAGGTTTCGCGGGTGTTGCGCTTCCCTTGGTTTTTCAGTTCGCCGGCGCGGAAAACGAGGAGACGGCTCATTTGATAGCCTGCTTCCATTTTCGCAATCATTTGCTGGACAAGCTGGTGTTTGCCAATTTCATGCCCGAATGTTTTCCGCTCATGGCAGTATTTGACGCTTGCTTCAAGGCAGGCCTGGATTAACCCGCACGCGCCGGCTGCCACAGTAAAACGGCCATTGTCGAGCGCCGACATGGCAATTTTGAACCCTTCGCCTTCTTCTCCAAGCAGGTTTTCTTTTGGCACCCGCACATTGTCAAAAAACAGTTCCCCGGTGTTTCCGGCTCGGATTCCGAGTTTGCCTTTAATGGCTTTTGAAGAAAAGCCTGGCATTGTACGTTCCACGATAAATGCGGAAATGCCGTGATGCTTTTTCGCTTTATCGGTGTAAGCAAATACGAGAAAATGGTCCGCGACATCGCAAAGCGAGATCCATGTTTTCTGCCCGTTTAAGATATAAAAGTCCCCGTCTTTTTCGGCCGTTGTGCCAATGCCGGCAACATCCGAGCCCGCGCCAGGTTCCGTGAGGCCGAATGCCCCGATTTTCTCGCCTTTTGCCTGCGGGACAAGGTATTTCTGCTTTTGTGCCTCTGTTCCCCACTGTAAAAGGGTCAGGCTGTTTAAGCCGGTGTGGACGCTCACGGCCGTTCGGAAGGCGGTATCTCCCCGCTCGAGTTCTTCGCACACAATCGCGAGCGCGTTATAATCCATGCCGCTGCCGCCATATTTCTCCGGGATGCAGACCCCCATCAGGCCGAGATCCGCCAGCTTTTTCAACAGGCCTGTTTCAAAATGGTGGTTTTCATCCCATTCGCGAATAAAAGGCATAATCTCTTTATCTACAAAATTCCGTACGGTTTTCTTTAAAAGTTCCTGTTCTTCCGTCAGTTCAAAATGCATGATTTCATTCCTCCTTGTACGCTTCAATTTCTTCTTGTGAAAACCCGATTCTGCGTAAAATCTCTTCTGTGTGCTCTCCCGGCATGGGCGGGTGTTGCACGTACCGGACAGGGGTTTCAGATAGCTTCAACGGGCTTGCAACAAGTTTGATTTCCCCGGCAATCGGGTGCTCCATTTTAATAAACATTTCCCTTGCCTCAAGCTGCGGATCGGCCGCTACCTGCTCGAGGCTTTGGATTGGACCACACGGAATTTTCCGCTTCTCCAATGCTTCCCGCCAAAAGGAAACCGGTCGAGTTCGAAAAACTTTTTCCAAAATCGGGATCAATGTCTCACGGTTTTCTACCCGTTTCGGATTTGTCGCGAATCTTTCATCCGATGCAAGTTGCCCCAGGTCGAGCAATTCACAAAGCGTCTGAAACTGGCGGTCGTTTCCAACGGCGATCGCAATCTCCCCGTCGCTCGTTTGAAAAGATTGATAGGGAACAATATTGGGATGCCGGTTGCCTAGCCGTCCGGGAATGTTACCCGACATAAGAAAGTTGCTGGCAATATTAACAAGGGCTGTTGTAGCTGAATCGTAAAGCGAAAGGTCGATTTTCTGCCCTTCCCCCGTATGCTCCCTTGCCAAAAGGGCAGCCTCTATGCCGATGCAGGCGTAAAGCCCGGTTAATACATCGGTAATGGCGACGCCTGTCTTCAGCGGCGGCCCGTTTTCTTCGCCCGTGATGCTCATCAGCCCGCTCATCGCCTGGATAATAAAATCGTAGCCGGGCAAATCTTTGTACGGGCCGGTTTCCCCGAATCCCGTAATCGAGCAGTAGACGAGCCGCGGGTTGAGTGTCCGGAGTGTTTCGTATCCAAGCCCAAGTCGCTCCATCGTACCGGTTTTAAAATTATGGATGACAACATCGCTATTTTTCGCCAGCCTGCGAATGATTTCTTTTCCGCTTTCACGCTTTAAATCTAGCGTAATGCTTTTTTTATTTCGGTTGGTGCACAAATAGTAAGCGCTTACGTTTTGCTGAAACGGTGGTCCCCATCCCCGTGTTTCGTCACTGCCGCCGGGTGCTTCGACTTTGATCACCTCTGCACCGAGATCGCCAAGGATCATCGTGCAGAAAGGCCCGGCCAGCACTCTTGTTAAATCAAGCACTTTTATCCCGGACAATGCGGATTTCAACCTATCCACTCCTTTCAAAAAGTAGAAAAAGCCAGCATTGCATCCATGAGGCACGGATAAAATGACTGGCTTTTTCTGCCGGACAGCTTATCTTGCGGGATAAGCAGGCAGAATAAACAGTTATGTCTTTCTTTAATTGGGGCTTGCTGAATAAGCAAAGTTCCTCGATTTGGCAAGGCTGCTAACAGCTTTGGCAACCATTTAAATGCAAAGGTTTTACCACAGATCCAGGGAAATGCTTGCACTCGAAACCCGATTCAACGTATGGAGAAGATGAAATCTCCCCTTTTCGCAAAAGGATTCTTCTAAATTTTTGAGACAGAGCTTGCAGACAAATTGGGTACAAACTTAGAATCGGATTTGTTCAGCAAGCCCTAATTGGATTACCCCCGGCTGGCTTTGTTCACGCATTCCGGGAAGGGAACATCGCACAAAGCTTGGCGGGTGTTATGTATATAGGATAATCCATTCCGGAAAAATTGTAAATCGTTTTTGAATATTTTTATAAGAAAATCAAAACAAACAGTCAGATTGGCCATGCTGATAGCGGCGGCCTATCCATACAGTCCTAAAGTGCATTCGCATAGCGCGTGATCGTTTCGGATTTCATTCTTATCCAATGTAGGTTGAATGCCAATATCCGGAAAAACTTGATTGTTTTATTTTTGACCGCGGAATTGGGGAATGTTAAATTATAGGAAAATGGTTGTTCAGGAGGGATTTTCATGGATGGGAACAAAAAACAGATCCGGCTGGCAAGAAGGCCTGTTGGAACGCCAACAATGGAGGATTTCGCTTTTACCGAAGCGCCAATTGGCACACCAGGTGAAGGCGAAGTGCTAATTCGAAATGTATATATTTCCGTTGATCCGTACTTAAGGGGAAGAATGGAAGATGTGAAATCGTATATCCCGCCTTTTCAGCTGAATGATGTCATTGTAAGCGGCGTGATCGGACAGGTTGTCGCATCGCAGTCCGCCCAATTTAAAAAGGGCGACATCGTGATCGGCACGCTTGGTTGGGAAACGTATTCTATTGCGCATGAAAAAACGATCCGGAAGCTGGATCCCGATCTTGCACCCATAACGACCCATCTTGGCATTATTGGAATGACCGGGCTCACTGCGTATTTCGGTCTGCTCGATATTGGGAAGCCGAAAGCAGGTGAGACAGTGGTTGTATCGGGTGCTGCAGGGGCGGTTGGCTCCACTGTCGGCCAGATCGCAAAAATCAAAGGGGCGCGTGCTGTCGGAATTGCCGGATCTGAGGAAAAATGCCGCTATCTGACAGAAACGTTAGGGTTTGATGCAGCCATTAATTATAAAACGGAAAATGTCAGAAAGGCACTTAAGGAAGCATGCCCTGACGGTGTTGATGTCTATTTTGACAATGTCGGCGGTGAAATTTCCGACGCGGTCTTTCCGCTATTGAACGATTTTGCGCGCATTCCGGTATGCGGTGCCATATCCGCTTACAATAAAACAGAGCCGGACGTCGGGCCGCGTGTACAGCAATATTTAATCAAAACGAGTTCGCTGATGCAAGGTTTTACAGTCGGCCATTACAGTTCCCGCTTTAAAGAAGCCGGCGCCCAGCTTGCTGCCTGGTTGAACGAAGGCAAATTAAAATATGAAGAAACGATAACAGAAGGTTTTGATTCGATCATTGACGCTTTTCTCGATTTGTTTAAAGGAAAAAATATCGGAAAGCAGCTGGTGAAAATCAGCGAATTTGAATAATGTAGAAAGAAACAATCATCATGGGTGTATGGCTGCACCAGTCGGGACATAACGATGCATTGATCAGGTATGGGGCGAGGATAGAGGCTGCCGTACTTGACAATAAGTTATGTCCTCTTTTGTGCATTCAACCAGTTATATGGAATTTCACAATAAGGCCGGGCATTGTTCTTGCTTCTTTTATATAGAAGAATTCCTGATTATGCTGTAAAGTCGGCCAAAAATTTGGACCGTGGCTGAATCCGCGTTTATAAACCGGAGTGTAATGAGAGAAAGGCAGAGCAAGATGTCTTTTCCCCAACGGTTTCTGTTTCCCGCGTGTTTCTGGAATTTAACAGATGTTCAAAAAAGCTAAAAGCACAATGAAAAACCGAACAGGTCTCATGCAAATCTTCCTTTTTATTGGCGGAGTTTTCATGATTTCACCACAAGAATCCGGCTGTGCGGAGGGAAAATCGTCAAATATCTTTACCTTGCACACGCCTGGTGATTCCGGTATGATAGGGGCACAATGGTGTCGGCGCAGGGGGATATAAATTTGAGAGAACTGCTAACTAACCGGTTTGTCCGGATGATCTTTTTATCGGAACTATTTTTGCAAGCCGGGATCTGGGTACGGAATTTTGCCGTCCTGTTGTTTGTTACAGATAAAACGAACGGAAATCCGCTTGCGGTATCAATGATTTCAGTGGCAGATTATTTGCCCATTTTCATCTTTAGTTTTATCGGCGGGGCATATGCGGATCGCTGGCAGCCAAAGAAAACGATGATCTGGTGCGATTTGCTGAGTGCCGCCTCGGTTTTTGTCGTGATCGGGGCGCTTATATTTGGGTCGTGGCAGGTGATCTTTTTTGCCATGCTCGTTTCTTCCACTTTATCGCAGTTTTCACAGCCGTCAGGTTTAAAGCTGTTTAAAATACATCTGGAAGAACGCCTGATTCAGCAGGGGATGGCGGTCTACCAGACGATTTATGCCGTGTTCATGATTTTTGGCCCTGTGATCGGCACGTTTGCTTATCAAAGGTTAGGCATTGATCTTTCGATAACCATTACCGGCGTAGCTTTCCTGCTCTCCGCAGCGGCCTTGTCTTTTATTCCGCGCGATGAAAAGGTAAAAAAAGCTGAAAATGCGACAAATATTTTCCAGGAAATGAAAAGCGGGGTTCGTTATGTGCTTGCAAAAAAGGAACTCAAGCTGCTTGGCTGCGGATTTCTTACTGCCGGGCTCGGCGTTGGTCTCATTCAGCCGATGAACATTTTTCTTGTAACCGATCGCCTCGGCCTGCCGAAAGAATACCTCCAGTGGCTCGTAATGGTAAACGGGCTCGGCATGATTGCAGGCGGCGCGTTTTCAATGTTTTTTTCGAGATCCGTCTCCCCGCTTAAATTGCTCTTTACCGGGTTGCTCGCGAATGCCCTCGGGCTTGCGGTGATCGGCGCGTCAACTTCTCTTTGGCTGACGCTTGCTGCGGAGCTGGTTTCCGGCCTGTTCTTGCCAAGCATTCAAATCGGGATTAGCACGATGGTTTTACAAAATACGGAAGCGGACTATATTGGCAGGGTGAACGGCACGCTTTACCCGCTTTTCACGGGGGCAATGGTGATCACGATGAGCCTTGCCGGCCTGGTGAAAACATGGCTGTCAGTGACGGCTGTTTTTGAAATTGCGGCGTTATTTTTTATCCTCGGCCTCTGCTTTGCCTTCCCGTTAATGAAAGAACGATCACATGCGAGGTGAAGTCTTTGCGGTAGGGGCAAGAGGCGAATAGTTTTTCAAAAAAGTTTTCCAAAAGAGGATGCTTCGAAACGGCGGAAGCACCCTTTTTCGTATATCATTCTGTAAAATATGGATGGACAGCTTCTTTTAAACAGGGCAGTGAAAGGGGAATAGAAGCTTTGGTTTCGAATCGGCAAAAACAAATATTATGGTTGTTACAAAAGTCAGCAGGCCCTCTGAATGCGAAGGCCATTGGGGAACGGCTGGGCATTAGCGACCGGACGGTAAGGGAGGAAATTCGGCAAATCCAACAGAAGAGCGATGCGCTTGGCGTAAAATTGAAAGTGCTCAGGGGAAAAGGATATCTCCTTGAAAAAGTGGACTATCGTCGTTTGCTCCAGTTAGAGGAAAACGGGCTTTTTGCAGAACAGGAGGAAAGGGTCAAGTACATTTTAAAGCGTTTGCTGCTGGAAAAAGATTATGTGAGGCTGGAAGATTTGGAAGCAGACCTATATGTTTCAAAGTCGACACTTCATACTGATTTGAAAAAGGTAAGAAAAATATTAAAAAAGTACGACTTAACTCTGGCTAACCGTCCGCATTACGGAACAAAAGTGGAGGGCGGTGAATTCAAAAAAAGGCTGTGCCTGGCGGATTCCATTTTTGGCTGGCAAAATAAGCCGGGTCAACAAAATACCCCGTTCAATCAGGATTTATTCCAAAAAGTAAAGCAAATCTTGATTCGCATTATTTCCAAATACCGGATACGCTTTTCCGATATAGAATTGCAAAATTTGGCAACCCATATTACCCTTGCATGCAAGAGAATCGAGGACGGGTTCACGATTGAGCCGTTGCCATTTCACTTTAAAGAATCCTACACTTTTGAAAGGAAAGTGGCAAAGGAAATTACCGGGGAAGTGGAAAAATCGGTCGGTATCCCGTTTCCCCCTGCAGAAATAGACTATATTCTCGTCCATTTACTGGGGACAAAACTGATTTCCAAGCATGTAGCGCGGCAAGTATCCGATGAGATTGATGATATTGTTAACGCCATCCTCCATGAACTAAAAACTCAGTTTCGTTGGGATTTTAGCAATGACAAGGAATTCAGAAACGGGCTGACATTGCATCTGCACACATCTTTGAATCGGATGAAATATAAGATGCATATCCGGAACCCATTGCTGAATGAAATGAAAACCAAGTTTCCCATCGCCTTTGAAGGGGCAGTCGCTGCCGGCGAGTGCATTGAAGCGGTTATCCATAAAAAGGTGAATGAGGACGAAATCAGTTATCTTGCCATTCATATTGCCATCGCGCTTGAGCGAATGAGAAAGAAGAAGCGTGTTCTTGTTGTGTGCGCGACAGGGTTGGGCAGCGCCAAAATTTTGTCCTATCAGCTGGAAAACAGATTTGCAAATGAGATGGAGATTGTGGACACGATCAGCTATTACACTCTCTCTGATTATGATTTGTCACGGGTAGACCTGATTGTCAGCACGATCATGATTCCCGATCATTTAGAAGTGCCTGTTGTGGTGGTCAGTCACTTTTTGGAAGAGAATGATGCTATCCACATCCAACGGGAAATCGGCCGTCTGAAAGGGAATGTGCAGAAATATATGGCGCCTTCCAAAATATTTATCCATCAGGAGCTGGATAGCAAGGAGAAAGTCATTCAATTTTTATGCAAAAAACTGGTTGAACAGCATGCCGTTCCGGAAAATTATGCAACACTTGTTTTGAAAAGGGAAGCGATTGCATCCACTGCTTTTGGCAACCTGGTCGCAGTCCCGCATCCGCTTGAACCGGTTACCCACCGCACCTTTTGGACAATTTGTACACTTGCCCGGCCGATTCAGTGGGATGAAGACAAAAAAGTGCAGTTGGTTTGTTTGCTTAATGTCGGAAAAGAAGGCGGCAATCTGAATGCGATGTATAAGTATTTAACCGGGATCGTCCAAAACAAAGCAGCCGTTCAGAAGATCATCAAAAGCAACACAGTGGAAGAGTTGATACAATGCATGGAGGCGGGCTGATTGCTTTTTGCAATTGGCTTTTTTGTTTGATTTTTTCCACTTGCAAGCGGAAAAAAACCGGAATAAAAGTAAAACTTTTTCAAATTATAATGAAAGTGTCAAGAAAAGACAGGAGGAGAGCATCATGGGAGACGAAAAAATCCGGATCTTATTGGTTTGCTCGGCAGGCATGAGCACCAGCCTGCTGATGGAAAAAATGCAAAATTCCGCCCGGGACCGGGGGATCAACGCAGAAGTAATGGCCATGTCCTCAACGGAAGCGGATAAATTTTTGACAAAGGAACATGTGGATGTGCTGCTTTTGGGCCCGCAAGTCCGTTATATGAAAAAGAAATATGAAAAAACGCTGGCAAAAACGGATATTCCTTTGGCCGTCATTGACATGAAAGACTACGGAAAAATGAATGGCGAAAAAGTACTGGATGCTGCGTTGCAACTTGTAAACGCCGGCAAATAAGGAAGGGGGTGTGCAATTTGGAAGAACCGCAAACAATGGATGTCGTCATGGATTTGATTGTTCACAGCGGCAATGCCAAAAGCATTGGGATGGAGGCGCTGGACGCTTCGAAGCAAGGGGACTTTCCGATGGCCCGGCATAAGCTGGAAGAGGCGGATCAGGAATTACTGGTGGCCCACCAGGCTCAGACCAATCTTTTAAAACAGGAAGCATCCGGCCAAACGATTTTCGTATCACTTCTTATGGTACACGGGCAGGATCATTTGATGAATGCCATTACTTTTTTAGATCTGGCAAGGGAATTGGTAGAAGTCTATCAAAATATGAAGGTCACGACAAAAGGGTAACTGCAGCCATTTACAGAGAGGAGCGTGTGCCATTTGGGACAAATCGGTATTTCTATTTATCCGTCGCGCAGCCGTTTTGAAGAGGACAAAGCTTATTTGGATCTGGCAAAGAAATACGATTTTACAAGAATTTTTGCAAGTTTGCTGGAAATTCAGGGGAATAAGGAAGAAGTTATTCAGAAATTTAAAAATATTATCCACTATGGAAACGCAATCGGTATGGAGACGATACTCGATATCAATCCGGGTTTGTTTGAACAATTGGGGATCCGTTACGATGATCTCGGCTTTTTTAAAGATCTTGGGGCATCCGGCATCCGTCTTGATCTTGGATTCACCGGGGCTGAAGAAGCCAAAATGACGCAAAACCCGTACGGCCTCAAGATTGAAGTTAATATGAGTTCAGGAACAAGGTATATCGATCATATCATGAGTTACAGGCCGAATACAGAAAAACTATATGCCTCCCATAATTTTTATCCGCAGAGATACTCGGGCCTTTCACAGAAACATTTTGAACAAACGACAGCCGTTTTCCGGGGATACCCTATTCATACTGCAGCGTTTGTCACTTCCCGCTATGGGGATCTCGGGCCGTGGCCGGTCCAGTCCGGGCTTTGCACACTGGAACAGCACCGCAAACTCAGCCTGCTGACCCAGGTGGCGCACTACCGCATCATGGGAACCATTGATGATATTTTGATTGGCAATGCGTATGCAACGGAAGATGAGTTGCGCGCCATGTCAGCAGTTTATTTGAATGTCCATCCTTCTTTGGAAGTGGAATTGCAGCCGAATCTGTCAAACATTGAACATCAGATTTTGCAGGAAGTTCACCAGTACCGGGGGGATTGTTCCGAATATATGATCCGTTCTTCTGTGACAAGAAGAAAATACCGGGACCACGACATCGAGCCCGGTGATACGCGCCCGATTCAACGCGGGGATCTGTTAATTTGCAATGATCGTTTTGGACAGTACAAAGGGGAGCTTCAGATTGCATTGAAAGAGATGGAGAACGAAGGAAACCGCAATGTTGTCGGCCATGTGAAAGAAGAAGCCGTTTTCTTATTGGATTACCTGCAGCCTTGGTCCACTTTCAAATTGATTTTTTCATAGGGGGTAAAAGAGATGCTTGAGAAAATTGAAGCCATTGCCGGCGCGATTGGAAGCCAGAGACATTTACGGGCGTTGAGAGACGGGATTTTGCTCAGCATGCCACTGATTATTATCGGTTCTTTTTTTCTCATATTGGGCAATCTGCCGATAAACAACTATACCGATTGGTTAGCAAAGATTGAGCTAGCACCTGTCTTTAATAAAATTGTAAACGGTTCTTTCGGCCTGATGGCGATTATCGCCGTGTTCGGAATTGCCAGGAGCCTTGCCGACCATTATGAAGTCGACGGAGTAAGCGCAGGGGTTGTGGCCTTAGCCAGTTTTGTTATTGTAACGCCAGATGTGGTGGCAAAAACCGGTTCGGGCATTCCATATGCTTTTGTAGGCAGCGGCGGGTTATTTGTTGCCATTTTAATCGGACTCATTTCGGCTGAAATTTTTAGATTTTTTGTCCAAAAGAATTTTACCATTAAAATGCCTGAAGGGGTACCGGTAGCGGTTGAAAAGTCATTTGCGGCCTTAATTCCCGGGTTCATGGTCATCCTCGTTTGGAGCTTGGTCTACTTGCTGCTTGGTTTAGCCGGTGTGGAAAATATTCATACTTTATTAACCGGTATTTTAGGAAAGCCGCTTGGTGCGTTGGGTAGCAGTTTATGGGGAACGTTAATCATCATTGCCTTAAACTCCCTGTTCTGGTTTGTCGGCATCCATGGGGCGAATACGATCAATCCGGTCATTCAGCCGATTTGGCTGCAAAACACGGATGCCAACCGGATTGCATTTCAGGCGGGGCATGCGCTGCCACATATTGTAACGAATGAGTTTATGATGAATTTTGTCTGGATGGGCGGCGGCGGCACCACGATCGGCCTTGTCATTTGCCTGTGGCTGTTTGCGAGAAGCAAAAACAATAAAGCGATGGGCTCGCTTTCTGTCGCGCCGGGTGTTTTTAACATCAATGAGCCGGTACTGTTCGGGCTGCCGGTCGTGCTGAACTTTAAACTGCTCATTCCTTTCGTGCTGACGCCTATGGTTACTGCTATCATCACTTATTTTTCAATGGCAACCGGCCTGGTGGCAAAACCTGCAGGAATCGTCGTTCCATGGACAATGCCGCCTGTGATCAGCGGTTACCTTGCAACCGGAGGGAAAATCAGCGGGGCAGTCATCCAGCTCATTACCCTGGCTTTATCTGTCGGCATTTATTACCCGTTCGTTCGCAGCATGGATAAGGCTGAGCTGAGAAATGAAACGGACGAACAACAGGAACCAACGACGAAGGATAGCATTGCTTAATCCATTTAAAAGGCGCTTGTCCTATTTGGCAAGCGCCTTTTAATGGAAATAAAAGAGCAGTATTATTTTGCGCTTAATTTATGCTCAAGCTGTTTTACAATTTGTGCGTGTTTTTCTTCTGTCAGCCTGATTTTGAAAAAGTAGAGCAATGCTGCAATGACGATTAAAATCATCGGGCCGAAGAAAATGAAAAGTTTAAAGGTAAACAACCCATGGCTTGAGATATCACTTGGAAGGGCATTCCCTGTCATACCAGCAAGTACGGCCGCTATCCCAACAATCCCGTTGGAAAAGGCGCCGGCGAGTTTATCAAGCAAAGGGCGTACGGCTAATGTGACAGACTCATTCCGGTTCCCATTTTTTAATTGCCCGTATTCCACACTGTCGGTAATCGTCATCAGCGCAGCCAGGAAAATCATCGGATAAGGGAAAAAGTACAGTGAAACGGCAACCAGAACAGGAATTAAATGTTGCCCGGCCGTTAAAAACAGCACATAACCACAAAGCATGAATATAATGCCGCCGGTGTAAATGGTTTTGCGTTTCACCCATTTCACCATTACCGGGAACAGGGCGACAGAAATCATTCCTAAGATGGCCGTAATGACGCCGACTAAATAATAATCACTCTGTCTTCCTAACACATATCTAAAATAGTAAATTAAAAGCGAGTTTGTAATCGTATACCCGAAAGCAAAAAGAAAATAAGAGAGTGCCAGCCACATTAACTGGTCATTTTTGCCGAGCACTTTAAAAACATCGCGAAGGCGAATCTTCTCGGTGTTTTCGCGGATCAAGTTCTTTGTTTCTTTCGTTCCCCAAATGGTGGCCATTGCCCCTAAAAAGGAGACAAGTGCAATGACAATTGCAAAACCGAGCCACCCGGCGCGTGTTTCCGTCTCACCCGATGTACCGGAAAAAATATGGGAGAAAAAAGTAACGAGCGGTACAACCGCGATGACAACGCCCTGAGCTCCTAAAGTAGAGCCAAAACGGGAAATTGTGCCGAATTTGGCCCTTTTATCCGAGTCAATCGTTATAGCCGGCAGCATCGACCAGAAAGAAATATCTTTAATAGAATAAAATACATCAAGAATCACAAAAATAATGCCAAACAGAATCAAATAAAGATACGGGCTTTTTGTTGTTAAACCGCCTAAATTGGTAAAAATAAGAATCAACGCGATAGAGCTTACAGCCGCCCCGACAAACAGCCATGGCTTAAATTTTCCGTAACGTGTTTCCGTATTATCAATGATGCCGCCGATAAACGGATCTAACGTGATTTCGGCGATACGGATCACGACGATCATGGTTGTTACAATCCCGATCATTTTCTCCCCCAACCCCGAATGGGTGCTGTCGAAAAGCTGGCTGGTGACAAAGATCATAAAATAGGTGCTTAAAGCGCTGTAAAAAGCATCATGGCCAAAAGCCCCGAATGCATATGACAAATACTGTTTCAACTGTTTCATTCTTAACGCCTCCTACCTGGTTTAAAAAGTACATCCTGTCCGCCTGCGTAAAGCTTCGAAATTTTTACTAAAAAGTTATGAAGTTTAAAACGAGAATAATAGAAGAAATCCATAAAAACGCTAACATAAACCGCTTACAAAGTAAAGGATATGCCAATCCCACGGCGATGTCAAGTGATTTTTAGTAAAGTTTTACTAAAATATGTGGCATAATTTTCTCTCCGAACCTGTTTCAAAAAGAGAAAGCCTCCATCCAAAAGAGGCTTCCCTTTTTCCATTCATCTATTCCCTTTTAGGTTCCCCTGTAAAACGTCTGTCTCTTTTCTTATGATCGTGCGTTTCCCCGGCGTCTTCCCGGACAAATGCAAGTCCGTAGCCGGTCGGGCTGATTTCAAGTGTTTCCCGCTGGTTCTTTTTCGATGGCGGGTTCAAGTTTGGGTCAAATTGATTGGTTTCCATAAATCCTCCCTAAGTGGATTCCGGGGTTTTCTGTTCTGTACGTCTCCCCGCTTTTTTCCATACGGCATAAGCAGCTGTAATGAGCAAAAAGAAACATAAAGCGGCATAAAATCCCATCCGGAAATCGGCCACGCGTAGGCTCATCACAAACAGTACCATTATGGCAAAAAGCGAGGCATAAGCGCCCGGAACGCCCCAGATCAGTTTTGATTGATACGTTTCGTGTTCACTCCGTTTTTTTCGCCAAACAAGAAATGTAATTAAATTCAACGCCCAGTTCAAAAAGGTGATATAGGACGATGCCGAAACCAAATAGTTATATAAAGCAGCAGGTAGGAGAAAGGACAGTCCGACAACGAGCAGGCAGCCCGCCCCGGCTGTCAGCCATGCGTACCGGTACAAGCCGTTTTTAGCATGTCTTAAAAACAGGTGCGGCCCCTTTTTTGCCTCTGAAAGCGAAACGATTAACTGGACAGATGTATAATAACTGGCCGCCATGACGGAAAAAGCTGCAAGCAGGATTACAATATTGAAAAAGGAAGCCGCACCACTCATGCCGATCACATCCAATGCATGAACAAAAGGTGATTTATGGACGGAGACGGTATTCCATGCAGTCAGCATGACAAGCACGAGCATCGACAACACATACAGGCCGGCCGAACCGAAAACCATGAACCCGGCTGCCCGCGGAATCTGGATGCGCGGCTTTGCCACCTCCGTGGATGCCATTGCGACCGCGCTGATCCCGGAAAAAGAAAAGATGACAACCAGCATGGATTGAAGCAGCCCGGAAATGCCTTTCGGGAAAAAGGCATGTGGGCTTGAAAAAGGGTTGCGGGCCGCCATCCCGTTCTGCGTGAATAGCACCCAGGCCCCCACGGCAATAAAAGCAATGAGTGCTGCCACTTTAACAACTGCCATTCCCGATTCAATCGGCCCGAAAATCTCCATATTCATGGCATTCAGCACAATAATCACGGCCATAAAAACGATTGCGAGCACGGGAAGCGGCACTTTCGGCAGCCAGTAGTGCGCAAAAACGCCCATCGCGATTGCTTCCGACCCGATCGCCAAAATACTTGAAACAAATAGCGCCCAGCCAATTAAAAAGCCGGCATACTGCCCCAGAAAATGTTCAATATAGACCCGGAAAGACCCTTGCTGCAGGCGGTTTACATTGATGCTCGTCATTGCCCCGAGCACCTGCATCATGAGAAGGCTGCCGATCAAAAAAGCAAGCGAAACGGACGGCCCCGCTTCCCTGACAGCAAGCCCCGAACCTAAAAAGTACCCGGCCCCGATCACTCCACCGATCCCAAGTCCGGCCAAACTGTACTCATTTAATTTGCCGCCCCTTTTTCTCGCCGCTTTCCGCTGGTGCTTGGACACCGTTCCGACATTGATCGTTTTTTGAATTTTGCACACCCTCTTTATCTGCCTTTTCCGTTATCATGCGCCGCCACGGGGGGATCCATACGAAAAATCGTGTCGCTTTAGGTTTTGCCCGGCTTCTAAACGGGGGAGTAAAGAATAACCATGCGATTCGCCGGCAAACCTTCGTTCATTTCCTGGCCTTTTATGCCCGGTTGCCGGCGCTTTTTCCCGGCATAGGTTTTTTTCACCCGGCGCGGAACTTTCCAGCGTCGTATGCGTTTTCCCTGTTTTAATGAAAAATCGAGTATAATAAGGGCAAAGAGGCCGGTTTGGTTTGCACCCTTACTTTGCGGCTGAAGCCAAATATTATTTGATTTTTTAGATCGCATCCTGCAAACCGCGGCCCTTCCTGCAGCATGCTTTTTTTCATAAAAATGCGCAATGGCAGGTTCCTTTTCGCCATTCCAGCCATCAAAAACCTCGCGCTACTGCAGCCGGGGGAGCTTGAAAAACGTGAAAGGTGATATTCATGAATGATCCGTTAAAAGATTATCAAATCAATTTGCAAAATATGGAATACGACCCGCCCCATATCGGTTTGGGGATTGAGCTGCTTCTTGTCATAAAGGGTGAGCTAGAGGTGACGGTCAATCAACATGCGTGCCATTTATCGGAAAATCATCTTTTGCTTATAAACGCCAATGATATCCGTTCGATGAAGGGCAACAAGGAAAATGTGGTGTTATCGCTGCAAATCCCGCTGGAAATGATCGAGGCATATTATCCTGCCATTCATGAATGCCGGTTTGATTGTGACTCCTCCAATGAAGACAATGGGATGTATATGTTTTTTGACCAGATCCGCCAGCTGATGGCAAAAATTTTCATTGCCCACTACCAGCAGAAAGAGGGCAGTGAAATTGAGATTTACAGTATGATTTTTCAGATTGTGCTGATATTAATCCGGAATTTTAAAACCACCTATCTTGGCCGCCATGCCCACTCCAGGATCAACGATGAACGGATGAAAGAGATTCTCGCTTACATTGGGAAAAATTACCGGAAACCAATTACACTCGCGGAAATCGCCAACCGCCATTACTTGTCGCTTTACTACTTATCCCGCTATTTTAAAGAACAAGTGGGCGAAAGCTTCTCCCAATATATCAAACAGCTCCGTTTAAAATCGGCGGTGCGCGAGCTTGTTTATACGGACCACCCGATTACCCGGATTTCCCTGAATAATGGTTTTCCAAATGTAAAGGCATTCAATAAAGCTTTTAAAGAAAAATACCGGCAAACGCCCTCTGAATATCGCCGTCTTCACCAAATTGAACTTTCGGATACGGAGGAAGATTGCGGAAAGAAAAAATCTACATTGCTGACATCGCCCCAGTTTTTCATGGAAGTCAGCAAATACATTTCGGAGCGGGAAAAAAGCACGATGCTGACGGAACTGGCTGTTTCCACCGTTTATATCGCCCTGCCGCCGGAGCCTATGTTCACCGGCGAAAAAGGTGCAAAAATACTGGCAATCGGGAACCTGGAATATGCTTTACATGAAGAGGTGCAGGCGGAGTTGAGGCTCATCCAGGAGGAAATTGGATTTGACTATGTCTATTTTTCCAATCTGTTTTCGGACAGCTTTGCGATGACAACACCCCTCTATCAAATTGGCGGGCAATTTTACCAGATGGATGCCTTGTTGAACAGCTTCCAACGGCTTGGGCTTGTGCCTTTCATTCGCGTGGAGGTAGAAAAAGAAGCAGCAGACAGCGCCGGATATTTGAAGAAGCTGGATGCCTTTTTACAGCACAGCCTTCAATACTTTGGCAGCGCTTTTCTCGGAAAATGGCGGTTTGAATTGGTTTTCCGGGAGTGGGGCGGCACACAAAAAAACTTTTACCACGCCTTTTATCAAACAGTGAAGAAGCGGGCTTCTGCTGTGAAAGTGGGCCTGCATGTGCCGGTTTCTCTGGAAGCTTCTAAAGATGCCTTTTTAAAGCAAATTTCCGGCGAGTGTGAGTTCGTTTGTTTTACCTGCAACCCAAATGAAAAAGTGGATTTTACCGATATGAATAACCGCACTTTTGAAGGTGTAAAAAACTTCGTAAAGAAAACGTGTAAGCAATTAAAGGATCGTTTATCGTCTGCCGGTTTGGCCAAGGTGCCAATTTTTCTTACGGACTGGAATACACTTTACGGAAATACGATGGATTTAAGCGGTACTTTTTTTCGCTCGGCCCTTATTTTTAAAGAAATGCTCGATGCCATGAAAGAAATAGACGGCTTAGGATTCTGGATTGATACCCATTCCTTGGAAAAAAACAATACAGGCCGGGGCCATATTGCGATGAACGGCATTGCCCTTTTGTATTATTACCAAATCAAACGCCCTGCTTATTTTAACTTGCAGCTGATGGAAAAAATGGCGCTGCAGATTTTAGCTGAAGGGGAGGATTTTGTCATGGCAAAAGGGGAAAACGGTTACCAATTGGCCGTGTACAACCCTTCTTATATCAATCCTTCTTATTCTGTCGAAAGCTACTTTCTCCATTCTGTCACAAAGGAAAAGAAAATGGTGATTTCAGGGCTGCCGCCCGGGCGTTACCAAATCCGGAAGCATATTCTGGATCAACATCATGGGGAATTTTATACGAGTTCGATCAATTTGCAGCATCAGGATATTTACGATCCAGAAATCATCACGTTTATCAAGCAGGGAACCCACCCTGACCTGCAAATTTATGAGAAGACAGTGGACTCGGCGCTGTATTTGCAATCCACTCTGACCTTTAATGCATTTCATCTTTTCGAAATCAGGCCATTAGGTTAAAACTTAACGGCCTTTTTTTGCAATTTATCCGGCAATAACAGAAAGGAAAGGCAAATATGGAGGATACACACAGCAAAAATGGAAATGCAAGTGAAGGAAAAGTCATTTAAAATGATAAAATAAAAGCGCTTTCATTCGCGGATTGCGGAAGATAGATTGAAAAATGCATGAACGGAGGTTTTTTGTCATGTCCGGAAAAGTGTTAGAGAACATATTAACCCCGCAACTGGAGGAACTGCGTGAAAAGGGGCTGTACAACATCATTGATACACTGGAAGGCCCCAACGGACCGGTTGTTAAAATTGGCGGCAAAGAAGTCATCAACATGTCTTCAAACAATTATCTCGGGTTAGCAAACGATGAAAGGCTGGTCCAGGCAGCGATTGATGCGACAAAGCAGTACGGTGTCGGGGCCGGCGCTGTCCGGACCATTAACGGAACGATGACAATACATGAAGAGCTGGAAAAAAAGATTGCCGAATTTAAGCATACGGAAGCGGCGATTGCCTTTCAATCCGGATTTAACTGCAATATGGGTGCAATTTCAGCGGTCATGACAAAAAAGGACGCCATTCTTTCTGATGAATTGAACCATGCGTCCATTATTGACGGTTGCCGTTTGTCCGGGGCAAAAATCATCCGGGTGAAACACCAGGACATGGATGACTTGTGGCGGGCTGCAAAAGAAGCGGTTGAAAGCGGCGCCTACGAAAAAATCATGTATATTACCGATGGCGTTTTTTCCATGGACGGGGATGTTGCGAAGCTTCCGGAGATCGTGGAAATTGCCGAGACGTTCGGTTTATTGACGTATGTCGATGATGCTCATGGCTCAGGCGTAATGGGAAACGGCGCAGGAACGGTAAAGCATTTTGGCCTTTCCGATAAAATTGATTTCCAAATTGGCACCCTTTCAAAGGCGATTGGTGTTGTAGGCGGCTATGTGGCCGGCACCCGGCAACTGATTGACTGGCTGAAAGTGCGCGCCCGCCCGTTTTTGTTTTCGACAGCCATGACGCCGGGATCTGCCGCAGCCTGCATAAAGGCGATCGACATCTTAATGGATTCAACAGAGAGAGTCGACCGGCTGTGGGAAAACGCGCGGTATTTAAAAGAAGGCTTGAAAAAAATCGGGTTTAATACCGGGCAATCGGAAACCCCGATTACGCCTTGTATCATCGGCGAAGAAACGGTCACGCAGGAATTTTCGCGCCGTCTTATTGAGGAAGGGGTTTACGCCAAAGCCATCACTTATCCGACCGTGCCAAAGGGAACCGGCAGAGTGCGCAATATGCCTACTGCCGGCCATACGAAAGAAATGCTCGACCAAGTGCTTGCTGTATATCAAAAAGTCGGCGAAGCGCTGAGCGTTATCTGAAACGGCTGTGTGGCGCCCTTTCCAACAGGGGCTGGACCCATTTTCATTTTTAACGGGAGGTTGTTTGTGATGAAAAAAATACTTGTAACCGGCAGCCTGGGGCAAATCGGTACAGAATTAACGATCAGGCTCCGGGAACTTTACGGAGCAGAAAATGTCCTCGCCACGGATATCCGCCATGTGGATGACAGCCCGGTTGTAAACGATGGCCTGTATGCGACACTGGATGTCATGGACGGCGAGCGGATGCAAAAACTGGTCAATGACTATCAGATTGATACGATCATCCATTTGGCGGCGCTCCTGTCCGCAACAGCTGAGGAAAAGCCGCTTTTCGCCTGGAATTTGAATATGGGCGGTCTATTGAATGCGCTAGAGGTGGCGCGGCATTCCAACTGCCAGTTGTTCACGCCAAGCTCGATCGGCGCTTTTGGCCCGTCAACGCCGAAAGACCATACCCCCCAGGACACCATTCAGCGGCCAAATACGATGTACGGTGTTACGAAAGTAAGTGCGGAATTGCTCTGTGATTATTATTTTACAAAATTCGGCGTGGATACCCGCGGCCTCCGCTTTCCCGGCCTGATTTCCCACAAAGCGCTTCCGGGCGGCGGGACGACAGACTATGCGGTGGATATCTATTATGAAGCGTTAAAGCACCAAAAGTATACATCTTATATTGCGAAGGGCACGTATATGGATATGATGTATATGCCGGATGCGATTGATGCGATTATCAAATTAATGGAAGCGGACCCGTCTGGATTAAAACACCGAAATGCCTTTAATATAACGGCCATGAGCTTTGACCCTGAAGAAATTGCCGCTTCAATCCGAAAATATATACCGGCGTTTACGATGGATTACAAGGTTGACCCTGCCAGACAGCAAATTGCCGATTCCTGGCCAAACAGCATTGACGCCACAGCGGCCAAAGAAGAATGGGATTTCAACCCCCAATACGATTTAGACCGCATGACAAAATCGATGCTGGAAAACTTAGCGAACAAACTGGGGGTCGAGTGCAGGTTGATGGAGTCGGTTTGAGTTTTTGCCTGGTTACATGATGAAAATCACAAAGAGGATAGATGAGCAGCATCAATGCTCTATCTATCCTCTTTTTGTAACCGCCGCATGATATGGCATGTTATTTTGTTGCTTCGACACCATCAGTGGCTCGGAGGATTTTTTCAGGAACTGAACCGTAGGGTACAACCGCCCATTGACAACGATTGAATTAACCTTTATATTTAGTCTTGCGAAATGTTGCTTAGGGTAACGAAACTGTTTGTATGATGCCTGCGCTTCTGATGTGGGCGCGGGTGGATGGTGAAGGCGTGTTGATTACGAAAATGATCTCGCTGTGGCCAGTGCTTTCTAATAAGGGTCAGGGCGGATGTTCAAGAAATTGAAGGAGGTTTTGGATGCAAGGGCTGTTTTACCGCTATATACGCTTATACCGTGTGCTGATCAAGAAATTGAACGGCTTATTGGCACAGTTCGGGTTGTCCTATTCGCTCTGGCAGGTGATGTTTTATGTGCGGAATTTCGGCCCGTGCACGCTTGTGGAAATCTGCAAGTATTATCAAATTGAAAAACCGAACGTGACAAGGATTGTCCAAAAGCTGGAAGAACAGGGAAGCGTGGAACAGATCCCGGGAAAAGACCGCCGAGAAAAAGTGATCCGGGTGACGGATAAAGGCGAAAACATTTACCGGCAGTGCCGCGCGGAAATTACCGGATTGGAACAGCAGGCAATGAAGGGGATTCCGGAAGCGGAGCAAAAGATCATATTCGAACTGCTTCCGCAAATCAGAGACAATTTAGATTACAAAGGGGAGGAAACAAATTGAGCAGGCCGAAGTTATGGACAAAGGATTTTATAATCGTTTCGACCGCGAACTTTTTTCTGTATTTTACATTTTACTTATTGATGGCGACCGTTACGCTTTTTGCGACTGACCGATTTCATGCATCGCCAAGCGTGGCCGGCCTGGCATCAGGGATTTTCGTCGTCGGGGTCCTGGTTGCGCGGCTCTTTGCCGGCAAATCGATTGACCGCATCGGCAGGAAAAAGATGCTTTATGCCGGTTTTATTGCGATTCTCATCATTTCATTATTTTATTTTGTGACGAATCAACTGGGTGTTTTACTGGCTGTCCGCTTTTTAAACGGTGCAGCACTTGGAATAGCTTCAACTGCAACAGGAACCATTGTTGCCGGGATCATACCCAATGAACGCCGCGGGGAAGGCACGGGTTATTATGCATTGAGTGTAACACTTGCCGCGGCTGTCGGGCCTTTCGTCGGCATGTTCCTCATTCAGCACGCAAGTTTTAATATGGTATTTGCCTTATGTCTTGTGCTATTGGCTTTGAGCTTTATCTCCGCGCTCTTTTTAAAGGTGCCGAAAGTGGAACTCTCAAAAGCGGATCTGGAAAAGATGAAAGGGCTCAAAATCAGCAATTTCTTTGAGTCGAAAGTGTTCCCGATTGCCATCATCAGCGCATTTGTCGGGCTCGGCTACTCAAGCATCCTGTCTTTTTTGACTTCGTATGCGAAAGAAATGAACCTTGTAGATATTTCAAGCTTTTTCTTTATTGTTTATGCCGTGACGGTGCTGGTGTCCAGGCCGTTTACGGGAAGATGGTTTGATACAAAAGGCGAGAACTTTGTCATGTATCCTTCGTTTCTTTTGTTTGCGGCAGGGCTCGTGCTGCTGAACCAGGCTGACAGCGGACTATTAATTTTATTGGCCGGGATTTTCGTCGGGCTTGGGTACGGCACTTTCTCGGCAAGCGGGCAGGCGATTGCAGTCAAAGTATCGCCGAAAAACCGGATTGGGCTTGCGACTTCAACATTCTTTATTTTTCTTGATGCCGGTGTCGGGGTCGGTCCGTTTTTGCTCGGGCTTTTGGTTCCGTTCGCTGGTTATCACGGCTTGTACGCCATCATGGCTGTTGTCCTTGTCTTTTGCGTATTTCTTTATTATTTTGTCCACGGCAAAAAAGCAGCATCTCTGCAAGGCGTGGTGGAAGAAGCAGAATAATTTGTCTAAACACAAACCCGGGGATTGCCCCCGGGTTTGTGTTTTTTAGTGACTTGCCTGGGTCAAAAGCGAAGTGAACGAGAGTGGGATAGTCCGGTGGAAAGCCAGTGCAGGATCGGCCGGCAAAGACTTGGGAAATCAAAAAAGAAGCAAGAGGCAGGCTCTTTTGACTGCACAGCGTAAGGTCCCTGTTTTTTCATAAGATAAGTTAAAAAATATTTTATAAAAAATTTGATTATCACTAATTGTTCCGTTTACAATAAACATAAGCGGAGTTTTTTTCGTAAAAATAAATAAAAATTTACATATAGTTTTCGTAAAGGATAAGGTGGTTATTATGGCGACAATGGCTGATATTGCCAAAATGGCGGGGGTATCCATTGCAACCGTGTCCAGAGTTCTGAATTATGATGATAAGGTAGTGGCATCTGATGAAACAAGGCGAAAAATATTTGAAGCAGCCGAAAGTCTGAACTATACAAAACATATAAACAAAAAAACGGCCAGGAGGGAAAAAATCGCAATTGTACAATGGAGCTCGCAGGAAGAAGAACTGAATGATATTTACTATATGTCCATCCGCTTGGGGGCTGAAAAATACGCAGAGGAACACGGCTTGTCCATCTCCCGGGTTTATGCCGAATACGAAAAGATCCCGGGTGATGTGGAAGGAATTTTAGCGATTGGGAAATTCTCAAAACAGCAGATTCAAGTGCTTCAATCTTTTCAAAAACCGATTTGCTTTGTGGATACTTATTATGAGGTGGGAAGTGCTGATCAGGTTATGGTAGATTTTGAACAGGCAGTTAAAGATGTCATTGATTACTTTGTACAACAGGGGCATCAGCGGATTGGATATATCGGGTCGTTGGCTGAGGATGAAATGAATTCCGGAATTGATCCGCGCAGTCTTGAATATACCAGATATATGCAAAAGTTAGGGCTCTATCGTAAAGAAGATGTTTTTGATTTTAAAGGGAAATATGATGTTCGTGCCGGCTACCAGCAAATGATTTCTGCCATTCGGAACTTGGGGGATCATTTGCCGACAGCTTTTTTTATTGCAAATGATCCGATGGCGATCGGCAGTTTAAAGGCCCTTCATGAAAATAACATCCGGGTTCCGGAACAAGTGAGTCTGATCGGCTTTAATGACGTAAGTGTGTCCCAATATACGGTCCCCGCCTTGAGCACCGTAAAAGTGTATACCGAAGTTTTGGGCGAAGAAGGGGTGACACTGTTGCTAGAACGTATAAACAGTCGGGAAATCCCTAAAAAAGTCAGACTGGGGACAAAACTTGTTATAAGAGAAAGCAGTAAATGAAACGCTTCCCTTGCAAAATATTTACGTAAAAATTATGTAAAAAATCAGCTGAAATGTTTAAATTTTTATTGATTTTTGCGTAAAACGGTGCTAGGATGGGGTTATGAATGATACCGTTTTCACCAAAGTGGAAGAAGGATGGAAACATTGGGTGGCAGTGCACTTAAATAACGGACAACTTGGAGGAATGCGTGATGTTAAAAAAACAAGAAAAATTTTATTATGGCGGGGATTATAACCCTGAACAATGGGATGAATCTGTGTGGAAAGAAGACATGCGGCTGATGAAAAAAGCCGGCGTCAATTATGTAAGCATCAACATTTTCAGCTGGGCAAGGCTGCAGCCGGATGAAGAAACATATGATTTTTCAACGCTCGATAAAATCATGGATATGCTTGCGGAAAACGGCATCGGGGCGGATCTGGCCACTGCCACTGCGGCCCCGCCGGCATGGCTGTCGCGGAAATATCCCGATTCGCTTCCGGTTGACAAGGACGGGGCGCGCTTTCTGCCGGGGTCGCGCCAGCATTATTGCCCGAACAGCAAAGACTACGCGCGGCTTGCGGCGAAACTGGTGCGCAAAATTGCGGAACGGTACAAAAATCATCCCGCGCTTGTCATGTGGCATGTGAACAATGAGTATGGCTGCCACATTGCCGAATGCTACTGCGACAACTGCAAAAAAGCTTTTCAAACATGGCTCAAAGAAAAATACAGCACGATCGAGAACTTGAATAAAAGCTGGTCAACGGACTTCTGGAGCCAGCGTTATTATGAATGGGAAGAAATCTGTCTCCCGGGGAAAACGCCGACTTTTGCCAATCCGATGCAACAGCTCGATTACAAAGCCTTTATGGATGATTCACTGCTTGCACTTTATAAAATGGAACGCGATATCCTGAAAGCATATACGCCGGATGTGCCGGTAATGACAAACTTAATGGGGCTGCACAAACCGGTGGACGGATTCCATTGGGCGAAAGAAATGGATCTTGTGACATGGGATGCATATCCGGATCCTTTCGACCGTATTCCGTATGCGCAGTTTATGGCCCATGATTTAATGCGGAGTTTGAAAAAGCAACCGTTTTTGTTGATGGAACAGGCGGCGGGCGCAGTCAACTGGCGTGCGCAAAATGCCGTGAAAACACCAGGGCAGATGCGGCTTTGGAGTTATGAAGCGGCTGCGCACGGGGCGGATGGCATCATGTTTTTCCAATGGCGCGCATCCCAGGGCGGTGCGGAGAAATTCCATAGCGGGATGGTACCGCATTCCGGGGATGAAGAAAGCCGGAATTTCCGGGAAGTGGTACAACTCGGCAATGAATTGAAAAATTTGGAAAAGGTAACGGGTTCAGCATATGCAGCCGATGTTGCGATTGTTTTCGACTGGAAAAACTGGTGGGCATTGGAGCTCGATTCAAAACCTTCTTCGCTTGTAACCTATATTAAACAGCTTCTGCCGTTTTATAAGGTGCTTCATACCCGAAACATCGGTGTCGATTTTATTCACCCGGATGAGGCAATGGACCGGTATAAAGTAGTTTTTGCGCCGGCAAGTTACAGGGTGACAAAGGCATTTGCGGATAAAGTAAAAGACTATGTCGAAAAAGGCGGTTATTTTGTCAGCAATTTCTTCAGCGGCATTGCGGATGAAAACGACCGTGTGTATCTTGGCGGCTATCCGGGCGCGTACCGGGATATTCTTGGCATTTATGTTGAAGAGTTTGCGCCGATGAAAAAAGGGGCGGTGCATCAAATCCGGACCGGGTATGGCGATGCGGCTATTCGCGTGTGGGAGGAAAAGATTCACTTGAAAGGTGCCGAAGCTTTGGCCTGGTTCAAAGACGGCTATTTGGCCGGGTCGCCTGCTGTCACCGCGCATCATTGCGGAAAAGGAAAAGCTTATTATATTGGGACACAGCCGGATGAACAATATTTGTCTTCTCTTTTAAAAGACATTTTACAGGAAGCGGATGTCCGACCAGCTTTGGATGCTCCTCGTGGCGTGGAAGTGGTGGTGCGCAAAAATGGAAATGAAAAATACTTGTTCCTGCTTAACCACACAGATCAGGTTCAGTTTGTGAATGCAGGTGGCACGTACCTGGAACTGATTAACGGGGATACTGAATCAGAAACGGTCCGGCTCTCACCCCGGGATGTGAAAATTTTGCAGGTAATTGAAAAATAGGAAGCGCCCGGATTGGAAAACTGCCCTTTGCCTACTCCAGAAAAACCGCCTGTTTTTAAAGGCCACTCCGGGTTCTCAAGTTGGATTGCCGGCGCTCGTCAGCCGGGCAAAGCGGCCATTCGAGACGTATCGGGGAAGAAACCCGGTGAACCGTTGAGCCGCAGTTCCGGCAGCACGGATACGAGAAATGCAATAGACGCCCATGCTGTAGCGGACATGTATCAGCAGAGGGATAAAAAACAGCAGGCATAAATTTCCAGGATAGAGATGTTGCAATTGCACATCAAAAGGATACGAACACGACCGCAACATCCGGCACAAAGCTGTACCGGGTCCGTCCGGTAATGCCTATCAAAAAGGATCCCCCGCGTCCCCGCGGGGGATCCTTTTATGCTGCCTGTTCTACGGTCTGTTTGCGTGTTTTCTTTTTTACCGGGGAAAGGCGGCGTTCAATCCAGCCCATGATAAAGTCGGCGGCGACAGCCATCAAGGCAGTCGGAATTGCACCGGCTAAAATAATGGATGTGCCATTTGAGACGCTGGTTCCGCGGACGATGATATCACCGAGTCCGCCTGCGCCGACAAATGTGCCCATGGCTGCAATTCCGATCGCAACGACGAGTGCGGTCCTGAGGCCGGCCATAATGACAGACAATGCAAGTGGAAGTTCCACCATCCGCATGATCTGGAACTTTGTCATCCCCATTGCCTTGCCGGACTCAAGCAAAAATTGATCGACGCTGAGGATGCCGGTATACGTATTTTTTAAAACCGGCAAAAGCGAGTAAAGAAACAGGGCAAGCACGACCGTATTGGTGCCGAGTCCCATAACGAGCATCAACATGGACAGCATCGCCAACGACGGGACCGTTTGGATGATATTGGCAAGTGTGAGAATCCAGGCGCTTAGCTTGCGGCGGCGGGCCATGAAAATCCCGAGCGGAATCGCGACGACCGCTGCAAACAGAACACCATATGCCGACATCAGGAAATGGCGGTAAAATTGTACCCATACATAGTTGCCGTTTTCCCCGTAATAATGAAGTACGCTCCTGATCGTTTCCATGATCACCCCTCCTATTCAAAGTAATGATGTTTTTCTAGAAATTCTTTTGCCACCGTCGACGGTTCTTTCATTTCGACGTCACTTTCATAATTCAACTGCTGCATTGTTTTCGTATCAATTTTTCCAACAAGCTTTTGTAAAACTTTCCTGAGTTCAGGATGTTGTTTTAACGTGTCGTCGCGTACGACAGGGGAGGCGTCATACGGCGGGAAAAAGTGTTTGTCGTCTTTCAGCATAACGAGGTTGTATGCATTGATTCTTCCGTCGGTTGAATAGGCAAGCACAACATCCGCCTTTCCGCTTTTGACGGCTTTATAAACAAGCCCGAGTTCCATCGGGTACGTTTTTCCAAATGTAAATCCGTACGTTTTCACAAAACCGTCGTAACCGTCGCCTTTCCGTTTCAGCCAGGAGTTATCCACGCCAAGCCGCAAATCTTTTGCCACTGGTTTTAATTGGGAAACTTTTGTCAAGTGGTCTTTGTCTGCTAAGGATTTGGTAACAGTAAAGGCATAGGTGTTGGCAAATCCGAAAGAGTCGAACCATGTTTGGTGGAACCGTTTTTCAAACTGTTGTTTGACAATTTTTAACGCTTTTTCCGGGTCGGTCACCGGTTCCATGCCGAGTGCGCCTGCTAGATCCGTCCCGGTGTAGCGGACAGCGGAAATATTGATCTGCCCGCTTGTCATCGCTTTATGGAGCACAATCGAGGAACCAAGATTGTTGACCATATCGACTTTTATATTGGTATAATGTTCGATCATATCTTTTTCCATATAACCGATAATTTGTGTTTCCGTTGAGTTGGTCATGCCGATTTTTACGGACTGGCTGTCTGCGGCACTTAGGCCTGGCAGCGTACAGCCGCCCGCAAAGATGCTTAAGCAGAAAACAAGCAAGAGGGCTGCTAATTTTTTCATGTGCCGTCATCCTTTCTAAGCGGCCTGTTTTTGTTTCCGGATGCCTTTTGGAGTAGCAATCGTTTCAAGCTTTCCAAACAGGTAGTCCACGATAAGCGCCAAAATGGTTACCGGTACTGCGCCGGCCGCGATCATTTCCGGCTGGTACAAATTGAGGCCGCTGAAAATATAGTCTCCGAGGCCGCCTGCACCGATAAAAGAGGCAAGGGTTGCCCAGCCGATTAAATAAACAGTGGAAAGGCGGATACCGGCCATGATCACAGGGATGGCAAGGGGAAGTTCCAAATGGATGACTCTTTCCCATCCGGTCATCCCCATCCCGCGCCCTGCTTCCACCAGTTTCGGGTCGATCCCCTTTACGCCGGTGTACGTGTTCCGCAAGATAGGCAGGACCGAATAGAAAAACAACGCCGCAATGGCGGGAAGCTTTCCAATACCGAAAATCGGAATGAAGAAGGCTAAAATGGCAAGGCTTGGGAAAGTTTGGATAACGCCCGCAATGCCCATCACAATATTTGCTGCCCGCCGGTATTTTGTCAACCAGATGCCAAGCGGAACAGCGACAACGATGCCTAAGATGACAGCCGTGATGGAGATATAGAAATGCTGCCATGTTTTGAACAACAGTTCGCTCCAATTGGCTTCCATAAACTGCATGAAGGCTTCCATGATTTTTCCTCCTAACTGATGATTTCAGATACGGGTTCCTCTTCGCCCCAGATGGAGTCGTAAACGATATCGACAAGGCTTGCTCTCGTGACAATGCCAACAAGCCGGTGTTCATGGTCGACAACAGGCACGTATTTAATGCCTCGTTTTAAAATTTTCCGGACTGTATCGCGGACGAGGGTGTCTTTTTCCACTGCGATTAAATTCGTTTCCACCACGTCTTTGACAAGAACCGGTTTCCTGCGGTTTCGATCGATGATTTCGACATCGATATAGCCGAGGAGCACTTTCCGGCTGTCTACGACAAGTAGGGAGTCAACCCGCTGTTCTTTCATGATTTGGATGGCTTCTGTTAATGTTTTATCGACTGTGACTGTAACGGCTTTCGGGCTCATGATTTGTTCAACGGTCTGGATATTCGGCCGGGCCTGAAGCAGCCGTTCTTTGCCGATAAACGTTTCCACAAATTCGTTGGCCGGTTCGCGGAGAATTTCATCCGGCGTGCCGGTTTGGACCAGTTTGCCGTCGCGCATGATGACAATCTGGTCGGCGAGTTTAATCGCTTCATCCATGTCGTGGGTAACAAATACGATGGTTTTGCCAAGTTCCTTTTGCAGCTTTTTCAATTCGTCCTGCAGGCTGTCGCGGGTAATCGGGTCAAGCGCGCCAAACGGTTCATCCATTAAAATGAGCGGTTGGTCTGCCGCCAGTGCCCGCAAAACGCCGATGCGCTGCTGCTGGCCGCC
Organism: Heyndrickxia coagulans 36D1; assembly: GCF_000169195.2. GTDB lineage: Bacteria > Bacillota > Bacilli > Bacillales > Bacillaceae_C > Weizmannia > Weizmannia faecalis. The sequence continues at coordinate 821,658 of NC_016023.1, read as the reverse complement.
GCTCAGTTCATGCGGGTAACGGTCCAAAAATTCTTCTGGCATATCGACGAGCTGGAGCAGTTCTTTGGCCCGCTCCCGTTGTTTTTCTTCAGGCCATTTTAGTAATCGCGGGACAAGAGAGATGTTTTGCTGGATTGTCATATGGGGAAATAAACCAATTTGTTGAATCACGTACCCGATTTCTCTTCTCAGTTTAACGGGGTCCGTATCTTTGATGTTTTTGCCATTGATATAAATCGTGCCTTCTGTCGGTTCAATCAGCCTGTTGATCATTTTCATCGTGGTCGTTTTACCGCAGCCGCTCGGGCCGATAAAAACGATAAAACGGCCGGACGCAAATTCGAGATTCAAATCGTCCACGGCGCGTTTGCCGCCCTTATAAATTTTCGAGACGTGGTCAAACTTTAACAATTTTCGCACCTCCAGTTTGTTTTGGGTAGAGATTGGTTACAATATAAGTATACCGTAAAATTTGTAAAATGAAAAGTTTACGTATTGTACTTATTATATAGATGATATATATTGTAATTGAAGGCAATTGGTTCATCATTTTTTACAGTACTTCGGCAAAGCGGCCAAAAGGAGCATTTCTGGAATGGAAGAAAAAACGTTGGACAAAGTTGTCCGGGCGAAAGAACAATATATTGAAAAAATTGCGGACCATATTCGTGCTTTCGGCATCCCGCCAACCGTCGGGCGTGTCCTCGGCATTATCTACATAAATCACCGGCCGATGACGCTCGATGAATTGTCCCAGGCAACAGGCATGAGCAAGACAAGAATGAGCCAGGTAGTCCGCGAAATGGTCGATATGAATATCGCGGAAAAAGTGTTTGAAAAAGGGGTCCGGAAAGATCTTTACAATGTCGGCCTCGATTTTTACGACACTTTTGTTGCCATTTTTACGTCCAATTTGCGGAAAATCATTCATCGCAACAAATTCTTCGAAAAAAAATTTGCGCGTGAGTTGGCAGAACTGAAGGACAATGAAGAGCTGCCGCCGGAAATGGAGAAGCAGCTGAATCATTTTTTAAATGAGCTTTTCAATCTTGCGGAATATTATGATTGGCTTTCGCGGCTTGTCGATTTTTTTGAGAGTGGAAAAATTTTTGAGTATGTACCGAAGAAAAAACAGGAATAAACGGAGGCTGGCCCATGAGCACAGAAAAAGAAAAAATGATCGCCGGGAAGTTGTATAACGCGGGAGACCGGGAACTCACGCAGGCGAGATTGAAGGCCAGGCGCCTCATCCGTACGTTCAATGAAACAGATGAAACCGATTTGGAAACCCGGACAGCATTATTGAAAAAATTATTCGGTTCGACGGGGGAACACCTTTTTATCGAATCGGATTTCCGCTGCGATTACGGGTTTAACATTCATGTCGGGGAGAATTTTTATGCGAATTTCGATTGTGTCATTCTCGACGGGGGACTGGTTGAGATCGGGAAAAACTGCATGCTAGCGCCGGGTGTCCACATTTATACGGCAACACATCCGCTTGATGCGAAAACGCGGGTGTCTGGCCTGGAGTTGACCAAACCGGTGAAAATTGGCGATAACGTCTGGATCGGCGGACGCGCGGTGATTAACCCGGGTGTTACGATCGGCAACAATGCGGTGATCGCATCCGGAGCCGTCGTGGTAAAAGATGTACCCGACAATGCAGTCGTCGGCGGAAACCCGGCGCAAATCATCAAGATGGTGGAAGCATAAGGGAGGCGGCGCCTTCCTTTTTTTGTGGATGTAAGCCTGGTATCAGCGAAACGCGATGGAAACCCCGGGAAGTTGGGAAAAACCGGGAGAGCAGTTAAAGCCAGGGAAAAGAGAGGACGTGGAAAAAAACACTCTCAAAATTGGGGTTATGTAAACATAACCTATCGAGTGACCAGAATCAGTGAAAACTGGCGGCCATCAGTAAAAAAACAGCGGAACGCCAACCATAACAAGCCACCCTGCGGTCAAGGTGGCTTGCCCCTTAATCTTTTTGCCTGGGTGAAACGGCAGCCCAGAGCGCTGCCCCGACAAATGCAGCTATGGCGGCTGATGCAAGCGGATATTTGCTCATCTTGACATAATAACTGTTTCTGCGCATCCAGCCTTTATTCGTGCCCCGTTCATGCAGGCCGTAACCCGGATGGTAGAGGGCGCTGTCCGCTTTCGACTTTGACGGCCGGTCGCTGTGCTGCGTCCGGTACATGGTCAGCTCCATTAATTTATCCATGAACCGTGGCAAGAAGCGGCCTAAGACTGCGACCATTTTTGCCTGCGATCCGACATACATATCCCGCTTCGGGTGCTCGGCTGCAAACAGGATGGCTTCCGCGACGGCTTGAGGCGGGTAAATCATGGACATATAATGCGCCGGTTGTTTCTTAAGGTAGCTGCGCGCATGCTCATTATACGGCGTATCGATCCGGCCGGGGTGAACGAGCGTAATCGAAACGGGCGCATGCTCTTTTTCAAGTTCCATCCGGATGCTTTCCGTAAAACCGTGCAACGCAAATTTAGAGGAAGCATAGGTGGACTGGATGACGGTTCCGCGGTCGCCGAACAGGCTGCCGATATTGATCACAGCGCCGGGCACGCCGCGGCTTTTGTAATGCTGGACGGCTAACCTTGTCCCGTATACGGCGCCCCAGAAATTCGTGTCATACATGCGTTTCATGTCTTCAATGCTGACGTCCATCGCTTCGCCAAAAATTGAAACGCCGGCATTGTTCACCCAGGTGTCAAAGCCGCCGAACGTTTTAATGGCGGTTGCCGCAATATGCTTCACATCTTCTTCGCGGCCGACATCCGCCCGCACCCAGATGGCGGAACTGCCATTATTTTTTAACTCATTGGCAAGAATTTTCAACGCGTGCTCATTCCTTGCCGCGAGTACAAGCCGTGCGCCGCGGGCTGCAGCCATTCTTGCGGTGGCAAGCCCGATCCCGCTCGAAGCGCCGGTGATCACGATGACCTGGTCTGCCAGTTTTTTCAGTGATAATGGTTTTTCCATACTGGCATCCATACTGCCGTTGCCTTGTTGTACATAAGATTGGTCCAATGTATGCCCTCCTTGAAGTTTTTTTGCTGTGTTTCGTAATATATCTATACCCTGATTGCGGTTATTTTTGCAGCAGCAGGATTTGGAAATGGGAGGTTCCGGAATTGAAAAAGCAGGGAAGGCGCGGTTGGGCTTTTTTTTAAGGGATGCATGGGAGAAATTGCTGAAACCGCGATTGCGGAAATCATTTGGAGAGTATTGGCTTCCTTGGCCAAAATCGTTGCCCGGTTCGCGCTACATGGATGGAATAACAGAAAAACCTTGGAAAATCCAAGGTTTGAATGGAGCACGATGCTGTTTTTAAAAATCTGCCTTTTAAAATGGATCATTATTTTCCGTTCCAGAGAAAGACTCAATGGCATGCTCAAGGGCGTTGTATGCCTGGCCGAATGCGCCTGCCGCCGAATCAGTACCTGCATGGCGGTGTTCCGGGATCGAATGCTTCGCCTGTTCGATCGCCGTAATGGCATCTTCAATCATCGTCCCTTTGTCCCCGTACTGCTGGCGGGCATCCTGAAGCTGCCGGATGCAGGCATCTAAATCTGCTGAATCGGGATGATTATAAGCGTTTTCGAGCTTTTCCTTCACTTGTTCCAAAATTTCCTTCATGATTCACACCCATTTCTGTAAAGAATACAAGGCTAGTCTTTCAAGTTTGGTTTCATTTTATGCAATATGGAATGCAAACTAGAAAGAAATTTCATCTTTTGCGCTGGAACCAGCCTGCCCTGGCGGCCGTTTCTGCCCGCGAACTGCCGCTCATCCTGCTTTGCCGCCCGGTTCACGGGTCCAATAGGAAAAAAGCGGCCCGTTTTTTCCAAACACGGGATCGGTTTCCGGCATGCCGGTTTTGCGGATATTTTCGCGCAAGGTTTCATCTGCCCTCATTTGGGTATCATAATCCTGCCCGCCCGGATAACCCCCTGTCACCGCGAACCCGCCTCCTGACTCAATCCGTTTATGCCCGGTTCCGGCCGGCAACAGCACACAATCACCTTCAGATATTGTAAAAATTTTACCTTGAGGGCCGCCAAGCTGCACTTTGGCATGGCCGCTCCGTACCGCAATCACTTCATGGGAATTGCTGTGGAAATGATGGTAAGGGAAAATGGTCCATACCCAGTTGTTTCCCCAATTATTTTTTTGAAACACTTTCTCAATTTCGTCTGTCCGTCCTTTAAAAACACCGTGGTAAATGAGCACAGGGAGAAACGGATTATTCGGAATCCCGCCGTTCTCCTCAAAATAAAATGCAGAAACGTTATCGTTTGCTGCCGTGCCCCCTGCATCTTTGCCGTCTGAAGCTGACATAAATGGAAGCAATCGTTTCATGGTTGTTTCCCCTCCTCTTTTAATCAGGTTTCATGATTTCCCGGCTTCTCGTTCATCTGCACGATACAGGCAGAATTTTCTTTTTGGTATGCTCCGCCCTTGTTATTGTTTTTCCCCGCCTAACCTATCGGAAACTTTCACTTTTTGCCAAAAATCCGCGGGCTTTTTTAATAAAGGCATCCATGGTGTAATGGGATACGGCAAAGCAAGTTTTTTTGGATACCCAACCACATCCTATCCTTTTTCCCTCTTACAGGCAAATCTTGTATAATAGTCTCAGAAACCATTCAGGAGGACGGCAGTTTGGGAAAAAAAGGATGGCTCGTAGCTTTATTGTTTTTCATTACGGCTGGTGTGCTGGGAACCGGTAACTGGTATTATCAGGCGAACACCGGAAAAACGATTGAAAAAGCACAGCAGCAATATAAAAAAGACTTGGCAAAAGAAAAGAAGCGCAGCCTGGAGGCAAAGGCAGCAAAGGAAAGCGCGGCAAAACAGATTTACGAAAAACATAAAGGGAAAGAACTGGTGTATTTGCCGGTCGGCTCCAGCCTGACAGCAGGGGATTTTGCAACGAAAAAAAGCAAAACGTATGCCGCTTTGTTGGCTGCGCGCATTCACCAAGGCCTTGGATATAAAGTGAAGACCATCAATGGCTACGGCAAGAGCGGGGCCGGCCTGAAGGAACATGGGGCAGACAGTCTTCCCCATATTATTTTCAATCATCCTGATCTTGTGACGATTGAGTTCGGTACGTTTGATCTGAACCGGAATGCCAAAAACACTTACGTTTCTGCCGGCCAATTTAAGAAAGATCTCGAACATTTTGTGGATGAAATCAGAAAGAGTACCGGCAAGAAAACAAAAATCATTTTGCTCACCACCTGGAACAGCGGGCAGTTGTCTTTTACTTATGACCGCGCCATTGAAGAGGTGGGGAAGGCAAAGGGTGTTCCTGTTGCCAATATTGAATCTGTCTGGCTGAACCGTTCCGATACACACGGCCAGAAAGGAGAGAAAGCGGCCACGGGCAAAAGCGATGGCTGGCTTGCCAATGACAAAGGGCATAAAGAAATTGCAAATACGGTGTACAAAAAAGCGTATGGGCTGTTAAAGTAAAATACTGGCTGCTTTTCGGAAGGGCAACCCCCGGTCTTTTGGCAGGCGCTCAAGGATTGTGAATATATCGCCCTGTCTTTCAGAAGGCTATCTCTGAAAGACAGGGCTTTTTGCTGTTTTCGGATAAATCACCTCAGTGAAAAACGAATTGTTCGTAATATAAAACAATTTGTTCTTAATATATTTTTAAAAAGCAAGGAAAACAAAGGAATGTTGCGAAAAAGAAAGTATTTTGTTCGTTATTACGAAAAAATGGCGTCGCTTTCAGCTGCATTTATTTTGAGAGACAGTTGATGCAATGCCCATTGTAATTCGTTATCAAGAACTATCGAGATGCAAAAGGTTAACATGCCGTTTCCAATTGTGGTTTTATAAAGTTGGCGTTGCCGGCGTGGCCGGGAGTTCTTCACCGAGAAACGGATTTAGTACGGTGCTGCCTAATACGGCCACCCATGTTTTTAACGTTCTCGTGCCAGGAGTCCTCCTTTTTCTTATTGGTGCAGCGATGGCGCGCACCAGCGCCATAAGCTCCAGCTTCGGAAGGAATAGCGAAAGGCAGCAGAATAGGGCTGTCTGTTTTTTGTGATAAAATGGAAAAGACAATGCAGATGGGAGGGATTCAATTGAAAAAAATTGCCGAGGGCGTTGCGATGCTGGAAATCAACCTGAACCATTTTATCATTCACCCCACTTTGATCTGGGATGAACAGAAAGCGGTTTTGGTAGATGCCGGCATGCCGGGTTCGCTTGATTTGATCCATGCAGAAATGGAGAAGGCGGGCGTGCCGTTTGAAAAATTGGACGCAGTTATTCTGACGCACCAGGATATGGATCATATTGGCAGCGTGCCGGAAATATTGGCAGAGTCCGGCCATTCCATTACGGTGTACGCACACGGGCTGGACAAGCCATATATCGAAGGGGAGAGGCTTCTGATCAAAGCGGATCCGGAAAAGATCGATCCGGCAAGATGGGAATCGATGCCGGAAGAAATGAAACAGATGTATTTGAATCCGCCGAAAGCGAAAGTGGACAAAGTGATCGGGGATGGAGAAGTTCTGCCTTTTGGCGGCGGAATAGAGGTGATTTTTACACCGGGGCATACGCCTGGCCATTGCTGCCTGTATCTTAAAAAGAGCAAAACATTGATCGCTGCGGATGCGATGGTTGCAGACAACGGCAAACTGCATGGCCCCAGACAGCAAGTCACGCCTGATATGGGAACCGCAATGGCTTCATTGAAAAAGCTGCTTGATTTTGATATTGAATCCGTCATCTGCTACCACGGCGGCCTGTGTTATGAAAATGTAAATGAACAGATTCGCAAGCTAGCGAAATAAAATAAGAGCGTGGCAAACAGCCGCGCTCTTATTTTAAGCCAAGCCGAAAAAAAAGAGGCGTGGCATGCGAAAGAATAATTTCTGTCCTTCTGTTCCCGCCCTGCCTGGTGCAGATCGATATCGGCGGTATGTTGATTGATTTCATTTGCCTTTTGCCGCGGCTTCTCATTCCCCCAGGCCGCCCCACAATGCCCGCTCGGCTTGGTGCGGATCCTTTTCTACTCTGCAATCCTGGCCAAAAATCATCGCGGGCCGCTGCCTTGTGTTATATGGCGGCCATTCGGGGAGCAGGCTGCAATTCGGATCGCCATTTTGGGCAAAAGCAATCCACGCCTGATGCATCTGGTCTGCAAGCGCATGCCGGCCGGGTGCATTTCCCGTTAAGTTTTCCGTGCCGGGTTGTTCCAGCGTATGCCACACAAATGGAATTTCCAGGGCATGGCAGGCTTTAAGCGTCCCGTTATAAACGGGGCTTTCCCAGTCAAACTGGTACATCCACACCTTTTCCCCGGTTTGTGCGCGGGTATCTGCCAATTTTAAGGCAGGACCGGTAAATACAAAGTATGTCATGATCCGGTCGTATAATTCCTGGGTAAATGCACTTGGATCTGTAATTTTTGCGGAAAGGGCGTCCCAATACTTTGCAAATGTTTTTTGGAAAACGTCCTGCATCTCTTTAGGGTCCTGCCTTTTCCACACCGGATCGAAAACAGTGAACAGCCGGTATTCGTCCTTATTTGTTCCGATTAAAACCGGAATGTCCTTTGCCGCATTTTCAAGAGCCCTTTCCGGATGTTCCGGCAGCACAATGCCATCTGTAACCGGAAGTAGGCTCATGAAAGGGAGCGAATTCACAGCCTCTGCTAGATTTTTTGCCGGCACCTCTGCCAGTTTTGCAACATCTTTTTTCTCCAGACCAAGCGTTTCCAGTATGCGTCGTGCATTTTTGGCTGCCCGTTCAGGTGTAGCGGTAAAATTGGCCGCCCCGCTTTCGAGAATGGCCTTATGAAACAACCCGCTTGCGGCAGGGGAAGAAAGCAATGCCGCAACACTCATGGCACCTGCAGATTCGCCGAAAATGGTCACGCAGTCCGGATCCCCGCCGAAAGCAGCAATATTTTCTTTTACCCATTTTAAAGCTGCGATCTGATCGAGGATCCCGCAATTTCCGGAGGCCTCATACTCTCCGCCCATTTCGCCAAGATACAGAAAACCGAGCGCCCCGAGCCGGTAATTGATCGTGACCACAACAACATCCCCGTTTTTGGCAAAAGCAGAGCCGTCATAAGAAGGCGCTGAACCTGCCCCGTTAGCAAACGCGCCGCCGTGGATCCATACCATAACAGGACGCCTCTCCCCGTCTGCTCCAGGCGTCCAAATATTAAGATTCAGGCAGTCTTCGTCCATATTTTCAGCCGGATTCCCGAGAAAATCCATCAGTTCAACCGGCGGCTGCCATGCAATTGGCCCGAACTGCGTGCAATCTTTTACGCCTGCCCAGGGTTCGGGCAGTTCCGGCGGGCGGAAACGCAAAGGTCCGATTGGCGGTTTTGCATAGGGAATCCCTTTCCAGATTTGCACACCTTTTTCCTCGTATCCCCGGGCCTTTCCGAAAACGGTTTCAACAATTGCTGTCTTCATTTTTATTCTCCTTTCCGGAATGGATTTCTAAAGTATTCGACGGGAATGTGCAAATTTCCTTTCAGTTTTTTTGAAAAATAGATTGACAACGAACGTACGATCTTTTATTCTGTTTATAGAATGTAAGTTCGGGTGAAGGGGTGCGAAAATATGGCAACCATCATAAGCAGCATTGGCCTAAAGGGAATAGAAGGATATTGTGTTCATGCCGAAGTGCAGATGATGTTGGGGTGCGGGTCCGGGATCACCATTGTCGGGTTGCCGGATGCTTCGGTGAAAGAATCTAAGGAACGAATACGGGGTGCATGTTCATCGATTGGATGTATGCTGTTCCAAAGCAAAACGATTGTCAATCTTTCCCCGGCAGACGAGCGGAAAAACAGTCCTGCACTTGATCTGCCCATTGCAATCGGGCTGATGGCAGAAAACCACTTTTTTCATGCCAGAATTCCTGATCATACTGCCTTTTTGGGCGCGCTCTCACTGGACGGGTCTGTTCAGGCAGTGGCTGGGATGCTTCCGTATGTGATGGCAGCAAGGGGATTAGGCATGAAAAGATTGTATTTGCCAGCCTCTGCGGAACTTCCCTTTTCACAAATGGACGGGATGGATATTATATTTGTCCAGCATTTAAAGGACGTACTCGATTCATTGTCCGGAAAGAAGCTGCCGCCTGTCCGGAAAAAGAGGCAGCTGCAACCAGATGAGTATTCATTCGAAGCAGATTTCAGCATGATTCTTGGGCACCGGCATGCGAAAAAAGTACTGGAGATTGCCGCCGCCGGAAGCCACAATGTTTTAATGTACGGCCCGCCCGGAAGCGGAAAAAGTATGCTGGCTGAGGCTTTTCCTTCGATTTTGCCGCCGCTTTCGGAAACGTCTTCTTTTGAAGTGGCGGGACTCTATCAGCTTGCAAACGTGAAAAGGGGATTTCACCGGAAACCGCCGTTTCGCGCGCCGCATCACGCTTCATCTGCAGTTTCACTCGTCGGTGGGGGTTCCCGGCCGCATCCGGGTGAAATTTCATTAGCCCATCACGGGGTGCTGTTTCTCGATGAAATGGCCGAGTTTCCAAAAAGAACGCTTGATATGCTCAGGCAGCCGCTTGAAAATGGGAAAGTAACCATTAGCAGAGCCGCTTCCACGGTGACTTACCCTGCCCGGTTTATTATGCTTGCGGCCATGAACTTGTGCCCATGCGGTTATCTCGGGTCGCCCCATGCGTATTGCACATGCACGCCAAAACAAATTCAAGCTTATCAAAACCGGATTTCCGGACCGCTGTTAGACCGCTTTGACATATTTTTGCCAGTCGGGACAGTACCGTTACTGGAAGAGTCCGGGAAAATAAACGAAACTTCAGAACAGATCCGAACCCGCGTCACGGAAGCAAGGAAAAGGCAGTACGAAAGGTACGGGGCGGAAGTTTGTAACGGTACAGTGCCAAACGAAATCTTTCTACAAAAAAATCCGCTCGCAAACAGCAGCAGTTTAATGCTCAGGCAGTGGGCAAGCAAGGAAAACTTCAGCAGCCGGGCACAAATGAAAATTCTCAGGCTGGCAAGGACGATTTCAGATTTGCAAGGCAGCCGGGAGCTGTCAGAAGACGCGCTCTGGCAGGCATTGCAAATGAAAAGAAATCATCTTTTTGGAAAAAGAAAGGTGGATGCATATGCAACTTATAATGGAAGAAAAAGCGGAGTATTTGCCGCACGACCGCTTGTTTAAAGAACTTATCCAAACTTTTTTTGCAGATTTCATGGAAGCCTTTTTCCCGGAAGTAGCGCGGTGGATGGACTTTTCTGATGTGGAATTCCTCCAGCAGGATCTGTTTACAGACATCACAGCTGGTGAACAACGCAGAATTGATATTTTGGCAAAATTGAAATTAAAAGGGGAAGACACGGTTGTCCTCATCCATGTGGAACCGCAGTCTTATTATCAAATGGAATTTCCGGAACGGATGTTTATTTACTATTCCCGCATTTATGAAAAATATCGCTTGCCGGTTTTGCCAATTGCTGTTTTCAGTTATAATAAACGCAGGGAAACTCCTTCTCTTTTCACCGTAAGAATCCGCAACTTTGAGTCCATCCGTTTTCGTTATATGTCCATACACTTAATCAGGAAAAACTGGAAAGAATATATTCGAAGCAACAATCCCGTTGCGGCTGCACTGCTCAGCAAAATGGGGTATACAAAAAAAGAAAAAGTACAGGTAAAAGTAGAGTTCTTAAGAATGATGGCCCGCATGGAACTCGACCCGGCAAGAATGGCACTAATCTATGGATTTTTTGATTCTTATTTTAAATTAACGGATAAGGAGGATGAACTTGTGATGTCAAGCATTAAAAATCTGGATCCGCAAGAAGCCGACCAAATCCTGCGCCTGCCAAATTCCTTTTACGACAAAGGGTACAAAAAAGGGAAGGAAGAAGGAAAAGAAGAAGGAAAAGAAGAAGGAAAGGAAGAAGGATTGAAAGAGGGGTTGAAAGAAGGGGAAAGGAGAGCGGCATTAAGGATTGCCAAAAGAATGCTGGAAGAGAACCAGGATCTGGCATCAATCGCAAAATACACCGGGCTGGCAGAGGAAGAATTGAAAAAGCTGAAACAGAGCGGAGCAACCAGACTTAGGTGTGATCAATAAATACACTGGGTTGCCGGAAGAAGAAATTCAAAATTTTAAAATAGAACCGAGCAATCGGCTGCAATCGCATAAATTGTGAGCATCCGTGGAAAACTAGCCGCATCACTTCAATAAGGATGTGGAGAGAGTGGAAAAAGAGAACGGACGTGTTGAGCCGACACTTGCGACTGGCCTTGACGACCAGGAAGAGCTCGACCAAAAAGCAACGCCGGAAGAAATAGCAAAAGGTGAATATACGAAAGTGGTCAGATTGTCTCTGGATGAAGCAGATCCAAGTAAGGGTGAAGATTAATATGGCATCGAATTTTTTGGCAGGCCTAATTGCCTCCATAACCGCATTTTAAATGGCGATCCCGTATGAAAGTCCGCTATGGCGGCCATTTCTATTGCAAGTGATGCAAACAGAAAAGGCGGAAACTTTGAAAAAATGGTGCAACAAACGGATTGCATTTAAGCAGGGTGAAGGCGGCCTTGTTCCGGGGCCGCCCGTGCCAATCATTTGATATCAGCCTTTTCAGCCGTGAGCTGTTCGATTGTTTCCATTGCTTTTGCAATTTGCGCCTTCGTAAAGCTGCCAAGCAGGCGAAAGGATTCTTCGGGTTTTGCGGCATATGCTGCGACTTTTTCAATGGCCGCGCCATGATTTTCCGTCACATGCAGTGTATCCAGATTATAAGGAAAACCGAGTTTTTGATACAACGGAAGCAGTTTTTTCACTTCATTGATATCGCCTGTTGCCGCTAATTGGACAAGGATGCCGTAAGCCACTTTGGAACCGTGCAGAATGGAATGCGTTTCCGGCAGGAAGGACAGCCCGTTATGGATGGCGTGGGCCCCAGCCATTCTTCCGTATTCGCCGGCAAAGCCGCCGACTGTCCCGGCCGCGCCAATTATAATTTCAACTATATTGCGGAAAGCGTCGGTTATCTTCCCTTCGTTTCGGTCGTGTAATGCCTGCTCACTGTCGCGCAAGATCCCTTCATAAATCGCTTTTGCGGAGCGGAGGCCGAGTTCGACCATCACCGGCAAATGTTTCATGGAACGGGTGATGCCTTCTGCTTCATACCATTTGGCTAAAGAATCGCCAATTCCGCCCAGCAAATATTCGGCCGGTGCGTTCAGGAGAATACGCAAATCGATCAGGGTTAAAAAGGCGGAACGTTTGTAATAAGCGACATGACTGAATGAGCCGTCTTCATGATAAACAGCGGATAAAGGCGTATAACCGGCACACGTTCCGGCTAGCGTTGGAACGAGCACGACTTCACAGTTGAGCAGTTCTGCTGTTCCCTTTGCTGTATCGAGCACTTTGCCGCCGCCAATCCCGACGATGACATCTGCACGGCCTGCCTGTTCCGCCAGTTCTGCCATGTTTTTCTCACTTGCGGTATGATCGTACTGGAGCACCGGCCAGTTTTGCGGTACTGACGCAAATTCCTGAAATGCTTCGAATGATTTTACCCCAGTAATGACAACCGGATGCCTGAATTCTTCCAGCTTTTCTTCCAAATATTTGGCTGCTTCTTCTTCACATATGTATTGGTTTGGGCCGCTTCTTATGACTTGGCTGAGACGCATCTTACAGAACCTCCGTGATGTAAAAAATTTGATGTATGTCCAGCTTACGCCTAAATAAATTATATTTCAATAATTTTTTTATAAATGTCATAAGTACAAACTCTATTTTTTACAGATACTGGTTATCAAGAAATCTTTTGGTATAGAAACTTAACTAAGTATTGCAGCTCCATTGATTAGTCAAGTTTGGATAACGGAGTACGTGATTGAGATTACTTTATACATATAAGACAGATGTGCTTAATCAACAAAACAACGACTGACTAATGCAGCCGTTGTTTAATAAATTATTTTTGTATGGATTGAGAAAAGTTAAATTTTTTATGCTCAGCTTGTTGTCTGAGATCAATCTCAATTTGCTCAAGGCTTTTTCCTTTTGTCTCGGATACTTTTCGGGTTACAAAGATGAACGCCAGAACACCCATAATGCCATATATAATAAACATGGTTGAAATGCCAAATTGTTCAATCAATTTAGGAAAAGTTAAGGAGACAATTAAGTTTGCAAGCCAGTTTGTAACACTGCCAATCCCCATGCCTATGCCGCGAATTTTAAGCGGAAAGATTTCAGAGAGCATCACCCATACGACCGGTCCCCAGCTGAGGGAGAAAAATGCAATGTAAACAGCCAGGCAAATCACCGTTGTCCAACTGGCAGCAGTTGACGGGCCAAGTAAAGCGTTTACAATCCCCAGTACAAATAAGGCAAGAGACATACCGGCATTACCGATTAATAAAAGTGGTTTTCTACCAACTTTATCGATGATAAGAACTGCAATAGCTGTAATGATCACGTTAACAATCCCGATGCCTACTGTACCCAGAATAGCTGCAGATGCTCCTAGCCCGACGTTTGTAAAAGTGGTAGGTGCGTAATATAGAACGGTATTGCAGCCAATGATCTGTTGAAAGACTGCCAATCCTATGCCGGCAATTAATGCTGGCCGCACCCACGCTTGTTTTACTTCACTAAAACCGCCCTGATTTTTTTCAAGTTCGTTTGCTTGCTTGATCTCACGTATTTCTTCTTCAACGCCGTGCCCTTTTCTCATATAATTGAGAATCGTTCTTGCTTCAGGTTCTTTTCCCTGTTTCAAAAGCCAACGTGGGCTTTCTGGTAAAAAAAGCATACCGATTAACATCAGCAAACCCGGGATCAGCGCAAAACCGAGCATCCAGCGCCAGCTTCCTGTAGCAGCAAAAACATAGTTAATGATATAAGCCAATAAAATACCTGTCATGATCATCAGTTGATTCAAACTGGACAATGCACCGCGGATTGAAGTTGGTGCCATTTCTGATAAATACATTGGAACAAGGGTAGAGGCACTTCCGACTGCCAGGCCCAATATGACCCGGAAAAGAATTAAAACACCAGTATTTGGTGCCAACGCGGTACCTAATGCTCCAATACAGAAAACAGATGCTGCGATGAGAACGACTTTTTTTCTTCCCCATCTGTCAGACATTGCTCCGCTAATTGCGGCACCGATCATACAGCCAAACAGAATGGAGCTGACGACAATTCCTTCTGTCCAGGAAGTCAGGTGTAAATCATTTTTGATAAAAAGAAGGGCGCCGGAAATTACACCGGTATCATATCCAAATAATAATCCGCCCAAAGCGCCAAAAAAGTAAATCAAGCCATTATTGATTTTAAATTTCATCTGTTTTCCCTCCAAACCGCGATTCGTTTACTCTTCTTAAATCAAACAACTGGTGATTGATCGCGACGGTGTGCGGATAAACATCTTTATAAACCTGGTAAAAATCCCGGTAACGCTTCACGTTTTTCGGTATCGGCTCAAATGTCCGGCCTGTCCGGATAAAGGCGGCTGCACAATCTTTGAGGGAAGAGAACCATCCTAATCCGCTTGCTGCAATCATGGCGGCGCCCATCCCAGGACCTTGTTCATTCTGAAGTTTGATGACTTTTGCTTGAAAAATATCAGCCTGAATTTGCAGCCACAGGTCACTTTTCGCACCGCCGCCGATGGATATCACGGTATCGATGTTCTTGCCATAGTTTCGAAAAATTTCAACGCTTTCATTGATAGAGAAGGCAATACCTTCCATCACTGCACGGGTAAAATCCCGCCTGGTATGTGAGCTGTCAATTCCTGTAAAAGTGCCGCGGATTTTTGCATCAGCATAGGGCGTTCTTTCCCCGGCAATAAACGGTGTGAAAAGCAGCCCGTTTGCCCCGATCGAAGAATGCGCGGCTTCTTCCAGCAATGTTGCAAAATCTTCGCCTTTTGCGAATGTATCCTTAAACCAGGACAGACTGTATCCGGCGGCAAGTGTAACGCCCATTGTATAGTAAGCATCTTTCTGTCCATGATTAAAAAGATGCACTTTGCCGCCAAAGTTTTTATTGCTGTCTGATTCATATGAAAGGAATACACCGGATGTGCCAATGCTGCAAAGTGCTTTGCCTTCTTCTAAAATGCCGGCGCCGATCGCACCGCAGGCATTGTCCGCCCCACCGGCAAACACTTTGGTCGCAGGAGAAAGGCCGCACGTCGCAGCGATGTCCGGCAATAATGTGCCGACTTCTGCTTCCGTCTCAACAAGCGGCGGGCAAATATCGGCCGGGATGTCAAATGTGCGCAAAATATCCGTGCTCCATGATTGATTGACGATATCTAACAACAGAGTGCCCGCTGCATCCGAGTAATCCATGCCAATCGTTCCGGTTAACCGGTAACGAAGATAATCTTTTGGCAGGAGAAAGACACGCGTTTTCCGGAAATTTTCCGGTTCGTACTGCTGGACCCAAAGTATCTTCGGAAGTGTGAACCCTTCTAAGGCCGGATTTTTTGTAATTTCCAGCAGCTTGCCACCCAGTACTTGATCGATTTTTTTGCATTGTTCAGTTGTTCTTGTGTCGTTCCAAAGAATAGCATTGCGGATGACTTGCAGATTTTCGTCCAGCAGCACAAGCCCGTGCATTTGGCCAGAAAAACTGAGCCCTTCAATTTCATCGCGGGGTACCCCGGATTTTTCCGTTAGTTCTTTCAAAGCTTGAATCGTTTTTTCGACCCACTGTTCCGGATCCTGTTCGCTGTAACCCGGGTGCGGCTGCATTAACGGATAGGATTTAGAAACAGATGAAACCACCTGTCCGTTTTGGTCAACAAGTAATACTTTAACAGAACTTGTCCCAAGATCGACACCGATTGCATATTTCATCTTAATCTCCCCATTGAATAAACCGGCCGGCCTTCATCCAGGCAGGCCGGTTCGGAATTTTATGCATTTACACTTTGATAGGCTTCTTGCACAATATAATGGTTCAGCGTATTTTTCAGTTGTTCCAGGCGGCCAGATTGGTTTATAATTTCTTTTTTATCAAGAATATAATTTTCAAGTGATTTAAAATCAGCTTTGCCGGAAACGATATCGGCGCCGATGCCTTCTTTATAACTGCTGTACCGTTCTTCGATAAAGGCATCAAATACCCGGTCTTCAATCAGCCGGTTCGCTACTTTTAATCCAAGGGCAAAGCTGTCCATACCGGCAATATGGGCATAAAACAGATCTTCATCTGTGAACGAGGCGCGGCGTGTTTTCGCATCAAAGTTCAATCCGCCCCTGCCAAGGCCGCCGTTTTTCAATACTTCATACATCGCAAGCGTGGTGGAATAGAGATCTGTCGGGAATTCATCTGTATCCCAGCCGAGCAGCGGATCACCCTGGTTCGCATCCAAAGAGCCAAGCAAGCCGTGGGTACGCGCAACCCGGATTTCATGTTCAAACGTATGGCCGGCCAAAGTGGCATGATTTGCTTCAAGATTCAGCTTGAAGTGTTGATCCAAATCGTAAGTTTTTAAGAATGCAATAGTCGTAGCAGCATCAAAATCATATTGATGTTTTGTCGGTTCTTTCGGTTTCGGCTCAAGCAAGAACTGAGCATCAAATCCGATTTCTTTCGCGTAATCAACGGCCATATGGAAGAACCGTGCCAGGTTGTCCTGTTCCAGCTTCAAATCTGTATTTAACAAAGTTTCATAGCCTTCCCGGCCGCCCCAAAATACATAGTTTTCAGCGCCCAGTTCTTTCCCGACTTCAAGCCCTTTTTTCACTTGGGCGGCTGCGTACGCGAAAACATCTGCGTTGCAAGAGCTAGCTGCACCGTGGACAAAACGTGGATTTGTGAACATATTGGCTGTATTCCATAAGAGTTTTACTTTGCTTGTTTTCATATAATCTTTAATCATGGCAACGATGACGTCCAGATTTTTATTTGTTTCCCTTAATGTATCGCCTTCAGGAGCAATATCGCGGTCATGAAAGCAGAAATAAGGGTTACCTAGTTTTTCAAAAAATTCAAATGCTGCTTCTACTCTTGCTTTGGCAAGATCCATGCCTGTGAAGCGATCCCACGGGCGGATCTTGGAGCCTGCGCCAAACGGATCGGTACCGCTTTCAGTAAAGGTGTGCCAGAATGCGACTGAGAATCGAAGCTGTTCTTCCATCGTTTTTCCACCAACGAGTTCTTTCGGATTGTAATGATTAAATGAAAGACCGCTTTTCAATTGTTTGCCAGAATAAGTGATTTTGCTGACATTTGGAAAATATGCCATCATTGTCCCCTCCTATCATTCATTGCAAGCGTATACATAGGGCCCTAGAAAAATAGCACTTTGTTTGTTTAACGGTTAAACTAAGTACATGTTCATAGTAGCACGGTCTTTTAAAAAAAACAACCAATTTTTAAGAAAAATTTTTGATATAATGATAAAAACCGATAATGTTTGTTTAGTGCCTTTACGAATGGAGAGATATTACAACATGCACATAGCGGACCAAAGTTTTATTAAAAATCAAAACCAGCGGGTGATTTTGAACGAGTTGATGAAACATGAGCAAATTTCCCGTGCCAAATTAGCAAAAATTACGAAATTAAATAAAGCAACGATTTCTTCCCAGGTATCGTTTTTGATAGAAAAGAAGCTTGTGAAAGAAGTGGGCACTGGCTTGTCGAGCGGTGGAAGAAAGCCGGTTATGCTAGTATTTAATGAAAAAGCCGGTTATGCTATTGGCGTGGATATTGGTGTGACATATATTTTAACAGTGCTTACTGATTTGGACGGAAACATGATTTACAGTGATTACTGTGAAATTGAAGATCCTTCTTTTGAGATGATAAAGCCGGTAATTATTGAAAGAATCCGGCTTGTTGCAAGTAAAGTGTCGTCTTCCCCGTACGGTATTATTGGCATTGGCGCGGGCGTTCACGGATTTGTCGATATGCAACAGAATGTGCTGTTTACACCGAATTCCGGCTGGCGGGATGTGGATTTAAAAGGCTTGCTGCAAACCCATTTTGATTGTCCTGTTTTGGTGGACAATGAGGCAAATGCCGGGGCATACGGCGAAAAATTGTTTGGCATCTTGAAAGGATGCAAAAATGGCATATATGTCAGTATTGGCATTGGTATTGGGCTTGGTATCATTGTTAATGATGAACTGTATCGCGGAAAAGAAGGCTTTTCCGGTGAAATGGGGCATATGTCGATTGACTTTAACGGCAGGCAGTGCGGCTGCGGCAATAAAGGTTGCTGGGAACTTTATGCATCCGAAAAAGCTTTTTATGATCAACTGTGCTTAGTAAAAAACAAACGCCGGATTACTTTGGAAGAAGTGACGAATTGGGTAAAGGAAAATGATGGTGAAACACTACGGGAATTGGATAAGCTGGGGTACTTTTTAGGAATCGGCCTTACGAATATTATCAATACCTTTAACCCCGAGGCGATTGTGCTTCGCAGTAATTTAATTCAGGAAAACCCGACCATTTTAAATTCTATACAAAGTACGATTGCATCCAGAGTGTCAAAATATGTCCGGCAGAACCATCGAATTTATTTGTCGCAGTTGCATCGGAATGCGACAGCAGTTGGGGCTGCGGCTTTTATTGTCCATCATTTTTTGATGGAGTCGGAAGAGCTTTACGGGAATTAAGGATGCTGCAGGTAACCTGGTGTTCATGTTAAAGCTAGGCCATAAAAGAAAAAGATGCGGAGCGCCCACGTGCAAACCACCAAAAAGACAAAAAGGGGCTCTCTGGACCCCTGAGTCTAAGCATGCATCAATCCGAAACCAGCATCATCAAAGTTTTAACATCCGCTCTAACGCCAAAACCGCATCCCGCGCTGTGTTTTCCTCTACTTTGATCACGTTTGTTTCTTTGCCCTCGATGATATTTTCCAGTGACCATAAAAGATGGGGCAGGTCGATCCGGTTCATGGTCAGGCACGGGCACATGACCGGATTTAACGAAATAATCTTTTTATCCGGATGATTTTTGATCAGGCGCTGCACCAGGTTCATTTCAGTGCCAATTGCCCAGGCGCTCCCGGCCGGCGCGTTTTCAATCGTATCAATGATGTATTTTGTGGAGCCGCTGAAATCTGACAGGGCAACCACTTCATGCGCACATTCCGGATGGACAATGATTTGCATATCCGGATATTTCGCGCGCACGAATTCGATATTTTTGATGGTAAAGTGCTCGTGCACGGAGCAGTGCCCTTTCCATAAAATGACTTTCACATTTTCCAGCGCGCCTTCGTAGATAAGTTCGTTCCGGATCGGGTCCCAGACTGCCATATCTGTGAGTTCCACGCCCAAATCAACTGCAGTGTTCCGGCCGAGATGCTGGTCTGGTAAAAAGAAAACCCGTTTTTTCTGGGTGAAGGCCCACTTGACCATTTTTTTCGCATTTGAAGAGGTAACGGTTGCCCCGCCGTTGCGCCCGACAAATGCTTTTATCGCTGCTGTGGAGTTGACATAGGTAAGGGGCAGCATCGTATCCCCGAACAAAGATTGCAACATATCCCATGCCCGTTCCGTCTGGTGGATGTCGGCCATGTCTGCCATCGAGCAGCCTGCGCGCATGTCGGGGAGAATGACAGTTTGTTCCGCTGATGTTAAAATATCCGCCGTTTCTGCCATAAAATGTACACCGCAAAACACAATATATTTGGCATTGCGGTTTTTTGCCGAAATTTGCGCGAGCTGCAGCGAATCACCGGCTGCATCAGCAAACTGGTATACTTCTTCACGCTGGTAGTGGTGGCACGGGAGGAAAAGTTTCGCGCCCATTTCTTTTTTGATGTCCCAAACCCGGTTTTCCATTTCTTCTTGCGCAAGGGACTGATATTTTTCCGGCAAAGCCGTAAGTTGTAACGTTTTCAGCAGGCTCATAAAGCAACCTCCTTCGTATTTTCCACGATTGCACTGATATCAAGTATTTGATAGGAATGGGTCAAAAATCCGAGCGAGATCCAATCGACGCCGGTTTCAGCATAGCTCCGGATATTTTCCATTGTGATGCCGCCTGATGCTTCCGTCGCAATATGGGGCGGCACGAGCGGCAGCCATTCGCAGACTTCTTCCGGTGTGCGGTTGTCAAACATGATGATGTCGGCACCGGCACGGACAGCCTCAAGCAGATGGTCCTTTGTTTCAATTTCGACTTCAATTTTTACGGTATGCCCGATGGATGCTTTCACTGTTTCCACGGCTTTTGTGATGCTGCCGGCAAATGCGATATGGTTGTCTTTCAGCATGACACAGTCGTACAGCCCGCGCCGGTGGTTGAATCCGCCGCCTGCTTTAACGGCGGATTTTTCAAGCATCCGGAGGCCAGGGGTTGTCTTTCTTGTATCGCAAATCTTTGCATGGGTGCCTTTCGTCTCACGGACTGCAGCGTTTGTTGTTGTTGCAATGCCCGACATGCGCTGGACGAGATTCAGGATTACCCGCTCTCCGGAAAGGAGGCTTACAATGGGCCCGTGGATTTCTGCAATGACCGTACCTTTTTCAATCCAGGCACCGTCCCGGGGGAAAATGCGGGGTCTCACCGTACTGTCCAGGATACGGAAACCTTCTTCTATCACATCTTTCCCACAGAAAATCCCGTTTTGCTTTGCAATGAACGTTAATTTGCCCGGCTGATCCGGCGAAAAAATATATTCCGTATTGATATCGCCTTCCCCAATGTCTTCCATGAAAAAATCTTTAAGCATGGATTGAAGTTTGAGCTTGTTCATAAAGTCCCCTCCTTGCGATCAAGCCTTTGTTTTTTGCATGAATGAGATGGATACCCTGCCAGTCGCTGCTTTCATCCGGGTAATCGGCGCGGATATGGGCACCACGCGATTCTTTCCGGAAAAGCGCCGATTGTGTGATGAAAAAGCTGTTGGTAAACATAAAGACTTTTTCTATTTCTTCCTTTGTAAGATGGTCGAGTGAAAAAGCGGAAAACGTATCAGCCCCGCGTGCTTCGAGCCACCGCAAAAGATGCCGCAACCCGGTTTCCGTACGGATCACACCGGCATTTTCCATCATTTTTTCCTTCAATGCTGCGGTGTCTAGCCGGCGGGCAATTTCCGGATTTAAAGGAGGGCGGGCGATTTCTGCTGTTTCGCCGCCCGATGCTTCAGGTTCCAATGCATTTAAAAACGCTGCGAGCCGTTTGCCAAATACGAGCCCTTCCAAAAGCGAATTGCTGGCGAGCCGATTTGCACCGTGTACGCCGCTTGCCGCGGCTTCCCCGATGGCATACAGCCCGTTTACCGTTGTTCTGCCATATGTATCCACTACGATGCCGCCCATAAAGAAATGGCTGCCCGGGACAACAGGCAACAGGCCGGAATGGATATCAATGCCGCTTTCCCGGCAAATCCGGGAAATGGTCGGGAACCTTTTTTCAAAGTGTTTGATTTTACGGATGTCCAGAAAAACTTTCTTTCCGCTATGAATCGTTTGATGAATTTGGTGGGCGACCACATGCCTGGGTGCCAGGTCTTTTAACGGGTGGACACCCGCCATGACAGGCGATCCGTTTTCGTCCACGAGTACTGCACCTTCTCCGCGGACGGCTTCGGACACAAGGCCTTTCGCGCAGCCTTCCGCATACAATAATGTCGGGTGAAACTGGACGAACTCCATATCTGCAAGTTCCGCGCCGGCCCGGTATGCCATTTGAATCCCGTCGCCGATGATTTCCGGGTGGTTCGAGGTAAAAGGATACAAGCTCCCTAGCCCGCCGGTTGCGATTACGGTATGATCGGAAAAATAACGGCGGATTTTACCGGCGGCCGTTTTTGTTTTTACACCGGTTACGCGTCCTGTTTCTGCGGATACGATTAGTTCAAACGCCAGCTCATGTTCGATCATCCGGACGTTTTTTCCAAGTTGCCCGAGAAGATGTTGAATGACAAATTTGCCGGTTGCATCGCCGCCGCAATGGAGAATACGGTGCACTGTATGGGCGCCTTCAAGCCCTAAATCAAGCCCGCCGTCCGGCCGCCTGTCTACGGGAAGCCCGCTTTTTATGAGTGCTTCCGCTACAGCCGCACCCTCTTTCACCAATTTTTCCACTTCTTTTTCATCATGGTGCCGGCAGCCCGCCCGGATCGTGTCTTTCACATGCAATTCAAAACGGTCTTCCGGCGAGAGGACGGCTGCGATCCCGCCTTGTGCTTTGTAGGAATTGCTCGTTTTTACCTGCGCCTTTGTGATGATCGTCACTTCGTAGCGGCTGCCCAAGTGCACGGCCAACTGTAAGGCGGCAATCCCGCTTCCCAAGATACATATTTTTTCTGTCATCGGTCTCCCTACTTTACATCTGTCTTGACACCTATCTTTGCACAAAATTAAACTGAATACAAGTACTTTTTAGGAGGCTAGCTATGTTTTATTTTGATTATGCGGCAACGACAAAAATGAGTGAACGGGCACGGGAGACGTTTATGGAAGCGGCCGAATCTTTTTACGGAAACAGTGAAAGCCTGCATGACATCGGGACGGATGCGCGGGCGGTTCTTGAAAAATCGCGGGACTTGATCAGCAGCTATCTCGGCATACCGGCTGAAGGGCTGTATTTTACTTCAGGCGGGACGGAGGGGAATTTATTGGCGATTGTTTCGCTTGCAATGGGAGCTTCCGGAAGGGGAAAACATATCATTTCGTCGATGGCGGAGCATGCGTCCGTCCATTCGGCGCTCGGGTTTTTGGAAAGGCTGGGATTTGAAGTGACAAGGCTCCCGTTTACAGAAAAAGGGACGGTGGATGTTAAGAAGCTTGAAGCGGCGATCCGGCCGGACACGGTGCTCGTTTCGGTTCAGCATATTAACCAGGAAATCGGCACCATCCAGCCTATTGAGGAAATTTCCCGGATGGTAAGAAGGCGGGGGATCCTGCTTCATTCCGATTGTGTGCAGTCATTTGGCAAGGCCGATGTAGCGCGCATGATCCCTTACGTCGACAGCATCACCCTCTCTTCACACAAAATTCACGGGCCAAAAGGGGTCGGAGCAGTGTACATTCACCCCTCTTGTGTCATGGCGCCTGTTTTTCCGCATTTATCCCATGAAAAGGGGTTCCGCGGCGGGACGGTGAATGTGCCCGGCATTGCCGGATTTGCTGCCGCTGTCGAGGAAATTTTGATAGAAAGTGAGCGGGACTGGGAATACCGGACTGCATTAAAAGAGGCAACCGGCGGGGCGGTTGTTTTTATAGAAGGGGAACGGGCGATGCAGCTTCCTTCCATCGTCGGCTGTATGATTACAGGCGTTCAGGGGCAGCTTGTTTTATTGGAGTGTAACAAAGCGGGATTCGCGATTTCAACCGGGAGCGCCTGCCAGGAACATCATGAAGGCGGGAGCAAAGCGGTTGAAGCCATGGGATACCCGAAGGAAGCGGCTGATCAGTTTTTTAGAATTTCTTTTGGGCGCCACACAACAAAAGAGGAGATCTTTTCACTCGGAGAAAGATTGAAACAGATTGCGGCTGTGCACCGTGTCGGAACCGCGAGATGAAATCTATTTGCCCGCTGAACAAACATTGAGTGACTTATGGTTCAAGCAGTTGGTAATGTGGAAAGAGGGTATATGGAAGAACATGTATGGGTAGAATTTTACTTGAAGGGATAGATGAGTGGAAAAAATGGGAAGACACGCTGTTACTTAATTTTGCTGTTGACAGCTTCCCCGGTGTGGTGATATATTTACCTCGAATAGGTCAAGAAGCTCGGAAACTTAACCAAAAAGGGATATGGTAAGACCGTCAGTCGGAGGCGGTGTCTTTCAGTGTTGTGAGGTGCTTAGCAATCGAAGCTAAGTACAAGAGAATCAGAAAAGGCGTCAGCATCGAAGCTGGCGCCTTTAGTATGTCAAAGGGGGAAACCAAATGTGAAGAGAGTGATGGTCTTTATTGATGGCAATAATTTCGAAGCGGCTCTTACTGCCTTGTACGGGTCTCAGCAGAGGCTGGACTATTTAAAGTTGGCAGAATACGTGGCTGCCCGGAGAGATGGGATCCTTCAGCGCATTTATTATTACACAGCAGTCGGAAGTTTGGATAAAGAAAAAGCGGCAGCAACGAAATTATTTATTGATCATTTAAACAAAAAGGTTCCAAAATGTATCGCGAAACTGGGTTATTTAAGTGTTGTGGGAATAAATGCGCTAGGCAAGCCAATTTTTACAGAAAAAGGAACAGATGTAAATATAGCGGTAGATTTGGTGTCACTTGCTTTTAATAACGGTTATGATGAGGCAATTTTATTCAGTGCTGATACGGATTACGAAGCAGCCATTAAAATGGCCAGAAGTTTGGGGAAAAATGTGGTTGCCGGTGTCGTAGATCAACAAAAAGCGGGTTATATGAAGGATCTTTGTGATGAGTATATTACTTTAAAAAAAGAAGACTTTAATCAGTGCATGCGTTAATGAAAAAGTAAAGCTGCCCGGAGTCCGAGCCTCAAGGCAGCCAATGATGCGCTTGGCTGTATAGTTCGAATCTGTACAGCCTTCTAATCATGAGTATGAACGGACAACACTGGTTCATACCCATTTTCTTTCGACATTTTTATTCCCATTTGAAAGAATGAAAAAACCTGTCTGCCATGCCATCCGTGTGGGAATCGCTTTATGGATTAAAATACGCGTGGTTTCCGCCATAAGAGGAATAGCTTCCTAAAGGGCACAACTTTTAATATACATAATATCTGAATTTTTTTAAAAGGGAACAAAAAGTTTCCTGCTTGTCTGTTTAAGCATGCGCCGAAGTGGGGAAAGGTATTTTGCAAAATGTACAGAAGCGCCAAAGTGCATTTGACTTCATTGAAAGTTTGGATATATTATAAATTAGAAATTTTTCCATCATGGAAGCTTCAAAAAATATCATGCAAAGAAAACTGGATAAAAAAATTTTGCTTATACATCCTAAAAGATAGCAATACCCGCCGGACATCCCGGGAAAAATACGGGTGTAGCGGGAAGAAACACGCTGGCACTTAAATATAGCCTGATTTCGAATGATCTATTTTGCGAATTTGCGTTGATGCTGGTACGGTGAGCAGCAGCAGGAATGTTTTTATTCTCTATCATATAAGAAATGAGAGGTGGGTATGATGGACTTAAGTCCGAAAGAAATTGCGGATGTAGCAATTGAAAAAGGAATAGCGAAAGCGAACAGCTCGTTTTTGTCGATGGTGGTGCTTGGTTTTTTGGGCGGGGCTTTTATTGCAATCGGTTATTTGGCTTATATCCGGGTGACCGGCACGATGCCAGCGAGCTGGGGCAGTTTTGACACATTTATGGGTGCCGCAGTGTTCCCGACCGGTCTGATCTTGATTTTGGTTGGCGGCGGCGAGCTTGTCACCGGCAATATGATGGCCGTCAGCATGGCCTGTTTTGACAAAAAGATTAACATCCTGCAGCTTATCTGGAACTGGTTGTGGATCACCATTTTTAACCTGATCGGTGCGCTATTTGTGGCCTACTTTTTCGGGCATTTTATCGGCCTGACAGAGGGGGATTTTTTGGCGAAAACAGTTCACACGGCAGAAATGAAGACAAGCGCGCCTTTTTGGCAGGCATTTGTCTCCGGGATCGGTTGTAACTGGCTTGTCAGCATGGCCGTCTGGCTTTGCTACGGCGCCAAAACGTTTGCAGGCAAAATCCTCGGCATCTGGTTTCCGATCATGGCTTTTGTGCTAATCGGGTTCCAGCACGTTGTTGCTAATATGTTCATTATTCCGGCCGCTATTTTTGCGGGGCATCTTTCATGGATGTTATTTTTGAAAAATATCATTGCCGTTTTCCTCGGGAATGCGGCAGGCGCAGTTGTGTTTGTCAGCATGCTCTACTTTATCGCATATAAAAAAGAAGGGGTTCAAAAGACAGACACTGCACTTTGAAACGGAGGGCTTCTCACAAAATGGGAAGCCTCCCTTTTTTGGCTTTCGGTAAAAACAGAATCGCTTTTTCAGCCATTGCAGAAAAGGATGCAAATTTGAATAGGCTACGCAGAATGGGAGTGAGTCAGCAAGAATGCAAATATCTGATAGAAAAAGCAGCAAAAACTTTGTACCCCGCCTGGTTCTAACGGAGAAAGAGCCATTACCAAGCCCTTCGTAATAATGGGTATCACAGTGCTTCCCGAGCAAAGCTCCACTTGCTTCCGCTCCCTATTCACACAAATTTTGCATGATTCTACAAATTTCCGCAAAGGATTGATATAATAGATACATAGTTTTATCTCAGACATTGGATCTTATTTGGAAAAACAACCTGTTCATAAATTGCAGATTGATGCTGGGTACATTGTCCTATGGATATCTTTACGGATTCCGGTTTGCAAGGGGATATCCATTTAAAAAACAAATCTATCGCGGTGGAACCAGGGGGAAGAGGATGAGCAAACTACTACATACGACTGCAGCAAAAAAAGCACTGGCTAAAGTTGAAAGGGTGGCTGAAAAGGTAAGGCAGGTTTGGGATTCGCAAAAGTCCATTGAAGAACAGGCCGATTCCATTCGTTCCCTGCTTGATCAGGAACTTGCGCGGGATGAATACTTTGTGATTGTGGATGAAAACGGTGTGGGTTATATCCATACGAACCGCCTCCGGGAAGGAACCATTTTTAATGACAAAGTGGGGCTGGCTGCTGCCAGTACCAATACTGGCCTATTACAGATGTACCCAAGAGATACGGGGGAAGTGCTCACTGATGCCTCGTGCCCGCTTTTGACTGGCCCAAATGGAAAGCGCTTTAATTTGCGGATGGGCAGGCTTGTTCATCAGCCGTTTATCGGTCTCCTTTTTGGGGGGATAGCGGTGGTGTCGAGCGTAGCAGCATCATTGGCCGCCTATTTTTTTCATCAAGACCTGGTGGAAACAGGCAGTGTGTTCGGAATTACCCTTATCGTCAGTCTTATGCTTAGTTTGGTCGCCTATTTGATCATCACTCATCAGCTGCGACATTGGTATGCGGTTACAAGAAAAATTTCATCGGGGGACTTGAGCGCAATGGTGAAGACAGTAGGGCTGCGCAATGAGTTCCATCAAATCGGCTATGAAATAAATAAAATCATTTTAGGGATCCGGGCAATGATCCGTGACTTTAAAAATGGAAGCGAAACAGTGGAACAGATAAGCAAGGAACAAGAAATGGAATTGCAGCACATTTCCGCAGCTTTTGAACAAATCTCTGCAGCCGTCCAAACTTTTCGGAGCGGCGCTGAGATTCAGGGCAACTCGGTTGGAAATGCGAATGAGATGGTGGAAAAGATGATGGAAAAGGTATGGGAAATGCAGGAAGAAGCGGAGAATGCTGTTGCCGGGGCGGATGAAGCACTGAGGGATGCAAGTAAGGGAGAACAGGCTGTACAATTGGCGAAAAACCAAATGAAGGCGATTCAGGATGAGGCTTCAAATACAGCGTCTAATATCCGTTTGGTAGCCGAAGAAGCGAAAACGGTCATGGAAAAGGTGTCGGCCATTACGGAAATTTCCAAGCAAACGAATATGCTGGCACTTAATGCCTCGATTGAAGCGGCACGGGCTGGCGAGGTCGGAAACGGTTTTGCGATTGTCGCCAATGAGGTGAGAAAACTGGCGGAAGGGACAAATGTATTCGAACATATCATGTCCTCTATGAAAAAAACAAGGGAAGATTTAGAAGCAGCTGTTGCGCAGGTTGAACATAATGTAAAGGCGATCGATAAGGGAATGGAGATTGTTTCGCAAACCGGTGAGACCATTATGCAATTAACAAAGAGCGCCGTCCGGACCCAAGACATGGTCATCCATAATCGCAAGTCTGTTCAAAACATCACGGAGGAGGGGGAAAAGCTTCAGGAAATGATAAAAGAAATAAAAACGATTACGGAAGATTTCACCAAAACAGTGGCTGAAACGAACGCCAGCATGGAAATTCAGGTGGAAGGCGTAAATTCGATCGCTCAGAATGCAACACAGCTGGCATCGGAAGCCAAGCATCTTAACCGCATTGTGAAAAGATTTCGGGATGGAAAAGACATTTTTTAAAAAGGGGACGCCCATTTCGCAAGCGCGACGTGGACGCCCATTCTGAAAATAGGGGGAGTGATTTTCATTTTTTACGGATGCATTCATTGCGGTAGGGGTGTTCCTCCTAAAAAGAACCCTAAACCAAGCCTTAATTAAGATAACTTAAGAAACGGGTTATAAAAGCGGCTGCCGTTGTGAAAGGTGACAAGCAGTGAAGCAACCAAGATGGCCAAACAGACAGCCATTGTTGCATAGTCCTTTAACTGAAAAGGGCGTGCACTGTACCAGGTGCGTTTTTTATTTTTTCCGAAGCCGCGTAGTTCCATCGCGTTGCTGATGGTTTCGATTTTATCAAGGCTCGACAAGATGAGCGGAATCAGGATGGTTGCCGCATTTTTTATCCGTTTCGGCAGCTTTTCTTTGCGTGACATATCTAAGCCTCTTGCCTGCTGGGAAAGGGCGATATTGTGAAAGTCCCGCTGAATATCGGGAATATAGCGGAGCGCTAGGGCAACCGCAAATGAAATCCGGTAGCTGATCCCGATTTTATTGAGCGATGCAGCAAACTCGCTTGGATGCGTCGTTACAATAAACAGAAGTGCGGCTGGAATGACCGTGAAATATTTGAGTGTAATGTTAAACTGGTAAAAAAGCTGTTCCCACGTGATATTGTACCGGCCGGCAATCGAGAACAGCACATGGCTTGTCCCGTAAATTTTTACACCCTGTCCTGGCGAAAAAATATAAATCGCAATGTTATTCAAAAGCAGAAAAGCCAAGATAAAAAGCAAAATAAATAATACTTCCCGGATCTTGATGCGTGAAATGTAAAAAATAACAAGGCTTAAAAGAAAAAGGAAAAGAAGCACACGTGTATCATAGGTAAGCATGGCAGCAAAAGACCACATCAAAAAGAGAATCAATTTTGTCGCACCAGTCAATTCATGGACGGGGGATTTCCGCTCGATATAAGACAGCATTTCGGTTGCCATTTGTCTGTAGCCCCCTTTCGTACGTGATAAAGCGTTCCGTGAAACTTTCCGGGTTCAAATGTAGCCGGTTTGCAAGCGCATAGAGGGATGTCTCTTTTAAATTGGCACGTCGGATTATATCAGGATGAGTTAAAATTCCGGCAGCCGAACCGTCGGCAATTTTTTCTCCGTCTGCAAGTACAATGGCGCGCGGCGTATACTCCAGCATGAGGTGCATGTCATGGGTGATGAAGAGAATTGTGATGCCTTTTTTGTTCAGTTCCACCAAAAACTCCATGATTTCATGGTAATGCATATAATCCTGGCCGGCAGTTGGTTCATCGAGAATCAAAATATCCGGTTCCAGTACGAGAATAGAAGCAATGGTCACCCTTTTTTTCTGTCCGAAGCTGAGCGCGGAAACAGGCCAATTCCGAAAAGGGTAAAGACCGCAAAGCCGCATGGCATTTTCTGTGCGTTTTTTGATCTCTTCCGGGGCAATTCCCCGGTTGGCCAGACCAAGCGCAATTTCATCGAAAATCATATGTTTTGAGATCATCTGGTTCGGGTTTTGCATGACCATGCCAATCCGAAGCGACCGTTCTTTAATGGTGTCGTTTGTGACGTCTTTCCCTTTGTAAAAAATTTTTCCGGAAGAAGGTTGTTCAAAGCCGCAGATCAGACGTGACAATGTTGATTTTCCTGCACCATTTTTCCCGACAATGCTTACCATTTCCCCTTTTTGGATGGTGAAAGAAAGGTTTTTGAGCACAGGCTGCCCGGGTTTATACGAAAAAGACAAATGATGGATTTCAAGCACCGGCTCTGTTTCGATGCGGGCAACCGGCTTTTTGGCATGTTTATACCAGTTTAAAAGGGCGTCTTTGCACCGGCTGAGTTGAAATGTATCCAGGTGGGCCGGATGCATTTCAGGTGTAATGCGGCAGCCGGCATATTTTGCAGCTTTGACATAAAGCGGCTCCCGGATATGGCACGTTTCCAGCACGGAAGAAGAAAGCAATTCATCCGGCGTACAATCGCTGATCATGTTGCCTTCATCCATCACAATGACTCGGTCTATTTTTTCAGCCAGTACATCCTCAAGCCGGTGTTCAATGATTATGACGGTCACGTTTGCTTTTTTTCGGATGTCCGAAATAAGCTGAATGGCTTGCTTTCCGGTTGCCGGGTCGAGATTTGCGAGCGGTTCATCAAACAAAAGAATTCCTGTATGGTCCACCATTACACCAGCAAGAGACACTTTCTGCTTTTGGCCGCCTGATAATTCATGTACATGTGCTGAAAGCTTGTTTTCAATACCGACTGTCCGAGCTGCTTTATCAACGGCATCATGCATGTCACGGAGCGCGAGACCCTCATTTTCCAGGGCAAAAGCGATGTCCTCGCCGACGGTTAAGCCAATGAACTGTCCGTCCGGATCCTGTAGCACTGTCCCGACTAATTTGGATATGGAGAAAATGTCCATATCTTTTGTTTCTTTTCCGTTTATCTTTAGACTTCCGGATACTTCGCCTTTATATGAAAAAGGAATGAGACCGTTAATGCAGTGGCCAAGTGTGCTCTTCCCCGACCCGGACTGCCCGAGGATCAGCACGCTTTCCCCCTCATAAATCGTTAAATTGATATCATGCAGGGTAGGGGTGGCCTGACTTCTGTATTGAAACGTATAATTCTGGAATTCAATGACGGGCTTTTTCATCTTTTCCTCCCGGTATTCTATCATTCTTTTCGGAGACTACCGCTTTTGCTTCTCGTTTTCGCGTAAGCAGCAATCAGCAATGTTCCGATAATCCCGACTGTCACCATGTTGGACACACCCGCGACAATGCCTTGTAAAAATACTTTATTGGCAGGTTCCGCATAGATAAGGATGTCGAGCAAAGGGGCAACAAGAAACCATCCGATTGCTTGGGCAATGACTTGTACGATATTAAACAGAAAAATCTTTTTGCCGTTTAGAATGCCGGATTCGATGTCTATTTTTTTCGAAACAAGGCCGAATAAGAAGCCGACAAGGGTAGAAACGATCACCCAGCTCCACCAGATAGACCCGTAAGAAATGGCATCCTTTAAGGCATGCCCGATCAAGCCAATCAGGGCGCCTGCAACTGGGCCGTATACAATCGACATAAGGGCAAGAAAAGCATAAGACGTTTCAATGGTCGTATTCGGGATGCCGGTCGGGATGGAAACAAACCTGCCCAAAATAATAAAAACGGCAGCGCCAATCCCGATTGCAACAATTGTGACGATCGATCTTCTGTTTGATTGCATGTCGTGTTCCCCCTATTTTTGATATACAATTTTCGGTGCTTTGCGGATGGTAATGTTCCATTTGATACCGGTATCGATATGGTAGGCTTTTGCGAAAGAGCCCTGGTTGATGGCGATGCCGAGTTTGTACAGGGAATTGATGTACAAAAGCGGTTCGCCAATATGGCTGTCGGCAAAAGAATGGCCGAATGTCATAATGTTTTTATAATGCTGGCGGGATTCGTTAAAAATCGTGACTTCGAACGAATCGCCGTAGTTGACGTCCAATTGCCTGAACAAGGAAGAATCAATATTGGTCCATAAATTGCCGAAACGGACATCCAGCGTATCGATCGTGCCTGTAATCACGCCATCCTGAAGCTCCGGTGCTTTTCTCGGCAGTTCAATAATGGAGTCAGCCGGAATTTCCGGCCCGATTTCTTCAAAACGGATCACCCCGGCAGCCAGCTTTGCGCCGGTGTAGGCATATACATCACGGCCGTGAAACGTATACGATTCTTCTGAATGCGGGAGCCGGTTGGTGGTTTCGTCAATTTCTCTGGCGGCCACAATCGTGTCTTTAATGTGGGTCAGGGTGCCGTTATCCGGTGTGATGATGTACTGGCCGTTTGCCGTTTTGGCGGCAATGCTGCGCCGATCGGATCCGACACCGGGGTCGACCACGCTCACAAACACGGTATCCGCCGGCCAGTAGGAAATCGTCTGGTACAGCCGGTAAGAAGCTTCCCAAATATGGTAGGGTGGAATTTCATGGGTCAAGTTAAAGATTCGGAGCGCTGGGTCAACCGAGACTGCTACCCCGTTCATCGCGGCTACGGCGCCGTCGCATAATCCGAAGTCTGTTTGAAGTACCAATGGTTTTGTCATATCATTTCCTCCTTGAATTTTGAAAAATAAAAAACCACGCCCCTATACGATAAGGGCGTGGTTTGAATTCACGCGGTACCACCTTCGTTCACTGTTTACTCACATAAACAGCCTTAGCCAGTACGGGAGCCTGCAATCTCCTTATACTGCGGCGCTTTAACGGGCGCTCTTCCCGCCGGAACCTACTTACGGTTAAGCTTTCAGCACGGAACTCCAAGGCCATTTTTCCGGTTCGTCCTTTTGCTTCTTTTCAGCAACCGAAGCTCTCTGTGAAAATTCGTGAACCGTACTTTTCCTTTTCCTCGTTTTTGGAATGAACTTTGAATTCATTATAGGATTAATCATTTGAAATTTCAAGATAAAATTTTATAATTTTGCTTTTTCATCAAATCCCGTCTTCTATCCTGAAAATATACATCAGCTGATTTTCGTCTTTTTGCTGGTGCCGCGCTCACTGCTGTATTGGCGTCTAATTGCGGCCGTGCCGTTTCCGGGTTGGTTGCAGATGAAAACGGCACGATTTCTGACGCTCCGCCGGTTATTGCGCCGTATACCCTCCGTCAAGCACGGCTGCCTGGCCGGTGATACCTTTTGCTTTATTGCTAACCAAAAAAACGGCATAATCAGCGATTTCTGTGACAGAAAGCAGCCGTTTTTGCGGGACAAGGGGATAAATCACTTCCTCAAGTACTTTTTCAAAAGGCACTTTCCGCGTTTCTGCCAGGTCTTTCAGCTGGTTGCGTACAAGCGGCGTGTCGACATAGCCCGGGCAAATGGCGTTGACACGAATGCCATGCTCCGCCCCTTCCAAAGCGGCTACTTTCGTCAACCCGATCACCCCGTGTTTGGCGCTGTTGTAGGCGGCTTTGCCGGCAAACCCGATCAGACCGTTAACGGATGCCATGTTTAAAATCGTGCCGCCGCCCTGTTTTTTCATGATGGGGAAAGCATATTTGATGGCCATAAAAGGGGCTGTCAGCATGACTTTAATCAGCAACTCAAACTTCTCTGTCGGAAAGGCTTCAATCGGCGAGACGTACTGGAGCCCTGCGTTGTTGACGAGAATATCCAGACGGCCGAATGTGCCTGCCGTTGTTTCAATCACTTGCTTCAAGTCTTTTTCGATCGTAACATCACACGGTGCAGAGACAGCGCCCAATTCATCAGCTGCTTTCTGGCTTGCTTCGGCGTTTTTATCGGAAATCACGACATTGGCGCCTTCTGTTTTAAAAGCGCGCGCAATGGCAAGGCCGATGCCGCTTCCTGCCCCTGTCACAAGCGCGGTTTTTCCTTCAAGGCATTTTTCCATCCCTTTTTCCTCCCTGTAATTCGGATCAAATGATGCCAAATATGGTGTAGAGTGTAATGGCAAAGAAAACAGAAACGGTTTTAATGATGGTGACGGCAAAAATATCACGATAAGACTGCTTGTGCGTCAAACCTGTAACGGCAAGCAGCGTAATGACCGCACCGTTATGCGGAAGGGTATCCATACCGCCGGATGCCATGGCAACAACACGGTGCATGACTTCGGGCGGAATATGGGCAGCGGCAATGGCTTTGTTGTACTGATCCGCCATCGCGCTCAGTGCAATCCCCATGCCGCCCGATGCCGAGCCGGTCACCCCGGCAAGCGTTGTTGTTGTTACAGCGCCGTTTACAAGCGGATTTGTAAACGTATGAGAAATACCGTGGCTGATTGTTGTAAAACCGGGAAGCGAGGCAATAACGCCGCCAAACCCGTATTCAGCTCCGGTATTCATCGTTTGCGAGCAGAGATCCGCCGATACTTGCATTCAATCCTTCTTTTATATTTTTCGTTACCCTTTTCCAGTCAAAAGCAACCGTTGCCAAAATGCCCATGACAAGCGCCATTTCCACCGCCCAAATGGCAACCACTGCGTTGATGTCCACCGTGCCAAAAGCGTCAAGGCCGATTTTGGAAAAATCGAATCCGTCCGGGTACCATTTCGGGATATAGGTGGTAAAAACTTTGTTCATGACACCGACAAGAACGAGCGGGACGAAAGCAAAAATTTGCCTGGCCAGCGATTGGCTTGCGGAAAGATCCGGTGCTGGTTCCTGTTCGGCTTCAAGCGCCGCGGCCGTTTCTGAAGAAAAACCGTAATAGCCCTCGCCGGATTTTTCTGCTTTTTTCCGCCTGTATTCCAAGTACAATAGGCCGCATATCAGCACGAATGCACCGCCGAGCAGACCGAGAACCGGTGCTGCATAAATGTCTGTTTTAAAGAAAGTGGTGGGGATCACGTTTTGGATTTGCGGCGTGCCAGGCAAAGCATCCATCGTAAACGTTAATGTTCCTAAAGCGATTGTCCCGGGAATGAGCCGTTTCGGAATATCCGCTTCCCGAAACATTTGGGCGGCAAACGGATAGATCGCAAACACGGCTACAAAAAGGCTTACACCGCTGTAGGTCAGAATCGCCCCAAGCAGCACGATGGCAAGCATCGCCCGTTTTGCGCCGATGAGCTGGACGATCGTTTTGGCAATAGATTCTGCAATCCCGCTCATTTCCACCACTTTGCCGAAAATGGCACCTAAAAGGAAGACAGCAAAATAAGATTTAATAAAGCTGACCATCTTTTCCATAAACACATTTGAAAAGAACGGGAGCACATATTCCGGCGCCGTCAATAGTACGGCGAGCAGCGCGCACAAAGGGGCAAACAGGATCACCGAGTACCCCCTGTATGCAACAAATATTAATAGGCCCAGCGATAATAAAATGACGAAAAAGTCCATCTTCATCCCCCATTTTTCAATTTGAGAAAACGGTTACATTTATGAGCGTATCCGATTTACCAGCAAACCTGTTTCCATAATCATAATAAAATGCAGCTGCCACAGTTGAATCAGCTTTCGATTGCAAGCATTACCCCAAAGTATTGTTGCAAAAGCGTCCGAGGATCTGCCCGGGTTTTTCAACTCATTCGGACAACCGGACTGCAAAAAAGAAAGCAGAAGCCGCCACGCCGGGCAGCTCCTTGATTTTTACCACCTTGCTGTCAGCATTTTCCGGCGGGTGTAGAATTCGACGCCGTCTGTGCCATTTGCGTGAAGGTCGCCGAAGAAGGAATTTTTCCAGCCGGAAAACGGGAAAAAGGCCATGGGCGCAGGCACACCAATATTAACGCCAAGCATGCCGGCCTGGATCTTTTCCCTGAAGTAGCGGACATTGCTGCCGTCTTTCGTAAACAGACAGGCGCCGTTACCAAACTCAGACTGGTTTGCCACTTCAATGGCTTCTTTCAGGCTTCCCACGCGCACAACGGAGAGGACCGGCGCAAAAATTTCATCTTTCCAAATGCGCATATCCGGGGTGACTTTGTCAAAGATGGTCGGCCCGAGGAAATAGCCATCGCCGTGCGTAGCCGCATCTTTTCTGCCGTCCCTCACCAAAACGGCGCCTTCTGCTATTCCGGTTTCGATATATTTTTCCGTACGTTCTTTATGTTCTTTTCTGATAACCGGTCCGAGGAACACACCTTCATCGAGGCCGTTGCCGATTTGGATTTCATCCGCTTTCTGCTTCAGTTTTTGCAAAAGCGGTTCGGCTGTGTTTCCGACAGCGACCACAACCGAGCAGGCCATGCACCGTTCGCCGGCTGACCCGAAAGCAGCGCCGATTACTTCTTTTACCGCGGTGTCCAGATCGGCATCCGGCATCACGATCGTATGGTTTTTGGCGCCTGCTAATGCCTGCACCCGTTTTCCGTTGGCTGCCGCGGTTTTATACACATATTCAGCCACTGGTTTTGACCCGACAAAGGAGATTGCGGGCACGTCTTCGTGTTCCAATAGACGGTTGACAACATCATGTGCGCCATGGACGATATTGAGCACGCCATCCGGCAGACCTGCTTCCCGGAACAATTCTGCAAGCCGGTTGGCAAGAAGTGGTGTGCGTTCCGACGGTTTCAGGACAAAGGTATTCCCCATCGCGATAGCCAGTGGAAACATCCAGCACGGCACCATCATCGGAAAATTGAACGGTGTAATGCCGCCTACAACACCGACCGGGTAGCGGTACATGCCGGATTCCATATTGGTTGCAATATCCGGCAGCTGTTTTCCCATCATGAGTGAAGGGGCACCTGCGGCAAACTCCACACATTCAATGCCGCGCTGCACTTCCCCGTAAGCTTCCGTATAGCTTTTTCCATTTTCCTCGGTAATCATTTTGGCGAGTTCATCCCAATGGTCCACAAGCAGCTGCTGGAATTTGAACAAGATACGCGCACGTTTCGGAACGGGCGTTGTACTCCACGTTTTGAAAGCCTCTTTTGCTGCTTCTACCGCTTCATCGACATCAAGCGCAACGGAGAGCGGCACTTCTGCAAGCAGGTCGTCTGTCGCAGGATTCGGGACAGCCTGGTAACGGGTTGTTTGCGGCTCAATCCATTTGCCGCCCACATAGTTTTTTAAAATATTTTTCGTCGTTGTGTTCAACGTCAACAGCTCCTTTTTAGAAATGAAATACAATATGTTTTCAATGATGGGGCACAGCTGCAAAGGCAAATCAGCTGTGAATTTGTATTTAAGTTTTGCCCCAGTTTGCACGATGGTTGATTTTTGACAAAACAGGGTACAGCGTAGCAATGATCCGGCCATTTTATACCGAAAAAATTTTCAGAGTGAGCGCTCATGCCGCTTTTTCCCGTTGTAAATTTTCCGGATAAGCACGCCGTCCGCAAATCAGCGGCCGCAATTTTTCAGGATAGGCGGCCATTTAACGCGGTACCAGCCGAAGATTAAAAATCAGTCGCTGCAAACTTCCAGAATCGGCCAGCCTAAAACATGGACCGACATGCAGCATATGGAATCTGAAAAGGCCGGCTGCTCTATCCCCGGGCCTGCACTTCCCCGGAAAACTGGTAATCATAGCAAACAAGATATAAATCTTCTATTTCCTTTTGCGAAGGAACCCTTGGATTGTTTTGCGGGCTGCCGCTGGCAAGGGCATCAGAAGCCATTTTGTTTATGGCGCTTTCAAACGGTTGCTGTGGAATGCCCCAGCCTCTTAAATTCGGGATATTTAAATCAAGGCACAGCTGCTTGACGGCACGGACGGCAAGATCAGCCGCTTCTTTGCCGGACAGGTCTTTCGCTTCCGGTGAAAAAATTTTCCCGATATCCGCGAGCCTTTCCAAACAGACGGATTTACTGAATTCAAGCACGGCAGGCAACAGCATGGCATTCGATACGCCGTGCGGGACGTGGAAGAGTGCGCCGATCGGCCGGCTCATTCCGTGCACAAGGCAGACAGAAGCGTTGGAAAATGCCATCCCCGCTTGCAAAGAACCGAGCGCCATGGCATCGCGAGCTTCCATATTTTCCCCATCTTCGTAGGCACTTTTTAAGTTCGGGATGATCAGCCGCATAGCGGACAGGGCAAGCGTATCGGTTAACGGATGCGCCCTTCTTGAAATATACGCTTCAATCGCATGGCTTAAGGCATCTACACCGGTCGCCGCTGTCACCGATTTCGGGGAAGACTTTGACAAAACAGGGTCCACAATCGCGACAGCCGGCATAAAGGCAGGCTGCTTGATCATCATTTTGACATCATTGGCCGTATTCGTAATGATCGTGGCGTCTGTCGCTTCTGATCCCGTTCCGGCCGTTGTCGGAACCGCAATATGCGCGACAGGCGGCTTTTCTGCTATTTTCCTTGCCCCCATATAATCGCCGATATAACCGCCGTTCGTTGCTACAACGGCAACGGCCTTGGCTGTGTCAATGCAACTGCCGCCCCCGAGAGAAACCAGCAGGTCGCAACTTTCCTGTTGAAAAAGGGCGAGCGCTTCAGAGACATAGTGGTCAACCGGTTCGGAATTGACACCTGCATACACGGCGCTTTTCACGCCGGCTTCCTGCAAAATGTGCTGGCACGCATCCGCATTGCCAAGCCCGGCCATGATTTTATCTGTGACAATTAAAGCTTTTTTTCCTCTTCGGGCCGCCTCTTCACCGATTTTTTCAAAAGCTTGTTTTCCGTAGAGAATGGTTTGCGGGGTCCGGAATACGGCTTGCCTCATTTTATTTTCACTCCTTTTGCGATGCTGCCTTTTTAAATGCAAAAAGCATGCCAAGAGCGTCTCACAGAATAGGGCCCGTTTCATACCGGAAAAGTGTAGGAAAAATACGACAATTGTAGCGGACTGGCTACACTACAGGCGCTACAGGTTATATTTTTTGATTTTCTGGTAAAGCGTTGTGCGGTGGATACCGAGCAGTTCCGCCGCTTTCGTCTTATTGCCGCCTGCATTTTTCAGTGCCCGAATAATGAGTGCTTTTTCTTGCGCCTCACCCGCTTCTCTAGCGCGGCTGATCAAAGATTCAGCGTAGATGTCTTTTGCCGGTTGAGCCTCATGAATCGCTTCCGGCAGATCGCCACGGCTGATTTCCGGTCCGTCGGCGAGTGTCACAAGCCTTTCCACCGTATTGGCCAGTTCCCTTACATTTCCTTTCCATCCGTAAGCCATCATCGCTGCAACTGCCTCCGAACTAATCCTTTTTTCGGGTAAATCGTAACGCCGGCAAAACGCCTTCAGAAAATGGGAAACCAAACCCGGTATATCTTCTTTTCGTTCGCGGAGCGGGGGCAAATGGATCCGGATAATATTCAGCCGGTAATATAAATCCGCCCGGAACGTGCCGGCTTCTACCATTTCTTCAAGATTGCGATTGGTAGCGGCGACAATCCTCACATTCGTTTTATATTTTTTTACGCCGCCAACCCGCTCGGCTTCTTTTTCCTGAATGGCACGCAGCAGTTTCGTCTGCATGGCGGGCGATAATTCCCCGATTTCGTCCAAAAACAGCGTGCCATTTTCCGCCAATTCAAATTTCCCGGGCTTCCCGCCTTTTTTTGCGCCGGTAAACGCGCCTTCTTCGTAACCAAACAGCTCGGATTCAAACAAAGGCTCCGGAATCGCGCCGCAGTTGACGGTAATAAACAGCCCCCGTGCATACGTGCTCAATTGGTGGATGCTTTTGGCAAACAGCTCCTTTCCAGTTCCGCTTTCCCCTGTTATTAAGACAGTTGCCGAAGTCCGTGCCGCCCTTCTTGCCAGCCGTTTTACGCGGGAGATGCTTTCGCTCGTTCCTAAAATTTGTGTGAAGCCGGCTTGATCCGGCATCTTTTTGGAACCTGTTTTTTCTTTCCGGGCGGACAAAGAATCCTGCTGCAGCCGCTCAAAAATTTGATACAATTCCGAGACGCCTTCGAAAATCAGCATGCCAATCGCGCCGACTACCCGGCCCCCTTTCCAAATCGGGATACGGTGGACGACCATTGCCTGCCCCTGAATATATTGGATGACACCGCGCTCAGGGATGGCCGTTTTGACAGTGACATGCAGATTGGTATTTTCAATGACTTCGGTAACATGCCGCCCGATCGCATCTTCCCGTTTGATGCCTGTAAACCGGCTGTATGCCTCGTTGAATTCGATGAGAATACCATTTTCATCGACAACGGCAATGCCCTCATAAGCGCTCTCCAATACGGCGTTTAAAATCTCTGCTGTGTTTTTTGTTTGCGCCATTTGCCGGATATAGTGCGCAAGGCCGTCCAATAGATCCTGCCTTGTAAGGATGCCGGTGCATTTCCGGTTTTCATTCACGACCGGAAATGCAGTAAAAGGCAGGGACAACACGTCAAGCAGGCTGTCTTGTTCAGAGATTGCGACAAAATTTCTCTTCGGCAGGGCGCGCAAGACCGGTTCGTTTTCCATATGATCCAACAATGCGGCGAGGACATGATGCAGCGTCAGCATCCCGACTGGTTGGTCGGTTTCATCTGCGACCACAAGGCTGCTTAAATTTTGCTTGCGCATGATGCATGCTGCTTCCTGGAACACGGTCCCCGGCCGGATGATATGAGGGCAAGGGGACATCCAGACACCTGCTTTTAACATGCTTTCCGTTTTTTCATAGTAAAGCGGTTTTGCCATTTCTCATTCCCCTTTTTGAAACGAAGGCTGCCGGGATACCCGGCACCATTCCGTTTAAATCGTTTTTAAGCATGCAACGAATAACTTCTTCCTTTCTTGCCGATTTCCTTTTGAAAAGTGCCATTTGTAAAATTTTTTTGCCGGATCAGCATGATTTATCATGGGAAAAAGTTTGCTGTTTGGAGGAAAAAG
The DNA here is from genome assembly GCF_000169195.2 of Heyndrickxia coagulans 36D1. Lineage (GTDB taxonomy): Bacteria > Bacillota > Bacilli > Bacillales > Bacillaceae_C > Weizmannia > Weizmannia faecalis. The sequence goes on along the minus strand of NC_016023.1, from coordinate 781,316 downwards.
GGAAAAGGTTGCATGAGCGTATAGTAAAATGAAAAAAGGGTGGTCCGTGATGAAGGAAGAAAAAATGCGTTTTCCATTAAGCCCTAAGCCCAATCCGCAGGCTGTTATAACTGGGGAGCATTACCGGTTTACCGTGCTGACGCCGAAGCTGATTCGCTTGGAATATGCGGAAAACGGCATGTTTGAAGACAGGGCGACACAAACCGTGCTGAACCGGGCGTTTCCGGTACCGGCATTCCGGAAGCTGGAAAACGATGTTTCGCTTGAAATCATCACCGAAGCTTTCCATCTGCACTACCTTAAGAAAGGCCCGTTTTCGCCGAATGCACTTTTTATTGATGTGAAAAGCAATTTTACAAACCACAAGAACCGCTGGTATTTCGGAACACCGGTGGAAACATTGAAAGGCACAGCCAGAACGCTGGACCAGGTGGATGGGGAAATCGATTTGGAAGAAGGCATTCTTTCTAAAAAAGGTTACGCGGTGCTGGATGATTCGGAATCTTTTATTCTTGTTGATGAAGAGACGATTGAACCGCGCAAGAACAAAGGCGTGGATCTTTATTTTTTTGCGTACGGCCGCAGTTATCTGGAGGCATTGCGTGATTTTTACAAACTGACAGGGGCGCCACCGCTTTTGCCCCGGTTTGTGTTCGGAAACTGGTGGAGCCGGTACTGGCCGTATAAAGAGCAGGAATATAAAACGCTTGTGGAGCGGTTTGAAAACGAGGATATTCCTTTTTCTGTCGCCGTGCTGGACATGGACTGGCATCTTGTGGATATTCCGGCAAAATACGGGAGCGGCTGGACAGGCTATACGTGGAATAAGGAGCTGTTTCCGGATCCAAAATCGTTCTTGGACTGGCTGCATGCACGGCATTTAAAAGTAACGCTCAATCTGCATCCAGCCGACGGGGTGCGTGCCTATGAGGAAATGTATCCGGAAATGGCTGTAAAAATGGGCATCGACCCGGAGACGGGAGACCCGATTTTATTCGATATCAACAACCGTTTTTTCCGTGATGCGTATTTTGAGTACCTGCACCATCCGCAGGAAAAAGATGGTGTTGATTTTTGGTGGATTGACTGGCAGCAGGGGACAAACAGTTCGATTGAAGGGCTTGATCCTTTGTGGCTTTTGAATCATTTCCACACCTTGGACAGGTTGAAGTCCGGAAAGCGCCCGCTCATTTTATCACGCTACGCCGGCGCCGGCAGCCACCGTTATCCCATCGGTTTTTCCGGCGATACCGTTGTATCCTGGGACTCTTACCGGTTTCAGCCGTATTTTACGGCAACAGCTTCAAATATTGGCTACTCATGGTGGAGCCATGATATCGGCGGCCACTTCGGCGGGGCGCGTGATGACGAACTGGCTGTGCGCTGGGTGCAGTTTGGCACTTTTAGCCCGATCTTGCGCCTGCACAGCACGCAGAGTGAATTCATGGGGAAAGAGCCGTGGAAATACGGAAAAGAAGCGGCGGATGCAATCAAGGCATTTCTGCGGTTAAGGCACCGGCTGGTTCCGTATCTTTACACGATGAACTGGCGGACGCATCATGACTTGCTGCCGCTTGTCATGCCGATGTATGGTTTGTATCCGCTTAATGAAGAAGCGTATGATGTCCGGCACCAGTACTTTTTCGGCAGCGAACTGGTCGTTGCACCAGTAACGGAAAAAAGAAATCCGGCGCTTGGTCTCGCGTGTGTAAAGGTATGGCTGCCGTTTGGCACGTGGTACGACTTTTTTACCGGCCACCGTTATGAAGGCGGCACGAGGTTAAACGTGTACAGGGGGCTTGGCCGTTTGCCTGTTTTTGCAAAAGCCGGCGCGATCATTCCACTTGCGGGGCACTGCCCGCATAAAAACGGAACCGAAAATCCGAAGCAGCTGGATGTGCTGGTTTTTCCGGGGAGCACAAATACCTTTGTACTGTATGAAGATGACGGGGAAACGCTGGCATATGAAAACGGGGCGTATGCCTTGACGAAATTTGAACTCGACTGGGAGCAGCAGAAATTTATCGTGCATCCGATTGAGGGCGACTCGCGTGTTTTGCCTGCTCCAAGAGAGATCCGGATGCTGTTTCGCGGATTCGGAAACATCGAAATATCCGGGTATTCGGCATCCTATGACGAGGCAACAGAGGATTGCAGCATACGATCCGAAAAAAGGGGCTGCGGTTTCATTTTCGGCCGGCACGCACGATGTTCGCGCACGCCGCTTGCAGGATTTTTACGGGCTGCTAAACGCGGCACAGATTGCTTATCGTTTGAAAGAGGAGATTTATGCTTTGGCCCGGGAAGAAGAGGCGCCTTTGAAAATACTGGCCCGGCTGCGCACCATGAATCTCGACCCGGATTTGTTTGATGCGGTGTTTGAGCTGATCTACAGGGAATAAAGCGGCTGCCTGCCGGGGACAGTTTTTTTGGTGCTGCCTGATGTATTTCATAGGTGTGCTGATTGGATTTGGCGGGTAATTCCCGGAAGGCATACTATTAGATTTGGCAAATGAATTTTGAATGTAAAGTATAAGGATAGAAAAGATGAGTTCAGAAAATCCGGAACTTAAGCTAGGGGAATTATTGCCATTGGAAAGGGAACTTGCAGTTGTGTCATCCTGATTTGGAAAACGGCACGCTTGCTGGTTGCGGGTCAACCGGCAAAATCCGCCTCAACCTGTCGAAAAAAGACAAAATGAGAAGGAAACCAGACTGCCTGCTTCGAATATCTTTAAAGAAGAAGAGAAATTGAGGGGGGACCAAATGGACCGGATTGAACAGCTTGAACTAAGAGTGGCCGTTTTGGAACAGGAAGTGGCAACATTAAAAACTGACCTTGCAGCGAAACAGGGAAACCAGCCGGCCAAAAGGGAAGCCGCTCAAAGCACCATACCAACCACAACCAGCACGCCGGATAAACGGGTTGAGAAAACCGCACCACGCATAGAGGATGCTGAGACACCGGTGCAGAAAACACCGGTTCAGGCGAAGTCGGAACCGGTTGATTGGGAATACCGACTCGGGAGGGTGTGGCTGCCGAGAATCTTTATTTTCGTGCTGCTTCTGGGCATCATTTTTGCCTTTACCATTGTGGCCATTGCGGGGACGGAACTAATCAGGGTTTTGCTCGGTTTTGGCGTGGCCGCTGTGCTGTACTTTTTTGGGGAGAGACAGATTAAGAAACAAATGGTGGCACTTGGAACCGTGCTGCTGTCCGGCGCCGTTTCCGTTGCTATTTTGACGACGTTTGCGATGCATGTTTTGTACGGTTTCGTGCCGCCTTTCATTGCATTTATCCTGAACCTGATCTGGATCGGGCTTGGGCTGTTTCTTTCTGACCGGCACCGTTCGGAAGCGATTGCGATTTTAACTGCATGTGCCGGGTATCTTGTGCCGTTTTTGGTTGAAGGAAAGGAACATGCCGCCCATTTTGTTATTTGGTATGAAACGGCATTTTATGCGCTTTTGCTCTTGTTTGCCGTCCGGAAATCTTACAAAGCGCTGTTTTATATGGCAAGTGGGCTGTGGCATGCCGCCGTTTTTATCCTTTATATCAATCTTTTGATCGATCAAGTTGGTGCAGGGATCTCGTATTCTGTTGTGCTTGGGGCGATCATTCAGCATGCGCTGCTTTGCTGGGTCGCTTTTTACAAGAAGGGAATGGGAGAGGCAACGGTGCCGGTCTTATTCTCAAGCTTTGTGCTGACAACCGGATGGGCTTATAGTACGCTGGAGGAAGTGCCGGGCATATTGCTGCAAGCATCGCTTCAACATGCGCTGTTTAATCTATACTTATTGGCCGCTGCAGTCGCTTACGGCTGGTTTGCCTACTACGGCCGGGAAAAACAAAACCGGGAGCAGATCTCTGTCTCCATTTCCATTTGTACAGTAAGCGTTGTTTATTTCCTGTACCAAATTTTGCCTGATCATGTGTTAAATCTTGCCGTGTATTTTATTGTAGCCACGGTCGCCATTTATCTTGGCTTTCATTTTAAAGCAGTCATTCAGCAGGTTATCGGGTTATTGCTTTATATTTTTACAACTTTTCAATTATTTTCCACCGTATGGATCCGGGATGTGTTCAGTGCGGAGACTTTCGTGTGGCTTGTTGTGATCGGGACGATGCTGTTTTTCTACCGGATGCTGGCTGCAGCTTCGTTGAAACAGGAAGGGCTGAAAAACTTTATGATCGCCGTAAATGCCTTTTTTCATCTTGTTTTTCTTACCCAGCTGGCAGGTGCGGTTGCAGAAAGCTGGTCCGTCAGCCTGCGGATGATGCTCCAGTCTTTTGTCTGGATGGTATATGCTGCAGCTGGAGTGGCGCTCGGGGTTTGGAAAGACAATAAGAAGATCCGGCTCGCGGGGATGATCCTGCTTTTGATCACGCTTTGTAAACTGATTTTTTGTCGATATGCATACCGTCAACCTTTTCATCCGGACGATTTTGTTTATTGCCCTCGGGACGGTCGGGTTGATTGTGTCAAGGCTGTTCTATGTGAAAAAATAGTGTGTTATTGCCTTGCACCTATCACCTGAAAGAAGGCAGGTGATAGGTGCAGTTTTTTTAAAAAAATATGGCTGAAGAGGCGGGCAGTTTCATACGAAACCTGCGCAAAAACAGGGCTGTGCCAGGCATTTCCGGTACAGCCCTGTCCTATTTTCCAAGTATATCCGCCTGGACGATGCATATATTGTATTGATAAACGATGAAATGAAAGCGTAATCATTATTAAAAAGGAGGACAACCCATGGATTTCACGCTGTCAGATGAGCAAAAAATGATTCAGCGAACGGTGCGGGAGTTTGTAAAAAAAGAATTGATGCCACTCGAGCAGGAGGTTTTAAAAAATGAACGCGAGGGGCGGCCGGGCCTGGCGGATAGCGTCATAAAAAATTTGCAAGAGAAAGCGAAGGCAGCCGGTTTCTGGGGGATTAATACGCCGGAAGAATATGGCGGCGCGAACCTCGGCCCCGTGATGACGGCGCTCCTCCAAATGGAACTCGGGCGCACCTTTGTCCCGTTCAGCTTCGGCGGTTCGGCGGATAATATTTTGTATGACTGTAATGAGGAACAAAAGCAAAAATATTTAATCCCGGTCATCAATGGAGAGCGGCGGTCATGCTTTGCCTTAACGGAACCGGGGGCGGGGTCTGATGCCGCGAATATTAAAATGACGGCCGTAAAAGACGGGGACCATTGGGTATTAAACGGCGAAAAAGTGTTCATTACAAACGGCAATGAAGCCGATTTTGCGATGGTATTTGCCGTCACGGACAAGGAAAAAGGGGCAAACGGCGGGGTAACCTGCTTCCTTGTTGATCGTGATATGGGGTGGCGGTCGGAATACATCCAGACGATGGGGGAGTGGGGGCCTGCTTCGCTCGTGTTCGAGGATGTCCGGGTGCCTGAAGCAAATATTCTCGGCGAACTGGGCAAGGGGTTCAGCCTTGGGATGAAGTGGATCGGCCAAGGGCGCTGGCTCATTCCGGCCAGAGCGGTCGGTGCCTCGGAACGGTTATTGCAAATGGCAATGGACTACGCAAAAACACGCGTTACTTTTGGCAAGCCCATTGCAGAACGGCAGGCGATCCAATGGATGATTGCCGATTCTAATGTTGAAATTGAAGCAACACGGTGGCTCGTTCTCCATGCGGCATGGCTTTCTGAAACGGGAAAGGACAACCGTCACTATGCCTCGATTGCAAAACTGTACGGCAGCAATATGGCCAACCGGGTTGTGGACCGGGTGCTGCAAATTCACGGCGGCATGGGATATACGAAAGAACTGCCGATTGAACGGTGGTACCGGGAAATGCGGCTGTGGCGGATTTTCGAAGGCACGGACGAAATCCAGCGCTACATCATCTCCCGGAACCTGCTACGTGGGCATGTGAAAGTGGGGGAATTAATGGATTAACGGCTCATGCCCGGGCGGATAGAAAAAGCGCGTCTCCCGTCACTTTAACATAAATGGGGTGAAAAAATGCCGTTATTACAGGATTTGCTGGAACAAAACATTGCACAGTTTGGCGAATACCCGCTGTTTTATTACAGCGGGAAGGCTTACAGCAATCTGGATGCGCAAAAATACGCCAACCGGATTGCCGGGAACCTGCAAAAAAACGGTATCCGGAAAGGAGACCGGGTGCTCGTTTGCATGCCCAACTGCCCGGAAGTGCTGTTTTCCTATCAGGGCATCGCAAGGACCGGCGCCATCATCGTACCGGTCATGTTTTTGCTGCATGCTGAAGAAATCGCCTATATTCTTCGGAATTCCGGTGCCAAGGCAGTCATCACAAACGCCGCTACAATGCCAAAACTCAGGCAGGCCATTTCCGGTTTGCCGGAAAAACCGGTTGTTTTTTCGGCGGACGGTATAACATCCGACCCGTTGGAAAATGACTTCACACCGGTAACGGGAATCCGGGAAGACAATCCCGCTGTCATTTTATATACATCCGGCACAACCGGCAGTCCAAAAGGGGTTATCTTAACGCACCGGAATTTATATTCGAATGCGGTGAATTCTGCAGCAAACACGAAAGAGGGGCAAGGGCGCGAAGTGACAATTGGTGTCCTGCCGCTTGCCCATGTGTACGGACTGACTGTTTCAAATGTATGCTATATCAAAGGGTATTCTGTCGTTGTTTTTGCAAAATTTGAGCCGGAACAGGTTTTTGCAGCAATTGAAAAATATCGGGTCCGGTCTTTCTCGGTGGTCCCGGCAATGGTGTATGCAATGTACCATCACCCGAAGGCAGAAGCGTACGACCTGTCGAGCCTCGAATCCCTTGGCTCCGGTTCAGCGCCGCTGCCGGAAGCATTACGGCGGGGATTTCTGGATAAATTCGGGGTGGAGGTGCTGGAAGGCTACGGGCTGTCGGAAGCTGCGCCGGTTGTCAGTTCTTATAAGGAGGGTATGCCGTATAAACCAGGGTCTGTCGGTGTGCCGATCCCTGGCGTTGAGATTAAAATTGTGAACCCGAATGATTTGGAAGTGCCGGCTGGCGAGGTCGGGGAGCTGGTCGTCCGCGGCGATAACATCACCCCTGGCTATTACCAAAATAGAGAAGAAACAGCGCGGGTTTTAAAGAACGGCTGGCTTTATACAGGGGATCTTGCGAAAGTGGATGAAGACGGATATTTGTATATCGTCGACCGTAAAAAAGATTTAATCATTCGTGGCGGTTTTAATATTTATCCGCGTGATATCGAAGAACTGCTTGCCCGCCACCCCGCTGTGCTGGAGACAGCGGTGATCGGTGTGCCAGATGAGCGGATGGGGGAAGAAGCGCTCGCTTTTATCGTGAAGAAGCCGGGAGACGAAACATCAGCGCAGGATTTGGCCGCATATTGCCGCAAGCATCTCGCGAAAAACAAAGTGCCGAAAAAATTTGTCTTTCTAGATGACCTGCCGCGCAACGGGGTCGGGAAAATTTTAAAAACGCAGCTGAGGAAACAAGCTGCCGATTTGCAACCGTAATGGCGGTTGTTTTTTTGTGCAAGCGCTGTGTCCGGCACAGAAAAAGGCTTTTACAGGAAAAATAGCGGCGAAGCGGGCGCCGCTACCTGTTATTGGAGTTGTGTCGGGACAGAAGATGTGTGATAGAAAATATTTTCCCTTGTTAACTGAAAGTGCTGCAAAAATGCTTCAAAATAAGCTTCAAACGGTTCCCCATTACGCACAAGCCTGTCGAGGTGCTTGGCGATGCCGACGATTTCGGAAATCACAAGTTGCGGGTTCTGTTCTAGATTTTTCCGGAAATAAAAAATTTCTTCGTAGATCATTTCGTCCGGCGCCACACCCCGCTTTACAGCAGACCGCGTTTTTTCTTCGCGCTCGTAAATTTTGTTGATATACCGCTTCAGCAATTCTTCATATGTTTTTCTGTCCACCACCCCTTTATGGTGTGAAGTGATGAAAATTTGCGCATCTGTTTCCAACGTGGTTTTCGCGGATGCGATAAAGGCGTCAATGTCAGAGTCGGCGTTGTTGTACCACGGTCCGAAAGAGGCCAGGTCAAAATCGCCGGCAAACAGGACACCGTGTTCCGGAAAATACGGGCAGCAGTATCCTTCCGTATGGCCGGGCGCATGGATCATCAACATTTTCGTCCCATATACATTGAGCTCTTCCCCGTACGGATACCATTTTTCCGTAAGGTTCAGCACCGGCTGCCAGTGCGGGCGGTCCCAGTTTTCAGGCGGTTTCTCAAACAGCTGCTTCATCCACTTTTTGCGGCTCTCCGGGTCGGCCGGGCTCAGCATACCGCTCGCTTTTGCCAGCTCTTCAACATCATTCAGTTTTTTTACATCATATGGATTGATTTGAATTTCGGCGTCTTTAAACAGGTACGCGCCCCAAATATGGTCCAGATGGTAATGGGTCAAATAAACAGACCGAATGGCGTATTCCTTTTTTATTTCATTTAAAATTTGAAAGCCGCTGCCGCAGTCAACCAGCGCCGCCCCCTGCCCGCCCTCGACGAGAAGCGAGGTACTGAACGGGACGCGGCTGCCGTTTTCCCCCGCAATGACGGTAAGCGGCCCGAATTTCGTATATGCCATGGGTAAGGCCCCCCTTTAAAATGAATGGTCATTCATTTTTCTTTATTATAATGAATTTGAACCATTTTGTCTATTGCAAAAATACTTTTAACAATCTTCCCATATACGCTCTCATTGCCCTTTCCAAATCATAACCCCCATCATGCAAGCACCAGTCATACGTGACGCCCCGTGCTGCAATGAAGAGGTATTCCGTGATTTTTTCTGCAGGCATATCACGAACCATTTCTCCTGCTGTCTGGCCGTCTGCAATGATTTGTGCAAGTGTCTCCTGCATGCCGCGCCCCTTTTGGATAAACAGGCGGTTTTCTGCATGGTAAAGCTGCTTCATCATACTGATTCCTGTTTTTTCATTGTATTGTGCATAAATGGCAAAAAAGGCTGTGATCTTGTGTGGAAAATCGAGGTGTTTGAGACGTTCGCGCACTTGTTCTGCAAAATACACATCTGCCCGGCTGTACATTTCAAGAAGTAAGTCATTTTTCGAGGGAAAATAATGATAAAAAGCACCGACTGAAACGCCGGCCAGCCGGCAAATATCTTCAATTTTAATGTCTTTGTATCCTTTTTTGGCAAACAGCTCCATCGCTGTTTCGAAAATCCGGTTTTTCGTTTCCATCGCCTGTTTTTTCCTTTTGGTCAACGGCTTTTCATCCATCTTTCATTCCCCGATTCTTCATGATATGTAAAAAATTATGAAAGCAAGCCGCGGCCTTTGTCAATGCTTCCTCTACATATGTGAAAAATTTCACATTTTGTCTACCGATTTTTTATTATACCCATTCTATAATGAAAATGTTCACCGAATCCATTCGATGAAAATGGAAAATCCGGGGAGGCCTTTAAAATGAAATACAAAAAGCTATTTGAAACTGTGAAAATAAGGAATGTGGAACTCAAAAATCGTTATGCAATGGCACCAATGGGTCCGCTGGGTCTTGCCGATGCAGAAGGCGGTTTCAACCAGCGCGGGATTGAGTATTATACAGCCCGTGCGCGCGGGGGAACCGCTCTGATTATTACCGGCGTCACTTTCGTTGATAATGAAGTGGAAGAGCACGGAATGCCAAACGTACCTTGCCCGACCCATAACCCTGTCCATTTTGTCCGGACTTCCAAAGAAATGACAGAGCGCATCCATGCATATGATTCGAAAATTTTTCTGCAAATGAGCGCCGGTTTTGGCCGGGTGACGATCCCGACAAACCTTGGCGAGTACCCGCCGGTTGCACCGTCGCCAATCCCGCATCGCTGGCTGGATAAAACATGTCGCGAACTGACAGTTGAAGAAATTCATTCCATTGTCCGCAAATTCGGGGATGGGGCGTTCAATGCGAAGCGCGCCGGATTTGACGGGGTGCAAATCCATGCTGTGCACGAAGGCTATTTGCTCGACCAGTTTGCGATTGCGTTTTTCAACAAACGTACCGATGCATACGGTGGCCCGCTTGAAAATCGCCTTCGTTTTGCCCGGGAAATTGTCGAGGAAATTAAACAGCGCTGTGGCGAAGATTTTCCTGTGACGCTCCGCTTCAGCCCGAAAAGTTTTATCAAGGATTGGCGGGAAGGGGCACTGCCTGGCGAGGAGTTTGAAGAAAAAGGCCGCGATTTGGATGAAGGCATCGAGGCAGCAAAGCTGCTCGTTTCCTACGGCTATGATGCTCTGGACGTCGATGTTGGTTCTTATGATTCATGGTGGTGGAGCCATCCTCCGATGTACCAGAAGAAGGGGCTTTACATTCCGTATGCCAGGCTGGTGAAGGAAGCTGTCGATGTGCCTGTCCTTTGCGCGGGCCGCATGGACAATCCGGATCTTGCACTTGCCGCACTGGAAGACGGAGCATGTGATATTATCAGCTTGGGCCGCCCGTTATTGGCTGACCCGGATTACGTCAATAAGCTCCGAATCGGGCAGGTTGCCGATATCCGCCCGTGTCTGTCATGCCATGAAGGCTGCATGGGTCGGATCCAGGAGTATTCTTCCTTAGGCTGCGCAGTGAATCCGGCTGCCTGTCGAGAAAAAGAAGCAGCATTGACACCTGCTTTAAAAAAGAAACGCGTACTGATTGCAGGCGGCGGCGTGGCCGGATGCGAAGCTGCCCGTGTGCTTGCATTGCGCGGCCATGAACCGGTCATTTTTGAAAAATCGAACCGTTTAGGCGGCAACTTGATCCCTGGCGGCGCACCTGATTTTAAAGAAGATGACCTGGCGCTTGTTGCCTGGTATGAGCATACGTTGGAACGCCTTGGCGTAGAAATTCATTTGAATACTGCATTGACAAAAGAAGAAATTTTGGCTGCAAACGTGGATGCCGTGCTGATTGCAACGGGTTCGAATCCGAAAATTTTGCCGCTCGACGGAAAAAACAAAGTATTTACAGCAGAAGATGTTTTGCTCGATAAAGTGGATGCCGGGCAACATGTTGTCATTGTCGGCGGCGGTCTTGTCGGCTGCGAACTGGCTTTGAACCTTGCAGAAAAAGGAAAAGATGTCTCGCTTGTGGAAATGCAGGACAAACTGCTGGCAGTTAATGGTCCGCTTTGCCACGCTAACTCGGACATGCTGGAAAGACTCGTACCGTTTAAAGGTGTTCAAGTCTACACTTCTTCAAAAATAGTAGATACGACAGAAAAGACAGCCGTTGTGGATGTTGACGGCGAATTGCGTGAAATTGAAGCAGACAGCATTGTGCTCGCAGTCGGCTACTCGGCTGAAAAATCACTCTATGAAGATTTAAAGTTTGAGGTTGCCGATCTTCATGTGGTTGGCGATGCCCGCAAGGTCGCAAACATCATGTATGCCATCTGGGATGCTTACGAAGTCGCGGCAAATCTGTAAAGTTTAAGGAAACCCGCCAAAGATTTTCCGGCGGGTTTCCTTGTTTTTAAAGCAGGAGACCTTGTGGTTATTTTGATTATTTTTGTTTTTGCTGATTTTTTTCATAACAGTCATCTTCAAAAAACGGACGGGAAGATTTGCCGTATCTCGGCGTACCTCCATCACTGTTTGTAATAATATGCGCTTTTTCGAGGGAATAGGTGTTGGCAGCTGTGGCTTGGACTTCATCCCAAAATATCTGAATGGCTTCCGTCCTCATGATGACTGTGGGGCTGACGCAGGAAGCCCCTTTTGCCATTGATTTCCCATCCCTCATAGAGAATGGCGTGGTGGACTTCCATATGCTGTTTCTTTTTCAGTCCCTGAATTGCCATCTGCTTCAGAGAACAGGTAGTCTGCCTTCTTCCCATCAGGCAGTGAAGCAGCTATTTCCAGCTCTTCTTGGTTGGATGAAGCTCTCTAAAGCATGCTGCTTCTGACATATAAAAAGAGTATCAGGAAATACCCGGCATAGTCCGACGTGATATAAAATAGAAGGCTGAAACTTTTTACACTTTTTGCGATTTTGATTATAATAGGCTTTGTACATATCGGGACGAGGAGGAAATGCCAGTGGCAAAGTTAGATGAGACATTGTCCATGTTGAAAGATTTAACCGATGCAAAAGGGATTGCCGGCAATGAAGCAGAAGTGCGTGCTGTTGTCAAAAAATACATAGAGCCGTATGCCGATGAACTTGACACAGACGGCCTCGGCAGCTTAATTGCAAAGAAAACGGGGCAGGCGGACGGCCCGAAAATTATGATCGCCGGCCATATGGATGAAGTTGGTTTCATGGTGACACAAATTGATGAGTCGGGCTTTCTGCGCTTCCAAACGATCGGCGGCTGGTGGTCACAGGTGATGCTTGCCCAACGCGTTACGGTTGTAACAGATAAAGGTGATGTGACAGGTGTGATCGGATCGAAGCCACCACATATTTTATCACCGGATGCACGCAAAAAATCGTACGAAATCAAGGATATGTTCATTGATATTGGTGCCACAAGCCGGGAAGAAGCGCTTGAATGGGGCGTAAAACCGGGCGACATGGTGGTGCCTTACTTTGAATTTACGGTTATGAAAAATGAAAAAATGCTGCTTGCCAAAGCCTGGGATAACCGGATCGGCTGTGCAGTTGTCATTGATGTGCTAAAAAATCTGCATAAAGAAAACCATCCGAACATCGTTTACGGTGTAACAAATGTCCAGGAAGAAGTGGGCTTGCGCGGCGCGAAGACGGCAGCCAGCAAAGTGAAACCGGATATTGCCTTTGCACTTGATGTCGGGATTGCCGGGGACACCCCAGGAATCTCCGAGAAAGAAGCACTCAGCAAAATGGGCAAAGGTCCGCAAATCGTGATTTACGACGCTTCAATGGTGGCGCATAAAGGCTTGCGCGATACGGTTGTGAAAGTTGCTGAAGAGTTAAATATCCCGTACCAGTTTGAATCGATTCCGGGCGGCGGAACAGACGCCGGCTCCATTCACTTAACGGGCAGCGGCATTCCATCTCTTGCCATCACGATTGCAACACGCTATATCCACTCGCACGCCGGCATCTTGCACCGTGATGATTACGAAAATACTGTTAAACTAATAACAGAAGTGATCAAACGTCTCGACCGCAAAACAGTAAACCATATTATTTTTGACTAAAATCATAAAAATTCCGGGCACTTTTTGATGTCCGGATTTTTTTATGAATAAAGTTTTCCGATAGTCCACCAAAAAGCTCTTTATGCAAAAATTTGCCACCAAGTATTCTCTTCTTTTGTCCGCCTTTCCTCTTATTGGTATCTCATGGGGATGATGATTGCCGCCACCATCTGAATATCCTGGTTTTAGTTAGTGGAGAAAGGGAAATAAGTAACCAAGTTAGCTCAAAAGACCTAATTTTTGAAAAAATATTAAAACGAGAAGCTGGTTGATAGAAAATAGTGGTAAAATAAACCGTTTGTACACTCGAACAAGGGGAGGCGGTGAGCGAAGGATGGATAAAAGCGATCTGATCCGCAAAAGGGAAAACATGCAGGCTCAGGCAGCAGTAGCGAGGCAGGATGCTGCACTGCTTGAAGAAAAAATCGAGCGGCTGTATCGGGCAAAGGGGCGAATGGAGGGAGTCATTGAAGGCGCATGGCAGCACGAAAGGAAGGTGGCGCATATTGATTTTCATCCACCCTCTTGGAAAGGCACAACGAAAAATAAGTATTTGAATCACTTGCATAAAATAGAGTCGTCTGTACGCCAATATGTGCATCATCTCCGAAATACGGAGGACAGGCTGGAAGAAGAAATCCGGCGCCTTGCGAACCAGCTGAATGAGGCACAAAGCAATTTATCATATTTGCAGTCGTATATTTCTAACTTGAGCCAGGAAATTGTGGAAGGGGATTAAGTGATGGGAGAAATTGCGATCAATCAAACCGTCTTCCGTGCAGTGCTCAGCCAAGCGGACAGTACCAGGTCTACGCTTGAGGGCATTAAGCCGGTAAAAATAACACTGCAGCAGCCGCCGGATTTAAAAAGCATGAGAGAACAGCTTGAAATAGTGGGGAAACTGCAGAACACGTTGAAACTGTACAGCGCGCTTCTCGATGCGGACTTGCGGAAACTGGAACAATTAGGGAATGAGATGGTACAGCAGGATGATCACATCGGCCAGTCTTTTCACAGGCTTGAGAATTAAAGAGGGGAAAGGGTTGAATGTTGCACCATGAAAGTTGAATTTGAAGAACTGCTGCATCTGCAAAAAGAAATCGACCGGAGCACAAAAGAAATGGCGGCAAGGCTGGAAGTTGTAAGGCAAAAAACAAACGCGATCAGTAGGCTGCAATCTTTTAAAGGGAAAGCGGCAGATTCAGCAAAACATTATTTTCACACTACCCACGGTGAAATGATTGAAGCACTGGTGACAGCTGCCCGGCAAGTTCAGCACCGGTACAACCAAATCATTTCCGAATTTGAGGGTACAGTGGATGATTCGCCAGGCGCGGTACTGCACGCTGATTATATGCATGACCTTAATCAAAAAACGCGCATATTGAAAAACCAAATGATGGACATCTACCATGAAGGATTACAAGTTTTGCACAGCATTTCCGATATTGTATCCATTCCGGCACCGGACTTGGGCCATTTCATAGAAAGCGCTGAAGCATCACAAAAATTTGCGAATGAAGTGAATGAAAAACTCCACGCCTTTGACCGCAAAGCCCTGCAAATCGTCGAAGAAAGCCGCCGCGACGTGGACAGGGTGATGAAGAAAGTGATGGAAGCAGGAGAAAGGAGTTTGGTTGGGGGCGGACAAGCTGACTGTTTGAATGATAATGATTCGTCACTACATGAACAACAAGTGTTTGTCGATAAATTAGCAATATTTATTTTAATGAGCAATGGCTTTAAAGCAATGCAACGTACTTATAAATACATTAATAAGTCTAACACCCTGTTGATTGCTGCTATCCAGTTCTATATTTATTAGAAACTGGATAAGGGGAGGCGCAAAGCATTTAAAAGTGAGCTTTTCCATAATTTTACAAAGGAAGAGTATCGAACATTTAATAATTATATGAATAATACAATCTATAAAATAAATGGAAAAGCTCTTTTAAATCATCTGGCTAAATACAAAGGGAAGGCACTTTCAAAAGAAAATTTTAATCATTTACTTGAGTCTATTGAAACGTTTGGCAGAGAACGTGGGAAACTTGCAATGAAGAAAGAATTTGAAAACCTTTATGGAATAGATAAATTTAGAGAGATGAAGAAACTATCTCCAATTAAAAAAGCTGTGAAAATATCAACAACATTTGTAGACGAATTTGCTGGAAAAAAATATAAAGCAATTAAAAAAACTGTCAGATCTCTCCCAGAGTGGAAAAAACCAAAAGTTGCATACAAAAATTTGACAGAAGAAATAAAAGAAAGTTTTAAAGGCCTGAATACATTGGGAAAAGGGGCAAAAGTAGCCGGAAAAGCACTAGGCCCGCTAGGTTACGGACTTATAGCTGCGGATAATTACAAAAAGTATAAGGGTGACACGCAAAAAGTTGTAGTTGGAACTGTTGTAGACGGTGCTTTTGGCACGGCAGCTACTGCGGCAGGTACAGCAATTGGTTCCGCATTCTTTCCTCCGATTGGCACGGTAGTTGGATTTGGAGTTGGGACAATGGTTAGTTACGGGATAAATTATAAGTGGGGAAATTCATCCAAGAGTATATCTGATCAAAGTAAAAAGGGAATAAACAAGGGAATAGATTCGATTGAAAAAGTCAGCAAAAGTATAGGAGACAGTGTAGCGAAATGGTTTAAATAAAAATTAAGAGTTAATAATGAAGAAAAAATAGGATGATATGAAGGAGAGAGAAAAAATCTTAACGAAAGAAAACTTTGAAGAAATCAAGTTAGAAGTTCAAGAAGGCCGATTAACAATGGATCGAATGAAATTTTTCTTAATCGCTGCTTTTCTCTACTCAATCGTTTTTGTTGGAATAGGATATGCAGTAGCCCATGCGAATACAGTAGGATGGGACAATTTATCAGCAGGCTGGCATTTTATTTATAATGAGGATGAGGCATTTATGAGTATTATATTTCGTTCTTTATTTGGTTACTTATTATTGGGCTAGTAGTTCACGTGGCTGTTATGCTTGTATAGATAAACAAACTAAAAAATTACGGATCAGAATGTCGGGAGAAAATATATGAAATACGGTATTGCTGGCATTGGTTATTTTTTTCTCATTGTTGTAAAACAGTTTGGAACGTTTTACGAAAAAAGGACCGTTATGATGAATAAGTTAAAATCTTAGAATAAATGACACTTAAAAATTATTAAGGGGTTAAGTTAATGGAGAATTCCAAATATGAAAAGAAAGAGATTATAAGCGGTAGAATGAATTTTAATGTTATGAAAGATCGCTTGCAGCTCGATAAAAAGGATTTACTGACACTTTTCATTTTCATGGACCACATGATAAAACTCGAAAGTCATTACCAAAAGGAATTTAACCAGGAAATCAAAAATTGGGAGGGCGGCACGATGATAACGTATGAAGATGAACTAAAACAAGAAGGAAGAGAAGAAGGGAGAAAAGAAGGAAGAGAAGAAGGGAGAAAAGAAGGACTACAAGAAGGTAAACGAGAAGGAAGACAAGAAGGAAAAATAGAAATCACCCGAAACCTCATTAAACTTGGGGCATCCCTTGATTTTATCAAAAAGGCAACAGGCTTTTCTGAAAAAAAGGTCCTTGAAATAAAAGAGAAGCTGGAAAAGGAATAAGGTCTGATGGCTTTGAAATAGGAGGGCGGCATGATGATAACGTATGAAGATGAACTAAAACAAGAAGCAAGAGAAGAAGGGAGAAAAGAAGGACTACAAGAAGGTAAACGAGAAGGAAGACAAGAAGGGAAAATCGAGATCACCCGAAATCTCATTAAACTTGGGATGCCACTAGATTTTATCAAAAAGGCAACAGGCTTTTCTGAAAAAAAGATCCTTGAAATAAAGGAGAAGCTGGAAAAGGAATAAGGGCTGATGGCTTTGAAATGGGAGGGCGGCATGATAATAACGTATGCGGATGGACTAAGAAAAGAAGGGAAACGAACATGAACCGACTGTGCGTAAAGATGTAAATTCCAAATTCAACTTATATAGTCTTCGCATATGCGATGCGATAAATGCCTCAAATGTCTGAGTTGGCGTTGTTGTACCACAGGTTAAAAGAGGCCAGGTCAAAATCGCAGGCAAAAGGATACGTGCTTCGGAAATATATGGGCAGCAGTGTCCTTCCGTATGGCCGGGCGGATGGATCATCGACATTTCATTCCATTTACATCAAACTTTTCCCCGTACGGATATCATTTTTCCGTATGGTTCAGCAACGGCTGCCGGTTTTCAGGCGTTTTTCAAACAGCTGTTTTGTCCACTTTTTGCGGTTCTCCGCGTCGGCCGGGCTCAGCATGCCGCTCGCTTTTGTCAGTTTTTCTATCTCATTCAGTTTTTTACATCTTAAATTTTGGCACTTTTAAAAAGATACGCCTCCAAAATATGGTCCAGATGGTAATGGGTAAGATAAACAGACTGGACGGCGTATTCCTTTTTTTATTTCGTCGAAAATTTCAAAGCCGCTGCCGCAGTCAATCAGCCCGCCCTCTGCCCGCCATCCACGAAAAGCAGGTACTGAACGGGACGCGGCTGTCATTTTCCCCGGAAAATAGTAGTGGCACCACGAATTTAACGTAGACACGGGTAATTCCTCCTTTAAAATGAATGATTGTTCATCCCCTTTATTATATTTAAATCCGCTTGTTCTATCTATTCAACAAAACAGATAAAATCATTGGCCTGATTTGTGATATAATTTGATCTTAAAAGAGAGAGAAATAACAATTATTGAGAGGTGAAGCCATTGGCTGAAACCATTTTTACAATACTGGTTATGCTGTCACTGGGCGCCCCAATTGCAGCTTATGTTGTTCTTCTGCTGCTTGGTTTTTTGGATAAGGAGCTGGATTATTTGCAGCTGGAGAATAAAAAAATGGAAATGGAAAAAGAACTGCACAGAGTGGAATATTTACAGCTTAGTCAGCAAATCCAGCCCCACTTTTTATTTAACTCTTTGAATGCAATGCTCTCGCTGAACAGGCTTGGAAGGACAAAAGATTTAACGCATGCACTTGAGGAATTTTCAAAGTTTTTGCGTTACAAATATACGGAAAAAGATGCGCTTGTCGCTTTCGAAGAAGAACTGGCTTATACAAGTCACTATATTTCCATTCAACAAATCCGGTTCGGTAACCGCCTGAAAGTAAAGATAGATATTCAGGAAGATGCGAGGCGAACGTATATGCCTCCTTATATGCTGCAAACCCTGGTGGAAAATGCTTTCAAACACGGGTTGGAGAAACAGCCCGGCGAGAAGTATTTGCAAATTGGATTGGAAAGAGAAGGAAATTGGGTGATACTGTTTGTGGCAGATAACGGGCCAGGGTCAGAAAATGCCAGTTTCGGCGTTTTAGGGGTAGGGCTTATCAATGTTAAGAGGCGATTAGAATTAATCTATGATTTACATTCAGAATTATCTATCAACAGAGAGGCTGGGCGTACGATTTTAACAGTCAAATGGCCGTATACACCGGAGGGAAAAGTATGAATATATTAATTGTTGATGATGAAATACTTGAATTGGAGCAACTCGTGTTTTTAATCCGGCAACGTTATCCAGAGTGGGAGCTGTTTGAAGCCGAAGATGCAGTGCAGGCAAAAAAGATGCTGGAAAATCATCCGATTGATTTATCTTTCTTGGATATCCGTTTGCCAGGGGAAAGTGGATTGGAATTATGTGCATATATAAGGGAGAATTATAAATCGGAATGTGTGATGATAACAGCTCATGCAGATTTCCAATATGCACAGCATGCCATTAAACTGCATGTTTTTGATTATCTTGTTAAACCGATTATCACAGAAGAACTGTACCGGATGCTTGAAAACTATGTGAATAAATATGGTTATATTGAAGGATTGTCCTCTGACATACAGGAAGTAATTCGAATTATCCGGGAAGACTTTCATTCAAAAATCAATTTGGCTGATCTTGCAAGCCAGGTGCATGTTTCCCCAAATTATTTAAGCCGGAAATTTTCCAAAGAACTTGGGATGAGTTTTCAGGAGTATTTGATTAAATACCGGATTGAGATGGCGAAAGTTTTTCTTAAAGCACACCCCGAATGGTCCATTCAAAAAATAGCGGAAGAAACAGGTTTTGCTTCGATTTATCATTTTAGCCAATCCTTTAAAAAACACGTGCTGGAAACACCAACACAATACAGGGAGAAATTGCATCATGATTGATTGGTACATCATTTTGTTTACATTTGCTGCGGTTATCGTTTTTAACCTTGAGGAAATTAACCGCCAGGGCTTTCTTCAATCAATATTTCCGGCCGTGGGTTTTGGCATGAAAAAAGGCACCGTTTTGTTGTGGATATCCTTATTTACGCAAACGTTGCTGGCTGTTCCGATCTTTAGCATCTTCCACTTTGGTTTCATTAATAGTTTCTTTGCTTTTACAATCATTTTATATTTGGCTTATCTATGTGTGCAGCATTTGACTAAACGTATTCAATTAAACAGCCGGAGTGTGCCGACATTATTGGACGCCTATAAAAACAGATTAACACCTAAAGGCTTTAAATTTGCATTCTTTATACTACTGGTTGCAAACCTTGAAGGGCTCATATTGCAGCTATCTATTGGTGGGCATATTTTTTTCGAGTATTTTCACATGCCTTCTTACATGCTTACCGGGTTTGCAGCACTATTTTGTTTTATTGTTGCCGGATTGGGCGGCATGCATGTTATTTACAGAACTGGCTATTCATTTTTGATCTTGTGCGGGTTCATTCTTTTTTTTATCCCATCGTTTTTCTATCTAAGGGAAGGGATTCACCATGTTTATCAAGACTACGGTACAATGCTTTTTCCGCATTCACCAAATATCTTTCTTTTTGCAGTAGCTTTTCTTATGGCCTTAATTGGATTGTTAATCTCCCATTTGTTTTTATGGCAAGTCATTTGTTCGACCAAGCAAAATTACAAGCAAAACTCAGTGCGGCTGGCTTTTTTCTGCTTTTCTAGTGTGCCGCTTTCGGCCATGATCTTTACCGTATATTTATTAAGCCGGTTTCATATCACGACATTAACAGAGCTGGGCCAAGCCATTTTTTCCGCTCCGTTTTCCCCTTTCATTCGGACAATGATTACGATTGTCTGGTTGTTCAGTATGTTAAATGAAACCATGATTTCGATCTTTTCTCTAGCTATTATATTTGTATATATTTTTGGGGAAAAATGGATCATTCAAAATCGCAAAAAATATTTTTTTGTTTTTCTCCTTTTTGTCCTGTTGGTTTTGCTCTGTTCAACCATATTGGTAAATCACATGGTCTATTTATGGAAATTTTACTTTTTGTTTTATGTAGCTGTATCGTTTCCATTTTATGCTTTGCTTGTCGGGGAAAAAAGGAGGACGGTCCGGGTTCCGGTATCCGGTTGTATTACCGGGATGCTTGGTTATGGAATTGCTGTCTGTACCGGTAAGTTTACTGCCGGGCTTGCAGTGACTGTAGCAGGCACCCTTATAACAGGCTTGGCAGTGTTTCTGACAGCAAAGAGTAAAGATTTAATAAAATAATGTAAAGATTTTATAAAAAATAATCTTCGAAATATTTTAAGATGTAACACAAGGAGGCTGAGAATATGGAACATCTACTTACAAAAGAGACGTATGTCTATTCAATGAGCGCAAAAAACAAACCTGCTCTGTGTGTTGAATCAGGAGAGAAGATTGTGGTGGAAACGTACGATTGCTTTTTGAATCAAATTGAAAGCGAAAAAACAGCTTATCATGCTATTGATTGGAATCAGATTAATCCGGCAACCGGTCCGGTCTATGTGGAAGGTGCAGCACCTGGAGATATTTTAAAGGTAGAAATTAAGAAAATTGAACTGGGTCAAGAAGGCACGATGGTAACGGGACCGGAACTTGGCGTTTTAGGGAATGAAATTACAGACTTTTCGATTAAAAAAATTCAAATTGAAAATGACATGGTAGCTTTTAATGAAAATATTCATTTCCCATTGAGGCCAATGATTGGTGTGATTGGGGTTGCCCCCCATGAAGGAGAAGTAAATTGTGGTACACCGGGAGAACATGGCGGCAATATGGATACCACTTTAATTACGGAGGGTGCAACGTTGTACTTCCCGGTATTCCATGAAGGTGCGTTGTTTTCTTTAGGGGATGTCCACGCTTCAATGGGAGATGGAGAAGTGTGCGTATCCGGCGTTGAGATTCCAGCGAGGGTAACCGTCGTTCTGACTGTCATAAAAGGGCAAACCATTCATACCCCTGTTGTTGAAAATCAAGACGGCTTTGCTTTTATCGTGTCAAAGCCGACGCTGGATGAAGCAGCAGAGGGGGCGGTAAAAGAAATGGTTCATTATTTGGCCAAGCGATCCGGCTTACCGGTTAGTGATGTTACGATGTTATTAAGCGCAGCCGGGGACGTACAGGTCAGCCAGATTGTTGACCCGCTGAGAACAGCGAGAATGTTCGTGCCAAAATTGATCGTTCATCAACTAGGAATAAAAGAAATCTTTTAGGAGGCGGGCAAATGGCAGAACAAGCAGTTGCAAGCTTGGAACAGCAGCCTGTTTATAAGCAGGAGCTGAAACGGTCTTTATCTTTCTGGGATTTACTCATATACGGTATGGTATTTATGGTGCCGATTGCGCCATTTGGCATTTACGGTTCGGTTGCTCAAGGTTCAAACGGTATGGTGGCGCTGACTTACTTAATTGGAATGGTGGGAATGATTTTTACCGCATTCAGTTATGCACGGATGTCAGAAGCTTTCCCCATCGCCGGGTCTGTTTACTCTTATGCACAAAGAGGCATCAATGATTCAGTGGGCTTTATTGCAGGCTGGCTGATTTTACTGGACTATATTTTTGTGCCGGCATTGCTGTACCTCGTCAGTGCTTCTGCCTTGCATGATATTGTTCCACAAATTCCGATTGTAGTTTGGGCTGTACTGTTTATTGCAATTAATACGGTAATTAATGTTCGGGGGATAGAGTTCACAGCAAAAGCCAATAAAATTATTGTAATACTTGAATTAATTGTGCTGGCAATTTTTCTAGCGGTAGGCGTTACGGCAATTATTAAGGGCATTAACGGTGCGGACTTTACAATGAAGCCACTGTATGACCATAGCCATTTCAGCATGAATGTGGTAATGGGAGCGGTGTCCATTGCCGTATTAAGTTTTCTAGGATTTGACGGGATTTCCACGTTGGCAGAAGAAACAAAGGATGGAAGCAAATCGATTGGAAAAGCTTGTGTTTATTCATTGTTAGCCGTTGGTGCACTTTTTATCATCCAAACATGGGTGGCTGCTTTAATATGGCCAGATTATCATGCGTTTAAAAACCCCGATACAGCATTTTATCAAATCGCTGAGATTGCAGGCGGAACATGGCTCAAAGTATTGACGATTGTCGCAACCGCTTTTTCATGGGGGATTGCCAATGCGCTTGTTGCACAGGCGGCCATTTCGCGCATTTTATACAGTATGGCCCGTGACCGAAAACTGCCTGGTTTTCTTGCAAAGGTTCACCCGAAATTCCAGACGCCGTATCTTAGTACACTTTTGATTGCGGTCGTTTCTGTCATTGTCACGGCATTCTTTTCATCACAAATTGGAAAGCTATCTTCCGTTGTAAACTTTGGTGCACTTTCATCATTCCTGTTTCTGCATTTATCAGTCATGAATTACTTTCTGAGGAAGAAAAAAAGCAAAAACTATGTGGCACATTTGCTAATGCCGTTGATTGGGTTTGCGGTTATCGGCTATGTATGGATTAACCTTGATCCGCTCTCCAAGAAACTTGGCTTTATTTGGCTGGCAATCGGCATTGTCTATCTTATTGTACTGAAACTGTTTAAAAAAGACACTGCTTTAAATTTAGAATAACCATCTGTAAAAGAGCAGCTGCATGATGACAGCTGCTCTTTGTATGATTTTTCCATTTTTCACGCTTCCGTATACTCCGTTTCGTGGCAGTTCGGGCATGGAGGGAGCCTGTCCTTATCTTCATCCAGCGTAATCTGTTCCCCGCAGTTTTTGCATTTATACTCGCCTTTTCCCGGTGTTTCACCTGTATGTGGCATCGGCCATGCTCCTTTCGTTTCGTGTTGTCATTTGAATACCCGTGCGAAAAAGTTTTTAAACATCGGCTGCCATACGCGTGCAAAACCGCCCGTTCGCTACAGAGCTTCATCAAAATGTCCCGCCACGGGTTTTCCACCGAGTCATGCTCCCACTGGCTGCCGGAATCCTGCAATCGAACATAAAATCTGGCTATCTAACATTGGGGAAGCACCTTCAATTACCTGCCCGGAATCCTGTGATCGAACACAAAACACCCCGCCGCGAAATGTCCGCAGCGGGGTTTCTGATTAAGGCACCATCCAGGAAAGGATGTTGGATTGCAGGAAGGTGAGCAGGCAAATGATGAAAAGCAAAAACATACTGTGCTTGACTGTGAATCTCAGCAGTTGTGCTTCCCTGCCGATCAGCCCGGTTGCAGCGCAGGCAACGGCAATCGACTGCGGGGAAATCATTTTTCCCGTGACACCCCCGGATGAATTGGCCGCAATGGCAAGCAGCGGATTCATGCCGACAGACTGAGCTGACACTTGCTGGAGCGTGCCAAACAAAACATTGGACGAGGTATCCGATCCTGTAATGAAAACGCCGAGCCAGCCAAGTACCGGCGAGAAAAACGGGAACAAAGCGGCTGTTTTGGCGAGCGCCAATGCCAATGTAGTAATCATGCCGGAAGCATTCATGACATACGCAAAGCCGACAATGAACAAAATGGTAAGAATCGGAAACTTCAATTCTTTTAATGTCTCAAAGAATGCGGCAAACCAGGCTTTCCATGTAATTTTTAAAAGAAACTTCGTGACAATGGCTGCGATAAAAATCGCTGTGCCTGCAGTGCCAAGCAGATCCAGCTTATACATGGCCGCAATCGGGGTGTGCGAGCCATTGATAATATGATTGTTTAAAAATGGCACATTCCCGCTGAACGAAGCCGCTCCGCCGATCGGGTTTAGAGCCTTTAAAACCGGGTTCGCTCCGGCATACTGCCCGGTGAGCGCAAGTTTGATCTGCGGGATGCCCCAGATGGTGATCAAAACCGTCAGGACAATAAATGGCGACCATGCTTTCGCAATTTGCCCGCCTGTATTGGAAACAGGCGGCGTTTCGAGCGCGGCGGCAGCCTCTTCATGCTCAAAATAGAATATGTTTTTCGGCTTCCAAAATTTTAGGAAGACGGCAAGGACAACCAAAGATACGAGTGCTGATAAAACGTCCGGCAGTTCCGGCCCCAGAAAATTGGAAGCAAAGAACTGCGTCAAGGCAAAGGACAAGCCTGATACAATAAGCGCCGGCAGCACTTCCATTGCTTTTTTAAAGCCCGCCATGACAATGATGAGATAAAGCGGAATGAACATGGAAATAAGCGGCAATTGTCGCCCGATCATTTTTGAAATTTCCAGTGCAGAAACACCGGTCGGCCCTGCCATCGCAATTACAGGGGACCCGATTGCGCCAAATGCTACCGGTGCAGTGTTGGCCAATAAGCAGATGCCGGCTGCATAAAGCGGATTGAATCCGAGCCCGACAAGCAGGGCAGCGGTAATCGCAACCGGCGCGCCAAACCCGGCACACCCTTCCAAAAAAGCGCCAAATGAAAACGCAATCAATAAAGCTTGCAATCTCCTGTCTTCCGTGATCGATACGACCGAGTTGCGGATCACATCAAACTGGCCGGTTTTGACCGTCAATTTATATAAAAACACAGAATTGATAATGATCCAGGCAATCGGTAGAATCCCATACACAATCCCCTGGGTAGCTGACATAACCGGCAGTACGGCCGGCATTCTGTAAACGATTACAGAAATCAGCAGCGCAATCACCAGCGTGGCAAGGCTTGCAAGATGTGCCGCCATTTTTTTAATGGCGAGTGCCCAGAAGAAAAACAGAATCGGAAAGGCAGCAATCAGTGCGGATAAAAACAAATGCCCCTTAAGCGGAATAAAATTTTGTACGTACTCCAACAATCTCCACTCCTTTTTGAAAAATTTTCTCCAATCCATCCCAATTGCAATTTTTAAGGTCATTAGATGAAATAGTCATCAGATGATAAGGTTTACACGTTAAAAAGTATAAGTATAATAAAAAGAAAAAACAACTCTTTTTTTAAAATTTTTGTTTGCTATTTTTCCGGATTGCTGTTATTCATAAAATATAGAAAAGGGATAAGAGGAGAAAACATGAAATATAAAAAAATTAAACCTGCAAAAATTTATGAACAAGTGGCAAATGAATTGATAGAGATGATCCAAAACGGGGAGCTTAAGCCCGGGGATAAGCTTGATCCGGTGCCACTTTTGGCAGAAAAGTTTTCCGTGGGGAGATCGGCTATAAGAGAAGCGTTAACGTCACTAAGGGCGCTCGGCTATATTGAGCTAAAACAGGGAGAGGGAACGTTTGTCCGTAACTTTGATGCGAGCGGGATTTCGTATCCCATTTCGCAGGCAGTCCTGATGAATCAGGAAGATGTGGCAAATCTGCTTGAAGTCCGGAAGATTCTCGAAGCCGGAGCAGCCGCCACGGCCGCTGTCAAACGGACCGAAGCTGATCTGGAAAGGATAAGGCAGGCGCTCGCAGATATGAAGCGGGCGACGGGGAACGAAGAACTCGGTGAAAAAGCAGATCTTGCCTTCCATCTTGCCATTGTCCAGGCTGTACAAAATCCGATTCTTGCCGGGCTGATGAACCAGGTTGCCGAGACGATGGAGGATGCAATGAAAGAAACGCGCAGAATGCTTCTTTTTTCTGATCCTTCCACATTGGGCGCCTTGTATGAGCAACATGAAAGAATCAGGGTAGCCATCGAAGAAAAGGACAGCGAAAAAGCGCGCAAGGCCATGATCGACCATTTGCAGTTTGTGGAAAACAGTCTAAAGGATTTTCTGCGTTAACCAATCTGTTTTCATGAACGCAAATCCGGCCCTTATCTTCAGCAGGGGATCTGTTTTGGGGTAGTCCGGCTCCCTTGATATTGGCACCTGAGAATGAGAGGAAATTTAAAGCCTGTTCCGCTTTGAAAGATTTTTCAAGCAGAACAGGCTTTTGTATTGCGCCGATTCGTACGACTTCGGGCTTTCGATGACAGGATAATACCGAAGCACAACAGCTGGAAACATGAGGTGGTGTGAATTTCTCGGCTGATGTTCCGGGTGGATGACAAGGGCATGCGGCCTGGATATACTATTGCTACCTTGTCTTCTTGTCCGATTTCATGCTTTATTTTTTGTGTCACTTTCCTCCGCGCTTTCCCATATACATAGGGTATAGGCAATTTTTCAGCAAATGGAAAGCGGGGTGCGGCGGCGATGAAGCAAATGTTTTCAGCGTTGAGCGGCAAGATTAAAGAAAATGCGATTGATGTGTATATGGACAGCATCGAGCCGGCTGTCCGGGATCCGGTATTTTTCAGCGTCGGCATGCCAAATGGCGGCATGATCCCGAAAAAAGAACTGCAGCGCATCATGAATGAAATCTTTGAGGCAGATCCGGCACGCCTGTATGAGTATTGCAGTGCAAAAGGGTTTGGGCCGTATGTGGATGTTATCTCTAAAACGGAAAATATTCCGGAAAGCTATATCATGGCGACAAACGGCAATACGCAGGGGGTTGACCTTGTCTGCAGAATGCTGCTGGATGAAGGGGACGGTTTTGCAATGGAAATGTACACGTATTCCATTGCCTTTTCGGCGGTGCACCAGTACCGGCTCAAGGCGGTCGGCATTCCGCTTGAACAAGACGGTTTGGATGTCGATTTTCTTGAAAAAACATTGCAAACAAGAAGATTGAAAGCGCTTTACATTATTCCAAATGCTCAAAACCCAACCGGCGTCACCACCTCTCTCGAAAAACGGAAAAAACTCATTGAACTTGCTTACCAGTATGATTTTATCATTATAGAAGATGATCCGTACCGTGATCTGCTGTTTCACGGCCGCCCTCCTTCCTTGTTCGAACTCGATCCCTTAAAAGAAAGAACCATATACCTGTACAGTTTTTCAAAAGTTATGGCGCCGGCGATGCGGACCGGCTTTATTCTCGCGCACCCGGCCTTTCTGAAAAAACTTGAACAGTTTAAGCAGGTAACAGACGCCTGCACATCGCCCATGAACCAGATGCTGGCGGGTAAACTCATTTCTTCCGAAAACTGGCCGCAGATTCTTGCAAAACAAAAACACTTTTATGAAAAACGGAAAGACTGGACAAAACGGTTTTTACAGCATATGCACGAGACGGAGCAATGGGAAGGAGCTGAACCGGCCGGCGGGCTGTTTTACTGGATCGATGTCAAAAAAGGCGGTGTAACAGAATGGATGAAAATAGCGGCACAGGACGGCGCCGTGTTTGTGCCGGGTGATGCCTTTACGCTTGAGCGCGGGCTAAACACAAAAATCCGCCTTTGTTTCGCCTACTGCAGTGATGAGGAAATGAAAAAAGGGTTTTCCCGTCTAGAAGAAAGTTTTAAAAAGTGGAAGAAAACAAGCGCTTAACGGGGAGGATCTGTTAAAGGGATTTCCGGGCATGTAAAAGTTCCGGGATCCCGCGTTCTCCGGGCTTACCTGGCTGTTTGTCATTCGTATATTGGGATTTTTTCACGCTCTTTAAAAAGAGAGCGGCGTCTCCTTATCACCGGCGGTCTTCAATATCCCGTTTATGCCGGAATGTTTCATCAGCGGTATTCAATCCCATGTATCCCTGGAATGTTTCATGAATAGGCGTTTTGGCGCCCTTTACGGTCCGGAAGGCGTTCCTCGAAGCTGCTGAGTTTCGCACGCTCCTTACCGGTCTTCAAAAGGCAGGCGCAACGGGAGGAAGAAACCGGTGATTCGGTTTTTTACCCACTCCGCTGCTATTTGCGGGTGGTAATTCTTTTCAAACCGCCAGCCGCGCACAAACACGGTATAGGAAAGGTCGTTCCGTTTGTAAAAGCGCATCTTTTTTCTGCCAGCTTCCCGTTTGACCTGAGCGAGGCAGGATGAAATTTGCAAGAGCATTTGGTCCGTTGCAAAAAGATAAGGCTCTTTAAATTTTAACAGGCTTGCCCGGATCGCTCTCTGGTCCCGTTCCAGCGTCCTTTTGGCAAGCGGCAGGAGGATAAATGCCTCGATCAACTTTTCTTCTTCCTCGGTTAAGATTTGCGGCATACGGATCACCTGTTTCCATTATATAAGCAAACGTACGTTCTTGTCGATGTTTACTTGGTTTTAAGGGGATGGGTTGTTATAATAATGTTCACCCTATTCGCCAAAACTTTTACGAGGCGAATGCATCCTATTACTTAAAAAGGAAAATGAAGAGATGAATGGAAAAGACGGAGATTTTGCGAAAGGCTGTCTGATTGGCATTGGCTTGTCCATTCCGGTATGGGCTTTTGTAATATGGGTTTTGTTCAGGCTGTTTTGAGCGTTCCGTTTTCCGCGGCTGCTTTTGTAAAAGCAGGTTGCCTTCGCTTCGGCCGGGGGGGGGCAGGTGCCGGCACGAATCTGCGGCAGGTAACAGGTTATATTGCCTTTGCTCCCGTTTGAATGGAAAGCCGGTAAAAGAGCAAAAGCGGTGGCCGGATCACCTTCCATCTAAGCCCCTGGTTATCCGTTGCAGCTATAGGGATCCATTGCCTTCGCTTGTCCGAATAGACATTTTTTGTTCCGCCAAAGCGGGCAGCCTCTCCCCTTTGTTTAGCATATGCAGTTACCGGGTATTTTTACAATAGACAAGCAGTGATGCTAAGGAACATTAATCCAACCGGGAGGAGGGCACCAAATGGATTACAACAAGGACAAAAAAGGCGACTCGCCGGAACAACAGGAAAAACAGCATCATAACAAAGACATAGAGCCGGAAAGATCTCCGGTAAAACCGCAGGAAAAGCAAAAATAAAAATTGAAAAGGGCAGGCTCCGGACAACGGGGCCTGCCTGTCTTTATTGTTCCATATTGGTCACCATGTTGTGGACCTTGTCGCGTTCTGCCTGGCTAACATTAAGATAGTAAATGCCGTCAATGGTTGTACTGTTGCCTTTAACTTCATAGTCTGTCGTATTTTGGCGGCAGTCGCGGTAGTTCATCGCGATGTTTTTCATATCATCAAGTGTCAGGTTTGTTTTGACATTGTTCTGGATCGCAGCCAGGATTTCCTGATAACGCGAGAAAGACTGGATGGTCGCCGCTTTGTTAATGACGGCCATAATGACGTCACGCTGGCGCTGGTTACGGCCAAAGTCACCTTGAGGATCAAGGTGGCGCATTCTTACATAACCGAGCGCTTTTTTGCCGGTATCCAATGTAATGTTCCCTTTGGCATAATAGTAGCCTTTTTTATAATACCCTTCGTCATGCCAGCTGATTTTATTGTAGACGGTTACACCGCCGACAGCATCTACAAGGTCAGCCAATCCTTCCATATTCAAGCGTATGTACTGGTCAAGGTTTAAATTAGCAAATTTGTTTACCGTATCCAGTGCCATTTTTGGCCCGCCGTAAGCATAAGCCGCATTTATCTTATTCAATGTTCCCTTGCCCACGATTTCTGTCCTCGTGTCACGCGGAATGGAGATCATCTGCATGGCTTTCTTTTGCGGGTTCAGTGTAAGAATAATGAGCGTATCGGATCTTCCTACATCTCCGACCCGCTCATCTACGCCGAGTAAAAGAATGGAAATTGGTTTTTCACTTTTGATTTTTTCAGTGTTTTTCTCGGATGGTTTCACGGATTTGCTGTCATACATTTTATCTGCGGCATTTTGGACAGAATGGTAGACGTAATAGGCGAACCCTCCGCCCCCGATCACGATGATCGCTAAGAGAATCCCGAGTGTGATGAATATCTTCTTCTTCATTTTTTCGACCCTTTTCTTTGAATTTTTTATTTAATCTAATCGCTATCATATCATGGTTTTTCCAAATTGTTAACGGGGATTTTTCGTTTATGCAATGGTCCGGCTTTTCTCTTGTAATTTATTAGAAAAAGAAGAGGATGTGTGCGTGAAATGTGGCGAAAATGGCTGCAAGAAAAATGGTTTGGGTTGAGGCGCGTGACAGGACGAGGAAGTGAAAGCAATGGAACACATGAAAATGTCGGGCCCGGGCGAAGCAGAATAGATGTCTGTTTTGAGTGCAGGCACATGAGAAGGGACTGGACGAAGGAAAAAAGGGGCACGCGGCCAAATGCGCCGATTTTTTTCACCTTTTGCCTGCGGGCTTCCGTTTCCCAAGTTTGCATGCTTTTTTTTCGTACTCTGTTTTACACGGGTGCTTCTGTATTGCTTAAGGCTTTCAATTTCGGTATGATAATGGCACGATATGAGACAGATTTGACCAGAGGGGGGCGCTTGTGGGAGAGCTTTTGAGAAATCGGTTTGTCCGGATGGTATTTGTATCCGCGTTGTTTTTGCAGGTGGGCATTTGGGTGCGGAATTTTGCCGTCCTGTTGTTTGTGACAGAAAAAACAAACGGCGACCCGTTTGCCGTTTCCATGATTTCAGTGGCGGAGTTCCTGCCCATTTTCATTTTTAGTTTTATCGGCGGAACATTTGCGGATCGCTGGCAGCCGAAGAAAACAATGGTTTGGTGTGATTTGCTGAGTGCTGTGTCCATTTTTGGCGTCATCGGCGCGCTTGTTTTTGGCTCGTGGCAGTCCGTCTTTTTTGCAACACTGATTTCCTCGATTTTGTCGCAGTTTTCACAACCGTCCGGGATGAAACTGTTTAAAATGCATCTTGAGGAACGCCTGATCCAGCAGGCAATGGCCGTTTACCAGACCATTTTTGCTGTTTTCATGATTCTTGGCCCGGTGGTCGGCACGTTTGCCTATGAAAGGTTTGGAATCGATTATTCTATTTTGATAACCGGTCTCGCTTTCCTGTTTTCCGCCGCGAGTTTGTCATTTATCCCGAAAGACCAGGCCATGAAAAAGAAGGAAAAAGTGTCGAATATTTTCCAGGAAATGAAGAGCGGGATTCGCTATGTTTTGTCTAAAAAGGAATTGCGACTGCTGGGACTTGGTTTTCTGGCGGCCGGGCTTGGCGTCGGTTTTATCCAACCGATGAATATTTTCCTCGTAACGGACCGTCTCGGCCTGCCGAAAGAGAACCTGCAATGGCTTGTGATGGTGAATGGCATTGGGATGATTACAGGCGGGGCTTTTTCCATGGCCTTTTCAAAATCTGCTTCACCGCAAAAAATGCTGTTCACCGGTATGCTTGCAAATGCCATTGGGCTTGCGGTAATCGGTGCTTCGACTTCGCTTTGGCTGACACTCGCCGCCGAACTCGTTTCGGGCTTTTTCATGCCGAGCATCCAGATCGGCATTAACACCCTGATCCTGCAAAATACGGAATCCGATTTTATTGGCAGGGTGAACGGCATTTTGAGCCCGCTTTTCACTGGCTCCATGGTGGTGACCATGAGCCTTGCGGGGGCATTGAAGGAATGGTTTTCGATCACGGCTGTTTTCGAACTTGCTGCGTTGTTTTTCATTATCGGGCTGTGCTTTGTTTTTCCAATGTTGAAAATAGGCGTGCCGGGGAATGCAGAATCGAAGGGAGAATAGCGGCAGCATGTGCCCGTTTGCTGCCCGCTGCCGTTAACCGGAAAAATTTGATGCAAATAGGAATGAGCGGCGTGCCCGCGGCCATTCGCTGAAAAAGTCAGTGATCAAACGGCAGTGACAAGTGTCTCGAACGCCAGCGGAAAAAATTCGGAGGGCGTGCCCGATCGGTTCGCGTACAAATTAGCCAATCAAAAGGCAATGAGCTGTTTTCTCATTGCCTTTATTTTTTACCTCTCCCCATACAATGGCTTGGCACATTAGGTTAAAGCAATATGCCGTTCATTCACCCTCTGAAAAACACCATGTTGATCGTATGTTGTTTATCTTTACCTGCTTGGCGCAGCGGGGGGCAGCAACAGAATAAGAATCTGATTTTAAGGGATGATAAAGCATTTCATTTTTACGCTTATGGTAAAATGAATATAATTGTGAGCGCTTTAACGGAGGGGATTGGAATGAAAATATACCATATCGCGGCGATCCCGGGCGATGGGATTGGAAAAGAAGTGGTGCCGGCTGCCATCCGTGTGCTGCATGCGGCAGCGGAACGGCATGGCGGAATCCGGTTCGAATTCACGGCGTTCCCGTGGAGCTGTGATGATTATCTTGTTCAGGGAAAAATGATGCCGGATAA
Organism: Heyndrickxia coagulans 36D1; assembly: GCF_000169195.2. Classification (GTDB taxonomy): domain Bacteria; phylum Bacillota; class Bacilli; order Bacillales; family Bacillaceae_C; genus Weizmannia; species Weizmannia faecalis. The sequence goes on along the minus strand of NC_016023.1, from coordinate 748,949 downwards.
CGGGCTTGAGATTTTAAAAGATTATGAGGCTATTTTTCTCGGGGCAGTCGGCAATCCAAGGCTTGTGCCGGATCATGTGTCGCTTTGGGGCCTTTTGCTAAAAATCCGGCGCGGCTTCGAACAGGTGCTGAATATCCGGCCTGCAAAGTATTTCAAAGGGCTGCAGTCCCCGTTAAGGGACCCGAAAGATTTTGATTTCATTGTCGTGCGTGAAAACAGCGAAGGGGAGTACAGCGAGGTTGGCGGCAGAATTCATCGCGGTGAAGACGAAATTGCGATCCAGAATGCAATTTTTACAAGAAAAGGAACAGAGCGGGCGATGCGATATGCGTTTGAACTGGCGCAAAAACGCGGCCGACGCCTGACTAGTGCAACGAAATCAAACGGCATTTTCCACACAATGCCTTTTTGGGACGAGGTGTTCAGCCAGGTAAAGGCTGGCTATCCGGATGTAGCTGTAAACAGCATGCATATTGATGCACTGTCTGCTTTTCTGGTGATGAAGCCGGAGACGTTTGATGTCATTGTTGCGAGCAATTTGTTCGGGGATATTTTAACAGATATTGGCGGCGCGATTATGGGCAGCATCGGCATTGCGCCGTCCGCGAACATCAATTTGGACGGAAAATATCCTTCCATGTTTGAACCTGTCCACGGCTCGGCGCCGGATATTGCAGGAAAAGGCATTGCCAACCCAATAGGCCAAATTTGGACAGCTAAAATGATGCTCGATCACTTTGGCGAAACAGAAATGGGTGAAATGATAATGGATGCAATCGAATGGACGATTGAAAAAGGCATCAAAACCCCGGACATCGGCGGAACGGCAACAACAAAAGAAGTAACAGAAGCAGTTTGCCGGCGCATTTTACAAACTTAAAGAAAGCGAAGCCTGTATAGGGCTTGCTGAATCAGTAAAATTTCTAGATTTGGCAAGGCTGCTGACAGCTTTGACAACAATTTTAATGCAAGGGTTTTACAAAGCTTGCACTTGAAAGCCGATTCAACGAATGGAAAAGATAAAATCGCCATTTTCGAAAAAAGATTCTTCTATATTTTGAGACAGGGCTTGCTGACAAATTGGGTACAAACTCAGCATCGGATTCGTTCAGCAATCCCTATATAAAAACAATCGGTCTGAGCCGGGAGTCCACGGTTGAGCGTTACCGGAAGATGAGTGAAGAAGTGAAATGCAGGCTTGGCAGGCTGCATTCGTTGAAGTACACCCTCTGCAGCGTGGATTTTGCGGAAATGGAGCAGTTGCAGGTATGTGACTAAAACAAATGAATAACGACCGGACCGGGAAATGATCCATCCGGCAAAAGGGAGGGGCTTGCACATAAGCCCCTCCCTTTTAGATCCCCTTCATCCGTTCCGGCAGGTTTTGGATCGATTCAATCACCGCATCAAGCTTGGCCTCAATCCGGTACAGCAAAAAGACGGTGACGGCGACCGGAAACCCGACTTCACTGATGAGCGACACCATTTCATGCATTTCTCCTCTCCCCCTGTAAAATCAAGCGCCCCCGTTCCGAAAACGGGAACCGGGGGCAAAAGATTACGCCAGTGTATATTCAGTTATGTTTTGTTCAATAAGACGTGCACCTTTCACGCTGGAGAGCGCTGCGCCGGACGAGCTGACCAGCACGCCCGAGCCGAGCATCTGAGCCATGGCGTTTTTCACTTTCACCGTATCGATGGGTTCTGCCGGCTCATCAACTGCAACCCTCACTGTTTTGTTATCCTGCGTTAAAAACTGGAGTTCCAAAGTTTTCATTTATCCGTTCCCCCTTTTTTATTTTCACTCACTGATGTCGTTCAAGTCAGTGCGCGTCACACGGATCAGCGCTTTTTGCTGCAGTGAAGCGTATGCCTCAGCAAATTGCCGGATCGCATCGGGTGTTGCAGAGGCAGCCACATTGGCAAACGACTTCGCTTTGGTTACCGGTTTTCCATTTTCATTCACCCCGTTATCAAAGATTAATGAAATGCGGGAACTTGTTAAATTGACTTGTGCCATTCCCGCTCACCCCCTTTCACTCCTTATATAGCGGCTGAACAGAAAAAAGGGTACTTTTATGTTGAAAAGAGAGAAACAGGGAGAGGAGGCGGGCAATGCAACAGAGGCAGGACAATCGTTCCAGAAAATAATCCTCTTGGTTAAACAAAGCCGAACCATATGGCAGAACTTTTGTAAATGAAATGGAAACAGCAGCGCCAGGGCTACAGCCGCGGCCGAAAAACTCCACCATCCAGCGGGAATATGAAAATTTCCCGCTGCTTTTAACAGACATGGCCCCAAAGTGTGCAGTCCGGCCCTTAAGAAATTCTCCCAAAGGTTGCACAAAAAACGTCTTTTCAAAAAGCGGTACGGCCCCTGCTGTTGCAAAAGAATCCGCTCAGCAGGATGAAACAGCCAAGCAAATGGGAACAAGGACGGTTAAAAAACTCCGCTCTTCTTTTTCCTGAACCGGGCAGCCAAAATTCGGCCTGCTGTGCTAGAATGAAAGAAGCAACTTTTAAAATTGCCGGGTTGCCCGGACAAAGGTGCAGGAGGAATTTCATTGAGAATGTTCAGGCGGGCATCATCTTTGCCTATTATGCTATCGCTATTGTTTATACTGCCGGCCGGGGTATTCGGTGCAGGCGGAAGCGTGTCGGCCCAGGATTATTATAAACTTGTCAGCAACGAGTCTGCCTCAAGCCTTTCGACAGAGCCGACCGGCACATTCAAGATTGCGAACCTGGCAGCGCTCCGCCAAAAGTTAAAGAGCAACGTTTACCGGATTGATTACCAGAAGCCATTTGATCTATTAAAATATTTAAGCCTTCGGAAGTATTCCGTCCGCATGGATACGAAAAGGGCCCGTCTTCCCCGGGTGGGAGATACGAAAAAATTCTGGGTGTCCAATCTTGCCAGCAATAAAGATTATCAAATAAGTGCTAAGCTTTTATACAGCGGTCCGCATGCGGATGTCTGGGTATACAATAACCAGCTGAACGACGCCCAGGCTGCCCAGCTTGGAAAAGAATTTGACAACCGTATTTATGCGCTCGATACAAGATATTTCGGCATGCCATCCGATGTTGATGGAAATGGGAAAGTGAATATTCTTTGTTATGACATCCAGGACGGGTTTGACGGCTCGGGCGGATATGTTGCCGGCTATTTTTACCCGCTTGACCTTTTTGATGCCGACACTTCCAACAAGTCGGAAATCTTTTATATTGACACGTACCCGCTTATGGGGACGGGGACATCGAAAAATGTAACCGAAGCGTATTCGACACTCGCCCATGAGTTTCAGCATATGATCTCTTTTAACCAGAAAGTGTTCGTCCAGCACCATTGGGATACGTTTGATACATGGATTGACGAAGGGATGTCCATGGCCGCAGAGCAAATTTATACCGGAAAGCCGCTTTCCGATCGGATTGATGATTATAACAACGATGCTTCAATCACAAACGGCCACTCGCTTCTCTACTGGGATAGTAACGGGGATGTGCTTGCCAATTATTCCTTGTCCTATTTGTTCATGGAGTATTTGAAAATTCAATGCGGACAAGGCGATGCCATTTTCAAAAAAATCATGGACGATCCGAACACGAATGAAAAAGCCATCGAGGATGTGATCCGAAAATACATTGACCCGAACCTGACTTTCGGGCAGTTTATGACCGATTTCCGGGCCGCGCTCGTGTTAAAGCAGACAACCGGATTATACGGATTTAAAGGGGATGCCGCGTTCAAGCCGCTCCGAATTAAAACTTACAACGGCAGTTCATTGAAGCTAAAAGGCGGCGGGGCGGTTGTGAAAAAGCTGTCTTCAGCAAGCCGCTTTTCCGTTCCGTCTGGAAAAGGACGGGATATGACGTACACGCTGCTGTCGGGAAATATCGGCGGCAAGGCGCAGCAACCGAAAACACCGAAAGTATGGACTGTCGGCGATAATAGCACATCCATTTCCGGCAGCTCCGACCCGGGGATCGAAGTAGCCATTATGAAGAACGGAAAAATACTTGCCCGCGGCACAGCGGACGGGAAAGGACATTTTAAAGTCCCGGTTTCAAAGCAAAAAGCCGGAACCGTCCTCTATGTTTATACAGAGGCCGGTTTAAAAAGCAGCAAAGTGAAAGTTATGGTAAAAGACAAAACGGCACCGGGCATGCCGACTGCCGGCAATGTCACAACGAAGTCCACACATATTGCGGGTAAAGCGGAAAAATCAGCAGTTGTCTATGTATACCGCGGCAGCAAACAGATCGGCAAAGCTACAGTAAATGCCAAGGGCGCATATAGTGTAAGAATCAGCAAACAGAAAAAAGGCACGAAGCTTTCCATTTTCGCGAAAGACAGAGCCGGAAACAAAAGCAAAACAAGAACGGTTACGGTAAAGTGAAGAGAAGTAAAAGTTTTGCTTGGCCCGAAAGAATTGCGAGTGATTAAAAAAACTTGATACTTGCACGATTGGATGATTATTAATGATTGGTAAGTTTTTATAGGAATACGAAAAAACGGCAGCTCATCCGGCTGCCGTTTTTTCAATCAGTCACCGCCGTATCCGGTATATTCACGGTCAGGCGTGTGATGGAAAAGATGGTGTAAATATTTATGGAAGAACCATTCGCCGGCTGCAATGACGATGCTCGAAGCCAGCGCCGCCCATAACAGATTGTCCATGTCCGGGGCGAGTGATCTGCCCATCAGCCACACGACAAGGTACGCCAGAACAAAATCGGCGACGGTCGCCATGATATTTCTTTGCGTATCCTCCTCGCGTTCATTTTCCCGTTTGAAAATCATTAAATCTCCCAGGACATATGCAAGAATGGTCAGTACTACACTGGTGGCGATCATATCGCCAAACGGCATGTTGAAGATGGCGGATAAAATGATGCCCAACACAACTGCGACCATAATAAACTTTATCACTAACGCCTTTGCATGATCCATAACGGTCCCTCCTTTTGGTGTTTGTACTATATCATTACCCGCTTCTGCAGCCGTTAATCGGGAAATGAAGGCATTCTGTACAGAAAATCTTTCCAATTGTAACTTTTAATGCAGGTTCTTAAAATGCTGCAAACTGCCTTCTGCTTGCCGCACTTTCCTTTTTTGAAATGCCAGGCCGGGATTGGTAAGTACGATAAACAAAGAGGTATGTCTAAAAGCTTGATGCCATGCTTTATTGAAAAAAGTGGCAGTCATGTTAATGGCGAGAAAGTAGAAACTTGATCCCGGATTCCTTTTTCCGTTACTTCATTTTTTCCAGTAATGATTTCCGTTGCGCTAAGGAAAGAGTTTAGGTTAAAGTGAAACCGTTTCCATATTAATATTGAATTAAGGTAAGCGGCTGATGATAAAGAGGGGCATTAAACAGTGTTTAAGTGTTACAGCAAGGATATTTTACTATTTGTGATTCAACAGTAAGTAACAATGATGTATATTATGCGACAAAAAGGGTGAAGAAACGACAATTTTTAAACTAAGGGTGATGACATTGAACATAGAAGAAATTAGTTTTCAAATTATTTTAAATGGCGGAAATGCCCGAAGCTTAGCTGCGGAGTCCATAAATCTTGCTAAAGCAGGTGAGTTTAAATTAGCTGAACAAAAAATTGAAGAAGCCAACGAAGCCATGACAATCGCTCATCGTTTTCAAACAGACCTAATAAAGGGGGAGGCCAGTGGGGAGAAATTCGAAATCAGTATATTGCTTATACACGCACAGGACCATTTAATGAATGCCATGACAGTGATTGACCTGGCAAAAGAAATCATTGAACTTTATAAAAAAACAAATGAACTTGAATGTCGAAATTGCTAACAAATTTGCCAAGTTTGCTGTTTGAAAAATGTATGATTGGCGGCACAAGCGGGCCATTAAAAGCAACGGAAGTCATTAATTCATTGATAAGCAAGTTTAAATCACAATAAAAAACCAATTGGAGGCATTTATAATGAAAAAAGCATTAATTATTTGTGCAGCAGGCATGTCATCTTCTTTAATGGCGAAGAAGACAACTGAATTTTTTAAAACAAAAGGTAAGGATATTGAAGTGGATGCTGTCTCAGCAAATGAAGGCAATAAGATGATTGAAAAGGGGGACTTTGATTTATATTTAGTCAGCCCACAAACAAAGATGTATTTTCAAAAGCTTAAGGAAGCCGGAGAACGCGTAGGAAAGCCAGTTGTAAACATTCCGCCGCAAGCCTATATTCCGATTCCAATGGGTGTTGAAAAATTAGGAAATTTAATCTTGCAAGAACTGCCAAATGATTGATTTGCTTATGTGATTAAAAAATGGGTCTTCGCTATTTACAATGCACTCACCCGGAAATGCCAAAATTTATGGATAGTCGGAAGGAAGGTGATCTTCAAGCAAGATACCCGATAAGATGTCTTTTGGATTGGAGGTAATGGATAGCTTAAGCTTTAACGAGTAGCGGGGAGCCATATTTTTAATAAATGAGGGATTTTTATGAATGACGTAGAAAGAGCATTATTTGAAAAAAATCAAAAAAACCAAATGCTTAAATCGATGTACTATAACCGGTATTTGCTTGTCAGATATGTTACCGCAATATTCTTCTTTACAAATGTATATTGGTTAATTTCATTGGTCGTGAGTCATTCGTTACTATACCTTCTTCCATTGGCGTTGATCATCGTTGTCATATTGAGCGTTGCGGAACAAGTAAAGATTTATAGCAGCCCGACAAATCATGCTAAATACACAAAGTTTTGTTTTATGACTTTGCTCATTGCAAATGTGATTTTGCTGTTGCCAAGTTGTTTTTCGTCATCTTTCGCTCATTTATATCCATTTTTAATCAATCAAAATAAGTCAAAAGTATTAATTTTAGCTGTTTTGATTGCCGGGATATTTTTAAGCGCTTTCATCCTTTATCGGTTATACCAAATTACACATGATGAAGACAAGCATTTTCAACGCATCATGGAGTATGAAAAAGCGATTCGTTAATAATAGAAAAGAGGGGTCTTTATGTCAGAACAAAATAAGGCATTTACTTTTCTTGAAAGGTATCTGATGGGTCCTATGGGGAAAGTAGCATCTTTTCGATTTGTCCGGGCGGTAATGGCTGCCGGGATGGCTTCAATACCATTTACAATCGTAGGATCCATGTTCTTGGTGTTGAACGTATTGCCACAGACTTTAACATTTTTGCAAGGCTTTTTCGATAATACTTTCTTTAGAATTAGTGACTTGTATATGCTGGCAAATAAAGCAACAATGGGAATTTTAGCATTATATTTCAACCTTGTTATTGGTTATGAGTATACAAAAATATATGCTGAAGAAGAAGGGATAAATGTAAACCCGCTAAATGGGGCTTTATTATCCATGTTTGCTTTCTTTATGACGATTCCGGAATTGGTTGCAGGCAATGGAAAAATGTCACTTATCCAAAAAATGAATGATACGACTCATATTATTTTTGGTTGGGAAATGGGCGACAGTGGTGTAAGCCGTTTAGGTTCTTCAGGTATATTTACGGCCATTATTGTTTCTGTTATTGCTGTCCAGTTGTACCGGTTATGTGTAAAACAAAATTGGGTGATTAAAATGCCGGAAGCTGTTCCGGAAGGGGTATCCAGATCGTTCACAGCTTTAATCCCTGCATTTTTAGTCGCTTTTGTGATCTTAATCATCAATGGTATTTTTGTAGCTTTAGGTACAGATATATTTAAAGTTGTCGCTGTTCCATTTAGCTTTGTTACGAATATCGCAAGCAGCTGGCTGGGATTGATGGTGATTTACTTCTTAATCCATGCACTCTGGATCGTAGGTATTCACGGGGCGAATATTATCGGAGCCTTCCTGACGCCAATTACTTTGGCAAATATGGAAGCCAATATTCATGGGGCAAATATTCCATTCGCCGGCGAGTTCCAAAATTCATTTGTCATTATGGGCGGTTCCGGGTCGACTTTAGGATTATGTATCTTTATTGCATTTTTGGCCCGGTCACAGCAATTGAGAATACTAGGAAAAGCATCCCTTGCTCCTGGCATTTTTAATATTAATGAACCAATATTGTTTGGATTACCAATTGTTTATAATCCATACCTGGCTATCCCATTCTTCTTAGCGCCTATGGCTACTGCGACAATTGGTTATTTTGCAATTAAATTGCACATTGTTGCGCCACTTATTGCACAAGTGCCATGGCCAACGCCAATCGGTATCGGGGCTTTCATTGGAACAGGTGGGAGCATTATGGCGCCAGTTGTCTCACTCATTTGTGGTGTGGTCGCGTTTATCATATATCTTCCGTTCATCAGAATATATGATAAGAAGTTAGTTGAGCAAGAAAAAGGCGGAGAATCTGTACTCTGATCCTAATCTTGAAATAGAAAAATAAGATGTAGAATTATCCTATGAAAACGATGTTGCACTGCGGGTGAATGAAAGAAGGCGGTTCTTCATAGGAAAATCGCCTTCTTATTTAACTTTTCTCGTTCAGGAAACCAAATAAGATAAATGATGGAGGGTTTACAATGTCAAAAGGCGTTTTACCGGAAAACTTTTTATGGGGCGGAGCAGTAGCAGCCCACCAGCTTGAAGGCGGGTGGAATAAAGGCGGAAAAGGTGTAAGTGTTGCTGATGTAATGACTGCAGGAAGACATGGTGTTCCACGGCAAATTACGGATGGTGTATTAGAAGGTTACTATTATCCTAACCATGAAGCAATCGACTTCTATTCCCGTTATAAAGAAGATATTAAACTGTTCGCAGAAATGGGGTTTAAATGTTTCCGTACTTCTATTGCTTGGACAAGAATTTTTCCAAACGGGGATGATGATGAGCCAAATGAAGAAGGTTTGCAATTTTACGATGATTTGTTTGATGAATTATTAAAATATCATATTGAACCTGTTATTACTTTATCTCATTTTGAATTGCCTTATCATCTTGTGAAAAAATATGGGGGTTTTAGGAACCGGAAATGTATTGATTTTTTTGTGAAATTTTCTGAGACAGTCATGAAACGTTATAAAGATAAAGTAAAATATTGGATGACCTTTAACGAAATCAATAATCAAGCAGATACGAGCATGGATTTCGCAAGCTTCACAAACTCAGGAATTAAATATGAAGAAGGTGAAAACCGGAAACAAACCATGTACCAGGCAGCGCTTTATGAATTAATTGCCAGCGCAAAAGTCGTTAAATTAGGCCACAAAATTAATCCTGACTTTAAGATTGGTTGTATGCTTTCTTTCGTACCTGTATACCCATATTCTTGTCATCCGGACGATGTGATGCTTGCCACCGAAGCGATGCATAATCGTTGGTTCTTTGGTGATGTACATGTTCGCGGGACGATTCCTGATTATACGAAAAAATACTGGGAAAGAAACGGATTTGAAATTGAATATACAAAGGAAGATGAACAAATTCTTAAAGAAGGAACAGTAGATTACATTGGATTTAGCTATTATATGTCTAAAGTAGTCAGCGCCCGTGAAGTAGAAGACAGCCAGCCTGATGGAGAGTTTGGCCGCGTCGTTCGCAATCCTTATGTTCAAGCCAGTGATTGGGGTTGGCAAATTGATCCGGTCGGCCTTCGTTATTCCTTAAATGCTTTATATGAAAGGTACAATATTCCTTTATTTATTGTAGAAAATGGACTTGGCGCGCGGGATGTCATTGAAGAGGATGGTACAATTAACGATGATTACCGTATTCAATATTTTCGCGATCATATTCTAGAAATGAAAAAGGCGGTTGAACTTGACGGTGTTGATTTAATGGGTTACACACCGTGGGGATGTATAGATTTAGTGAGTGCTGGAACAGGAGAAATGGAAAAACGTTACGGTTTTATTTATGTGGACAAAGATAATGAAGGGAACGGAACTTTAGAAAGAAAAAAGAAAAAGTCATTTGAATGGTATAAGCATGTCATAAAAACAAATGGAGAAGAGCTTTAACTTTTAGGAAGGTCGTTTTTCTCACGTTTACAATAAGAATCATAAGAATCATATTCAATCATGGCATGAAAAAATGGAGTTACAATAAAACTCCATTTTTTCATATACGGGAAGAAAATAGAAATTCCCGGTGAAAAAGCAATAGTTATAAGGAAAGCTACGATATGACAGGCTGCAAAGTAACAAGCATTGGTTTTTTCAACGATTACATCACAGCCCGAAAAATGTTTTCCCGAAAACTACAGCTCTTCCTTTGCCAAAAATCTTAGTAATCCATGTAAAAGGGAGTTGTTGGCATTGGCTATCCTATCAAAACGGCAGAAAGATATATTAATCCTTTTATCTAAGTCAAAAGAACCCGTTACTGCAAGCTGGATGGCAAAAGAATTAGGCGTCAGTGACCGAACGATACGAAACGAAATTAAGCTCATGCAAAATAATACAGCATCACACGGATTTCAAATTGAATCGACCAGAGGATTGGGATATAGCGTAAAAGTATTAGATGCCGGGCTTTTTTCAAAAATACTCAATGAGATTTCTACGGAGGAACATCATTTAGCGGGTGACTTCACTGATAAAGATACGAGAGTTCTCTATATTTTACGCCGGTTATTGTTAGAAACCGATTTTATTAAAATTGAAAGTTTTATAGATGAGATGTTCGTCTCTTTATCGACATTGCAAAATGACTTAAAGATGGTAAAAGAAATTCTTGATCAATATCATTTAAAGCTAATCAACCGCCCGCACTACGGCTCAAAGGTTGAAGGCGATGAATATATGAAACGTTTGTGTTTGTCTAATTTATTGTTGGAGCGGAACCAGGAGGCATTTTTGAAGGAGGATTGTTTACAACTCATTGATCCGGAACTATTTAAAAAGATTAAAGAAGTAATCGTCCAAAAGGTTAATAAATATAAAATTGAAATCTCCGATATATCTTTGGAAAATTTAGCAACGCATATTGCTATCGCCTGCAGAAGAATTCAAGAAGGCTTTGTTATTGAAGAGCTGGCTGATGTTCTGGTCGATGATCATCCATTTGAAAAAATTGTGGCGAATGAAATTATAAAAGAAGTTGAAGATTTTACTTCGTTAACTTTTCCTGAGACAGAAATCGATTATATTATTGTTCATTTATTAGGAACCAAACTTTTACACAAGAAGGAGCTGGCCGAGTTTAGTAAATTTGATGAAGCCGGAACGATTATAAATTGTATGTTAGCTCGTTTAAAGGCTGAATTGAATTGGGACTTTCGCCAAGACCGCGAGTTTATTCAGGCGCTAACGCTGCATATTCGTCCTGCAATGAACCGATTGCGGTACAAAATGAATATTCGGAATCCGTTATTAAACGATATAAAGAAAAAATACCCGGCTGCGTTTGAAGGCGCCATTATTGCAAGCAAATGTATAGAAGAGTATTTGCGAATGGAAGTGGTTGAAGATGAAATTGCCTATATTGCGCTGCATATTGGTGTTGCTCTCGAACGAATGAAATTAAACAAGAAAAAAATAAAAAAAGTACTCATCGTTTGCGCATCGGGCGTAGGGAGTGCAAAATTACTATCCTACCGATTGCAAAATTTGTATGGCCAAGAAATTGAAATTGCCGATACGATTAATTATTACAATTTATCATCATATGATTTATCTTTTATTGACTTGATCATTAGCACTGTCCCTATAAAGGAGGATTTTGGCGTCCCGGTCCAAGTTGTGAATACTTTTTTGGAAGACAAAGACATTCAAGCTATAAATGGTTTTTTATCTAGGACGCAAAATGTGGCAGAGAAATATTTACATCCTTCAAGAATTTTTCTTCAACTAGCATTGCAGGATAAGGAAAGCGTGATTCGATTTTTATGTGATGAACTGTATAAGCAGAAGCTTGTACCGAAGGATTATGTAAACCTTGTTTTAGAAAGGGAGTCGATTACGCCAACCTGTTTTGGAAATCTCGTAGCCATTCCCCATCCAATGGTGCCCGTAACGAAGGAAACGTTTTGGACAGTATGTACGCTAAAAAGCCCTATTCATTGGCATGAGCAGCAAATGGTTCAATTTGTTTGCTTGTTGAATATTAAAGAAGGCACGCAAACGGATTTAGATGATATGTATAAAAAGCTCATTTCGATTATCGAAAACAGGTCTGTTGTGCAAAAAGTCATCAAAAGCAAAACGGCTGATGAGTTAATGGCATTTATAAAATAATTGAGCCCCTGCCGCCACCATTTGTAAGAGAAATATTTTTCCCAGCCATTCCCCGAAGGAGACTTTACCCGCCATCCGCGTTATAAAGCACAAAACTTGTCCGGTTTTGTGCTTTATATTTCCTGGAGATAACCTTACATAAAAACAAAAAGTTTGTGAATATTCTTTACACATTCCTTGCCCTGTGCGGTTTTCTAAAGGATAATATTTGTAACCTGCAGCAGAAGGAGTAAAGACACGTGAAAACTTAAAAATGAGGAGTGAGCAAATGAAAACGGTCCAACTGAACAGCCGGATAGCTTTCGGCCAACGTCTACCGCTTGTATTGATTGCCGGCCCGTGCGTAATTGAAAGTGAAACGATGGCCATGGAAACAGCCGCAACCCTTCAAACCATTGCCGGAAAACTCGGCATTCCTTTCGTTTTTAAAGCTTCTTTCGACAAAGCCAACCGATCATCCATTTTTTCCAAACGGGGCCCGGGACTGGAAAAAGGGCTCGAAATACTTGACCGGATTAAAAATGTATTTGGCGTACCGGTCACGTCCGATATTCATGAGCCGCACCAGGCAAAAGCAGCCGGGGAAGTACTCGACATACTGCAAATCCCCGCTTTCCTTTGCCGCCAGACCGATTTGCTGCTTGCCGCCGCCGCGACGGGCAAAATCGTGAATGTCAAAAAAGGGCAGTTTCTGGCGCCTTGGGATATGAAAAACGTCATTCAAAAACTGGAAGAATCCGGCACCGACAAAATTCTCCTTACAGAACGTGGTTCGACATTCGGCTACAATAACCTGGTGGTGGATATGCGTGCACTTCCGGAAATGCGCAGATTAGGGTATCCGGTCGTGTTTGACGCCACCCATAGTGTCCAAATACCGGGCGGAAATGGGACTTCAACAGGCGGAAAGCGTGCGTTTGTCCCGTATCTCGCAAGGGCAGCGGCGGCTTGCGGGATCGATGCGTTGTTTCTTGAAGCCCATCCTGATCCGGACCAGGCCTGGTCGGATGGCCCGAATATGGTGAAACTGGATGATCTTGAAGAAATGTTAAAGCCAGTTATTGAAATTGATCGCATGATAAAAGAACAAACGGCAGCAAACATCCATTAACGGAGGTGAATACGATGTTAAAAGATTTCAAACGAAGCATCAATTATGTCGAAAGCGTCCGTGAGGTACTGGAAAAAGAAGCCAATGAGATTTTAAAGCTGAAAGACCGGATCAATTTTCGTATAAATGAAGGCATTGAAATGATATTGGCGTGCGAAGGCAGAGTCATTTTTACAGGAATGGGGAAATCGGGCATCATTGGCCGGAAACTTGCTTCCACATTTGCAAGCACCGGTACCCCGGCATTTTTCCTTCACCCGGGAGAAGCACTGCACGGCGATCTTGGAAAAATAACAAAAGAAGACATCCTCATTGCCATTTCCAACAGCGGGGAAACGTCGGAAATATTAAATATGATCCCCTCCATCAAAAGGATCGGCGCAAAAATGATTGCCATTTCCGGTTCACGCAAGTCGACACTGGCGCGGCGTTCGAATCTGGTGATGGATATCGGTGAAGTTGAGGAAGCGTGCCCGCTCGGCCTTGCGCCGACTTCTACAACCACCGTCACGCTTGCGCTCGGGGATGCAATTGCGGTTGCCCTTTTGAAGGCAAGGGATTTTAAACCTGAAAATTTTGCGCTCTTCCATCCCGGTGGCTCGCTTGGCCGGCGTTTGCTTCTCACGGTTGGCCATGTGGCTAAACGGAAAAGCATGAACCCGGTTGCCGGAATGGACACCGGCATAAAGGAAGCATTATTTATGATGACGGAAGCGGGGGCGGGGGCTGTTTCAGTTATTGATGATCGGGGACGGCTGGCCGGCATTTTAACGGACGGCGATATCCGGCGTGAGCTTTTAAACGGCCATGAAGTACTGGACAAAAAAGTAGCAGATTTGTATACAAAATATCCGGTTTGCGTCAGTGAGCATCAGCTGGCAGCGGAAGCATTGCGGATAATGGAAGACCACGCTTTCAAAGTGCTCCCGGTTGTTACCGGCCAGAAACCGGTTGCCATGCTCCATATTCAGGATTTGGTCCAGACTATATAAGCAAAAGAACAAGAAAAAAATTTTTTTGAATGGATAGAGCGGATTCATAAAGAATACCGCTTTTTTTGGTGTTTGCCGCCAATATTTGCGCAGCAGCAGTTTGTTTTTTCGGTGACACCACGCAAAAATTTCGGTGACAATGGCGCTGCGGCCTATTAAAATAGGTGATAAGATCTTGTGAATTAACGGGGGAGGGATTGTTTTGTTAAGGGTAAACAATGTGTCAGTAGAGATAGAGAAGACGAAAATTTTGGAAGATATAAGTTTCTCTGCTGAACCAGGGGAGATTATTGGCCTGGTTGCTCCAAATGGATCCGGCAAGACGACGCTTTTAAATGCGATATCCAACCTGATTCCTGCTTCAAAAGGCGAAATCAGTATTTACGGCATGAATTATAAAATGCATCGGGAAAAAATCCTTAAAAAAATATTTTTTTTGCAAGACCATACAGTATTGTATCCAAATTTAACAGGGAGAGAGCATTTAAAACTTGTACAAAGATTATGGGAGAGCAAACAAGAATGTGGCGCTGTTATTGAAAAATTAAGCATGGGTTCCTATATCGACAAAAGGGTTTCAAAATATTCGCTTGGCATGCAGCAAAGGCTGCTATTTGGGATGTGCTTGATCAGTTCTTGTGATTTGCTATTGATGGACGAGCCGATGAATGGGCTGGACCCATCCAATATTAAACTGATAAGCAAATCCATTAAGCAACTTAGAGACGAAAATAAAATTGTATTATTTTCTTCCCATATTCTGAACAATGTTGATGAATTATGTGATCGTGTCATCTTTTTAAAGCAAGGAAGAATGGTTTACGAAAGCAGAAAAAATAATCCGGACTTTAATAAATACATCATCATTAAGCTAGAGAATGGGAATGATGCAGATAAAGTTCTTTCCCTGTTTAAAGATGAAGAGATTAAAAATGCCACAGCCAATGAAGTATGGGCGGAGATAGATTCGAGTAAAAGCTCCTTTGTGGTAAATCAGGCATTCGAACAAGACATGAAATTTAAATCATTTTTCATTGGGCAAAAAGGCAGCCAACAAATTTATGAGGAAATATACGAAGGTGAAGATAAATGGGGCTAATCAAGTTAGAGACATTGCGATTCATTAGAAATAAAAAAAATATGACTGTTTTTATTGCTGCTATTTTGATTGTTTTCGTTTTGTTTGCAATTACTTTCGTAGGAGCAAAGAGAACGGACCCGCTCAATGAATATCAGGATAACAAATCCTTACTGGAAAATGCCATTTCACACATGGAATCAAATCCAAATAAGAGTGAAGCAAAGAAGAAAGCACTTGCGGGTTTGCAGGAGGAGTTACGCCTTCGTACAGAACAAATACAAGCTCATGAAGCAGGGGATTGGAAGCAAGAACTGAAATTGCAGATCGCTTTAGATAAAAAATTAATTGCCGGGATTAATGCCGGAAAAATTGTTTTTGGTAATAAAAAAATTGTTCCGCAGACAGAAAAAGCAATACAGCTCAATACCATTCTGCTTAAACAAAATATTCATCCGGTAATAGAGTCTTTCGAAACCCCGGGTATTAACTTTACATATCGCATTCTTTTTTACGTATTCCCGTTCTTAATGCCTCTTCTCATTGCTGTTTTAATTGGTGATATTTCAACAAGAGACAAACAAGGCGGTATTAATCATTTTGTGAATGTTTTGCCAGTGAAGCTCAAGAAAATATTGGATGCGAGAATCTTCACTTCATTTGTTTACAGCTTGGCCATCACGATTGTTATCCTGGTTGTTGCGCTCATTATTGGCAGCATCATAAGCCATTTGGGCAGTTGGAAGTACCCTGTGGCGATCAATCTAAATGGGACGGAAGTATTGTGGATTTCAATTGCCCGGTTTTTGGGCAGATCGCTTTTACTAATCCTATGTCTTCTATTATTTATTTCTGTTTTCACCCAGTTTTTAAATACCTTTATTCGAAATCAATTGCTTCTAATGCTCGTTTTGGTGGCTTGTTTTTGTTTCGAGGAAATGATGAGCGGATTTAAGACAAAGTTGTATGCTGTTATGCATATCATCCCTTTTACATTTGTGGATGTGCCGAATATAGTGAATGGAGAAAGTGCAGCAAAATTCAGGAATGAGTATATCAATACTACAGACGGAGTCATTACGCTTCTCCTTTCATCATTGCTGTTTTATTTTCTCACCATATGGATTATCCATAAGAAAAACAAAATTTAAAAAAAGCTTGACGAATCCGAAAAAAAGGGATAAATTGAACGTAAGCAATTTTTAGGTTCGTTGTGTAATTTCTTTTGCGGCGTTGATGGCAAATTTCATATTGGTATTTTCTTATCAAGAGAGGTTGAGGGAATGGCCCGATGAAGCCTCAGCAACCTTCAATGCTTTTACGCATTGAAAAGGTGCTAAGTCCTGCAAGTTATGGGATCATAACTTGAAAGATAAGAAGATGGTTCATGTACGAAAGGAATGGCCTTCTTCTTATTGGAGAAGGCTTTTTGATTTTAAGTGAGGGAGTGTCCATCATGTATCATACAGAAACAAAACTTGCACAAATCGGAAATCGCAGTGACCGCGTGACAGGTGCGGTGAACCCGCCTGTTTATTTTTCTACCGCTTACCGCCACGAAGGCATTGGGCAGTCAACCGGTTTCGATTATTCCCGTACCGGCAACCCGACGCGTCAGTTGCTTGAAGAAGCGATTGCGGATCTGGAGGGCGGGGACCGCGGGTTTGCGTGCAGTTCCGGCATGGCTGCGATTTTCACTGTTTTATCTTTGTTCCAGGCCGGCGATGAGTGGATTGTGAGTGATGATTTATATGGCGGCACCTACCGCCTGCTGGAGCAGGGATATAAAAAATGGGGGCTTTGTTGTAAGTACGTGAATACGTGCAACCCGGAAAATATTGAACAAGAGATCACCCCGAAAACGAAAGCCATCTTCCTCGAAACGCCGACAAACCCCCTCATGCAGCAGACGGATATCGGCGCAGTGGCTGAAATTGCGAAAAGGCACGGAATCCTGCTGATTGTAGACAATACTTTTTACACCCCGCTTTTGCAGCAGCCGATTAAAGAAGGCGCTGATATTGTAGTCCATAGCGCGACGAAATATCTTGGCGGGCATAACGACGTGCTGGCCGGTCTGATCGTGGCAAAGGGTGCTGAACTTTGCGAGCAGCTTTTTCTGTACCATAACGGTGCCGGCGCCACCCTCAGCCCGTTTGATTCGTGGCTTCTGATGCGCGGCATGAAAACGCTGGCGCTTAGGATGGAAAAACACGAAAAAAATGCAAAAGCTGTGGCGGCATTTTTAAGCGCGCATCCGGATGTAAAAGATGTGCTGTATCCAGGCCGCGGCGGGATGCTTTCTTTCCGTGTAAAAGAAGAATCATGGGTCGACCCGTTTTTACGCGGCCTGTCTTTAATTACATTTGCCGAAAGCCTCGGTGGGACGGAAAGTTTTATCACTTACCCGGCTACACAGACGCATGCCGACATTCCGGAAGAAAAACGGATTGCCTCAGGCGTAGACAATTGCCTTTTGCGCTTTTCAGTCGGAATTGAAGATGAACGCGATTTGCTTGCAGATATTGAAAAAGCTTTTGCCAACATTCACGAAGGGGTGCAAACACGATGACAAATGAAGATTATTCTTTTCAAACGAGGCTTTTACATAACAGCCACAAAATAGACCCGGCGACCGGTGCGGTAAGTGTGCCGATCCAGCATGCTTCGACATACCACCAGGCGGACATTGACCAGTTCGGTAAATACGATTACAGCCGCTCGCTCAATCCGACGAGGGAAGCGCTCGAGGATGTCATCGCCGAACTCGAAGGCGGCGTCAAAGGTTTCGCATTTGCTTCCGGGATGGCGGCGATTTCAACAGCGTTTCTGCTTTTGTCGGCGGGCGACCATGTTGTCATCACCGAAGATGTGTATGGCGGCACGTTCCGGATGGTGACGGAAGTCCTAACCCGGCTTGGCATTGAACATACATTTGTGGATATGACCAACCTTGAAGAAGTGCGGCAGGCCGTCCGCCCGAACACGAAAGCTTTTTATGTAGAAACCCCTTCAAACCCACTTTTAAAAGTGACGGATATCCGTGCGGTGAGTGAACTGGCAAAGGAAACCGGGGCGCTTACGTTTGTCGACAACACCTTTTTAACGCCTGCCCTGCAGCGACCGCTTGAACTCGGGGCGGATATCGTGCTGCACAGCGCGACGAAATTTTTAGCGGGGCACAGCGATGTCGTCGCCGGGCTTGCGGTTGTAAAAGATGAAGCATTGGCAGCGCGCCTCGGCTTTTTGCAAAATTCATTCGGGGCGGTGCTCGGCGTCCAGGATGCATGGCTCGTTTTGCGCGGGTTGAAAACGTTGCATGTACGGCTGCTCCAATCGCAGCAGTCAGCGGTGAAAATCGCACATTTCTTCGATGCGCATCCGCTTGTGCGAAACGTGTATTATCCGGGGCTCGGGCACCATCCGCAGCATGCGCTTCAAAAGCTGGAGGCACAAGGGCCGGGCGCGGTATTGTCGTTTGAACTGGAAGATGAGGAAGCGCTCCGGACATTCGTCAGCCATGTAAAAATTCCGGTCTTTGCCGTCAGCCTCGGCGCTGTAGAATCGATTCTGTCTTATCCGGCAAAAATGTCCCACACCGCAATGCCGCCTGAGGACCGAAGAAAACGCGGCATCTCCGACAGCTTGTTGCGCTTATCGGTTGGCCTCGAAAATCCGGATGATCTGATTGCCGATTTTGAGCAGGCTTTTTCATACACGAAAGCTGGCACAACAGTGAAATAGAAGCCGGATTCCTTCAGCAGGAAACGCCAACTGTTGCCGGTTAAAGCCCGCTTCGTTCAGAAGTTCCGAAAAAAGCAGCGGGAAACCACTGTAAAAAGGGTCCCGCCGCTTTTTTCTATTTTTTGTGCAATGAAAACGCCTGTATTCACAATCCGGGAATCGGCCGGGTAACCGTCCTGCCTGGTTGCAGCGTTTCTGTCCGGCCGCCGATATGGATGTCCAGCACATCTCCTTCCAGCAATGCCACTTTGAACGCATGGCGCGTGACTTCCACCTGGAGCCTGCGGTTTTGGTAGGTGAGACGGAATAAATAGCGGTCCCATTGTTCCGGAATGGCCGGGTTTAAGAAAAGCCCATTTTCTTTGATCCGGATGCCGCCGAATCCGTACACGATTGATAGCCATGTCCCGCCCATATTGGCCATATGCAGGCCGTCTTTTGTGTTGCCGTGCGTGTTATCAAGATCAAGACGGGCTGTTTCGATAAAATAATGATACGCTTTTTTCGTTTCGCCGAGCCTGGACGCCATGATGCTGAAGATGCAAGTGGACAGCGATGAATCGTGTGTTGTGACCTTTTCATAATAATGATACGAGTTTCGGACCGTTTCCGGATCGGCCTCTTCTTCCAGCAAAAAATGCGCGAGCACCGTGTCCGCCTGTTTGCACACCTGATGCCGGTAAATCGTGAGCGGATGATAATGCAAAAGGAGCGGGTAATGGTCTTTCGGCGTATGTTCAAAATCCCAGACCGCTTTATCGAGAAAGCTGTCATCCTGTTTGTGAATGCCGCGCTTTTCATCATAAGGGAGATACATGGCATCCGCTGCTTTCCGCCAGCTTGCCGCTTCTTCGTCCGTTAAGCCAAGCCGCGCCGCAAATGCCGCAAAAAAGGCCGCATCTGTTTCTTTCAGCCAGTAGTAAAATTTGTGAGCTGATTTTAAATTGTATTTTGCCATCACATTGGTATAGTAATTGTTATTAACGATGGACGTGTACTCATCCGGCCCGGTCACATCTTCAATCGCAAATTTGCCGTCCTTTTCCCGGTAATGCCCAACCTCAAGCCAAAGCCGCGCCGTTTCCACGAGGATTTCGATGCCGTATTGTTTCATAAAGTCCTGATCTTGCGTGGCATACCAGTATTGCATATAACTGTAAGCGATGTCCGCGCTAATATGATACTGCGCTGTGCCGGCAGGGAAATACGGGGAGCATTCCGTGCCGGAGATCGTCCGCCACGGAAATAGCGCGCCTTTTTGATGGCCCATTTCTTTTGCCCTTGCCCTTGCATGGTCAAGGATATGGTAACGGTACAGCAGCAAATGCCGCGCGAGTTCCGGATGCGTCAACAGAAACACCGGGAAAATATAAATCTCCGTGTCCCAAAAGTAATGCCCTTCATAACCTTCCCCGGACAGCCCTTTTGCCGCAATATTGCTGGCGGTGTCTTTTCCGACAGATTGCAGGAGCTGGTACAGATTGAAACGGATCCCTTCCTGCAGTTTCGGATCGCCGTCAATTTCAATGTCCGCTGCTTGCCAGTAAGTGGCTAAATATTGCTCCTGCTCCCGTAATAGTGCTGAAAAATCTTTGTCTTGCATGCTTTTTAGGATGTCCGCCGCCTTTTCTGCGGCATGGTCCCCGTGGCGGAGCGTGTCCGTGTAAATCGCAAATTTTGTAAGGGACACCGGCTCGCCGGGCTTGAAATCGATGATTGCGCGCACTTTTTGTTCGCCTTGTTCATAATGACATTCGCAAGAGGCGGAAACGACATGGGTTGCGGCACAAGCCGTTTCAAGCCCGGAAGCAAATGTGCGGGCAAGCAGTACAATCGTGCCGCTCTCCGCCGCTGCTTTTGTCACAGCCAGCCTTTTTGCATGGGCAGATCCGGTCCGCGGGTCGTTTTTATCGACATAATTTTGCACATCACCGTTGACAGTGGAAATCACCCGCACCGGCCCGGAAAAGTTTACCGGCTCCATTTTCACTTGAATCGCAAACAGTTCCCGCTGTGTAAAAGAAACCAACCGTGAAAAAGTGAGCTTGATTTCTTTTCCGGAAGGCGATTTCCAATGGATGGCGCGTTCGGAAAACCCGCGTTTCATGTGCAAAGTTTGGGAAAAACCGAGAACGTCCCCTTCAAAAAGAGAAAAGCGTTCTTTTTCTTCTCCAAGAAAAATTTCGATGGTCTGCGCATCGATCACATTCAGCATTTTCTGACTGGTTTCCGGAAATCCGTACGCTTTTTCCCCGTACTGGATTTCTGTAATGTCATAAAAAGCATTCAAATATGTGCCGCGGATAGAAGGGATTTCTTCCGGGTAGCCTTCTTCAAAGTTTCCGCGCACGCCAAGATAGCCATTCCCGAGTGCAAATAAGCTTTCATTGACCAGCAGCATTTGTTTGTCCAATTCGTGTTTCGTGATTTCCCATGTCATACGCTGTTCCTCCAAAAATTCCAAATTCGAAGAGGGCATGGTGCAAGCGCCCTGTTTTTCTTATGGTCCGTCCGGGAAGCCCTTTTTTCGCTCATATCGGATCGACCGCTGGCTCATGTATTCATCCGGGGGTCAGACACCGGCAGGCGAGATTCCGGAAAACGCCGCGCGCGCAATACCGGGGGGAACGTTTCCGCTAGCGGAAATTTTTATTCTTTCACCCCGCCTGTTGTAAGGCCGGAGACGATTTGTTTCTGGAACAGAAGGACGATGATCAGGGTCGGGACCGTGACGACTGTGGTAGCGGCAGCGACCTGTCCCCAAAGTATTTCGAACTGGGTGCGGAGGAAAGAAATCGCGACCGGCACAGTATGATAATTAGCGTCCGAGTTTAAGGTAATCGTCAGCAAAAATTCGTTCCACGCGGCAATGAATGTAATAATCGCAGTTGTAAAAACACCTGGCGCGGCAAGCGGGAAGACAATCCGGAACAGCGTCTGGACCGGCGTCGCACCGTCAATTTTTGCCGATTCTTCAAGTGCGAGCGGAATCTGGTTGAAATGCGTCACCAGGATCCATACCGCAGTCGGCAGGGTGATCGTCGAATACGGCAGGACAATCGCATACGAGTTCGTTAAATGCAAATGCAGGAACAAATTATAAATCGGCCCGGTGACAATCATTTGCGGGAACATCGAAACCGCCAAAATCAGCCCGAGCAACAGGTTTTTTCCTTTAAAATCAAAGCGTGAAATTGCGTAAGCCGTAAACGTGGCAATTAAAATAATGTAAACCGTTGTCGTTGTCGCAACGATAAAACTGTTTTTCACCGATGTCAGGATCCCTTTTTGGAAAATCTGCGTGTAATTTTCCCATGTCGGATGATGGGCAAAGACCCGAAAAGCCCCATCGCCAAAAATTTCCCCGGAAGGCTTAAAGGAGGTGATAAAAATCCAGAAAAACGGAAATATCATCCCAAATAAAAATACGACAATCAGGGCGATGATGAGCACATTCCATTTGCGGTTCGTTTTCATGGCCATCCCTCCTTAGTTTTTATCCATCAGATTGGCGCCGAGCACTTTAATGTAAATGGTTGCGATGATGGCGACGCAAATAAACATGATGATGACAATGACGGAGCCGTAGCCGAAGTTGGTTTGCCCGAACATCGTTTTGTAACCGTAGACAGACATGGTTTCTGTTGCCCCGCCCGGACCGCCGCCTGTCAGAACGTAAATCAGGTCGAAAACGCGAAAAGCGTCAAGTGTCCTGAACAGCAGTGCGACTAAAATAGAAGGCTTCAGCATTGGCAGCGTAATTTTGAAAAATTGCTGGATTTTTGTTGCGCCGTCAATGGATGCGGCTTCATACAACCCTTTGGAAATGTTTTGCAGGCCGGCAAGCAGCAAAAGGGCCATATAAGGTGTTGTTTTCCAAACGTCGGCTAAGATCGTGGATACCATCGCGCCGGATCCCGTTAATAGCAGAATGCGCGAATCGCTGATTAGCCCTATGGATTGGAAAAAATGCGCGACAACACCGCTTGTGCCGTCATACAAATAACTCCACATGAGCGCGGCAACCGCGGTCGGAATTGCCCACGGGATCAGCGAAGTTGTCCTTACAATGCCTTGCCCTCTGAACGCTTTGTTCATAATCATGGCGAGGCCGAGGCCGAGGACGAACTCAAGGAAAACCGAAACGACGGTAAAGAGCACGGTATTCCATAAGGCATGCCCGAGTCGTTTGTCATGCAATGCTTCTTTATAAGACTTGAAGCCGATGAAGTTGGAGGGTACAAAGCTGCTTTTAAAATCTTTTACAATTTTTGATAAATTTTTTCCGTTTTGCGTATTGTATTTGGCGTTGATTTCCTTTACCAGTTTGGATGAGTCGGTATAAAGGCCCATCAGCTTTTTCTGGTCGGCCTGGCTGATTTTTTGGACGCCTTTTCTGCCTTTATACTGCTTGGCAACATTGGCAACGCGATGGACCAGCTTGTCGACTTTTTGCCAGTCGGCCGGGTCGGTGATTTTTTCCCGGTCTTCTGTTAGAAACAGCCTGACATACGTTTGCGTTTCGTCAAATAAATCGAAATTATAGCGCGGGCTCATGTACAGCCCCGATTTTTGCTGGTTATTCAGCTGATAATCAAAAAAGGTATAGCGGAGTGACTGAAAAATCGGCCACAGCGAGAATACGCCGATAAACAGCAGGGCTGGAAGGATAAATAAAAAAGCCTGCAAGCGGTTCTTCTTCATGATGCTGGCACCTCTTTTCACTGTAATGTTTCTTCCCGTACGGAGGATGCACAGTTTATGCAGCGCCCCCTCATTTCTTTTTAAAAAAGGCTCTATTCAATAGAGCCTTTCGCCGATATCAAATCATGATGAAAAGCAGGCGCCCGGGGACGGAAAGGGAGTAAAACGCGTTCCCGGACGGTTGCTTATTCGCCTGTTGCGTCCTGGATCGTTTTGACTGCATCATCCAGATTTTGGCCTGTGCTTAAATATTTGTGGGCCGCAATTTGGATCGTGTCGGATACTTTGCTGTACTTCGCGGATACCGGGCGGGCAATCGTCGTTTTCAACGCTTTTTGGAAGCCTGGCATGGTCAGCATTTTGTTTTGTTTTTGGACATCAGGATCATTCAGCAAATCATTATATCCCGGCAGGTAACCGCCTTTTGTGGACATAATCTTCTGCCCTTTTTTGCCGGCTACGAATTTTACAAACTCCCATGCGCCTTCTACATGTTTTGAGTTTTTGTTGATGCCGAGAAGCCAGCCGCCGACAGCGCCGCCGTTCGGAAGCGGAGCAATGCCAACATTTTTGATGTCCACTTTTACGCCTTCCCCGCCTGTTTTAATGGTGCCATACTGGTACGGCCAGTTCCGCGCGAAGACAGATTTTCCTTGTGCAAAGCTGTCCAGCGTTTGTTGTTCCATATAGTTCAGCAAATCTTTCGGTGCCCATGATGCTTTTGTAAATTGATACATCGTCTCAAGGCCGCCTTTAATATCTTTATAATGATTCGTGAATTCTGTCACATTGACTGTTAAGCCTTCGTATTGTTTGGACTGATAAACAAAGCCGTTTGTCGTTCCGTTTTTGCCGGCATATTTTGCAGCCATGTCCCCGAGTTCTTTATAGGTGTAGTCCCCGCTTTCGAGTTTCGCTGCATCTTCCTTGCTGACAATATCGGAACGGTAATACAGAATGCCGAGGTCCGGGAAGAATGGAAGCGTATATTGTTTCCCTTCATAGTTGCCGGAAGCCATCGAACCGGCATTGAACTGGTCTTTCGCCAAATTGGCATCCATCATTTTCTTGTCAATCGGGACAAGGTATCCGGCACCGGCAAATTCGCCGCCCCATACAACGTCCATGGACATGATGTCATATTCACTTGATCCACTGGAGAGCGATGTCAGCAATTGGTCGTGCATTTGTGCCGAGTCATTCGTCATTTGTACCCATTTTACCTGGTACTTTTTCGATTGTTTGTTAAAAGCCGCAATGACTGCTTTTGTCGCAGGTGTACTGTCATTTTGTGCCGCGAATTTTAACACAATCTTTTTTGAGGAACTGCCGCTTTTGCTTGATTTCGAGCTTGAATTGCTGCCGCATCCGGCCAGCACGCCGATAACAAGCGTAAGCGCTGCCAAAATAACGCCCGCTTTTTTCCACATATGAAAGCCCCCTTTAGTTTTGATGATTACACTTGAATATTACCCTGTATGCGCATACAATGATATTAGAATCTTTAGATCTATAATAAAATTTTTAGGTATTGGGGCGGCTCCGATGAAACAGTCTGCCATCAGCAAATCCATTATAGAACGCTACCTTTCATACCGCGTTGAACACCAACGTGAATATTTTCTCCATCCGCCTTATATGATGGAAAAGCAGTTGTTGAATGCTGTAAAAGAAGGTAGAGTGGAAGCAGCCGAATCCGTTTTGAAAACTATCAATACGCTGGAGCGGGCTAAACTTGCGGAAGAACCGATCCGCTCGCTCCGTAATTCACTCATCTGTATTTGCACGCTGTTTACAAGGGCGGCGATCGAAGCGGGCGTGCCACCGGAAACCGCTTTTAACATCAGCGATGCGCATATTTTGGAGATTGAAAGGTTAAAGACGCAGGAAAAGCTGTTCGAACTCGAGTACAGCATGTTGCGAAATTTTACGGAAGCCGTTCAGCAGGCAAGGAAACAGGAAAATCGCTACAGCCATGCGATTCATATGGCTGTGGCATATATTCATGAAAATATTTTACAGGTGATCACGCTTGAATCGCTGGCGAAACATGTTTACCTGAATCCGAGCTACTTGTCCCACTTGTTTAAAAAAGAGACCGGCGTATCGGTGACGGATTATATTAATAAAAAGCGGATTGAAGAATCGATTTATTTTTTGCTCCATACAAATATTACTATTTCCGAAATTGCGCTTCTGTTCCATTTTTGCAACCAAAGCTACTATACTTCGCTTTTTAAAAAATATATGGGGCTCACCCCAAAAGAATTCAGGGAGCAGAACCAGCACTAGCTTTGCCGGCATGTATCCGTTTTTTAACGGCCGGCCGGCGCTTCCTTGCGATTTTCCAATGTTTAACACATGGCAGCACCGTTTCACGTCCGGATTTCCATCAAGTTCCTTTCCTTAGCCCGTCTACCGCACTCGAACAAAACCGTATATCGCCCTTGCTGCAAAAAACACGGTATCAGCAAAGGGCGCCTTTTTATGACCACAAGCCGGGTTTTCCCTTTTTGCCCAGGCATTGGCGGACCGGGATTTTACATTGCCGGCGGTGCACGGAACGTATATACTAAACATGGAAACATTTCACCGTGCTAAGGAGAAAACTGTTTTGAAAAAGGCATTTGGCAATATCGATTTGACCGTAATTACAGAAGAACAATTTTTGGACGAATTTGAGAGCCGGGTACACGAAGGGATCAAAACCAATGTGTTCTTTTTGAATGCGCACTGCTACAATATCGCCCAAACCGACCGCGACTACTACCGAATTATCAATGAAGCCGACTATCTGCTCAACGATGGGGTCGGGATTGAAATCGGCGCAAAACTGTTTGACATTCCGCTTGCCGGCAATTTAAACGGTACCGACTTGACGCCGAAAATATTAAAGCGCTGTGAAAAAAACGGCTTCTCCGTATTTGTGCTCGGTGCTACCGAAACGAATCTGCAAAGTGCGATACAACATTTCCGCAAAGATTATCCCGATTTGAAAATTGCCGGCTGCCACCACGGGTATTTTCAATCAAAACATGAGATTGTGGCGATGATTAACCGCTCGCATGCCGATGTGCTGCTCGTCGGAATGGGCGTTCCGCTGCAGGAAAAATTCATTGCCGGCTTCGATCAGGAACTTTCTTGCACAGCACGGCTCGGCGTCGGCGCATTTATTGATTTTGCATCCGGAAACGTACCGCGCGCCCCGTATTTGTTCCGGAAATTGCGGATCGAGTGGCTGTTCCGATTGTTGCGCGAACCGAAACGGCTGTGGAAGCGAAATTTCGGCAGCCTCATCTTTTTGTGCCGGATTTTGCGATATAAATGGAAACATTCATAGTCTCCTTTTTCCGGCGCTGAAAGGAACAGGGCGTGCAGGACGGGAATTCAGACACGTGCCAAAAAAAGAAGGAAATACCCGGCACTTGCCGACAATAAAAGATGTGCTATTTTTGTTTTACAAAAGGGAAAAGCGGGTACGATAATGAAATCATTTGTAAAAGAAAGGTGAGAAAGATGGAAATTGATATCAAACCCGCTGCACTCTCCCAATTCAAACAAATTGAATTTCAAGAAGGCGAAGGCATCCGGATTGAGGCGGTCTTTGTCGGGAGCTGTACAATTGCTGCGGAACATTCTTTAAAAATTGACCATAAACGGGAAGATGACGATTTATTTAATGTTTATGGCATTCCGCTCCTTGTGTCGAAGGCAAGCCAAAAACAGCTCGGTGAGAAAGTCATCATCGATTACAATCCGAATAAAGGGTACAAACTTTCTTCAGATCAGGAAGTTTACCAATACAATCTTGACTTGACAAGAGCCGAGTAAAAAGAGGTGCTTTGCATTGAAAGAAACTTTTCGTGCATTGGTCATGGAAAATGCATCACAGCCGGTACTCTCCGTACAGGAATGGGATACGGGCCGGCTGCCGGACGCGGAAGTCACCGTAAAAGTCGCCTATTCAAGTGTCAATTACAAAGATGCGCTTGTTGGCGTGAAAGGGGACTTTGTCAAATCGTATCCATTCATACCGGGAATTGATTTGGCGGGAACGGTGCTTGCATCCGCTGACAGCCGCTTTAAAGAAGGCGATGAAGTGATCGTCACAAGCTATAAGCTGGGCACCGGGCATTTCGGCGGATTCAGTGAAATGGCGCGCGTGCCGGCTGCCTGGGTCGTGCCGCTTCCGAAAGGGCTGACGTTAAGAGAGTCCATGATTTTAGGGACAGCCGGCTTTACGGCAGCGCTGTCCGTGCAAAAACTGGAAGACCACGGGCTCAAACCGGGACAGGGGCCGGTGCTTGTTGCCGGGGCAAGCGGCGGTGTCGGCAGTGTCGCTGTCGACATTTTGGCAAAAAGGGGTTATGAAGTCACGGTCTCAACCGGAAAAAAAGAGGCACACGCCTATTTAAAACGGCTCGGTGCGGCCCGTATCCTCGACAGGGAAGCCGTTACGGACCATGAAGACCAGTCGATTCGCAAAAAAGAATGGGCAGCTGCAGTCGATCCTGTCGGCGGGAAAACGACACAATACATCATCAGCACACTCCAGTACGGCGGGGCGGTGGCAACGAGCGGTCTTACAGGTGGAAGGGAAGTCACAACGACCGTAACGCCGTTTCTCGGGCGCGCTATCAGCTGGCTCGGAATCGATTCTGTTTTTTGCCCGATGGATCTCCGGGTGAAAATTTGGGAAAAACTTGCCAGCGATTTTAAACCGGAACATTTGACGAGTGAAATTGTTCGGGAAATCAGCCTTGAGCAAGTCCCGGCCGCCCTTTCGGATATTTTGGAAGGCAAGCTTCAGGGTCGGACAATTGTAAAATTGTAACGAAAAAGGATGCGTGGTATTCGCATCCTTTTTTAACAACCGGAAAAGGCACTGGTTGAATGGACAAGGGCACCTGCTGGCGTGCTTGCAAGTCCGGGTTTCACCTTTCCTTCGAATGTACCTGCATCACCAGTTGGCGTGCTTGCAAGTCCGGGTTTTAACTTTCCGCCGGCTCTACATGCACAATGACCTCATATACTTCACAATCGCGGATCAGTGAATTCTCCACTTTTGTGGAAATGTCATGGGCATGGCGCAAATCAAGAGACGGATCAACGCCGATGACAAGATCAATGACCGTATTGTTTCCGTACTGCCGCGCTTTAATATCCTTCACACTTTGGACGCCGGCTACGCTTAGTACTTTCGCTTTATAATTTTCCAGCTCCGACTCATCAAATCCGTCTGTTAAAAGATGGGAAGTATCGCGGAAAATTTCCCAGGCGGTTTTGCAAATCAAAAAGCCGACAACAATCGCAGCCGCCGGGTCAAGCCAGGGAAGATGGAACTGCGAACCGATGATGCCGATGCTCGCGCCGATACTCACCCAGGCATCGGACAAATTATCCATCGCGCTTGCCCGCACCGCCTGGCTGTTAATGCGTTTTGATAACCGTTTATTGTACAAATAGACAAAAAACATGACGGCGGCACAAAGGAATCCGGTCCATGCCGCTGCCATATCCGGGGATTCGGATTTTCCATGTATGATCGAGACAATGGCATCATAGAGCACCTGGATGCCGACCGCCATCATAATGAGAGAAGCAACCATGGAGGCGACATT
Organism: Heyndrickxia coagulans 36D1; assembly: GCF_000169195.2. Lineage (GTDB taxonomy): Bacteria > Bacillota > Bacilli > Bacillales > Bacillaceae_C > Weizmannia > Weizmannia faecalis. Next base: position 719,517 of record NC_016023.1, on the reverse strand, counting down.
TTCCGCTTTCCAGTGCCCGTAAGGATGGTCGCGGTCCGCCGGTTTCCGGGAGAGGCGGAGCCCAATCAGGACGGCGATCGAAGACAGGATGTCCGTAATATTGTTCAGCCCGTCTGCCTTCAGGGCGCTTGAATCCGTATAGAAGGCAATTACCAGTTTCAGCACCGACAGGCTTAAATAAGCCGCCATGCTGACCATAATGCCATACTCGCCTAACTTTAAATTTTGGTATTTTTCTTCATTCATTGCTTTCACTTCCATTTGGTTTACTTCTCTATCATAACAATGAAGGGCAGGGTGGGTCTACAGCAACGTTTTTTCCGGCCGCTATAAAAGTTAGATGCGGGAAAATTCGCCTTCACATTCATTAAGGTCTGGGATTTCAACAAATTTATGCTAATATGGAAATAGAAAAATTTTTACAGGAGGCCAACATGAGCACTGATTGGAAAACTTCTTATGAAAAATGGAACCGCTTTGCAGAGCTGGATGCCGCATTAAAAGCAGAATTAGCCGGCGTAAGCGGGGATGAAAAAAATCTGGAAGACCGCTTTTATAAAAACCTCGAGTTCGGAACGGGCGGTATGCGCGGGGAACTGGGCGCCGGCACGAACCGCATGAATATTTATACAGTCCGGAAAGCATCAGAAGGGCTGGCAAACTTCATTCTCGACCAGGGGGAAGAAGCCGTAAACCGCGGGGTCGCGATTGCCTACGATTCAAGACGCAAGTCGCCGGAGTTTGCGCTTGAAACTGCAAAAACGCTCGGCAAGCATGGGATCAAAGCCTATTTATTTGATTCCCTCCATCCGACGCCGCTTTTGTCATTTGCGGTCCGGTACTTGAACGCTTATGCCGGCGTTGTCATCACAGCGAGCCATAACCCGAAAGAATACAACGGCTACAAAGTTTACGGTCCGGATGGCGGGCAGATGCCACCAAAAGAAGCGGACGAACTGACAGGCTATGTGAACCGTGTCGAAAATGAGCTGCTTGTCGAAGTCGGCGAAGAAAAGGATCTGATCGAAAAAGGCTTGCTCGTTTATATCGGCGAAAATGTAGACAAAGCTTACCAGGACCAGCTCATCAAACTCCGCCAAAACAAGGAAGTGATCAGTTCGGTTGCAGATTCTTTCAAAATCGTCTATACGCCGCTGCATGGGACAGGCAATCTCCCGGTCCGCCGCGGCCTTGAAAATTTCGGTTTTCAAAACGTCACCGTTGTAAAAGAACAGGAGCTGCCGGATTCCGAGTTCTCAACAGTAAAATCGCCAAATCCGGAAGAACATGCCGCTTTTGAACTTGCCATCCGCTACGGCGAAGAAATCGGCGCGGACATTTTGCTTGGCACCGACCCGGACACTGACCGTCTTGGCGTTGCCGTAAAAAACCATGAAGGAAAATACGAGGTTTTAACCGGCAACCAGACAGGTGCATTACTGCTCCATTATCTTTTAACACAAAAACAAAAGCAAGGGACATTGCCTGAAAACGGTATTGTCATCAAAACGATTGTGACGTCAGAAATCGGCCGCGATATTGCCCGGTCTTTCGGCATCCCGACGATCGACACTTTGACCGGTTTTAAATTCATCGGTGAAAAAATCAAAGAGTTTGAAAAAACCGGTGCCCATACTTTCTTATTCGGGTATGAAGAAAGCTATGGTTATTTAATCGGCGATTTTGTGCGCGATAAAGATGCGGTGCAGTCGGCAGTGCTTGCTGCGGAGGTGGCCGCTTACTATAAGTCGATGGGAAAAACATTGTATGAAGGCCTGCTTGACATTTTCGAACAGTACGGCTACTATAAGGAATCCTTAACATCGCTCACTTTGAAAGGAAAAGAAGGATCGGAAAAAATCGCCGGCATCCTTGCCAACTTCCGTGCCCATCCGTTAACAGAAGTGGCGGGCATCCCCGTATCCGCCCGCGAGGATTATCAATCACAAGTGCGGACCAACGCGAAAACGGGAGAAACGTCAAAAATTGAACTGCCAAAGTCCAATGTGCTGAAATTTTTCCTTGAAGACGGTTCATGGTTCTGCATGCGCCCGTCCGGAACAGAACCGAAAGTGAAGTTCTACTTTGGTGTGAAAGCGGACAGCCTCGCGGAGAGCGAACAACGGAACAAACGCTTAAGCGATGAAGTTATGAATCTCGTAAACCGTATGCTTGAATAGTATTCATGGAGTGCCCCGGGCGGATTTGACGTCCGGGGCTTTTTTTCGCGCACTGGCAGAATACTGCCGGACTACCGCAGCCCAGGCGGAACAACATTTTCACTGATCCGGCCATCTCTCCGGAACCGCCCGTATTGCTGCCGCCCCCGTATTTGTACCGGTCCTTCTTTCCCGTTTCATGCAGGTTCAGTACGATTTTCCCTTTCTGCAAAAGCAGGCGTAGCTTGCAGAAATTTGCCGAAAAAATGAGCCTGATTTTTCTTTACTTTAAAAATAAGGCATGATATATTCTGGGCAGATGCACCTTTCGGCAAAAAAATCCAAAAAATATTGATACCGGTTTTATTTCAGCCGGATCAGCCATTTGGTTGCCTTTGGATGTGCAATTAAGGGGGAAAGAGAATGAAAAATGCCGGAACGGCTAAAAAACTAGTATTCTTGCTTTTAACGGTTGTACTCATTTTTTCAAACGGGATCCTGTTGGCGCCATCGAAATCACAAGCCGCCGGAAAAGAGAAAACGAATCCATTGGTGAAAATGCCTGACCGCAAGAAACCGGACGGGCTCGATCAGGCGGAAAAATATAAAGAGGATCGGCAAGTGCGCGTCATCATTGAGCTCGCCGGATCGCCGGCCATTACTTACGCAACAAAGCGCGGCATCCGCTATAAAGATCTCTCCAAAGACAAAAAAACAGAACTCCAGCAACAAATCAAAGACCAGCAATCTGGTGTTCTTTCAGCCATCCGGTCCAAAAAACTGCCGCTTAAGGTAGAAAACCAGTTTACAACAGTGGCTAACGGCATCAGCGGCACCATCCCATACGGCAAAATAAAAGAATTAAAGAAAATTGAAAATGTATCCCATGTTTATATCGTCAACCGGTATAAACGGCCGCAGGACAAGCTACAATCCGTATCCAGCAACGGCCTTACCGGCGCGCCTGAAACATGGAATTTAAAGTATAAAGGGCAAGGCATGGTCATCGGCGTCATTGATACAGGGATCGACTACCGCCACAAAGATATGGTGCTGTCGGAAGGCACGGTGCCGAAACTGACCCAGGCAAAAGTCTCCGATCTCGTAAAAAAAGATGCCCTTTCCGGGAAATATTTTACGGCAAAAGTCCCGTATGGCTATAACTATGCAGATAAAAATACCAACATTATAGATGAAGGGGACGGTGCTTCCATGCACGGCATGCACGTCTCGGGCATTGCGGCGGCAAACGGCAATGAATCGGAAGGCGGCGTGAAAGGAATTGCACCGGAGGCCCAGCTTTTGGCGCTAAAAGTGTACAGCAATGACCAGGATCAGGCATATACGTATGGCGACATTTATATGAAAGCCATTGATGATGCCATTAAACTCGGTGCGGACGTATTAAACATGAGTTTTGGCACGCCGGATGCATCTACGGATGGAAATGATCCGGAACAAAAAGCGGTTAACCGCGCAGTCGACAATGGGATCTTCATGTCCGTTGCAGCCGGAAACGAAGGCCAAATTGGCGGGGAAGAACATAGCCCGTTTGCATCCAACCCGGACATTGGCACCGTCAATGCACCGGGTACCGCACCGAATGCTATGTCTGTTGCCTCGATGGAAAATACGAATGTCCATGCTGATCTGCTTGATTATACAGTTGCAGGTGGAAAGACGGCCTCCATTCCATTTTTCTCGGCAGGAAGCAGGCACCCGAACGATGTCGTAAACAAAACATACGATGTTGTGGATTGCGGGTATGGCACAGCAGAAGATTTTGCAGGGAAAGATCTATCGGGCAAATACGCTTTGATGGCGCGCGGCGGCAATACAAATCTTATTGAAAAAACAGCCAATGCCCAAAGTGCTGGCGCTAATGGGGCCATCATTTACAATAATGAAAGCGGTATTCTCGAAATGGCTTCAGACCGGTTCATCAAGATTCCGCAAATTTCGGTATTGCAGGCGGACGGGGAAGCGATGAAAGCCGCTTTATCGGAAGGAAAACAGGTAAGCCTCACCTTTACCGGAAAGAAAGCCGAAATCCAAAATCCAGAAGCCGGAAAAATGAGCTTTTTCTCCTCTTGGGGAACGGCGTCCAACTTGGACTTCAAGCCGGAAATCACGGCACCTGGCGGGGAAATTTATTCGACATTAAACAATGACCAGTACGGCACCATGAGCGGCACATCGATGGCCACCCCGCATGTTGCGGGCGGCGCTGCGCTTGTATTGCAGTACATCCAGTCTGCATTTCCGTCACTAAAAGGCGCAGATAAAATAAAACTGGCAAAGACACTGCTCATGAACACGGCAATGCCGCTAACAGACCCGGATTCCAAAACGTTTTATTCGCCGCGGAAGCAAGGCGCAGGGCTGATGCAAATCGACAGGGCGGTGACAACGCCGGTGTATATTGTCCGGAAAGGGACAAGCGACGGAAAAGTGGCGCTTAAAGAAATCAGCGCCAACAAATTTTCTTTTACCTTAACAGCAACCAACTTTGGCAATCGAGACGCTGAATATACCGTTAGCACAAAACCGGTCGCGGACAGGGTCGATGCGCAAGGCAAGCTGGCGTTATCTTCCGCGGAAATCGAAGGCGCCACTGTCACGATAGACAATCCGTCTGTGAACATTCCAAAAGGCGGGTCAAAAGACATCACGATTACGATTGACTTGTCTAGGGCGGATGCGAATTTGGCAAAGAAAATGAAAAACGGCTACTTTGTTGACGGTTTTGTCACGTTCCATGAAGAAGGATCTGGGCTTCCGGATTTGTCCGTCCCTTATTCCGGTTTTAAAGGGGATTGGGGGAAGGCACCTGTACTTGACCAGATGGTGTATAACTGGAAACAGTCATTTTTCCAAATCTCCGGCATGGTGGATGGAGACGGTTACTACCTCGGCGAGGATCTATTTGAAGAAAACCATTTCGACCAAAATAAAATTGCCATTTCGCCGGACGAGGATGGTTCGGGCGATACTGCAACACCGGTCCTGTCTTTCTTGCGGAACAGCAAAATGGCCGAATTCAGCATTTTGGACGGGAACAAAAAAGAAATCCGGAAGCTCTATACTGAGTATGATTTGCCGAAAAACATCTGGGATGACCTGCCGTATACTTATCTTCCGGATGAGACGACATGGGACGGCACTGCGAACAATAAAAAAGTAGCGGACGGAAAGTATTATTACCAGATTAGGACAACACCGGGCGATTCCGGAAAACCGGGGCAGACGATGCAGATTCCTGTACTGGTCGACACAAAAGTGCCGGAGATCAGCCATATCAGCTATGACCATGACGCCGATGAAGTCAGCTTTTCCGCCATGGACAACGGGGGAAGCGGCGTTCAATACATCCTGCTGTTTGTTGACGGGAATTTGGAAGGCGCAGTGGAGCCGGACGCCGGACAAACGTACCATGTCCCGCTCAGCGTGAAAGCCAATCAATCGATTACCGTAACAGCCTACGATTATGCCGGTAACCATGCCACTAAAACAGTAAGCGGGAAAAATGCTGTTTCCGGCATCCATTTGGAGGAGCCGTTTGCGCTGATGCCGTATGATTCAAGGGATATAGATGTATACGGAACGATTACGAGTCCGTATAAAGTCAGATTTGTTACGGTGGAAGGAAAAGATTTGGCTGTTTCGCCGGTGAAAATACCGGTAGATGAGGATGTGGACGGAACTTATTTGTTTGATTCAACAATGGCCGGCCAACCGATCCGGTTCAAAAAAGACGGCGTATTTGACCTGAAAATTTCCGCTATCGATGAAAAACAAAATAAAATGGAATTCAACAGAAAAGTGATCATTGACTCGACAGAACCGGAAATCAAAGCGGATGGTTTGCCGAACGACAATCGGACAGAAGCAGGGACTGTCAAGGTGACGGTAACGGACAATTTTGACCGGCTCCGTTTCACGGAAAACGGGAATGAAATTTTCAATCATCCATTCGGCAAGGACGTAAAGAGCGGGGACCAGTTTGCCATGCGGAAATTCAGCAAAACGATGACGCTCAAACTGGCAGACGGGAAAAATGTTTTTAAAGCAGAAGATTTTGCTGGCAACATCACTGAACTGGCAGTCATTAAAATTCCGCCGAAGCCATCGCATGTGGACAAAGTGGGTGACCGGGATACGAAAGTGACGGGCTCCGCCAAAAGCGGCCTTGTTGTCGAAGTAAAAGCCGGTTCTAAAAAGCTTGGCAGCGCGGCTGTAAAAAACGGTAAATTCTCCGTCCCGATTCCGAAACAAAAAGCGGGCACAGTATTATCCGTCTCGGCCAAACAAACAAGCACCGGCTATGCCAGCAGAACGGTGCAAGTGAAAGTAGCGGATGAAACACCGCCACCTCCGCCAAAAGTGCGGACCGTCACCAACTTTTCAAAAAAGGTCACCGGCACAGCGGAGCCATATGCGAAAATCACGGTGAAAGCCGGTAAAACAACAATTGGAACCGGAAAAGCCGATAAAAACGGGAAATTTGCGGTCAAGATACAATCGCAAAGCATTGGCAAAAAACTGTATGTCTATGCAACCGATGCGGCGCACCATCCAGGAAAGACCACAGTTGTAACCGTAAAACCGCCGGCACCGTCCGCACAGGGTGTTAAAGCAGGCGCAACGAAAGTGACCGGAACGGCACTTAGCGGGTCCAAAATCTATGTCAAAACCGGAAAAACGGCAATCGGCCATGCTGTTGCCGGGAAAAATGGCAAGTTCATCGTGAAAATCAAAAAGCAAAAGGCAGGCACAAAATTGTCGTTGTATGCTGTCAAAAACGGCATTTGGAGCGACGCCAAAACGATTACGGTACAAAAATAGGGGAACACATACCACCGTTTAAAAGAAAAATAACGTTTCAGGGCCAGATGCCTTGTTTTTTATTTTCCCGAAAACAGCTGAAAAGGGCTACTTCTTTTTTTGCCCATTGGAAGAAAAACGCCTAAAAAGGATGCAACATTTTTCTTACTCATGTAAAATGGAAAGAGCGAATAGGAGGCTTTGCCATTGCTCATGAAGAAAAAACAAAGCGCGTTGGTGCTTGCGGGCATATGTATCCTGTTTATGGCTGCCATGTTTCTTTTCTCCAATCAGCCCTATAAGGAACAGGACATGCGGCCGGAATTGGAAAAGCTGGTACACCTCGATGCAAACACATTGCCGAAAATCGAATTTTATTACGGGGGTGCGCTTGTCACGTCAACGCTGCCGTATGATTTTATTGAATTCTGGATCCGGAAATCCTGCCATGTGGCGGAATATGCCGTCTGTACTTTGCTGATCCTTCTAACTTTGCGCACGGTTTTGGTTCCTGTCCGTTTTGCAGTCCCGGCCGGCTTTCTGGCAAGTTTTTTCTATGCCAATTTCGACGAATGGCATCAAAGTTTTGTCAGCGGCAGAACAGGGCATTTTATAGATGTCATCACTTTTGACAGTTTCGGCATCTTGATTGGCGTCTGTCTGTTTTTATGGTTTACGCGAAGAAAAAGATCCCGATAATGCTTAACGAACGGCATTTGTTTCTTTATAATAATCGTATTGAATATACAACAGGGAGTTCTAATCTATGAGCATATCTGTCAGATTTAAAAACGTTTCGAAAAAGTATAAAATGTACCGGAGCAATTCGGAAAAAATTCTCGATATCATTTTGCCGGGCGGTTATGGCGATGATTTCTACGCCTTGCAGAACATCTCTTTTGAGGCAAGCAACGGGGATGTCATCGGTGTGGTCGGCGTTAATGGCGCCGGCAAATCAACCTTGTCCAATCTGATTACCGGCATTATTCCGCCCACAACCGGAACGATTGAATTAAACGGCGAAACATCGCTAATTGCCATTAACTCCGGCTTAAACAATGAATTGTCAGGCCTTGAAAATATTGAACTGAAATGTCTGATGCTTGGGTTTACCAAAAAGCAGATTAAGGAGCTAACCCCGCAAATTATTGAATTTGCGGATATCGGGCAGTTCATTGATCAGCCTGTTAAAAAATATTCAAGCGGGATGAAGTCACGGCTCGGATTTGCCATCTCGGTCAACGTTGACCCTGATATTCTTGTTATTGACGAGGCGTTATCAGTCGGCGACCAGACATTTGCTGATAAATGTTTTGAGAAGATGAATGAATTCAAGGATGCAGGCAAAACGATCTTTTTCATCAGCCACTCCATGGGTCAGGTAAAGAAATTTTGCGAGAAAGCGATGTGGCTGGAAGCAGGGGAAATTAAGCAATACGGCGCGATCGATGATGTTCTGCCAAATTATGAAAAATTCCTGAAAGAATTCAAATCGTGGCCGAAAGAAAAACAGAAAAACTTCAAACAGATGATTCTCGAAAAACGGAGCAAAGAAAGAAAAGAAAAAGTGGCAGAATAAGGAGGCGGCTGCCCGGAATGCTTGTTGCATGCCGGGCAGCCGCTTTTTGCTTACCGGGATTTTCGCTGGAAAACCGGAAGTGAACGGCTGAAGAACGATTCCAGCCAGGCAAACTGTTTTTCGCAAAAAATAGATATAAAAATTGACAGCGCTTACTTTTTAGCGGTATAGTGAAAATGTGTACATACTCACAATGGGAGGGAATTGTAATGGCCAGCTTAGAAAATAAAATTGCAATTGTTACAGGCGGCGCTTCCGGGATCGGAATTGCAACCGCAAAAGCTTTTACGGAAAAAGGGGCGAAAGTGGTCATTTCCGATTACAACGAAGAAAGCGGCAAAGCGGTTGAAAAAGAACTCAAAGAAAAAGGGGCGGATGTTTGCTTTATTCGTGCCGACGCATCTGATGAACAGTCCGTCGCCGATCTTGTCGCAGAAACCGTCAACCGGTACGGCAAAGTGGATATTATGGTGAACAATGCCGGCATCGGCGTCATGGCCGAAACCCATGAACTGAGCTTTGAAGACTACCAAAAAGTCATTTCCGTCAATCAAAACGGTGTATTTTTCGGTTCGAAATATGCCATCCGTGAAATGTTGAAAACAGGCGGGGGCTGTATTGTCAATACATCCTCCATTTTAGGATACGTCGGCGAACCGGGCGCTTTTGCCTACAATGCAAGTAAAGGCGCCGTCAACCTGATGACAAAGTCGCTGGCCCTTGAATATGCATCAAAAGGCATTCGCGTGAATGCGGTGAACCCGGGGTATGTCGAAACAGGCATGGTGAATAAAGAAGCACTCGGCGATTTTTATGACGGCCTCGTGGCAAGGCATCCGATCGGCCGGCTCGGACGTGCGGATGAAATCGCCCATGCCATCGTGTTCCTCTGTGAAAATGAATTTGTTACCGGCATTGCCCTGCTCGTGGATGGCGGTTATACAGCGCAATAAGTGCGGCATAACCAGCGCCTAGGCATCCATCCGGCGTCCGGGTTGTATACCGGTTGATGCGTTCAGGTAAACCCATAACGAGAAGGATCGCCGATTTGGCGTATTGCAAACGTCGTCTGCCCGGACAAGCCATAAAAAAACCTGCATCCGCTAAAAGGATGCAGGTTTTTTCGTTTAAAAGTGCATAACCCAGATGGTTCCGTAAACGACGACAATCGCGATAATAATACTGTAAATCATATTGCCAACATTGATTTTGCCGCTTTCGCCTTCTTTGACGTGCATGAACATAAATAACTGCACGCCTGCCTGGAGAAAAGCGAAAAATCCGATTGTCCAGATGATCGCCGTTTTAGAAAGGTTGGTATATAAAGCAACATACAGTGCCACAAGGGTCAACACGATCGAAAGCAGAAAACCGATGATATGGCCGATCGGATATTTTGAATGATGCTCCATTATTTCATCAACCCTCCTAAATAAACGAAAGTGAAGATAAAGATCCAGACGACATCAAGGAAGTGCCAGTAAATACTTACAACAAAAAATTTGCGTGCCGTCATCGGCGTTAAACCGCGGCGGATCAGTTGTATAATAATCGATATTCCCCATAAAATCCCGAGGGAAACGTGGCATCCGTGCGTTCCGAGCAATACATAGAATGCGGAAAGGAATGCGCTTGTCGGCAGTGTTGCTCCATCATGAATGTACGTGACAAATTCATTGATTTCAAAGCCGACGAAAGTTAAACCGAGAAGAAGGGTAACGATAAACCAGCCGAGCATCGCGCCTTTATTCCGGTTACGCATATTGAAGATGGCAATTCCGCATGTAAAACTACTTGTCAAAAGGACAAAGGTTTCAATCAGGACACCTTTGAGCTCAAAGATGTCCTGCTGAACAGGTCCACCAGCTGTTTGGTGCTGGAGTGTAAAATACGTCGCAAACAGCGTTGCAAACAAAGTGATTTCAGCTGCCAGGAAAACCCAGAAACCGAAAATGGTTAAACGGTCCTGATTGCGCTGGTATTCAAGCGGCAATGAAGTATCCAAATGTTCGTCGCTCATCGTTTTACACCTCCTGCTCTTGTATTTTCCGTGCGAATGATTTCTTCTACACTGATATAGTGCCCTTTATCCGGGTCAAACGATCTCCATGCAAGGCAGCCGAGCATCATCAAACCACCGAGAATGGCGAGCCACCACCAGGACCAGACAAGGCCGAAACCTGCAAGCCCCATCGATACAGCGGAGAAAAACGGCATCGCGGAGTTATTCGGCATATGAATCGGTTTGTATTCTTCATCCCGGTAAATCGGTGTCCCGTTTTCTTTGTATTCTGCGAATGCATCAAGAGTAGAGACAACCGGCTGTTTCGCAAAGTTATATTCCGGAACCGGTGTAGGGGTTGCCCAATCCAAAGTGCGGCCGTCCCAAGGGTCACCGGTCGTGTCGCGAACGCCGTGTTTAATGCTGTAAACAATGTTCCAAGCCAAGACGAGGAATCCAATCCCCATGAAATAGGCACCTACTGTAGAGGCGAAGTTCCAACCTGTCCAGCCAAGCCCTGCTTCATACGTGTACATCCGGCGTGCCATCCCGTCGAGACCGACAAAGAATTGTGGGATGAAGCACAGGTTAAAGCCGATCATCCACAACCAGAACGTAATTTTGCCCAGTTTTTCATTCAACATATAGCCGAACATTTTTGGATACCAGTAGAACAGCCCTGCGAAACATGCATAGGCGACTGCCGGAATCAACGTATAGTGGAAGTGGGCAATCAGGAAATACGAATTGTGATATTGATAGTCTGCTGCTGCCATGGAAAGCATTACACCTGTAACCCCGCCGATCAAAAATGTCGGGATAAAGGCAAGTGACCAAAGCATCGGTGTTGTTGTTCGGATTTTCCCTTTGTGCATCGTAAAAATTTCATTAAATAATTTGACACCCGTCGGAACCGCGATAATCATCGTTGAGATCGAGAAGAACGAGTTCACGACTGCTGTGTTCCCCATTGTGAAGAAGTGGTGAACCCAGGTGAAATAACTTAAGAATGCAATACCTGCCATTGCAACGACCATGGAGGCATATCCAAACAATCGTTTACCTGAAAATGTCGAAATAATATCCGCATAAATCCCGAGAGACGGAAGCAATACAATGTATACTTCCGGGTGCCCCCAGATCCAGAACAAGTTTGCCCACAACATCGGGCTGCCGCCTGAACCCATGGTAAAGAAGTGTGCACCGAAAGTACGGTCAAACGTTACTTCTGCCAAAGCCACTGTCAAAACAGGGAAAGCAAAAAGCACGATGATAAAAGTGATCAAAGTGGACCATACGAACATCGGCATTTTCATTAATGTCATGCCTGGCGCCCGCATTTTCAGAATCGTGACAATGAAGTTCACGGCTGTGGCCAGTGTCCCGATCCCGGAAAGCTGCAGGCCCAATGCATAGTAGTTGTTTCCGACACCTTTTGTAAATTCCGTGCCTGCAAGCGGGAAGTAGTTCGTCCAGCCGGCAGTAGGGGAACCCCCGATAATAAATGAAATGTTAAAGAGGCACATCCCTGCAACCATTGCCCAGAAGCTGAATGCGTTCAAAAGCGGAAAGGCAACATCGCGTGCCCCGATTTGAAGCGGAACAGCAACGTTAATCAGGCCGAACAAAAACGGCATCGCCATAAATAAGATCATGACAACCCCGTGGGTCGTAAAGATCCCGTCGTAATGGTTTGCATCAAGCAGATGCTGGTTCGGCAGTGCAAGCTGTGTTCTCATCATTAAAGCATCGACACCGCCGCGGAATAACATTAAAACCGCAACGATAATGTACATAATCCCGATTTTTTTATGGTCAACGGTTGTCAGCCATTCTTTCCATAACCATTTCCATTTCTTGAAATAGGTTAGAGAAAAGATCACAGCGGCCGCGCCAAGTGCCATACCAACTTCGGCGGCATATATGGCCGGTTCACCGGTGACGAAAAAATCACTAAGTTTCACACTGTTTTCCTCCTATTCCAATGATTATTTTCCGCTCATATCCATACCGGACATATCGTGGTGATGGTGGTGATTTTGTTTCTCACCTTTTTCCGATTCTTCATAATAGCTTTTTTGTTCATCCGGTTTATCCCATTTTAGATGGGTCCCGGTGTAAGTCTGTCTTCCTACGAGGCCTTCTTTTTTAATCAGTTTTTCATAATCCGATTTTTTCATTTGAGGCGCTCTGCTTTTGACTTCCTTCACCCACGCATTAAAATCTTTCGGCGTTTGGGCCAACACATCGAAGTCCATCTTTGCAAAGCCTTCCCCGTTGAAGTTTGCGTTTCTTCCTGTATATTCGCCAGGGTGATCTGCAGCCAGAATCAGTCTCATCGTCATGTTCGGCATCGTGTATTTCTGTCCGCCAAGTTCAGGAATCCAGAAAGAAGCCATCGTACCAGATGAGGTCAATTCAAAATTGATTGGCCGCCCAGCCGGAATGTTTACATAGTTAACCGTTTCAATTCCCTGTTCCGGATAACTGAAAATCCATTTCCATTCCGATGACGTGACATAAACTGTTAAAGGCTTTTCGTTTTTCATCGATTTTGGTGTTTCTTCCACCGAATAGTTTGCTTTAACGGTTGGAATGGCAATGGCAATAATCAACAGCACCGGGATGGCGGTCCATACCGTTTCCAGTACTTTATGGCCGTGGATTTGCGGCGGTTTATAATCAGCCGGCAGACGCGACGCCCTGTATTTGATCACCATATAAAGATACAACCCAAGGACAACGACGAATACAAAGGCCATCAAGATGGATGAGTAAACAATCAAATGATATTGTTCCCGCGCCATTGGACCTTGTGGGTCGAGCACTGCAATTTTGGTGTCACATCCGCCGAGCAAAAAGAGCGATGTGAGGGACAAAAGCAGCACCAATTTCCAAGGTAGTTTCCTCAACACATTTTTTCTCTCCTTCCGGTTTGGTAAAATAGTGTACAAATAAAAGCAAATGAAAAAAAGGTGGTACTTTTATTTTTTCACCTTTATTATGGTGCTAACCTATTTTACAATATAAAAATATAGATTGTATTGTCATTTACCCTTATAGTACCATGTTTCATAAAAATTTCATAAAAAGTTCATATATTTTTCATAGGTTTGTCAAATACTGGCATTATCCAGAAATAATTTACAACTTTGTGAAGGAATAAGGTATTTAATATTTTGGAAAAGATTTCAAAACCATTCTGGGAGGAAGAGTGTTTTTAACGTATAATGTTAAAGGAAACAGAAAGGGGTTTTAGGGATGATAAAAGCTGTCATTTTCGATTTCGACGGGCTGATTATGGATACGGAATCGGAACATTACGATGTGCTGTGTGAAATTTTTCGCGGCTACGATTGCGAGATGCCGCTTGAGCTGTGGGGAAAGGGGATTGGCACGCATTCGGATTTTAAGCCGTTTAAATATCTTAAAGAGCAGATCAAAAAGCCGCTTGATACAGAAAAACTGGATCACAAGCTGGAAGAAATGTTTTTAAAACGGCTCGAAACAGGCGCGGCTCGTGAAGGTGTGGAAGACTATTTAAAGTCGGCCAGGCAGCTCGGGCTTAAAGTCGGGCTGGCTTCAAGCTCCGACAGGAAATGGCTGCACCGCTATTTGCGTCAGCTTGGCCTGCTTGCGTATTTTGACTGCATCAAATCTTCCGATGACGTGGAAAAAGTCAAACCGGACCCTGCTTTGTATTTGAAAGCGGCCGGCTGTCTCGGCGTGGAACCGGAACAATGCCTCGTCTTCGAAGATTCGCCAAATGGGTCGCTTGCGGCAAAACGCGCCGGTATGGCATGCGTGGTCGTCCCAAACCGGGTAACAAAAGACCTCAAGTTCGGCGAGATTGACCACCGCCTCGGGTCAATGGCGGAAACGCCGCTTGAAGAGGTGATTCGGTTTATTGAAAGCCGTTGACAAAACAACCCGCTTCTGCATGCTGAAGCGGGTTGTTGTTTCCACTATTCCTTAATCACCAGACAGATTTTCTTCCAGCATCTGCGTGACTTTTTCTTTTTCAACGTCTGACACCGACAAATAATAGATCCCGTCAAAGTTGGTGTCCGTGCCTTTTACTTCATACTGGGTAATTTTTTTGGCGGCATTCCGGTAGTTTTTCTCTATCGTCAGCATGTCATTAAACGTCATATTTGTTTTGACATTGTCGCCAAGCGTATCAAGGATACTGCTATATTTTGTCACCGAAGAAATACTGGTTGCTTTCTGAATCAGCGCCTCGATCACTTTCCGCTGCCGTTTATTGCGACCGAAATCCCCTTCCGGATCAAGATGGCGCATTCTGACATAACCGAGCGCCTGGGCTCCGTTCAAATGAATTTCCCCTTTTTTGTAATGGTACCCTTTTTTATAGTACCCTTCGTCATGCCAGTCAATCGTGTTGTTGACGGTAATGCCACCAACCGCGTTAACCAGTTTTTTCAGGGCCTGCATGTTGATTTTTACATAATAATCCATTTGGATACCGGTAAAGTTCTCAACTGTCTTTAAAGCCATATCGGTTCCGCCATATGCATACGCAGCATTGATTTTGTCATATGTGCCGCGTCCGGCGATCAGCGTCCTTGTATCCCGCGGGATGCTGACCAGCTGTGTCGTGCCTTTTTTCGGATTAATGGTCATCACAATGATGGCATCGGAACGGCCGCTGTCATTTTCACGTTCATCCACACCAAGCAGCAAAACGGAAATCGGCTGCCCGTTCTGGCTTGAGATGCTTTCATTTGAAGTGCCTGCCAGCGATTCATGCATTTTATTAGCCGCAGCTTTTGCCGAGTGATAAACATAATAGGCATAACCGCCACAGGCGATGACCAGGATCCCAATTAAGCTTAAAAAAGACATCAGGATTTTTTTCTTCATCGATGGCCCTCACTTTTTCGTCATATAATTGGATATTATAACATGATTCGCTACGCTTGAATATCCTTTTTGTCGATTCCCATCATATACCGGCAGTATCGGGCTGACGGTGCGGCCTGTTTTTCAATCCTCGCATTTTGCAACGAAAACATTAAGAAAAATTTAAGTTTTCCCCATCATGATGAAGTCAGAAAGAAGAACAGATAGTTTCTATAAAATTGGAAAACAGGAAAGGAGAACATAAAGATGAAGAAGTGGATCATTGTAGTGATTTTGATTATTGTGGTCATCGGGGGAGGGTCGCTTTTCTATGTAAAGAGCAGGGCAAACAGTGCAGACGCAAGCACAAAGACGGTCCAGACGGCCACAGTAGAGAAAGGAACATTATCGGTAAAAGTGACCGGTTCCGGAACGGTTGAATCGGCAAGCAGCAAAGATGTAGAAGCGGACAAGGCGGCAACAGTGGAAGATGTACTCGTTTCAAGCGGCGATACCGTGAAAAAAGGAGACAAACTTGTCACCTTTGAAGACGGCAGCGATCCGATCACGGCCCCGATTTCCGGCGAAATTACATCGCTCAGCGTTGCAAGCGGCGATCAGTTAAGAAACGGCCAGGTTGTGGCACATATTAAAAATTACAATCAATTGGAAACGACCATTTCTGTCGATGAAACGGATATTAACAAAGTGAAAGAAGGGCAAGATGCCAACATTACGCTGAACGCCCTGGATGACAAAACATTTAACGGCAAAGTCACGGATGTTGCGGAAGAAGGAACCAACACTAATGGCGTATCGACTTTTAAAGTCACCTTGTCGATCGGCAATCCAAAAAACATCAAAGTGGGCATGTCCACGGAAGCAACCATCACAACAAAAATCGTAAAAAACGCGCTGTATGTGCCGGTTGATGCCGTCCATACCGATGGCAGCACAAAGTATGTATACGTTAAAACCGATTCCGGTGTGGCGAAGACAACGATCAAAACCGGTGCCTATAATGATGATGACATCCAGGTGACAAGCGGTTTGAGCGAAGGCCAGCAAGTTGTCCTGCCTACTGCCAACAGCAGCTCGTCTTCTACCGGACGTGGCACGCAAAAAGGCAATATGCCGGGCGCAAGCGGCGGATTCATGGGCGGCGGCATGCCAGGCGGAAATGGGGCTAACATGCATGGAGGCGCACAATAATGGGAAAAACCATTATCGAAATAAAAGATTTAGTCAAAACATATAAAGTCGGCGGAGAAACGGTGACTGCCCTGCACCGGATTTCCCTCCACGTCGAGGAGGGGGAATTCATCGCGATTATCGGCCCGTCCGGCTCCGGCAAATCTACATTGATGAACATGATCGGCTGCCTCGATAAACCGGAATCCGGCGAATATATATTGGAAGGAAATGATGTTGGAAAGCTGAACGATTATGAGCTGGCAACGATCCGCAACCAAAAAATCGGCTTTATTTTTCAGAACTTCAACCTGCTGTCGAAACTGACAGCGATTGAAAATGTTGAGTTGCCGCTTTTGTACCAAGGAGCAGCCCCGCAGGAGCAGAAGCAATTGGCGCAGGAATGCCTTGAAAAAGTCGGCCTGGGTGACCGTGCCCAGCACCTTCCGACACAGCTTTCCGGCGGCCAGCAGCAGCGTGTTGCGATTGCACGCTCTCTCGTTTGCAATCCGCCGATTCTGCTTGCAGATGAACCGACCGGTGCCCTCGACAGCAAAACAAGCAAAGAAATTTTGGACGTGATGAAAAAGTTAAACGGGGAAGGCCATACCATTATTTTAATTACCCATGACCTTGGCGTTGCAAGACAGGCCAAGCGGATTGTGCAGATTAAAGACGGCCGGCTATATGAGAACGGAGGGGATCCTGTTGAAACTTCTGCCTTCTTTTAAACTGGCATGGCGAAACATCCAAACAAGCAAACTGCGGTCGTTTTTGACGATGCTTGGGATTATTATCGGGGTGGCTTCGGTGATTGCCCTCGTCTCGATCGGGCAGTCCAGCTCCCAATCCGTGAATGCTTCGATTAACAGCCTTGGCACAAACGTATTAAGCGTCAGCGTTCTTGACTCGGACAGCAGTGATTTTACGGCCGATGATGTCAATGGTTTGCAAAAAGTGAACGGTGTGAAGCGGGTTGCCCCGGTCATTTCAGGACGGATCACTGCCAAAAACGGAACAACATCGTCCACAATTAGCGTTGTTGGCACCACTGCATCTTATCAAAAAATCAAAAATATAAAAGTTGCAAACGGCCGCTTTCTTGCCGATATAGACAATGAACTGCGCTTAAAAACCGTTGTGCTCGGATCAAGTGCGGCATCAACCTTGTTTTCCGGGGAAAACCCGGTCGGGCAGACGGTCCAGCTGAACGGGACTTCCTATAAAGTGGTCGGCGTCCTGCAATCTTCCGGCAGCTCGATGGGGTCAAGCGGGGATGATACAATTTTCGTGCCGCTCAGAACAGCCGAGCAACTGACCGGTTCCAATGCCATCAGTTCGGTTTACGTTCAGGCGCAAAGTGCAGACCAGGTTTCTTTTGTCGAACGCCAGTTGAATTACGCGCTTTTATCCGTCTTCCATGATACGGACGATTACAGTGTTTCCAATTCGCAGGATGTCATGGATGCGATGAGCGACGTACAGAGTACGATGTCACTCCTTCTCGGCAGCATCGCAAGCATCTCGCTATTGGTTGGCGGGATCGGGATTATGAATATTATGTTTGTTTCTGTATCGGAACGGACGAAGGAAATCGGGATCCGGAAAGCGATCGGGGCAAAACGGAAAGATATTCTTGTCCAGTTTTTGATTGAAGCGGTCGTATTGAGTGCATTAGGCGGCCTGATCGGCGTAGGGGCCGGGTTTGCCGCTATCAAAATTTAAGCGCTCTTTGCAAGCACGAGCGTTACCCTGTCGCTTTCGGTTACTGCCCTTTCGTTCGGCTTTTCGCTCATTGTCGGTGTCGTCTTCGGCGTTTTCCCGGCAAATAAAGCGTCAAAACTGAATCCGATTCAGGCTTTGCGGTACGAATAATAACCGGAAGATACTTACTGCGTAAAATTTTTGCAGTCCGAAGAACAAATAATATAGGAAAACACCCGGACAAACGCATCCGGGTGTTTTCCCATAGCAGCAAGCCGCCGGAATGGAAAGAAGGAGCAGAATCTTTTTGATATAATGGAAAAATGGAGGTTTTACTGATGAAGCTGTTGATTGTGGAAGACAACGTATCCCTTTTGGAATCCATGAAGCGGATGCTCGAAGATGAATTCGAAGTGGAAACCGCAAGAGACGGGGAAGAAGCGCTGTATCTTGCCCAGCAAAATATTTTCGACATTATCCTGCTTGATGTCATGCTGCCGGAGATGGACGGCTTTTCGATATTAAAAACGTTGCGGAAAGACCGGGTCGAAACGCCGGTCCTGTTTGTGACGGCAAAAGACTCGCTTGAGGACCGGGTCACAGGGCTTGAAATCGGGGGCGATGATTATATTGTCAAACCGTTCCAGGCTGCGGAACTAAAAGCGAGGATCCGCGCATCGCTCAGACGATCGGGCAATATGACGATCGACCATACGCTCCGTTACCGCGGCATCGAGTTATTCGGAAAAGAAAAAGAAATCAAAGTCGACGGCCAGCCGTTGAAACTGACGATCACACAATACGAACTGCTCGAATACCTGATCCAAAACAGCGGCAATATTTTAACGCGTGAACAGATTTTTGACCGGGTCTGGGGATTTGAAAGCGATACGACGATTGCGATTGTGGAAGTATACATCCACCATTTGCGGAAAAAGCTGGAACCGTTCGGCTATCATAAAGATATCCAAAATGTGCGCGGGATTGGATACCTTTTAAAGGAGCCGGACAAATAATTCATGTTCCGTAAAACGAGGATCAAACTGACGGCATTAAACGCATGCGTATTTATTTTGCTGATTGCCGTTTTAGGAACGGTCATTTATATGTATGTGCGCACACATATGTACAGCGAGGCTGACCAGTCCATTTACAGGGCGCTCGACCGGATCGAAAAAAAAGGTGGAAGCTTAGCCGGCGATCCCCACGGCAATGATATCCGCCTGCGCATTTTGATCTGGGACAAAAATAATAACCTGATGTCCACACCCAGTGACGGTCCGGATGTGTATCTTTATGAACAATATGCGGCGGAATTTGCACCGGCACATGTCCACTTTATGGAAACGATCAAGGTAGCGGGGCATTACTTTCGGACATACACGGTAAAAGGCATGATGCAAAATGAAGATGTGAAAATCCAGTTCCTTGCGCAAATTGACGGGGAAGTGCTCATGCTCCATAACCTGATGATCATTACGATTGCCGGCTGCGCGCTCGCCAGCCTGCTTGCGGTGATCGCCGGGCTGGTGTTGGCGGAACGGGCATTAAAACCGATCAAAGCCGCGTGGGATAAACAAACGCAATTTGTTTCTGATGCTTCCCATGAAATTCGCACGCCGCTTGCGGTGATCCAGTCACGAGTGGAGCTTTTGCTGCGCAAGCCGAATGAAACGGTGCGGGATGTTCTCCAGGATATTTCCACTGTTTTGAATGAATGCCGCCGTCTTACAAAGCTTGTGTCCAACCTCTTGACACTGGCACGTTCCGATTCGGATAAAATTGAAATTGAACGAAAACCATTTTATCTCGATGAGCTGCTCCGGGAGATTATGGATCATTTTTCAGAACTGGCGGCCATCCAGGGAAAAACCCTGATTTTAAAATCCGCCCCGCCGGTTACGTTTTCAGGGGACCGCGACCGGATCCACCAGCTCATTGTCATTTTGCTTGACAATGCGATGAAATACACGGGGGACGGCGGGAAAATTGAGCTGGCTTGCTTTGAAAGCAAAAACCATGTCGGTATCTCCGTACAGGACAACGGCATCGGCCTGAAAGAGGAGGACCGTGAGAAAATATTTGACCGCTTCTTTCAGGTCAGCAAATCACGGACGAAAACGGAAAGCCTCGGCCTCGGCCTTTCCATTGCAAAATGGATTGTGGAAAAGCACAGCGGCAAAATCAGAGTCGACAGCAAACTTGGCGAAGGGACAACATTTACGATTACCTTCCCGAAAAAGAAGCGGAAAGATGCGCAGGTGAAAAAGAGCGGTAAATGAGTAGGCCGCTCTTTTAACTTGCTTTAATTTTCTAGGCTTATTTCACAACCCACTCATCCTTAGGCCCGTCCAGCTCCATTTTTTGTAATTCCAGCCTCATTTTTTCTGTTTCCAGCAGGAAGTTTTCGTTTTTCAGTTTTTCGAGCTCCAGTTCTTTCTCCAAAACTTGTACTCTTATTTTTTCACGCGACTTAAAAAAATTCGTTACAATTGCGACAATCGGCACAGAAAAAATTAAAATGACTGAAATCAATCCGATAAAGTCATCTATTAGCACACCCCCGGCATATTCTTAAAGTCATTATACAATAAGTTCTGCATTTTTTTACAATTTCCGTTAAAAAGGAAGGGACAAGTTTCCCCCATAGCATGGGCTGCCCTTTACCATGCGGAAAAGTTTTTGGCCCCAAAAAGTAGCGGACAAAAAAACCTGCCTTGATTCAAGACAGGTTTTTTTGCTATCAGCCTGTATTCCGGAGCCCTGCGGCGATGCCGTTGATCGTAAGCAGGACCTCCATCAGCAGGTGCCGGGCTTTTTCATCCTTGTTTTCGCGTTCACGCAGTTGCGAAATAAGGTAGACTTGGAACAGGTTCAGCGGGTCGACGTACGGGTTGCGGAGACGCACCGATTCTTTTATGTTTGGCGTGTAATCCAGCAATTCTTTTTGGTCCGCAATCTTTAAAACCATTTCCTTCGTTAGTTCGTATTCCGCTTTGATCAGGCCGAAAATCCGGCCGGCAACTTCAGGATCTTTCACCAGCCTTGTATATTCTTCAGCCGTGGAAAGCTCCGCCTTGATCAATGCCATTTGCAGGTTATTGATCGTTGCGTGGAAGAACGGCCATGATGCATACATTTCCTGGAGCAACTTGAAATTGCCGGTTTCTTCCACATATTTGCTCAGACCTGTTCCGGCTGCATACCAGGCGGGGAGGAGCTGGCGGCTTTGCGTCCAGGAAAATACCCACGGAATGGCGCGCAAGTCTTCGAAACGGGCACTCCCTTTCCGGCTCATCGGGCGGGAGCCGATGTTGAGTTCACCGATCTCATTTAAAGGCGTTGCCTGTTTGAAATAAGACAGGAAGTCAGGGTCGCGGAAGACGAGTTCCTGATATTTTTCAAGCGCATATTCGGAAATTTTATCCATTGCCCTGACAGCTTCTTCGTTTGGCGTTTTGCCATTTTTCTCGTTCTGTTTTTGTTCCGTGATGGCACACATCATTGTAGATGTCGCCTGCTCAAGGCTTCGGTAAGCAATGTCGCGCAGCAAATAGCGCGATGACAGCACCTCACCCTGCTCGGTGATTTTCACGCCGTCGCCAAGTGTAACTGGCGGCTGGGACAAAAGGCTTGAATAAAGCGGGCCGCCGCCACGCCCGAGCGAACCGCCGCGCCCGTGGAAAAATTTCAGCTTGATGCCGTATTTGGCGCCCATTTCGTGAATTTCTTTCTGTGCTTTGTACAGCTGCCAGTTCGCTGTCATCGTGCCGCCGTCTTTGCTGCCGTCGGAATAGCCGAGCATGACTTCCTGCAGATTGCCTCGCACCTTTAAATGGTTCCGGTAAATGGGCATTTGGAAAAGGGTTTCGAGCATTTTCGCGCCGTTCCGCAAGTCCGCGATCGTTTCCAGAAGCGGGGCGATATGGATCTCGCTTAAAATATCCCCGCTCGGGTAGACGCGGTACAGGCCGGCTTCTTTCGCGAGCACGAGCACTTCCAGCACGTCGCTGACCGAGTGTGCCATGCTGATCAAATATACCTGGATGGACCGTTCGCCAAATGTTTGGTGGGCGCGTTTGATCATCCGGAATGTATTGATGACTTCCTGCGTTTCCGGCGTAAAAGTATCATAGATTGAAATCATCGGCCGCGGGTCGTTTAAAGCCTTCAGGAGCACCGCGACTTTTTCATCTTCGGACAGATTTTTATAGTCCTTCGCAATATTGACGTTATAAAGCACCTCGGCAAGGGCCGATTCATGCTCGCCGCTATGGTTGCGGATATCGAGCGATGCCAGGTGGAAACCGAACAATTCGACCTGGCGGATGACTTTGCGGAGCAATTTAATCGGATGCCCGGCCGGATGGTGCTGGTTCACGCTGTCCCGGATCATATACAGATCGGCAAGGAGCTCCTTTGCGGATTGGTAGCCGCCATTGTTTTTTCCCACACATTCCAGTTTATGGATCATAATCGTCAGCTTTCTGCGGTAAATTTCATCTTTTGTCGGCCATAATTTTGCAGCCGGCATTGTATTTTCTTCGCTTTCCACAGACGCAAGCAGGGCATGGCTGGCGCTTATTTTTTTGGAAGAATGGCTGAGGAGCTCCCGGAGTGTTGTAAGCGACTTTTTATATTTTTCCAATACGAGTTCACGTTGCATTTCGAGCGTTTTCCAGGTGATGTCCGCGGTCACGTTCGGGTTTCCGTCCCGGTCGCCGCCGATCCACGAGCCAAAATGAAGATAGGAAGGGACTTTAAAACGCTGTCCGTACGATTCGTGCAGATAGTCTTCCAAATCTTCGTGTATGCGCGGCAGCACGTCGAACAGGACATTGTCGAAATAGTAAAGCCCGTTTTTCACTTCGTCGAGAACGGACGGTTTCTTTTCGCGGATTTCGGAACTTTGCCATAAAATGGTAATCTCATTCAAAATCGTTTCTTCAATAACTTTTTTCTCATAACGGGTGTTTGCATATTCGAGCGCTTTTAAAAGATCTGCAATTCGTTTGTGGATTTGCAGAATGGTCCGCCTCGTTGCTTCTGTCGGGTGTGCCGTTATAATCAGCTCAAGCGATAAACTGTTCAACAGTTCTGCAACCATTTCAGCTGGCACTTTTTCTTTCCGCAGCGTTTCAATGCCATCTTCAAGTGAACGCGGTTGAACCTGGTCTGTATCTTCCGATTGGTACTCCCGCCGGCGCTTAATTCTGAAATTTTGCTCGGTAATATTAAATAATTGCAGATAGGTAGAGAAAGCGCGGATGACTTCCTGCCGTTCTGGCGGATTCAGATCTGTAATTTCTTTTTTTAATTGAAGGTAGAAAGCCTCATCGCCGGTTTCCCTCGCTTTTTGTGCCAGGGAGCGAATATTTTGGATCGTTTTGAGCAATGCTTCGCCGCCTTCAAATAGGATCACTTTATCCAGCAGCCCGGCGAGAAAATCCATGTCTGCCTGCAGTGCCATCCGGGGTGCTTTCTTTTCATCAATTTGATGCAAGGATAATCGCTCCTTTCATTTGGTAGAAAAATGCACAAAGAAAATGATACTTATTATTATACTTGTAAAATGAAAAAAGTCTAATACTTTATAAAATTAAAAAACAGCAAAGGAACATTCCCTACATAGAAGGATAAATTAAGGATAAAATGCGAACAATTAAAAGTCAACGGTAAATATCATTCGTGTTTTTTGCGGAGCAAGTACCGGGGATGGGAAGAAAAGAATTGGCGGTGAAACCGTTTTTTTCTTCTTTAATAATAAATTAAGAAATCGTTGTTAGAGTACAAATAAAGCAGCCGGTATGAAGAGAAAAGGAGATGCTTTCTTTGAAAAAAGTGCACTTATATGAAATTGATTTTATGTGAGGCTTTATTATGCTCGGCGTACTGGCTGTCCACACCATGTCCATTTATGATGCGCAATTGAATGACTGGACAGTTGCGTTTTTGTCATGTCTGCCGTCCACGCTTCCATGCATGAGATGCGGATTCTTTTTTAAGCGGGCAGATTCTGCGCTTTTGGAGGACAGAGCAGGCATTCAATCATTTAGGTGGGATCAGCCATTCATTTCTCTGCCCGGGTCAATTTGTGAAAGTGCGCACAAAAGGGAATACCGTTTACATATCTGACCTTTTCGAATAAAACCATTTGTGAAAAATGTAAACGGATAATAACGGAAAAACCGTCATTTTCCTTCATGCAAGCAGGTGAATTTTCAAATTTTCGCCATAAAATATGTGAACCTAATCACAAAAATGGTGGTATACTTAGCCATGTGGAATGAAGGAAAATGAACGGAATGATCCATTTCAGTCATAAAAGAGCATGCCGTCCATCTCTTTCACAAACCGTATGGCAGCATTTGCTGCAAAAGTTTAATCGTCCTGCTTTAAAGGAAAAGCAGTATGGAATCCATTAGGAGTTGGCACAATATCCATAGACTGGATAGGGGCCCGCCATGCCGGGCTTGCAAAACTGCTTTCATACAGTGGATATATTTTTTACTTTTGATGGGAAGGAAGATTATACATGAAAAAGGTCAATCGTATTGCAGTGGTTGGAACGGGTGCAGTTGGTACAAGTTACTGCTACGCCATGATTAATCAGGGTGTTGCAGAAGAGCTTGTTTTAATCGATATTAACGAAGCAAAAGCAGAAGGGGAAGCCATGGACCTGAACCACGGCCTGCCATTTGCGCCTACGCCGACCCGCGTTTGGAAAGGCGATTATTCCGATTGCGGCACTGCCGATCTTGTTGTCATTACGGCAGGTTCCCCGCAAAAACCGGGCGAAACAAGGCTTGATCTTGTTGCCAAAAACGCAAAAATTTTTAAAGGCATGATTAAGAGCATCATGGACAGCGGCTTTAACGGGATTTTTCTTGTTGCCAGCAACCCGGTTGACATTTTGACATATGTAACTTGGAAAGAGTCCGGCCTGCCGAAAGAACATGTTATCGGTTCGGGCACAGTGCTTGACTCCGCGCGTCTCCGCAACTCTTTAAGCGCCCACTTCGGAATTGACCCGCGCAATGTCCATGCCGCAATTATCGGCGAACACGGCGACACGGAACTTCCGGTTTGGAGCCATACAACGATCGGTTATGACACCATTGAAAGCTATCTGCAAAAGGGAACCATTGACCAAAAAACATTAGATGATATTTTTGTCAACACGAGAGATGCGGCTTACCATATCATTGAACGAAAAGGGGCCACATTTTACGGCATCGGGATGTCTCTGACCCGGATCACAAGAGCGATCCTGAACAATGAAAACAGTGTTTTGACAGTCTCTGCCTTTTTGGAAGGCCAGTACGGAAACAGCGATGTGTACATTGGTGTTCCTGCCGTTATTAACCGCCAAGGCGTCCGTGAAGTGGTTGAAATCGAGCTGAACGACAAAGAACAGGAACAATTTAGCCATTCTGTTAAAGTATTAAAAGAAACGATGGCACCTGTATTGTAAGCATGCCAGCTGGGCTTCATGGGAGGCCCGGCTTTTTCTTTGGAAAAAATCCCGGCGCCTGCCTGGAAAAGGACTGCCGAAAATGTTCACGTTTGTTCCGTGTCCGCTTCTAAATTTATGCTATACAAGTTAAACTAAAGATTCCTACTCTCTGTGTGTTGCCGGAAGCCATGATGATCATTGATTTTGACGCGAACAATTGAAATTTACTTTAATAAAATGACCAAAATATCGCAGCTGCCTCCTTCATGCAAATTGGTGCTCGGGCTTGATGTAAAAACTTAAGTTCATTTTATACGGGACCCCATAGGTGGATATAAAAAAGCAGCCTTGAATCGGTTCAAGGCTGCTTTTTCTTAATTCAATATGATCACTTTGACCGTACGGCGCCCCCATGCGATGGAAGCTTTTTTGTTCGGCATCAGGACATCGATGATATGGCCCTTAATGGCACCACCGGTATCGGCTGCGATGGCAACCCCGTATCCTTCAACCCAGACTTTGCTGCCGAGCGGAATGACCGACGGATCGACAGCGATCAATTTCATGTTCGGGTTTTTCTTAATGTTATATCCTGTAGCAGTAATGTCCGACTTCGTATCTTCATGGTTATAAGATGTTGCCGTCACATAAAAGGATTTGCCTTCTGGCGTGCTGTGGCCGGCAGATGCGGCGGGTTTGGTTCCGGCCGTTTTCTTGGCGCCGGCTTCCGCTGGTTTATCCGCTTGTGCTTCTGCGTTTTTTTCTGCTTGCACTTCTGCTGCTTTTTCGGCTTCAGCATCGCGTGCTTGTTTTGCGAGGGCTTCTTCCCTTGCTTTTGCAGCCGCCTGCTGTGCCTTTATTTCTTTTTGCAGGTTGCTGATTTTCGTATTCAAGTCGGTTTGTTTTTGTTCCGCTTGTGACAACTCATTTTGAATGCTGTCATACTTCGATTTTAATCCCGACAATGCCTTTTCCTTTTCTTTTAAATCTGTTTGCAGTTTTGCTTGGCTGCTTTTTAAGTTTGCCTGCTCCTGTTCGAGCACTTTTTCCTGGTCTGCAATGGCTTTTTTATCGGCTTCAATTTTCGCAAGGTCTGCTTTTTGCTGATCCAAAAGGCTTGTATCAGCGTTCAGCAGGGTCGCGACTGCACTGACCCGGTTGATCAGGTCGCCAATGCTTTCCGCGTTTAAAATCGTTTCAATCACATAGTCGTATTGGTTGTTTTTTTGCATGGCAACGAGGCGTTTTTTAATCACGCCTTCCCGTGCAGAAACTTGGTCCTCCAGCTTTACAATTTCCTCTTTTTTCTTTTCGATAGAATCTTTTGCTGACTGGATTTTCGCTTCGGTTGCTGCGATATTATCTTTATTTTTTTGAATGGACGATTGCAATGTATTCCAGTCTTTTTGCAAATTCTCCATTTTGCTTTCGACGGCTTTTTTCTCCGATTCTTTCTTTTGGATGGTTTGCGTATTTTCATCCAATTTTTTCTGTAAGGAACCTTGATCTGTTTCTGCATAGGCATTTAGTTGTGCCGTGCCAACGAATATGGCAAACGCCATAACTGCAATTCGCCTTTTTAAGTGCATAAGACAACTCCCTTCTCCGTACTCTTGTTATAACACAAATAGGCAGAAAGGAAGATTACAATACGATTAAATTCATATTACGAGAATGAAAACGGATTCCAATCATGTAAAAAAGGGAAAAGATAGATTTGGGTGCTTTTTCGGCTGATGATGGGCAGTAATAAGACTTCTGCCTCCGTCAGCAGAAACAGGCGTATGAAAAGCAGCAAAAAGAAATAAAGCGGGTACAGCGGCAAATCACTGTGCTCAAGCAATGGTCGGATAAAGCATATCGAGAAGTGGGAAAAAGTGATAACATAAAAGAATTCGAGGGGGTAAAGGCAAAGAAAATAGATAAAAAGAAGCAGGGATCAGCTTCTTTTTCAATTCAGACAGGATGGGAAGGAATATTCTGTGCCTTTGTGCCGGTCAAGGATTCTTTTGATGTTTAAGAAGTCCAAAAGTAGTGCTGAGCTTTTCGATTTTCATTCATGTATAGCCGCGCCGTTTTGGTATGATGATAAAAGCAGGTTTAAGTGAAGAGAGGAATTTCTGATGGAAATGGTGGAAAAAGCAATTGAATTTGCGGCAAAAGCACATGAAGGCCAATACCGGAAAGCGTCCGACCTGCCGTATATTGTGCATCCGTATGCGGTTGCCATGATGCTTTTAAAAGAAGGCTGCCGCAAAGAAGTGGTCGCAGCAGCGCTTCTTCATGATACGGTTGAAGATACTGCGGTGACAAACGAGGAGATAAAAGCCGAGTTTGGAAGCGATGTTGCCCGCATTGTTGAAGCCTGCACGGAACCGCCTAAAAATGTGCGGTGGGAGGAACGGAAACAGCATACCATCGAGCGATTAAAAACGGCAGAAGAGGAAATTTGTATGCTCATATGCGCAGATAAACTCCATAACTTGAAAACGATACACGAAGAATTGCGAAAAAGCGGGGAAAGCGTGTGGAATGCGTTCAGCCGTGGAAAAGAAAAGCAGGAATGGTACTATAGAAAGATTGCAGAAACTATTGCGTTGCACCATTCTTTTCCTTTACTGGAGCAGCTGCAGTCGGAAATAAAGCAGGTTTTCGGCGTTATCCGGACATGAATAAGTGCAGGGCAAGACATTGCCGGTGAAATAACGGACTTGTTGCTTGAAAAACTGCGAATATGGGCACCGGCCTTCATTCATCATATTAACGTTACCTGTGCGAAAACGGAGACGCACAGGCTTTTTTGCGTGTACATGACAGCTCAAGCGGTTGGAAAACATAAAGATACAACAACACTTGGAGGCTGCCAATGAAAAAGGTATGGAAGATTTATGCAACTGATTTGAAAAAAATGACAACAAACTGGGCAGCAAGCCTGATCATTGCCGCCTTGATCATTCTTCCATCATTGTATGCCTGGTTTAACATCAAGGCATCCTGGGACCCATACGGCCACACAAAAGGAATTGCGGTAGCCGTTGTGAATTTGGACCGGGGGACAGCGATCAACGGAAAAAAAGTACACGCCGGGAATGAAGTTATAAAAAAGTTGAAACAAAATAAAGCGCTCGGCTGGAGGTTTGTGCAGGAGAAGGAAGCCGCACGCGGCGTAAAGACCGGAGAATATTATGCGAGCCTGACCATCCCGGAAAATTTTTCGGAAAAACTGGCTTCCATCCTGGGTGATAAGCCGGAGAAACCGGTCATTACTTATACCGTTAATGAAAAAATCAATGCGATTGCGCCTAAAATAACAGGGTCGGGTGCGTCTGCCATTACACAGCAAATTAGTGCGCAATTTGTAAAAACCGTTAGCAAAGCGATTTTTACAATGTTTAATCAAATCGGCATTGAACTTGAAAGGGATTTGCCGGATATTGAAAATTTTAAAGCATGGGTTTTTAGATTGGAGGGAGACATTCCGGAGCTTAACCGGATCATCAGGACGGCAGATCGGGATATTACGAAAGCAGACGCAGTAAGAAAACAGGCAGAAGGCGCGATGCCCGATGTCCTGCTGCTTGCAAAACACGGCAAAACCGTCTCAGGGGACATGTCCCGCTTTTTTGGAAACACTGGAAGTTTGCTTGAGCAGACGGATACCGTGATCAAAACCGGACTGGAAGCACTGAATGCCGCCCCTGCTGTCTCGAACCAGGTGAGTATGCTGGCGGACAAAACGAAAATTGCAGAAACAGCGCCAAAAAATACGATGATCTTGCAAAATAGCAAACAGATCTCTGACGCGTTCAGTGATTTGCTCCGAACCGCTGCTGAAGAAACCGGTTCGGAGCATCTTAAGCGTATGGCAGCCCGGTTTACTGCACTCAGCCAATCCTTTCAAAAACAGCAAGACCTAAACGGGAAAATTCTCCAACAGGTCCATAACGGGTTGCTGCCGGAAGCATTGCAGGCAGATCTAAAGCAAGAAGCCGGCCGTGCTGGGGTCATTGCAGGCAGCCTGGTTGGAAACGATGGTGCCAATATCGCCGCGGATTTAAAAACCTTTGTGGCGCAAGCCGGGCAGGACAGTGCAAAAGCAAATAAACTGTTTCAGAAATTGGAAGGCAGCCTGCCGGATATCCAGGCGATTCTCCGCGATACGAAAACCGGACTTGCAATCGGGAAGGCAAAATTGAAAACGGCTGAAACGGAACTGCCGGCTGCTGAGCGAAAAATCAGGGAACTGGCTGATAAAATCAGGGCGTTTGAAAAACAGGGAAATATAGACCAGTGGATTCAATTGCTGAAGAACGATGCACAGGAAGAAAGCGGATTTTTAAAGCAGCCGGTATCGTTGAAAGAAAAAGTGCTATATCCAATCAAAAATTACGGTGCGGGCATGGCTCCGTTTTATACGGTCCTGGCTTTTTGGGTGGGGGCAATGCTATTGGTATCCCTGCTGTCGGTTGAACACCATCATGGCGGCGAATATGCCAGCTGGCAAGTCTATTTCGGCAAACTGCTGCTGTTTTTAACGATTGCGCTTTTCCAGTCGGCGATTACGGCGGCGGGTGATCTTTTTATTTTGCATGTGGATGTGCAAGAAAAAGCCTGGTTTATTTTGTTCGGTATCGGTATTGGTGCTGTTTTCAATGTGATGGTCTATACACTCGTTTCTGTTTTTGGCAATGTGGGAAAAGCACTTGGGATTGTCCTGCTTGTCCTGCAAATTTCCGGGTCGGGCGGCACTTTTCCAATCCAGATGGAACCGTCTTTTTTTCAACATATCCATCCGCTTTTGCCATTTACTTACGGGATTGGCTTAATGCGTGAAGCGGTTGGCGGGATGCTGATGGAAGCAGTGATCACAGATATCGTTTATCTGGCAGGATTTCTGGCAGTTGCGCTTATTTTCGGGACTGCAGCCAAGAAACTGCTCAGCCGTATGACCGAACGTTTTGCAAGAAAAGGGAAAGAAAGCGGGTTGTTCGAATAAACCATATGAAAAAAGCAGAATAGACAAGAAAAATGAAAAGAGACATGAAAAGTGATGTTGGCTTATAATAAGAAAGAAGAATATTTAGGAGGGGATTCAATTGGCGATTGCCGATATTACGATATTTCCGGTCGGAACGGATTCAACAAGCATCAGCAAATATGTGGCGGAGATTGAGAAGGCGCTGGGAAAAGAACAGGGAAGGGTGAAAATCAAGCTGACTCCGATGAGCACTTTAATAGAAGGGGACATCCATGACCTGTTTGAAATCATTGAAAAACTGCATGAAATCCCTTTTTCAAATGGCATAAAGCGCGTTGAAACGAATATCCGCATCGACGACCGCAGGGACAAACAGCTCACGATGGAAGGAAAACTGGCCTCCGTCGCCGAAAAACTTGACCAATAAAAAACCGGCACAAGGCCGGTATGATAAAAGGAGGTTTGGCCAGGCTCTGGGGGAAGCCCGGCCAAATATGGTTTGCTGCAATTCCTTGCCGCTGTTCTAAATGTAAAACATGAAAAAGAAAAACTTGTGAAATGAACATGATAAAATGATGAGAATTTCTCCGGAAAAAACAAAAAGCGGACCGGAGCCCGCCTTTTGAATGGGTCAACATTTTATCCGTGCAAAAATTTTACACAAACCGCTTCTGGAACGGGGACATCCTTTTGCAGCAAAGTGAGGATTCCGGTTTCCGGATCGCGGGCGTATAAAACGAGCGTGCCCGATTCCTGGTTTGCAGCCACGATAAATTTTTCGGTCGGGTCAAGCACAAAGTCGCGTGGCCAACTTCCTTCGGTTGAGGTGTACTCGACAAGGGACAGTTTGCCGTCCGGACCGACTGCAAACACGGCGATGCTGTCATGGCCGCGGTTTGCGGCGTAAACGAAACGACCGTCGGAAGAGAGATGGATTGCGCTTCCCTGGCTGTTTTCCGTAAAATCCTCCGGAATCGTTTTGATATACTGGACGTCTTTAAACGTACCGGAAGTTTCGTCAAATTCAAGCACAATCACTTCATTGCTCAGTTCTGTCATGCAGTAGGCAAATTTTCGGTCCGGATGAAAGGCAAGGTGACGCGGGCCGCTTCCCGGGCGGACGGAAAGGGCGGCTTTTTCCGTTAATTTGCCGCCATCATGCGCGTACGTTGTAATCGTATCATTGCCGAGGTCCACCGCGACGACATATTTTTCATCCGGGGTAAAGCCTGCAAAATGGACGTGCGGTTTTTCCTGGCGTTCCGGGTTCGGGCCGGAGCCGGTATGTTCGATGACACTTGCTGCCGGCTGCAGGCTGCCGTCTTCGTTTGTCAGATAGGCGCTGACCGTCCCGTTATGGTAGTTGGCGGAGACGACCGTTTTCTTTGCCGAATCCACGCTGACATGGCATGGGGAGGCGCCGCCGGATAATTGGCGGTTCAATTCCGTTAGAGCACCGCTTTCCGCATCAATTGAAAAAGCCGCAACCCCGCCCTGGCTGCCTTCTTTGACAACGGCATACAGATTGCGGTTGTCTGCCGTGATATTGAGATAAGTCGGATTGTCCAGTTTGGCGGCAACTTTCACATCTTCAATTTGCTTTTTTTCTGTATTGAGGGTGAAGGTGTAAATCCCTTCGCTGGCGCCTTTTGTATAGGTGCCGGCATACCCTGTCCATTTTGTTTTTCCCATGGCTGATGCTCCTTCCAATCTGTAATGTGAATATTATAACATAGAAAACGTTTCCCGTTCATTCAGGCGCATTTCCGGGTACGATGTCATGAGCGAAAAACAGGGTGATAAACGGGAAACATGCTCAAAATTGCTCCAAGCAAGCGAAAATATGGTAAATGTTTCATTTTTGTATCAAAATTGAAAGCGAACTGAAATTTTTTGTTGGAGATGTTTTGATAAAATAAAGTAATCGACAAAATTCTACACATCGCTGCATCCCGGATGCAATATGATAGAGATATAAAAGGCCGTGTGAGGAGGAAAATCATGAAGCCGGAAGACCAGTTTGTCCAAAAATGTTATTATGAAACGTTTATCAAAGAAGGGGAAGAGCGCCATCCGCTTGAAGTGCTCGGTGAAGCGTTCGAAAAAGAAAATGCCCTTGAAAATGCCGATCTTTCCTATATCCGCTTTGCACAAGGGGAAATTTATTTTCATTATAAAGATTATGAAGCGGCCGTTTTTAAATGGGAAAGCATACATAACGACTTTGAACCGTGGGCGCAAAAAAACATGGGGGATGCTTATTTTGAACTCGGTCTCAGCAGCATGGCCGAAGAAATTTACAAGTCGGTTCAAACAGACTCTATCGTGTTAAAGACGGAGATCGCGCTTCAGCTCATCTCACTTTATATGGAGGAGCAAAAGCATGACCAGGCTGTCCAGACAATCAAACAAGCGGTCGCTATGAACCCGGACTATCCGAATGTGACGAAAATCGCCCGTGCCTACTTTGAAAAAAACGAAGACTGGATGAATGCGGTTGAACTGGCTGTCAATGAATCCATCCGCACTGAATCGCTGTTTTGGTTTCAAATTTTAAAGTCGTATATTGAAAAAGGGCATACCAAGACGATTGCGCCGGATTATTTTCGGGATGCGCTGTCCGTTTTATACAAGGTGGATCAAATTCAGTTTGAACAACTGGCGGTTGCGCTTTGGCGGTCCTACGAAACGGAGGGCGCGTATCTCGGCTGGCTCCGCGAATTCAATGACCTATTTGCCGGGCTTGAACTCCATTCGCTTGAAACTTGGCACGAGCTGTCTGCCATTTACGGGGAAACCTATTTTTCTTTAATCAGCGGCAGCTATCTGTTAAAACAACTGGCACCGGTGATGCCGGGCATTTTAACGAACTGGCTGCGGATCACGGACCAGGCGCACGCCCTTCAAGCATCCACTGCGGTTCTCGCATGGGGCGATCTTTTTCCGGGCAGCATCGGGCCGCAGCAAATTGCCGATGCGGAAACGATTCTGAATCATGCGGAGCAAACATTGGATCAGCTTGAATATGCGCTCCGGCTCTTTGATTCCATTATGCAATGGGCAAAAAGGAACGGGCTATCCGTCAGCACCCGTTTGAAATGGATGGCGAGGGAGCTGATTGACTTTGATGTCCAGCACATTCTCGTTACCGGCATGAACGGCAGCGGCAAGACGGCCTTTATCCAGTCGGTGCTGGCCGACCCGCTCCCCGAACGGCCGACACAGTTTGTGATGGCGGTGCGCCATGATGATGAACATGCGCTTTCTGTGATCTCGGACAAAGGCATTTCGCCTGTAACGGAAGAGGACAATGCGGCGCCGGAGCCCGGAGACATGCTTGAATGGCGGGGTCCGAGCCGGTTTTTGGAAGAAAATGCGCTTATTTTCATCGATACACCCGGGCTGAACGGGCCGGGGCGGGGAAAGGCATACGAGTATTTGCGTTTTGTTGACGGCGTTTTATTCGTTTTAAATGCAAATGATCCCCTTACAGACAAAGAAGCGGATATGTTGTTGAAAATGAAGGAACAAGTGCCCGGGTTAACGATTCACTTTTTGCTGTCCAAAATGGATATGATATACAGCAAGCAGGAAGCGGCAGATTTAGTGGAAGAAACAGTACAAAAGGTGAAAACGATTTTTCCAGAGGCAAACTTGCACCCTTATACGTCCAATTATGCATCCCGGGAAGCAGGGCTGGATCTTGCCCGCTTTTTCCGGCAAAATTTCAAGCCGGAAAACCTGGAAGAAAGCCGGATTGAAAAACTATCGCACTGCATTCGGGAATCGATTGCCGATCTGCTGAAACAAAGGCTGCAAAATGAACAGCATCTGGTAGAGTCAATCAACCGGCATGAAGATCTGTACGCAAAATTAAACGGAGCGGCAAACCAGCTTCAGGATGTCATCCATGAACAAACCGAGCTTGTCCGCTCGTCCTATCACAGCATGACGCGGAAAATCCGCGATGAACTGCAAAATAAGATTCCGGAAATTTTACGGAAAAGCGCCGATTTTATTAAGCCGGACAGTGATTTTCGGAAAATTCATCTCGAGTTGAATGAAGAAATGAACAACCGGATCCGGCACTTTTTGCAGACGTCCATTTCCCCGAAATACGAGGAGCTGGTGACGGAGTGGATAGAAGCGTCGGAAAGGGAATTGCAGCAAAGCCAGGATTATCTTGATGAAATGGCGGAAGGGTTTAACAAGTTGTACGGGGAAGAGATTCTTGCGCTTGCCTGCGATTTTAAAATTATGGAGGACTGGCGGCGTGATGCGGATCGGATGGCAAACGGAATTCCTTTTGAACCGGTCAATATATTGTTGCGCCATACGCCGCAGCAGGTCCTGTTAAAGAGCGCGGGCAAATTGTTTGGTGTGCTTTCGCAAAACAAAACAATGCTGTATAACCGCTATAAAAAATTTATCGAAAGCGAAGATTATACGGAAATTGCAAACCTTGTCACGAATAAAGTGATGCTGCAATTCGAGCTGTTTGAACAAGGGCTTGAGCGCGATGTCCGCCTGTTCTTTAAAAATCCGGAAACGGTTCTCCGCGAAACGATTGCGGAAACAGGGGCGGCCATTGCCGAGACAAAAGAGATGCTGGAGAATATGAAAGAAAATCCGGAAGTGTATCAGGATCCGCTGAAATTATTCGAACTGAAACTCCGCCAGTTTGAATGGATGCAGCTCGGACAGAAAACAAGCGGGAAAGTGTAAACTTTTCGCAAGACGATGACGGGGCAGGCACAGGGCTTAAGGGGAAACAGGGCTTGCTGAACGCATGGCGAAAGTGCGGATTCAGTAAGCCCCAATATGATCAATAAATGAACCGCCTGAATTTCGCCGGAAACACATGCATGAACCGGTTTGGGAACAGAAAATGAACCGGCCGGATGTTGCGGAAAGCAGATGGATGGAAGCGGCCGAAAATTGTTGAATGAACAGCGCCCATATGCGGCGTTGTTTTTTTATCCTATTTTTCGGGTGTACCGGGCGTTTTCACCTGAAGCAGCGTGGGTTCTAAAAGTGTATTAAAGATAAGCTCCTTTTGGCAAAAACTTGACACTTGTTCGCAATATATTCCTGCTATGATGGATGATACATTCGTGATACTATTAAGATACAGTTTATACTTAGAAATGGGGTGGCATTTTGAAAAGGATTGACCGCATTTACGCGTATCTTGTTGAACAGTCGCAAGGCAAAACGCTTGATGAATGGATCCGTATAGAAGGATTTACAGCTTCGGATATCGCAAAAGACCTTGGCATTTTAAGAAACAATGTCAGTGCCGAGCTGAACAAGCTGTTGCGGCAGAAACGGATTATCAAAATAAAAGGCCGCCCGGTTCATTACTTGGTCAAACAAATCATGGAAGACCTTCTCGGAACGAAATTGCCGGAAGATCAATATGAATATGAAAATATACTTGAAGTGACGGGCGGGCAATCCCCGGATCCGGGCAACGGTCCGTCCGCAAATCATGATACCGCCTGGGAAACGAATCCCTTTGATGACCTGATCGGTTCGAAAACAAGCCTGAAAGTGCAGGTCGAACAGGCAAAGGCGGCCGTCCTCTATCCCCCGCACGGCCTTCATACGCTCATTGTCGGCCAGACTGGTGTCGGGAAAACGCTGTTTGCCAATTTGATGTTCAATTATGCAAAACTGGCAGCCCCGTTTATGGACGAAGACGCCCAATTTATTGTCTTTAACTGCGCGGATTATGCGAATAACCCGCAGCTCCTCATTTCCCACATTTTCGGTCATATTAAAGGCGCCTTTACGGGTGCGGACAGCGAAAAAGACGGCCTTGTTTCCAAAGCGGACGGCGGCATGCTGTTTCTCGATGAAATCCACCGGCTCCCGCCTGAAGGACAGGAAATGCTCTTTTACTTTATGGATACGGGGACGTATGCAAAGCTTGGGGAAACCGAACGGAATCGCAACGCCAATGTCCTGATCGTCGGGGCGACAACGGAAGACCCGGAATCTTCCTTGTTGAAAACGTTTGTCCGCCGTATTCCGATCCTGATCCGGATTCCGTCTTTTGAAGAACGGCCGGCAATTGACAAGATTGAGATTCTGAAATTCCTGCTTGCCATTGAAGCAAACCGCGTCCAAAAACCGATTAAAATTGATGCGGAATCGATGAAGGCGTTAATTGGCAATACGTCATACGGTAACGTCGGGCAGTTGAAATCCAACATCCAGCTTGTCTGCGCCAACGGTTTTCTGCACTGCCTGCACGATGATGTCATTACCATCCACTTTAAAGATCTGCCATCCGAACTGAAAAACGGTTTCTTCTATTTTAGTAGAAAACGCCAGGAAATCCAGGAGCTTTCCGATTTAATTGATTCCTATTTAACGGTTTATCCGGAAGGGGAAAACAAGGCGCTCTTTGAAGAAGACCCGTACGAACCGGATTTTAACCTGTACAACATCATCGAGGACAAAGTCAGTTTTATGATGGAACAGGACGTGTCGGATGAAGACATTAACCGGTTTCTGAAATTGGACATCGATATCCATTTAAACAAGTTTTACAACAAGTTTTCAAGCTATGCGCTGAACCGTGAGAAAATCTTAAAAATTGTCAGCGAAGATATCCTTAATTTCAGCGAAGAAGTGCAGGATATTGTGGAAAAACGGCTGAAGTGCAAAGTAAATGAACGTTTTTTGCTGGCGTTCAGCCTGCACTTGACTTCCTTCCTGAAGCGGGTAAAAAACCAGCAGGTGGCCAATTATACGAATATCGAAAATGTCATCAATGACCGACCGCAGGAGTATCAGCTGTCACTTGATATTTGCAAAATGATCGGGGAAAAATACCGCGTGCATGTACCGGTAAAAGAAGCCATGTACTTAACGATTTTGCTCACATCTCTTATAGACGAACAAAAGGCCGAGCAGGTGGCGATCCTCGTTGCCGCGCACGGGTTCAGCACCGCAAGCAGCATGGTAAGTGTTGTGAAAAGCCTCCTCGGTGAATCGAATGTGGACTGCATTGATATGCCGCTTGATATGGACCCGAAATATGTTTTGGAGGAAATGAAGAGGCGGGTAAAAGAAATTGATATGGGAAAAGGCGTCCTGCTGCTTGTCGATATGGGCTCGCTGACCGGGTTTGGCGATGTGATTACACAGGAAACGGGCATCAAAACGCGGACCATCGATATGGTGACAACGGCGCTCGTCATTGAAGCGATCCGCAAAGCGACGATTATGGAAATGGATCTCGACGATATTTATGAGTCATTAAAGGAATTCCGCGGCTACGGATCTTACCAGATGGAAAGCAAACCGCGGGAAACAGGGAAGCCCGTGAAACCGCAGGCCATTCTTTCCGTCTGTTCAACAGGGGAAGGGACGGCGGAAAAATTAAAGCAGCTGATTACAAGACTGCTCAAAAACATCGGCAAAACCAATATTGCCGTTATCCCGCTGCCAATCAACGAAGTAGAAGAAAAGAAAGAAATGCTGATGCAGAAATATGACATTTTGCTCGCTGTCGGGATTGCCGATCCGAAAGTCCAGGCACCGTTTGTTCCGCTTGAATCTTTGTTTATGGGCGACGGGGAAACGCAGGTCACCCATCTCATTCAAAACCACCAGTTGCTGAAACAACCGCCAAGGTCTCCGGCAATGGTGCGGGAAATGACGGAAGAAAGCCTGAATGAATTTTTAACCTTTTTAAATCCAAAGAAAGTGATCACAGCGATTACGGCGTTTGTCACTGCCCTTGAAAAAATAGCGGAAAGGCCGTTTAACAACGCATCGAAAATCAATATGAATATTCATATCGGTTGTGCGCTCGAAAGAATGGTCACCCAGTCTGGCCTCATTTACAAAAATGACATCACGCCGGAAAAAACTGCTAAAATCAAAAAATATAAAAAGGCGGCGCAAATTTTTGAAGACCAGCTGAAATTGAAGCTGTCGGATGATGAACTTTATTATATTGCCGACATGATCGACCATTTATCTGCCGAGCAAACTGCAGCCGTGCGGTAATTTTTACCTGCAAATAGATTCTCACTATTTGCAGGCTTTTTTTATGCCGGGGAAAAAGACGGAGAGATATCCCTGATACGGAATGCACATGCAGGTCAAAAGTATCAAAATGATACAGGTATTGCAGAACTTTTTAATACAGTAGCGAAATGGAAAATAAAACCCTTTTTCAATGTGTATTAAACAAACGGTTTGTGTATCATAAGCATAAAAGGATTTCTGAAAACGCTTATTTGACAACGGTTGTTTTTTGATACTCAAAAGTTGGCACACATCTTGCATTATAATAGGCGGAAAGGCAAGTTTTTTACGATTGATTAGCAGGAGGTGGTCGGATGGCATTGGATATACGGCTTGCGCGCATTGATGATCGTTTGATTCATGGCCAGGTTGCCACGGTTTGGTCGAGGGCAGTGGGGATTGACCGGATTTTAGTGGCCAATGATGAAGCCGCCAATGACGAGCTGCGAAAGCTTTTATTGAAGCAAGCGACACCACCGAGCATCAAATCACATGTCATTACGAAGCAAAAACTGCTTGAACTTTACCAAAACCGGCTGTTTGACGAAATGAAAGTGATGCTGCTGTTTGTTTCGCCGCAGGATGTACTGGAAGTTGTCCAGGCAGGGGTTGGTTTGAAATCGGTCAATATCGGCGGCATGCGTTTTACGGAAGGCAAGAAGATGATCACCAATTTTATTTCAGTCAATGAGGATGATATCCAGGCCTTTGCGAAGCTGGCTGCACGCGGCATCGAATTGGAAATCCGCCAAGTGCCCGCCGACCGGAAAATCGATTTGATGCAGCTGATCAAAAAGGAAAAACGGCTACATCCATGAATTTAGTTACAGGTTCTTTAGAACTTATTTATAAGATTGATACTGTAACAATACGATTAGGGAGGTAAGAAGATGGTAGGAATTATCATTGCCAGTCACGGCGATTTCGCCAATGGTGTCTTGCAATCCGGAGAGATGATCTTCGGAAAGCAGGAAAATGTAAAAGCTGTTACATTGATGCCGAGCGAAGGCCCTGATAACGTAAAGGCAAAAATGAAAGAAGCAGTCGCCTCTTTCGACAACCAGGATGAAGTCCTCTTCTTAGTCGATCTTTGGGGCGGAACACCTTTCAACCAGGCCAACAGCTTGTTTGAAGAACACAAAGACAAGTGGGCCATCGTCTCAGGCATGAACTTGCCAATGCTCATTGAAGCATTTGCAGCACGCGCCACGATGAACAAAGCCCAGGACATTGCCGCGCATATTTTAGGCGCAGCGAAAGAAGGCGTGAAAGTAAGGCCTGAAGCATTACAGCCGGCCGCACCTTCCAAGCCTGCCGGAAAACCGTTAACGGCAGGGGCTCCTGGCAAGTTTGAATACGTGCTGGCACGGATCGACTCTCGCCTGCTCCACGGACAAGTCGCAACATCTTGGACAAAAACGACACGGCCTACACGTATCATCGTTGTATCGGATGCGGTAGCGAAGGACGAACTTCGGAAGAAACTGATTCAACAGGCTGCGCCCCCTGGTGTAAAGGCACACGTTGTTCCTATCCGTAAAATGATTGAACTTGCGAAAGATGACCAGCATTTCGGTGGCCAGCGCGCCCTGCTTCTTTTTGAAAACCCGCAGGATGTGCTCCGTGCAGTCGAGGGCGGCGTTCCATTGAAAACAATCAACGTCGGTTCCATGGCACACTCGCCGGGCAAAGTTCAGCCAAACAAGGTGCTGGCATTTAGCCAGAATGATATTGATGCTTTCAAAAAAATGAAAGAACTGGGGCTAAAGTTTGATGTGCGCAAAGTTCCGGGCGATGCAAAAGGCGACATGGACGAAATTCTCAAAAGGGCTCAGGAAGAGCTGAACAAACAAAAATAATCCTGCCCATCAGGAGAAAAGGGAGGACGACTCGTTATGGATTTAAATATTGTCCAAATGATACTAGTCTTTATCGTAGCATTTTTAGCTGGTATGGAAGGGATTTTGGACCAATTCCAGTTCCATCAGCCACTCGTTGCTTGTACGTT
This sequence comes from Heyndrickxia coagulans 36D1, assembly GCF_000169195.2. Taxonomy (GTDB): domain Bacteria; phylum Bacillota; class Bacilli; order Bacillales; family Bacillaceae_C; genus Weizmannia; species Weizmannia faecalis. The sequence goes on along the minus strand of NC_016023.1, from coordinate 678,707 downwards.
AATTGGCCTCGTTACAGGTAACTTGGTGCCATGTATTATCTTAGGCGGTACCCTGCAAATGATCGCTTTAGGCTGGGCAAACATCGGGGCTGCCGTAGCGCCGGATGCTGCGCTTGCATCCGTTGCATCTGCCATTATCTTAGTTTTAAGCGGCGCAGGCAAAGCCGGTGTATCTTCTGCAATCGCGATTGCCGTTCCGCTTGCGGTTGCCGGCCTCTTATTGACGATCATCGTTCGTACCATTGCAACAGGGATTGTCCACTTAATGGATGCCGCAGCGCGGGAAGGAAACATCAGAACAGTTGAGTTTTGGCATATTGTTGCGATTTGCCTGCAAGGGCTGCGTATTGCGATTCCGGCAGTCCTGGTTTTAGCCATTGGTGCAGGACCGGTGCGTGACTTGTTATCCGCCATGCCGACCTGGTTGACAGACGGCCTTGCAATCGGCGGGGGAATGGTCGTTGCTGTTGGTTATGCAATGGTCATTAATATGATGGCGACAAGAGAAGTATGGCCGTTCTTCGCCATTGGGTTCGTTTTGGCAACTGTTTCGCAAATTACCCTTATCGGCCTTGGCGGTATCGGTGTGTCACTTGCACTGATTTATTTGGCGCTCTCCAAACAAGGCGGCTCCGGTAAAGGCGGCGGAAATGCAAACACCGGCGATCCGTTAGGCGATATTATTGACAATTACTAAGAAGGAGGCGGACAGAAAAATGGCACAAGAACTAAAATTATCTAGAAAAGATCGTATTTCTGTATGGTGGCGTTCAACTTTCCTTCAAGGTTCCTGGAACTATGAACGGATGCAAAACGGCGGCTGGGCATATACCATGATTCCGGCCATCAAAAAATTATATAAAACGAAAGAAGACCGTTCTGCTGCCCTGCAGCGCCACTTGGAATTTTTTAACACTCACCCTTATGTCGCTGCACCGATTGTTGGTGTAACTTTAGCGCTTGAAGAAGAACGTGCAAACGGCGCTCCCGTTGACGACACAGCCATTCAAGGTGTGAAAGTCGGGATGATGGGGCCTTTGGCAGGGATCGGGGATCCGGTATTCTGGTTCACGGTCAGGCCAATCCTTGGTGCGTTAGGTGCTTCTCTGGCATTGAACGGCAACATTCTCGGGCCAATTATTTTCTTCGTTGCATGGAACCTCATCCGGATGGGATTCCTGTGGTATACACAAGAATTCGGCTACAGAGCTGGTTCAAGAATTACGGAGGACTTATCGGGCGGCATTCTTCAGGATATTACAAAAGGCGCATCGATCCTTGGGATGTTTATCCTTGGCGCGCTGGTTAACAGATGGGTATCGATTAAGTTTACACCAGTTGTATCACAAGTAAAACTTTCTAAAGGCGCTTATATTGACTGGAATCATTTGCCTGCCGGAGCACAGGGGATTAAAACGGCGCTTGAACAGCAAGCTGCCGGCCTCTCATTGGAACCGGTCAAAGTCACGACATTGCAAAACAACCTGGACAGCTTAATTCCGGGCCTTGCCGCATTGCTTTTGACGCTGTTCTGCATGTGGCTTTTGAAAAAGAAAGTGTCTCCGATCGTTATGATTCTTGGATTGTTTGTTGTTGGTATCGTATTCCATTTAATTCACTTAATGTAAGAAAAGGCAAATGCCCGGGCTTTCTGGCCTGGGCTTTTTTCAAAAAAACCGCCAGCCCCTGGGTTGTATACGGGTTCTGAGTATGTTTTGCTTCAGGCGGTAAAACTTCGTATAATAAGGGAGAGGCCAGCCGGGGAAGATTTGCCCCGGATTTACAAATACGGTTGCGGGAAGAATTGCGATGTACAGCCGTTTCACCGGTCAACCAGGACCCTTTTTAGAAGCGAAGATCCGGAAATCAAGATAAGCTGTATAGATATGAATTTTTGAAACCACAAAAAGAAAAGAACGGGGTGGATCAAATGGTCCAATCAATCAATACAAAAGTGGATTTGGTGATAAAGGCAGCCGCGCATATGGGATTGACAGATTACGGCAAAATCATGATCGGCGATAAAGGATTTGAATTTTTCAATGAGCGCGATGTGCGCAAATACATTCAAATTCCTTGGGAAGAAGTCGATTACGTGATCGCTTCCGTCATGTTTAAAGGAAAATGGATCCCGCGTTATGCGATCAAAACGAAGAAAAACGGGACATACACCTTTTCTTCCAAAGATCCGAAAAGGGTGTTGCGGGCGGTCCGCCAATATGTGGATCCGAATCGGATGGTTCAGTCACTGAGTTTCTTCGATGTTGTGAAGCGCAGTTTTAAGAGAAAACCGAAAAAGCAATAGTTTTAAAAGACAAGGCAGGTTAAACTTGTCTTTTTTTGTTGGCTGTTCCGGGGAAATGGCAGGAAGAGCACGGAAAGTTTCCCTGAAGCCGGGCTGTTTGAAAAGCCGGATCACAGGACCGTTCTGAATCGTCGTCCAAAGCCTGTGGGCGTTGTCATTTTGTAAATATTATGATATGTTTTTTTATGAAAGCATCAGGGGTATTGGCAACTTTGTTTTACATAAAACTGTAAGTGCTTACAGTTTTGGCAAAATACAGAAACGGAGGATGGATGGAGATGGGAAATACGACACAGTTTGTGCCGGGGCTTGAAGGGGTTGTCGCTGTTGAAACGGAGCTTTCTTTTCTTGACACGGCCCAGGGCGAGATCGTTTTAAAGGGGTATGACTTGATTGAGTTGTCGAAAACGAAAAGCTATCTGGACATCGTGCATTTGCTTCTTGAAGGCACGCTCCCAAATGATGCCGAGAAAAAAGCGTTGGAAGAAAGTTTAAAGAAAAACTACCGGATTCCGGAAGCCGTGCTGGACATTTTGAAGCTATTGCCGGCATCCACCCACCCGATGGATGCGCTCCGTACAGGGGTTTCAGCGCTGGCGGGGTATGATGAAAACCTGCTGGATCGCTCCCGCAAAGCCAATTTAAACCGTGCATACCATTTGCTCGGGAATGTGCCGAACATTGTCGCAAACAGCTACCATCTTTTAAACGGCGAAGACCCGGTTGAACCGCGGCAGGATTTGTCGTACAGCGCCAATTTCCTGTACATGATCACCGGGAAAGTCCCTTCGGAAAAGGAAGAAAAGATTTTCGACCGTTCCCTTGTCCTGTACAGCGAACATGAACTGCCGAATTCGACTTTTACGGCAAGGGTCATTGCGTCCACCTTGTCCGATTTATACGGGGCGTTAACAGGCGCAGTGGCATCGCTCAAGGGCCATCTGCACGGGGGTGCCAATGAAGCGGTGATGGAGATGCTGAAAGAAGCCGGCACGGTGGAAAAATTTGAAGAAATGCTTTATACGAAACTGAAAAACAAAGAAAAAGTAATGGGGTTCGGCCACCGCGTCTACATGAAAAAGATGGACCCGCGCGCCTTGATGATGAAAGAAGCGCTGAAAGAACTTTGTGCGGAAAAAGGGGATCATTCGCTGCTTGAAATGTGCGAAGCCGGGGAAAAAATCATGGCGCAGGAAAAAGGGCTCTATCCGAACCTCGATTATTATGCAGCCCCGGTTTATTGGATGCTCGGCATTCCGATTCCGCTTTATACGCCGATCTTTTTCAGTTCAAGAACGGTCGGGCTGTGCGCACATGTGATGGAGCAGCATGAAAACAACCGCCTGTTCCGTCCGCGCGTCCAATACAAAGGCCCGCGCGGTTTGCATCCGCAAGATTAAGTTTTAAAAAGGCCTGCGACCGGATGGCTTGCATTCGCAAGATGAGGTTTTAAAAAGGCGGGACCATTAAGAGATAAAGTGAACAAAAAGCTGGGGTAAAACGCTGTCTTAAGGACCCGGTGTTGCACTGCAGATGAAGTTTGGAAAGGGGAATGTTTAAATTGGCCGGTACAACAGCTGTAAATGAAAAAACAGGGGAGCGGGATGCCCTGATAGAAGAAATTGCCCGTTATGTGCTAGACAAAGAGATTACGAGTTCCGAAGCTTTTGAGACTGCGCGTTACGGGCTTTTGGATACGCTCGGCTGCGGCATTCTCGCCCTCCGTTTTCCGGAGTGTGCAAAAATGCTCGGTCCGATCGTTCCGGGTACAACCGTGCCGAACGGGACGCATGTGCCGGGCACTTCCTATGTGCTCGATCCGGTTGCGGGGGCGTTTAATATTGGCTGCATGATCCGCTGGCTCGATTATAACGATACGTGGCTCGCGGCGGAGTGGGGGCACCCTTCCGACAACCTCGGCGGCATCCTTGCTGTTGCGGATTTTTTGAGCCGGACGCGCGTTGCCAACGGGAAAGCACCGCTAAAAGTGCGCGATGTGCTCGAGGGCATGATCAAAGCCCATGAAATCCAAGGTGTGCTTGCTTTGGAAAACAGTTTGAACCGCGTCGGGCTTGACCATGTTTTATTTGTCAAAGTGGCTACAGCTGCTGTTGCGACAAAAATGCTCGGCGGCGGGAAAAACGAAATCATGAACGCCGTTTCCCACGCCTGGATTGATAACGGCCCGTTGCGCACATACCGGCATGCGCCGAATACCGGTTCGCGCAAATCATGGGCGGCCGGCGATGCAACCAGCAGGGGCGTGGCGCTTGCGCTGATTGCGATGAAAGGGGAGATGGGTTATCAAACGCCGCTTTCCGCACCCGGGTGGGGATTCCAGGACGTGATGTTCAAAGGGAAAGAACTGAAACTGGCCCGCCCGCTCGGTTCCTATGTGATGGAAAATGTTTTATTTAAAGTATCGTATCCGGCAGAATTCCATGCACAGACGGCAGCAGAAGCCGCAGTTAAACTCCATCCGGTTGTCGCCGGGAAACTGGATCAAATCAAGCATATTACCATTACAACGCATGAATCTGCCATCCGCATCATTGATAAAAAAGGGCCGCTTTATAACCCTGCTGACCGCGACCATTGCATCCAGTATGTGACGGCTGTCGGCCTGATCAAAGGCAATATTACGGCGGACGATTATGAAGACGCAGTCGCCGCTGACCCGCGCATTGATGCATTGAGGGAAAAAATGGCAGTTGTTGAAAACAAACAATACAGCATCGATTACCTTGATCCGGATAAACGTTCCATCGCGAATGCCGTACAAGTCTTTTTTGAAGACGGCACATCAACTGAAAATGTGGAAGTCGAGTATCCGCTTGGCCACCGCTTCAGAAGGGAAGAAGCGATCCCGAAAATTATCACCAAGTTTTCGGATAATATCGCCACCCACTATTCCGCGAAGCAGCAGGAAAGGATCAAAGAAGCCTGCCTTGCGGGAGAAGCGCTTGAAAAAATGGCCGTTCATGAATTCGTCAATTTATTCACCTTGTAGAAAGGATGTTGCACCATGGTTTGGATTGTCAATCACCCGTCTTCACAGGAGGCGCTTGCCAAACGGTTTAAGGAACGCATACAGGCGCCAGGCATTTTGCAAATCCCCGGCGCGCATGATGCAATGGCGGCACTCATTGCAAAAAACACAGGGTTTGAGGCGCTTTATTTATCAGGCGCTGCCTATACCGCGAGCAAAGGGATTCCGGATCTTGGCATGATCACATTGACGGAAATGGCGGAACGTGCACGCGATCTCGTGCGTGCCACCGATTTACCGGTTCTTGTTGACATTGACACCGGCTTTGGCGGCGTGCTGAACGTTGCCCGCACCGCCCGCGAAATGGTTGAAGCAGGGGTTGCGGCTGTTCAGATTGAAGACCAGCAGCTTCCGAAAAAATGCGGGCATTTAAACGGCAAACAGCTTGTGGAGACATCCGACATGCGCGAAAAAATCCGGGCGCTCAAAAGTGTGGCACCGCACCTCGTAGTTGTCGCACGTACGGACGCAAGAGGAGTCGAAGGGCTGGATTCCGCCTTGACGCGAGCTGAGGCGTATGTGGAAGCGGGGGCGGATGCGATTTTTCCGGAAGCGCTCGAGTCCCGTGATGAATTCCGGCTGTTTGCGAAAAAAATAAAAGCGCCGCTCCTTGCCAATATGACCGAATTCGGTAAAACCCCGTATTATACGGCGGAAGAATTTCAGGAAATGGGATACGCGATGGTCATTTATCCGGTTACTTCGCTGCGCGTTGCCGCAAAAGCTTATGAAAGGGTGTTTGAAAAAATCAAAAACGAAGGCACGCAAAAAAATGCCCTTTCCGACATGCAGACGAGAAAAGAGCTTTACAGCACGATTTCTTTAGAGGAATTTGAAGCGCTCGACCAGTCGATCGCTAAAACGATTCTGCCTGTTACGCCTGATCCTTCCTCATCAACGTAAAGAAAAAGGGCAAACCCGCCTTTTCCGTGCGGGTTTGCCCTTTTAAACTTAGCGGCCGGCCTATTTGGGGCTTACTCAATAAGCAAAATGGATACTGACAGCTTTGGCAAAAATTTTAAATGCAAGGGTTTTTTTCGACATCCAGCACTTTTTCGCGAACATCTACCTTTTTTCTTGCGACGTTGAGTAGTTTTCGCCAAATTCGTTTTTCAACCCGGATGCCGTTGTTTGGCCGGAAACTTCTGTGGCAGGATCGGCTGTTCTGGGAGCGGCCGTTTCATTGAGGGCAGAAGCATCATTGTCTACGAGCACAAGATAGTGTCCGGCATCAATTTCAGTCGAATAGCGGTCCAGTTCGTCCTGCGGGAGATCCAGATTGGTCAGTTTTCTTGTCGTTTCATCATAATAGTCCGGCTTGAAGAACCCTTTGATTTTCTCCCAGACAGAGCTGTTTTGTTCATCCTGGACAGTGGTGGTGTGGTCCACATTTGCGCCGGTCTGCTTTTTCAATAAAGTTCCATCATTCCCGTTTGAAATAATAGAAATATTGGAAGTGCTGTAGCCTTGTGCGGTCAACCGGTCTACTACGTCAATCGTTTCCTGCAACGTTGTGTAAATACCAACTACTTCTTTTGCCATCTCTATCTGCCTCCTAATGGTGATAGTGCATTTTTACCCGGTAGAAAAAGGGTTAAACGAGTTTCATAGGTTTTGACATCTCCATAAAATTCAGTCAATATAGAATTAAATGGAGGGAGAGAGATGGAAGAATCTGCATATCTATCGTATGATGCAACAGGGCTGGCCGGACTCGTAAAGCGAAAAGAAGTAAGTGTGGAAGAAGTGCTTGAGGCGGCAATGGCCCGGATTGAAAAAACAAACAGGCGTTTAAATGCCGTCATCCGGACACGGTTTGAGAAAGCAAAAAAGGAAGCGGCCACGCTCCGTACAGATGAGCAGCCATTTGCCGGCGTGCCGATTTTGCTGAAAGACCTTTCTCAGGCAGTAAAGGGCGAGCTGCTCACATCCGGATCAAAACTGCTCCAGCAAAACCGTGCCAGAGAAGATGCTTTTTTTACGGCAAAATTGAAGGAAGCGGGGTTTATCATTCTCGGACATACAAACGTACCGGAATTTGGATTAAAAAATATTACGGAACCTGAACTTTATGGTCCGGCGCGCAATCCGTGGAATCCCCATTTTTCACCCGGCGGATCAAGCGGTGGTTCCGCGGCTGCGGTGGCTTCCGGGATGGTACCGGTTGCCGGTGCAAGTGACGGCGGCGGATCGATCCGCATCCCAGCTTCTTTTACAAGTTTAACAGGATTAAAGCCGACAAGGGGAAGGACACCGGTCGGGCCGGGCCGTGGACGGCAATGGCAAGGGGCGGCTATTGACTTTGTGCTGGCAAAAACAGTCAGAGACAGTGCAGCGCTCCTCGATGTGCTACAAACGGTAGAGCCCGCCGCTGCTTTTCAAACGCCGCTTTTTCCGGGATATGTAAAGGAACTAGAGCGGAGTGGAACGAAAAAATACCGGATCGCGTTTTCGGTTGAATCGCCGGTCGGGACGCCTGTCAGCCGCGATGCAAAACAGGCTGTCTATAAAACGGCAAAATGGCTGGAGCAGGAGGGCCATCTTGTGGAAGAAGCCAAAAACGGTGTTGACGGCAGGCGGCTGATGGAAAACTATTATTTAATGAACTGCGGGGAAATGGCGGCGGAACTTTCGGATTTGGAAAGCGCACTTAGACGCCCGCTTACGGAAAAAGATATGGAGCCGGTTTCGTGGGTCTTGTATGCTGCCGGGAAAAATGTCACGGCGGCGGAATACGCAAAGAGCCTTGCGGAGTGGGATAAAGCCGCAGCACAAATGGCTGCTTTCCATGAGACTTATGACCTGTATATCACGCCTTCAACCGCGTTTCCGGCACCGAAAATCGGGGAACTTACCCAAACCGGGAAAGAGCGGGATCGCTTGTTTGGCGTTACCGGACTTCCGAAAGAAAAGCAGCAGGCACTTGTCTATGATATGTTTGAACCGAGCTTAACGTTTTCCCCGTTTACGCAGCTGGCCAATTTAACCGGGCAGCCGGCGATCAGCCTGCCGGTTCATGTAACAGCGGCCGGGCTTCCTTTAGGGGTACAGCTGGTTGCGCCGAAAGGAAATGAACATTGGCTGCTGGATGTCGCTTATGCGCTCGAACAGTCGGAACTTTGGGTTGGCATGCAGGGAAACCCTTGCCTTTAAAGCATGAATAAGCGGCGTTACTTACGCACGGGTTGGAACTCTACGTTAAGGAAGGCCGCGAAAAATCCTCGCTACCTTAACGTAGAGTCACTCTACGTTAAGGAAGGAGACCAAAAATCCCCGCTATCTTAACGTAGGGCGTTCTATGTTAAGGAAGGGTGAAAAAAGCAGGATTTATCTTAACATAGAAAGGAAGCTCGACAAAAAGACATGCTTTCTTAATGTAGAGACGTCCTATGTTAAGGCTGCCCAAAAGTCCCGCTTCCTTAACGTAGAGGCGTTCTACGTTAAGGAAGCTCGAAAAAAATGCCCGCTTTCTTAATGTAGAGGCGTTCTATGTTGAGGAATGCCGGCAAAAAGTTCCGCTATCTTAACGTAGAACTCTCTATGTTAAGGAAGGTCGTCCAAAAGTCCCGCTTCCTTAACGTAGAGGCGTTCTACGTTAAGGAAGCTCGAAAAAAATGCCCGCTATCTTAACGTAGAGGCGTTCTATGTTAAGGAAGCCCGCCCAAAAGTCATGCTTTCTTAATGTAGAGACGTCCTATGTTAAGGAAGGCTGCCCAAAAGTTCCGCTATCTTAACATAGAGGCGCTCTATGTTAAGGAAGCCCGAAAAAAAGACATGCTATCTTAACGTAGAGGCGTTCTACGTTAAGGAAGTCCGAAAAAAAGACATGCTATCTTAACGTAGAGGCGTTCTATGTTAAGGAAGGCCGTCAAAAATCCCCGCTATCTTAACGCCCCAATCTTTACCAAGGCAGGCAAAGGCCGGCTTGCGCACCGCACCATCCTATTGAAAATTTTTTGCCAAAAAGGATGGCTTTCATGTTACAATAAAATTACAAGGAAAAAAAGCAGGGGAGCCGGTTTGGCTGAGAGGATGCCGCTTTGCATCGACCCTTCACCTGATCTGGATAATGCCAGCGTAGGGAGTCTCATATTGAAGCATGTTTCGGCATGTTTTGGATGGACAGGCTTTCTTGCGCATGCAATGAAAGCTTTTTTATTTGAAAAAAAGGAGGAGAATTTGATGGAAAAATCGAATCAAGTAACGGTTTCTTTTTCAGTTGTTCCGCATATTAAAAGTGATGACTTATACGGTGTCGTCGACCGCGCGATCGAAGTCGTCCAAAACGCCGGCGTACGTTATGAAGTCGGGGCAATGGAAACGACGATGGAAGGCGATCTTGACGAGCTGCTTGAGATCATCAAAAAAGCGCAGGATGCTTGCGTCCAAGCCGGTGCGATTGATGTCCTCACATCGATCAAAATCCATTACCGGCCAAGCACCGGGGTGACAATGGATGAAAAAATTGCAAAATATCGCGAACAAACGCCGCAGCCGGTTCGTTAACACGGCGCTCACGGCTGCCTGGCTCATTTTTTTGCTCTTCGTCTGGCAAGGGGTAACGGCCGGCTTTCATATCAGTGAATGGATGCTGCCAAAACCGACGGAAGTATGGCAGGAATTGAAAAGCCTGCAATGGATGGTTTGGCCCAATATTTGGCAAACTGCAAAAGAAGTATTGATCGGGTTAGCCTTTTCCATTGTGATTGGCGCAGCGATTGCCGTTTTTATGGATATGGTTCCCGTTTTCCGGATGCTGGTCCGGCCGCTTTTGGTCGTTTCGCAAACGATTCCGATTGTGGCAATTGCGCCGCTTTTAATCGTCTGGTTCGGATTCGGGCTCCAGTCAAAAATCATTGTGGTCATTTTAATCTGCTTTTTCCCGCTGGCATTGAGCATCCTGGAAGGGTTTCAAACGGTGGATGATGACTTGGTGAAACTGTTAAAGACCATGCATGCTTCAAAATGGCAGCTATACCGGAAAGTCAAATTTCCGGCTGTGCTCCCTTACTTTTTTTCCGGTTTAAAAATTGCCGTTACATATAGTGTGATGGGTGCCATTATCGGTGAGTGGCTCGGCGCAAGCGAAGGGCTCGGCGTCATGCTGACAAGGGCGACGAAATCTTTTATGACGGCCCGCCTGTTTGCTATCTCTGCTGTCATCATTGGGCTCACATTTCTTTTATACGGCGCTGTTGAATGTTTGCAAAGGCTATCCGCACCATGGGTATACCGAAAGGAAGATCATCAATGAAGAAAATGTTAATCATCTTGCAGGCGGCCATGTTGCTGCTTGCTGCCGGATGCGCCGGAAGCGGGCAGAAGGAAAGCAGCAAAAAAGCGCTGCAAAAGGTGACGGTTGTGCTGGACTGGTTTCCGAACACCAATCATACCGGCCTGTATGTAGCTAAAACAAAACACTATTTTCAAAAGCAGGGCCTGGATGTGAAAATCATCCAGCCGGGGGACAATATTACGGCTGAACAAATGGTGGCTTCCGGGAAAGCGGATTTCGGGGTCAGTTATCAGGAAAATGTCACCACGGCAAGGACGGAAGGAATTCCGATTGTGTCCATTGCCGCGATTATCCAGCACAATACTTCCGGCTTTGCTTCTTTGAAAAAAGACAACATCACTTCTCCGAAAGACTTTGAAGGAAAACGTTACGGCGGCTGGGGTTCGCCGTCTGAAGAAGCCGTCATCAAAACGGTCATGGAAAAATATGGCGCCGACTACAGCAAAGTAAAAAATATTGTGCTCGGCCAGACGGATTTTTTCAAATCAATCGGGCGTGAAGCGGATTTTGAATGGATTTATTACGGCTGGGACGGCATCCAGGCAGAGCGGAGCGGGAAAAAACTGAATCTTATCATGGTCAAAGATCTCGACCCTGCGCTTGATTATTACAGCCCGGTCATCATTACAAGCGAAAAACTGGCCAAAGGGGATAAACCTCTTGTCAAATCTTTTATGAAGGCTACGGCTCAAGGCTATACATTTGCGATCAAGCACCCGGAACAGGCCGCCGATATCCTGATTAAGGACGTGCCGGATACAAATAAAGGGCTTGTCCGCGCCAGCCAGAAGTGGCTAAGCACGAAGTACCAGGACGATGCCGCGGAATGGGGGGTACAGAAGGAAGAAGTGTGGCGCCGTTATATGGACTTCCTTTATGACCATAAAGTCATTAAGAAAAAAATCAACATCAAGGCTGCCTACACAAACGAATTTCTTCCAAACCGGCCATGACGTATCTGCAATTGGAAGGTATTACGAAAACATTTGGCGGGAAAAAAGTGCTGGAAGGCATTTCCGCAACGATCCGGAAAGGTGAATTCTGTACTTTTATCGGGCCGAGCGGATGCGGAAAAAGCACGCTGTTAAATATCATTGCCGGGATTGAAAAGGCGAATGGCGGCAAAGTGCTGCTTGACGGCAAACCGGATGGGGTTCAGGATGCCGCCGGTTTCATGCCGCAGCAGGATTTGCTTCTGCCTTGGCGGACGGCACTGCAAAACATTGTTTTGCCGCTTGAAATAAAAGGGGTGCGGAAACGGGAACGGGTTTTGCGGGGGATGGAGGTGCTCCGGCAGTTTGGCCTTGAGGATTACGCCGGCCACTATCCCGCCTCGCTCTCTGGCGGCATGCGGCAGCGGATCAGCTTTTTGCGCACGTATTTATGCGAAAAACCGGTTATGCTGCTAGACGAACCGTTCGGGAAGCTCGATGCCTTTACTAAAATGGATGTCCACCGCTGGCTGCTCGAATCATGGGAGAAAGGAAACCAGACGATTCTTATGGTTACCCATGATCTTGATGAAGCCGTGCTGCTATCGGACCGTGTTTTTGTCATGTCGCAGCAGCCGTCCGCCATCATCCACGAATTGAAGGTGCATTTGCCGCGCCCGCGGAAATGGGAGATGCTCTCTTCGGATGCGTTGAAAAAAGACAAAGATGAACTGTTAAGAGAACTTGCCTCATTTTTGGGGAAATAAAAAAAGGTTTGGAGATGCTCCAAACCTTTTTTATAAGTTCAGCATATTGGATGCCGCATATTTTTCGACGGAAAGGCCGGTCCGGTCAATTTTGGCCGGTTCAACCAGCACATGCGGAAAATGGGCGTGGATCGTTTCTGCCATGGCCTCTGCCTGCCCGGACGGCACAAGCGAAATAACCGTCGGGCCGGCGCCGCTAATGACCGTCCCGTACGCGCCGAGTGATTTGGCCAGCCGGCGGATCTCCAAAAATTCGGGGATCAATTTTGTCCGGTACGGCTCGTGAAAACGGTCCTGTTCCATCATTTTTCCGGCCAGTTCGTACTGGCCGCTTATGAGCGCCGCAATAAAAAGATTGCTGGCCGCACTTCCTTTTACCGCCTCTTTCCGTGCATAAAAATCAGGAAGCACTTTGCGCGCATCTTCCGTTTTTAACTCATAATCGGGAATAAACAGGAGCAAATCCGCCATAATGTCAAAAAACGGCACGACTTCGACTCGTCCGTCCCCTTGCTCGGCTGAAACAACGAGCCCGCCGAACAGGGATGCCGCGACATTATCCGGATGCCCCTCGATCCGGGTGGCAATGTCCAGCTTTTCTGCAAGCGAAAGCCTGAGATTTCCGGCAAAGTTGGCAAGTTCAATGCCGGCCACAACGGCTGAGGCGCTGCTGCCAAGCCCGCGAGCAAGCGGAATTTCGCTGTCAACAATGACTTTGCACGGGGCAAGCTGCACGCCGTATAAATCCGCAACCTGCCGCGCAATTTTTAAGATAAAAGGGTCGCTGTCTTCCGGAAGCGGCGGCAAAAGGGGTGATACTTGTTCAAAAACCCATTCCTCGCTGCTGAGCACTTCAAGCGTTAAAAAACGGTTGAGCGCCATGCCGACTGAATCAAATCCGGGCCCGAGATTTGCCGTGCTTGCGGGGACGCGGATAACCAGCCTGTTCATACATGGATCACATTCGAAAGATAATCTGTCACGGCTTCCTCCGTTGCCGGCAGCACGGCAGGCCGGACTTCGACTTGGGACATGGCGGTTTGCGGGTCTTTTAGCCCGTTTCCGGTCAGGACAGCAACCACTTTGCTTCCTTTTTTGATCTGTCCCGTTTTGACCTGCTTGATGACACCGGCGATGGACGCACATGAACCCGGTTCGGCGAACGTTCCTTCATTGCGGGCGAGCAGCCGGAACGCATCAAGGATTTCCGGGTCTGACACTGAGTCAATCACGCCGCCTGATTCATCGCGGGCGTTGACAGCCAGTTTCCAGCTTGCCGGGTTGCCGATCCGGATCGCGGTGGCGACCGTTTCCGGGTTTTCGATCACCCGATCCCGGACGATGGCAGCTGCGCCTTCCGCTTCAAAGCCGTGCATTTCCGGCAGGCCGGTTTCGAATTTCTCATTGAACTCTTTGAATCCTTTCCAATACGCGCTGATGTTTCCGGCATTGCCGACCGGGATGGCAAGGACATCGGGTGCTGAACCCAGCTGCTCACAAATCTCGAAAGCCGCTGTTTTTTGGCCTTCCAGCCGGTAAGGGTTAACCGAGTTTACAAGTGTAACAGGCGAAGTTTCGCTTACTTTCCTGACGATTTTAAGCGCCTGGTCAAAATTGCCATCAATTTCCACGATTTCAGCGCCGTACATAACGGCCTGTGCCAGTTTGCCAAGCGCGATTTTTCCGCTCGGGATCACGATGATTGCCCGGATTCCGGCTTTTGCGGCATAGGCGGCCGCAGAAGCGGAAGTGTTGCCGGTGGAGGCGCAGATAACGGACCTGCTGCCGTTTTCGATCGCTTTCGCAACCGCCATCACCATGCCGCGGTCTTTAAAAGAGCCGGTTGGGTTCAAACCTTCAAATTTTCCGTACAATTCCACGCCGAGCTTTTCCGAGAGGCGGGCAAACGGGATAAGCGGCGTATTGCCTTCAAATAATGTCAGTTCCGGTGTTTTGTCTGTGACGGGTAAAAATGATTTGTACTGTTTGAGTAATCCTGGCCATTGATTCATGTTTTTATGCCTCTCCTTCAACACGGTAGTAGCTGTTCACTTCTTTGACAACAGGCATTTCATTTAACTGTTCGAGCGCCTTTTGGAAACGGTCGAGCGACACTTTGTGGGTAACAATGATGATTTCCGCAAGCTCATCGCGTTTATCAGGCGTCTGCAAAATCCGTTTAAAGCTGATATTGAGCGCGCTGAAGGCGGCTGTAATTTTTGAAAATGCGCCGACCTGGTCTTTTAAATGCATACGGATATAAAATTGCCCGTAGCGCTGCTCAGGCGGCATGAGTTTCCGTTCAAAGCGCGGGCCCCTGAGGTTCCGGCCGTTCACGCCGAGCTGCATGTTTTTAATCGCGGCAATACAATCGCTCACGACCGCGGTCGCAGTCGGCATGCTTCCGGCGCCGGGCCCGTAAAACATTGCCTCGCCGATTGCTTCCCCGTTAATATAAACGGCATTGAATTCGTTTTTCACGGAAGCAAGCGGGTGGTTTTGGGCGATAAACGCCGGCTGCACGCTCACTTCAATATGTTCATCCTGGCATTCCGCCAAGCCGATCAGCTTCATCGTATACCCGAGCGTTTTCCCATAATGCAAATCTGCGGATGAAAGATGGGTAATGCCTTCCACTTCCACATCTTCAAGTTTCACATTTGTATAGAATGCGAGCCTTGCCAAAATCGCCATTTTCCTTGCCGCATCCAGGCCTTCCACATCTGATGTCGGGTCAGCTTCGGCAAAACCAAGTTCCTGTGCCTCTTTCAGCGCCTCGTCATAAGAAACGCCTTCATCCATCATTTTGGTCAAAATAAAATTGGTTGTCCCGTTGACGATCCCCATCACTTTTTGGATCCGGTCGGAAACAAGGCCGTCTGTAAGCCCCCTGATAATCGGGATGCCGCCGCCGACGCTTGCCTCATACAGCAAGTCACACTGGTTTTTCCAGGCCAGTTCCTGAAGCTCCGGTCCATAGAGAGCAATTAAATCTTTGTTCGCGGTCACGACATGTTTTTTATTTTCAATCGCCTTGACAATGTACCGGCGGGCTTCATCAATTCCGCCCATCACTTCAACGACGACATCGATTTCCGGGTCATTTAGTATCTCATCGGGATTTGTAGTGACAGAGGCGGGATCAATGTCTACACCGCGGTCCTTTTCGGTGTCGCGCACGAGAATTCGTTTCACCTTTACTTCACGCCCAAGCTGATGGACGAGTTCCTCCTGATGCTGCCGGATCAGTTTGACAACGCCGCAGCCAACGGTTCCGAGTCCAAGCAGTCCGATTGAAACGTCCGATTTCATTTGATCACACCTCTTTATGTATTTTTACAGAAAACAAATGTCTTTGTATAATAGACATTAAAGCATGATTACAGAGGAAGATCAAGTCTTTCTTTTTTAAAAAGTAAGAAAAAGAATCAGACGTGCAGTGCTGGTTGCGGGTGCCGCTCCAGGCAAACTTCGAGGATTTCAGCATTCATGGCGTCGTTTTTTTGGCTTATTTCAAATGCATGCGGGAGAAAGCGTTCAGCCGGCGAGACTGCGGTTTCCCCGCATATATCGATGCCGAATACTTGCTTTTGATCGAGAATGGCCGAAATACAGGACAGCAATTCCTGCTTGCCCATCCTCCCCTGATCCCAGTTTGTCTCGGCAAAAGCCGGGGAAAGGACGTCTTTGTCAATGCTGATATAGACGGTATCTGTTGGAATGGCGGATAAAATCCGTTTCCGGTTTTCAAGATTCCGGCCGTTAAAAGGAAAAATTTGGACGGTTTGTGGCGGGCGGCGATGTGTTTTGAAAGAAGTCGGGCCGATGATGACAACTCTTTTCAGCAGCGGGTTCGTTTTTAAGGCGTAGGATACCCACGACCCGCATGATAGCAGTGTCTGTTCAAAGCTGTCGTCCATGTCCGGATGGTTGTCGAACAGCACAAGGGTGAACGGTTTCGGCGTTTTTTTTAAAAGCAGGGAGGTCACATAATGGTAGTTGCCACTTCCAAGAAAGGTGATGCCTTTTTGTTTGCGGCGGTCCAGTGCCGTTTCAATTTGGAAAAGCGCCTGTTTTTCACAAAAAAGATTGGTATGGCGGATATGTTTCAGATTAATAGTTTCATGGGGAAAAGACTGGATCCTTTTTTGTTCATCATACGTTTCGTCAAAAGCCAATATCGTGACACCTTTATGCAATAAACCCATCTCTTTCATCTCCTTTAAGAATTCACAGAACGGGTTGAAGCAGGTTCCTTTGAATGGCGGAATATTGAAACGATTTATTATGATTTTATCACATTTTTTTGAAACACGCATCGTTTCCGGCTCAGGCGGGAAGATGATGATACAGGTAAATTTTTGAAACGGCCACCGGCAAACGCCGTGCTCCCGTGTTCCGTTTGACAGGAAATCTTCATCCGGCTTTTTTAATTGCCGGATTAGCTGGCATGAAAAGCGGAATCGCGCTTGGCCGTATTTATTTTTTTGTATCAAAATAAGCCTCCCTCATGCAGGAAGGCTCATGCTCTATTAAACGATTAAACGATGACTGGCGGTTTGCGCACGAGGCTCAAAATGCCCGCAATCAGGTAAAGCAGCGCCGGGAGCACCCCGAATCCGACGGTGAAAAAGAACACAAGCAATGCACCGATAATAAGCAAAATGCCTGACAGCTTCGGCCTTTTGTTATTCCTCAGTTGAACAGCGGCGACAATGCCGATCACCGTTCCGATGATAAGTACCACAGCAATTCCCCAGCCGAGCGTCTGGATCGTATGAAGGACTGTTTGAAAGTCGGCTTCCCGTATGGAGGCATCATTTTTCAGCTGGTCGATAATACTTTGGCTTTTCATGGCTATCGTAAAGAAGATAACGAGGATTGCGGCAAGTCCGTTTAGCACCGCGCCAATGATGCTCAGTACAATTTCAGCAGTTCGTTTCATTCCTACCACCCCTTTCTTTCTTGTCTATAAAACCCATTCCCTTCCATAAATACGAAAAAAACAAAAAAAGGATTCGGAAATTAGTATGTGTAAAATTTTACTCGAAGGGGCAAATGAGTGGAAAAAAATGGGAAGACGCTCTATCATCTAATTGTACACTTCAAGATGAACATCTAGAGAGAGAGGTCTTCCCATGGATATTATATCAATAATTGCTGGATTATTAAAGGATACAAAGAGTCTTATCGAATTTGAAGAACAGCTTAAACTTCTGATGCAGAAGGCTTTTACACAATGGGTTGGGGAAATATTTGAAGAGTTAGATAAAACAATTAAACAGGAGAAGTTAGAGGAGGGCTGGGTGTACTGCCGGAGTGATAACAGAAACATTCAGTTTCTATTTGGAAGTGTGACCTTTAAACGCTCATTAATGCATGACAAGAGAGGAAATTCCCATTATCCTCTGGATGAATGGTTAGGGCTGGTACCACACCAACGATACAGCCCGTTAGTGGAATTAAAGGTGGCAGAGTTGGCAAGTGAGAACACCTATCGGGAAGTAGCTGATATTTTAAAAGAGTGGACAGCAGTGAGTCTTAGTCACACAACTGTAGGGAACATGGTAAAACACGTAGGGAAAACTCAGGCGGAAGCCGATAAGGCACTTGTAGAAGAGCTAGAAATAGCTGTTTCCCTGCCTGAGGGGAAGAAGGTAGACTACCTGTTTTCTGAAGCAGATGGTGTATTCGTTCGGGGACTAAAAAAGAAACAGAGTATGGAAGTCCACCACGCCATTCTCTATGAGGGATGGGAAACCAATGGTAAAAGGGTCTCCCTGCGTCAGCCCACAGTCATCATGACGACGGAAGACATTCAGACATTTTGGGATGAAGTCCAAGCCACAGCTGCCAACACCTACTCCCTCGAAAAAACGCATGTCATTACAAACAGTGATGGAGGTGCGGGATACACAGCTGAACGGTTTCAAACAGCTTTCTCACAGTCGGAATTTCCGGTGCTCAACCAGCTGGATACCTACCACGTTGCACAAGCCATCATAAGGACATTTGGGGGCGGAAAGAGCGAGATCAAGGAGCAAATTAGAAAAGCGATTAGAACGCATGACCTGGACCAATTCACGTTATATTTGGATACGCACGAAAGCACCTTGACGGATAAAAAGGCTCTCAAGAAAATCAAGGAATTCCGTTCGTATATCTTGAAAAACTGGGACCGCATTTTTGACTGGAGAGACAGGGTGAAAAACGTGCCGGAAGGTGCGAGAGGCCTAGGAGCGATGGAATCGAATCAAAGGCATATCTCCTTCAGGATGAAAAAAAGGGGCATGCATTGGAGTGAACTTGGCGCAGAAGCCATGGTGAAAATCAAACAAGGCATACTCAATGGGACATTGAGAGAAGCCTATCTGAAACACCGTTCAAGAAGCGAGAGAAAGCAACGGAACTTGAAACAATTCATCAGGATGTCTCAACTACTCAAGCAGCCTGTACGCCCGTCAGTGGGCGTAAAGCACGGATCAGTTGCCCTGCATTCAAGCAGTTCATCGGCAATGGGACATTTAAGCAAAATATTAGAGCTTTCGTTTTAAGCCTGGCTCAGTGGGGACTGATCGTTGAGGCGCGCGAAATTTACGAGACTCCTGCGGGAAAAGCGAGCCAGGAAAGACCCCGCAGCGAGGTACGAGCGAGGAGGCTCGCCGGCCGCCCGCGGAAAGCGAGTGAATTTCGCGCGCCTCAACATCCCCGTTATCCATCTTTATACGGAAATATTACATCTTTTCCGAAAATTACACCGAGCAAGTAAAGCACGGTAGCCGAAAGTGTACAAAAAGAGTGTCTTGGAATACCCGATATTTAAACCTTGTCGAGAAAAACTTGACACATACGGAAATTAGAAATTTTATGTTGTCGCATTCAAGCAGTGTTACAATAAAACTATGAGAACGGGGGTGTTTGGCCATGCAAATTTATACAAGCAAAGAAATTAAGGAAGCCGATGCAAATGCAGCTTCTTTCGGCATGGATACGTTTACGCTGATGGAAAATGCCGGAAGCGGTCTGTACCGCGCCCTTGCGCCGCTCCTTTCCAAACGCGACACGATTGCGGTGCTTTCCGGCAAAGGGAATAACGGTGGGGACGGGATCGTACTTGCCCGCTATTTAAAACTGAACGGATACAACGCGGATTTGATCTTTCCTTTAGGCCCGCCGCAAACGAAAGAGGCTGCGCAGCATTTTTCCTATTTTCAATCGTGCGGCTTTGAAGCAGCCCCTTTTGACCGTGAGAAACATTATGACTGGATCGCAGACGGGCTGCTTGGCGTTGGTACAAGGCTGCCGCTCAGGGATGATCTTGCAGAAGTAACCGATTGGATCAATACCCGGAAGGCAAAAGTGGCCGCCATTGACGTACCGACGGGAGTGGCGGGGGATACGGGTGATGCCGATCCGCATACCGTACACGCAGATTATACGTTTTCTCTTCATGGTTTGAAACCGTCCAGCCTGTTATTCCCTTCTTCCGCTTATTTCGGCGAAACAAAGGCTGTCGGGATCGGTCTGCCGCATACTTCAAAATGGAAAATTTGGTCAGAAGAAGATGTCATCCGTTCGCTCCCCGAAAGAAGCGGCAATGTCCATAAAGGCACATTCGGGACCGGGCTTTTGGTTGCCGGGAGTGACGATATGCCGGGCAGTGCGGCACTGGCTGCGATCGGCGCCATGCGGATGGGGATCGGGAAACTCTCCGTTTTTACGGAAAGCGGTGCCCGGAATGTGATCGCTACACTCGTTCCGGAAGCGACTTATTTAAAAAGGGATTTTTCAAAGCGGCTTAACGATTTGGGGCAGAAATTTGCCGGGGTGGCCATCGGTCCCGGGATTGAGCCGGATGAGCAGCTGGAGTCTTTCATTCACGGCGTTTTAAAAGAACCACTTCCTGTTGTCCTCGATGCCGGGGCATTACATAAAAGGGCATACCCGAAACGTACGGCGCCGGTCGTTTTAACGCCGCATCCAGGGGAATTTTCAAGGATGGCGGGCATTCCGACCGGGCAAATTGCATCGGACAGGCTCAGGCTTGCTTCCGCTTATGCACAGGAACACGGGGTCATCGTCGTTTTAAAAGGACAGTACACGGTAATGGCATTTCCGGATGGCAGCGGCTATGTAAATACAACCGGCAACAGCAGCCTGGCAAAAGGCGGAAGCGGTGATACATTAACCGGCATGCTCTTGGCAAATATATGCACGTATGCTAATATCAAGGAAGCGGTTGCCAATGCCGTTTATATCCACGGGGCATGCGCTGACTTGTGGATCCGGGAAAACGGGTCCGCTACACTCACTGCCCATGAATTTTCCCGGCTGCTTCCCAAAGTGATGCACCAATTGGAAACGGCCGCAAAAGATGCAGGGAAAGCGCCGGGTTTAGGAAACGGTGACCGTTTTATAAAGAGGTGACAAATAATGCAAAAAATCAAGAAGGCGATTATCCCGGCAGCGGGGCTTGGAACACGTTTCCTGCCGGCGACGAAGGCAATGCCGAAAGAAATGCTGCCAATTGTCGATAAGCCGACAATCCAATATATTGTGGAAGAGGCCATTGATTCCGGCATTGAAGATATCATCATCGTAACCGGGAAAGGGAAACGGGCGATTGAAGACCATTTTGACCACGCATTTGAGCTTGAGGACAATTTGATCGCAAAGAAAAAATTTGATCTGCTTGAAAAAGTGCGCCAGCCTGCAGAAGTGGATATCCATTATATCCGGCAAAAGGAACCGAAAGGACTGGGCCACGCGATTTGGTGTGCGCGCAAATTTATTGGGAATGAACCGTTTGCCGTGCTCCTCGGTGATGATATTATTCAGGCTGAACCGCCTTGCCTGAAACAAATGATCGATGTTTATGAACAGGTCCATTCCAGCGTGATTGCCGTCATGGAAGTCGCGCGTGAGGAAACAAACCGTTACGGGATTATTGACCCGCTCGATCAAAAGGGAAGAATTTATGATGTGAAAGGCTTTGTAGAAAAGCCGAAAGTGGAGGAAGCGCCGTCAAATGTCGCCATTATCGGGCGGTATATTTTAACACCGGAGATTTTTGATTTCCTTTCATTGCAGAAGACGGGATCAGGCGGTGAAATCCAGCTGACCGATGCCATTGAACAATTGAATGAAATCCAAAAAGTGTATGCCTATGCTTATGAAGGGAAACGCTACGACGTCGGCGAAAAATTCGGGTTTATCAAATCGACGATTGAAATGGCGCTTTCCCGGGAAGATCTGCGCGATGATTTGCTCCGGTATTTGGAAGATTTGCAATGGAGAATTCAAAACCATCAGATCTGAAACTTGCAGGTCTGCCGGTAAAAACGCCTGTTTCGCGAAATATGCGAACGCAGGCGTTTTTTATCGGGCTGTGCGATGGGGATCGGGATACAACCCGAAGTTCCAGCTAAAATATCGCAGCTTTTGTTGCCTGCTGTAAAAAATCGTCATCGTGCAAATTGGCGCTCGGGCTTGATGTAACTTAAGCTCAACTTATATAGAATGAAATGAAGTTTTTCGCGTCAAAATCAATGACGATCAGAAGAGAGGTTGTTTCTGGCAACCATGAAAAGGAATCCAGTTTCGTTCGGCTTATTTTGCAAGTTCCAGTGCTTTTATGCAAAACAAACCTGATTCATGGTGAAAATCACACGGCCGGATGAAAAAGATGTAAGATAGTAGCAAAAGTAAGGAAAGGATGGCACATTTTGAAAACAGATGACAAAAGATTTAAACAGGCGCACAAAGAAGCAAGGATCGGCGTCGGGCTTGTGCTGTTCAATTTTCTCTGGTGGTACGGTTTTGCTTACGGCCTCGGTTCACGGCCGGCCAAACAGTATCATTATATATTTGGCATGCCATCATGGTTTTTTTACAGCTGCATTGCCGGGTATATTGTCGTGACGGCGCTTGTCATCTTCATTGTGAAGTTCTTTTTTAAGGATATCCCTTTCGATGATGAAGAGGGGGATAAGCCATGAACTGGCCGGTATTGGCACCACTGCTCATTTTTTTGCTCATTATTTTTGCCGTTGGTTTTTGGGCCAATCAATACGTGATCAAAACGCAATCTTTTGTACAGGAATATTTTCTCGGAAAACGGCAGCTCGGCGGTTTTATCCTCGCGATGACGATGGTGGCGACATACGGGAGCGCCAGCAGCTTTATCGGCGGGCCGGGTGTGGCGTACACACAGGGGCTTGGCTGGGTGCTTCTTTCTATGGCACAGCTTTCAACCGGCTATTTTGTCCTGATGGTGCTCGGGAAAAAATTTGCGATTATGGCACGCAAATATGAGGCGGTGACGCTGATTGACTTTTTAAAAAGCCGTTATCAAAGTGATGCCGTCGTCATTTTGGCGGCAGCAAGCATTATTATTTTTCTGTTTTCATCGATGACGGCACAGTGGATCGGCGGTGCGCGCCTTGTTGAATCGCTGACCGGATTGTCGTATACGGCGTCGCTCCTAATTTTTGCCGCTTCTGTTACGCTGTTTGTCGTAGTCGGGGGATTTCGCGCAGTGGCGGTGACAGATGCAGTCCAGGGCACGGTCATGTTTCTCGGCACGCTTATTTTACTGGTGGCAACCATTAAAGCGGGCGGCGGGATGGAACCGATTATGCACAAACTTGCTGCAGAGGACCCGGATCTGATTACGCCGTTCGGACACGGGCACAGCCTGAGCCCTGCCTATGTGTCGTCGTTTTGGATTTTGGTCGGGATTGGTGTCGTCGGCCTGCCGCAAATTACGGTCCGTGCGATGTCCTACAAAGATTCCCGGGCGATGCACAGGGCGATCATCATCGGTACCATTGTCATTGGGTTTATTATGTTCGGCATGCATTTTATTGGCGTGATGGCACGTGCTGTCATACCGGGTGTGAAAGTGCCCGATACGGTAATGCCGCTATTAACGATGAAAGTGCTGCCGCCTGTGCCGGCCGGTATCGTGCTTGCTGCTCCGATGGCCGCAATTATGTCTACCGTTGATGCGCTCCTCATTCTCGTCGGTTCCGCGCTTGTCAAAGACCTTTATTTGAATTATGTGAAACCGAACGCATCCGAAAAACAGATGAAAGCGGCAAGTTTCAGCGTGACCGCAGCGATTGCCGTCATTGTCGTGCTGTTGTCGCTCAGCCCGCCGAAATTGATCATATGGCTCAACTTGTTTTCCTTTGGCGGCCTGGAATCCGTTTTTATATGGCCGGTGATTTTCGGCTTGTACTGGAATAAAGGAAACAAGTACGGCGCGGTTTGTTCTATGATACTCGGCATGGGCTCGTACATTCTGCTGGACCGCTTGCATCCAAACCCGTTCGGATTGCATACAGTGGTGCTGCCGGTCCTTATTTCCTGCGCCGGGTTTATCGCGGCGAGCCTTCTCTTCGGGCGCAAGAGAGCTGCCATTCGGGCTGAACGCGATGGGGCATAAAGTAAAAGTACCGGTTCAATCGACACGCGTCATTATGACTTATTGGGGCCGAGTAATCCGGCGCCCCAAATTGAAATTTTTAGCTAAAAATGTGCGATGTCCGGAAGAAGCTGCAAAATAAGAATCAATCGGGCCGGGACGCATCATCTGCCCGGCCCGGATCTAAAAAAATTTTTCGTTGCATCTCTCCCGGATTTGTGATAATATAATGATTGTCATCTGCGGGACATTAGCTCAGTTGGAAGAGCAGCTGACTCTTAATCAGCGGGTCGTGGGTTCGAGCCCCTCATGTCCCATCACGAAGCAATATGATGCACAAATGTGCCATTATATTGCTTTTTTATTTTTATGTAAGTTTTTTGTGCGGATAATCCGGCTAAAAAATAACAAGCGGACATATTCAGGCATACTATATTGTGGTATAATAAAATGGTTGCAGGTTTCGCAGCTATTTATGAATCGAAGAAAAAAAGGAGATGATAACTGATGGATTCTGACGCGCATCCGAGGTCGTGCATGAAACATAAGCAAGAGGAAGTCTTCATACTGGCCTCGACCAATCCTACACGTTATCAGTCTCTGGAAGAGTAAAGTATGCTTGAGCTTCCTCAAAAGAGAAGAGGAGGTGCCTGCATGTTAAATATGTATTTAACGGACGAAAACGGCAAACTGAAGGAAACAGAAATTTTGTCAAAAGGATGCTGGGTGAACCTGGTGAACCCGACAGAAGAAGAAATCAACCAGGTTGTCCAACAAACGAATATACCGATCGATTTTATTAAAGACCCGCTGGATGTCGATGAACGCTCCCGTATTGAAAAAGAAGACGATGATATTTTAATCATTGTCGGCCTTCCGGTTAAGGTAAAGGACGATGTGGACTCCGCGCTGTATGATACGATTCCGCTCGGGATTATCGTCACGCCTTTTTATTTCATCACGGTCTGCCTAGAGGACAATCCGATTATCGGAAAATTTATCCACAGACGGGTGCGCGGGTTTTACACCTACATGAAAACCAGATTTACCCTTCAAATTCTGTATGAAGTTGCAAGCTATTATTTGAACTATTTAAAATATATCGACCGCAGATCAAGCTTGATCGAACGCGAATTGCACGAATCGATGCGAAACGAGGAACTGTTCGAACTGTTGAGCCTTGAAAAAACGCTCGTGTATTTCACTACCTCATTAAAAGCCAATAAAATCGTCTTGGAAAAAATGACACGGCAGCATTTTCTAAAAGTATATGAAGATGACATGGACTTACTGGATGACGTCATGATTGAAGTCAAACAGGCAATCGAAATGTGTGAAGTGCACAGCAATATTTTAAGCGGCATGATGGATGCCTATGCTTCTGTCATTTCCAATAACGTGAACGGCGTGATGAAATTTTTGACGACGGTCACGATTATCCTTTCCCTGCCAACGATGGTATCCAGCTTTTTCGGAATGAATCTTCACGGCCTGCCATGGCAATCAAGCCCCCATGGGTTTTGGCTGGCGTTTTTGGCCTCTCTGGTTCTTTCCAGTGTTACAGCCCTTATTTTTTGGAAAAAAAGATATTTCTAACACACCTGGGAGATGGATTTGCATAAAATTCATCTCCTTTTCCGTTTCTGCCTTGTGAATGTGCAGGTTTCACAAGCGAGAAGCGGTTTTTTTTACGGCAATTTCTATACGGAATTTTGCATAAATATTCAAATATAAAATGTAAGCACTTACAATGTAAAAAGGCGGAAAAAACTTATTTTAATTAAATCATAGCTGGAAAGCAATATTTTAAAGAAAAAAGTTTATAAATGATTTATTCATTTGTCACCAATCTGACACAGCCATAGCATGTGAAATCGCCTATAATAAAGCCATAAAGAAAAGAAACAAATGTAAAACGGCAGAAAATCATGTGAAATACTTCACAAATTATATTTTTTAGTCTATCATGTGAAATTATTCACAAAAACATTTAGAATGGGGGCCACGAACATGGCAATCGATGAAAAAGTTGTTGGCAAATCTGCGCAAATCACGGAAATGGTCGATTCCCTCGTCGCAAAAGGGCAAAAAGCACTGCGTGAATTTATGGAACTGGATCAGGCACAAGTGGACAATATCGTAAAACAAATGGCACTTGCCGGGTTGGAACAGCATATGGTGCTCGCCAAAATGGCCGTGGAAGAAACAGGGCGCGGCGTATATGAAGACAAAATGACAAAAAACTTGTTTGCAACAGAATACATCTATCACAACATTAAATATAACAAAACAGTCGGCATCATTGACGAAAACAATAATGAAGGGATTGTTAAATTTGCGGAACCGGTCGGCGTGATTGCCGGGGTCACTCCTGTAACAAACCCGACATCAACCACGATGTTTAAAGCATTAATTGCCATTAAAACACGCAACCCAATTATTTTCGCGTTCCATCCGTCCGCACAAAAATGCAGCAGCCATGCCGCAAAAGTGATGCTTGACGCTGCTGTGAAAGCCGGCGCCCCGGAAAACTGCATCCAATGGATCGAAAAACCGGCCATTGAAGCGACACAGCAATTGATGAACCATTCGGGTATTTCACTGATTCTTGCAACGGGCGGTTCCGGCATGGTAAAGTCCGCATATTCGAGCGGGAAACCTGCGCTTGGCGTCGGGCCGGGAAACGTCCCTTGCTATATTGAAAAATCTGCTGATATCAAACGCGCCGTCAATGATTTGATTTTGTCCAAAACGTTTGACAACGGCATGATCTGTGCGTCGGAACAGGCTGTCATCATCGACAAAGAAATTTATGACAATGTGAAAAACGAATTGATTGCAAATCAATGCTACTTCCTGAATGAAGCGGAGAAGAAAAAGGTTGAGAAAACCGTCATCAATGAAAAGACGCAATCCGTCAACAGCGCCATTGTCGGCAAACCGGCCTATGAAATTGCGAAAATGGCAGGCGTAAATGTTCCGGAAGATACCAAAATTTTAATCGCCGAACTTACAGGTGTCGGCCCGGACTACCCGCTTTCCAGAGAAAAATTAAGCCCGGTTTTGGCCTGTTACAAAGCCAACAGCACAAAACAAGGTTTCGAATTTGCAGAAGCCATGCTCGAATTCGGCGGACTTGGTCACTCGGCTGTGATCCATTCGACAAACGATGAAGTCATTGAACAATACGGCTTAAAAATGAAAGCCGGCCGGATCATTGTCAACTCCCCGTCTTCGCAAGGGGCAATCGGCGACATTTACAATGCCTACATGCCTTCTTTGACACTCGGCTGCGGCACGTTTGGCGGCAACTCGGTGTCCACAAACGTCGGTGTCATCAATCTTTACAATGTAAAAACAATGGCGAAACGGAGAGTCAATATGCAATGGTTTAAAATTCCACCGCGCGTGTATTTTGAAAAGAACTCGGTCCAATACCTGGAAAAAATGCCGGATATCTCAAGTGCCTTTATTGTCACCGATCCGGATATGGTCAGGCTTGGATTCGTTGAGAAAGTACTGTATTACTTGCGGAAACGCCCGGACTATGTGCACTGTGAAATTTTCTCAGAAGTCGAACCGGATCCGTCTATTGAAACGGTTCGGAAAGGTGCCGCAGCTATGGCAAGCTTCCAGCCGGATGTCATTATCGCGCTTGGCGGCGGGTCGGCGATGGATGCTGCAAAAGGCATGTGGCTGTTCTATGAGCATCCGGAAGTTGATTTCAACGAATTGAAGCAAAAATTTATGGACATCCGGAAACGGGTTGCCAAATTCCCGAAACTGGGTGAAAAAGCGCAGCTGGTCTGCATTCCGACCACATCGGGCACCGGTTCTGAAGTGACTTCTTTCGCCGTCATTTCGGATAAAAAGAACAACACAAAATATCCGCTCGCAGACTATGAACTGACACCGGATGTTGCGATCATTGACCCGCAGTTTGTTATGACCGTTCCGAAATCCGTAACAGCCGATACCGGGATGGACGTTTTGACCCATGCGATTGAAGCCTATGTATCCAACATGGCCAACGACTATACGGACGGCCTGGCAATTAAGGCCATCCAGCTTGTTCACGAATACTTGCCGAAAGCATACGCAAATGGCAATGATGCACTGGCACGCGAAAAAATGCACAATGCATCGACTTTGGCAGGGATGGCGTTCTCGAATGCATTCCTTGGCATCAACCATTCACTTGCCCATAAAATCGGCGCTGAATTCCATATTCCGCACGGCCGGGCTAACGCGATTCTGTTGCCGCATGTCATCCGCTATAACGCGCAAAAGCCGAAAAAATTTGCGGCATTCCCGAAATACGAACATTTTATTGCGGATCAACGCTACGCGGAAATCGCGCGCGTACTTGGTCTTCCGGCAAGCACGACAGAAGAAGGTGTCGAAAGCCTTTGCCAGGAAATCATCCGGATGTGCAAACTGTTCAATATTCCGCTTAGCCTAAAAGCAGCCGGCGTGAACCGGGCGGACTTTGAAAAACGGGTTGCCATTATTGCAGACCGCGCATTTGAAGACCAATGCACACCTGCAAACCCTAAATTGCCGCTTGTCAGCGAATTGGAAGACATTTTACGCAAAGCTTTTGAAGGCGTTGAAGCAAAATAATGGCTTTCATTTTGGAAGAGGCGCACTTTACGTGAAGGGAACCGAAGAGGTTTTGGCGAAAACGCTCATGTAGCCCGTGTCTATGAAAAAGAAGCAATTTAAAAATTGTTGATCCGTTAACATAGAGCCCGTCTAAGTGAAGGAAATAGCCAGAATTTTGGCGATCACTTCACTTAGACGGGTTTTTAAGGTAAGGAACGAGGATCTACGTTAAGATAGGGATGATTTCTGGCGGTCTTCCTTAACGTAGAATGGCTCTACGTTAAGAAAGGGACGATTTTTTTCGATCTTCCTTAATATAGAGCGGGTCTACGTTAAGAAAGCATGACTTTTTTTCGGTCTTCCTTAACGTAGAATGGGTCTACGTTAAGAAAGGGGCGATTTTTTTCGATCTTCCTTAATATAGAGCGGGTCTACGTTAAGAAAGCATGACTTTTTTTCTGTCTTCCTTAACGTAGAGCGGGTCTATGTTAAGATAGGGACGATTTTTAACGGTCTTCCTTAACATAGAACGCCTCTAAGTTAAGAAAGCGTGACTTTTTGGAGGTCTTCCTTAACGTAGAATGGCTCTACGTTAAGAAAGGGGCGATTTTTTTCGATCTTCCTTAATATAGAGCGGGTCTACGTTAAGATAGGGACGATTTTAGGCGATCTTCCTTAACGTAGGATGGATCTACGTTAAGGAAGCGTGTCATTTTGGGGGTCTTCCTTAACGTAGAACGCCTCTACGTTAAGATAGGGACGATTTTAGGCGATCTTCCTTAACGTAGAATGGCTCTAAGTTAAGAAAGGGGCGATTTTTTTCGATCTTCCTTAATATAGAGCGGGTCTACGTTAAGAAAGCATGACTTTTTTTCGGTCTTCCTTAACATAGAACACCTCTACGTTAAGATAGGGGCGATATTAAGCGATCTTCCTTAACATAGAACGGGTCTACGTTAGATAACTTTTCTTTTCCATACGGGATAGTGTATGATAAAAGAACTGGAAAAGGAAGGTTAGGGAAAAAACAATGGAACCTACATTCATTCATCATTTACAGCCTTTTTTACAACAGGCATGGAAAAATTCAACGTTTGAACATCCTGCTTCTGTACAGGAAAAAGTGATTCCTGCTGTGCTGGACGGCCGGGATGTGATTGCTGCAGCACCGACAGGATCGGGAAAAACACTCGCCTACCTGCTGCCTGTGCTCGACCGGATGGACCCCGGAAAACAAACGGTTCAAGCTGTCATTCTGGCGCCTTCTAAAGAACTGGTCATGCAAATCCAAGAGGAAGCCGGAAAATGGTCACAGGGAAGCGGAATCCGGAGCATCCCGCTGATCGGCGGCGCGAATGTGAAACGGCAAATTGAAAAACTGAAAAAACACCCGCACCTTGTTATCGGGACGCCTGGACGCATCCTTGAATTGATCCACCAGAAAAAACTGAAAATGCATGAAGTGAAAATGATGGTGCTCGATGAAGGGGACCAGCTGCTCGGAAAGGAATACAGCCGCACGGTCGGACAAATTGTAAAATCCGCCATGCGTGACTGCCAGCTCCTTTTGTTTTCAGCCACTTTGCCTGATGCTGCAGCCCATAAGGCTATGGAACAGATGAAAGAACCCCTGTTGATTCGCATTGCAAAAGAGGAGGCGCGGAGCCCGGTTGAACATATTTATATCGTAAGCAGCGATCCGCGCGACAAAATCGAGCAGTTGCGAAAGATAGCCCGAATGGGGGTCCGGGGACTCGTGTTTTTTAATAATAAATGGGATGTTTCGGTTGCAGTGGAAAAACTCCGGTTCAAAGGGCTGGCCATCGCCGAATTGCATGGCGATATGCGCAAGGAAGAAAGAGAAAAAAGTATCCGGTTGTTCCAAAACGGCGATGTCCCGCTCCTTTTGGCAACGGATGTCGCTGCCCGCGGCCTGGACATTCCGGCGATTACGCATGTGATTCAATTTGATTTGCCGGAAGATGGTTCCG
Source organism: Heyndrickxia coagulans 36D1 (assembly GCF_000169195.2). GTDB lineage: Bacteria > Bacillota > Bacilli > Bacillales > Bacillaceae_C > Weizmannia > Weizmannia faecalis. The sequence goes on along the minus strand of NC_016023.1, from coordinate 648,334 downwards.
CATATGTCCACCGTTCGGGACGGACAGGCCGGCTCGGTTCAAACCCCGGCACAGTTGTCTCTCTTGTCACGCCGAAAGAAGAAACGGTGTTGAAAAAATATGCAAAAGCGCAGCATGTGGAATTGAGGCGAAAAGACATAAAGCGCGGTGAGCTGGTAGATCCCGAATAGGCAAATCAGTTTTTTTGAATGCGAAAAATTTGTCCGGAGGATGGCTTCATTCCCTGGGCGGATTCCAAAAGCGGGAAGATTATTCTGCTTTAAAAAGATGAAATACAAAGTTTCGTTGTCTTTCATGCCGCAGAAGGCCTGCCGGAAATCGATTCTCCGGCAGGCCTTCTGTTTTGGACTTCCTTTTAATTGGGCATAGGCAATCGTCCAGCTGTGTATTGAGACTTCCTTTTGAATAGGTACCGGCCATCGCCTGGTCGTGTTTTGAGACTTTTATTTGAATGAGTATCAGCAATCGCCCGGTCGTATTTTGAAACTTCCCTTTGAATGGGCATTGGCCATCGCCCGATTGTATTTCGAAACTTCCCTCTGAATGGACATCAGCGGAAGCCGTTTGGGTCGGCAATCGCCCGATTATATTTTGAAACTTCCTTATGAATTAACATCGTCCGGGAGGCTGGCCGGTGACAAGCCGGCTTTTTTAAATACTTTGCCGAGTTCATCGTTGGCTTGTTCCAGTTTTTTGTTCGCAGCATCCAGCGAAGGGTTCGTTTTTTTCAACTCATCCGCTTTCATTTGGTAGGACTGTTGCAAATCTTTTACAGCCGTTTTGATCTCCGATTGATAGCTACTTATTTTGGATGGGATTTTCGTATTTTTAATTTCTTTCACTACATTTTCTGCGGATGACTGCGCTTCCTTCTGCATGGTGGCAAGCTCAGTTTTCGGCGGTTTTTCGTCCGTCTTAGCGATCGCCTGTTCATACGTATTTAAATCCCTGTCCTGGGCATTGATATGATTGGTGAGATTCATATAAAAATTCATCAAAGCTGTTTTTGTGCTGCTTTTTGCCGGTTTCTTTGCCCCGGACTGCCCTGAATTTCCGGAACATGCGCCAAGTGCAAGCACAAGGGCAAGGCTAAAAGTTGCAAACCAAATTTTTTTCATGCTGTAACCCCTTCCTAAATCTGTAAATTTTTAATAGACTTGCAGCACGATCATAGCATTTTTTGTTTCTTATGGTAAATAGGGGAGGAAAAAATAAGATTTATGGAAAAATTTTAATTCATATTTTTGTATCCCGGTTTAGATTTCCGGGGAAGGGGTAGAGGTAGGAAAAAGTGCAAAAAAAACATCGGGAGTTTCCGAAGTTTTTTGATCTCAAAGTCTTTTTGCCCCGACGTACCGCGGTTTCCAGTAAGGATTGCTCAGGCTGTCGATCTTTACGCCCTGCGATACGGAGTGGATGACTTGGTTATGGCCGATATAAATGGCGACATGTGAAACGCCTTTTGAATAAGTATGGAAGAAAACCAGATCGCCCGGTTTTAAATTTGACTTGCTGACTTTTTTTCCTTTTTTGTAAATGCTTGCTGCTGTTCTCGGCAAGCTTTTTCCGTTCTTTTTAAATGTATAACCTACAAAGCCGGAACAATCAAAACCTGATGGGCTTGTGCCGCCCCACCTGTACGGGGTCCCTATATATTTCTTTGCCGTACTGATGACTTTTGACGGGGAATAGGATGCAGCAGCCGCTTGTTTAGCAGGCAGTAAAAAACCGGTTCCCAGCATGAATGCAAGCAGTATTGGAGCTACTTTCTTCAAATTTCCCACCTCTGTCTATGAATCTTGTAATCCCACTATACCAATATTTGTCGATTCTTTGGTTACGCTCACATTAAATAATATTACAAAAACATTACGTATACGACAAAAGTGTGAAAAGTTTGACGGCGTCCGGCATGCGGGGCACGGCATCCTTTTTTGTTCGGGTGAACCATGGATTTTGATATCTAACGTTATTTCTATATAATGGAGTCATGACTTTAAAGCAGAAAGGAACGTTCAACATGATCGTCAAGTCAGAAGCGGATTTGGAAGGACTGAAAAAAATCGGGAGGCTTGTTGCCAGCATTCGCGATGAGCTGAAGGAAAAAGCCAGGCCCGGCATCACAACAAAAGAGCTGGATGAATGGGCAGGCAAGAGGTTTGCAGAAAACGGGGCGGTCTCCGGGCCAAAGGGAGAGTATGACTTCCCGGGTTACACCTGTATCAGTGTAAATGAAGAAGTGGCGCACGGCATTCCGGGAGACCGCGTGTTAAAAGAAGGGGATCTTGTGAATGTGGATGTATCCGGATCGCTGGATGGATATTATGCGGATACAGGCATCTCTTTTGTTGTCGGAAAAGGAGATCCCGAATTATTTGCGCTGTGCGAATGTGCGCAGCTGGCGTTTGACAGCGGCCTGAAAAAAATCCGGGCCGGCAATCGGCAGAATCAAATCGGCCGGGCGGTTGAAAAAGCAGTGTACGACAATGGTTTTGAAGTACTCTTGAATTTGACGGGCCACGGTGTCGGGAAGGCCCTGCATGAGGATCCCGAGTATATTTTAAATTACTATGACCCAGACGATACAGGTTTGTTACAGGACGGCATGGTCATTGCGTTTGAACCGTTTGTCTCGACCGGCGCTGATGAAGTGGTAGAATCGGGCGACGGCTGGACGTATGTAACGCCGGACGGAAGCTTTGTAGCGCAAGTGGAACATACCGTCATTGTAACAAAAGGAACCCCCATCGTTCTAACGCGATAAGCGGTGCGCCGGAGCATTGTCCTCCCTAGAGAATCACCGTTTCGGGCGGCTACAGTGGAATAAATAGCCCGCCTCGTTTTAATCATCAAGCGGGGGTCTGAAGTATGCATTTGGAAAGATCCCGTCGTTTTAACGCAGTAAACGGGGAAATGCCCTGCTCCGGAATACTGTCCCACCCGAAGAATGCACCGTTTCAGGCGGCTGCAGCGGGATCGGATTTAATCGTCAAGCGGGGGTCTGAAGTATGCATTTGGAAAGATCCCGTCGTTTTAACGCAGTAAACGGGGAAATGCCCTGCTCCGAAATACTGTCCCGCCTGAAAAATCACCATATCGGGCGGGGCAGTATAAGCGGGGCCATTCTACCGTTTTAACGCAATTAGCGGGGAAACGGCTTTAATCCGGTGTGCCAGCCAGCCCGCAACCAAGGACAAAATGATGTCTTTTGGCAGGGGCACCGCCATCCACACCCAGGCAATTTTGTAGCTGAACGCTTGTGGGGCCTGCGCCCATATTTTGTACGCGGCGTACATCCAGTTGGTCCCAATCAAATAGTTTAAAATCAGGCCAATGATTGCCGCAATAAAGTACGTTGTCAAGTTTTGGCGTTTTTCCACAATCTTGCCCGTTGCCCAGGCTGCGGGGATAAAGCTAAGAATAAATCCGAATGTTGGGCTTAAAACGGTTTGAAACCCGCCGCTGAACTGCGCAAAAACCGGTGCTCCCAGTAAGCCGATCAGCATATAGGCGACCATCGAGATCGCTCCAAGCCTGCTGCCGAGCACTAAACCTGCCAGCACGGCAAAAAAAGTTTGCAATGTGATCGGCACCCCGCCGATAACAAGAAACGGCGCAATGGATGTAATATTTGCCCCAATGGCCATCAGCGCCGCAAACATACCCGCATAACAAAGATCAATGGCACGGAATTTTTTCGCTGCCATTTTTTCACTCCCCTTTTTTCCTTTATCTATTAATAGATTAAAAAACTGCGGCATATATGTCAACCTAAAAATAAAATTGGTTTACATATTTCGGGCTTTGTGTCTTGAAGTTTACTGTAACGTAGAGGGGAGTGACATGGTTCCAAAACACCGAGTGTTGTCAATAATATAGTGAATCAAATCAGTGGGGAGGTCTTCTTCTCTCACTAAAGGCGAAGGTCTTTGTCATCCTAATCGGATTTTTATCCACCCTAAAAGGTTTAATTGTGTCTTGACTATTGGATTTATATATGGAATAATTTGTCTATTAAGAAGATGATCTGTATATTTTTTGAAATTTTTTCAAAACGATTCTTCGTTCAGTACCGGGAAGTTTTTTAAATAGTATTTTTAAAAACTTAAAAAAGTTTGGTGATATCAATGGGTCAATCCTCAACACGTAGAAGCTTTTCATCCGTTATATATTTAGTTGTCGGTTTACTGGTTACTTTTATTCAGCGTACACCAGTGTACTGGGGTGCATTCATCGTCCTGTTTTTTATGTCCTTGTATAATATTTATAAAAAACCAAGCTTAGGGAATATTCTTTTCTACATCATTGCTTATTTACTCCTTTTTGCTTATCTATGGTTTTTTATATTACATTAAGTTAAAAACAGGGCAGGTAGAGGGGGAGACACATTTATTAGGATGGAAGAGGTGTTTTTATCATTCCCACTTCCACTCCTTATGAAGAATACGGGTATGTTGCTGCTTTTTATTTTGTTTAATTCCATTTTCTGAACGGTGTTTGAACTTCCTCTGGTCACTTCCTTAAAAACTTCCTTCAAAAACCAACCAATTATTCCTTAGCATTCGCTTCGGCAACTTTTCAATACATTTAGGGAAATATAGGCTGGCATAATCAACCAAATCCATGACATGCAATCCCAAAATGGCTCATTCCTGTATAATCGTATTCCCCTCTAATTGTTTCATAATGATAAAAGGAATTCACGCTTTATATCTTGAAGTTTACGTTAACGTAAATTGTATGATAGAGGCAAATGGGAAGGAGAGGGGTGTATGACCTGCAAAATTTCTGAACTGGCAGCCGAATTCGGGGTATCCACGAGGACCATCCGCTATTATGAAGAGCTTGGGCTGTTCAAGCCAAAAAGAAGCCAAAATGGCAGGAGGTGCTATTCGAAAAAGGACTACACCAGGTTAAAGCTCATTTTCCGCGGGAAACAACTGGATTTTTCTTTGGATGAGATTAAAGAAATGATCGAACTGTTCGATTGCGACCGCTCCGGCATAAAACAACTCGAAAAAACGATCGAGTATGGCAAACAAAAACGCCGGGAAGTTGCACAGCAAATTCAAAACCTCCAGGAACTTCAATCCGAACTGGAAAAATATCTGGCAGAATTTGAAACTCGTTTAAAACGCTTAAAGGAGGAGCAGGGATGAATATTTCTGAACTGTTGGCGCGGAATGCAAGAAAGTACCCACAGCAGGAAGCATTGGTTTCGCCTCGTGAACGGCTGAATTATCAGGAATTAAATGTCAGAGTAAACCGTTTGGCGCATGCCCTCCAAAATTGTAACTTCAAGCAGGGAGACAGGGCGGTCATCGTGATGCCAAATACAAATGCGTTTGTCATTGCCTATTTTGCCGTGATGCGGCTTGGCGGTATTGTCGTGCCGGTTAATGCCAAATCAAGCCGCGCAGAACTGGAGTATATGTTGGACGATAGCGGAGCAAACGTGTTATTTGTCCATGAGCTGCTTTTTGAGGAACTCAAAGAAGCAACTTTTCCTCCCCATCTCGTAAAAATAAAAACAGGCGAACGTGTGACAGGCTGTCAAATTTTTGAAGAAATGATTAACCATTCGCCTGAAACGGAGATCCGGTGCCGGCTCAAAGAAGACGATGATGCTTCTATTCTTTACACATCGGGCACAACTGGGAAGCCAAAGGGTGTTTTGTTCACCAACCGCAATATTTTGTCCGCCGCCTGGATGATGTGTGTGGAAATGGCAATGAAACCGGAAAGCAGAATCCTGCACATGATGCCGCTCAGCCATTCAGCGCCTCTTCATCTCTTTTTGGTTGCAGGCACGGTTGTAGGCGCCACACATGTGCTTTCGCCTGTATTTACACCGGAAGCATTGGTGGAAACTGTAGAAAAAGAACGAATCACCCATTTCTTCGGTGCCCCGGTGGCCTATTTGTTCACGGCAAAACTGCCGAACTTGCAGGATTACGATTTATCCACCATGAAGTATTGGGTATATGGCGGTGCGCCGCTTTCCAGACCGGAAGTGGGCCTGATTCAAAATGCTTTTCGGTCGGACCGGCTCGTGTGCGTATATGGCCTGACAGAAGCGGGGCCGAACGGGACATTGCTGCTGCCTGAAGAACACGCGGAAAAAGCTGGAAGCATCGGTAAACGCGCTGCACTTGGCATGGAAATCCGGCTTGTGAATGAAAAAGGTGAAGACGTAGCGGCGGGGGAAGTCGGGGAAATTGCGTTGTACGGGGAAAGCGTCATGAAAGGATATTTCCGGAAACCAGAAGAAACGAACCGCGTATTTCAAAATGGCTGGCTGTTAACTGGCGACATGGCGAGAAAAGATGAGGAAGGGTACTACTGGGTAGTGGACCGTAAAAAAGATATGATCCTCTCAGGCGGTGTAAACGTATACCCGAAAGAGATCGAGGACGTATTGGTTACCCATCCGAAAATAAGGGAAGTTTCTGTGATCGGTGTTCCGCATCCGGAATGGGGGGAAACGGTCAAAGCTTTTCTCGTGCTGGCAGAACCGATGGACAATATTGAAGAAGAATGCAAACGCTTTCTAAAAGGGAAACTGGCATCCTATAAAATTCCGAAGTTGTACGAAAGAATAGAAGAACTGCCGAGGAACGCCACGGGAAAAATCCAAAAACAAGTATTGAGGGGGATGGCCAATGAACTTTTACCATGACGATCCGAACCTGGCACGGCTTTTGAAACAATATTTGGATCCGCTGTTTTTTGATTGGGCAGAAAAGGAACTGGCCGAATTCGGGGAAATGTGCGCCGGAGAAATTGACGAACGGGCGACCCACACGGACCGGGAAGGCCAGCCCAAGCTGATCAAATATAACCGCTACGGGGAAGATGTATCGAGAGTGTGGGTAAATGAGGGTTATTTTAAAACGGTTGAGCAAGTGTATAACAAAGGTATTGTCGGATATGTCCATAAACCCATTCCGGCATTGGGACAAAAAGGCAATTATGTGTATGCGTTTGCGCAAGGTTATTTGCTGTCGCAATCAGAACTCGGGTTTTATTGCCCGGTCACATTGACGGCAGCAGCCTCCTATTTGCTTGACCATTATGGCAGCCATGAACTGAAACAAACCTATTTGCCGCAGCTGATTTCAACAGGTGAAGCGGAGCGCTACGAAGGTGCCACTTTTTTAACGGAACGCCAAGGCGGGTCAGACGTTGGCGCCAATGAAACAAAAGCCGTTTCGGAAGACGGCTGTTACCGGCTTTACGGCGAAAAATATTTTGCCTCTAATGTGGGCATGTGCGGTGTAGCCATGGTGCTTGCAAGGCGTGAAGGGGCCCCGTCCGGAACAAAAGGGCTAAGCTTGTTTTTGGTGCCCTGGGAAAAAGAAAACGGCGAGAAAAACGGCATCTATATCCGGCGTTTGAAAGATAAGCTCGGCGTGCGCGCGGTGCCTTCGGGCGAGGTGGTATTTGACGGGGCAAAAGCTTACTTGGTTGGCGACCCCCGCAAAGGCTTTTACTATATGATGGAGGCCCTAAACCTTTCGCGCATCTGCAATGCCGTTGCTTCGATCGGCATCATGCGCCGGGCATACCGGGAAGCGCGGGCCTATGCGCTGAGACGGACGGCGTTTGGCAGCCGGCTCGCAGATTATCCAATGGTAAAAGAAACCCTTGTCAAAATGGCAGCCAAACAGGAAGTGGAAACAAGCGCTGTTTTCCGGCTTGCCACACTTTTTGACCGGACGGCTTCCGGCAAGGCGGATGAAAAAGAAAACATCATGGCAAGGCTTCTCATCGCCATTTTGAAAATGGAAACAGCCGAGCAGGCCATCCATTTTGCCCATGAAGCGATCGAAATGCACGGCGGAAACGGCTATATCGAAGACTTTGTAACGCCAAGGCTTTTGCGTGATGCCCAGGTGCTTACTGTCTGGGAAGGGACCGCCAATATTCTCGGCCTTGAAGTGCTCCGCCTGATGCGGAAATTTAAAGTGCACGACATTTTTATCGGCATGATGCGGGAGAAAATAGATCAGCTGCAGGCCGGTACATGGCTATCTGCCGGACTGGAGCAACTCGAAGAAACTTGCCGTTTTGTCATGAAGGCGAAAGAGGAAGCCGTGCAAACGTACCATTGTAAAAAAGTGGCCAGGCAAATGGTTAAAATATATGAAAGTGTCACAGCCCTCGAAGACGCACTGGCCGGGCAGCGGCAAAAATGGATCGCGGAAGCCTACCTCAGGCTGGCTTGGCACGACCCGCTTGCCATCGATCCGGAACTGGCGCTTGTGAAACATTTTGAAGAGATTGTGATGGAAAAAGTGCCGGCAAATGAAGGAAATTAATTGTCACCCATCGGCTTTTAGGCGAATACACTAAATGGAAAAAGCCTGGATAAAGAGGTGGTCCATTTGTATTGGCAGAAGCCAGATATGTATTTTTCCCGGACGGAACCGGGTTACCGCATTCATCCGCAAAAATATGCCTTTCCGCCCCAGCACCAGCCAAAACAGCCGGGGATTGAAAAACTGATGCATCCGCGCCCGCAGATTGAAGACTCGTCCTATAAGGGATCTGGAAAGCTTGAAAATAAAGTGGCGATTGTAACCGGCGGGGACAGCGGGATCGGCGCAGCTACCGCGATTGCGTTTGCAAAAGAAGGCGCGGATGTAGTGATTCCGTATTTTTCCAATTATGAAATAGAAGATGCGAGCCGGACAAAGCGGAGGATCGAAGCGCTCGGGCAGCGTTGCCTGCTGATTCCGGGGGACCTAAAAGATCCGGAGCATTGCCAAAACGTTGTAAAGCAAACGGTGGATACATTCGGACATCTGGATGTGCTTGTGAACAATCATGCCATGCAGTTTGTGCAGAAGGATTTGCAAGATATTACGAATGAACAATGGGATTTTACCTTTAAAAACAATATTCACAGCTTTTTCTACTTGGTCAAAGCCGCATTGCCGTATTTGAAAGCCGGCAGCTCGATCATTTTTACCAGTTCTGTCACGGCGTATGAAGGAAGTCGAAATTTGATCGATTATTCTGCAACAAAAGGGGCAATTGTGGCTTTCACCCGGTCTTTGTCGCAAAATCTGGTGAGAAAGGGCATCCGGGTCAATGCGGTGGCACCGGGGCCGATTTGGACACCGCTGATTCCGTCAAGCTTCTATCCGGAACAGGTTGCCAAATTCGGCCTTGATGTGCCAATGAAGCGGGCCGGCCAGCCGTATGAACTGGCTCCCACTTATGTTTATCTCGCATCCCGTGATTCCAGCTATGTGACCGGGCAGGTGCTGCATGTAAACGGTGGGACGATTACGGATTCTTAATGGCAAGGGAGCGTGCTGTGCAAATCGACTGCACTCATGCGAAATCACAAGCGGCCGAGGAAACGGGTGAATGAAGATATAGCAACCTGATGCTGGCGTATCAATAGCGGCAAGCCGGTCTGTTGTGCACGCTGGGATCCGCCCGAAAAGGAAATTAGAAAACTAGCGGTGCGCTTTTTCCGTATCCGTGTATAACTCATCCAAATATTGCGCGGTAAAGTCGACGAGCGCCCGCTGTTTGATAAGTTTTGACGGGGCAGCGCCGATAAAACCGGTTTTAACTTGATGGCTGCGTTCAAAGGCGCGGCCGATTTTATTGAATAAATCGGAGTTTTCCTCATAATCTTCGTATGATTGCCAGACCCTTTTTCCGTTTATTGTCATCGCGCAGCTCTGCGTACACCGTTTTGTATGCTTGGACCTGGATTCGCCGAGATGCATGGATGTATTGGCGTGGTAATCGACACCGAGCAGCAAAATACAGCCATCTCGGTCATAAATCTGGGCGAGCGGGGATTTTTCCCCGAACGGGAAGTCGAGCGAATGTCCGCTCAAAATTGATTTTGCTTCCCGTCCCCAAGCAGTAAACGAACAAGTTGGATGATGGCTTCTTAAAACCCCCGGAAACGTCCGAAAAAGCTCGGCAACCCGGCCCATGCCGTAAGTCGGCGTGACGGCGGGATCGAATGCAGGCATAGAGCGGCGGATTTCTTCCCACCAAGCTTCTGGAACGGGCGGGTTTTCCCAAAAGGCGGGGTCGGTATTATTCGCTGTTTGGGCCGGCATCACAATGGTGCCGCGCTCTGTTACCACTTCCATTAAAGCCAGAATGACGGCAACCTCTCCCCCGCAAACCCAGCCGAGCGCGCTTAAAGACGAGTGGACGATAACCACCATACCTTCTTTCAGCCCGAGCTTGCGAAAATCTGTCACTAATCTTTCTTTTGTTACGAGCATTTGTTTTTGACGAATCACGTTTTCTTCTGTCACAGGAGCGCCTCCCATCTCTGCTGATTTATTTGTAATGATTCTCCAGGCTTGCCTCATATCCTTTATTATTGAAAAAGTTTTTCTTGATAAGGAGAAGAGGAAGAACATGGCAGTGTTTTTTAAAGGGGCATTTATGCTGATTGGCGTTGCTTTCATCGGAGAGTGCATTGAATTTTTAACAAATATGGTACTTGCAAATGAACTCGGGGCGCACGGCATGGGGCTGTACATGTCTATTTTGCCGGCCATTTTTTTAATTGTCACCATCGCCAGCATGGAACTGCCCATCTCCATTTCAAAATTTGTTGCGGAAAAGGAAGAAAAATATCATCGTGATATGCTGCGGTTTACAATCCGGCTGGCATCTTTGTTTGTCCTGTTGCTCATGGCGGCAGTCGCATTGCTGCTGCCGGCGCTTCCAATTTTCCATCATTACCACCCGTATCTTCGCTGGCTGATCATTGCGCTTATCCCGATGATCGCCTTTTCCTCAATTGCGAGAGGTTATTTTATGGGTGTCCAGCAAATGGGGAAGATTGCTGCTGCCAACTTCCTGAGAAAAATGATGCAGCTTATCCTGCTTGTCTTGCTATTTCATTGGATGGAATTTGACGTGCAAATGTCGATTTTTATCGCGATATGCACACTTGTCGGTAGTGACTTGATTGTGCTGCTGTATCTTTTTCATATGTTTGTGCTGCAAATGCGGACGCTCAAGAAAAAAGAACAGGCTCCAATGGGGGGAAAGGAAATCAGAAGGAGCCTTCTTTCTGTTTCCTTGTCGACAACGGGCATGCGCGTATTTCATGCCGTCACAAATGCGATTGAACCATTTTTTATCAAATGGGTATTGCTTAAATCCGGGATGACGGAGGGGATGGCAAACGAACATTTCGGACTGGTGGCCGGCGTCGCTTTTACGATCGGATTTTTTCCGGCCTTTATTGCCCATTCCCTGTCCACCGTATTAATTCCGACTGTTTCGGAAGCTTATGCCAAAAGAGACGGCATAAAGCTGCAGAAACTGCTTCAGCAGGTGATGATGATGACGTTTCTTTACGGGCTTCCGGCTGTCATTGTCATTCAGGTGTTTTCCGTGCCGCTCACAACTTTGTTTTCCCATTCGGCTGCCGCCGCCGTTTATGTCCGTCTGTTATGGCCGTATTTTCTGTTTCACTATTTTGTCATTCCGATGCAGGCGTTTTTAATCGGCCTCGGCCTGGTCAGGGATGCCCTCGCGCATTTTATTTGGTCAACAATGGTTACGTACTGCCTCATTTATTATCTTGGCTCAAATCCCCAGTACCAAATGGCCGGCGTCATCATCGCTATGAATACGGGAACATTGCTTATCATGATGATGCACTATTTAACGATTTGTAAAAAAATTGAAATCTCCCTGATTCTCCGCAAATCAATGAAACATACTTTTTAACGGTAGATATACGGGTTCCGGCAGGCTTTTTGGATGTTTGTCCGGGTTTGTGAGGGTCCGCGGTAATTCTTGGAAGTTTGTGCAACATAACCCAGCTTGATCGTTTTATAAGGGGGGAACGAGAAAGAATCGAAATTTTTGATAGTAATTTCACATAGAACGGTTCTACGTTAAGGAACAGACGAAAAAATTGGTCAAAAGTTCACATAGAATGGTTCTACGTTAAGGAACAGACAAAAAATCCGGTCAAAAGTTCACATAGAGCGGTTCTACGTTAAGGAACGGACGAAAAATCCGGTCATAAGTTCACATAGAGTGGTTCTACGTTAAGGAACAATGCAAAAATCCGGCCATAAGTTCACATAGAGCAGTTCTACGTTAAGGAACAATGCGAAAATCCAACCATAAGTTCACGTAGGCACCGTTGGGGAATAAGTTTACGTAAAGGGCCTGTATGTAGAGAGGCACTTGCCCGGTTCAATTTCAAAAACCTGTCCGGTATTTCTGGACAGGTTTTTGAAACAGGACTATTTTATAATCAGTACCGGACATTTGGCGAGCTGGGTGACTTTCTGGCTGACGCTGCCAAGCATGAGCCCCTTCAGATTTCCGAGTCCTCTGCTTCCCATAATGATAAGCTGATAGTTTCCTTCTTCCGCCTTTCTGACAATCTGGGCAGCGGGATCGCCCGTTTCATAAAACTTCTCTATCTCAATTTCTTCCTCTTCAGCAAGAGCGGCGGCTTGGTCTAGCAAATCGTCCCCGTCCCTCTGCTGTTCAGAATAAAGGGTATCTATTGACGCATTTGGCATCCCCTCCGGAATAACCGGATTTTTCTCCACATGGATGACACCGATTTTTGTAAACCTTTCTTTTGCAAAATTCAGTGCGGATTTCAGTGCTTTTTCACTCATTTTTGAACCGTCTATTGCCACAAGAATACGATTAAACATAAAATCATCTCCATCGGCTTTCTTCTCATCAACCTTATCATATCATAAAAAATTGCAACAATTAACAGAGAATACGAGAAAAACACAAAATCTCTGCCCCTTGGGGTGGACAGGCACGGTTTATTTTTTGCATGTTCGTCGGATATTTTCTGTTTTTTTCGGAAAAATAAAGGGTATTGAACCATACGAGGTGATATGAAATGAACGAAAACAAAAAGAAATCGCAACGGAAAATGGACAACCCCGAACAATTTGCAACAGAAAACGAAGACATGCATGATAAATTTATGAGTGAACAAACAGTTGACCCGATCCCAATGGAAGACTTGCGAGAAGAAAAGCTTGAAGAAAAAACGGATCATGACAAAAAAACGACTTCTTCAAGCGAAAAAAAGTACAAACCGTAAACCTTGTAAGCAAAGCACCCGCGGGATGGCCGATAAAAACGGAATCCGAATCCCCGGGTGCTTCTAGTATGTTTTTCGCCAAGATTCGAGTGGGTACTGTCGCTGCAAACAATGGAACAGCGATGGATCTGTCTTGCCCGGAGCGGTAGGTTCTAGCCCTTGCAAAACCTTTGGACAAAGTTGTAAATAGTTCTACGCTGCCAATCTCATTTCTAAGTTCTAGCCCTTGCAAAGCCTTTGGGCAAATGCCAATGCAGGTTAGCCTGCTGGAAACCCGTCATAAGGAAACGGAACAGGCAGTTGCAGCACCTGTTCTGTTTATATGCTTACAGCCAGTTATTGTCATCCGATCCGCTATCCCATCCGCCAAAGTCATTGTCATCATTGGAACTGAAATCAGCCAGATCGAATCCGGCGTCTTGCTGGTCGTGGTCTCCATGATTTCCGTCGTCATGACCGTCATGGCCGTTGTCTTCAAAGTTGCTTAAAGTATCCTGGAGATGGTCAATCTCATCCTGTTGTAAAATATTTTGCTCTTCCAGTTCTTGCAACAGATCGTTGCCATCAAGATTTTGAAAATGCTCGAACTGGTCTAAACCGATTCTGCCCTGTTCCAGTAAATACGTCAGCAATGCACCTGTTGCCATCCCGCCGGCAAACATGCCAAACCGGCCGATTCCGGCATTACCCCCATCGTTCCATCCAGTTTGCTCCGGGTGCGGGTCATAGGCATCCCCATTGTAAATGCTTCTTCGCGGTTCAATGATTTGCGGGCGGTTCCGCTCGATCAAAGGACGGATGATTAAAAAATACACGAGCAAGATAATAATGATAATCCCGATAAACCAACCCAATTTTATTCCCTCCTGATCAAAAGTCATTTTATGCTACATCCAATCATCTTTGTTGCGTATTGTAACGCATTAGAATGAAAATAACCAGGATAAAAGTAGTTGAGATTACGAGAAAGCATGGGGCAGGCGCACCCCATGCTTCTGCCATTTTTAGCCCATCCTGGAAGAGGCGCCCTGCATGTCGATGACTGCTTTTCGTTGGGTAAAATCAATATTTTTATAGTAAGCATTTTTGACTAAAATGTTCGGTCCGAGACATTTGACTTGCGGGCAATGGCAATTCAGCGATTTTGCAATGGGTGTTTCGAGCCATTTTTCAAAGACGTCGGGCAGCCTGTCATGCTGGATATTGCCAAGCGGTGGTGTATCGCCAAAATCCGTGACAATCACATCACCCGTAAAAATATTGACATTCAGGCGGGAGCGGCCGTCCGGATCATTGCGGAGGGTCACATTTTTGCTTTCGTACAATCTTTTCAATAAGGCCTGGTCTTCTGGATTAGGGCTGCACGGATAAAATGGCAGCGTGCCAAACAGCATCCACACGCTTTCATCACGGATATCGAGCAAATGGTGGATGGCTTCTCGAATTTCATCCAAGCTGAGCACTTCAAGATCAGCAGCAAAATCGCTTGGGTACATTGGGTGAATTTCGTGCCTTGCACATTTCATTTCTTCGACAATTTGATGATGGATTTGTTCCATATAAGGCAATGTGCGCTTGTTTAACATCGTTTCCGCAGAAACCATCACGCCCATCTCCGACAAGGCGCGGCTGTTTTCCACGATACGCCTGAACAATTTTTCACCGTGCTGATCGCTTGGCTTGATCCGCATGTTGGCAAACCCGCCGTCAATATAATCACGGACAGTTCCCCAGTTGTGGGAAATGTGCAGCACATCGAGATAAGGCGCAATTTGCACATATTTTTCGAGTTTCATTGTTAAATTGGAATTGATTTGGGTGCGAATCCCTCTTTCATGCGCATATTGTAACAGCGGCAGAACGTAATTTTCAACAGATTTGGTTGACAGCATCGGCTCGCCGCCGGTAATGCTGATGCAGCGCAGTGTGCTGATTTCATCCAGCCGCCTGAGCAGCAGATCAAGCGGCAGCGCATCCGGATCTTTTGGCTGCAGCGTGTAACCGACCGCACAATGTTCACAGCGCATATTGCATAAAGTGGTCGTTGTGAATTCAATATTCGACAAAGTCAGTTTGCCGTGCGTCGTGATGTCCATGTATGCTTCCCACGGATCGTATTCAGGCGTAATGCTTCGTTGTGTTTCTTCTTTTAACATGTTTGTGCTCCTTTTTCAAAAAGTCAATCCGGGCGCCTGCTTTGCGCATGATTCCACCTCCAAACGGCAGGCCCCTCCTTTTTCTGCTTTTATCCTATATATGCCATGGTTCATTATAACATGCAGCCTGTTTCTTTTTTCGCAGATTCCATTTCCTGGGCTCCGGGTGTTTTTCGTAAAAAGTACGGTATGCTGCCTTCGCTAAAGCAGTGACGTCTGTGTTGAAAAGTTGCGCCGGCTGTTTGTCATTTTTCTCTGATGCAAGGCTCGTTATGGCACGGGCACCTAGACCGACGCCATTCATCCGTTTTGATATTGGATTTTTTTCTTTATAAACTGATTGAACTTTTCTGCTTCATCGCGGATACTGATGTTTTGTTCCCATGACGCAGCGAGATGAAGAGCTTCCTGACTGGAATAAAGGGCGTATGCCAAATCGCCTTTTTTGGCAAATAATCTGGCCATGCCGTAGTGATAGTACATTAACTCAATCGGGTTGGCTTTGTTTTTTTGATAAAGCATCTTTTCAAATGCCGCCGCCGCTTTTTCAAACTGCTGATTTTCCACGTATGCGATGCCGAGATTAAAATAGGCTTCAATCGTCTTTTCCCCGCCGTAAGAATGGCTGATTTGATTAGCAGCTTCATATGCACGGATGGCCTCTTTGTATTTTTTCCGTTCCAAATATAAATCGCCCTGGACTAATAAAACACGGTGCTTGATCATCGGGGTGGAGGGGACCGGAATGACTTTGCCGAGAATGGCCTCTGCCTGATCGGGGTCGCCCGATTTAAGAAGCACCCTTGATTTTAAGGCATGCCCCCAGACCATCAAGTCGCGGGTATCCTCATTGCCAGCATCCAGGCCGGATAGCCGCTTTAGCCCGGCATCAATTTGTGTGAGCGCCTCTTTCAGCTCATTCATTTCCATCAGCGCCCATCCAACCGTATCAATCCGAAAGAAAGCTTCGAGCATGCTTTTTCCCAGTGCAGCAGCAAAATCAGCTGCTTTTCGCCCGTATTCGACCCGTAAAGGCAGATTGACCCGGCTTAAAAAATGGCTGGTACGGACTACGAATTCAATCAATATTTCCTTTTCGTCTGATTGGCTGGCCCATTCCATTACCTTGCGAATGTTTGTCCATTCCTGCTTCAGATCATCGAGATCCCGGCCAAGCAGATAGCGCCAATAGAATATATTGGGCTGTTCCCGTTTTAAATGGGTATCCAAAAAATGGATATAATAGCGAGCCCATCGTTTTCGCGCCTCTTTTTCCAGCTGCCGGTTTTCCGACAAGTGCTGTTCACCGTAAGCAATCACGGTTTGATGCGCGGGGTAGCGCAATTTTCCGTCTGTCCGGTCAGGATGGATCAGCGCATAATTCCGCATTTGTTCAACTGCTGCATAAAAGCCCCTGGCATCTAATCCTGCCGCTGCGGCCCAGGCAGCTTCAACGGGCGGCTTTTCAAAAAAACAGAGCACCTGCCATAAACGGCGGGCTGCTTCATCGATGCGCTTCCATGTTCTCCCGAAAAGAAATTCAAATAACTCCAGTAATGAATACCCGGCGCTTTCGATTTCCTGAATGAGTTGTTCTGCCGGAATGCCGCCGTCGCTGATATAGGCAATACAGAGGGACAGCGCTTTTGGATTCCCGGCGGCCGCTTTGATCAGCTTTGCCTGCATCTCCGGTGTCAGATGCCGCAACTCTTCCTGGTTAGGTGCACTGCCGGTTTGCAAATGTTCGCGGATGACAAATGACAAATATGAAAGTGCCTCTTTTTCGTTTAATCCCTTTAACTTGACAATTGTGAAATTTTGAAAAGCGTCTTTATAATCTTGATTGTAGTTTTCACGGGAAGTCAGCATTGCTTTTACGCCTTGAGGGAGGTTGATAATGAATTCAAGCACCTCTTTTTCAGCGGCGTCCATACTATCCACAATAAGCAGTATCGGCTGTTCCCTGGAAAAAAAGCTGTAAAGCATGCCGCACTGCAAAACGTTTTTCCATGACGGGTTTATCGATTTGTTCTGTCAGTCCAAGCTGGTAAGCGATTGTATTTAAAAAATCATTGAAACTTAACCCTGTTAAATGGGTGCTGAACCAAATGATGCAGTGAAACGCGGGCCACTTATCAGAGACATTTGCCGCTTCTTCACCCGGTTCCCCTGCACAAGCATAAGCGGCTTCAAGGGCGAGCGTCGTTTTTCCCACGCCGGCCCACCCTGTAATGGAACAAACAGGCGAAGGGGAAAGAAGCCAGTGATAGATGGCTTGTAAATCTGATTTTCTACCAATAAAGCGCCCTGACCAGCGTGCGGGCAGGTTGTGCGCGGAAAATTTGTTTTTCTCTTCGCTTTCAAGCACAGCGGCGTTTCCAAACAGACGGGTGATGACCATATTGATTTCCTCAGGCGGGGGTGTACCGATTGTCCCGTTATCGTTCATCGTTTTTGCTTTTTTAAGGCAGGACGCCACCCATGCCGGCAATGCCGGTTCGATGACAGGGATGGAAGTGGTTTCCAGCAATTCCATGAACCACGTTACATTCATGCATCCTTTTTCAAGAATGAGCCAGATGATGCCGAACAGTTTGGCATCCTCGATCCGGCCCGGAATATACTTCGATCCCATTTGGCCGATCCAGCTTTTAACGGTGTTAGGGGATACACCTAGTTTGTATGCGATTTTTTCCATGTAAGATTGCCCGGTTTTGTTGCCGGCTTCTCTATTTGTCTTGTAATCCGGGTGCTGTTTTAAAGCTTTAACACCGGAAGATAGCAGACTGGAAAACTTTTTTTGGTTTTCAAGTTCGGCCAAAGCCTGCACCTCCTTTCCTATATTTTATCAATATAATAACCGATGTCTAAGATTTAAGCATAAAACATACAGTGCGGCTGTCCTTTTATACAGCAACAATAGCTGGTTCCCCTTTCATCCGTTTTGTATGATAAAAATAGTGAAAACAGAATATGCCAAAATGAATGCACTTTCATCACGGTATATTCCGGAAATCCAGTTTTTCAAAGAGAGGGACTTTGAAGATGACAAACCATATACCTGAAACAATGAAAGCAGCAGTGATGCACGGGACACGAAATATTTCGATTGAGACATTGCCTGTTCCGCAAATTGAAGAAAATGAAGTTTTAATTAAAGTCATGGCGGTCGGCATTTGCGGTTCGGATTTACATTATTACGAAACGGGCAGAATTGGAAAATATGTAGTGGACAAGCCGTTTATTCTCGGGCATGAATGTGCAGGGGAAATTGCAGCAGTTGGTTCAAAAGTCCGCCATTTTAAAGTAGGGGACAGAGTCGCTGTTGAGCCAAGTGTCACTTGCGGGCATTGTGAAGCATGTAAAGAAGGGCGTTACAATCTTTGCCCACATGTCCAATTTTTGGCAACCCCTCCTGTAGATGGTGCCTTTTGCCAATATATTAAAATGCGAGAAGACTTTGTGTTCGCCATTCCGGATGCGCTTTCTTATGAAGAGGCTTCTCTTGTTGAACCTTTTTCCGTTGGCATTCACGCAGCCACAAGAACAAAACTGCAACCGGGATCGACCGTAGCGATTATGGGAATGGGTCCGGTCGGTTTAATGGCTGTTGTGGCAGCGAGGGCCTTCGGAGCGTCGAACATTATTGTAACGGACTTGGAACCATTGCGGCTTAAAGCGGCGAAAGAAATGGGCGCCACCTATGCGATCAATATTCGCGAACAAGACCCTTACGAAGCGATTCAAGACATCACCAATGGCAAGGGTGTTGATGTTGCCTGGGAAACAGCAGGAAATCCGGCAGCGCTCCAATCAGCGCTTGCATCTGTACGCCGCGGCGGAAAGCTGGCCATTGTCGGTTTGCCGGCCCAAAATGAAATTCCGTTGAACGTTCCGTTTATCGCGGATAATGAAATTGATATATACGGTGTTTTCCGTTATGCGAATACGTATCCAAAAGGCATTAACTTTTTGGCTTCCGGCATCGCGGATGTAAAAAAACTGGTGACGGATCAATATGCCTTGGAAGATACTTATCAGGCGATGGAACGTGCACTGAATTTCAAGAACGAATGCCTGAAAGTCATGATTTATCCGAATAGCTGAACATTTATAACAAGAACGAGACATTCATATTTAGGAAAAAGGGCAGTATCATTCGTTCATTTTATAGAAAATGGTTGCAATCTACATGCGCGGGCTGGATTGGTTTCACCGGAAAAATAGGATCGAAATCATGATGGCCTGTATGATTTTTACACAAATAATAGAATGGAAATGAGGATGCGGGCCGGGATTGAAGCAAGGGGCGCCCGATGGATTCAATCCGGATCCGCGTCCATTTCCATCACCATTTGCATGCTTGGAGGAAAAACCGGCACAACATGTGCGTTTTCCTGCAGGCATTTAAATAAACGAATCATTGAAAACGCATACCTATGTTGGTTTCTGATAAAACAGTACGATTCAATACAGCGGAAAATAAAGGGGGCGCTTCCGGCGGCAGGTTGTCCTGGACGGAACGAATCGGTTACGGGCTCGGGGATATGTCTTATAATATCATTTTCCAGTTCGTAAACGCCTATCTGCTATTCTATTATACCGATGTGGACGGGATTTCACCTGCTATCATTGGCACTTTGTTCCTTGTTGTGCGCGTTTTGGATGCCGTTTTTGACCCGGTGATGGGCGCCATTATGGATAAGACAAAGAGCAGATGGGGGAAAGCCCGGCCGTACTTATTATGGGCGGCAGTTCCTCTTGCTTTGTTTACTTTTTTATGTTTTACAACGCCCCATTTTAGTGTGGCGGGCAACAGAATTTATGCATACGTGACCTATATTTTGCTCGGGATGTCATTCAGCATGCAGACGATACCGGTAAACAGCCTGACTGCAAGAATGACGGACAATTTACAGGAACGGACATTATTGACAACGATCAGGATGATTTTGGTCTATATCGGAATTCTTCTCTCCATATCTTGTGCAACACCGCTTGCCCAATATTTCGGCGGCGATGACCAGGCAAAAGGATTTCAACTCACGGCGCTTGTTTATGCGGCCGCAAGCTTTGCATTAAATTTGATCAGTTTCCTGACAGTGCGGGAGAGGGTCGCTATAAAACCAGAAAAAAACACGGTGTAAAGAAAACATTGGCCGTCTTGATCCGAAATAAACCTTTGCTCATCCTGGCTTCTTCTTTCCTGGCTTTTGCCGTCGGTTTTAACATTAAATTGACGACAATGGTTTACTACTTCACCTATAATGTCCACCGCAAAGATTTGGTGTTTATGGGGACGCTGTTATTTTTTGGTGCTGCGCTGATCAGCAATATCTTCATCCCCAGCCTGTCCAAAAAATGGGACAGGAAGAACGTCATGATGATTTCGGCAGCCCTTTCCCTGATTTCTTATGTCGGCTTGCAATTTACAGCATATTCCTCCATTCCACTGATTTTGTTTTTACTGTTTGTTTCCGGGTTTTTTACCACCCCGCTGAACACGCTCGCATGGGGGATGCTTGCGGATTGTGTGGACTATGCAGAGTGGAAAACGGGAATCCGCGCAGACGGTGTGGTGATTTCGAGTATGAGTTTTACCAATAAACTGGGTGTTGCGCTCGCCGGTTCGTTTTCAGCGTTCTTTTTAAACAAGGCCGGCTATGTTCCGAATGCAGCCCAGTCCGTTTCATCCCTTCAAGCGATTAAGGACATGAATGCAATCATCCCCGGCATTTTTATTCTGCTGTCTGTTTTGCTGATCAGCTTTTATCCTATTACAGAAAACAGATACAAGAAGATGATGAAAGAACTGGAGCAGAAAAGATGAAACCGTATGTATGGGGATTTTTGGAAGATCAAGGGGCCGGCCGAGATGCCGGTGCCCTTTTCTCCGGTAAAATGCGAGGGCTGCAGCAACCAGCCCTTTTTTGCATGTCCACATCTTCACCGGCGCTTTTCTGTTTCAACATCGAAACGGATTTTGCAAAAATAAAAATTGACATGAAATGCGTTTCATCATTTACACTATAACTACATAATAAATGAGCCTGCTGGCAGGGGCTTGGTTTGAACACTTCCATCCTAAAGCATGGATGCCTGCTGAAAAATCGCAAGTGTTTTAATAGGTGAGGTTATGACAAATATCAGAGACTTGGCGAAAATGGCCGGCGTGTCTGTGACGACCGTCTCCCGTGTGCTGAACAATCATCCGTATGTGAGTGAAGAAAAAAAGAACGCTGTTTTAAAAGCGGTGAAAGCGACCCGGTATCATAAAAACATCAATGCCGTCCATTTAAGTAAAGGGAAAACAAAATTGATCGGGGTCGTGTTGCCATTTACAGATCATCCTTATTTTGCCCTTTTATTGAAAGGGATCGCAAAGCAGGCGCTGGAGTATAACCATAAACTGCTTTTGTTTCAAACAGACTATATGGAAAGCAGGGAAACGGAAGCCTTACAAATGCTGCAACAAAAGCAAATTGACGGTTTAATCATTTGTTCGCGCGCCTGCAGTATGCGCAAAATTGAAGAATACTTGCCATTCGGGCCGATTGCGCTTTGTGAATGTGTAAAAGGCGGCGAAATATCGTCAACCTATATTGACCACTATAAAATTTTTATGGATGCACTGGAATTTTTGTACCGGAAAGGCCATACGAAAATCGGGTATTGCATCGGCAGGAAATCCGGCACCAACAGCCGGAATCGCGATAAAGCCTATTGGGATTTCCATGAAAAATACCATTTGCCGCACCATCCGGAATATATTTTTGACCAATGCTACGACTATGAGGATGGAGAAAGGGTTTTGAGCCGGGTAAAAGAAATGGACCCGCCTCCTTCGGCATTGCTTGTAACAAGCGACCAGGTTGCAGCGGGGATTGTCATCAGTTGCAACAAACAGCAAATTTCTATTCCGGATGAGTTGGCGATCATCGGATTTGACAATGAACCGATTGCCGGAATGCTGAATATTACAACGATAGATATTCCGCTTGTTGAAATGGGCCGGAACCTTGTCCACCAGGTTTTGACAAAGGAAATTAAAAACAAGGAAATCTCAGCAACACTCATTGAAAGAGGTACGGTATAGGGATATAGGCTGGGAAGTTTCGTCCTGCCGCGTGTAAAGCCCGGCCAACCTCAGCCTGCCAAAACAAAAACGGCGTCTGCAGCAGTGCCGCAAAAGGGATGCTTGTGCTTTATCAAACGGGGAGGGAGAAAAGTGAATATACTGGAAGATGCAAAGGCCATGGTTTTAGAACTGTATGCCAGTTTGTGCAGTAAAGTAGACGATCAACCATTAGAGCAGGTTGTAGAGGTGATTGGTCGGTCGAATCGTTTGTTTTTGGCAGGAACGGGCTGTTCGGAAATGATCCTCCGTGTCTTTGCCAACAGGCTGGTCCATTTGGGGTTCCGGGTTGGGATGATTGGCGACTTAATTTCCCCTGTTCCTAAAAAAGGGGATACCATCTTGTTCAGCTCAAAATCAGGAGAAAATCCCGTTTTATTGAATGCCGCCCGAAAAGCCAAGCTCCACGGTATAAACATTGTGGCCATCACGGCTTCTCCCGCATCAACCCTTGCAAAAATGGCGGATGTGACGGTCTTGTTGCCGGACGAATCGTCTGAATTTGAAAGCATAAAACAGGCCGGCCTCACCCCGGATAGAATCGGAACCTTATTTGAACTGCTGAGTTTTTTGATTTATGATGTCATTACAGCATCTTTAATGAAAAAACGGCATCCTGAAAATGAGTATGCTTGAAATAGAACGGGAAAGGATTATGAAGAATATGAAGCAACAAAGCGTGATTTTTTTTGATATCGACGGGACTTTGCTGACACATGAGAAGAAGCTGCCTGTCACAACCAAAAAAGCGATAGATAAGCTGAAAAGCGATGGCCATGTCACAGCCATTGCAACGGGCAGGGCCCCGTTTATGTTTGAAGATTTGCGGAAGGAACTCGGGATGGATACTTTTGTAAGTTATAACGGGCAATATGTTGTTATGAACGGAGAGGTATTGTTTAAAAATCCGTTAAACAGGCAATCGCTTGAAGAATTGACTGCATATGCCCTTTCCCACCAGCATCCGCTTGTCTACATGGACCATGAAGACATGAAGGCCAATGTGCCAAACCACGAGGATATTGAAAAAAGCATTACGTCTTTGAAAATTGGCCGGTTGCCTGCGTATGACCCGCATTATTATAAAGGGCGTGAATTGTACCAGGCGCTCCTGTTCTGTTCAGAAGGGGAAGAGAAACAGTATGAACAGGCGTTTCCGGATTTTGAATTTATTCGCTGGCATCCGCTTTCCGTCGATGTTTTGCCAAAAGGCGGGTCAAAAGCGAGAGGAATTGAAAAGATTGTTGAAAAATTGGGCTTTCCTCCAGAACGCCAATATGCATTTGGCGACGGGTTAAATGATATTAAAATGCTGTCCATGATTAAAAACAGTGTGGCAATGGGAAATGCGGAAGAAAAGGTAAAGGCTGCCGCCAAATACATTACAAAATCGGTGGAAGACATGGGCATTCCCCACGGTCTGCAAATTGTAGGGCTGTTATAACCTGTACAGAGCTAGCTGAATAAGCAAACTGCTTAGATTTGGCAAGGATGCTGACAGCTTTGGCAACCATTTAAATGCTAGTTTTACAACAAATCCGGTGAAAAGCTTGCACTCGTAAGCCAAATCAGATAAAATCACCCATTTCTGCAAAAGAATTCTGCTATATTTTGAGACAGAGCTTGCAGACAAACTCAGAATTGGATTCGTTCAGCAAGCCCTAAATAAAGGTGTCACGTTTACTGTGGCAGGAACGTCTATGCCGTTTTTGGGCATTTAAAAAAATACACAAAAAAGAAGCGCCGGCAAAACTATTCTCTTCCGGACGCTTCTTTTTCTTGGCTGATTTTGCTGAAGTATGCATATTCTGTTTCAAGTTCCGTCAATGTCAGGGTGAAAAGCTGCTTGTCATCTTCCTGATAGGCGCCAAGAGCAATCAGCTGTTCTATCAAATATTGCCGTTTTTTCTCTATCGCGTGCCGTAGAAAATTTTTCAAATGAGCATCCTCCCATTCTTTTGGAGCATGATTTAAAACTCATCATATTTCCGTACGGGTTTCGATATGCGCAATTTCTTGAACAAATAATGAACATTGGGCCGCAATCCATTCTTTTTCATGATCCATTGTTGCGACATGATAAGAGTTGCGGAGCGGTACGATTTTTTTCCGGCTGGCATGAATATGTGCGGCAATATACTCTGTATTTTCAGGAGGCACGACATGGTCTTCTGTTGATTGGAACAAAAGTGCGGGGCAATGGATGGCGGAGAGGTTTTCCCGCGTTTCCCACATCACGGACAGAAGCTCACGGATGGAAGCCACCGGCACTTTTTCATATGAAATTTCATGCACGCCCGCTGCTTTAATATCCGGCGGGCCCTCTTGAATAAACCGTCCTTTCGCCAGGCATTTTTCCAGTTCAGGAATGCTTTGGATAGCCGCGTTGATACACACTATTCCCCGGATATCCGGGTGTTTTTCCGCGAGATGCAAAGCCAGTGTGCCACCCATTGACTGGCCAATAACAAAAATATCATGGCAATGCCGTTTCAGCAGCTGATAACCTTCTTCAAGGCTAGCAATCCAGTCTTTGTAAGTGCAGCGTTCCATGTCCAGGATATGCGTCCCGTGTCCCTTTAATCTTGGCGCGCAAACCGTAAACCCGTCCGATGCCAGTGCCTCTCCCAAAAAGCGGACGCTCTGCGGGGTGCCGTTGAATCCATGCGAGATGAGAATGCCAATTTCATTTCCTTTTATAAAAAAGGATTCTGCACCCGAAAGAACGGGATAGTATTCATGCATAAAAAAGCTCCTTCCTAACATTTATATGGTCAGTGAATTTAAAATGTTAACATAATTTTAAACCAATTAATCCTAGTTGTAAAGTATGTTTTATCGGTAAAATGGAATAGGTTAGGTAAAAAACAGAAGGATGCAAAGAGGCTGCTTGTAACAGCCTCTTCTCACGGAGCAGTCCGGATGAAGGCTTATTCCGCCTTTTCAATGACAATTTTCCGCTCTCGTCCATTACTTTGACTTTCGGAAGCAGGTGCGTGCTGTAGCCTTCTTGAAGATAGTGGCGGAAACAAATGATGTTTGCCCTGCTGCCGAGCGTTTCTTCAATCACTTTCCGATATTCAGATGGGGTGAAGTATCCGAATTGTTCCTGGACTTCATGTGGATAAGCTTCCTCCCCCCATGTATAAGTATATAGAAATTCCATCAGGTCATTTACCGGGAGTTTGATCTTATTATCCTCTGTAATCTCGTAATCAATTTTTCTGCCTTTAAAATCTTCAACATATCTAGTGAAAAAGCGGAAGCCGTCCGGATCGCGGAATGCTAATAACCGGATCAGGTCTTTTGGCTCCGTCATAATGCCGTCGCGGATGATCATGCGCCCACCCGGTTTCAGCACGGCAAAGGCGCTTTTTAAAGCCGCTTTTACGACATCCGGGTTATATGTCCGGCCGTGAAAAGGGATATAGGAATACATTTCATGCAAAATAGATGAAAATATAATTGTATCAGCGCTCTCTAACTCAAAATAAGATGAAAGTTTGAGCGCATCTGCCTGTTTCACCTTCCAGCTTTTCCGTTCACGGACCTTTTTTCTCTCCAGTTCTTGAATGACATTGGTCGAAATATCGATCCCCGTAATGTCGGCATCCGGGTGCTTTTCGGACAGGAGATCGAGCATGATCCCGCCCCCTGCGCCAACATCAATCATGACCGTTCCTTTTGCAAAGTCTGCGATGATCTTTTTATGGTCTTCGGCATTGTTCATGTCTGCCAAATAATGCTGTTCATTTTGCAGCCTGTCAAACGCATCTTTACGGAATCCGAAAAAATCGTACAACAAGAGTATGGAACGTTCATAGAGAGGGGACTTTTCTGCTTCCTGGCAAAATGCGATGAGCTTTTCCCCAGGTTTGGAAAAAGTAAAATTGACGCCGGTTGTACTGCCCAATGAATCGAATGGAATGAGTTCAAGCGTAACATGTTCGTTCGGCTGCGTATCTCCGCTGATCAGGCCTGCTAGCGGACAAGCTTTTAAATACGCTTCTATAATTCTTTTTTTATACAAATTAACCGATTTTTTCCCTTTGTAATCATAATAGATATCTTTCATCAACGGCTCAAAACTGATTTGCTCAACGGTAAGCAGGTTTGTTTTCTGATAGACGAGAAGAAAAATTTTCAGGAATTCTTCAAAAGAAAAATCCTGCAGTGCGGATTCCACATACCAAATATCCGTTTTCTGGAAAAGTAAGTGAAACATACTGGCAAGTTCCCGGTTGCTGAACCATTTTGTGTATAAAGCCTCAAAGTCCTCGCCTTTTTGGATGGAACATTCTCTTAATCGTCTGAGCCGTTCTTTAAGGGAATGCTCCCGGCTTTTTTCTCCCGCGGCAATCCAGCTTGTGATTTGTGAAGTTTCTGCACGGACTTTTTCCCATATAGCGGGGGATACCCCTTCAATAATACAGTGATTGAGGGCAAGCAAAATGCGTTTGATATCCCATTTTAAAGATGACCGGTGGCTTTGGATCCAATCAATTAGAGGATACAGCTGGCGGTAGCGGACTTCTCCCCTGATAAACTGCCCGACAAGGCCGTGGGTCAGGATGAGCGTATAGATCAGGTCTTCTTTTTGCAAATGACGCTGCCCGAATGGAACCGCCATTTGTTCATGGGCATAAATCCGCGCTGATCCGATATTATGGATACGCAATTGAAAACCGCGCCTGCGCCATTCTTCCCGCTTTTGGGCAGACCCGCATTTTGCCACCTCGCTCCATCTTAAAACTTCCTCAATGATTTCTTTTTCAGATGCGGGCAAGTCTGCATAACAGCGGTCCAATATGGCTAGCGTTTTTTCAACATAGTGCAGGACCGGATTCGGTTCAAGGTTTTCCAATGATTCGACTTGTTCGAGGTTCACATTTTTTTCGTCTGTACGGTACAAGTATGAAAGCCATTTATGTTCGTGGAGAATATCCGTATTTCCCGCTTTTGCTTTTGCGATCAGTTTCAGTGAAGATAACAAATCAGCCATTCCCTTCGTTTTTGATGAAAAACAGGGGCTGATATATCAGCCCCTGTTGCTTTAGTGCATCGGTTTTTCCCAGGCGCCCTTAATTTCCACACCGGTTGCTTTTGCCGCCGCTTCCAGTTCGCGGATTTCCTGTTCTGTCAAATGGACTTCAGTGGCCGAAACGGCGTCTTCAATTTGCGAAACCTTTGTTACGCCGATAATCGGCACCGTTCCCTTCGCAATGGCCCATGCGATTGTGATTTGTGCCGGGCCTGTTTCGTATTTGCTGCCGATTTTTTTCATCACCCGGATTAAATCTTCCAGTTTGCTAAGCACATCCGGAGTAAATGCATCGCCTCGCCTCGTGCCGGCAGGGAATGGGTTTTGCGGTCCGTATTTTCCGGTTAACGCCCCCTGTTCGAGTACCATATAAGGGAAGAACAGAATGCCGTTTTGATTGCAGTAATCCAGAATCCCGGCTTCTTCTGAAGAGCGGTACAGCAGGCTGTAATGGTTTTGCACGGCAGAAAGTTTCAGCCCTTCCGCTGCTAAAATATCGGCAGCCAGCTTGATTTCCTCCAGATTGTGGTTGGAAACGCCGACATGCTTTATTTTTCCGCTTTTCATGAGTGGAATCAGCTTCGGGGTCCATCTTTTTACATCGCCCGGGTTGTGGATCCAGTAAAGATCAACATGATCCACACCAAGTCGCTCAAGGCTGCCTTCCAGAAACGTTTCCACCGCATTGTCGTCCTGTTCGCCGCCAGGGGTAAATTTTGTGGAGATCAGGGTGTCCCCGCGCTCACGGATAAAACGACCCAGAATCGTTTCGGAAGCGCCCATTCCGTATACAGCAGCTGTATCCCATAAGTTCAGCCCAGCATCCATTGCTGCATCAAACACCGGTTTCAGATCAGCTGCTGTAAGGTGATTACCAAATACGGTATCCCCGCCGTTTGCGCCGGTGCCCCATGACCAGGTCCCAAGCGCAATCGGAGGAATTTTGTCATTTTGCATTTGTACCATTTTCATCAAATTCGCCGCCTTTTGTCATAATTTTTTTGAGAGGATTGCCCCGTTAGCGGTTCTAATTGGACAAAAGCCCCTGCCGCCCGTGTGAATTGTCCCGTTAGCTGCTCTAATTGGACAAAATCCCTGGCTGCCCATGTGGAATTGTCCCGTTGGCGATTCTAAATGGACAAAAGCGCTGGCAGCCCCGGTGAAAATGTCCCGTTAGCTGCTCTAAATGGACAAAAGCGCTGGCAGCTCCGGTGGAATTGTCCCATTAGCTGCTCTAAATGGACAAAAGCGCTGGCAGCTCCGGTGAAATTGTCCCATTAGCGGTTCTAATTGGACAAAAGCCCCTGCCGTCGCGGAAGAACTGTCCCGTTAGGTGTTCCAATTGGACATAAGCTCCACAAATACATTATGGGCGGCAAAAGGGGAGGAGTTCAAGGAATTGACTTAGAGATAAAATCAAATGCCTTTCTCTTCTTTTTGTTATGTAAGTTGGTTTTAAACGATAGACAAATAAGCCTATTGCAGAAGCAGCTGCTTCTGCAATAGGCTACTCACTGATACCCCGGGCTCACCGGAATGA
This sequence comes from Heyndrickxia coagulans 36D1, assembly GCF_000169195.2. Taxonomy (GTDB): domain Bacteria; phylum Bacillota; class Bacilli; order Bacillales; family Bacillaceae_C; genus Weizmannia; species Weizmannia faecalis. The sequence continues at coordinate 619,369 of NC_016023.1, read as the reverse complement.
AGCCATTATTGATACAATTGCCCGCTGTCTCCGGCAGTTGGGCTCTGGGACTGTGCCATGTACTGCTGGATTTGCGGCTGGTTTTCCGGAACAACCTGGTACATGGCGCCGATTTTTGCCGTATCCACAGATTCTGCCTGGTCAACCGGATAGTAGCCTTTTGATGCCATATACTGCCACATATCATAGGCGTGGGCGCAGCTCATCATAAAGGCAGTCTGGCAAAACGACCGGATTTCAGGATTTGCCATTTCCATCGCCGCCCATGCATATTCCCGCCCGGCCCGTTTTAGCGTTAACAGATACGCAGTTGCCATTTCGCGGTCGTTCATATCTTCAACCATCGTCCGCGGCTGGACAGGGACAGCCGGCGGGGCCATTTGCAGTGCCATATTGGAGATCTCTTGATTTTCTTTTAACAACGGCAATTCTTTTTTTGCCCCTTCAGCTTTGTTTAAAAATTCGACTTTCATGTTGTAGTCCCGGATATGGAGCGGAAAATGTTTTTCAAGAATTTTTTTGAACGCCGGATCCTGGACATGCTGGAGCATATATGCCATGTTCGTAATCGAGTTGACACAGCTCATCGCCAGTTCATTTAAATCGTACAGTTCATGTGCGGCTAATTTCATGATTCAACCTCCACTTCATTTTTAAAACCAACCTTATTTTGTTTTAAACGGGGCAGGATATACAGAAACGTTTTCATTGTTTTTTGTAATTTCCGGTGCTACTGTAAAAATAAAGCCGTCCCGGAAATGGGCAGAAGGAGGAGAGCGTTGTGAAGACAGAAACTTTACATTTAAAGGCGCATCAGAATGCTGAACTGACGGCGTACGTACTGGATGGATCCCCTGAGTTCAGCAATATCGAGGCGCGCCCGGTTGTGCTTATTTTTCCCGGTGGCGCCTACCGGTTTACCTCGGACAGGGAAGCGGAACCGGTTGCAATGGCATATTTGGCGGAAGGATTCAACGCGTTTGTACTGCGCTATTCAGTCGGGGAATCATTCCGGTTTGAAGCGGCTTTACAAGATGCGGAAGAAGCGATTGCGATGATCCGCGCGCATGCGAAAGACTGGCATACCGACCCTGAAAAAATTGCAGTTGTTGGTTTTTCTGCAGGAGGCCATCTTGCCGCCGCACTCGGTACGATCGGGAAAAATAAGCCCAATGCCTTGATTTTAGGCTACCCGTGTATTTTGGATTCGATGAGCGAAAGCCTTGCTTTTCCGGTGCCGTCTGTTGACAAGGAAGTGACTGCCGAAACGCCGCCGGTTTTTCTGTTTTCAACGTTTGAAGATCAAACCGTGCCGATTGAAAACTCAATTGCCTTCTTGCAGGCGTTGAATGCGCACGGCATTCCATTTGAGTCGCATATTTTTCAAAAAGGCAAGCATGGATTGTCGCTCGCCAAACCCCACACTTCAAACGGATTAAAAGCAAATGTGGATGCAGATGTTGAAAAATGGTTTGGCCTGAGCGTTTCCTGGCTTCATAAAGTGCTCGGCCAGTTTCCGGCTAATGCTTAATTGAGGGGAATTTGACGGTCCGGGAAAACGGTTCTTGATGGCTCAGAAAAGGGTTCAAGAAAATCAGAAGTTTCATGTTTTTGGGACTTTACCACGCGCGCAGAGTCCGTCTATGTAAAGGAAGCTGGCGTAAAAATCGCTGTTCCTTAACGTAGAAGGCGTCTACTTGAAGGAAGCGCGCAAAAAATGTCTTGTTCCTCAACATAGAGCGTGTTTATGTAAAGAAAGCAAGCAAAAAAATCGTAGTTCCTTCACATAGGCTGCAACCGAAACGGCCGGTGCTGTATTATAAACCATTTTTGTAAAATTGGGAGGAATGTATATGTCAAGTCTACATGAAACTTTTGTATTGGAAAACGGGGTGGCGATCCCGAAAATCGGCCTTGGTACATGGCAAGTCCCGAATGGCGAAACCACTTACCATGCCGTATCTTTTGCTTTAAAAAACGGCTATCGCCATATTGATACAGCCTATGCTTACCATAATGAAGAAAGTGTCGGCAAAGCAGTGCGGGATTCCGGCATTGACCGGCGTGACATTTTTGTCACGTCCAAGCTGCCGGCGGAAATCAAGTCGTATGACAAAGCGCTGAAAACATTTGACGAAACAATGGGAAATTTTGGCCTTGAGCAGCTCGACCTTTATCTGATTCATGCCCCGTGGCCGTGGAGCGAAAAGGGGGCCGATTACACGAAAGAAAATATTGAAGTTTGGAAAGCGATGGAGGAGATCTATGAAAGCGGGCGCTGCCGGGCAATTGGCGTTTCCAATTTCAGCGTTTCCGACCTGAAAGCCGTGATGGAAAATGCAAAAATCAAGCCGATGGTCAATCAAATCCGTTACTTCATTGGACATACACAGGAAGATGTGACAGCATTCTGCCAGGACAATGGCATTCTGGTTGAGGCCTATTCGCCGCTTGCTACTGGAAAAATTCTGGAAAACGCCGAGATACAAAAAATTGCAGACAAATACGGCAAAACACTTCCGCAAGTTTGCATCTGTTACTGCTTGCAAAAAGGCGTGCTGCCACTCCCAAAATCGACGCATGAGGCATTTATCCTGCAAAATGCGGACGTAGACTTTGAAATTTCCAGTGAAGACATGCAATATCTCGATCAGTTGAAAGAGACAGAAAAATAAACGGAAAGAAAAAGGCTGTTCATTTGGACAGCCTTTTGAAATGTACCGGAGCCGATTCCGAAGCGCGATTAAGTGCAACCGTTCTTTTTTCATATTATAATAGTTACAAAAGAACAAAGCAGCAGTTTACAGAAAAGGTATAACAGCAATAACGCCGGCAGTCTGTCAATCCCGGCCGGCACAGGCTGTTTGAAAAAATAGAGAAATCGGCGGACTTTTTACCGGCATTGAAAAATATACAGCAAAGAACCAGGGGGAGCATAAATGAAGATTGTTGCACTTTCGGGCTCGCGAGTCGGCTCGAAAACAAGAACAGCGATGAACTACGCGGTAAACGTGATCCGTGGGAAATATCCAAACGCGGAAGTCACGCTCCTTGATCTGGCGGATTACGATGTGCAGTTCAGCGACGGGCGCCATTATATGGATTACGAAGGGGATACCAAATTTGTGGCGCAAACTGTCATGGACGCGGATGCGCTTATCATCGGCACGCCGGTTTTCCAGGCATCCATTCCGGCGACATTGAAAAATGTGTTTGACCTGCTGCCCGAAAAATCACTTCGGGATAAGGTGGCAAGCATCATTGTCACGGCCGGCTCACCGAAACATTATTTGATTGCCGAGCAGCAGATCAAGCCGATTTTGTCTTACATGCGGGCACAAATTGTCCAGTCTTATGTTTTTATAGAGGAAAAAGATTTTTACCAGAAAGAAATTGTCAATGAAGACGTCCTCTTGCGCATCAGCCGGCTTGTGGAGGACACCGTCATGCTTACGGAAACGTATGCAAAAATAAAAGAAGCAAAAGAAGCAAAAGAAGCAGCGTACATCTCCCGTGATTAAAGCCGCGCACGTACCGGACGATTCAGAAAAGGGCGGACAGCTAAAACTGTCCGCCCTTTTCTGATGCAGGTGGTAGGAGAGTAAAGGAAAATCCCGTTTTTGCAGCTCTCCGGGAAGAAAAAAGATACCAAAAACTGGTGAACGATATTCAATATAAACTGGGAATCGGCCGGGCGTAACTCCTCTGTTTAAACTACAACGACTTGCAAAAAAACCTACCGAAATATAAAAATTTTTCAGAAAAACGGTTTTTCTCTTGATCATTCCCTCCCTGTCCATGTAAAATGAAAATAGCAAATAAATGTTCTCGTTTTTAAATTCGGGAGGGAGTGCCTTGTCTTTTTCATTTATCCATGCGGCTGATATTCATTTGGACAGCCCTTTGGCCGGCCTGGAGCAATACGAGGGAGCACCAGTGGAAAAAATCCGCGGTGCAACCCGTGAAGCATTTAAAAATTTGGTGGATGCGGCGATTGAACGGCAAGTCCATTTTCTCATCATTGCCGGCGATTTGTATGACGGCAACTGGAAAGATTACAATACCGGCCTCTTTTTCACAAGCCAGATGGTGCGCCTGCAGAAAGAAGGCATTCCTGTTTTCCTCATCCGCGGCAACCATGATGCGGCCAATTTGATGACGAAATCTCTGAAACTGCCGGAGAATGTCCACGAATTTCCGGTCAAAGCGCCGGAAACGGTTACCCTTGATGCGCTTGGCGTCGCCATACACGGGCAAGGTTTTGCACAACGGGCAGTGGAAGAAAATCTTGTGAAAAACTATCCGCCGAAAAAAGAAGGCTATTTCAATATCGGCATTTTACATACAAGCGCGACGGGGCGTGAAGGGCATGAAAATTACGCGCCGTGCACGATAGAAGATATGATGGAGAAGCAGTATGATTATTGGGCGCTCGGCCATATCCATATGCGGGAATTGCTCCATCCGCATGATCCGGTGATTTTGTTCCCGGGAAATATCCAGGGACGGCATATTCGGGAGACAGGAGAAAAGGGCTGCACCTATGTGGAAATAAAAGACGGGACGATTGAAAAGATGGAACCCATCCCGCTTGATGTGTTGCGCTGGACATTATGCCCGGTTGATATGGGCGACATTGAAACGGTGGACGGGCTCATGGACGCGGCCCGCAGTGCGCTTGAAAAGGCATATGCGGAAGCAGACGGGCGTTACTTGGCGGTGCGTTTTGAATTGGCCGGCGCAACGAAAATGCACAGGGAACTGATTGCAAAAAAAGACCTCCTCTTGAACCAGCTGCGTTCCATTGCGCTTGAGACAGGTTTCGGCGAAATCTGGGTGGAGAAAGTAAAAATCAAGACAACAGGGCTGAACGATGCCGATGCCTTTTCCGATGAACAATCGCCAATCGGGACGGTGCTAAAATTTATCCGCAGCACGGCCGAAGATGAGGAGATGCTTGAAGCGCTGCTGGATGAATTCAGCGATATCCGCCAGGCCATTCCGCATGAACTGAAAGAAGGGGAAGACGGGTTTGATTTTTCCAACCCTGGCCTCGTCAAAAAGCGGATAAAAGATGTGGAAGACTTCATTCTTTATTCCTTAACGGAAACGGGGGCGGAAAAGGCATGAGATTTGATTATTTGAACCTGCTTGCTTACGGGCATTTTACAGATCAGATGCTTTCCTTTGATCCGGAGAAAAACTTCCATCTGCTGTTCGGGCCGAACGAAGCCGGAAAAAGTACAACACTCCGCTCGATTACGCATTTTTTATACGGATTTCCGCAAAAAACGAACGACGCTTTCCTCCATGGCAATACGAAATTAAGAATTGAAGGGCTTTTGCGCAACACAAAAGGGGAAGCCTTGCAGTTTACCCGCAGAAAAGGGAAAAAGAATACGGCACTTGACCCGGACGGCAACCCGGTCCCGGAAAATACGGTCGCGGCTTTTTTAAACCATATGCCGGAATCCCAGTTTTTAAATATGTTTGCCCTTGACCATGTCCGTCTCCGTGAAGGTGGCGAAAGCCTTTTGGAAAGCGGGGGCAATGCCGGGGAAAGTTTTTTCACCGCCGCTTCGGGCATCAATGTGCTACGCCGGGTTCTCGAGAACTTTGACAAACAGGCAGGCGCGCTGTACAAAAAAACCGGTTCCGTCCCTGAATTAAATCAGCTGCTCAAGCGGGAAAAAGAGCTTTCGAAAAAAATCAATGAGCAGCAGTTGAAAGTACAGACATGGAAAGCTTTTGAGGCACGTTACCGGGAGTTGGAAAAAGAACTCGGCGCCCTCACCGCAAAAATAAAGACGCTCCGCAGCCAAAAAGAACAGCTGCAGCGCGTTAAATGGATTTTGCCGAAGATCGCAAACCGGAAAAACCTTTTGCAAAAATTGGAAGCGCTCGGCGATGTCCCGGATCTTCCAGATAATATTGCCGAAGTCCGTGCCGAAGCGGAAAACAAATGGAACGCTTCCCGGGCAAACTTGGACAAAATTTCCCGGCAACTGGCGGGCACCGAAGCGGAAATGAAAGAAATCAGCATTCCGGAACACATTTTAGAACAGGCTGCCGCGATTACAGCCCTTTACCGCCAAGTGCAACAGTACGAAGACGATGAAAAAATGTTGCCTGAGCTCGAAGGGAAAAAGCAGCAGCTCCAAGCCCAATTGATGTCCGTTATGAAGGAGATCGACCCGGGCCGTGCAGCCGTTGAAAATATAGAACTTTACCGGCTGCCTTCCGCCCAAAAAGAAATGATCCGCGAGCTTTGCAAGCAAAAGCCGTTGCTCGACCAGGCTTATGAATCATTGAAACGGGAAGGCGAAAAACTGGAAAAAGAGCTGGCAAAGAAGCTGGAAGAATTGGCTGCCTTGCCTGATCTGCCGGACGTGGAAAAACTGGAAGCCGTCCTGGCAAAGGTGAACCGTGCAGGGGACGTGGAAGCGGCGATACACGAGCTGGCCGCGGAATGCCGGCAAAAGCAGCGGCAAGTGGAAGAAGCCGTCCGTACTTTGCCGTTATGGGATGGTGAGGCGGAAGAACTTGTCAAACTCCCGGTGCCCGGTTTAGAAGAAACGGTGAAGAAATTTGAAAAAGAGGCGGAGCAATTGACGCGGCAGCTGGACTCGGTGCAAAGCCGGATTTCCCGGTTGGAAGAGGACATCGAAGCTTCAGAAGAAAGCATCCGCCGGCTTGATTCCATTGCCGAGATCCCGTCCGAAGAAAAGCTGTCGGCCGTCCGTGCCTTAAGGGATGCCGGCTGGCAGCTGATACGCACCAAACTTGAAACCGGCCATTGGCTTGAAACGGCTGAAACATATACAAAGGGAGAGCCGGCCGCGTCGGTTTATGAGAAACATGTCCTTGAAGCTGACCAGATTGCGGATACGATGCGGCTGGAAGCGGAAAAAGTCGGCGAGAAGAATAAACTTTTAGCCGATATTAGAAAGTTCCGCGGGAAAAAGGAACAGCTTGAAAAAGAGAAATCCGGACTTGAAGAAGCTTTGCGTGCGTGGGAATCCGGCTGGCAAAATCTTTGGGCGCCGGCGCAAATCCGTCCGCTTACGCCTGGAGAGATGCGGGAATGGCTGCAAAAACACGCGCAAATTAAAAGCTTGATGCAGGATTATGAGAAGGAGCAAGATAAAATGCGCGCGCTCCATGATAGCCGTGCGGACTGCTGCAATGCGCTATCTGCCGTGCTGAAAACATTTGCCGCCGTTTCAGAAGGGCAGCCGCTTGCGGAACTGGTAAGTCTTGCAGAAAACGAATTGAAACGAGTCCGCAATCTTGCCGCAAAGAAGGACAGCCTCGAAACGGCTATCCGCGATTTAAAAGAAAAACGGGAAGAAATGCAAACGGAGAAAGCGGAAATCGGGAAGAAACGCGAAGCATGGCTGGCAAATTGGTCTTCGGCTGTCGCGGGCACGGCAATATTGGAAGAGGTGCCGCCGGCGGTTGCTGAATCCCTGCTCGCCCGCTATGAAACATGTATGCAACTCTATGATGCATACAACCAGACTGAAAAAGAGCAGCAAGCCGTTACTGAAAAAATGGCGCGCTTTGAAGAAAAAGTGCAGCATATCCTTGAAACGGCCCAACTTCCATCGAACGGGGAGAATGCCGCTGTTGCCGTAAGCCAGATGTATCAGCTATTGCAAAATGCCCAACAGGACGATGCCGCTTTGAAAAAGCTCAAACGCCGTTTAGAAGACTTGGAGAATGAGAGAAAAGAAGAAACAGAAGCACTGGAAGCAGCTGAAGCGGTTTTAACAGAACTTTTCCAACAGGCAGGCTGCAGCACAATCGAAGAACTAAAGCAAATTGAAACAGCTTTCCTGCTGAAAAAAAGTTTTGAAAAAGACATTCGGCAAATCGAAGCGGACATGCTGGATGCGGGTGCCGGTAAATCACTGCAGGAATTGCTTGATGAGGCGGCCCGGTTTGATGCAGATTCGATTGACGCCGATTTGGCGGAAACCGGGCGTGAACTTGACCGTTTGGAAGCCTCGCGTTCCGAGGTGGAGCAGGAATATGGGGCGGTCAAAAAAGAATACGAAGAACAGATTCGCGGCGCCAACATGACAGCCATTGAAGCCGGCCAGGAAAGGGAAAGCGTGCATGCGCAAATCGCCAGTTTGACGGAGCAATATATCCAGTTGAAACTCGCTGCCGCTTTGCTGCAAAAGGGGATTGAATTTTACCGGAGCCAAAATCAAAATCCGATTTTAAATCGTGCGGGTGATATTTTTGCGCGGCTGACACTTCATTCTTTTGACGGGTTGGCGGTGGATTACAACGAGCAGGACGAGCCTGTTTTAATGGGCGTGCGCGGCGGGGAGAATGTGCCGCTGAACGGGATGAGCGACGGGACGACCGACCAGCTGTATCTGTCCTTACGCCTTGCGAGCATTGAAAAATACGCAGCTGAAAACGAGCCGCTACCGTTCATTGTCGATGACATCCTCGTCCATTTCGACGATGAACGTTCAAAAGAAACATTGAAAGTATTGCTCGAACTTTCCAGCTGCACGCAAATCATCTTTTTCACACATCATCAGCGCCTTGTCGACATGATGCAGGAAATCGCCCCGCCGGAAGCCGTCCAGTACTTGGCTTTCCACGGGCAGAAAATTGCCGTGCATTAAACAGGGCTTGCCGAACAAATCCGTTTTTGCTTTTTATCCGGCCCATTCAGTAAGTGCTGCAATGTTTACCAGATACAGGTTGATTCTTTTCTATCTATGGCTGTGGCTTTTGAATTAAGTTTTTTCGGGATCACTATAAAAGCAAGACAAAATAAAAAAGGCCCCGCTTTGTGCGGGTCCTTCTTTTACATCAGGAATCGGTGGAAGGATATTTATAAAAGCCTTCTCCTGTTTCTTTTCCGAGTTTGCCTTTGTCAATGTATTCCGTTTTCAGCAAATCTGCTATTTTTTTATACAGTTCATCGCCGCTAGCTTCTGCTTTTGCCAAACTGATATTGTAGGCGGTGTTGATGCCGACAACATCCAAAATTTGGAATGGTCCGGCCGGAGCGCCTGTTGCAATGCGCCATGTTTTGTCAATCGTATCCGGATCGGCAACCCCTTTTACCAGCAGCATTTGGGCTGCTTCCAACAGCGGTACGAGTAATGAGTTCAGAATATAGCCCGACTGCTCTTTATGCAAGGGCAGCGCTACCATGCCAATTGCCTCTGCGAATGCGATCACATCCTGAAACACTTTTTCATCTGTGCCAGGATGTTTCATGACTTCTGCTGTATTGTTTTTCCAAATTTCATTGGCAAAATGGAGCGCCAGAAATTTTTCCGGGCGGCCGGTTGCTTCTGCAAACTGGCTTGGCAGCAGGGTCGAGGAGTTCGTGGCAAAGACCGTTTTTTCCGGTGCTAATTTTCCAAGCTTTTGGTAAAAATCCTTTTTAATGGAAACCACTTCTGGAATGGCCTCAATGACCAGATCGGCATTGGCTACAGCTTGCCCCAGATCATCAGAAAAAGAAATTCTATGATAGGCTTCATTCACTTCTTGCTCTGTTGCACCAAGATCTTTCTGGTACCGGGCCTTCAACCCGGAAATTCTTTCTTTTGCCTGTTCGATTGCCTCGGCAGAAATATCATAAACGTATACACCAAAGCCTTTAAAAGCCGTTTGATAGGCAATTTGGCTTCCGAGTACGCCGCTCCCTGCAATGGTGATATTTTGAAAGTCCATCATCATACACCCTTTCCCATTTATGTAACCCCTTACATGTCTATCGTATCACCATGGAAATGAAGCGTCAAAAATTGAATAGCTACCGATGAAAAAATACAGTTTTTCAGGCCTCATTTGGCTTGCTGGCGCTTGTTTTCCGGGTTACCTGCTATTCACAAAATCGTAAATTTCGCCAGGCGAAAAAGCTTTACTCTTTTTATCAAGGTGATATAATATGGGTTGCATTCAAAAGAACGGATGAAAAAGCCCGCAAAATGAAGAAGAGAGGTCTTATGGAAATCAAAGCTGTCAAACTCAAGCAGAAGTCTACTTTTTACCTGAACAGATATTTAACGGGGGATTCTATAGATTATCGGGAAGTTATTGGCATTATTATCCCAATTTTGGTTGATCAGACGTTTTTGATCTTAATGAGTTTTCTAAATACGGCGATGATCAGTTCTGCCGGCGTCAGTGCTGTCAGTGCCGTAAACATGGTAGATTCATTGAATATTTTCCTTGTCAACGTATTTATAGCGATCGCAACCGGTGGAACGGTGATTGTTGCCCAGTATAAAGGAATCGGCAATAAAGAAATGGTGTCAAAGACCGCGACACAAGCCATTTCTGCTGTTGCTATTTTTTCGGTCGTGCTTGCCGTGTTTGTGATTGTGTTCAACACGCCGACGCTCAATTTACTGTTCGGGAAAGCAGATGCAGCCGTTTTTCATAATGCGAGAATTTATTTGATTGGCAGCTGTCTCTCGTATCCTTTTATTGCGATTTTCCAGGCAGTACTGGGCGGTTTGCGCGGCGTCGGGGAAACAAAGCCATGCCTCGGCTTGTCGCTGTTTATGAACTTAACGAATACCGTGCTCAATGTTGTATTTATCACTATTTTTCATATGGGTGTCGTCGGCCTTGTGACATCCATTTTATGTGCAAGAATTTTCGGTATGATCGCTTCCATTTTTTACGTTATGAAGTACAATGAGACGATTCGTTTTAAAATAAAAAATGCGCTGCACCTTGATTTTTCTTTATTGAAGAAAGTGATGTTTATCGGGATCCCGTTTGCGGCGGAACAAATCTTTTTTAACGGCGGGAAACTGCTGACACAGACATTTATTGTGCAACTTGGGACATTGGCGCTAACGGAAAATGCGATCGCAAGTTCAATCACGCTGCTCTTCCAGATTGGACCAAACGCGCTCAGCATTGCGATTGTTACGATTGTCGGACAATGCATGGGTCGGCGGAATATCGATGACGCGCGGAAATTTGCAAAGTCGTTTATTGTTTTGTCTTCGCTGCTTTATATCGTAACGACAGCGGTTCTTTTGCCGTTTTTCCCTGTCATGATGCAATTGTTTAATCCGCCTGACTCGATTATTCCGACGATCTTTACGATTGTCCTGATTTCTGCGTTCGGGCAGCCGCTGTTATGGCCGCAAAGTTTTATTATGCCGGCCGTGCTCCGGGCAGCAGGTGACTCAACATTTACATCGGTCGCTTCGCTGTTGTCAATGTGGCTTTTGCGGGTGATACTCGGCTATATTTTAGGGATTACATTCGGTTTTGGCATCATTGGCGTCTGGGTCGCGATGATTGCCGAATGGGGTGTGCGCGGGCTCATTTTTATGAACCGCTTCAAAGGTGCCAAATGGTATGCGCATAAACTGGTTTAACGACGGAAAGCAGTGCGATCGTCCGCACTGCTTTTAGTTTTCAAAATGTGAAAACGTTAACAATTTCGACACAGCTTTTTCCGGCTGCCCATGCTATACTACAAGTGTAAGGAAGGAAAGCCCTTACAGTTTGGGATTGCAGGAGACTCAACCATCCCGATTGGTTCCGTCTTCACGCGTATATTTCGAAAAGCCCAGAACGGTGAGCGCAACCGGTCCACTAAAAAGGAATTGGCGAATGCTCTCCGCCCGTTCAGGCAGCTGAAAAGCAAACCTTTTGCCGGGACATAAACGATTGCCGAAAAAGTGATTTGAAGAATCATGGAAACTCCAGGCACTTGAGTAAATGAATGAAAGCAATTGGGGAACCAGTTTCCGACGATGAAAGTTTTCTAAGGAAAGTTTTCAAAAGGAAAAGGCCGCAAAGCAATTCATTCATGAGAAAAAGTGCTGAACAGTCAAATGAAATGTCAATGAACTTTCAGGCAAAAGAATATGGAAAGGCAAAGGAAAGCCGGATCAGTTACGGATCTTTTAAGGCACAAGCTTTAAAAGCAGCAAATCTTAACAAAGATTTGTATCTGTCACGGAGCCGACGACAGGCGTCCTGATAACATCACACTCCGGCAGCCGGGAAAAGGCTGAAAACCCCATTCATAGATTGGGGAGCTACCCCCCGAATGTGAAAATGTATACAGGATGCGGCATGGTTGGGTCCCCTGTAATACCAAACTAAAGGCAGTGCGATGAAGTACCCGTTCATCGCACTGCCTTTTCATTTGGGAAGCATGCCGTTCAAGAAAAAAACAGGATTGCCAAGAAGGTGGGGCTTCCGTTATTTGGAAAAAAGGGAGTGGCCGCGATCGGAATAGGGGGCGAAACAGGTTGGGCTGCAGGGTTCAAGAGGAACAAAAGCGAGTTTGACAACGCCGGAATATCTTTTTTCTCGCTTTCTTCACGCAGGTCAGCCAATTGGACAAAACGAACGCCAGTCGGGGAGCTTTTGTCTAATTGGACCTTCTAATTAGACAAAACATTCAGGGAGCGTTGAGCTTTTGTTCAATTAGAGGGGTTCTAAGTCAAGATTGTCATTTTCCCCCGCTTTCTTAGGCCCAGCCCCCAATCCAAATGCCTGTGCGCCGCGAAACAACCGCGTCCAAAATATCTTCATCAGGCTGTGGGAGACAAAAAAAGGGAGCAAATTTAGCCCCCTGTTTACGAATTGGCTCCTGACTCTTGTTGTTTTTCGACCACTGCCTCATTTGAAATGTTCAGCGTTCCCGTGTACTCCACTAAACCGATCTTGCAGCCGGGGCCGATTTCGATATTTTCCCCGCGAACCGTGCCGGCTTCAGTGTATTCCAAATAGATTTGATCTCCTTCGATGATATCAGCGTGCAACAGATGCCGCTTTTTTCCAAACATGCCGGGAAGCCCGCCTTGCATGCGGACGTCAATTTTCTTCCCGCCGATTTCGCCCGCGCGGCTGTTGCTATACTTTAACGCAATTTCAATTTCTTCCGCATTTAACAGGCCGCCAACTAGAAACTTTCCTTTTGAAATAAAAGCCTCTGCTTCGACATCTTCTTTGACGTCAAGCGACCCTTTGATCTCTGCTTTTTCCGTGCTGAACCGGCCGCCGATTTCCATCTCCCCGCGTACAAGGCTGGTCTTGATTTCCGCATCCCGTTCAATCCGGCAGCTGCCTGAAACTTTCAATTTCTCTGCCTCTACACTGCCGGCAAATATCCCCTCGCCAAAAACTGAAATCGTCTTGGCGGTTGTATTGCCGCTTACCTTGCTTGTACCGCGGATCGACAAGTTCAAACAATCGAGCGCATCGACAATTTCCGCTTCTCCGTTCACTTTTACATTTCCGTACAATCCGCCGCCATAAGCGCCCGAACCATTCACAATCAAAGGATTTCTCTCCATGTTCTGCACGCCTTTCTTTATATTTTCCGGTATTCTTTCACAACCGCTGAGCTGTCTTTTTCAAACGTATCCTTGTACTCCACAAGATCAATTTCGCATTTTGGACCGATTTTTACACGGGCGCCCCGCACCACTTTCGCTGTCGTCATTTCAAGCACAATATCATCCCCTTCAATACTGTCAACCGTGAGGCCTGTGGGCGTAAACGGCTTCAACCAGCTTGAAATAGAATTGACTTTTTTCACCGTGATCTGCTGCTCACCCATTTCGCGGATAAAACAGCGCCACAACGGGTTCATTTCAATCTTTTCGGCATTCAGTTCGCCTTCCATTTTGACGGTGCCGTGGATGTTGATTTCCTCGGCTTCACAATCTCCGGCAACAGACACATTCCCTTCAAGCAGGATTTCCGTTCCTTTCACTTTGCCGCCAAATTTTGCATTCCCGGATACGTGAAGATTTTCTGCCAGGACATCATCCAAAAACTTGGCCGATCCCGAAACCTCCATGCTTTTACTGGAGAGACTACCGTGAAAGGTTGCCGTTCCATTGACAGTGGCATTTTGTGAAACAATGTTTCCTTTAAAAACCGCTATTCCGTTTGATTCCAAATTTTTACACTTGATTTCACTATTCACTGTTCCTTTTCCGCTCACGATTACGTCGTCAAAAGTCCCGCCGTTTGAGGATGCGACTCCGTTTATGACAAGATTTCCCACTTTTGCCCGCCTCCTATAGCCATTTTCCTTTTAATTCTGCTGATAACTCCATCAGATCAAGGTTGACAATCACTTTTGCTTCACGGTCAAACAAAATATCTTCCGCTTTTTTTGTCAAAAAGCAGGTGGAAACGCCGAACTTCCGGATCAGCCATACGTTTGTGCCTTCCGTTGCAAAAGATTTTTCTGCATCCTGCAAGAGCCCAACCAGCATTTTTCCTTCCTCAAGGGAAATCTCCCCGCCGTGCAAAAGTTTTTCCAATAAAAAAATGGCGAGCACTTCCTCAAAAGGAAAAGCCTGTTCTTGCGCCTGCGTTTGGTCGATGTAAAAATTTAGTACAAAATCGGAGGCAATACCCCGTTTCAGTATATCTGCCTTGCTGATCCGTTTCCCGCCGCCCGGTGCAAACATTTCGGCAAGCGCATCAAGCGAAAGGTTTTCTTTCATCGCCTGGATTTTTTCAATCCGCTCCAAAATGCGTTCACGGGGGAAAAAGGTTTCCTGCCCGGTAAACGTCGATTTGCGGATAAACCAGTCTTCCGGAATCAGGTTTTTCCGTTTCCACCGGTATAATTGCCCATAGGAGATGCCGGTTTGTTCGAGCAGATCTTTTTTGGAAATTAAGTCTTCATCCATTTTCGCCACTCCTTTGCTGTTTTTAATATAACATAACACTGTTACACTGTAAACAAGAAAGCAAATTTAGAAAATTTCATCATAACGGGCTCAAAATATGTTATAGTTATATCTATACATAGGATTGATGTTCAGGAGGAAGAAAAACATGATTGCGGAAGAATTCAAAAGGATGCTCGGCCAGAAATCGGTCATCCGGGAAATTGCTGAATACGGGGCAGTGCGGGCAAAGGAAATTGGGTCTGAAAATGTTTTTGATTATAGCCTTGGCAATCCGAGCGTGCCGGTCCCTCAAGCTTTTACCGAAAAACTTATGGAACTTGCGAAAAATCCGGCGGTGCACGGCTACAGCCCGAGTCTTGGGATTGATTCCGTCCGTGAAAAAATTGCAAATTCCTTAAAGCGGCGGTTTGGCATGCCGTACCGGAAAGAACATATTTTTATGGCGACAGGAGCAGCCGGCGCCATTGCACACGCGTTAAGGGCGGTAACCGTACCGGGAGATGAAGTGCTCACGTTTGCGCCGTATTTTCCGGAATACGTGCCATACGTTAATCAAACGGGCGCGGTGTTAAAAGTTGTTCCTGCTGATACGGAAAATTTTCAAATTCATTTTGACGCGTTCCGCCGGATGATTTCGCCCAAAACGGCAGCCGTTTTAATCAACACGCCGAACAATCCTTCAGGTGCTGTCTATTCGGAAGCTACGATCCGGGAATTGGCGCAGATTTTGCAAGAAAAAGAGCAGGAATTCGGGCATGAGATTTATATCATCACAGATGAACCGTACAGGGAAATTGTGTTCAAGGGGGTAGAGGCCCCGTACGTTGCAAAATATCATCCGTACACGATTACATGCTACTCTTTCAGCAAGTCGCTGTCGCTGCCAGGCGAGCGGATCGGGTACGTAGCCGTGAACCCGGACTGCCCGGATGCGGAATTGATTGTCAATATGTGCGGTCAGATCTCACGCGGCATCGGCCACAACTGCCCGCCGTCGATCATCCAGCTCGCTGTTGCCGAAGTGCTGGACATCACAGCGGATCTTTCAGTCTATGAAACCAACATGAATATTTTGTATGATGCCTTGACCGATATGGGTTTTTCCATCACAAAGCCAGGTGGTACATTCTACATGTTTCCGAAAGCCTTGGAAGACGATGCTGTGGCATTTTGCAAAAAAGCACTTGAATATGACCTGCTGCTCGTTCCTTCTGATACGTTTGGTGTTCCGGGCTACTTCCGGATTGCCTACTGCATCCCGACAGAGAAAGTGAAACGGTCGCTTGCAGCGTTCAGGAAACTGGCAAATGAATATCAACTATGAAGCATTTGGCCAGTCCGCCGTATGTCGTGTAAAAAGAGACTTAGGCTTTTGCATCGGGGCCAATTTAACCATTTTCATGGTGTTTGCGGCCGGTAGCAAAATAACAATGTTTCGACCGTTTTATAGAATAAAGTGAACTTAACTTTAAAGCCACTTATCCATCTGCATGGTGTTTGCAGTCGGTGGCAAAATAACAATGTTTCGACTGGTTTATCGAAGAAACTGAACTTAATTTCAAAGCCGCGCATCCATTTGCATGGTGTTTGCAGCCGACAGCGAAAAAACAATGATTCGCTCGGTTTATCGAAGAAGGTGAACTTAACTTCAAAACTACGCATCCATTTTCATGTGTTTGCAGCCGGTGGCAAAATAACAATGTTTCCCTG
Source organism: Heyndrickxia coagulans 36D1 (assembly GCF_000169195.2). Classification (GTDB taxonomy): domain Bacteria; phylum Bacillota; class Bacilli; order Bacillales; family Bacillaceae_C; genus Weizmannia; species Weizmannia faecalis. The sequence goes on along the minus strand of NC_016023.1, from coordinate 602,981 downwards.
TTTTATAGAATAAAGTGAATTTAATTTCAAAGCCACACATCCATTTGCATGGTGGCTGCTTTTTCCGGCAGGGAGCATCTCCTGTGGTTCAACAATCCCAATAGTGCTAGAGACAGGCAGCTTATGATTTTGAGATCATTGAGTCTAAATACTTGATGATCTCTTCTTTGTTTCCGGAGACGGATTCTTCCCTAAGCTGGTCTTTTTTCATTTTTTCCTGTGCTTTTTGCAATATTTTTTCTCCTCTTTCTGCCGGTACCACAACAACTCCGTCCGCATCGCCCACGATAATGTCCCCGGGATGTACGGCTACTCCCCCGCAGGAAATGGGGACGTTTATTTCGCCAATACCGCTTTTTCCGCTGGCGGCTACCGTTGTGCCTCTGCAAAAAACAGGATAGTTCAGTTTTTTAACGCCATCTATATCGCGAATGACGCCGTCCACAACGATCCCGCTTATGCCTAAAGTTTTTGCCATCCCGACCACAAAGTCGCCAGCAATGGCCCTGTACTCATCCCCCTTTGCATCCACGACAAGAACATCGCCAGGTTGTGCATGTCTGATGGCTTTTAGGACGGCTAAATTGTCACCCACCGGCATTTTAACAGTAAAAGCTTTGCCGCAGAGAAAATAGGAAGATTTCAATGGCTTAATCCTAGGGTGCAAGTTATTCAAGCCATCCATAGCATCTGATATACATGTGGTAGGAATAGAACCGAATGCCTCTACGAATGCATCCATCGCTGAACCCCTCTTTCTTTAAGACTTGTTTTATGTATACTATACTAAAATATAGAAAAAAATGAAAATAAAAAATTGTTATATTCATTCATAATAAAAATGAATAGAGGAGAGGGGAAAAGCCGCTGAAAAAGTCCAAGAGAAAACGGCAAGACACCCCCATTCATAGTGTCTCACCGTTTTTCAGTGTCCTCTGCCGGGGAAGAGGGGCGGTGTTTTTACTCGTATACCACCTTAAACTCCATCTTGTAACTTGCAAAGTCCTGTTTGTTAAACAATGGCAAATACAGCCCGATGTTCATCAGTTCGTCGCCGCCGTAGATTTTGTCTGTTTCAATATGCCGGTAGTTTTTGTCCGGGTCAAGGCCTGCCAGTTTTAATATTTTCAACGGGCCGGCTGCTTCAGACAGTACGTTGAAAAAATAGGCAATGGTATGGTTGCGGTCCGGTGAGACAAATTGCCAGGCGGCGCTGTTGCCTTCAAACGGGCTTATCAGGCGGTAAAACCGGCCAAACTGGAACAATTGCCGGTGTGCCTTGTAAAATGCAATCTGTTCCCGGATCACCGCTTTTTCATCTTCCGTGCATTTTGTCAAATCCAACTCATAGCCGAAATTGCCGCCCATTGCCACGTCACCGCGCGTCGATAACGGCGTAACCCGGCCGGTTTGGTGGTTCGGAACGGCCGAGACATGCGCGCCCATCGTAACCGGTGGGTAGGCGAGGCTTGTGCCGTACTGGATTTCCAGACGGTCGGCCGCATCGGTATTATCGCTCGTCCACGTTTGCGGCATATAATACAGCATGCCCGGATCAAAACGCCCGCCGCCGCCGGAACAGCTTTCAAACAAAATATCAGGGTAACGCGACGTCAACTTTTCTAAAAAGTCATACAGCCCAAGCATATAGCGGTGGGCGGTCTCTCCCTGGTTTTCCGGCTCCAGCAGGGCGGAATGGACTTCTGTCATATGGCGGTTCATATCCCATTTGATGTAATCAACATGGACATGATCCAGAATGTCTGTCATCTGCCGGAAAATGTTTTCGCGCACATCCCTACGGCTAAAATCGAGCACATATTGGGAGCGCCCTTCAGAAAGCCCGCGGCCCGGAATTTGCAGTGCCCAGTCCGGATGTTCACGGAAAAGGTCGCTGTCCCGCGAAACCATTTCCGGTTCAAACCAGAGCCCGAATTGCATCCCGCGTTTATGGATTTCTTCCGCCAGGTTTTTGAGCCCCATCCGGATTTTTCCGGCGTATTCATACCAGTCCCCTAAAGAACTGCGATCATTGTCCCGGTGGCCGAACCAGCCGTCATCCAGCACAAACAGCTCAATGCCGAGCTTTTGCGCCTCGTCGGCGAGTTCAAGCAGTTTTTCATCATGAAATCGGAAATAGGTCGCTTCCCAGTTGTTGATCAATACAGGGCGTTCCGCATCTTTATGCTTGCCGCGCAAAAGGTGGCGGCGGTAGAGCGTGTGAAACGTTTGCGACATCCCGTTCAGCCCGTCTCTGCTGTATACCATCACCGCTTCAGGGGAATAAAAAGTGTCACCCGGCTCCAACGTCCAGCTGAACCCGAAATCATTCAGCCCGATTCCAAAGCGTACCTGCCCGAACTGGTCCTGCTGCACCATTCCGGCAAAATTGCCGCTGTAAACGAGGTTCACTGCATATGCTTCACCTTGGAATTCCGTTGTTTCAGGCCGGACAAGCGCCAAAAACGGATTTTCCTGATGGCTGCTGGCGCCGCGCTTGCTGTCTATCCGCTTGATGCCGTCCGTTACGATTTCTCTTGCTATTTGCCGTTCGCGTTTATGGGCGCCGGGGAGATGCAAAAGTTCAAAACTTCCGGCTGGGAAATCGACATTCAGGCTCATCAAGCGTTCAATTCGAACAGGTTTGTTTCCGCCGTTTGTCAGCACAGCCGCGCGGGAAATCGCCGGAAAATCGCGAAAGATGGTATATAAAAGCGTTAATTGAAGGCCTGTAAGCTTGTCTTCCAACATGATTTTCAACGTTTCGGCTTCATTTTGATTGGCAAAAGTAGCGGGAAGCCCGGGAAGCGCCGGCTTGCCCTTTAAAATGTCATACGCCCGGTAGCGGAAGTCCGTGACCGTTGACCCGTCCGCATGTCGGATAATATGTGCCGGCTCACGGAAATCGCCGTTGCCGTAACCCGGGAATTCCTGCAGTACCGTATCAAGCGAAAATTTGCGGTCTTTTGCACCGGGCGGGTTCGGGGAAAAACTGCGGCCAATGCGCGGATAGGCGCGCCCTCCGTGATAGGCCCTCACCGGTTTTCCCCAATACAGATGTTCCACGTAGCCGAATGCATCCACTTGTAAAAGGTAACTCACTTCATCATTTTGCAAATGGAAAGTTTTCGTTTGTTCCTCAAAACTAATCATCCATCTTCCTCCTCGTTTCGTAAGTGCAGAGGCCATTTTCAGTTTTGTCGCATCAGTTGGAATGGCCGAGGCATCCCCGGTTTTGTTCAATATGATATATACGGTTAGAGAAAATTCTTTTGGGTAAAGGAATGGTGCATATGCTTTACCGAAAGAATCCGTTTACACTTTACTATCATTTTAGTGTTTGCATCCGTCCTTGTCACTTGATTTGTAGAGTAGCTGTGCGGGCGCATCCGCATCCAAGGAATGCGGCAGCGGCCTTTCCACGGAAAAATTTGGCATAAAAAAGTTAGCGTCAGGTCAGCCCTGAGGAGTAAAAATTTTTCGTGATAATTTAAATAAACCTCCCAAAAACGCGGCTAAATATGTAATAATTTAAATAATTAGAGCTTGCTGGACGAATATTTTGGCATGGCTTAGTGACAAGTCGAATACAAGCTAAAATTTGATTCGTTCAGCAAGCCCTAATTAAACTTGGCTGTTTTGAGGAGGTTTTTATTTTGGTTACCAGAAAAGAAAAAAGAAATCGTGAAAAAGAAGCAAATTATTTTTTCGAGTTCCTTAAAATTCAGAAGCATTTTTTCAAAGACCTGATGAATAACCTAAAAAAGGTAGCAGACCACCGACATCAAAGCTATATCACTTATGGTCCAGAGGTCCTTTTATTTACGATGATGTTGAAAAATATGACCGGCCTAAAATCCATGAGAAACATGAGTGAGAGTTTTAATAAAGAAGAATGTATTAAAAATGTAGGGAAGGTGTTAGGCTTAGATTCTCTTGAAGAACTTCCACATTATGATACAATTAACGACTTTTTATCTGGCTTAGATGTAAATGAATTAGAAAAAATTAGAACGTATATGATTAAAGAATTATTGAAAAAAAGGTCTCTCGAGTCTTATCGAATTGAAGGAAAGTACTGGGGTGTCATCATTGATGGAACTGGATTACACACCTTTCATGAGAAACATTGTAAACACTGCCTGAGACGGGCATATACAAATAAAGAAACAGGAGAAACGAACGTACTTTATATGCACCATGTACTTGAAGCCAAGCTTGTCGTGGGGGATATGGTCTTCAGTATTGCCTCCGAATTTATCGAAAATGAATCAGAAAATGTTTCTAAGCAAGATTGTGAATTAAAAGCCTTCGACAGGCTGGCAAAGAAAATAAAAAAAATATTTAAAAGACTACCGATTTGTATCTTGGGAGATAGTCTCTATGCATGTGAAACGGTATTTAATCTGTGCAGGGCGCACAAATGGAAATATATATGCAGATTTAAGGAAGGGAGAATTAAAAGTATCTCGACGGAGTTTAAGGCAATAAAAGAGCTGGAACAAAGTAAGGATCAGAATTCATTAGTTTGGGTGAATGATATTGCCTACAAAGACAGAACGGTCAATCTGATGGAGGCCACAATGAAAACAGAGGATGGGAAATCGAAAGAGTATGTATTTATAACGGATATTAAAATCACGAAAAAGAACGTGGAACGGCTCATCGCTGCAGGAAGAAGCCGCTGGAAGATTGAAAATCAAGGATTTAACGAACAAAAAAATAATCGTTACAATATAGAACATGCCAATAGCCAAAACTACACAGCCATGAAAAATCATTATTTATTAGTTCAAATAACAGATATTATTAGACAGCTGTTTGAAAAAGGTTCGTCAATCTTAAAAGCACTCAAAAAAACGGCAAAAGAAAAATCCTCAAATCTGTTGGAATCGTTTCGGACACGCATTTTAACAGACGAGGATTTCACCCATTTAAGTAAGCCAATACAAGTAAGGTTTACTTAATGGTTATATTATAGCAAAGGATGTGATGTAAAAAAAGGTTTTTTTGAAGTTATCCACAATTTTAAAAAAGAAATTTGCAAATTCGGCTCTTTTTGGCTTTGAAAGCAGAAAAAATAGATGGAAAAATTTTCTAAATGTGGATAAGTCATTTTATCATAAAACATCTAAAAATTGATGAATTTACTCTTCAGAGCTGGCGTCAGGTATTGCATTCTTGTGCTGGCGTTGTAAAATGACTATTATTAAAAGTAGATGAGAAACAATTTGTTAACATTTACACAATGGAGCTGATGATGATGCGGGAAACCATTTCAAAAGAAAATATCCGGGAAAGAGTGCGCGACATTGTGTTGAATGATTTCGATGATGACCCTTCGGAAATAAAGGACGACACCCTTTTTGTCGATGATCTCGGTGCGGACTGGATCGATCTTTCAGAGCTGGCTGTGGAGTTATCGGATGAATTTGATTTCGATATAGAGGAAGATGAAATCAACAAGCTTGTTTCCATTGAAAAGGCAACAGACTATATATATGAAAAACAGCGAAAATGTCGTGAACATCTGGCGATCAAACTGCCAAAAATACTGGAAATCAGAAAGCAAAACAAGGCCCGTGGATAACTCGAGATTCACGGGCTTTGTTTTGCTTCGGGTTTGTTGAATAAGCAAAATTTATAGATTTGGTTTATAAAAATCTAGAGAAAAGATTGCACTCGCGAGCTGTTTCATCGTACTAGAAGACAGAATCCCTCATTTTGCAGATAGTTTCTTCTATATATTGAGACAGCATCTGCTGATCAATTGGGTAGAAAATCGGATTCGCCCAGCAAGCTCTACTTACGGGATGGCTTGCAACGGCGCGATGCACATTTGCAAACCGCTTTTTTTCCATTATACTATTACAAGGCAGTGAAACGCCCGTTTTTTTGAATCGAAAATTTTACACTTTAAACGTGTTCAAGATATTTGTTTTTCAATGGAAGGAGTGATTGGATTGGCCATTTTGCAAGGGGAATCATTGGTGACAGAAATCCGCGGCCTTGATGCAAAAGGTTCCGGGCAGGCGGTTGTCTGGCGTGAAAATGAACTTGGTAACGCGAAAAAATTAAAACTGACCATTCCGCGTACGCTTCCGGGGGAAAAAGTACGCGTCACCGTGGATCAGCCGGAGAAAAGAAGAAGAAAGGCGCTGCCGGATGAAATTCTGAAAGCCCATCCGGAAAGGGTGGTGCCCATGTGCCCGCACTTTGACCGTTGCGGTGGCTGTGTCTGGCAGCACTGGGCATACGAGGGCCAGTTAAAACAAAAAACTGCTCATGTAAAAGAAGCCATTGCCGCACAAGGCTTTGACCCGGCGCTTGTCCGTGATACGATCGGCATGGACAATCCTTGGCATTACCGCAATAAAATGGAATTTACATTTGCTCCGGATGGATCGCTCGGCCTCCATGAGCAAGGGAATTTCCGGAAAGTGATTCCACTTGAAACCTGCCTGATTGCCGGAAAAGAAATGGTGGATGGCACGATGGAAGTGGCCGCGTGGGTAAAAGAGCATGGCTTAAAAGGCTATGACAAAGATGCGCACGAAGGCCTCTTACGCCACTTAATGGTGCGCCAGTCTTTTGCAACAGGGGAAATGATGCTCGCCCTGTTTGCAACAAAAGCGCCGGATGGGGAACTAGCTGAAGCGGCCCGCGATTTGGCAGAGCGGATCACCGGCAAATTCCCGCAAGTAAAAAGCCTGCTCTGGCTCGAAAATACCGACTGGGCAGACCGGACACAGGCGGAAAAAACACATGTCCTCTCTGGACGTGATTTTATTTACGATGAAATGGGCGGTTACCGTTACCGGATATGGTTCGATACATTTTTCCAAACCAACCCGGTACAGGCACAGAAACTCGTCGATCTTGCGCTTGAAATGGGCCGGCCGGAGAAAACGGAAAAAATGATTGACCTGTTCTGCGGCGTCGGCACATTCTCGCTGCCGTTTGCGGACCGTGTCGGGGAACTTGCCGGCATTGAAATCGTCGAAACCTCGATTGAATCTGCCAAACGGAATGCAAAAGACAATGGCATTTCAAACACATATTTCCTTGCCAAAGACGCACGCAAAGGGATTGATGAAGTGCTGGAAAGCTTCGGCAACCCGGAACTGCTGCTCCTCGATCCCCCGCGTTCCGGCGCCGGCGGCAAAGTGATGCGCAAAATCGGCCGGGCAAAACCACAGCGGATCGTCTATGTTTCCTGCAATCCGGACACATTTGCAACGGATATAAAAGAACTCGAACCGTTTGGCTACAAACTGACTGCCGTCCAGCCGGTGGACCTGTTTCCGCATACGGTGCATGTGGAGTGCGTCACATTGATGTGTGCGTCCAGCGAAGCTGGCAAATGCTAACAGGTGAAAGTCCTGTAGTGGTAAAGGTAGGGCAGCCACTTAGTCAGTAACCAGCGTATGAAGCAATTTATGCGTTGAAGCGTTACGGAATGCTCTGAAAAGAGCAGACAAACTGACGGGTCGTAACATGAAGTGAATACTGCCGCACCGTTATTGACATTCCCGAAAGGGAACAACAGGGAGTCGAGCTGGGACATCAACAGCGAAGACAGCAGACGGTATGAAGAACCCTAAATGCAATACCTAGGAACCCTGCGGTGTAGAGGTAGTGACACGTTAGGAAAGTATTTGTCGGAACTGGAGAGAGCCTACTTTGCACAGGAAACTGTAAAGAGGATGCATATAAGCGATAGCGAAGTTGCAATCCTGCAAAGAGGCAGTCAGAAGTGCTCATAGTACCGAAGATTGTACAGACAGCAAAACTGTACATAGGAAAGGGGCACAACTTTATTCATGTCTGTAAAGGAGGTAGTTACCGGTGATTGCCGATAAAGCTATTAACACCCATGAAAAAGTACGAGACTTCCAAAACAGACTATACCTTGCAGCCAAAGCTGACCGAAAGAGAAAGTTCTATGCAATATATGACAAGATATACCGTAAGGATATCTTAGAAGAAGCATGGAAACGGGTAAAACAGAATGGTGGAGCAGGTGGTGTCGATAAAGTCAGTATTGAAGACGTGAAAGCGTACGGCGAAGAAAAACTGCTGAACGAAATAGCGGAAGAATTGCGGACAGAGAAATATCGATGCAAGCCTGTTAGACGAACCTATATTCCAAAACAAGATGGTAGAAAAAGAGCATTAGGAATACCTACGATTAAGGACAGAGTAGTACAGATGGCTACAAAGATAGTAATAGAACCAGTATTTGAAGCCAATTTTCAGCCTTGTTCGTATGGCTTTAGACCGAAACGAAGTGCTAAACAGGCAATGGATAGGATATTCGAAGTAGCTGACAAAGGTGGGGCATTATGGGTAATAGATGCTGACATAAAAGATTATTTCGGGAGCATCAACCATGACAAACTACTTTTGCTGGTCAAACAGAGAATAACTGACCGTAGAGTGCTGAAGCTGATAAAAGGCTGGCTGAAGGCAGGAGTGCTGGAAGACAGTCAGTACAGTGAAAGTACAGTTGGGGCACCACAGGGCGGAGTTATTTCACCATTGTTATCCAACGTATATCTGAATTATTTTGATATATATTGGAATAAAGCTTTTGGACATCTGGGTGAATTAGTACGTTATGCAGATGATTTTGTGATACTGTGCAAGAGATTATCTCATGCAGAGGAAGCCTTACGTGCAGTCAAGTGGATTATGAGAAAGCTGGAATTAACACTACATAGTGAGAAAACAAGGCTGGTTGATATGTATTTTGGAAAAGACAGTTTTGATTTTCTTGGCTTTAATAATAGATTTCAGCGTTTCAGAAACAAAAGCTGGCAGTGGTATTGGACATTACAGCAGGTACCGTCCAAGAAGGCTATGAAGAAAATGAGAGCCAACATAAAAGAGGTGTTTGCAAGTCCGAGTAAACTGCTGTTGAGCATGGAAAAAATGGTGAAGCTGCTCAATCCAAAAATCATTGGTATGAGAAACTATTATACCAGACGATTTGCCAGACCATGGTTGTGGAAGATAGATAAGTATATCAATCACAAATTTACCCGGTGGTACAATCGGAAGAAACAACGCAACTACAGGCTTGGGAATGCGGCTAAGGTCAGAGAATTGACCGTACAGGCAGGACTGGCAAGTATTTGCGGCTGAATGCTGAAGGAAGAAGAATATCGGAAAGCCGTATGCGGGAAAACCGCACGTACGGTTTGATGAGGGGACGGTGGTATTCCCACTGTTCTACTCTATCAAGAGTTGAGTAATAAAAAACTGAAAAGCTTGTAAATAAAGGGTTTCCAGACATTTAGCTTTTCTCAAGGCCGATCTGCCGGATGTGTGGCAATGTCAGGAAACCCTATTTTTGTTGCTTGAGGGAACATATCAACCGTCCCGAAAATCTATAGTTGAGTTACCAGATTAGATAACCGCCGTTTTTTCGGGGGTTGAGGATACAGGATAGATGTAAATCAAATATAAATTTAGCAATATTTGTATAAATGCGATATTATAAAAGCCGATTCATATCTTCATCAAACTCTTTACGTCTTAAATCCCTGTTAAAGAAATGGAATCCCCATATCCTGTAATTATTGTCGTCTGCAAATTTAACTACAGGAATGGCATTTGATTCAAGTTGTAATAAAAAGTCTTCTTTCCATCCATCATTTTTTACAAGATGGGTACCTTTCGGCTCAATAAATATCTGTAGTTGTTCATACCCATTAACTTTAGGCGAATGTAAAAATAATAGATAATCTGGTTCGAAGCGTTCACCACCATCAAAAGAATATATTGCTAATTGGCGCTCATTCCGTATTAGGTAAACTTTATCATACTTAGCTTTTAGTTTATCAACATATTGTTTGAAATACGCAATAAATGCTTTTTCTTCTGATGTTCCATAGTTATCTTCAAATACAAACCAATTTTCTTTAGATAAATCAAGCTTCCAGGCCATAGGGACAGTACTATCGTTTTGTGAAACACCTAAGCCTCCATCTGTAGGATTAGTATAATTTACCCGCTTATCTTTAAATACCTCTCGAATATATTTTGCAATGAACGTTTTAGATCCTTCATAAGTTTCTTCAATACTAGAAATTGAAGTAGCTATTTTTTTCAAAACATTGACGCAAGCCTCATAAAGGATAGCAGGTGAAGGATCCTCATATCTTGAAGTAATATCTATTTTTACATTTCCAAGATAATTATCGTCAAAGATAAATTGGCTTATAGATTTTAATTGTGGGAAATAGCTTTTTAGTCTATTGAACTTAAACACATCATACTTACGAAGAGCTCGATGTACTAACGAATAATTAATCCTTGCCATTTCAGCAAAAGATGTATGTTTAGTGTATGTTGTTACCGAACTCTCTTTTGTTCCTTCTTCACCTAACATTATAGTATCCTCAGCTGCACGACCAGTTGCAATAGTTACATCATATGAATGATTGCGTATAGTAGGTGATAGACCTGTAACTTCTGATCTGTTTTTTATCAGCCTTTCATTATAGAATACATATCCTTGCTGATAAAGTGGATCTGCTTTAAATTCATCCTTTAATTTATATGTTCTCGTGACTGTATTTTCCATATAGAGACCAATTTCTTTTAGTGCTCTATATAATTCGGCAATATAACGAGATTCATTTTGGCAATGATAATATAGTTCTTCACAGACGCGAAGGGGGTGATCCAAATCTTTATCAAATTTTCGCTGATATTTATTTTGCCATTCTTCCACTTTAAACGGATAATATCTTGCTCCTCGTCCTATAAGCTGTGCTTCTGCTATTGTCGTTTTGCCGGGGACGCCATTTTTTGCATCTCGAGTTTCATAAAGACGTACAATGTCAAACAAATTAAGTACATCCCAACCCTCATCTAGTTTTCTTACTTCAAAAATTGCTCGATAGGGATTATCGGCATCTTCGAGCGAATTGACAATTATTTGATTCTTTTCTGCCTCAGAATCTTCATTAACTGAAAGGCACTTATCTTCCCCAAAAGCTTCTTTTATTTCTTGTGCCAATTGCTCAAAGGTTATTCCGTTTTTTTCAAAATACGAATATACTTTTTTCATAGTGTCTATTTCCGTAATAGATGCCAGCCGTTCTAGGACTGAACCATTCAGATTTTTTATGGTATCAATAAACTCTTTCATAAACGCTTTGCTTTCAGCAATAGTCTTAGCTTTAAATAAGACAACTGGTTTGCAGCTAATGCGAAAATCTTCGAATATTTTTAAGCGGTATTGACTTAATACAATCGCCTGTAATGCTCGTTCCATAATTGGTATGTCGGAACGCATGGTGCGTATTTCCTTTGAGTATCCATCTTCCCTAAACTTCTTTAGAGGATAATCGAATATTATTTTGTTCTCGTATTCGCGTTTTATATTTTCGTTTGCAAGGTCACATGTTGCAGTAAATTCGAGTAATACATTTTGATTGTTCATTTCAAAAATACTCTTAACTGTACTTTCCCAGCTCCTATAATTTTCAATTTCTTTTTTGTTGCCGCGGCGAGTATCAACATTGAGATGGTGGGCTTCGTCCGATATAAGAACTATTTTATTATCACGAAAATCATCTATAGAAACAGAGTTTTCTTTGACAAACCATATATCTGAATGAAGCCCTTGTATAGTTGTAAAGCAAATATTTATCTCATTCGGATCGCTTGCTTGGAAGTTATTAACTTCACGAATTTTAACTTTTTCTCCGTCAATATTAATTTCATCAGCAAAAAGATACTTCGATGAAGTACGATTTAAGAAATTTTCTTTTGTTTTTTGTACGATATTAGATAAATTTACAAAAAAGAGAAAATTTCTATATCCTTGTTTAAAAAGATATAGCATAAGTCCTGCCATAATAAGTGTTTTTCCACTACCAGTTGCCATATGAAAAAGTGTCTGTGTTGGCTTTCTACAAAGTGCTTCATTTTCGAAATATGTTATAAAATCGCAAAAGGCATCTTTTTGATACGGACGTAATTCAAAAGAAGGATTTAGATTATCAGGAATATATTTTGGTAATTCTTTGTATGCTCCATAATTCTTTGCTTGTTGAATTTGCTCATATAGGTACACTATTATACCCCCTCGTAAAAGCTTTTAGTAAATGCCTTGTCAGCTTCTGAAATATTATAATCCTCATCATCAATGTCACAGTAATTAACGTAGAGTTGATTTTTATCAAGCAGCTCCATAAGTAAACGCTTTTTTTCATCAAATGAGAGAGATTTAAAATCTTCTGACTCGATATCAATGTCTTTTGGATTTACATAGCAGCTTATAAAACCGGTTTCCTTCATTTCGTACCAAATACCGGAAAGTTCATTATCATTTTCGGCAATTTGTATTTTATCGGCATAATTCTGATTTAGCTTTACAAGCTCGCAATAAACAAAAGAGCCGCCGCCTTGCCAGTTGTTCTTTTTTGATATGCCGCTTTGTTCTCCTTCGATAACCTTATTCATACGGCGAATACAGATATCTATGTGTTTATCGAGTTGTTCACATACTATATAACGTCGTCTTAATTTATGGGCAACTGCAGCGGTAGTACCGGTACCGCCGAAGAAATCCAATACGATATCACCCTCATTTGTATGCGCTTTTATTATTCGCTCTATTAATTTTTCGGACTTCTGACCTTTTACTTCATCCTGAGGTGTGAGCATTTTTGAAACGGTTTCTCCGGAAAACGATACAATAGCAATGCTATTAAGGTCGTCGTATTCATTTGCGTTCCAAACATCTTCGATAGGGTACCTTTCGATATTAGTATTTGCTATTTCCTTGAATTCGCTTTTTGGAATATAATTTTTTATGAATTTGAGCCTTTTATAATCCTTTGAATAAAATAGTATTGTATCGTGATTTCTTATCCAGTTGTTGTCTGTCGTTTTATAGCCTGACAACCAACCGATTCGCCATATAATTTCACGCTGAAAATTGCTTTCCCCGAATATTTCATCCATTAATACTTTAGCATAATGAACCTGATGATAATCCAATTGAACGTAAATGGCACCCTCAGGAGACAACAGCTTCTGAGCAATATCCAGACGGTTTTTCATAAATGTGAGCCATGTCGAACGCTTAAAGTTATCGTTATATCCGAAAGAATCCGTTCCCGTATTATAGGGTGGATCTATGTAAATAAGATTTATTTTCCCCTCATATCTTTTGAGTAAAGAAGAAATTGCAAGCAGATTATTTCCTTTTATAATGAGGTTATCAGTGTCTTTAAACTCGGTGACGGGCTCTGTACCATCGGTATAATAACGCTTTGCATTGCTGAATACCTTGGGGTATAAGAGCCTGTCCACTTCATCCGGTGCAAGCGTTTCATTGTAAAATATCTCTTCCCGCTTTTGGTCTTCTTTTGTCTGACCGCCTTCAAGTATGCAGTCTTTATAGGGAAAAACGAGTTCCACATCTTTTGATGTAGATATATACTCATCTCGGCTGTTTGCGAGGCCTATTTTATTTTTATAACGAGTATATGAATCAGGCAAGAATTCTCTGTTGTTTATTACCCATCCGAATCCTACTTTATCGAAAACGAGAATTCCGTCAATATCAGTAAAGAAGCGCTTTTTAGTTTCTTCGTTTGATAATAGTAATTTAATGAGATTTGAATCCATTTGCATTGCTGCTTCGTATACAGAATTACGTAGCAATTCCCCGTTATCAGTAAAAAAACGTTGATCCTGTTTTAATATCTCAAGAACAGTATTAAAAAATTGATTATTCATCTCTATAACCTCACTTCAAAATATTTTATTAATTCCAGCTTTGTTCATAATAAATCAATTAACATCATTGTTGCGTTACTATTAAACAAAAGCTGATGCTACACTATTCATCCGGCTCAATCTCCATAATATCAGAAATATCACACTTTAAGGCCTTGCAAATCTTCACAAGAACATCAGTCGTTACATTTTCGTTTTTCCCGAGTTTTGCCATAGAAGATGTACTAATACCAGCCGCTTCTCTTAAATCTCTCTTTTTCATATCTTTATCAATTAAGAGTTTCCAAAGTTTTTTATAGCTTACGGTCATAATTTTCACCTCGCCATTATAGAGAATACCACAAAGTAGGATGAAACACAATAAAAATTTGAGCCCGCAAATTAATTATTGTGTTTTGCGAAATTCATGCTATAATTTACATAAGGAAATATCTGGTCTGTATGATGAAGTGTTATTGGGAGGTACGGTATGGCAAGCGTCAGCTCGTTCAGAGATGTTATTGCAAATATGTATTACAATGAACTCTTTGACGAATTGTCCGAGTATATTGAGGACAACCCGGATAAGCTGGAATCCAACTCATACCGTGTGCAATCACCGGATGAAGCGGCATTATCCGACTTTGACATTATAACTATAGACATAACCGACTCGCCAGGTAACAGTATTTTATTTGATGTAATTATTTCCGCAGAAGTTGAAATAGCAGAAACAGTACGAAGGAATCGCGAGACTGACGGTATAGAACAATGGTTCCGTATCTCCTGTAAAGCTGACCTTGATGACGGGATTCAGAATTTTCAAATCAACTCTGTTTCAATATATAACAAGTACAGAGAGAGCAAATTAGGCCGACTGTCTGAGTATTTAGTGCCAATTATAGAAAAGGAACAGTTTGACGATGTTGCTACTGAGTTTCTAAATGAGTTTTGCCCAGAAGCATTAAGTGTTCCTATGCCCATTCCAGTAGATGAAGTAGTGAAAAGAATGGGGCTTAAGGTTAAGGAAATCCAGCTTACAAAGCATTTCACTATATTTGGTCAAATAGTCTTTGACGATTGCACAATAGAGTATTACGACAGAAATGAAAGAACATATAAGCCTTTGGAAGTTTCAAGAGGAACAATTCTCGTAGATCCTAATGTGTATTTCATGCGAAACATAGGGTGTATGAACAATACCATTATTCATGAGTGTGTTCATTGGTATAAGCATAGAAAATACCATGAGTTAGTTAAGACATATAACAGCGATGCTTTGCTGATAAGCTGTAGAGTAAACGAAACAACAAAATACAAAAAGCAATGGACACCAGAAGACTGGATGGAATGGCATGCTAACGGAATAGCACCTCGCATCCTTATGCCTAAATCAATGACCATTAAAAAGATTGAGGAGCTGATAATAAAGAATGAGCTCCTTTTTGGTACTCATGACAGGTTAAATATAATGGAAAACGTCGTGTATGAATTGGCAGACTTCTTCCAGGTGTCAAGGATAGCAGCCAAAATAAGGATGCTTGACCTTGGATATAAGGAAGTTGAAGGTGTATATACATACGTCGATGACCACTTTATCAGCAATTATTCATTTAAAGCAGACTCATTACATAAGAATCAAACATACAGTATTAGCCTAAGCGATTCCTTTTTTGAATACTATGCAAATCCGGAATTCGCAAAGATTATAGACAGCGGTAATTTTATTTATGTTGATGGTCATTACGTTATTAACGACTCAAAATACATTAAAAGGTTAGAAAATGGAAGCCTCGATCTTACAGATTATGCAAAACTGCATGTAGATGAATGCTGCCTTCTATTTGATTTAAAGCTAAATAAAGCCTCCAAAATTGACATTGTAGTATACCTCGATTCTATAATGTTCCGTAAAGCTACACCGGATTATAACAGAGTGCCGACGTTTAATCCGGACAAGCATAATATGGAAGTATTTAATCGTTCAGAAGAGCTAAAGAAATTTCACGAAGAATTCGTCGAAGAGAGCCAGCATTGAGCCGTACAACCCAGACATTTTCCCAAATACGTGTCAGGTTTTTGTGAAAATCAATTTTTCCAAAATTAGGGCTATTTTTTATTCAACATCGAAAATCTCCAATAAATGGCTTATTACCGGAACCATAATGAATATTTATGATTTGCAATAAAATTTTCCGAATTTTTCTTTTCGCTGAAGTTTAATAAAATAAAGCTGGATAAAATGTGCTAAACATTGCTATTTTTTTGCTGGCTGCGAAGCAATCATGATGCAGAATGGATGACTTGGTCTTAATATAAAAACCTAAGTTCAGTTTTTAGAGTAATATGATTTTTCAATAGAGATGAGGGATAAGAAATGGGAATTGATTTTCACAGTAGGCAAAATCGATTGACTTATACAACCCGTGTTGCGGATCGTTCCTGGATTGACATGATGAGAAGTCTGCTAACTGTCGAGCATATATCAAACGCTTTAGATATCGGGTGCGGAGGAGGGATTTATTCAAAAGCCTTGGCAGATATGGGCGTTCAAACTGTTATAGGCATCGATTTTTCGGAACCGATTCTTGAAGGAGCGAAGGAAAATTGTAAAGACTATAAAAATATCTCCTTTCAACTCGGAAACGCTTATGATACAGGCTTAGAAAGCCAAAGTTTTCAATTGGTGATTGAAAGAGCGTTAATACACCATCTTCGGGATTTGCTTGCTTGTTTTAAAGAAGCACACAGACTGTTAAAGGATGGCGGAGTTTTCATTATTCAAGATCGCACACCCGATGATTGCTTATTAGAAGGAGATAACACAAACATCAGAGGGTATTTATTTGAGTTATTTCCAAAATTAATTGAAAAGGAAATAAAACGCAGGCATAGCAGCCAAACGGTTATCGAGGCTTTGCAAGAAGCGGGGTTCAAAAAAATCGAAGAAGTTAAATTATGGGAAATAAGAAAGGTACACGAGAATAAAGCGCAATTATTAAAAGACATAAGTGAGAGAACAGGAAGAAGCATTTTGTATGAACTGGATGATCAAGAACTAAGTTTGCTGACCGATTATGTCCAGAAAAAGGTGACAAAGGAAAATAACATCGTTGAAAAAGACCGGTGGACAATATGGAAGGCAACTATTTAGCTGATTGACCGCCTGCAGGGCAACGGGTAAGAACAACTACCCACTTTCCCCAATTTTGCAGGCGTAAAATTAGAAGATCCGGAAATGCATCAAAAGGGGGATGTTCAATTTTATTTACTAAATCCTGAACAATATTTATGTGTTTATGAGGCTTCCTCTATGAATAGTTATAGAGCAGATCATAACAATTATAAAGACATTGATAAAATAGATTTCCGAAAATATAAGTCCTGAAATTGAAGTATTTTTAACCAATTTCGGCCATTTCCTGGACAGTGCCGAAACGCGGCAAATTAGGGAAAGTGGCCGGTACTGCTATTTTAAGGCCGGGCCAGAATCAATACCCTTCAATGTCGCAGCAAACGCTATTGATTGAGTATCGTTTTAAAAGATGTCTCATGGCTAACCCAGATTCTGCTTAACGGATAGGACGTCCTGATATCTCACAGCACCTGAGCCATGTGGAGTGTGTTTGCATTTAAAAAATATAATGAGAAAATAAACCACAAGGCGGTGAAACGTTTTGAGAGTGAGCCGTGAAGAATTAAAGCGGATGATTGATCAAATTCCTGAACAAGATGTCCTTGAAGTGTATGATTTTATTGAATTTTTAACCTTCAAGCGGGGAGAACAAGCACTAAACGAAAAGGAAGTTGAATATCTGGCAAAAGATGAAGAAGTTGTTCGTCAGGTTCAAAAGAGTCGCGAAGATCGGCGAAACGGACGCATTTACAGCAAAGAACAGGGGCTTAAGTATCTTCGGAGATGTTTCAAGGGGTCTTAAGCATGGACAAAGAGTATCGTGTATTTTGGTCACAAACTGCGCTGGACGAATTGAGCAATATTCGGGGATACAAACAAGAAGGCATATGCTTATTGGTGTTAGTATGAAACATAAACGCTTGGAACAAAAAGGATCGCTTGGTCAGCTTTCATTAGCTCGTAAAGTAACGATAAGTCGAGAAACCCCTACTTCGAGTGACCCATCGAAGTGAGAGTAGTTCACTGTGGAGCCATTTTTATACGTATATGTCAATTCTATTTCGTGCAATGTTTGTGCTCGCCTAAAGCGGGAGAAGGGAGAAAAATGAACAATCAATTTCGACGAGAAGATATTGACTTTTATTCAAATGGAACAAGGTGTAGCGCGTGGCTATATCTACCCAATGTAGATAAAAGGTGCCCGGTCATTGTAATGGCTCATGGCTTGGGTGGAGTGCGTGAAATGCGGTTGGACGCATATGCTGAAAGGTTTGCTGCTGCCGGGTATGCCTGCTTTTTATTTGATTATCGTAACCATGGAGCAAGTGACGGAAATAAAAGACAACGGATAAATGTAAAAGAACAACTTGCAGATTGGAACTCTGCCATTGATTTCATCAAAAAGAATGATAGCATTGATGATAGTAAAATACTCCTGTTTGGAAGTTCGTTTAGTGGGGGACACGTTATAACCCTATCAGCTCATCGAATAGATATTCTTGCAACCGTGGCACAGTGCCCATATACAAACACCTTAGCTACAGTGAAAACGGTCTCACCACTATCTGCCCTAAAAATATTCCCCTTTGCCATAGCTGACGTTTTATCTTCTATTACCGGGTATCATCCGGTCATGATTAAATTGGTGGATGCGCCGGGGAAAGTAGCGATGATGGCTGTTTCTGACTACAAAAAGGTTTTTAAGTTGATGCCTGAAAATTTAAAGTTTGTGAATAAAGCCCCCGCAAGATCGGTTTTAGAATTCTTTAAATATTCGCCTAGTAGATACACTAAAAATATAGGAATACCGATATTTTATGCGGTTTGTCGGAAAGATACATTAGCACCTGCTTGGGCAACCATAAAGTGTGCAAAACGCTCCAAGAAAGCAACGATAAAAGAGTATGACTGTGGACATTTCGATATTTATTTAGGTGATTATTTTGAAAATGCAATAGTAGATTATATAGGCTTTTTTGATAAAATTACAAAAGGCTAGTTGGATAATCAAATGCAACAAGCTAAATAAATGAAAAAAAACATGATAAACCGTTTGCGATAAAAACGCAATCAATACGGGGGTTTATCTATGGTGAAGATTGCCACCCTTCGTGCAGAAGGAAATCCATGCAAGTAATCACTGATATGGTTGGCTGTAATAAAAATACCGTATCTCGGGAACTGAAGCGTGGTACGGGCAGCATTTGAGTCAACATTCTTTGGCTCTGTTTCCATATTTTACAAAAACTTAAAAGACGGACAATAAATCTCCTGTTGCACAAAATACGATACTATGATATGGTAAGAGTAATGTAAATGAATATTCATAATAATCTACTAGGGGCGCCGGGTTGGCTGAGAAGTACCCTTTGAACCTGATCTAGTTCGTACTAGCGAAGGGAAGTAGGTGATGAAATTACACCTGATGATTTGTAATTGATACACCCGCTTTCCGATGGAGGGCGGTTTTTTTATTTTGAGGATGCTCCTCCTGCCATTGCTCGGGGCAAAGGGTGAAACCAGCCTGCAAACCGCATTCGGCTTTCCGGTAAACAAGGAGGAATCATTGTTGAAACGATCTTTTACAGAAAGACTATATCAAAATGTCCAGCCGATTTGGGAGAAAAACCATAACCATCCTTTTGTCGTGGGACTGGGAAACGGAACTTTAGAAAGAGATAAATTTATCTATTATTTAAAGCAGGATTACGTATATTTAGTTGAGTACGCAAAACTGTTTGCCATGGGTGTTGTGAAAGCGGGTAACCTCGGCATGATGACGAGATTTGCTGCGGTGCTCCATGAATCGTTGCATTTTGAGATGGAACTGCACCGCCAATACGCTGCCGAGTTTGGCGTTACTCGGACGGATTTAGAAGCAACCCAACCAACGCCGGTCAACCTTGCTTACACGAGTTACATGCTGCAAGTGGCCGCCAATGGAAGCTTGGCTGAACTTGTTGCCTGCTTGTTGCCGTGTGCCTGGGATTATTGGGAAATTGGGAAACTGCTAAAAGTAAATCATCGAGACACATTGGAGGCCAATCCTTACAAGAAATGGATCGAAACCTATTCTTCAGAAACGTTCGGCTCCGGAACGCAGTGGTTAATTGACTTAATGGACCAACTGGCAAGCGGAAAATCAGAAACGGAACTGGCAGTCTTAGAACGCCATTTTCAAATAGCCTCAAAGTATGAGTATTTATTTTGGGATATGAACGATAAAAAACAAGACTGGCCGGTCTGATTTTCATTCGCAACTAAAAAGGAGGGAAGGTTGGTTCTAATGAGAAAAACACAAAAAATAACAGCAACTGCAGTTATTGCAGCTATCACAACTGTATCCAGCAGTTTGATTTATATCCCGGTTGGTTTTGCAAAAATTTTTCCGGTACAGCATTTTGCCAACATACTCTCGGCTGTTTTGCTCGGCCCCGGTTATGCGGTTGCGCAAGCTTTTATATCCTCGCTTTTACGTAACTTGCTTGGGACGGGGAGTATTTTTGCCTTTCCGGGAAGCATGATCGGCGCGTTTTTGGCAGCTTATCTGTACGCGAAGACGAATAAGCTCATTTTTGCCTTTGTTGGGGAGGTCATGGGGACAGGCATTCTCGGTGCCTTGGCATGTTATCCCATTGCTGTTTTCTTACTCGGCCAAGCGTCAACGCTTTTCGGATTTATCCCTGCCTTCTTTTTAAGCTCTTTTGCAGGGGCCATTTTTGGCTATGTTTTGATAAAAGTTTTACAAAAAAATAAAGGGTGGGACAGAATGATCAATCATACCGTAAGCAACCGTAAGTTTTGAGCGAAACACCGGGGAGGAATGAAGGCATTGCCACGGCGCATACAGGATGCCAGCTATTGATAACCGGCCAAAATTTATGCCAGCAAAATCAGGCTCTTGAAAGCAGAGCCTGATGCTGTTGGCATTATGACGGCACTCCGGCATAGTCTGAAACCTTCGCTGGCCGGATCCATTTGCCAACCGGCTCACCCTTGATACCACCGCCATCCAGATCAAATACGAGCTGTCCTCTTACAAAAGTTTTCGTAACCCGGCAATCAATTTTTCTGCCGATATACGGGCTGTGCTTATGGCGGTAATAGAGGTCTTCCGCACTTACCGTGTATGGCCGGTCGGGATCGAGAAAGAGGAGATCCGCATCTTTTGCGAGCGCAATTTCCCCTTTCGATTTTAAGCCAAAACGTTCGGCAGGGTTGGTTGCAATCATGCGCGTAAATTGCGTAATGGGAATACTGCGCTTTTTGACAGCCTCATCGAACATCAAATCGACATTATGCTGGCACCCGGTTATGCCGCCCCATACCTCAAAAATATTACCGGTTTCGCTGTCCTTCATTACAGGCGGGCAAGGGGAATGGTCGGATGTCAGCATATCGATTTTTCCTTGTTTCAATACTTCCCAAAGTTTTTCCTGCTCCGCTTCGCTGCGTAAAGGCGGGGAACATTTTGCAAGTGGGCCGATTTCCGCAAATTGGGCTGTTGTGATGGTAAAGTAATGGGGGCATGACTCAAGCGTGACATCCTGTCCTTCGTTCCGCGCTTTCGTAATTTCTTCCACTCCTTCCGCACTGCTGACATGGACAAAATGCAGTTTGCACCCGGTTTGTTTCGCAAAATACAGCGCCCGCTTGATGGCATCCACTTCTGTAAATACCGGCCGTGTTGAAACATAATCAGCCGGACTTGTTTTCCCTTGTTTGATCATCTCCTCTGCTAACCCATCGGTAATGGCGGCATTCTCTGCATGAATCAATAAAATATGTCCCAGCTCGGCTAATTTTTTCATCCCCGCATAAAGCGTGTAATCATCTACATTTTTAAAGTCTCCCGGCAAATCGGTTCCGCAGCTGGCCATAAAACATTTATAAGCGACCACGCCGCAATCAGAGAGTTCTTTTAAGTGATCGAGATTACCGGGCACTAATCCGCCGTAAAAGGCGTAGTCCACATAGTTTTTTTCGGCGGCAGCGGCAAGCTTTTTTTCTAAAGCATCTTTTGTTGTCGTGGCAGGCAGCGCATTTAAAGGCATATCTACATACGTTGTCGTTCCCCCGGCGGCAAGCGCCTTTGTTCCGGTTTCAAACCCTTCCCATTCCGTCCGTCCCGGTTCGCACATATGTACATGGATGTCGACCATTCCCGGCATTACATATTGGCCTGAAGCATCATAAACTTGTTCTGCTGTTTCCTCAATTTTATCCGCAATTACAGCAATTTTTCCATTTTGGATGGCAAGATCAGCGATTTTAACGCTGTTTCTAAAAACAACTTTTCCATTTTTAATGAGCGTATCATATTTCATTGTGAATGCCCTCCCTGTGATTTGGTTCGAGAACGACTGTGTTTTGAAAAATTGTATCCTTTTTAAATTTTGAAAATGGAAATGCGTATTTTGACAGAATGACATAGGCTAAACCAGCCGCAACAAAGCCGATGATCCATGCCAGTTCCACTTTTGCAAGTGCGGCAGCCGCGCCAATTACTAATGAAATGACAGCCGCAGGGTTATAGCCGGAATAAGGCCCGTCTTCCGCGTACAAGTCGGCGATATTTACCTTTTGTTTTCGGAAGATGTAGTACTCAATCAATAGAATGGCTACAATCGGACCTAAAAATGCCGAGTAAGCCAGAATAAAAATGTCGAGCCCCTTTGCTGAAGAATCCCGGACAAGCACCCATGGAAAAGATGCAAAAGCAAGCAGCCCTGTAATGGTGACAGCATACTTATACTTTAATTTCGTAAGCAATGTAATGACGTAAGTTGGCGGAATAATATTGGCAACCATATTCACCGAAACGGTCCCGATCACGATAAACGCAGACACGAAAAATGTAATATAAGGATTATCGACCACCACCGAAAAGGCCTTTACAGGATTTGTAATACCGGTAGCAGAAGCAAGCATGGCCCCCATCGTTAAAGCAAACCCGTATGCGATAAAGATCGGAATAAAATACAATAACCTTCTTTTTGTATGGCTGATCCCGGCTTTCAATTCTCTTGAATAATCCGCTGCACTTAAAAAGATGGCGGCATAATTGCCCATAAACGTCATGATAAAAGCAAAGAATGGCAGCCCCCACGTTCCTTTTGCATGCACCCATTTGTTTGCAATCGTGGCGCTATGGGATGTGAGAAGAATGCTGAACACATAGAAAAGTGCAGCTAAAATCACGACTGAAGTCAGGGCCTCCACCCACTTAATCGCATGAAAGCCATAGAGGGAGAGCGCAATTTGAAACAATTGGAGCACGATAAAGCAAACAGCCGCATTGTCAAAAGCTCCGCCCGTTGCAATTTTGGCCATTTCATTTAAAGCCGTGCCGCCAATCCAGCTTTGGTATCCGTACCAAACAATGGCAGGTATACCGCGGCAAAGCGATGTGAATATCGAACCCTTTACGCCGAAGGACATTCTCAGCTGGACAACGTACGGAATGCCTGTTTTGTAGCCTAATCTGTCGTTCAATGAAAAGATGGTTGAAATAATACTGATGGCGATCAATGCCGCAGCAAAAGTTTGGTAAATGTTTAATGTCGCCATCCCGGCCACAATCAGACTTGCACCAAGCGTAATATTTCCAATATTGACCCCGTCCCCAATCCACATAAAAATATAATTCAAAGGGCCAACTGTTCTGTCTGCATCTGTTTTCGGGATCAGGGAGGGATCCATACTCGCCTTCTTCTGCGGTTGCGGATAAGCACTTTCCAATTGAGTAGCCATTGCTTCAGCTCCTTTTCAATAAATTTACGGTAGTGAATTTGGGATGTTTCTTTTGATGTCATTTAATATCACATATAATGTCATCTGTATTTTTAATATAGCAAAGGATAAACGATTTTTCATTAGCGATTTTGCACAATTCTTTATCTATTTATTATTCAAAATAGATAAAGTAGAACCAGTGTTGGTGTTTTCTTTGTTTTTTATGTAAGGTAACTTAACATGAATAGGAGGGAGAGCTGAAAGATTTTTTCTTGGTGAAAACAAAAGCTTGGGTTTGAGGAGACATCCTTTATCCAAATAATCGCTGCTGTAGGAAATGTAAAAACAGCAGATTCTGCACATGATTCAACCAGGATTTTTTAGCAAAAATGGTCACGGCCGGATTTGTATGGATGTTTTGCACCGAAAACTCGCCTCAGCAATTTCCCCATTCAGTGCTACCAATTTTGTTATAATAGAAATGCTAGGTGAGAGCCCAAAAATATCAGTGATCATTTCTGGTGAGCGAGGACAAATATTG
Organism: Heyndrickxia coagulans 36D1; assembly: GCF_000169195.2. GTDB lineage: Bacteria > Bacillota > Bacilli > Bacillales > Bacillaceae_C > Weizmannia > Weizmannia faecalis. The sequence continues at coordinate 578,826 of NC_016023.1, read as the reverse complement.
TAAGCGGTTAAGTATAGAATGGTTTTTATATATTGTTGTGTTTACATCAAATCCATTTAGGAAAAGGAGCGTTGCGCATGTCCTATATCGTTGATTTCAAAAATGTGTCTGATGTTGGTCTAGAGTCTTCACCTGTTGCGAAGGCGCTAGCCGGTTTGCGTGCGAATGAGGCGCGCTATTTTATGAATAAATACAAACACGTATTTACTGTTTTGCCAGCTGCAGAAAGCGTAGAGACCCTAGAATATGTGAATAGGATTTTGAAAGAAGAACGCGGCATTGAATTTGCAGCCAAGCCATTGGAAACTTCGCGTTTTCAAGTGGAAAATATCCAATTTGCTTACGTCTTTTACGAGGATGGCCTCGTTGTCAATGTAATGTATTCCGTAGATGATCCGAAGAAGCGGGCGGTTGGTTTTAAACTTTCTGAGGGGATGGAAGTACCAAAGGAATTAGAAGGGAAATTTAAATTTGCCAGACAAAAGTCAAAACTGGCCGGCACCATACGGGGGTCATTTTTTGTCATAAAAGGCGAGTATTAAAAGCAATAATCTGGACGAGCTTGCTGGACGAGTCAGAACAGGCCAAAAGCTGATTCGTCCGGCAAACTCTAGTTACTTTTCGTTACGAATAAGTAATCAAAATTGAACAATTAATAGCAGCGCAGTCCCTTTCTAGATCTTTGATTTAGTGGGGGATAGCCGCTATAATTGTTCAAAAAGAAAAATGCAAATCCTGCTGGAAATAAATAACCAATTGGTTTGGGGAATTTTAGAGATGAGATAAGTGTAAATGGTCCGGACCTCCATGGCTGCCATTTTAAAAGGAAACACACTAAAGCGGATGAATGGATCCGTATGAACGGATTTACTGCTAAAAATGCTGTGGGACGCTTCAAATCACTTAAAATGAAAAATTTAAAAATGGAAGAAAGCTCTTCTTGTAGCCGCGAAAAGAGCTTTCTTTTAATGTAGAAAGCCGAGTTGCTGATGGTGCCTACTCATGCGAATGTTTAAAATGAAAACAACGGTGTTAAGAAAAAGCCCCTATTATATAAAATAAACTTAAGTTTTTCATCAAGCATGAGCAACAATTTGCATGAGGCCTACTTTATTCAGCAGGCAACGGAGCCGCGATATTTTGTTCATTTATATAGGAGCTTTTTTAAGATGTTTTTTTCCGGAATGCATTTATGATAAATGAAATTCCTGCAGCGATGAAAAAAGATCCAACGAACAAGACAAGAAAATTAATAAATTTAGCTGGCCTCATTAATTGTAATCCAAATATGGCTAAGACAATCACATAAGTAATGACAAACGTTTTAGATAAAATAAAGCTTTTCAAGCCGTACACCTCCATTCATCATTCATGCTATGCCCAGATCAAGCTTTGAGCAATTTTATTATAGCATCCTTTCGAAATCGCCTCCATAAAATCCAAGGAAAATTAATTTTTTTCCGAACTGTTAACTGTTTTCTCTTTTCTATGTGGTTATCTTCCCGATCATAGGTTACAATCTTGATCAGACACGGCTGCAATAAAATCTTTTCTGCCTGTGGTCAGAAAAAAGGTATTGAAAAGAGAAAAAATTCATTCTATAATATGCGCATAGTGTTGTTTAGCCAACCGTTGTGATTTTCCGGGCATGGGGACCCCTTTTATATCCAAAATTCTGGCTACTGGTTTCTTCAGTTTTATGGTTGGAGGATGGTTCTCTGTCGGAATGTAATGTGAATAGGTGAATCATTTGTCAAACCCTTCACTGAATCCGCTTACAAAAATGACTTCGAACAGGGGTATGGCATGGCAGATGGTGAAAAATCGATATGGGTGGCAGTGGGGAGGCGCCCGTTTCGCAGAGAAGAATGAAAGTCATCCAGTACATTTTTCAGGATGAATGCCATGCCAGGGCGAACATGGCACCGTCAAAAGAACGGAAGCCCATACCCGCCAGCAGCAAGGCAGTCGGAATATTGCCATTGAGCTGCTTTTGGCCGGGAAATGGGGGGAAGGATGCACACTGTTTTTACGCGCAAAAAAGACGACAGCGTGTAACTTAATCAAGGGGATGGGAGGATGAATGCATTTGCAAACAAAAACGTTACAGGAAACAGATGAAAAATATTTATGGCATGCCATGAGGGGAGCCGCAAGTCCCGGGCAGCCCAATTTGATTATCACAAAAGCGGAAGGTGCTTGGGTAACGGACATTGAGGGTAACCGCTATTTGGACGGGATGGCCGGGTTATGGTGTGTGAATACCGGTTACGGCCGGAAAGAATTGGCGGAAGCGGCATACAAGCAGCTTCTTGAGATGCCGTACTATCCGTTATCCCAAAGCCACGTGCCTGCCATTCAGCTGGCCGAAAAATTAAACGAATGGCTTGGCGGGGATTACGTCATTTTCTTCTCTAACAGCGGTTCGGAAGCCAATGAGACGGCTTTTAAAATTGCCCGCCAATACCACCGGCAAAGAGGGGACCTGGACCGGTACAAGTTTATTTCCCGTTATCGCGCGTATCACGGCAATACGATGGGGGCGCTTGCGGCAACAGGCCAGGCACAAAGAAAGTATAAGTATGAACCGCTTGGACAGGGATTTCTTCATGTTGCACCTCCTGACACGTACCGGCATCCGGATGACGTGGAAACGCTTGAAAGTGCCAAGGAAATCGACCGTGTAATGACGTGGGAGCTAAGTGAAACGATTGCCGGTGTTATTATGGAACCGATCATTACTGGCGGAGGGATTTTACTGCCGCCTGATGGTTATATGGCGAAGGTGAAAGAGATTTGCGAAAAGCACGGTGCCCTTCTGATTTGTGATGAAGTCATCTGCGGATTCGGACGGACCGGAAAGGCATTTGGTTTTATGCACTACGGCGTGAAGCCGGACATCATTACAATGGCAAAAGGGATTACGAGCGGTTATCTCCCGCTATCAGCGACTGCTGTCAAAAGGGAAATTTACGAGGCGTATGCGGGCAGTGAAGATTATGACCGTTTCCGCCACGTCAACACATTCGGAGGAAATCCTGCAGCCTGTGCACTGGCTTTAAAAAATTTGGAATTAATGGAAAATGAAGCGTTGTTTGAACGTTCCCGCATACTGGGTGAACGGCTGCTAGAAGCGCTAAAAAGCCTGAAGGATCATCCAAATGTAGGGGATGTCCGCGGAAAAGGATTGCTGGTTGGCATTGAGCTGGTGGAAAATAAACAAACAAAGGAACCGGCTGCAGTCGAGAAACTGAATAAAGTGATAAGCACCTGCAAAGAAAAAGGCCTGTTAATCGGCAAGAACGGTGATACTGTTGCTGGATTTAACAATGTATTGCAGCTTTCCCCGCCGTTAAGCATAACCGATGATGACTTTCGCACGATCGTGCAAGTTTTAAAAGAAAGCATCTCCCAATTGTAAAAACGTTTCTTGTTAGAAAATGCGCTTCAAAGGAGAGAGAGGGTTTGGAGAATCAGCAACTGAAGAAGGACTTGAAAATTCGCCATATTACGATGATTTCGATCGGAGGAGTCATTGGCGCCGGCTTGTTCATGGGAAGCGGCGCCGTCATCCATTCGGCCGGCCCGGGTGCAGTCATTTCGTATGCTTTGGCAGGTTTACTTGTCATTTTTGTTATGAGAATGCTGGGGGAAATGGCATCGGTGAACCCGACAAGCGGTTCGTTTTCCACCTATGCGCGTGAAGCCATTGGCCCTTGGGCAGGATACACGATTGGCTGGCTGTACTGGTTCTTTTGGGTCATTGTCATTGCGATTGAAGCAACTGCGGGGGCAGCGAATATTCAATACTGGTTCCCGGAAATGCCATCGTGGCTTTTAAGTTTAATATTAACCGTTTTATTAACGCTCACAAATGTATATTCCGTTAAATCGTACGGTGAATTCGAATATTGGTTTTCAATCATTAAAGTGGCCACCATTGTTTTATTCCTGCTGCTCGGCCTCTCCGTTATTTTCGGCATCGTTCCGGGCGTCCAATCCCCAGGACTTTCCAACTTAACAGGGAATGGCGGTTTTATGCCGAATGGCTTTGGTAGCGTCTTATTGGGCATTACGGTTGTCATCTTTTCTTTTATGGGGACCGAAATTGTGGCAGTGGCGGCGGGGGAATCCTCCGAACCGGAAAGGGCAGTCAGAACAGCTACTAACAGTGTCATTTGGCGAATTCTGATCTTTTATGTCGGTTCGATTGCGATTGTAGCCACCTTGCTTCCGTGGAACTCGGCGAATATTTTAAAGAGCCCGTTCGTCGCCGTTCTTGAACATGTTGGCATTCCGGCAGCGGCTCAGATTATGAATTTCATTGTGCTGACCGCCGTACTTTCCTGTTTGAATTCTGGTTTATATACAAATTCACGGATGCTGTACGGGATGGCAAAAGCCGGCGATGCCCCGAAAATTTTTCTGAAGTTAAATAAAAACGGGGTACCGGTTTATGCCGTTTTGTGCGGCACGGTTTTCGCTTATGTCGGGGTTGTTTTTAATTATATTTCCCCCGATAAAGTATTCTTGTTTTTAGTAAACAGTTCAGGCGGGATCGCTTTATTGGTTTACCTTGTCATTGCCTTTTCCCATTTGCGCATGCGTCGGACGGTGGAAAAAACGAACCCGGATGCCTTGAAGGTGAAAATGTGGCTGTATCCGTATTTAACTTATGTCACCATTTTGGGCATTGTTGCGGTTTTAGTCGCGATGATCTTTATCGACTCATTGCGTCCGCAAGTACTGCTGACTTTGCTTATTGCCGTTCTCGTGGTCGGCTCGTATTTCCTTTTGCATCCTAAAAAAACAAATGTGCTGCCACTGGATAGTGAGGATTCAAGTATAAAATCTTAAGCACAGCAAAAAGCACCGCCTCTTTTAAAAAGGCGGTGCCCATTTTCCAGCTGTTAATCTGAAGCCGGTTTTGTTTGCATGGTTTTCTTTCTGTTTTCCTTTTTGGCGCCTGGTTTAAATGTATCTGCCCGTTTCACAAAAAGGGACATGATCAATACGACAATATTAATCGCGAGCGCGACGTAGAAGGAATATTGGATGCCGGCCAGCAACGCTTTTTGTCCTAAGGCGGCTTTATCAGCTGCTGTAAAGTGAAGCGGATTGATCCCGGACATCAGGTCTTCCGCTTTCGATTTTGTGACAGCATTCATGATCGTGACAAAAACGGCTGTTCCGATTGACCCGGAAACTTGCTGTGCTGTATTATTAACCGCCGTTCCGTGCGGGTTCAGCCGGGAAGGCAATTGATTCAAGCCGTTCGTCATAATCGGCATCATCACCATCGACATCCCGAACATCCGGAGCGTGTAAACCAGAATAATATACGTGTAGCTCGAGTCAATTTGTAAATTCGCCAGCATATAGGTGGAAACAGCTGTGATGGAAAGCCCCGTGACAGCCAGCACGCGGGGACCGAACTGATCAAACAGCTTTCCGGTGATCGGCGACATAATCCCCATGACAATTGCGCCCGGCAGCATCATTAAGCCGGAGTCAAGCGGAGAGATGCCCCGTACGTTTTGCACATAGGCAGGTGTTAAAATCATGCCGGAAAACATGGCTGCCGCATTTACAATGGCAATGACAGAGGCAAGGGCAAACATCGGATATTTATACACGCGCAAATCCAATAATGGTTCATCCATCATAAACTGCCGAATAACGAAGGCGATTAAAGCCACACTGCCGGCAATCAGTGCCGTTAAAACCACCGGATCTGTCCAGCCGTCCGAACTTGCAGAACTGAATCCGTAAAGCAAACCACCAAACCCGATGGAAGATAAGACGACCGAGAGATAATCAAGCGTTGCTTTTTTATTTTGCTCCATGACGTTTTCCGCTTTCCAGATCCCCAAAACAAGACTGATAACGGCTAATGGCAAAATCATTTCAAACAGAAAGCGCCAGTCAAAGTATTCGACAATGTAGCCGGATAACGTCGGGCCGATTGCCGGGGCTGTAATCATGACAAGGCCAAAGACCCCCATGGCTGTTCCACGTTTTTCAATCGGGAAACTAACCAGCATAATATTCATGAGCAATGGCCCCATGACAGAAGATCCTGCAGCCTGGATCATCCTTCCTGTCAGCAGCAGCCCGAAGTTCGGGGCAAATGCTGCCAGAGCAGTCCCTAACGTGAAGATTAACATGGCCGTAATAAACAACTGCCGGTTTGTAAAGCGGGTCAGCAGGAAGGCGGATGCAGGAACCAGCACGCCGCTGACTAGCATATAACCAGTTGCGAGCCACTGAATGGTGGAATAATCTTTGATGTGTAAATCTGCCATGATGGAAGGCAGTGCTACATTGAGCAGCGAGTTATTGAGAAATGAAACGAAAGCGCCGATAAAAAGAACCCCGATCATGAGATAGGGCGGCTTTTTATGTTGTATTGCTGGATTCATATTATCTTTTTCCCCTTTTGTAAGTTGTTTTTATTTCCCGCTTGAAATTGCCGGAGAAGGTTCCCTGTACAATCCTTTTTTAAGCAGTTCCATTTGGGCAAGATAATGATCGAGTGCTTCTTCGGCCGTTAATTCCCCGGCAAATGCTTGCACAAGATTATGAAAGGTGACGGCTTCCAAAATCGTGATCATATCCTGCAGTTCCCGTTCGTCATTGATGTTCAGTTTTTTTGTGTTAACGGACCGGAGCAAAGCCAAATCCTGCTTTTTCAGATCCTCTTCAAAAAAATTTTCTGCCAAAGTATTTTCGGTTTTATAATTCATATTGGAAAAAGCATTTTTGAAAAAATTGGCATTTTCCTGGTTTCGAATGTCTTGAATGGCAAATTGAAAGACCTCGGTAAAAGCCGCAAATAAATCTCCGCCCTTTTTTTGGAGAGTGGAAATAAACTGTTCTTTGCTTTTTCGCGAGAGCAAACGCAGCAAATAATAAAACAAATCCTCCTTGTCTTCAAAGTATTGGTAAAAGCTGCCTCTTGGAATGCAAGCCTCCTTTACAATATTTGCGATAGAGGATTCGTGCAGCGGTGCTCTTGAAAATTCTTTTTTTGCAGCTTGAATCAAAGTGTCCTGTTTTTCTTTCGGCAACCGGAAAAAAGTTGGCTTCGGCATGGCAGCATATTCTCCTATCTTGAAAAATTACGGCACGGGCAACTGTCCTGAAAATGACACCGTGTCATAAAAGAAACAATAAGAAGATTATATATGACACCGTGTTAAGATGTCAATGAAAAAATGACACCGTGTCACTGGAAACATTTCTTAATAAAGTGCACCGGTCTCTTCGCCACAGCTTACCGGAAAAAAATAAGGACAACCGTACCTGAAAACACAAAACAGGCTGGGGAAAGTTTTAAATCCGGTCTCACCGGTCGCGAATCTGCGGGGAAAAACGTTGCGGGTCCAATCATGGAAACACAGGCTGGTGCTCGTCCCGGTTTTTACTATATAAAGTGAACGGAAACAGGCTATTCTGTTGCCTGCAAAAATAATCGTCCTGAAGTATAACGAAATATTGCCTGCTGTAAGCTAATCATACAATGAATGGTTTGGCGCTCATCGGAATTTTTCCTTCATTTTATATAGCAGATATTTTATTGACAATGATCCTGTTTTCGCCTAATATACATCGTGTACGATATATCGGATACGATGTATATTAGGCGATTCAATGATAAATATGCGGGGGAGGGGAGCATATGAGTGAAAGAGCCGAATTTATTCGGGATTCAATTGATTTTTTGCAGCGTTATATCATCAAAAGTTTGCAAAGAGAAGCGGAGGAGTTTGGTTTAACTGTTCCCCAGGTCAGGGTGCTGGCGGAGGTGTTAACGGGCAAAAGGGTTAGTATCAAATTGCTGTCCCGGAATTTGAAAATGACGCAGAGCACCGTTTCGGATATCGTGGAGCGGCTGACGTTAAAAGGGCTGCTTGTGAAAACCCCGAGCGCATCGGATAAACGGTCGGTGGAGATCTCCCCGTCATCGGAACTGGAAGGCGAACTGAGTGAAAACATATCAAGAATCATCAACCAGTCATTTGTAGATGCATTGAACCTGTTGCAGCCGAATGAACAGGACATCGTGGAACAAGGCATCAAACTGCTCGTAAATGCTGTGAAGAAAAAAATCGAGCGGGATGGCCTTCATAAATATGAATCTTTTGATGTGTTCTTTTTTCGTGACGAAAATGAAAGCTTCAAATCTAGGAAAAAGGAGAACGACAAGTGAGAAAAATTCTGAAAGGCCGTTGGATCATTTTTTCCGTATGGCTCATTGCCACGATTGTGCTGACAGCGATCCAGCCGGATGTTAATGCTATCCTGCGGGAACGGGGGCAGCAGGGAACCTCGAGCAAAAGCCCTTCCGTTGTAGCAGACAAAATGTTAAAAAAGATCGATGCCGGCAAAGGCACGAACAATTTGATTGTTTTTTACGATAAAAATAAAATTTCAAAGGCCGAAATGGAAAAAATCGGTGATTGTTTAGACAAAATTAGAGAAAGCAAATCCGAACTCGGCATTTCCAATGTGATTGACCCGATCCATACGCCGGAAGCGAAAAGTTCCCTTTTATCAAAAGACGGCACCACGCTTATGGTCAGCTTCAAGCTGGATAAAAAAGGGAAAGAAATCGATGACATCCAAAAACAGTTTGATGCCAGGCTGAAACATTCGCCTGTCGATTATTATTTGAGCGGGGAAGATTTTATTAACAATGACTATTTGAAGGCCTCCCAAGCCGGTGTGGAGCGGAGCGCAGCATTAACGGTCATTTTTATTCTCGTTGTGCTGGTGATTGTGTTCCGCTCCGTTGTGACCCCGCTCGTCTCGTTGGCGGCTGTCGCTTTTTCCTATTTGTGTTCAATGGGGATTGCCGCCCAGCTTATCGACAAAGCCGGATTTCCGGTGACAAGCTTGACGCAGATGCTGCTTGTGCTGATTTTATTTGGAATCGGAACCGATTATAATATCCTGCTTTTTAACCGGTTCAGGGAAGAGTTGTCCCACGGGCACCCGATTGATGAAGCGATTGTCCGCACATACCGGACGGCAGGAAAAACGATCGCCTATAGTATTGTGACTGTTTTTATCGCATTTCTGGCGCTTATATTTTCCGAATCGCCGATATATCGGTCAGGTGTCGTTGTGGTGATCGGGGTAACGATCCTTTTGCTTGAAATTTTAACCCTAACCCCTTTCATCATGAAAGTCCTTGGTACAAAGCTTTTCTGGCCGTCGAAAAATGCAAGCGGGCATAAGCCGAACCGGTACTGGGGAAAAGCTTCTTTCATCGCCGTAAAACATCCGATTATTACAGTCACACTCATTCTTTTGATCATTGCCCCGGCATTGATTTTTCACCAGGAGAAGCTGAATTTTGATACGGTTGGAGAACTTGGCAATAAATATCCTTCTTCCAAAGCGATCAACCTTGTTGCTGAACATTTCGGGAAAGGGCAGTCCATGCCTGCGGAGGTTGTGATTGAGAACGGAAAAGCAATGGATAACAACGCATCCATGGCTGTCATTGACAATATTACACAAAGGCTGAAAAAAATAGACGGTGTCGGGAAAGTTTCTTCGGTTACGCGGCCTGAAGGAAAGAAAATGGAGGACTTTTACATCGACAAGCAGATGATTACGGTAACGGACGGCTTGTCGCAAACGCAGGACGGGGTTGACCAAATCAATGCTGGATTAAAGACAGCCCAGGAGAAACTCGGATCCGCCGATTTTTCGAAAGTGAACGACATGGTAGATGGAACCGCCAAACTTGAAAATGGAATGGCCGCTCTCACCACCGGGCTCGAAAAAATTCAAAACGGCATTGGCAATGGGTCCGGCCAGCCGGAAACACTGGCAAACGGCATCGCTACCATTGAAAAAAATCTTTCCCAAATGAGCAGCGGGGTCAGCACATTGTCAGCAAATTATGGGAAAATGCAGGCCGGCTATGCTGAAATGGGCAAAAATTATCAGCAGGCTGCACAAGCACTGCTCGGTGTAAAAAGTGCGATTGCGCAAATGCAGACGCTCGTGACGGCGCTCGGGCAAAGTACGCCAAGTGTGCAGAGCGACCGGAACTATTTGGCGCTGAAGCAAATGACAAACCAGCTCTCATCATCCCTCAAGCAAATCACGCCGGAAGGGATCAACACGCTGAACAGCAATTACGACAAGACGACAGCCGGGTTCAAGACAGCGAACGACAATCTATCCAAGATGGCTGGCGGGCTTTCGCAAATGGCAGACGGGCTCAAGAAAACCGAAAGCGGGCTTGGCCAGGCGTCTGATGGCATCGGCAAAATAGTAACCAATATGAACGATGTGACAAAAGGGCTGGGCCAGATGAAATCGGGCCAGCAGCAACTCGCTTCCGGCCTTAGCGGTTTTAAACAGTTCGGCGATAAGTTGTCGGATGTTAACCGCGGATTAAAGCAAATTTCAGACGGCCTTGGCAAAACAAATGACTATCTGGCACAGCTGAAAACGGAAAAAACATTCCATATTCCGAAAGAAGCGCTCGCCGACAAAGATTTTAAAAAAGCAATGGACACGTATATGTCGGATGACAGAAAAGTGACGAAACTGACTGTCGTGTTGAGCAACGATCCTTATTCAAATCAATCATTGGATACCATTGATAAGATCAATAAAACGGTTGTCACCGGGCTGAAAGGAACTGTGTTTTCAAAAGCCGACAGCGGGACAGCCGGAACGAGTGCAACGACCAACGACATGAACCATATTCTGTCAAGGGACCTTGCCAAATCAACCGTGATCGTGACCATCAGCGTGCTGCTTGTGCTTCTGTTGGTTATACGGTCTTTCTGGCCGCCGGTTTTCATTACGGCATCCCTTGTCGGTGCCTATTATACAGCCATGTTTGTCATCAACTCTATTTTTCTTGGCATGCTGGGCTATGAAGGCATTTCTTCGTTTGTGCCGTTCTTTTCCTTTATCATCATCGTCTCGCTTGGTGTAGATTACAGCATTTTCCTGATGATGCGCTATAAGGAATACCCGCAGCTTGACCCGAGGGAAGCGATTATACTCGCTTCGAGACATACAGGCGGTGTCATTATTTCCGCGGTCGTTATTTTAGGCGGCACATTTGCCACGCTGATGCCTTCAGGAATGCTGCTGCTGGCTGAATTGGCGATCGCCGTCATTACCGGCCTTGTCGTGCTTTGCTTCATCCTATTGCCATTCTTTCTGCCAGGCATGATCGCCTTGCCGGAAGCCTTGGAAAAAATATTTTCGGACAAAAAGAAAGAAAACTTGGAGCTGGAGAAAGAATCATCCAAGCGATAATGAAAAAAGCAGCCGCTTATCCAAATTGGGAAAGGGCTGCTTTTTTTGCTGGCACGGTTTTAGATCGAGGCGGAGGAAGCAGGTAACCTTTTAGCTAAAGTACGGTAAAGAGATGGTAAGTGAGCAAACAGGCCAACTATTTTTTTGAAAAGTGAGCATAAAACGAGTATAGGTGAAGGAGCGGGCGCAAAAACTGGTGTTTCTTAACGTAGAACGGGTCTAAGTGAAGGAAGCGCGGGAAAAAATTATTGTTTCTTAACGTAGGACGCGCCTATGTGAAGGAAGCGGGCGAAAATTCCGTTGTTCCTTAACGTAGAACGGGTCTAAGTGAAGGAAGCGCGGAAAAAACGCCGTGTTTCTTAACGTAGAACGGGTCTACGTTAAGGAAGCGGGCGAAATTCCGACAAACAATGTACGTAAACGCCCATATCACAAAAAATACATGCCAGCGGAAGAATGAAAATCCCGTCGTAAATCAGAATAGACCGCTTCGAAGTGCCTAACAACCCCCGTGAAAGATGCCATTTTAGCATGTATCAATTTCCGGGGTTCCCTTATACTAATCGTAAAAGCATTTTAGAAAGAAGGGGCAAGCATGAACTATTTTGCAGGGTTGCTAATTGTCTTTGCGCTGGTGCTTGGAAATGCGGGGTGCTCTGCTGAAGGCGGCAAACAAAACCGGGAAGCTGCCGTCATGAAGACGGTTCCGGTTACGGGCTGCACGGCAAAGCAAAAAGCGGAACAGACCAAAATGGGGGTTGCCTGGTACCGGACATCCGGGGAAGCAAGAGCGCTCTATTATCAAGGATACAATATCGGAAAACAGCGTATTAAGGAGAGCCTGAAAACTAAAGTAAAAAAGAAGCGGGCCATCGTGCTGGATCTCGATGAAACGGTGCTGGATAACGGACCCTACTTATCTTATATGGCAGAAAAAGGCATTTCGTTTGGCAGCGGCTGGGGGACATGGGTGAAAAAAGCAAAAGCAAAACCGCTCCCGGGGGCACTTTCCTTTTTAAAATATGCCGATAAAAAAGGAATCGATATTTATTACATTTCAAACCGGGACGAAAAATATATGGATGCCACCCTTCGCAACTTGAAAAAAGAAGGGATCCCGCAGGCCGTCCGTTCCCATGTGCTGTTGCAAACAGGAACAAGCAGCAAAGAAACGCGCCGGCAAGTTGTTGAAAAGGACCACGACATCATTGCCTTGTTCGGTGATAATCTGGGTGACTTTTTTAAGACATTTGACGGAAAAGGAAACAAGGCGCGCAGCCTGGAAGCAGACCGTTTCCGCCATGCATTTGGCCGCAAATTTATCGTATTCCCGAATCCGGTTTACGGGGATTGGGAGCATGAATTGCCATGTGGTTCATAAACGCAAAAAAATTCCGGAGTTCTCCGGAATTTTTATATGCACTATGTATGGCGGAGAAGGTGGGATTTGAACCCACGCGACGGTCACCCGCCCTAACGCATTTCGAGTGCGTCCCCTTCAGCCGCTTGGGTACTTCTCCATATGAAAAAAAGAAAGATGCTGGTGAGAGGACTCGAACCTCCGACCCCTTCATTACGAGTGAAGTGCACTACCAACTGTGCTACACCAGCATGGAATCAATCAGGACAATGTAAATTATATTATAATAAAATCCGGATTGCAAGAGGAAATTTAAAAAAAGTGTTGTAATGTTTTTCCGGCATGTTTCCGGTAAAATAAGAGAAAAGATGTTTCCGGGGGAGGAAAGGATATGGATTTTTTAAAAGCCTCAACGTTGGAGGAAAAACTGGACCTAATTCAAACGCTTGCCGGCCCGTTTTCCGAAAGGGCGGCTGCCAATGACTTGGAAGGACGGTTTGCTTTTGAAAATATTCAAGATTTAAAAGAAACAGGCTATACAAAGCTGACTGTGCCACAAAACTACGGTGGGGGCGGCATTTCGCTGTATGAGCTTGTCCGCCTGCAAGAGGCCATCGCGGTTGCGGACGGGTCGACTGCCCTTTCCATTGGATGGCATATGGGGATTTTAATGCATTTGTCCGAAACAAGAACATGGAACGGGCAATTGTTTGAACGCATTTGCCGTGCGGCAGCAGGGGAGGCCGCCCTCATCAACACTTGCGCAACAGAAGCGCAAACGGGCAGCCCGACGCGCGGTGGCATGCCGGAAACAACGGCAACGGAAAAGAACGGCGAATGGGTGTTAAACGGGAGAAAAACTTTTGCCACCATGTCTCCGGTGCTCGACTTTTTTATCATTACCGCAACGATTCCGGAAAAAGAAGCGGTTGGCAGTTTTGTCGTTCCGCGGGATACGGCTGGCCTCTCCATCGTCGAAACATGGGACAGCATTGCTTTAAGGGCAACCGGCAGCCATGATGTTGTGCTGGAAAACGTCAAAGTCCCGCTTGCGAACCTGGCGGAGATCCAGACGAAAAAGAAGGAGCCGGCCGGTTATCTGCTCCATATCCCTGCCTGTTATTTAGGCATTGCCGAGGCAGCAAAACGGGAAGCGGCTCGCTTTGCTAAATCGTATACGCCGAACAGCCTGAACCATCCGATTGCGGAACTGCCGGCTATCCGCCAGAAATTCGGTGAAATCGAGCTGAAATTGATGCAGGCGCGGCATTTTCTGTATTCGGTTGCGAAAATGTGGGATGAAGCCGGAGCAGAACAAAGAAAAGAGATGGGCCCGGAACTTGGGGCAGCGAAAATGGCGGTTACGAATCATGCGATAGAAGCAGTTGATTTAGCGATGCGAATCGTAGGTGCCAGAAGCCTGTCCGAAAAAAGTCCGCTGCAGCGCTATTACCGCGATGTCCGCGCCGGGCTCCACAACCCGCCGATGGATGATGCCGTCCTTATGCAGCTCGGCGCGCGTGTGTAAAATCAAAAAGCATCCGATGGTCTAAACAGCGGGAAAACAGAATTGTGGATCTGGCCATGAGGATAGTCGGCGCCCGCAGCCTTTTTCAAAAAAGCCCGCTGCAGCGCTATTACCGTGATGTGCATGCGGGATTACACAATCCGCCGATGGATGATACCGTCCTTATGCAGCTCGGCGCACGCGTGTAAAATCAAAAAGCACCCGATGGTCTAAGCAGCCGGGAAAAAGGGGGGGCGCAAAGCAGCAAAGCGCCGCCGCTTTTTTCGGTCCGCTTTGTCGCTACTGCTAAAAAAGCGGCAACTGCTGATAAATGCACTGTTGCCGCTCCATGGTTTGCTTACGTTCGATGATGTGCCGGATAAGCCCGTACAATTTCATCCTGCCATTTTTCAAGGATTTTCCTGATATTTTCCGGGGCGGTTTTCGGCTTGCGGGTGTAAGACAGCAGGCCGTTTGTTTCCTGCTCGACATCTGAAAGCTGCGTATAACAAAAGCCTCCTCCTTATCAAAACGTATTATAATAAAAAAATAAAAATTTAGAAATAATTTATTGCCGAGGTATTTTTTATGAGAAAAATCTATGAATTCATGAGTAAAGATGAGAAGAAGAAGGCTATATCTTTGCTTACTAAAGATATAGATGAGCTAAAGAAGGAACAAAAACGAGAAGATGAAAAGGGATATCCCCGAGTAATAAAAGATGCAATAGAAGAAACAATCCAAAGGTACATAAAAGATATGGAGTATTTAAAAGATGATTTAAAAAAAGAAGAGAAAAAATCTTAAATCAGTTATTACAGCAGTGGATCGCATTGGAATGGTAAATGATTGTACTGAGGCTGTATTATTTAAGGCTTGCTGAATAAGCAAAATTCCTAGATTTGGCAAGAGTGCTGACAGCTTTGGCAACAATTTAAATGCAAGGATTTTACAACAAATCCAGGGAAAAGCTTGCACTCGAAAGCCGATTCAACGTATTTAGAAGACAAAATCACGCATTCTCACATATATTTTGCGACAGAGCTTGCAGACAAATTTGGTACAAACTCAGAATCGGATTCGTTCAGCAAGCCCTATTTAGAAATGGAATATTACCAGTAAAAATTTTAGTAAAAATGTTGCCTTTTTTTACTTCTGCGTGTAAGATGGAATTGAAGAAAACGTTTGCAATCTTTTTATTCTATTCTATTACACTTAGGGGGAACGAACATGAGCAACCCAAATTTGTCTCAGGCTTTTAAGGAGTATTTCGGGACGGCGGCGGAGCGCGCGTTTTTTGCGCCGGGCCGGATTAATCTGATCGGGGAGCATACCGACTATAACGGCGGCCATGTGTTTCCGTGCGCGATTACCATGGGGACATATGCTTTGGCCAAAAAACGCGATGACCGCAACATTCGCTTTGTATCTTTGAATTTTAAAGAAAAAGGCGTCATCGAATTTACGCTTGACGATCTGGCATACAACAAAGCACATGACTGGGCCAATTACCCGAAAGGCATGCTGAAGTATTTGAAGGAAGCGGGGCATGAAATAGAACAGGGTTTTGACTGCCTCGTGTACGGCAATATTCCGAATGGGGCCGGCCTGTCTTCTTCCGCCTCCATTGAACTATTAACCGGCGTGATGCTTGAAAAATTGTTCAACCTGAAAGTGGAACGGCTCGATCTTGTCAAGCTCGGGCAAAAAACGGAAAACCAATTTATCGGCGTAAACAGCGGGATCATGGATCAGTTCGCAGTCGGGATGGGCAAAAAAGACGCGGGCATTTTGCTCGACTGTGCCACGCTTGCGTACGAATATGCCCCGATCAAGCTGGATCACCATAAAATTTTGATTATGAACACGAATAAACGCCGTGAACTTGCGGACTCTAAATATAATGAACGACGTGCGGAATGTGAATCGGCACTGAAACAGCTGCAAAAGAAACTCGATATCGAAACGCTCGGCGATTTGACAGAAGAAGCATTTGAAAAAAACAAGGAAATCATAGACAATGAGATTGTGAGGAAACGGGCAAAACATGCGGTTTACGAAAATGCGCGCACGCTAAAAGCACTTGACGCATTAAAACGTGGCGACCTGCCCGCTTTCGGAGAACTGATCAATGCCTCCCACCGTTCGCTGCGGGATGATTATGAAGTGACCGGCAAAGAACTCGATACGCTGGCCGAAACCGCCTGGAAGCAGGAGGGCGTGCTCGGGGCGAGAATGACGGGCGCGGGATTCGGCGGGTGCGCAATCGCAATTGTTGAAAATGACAAAGTCGATGCGTTCATCAAAAATGTCGGGGACGTCTATGAAAAAGAAATCGGCTACCGGGCGGACTTCTACACCGCAAGCATCGGTGATGGAGCAAAAGAAATGACAATGGAGGAACTTGTATGAGCATTTTAGTTTTAGGTGGAGCCGGTTATATCGGCTCGCATGCCGTATATCAACTGATCGACCAAAAATATGACGTGGTGGTGATTGACAATCTGCAAACCGGCCACCGCGCCGCAATCCATCCAAAGGCAAAATTTTACGAAGGTGATATTCGCGACCGTGCCTTTATGCAGGAAGTTTTCGGGAAAGAAAAAATTGACGCGATCATTCATTTTGCAGCCAACTCGCTTGTCGGCGAATCGATGGAACAGCCGCTGAAATATTTCGACAACAACGTATATGGCACGCAAATTGTGCTTGAAATGATGAAAGAATTCCATGTGCCGCATATTGTGTTTTCTTCGACCGCTGCAACATACGGGGAACCGGAACACGTGCCGATTACAGAGACAATGCCGACCGTTCCGACCAACACTTACGGCGAGACAAAACTGACGATGGAAAAAATGATGAAATGGTGTGAAAAAGCGTACGGCATTAAATACGTTGCACTTCGCTATTTTAACGTAGCCGGCGCAAGATCAACCGGCGAAATCGGCGAAGACCACCATCCGGAAACGCATCTCATCCCGGTTGTATTGGAAACGGTGCTTGGAAAACGTGAGGCGATCACCATTTTCGGCGAAGACTATGATACAAAAGATGGGACATGCGTCCGCGATTACATCCATGTGGAGGACTTGATTGATGCCCATATTCTTGCGCTTCAATATTTACAGAACGGCGGCGCAAGCGATGTGTTCAACCTCGGATCAAGCAACGGATTTTCTGTCAAAGAAATTGTGGATACCGTGCGGGAAGTGACCGGCAAGGGCTTTAACGTCAAAATCGGCGACCGCCGCGCTGGGGATCCGAGCACGCTGATCGCTTCATCCGACAAGGCAAAGCGTGTGCTCGGCTGGAATCCGAAAAAAACGGATATCCGCCAGATTATCAAAGATGCATGGAACTGGCATGAAAGCCATCCAAACGGTTACGACGACAGAAGGTGAAATCATTGGCCATTTTTGAAACGGTCGAGCAGCTTGTAAACAAGGCTGTCCGTGCCGGGTTAATCGGGGAAGAAGACCGGGTGTATGCGAGAAACCAGGTGCTGTCACTTTTGCATCTGGATGAATTTCATGAACCGGAAGAAGGCGGGGCGGATCAGGATATTCCTGATCTCCTCCGCATCCTTGTCCGTTACGCGTGCGAAAAAGGCATCATTCAGGATGTATTGGATGAGAAAGACATTTTTGCAAGCCACATCATGAATGTGTTTACGCCGCGCCCGTCAACGGTAAACTATATTTTCCGGGAAAAATATGCGGAAAGCCCGGCTGAAGCGACCGATTATTTTTACGCATTAAGCAAACACAGCAATTATATCCAAACGAAGCAGATTGCGAAAAACATTGTATACAAGACGCCAACGGAATACGGCGATCTTGACATTACCATCAATCTTTCAAAACCGGAAAAAGACCCGAAGTCCATTGCCAGGGAAAAAAACGCCAAAAAAGGGCATTACCCGAAATGCCTGCTTTGTATGGAAAACGAGGGATATGCCGGCAGAACGGGGCATCCGGCACGGTCGAACCACCGGCTTATCCGCCTTACCCTCGGCGGCGAGCCGTGGTATTTGCAATATTCACCGTATGTATATTACAACGAACATTGCATCGTGCTGTCGGAAACGCACCGTGATATGAAAATCGACAAAGCGGCTTTTCAAAGATTGCTTGAATTTGTCGGGAGGTTCCCGCATTATTTCCTTGGTTCAAATGCCGATCTGCCGATTGTCGGCGGTTCGATTTTGTCGCACGACCATTATCAGGGCGGGCGTTATGAATTTGCGATGGCAAAAGCGGCTGACGACTGGCAGTTTGAAATGAAGGCATTTCCGGATGTGGAAGCCGCCGTTATCAAATGGCCGATGTCGGTCATCCGGCTGCGGAGTGCAGAGGCAGCAAGGCTTACAGAGGCCGCGGATCATATTTTGCAAATCTGGAAACAGTACAGCGACCCTTCCGCCGACATTCTCGCAGAAACAAACGGAACGCCGCATAACACAATTACACCGATCGCAAGAAAACGCGTGGGCCGGTTTGAACTCGATCTTGTGCTCCGCAACAACCGGACAAGCGAAGCCCATCCGCTTGGCATTTTCCACCCGCACGCTGAGGTCCATCATATTAAAAAAGAAAACATCGGGCTGATTGAAGTGATGGGGCTTGCGGTTCTGCCGGCGCGGCTGAAAAATGAGCTGGCCGAAGTGGATAAATATTTGCTCGGGCAGCCGAACGCCATTGCCGCCTACCATCTTGACTGGGCAAACGGTTTAAAGAAAAAATACGAAGGCACGGTGGCAGCGGAAAACGTGGAAGGCATCGTCCGCAACGAAGTGGGCAAAGTCTTCTTGCAAGTTTTGCAGCACGCCGGCGTCTTTAAACGGGACGAAAGAGGAAAACAGGCATTCCGGAATTTTTTGCGTAAGTTGTAGGCGGTCCGTTCCAACCTTTTTTTGCGCATGTTCACGGTGAAAGGGTGCGGGCTGCTAAACGCCTTCCGGAATGTACCGCGCACACCAAACAGCAGGCCGGTTTTTTACGTGGCTTTCAGGCCGGCTGCGGATTCCGGAAGCGTTTGGCGCGGCCGCGGGGAACAGGAGCCGGCAACGCGTTCCAACATTTTTAGCATACGCTTTTGACGCATATAGGGGGCTGCAGATCACATTCCGTAACTTTTAGCTCAGACGGGTACACCGGGCCGTTTTATATGGCCCGCAATCTTTAACGGAAAAGGGCTGATCAAAATGGAAATCAAAAAGGCATTGTTTGGGGAATTGGAAGGGCGTCCGGTCCATGCTTATGAATTGAAAAATGACTGTGGCGTATCTGTAACGGTGCTTGAATACGGCTGCATCATCAATAAGATCATCGTGCCGGACAAAAACGGCAAACCGGAAAATATCGTGCTCGGGTATGACAACCTTGACGGCTACCTCCATGGTGTTCCGTATTTCGGCGCTATCATCGGCCGTATTGCCGGCAGGATCGCCGGAGCTTCTTTTGAACTGGACGGCAAAACATACAAGCTTTCTGCCAATGAAAACCGCAACCATCTCCATGGCGGCTTCAAAGGGTTTAACGCCGTCATCTGGGACAGCACACCCATTGAACAAGACGGCGCAGTTGGTGTGAAATTTACGCATATAAGCCCGGACGGCGAAGAAGGCTATCCCGGAAATCTCGATGCCACCGTGACCTATCTTTTAACAAATGAACAAGAACTGAAGCTGTCTTATCAGGCACATACGGATAAAAAAACGATCGTCAACATGACCAATCATGCATACTTCAATTTAAGCGGCGATATGAAACGCGATGTACGCGGGCACAAATTGCAAATCCCGAGTAACCGTGTGCTTGAACTTGGCCAGGAAACGCTGCCGACAGGGAAAACTTTCGATGTCACCGGCACCGCGTTCGATTTTCGGAACGGGCGAAAAATCGAAGACGGCACGGTATCAGATCATCCGCAAAACGTCCTTGTCGGAAACGGCTATGACCACGCGTTTTTATTGCCGGAAACGGAAAAAACGATCCGCTTAAAAGACGAAGAGAGCGGGCGCGTGCTGACGGTGGAAACCGACCAGCCTTGCGTCGTCGTTTATACTTGCAATACAATGGGCAATGACGAATATGAAATCCGCGGCCGCAAGCCTTCAGATTATTTGGCGGTCTGCCTTGAGACGCAGGGTGTGCCGGATGCGATCCATCACCCTGAATACCCGTCTGTGATTCTAGAGCCGGGTGAAACATACCGTGCCCATACAAAATGGATTTTTGGTTGAAAAAGATTGAGGTGTAAGCATGGCAACGATTAAAGATATTGCAGAGAAGGCGGGTGTTTCCATTTCAACGGTTTCACGCGTGCTGAATAACGACCCGTCACTTTCCGTTAGTGACGATACGAAAAAAAGAATCTTTGAAGCGGCTGAAGCGCTTTCCTACAAGAAAAAAACAGCCCGGAAACCGGAAAAAATTAAAATTGCGCTAGTGTACTGGTATACGGAACAAGAAGAGCTGAATGATTTGTATTATTTATCGATCAGAATGGGCATTGAAGCACGCTGCAGCATGAAAAATATCCGGCTGACGAAATACGATTTGACGCATTTGGAAGAGATGGGGAAAGAGCAAATCCAGGGCATTATTGCTGTCGGGAAATTCAGCCTGGCGCAAGTGGAGAAGCTTCTCTCTGTTACCCCGAATATCGTATTTGTCGACTGCTCGCCTGACGACAACCGCTTTGATGCTGTTGTGGCCGATTTTGAAAAAGCGACAGAAAAAGTGCTCGCCTATTTTACGGAAAAAGGCCATACACAAATCGGCTTTATCGGCGGCAGGGAAAATTATAAAGATGCGTCCGCCACGATTGAGGATCCGCGCGAAACGGCGTTCAGGCGCTGGATGCAGACAGCAGGCCGCTGGAATGAAAAATGGGTATATATCGGTGCGTTTTCGACTGAAGACGGATACCAGTTGATGAACGAGGCGATCCACGAACACGGGGACGCACTTCCGACCGCTTTTTTTGCCGCCAATGATGCGATTGCGATCGGGTGCCTTAAGGCGCTTGCGGAAAACAACATCCCGGTGCCCGGCCGCGTGAGCCTTATCGGCGTCAATGACATCTCGCTGTCCAAATATGTTTTCCCGCCGCTTTCTACTGTGAAAGTGTATACGGAATTGATGGGCGAGACAGCAGTCGATACGCTGCTGGAACGTTTGGAAGGCAGAACCGTTGCA
This sequence comes from Heyndrickxia coagulans 36D1, assembly GCF_000169195.2. GTDB lineage: Bacteria > Bacillota > Bacilli > Bacillales > Bacillaceae_C > Weizmannia > Weizmannia faecalis. The sequence goes on along the minus strand of NC_016023.1, from coordinate 557,456 downwards.
AAGAAAATTTTTATTGCCACAAAACTTGTTTGCCGCAAAAGCGGATGAGTGAGTGGGAAAGCGGGTAAAAATGATTTTGAGGCTGTCTGTTGCGATCTTGGTTTTGAAATGGTATGGCCGCGAACTTTACGGAAAGCGGAGTAAATTTTAGGGCAGATGATGCAAAGGCGTCGAAGCAGTGCAGGTCCCGGTTTCAATAATAGCGGGGGCACGAAAGAAAATGGGCGGGCTTTGCGAAAAGTAGAGTAGCGATTAAGGCAGGTTTTGCAAATGTATCGAGCAGTGTGGATCCCGGCTCCAGCCCGGTTCCAGGCTGCAGCACTTGCCTCGTGCAAAGCGGAGGCCCGCATAAAGCCGGGGCCGCATGCATATAATAGAAGCATGCACGAATGCGCCGGGACGGTTTGCACACTTGCCTGCATACGTTAACGCAGCAGGGCCGGTCCCCTTTTTTGTGTTAAAGTGTGTTATACTAAACATAAGAAGGGAGTCTTTTATGATGGCATATTTTAATAACCAGAAGGAGCCGGTGCCTGAGGTGGAAACGACCGTATGGGCCTGCACAAACGATGATTGCAACGGTTTTATGCGTGAAAACTTTACTTTTGAAGAAAAGCCGCACTGCCCGCTCTGCCACTCCGATATGAAAAAAGAAGTACGCGTGCTGCCAGTTATCGGAAGTTAAAAAAACAGTTATTTTTTGTTGCCATTTTTCGGGCCTGTTGAAACCCCTGTTTTCAACGGGTTTTTTACTATCTGCGGGAATCGTTAAGCCATTTTTTGTAAAACCCGATTGCGCGCGGTCTCCAGCATACAAAAGGGGTGCCATGAAAGCACCCCTTTATCTCACTTTTTTTCTTTCCATTCGGCGAATATCTCATCCGCGATTTCTTCCAGAGATTTCACTTTGCCGTGCGGGTTTTGCGATTCTTTCCGGACTTTCCACTGTCGTTCTTCTTCGCGCTTTGATTTACTCACTTGGATCACTCCTGTTTGCCATCTGTAAATTTCGCGAATCTTTTCATATCCTTATCCGTTTCAAGCGCTGTCACAGCAAACGGTTTATAAGGCTTATGTTCACTGAACAAGCCAACCTGGTTGCTCCCATGCGCATCATTGACAACCGTTTCCGCCTCATTGTCCCGATGCGTCACCTCACGTTTGTCAGGCATAGTATTTCCACTCCTTGTTCAAAATAAAATCATGTTTTACGCCGATCAATGTTATAATTACCTATTATGAAGCAAACGATTTACGGAGGAGGAAACTGCTGCAATGGATTTAACACCAGGAACCGTTGCCGAACTTACGGTGGTGCGGGAAGCGCCGTTCGGTTATTTTTTATCTAACGGGACAGAAGACGTGCTCCTGCATCACCGGGATATTGTGGAACCCTTTGATCCGGAAGCGGTGCAAACGGTCTTTCTATATCAGGACCATCAGGGGAGGCTGGCCGCGACAAATGTGATTCCGGACATCCGATTGGGGACATACGGCTGGGCGGAAGTTGCCGGCACCAAAGAAAAACTTGGCGTTTTCGTTTCGATCGGAATTCACAAAGACATGCTTCTTTCTGTTGATGACCTGCCCCCGATCCGCTCGCTCTGGCCGGAAAAAGGCGATCATTTATACATTACCCTTGATCTTGACAAACATGGGCGCTTATTCGCAAAATTAGCCGGAGAAAACATAGTCAGGGATTTAGCGAAACAAGCCGGCCGGGAAATGTGGAACAAAGATGTCACCGGGCATGTGTTCCGACTGGCAAAAGCGGGTTCTTCAATCATAACCGATGAGGGCTATATTGGCTTCATCCATGAATCACAGCGCAAAAACGAACCGCGCCTCGGGCAGAAAGTGGAAGGCCGCGTCATTGATGTAAAAGAAGACGGGACATTGAATATCTCGCTTTTGGGGCGCGCTTATGAAGCATTGGATAAAGATGCGGAAAATATCCTTGCCTATATGGATTCGCGCGGCGGAAAAATGCCATATTGGGATAAAAGCATGCCGGAAGAGATTCAGGAGCGGTTTGGCATCAGCAAAGCGGCGTTTAAACGTGCGCTCGGCCGTCTGATGAAAAACGGCACCGTCTATCAAGAAGAAGGCTGGACTTATCGGAAGGAGGGAAAGTAATGGCAGCTCCAAGGTTGAAACGCATTCACCATATTGCCATCATTTGTTCCGATTATGCAAAATCAAAGCATTTTTATGTCGATTGCCTCGGATTGGAGCCGGTGCGGGAAGTATACCGGAAAGAGCGGGATTCCTACAAACTGGATCTTTCGGTCGGCGGCGTATATCAGATCGAGCTGTTTTCCTTTCCGGATCCGCCCGCGCGCCCGACATTTCCGGAAGCTGCGGGCTTGCGGCATCTTGCATTTGAAACGGACGATGTAGAAGCGGATAAAAAGCGGCTTGAAGAAATGGGCATTCAAGTAGAAGACATCCGCATTGACCCGCTTACAGATAAAAAATTCACCTTTTTCCAGGATCCCGACGGTCTTCCAATCGAATTGTATGAAAGCTGACCTGTTACTGCGGATGAAAAAATTTGCAGACAAACGGCCGGTGCAAAAAAACAGATTGGCAGATAAAGAAATAGAAAACGCCCCCGTATAAACACTAAAATTTGGCAAACAAAAAAGCGGCATCCGGACAGCAAAAAAATGGCAGGCAAGAAATGAAAAACGTCCCCAAACGGGCAAAAAAATTTTGCGTGCGGAAAGCAAATGGCCGGTGCAAAAACACGGGATAACCGGCGCGGGTGCAGGAGCGGTATGCTATAATGAAAAGGACTGAAAATGCTTTGTTCATATTTGAGCAAAGGATTGCCTTTCAAGGAGGAAGATTTGAATGAGCGAGCCTTTATTTCTTGAACCGGTTTTTAAAGAAAGAATTTGGGGAGGAACCGCGCTGAGGGACCGGTTTGGTTACCGCATCCCGTCTGACCATACAGGGGAGTGCTGGGCTATTTCCGGCCATCCGAACGGCCCGTCGACTGTAAAAAACGGTGAATTTGCCGGCAAAACCTTGATGGAACTGTGGGAAGAAAGACGTGACTTGTTCGGCGGAATGTCTGGAAAAGGATTCCCGCTCCTGACGAAAATTCTCGATGCAAATGCAGATTTATCGGTTCAGGTTCACCCGGATGATGCATACGCCAATGAACACGAAAACGGAGAACTTGGCAAAACGGAATGCTGGTACATCATTGATTGCAAGGAAGACGCACAGCTCGTTTACGGGCATCATGCCAAAACGAAAGAAGAATTCGTCCGCCTGGTTGAAGAAGGAAAATGGGACAGCCTGCTGCGCAAAGTGCCGATTCACCCGGGGGACTTTTTCTATGTGCCGAGCGGGACGATTCATGCTCTTTGTGAAGGGACGCTTGTGCTCGAAACGCAGCAAAGCAGTGATACAACGTACCGCGTTTATGACTACGACCGGACGGATGCTGCCGGCAACAAACGTGAACTGCATTTGCAAAAAGCCATTGATGTTACAACGATACCGCACCGGGATGCCGCAGTCCGCCCCCGTACGGAAGAAAAACCGGGTGTTACCATCACAACGTTTGCAAAGGAAGCCTTTTTCTCTGTATATAAATGGGATGTAAAAGGAACCGCATCGTTTACCCAAAACAAACCGTTCGAACTGGCCAGCGTGCTTGACGGGGAAGGGGCCATGAAAGCCGACGGAAAAACTTATCCGCTTGAAAAAGGGATGCATTTTCTGCTGCCGTCCGGATTTGGCCATTTTGAACTGGAAGGTCATCTGACGCTGATCATATCCCATCCGTAAACTGTCTGTCTATCAAGAATATTGCAGCAAACGGCAGAAAACCGATATAATGAAAAATACATGACAACTGAGTATGGGGGAGACGTTGAAAATGCCAATCAATATACCGAAAGATTTACCTGCCGGAGAGCTGCTGAGACAAGAGAAAATTTTTGTGATGGATGAGGACAGGGCGAGAACGCAGGATATCCGTCCGCTGAATATATTAATCTTAAATTTAATGCCGGAAAAAGAAAAGACGGAGTTGCAGCTGCTGCGCCTTCTTGGCAATACGCCGTTGCAGGTCAACATCACTTTTCTCCGGACGTCGACTTACCAATCCAAAAACGTCAGCAGCTACCATTTAGAACATTTTTACACGGTTTTTGACGAGGTGAAAAGCCGCCGTTTTGACGGGATGATTATTACCGGTGCCCCGGTTGAAAAAATGGATTTCGAAGCGGTGGATTATTGGGACGAGCTGAAGCAAATCATGGATTGGACCAAAACCAATGTCACGTCGACACTACATATTTGCTGGGGCGCGCAGGCTGCCTTGTACTACCATTACGGCATTGAGAAGTACGAACTGCCGGAAAAGTGTTTCGGCATTTTCAAACACCGCTTGTTTTTGCCGATGGTCAAGCTGGTCCGCGGATTTGATGAGGTTTTTAACGCGCCCCATTCCCGCTATACGGATGTTGCACGCGGAGCCATTGAAAACCATTCGGAACTGCAGCTCGTTTCCATATCGGAAGAGGGTGCGCCATTCATTGTGATGGACGAAAACGGGAAAAATATTATGATCACCGGCCATTTGGAATATGACGCTACAACCCTTGCTGATGAATATGTGCGCGATCAGCAAAGGGGCCTTGGTACCGCCCTCCCGAAAAATTATTTTCCGAATAACGATGCCAATGAGAGGCCGCTCCATACATGGCGCTCGCACAGCTACTTACTTTTTTCCAATTGGCTGAACTATTATGTATACCAAGAAACACCATACCAATGGTAAACAAAGAGCTGTCCCACAAACAGGGGCGGCTTTTTTGGTGCTTGGGGATTTCAAAAGAAAGTTACCGTTCGATTCAGCTGGCTTTTGTTCCTTTGAAGCTTGCTAAAGGACAATGCGTAAACGGCAAAAAGCCCCCAACTGCTATCAGAAGCATCCCAAAAAAAGAGGCAGCCCCGCGTATCAGGACAGCCCCTTTTCGCTTTCCGCTTTCGGAACCGCGAAAGAGAGAATAAAACAAACAAGTGAAATTATGGCAAGCAGGATGAAGATCGAATGAATGCCTGAAAAAAGCACATGCCGCAGCCAATCGCGCGCCGCTTCCGAAAACCGGCCTGCACTTTCCGGATTGATCAGCCTGTTCAGCGAATTCGTCGTAAACCCGCCCGGATTGTCTTTCGCAAGTTCCTCGGCAACTTTTGCATTGAAATACGTACCGAATACAGCGGAACCGGCCGACTGCCCGAGATTCCGGAAAAATGTATTCGATGCCGTCGCCGCCCCGCGCAAAGACCAGTCCACCGCCGACTGAACCGAAACGAGCGAGATCGTCATCACAATCCCGAACCCGAACCCGGAAATGGCGGAGAAAACGTAAAAACTCCATTCCTGCGTTCCCAATGAAAACAAGCTGAGCCAGGCAGTGCTTCCCAAGATGAAGGCCATCCCCGTTAAAAACGCCAAACGGTCCCCGTATTTCAACTGAAGCCTTCCGCCGGCAAAAGAGCCGAGCATCCACAGGACGGGACTCGGTGCCAGCATAAGGCCGGAAAGCGTTGCGCCATGCCCTTCAAGCCCTTGGATCCACATCGGAATATACACGTTAATCCCCATCAGAACGGCACTACCCAAAAAACAAACCAGATTTGAAACCGAAATGGCCCGGACGTGGAACAACGAAAGCGGCATTAATGGATCCGGATGCCGGTACTCAATCAAAATGAATAAACCAAGGAGAATAACACTGCCAGCTAACAATCCCAAAATCACCGGGTTTCCCCAGTCGCTTGTATCCCCGCCTTTTTGCAGGGCGTAAAGCAACGCGAGCATCCCGGCGGAAAAGGTGGCAGCCCCCCATACATCAATCGCATTTTCCGTTTTTTCCACCTGCTCATGTAAAAACAGGATGACCATCAAAACGGAAATCAGGCCAAACGGCAGATTGATAAAAAAGATCCAGTGCCAGGTGAGCTGGTCGACAAAGAAACCGCCGAAAAGAGGCCCGATGACACCGGCAATGCCCCATGCCGCGCCCATAAACCCGAGCATTTTCGCCCGTTTTTCATGCGGATAAATATCGGCAACGATGGTATTCGTAACCGGCATGATCGCCCCGGCCCCGATTCCCTGAATGGCACGGAACACAATCAGCTGGCCCATCGAACCGGCGAGCCCGCACAATGTCGAACCGGCAAGGAAAACAACGGTGCCGGCCGTGAAAATTTTTTTGCGACCGTACAAATCCGCAAGCTTCCCAAAAATTGGAACCGTTACCGCTGAAGTGAGTAGGTAAATGGCAAATACCCAGTTCATCACGCCGATCCCTTTCAGGTCGCTCACAATCCGCGGCATCGCGGTGCTGACAATCGTCCCCTCAATGGCTGTTAAAAAGGTGGCCACAAACAGGGCGATTGTGACCGCCTTGACATTGGTTTGTTTCATAAAAAGTCCTCCATGATTTGTTCGTTCTGCACTTTTTCTAGTATATATCAACTTGCCGCGGAAAAATAGATTTACAGACAATCAGGAAAGAACCTGCATAAAAAGAAATCATTTCCCCATAATAAAGATTGACATCTGACACATCATGAATGATAATTGGTATAGACAACTATATAAATTTTAAAAAAGAGGTGTTTTCCGTTGACGGAAAAAGTGCTGATCCACAGCAATCTTTATACAGGGAATGAACATATTGCAGACGGATTTATCCGGTTTACAGATAAAATCATTGAAACCGGCAAAATGGCAGATTACCGGCCGAAAGCAGGGGAAGAAGTGATCGACGGGAAAGGGATGACAACTATCCCGGGCATGATTGATGTCCATATCCATGGCGGCTATGGCATTGATGCGATGGATGCCGATCCGGAGGCGCTCGTTACATTAAGCCAAAAGTTGCGGCAGGAAGGGGTGACTTCCTTTTTCGCGACAACGATGACCCAGGATTACGGAAAAATCGAAGCCGCCTTGCGCGCCGTTAAAGTGGCAAAAGAAAAAGGGGGCACAACGATCGAAGGCATTCATCTCGAAGGGCCGTTTGTTTCGAAAAAAAGAGCGGGGGCCCAGCCGCTTGAATATATCAAGGCGCCGGACACGGAACTGTTTTTAAAGTGGGTTGAAGCTTCTGGCAATCTCATTAAGCTTGTCACCTATGCCCCTGAAAATGAAGGTGCACGGGCATTTGAAAATGTGATGATTGAACGCGGCATCGTGCCTTCCATGGGCCATTCAGATGCCGTCCGTGCTGAACTTTTACAAAGCAAGGCAACACACGCGACCCATCTTTATAATGGCATGCGCGGCCTGCACCACCGCGAGCCTGGCGTTGCGGGGCATGCGTTGCTGTCGCCTTATGTACAAGTTGAACTGATTGTTGACGGTATCCATGTGCATCCGGATATGGTGAAGTTCACGTATGAAATAAAAGGGCCGGAAAAAATCTCCGTCATTACTGATGCGATGCGGGCGAAAGGGCTGCCGGACGGGGAGTCGGAGCTCGGCGGCCAGAAAGTGCTGGTGAAAAATGGGGAAGCCCGGCTTGAAAATGGTGCGCTTGCCGGCAGCATCTTAAAGATGGACGATGCATTCCGCAACATTATGAAATTTACCGGCTGTTCGATTGCAGAAGCGGTACAGATGACTTCCGTGAACCAGGCGCGCGAGTTTGGCCTCGAACAAAAAGGAAGTCTCACGGCCGGGAAAGATGCCGATTTTGTACTGCTGGATGAACAATTGCAAGTGAAAACAACGTATCACCTTGGAGAGCGGGAATAACGCGCACAGACTGGTGTGAACCAGTCGCGCGATAAAAAAAGTCTTACGGCCAGGAAAGATGCCGATTTTGTACTGCTGGATGAACAATTGCAAGTGAAAGCAACGTATCATCTTGGAGAGCGGGAATAACACACACAGACTGGTGTGAACCAGTCGCGCGATAAAAAAAGTCTTACGGTCGGGAAAGATGCCGATTTCGTACTGCTGGATGAACAATTACGAGCGAAAGCAACGTATCACCTTGGAGAGCGGAAATAACCAGTCGCGCAGTAAAAGAGTCTTACAACCAGTAAAGATCTGGTAAAAAAACATATCATCTTTGAAAGCGGGGATAAAAATGGATGTGCATATTTTTAAAACAAGCGATGAAGCAGCAAAATACGCCTATGAACTGATCGAAAAAGGGATTCGGGAAGGGCAAATCCGCACGCTCGGGCTTGCAACGGGCGGCACGCCGCTGAAGCTGTATGCTTACATGCGGCATGCCGGACTGGACGTTTCAAACGTTACCACTGTGAATCTTGACGAATATGTGGGCCTCAAAGATACCGATGAACACAGCTACCGTTATTACATGGAAAAAGAACTGTTTTCGCATATGAATTTTAAACAATCGTATCTGCCTGATGGAACGGCGGAAGACCTCGAAGAAGAATGTGCAAGGTATGAAAGAATTTTAAAAACGCATCCGGTCGACCTACAAGTGCTCGGCATCGGTAAAAACGGGCACATCGGCTTTAATGAACCGGGCACTTCCTTCGATTCCAGAACCCATATTGTCGAACTGACCGAATCGACGCGGGAAGCAAACCGGCGCTTTTTCGAAAGAGAAGAAGATGTGCCGGATCGCGCCCTTTCGATGGGGATTGCTTCGATTATGGACGCGAAAAAAATCGTACTGCTGGCATTCGGCAAAAGTAAGGCTGAAGCGGTCCGCAGCATGATCAAAGGGCCGGTGGACGAGGCCTGCCCGGCATCCGTTCTGCAAATGCATCCGAATGTCGTTGTCGTTGCCGATGAAGATGCCGCTTCTTTGCTGGAGGATGCCGGGAAGCGCCATGATTGACAAAACCTCCCCGATCCCGATTTACTTTCAAATTCAGGAAGAAATCCGGAAGAAAATCAGGGAGGGGGAATGGAAAACAGGCGAAGCCATTCCGTCTGAACGGGTGTTAAGCGATCTTTTTGAAGTGAGCAGAATGACAGTCCGCCAGGCGGTACAAGGTTTGGTGGATGAAGGCATTTTAATGAGAAAACGGGGAAGCGGCACGTTTATCAGCGAACATAAGGTGGAGCAGCCTTTGGAAGGGCGGATGAGTTTTACGCGGCTGATGGAAGAGCGCGGGATGAAAGCTTCGAATAAAATCGTGGCGTTTTTTGAAAGGGAAGCCTCCGTGCAGGAAATGGAGGCACTCACGCTGAAAGAGCCGGAAAACGTTCTTCATATCGAGCGGCTCCGCTACGGGGATGAGATCCCGATTGTATTCGAATCGATCATCACCCCGGCAAGGATTGCGGCAGGGCTTACTGAAGAAAAATTAAACCGTTCTTTCTACCAGTTTCTTGAACGGGAAAAGGGATTGCGGCTCGGAAAAGGGTACCAGACAATCGAAGCCGTTGCGGCGAGCGCACGGCTGGCAAAACTGTTAAAAGTGGCCCCGGGTTCACCGGTGCTGTCCATTGAACGCGTGACTTCGCTTTCAGACGGTACACCGTTTGAATATGTCAAAGCGCAATACGCCGGCAGCCGCTTTAAATTTTATATGTAAGAAGAATCAAATCGGGGCAAGCCGGTTCAGATGCAAAAAAACCGCGGAAGATCCGCGGTTTTTTTGGTTCAATTTATAGAACATTAATAGAAACGTTTATAGCTGTCAAAATGGGATTTCCAGTACGTGTAGCCGACAGAAGAAACAGATACGCCATCGGAATTCGCGGCGATAAACCGGCCGCCGCCGAGATAGATACCAACATGCGTGATCGCGCTCGGATTGGTTCCATACGTGCCTTCAAAGAAGACGAGATCTCCTGCCTTTGGGCTGTTCACATAGTAAGAACGGTTATAAAGGCCTGCTGCGGACATGCGGGAAATGCTGTACCCGGCTTTTTTGTATACATAATAGATAAAACCGCTGCAGTCAAATCCGGACGGGCTCGTACCACCCCAAACATACGGCGTGCCGATTAAGCTGTTCGCAATGCTGATTAAAGAAGATACAGAATGGGTACTGCCTGAAGTTGTATCGACTGTTGTGACCGATTTGGAAGAATCGGACGGACTGCCGGTTACTTTCAGCTTCTGGCCGGCATAAATCAAGTCGGAACTCAGATTGTTCAAAGATTTAAGCTTACTGACGGTGATTCCGTACTGTTTGCTAATGCCGGACAATGTGTCTCCGCTTTTTACCGTGTATGTAGCCGTAGCCGTGGAACCGGAACTGTTTGAACTTGCAGCGCCTGCCGTTCCCGATGTGGAGGAACCGGATGAGCTGCTACCGGTTACTTTTAGCTTCTGACCGGAAAAAATCAAATCGGAACTTAAATTGTTCAAAGATTTTAGCTTGCTGACAGTTGTCCCAAACTGTTTGCTAATGCCGGATAATGTGTCTCCGCTTTTTACTGTGTATGTAGTCGTGGAACTGGAACTGCCGGTTGAACGCGAACTGCTGCTTGAACTGGACGAGGAAGCGGAATCTGCCCCTTTGGAAACAGCCAATACGTCACCGGGATGGATCAGCGATGAAGAGAGCTTGTTCCAGCTCATTAAGTTTGAAACCGATATGCCGTGGTTTAAGGCAATCGTGCTCAATGTATCCCCCGGCTTGACCGTGTACGTTTTGGCAGAAGAGGATGGGGCCGAAACAGAACGGGCCGAAGCTTTTGCCTTGGACGCTGAAACGTTCAGTACCTGGTTCGGGTAAATCGTGTCAGATGCCAAATGGTTGGTTGATTTCAATGCATCAACGGACGTATTATACTTCTTTGCAATTTTCCAGAGGGAATCCCCTTTTTGGACTTTATATGTCTGGGCAAATGCCTGCGATGTAAACGAAGTGGCCAGAATGGTTGTAGCGGCAACAGAAAAGACAGTTTTCTTTCTCACACTCGTGTAACCTCCATTTATATTTTTTATCTCTCTATTTATCATTCTATCAAAATTTTTTCACAATGGTACCCCATTTCGGCATTTTATAGGAAAAGATTGCACTTTTTTCCAATGAAAGCGGCAGAAATAGCGAAATTTGTTAAGATATCCGGCAAAATCGAAGGTCTTTCTTAACATAGAGTGCGTCTACGTTAAGATACCCGGCAAAATTGAGAGTCTTTCTTAACATAGAGCACGTCTACGTTAAGATATCCATAAAAATTCCGCGTCTTCCTTAACGTAGAGTGCTTCTATGTTAAGATATCCGGCAAAATCGAAGGTCTTTCTTAACCTAGAGCGCGACTACGTTCAGATACCCGTAAAAATTCCGCGTCTTCCTTAACATAGAAGCGTTCTATGTTAAGATACCCGGCAAAATCGAGGGTCTTCCTTAACCTAGAGTGCGTCTATGTTAAGATATCCGTCTGCTAAATGATTTGATCGGCAAACTTTTTCTGCATTTTTTCGGTTTTTGCCCGGAACTGCTCCGCCTGGACAGCCGCTTCGTTGAGCGTTTCTGCGATCGTATGGTGGTCATTCGTTAAGCTTTCAATCGTGGCTGACATTTCTTCCAGGCTGGCAGAGGTTTCTTGAATGATGGCCGCGAGTTCGCTTGATGCGCCTTCCACGCCATGCGCCTTTTCGGTCACTTTTTTGGATAACGTATCGAATTCTTTAAACTTCTCAACCTGCCCGTTTAAAGTTTTTAATAGTTTACGGAAATAGGTCGTTACATTTTGGCTTGATTCCGCTGTCGTCAAAATTTGCGTGCTGCTTAATTCCAGCTTATCCCGTGCCGCCGCGTTGCTTTGATTCAAATCAGCCAAATTATGGTTAATTTTTTCGGTTGTCTCGTGTGTCGTTTCCGCAAGGCGCCGGATTTCATCGGCAACAATCGAAAACCCGCGGCCCGCTTCCCCGGCGCGTGCCGCTTCAATCGAAGCATTCAGCGCAAGCAGGTTCGTCTGTTCCGTAATTTGTTTGATGCTGTCGGTAAACGTATTCGTTTCTTCCACTTTTTGCGTTAACACTGTAAATGTGTTGTTCAGCTCCATTATCGTATCTACCACATCACTGATTTCAAGCGTTAAATTTTCCACCGCCTTTTCCCCGGCTTTTGCCGTTTCCTGTGCTTCAAGTGATTCGTTTGTCAGTTCACCGGACATTTGTGTTAAAAATTCCATCGATTGCACCGTATCCCCGGCGTGTCCGGCAATTTGCGCAATCTGCTCACTTTGGGTTACACTGCCTTTAGAGATTTCATGAACGGCGGATTTCATTTCGTTCTGGGCGTGCAAATTGGTCTGGATATTGTCGTTCACATTGGAAACGCGGTCAAGAATCTCCGCCATTTCCTGCCGGTAAGCCGAACCTTGATCTTCCATGGTTTGAAGGGTTTTCTTTATGGATAAAAGAAAAGAATCCATCAAATTTTGATGCAGGTAGATCATGGCGTATAATAAAATTGCGGTTAAAACATAGCAGAGCAAAGCGGTCGGGACCAGGTTATGAATGAGGCCCGAATCGGCGGCCGGCACCAAGTAGCTGGCAAGAAATCCGGCAATGCCAAGACCGGCTCCGATAAAGAAAAGGACATTTTCAAACTGCAATGCCGCATAAGCAAGCAGAAAGAAAAACAAAATGTCTACGGAAAAGCTGTTTTGAACAAAAAGGGTGGCATATATTCTGAACAAATAAGAAATGATGACGCTCGCATAAGAAAACAAGCGGAATTTTTTCATGGCGCGCCCGAGTGTAAAATACAGTGCCAGAAGAACAACGATTTCCACGCCGTACAGGACAGCCATTCCGGCCTCTTGTTTGTAAAGATATGTTACAAAAACGACCAGCAGGGCAACAAGCAGGGTAATAAACATGAGAAGACTTTTTTTGCGCATGTTGTCTGCTTTTAACTGTGTAATGATGTCCACGTTCTTACCTCCAAATCTAGTTCTTCTTATCTAACACAAATGTAACACAAAAACCGGCAAACTTCTCCATTTTTTTCTCAAAAGGTGGAAACTTGTCGTTGTCAGGGAGGAGATTTTTTGAGGAAATATGTATTTATCATCGGTTTGCTGCTCGGGGTTTTGGCGGCCCTTGCCGGTTGCGAAAAAACGCCGACACCGAATGAACGCCTTGCAGATTATGTAAAAGCATGGAAGCAGGAAAAATTTGCGGAAATGTACCATAGTTATTTATCGGCTTCCGCAAAAAATACGTATGCGAAAAAAGATATGGCGGACCGGTACAAAAAAGTGTACGGGGACTTGAATGTTTCAGATTTAAATGTTTCATACCAATCGTTGGATAAAGATGCCTATAAAAACAAAGAGAAAGTTACCGTGCCGGTCAAAATTTCGTTCCAAACCTCAGCCGGCAAAGTCGTCTACAAGGATAAAGTGGCGCTTGTAAAGGAAAAACGGGACAAAAAAGAAAACTGGTATGTCAATTGGAAGCCGGATCTTATTCTCCCGCATTTGGCCAAAGGGGATACGATTAAAGTGTCCGACCAAAACGCTGTCCGCGGGGAAATTTTGGACCGAAACGGAAAAGCGTTGGCCAAAAACGGCAGCGTGTACCAAATCGGCGTCATTCCGGAACAATTGAAAGGGGATAAACAAGCGGATATGCAAAAAGCTGCCGGCTTACTTGGCATGTCAGCGGACGAAATCAAACAAAAACTGGACGAGGACTGGGTGCAGCCTCATTTGTTTGTCCCGTTAAAAAAAGTCCCGATGGAGAAGAAGGATCTCGTGAAAAAAGTCACCTCCATCCCGGGCTTTTCTTCGCAAACGGTTGGTGCCCGCGTTTATCCTTATGGGAAAGCCGCTGCGCATTTAACCGGTTATATCGGTGCGATCACTGGCGAAGAACTGAAAAAACTGCAAAAGAAAGGCTATACTGCGGAGAGTGTAGTCGGCAAGCGCGGGCTCGAACAGTTGTATGACCAAAAGCTCCGCGGCCGGGCAGGAGAAAAAATTTACATCGAGAAGCAGGACGGCAGCACCTATACCGTTGCTGAGCAAAAAGTGAAAAACGGCGAGAATATCAAAGTCACCATCGATGCCGAATTGCAACAGAAAATTTACAATCAAATGAAGGGGGATGCCGGCACGGCCGCGGCCATCCATCCCAAAACGGGTGACGTGCTTGCCCTTGTAAGCACGCCTGCTTTCGACCCAAATGATTTTATTTCAGGCATGTCTTCTTCCGCTTACACGAAACTTGAAAAAGATCCGGATAAGCCGCTCATTAACCGGTTTGCCCTAACGTATGCGCCGGGTTCAACAATCAAGCCGGTCACTGCGGCTATCGCGCTTGATACCGGGACGACAACAACCGCGGCAACGAAAACCATTACAGGGACTTCGTGGCAAAAGAACGCCGACTGGGGCAGCTATAAAGTGACCCGCGTCCACGCCAATAACAGCCCGGAAAACATGGAAAAAGCGCTCGTGTTATCCGATAATATCTTTTTTGCCCAAACCGCGCTTGATATCGGGGCGGACAAATTTGCAAAGGGCCTGAAGGGTTTCGGATTCGGGGAAGACATTCCGTTTGCGTATCCGTTAAAGGCATCGCAAATTTCGTCTACCGGCAAGTTCAGCAGTGACATCCAGCTTGCAGACACGGGTTATGGCCAGGGGCAGATGCAAATGAATATTCTCCATCTTGCCATCAGCTACACGCCGTTTTTAAACAGCGGCGATGAACTGAAGCCAAATTTGCTTGCGGGTGAAAAAACAAAAGTTTGGAAACATGCCGCAAGCAGCAAAACTACCGGGGAGATTTCCGGTATGCTCCGCCAGGTCGTTGCGGATCCGTCCGGCACGGCGCACGCTGCCAATATCTCCGGAGCGCAGCTTGCGGGGAAAACGGGCACTGCTGAACTGAAAAAGAGCCAAAAAGATCAAAACGGCAAAGAAAACGGCTTTTTCGTCGTATATGACGAAAAGAACCCGAATATGCTTGTTGCGATGCTGATTGAAAATGTTAAACATCGCGGCGGCAGCGGGCTTGTCGTGAACAAAGCCGTAAATCTGTTTCAATAGTTAACTTTGCAAGGGCCATCCCCGCTGCAAAAAAGGTTAAAGCTTCATGCTATATAAATTGAAATAAAATTTGTGACGCGGGATGAGATAAGAAGACTGCGTTCTTTATAACGATCCATTCGGAGGGGAAAGCCTAAGCTCATTTTATATAGCGTGAAAGGGCGGCATCTCGGGGAGCGGCATGGATGCCGGTTGTCCAGCCGCCAAAAAGATTTGTTTGCTGATGCCGGCCACTTAAACAATGCGGTTTTTGTATCTAAAGGTATCCCTGATGTCAAAGTGACCGGGGATGCCTTTTTTTATGTTTTTTGGCGGTTGCTGCGAGAAAAAGCATGAAAAATAGTAGAATCGCTCAAATGTTAGTGGATAAATTGTCGGAGAACAATTATAATGGTTACAGTGAATTTCGGGTAAATATTTTTTTAAGATTGCTTTAAGAAAGTTAAGGTATAATGTTTTTAAGAAGAAGTGAAACGGTTATCATGCTCAGGCATCGATGGCGGGTTCACGATCACTTCAATCCTTATTGGTTATGATCAACCAAAGGAGGCAGCACATTGATATTCCTGACCTTGTTTATATGCTTTATGCTCACAATACTCCTGACGCCGCTGATTAAAAAACTGGCGATCCGGATCGGGGCAGTTGACAAGCCGAACCAGCGAAAAGTTCATATGAAAGTCATGCCCCGTTTAGGCGGTCTTGCTATTTATATCAGTTTTATCGCCGGCGTGCTGCTGCTTCAGCCGGACAGTTCGCATTCGCTGCCTATTTTGCTCGGCAGCTTGATTATTGTCATTACGGGCATGGTTGATGATGTAAGAGAGCTGTCACCTCGCGTCAAACTCATCGGCCAACTGGCAGCCGCACTGGTTGTCGTTTTAAGCGGGATTCATGTCGAATTTATCAATCTTCCTTTCGGCGGACAGCTGGAATTTGGGATTTTCAGTATCCCGCTGACGATTTTGTGGATTGTCGGCGTCACGAATGCCATCAACTTAATTGACGGATTGGATGGGCTCGCTGCGGGAGTTTCCTCGATTGCGCTGTTAACCATTTCCGGCATGGCGATCATTATGGGAGACGCCTATGTGACGGTGCTCGGCCTGATTTTAATGGCTAGTACGATTGCGTTCTTATTTTATAATTTTTATCCGGCAAAGATTTTTATGGGCGATACCGGTGCCCTTTTTCTCGGCTACATGATTTCCGTGCTGTCATTGCTCGGTTTTAAAAATGTAACCTTTATTTCCTTGATTATTCCGGCGCTTATTCTCGGTGTGCCGATTTCGGATACTTTCTTTGCAATTATCCGCCGGCTTGTCCATAAGCAGCCTTTATCGGCTCCAGATAAGTCGCATTTGCACCATTGCCTCTTGCGCCTTGGCTTTTCACACCGCCAAGTCGTGCTGATTATTTATGCGATCGCTGCCATGTTCAGCCTCGCCGCCTTTATCTTCTCAATGGCGACGCTCTGGGGTTCGCTCATCTTTATCGGTGTGATCCTGATTACAATTGAGATTTTCGTTGAAAGCATTGGCCTGATCGGAAAAGATTACAAGCCGCTGTTGAATTTTATAAAAAACCGGTCATAGCCGTCCGGATCCATCGGGGTCGTTCCCGAAATAAATAATTCGGAGCAGTACCTGTCAAAACCGCAACGGGGAGTTACGGGTTTATGACTTTGACAGCTCTGTTCCCTGCAACAATCAATGTTCCGGCCGGCTGTAAACCTGTTTTGCAAGTCGTTGTTTTCACATCAATCTGGCTGAGATTTCAGCATCTCCCGTCTCCGGTCGGTTGTATCCGGCTCAGCACCTGTTTTGCATGCCGTGATGGATTGACACCTGTTCGTCCGCTTCCGGTTTAAAAAAGCAGAAAGCCGGGTGATGGGCTTTCCGCTTCTGCTTTTCCGATTTTTATGCTTCTCTTTACCGGGCAACATCCGTTTCCAAATATAGTTTTTCCCCCTCGGCTACATCCGCCTGCCCGTTTGTTAAATCAGAGATCCACGTTTCAAAAGCATGCTGTTCCCCTTCTTTTACATAAATATCCAATTCCACCTGCGCGAGATACCGGATTTCTTTTATTTCATACGGGGAATGGTGTAGCGCATTCTCGACTTTCCCGAGCCATGTATAATCTAGTTTGACATGAAAAATGGCGGTAAGCGTCCTTTTGACGATGCCGCATGCGTTGATGCCTTCTGAAGCTGCTTTGCTGTACGCACGGATCAATCCGCCGGCTCCAAGTTTAATCCCGCCGAAATAGCGCGTCACCACGACTGCCGTATCCTTCAAATCCTTCTTTTTCAGCACTTCCAGCATCGGAACGCCCGCAGTGCCGGCCGGTTCGCCGTCATCCGATGCTTTTTGAATAAGATTCTTCTCACCGATCATATAAGCGGAACAGTTGTGATTGGCGTCCCGGTGCTTCTTTTTCACAGAAGCGATGAAACGGAGCGCCTCCTCTTCCGATTCCGCCCGCTTCACATGGGCGATAAACCGTGATTTCTGGATATCTATTTCATGCACAGCCTCGCCTTTGACTGTAAAATATTCTTTTAACATCGCAACCTTCCTTTAGCAAAACCTGTTTTTTCCTCATTATAACACGGTTTTGTATGGTATAATTTTAATATATAAGAATATGTCGAAGCTGCCGTATATCGGTTCACATTTTCCTACAAAAGTACCTAGGAAAATAGTCCTGATATACGGTTATACTTTATTTTCTGATCGTTTACCGGCGGTTTTCGCGTTAAAATAACATTAGCCGCGTGTGTGCTGCGGCTTGCCCTGCTCTCGGATAAGCCTTTATTATACCTTTTGGGGGAAGTAAGATGACTTTTAAAACATTCGACTCCAAAGTATTGGATACGATTCTGGAGAAGATGATTACAACAGTTGAAGAAAGCAAACACGAAATTTTTGAAATTGGAGAAAGATGCCGCCAGGATTACGATTCGCTCATCAATGAGCTTGAGGAAGTCAAATCAACAGTGGCTAAAGTCATTGAGCAGACAGATGAGCTGGAAACGAAGTCCAAATTTGCAAGGCGGCGCCTGGCGGAAGTAAGCCAGCATTTCCGGGACTTTTCCGAACAGCAGGTGCGCGAAGCATATGAAAAGGCACATACGATCCAAATTCAGCTGTCCATGAACCGGCAGCGCGAACTTCAGCTGCGCGAAAGAAGAAATGAACTGGAACGCAGGCTGCATTCATTAAAGGATACGATTGACCGGGCCAATCATCTCGTCTCGCAAACAACGGTTGTATTAAATTATTTAACAAGCGACTTGCAAAGCATCAGCGAGGCGATTGAAGATGCAAAGCATAAACAGGAATTCGGTTTGCGTGTCATTGAAGCGCAGGAAGAAGAGCGGAAGCGTATTTCCCGGGAGATACACGACGGGCCCGCACAAATGCTGGCCAATATGCTGCTCCGTTCCGACCTGGTGGAAAAAGTTTATCATGAAAATGGCATGGAAGAAGCCATTGCTGAAATGCGCACGTTAAAAGAACTGGTGCGCGATTCATTGAAAGAAGTGCGGCGCATTATTTACGATTTGCGGCCGATGGCATTAGACGATCTCGGGCTGATTCCGACGCTCAAAAAATATTTGTCTACGATTGAAAGCTATAAAGGAAGCCCGGTCATTACATACAGGCATCTCGGGGAAGAACGAAGGCTTCCGACCAATTATGAAATCGCGCTTTTCCGCCTCATCCAGGAATCCGTCCAAAATGCGTTAAAGCACGCGAAGGCGACGGAAATCCAGGTGAAATCGGAGCTGAGGAAAAACAGTTTTATCGCGACAGTCAAAGACAACGGCGTCGGTTTTGATATCCGCAGCATCCGTGAAGGGGCTTTCGGGATTGTCGGCATGAGAGAACGCGTCAGCCTTTTAAATGGTGAAATTTCCATTCATTCAAAAATAGGAGCGGGAACATTGGTGATTATCCAAATCCCGATGCAATTAGACTTGGAAAAGGAGAAAAGGTGACCATGACGGTAAAAATTGCGATTATTGACGACCACCAGTTGTTCCGAGAGGGCGTCAAGCGGATTTTGGAATTTGAAAAAACATTTGAAGTGGTAGCCGAGGGTGAAGACGGCGAAGAGGCGCTGGACATTATTGAAAAATACCATCCGGATGTTGTTCTGATGGATATCAATATGCCACACCAAAACGGGGTAGAGGCAACAAGAAAGCTGATCGAAGCATATCCGGAAACAAAAATTATTATTCTTTCCATTCACGATGATGAATCGTATGTCACACATGCATTAAAATCAGGCGCAACCGGTTATTTGCTGAAAGAAATGGATTCCGATGCGCTGATTGAAGCCGTAAAGGTAGTTGCTGAAGGCGGCAGTTACCTGCACCCGAAAATCACCCACAATCTCGTGGAGGAGTTCCGCAAATTGTCGAACCGCTATACACCGGGGGGCACCTACCAGCAGCCACCGGCAGTTGTCCCGCCGCTACATTTGCTCACGCCGCGCGAATGCGAGGTTCTGCAGCTGCTCGCGGACGGAAAAAGCAACCGGGCGATCGGAGATGCTTTATACATAAGTGAAAAAACAGTGAAAAACCATGTAAGCAATATTTTGCAAAAATTAAAAGTGAAAGACCGTACCCAGGCGGTTGTGACCGCCATTAAAAACGGGTGGGTTGAAGTCCGCTAAAACAAGGCCTTGGCCGTACACTTGTGTATGCCAAGGCTTTGAATGGTGCGCAGGCGTCGTGCCACAATCACAAAACCGGCGC
The DNA here is from genome assembly GCF_000169195.2 of Heyndrickxia coagulans 36D1. Lineage (GTDB taxonomy): Bacteria > Bacillota > Bacilli > Bacillales > Bacillaceae_C > Weizmannia > Weizmannia faecalis. The sequence continues at coordinate 537,687 of NC_016023.1, read as the reverse complement.
AGAAATGAAAATCATCAAGTGCAATTTTCAGGATAGAAAAAGATTCCCGGGCGCACGCGTGCGCCCGGGAATCTTTTTTTTGGCTTTATGTCTGCTTCAATTTCCCATTATGCGGCCAAGCGGGGGGCAGCAATGCTTTTTGAGGCGCCCATAAGCCGCTGTTCTTCTATTTGTAAGCCTGTCCGGATACCTGCCCGGCATTGCCATGCAGGCGTTCTTTTGTCCGCTGGGCAGGTGTTCCTGTTGTCTCCCTATTTCAATTTTTAACCGGATCAGCCGGTGTTCTGTCATCTTTCCAATGCCCGAGTTCACTGTGCCGGTACCCGTATCCGAAATAAATGGCAAGCCCGATGATGAACCATACGAGAAAGCCAATCCAGGTCACTTTTGACAGGTGGACCATTAAATAACCACACGCGATTACTGCCAGCACCGGAATAACCGGGACGAACGGCGTTTTAAAACTGCGCGGGATGTCCGGCCGTGTTTTTCTGAGCACAATGACACTGATCGAGACAACAATAAAAGCAAACAAAGTGCCGATATTGGTCAATTCTGCAAGCTGGTTCAGCGGGACAACGGCTGAGAAAACCGTTGCCATCAGCCATGTCAAGATGATGCTTCTTGTCGGCGTTTTTGTCTTTTCCGTCAGTTTTGAGATCGATTTTGGAAGCAGACCGTCGCGGCTGATCGCAAAGAAAAGGCGCGTCTGCCCGTACATCATGACAAAGAGAACGGTTGTAATGCCAAGAATTGCACCGAGTGAAACAAAGCCTGCCACCCAATTCTGATGGACAACCCGGAGCGCAAACGCAACCGGATCGCCGACATTCAGCTTGGCATACGGAATCATCCCGGTCAGCACTGCAGATACAGCGACATAAAGGACAATGCAAATCGCAAGAGAAGAAATAATTCCGATCGGCATATCCCGCTGTGGGTTGCGGACCTCTTCAGCCGCAGACGAAACGGCATCAAATCCGATATAAGCGAGGAATGCGGTTGCCGCCCCTTTTATGATGCCGCTAAAGCCATAAGGCATAAATGGTGTCCAGTTCGCTGGTTTGACATAAAAAATGCCGACAGCGAGGAATAAAAGAATGACGCCGATTTTAATACAGACCATGACATTATTGATTTTGCTCGATTCCTTCACGCCGGTCAGCAATACAGCAGAAAGGAAGAACACGATCACTACAGCCATCAGGTCAATATACGAACCTTTGGCCGGATTATAAGCGCCGCTTAAAGTCTGCGGCAAATGGATGCCAAATCCGCGTACAAGATCCTGGAAATAGGCGGACCAGCCGCTCGCTACAACTGAACAGGCCAGGCCGTATTCGAGAATTAAGTCCCATCCGAGCACCCAGGCAAACAACTCGCCAAACGTTGCATAACTATAAGTGTACGCACTTCCTGAAGCAGGGATCATAGAAGCGAATTCAGCATAGCATAAAGCTGTTAACGCACAGGCAATCCCTGAAAAAATAAAGGACAGAATGATTGCCGGGCCTGCCGCCTGCGCAGCAACAATACCGGTCAAAACAAAAATGCCTGTTCCGATGACCGCCCCCACGCCAAGCATAGTCAAATCAAAGGGGCCAAGGGCTTTTTGCAGGCTCTTTTTTCCGCGGGCCTGCTTAAGCATGTAATCCATTGATTTTTTCCTGAATAATTCCATGTCGAAAATCTCCTTCTATTTGCAGCCAACCCAGTGATGAAGATGTGATCCAATAATTTTGCCAACGGAGAATTTTCAAATATTTTAAAACTGAACGATACACCTTTTGTCTCTGAGTTGCATGCACCATTTGAGTTACCTTAGACATTCTACAAAATATGACATGATTTGTAAAGGACAGATAAAACAGAAAATTAAGTTTTGAAAAAGGCGAAAACACGAACGTTTTCTGGAAAAGATTTATTTTTCCGTTAAAGAAAGCGCCATCAAGTGAATGATTGTATGCTGAACCATACGGATTCTTCCTTTTTTGGCTTCCGGATCTGGTATTATTTACAATTTTGTATCATTTGCGAAATCTTGAAGTGAAAAGGAAATTTTTGCAGTGAAGGGAATCTACGGCAGGATTGAAATAGCATTTTACACACTTGCAGGAGAATTGGGGGATTTGGCAAAAAACACCAGCCACAAAACAGATTTCCATATTGCAAAAAGAAGACGGCTGACAAATGGTTCCTGATTCTATAAAATAAAAATAGGAAAGCGGAAGGGAGATGGAAAAATGAGGACGGCCATTGTGACCGACAGTACCGCTTATATTCCAAAAGAAGTACGCGAAAAATATTCGATTTACATGATTCCATTGAATGTGATTTTCGGGCAGGAAGAATACCGCGAAGAAGTTGACATTACAGCAGATGTGTTTTTTGAAAAAATGCGCATGGCGGACGAGCTTCCAACATCCTCGCAGCCGTCAATCGGCCAGTTTGTCGAACTGTTTGAACAGCTTGCCAAAGACTACGATGCCGTCATCAGCATCCACTTGTCCAAAAAAATCAGCGGGACATACCAGGGTGCCGTAACCGCATCCGGGATGGTGGAAGGGATAAAAGTGTACCCTTACAATTCCGGCTGGAGCTGCATGGCACAGGGATTTTACGCGATTGATGCGGCGAAAATGGCGCTTGCCGGAAAAGAACCGGAAGACATCCTCGCCCGCCTCGATGAATTAAAAGCATCCACGAAAGCCTACTTCATGGTCGATGATCTCACCCACCTTCAGCGCGGCGGAAGGCTGTCCGGATCGCAGGCCGTTATCGGCAGCCTGTTAAAAATCAAGCCGCTATTAACTTTTGTTGATGATGAAATTGTCCCGTTTGAAAAAATCCGCACCCAGAAAAAAGCGCTCAACCGGATTTTTGACCTGCTCGGCGAGGATGCCGCCAAAGGCTTGCCACTAAAAAGCTCCATCATTCATGCCAATCGGGAAGAACAGGCGCTTGAGATCAAAGATGAATTGGAAAAACGCTTTCCAACCGTCGACTTTTCGATCAGCTACTTCGGCCCGGTCATCGCGACCCACCTTGGTGAAGGCGCGATCGGCATCGCCTGGATGCTGAAATAAGAGCCAGGCTGTTCCAAATCGCTGGAACAGCCCGGCATGATGGGATCATCCGGGACAAACTTGGCATAACACGCCCGAGGACAAGTCTTGAAACCCGCCGGACAGTCAATCACTTTGGAGGATTTTACCTCTTGGGACAAGTCCAAAAACCCGCCGGACAGCCAATCCGCGATTGAATAAGCGAAAAGGCGGTTGCACTCCATTATCCATACGGTCCTTTGCCTGCCATTTTCCCAAATCCGTTAGAACCGGGCTGCCCCCATTTTCCCACCCCCGCGATTAAAACAAAGGAGTGATCAGTTTGCCTTCTGTTTTCTCCGAACAGCTTCAACGCCACCTCGCCGGACGGATCCTGTTCGAACCGGAAATCCCTTTTTCACCGGAACTGCTTGATCAGCACTTTAAACAAGGCTGGATCCGCGCTGAGCCGGCGATACAGGGCGAATTCCCGCACTGTGTCTGCTTGCGCTGCGGCAACCGCGCGCCGCATCTTTTTGCCGAATTCCCTTGCGCCCACTGCGGGAAAACGAGCATTTATTGCCGGAACTGCCTGATGATGGGGCGGGTCACCGCATGCAAGCCGCTTATCACATGGGCAGGCCCTGCGCCCGCATTCCACTCGCCCAGGCACCCGCTCCATTGGGATGGCACCCTTTCTGAAGGGCAGCAGGCTGCATCCGAAGCGGTTAAAGCAGCCATTCTTCAAAAAAACGAGCTCTTGATTTGGGCTGTTTGCGGATCAGGGAAGACAGAGATCGTTTTCAAAGGGATTGAAGCGGCGCTTGCAAACGGCGAACGCGTCTGCATCGCAACCCCCAGAACAGATGTCGTCCTTGAACTTGCCCCCCGCTTCCGCCGCGTTTTCCCGGATATTCCGATTGCCGCGCTCTACGGCGGCAGCCCTGACCGCCATAAATGGGCGCAGCTCGTCATCTCCACTACCCACCAGCTGTACCGCTTTGCATCCGCCTTTGATGTCGTGATTGTAGATGAAGTGGACGCTTTTCCGTATACTTTCGATGAAACGCTGCAGTGCGCCGTTCAAAAAGCGGCAAAAGACCGCTGCGCCCGCATTTATCTTACCGCAACACCAAGTGAAACATGGCAGCTTGAATGCAAGACAGGTAAGCGCCCGTTTGTCACGATCCCGGCCCGCTATCACCGCAAGCCCCTCCCTGTTCCTGTATTCAAATGGGCAGGCAACTGGCGAAAAAAGTTTGAGAAAGGCAAGCTCCCGGTTCCGGTTGAAGCATGGGTAAAAAAGAGGCTTGAATCCGGAAAACAGGCGCTTCTTTTTCTCCCGAACATCCGCCTCATGAAAAAAGCAGAGCCGGTTTTTAAACAGCTGCATCCAGCGATTGAATCGGTGCACGCAGAAGACCCGGATCGGAAAGAAAAAGTGGAAAGGATGCGCGCCGGCAAAACGCCGCTTTTGCTAACAACGACCATTCTTGAACGCGGCGTCACGTTTCCGAATATTGATGTCTGTGTCGTCGGGGCGGAAGATGCTATCTTTACGGAAGCTGCCCTCGTCCAGATCGCGGGCCGAGCCGGAAGAAGCGCCGATTTCCCAAGTGGGGACGTGACGTTTTTCCATTACGGAAAATCAAATGCGATGGTGAAAGCACAGCGCCATATTCTCTCCATGAATGAAGAAGCGGGAAAGCGGGGGTTGCTCGATGCATGAATATTGCCTGTTCTGCCATCAGCCGCTTACCCATAAACTGTCCTGGCGCACGCTGATTTTTCCGCAGCCCGGACCACTTCTTTGCGAAGATTGCCGCGCGCAGCTTGAAAAAATTACACCGCCTGTCTGCCCGAAATGTTCCCGACCCCTGGCCAAGTTGGATGCTTCTTATGTGGAGGGAGCTCTGTGTCTTGACTGTGCCAGATGGGAACAAGACCCGGAATGGGCGGGCGTGCTGGATGAAAACATTTCGCTTTATACGTACAACGATTTTTGTAAAGAAATTTTTACCCGTTTCAAATTTCGCGGGGATTATGCGCTTGCCGCCATTTTTGCGGATGGCATCAAAGAGGTGCTTAAGTCCCGCACATTTGACTGCATCGTGCCGGTCCCACTCAGCCCGGAGCGCCTTTCCGAACGGCTTTTTAACCAGGCGGAGGCGCTCGCCCGTGCTGCCGGGCTCGAAACGGCAAACATTCTTCACCGCGTCCACGCTGAAAAGCAATCGAAAAAAACACGGGCTGACCGCATTCATCAAGCCCAAACTTTTTATATGGAAAAAGAAGTTTCAATCGAAGGCCGTTCCGTTTTACTGGTGGATGATATCTACACGACGGGTTCAACCGTCCGCCATGCAGCAAAAGTGTTGCGTGAAGCGGGCGCCCGAAAAATTGTATCGTTAACTGTGGCGAGAAGTTAAACACAACGAAATTTCTGCCGATATAGAAGATAGAAGACAAATGTGCCGGAAAAGGAGGCGGGCCGAATGGCGGAGTTGGCAAACTGCCCGAATTGCGGTAAATTATATGTCAAAAATTCCGTCCGCGATGTGTGTGAAGACTGTTATCGCGAGGAAGAAGCTGCATTTGAACGGGTTTTTCAATTCTTGCGGAAACGCGAAAACCGTGCGGCAACAATCGAGACAATTGTTGAAAAAAACAATGTCCCGGAAAAACTGGTTTTCAAATGGGTGCGGAGCGGCCGGCTTTTGATTGCGCATTTTCCGAATCTGGCATATCCTTGCGACCGTTGCGGAAAATTAATCCAGTCCGGAAAGTTATGCGAAGAATGTGCAAAAACGATTGCAAAAGATCTTGAACGTTTTGAAAAAGAAAAGAAACGGCAGGAAGAAATAAGGAAAAAGACTTATCACATCAAGTAAACATTGCGCAGCTTTATCCGATATAATAAACATAATGGAACGGATACTGTTTGAAAAAGGGGTGAGCCGAATGAAAATCAATCCGGTCAATACTTCAGGGATCAATCCGTATCAGCAGCAAGCCAGGCGGGATGTGCAGCAAACCGCCTCCAGCACCCGGAAAACGGATAAAGTGGAAATTTCTTCAGAAGCGAAACAGTTGCAAAAAACGTCCCAGTTTGAGCAGGAACGGAGCCGGAAAATTGAGGCTTTAAAACAACAGGTACAGCACGGAACCTATCAGCCGGATGCGGAAAAAACCGCTGAAGGCATTTTGAAATATTTTACAGGCAAGTAAGGAGGGGCGTAAATGGCTGCGGAAAAATTGATCCGATGTCTTGAAAAATTGCAGAAGCTCCATGAAAGCCTGTTTATCCTTGCCACCGAAAAAACCGAAGCGGTGAAAAAGCAGGAGATAGAACGGCTGCAAAAAATTACGCAGGAAGAACAGGCCCATATCCGTGCAATCGGCGCACTTGAACAGGAACGGGAAACGCTGGCAAAGACGCTTACCGGCGGCAATGGGACGCTGTCGGACTGCATCGCGGCCGTATCGGGGGAAGCACGGTCCCAGCTCGAAACATTGAGGGACAGCCTGATTGGCATCACAAAGAAGCTGAAACAGCAAAATGAGCTGAACCAGATGCTCCTTTATCATTCCCTTCAATTTACCCAATTCATGCTGGATCTGATTTATCCGAAAAATGAACCCACCACATACGGGCCGCCGTCCGGGCAAAAAGCGGCGGCCGCCATGCCGCGGTTCGACTCAAAAGCCTGAAAGAATACGGAGGAGAAGCAAGGTGTCCACTTTCTTTGGATTAGAAACAGCAAAACGGGCTTTGACGGCCCAACAGAATGCCCTGTACACCGTCGGGCAGAACGTGGCCAATGCTAATACCGACGGCTACACAAGGCAGCGGGTAAACTTGCAGGCAACAGACCCGTACCCCGCTGCTTCGATGAACCGCCCGGCCATCGCCGGACAGCTCGGGACAGGGGTGGAAGCGGGCGAAGTGCAGCGGATCCGCGACAAGTATCTCGATGTCCAATACCGGGAAAACAACAGTGCAGCCGGTTACTGGTCCGCCAAATCAGATGCATTAAGCAAAATGGAAGCCGTCATGGACGAAACCAGTACGGACAGCAGTTTGGCCAACACAATGGAAGCATTTTGGGAATCCCTGCAGGACTTAAGCACGAACCCGGAAGACGTATCTGCCCGATCGGTTGTTTTGGAACGCGGGCAGACGCTGACGGATACGTTCCACTATTTAAACAGCACGCTTTCCCAGTACAAAACGGATGTTGGCAGCGAAATCAGCGTATCGGTCAACGATATCAATTCCACTTTAAAACAGATCAGCGACTTAAACCAACAGATCGCTGTCCTGGAGCCGAACGGTTATTTGCCAAACGACTTGTATGACAAGCGGGACAGCCTTGTTGATAAGTTGTCCAATTATTTGAACGTAACCGTCGAAGTCCAAAAAAGCGGTGGAAATGCAAAAGCAAATGCGGACGGCATTTACAACATTAAAATGGCTGCTGCGGACGGCACAAGCGTATACCTTGTCCAAGGTTCAAATTACAATGCAGTCGAAGTGCAAGGGGGCACCGACAGCAACAGCGACGGCATCCTCGACGGGCCGCCGGCAAACGGGGAAATGACCGGCATCACAATCGGCGGGAAAAATTTTGCTGTCGCGGATACAACCGGCAAGGTCACGTTCCCGCAAGGCAAACTGTTGGGACTGATTGACAGCTACGGTTATCAGTATGCCGGCGCAAACGGCACAGTGGAAGCAGGGGCTTATCCGAGTTTGCTCGACAGCCTGGACAAACTCGCCTACACATTCGGAAACGTATTAAATGCTGTCCACGAAAAAGGGACAGACCTTAAAGGGAATGCCGGGACTGCCTTTTTTACGTTCGGTACCTTAACGGACTACAAAGGGGCCGCGGGTCAAATTGCCGTCAACAGCAGCCTTACATACGACAAAATCGCCGCCTCTTCAAATGGCGATTCCGGCGACGGGCTGAATGCCATTAATCTTGCAAATGTGGTTACCTTTGATTTAAGCAGCCAATCCGTGCAGCTTGAAGGGATCAGTGGCAGGCTTAACATTGCGGCACTCGGTCTGCCGCTTGCATCCGGCACCATCACCAGCAATTACGAAGGCCTCATTGGAAAGCTCGGGGTTGATGCCGAACAGGCAGGCAATATGCAGACAAATACCGCTTCCCTTTTGGATTCGGTGGATATGAACCGGAAGTCCGTCAGCTCGGTATCGGTTGATGAGGAATTAACCAATATGATCAAATACCAACAAGCCTATAATGCTGCAGCAAGGATGATTACTATGACAGACGAAATGCTCGATAAAATCATCAACGGCATGGGTGTTGTAGGCAGATAGGCAGGTGAAAAACGATGCGTGTAACCCAATCGATGCTCGCCAATAATTTCTTAAACAATTTAAACACAAGCTATAGTAAACTCGCGAAATACCAGGAACAGCTGTCTTCCGGCAAAAAGATCAACAAACTTTCGGATGACCCGCTGTCCGCGATGAAAGGCATTTCCTACCGGAGAACCGTCGCCCAGGTGAAGCAATACGAAGACAACTTCGCGGAAGCCAGCACTTGGATTGAATCGACAAATGACGCTCTTGATGAAGCCAATCAGGTGTTGCAGCGGATCCGGGAACTGACAGTGGAAGGGGCAACGGACACGAAGACTCCGACTGACAGGCAGTCGATCGCCGATGAAGTGGAACAACTTCGCGATCAGCTTGTCAATATTGCCAATACGAAAGTCAATGACAAATATATTTTTAACGGCACCCGGACGACGGAGAAGCCGATCAGTGGCGATATCAGCACGTTTGACGGCTCAACCAGCCTCGGCATGAACACCAATCCGGTAAAAATCGAACTGTCAAATGGCATTTATCTGCAAGTCAATGCGAACGGAGCAAATGCTTTTTCTGATGATCTGTTTAAAGACCTGAACCATTTAATCAGCGATTTAAAATCCGGCACATCGGCAAGCGGCTTTGACAGCTATTTGGGCAAAATTGACGGCCATATTGACAATGTGCTGAGCGAACTGTCGCAGGCCGGGGCGCGGAGCAACCGCCTTGATTTGATGAAAGACCGCGTCACCCAGCAGGAAACAACGGCAACGAAGATCATGGCCGGAAACGAAGATGTGGATATCGATAAGGCGTACACGGACTTTTCCGTTGCATCCGGCGCCTATATTGCTGCGTTAAAAGTCGGCGCACAAGTGATCCAGCCGACATTGCTCGACTTTTTGAAATAATACGGGGACACCACCCTGCTTTGCCAGGTGGTGCCGTTTTTTTATCTGAATGTTTTTGAACCGGGCGGGGCAGGAGCGGAACGCCGGTTAGCAGCAGAAACATGCATGCCCCCCCAAAGGTTTAGAAAACGCAAAAGAATATGCCCATCGAAAGGAGAGAAGGCGGTTTTCCCCGGCAGCAAAAGTCGGGGACCCCTCACTAAACATGATGAAGCTTCAAACAAAATACCACGGTGAAGTGGAAATAGAGGATGCAGCTATATGGCATTTTGAAGGCGGGATTCCGGGATTTCCGGATGAGAAATCCTTTGTTTTGCTGCCGCTTTTGGACGACGGCATTTACATGGTCCTCCAGTCAACGGCGTCACCCTATGTCGCTTTTGTCGTCACAAGCCCGTTTTTGTTTTTCCGAGATTATGAATTTAACATTGATGATGCCACGCTTGAACAGCTGTCGATTGAAAAAGAGGAAGATGTGCGGGTTTATGCCATTTTGACGGTCCGTGATCCGTTTTCGGAAACAACAGCCAATTTGCAGGCCCCGCTCATTATGAACGAAAAGAATCATAAGGCGAAACAACTGATTTTAAACGACCGGCATTACCACACAAGGCACCCGCTCTTTGCGGACGGGCCGGACAAGGAAAAGGGGTGAGAAGATGCTGATTTTATCGCGGAAAAAAGGCGAGTCGATCCAAATCGGCGATGACATTGAAATCACTATCGCCGCGATCCATGGCGACCAGGTCAAAATCGGCATCAACGCCCCAAAACATGTTGAAATTCACCGGAAAGAAGTGTACTTGGACATACAGGAAGAAAACGCGAACGCCGCAAAAAATATCGAAGGCCTGCTCCACCTGCTTGCCCAATCCAAGAAAGGCAGCGGGGGCGCGTGATATGGGCAGTTAAAAAAAGTCCGGGGACACATTGGTTAGCGGTACTTTTTTGATTTTCAATACGGTGCCGGGCTTTTTTGGAGGGAATCGGGCTTGAAAAACGGGTGGGCAAATTTTAGTGCAGGCATGCTCGTGCGGAAGCGGGGAAAAATATAAGAAATGCTGCGGGCGGCAGGGCAGGCAGCAACAGGCCCCAGTATATTTTTGAACCTGTTACTGCACACAACGGGAAATCCTCCCCAAGACAACAGTATCCGCACTTCCCAGTCCCTCAAAAACCAATCCGCACGAAAAAATTTCTTTAAAACTATTAAATCAAATGTTTCCCCATCCGATATAAAGAGTGAGCGGGGGAACAGGGCGGCCGACCTCGAACCCCGTTAAAAAATTCCGCCCACAAGGATGTGGGTGCACAACATTCAAGGAGGAAACATAGATGATTATCAATCACAACATTGCAGCGTTGAACACGTTGAACCACTTAAATGCTGCAACCAACGCGCAATCAAAAGCCATGCAAAAACTGTCTTCAGGGCTTCGTATCAACGGTGCTGCTGATGATGCAGCAGGCCTTGCCATTTCCGAAAAAATGCGTTCACAAATCCGTGGCCTCGACCAGGCGACAAAAAATGCCCAGGATGCAACTTCCTTGCTCCAAACTGCTGAGGGCGCACTGAATGAAACGCATGATATTTTACAACGTATGCGGGAATTAGCGGTACAATCATCTAACGACACAAATACGGATGATGACCGACAAAACATTCAAAGTGAAATGTCACAGTTGGAAAGCGAAATTGACCGGATCGGCAATACAACCCAGTTCAACACAAAAAATCTGTTAGACGGTTCAATGGGAAAAGCAGTTACGGAAGCTGTGGCAAATGAAAATACAAGCGGCATTTTTAAGGTTAAAGGAGAAACAGATACCTCTTTACTTTCTGACACTAATGCTTTACTTACTAACCTTACAGATAAGGACGGCAATTCACTAGGCATTACGGCTGGGGACAAAATCACTGTCACTTATGTCAAAAATGGAACGACAACAACATATACTGTAGATGTGGAAGATGGTACAAAATTATCAAATATTGATGGATCTGATACTGATGGAAGTGGAAAGAAATTAGATGGAACACTTACTGCTAAAGACGGCGCTCTGATATTAGCAGCTGATGAAGCAGGAACGGCTAATGCGATTGAAGGCATCACGATTACCGTCCAAGACAAAAATGGGAATGTCAGAACAGCTGCAACCAACGCCCTTTCTTCTTTTAAAGAAACGAAAGCTGCAGCAGATGTCCGTTCCGATGGTTCCGCAACTTTCTTAATTGGGGCAAACGGAGGACAAAATTTACAGGTAGATATCAATGATATGCGCGCACAAGCCTTAGGTGTCAGCGGGTTGCAAGTGTCGACGCAGACACAGGCAAATGCAGCGATTAAAGTCATTGACAATGCCATTCAAAAAGTATCGGCTGAAAGAGGCAAACTTGGTGCTTTTGAAAATCGTTTAGACCACACCGTCAACAACTTGAGCACTTCATCAGAAAACTTAACTTCTGCTGAATCACGTATTCGTGACGTTGACATGGCGAAAGAAATGTCTGAACAAACGAAGCAATCGATCCTTGCCCAAGCAGCACAAGCGATGCTGGCTCAAGCCAACCAGCAGCCACAGCAAGTATTGCAATTGTTGCGTTAATTTTAGGTTTAGCCAAGGAGGCCTTTTCCAGGGCCTCCTTTTTATATTTGATATTCCATTTCCGGCACTTTTGACCGGCGGAGCAGATTCCGATGTTAGAATGAAGAAACTGGACATTCACTTGGAGCCCGCATTTGGAATTCCATACATTTGATTTGGACAAAGTTCAGGTCAACGTGGGAACAATATAGACGAAGGATAAAAGCGATACCGCCGGCAACCTATCAGCCTATCCGTGGCTGATGATGCTTTCTGCTGCGGATTACCGGAAAAAGACGATTGGCACGGACATTTTGCAGGAACTGGAGAAATGGGCGATGAATGAGCAGGAAGTATTCACGAAATCAAAGAGTGGGAAAGAGGGAGAGGCTTAAAGAATAGAAGAAAAAAGAAATCCGAAATGGTGATCACCTATGACAAAGGTCGGAAGAAAAAAGAGGAAGCAAGCATGTTTACCCCAATGCTTCCTCTTTTTAGCTGCTATATCTATCGATGGTTACGCTGCCACTTAACCGGATCCCGATCAAGCCGTTTCCGTTGCTTGCAATATTCTTTACTCCTCTTTCTCTTCCTTCCTGTCCATTGTCCCGTCTGTCAGTGTTTTGTCAGCCAGCTTCTTCGTTTTCTTCTTTTCATTTTCTTCTTCATTTTTCAACTGTTTATCGGACATGTTTCACACTTCCTTTTTTCTGTAGTATACCCTTGGATCCGCCATCCGAAACCATGGCGGCAATCGGAAAACCTGCCCGGATCTCGTTCCTGCGTGTTCCTATTTCGATCCGTTTTAAAAATGTTCACTTTTTGACATGCCGCCATTTTGCAGGAATTCCGAAAAAAATGTCGAAATGCTACAGGGAGAGCATTGCCTATATTGGGAGGGATTGCAATGAATCAGGAAGAATATGAAACAGTTTTATCCGTACACCGTGTGCCTGTCTCATCCTTACGTTCGGAATGCAACCCGGACGAGTTTCCGTTTGAAACGACAGATGAGTTGGAAACGCTGCCGAATGAAATGATCGGACAACAGCGGGCGGAACAGGCGATGGATTTCGGTTTGTCTGTCGAGCAGTCCGGTTACAATTTATTCGTCGTCGGGCCGTCCGGGACGGGCAGAATGACGTATACGCAACACAGTGTCGAAAAGCTTGCATCCGAACGGCCGGTGCCGGATGACTGGTGTTATGTCAACAATTTTGAAAATCCGGACCGGCCGCTTGTCATCAATTTGCCGGCTGGAAGCGGCCTCCGTTTTCAGCGCAAGATGGAGACCCTTTTGATTGATATTGAACGGGAACTCCGCGCCACTTTTTCAAATGAAGAAACGGAAAAGAAGAAGCGGAATATCATTGACGCGTCGCAAAACCAGGTCGAGGCACTTTGGAGAGAAACGGAAATGTTCGCGTCCGGGCTGAATTTTAAATTGGAGCGGACCCCGGCCGGCATTCAAACCATTCCGCTTTTTTTCGGCCGGCCGATGGAAAAAGAAGAATACGAGCGGCTTTCCGATGCCAACAAAGAAAAATTGAAAGAACGGGAAAAACAGCTTGAGGAAAAAATCAATGAAACGGTGTACCAGATCCGGAAAATTGAAGAACAGCTCCGGAAAAATCTCGACCGTTTTCATAAAGAGACAGCTGCTTTTACCATTGAAGGCCTGTTCCAGCCGCTCAAAGAAGCTTACCGCGATTTTCCAAAAGTCCTCCGCTATCTCGAAGAATACAACCATGATGTTGTCGAGCATTTTTCGCTGTTTTTAACCGACCAGGAAGAAGGAAACGCCGTCGTCCAGGCGCTGACCGGCAGCAAAGAGCAGCAGCTCCAGCGCTATGCCGTCAATCTCCTTGTCAGCCATAAAAACGGCCAGGGCGCGCCTGTCATCTATGAAACGAACCCGACATACCAAAACTTATTCGGGAAAATCGAGTACCGCGGCGCGTTCGGCAGCTGGACGACCAATTTCACGCTCGTTAAACCGGGCGCAATCCATATGGCGAACGGGGGCTATTTAATTTTGCAGGCTGCCGAACTGCTGTCGCAGCCGTATGCATGGACCCTTTTAAAACGCGCGTTGCAAACGGGGAAAATCCAGATTGAAGACCCGTTTGCTGAAAGAGGCGCTTTCCCGACGAGCGGCCTTAAGCCTGAGCCTGTCCCGCTCAATATCAAAGTGATCATTATCGGGTCTTACTATTTATACGATTTGTTATCAAGCGTGGATGAAGATTTCCATAAGCTGTTTAAAGTGAAAGTCGAGTTTGACACGGTGATGAAGCGGGATGCGGAAAACCGCAGGAAAATGGCTTATTTTATCAAAAATTATGCAGATCGGAAAAACCTTCTCCCGTTCCACCGGCGCGCCGTTGCGAAAGTCATTGACCACAGTGCGCGCCTTGCCGGAGAACAGGAGAAACTGACAGCGCGCTTCCAGGACCTGACAAAAATTCTCGTCGAATCAGGTTACTGGGCGAAAAAAGAAGGAAGCGCCTGCGTAGACAGCCATCATATCCGCAAAGCGCTGGAAGAGCAGGCAAACCGGACGAACCATATTTCCGAACAATACCGCGAAATGATCCATAACGGGACGATTATGGTGGATACGGACGGCGAACGGGTAGGCCAAATTAACGGCCTGGCTGTGATGGGGACAAGGGATGCAACATTCGGCATTCCGACAAAAATTACGGCGCAAACGTTTGTCGGGAAAAGCGGCATTATGAACATTGAGCGGGAAACCTCTTTAAGCGGACAGATTCATAACAAAGGGCTGCTCATTTTAACCGGGTTTTTATCCGGCATGTTTGCCAAAAACAAGCCGATCCCGCTTTCGGCGAGCATCACATTTGAACAGACCTATTCGCTTATTGACGGGGACAGCGCCTCCAGTACCGAATTGTATGTGCTTCTTTCATCGCTTGCCGGCGTGCCGATCAAACAGGGCATTGCCGTTACCGGTTCAGTGAACCAGTGGGGCGAGATTCAGCCGATCGGCGGTGTAAATGAAAAAATAGAAGGCTTTTTCGCCATTTGCAAAGATCGCGGGCTGACAGGGCGCCAGGGCGTCATTATTCCGCAGCAAAATGTTTGCAATTTGATGCTGCATGATGAAGTCGTGGATGCCGTGAAAGCCGGCCAATTCCACATATGGGCCGTTCGCCATATTTCGGAAGGGATTGAAATTTTAACCGGCGAAAGCGCGGGAGCAGAACGCACTTCCGGCGGCCGCTTCCCGGACGGCACCATTTTTGCAAAAGTGGAAGCCCGTTTTCAAAAAATGTATGAATCTGTAAAAGAAACGAAACAATAATGTAATCTGGCGGGCAAAGAGAGCCCGCCTTTATTATAATTTTTTGGCAAGAACTAGTCTGAAAGGATCATTTCCGTTTTACGCTCTATAATGGTTCCTTCTTTTGCGGTTATAATAATAAAACAGGCAAATGTGAAAAATTTTCATCATCCCGTTTTTCATCGTTTCAAATCCGTATTGCATAAAGGGGGAAGGGGGCGCTGATGTGGCAATGCAAAAAAAGATACAGAGCGTGCAGCCCGGCATCTGCATCGTCGTGTAGAAAGGATTTGAGTTTGAAATTGAGCAAAACATCAAGTGAGGATTTTAAAAAAATTCCGTTGAGTGAGAATCAGATCAGAGGAATTCTCCACTCTTTCATGCATTCGTTTGAATCAATTGAAGTGCAGACAAGCAAAGACAGGCACCGGGAATTGACAATCGAGCAGGCAATCGATTTGCTTGTCCGCAATATGAGCAGGGAAAGTATACTCGATTTTATCCACCAGCTTAACATCATCCGCGAGCGCCGTTCGAGCGTGCTGGCTTATGTGAAATACATTTTGACAGCATTAGTCGTGCGCCTGGAACAAAGCGGAAAAAGGGATATCAATCGTTATAACTAAACTGGAGATGGCTGCCTTTTCCCCCGGCTCCGGTAACTGCTGTAACGTAACCGTTATCGCGAAAGGGAAGCTCCATTCTTGAATGTGCAAAGAAAGCTTTGAATGGAAAACATTTTTCCATTCCGGTTTATCGTAAGGGAAAGGTGTATAGGTTTTAACGGCTTTCTGAAAGAAGTCTCCCATCCTCAAGGAATGTGAAGGTGCGAATCGCACCAATGAGTAGGTGGGAGATGAATTTCGGTTGGCTTTAGCCAAAGTTATTTTTCCAATCCTTTTCTCAACAATTCTAAGATTGCGGCTGTTCTAGTTGGAATCCCATTTTCTTTTTGATATTGCTCCAATTTTTCTAATATCGTCTTAGGCATACGAATTTCTACACGTTCTTTCTCTTCTCTCATGATTATCACCTCATATTGATTGTACGGATTTTTTACTATATAATCAATATATACGAAATTTTTCCGCACAAAGTGAGGTGATTTGATATGGCCAAGCAAAACAAAGCTTTCAAGTTTCGTTTGTTACCAAACAAAGAACAATCCGCATTATTAGCTAAGACATTTGGTTGTGTTCGCTTTGTCTACAATAAGATGTTAGCTGAACGCAAAGAAACGTATGAAAAGTTCAAGGATGATAAAGAATTGCTTAAAAAGCAAAAGTTTCCGACCCCTGCAAAATATAAAAGTGAATTTCCATTCCTAAAAGAAGTGGATTCTTTAGCTTTGGCAAATGCACAAATGAACTTACAGACTGCTTATAAGAATTTCTTTGAAGGAAATGCAGATTTTCCAAAGTTCAAAAATCGTAAAGCAAAACAATCCTATACAACTAATATGGTCAACGGAAATATTAAGCTAGAAAATGGTCATATCAAACTGCCAAAAATCAAAAAGCCAATAAAAATGAAACAACATAGAGAGATACCTGCTGATTATAAAATCAAATCTTGCACTATTTCTAAAACAAAGACAGGCAAATACTACATTTCAATTTTGACAGAATATGAGAAAGATATTCGTCCAGTTAAAATACAGAAAGTTGTTGGTTTGGATTTTGCTATGGATGGTCTATATGTCGAGAGTGAACAGGGTAAGAAAGCCAATTACCCACGTTACTATCGGCAAGCCTTAGATAAATTAGCAAAAGCACAACGAATTCTTTCTCGAAGAAAGAAAGGTTCTGCACGTTGGAACAAGCAACGACTAGTAGTGGCTAAGTTACATGAGAAAGTGGCGAACCAACGCATGAATTTTCTTCATCATAAGTCAAAAGAATTAGCTTCTAACTTTGATGCTGTCGTGATTGAGGACTTGAACATGAAAGGGATGTCTCAAGCCCTTCACTTTGGGAAAAGCGTTCATGATAACGGCTGGGGGATGTTCACTACTTTCTTAGCGTATAAGCTAAAAGAACAGGGGAAACAACTTGTGAAAATTGATAAGTGGTTTCCCTCCACTAAGAAGTGTTCATGTTGCGGCAAGGAAAAAGAAATGCCATTATCTGAACGTGTATATAAATGTTCTTGCGGCTTTGTATTAGATCGCGATCACAATTCAGCAATCAATATCAAAAATGAGGGATTACGCTTATTAGCGTTATCATAAGTAACAAAACTCTTGGAACAAGAGGGTTAGCTCGGTCAGTTTTCGTTGGCTAGTAAAAGCAACGATAAGTCGAGAAGCCCCCACTTCAATCAAACCGTAAGGTTGATAAGTGGTGGGTAGTTCACAACGAAGGAACCATTGCTGGATGGAAAGATGCGTCTGGTTCCGGATTCCGCAATCGCAGCAGCGTAACCGTTATCGTGCAAGGCATGTTTAAAAATACGAAGGAACCATTGCCGGATGGAAAGCTGTTTTTGCATGGATGGGAAGAAGGGGTTTTCGAAGCGTTCGGGATATCAATCGTTCATTGCATGGGAAGATGCTTTTGGCCGGATACCATATGATATGGAGAAAGGAGTTAAAGTGCCCTTTGCCGGGTATCATTAATGTACGGAAAGTAGCGCCCCATATAGAAAGGAGGCATTCATGTGAGAAAAGCCCCGCTTATGCCTTTGCCGGCGGCTTTTTTTAAACAAGATACGCTGGAGCTGGCGCGTGCCCTTCTCGGTTGCCTGCTCGTCAAAGAGACGGAAGAAGGGACGGCGGCCGGTTTTATTGTCGAAACGGAAGCATACATGGGTGCATGGGACAGGGCCGCGCACAGTTATGGAAACCGGCGGACGAAAAGAACGGAAATCATGTACCATGGCCCGGGCCACGTGTATACATACCAAATGCATACCCACTGCCTCGTGAATGTCGTCAGCGGCCGGGAAGGCACCCCGGAAGCCATCCTGATCCGTGCCGTGGAACCTTTTATTGGAACGGAGCTGATGTTTGCCCGCCGGAAAGTCAAGGAAGCAAAGCAACTCACAAACGGTCCCGGGAAGTTAACAAAAGCATTAGGCATTACAATGGAAGACTACGGGCGCGTATTTTACGAACGCCCACTCTTTATTGCGGAAGGTTACGAACCGGAACAAATCGAAACCGGCCCGCGCATCGGAATCGATAACACCGGTGAAGCCAAACATTACCCGTACCGGTTCTGGATAAAAGAAAACCGTTATGTATCGAGGCGGGCGTAAACGGCAAAGGCGGTGCGTGAAGAAAGTGCCAAAGAGAAAAAACACCGGCATTTAGCCGGTGCCGGGCGATTATATGAAAACGGATTCTTTACGCCTTGTGTCCAACGACCATCGCTTATTAAAACCAGCAAATGATCCGCTACTCTATTTCTTAAACGGGAGGCCGGCGCAAAGTTGAAATCGGCTTAAAGGCCGGCTTCTTGCGTCGGACTACCAGAAATAGCCGTAGCCGCCGTACGGGAAGCCGTAGCCGCCGTAAAGCGCAGGTGCGAGCAATGCCGATGTTGCCAGGCCGCCTGCAAACCCTCCGAGGAACGGGCCAAAACCGAATCCCCATGGCCTAAAACCCCATGGCCGGAATCCGAAGCCTCCAAATCCCCATGGCCGCAATCTTACATCTTCATGGTTAAATGTTTCATAATAAGGAACTTCTTGATAACCTGTATTCAAAGTTTTTTCCTCCTCAACCCCATTATTTTTTGTACGATAAAGCATATGTGAAAAACCCGGTGCCTGTATGGGTATTTGCCTTTTATCCCAAAAATTTGCGCTGCTTCACCCGTTCCGGCATGGACACCTCTGAAAAAACCCCTCCGGCTTCAGGTAAGGCATTCGCCAAAGTGAAATTTTAAAGCGGCGGATGTTAAAAACGGCTGGAAACATCCGATACAAATAGTAGACAAAAAAGCGGTTTTGTTCCGCCATGAAACAAGGCATGGCGGGAACGCCGGAACATAAGGAGAACTTGCTATGATTGGAGCGACGCAGTGGCAGGCTGCGCATCCGCCTCTTGCAACCAGTACACCGCAGGCACAAAAGGCAACCGGGGCGGATCAGGCCAGGCCAATTGTGACAAAAGAAAACAGGGAACAAAGCCTTCCCGCCAATGAAGAAACGAAAGAAAAAGTGAAAAAAGCGGTGGACCAGCTGAACCATTTCCTGTCCGGATCCTCCACCCATTTAAAATTTCAATTTCATGACCAGCTAAAAGAATATTATGTTACGATTATCGACGACAAGACGGACCAGGTGATTAAAGAAATTCCGCCGAAAAGGATTTTGGATACGTATGCCGATATGCTGCACCATGTCGGGATTCTGGCCGATGAAAAGGTATAAGGAGGGAATTGAATGACATCCATACAAAGAATCACAGGGCTTGCGAGCGGCATGGACATCGATTCCATTGTCGAAAAAATGATGACCGCGGCAAAACAGCCTTTGGTCAAACTGCAGCAGCAAAAGCAAATTTTGGAGTGGCAGGAAGAAGACTACCGGACGCTGAACCAAAAATATTTTGACTTCCGCTCCACGCTGTCCAACATGAAATTGACTTCCAAGTACAGGGCACGCACGACGACTTCATCAAATGAAAGCTATGTAACGGCAACAGCGGCGAATAATGCATCGCTGGGGTCAACGACAATTCAAAGTGTAACACAATTGGCGACGGCAGCGACGAGGGTAGCCGCAGCCCCAATTTCAACAGATTCATCCAATAAGGTTGATTTGAATCAATCCTTATGGAAACAGTCAGGAAATTTCAGCGGGTCAATCGAATGGAGCCAAGGGGGAGTAATATCGGATACCATAACAGCCAAAGGGGACTCCACAGATCCAACGTCTGTTACGTTTGACTTAAAGGGCACACTTAACAGTAATATGCCAATGAATGTAAAAATGAACGGAAAAACTTATGAAGTGGTGACAGATCCGTCCGTTACGCTCAGTGATAACCAGGTTTTACTTACAACTGCTGGCGGGCAGGCAACATTAAAATTTAATTCAAATATTTCCGCCGGGACGAGCATTAGTGTTGAATACGTGGTGGATAAAGCAACAAAAAGTGCAACCGTCTCGTCTGATACGAAATCAATACAATTGGACTTTGGGGACATTATCACCGATTCATTTACTATGACAGTTGGAAACAATAACGTCTCACTCTCCCAAGGCACGGACGGAAATATGAATTTATTCATTGGTTCGACCCAGATCGGCACCCTTAATCCGGAAACGGGAAAAATTGATTTTAATAGCGATTTCGGGTCAATTTATAGCGGTTCTGCTATCCAAATCAGCTACCAGCAAAATTACACTTCTTTTAACTTAAAAACGTATACTTCAAGCGGGCTGGTGAACGGCAATTTTTATATCGGCGCGGATAAAACGTTAAATGATGTCATTTCTAAAGTGAACAATTCAAACTTAGGTTTGACAATGTATTATGACGAATATAAAGATATGTTTACGCTGACGAGAAAAGAGACCGGTAATTTTAATTCGTCTTCATCTGTGGATAACGGTAATGAAATCATTATTTCTTCTGATACAGATACTTACGATTTTTTGCGGGATACATTAAAATTTAGCGGCAGCACTGAATACGGTGGTACGAATGCCGTGTTCAACATAAATGGGTTGGATACCGAACGGACATCCAACACGTTCGCCATCAACGGCGTAACGTACACCCTTAAAAGCAAATTTGATACACCCGTCACGGTTACGGTCTCTAACGATACGGACACCATTTTCAAAAACATCAAAGATTTTGTGGACCAGTATAACAGCCTGATTGATGCCGTGCAGTCGAAGCTGAATGAAGACCGCTACCCGGATTATGCGCCGCTTACGGACGACCAACGCAAGGAATTGACGGACACGCAGCAGGACCAATGGGATAAAAAAGCGAGAAGCGGCCTTTTAAGGAATGATATGACGCTGAAAAGTTCCCTGTCGAACATGCGGTCATTGATTTATTCAAAAGTAAATAACGCCAATATTTCATCCGAATACAGCCAATTATCAAGCATCGGCATCACGACAACTTCCGACTGGCTGGAAGGCGGCAAGCTGGAAATTGATGAAGACAAGCTGAAGGCTGCGATCCAAAACGATCCGGATTCGGTTGAACTCCTGTTTCGCGCGTCCGGTAGCACAACATCGGAAAAAGGCATTGTCCAAAGGCTGTACGACAGCGTCAATCAAACGTATAACACGATCGTTGACAAAGCCGGAAAGTCCACTTATGTGAACACCCAGTTCACGATCGGGAAAAACATCAACGATTTGACGGATAAAATTAGTGACATGAATGACAAACTGGACAAGCTTGAAGACCGTTATTATGCGCAGTTTACAGCAATGGAGCAAGCGATCCAAAAATACAACAGCCAATATACTTATTTATCCAGCTTTTTCAGTCAGCAATAGTTAAAGGAGGGGCCGTAAATGGCAACACGTAATCCATACCAGGCGTATCAGAACAACTCGATTGCAACCGCATCGCCGGGCGAGCTGACATTGATGCTGTACAATGGCTGCCTGAAGTTTATCCATTTGGCGAAAAAAGCCATTGAAAACAAAAATTTTGAAGAAAAAAATAAAAACATCCAAAAAGCGCAAAACATCATCCGTGAATTGATGATGACGCTCGATACGGGCAAATTTGAAGATGCAGAAAAGATGCTTTCCCTTTACGATTTTATCCTGCGCGAACTGATCCAGGCCAATGTGAAAAATGATATGTCAAAACTCGATACAGCGGAAGAGTTGGTAACGGGTTTCCGCGACACCTGGAAGCAGGTCATCCAGGCAAACCGCCGGCAAACATACGGGCAGGGCGGCAAAGTATGATGGGCGATCTAGCCGCCTGCCTGGAGCTAACGGAAGCGCTGCTTTCGGAATTTCATAAAGAGCAGCCGAGGGATACCTTGATCCAAAACATCCACCGGCTCCTTGACCGACGCGGCGCGCTGCTTGCTGCCATGAAACCGCCTTTTTCCGCTGAAGCGCAATTGCTTGGAAGAAAAATCATGGATCTTGACAAACAATTGAAGCCCCTGATGCAGGAAACGCTGTCCGGCATCCGGAGCGACATCCAACAAGCTGCGAAAAAGAAAACGTCCATGAAGCAGTATATTAATCCGTACCAGTCCCTGCAGTTAAATGATGGAAGGTTTTATGACCGGAAAAGATAGGAGTTCTGATCAATGCAGAACTTCTTTTTTTTCAGGGAAAGCCGTGTAAACTGCTTTTTACAGCACCATCGGGGGGATGACAAATATTTCTAAGAAAAATTCGCCAAAAAAGAAGGAATTTAGACAGGCAATGTGTAAATATATAAGTGTAAGATTATTAGAGAAGGTAGCGCTTTCACTGTTCAAAGTGAAAGTACGAGCATACCGCGGTATGCAAGGGGCTGCCAGTTATGAGGAGGGGTCCACATGATGAACTACAACATTCGTGGCGAAAACATTGAGGTAACTCCGGCGATTCGGGATTATATTGAGAAAAAAGTGAACAAGTTGGATCGGTATTTCGTAGAAACGCCAGACACTTCCGTCAATGTAAAACTTAAAGTCAATCCGGATAAAACTTCCAAAGTGGAAATTACGATTCCGATGCCGCAGGTTGTATTGCGTGCGGAAGAAACCAATGAGGATATGTATGCGGCAATTGACCTGATTGCTGACAAATTGGAGCGGCAAATCCGCAAACATAAAACAAAAGTAAACCGGAAACTGCGCGAAAAAGGAAGCACGAGGGAACTGTTCACTACTCCGGACACCGGACTTAAAGAAAAACAAGCCAGGAAAGAAGAAGACTCAGAACTGCAAATTGTGCGGACCAAACATTTTAACTTAAAACCGATGGACAGTGAAGAAGCAGTGCTGCAAATGAACCTTCTGGGCCACAACTTCTTCATTTACACCGATGCGGAAACAAATCATACGAACATCGTATATCGCCGCAAAGACGGCAAATACGGGCTGATTGAAACAAAATAAGGAACGGACGAACAAGCACCCGCGGTGAATCCGCGGGTGCTTTTGCAGCATGAGCCCATCCGGTGAAAGCAAAACGGGCCCGGTAAAGCCGGGGGCGGTTTTTAAGCAAACAACGCAAGCCGAAAAGGAACGCGGCATCGGCAGAAGGATGAAAATCAGCCGGCGCATAGGTTTAGGGATAAAGAAAATGGCAAGGTAGGCAGGAGAAAAGCCCGGATGACAGACTGAAAACCGGAGCGGACGAGCAGCCGGCAAGGCCTACACTTGCGAACAGGAAAAAAGAGTGCATTTTATACGAGGGGGGAAAATGATGAACCTGGATTACTTGTATCATCCTTATGTATCCACCAGAAATACCATTTTTGCCAAAAAAGGAATGGTTGCCACTTCACAGCCGTTAGCTGCCCAGGCCGGCCTTGAAGTTTTACAAAAAGGCGGCAATGCGATTGATGCCGCTATTGCCGCAGCCGCCGCCTTAACGGTCGTGGAGCCGGCCTCGAACGGCATCGGTTCAGATGCATTCGCCATTGTTTGGGCGGGCGGGAAACTGCACGGTTTAAATGCAAGCGGGCCCGCACCGCAGTCGATTTCCATTGAGGCCGTGAAAAAACAAGGGTATGAAAAAATGCCGGCTTATGGGGTGGTCCCGATTACGGTGCCGGGCGCGCCGGCAGCATGGGCGGCGCTATCGGAAAAATTCGGGCGGCTCCCGCTGGCAGACGTTGTGCAACCGGCAATCCGGTATGCGGAAGAGGGGTACCCGCTTTCGCCGGTTTTGGGAAAATACTGGGAAAGGGCATTCCGCCAGTTTCAAACGATTTTTAAAGAAGAAATGTTCCAGCCATGGTTTGACACGTTTGCGCCGGACGGCAGGGCGCCGGCAATCGGGGAAGTGTGGAAATCGCCCGGGCATGCCGCGGCATTAAAGGAAATTGCGGAAACGAAAGCAGAAAGTTTTTACAGGGGGCCGCTTGCAGAAAAAATCAGTGCCTGTATCCGGAAATGGGGCGGCTTTTTAAGCAGGGAAGATTTGGAGGCTTATCATCCCGAATGGGTGGAGCCGATTTCCGCCAGCTACCGGGGCTATGAGGTGTGGGAAATGCCGCCGAACGGGCAGGGGCTTGTTGCGTTGATGGCGCTCAATATTGCGCAAGGATTTGAATTTCGTGAAAAAGACTGCGTGGATACCTATCATAAACAAATTGAAGCAATGAAACTCGCTTTTACAGACGGCAAAGCGTTCATTACAGATGCCGGTGAAATGAAGGCGGACATTGCACACTTGCTTTCGGAAGGCTATGCTGCAAACCGGCGCAGGCTGATCGGGGATCTGGCGCTGGATCCGGAACCGTATGAACTGCCAAAGAGCGGCACTGTCTATTTGGCGGCAGCGGACGGGGAAGGGAATATGGTTTCTTATATCCAAAGCAATTATATGGGATTCGGCTCCGGCATTGTCGTTCCGGGCACAGGAATTGCTTTGCAAAACCGGGGGCATGATTTTTCTTTGGATGAAACGCATGTGAATGCATTGAAACCCGGCAAAAAGACGTATCATACGATTATTCCCGGCTTTTTAACAAAAGACGGGGAAGCGGTCGGGCCGTTTGGGGTGATGGGCGGCTATATGCAACCGCAGGGCCACTTCCAAGTGATCATGAACACGATTGATTTTCATCTTCATCCGCAGCAGGCGCTGGATGCCCCGAGATGGCAATGGACGGAGGGGAAAAAAGTGCTGGTAGAACCCCATTTTCCGAATCACCTTGTGCAAGGGCTGATCCGAAAAGGGCACGATGTCCATGTGGCTGCGGATACGGGCGGTTTCGGCCGCGGCCAGATCATCTGGCGGAATCCGGACACGGGCGTACTGATGGGCGGCACGGAATCGCGTGCGGACGGCATGGTGGCGGCCTGGTAAAACGCTTTTCCAATTCCAAATGGGTGCTCAGGCCTCTTCATTTTTTTTCAGACAGCGGCCCGGGCATGCCGAACCGGGAAAGCCGGAATCTCCCTGGAGGTTAAAAACCGGTTGCCCGGCATGGATTTTAAATGACGATATAGACGATATAACTGAAGTTGTGCATCAGCCCCGGGCGTCCATTTGCATGGCGATGGCTTTTTGCAGCAGGCAACAGAGCAGCCATATTTTGTTCATTTTATATAATCTTAAGCACCGGCAGCATCCTCAATCCGGTCTCTTCCGCCCGGGCCTGCTGCCCACCCCGGGTTCTTTTGTTGTATGCGCTCCGTTTCAGTGTTAAAATACAATAAGGTA
The DNA here is from genome assembly GCF_000169195.2 of Heyndrickxia coagulans 36D1. GTDB lineage: Bacteria > Bacillota > Bacilli > Bacillales > Bacillaceae_C > Weizmannia > Weizmannia faecalis. The sequence goes on along the minus strand of NC_016023.1, from coordinate 512,163 downwards.
TATTTCAGGAAACAAAATACACGCACCCGGCCGCATCCGGGGCTGTATCATCGGAACTTTCCTCAAAAAGCATGGAAACCCTGGTTTGACACGGCCGGGAAAACCCGGCGAAAAAAGAGACGCAGAAAAGAAACTGTGCTATAATTAAAATTTAAAAGTCATGGCAATTACAACGATAGGGCCGAAAAGTCCTGTTTTGATACTGAAATAAAGGAGCGTTTTGAATGGTGGCTTTTTTGGACAAAGTTTTTGATGCCAACAAACGTGAACTGAAACATCTTGAGAAGATCGCAAACCAGATTGAGGAATTGGCGTCGGATATGGAAAAGCTGTCGGATGAGCAGCTGCGCGACAAGACGGAAGAGTTTAAGCAGCGTTACCAAAACGGCGAGAGCCTTGATGACCTGCTTGTGGAAGCTTTTGCGGTTGTCCGGGAAGGCGCCAGACGTGTGCTCGGGCTTTATCCTTATCATGTCCAGCTGATGGGCGGTATTACGCTCCATGAAGGAAATATTGCCGAAATGAAAACCGGTGAAGGAAAAACGCTGACCGCGACGATGCCGGTTTATTTGAACGCCCTGTCCGGAAAAGGCGTCCATGTCGTCACAGTGAACGAATACTTGGCGAAGCGGGATGCCGAGGAAATGGGCAAGCTGTACCAATTTCTTGGGCTTACTGTCGGCCTGAATTTAACCAATATGTCGAACGAAGAAAAACAGGCCGCATATGCAGCAGATATCACATACGGGACGAACAATGAATTCGGCTTCGATTATTTGCGCGACAATATGGTGCTCTACCAAGAACAAAAAGTGCAGCGGCCGCTTTATTTTGCGGTCATCGATGAAGTCGACTCGATTTTAATCGATGAAGCGCGGACGCCGCTTATTATTTCCGGACAAGCCGAAAAATCGACGGCACTGTATACACAAGCGAACGCATTTGTGCGTACATTGGAAAAAGAAAAAGATTACACTTATGACGTGAAAACGAAGAGCGTGCTGCTGACGGAAGATGGCATCACGAAAGCCGAAAAATATTTTCATATCGACAACCTGTACGATATCCGCAATGTGACAATCAACCACCATATTAACCAGGCGCTGAAAGCCAATGTTGCGATGCACCGGGATGTCGACTATGTTGTGCAGGACGGGGAAATCATCATCGTCGACCAGTTCACCGGCCGCCTGATGAAAGGCCGCCGTTTCAGTGAAGGGCTCCATCAGGCGATTGAAGCAAAAGAGGGCGTGGAGATCCAGAACGAAAGCATGACGATGGCCACGATCACATTCCAGAACTATTTCCGGATGTATGCGAAGCTGGCCGGGATGACCGGTACAGCGAAAACGGAAGAAGAAGAATTCCGCAACATTTATAACATGCGTGTTGTCGTGATCCCGACAAACCGCCCGATCATCCGCGATGACCGGCCGGATTTGATTTACAAAACGATGGAAGGCAAGTTCAGAGCCGTTGTTGAGGATATAAAGCAGCGGCACGACCTTGGCCAGCCGATACTTGTCGGGACGGTTGCGATCGAAACGTCTGAATTGATTTCCCGAATGCTGAAAAAGAAAGGCGTCCCGCATAACGTGTTGAACGCGAAAAACCATGCGCGTGAAGCGGAGATCATCAAACAGGCCGGGCAAAAAGGCGCGGTCACGATCGCGACGAACATGGCCGGGCGCGGTACCGATATCAAGCTTGGCGACGGTGTCGTGGAACTGGGCGGCCTTGCCGTTATCGGAACTGAACGCCATGAATCAAGGCGGATCGACAACCAGTTGCGTGGGCGTTCCGGACGCCAAGGAGATCCCGGGATCACACAGTTTTATCTGTCAATGGAAGATGAACTGATGCGTCGTTTCGGATCGGATAATATGAAGAGCATGATGGAACGGCTCGGCATGGATGATACGCAGCCGATCCAGAGCAAAATGGTGTCGCGCGCCGTTGAATCTGCACAAAAACGGGTGGAAGGCAATAACTTCGATGCCCGGAAACAACTGCTCCAATATGATGATGTCCTCCGGCAACAGCGTGAGATCATCTATAAGCAGCGCGATGAAGTACTGACGGCGGATAATTTGCGTGAAATCGTTGAAAAAATGATCCGCTCGGTCGTAGAACGCGTTGTCAACGCTAATGCACCGCTTCATGAAGATGAGGAAGAATGGAACTTGCAGGGCATTGTCGATTATGTCTTGACCAATCTGCTTCGTGAAGGCGACATCTCGCGGGAAGACTTGCTCGGAAAAGAACCGGACGAAATGGTTGACTTGATCATGGCAAAAGTGAAGATGCGCTATGATGAAAAAGAAGAAGCATTCGGGCCGGAACAGATGCGCGAATTTGAAAAAGTCATTTTGCTGCGCTCTGTTGACTCAAAATGGATCGACCATATTGATGCGATGGACCATCTCCGCGAAGGGATCCACTTGCGCGCGTACGGCCAGATCGACCCGCTGCGCGAATACCAGTCGGAAGGCTTTGCCATGTTTGAAAATATGGTTGCATCCATCGAGGAAGATACGGCAAAATATATTATGAAAGCAGAAATCCAAACCAATCTGGAGCGCCAGGAAGTGGCAAAGGGCCAGGCTGTCGTGCCGGGCGGGGAAGAAACAATTGTGAAGAAAAAACCGATCCGCAAAAAAGTGCGCATCGGCCGGAATGACCCTTGCCCGTGCGGTAGCGGCAAAAAGTATAAAAACTGCCACGGCCGGCTTGAGGCTTAAAATCAGGCAGGCATACGTAAAAAAGGAGGGGCAAAACGCCGCCCTTCTTTTTTGCGGAAAACAGCAGAAAAATTTAATGAGGTGAATGGAATGGAGTTATCAGAAATTAGAGCGGAATTGGAAAATACAGCTAAGAAATTAGCGGGTTTCAGGGGGTCTCTTTGAATTAGAAGAAAAAGAGACACGTATTGCTGAACTGGAAGAAAGAATGCTGGAACCGAACTTTTGGGACGACCAGCAGGAAGCACAAAAAATTATTAATGAATCCAATGCTTTAAAAGAAATGGTAAACGGCTACCGTGAACTCGAGTCGCAACAGGAGGATCTCGAAGTCACGCACGAACTGGCCAAAGAAGAAAATGACTCGGAACTGAAAGAAGAGCTCGAGGCTGAGCTTGAAGCGTTCACGGAAAAATTAAATGAATACGAGCTGCAGCTGCTTTTAAACGGACCGTATGATGCGAACAATGCGATTTTGGAACTGCACCCTGGCGCGGGCGGTACAGAATCCCAGGACTGGTGTTCCATGCTGCTCAGAATGTATACACGCTGGGGCGAGAAAAAAGGCTTTAAAGTCGAAACCCTTGATTACCTCCCGGGCGACGAAGCCGGTGTGAAAAGCGTCACCCTCCTTTTCAAAGGGCATAACGCGTACGGTTATCTTAAAGCGGAAAAAGGCATTCACCGCCTTGTCCGGATCTCGCCGTTTGATGCAGCCGGCCGCCGCCACACTTCGTTCGTCTCGTGCGAAGTGATGCCGGAAATAGACGACAACATTGAAGTGGAAGTCCGGCCGGAAGATTTGCGTGTCGACACATACCGGGCAAGCGGGGCAGGCGGCCAGCACATTAACAAAACGTCTTCGGCTGTCCGGATTACCCATATTCCGACCGGGATTGTCGTCTCCTGCCAATCGGAACGTTCGCAAATTCAGAACCGCGAACAAGCCATGAAAATGCTGAAAGCGAAATTGTACCAAAAAGAAGTAGAAGAAAAAGAGAAACAATTGGCAGAAATCCGCGGCGAACAGAAAGAGATCGGGTGGGGCAGCCAGATCCGTTCTTATGTTTTCCATCCATATTCCATGGTAAAAGATCACCGCACAAATGTTGAAACAGGGAATGTCCAGGCGGTAATGGATGGCGAAATTGATCCGTTCATTGACGCTTACCTGCGTGCGCATATTTCGTAATGAGAAAAAGTTTTTCTGAAAAATTGAACGCATGACAGGCCGGATGCCACAATGCCAAAAAATATAGAGGGGTGCGAAACAAGCGGTCCTGTATATTGGTGTGTGGCATCCGTTTTTTTATGAAAAGGGGGAGGGAAATGGCAAAGAAAAGGAGAAAGCCGGAGAACAAATACTGGACGATGCTGAAAGAATACATTTATATCCTTGCTGGATCAGCGATCGTTGCCATTACATTTAATGTTTTCCTGCTTCCAAATAATATTGCGTCCGGCGGCGTCAGCGGGATCAGCACGATTTTGCACGGGGTGTTCGGATGGAAGCCGGCTTACGTGCAATGGGGGCTCAACATTCCGCTATTTATTGCCGGCCTCATTTTTCTTGGCTACCAATTTGGCATTAAAACACTTGTTGGCACCTTGTTTTTGCCGTTTGTTGTTTTTTTGACGGAAAATTGGCAGCCGTGGACGCATGACGCATTGCTGGCCGCACTTTTTGGTGGAATCGGCGTCGGGGCTGGGCTCGGGATTGTGTTTCTTGGCAGGGCTTCAACCGGCGGAACCGATTTGGCCGCGCAAATTATCCATAAATTTACCGGCATCTCACTCGGGAAATGTGTGCTTGCGATTGACGGGCTTGTTGTCCTGTCAGCAGCTGCCGTTTTTGATATTGAAAAGGGTTTGTATGCAATCATCGGGCTGTTTGTCACAAGCAAGACCATTGACCTCGTCCAGGTCGGCCTGAACCGTTCGAAAAATGTACTGATCATTTCTGACAAACACGAGGATATCCGGAAAGAGATTTTGTTCCAGATCGACCGGGGGGTTACAAGGCTCCATGCATATGGCGGATTTACCGACCAGGAAAAGCCGATTTTAATGTGTGTCGTCGACCAGTCTGAATTTATTAAGTTAAGAAACCTTGTCAAAACCATTGACGGGAAGGCATTTGTTGTTGTGATGGATGCCGCCGAAGTGCTGGGCGAAGGTTTTAACATGCCGTAGCCGCCGGTTTACGCGTTTTTCGTATTTCTTTCCCTGCCTAGGCGGACATTCGGTATAATGAAAGAAGAATGTGCATAGGAGGGAGGGCTTCATATGAAATGGCGCGCAGCTATGGCGGCGATTCTACTTGCAGCTGGACTTTCCGCCTGTGGGAACGGGTCTCCATCATCAGACGGCGGGAAAAACACGGCAAATGGCGGCGATGCCGAAAAACTGGTAGACCAAAAATGTTCTGCCTGCCATGGCGATCAATTGCAAGGGAATGTCGGGCCGAATTTGCAGCATATCGGTTCTAAGCTCAACGAAAAACAGATTTTAAATGTCATTGAAAACGGAAAAGGAGACATGCCAAAAGGGCTTTTAAAGGGAGACGATGCCCAAAAAGTCGCGAAATGGCTTTCCAAGAAAAAATGACAAAAACGGACCGGAAAACCGGCCCGTTTTTTGGTAAAGGTGGAAAGTTTTTTCTACAGCAACTGCAAAAATACTGGCTCAGTATGGGCTAAAAAGGCAAGCGTTACGCGACCTTTTTGAAAAAACGAAAAAATAAAATTAAACGTTTACAAATATAAAAGCCGTGTGTTATAATGTAAAAAAATTTCCAATTGGTTGTAATACAGGAAATAAATTCACATCATGTTTCTGTTATTCGTTTGTACCTTTGTACTACTTCTAACCATACGGGGATGGGATTACAAAAGCGGGAATCCAAAGAGATAATGGATCTTTATAGAAGAATGGGGAGAAAAATCATGGGGTTTTGGGTCATGCTTTTTTGCTTTGTTGTCGGAATTGTTCTTCTTGTGAACAGCTTTAAGTACAGGAAAAACAAGACAGCCAGATTTGGGATTGAACTTGTAGTCGGTTTCATTTTTTTGGCAATCTCAGTATATATGGCACTGCCGAAATGAGAATGCCTTATGATATAAAGGAATCATTTGTAACCATGCTATCTATATTACAATTGATTAGTAGTGGTTAGGTTCAGGCATTATTATGATCTTCGTCCCAACTAACATTACAGGTCAAGGATATAATGAAGATAGATGAATAGGGACATTTTTAGTGGCGGACTGTGTTGTAAGCGCAATTTCTTTTATTACCGGGTTTTTTCAAAAAAGTGAATGCGAGGACACACTGAATGAAAATAGGGATTCCCATACGACGGGAATCCCTATTTTGTTTTTGTCGAGGGAGGGAAAATGATGGGGAAGTGTCAACGGTATTCATTTCCAGTTTCAGACAAGGCTTAAAAAGTTCCAAAATGCGAAGCGATCCTCAAAAAAGTGTTCACCCCCATTAGAAAATTTGAAACAAAACTGTAATGTCGCTCAAGGGTAGGGATGCTATAATAATAAATGTGCGAATTTCGAGCAATTATGCGAATTCTCGCGCGTTGAAAAGAGAAAAAAGTCAAATTTTATGCGGAAAGGTTTTCACACAGCCTTTTCTTACAGCAAATCATCCTGTACGGCTCTTTTACAGGGACGGGTGTGCAGGGAATGCAAAAATTGGCGTTTTTTGCCGGTTCCGTTGACATATTTTTCATTCCGGCACGTTACATTGAAAAAAAGCTAGGTGAGGAAATGATAGAATTAAAGGACGTCTATAAAAAGTACCCGAACGGCGTCATGGCTGTGAGCGGGTTAAATATAAAAATCAACCAGGGCGAATTTGTTTATATCGTTGGCCCGAGCGGCGCGGGTAAATCCACGCTCGTCAAACTGATTTACCGCGAAGAAAAGCCGACAGCAGGAAATGTCATCGTGAACGGCATCAATCTTTCAAAGCTCCGGGACAAACGGATTCCTTATTTCCGGCGGCAGATCGGTGTTGTATTCCAGGATTTTAAGCTGCTGCAGACATTGACTGTATATGAAAATATCGCCTTTGCCCTCGAAGTGATCGAGCAGGAACCTTCTTATATCCGGAGCCGCGTCATGGAAGTACTCGACCAGGTCGGGTTGAAAAATAAAGCAAGAATGCTGCCTTCTGAGTTGTCCGGCGGTGAACAGCAGCGGGTTTCTATCGCGCGTTCCATCGTCAACATGCCGAAAGTGGTCATTGCGGACGAGCCGACTGGAAACCTCGATCCGGAAACTTCATGGGACATTATGAAAATCCTCGAAGACATCAACGTAACCGGGACAACGGTTGTCATGGCTACCCATAACCGTGATATTGTAAACACAAACAAGCACCGCGTCATCGCCATTGAAGGTGGGAAAGTGGTACGCGATGAGCAGCTGGGAGGTTACGGTTATGAAGATTAATACGCTTAAACGCCACTTCCGGGAAAGTTTTAAAAGCCTTGGCCGGAATGGCTGGATGATGTTTGCATCGGCAAGTGCCGTAACGATTACCCTGCTTCTTGTCGGCGTATTTTTCGTGATCATCCTGAACATGAATAAATTTGCTTCCGATATTGAAAACGACGTGGAAATTCGCGTCCATATCGACTTAGCGGCAAAGGCTGCCGACAGGGAAAAATTGGAAAGCGAGATTGAGAGTCTGAACGCCGTCAATTCCGTCAAGTTTTCTTCTAAACAACAGGAACTAAAAGAATTGATTAAAAGAATGGGTGATGATTTTAAACTGTTCCAGCAGGACAACCCATTGTATGATGTATTTATTGTCAAAACAAAGCAGCCGACGGACACGCCAAAAGTTGCGGCGCAAATTCAAAAAATGGACCATGTCGAATCCGTCATTTATGGGAAAGGAAAAGTGGAAAAGCTGTTCCATGTTTTAAGTATCTGCCGCAATGTCGGGCTTGTGTTAATCATTGCCCTGCTGCTTACGGCGATGTTCCTTATCTCAAATACGATTAAAATTACGATTTTTGCCAGAAGAAAAGAAATCGAGATTATGAAACTGGTAGGGGCGACAAACTGGTTTATCCGCTGGCCGTTTCTTCTCGAAGGGCTCTGGCTCGGAATCCTGGGGTCCATACTGCCGATTGTGCTGATTTCTTTCGGCTATTACTCCGTTTATAAAATCGTAGAGCCGAAGCTGCAAAACAATATTATCCATATGCTTGATATCAGCCCGTTCATTTACGGCGTAGACGGCCTGCTGCTTGTACTTGGCGTCTGCATTGGAATCTGGGGCAGTTCGATGTCGATCCGCCGTTATTTGAAAGTGTAACGGGAACGGCCGGGATGCATTCCACTCCCGTCCGCCTGATTTTTTATTCTATACCCTTTCTGTTCATTTTAAAACACAGGAAAAACGGGGCGTTGCGTCCCCGGATACATAAAACAAAAACATTTTGCTTTGAGGGGGAAAAAGATGAAGAAGCGTTCCATTCTGCCTGCTGCTGTTATATGCACGCTCAGCCTGGGCGGCCTGTTCGGCTACCAGTCCAATGCTGCTGCGGCCGGCGATTTGCAGCAGAAAAAAAGCGAGATTGAGAGTAAACTTTCCAATGTCGAATCAGAGATGAACAAAAAAGAAAACCAGATTTCCGACATTCAAGACAAGCAGGCTTCTCTCGGCGGCCAGCTTGAGGCCATTGAATCGAAAATTCAATCGGCGAACAAAAAAATCAGCGAGCAGGAACAGAATATCAGTACAACGAAAGACCAGATTGCTGATTTGAAGAAAAATATCGCTGAAATCAAAAAGCGGATTGAAGACCGGAACGCTATTTTAAAAGACCGCGCCCGTGCAATGCAGAAAAACGGCGGCGGTTCGGTCAATTATTTGGATGTTTTTCTTGAAGCGAAAAGCGTTGGTGATTTTATTGACCGCTTTTCAGCAGTGAAGACATTGGTTGAAGCAGACCGGCAAATTTTGGAAGAACAGAAAAAAGATGAACAGGATTTAAAGGACAAACAGGCTTCAGTGGAAAAGAAACTGTCCGATTTGGAATCGATGCTGTCTGATTTACAATCATTAAAAGACAGTCTGAAACAGGATGAGAGCGAGAAATCGGCATTAATCAAAAAGTTGGAAAAACAAAAAGACAGCCTTAAGGAAGAGAAAATGTCGCTGAGTGAACAAAAGAGTATCCTGGCTGACCAAAAAGCTTCCATTGAAAAAGCCATTGCGTTTGCGAAAAAGCAAGCGGAGGAAGAAAGAAAGGCTGCAGCAAAAGCAGATGCAGCAGCAAAGGCACAAACGAATACAGGATCAACAGGATCAGCAGGATCAAACGCAGGGACAACCCGCTCTGCATCGGTCAAGTCAAGTTCCGGGAGCCATTCCGGCGGATCCCTTCCGCAAGTATCTTCCGGATCCTTTACGCGACCGGCATCCGGATATATTTCATCTGAATTCGGTGGGCGTTCCGGCGGGTTCCATCCGGGCATTGACATTGCCAACAGCATCGGGACACCGGTTGTCGCTGCAGCCGACGGTGTCGTGTTTAGGGCGTACCACTCTTCTTCATACGGGAATTGCGTCATGATCACCCACTATATTAACGGGAAGTTGTACACAACCGTTTATGCCCATTTGAGCTCGTACAGCGTCAGCACCGGGCAGCACGTCAGCAAAGGGCAGCAGATCGGAGCAATGGGAAATACCGGGGAATCAACAGGACCGCATCTTCACTTTGAAATTTATAACGGCCGCTGGACACCACCGCCACATACCGGTGCCCAAAACCCGAGAAACTATGTTAACTTTTAATAAGGACGAAAAAAAGAACCGTATCCATTGGTGCGGTTCTTTTTCAATGCATTTGCAGGAAAAGTGCTGTACGATAGGTAAGGCGATAAATATTATGGTATGATACAATTGTCGTTTTTCCTGCGCAAACATATCCTATATCAATTCCAAACGCATCACGGTAACCCGGACGTGAGCTGAAAACAAACCTCAAGCAGGAACAAAGGGTGTACGAAAAGGAGAACGCAATGATTATAACGGTACTACTGGTTATCTTGTTTCTTTTGAATTTTATTCTGGCGGGAACCGTTATTTTCCTGGAACGGCGGGATGTCGGCGCAACTTGGGCATGGCTTTTGGTGCTGTTATTCCTGCCGATTGCCGGCTTTATCCTGTATTTGGTATTCGGGCAAAATTTAAGCCGCCGGAAAATTTTTGACTGGAAGGTACAGGAGAAGATCGGCATTAAGGAAATTTCCCAGCAGCAAATTGAACTGCTGCGCGAAAACCGGTTTCCGTTTCATGATGAGCGGACAATCCAGTACAAGGATCTCGTTTATATGCTGCTGATGAATGACGGGGCAATCCTTTCCCAGGACAATCACGTCGATATATTTACAGACGGCAGGAAAAAATTCGAGGCTTTATTTGAAGACATCCGGAATGCAAAAGACAGTATTCATCTTGTATATTATATTTTCCGGAATGACCGCCTCGGCCATGAATTGATTGAACTGCTGTCGCAAAAAGCAAGAGAAGGCGTAAAGGTGCGGCTGCTTTATGATGATATGGGGTCGCGGATGCTGTTCCGCCGCAAATTTTTCCGGCCGCTTGTTGTTGCTGGTGGGGAAGTGGCGTCCTTTTTTCCTGCCCGGATCCCACTCGTCAATTTGCGCGTCAATTTCAGGAATCACCGGAAATTGGCGATTATTGATGGGCAGATCGGATATATCGGTGGTTTTAATGTTGGGGATGAGTATCTTGGCCTGAATAAGAAATTCGGTTACTGGCGGGATACGCATCTACGGATTGTAGGGAGTGCTGTTTATGCCATGCAGACCCGCTTTATTTTGGACTGGAATCAGGCGTCACCGCACGATGTAAGAGATGAAGAACGTTATTTCCCGGTCATCCCATCGCAGGGTGAAACCGATATCCAAATCGTCTCAAGCGGCCCCGATTCTGAATGGGAGCAGATTAAAAACAGCTATATTAAAATGATCAATTCCGCCAAAAAATATATTTATTTGCAAACACCGTATTTTATTCCGGATGACAGCCTCCTGAATGCGCTGACGCTTGCCGCCTTATCCGGAGTGGATGTTCGGATTATGATTCCAAATAAACCGGATCATATGTTTGTCTATTGGGCGACGCTTTCCAACATCGGCCAGCTGTTAAAAACGGGCGTCAAAGTGTACATTTATCAAAAAGGGTTCATCCATGCGAAAATGATTGTCGTAGACGGGAAAATTGCTTCCGTTGGGACGGCCAATATCGATGTGCGCAGTTTCCGTCTCAATTTTGAAGTGAACGCCGTGCTGTACGACCGTGAGCTTTCCGGCACACTTGCCGGCGTTTTCCGGGACGATATGGCCGAATCAACCGAATTAACGCTCCATGATTACCAGAACCGGCCGCTTTATGTGCGGTTTAAAGAGTCCATTTCCCGGCTATTGTCGCCAATATTGTAGAAGAAAAAGAAAATTTTTTCAAAAAAAGGTTGACGGTTTGCCATTGTTCTTCTATAATCTTAAACAATAAGTCATTCAAAATTGAATTATGAAAAGAAACTCTTATCGAGAGCGGCGGAGGGACTAGGCCCTGCGAAGCCCGGCAACCTTCAGGCATTTGCCTGAAAAGGTGCTAATTCCTACAGACATGCGTCTGAAAGATAAGGGAGGAACTTACATACATTGTAACCCTCTTCCCTTACGAAGAGGGTTTTTTCATTTCCTCTTCCATCTTTCACGAAAAAATTTTAAAAAATCAGGAGGCTTTAAAATGACACAACCATCATTCCAACCGGAAACTTTATTGTTGCACGGCGGCCAGGAACCGGACCCGGCGACAGGATCGCGCGCCGTACCGGTATACCGGACGACTTCTTACGTTTTTCCGGATACAGAACATGCGGAGGGCGTCTTCAATTTATCAAAAGAAGGTTTCATTTATTCCCGTCTCGGCAATCCGACTGTAGATGTTTTTGAAAAACGTGTTGCTGCACTGGAAGGCGGAACGGCGGCTGTCGGTTTATCATCCGGCGCATCGGCCATTGCCTTCTCCATTTTGAACATTGTTCGTGCGGGTGATGACATCGTATCTGCCAGCAACCTTTACGGCGGTACCTATAATTTGTTTGCCGTGACATTGCCGAAATACGGCATTAACGTCAAGTTTGTGGACGGGTCCGACCCTGAAGCGTTCCGCCAGGCGATCACCCCGAAAACAAAAGCATTGTACGCGGAAATTATCGGCAACCCAAGCCTGCAGGTGCTCGACGTGGAAAAAGTAGCGGAAGTGGCCCATGAAAACGGTATTCCTTTGATTGTCGACAACACGTTTGCTTCTCCGTATGGCGCGAATCCGATCAAATGGGGCGCGGACGTGGTTGTCCATTCGGCGACAAAATGGATCGGCGGGCACGGAACGGCGATCGGCGGTGTTGCCGTTGACGGCGGGCGTTTTGACTGGAACACAGACAAATTTCCGGACTTTAGCGAACCGGATCCGAGCTATCACGGCTTGCGCTACGGCGTCGACACGGCACAGGCTGCGTTCGCCACAAAACTTCGCGTTCAGCTTTTGCGCGACTTCGGGCCGACTTTAAGTCCGGACAACGCCTTTTTATTCCTGCAAGGGCTTGAAACGCTGCATCTGCGTGTGGAAAGGCATAACGAAAATGCATTGAAAGTCGCGGAATTTCTGAAAAACCATCCGGATGTTGCGTGGGTCAATTACCCGGGCCTTGAAGACCATCCTTCCCATGAGCTGGCGCAAAAATATTTGAACGGCGGCTACGGCTCCATTGTCAACTTTGGTGTCAAAGGCGGCCGGGAAACAGGAAGACGCGTGATCGACAATATCAAGCTGTGGTCGCATGTAGCGAATGTCGGCGACGCGAAATCGCTGATCATCCACCCGGCAACGACCACGCATTCGCAGCTGAGCGATGAAGAACTGGAAAAATCAGGGGTCACGGGCGATTTGATCCGCCTGTCCGTCGGGCTTGAAGCCGTCGAAGATTTGACAGCCGACCTCGATCAGGCCATTACAAAAGCAACAGCCGTTACAGCCCGGTAAAACCGGGGAGCAGGCCCGGCAGATTCGTGCGAGGCCGCCATGCGAATGCCAACAGGTGATCCGGAAAACTTATACGATGTTCTGGGCTGATCCCATTGAACAATGTTGCGGCCCGGACGGTCTGCATACCTGATCCAGATCGGGAGCTTCTGGATACCGGCTGCACCGAATACTGTCGGACCGCTTGACCGTTTTAAATGAACGAAACGCTTCAGAGGCGAAAGAGCGCTAGATGTAGGGAGGAGTTTGGATAATGAGAGTGATTAAAGCAGCGCTGCTCGGCTTTGGGACGGTCGGCCAGGGCGTGTACGAAGCGGTCCGGACCCACCGCGAGCAGCTGAAAGAAAAGCTGCATGCCGAGGTAGAGATTGCAGCGGTTCTGATCAAAAACCCCCGTAAAAAGCGGAACATTGACAGTTCTGTACTCGTCACGACGGACTTCCGGGAAGTTCTCGCCATTCCCGGCCTTGAAGTCGTGTTTGAAGCGATTGTCGGGGAAGAACCAGGCTTTTCCTACTGTTTACAAGCGATTGAAAAAGGCTGCCACGTCATTACTGCCAATAAAGTCATGTTTGCACGATATGGAAATGTGTTGCTTGAAAAAGCGAAAGAAAAAGGCGTGTTTGTCGGTTACGAAGCGACAACCGCAGGCGGCATCCCTGTGATTCGGACGATTTCCCAGCAGCTTCAGGTCAATGACATCCAGCGTGTACAGGCGATTTTAAACGGGACATCCAATTTTGTTTTATCGGCCATGCGCGAAAAACATCTTCCGTTTGAAGAAGCGTTGGAAATCGCCAGGCAGCACGGCTACGCAGAAGCTGACCCGGGCAATGATGTAAAAGGGCAGGACGCCTTTTGCAAGCTGATGATCCTGAGCCGGCTCGTATTCGGAACCCAGCCGGACTGGGAGAAAGTAGAAGTTGAAGGGATAGGCGGCCTCTCGCTTGCGGATATTGAAAGAGCGGATCGGAAGGGACTCCGTTATAAGCATATTGCGGACATATACCGTGATGGCAGGACGCTGAAAGCATCCGTTAAGCCTGTCCTCGTCCCTCCCGAACACGCCCTTTATGCGGTGGAAGGCGTCAACAATGCCGTCACGATTTACGGCAGCCTGATCGGAAAAATTACCCTTACAGGTCCGGGTGCCGGAAAGTTTCCGACGGCGAGCGCCATGATTGAAGACTTTGCGGCGGGTTACCGGCCCGTTCCGCAATTGGATGCCGTTTCGTGAACCAAGGAAACGTATCCATATTTTTTGCGATGCTAAGATTAGCGCGGGGGAAAACCCCTCAACCTCTTTACGGCTTCTTCCGTTTTTGCTTTGCCGGCTTAGCGGAAGAGGCTTCTTTTTTACCTGTTGTGATGGTGGCTCCATCCCGTTCGTGCCGTTTTGTGAACAGCATGGTCGGCCGGATCACGTATCCCCTAAAGAAACCAGAGCCCGTTTTGCATTACGCATTTTTTAGCTTCACGGCAGCCTGTTTGCATCCTCGGCGGGACTTTCGCCGTCTTTTTCCGCTACCCGGCATATGCCCCCCGGCTTGTACATATATTGAATTATCGAGATGAAGAACCCCGCTTTTGGCGGCGCTTCTTGTACAAGGAGGGCATCACCATGAAACGAAAATGGCTGGCGCTTGCGATTTCGGGATCGCTGCTTGCCGGTGCAGGCGGCGGCTATACGGCAGGCCAATGGTTTTCACAAAAGGACAAGGCAGCCCCCACCCGCCAGGAAACAACCGGTGGGACAAGCAATATGCCGGACCTCACAAAAATTGCCCAGGCATACCAATTAATTAAAAGTTCCTATGTCCGGAAAGTTGACGAAAAAACACTTGTGGAAGGCGCAATCAAAGGCATGGTCAGTACATTGGACGATCCGTATTCCATCTACATGGACAAAGAGACAGCCGCGCAATTCAACGACACGCTGGATTCCTCTTTTCAAGGCATCGGCGCCGAAATTACCAAAAAAAACGGAAAAATACTGATTGTTTCTCCTTATAGAAACTCCCCGGCGGAAAAAGCGGGACTGCGCCCGGAAGACGTGATTACAACAATTAACGGAAAAAGTACGGCAGGCATGGACTTATACGAAGTGACAACACGAATCAGAGGAAAAAAAGGCTCCAATGTGAAGCTGGGTATTTCAAGGGCCGGATCCGGCAAACAGATGACAGTGACGGTCAAACGTGATGAAATCCCGCTTGACACGGTCTACTCGAAAATGAAAAAGGCAAACGGGAAAAAAATCGGTTATATCGGCATTACCCAGTTTTCAAAAGATACGGCAACAGATTTTGCACAGCAGCTCGAAAAACTTGAAAACCGCGGCATGGAAGGGCTTGTTATTGATGTACGGGGAAATCCGGGCGGCCTTCTTTCCAGTGTTGAAGCGATTCTCAAGCAGTTTGTTACAAGAAACAAGCCGTATTTGCAAATTGAGGAACGGAGCGGGCACCGTGTCCAGTATGTGTCCAAACTGAAGAAAAAGAAGGCTTACCCGGTTGCGGTTCTCGTCGATAAAGGCAGCGCGAGCGCTTCTGAAATAATGGCGGCTGCACTTCATGAAACGGAAAATTATCCGTTAATTGGCGTCCGGACATTCGGCAAAGGGACGGTGCAGGAAGCGGTGCCGATGGAAGATGAGAGCATCATCAAACTCACCATGTTTAAATGGCTTACGCCCGATGGCCATTGGATCCATCATAAAGGCATTGCCCCGACGATTGAAGTGAAACAGCCGGACTATTTTGATGCCCAGGCTTTGCAAATCAGCCGCATGTTGAAAAAGGATATGAACAACACCCAAATCAAAACCGCCCAGCAAATGCTAAAGAGTCTTGGTTTTTCACCGGGAAGGGAAGACGGTTATTTCGATATCCAGACGGAAAATGCCGTCAAGGCGTTCCAGTTTGACAAAGGCCTTCCGGTAACCGGCAGCATCAATCAAAAAACGGCCGATGAAATGGAAAAATCGCTGTACAAAATGGCGCACGCGGAAAAAAACGATTTGCAGCTGCAAGTCGCATTAAAGGTTGTCAGCAAGTAACACCGTTTTAGCGGACCGGGTTGCAAGCCAACGTGCAGCAACTTGCTTTTTTTGCCCTTAACTCTCATGTCTCTGTCTTACTGCCACTTTTTGCGACTCCCAGCGCAATTGTAAAAAAACGGAAAAATAAACGTGGATGCCGGTTTGGACAGAAAATCTATGAGTCTGGAAAAAATCCTTATGGTCATTGTCTTATGACGGAAATATAATAAAGAAAAGATAACTATGCCTTTGAAAAAGGGGTTAATGATGTATTGGAAATTAAGAATTCCTTTATTGTTACTTGTTTTTGGTGTTACAGCTGGTTTTTGTCAAAAGTATCCCACGCTCTTTTTGGCGAATGTAAGTAACTTTGTAGCAAGTGCAGTATATATTGGATTGGTAGCAGTCATAATTCTTATTTTAGAAAGAACAGGAATAAACGAAAAAAGGTCCACTTCCTTTTTGCAATTCTCTTAATTTGTGTAGGATACTTATTTGACAGTTGGATGGCATAAGGGCTTGCTGAACGAATCCACTTCTGTGTTTGTCCCCACTTTGTCAGTAAGCTCTAGAAGAACTTCGAAAATGCGATTCTGTCTTTTCTATACATTGAATCAGTTTTCAAGTGCAAGCTTTTCTTTGGATTTTTATAATCCCCTTGTATTTAAATTTTTGCCAAAGCTGTCAGCATCCTTTCCAAATCTAGGAATTTTACTTATTTAGCAAGCCCTATGTTAAGGAAGCGCGGGAAAAAGAAGGCCTTTCTTCACATAGAGTCCGTCTACGTTAAGAAAGCAAGCAAAAACGAGACTCTTCCTTCACATAGGGCGCGTCTAGTTATGCCCCTTTGAACTGTCCTCCGGAACTCTTTGAAGTCCATCCCCGCAGCGAGGCACGAGCGAGGAGGCTCGCCGGCCGCCCACGAAAAGCGAGTGGATTTCGCGCGCATTAACACCCCTGTTATCCATCTTTATACAGAAATATTACGTCACTTCGGGGCAGCTTCCTCCTGAGCCAGGAAAGCAAGCATAGCGCGGTAGCCAAAAGTGTACAAAAAGAGCGTCTTAGAATACCCGATTTTAAACCCCTGTCGCGAAAAACTTGGTACATATCCCTATCGCTGAAAAACTTGACACATACAAAATCCGGAATTTCGAAGCGCTTTTCGCCAAAATCTGCTAAAATAATACTACAAATAGGTACGTGCGGGGGATGGTGTTTCGGTTGGAACAGATTTGGCTCATTGAAGTGTTAAAAGGCATCGGAAGATTTTTTCTCCATCCGATATTCTATTATGCGCTGTTGCTCGCGCTCGTTTCTGGTGCGGCAAGAGTGAAGCGGGAAAGAAACGATTTTCATATCAGGATTTATAAAGGATCGCTTGAACTGCGGTCTTTATTTCCTGCCGGGCTCATATGCGGGTTGATCCTTTCCGCTCTCTCAGTGGCGGCGGGGGTTGAAGTGTCATGGCCTGTTCTTGCTGCGGTGGCGGCTGCGACGATTTTATTTTCGCTCGTAGGCCAATTCCGGTTTCTCTCACCGGCATTTACCTTGGGCATACCGGTACTCCTGTTTTTTGTTTTCACATGGCTGCCGGTTCAACTGCCGGATTGGATGAGCGGCACAACCGATGCGATGGTTGCCGGGCTCTCCATTTTAGCAGGTCTTCTTTTGTTAGCGGAAGGCGTGCTGCTGAGGACAAGCGGCACGAAGCATGTTTCCCCGAAACTGCGGAAAAGCCGGCGCGGTTTGAATGTCGGTGCATTTGTGGCCAAAAAACTCTGGCTTGTGCCGGTCGTTTGTTTTCTGCCCGCAGGCCCGCTTTCGGTCACCGCTTCATGGTGGCCTGTTGTGAACTGGGGTGGACATACGTTTTCACTGGTGCTTGTCCCGTTTTTAATCGGTTTCCAGCACCAAATCCAGAGCACTTTACCGCAATCTGCATTGAAGCGGATCGGGACCTGGGTTATTTGGGCGGGCATCATGACGACCGCAATCGGAGCAGCAGGGCTCTATTTTCCTTATTTTCCTGCAGTAGCAGCCGTTTTTGCCATTGTCGCGAGAGCATGGATCTCCATTCGCCACCGGATGCGTGAAAACAACGCACCGTATTATTTTACACAGCAGAACAACGGCATGATCGTTTTAGGGATCATACCGGGTTCAAAAGCGGAGAAAATGGGGCTTTCCATCGGTGAAGTGATTTCCAAATGCAACGGCGAGCCCGTTCGCAATACGGATGAATTTTACCGTGCCCTACAGAAAAGCCCGGCTTATTGCAAACTTGAAGTCATCGATACGAACGGGGAAATGCGCTTTGCCCAGGGTGCGCTTTATGAAGGCGAGCATCATGAACTTGGCATATTGACCGTAGAAAATAACATCAACTGGGATCCGGACCAGGCGGGATGACCGGAAAATAGAAAGCGGCGGAAACTTCCAAAAGGAGGTCCCGCCGCTTTTTTCATCGACACATCGTAACCACAATTGCGTTTGTCACTGACCATCTCGTACGGAGGCGATTTCAAAAGGCCGGTTGCGTTTTTCGTTGACTATGATCCTTGCAATTCTATCTGTCAAAATTCAAAACCTGTTTTCTATGGAAAACACGTTAAAAATATTGAAAACTTAATTGACAATGATTCTCACTATCAATATAATTATAATTGATAATGAAAATCAATTACAACGAGCTGACAAAAGAAACGGGGGAGTACGAATGGAATGAAAAAAAGATATTTAGTGCCCCTGCTTGCCGTCCTGTCCATCATTTCAATTTTCATCGGCGCAGAAAATATCAGACCGGCGGATATGCTCCATTTAAGCAGGGAGCAGACGGAAATTTTGCTGGCAAGCCGCCTGCCGCGTCTGATCAGCATCATCATTGCAGGCATGGGCATGAGCATCTGCGGCCTTGTGATGCAGCAGTTGACGAGAAATAAATTTGTCTCCCCGACGACAGCCGGCACGATGGACTGTGCCCGGCTCGGCATTTTAGTTGCGATCATCCTGTTTTCGGCGGCAAGCCCGCTGATCAAAATTGCGGTTGCTTTTTGCTTTGCTCTGGCTGGCACCTTGCTGTTCATGAAAATACTGGGCCGGATTAAATGGAACGATACGATTTTCATCCCGCTTGTCGGGCTGATGTTTGGCAATATCGTAAGCTCTGTATCGACTTTCTTTGCGTATAAATTCGATTTAATCCAGAGCCTGTCCTCATGGCTGCAAGGCGATTTTTCAGGCGTGCTGAAAGGAAAGTACGAGATGCTTTATTTAGCAGTTCCCGCCGTTTTGGTCGCGTATGTGTTCGCAAACCGGTTTACGGTCGCCGGCATGGGGGAAGATTTTGCCAAAAACCTTGGCCTGAATTATAAGCAGGTGGTCAATATCGGCCTTGTCCTTGTCGCGCTGATTACTTCGGCAACGGTACTGACAGTCGGCACCATCCCGTTTCTGGGCTTAATTATTCCAAACATTGTGTCCATTTACCGCGGCGACCATATGAAAAAAAGCATTACGGTGACGGCGCTGCTTGGGGCAGTGTTCCTGCTATTTTGCGATATTTTGGGGCGCCTTGTCATTTATCCATATGAAGTGCCGATCAGTTTAACAGCCGGCATCATCGGGAGTGGCATTTTTGTATATTTGCTGCTGAGGAGACACGCTTATGCATAGTCGTTCAAAACTGCTTATGCTTACCGCAATTGCAGCAGGCCTCATTGCAGCGTATATTTGCATCGGGTCTTACTGGGATTTCAACTATATTATCCCGTCAAGAATCCGGAAAATTTTCGCCATCATCCTGACCGGCTGTGCGATTGCCTTTTCGAGCCTTATTTTTCAGACGATTACGAACAACCGCATTTTAACGCCGAACGTGCTCGGGCTGGATTCCCTTTATCTCATGATCCAGACGGTGGTCGTTTTCGCAATGGGGGCAAAAACGCTAACGATGATGCAGAGCCATGTCAATTTTGTGGTTTCACTTGTGGCGATGGTGCTGTTTTCTGCCGTTTTGTTCCATTTGATTCTTCGCCGGGGCAGGCAAAATATGTATTTTCTGCTATTGATCGGGATGATTTTTGGCACTTTATTCGGCAGTTTCACTTCTTTTATGCAAATGCTGATCGATCCGAATGAGTTTCAGGTGCTGCAGGATAAAATGTTTGCCAGCTTCAACAATGTGAATGTCCATTTGCTGTGGGTTTCTTTTGTGCTTGTTGTATTGTGCGGGTTGTATTATTTGCGTTTTGCCAAGTTTATGGATGTGATGCTGCTCGGGCGGGATCAGGCGGTCAACCTTGGTGTCGATTATAACCGGGTAGTGCGGCATCTGCTTTTGATTGTCGTCATCCTTGTCTCCGTCTCGACAGCGTTGGTCGGGCCGATCACATTCCTTGGCCTGCTCGTTGTCAACGTCGCTTATCAATTTTTTGATACATACCGGCATACAATCCTTATACCGGGTGCAATGCTGATCAGCGTCGTCTTCCTGACAGGAGGGCAGTTGCTTGTGGAAAGAGTCTTCCAGTTCTCTGTTCCGCTCAGCGTCATCATCAATTTTGCCGGGGGCATCTATTTTATTTACTTACTTTTAAAGGAGAGTCGCGCATGGTAAATGTGATGAATGTCTTAAAAAGCTACGGGAGCAAGAAGGTCATTGACCATGTGTCTGTTAAAATTCCAAAGGGAAAAATCACTTCTTTTATCGGGCCAAATGGTGCCGGAAAAAGCACCTTGCTTTCGATCATCAGCCGGCTTGAATTTTCGGATGAAGGGGATGTATACATAGACGGGGAGGCCGTCAGCCGTACAAACAGTAAAAAGCTGGCGAAAAAAATATCCATCCTGAAGCAGTCCAATCATATGAACATCCGGCTGACAGTAAGGGAACTTGTCGCATTCGGGCGCTTTCCGCATTCAGAAGGACGGCTCACGGATTCGGATCAAAAAATGATTGATAAAGCGATTGCCTATATGGAACTGGAAGAATATGAGAACCAGTACCTGGATGAACTGAGCGGCGGGCAGCGGCAGCGCGCATACATCGCAATGGTGCTGGCCCAGAACACGGAGTATATTTTGCTTGATGAACCGTTAAATAATCTTGACATGAAACATTCGGTCCAGATTATGAAAGTGTTGCGCAAGCTTGCCGATGAGCTGGGCAAAACCGTTTTAATTGTCATTCACGACATTAATTTCGCCTCGTTTTATTCCGATTACATTGTGGCGATGAAAGACGGGAAAATCGTAAAACAGGGGAAAACGGATGACATCATTCGCCCTTCTGTTTTAAAGGAAATTTACGATATGGATATTCAAATTCAGGATTACTGTCAAAATAAGTTTTGCTTATATTATGGATGAAAAGGGGATTTGAGATGAGAAAGCGCTATTTGGCCGGAGTCATGATTTTGTTGTTAGCAGTATTTGCTGCCGGGTGCGGAACGAAAGAAAGCGCCGGGGGTAGCAGTGCCTCATCAAAGAAAATAACTGTAAAGCATGAACTTGGAACCACGAAAGTCACGGAAAACCCAAAGAAAGTCGTCGTGTTTGACTTTGGTGTGCTGGATTCGATGGATAAGTTGGGCATTAAAGTGACAGGTGTGCCGCAGGACAATCTTCCGCCATATTTGAAAAAATACAAAAGCAGCAAGTATGAAAATGTCGGCGGCGTCATGGAACCGGATTTTGACAAGATCAGTGAAATCCATCCGGACCTGATCATCATTTCCGGCAGGCAGCGGGACAACTACAAGGAATTTAAGAAAATTGCCCCGACGGTTTATATGGGGCTGGATCCAACGAAGTATATGGATTCCTTTAAACAGAATATGGAAACGCTCGGCAAAATTTTCAATAAAGAAAATGCCGTGAAAAAGCAATTGGCCGATATTGATGATTCAATCAACAGCCTGCATGCAAAAGCGGAAAAAGTGAACGGCAAAGCGTTGATTGTCCTGACAACCGGCGGAAAAGTGAGCGCGTTCGGACCGGGTTCACGGTTTGGCCTCATCCACGACGTATTTGGTGTACCGGCTGCGGACAAAAACATTAAAGCATCCATTCACGGGCAGAATGTGTCATTTGAATATATCATGAAAACCAATCCCGACTATTTGTTTGTCATTGACCGCGATGCAGCCATCGGGCAGGGCGGAAATGCCAAGAGCATCATCGAAAACGACCTCGTCAAGAAAACGAATGCTTACAAGAACAAACATATCGTTTACCTTGACCCGGGCTACTGGTACCTTTCCGGCGGCGGGCTCGTCTCCGTATCCGAAATGGTGAAAGAAGTCCGGAATGCGATTGATTAAGCCGTGCCAACGCCCGGTTTTAAAAATAACCCCCGCATATGGTGCGGGGGTTATTTTTACTCTGAATAAAATTTGCGGGCTTTTTCCAGGAAGGCCATATCCTCTTCTTCCAGTTCTTCTTCATGATAGATGGCTTCTACCGGACAAACTGCCTGGCAAGCGCCGCAATCGATGCAAATATCCGGGTCGATAAAGTACTGGTCTTCCCCCTCGGCAATACAATCCACGGGGCATACATCCACGCATTCGGCCGCTTTTTCGCCGATGCACGGTTGGGTAATTACAAATGCCATTTTCCAGATCACCTTTTTCCTATATGTTAATCATTATCCGTCTAGCGTTGCGTTTATATCCATCCATTTTGCCAGCCGGACATCCCCGGGCCGGCAGGGTGACAATACGCAATATTCGAAGCCGGGCGTCCATGCTTTATCTTTTAACGATCATTTTTAATATAACAAAATGGTAGGAATCTTTCAATCAAAACTCTCTGCGTGTGGGAAGGAGATTTAAAAAACACGCAACAAGAGACGTCTTAAAAGCAGGACATTTTATGACGGAGGCTGAATATAACAATAAAGAAAAGGAGGGGGCAAAAATTGAAGGCATATGCTGTTATAACCGGAATGATCATTGCTGCGGCTGGCATCATTGCAGGGCTGTTTACCAGGGATTTTTCAAAAACCTATTGGATCTGCGGGATAGCGGCAGCAATTGGGATTGTTTTCTCCGGCATCACGATGGGGGCGTTTGTGGGCGGCATGGAGACACGGGCTAACTATTTTTCTGAAACAAAAGAACATCACCAATCAAGATTCAGCCTGACGATGCTTTTTTTCCTGTTCGGATTGCCGAATCTTATTGCCGTTCTGGCAGTATTTCTCATCCAAATGTACGCTTAACATTTACATATTTTCCGGCCGCGCGTGGAATGCTTGAGATCCAGCTTTACAATGGAAAAGCAGGCACGATACAATGAAGAAAAACAAGTCGGGGAGCGGGGCTATAACAGATGGCTAAAAAAGTTTTGGTTGTGGATGATGAACCATCCATTGTGACCCTTTTAAAATTTAATCTCGAGCAGGCCGGTTTTGAAGTGCTGACTGCCAGTGACGGAAACGAGGGATATGATACAGCAAGGAAAGAAAAACTTGATGTCATTATCCTCGATCTGATGCTGCCAGGCATGGATGGCATGGACGTTTGCAAGCAGTTGCGGCTTGGGAAAATCAATACGCCCATTTTAATGCTGACAGCTAAAAGTGATGAACTGGATAAAATTCTCGGCCTTGAACTCGGGGCAGATGATTATATTACAAAACCGTTCAGCCCGCGGGAAGTGGTGGCACGTGTGAAAGCGATCCTGCGGCGGGCAGAAACAAAAACAGAAGAAGAAACCGCTGAGGCGATAAAAGTGGGCGACCTGCGCATTTTACCGGAACAATTCGAAGCCTATTTTAAAGAGAAAAAACTGGAGCTGACCCCGAAAGAATTCGAATTGCTTTTGTATTTGGCAAACCATGCAGGAAAAGTGTTAAGTCGCGACCAGCTGCTTAATGCTGTTTGGAATTTCGATTTTGCGGGTGATACAAGAATCGTCGACGTACACATCAGCCACCTTCGCGAAAAAATGGAAGAAGATACGAAACAGCCGCAATATATTAAAACAGTCAGGGGTTTTGGCTATAAAATGGAAGTGATGTAGCAGGAAAGGGCTATGCAATGAATAAATTATGGATCCGCATTTTTATTGCATTTTTATCGATTTTGGCCGCCGTATTGCTGGCTATCGGTTTTTTCGTTGCTGATATGATTCAACATACATATATGGACATGGCGCGCACGCAGCTTTCCCAGGATGCAGATCTACTGATGAAAACGATCCGTCCGCAAACATTCAAAGACAAGCCGGATGTACTGCAAGGAAAAGTCCGGCATTATTATTCCAACCACGAACCGCGTATTACCATCATTGATACAAACGGGAAAGTGCTCGCAGATTCGGACGATGATCCGGCAAAGATGGAAAATCACGCAAACCGACCGGAATTCAGGCAGGTTATAAGGCAGCATAAAGCAAGCGGTGAGTCCATCCGCTCAAGCCATACGCTCGGGTACAATATGATGTATGTCGCAAATCCGGTAAAAGAAAATGGGAAAGTTATCGCAGTCATCCGGACCTCCATTGCGCTTAACCGGATTGATGCTGTGCTAAAAGGATTGTGGTTCAGCCTCGGGCTTGCAATGGCGGTGGCCTTCCTCATTTCCGGCTGGATCAGCTATGTGCTGGCACGGAAATTTACGCGCCCGATTGAAGCGAGCATTGAGGTTAGCAACCGCCTGATTGAAAAAGATTATGACAGCCGTGTCCGTGTCAATGCAAGCGGGGAATTGCGGCAGCTGACAAAAGCCATTAATAATCTTGCCCATAACTTAAAGCAGCAAATGAACGAGATTGATGAAAACGAGCAGCAGCTGACCGCCGTATTGGAAAATATGGACAGCGGGGTCATGCTTATTCAGACATCGGGGCGGATCATGCTCGTGAACCGGGCAATGGAAGAAATGACGGGTTTGTCGTCCGGCGAATTGATTGGAAAGCGCCATATCGAAGCGGGAAAAAGTTTCGGGCTCAGCCAGCTGATCGATCGTTCATTAAAAACGGGTGAACGGTTTCGGGACGAGGTCCATCTTTATTACCCGAAAGAGCGCATTCTCGATGCCCATATTGCGCCATATGTCGGGGAGAGCGGAGAGCTGCGCGGCGTTGTGGCGGTCCTGCACGACGTAACAGAAACGAGACGACTTGAGCAGATCCGCAGCGAGTTTGTTGCAAATGTCTCCCACGAATTGAAAACGCCTGTCACCTCTGTCAAAGGGTTTGCGGAAACGTTACTAGACGGTGCCATGTATGATGAAGCGACACTCAGGGAATTTTTAAAGATCATCTATGACGAGTCCGACCGGCTGCACCGGCTCATTTCCGACATTCTCGATTTGTCCAGGATCGAGCAGCATCGCATTCTGTTGAAAATGGAACAGCTCAATGTGGTCGATGTTGTCGCAGAGACCGTCCAAACGATGCGGAAAAGAATAGAAAAGAAACAGCTGGAACTTGTGCTGCCACAAAAGCGGCACGTCATGATGGAAGCAGACAAAGACCGGCTCCGCCAAATCCTGTTGAATTTGGTAACGAACGCGATTGCTTATACGCCGGATAAAGGCAGGATTGAAATCAGCCTGATCGAAAGGGAAAATGAGCTGGACCTGATTGTAAGCGATACAGGCATCGGTATTTCCGAAAAGGATTTGCCGCGCATCTTTGAACGGTTTTACCGGGTCGATAAAGCCCGGTCAAGGCAGTCCGGCGGTACGGGGCTCGGCCTTGCGATTGTTAAGCATCTTGTTGAATCATACCATGGTAAAATCCGGGTTGAAAGCGAGGAAGGAAAAGGGAGCACCTTTATCGTCACTCTGCCGCGGACGCAAACCAGGCCGGACGCTGTTTAAAAGCGTCCGATCTGTTGCTTTTTGCGGATAATAAACGCGTTTTATGTGAAGGAAGCGCTTCGTTTTTGTTTGCTTTCTTAACGTAAACGGGCTCTATGTGAAGGAAGCGCCTCGTTTTTGCTTACTTCCTTAGCATAGGCGGGCTCTATGTAAAGGAAGGTCGTCAATTTTCCGCGCTTTCTTAACATAGACGGGCTCTATGTAAAGGAAGGTCTTCGTTTTTCCGTGCTTTCTTCACGTAGACGGGCTCTATGTGAAGGAAGGTCTTCGTTTTTCCGTGCTTCCTTAACGTAGATGGGCTCTATGTAAAGAAAGGCCGTCAATTTTTCGCGCTTCCTTAACATAGACGGGCTCTATGTAAAGGAAGGCCTTCGTTTTTCCACGCTTTCTTAACATAGACGGGCTCTATGTGAAGGAAGGTCTTCGTTTTTCCGCGCTTTCTTAACGTAGATGCGCTCTATGTGAAGGAAGGTCTACGTTTTTCCGCGCTTTCTTAACATAGACGGGCTCTATGTAAAGGAAGGTCTACGTTTTTCCGTGCTTTCTTAACGTAGATGGGCTCTATGTAAAGGAAGGCCGTCAATTTTCCACGCTTTCTTCACGTAGATGGGCTCTATGTGAAGAAAGGCCGTCTTTTTTTTGAGCTTCCTTAACATACAAAAACTGAAATGTCCTTCATAAGCGGGATGAAGGACAAAAGGGGACAAACCGCAGTCTGAAACGTCCTTCATAACCGGGATGAAAGACAAAAGGGTGCAAACCACAAGCCGAAATGTCCTTCATAAGTTGAATGAAGGACAAAAGGATGCAAACCGCAGTCTGAAATGTCCTTCATAAGCGGAATGAAGGACAAAAGGGGACGAACCACAAGCTGAAATGTCCTTCATAAGTTGAATGAAGGACAAAAGGGGCGAGCTGCAATTCGAAATGTCTTTCATAATTGGATTGTAAGACAAAAGAGCAGGAACTGCATCTCCGGTAGAACTGTCCCGTTAGGAGTTCCAATTAGACAAAAGGCCCGCGCCCGGCGCAAGCTTTGTCCAATTGGCGGGTCTAACTAGACAAAAAGCTCCCGTTCCCCGCAAGCTTTGTTCCGTTAGGCGTTCTAATTAGACAAACCCTCCTGACCTCCGTAAGTTTTGTCTAATTAGACGTCAAAACCACATTCACTGAGGCACCAGCGGAAAAATAAAAAATCAACCGGCGCATCTTTTCAGGATAGACAAGATAAAAATGGCCGATCCGTGTTTTGCCCGATCAGTGCAGCCAATCTTGTCTGCGGGTTTCAACAGAAATGCCGAATGAACAAAGCTTTGCAAGTTTTGTCCATTCGGCAATACATGATTTACACATTTAAACTGCCCTGCTCCCTTAGTTTTTCCATTACCTTTCCCGCCGTTTCTTTTCCATTCACGATGCAATCGGCGATGCCGACGCCGTAGTAAGAGCAACCGGCGAGCACCACGTCCGGGTCGCTTGCTGATAGCTTTTTGGTTAGCGCTTCTACCCTCTGACGGTGGTGCAAATCGTACTTCGGCATCTTGCCCAGCCATTTTGTCACTTCCGCTGCCACTGGCTGTGCACTTATCCCGAGCGCCTGCCGCACATCTTTCAGCGCCGTTTCAATCAGGCCCTCCTGATCCATCGCATTCAGCCGGTTAAACAGTGCGGCATCCGCGTCTTTATAAAACAAGCGCAACAGCAGGCGTCCATTTTTCGACGTGTGCGGCCATTTCCGGCTTGTCCATGTGCAGGCATTGCAAACGAGCCCACTTCCGCCAGAAACAATAAAACCTGTCCCGTCTTTCGGCAAGACTGCATCCGGCACGTCAAAACCAAGATAAACGGTGATCACCGAAGCGGCCTTAAACTGATCCCATTCCTTATCCAAAGCAGGGTTCGCAAGCAGTTTCTTCGCTGCAGCATGCGGTACGGCAAGCACCACCACATCTGCTTTAAGCCTGCGCCCGTCCGACAATACAACAGTATAGCCTTTTTCGTGCCGTTCAAGCGCAACTGCTTTCACGCCTTTTATGATGTCAGCGCCCGCTGCCTTTTCCTCAAGGCGGTCAGCCAGTTCGGACAAACCGTTTTTAAACGATACAAATTTTTTCTTCTCAGGAGACAAGAAAGTTTGCTTATGTTCGGACAAACCTTTCATAATGCTGCCATACCGATTTTTATAATCGACAAGAAACGGCATTGTTGTCGCCAATGTCAGTTCATACAAATTGCCGGAGTAAACGCCGGACAGCACCGGCGCAATTTGTTTCTCCACCAGTTCTTTGCCGAAAAAAGCCTCCAAAAATTCTCCGGCTGAACTGTCTTTTGTAAAAGAATGGTTTTTCGTAAACAAATCTTTCAGCGCCGTCAGTTTCCCTTTCGTTGAAACAAGTTCACTGCCAAAAAGGGCATCCAAACTTGCCGGAATGCCAAACACTGCCTCTCGCGGAATCGGTTTTAACCCATCTTCCCGGTAAAGATACGAGATGCCGGTAGCATTGTGGCGGATCCGGTTTTCAAGCCCAAGTTCTTTCAAAAACCCGGCTACCCCTTTTTTGCGGGCAACGATCGAATCCGCGCCCGTTTCCATAATAAAACCCTCTTTCCGGACGGTACGGAGCTTTCCGCCGGCTTCCGGATTTTCTTCCACAAGGGCCAAGGATACCTGTGCCCCTGTTTTTTCAATCTGTTTATGAAGCTCGTACAATGCGGTAAGGCCCGTAATGCCCCCGCCAATGATCACGACCGATTTCAATTTTATACCTCCGTTCAGCCTCTGTTACTTCTATTATAAACAAACCGGTTTCTTCTATTTTTTATGTTTTTGCCTAAAATGTGACAATCACCCTTTAAAATCTTACACCTGGTTCTATCATCTTTACAAACTCTTAACATTCCATTCATATCTGCTTAATACCGCACGATTATCTTTAAAAGTGCAAGGAGCAAGCCAATAAAAAACAGGGGGCAAAAAAATGAAGAAAAAGTTTGCAGCGGTATTTGGCTTATTCACGATTTTCGCAGTGATTGCAGCCGGGTGCGGGAACACAAAAGAGACGACAGTATCCGGCAAGGGCGCAAAACAGGAAAGCATCACGGCTGTCGGTTCAACCGCACTCCAGCCGCTTGTGCAGGAAGCCGCGACACAATATATGAATGATCATCCTGAAGCAACCATTAACGTACAGGGCGGCGGCAGCGGAACTGGATTGAGCAAAGTTGCGGAAGGCGCTGTCCAAATCGGGAATTCTGACGTTTTTGCCGAGGAAAAAGACGGCATTGACGCAAGCAAAATTACGGACCATAAAGTTGCGGTTGTCGGATTTGCGCCGGTTGCAAATCAGGATATCGGCGTCGATAACCTGACAAAACAGCAGCTGATCGGCATTTTCACTGGAAAAATTAAAAACTGGAAAGAAGTCGGCGGAAAAGACCTGAAAATCGTTGTGATCAATCGTGCGGAAGGATCTGGCACACGGGCCGTCTTTGAAAAACAGGCTTTAGATGGCGCTACTGCAGTGAAGGCGCAGGAACAGGACTCTTCGGGTACTGTGCAAAAAATTGTCAACGAAACACCGGGGGCTATCAGCTATCTCGCATTCTCTTATATGAACAATAAAGTCAAAGCTTTAAAAGTGGACGGCGTTGAACCGACAGAAGAGAACGTCAAAACAAACAAATGGAAAATTTGGGCTTATGAACATATGTACACAAAAGGAAAGGCAAAAGGCTTAACGAAAAAGTTTATAGATTACATGCTTTCGGATGAAGTGCAAAAAAACTTCGTTCCGAAACTCGGGTACATGCCTATTTCTGAAATGCAAGTTGAACGGGATGCAAGCGGAAACGTTACAACAAAATAAAGTGGATTTAAAACTTTGCGGAGCTCTGAACTGATGCAAGCAGCAGAATGATCGCCAGAACGATACGGTTTCCGGTTATCCGGGGCACGTCCGGCGGCACATTTCTGCTTGTCTTGTCCTTTTTTGAAAACCGCAACTGAAAAGGATAGACCATGTAAAAGCACAAGCAGCCAAGCGGGCAGAGCGGGTTGCTCGCAAAGCAGAAATGAGTTCGGCAATCAAAGCGGCAACCATGCCCGTTTTTCAAAACCGCAACTGAAAAGGATAGACCATGTAAAAGCACAAGCAGCCGAGCGGGTAAAATAGGTTGCTCGCAAGGCAGAAATGAGTTCGGCAATCAAAGTGGCAACCATGCCCGTTTTTCAAAACCGCAACTGAAAGGGATAGACCAAGTAAAAGCACAAGCAGCCGAGCGGGTAAAATAGGTTGTTCGAAAACAAAATGAGTTCGACAAACAAGCGGCAACCATGCTCTTTTTTCAAAACCGCAACTGAAAAGGATAGACCGTGTAAAAGCACAAACAGCCGAGCGGGCAAAGCAGGTTGCTCGCAAAGTAGAAATTCATCCGGAAATCAAAGCGGCAACCATGCCCGTTTTTAGAAACCGTAACCGGAAGGGGATTTGAACAACGTGAGTGAAAATGCACTCAAATGGACAGAACAGGTTGTCAAAAATAAAGCTAAGCCGCGTTCGAAAATCAAAATAGAACGGCGCGGGAAAATGATGACACTGATTTGCATTGCTTTGATGGCGGTTGTTGCCACATCAATTTTTATTTTTGTCGCAACAAAAGGGCTTGCCCTTTTCTTTGAACATCACGCCAGTGTCCTAGAATTTTTCACCGGAAAAGACTGGAATCCGGGCAAAAAGGATGCTGCTGGAAACCCGGTTGCGGGCGCTTTGCCGATGATAACCGGTTCCTTTGCTGTAACATTTCTTGCCGCTATCGCCTGTGCGCCGCTTTCAATCGGCGGGGCTGTATTTATGACGGAAATTTCCGCTAAACGGGGGCAAAAAATGTTGCAGCCGGTCATCGAATTGCTTGTCGGCATTCCGTCGGTTGTTTACGGATTTATTGGATTAAGCGTCGTCGTTCCTTTTCTTCGTGAACATATATCAGGAAGCGGCTTTGGCATTGCGGCAGGAACCATTGTGCTTGCAGTCATGATTTTGCCGACTGTGATGAGTTTGTCGGTGGATGCAATCCGGGCTGTGCCCGATTCGCTCCGGGAAGCCTCGCTTGCGCTTGGGGCGACGCGTTGGCAAACGACTTACAAAGTAGTGCTGCGGACGGCGCGGCCGGGCCTGTTAACAGCTGTTATTTTCGGGATGGCCCGGGCATTCGGCGAAGCGCTCGCGGTGCAGATGGTGATTGGCAACGCAACGGTGATGCCCCGTTCATTGTTCGAACCGGCATCCACTTTAACGAGCATTTTAACGATGGGCATGGGCAATACCGTGATGGGAAGCGTGGAAAATAACGCGCTTTGGACGTTGGCGCTCGTGCTGCTGCTCATGTCGCTCGTCTTTATCATCATCGTCCGTTTTATCGGCCGCAGGAGGGATGCATCATGAAAGCAAAAATGGCGGACCGTATCGCAACATCCGTTCTTTACTTCATTGCCATGTTTATCGTCGCCATTCTTGCGGGGCTCGTCGGATACATTCTTGTAAAAGGGCTGCCGCACGTTAGCTGGTCATTCATTTCGTCCCCTCCCCAAACCTTTAAAGAAGGCGGGGGAATCGGGCCACAGTTGTTCAATTCCTTTTATTTACTCGTGTTGACAATGGTGATCAGCATGCCAATCGCACTTGGCGCAGGTATTTATATGGCAGAGTATGCACGGAAAAACCGGCTGACGGATTTGCTCAGGACGGCGATTGAAGTGTTGTCTTCGCTTCCGTCTATTGTGGTCGGGCTGTTTGGTTTTCTGTTCTTTGTCCTGTCGATGGGCTGGGGATTTTCGATTTTGTCCGGCGCGTTTGCATTGGCGCTTTTCAATTTGCCACTGCTGGTCCGGGTCGTGGAAGATTCGCTCCGTGCCATTTCGCCAGCGCAGCGGGAAGCAGGCCTTGCACTTGGGGTGTCAAGATGGGAAACGATTCAATCGGTGCTGCTTCCGGCTGCGTTGCCGGGGATCATCACCGGGATTATTTTGGCCTCCGGGCGCGTTTTCGGCGAAGCGGCAGCCCTAATTTATACAGCAGGCATGAGCTCGCCGAATCTTGATTTTTCAAACTGGAACCCGTTCAGCATGAACTCTCCGCTGAACCCGCTCCGCCCGGCTGAAACATTGGCTGTGCACATTTGGAAAATCAACGGGGAAGGCCTCATGCCGGATGCCGCGTCCGTATCAAGCGGCGCGTCCGCAGTGCTGATCCTGTTTGTGCTTATCTTTAATTTTTCAGCAAGGTTTATCGGCAAATGGCTCCACAACCGGATGACTTCGCAATGAAGGCACCGTATCCATTTGGAAACGTGCCGTGCCTGCTTTCAAATCGGTGCATGGCAGGATTAAAAGCAACAGCTTCGCAACCGGATAAGTGGGGATGTTCAAAAACTAACAACGCTACGTCTGTTTGGCATCATAGCTCGTTTTTACTTAGCGAGAATGAGAAGCAAACAGCTCGACAATCGGTTGAGTTCGCCATAAGAGGTTGGGCATGTACCGGTCCAAAAACTGGTAACGGCCATCCGTATCAAACGCTAGGCTTGCACACGTTTCCTTTTAGCCAAGACAAAAAACAGATCCACCTGAATCATTTCACAATAAAAGGAGGAATGACCCATGGCAGTATCGATGCTGGCACGGAATGAAAAAATAGTGCTACCCGCGGTTGAAATCCCTGGGCAGATGCCGGAAGCACAGAACATTATCATCGAAACCAAAAATTTAAGTGTTTTTTACGGGGAAAAAGCAGCGATCCAAAATGTTAGCCTCGCGTTTCCCGAACATCAGGTGACGGCATTAATCGGCCCGTCCGGATGCGGAAAATCCACCTTTTTGCGGAGCCTGAACCGCATGAATGATGAAATTGCAGGCTGCAGGATGTCCGGCGGGATTTTTTATAAAGGAGCCGACATCACCCGGCCCGGCGCGGACGTTTTTGAAATCCGGAAGCATATCGGCATGGTGTTCCAGCGCCCGAATCCGTTCGCAAAATCGGTTTTTGAAAATGTCGCGTTCGGCCCAAAGCACCATGGCGTGAAGAAAAAAGCATGGCTGGAAGAAATTGTCGAAGAAAGCTTAAAAAAAGCAGCATTATGGGATGAAGTGAAGGACCGCCTGCATACGTCCGCGCTTGCCCTATCAGGCGGCCAACAGCAGCGGCTCTGTATCGCAAGGGCGCTCGCCATGAACCCAGATGTCCTGCTTCTTGATGAACCGGCATCGGCGCTCGATCCGGTCTCAACCGGTAAAATTGAGGAACTGATGCTCGAACTGAAAAAAGATTATACCGTTGCCATTGTCACGCACAATTTGCAGCAGGCCGCCCGCATTTCCGACAAAACCGCCTTCTTTTACATGGGTGCACTGATCGAAGCGGGGGACACGACGAAAATGTTTACGAAACCGGAAAACCAACAAACAAGGGACTACTTATCCGGCTTTTTCGGTTAAATCCCGGTGGAAAAGGAGAAATGCAAAATGGCAGCAGTATTGGAAAAACGGGCAGATAACCAAACGGCTATCCGGGCTGAGCGTGTGAATGTGTTTTATAAAAACTTTCAAGCCCTTTACGATATCAATCTGGCATTTCCAAAAAAGCATGTGACAGCACTGATCGGCCCGTCCGGATGCGGAAAATCCACGTTTTTGCGGACGTTGAACCGAATGAATGACAACATCCCCGGTTTCCGAATGGAAGGCCATATTACGATTGGAGACGAACATATTTATGCGCCAAAAACGGATGTTGTCCAATTAAGAAAAAATGTCGGCATGGTCTTCCAGCGCCCGAATCCGTTTCCGATGTCCATTTACGATAATGTCGCGTACGGTCCGCGCATCCACGGTGTTAAAAACCGGCATGTGCTGGATGAAATCGTAGAAAAATGTTTGATGCAGGCTGCGCTGTGGGATGAAGTGAAAGACCGCCTTCACACCTCTGCCACGGGGCTTTCCGGCGGGCAGCAGCAAAGGCTTGTGCTTGCAAGGGTGCTCGCGGTTGAACCGGGCATTATTTTAATGGACGAACCGGCATCGGCACTTGATCCGGTATCGGCCGCAAAAATTGAGGAGTTGATCCTCGAATTGAAAGCACAATACACGATCATTATCGTCACCCATAATATGCAGCAGGCGATGCGCGTGTCCGGACATACCGCTTTCTTTTTGAATGGCAGGGTGGTGGAATTCGCTGAAACAACCAAAATGTTTACAAATCCTGCATCGAAGCAGACAGAAGACTATATTTCAGGACGGTTCGGCTAATCCTTTCCATCGCTTGACAGGTGAAGGAAAGCACATTTTCCATTCAAGTTCAGCTGAGAGGGCAACCGTGCAGCTGACATTTCTGTTTTCTTGAGCCTGAAATGCACAAAAAAAAGCACGTTCACGAAGCGTGTTCTTTTCGTGTACCCGGTGAGCGGAACCATGGCAACAAAACGGAAAAAAGGTCCCGGCAAATCCGGAAAAATCCTGAAACACTCTTTCACTAAAATTTCTCCTCGTGCTATAATAGTTCAGTACTGTATGGCGAATGATAAAATCAGTAATGATTTGGAGGAGCAACAATGAAAACAGCCGTCTTGGTTCCTTGTTATAACGAAGAACTGACGATTGCAAAGGTGATCCGGGACTTTAAGAGAGAGTTGCCTGACGCGGACATATATGTTTATGATAATAATTCAACGGATCGTACATATGAAATTGCCCGGGAAAACGGGGCCATTGTAAAAAAAGAACCGCGCCAGGGAAAAGGCAATGTCGTAAGAGCCATGTTCTTTGAAATTGATGCAGATTACTATGTAATGGTAGACGGGGATGATACGTATCCTACTGAATTTGTACATCAATTGTTAGAGCCTTTAAAAACAGGCGAAGCCGATATGACCATTGGGGACAGGCTGTCAAACGGCACTTACGAAAAAGAAAATAAACGGGCTTTTCATAACCTGGGAAACAATTTGGTAAGAAGTTTAATCAACAAGCTTTACAAAAGCAATATCCAGGATATTATGACGGGATACCGTGCATTTAACCGCTTGTTTGTACGTTCTTTTCCTGTGGTAAGCAAAGGTTTTGAAATTGAAACGGAGATGAGCATCCATTCGCTCGATAAAGGATTTAAAATCAAAGAAATTCCCATTGACTACCGCGATCGTCCGGAAGGGAGCGAGTCAAAACTCAACACTTTTTCTGACGGCCTGAAGGTAATCAAAACGATTTTTACCCTTTTTAAAGATTACAAACCGATGCTATTTTTCACATTTTGGGCAGTCATTTTGCTTATTCTCGGGCTCGTAGCGGGCGTGCCGGTTATTGTGGAATTTTTCCACACCCATTACATTACAAAAGTACCGTCAGCGATCCTGGCAGTCGGTCTTGTCCTGATGGCCATGCTTTCTTTTGCCAGTGCGCTCATTCTGGATACGGTTGTCAGCCACTCCCGTAAGCAATATGAAATGGAGCTTCACACCGTCTACGAAGAATTAAAAAGAGAAAAGGAATGGAGCAGGTAATGTTTGCGCATCAAAAGACCATGCAGGCGGTACTTAGTTTAGTGATCGGCATCTTGGTAGGGCCCGGTTTTCTGCTTTTTTCTTATTCTTTTAAAAGCGTGCCCGGCTGGTATCCGGTTTTTTTCGCGCTGGCCGGTAGCTTTCTGGCATACGGTGCCATTTTTTGGAATATTGGCCGGATGAAGCGCCCTTTAAAATGGGGTTCTTTTCTTTTTTCCCTTGTGCTCTCGGTCATTGTCACATTTGCCTTAAAAGGGCCGCAGCAGCATCTGGCGCACCAGCCCTTTTTGATAAACTGCCTTATTTATCTTGCAACGATTGTGTTTTTGCTATTTGCCATGCTGCTGGCGGTCAAAATACTGTATTCTTTAACAGAGAGCCGGGCAGAAGGGGATGTTCCCAGGAGGCATATTCTTTATTTTTCAATCCTGCCTTTATTGATCTCCCTTCTGTACTTCTGGGCTTTTTATCCGGGCATTTTAATGGCTGATTCTGTCAATCAGTGGCAGCAGGCGCACTCCACTTTTTACAATGACTGGCATCCTGCTGTGATGACATGGCTCATTAAGTTTACGGCCCACATATGGGATACGCCGGCATCATATGTGATTTTCCAGTTCATCTTGACAGCGCTGATTACCGGATACGTCTTTTATGTATTTGAAAAATTAAGGATCAAAAAGCCGGTTTTATGGCTGGGGTATGCGTTTTTCTGCTTTTTGCCGCTTATCCCGCTTTATTCTGTCGTGATTTGGAAAGATACGTTGTTCAGTTATTTTCTGCTGGCGTTTACGGTTATGCTGATTCAGATCATTGATTCGAACGGCAAATGGCTGCGGTCGTTCTCCCATTTGTTGTTTTTGTACTTATCCGTTTGCGGTGTCATTTTTTACCGGCATAACGGCTGGCCGGTGCTGCTTGCAACGATTGTTATTTTTCTTTTTTTCCTGCGAAAACGGTATTTGTATATGTATGGCGTTTTCGCGCTTGCGGTCATTACGTTCCTAATTGTGACAGGCCCGGTTTACAAGCATTACAAAGTGCTTCCGGCTGATGAAACGGAATCGTATTCCATTCTTTACCAGCAGATTGGACGAATTGTGAAGGAAAACGGGCATATAACGCCTGCCCAAAGAGCCGTGATCAATCAGGTGATGCCGATTCCGGATTGGAGAAAATATTATCAGCCGACAGACGTTGATCGGATAAAGTTTACGCCGCACTTTGACCGTGCGTATATTAAATCCCATAAAAAAGCCTTTTTCAGTACGTGGTTCGCGCTATGCCGGCAAAATCCAAAACTTGCTTTGGAAGCTTTTTACGATCAGGAAAAGCTTTCGTGGAAACTGTATATTTCCGGCGAAGAGTTGCGCCGCCCGATTTTCCGGAACAAGGATTTTGAGAAGTACCGTCCCGTTTATTTTATGACCCAAAAGAATGTGCAAAAATATCATGTTCATTATAAATGGTTCTATTATAAAGATTATGGATCAGATCTGGCGAATACAAAACTTTCGTCGCGCATTACGCAAATCAATCAGACATTTTCACAAGGGATGCTCCGTGTGCTTATGATGCCGGCGTTCTATTTGTATCTCATCCTTTTGTTTTTGTTTACTGCCATTTTAAAAGGAAACTGGCGGTTTGTGCTCGCGGCTGTTCCGATGTTTTTAAATCTCGGTTCCATGTTCGCGGCGATTCCGGCCCAGGACATCCGCTACTTTTTTCCAAACTTTTTACTGGCGGTGCCGTTTTTCTTCCTTGCAACATTAACAAGCAGAAAGCGTGATAGCCATGGGTAATTCTATTTTTCAATCGATCCGTAAAAATAAAACGGGCATTTTGCTGATTATGCTTGCGGCATTTTCCACCTCTGTCGGACAGATGCTGTGGAAAATGTCCGGGCATTTTTTGGATGCATACTTTGTGACCGGCTTCTTTCTCTATTTTTGCGGCGCATTGCTGATGATAGTTGCGTTTCGTTTCGGGGATCTTTCTGTCCTTCACCCGCTTTTAAGTATGGGGTATATTTTTTCCCTTTTCCTGGGGAGCATTTTTTTGGGAGAACATATGACGCCTTTAAAAATCATCGGCACTTGCATCATTTTTGCAGGGGCAGCGCTGATAGGGGGCGGGGATGCTGATTAAACTTGTACTTCTTCTATGCATGACGCTGTTAGGGTCATTGGGGGGCTTCTTTTTCAAAAAATGCACTTCCAGAGGATTGAAGCTGAGCGGATTTTTCATTTTGAATCTTGGCATTGGCGGTGTTTTCTATGTATTAGGGGCATTGCTGAATATTCAGTTGCTGAAAATGATGCCGTATACGATTGTATATCCATTAACCTCCATTACATATATTTGGACCTTGATCCTCTCTTCCTTTTTTTTGTCGGAAAAAATGAACAAGAGAAAATGGTTCGGGATTCTGCTCGTCATTACAGGGGCATTTTTCCTTACCATGTAGATTTTAAATCCAGTTGCTTGACGCTGGGTTTATTTTTTTCTAGAATAGTGGAAATATCAAAGAACCAGTCCCGATCCTATAGAGAAAAGAAAATCGGACAGCAAGGAGGGAAGCAGGATGGGGGTTCACCAATATTTTAAAAGTTTGTCTGACCTGGAAAAAATTTACCGCTGCCCGGGCAAGTTTAAATTCCAAGAACACTCGGTGGCAGCCCATTCTTTTAAAGTGGCAAAAATCGCCCAGTTTTTCGGCCATGTGGAAGAGAAAGCCGGCAATAAAGTGGACTGGCGCGCGCTCTACCAAAAGGCGCTGAATCATGATTATCCGGAACTGTTTACAGGCGACATCAAAACGCCGGTCAAATATTCTTCAAAAGAGCTGCATGAGTTGTTCAAACAGGTCGAGGAAGAAATGACGAAAAACTTTATCAACGGCGTATTTCCGGAAGAATACCGGGAAATTTATTTTGATTTGTTCAAAGAAGGCAAGGACGATACGCTGGAAGGAAAAATATTATCCGTTTCCGACAAAGTCGATCTTTTGTATGAATCTTTTGGGGAAATTCAAAAAGGCAATCCGGAGCCGCTGTTTCTGGAAATTTACGAGGAATCGCTGCGGACCATTTTGCGGTTTTCGGGGCTTGCATCTGTCCAATACTTTTTAACGTCCATTTTGCCTGATCTGCTCGCAGAACGATTTATCGAACGGAGCCAGTTGCGCGGCATTACAGATGAAATCATTGAAAATGAATTCAAAAGATAATTCATTTTCAATGATTTTTCTTGTATTTTCAGGCGGAATGTTAAAAAATAGGGATAGCAGAAGAAAGGGCTTGGAGTGGGGTGAGGATGATCGTTCAATTGGTGGTAGCCGCTGTTTTTCCATGCTTTCTTGTCATCTTTTTTTCGCGGGTGACGTTTAACCAGGTGATTGGGCTGATCCTTACGGTTGCGCTCATTGTCGCTTCCGTTTATAAAGGCTATACGCGCACGTGGCCGGTATATATCGTGGATGCAGCTTCATTGACAATCGGGTTTTATTTTGCTAATACAATGATACGGAAGGCAAAGATGAAAAAAGGAATGAAAAAATGAAGACGGAGGCGCCCATGACCGGATTCAAAATGAACCCTGCAGAAAAGCAGCGGGTTCTGCGGGAAATACAGCAATTTGTCTGGGAACAGACAGGTGAAGAAATCGGCGTGATTGCCGCACAGGCGTATTTTGACTTTTTTCAGGAAAAGCTTGCGGCACACTACTATAATAAGGGAATTGAGGATGCGAAGAAAATATGGGAAGGGCAAAATGCACGTCTTGAAGAAGAATGGTACGCTCTGGAAATCCCGGTGAAATAACGGCCATCCGTTCCTAAAAGCGGTAGGGAAAATCCTTACCGTTCTTTCTTATGAAAAAGATAGAAAACTTGTTCGCTTTTTGTTGGAGACAGGGCAGGATTTATGTTAAAATAAAAAGACTGAAAGACGAAGAACGCCTTTTAAGGTTGAAATAGATGATGCCGGTTAAGGAGGCTCATGGATGGAACAGCATGCTTTTGAACTTGTTTCGAAATACAAGCCGGAGGGGGACCAGCCGGAAGCGATCCGCCAGCTTGTGGACGGCATCCGTGCAGGCAAAAAGATTCAGACACTGCTCGGGGCGACCGGAACGGGAAAAACGTTTACGGTTTCGAATGTGATTAAAGAAGTGAATAAGCCGACGCTTGTCATTGCCCACAACAAAACGCTGGCCGGGCAATTGTACAGCGAGTTTAAGGAGTTTTTCCCGAACAATGCAGTAGAGTATTTCGTCAGTTATTACGATTATTACCAGCCTGAAGCGTACGTGCCGCAAACCGATACGTATATTGAAAAAGATGCAAGCATTAATGATGAAATTGACAAACTGCGGCACTCGGCAACGTCTGCCCTGTTTGAGCGCAATGATGTCATTATTATTGCGAGCGTCTCCTGTATTTACGGCTTAGGTTCGCCGGAAGAATACCGCGAGCTTGTCGTCTCGCTCCGGACCGGGATGGAAATCGAGCGGAACCAGTTATTGCGGCGGCTTGTCGATATCCAGTATGCCCGCAATGATATTGACTTCCAGCGCGGGACGTTCCGTGTGCGCGGCGATGTCGTCGAAATTTTCCCGGCTTCGCGCGATGAACACTGCATTCGTGTCGAGTTTTTCGGTGACGAAATTGACCGGATCCGCGAAGTCGACGCGCTGACCGGCGAGATTATCGGTGACCGCGACCATGTGGCGATTTTCCCGGCTTCCCACTTCGTTACGCGCAATGAGAAACTGCAGATTGCGATCCGGAATATTGAAGCGGAACTTGAAGAACGGCTGAAAGAGCTCCGCGATAACGGTAAACTGCTCGAAGCGCAACGGCTCGAACAGCGAACGCGCTATGATCTGGAAATGATGCGGGAAATGGGCTTTTGTTCCGGGATTGAAAACTATTCCCGCCATTTGGCGCTGCGCCCGCCCGGTTCGACGCCGTATACGCTTCTGGACTATTTCCCGAAAGATTTTCTGCTCGTCATTGACGAATCCCATGTTACGCTCCCGCAAATCAGGGGAATGTTTAATGGGGACCAGGCGCGCAAGCAGGTGCTCGTCGACCA
This sequence comes from Heyndrickxia coagulans 36D1, assembly GCF_000169195.2. GTDB lineage: Bacteria > Bacillota > Bacilli > Bacillales > Bacillaceae_C > Weizmannia > Weizmannia faecalis. The sequence continues at coordinate 471,791 of NC_016023.1, read as the reverse complement.
CGGGTTCCGGCTGCCGTCTGCGCTTGACAACCGGCCGCTCCGGTTTGAGGAATTTGAAAAACATATTTCGCAAATGATTTGCGTATCCGCTACACCGGGGCCGTATGAACTTGAGCATACGCCGAAAATGGTGGAACAAATTATCCGCCCGACAGGCCTTTTGGATCCGGAAATTGAGGTGCGGCCGATCGAAGGGCAAATCGACGACCTACTCGGGGAAATTCAGGACAGGATTGAAAAAAATGAGCGCGTGCTTGTCACGACACTGACGAAAAAAATGGCGGAAGATTTAACGGACTACTTGAAAGAAGTGGGCATTAAAGTCCAGTATCTCCACTCCGAAGTAAAAACGCTCGAACGGATTGAAATTATCCGCGACCTCCGTCTTGGCAAATATGATTGTATTGTCGGCATCAACCTGCTCCGGGAAGGGCTGGACATCCCGGAAGTGTCGCTTGTTGCCATTCTCGATGCCGATAAGGAAGGCTTCCTGCGTTCCGAACGGTCACTGATTCAGACGATCGGCCGCGCCGCCCGGAATGCAAACGGCAAAGTGATCATGTACGCCGACAGAATCACGGATTCGATGGAAAAAGCGATCAGCGAAACGAAACGGCGCCGTACCGTCCAGGAAGCCTATAACAAAAAACATGGCATCACGCCGAAAACGATCCAAAAAGATATCCGCGATACGATCCACGCGACCTATGCGGCGGAAGATGCAACGCCGTATGAAGCGGAAGAAACGAAAAAGCCGCTGACGAAAGAAGAACGCATACGGATGATTGCAGAACTGGAAGAAAAGATGAAAGAAGCGGCAAAAGCGCTTGACTTCGAGCAGGCCGCCCGGTACCGTGATGCCCTTTTAGAACTGAAAGCAGGTGACGACCACAATGGTATTAGATAAAATTGAAGTAAAAGGGGCCCGCGTCCATAATTTAAAAAATATTGATGTAACCTTGCCGCGGGACCAGCTTGTTGTGCTGACGGGATTGTCCGGGTCCGGAAAATCTTCGCTCGCATTTGATACGATTTATGCGGAAGGGCAGCGGCGCTATGTTGAATCGCTGTCCGCCTATGCCCGGCAATTTTTAGGGCAGATGGACAAGCCGGATGTGGATGCGATTGAAGGCCTTTCCCCGGCAATCTCCATCGACCAGAAGACAACGAGCCGCAATCCGCGTTCCACCGTCGGGACGGTAACAGAAATTTATGATTATTTGCGGCTTCTGTATGCCCGCGTCGGCCACCCGATCTGCCCGAACCATGGCATTGAAATTGCTTCGCAGACGGTCGAACAAATGGTGGACCGGATCATGGCATACCCGGAACGGACACGGCTCCAGGTGCTTGCCCCGGTGGTATCGGGGAAAAAAGGCCGGCATGTGAAACTGCTGGATGATATTAAGAAACAGGGTTTCGTCCGTGTCCGCATTGACGGGGAAATGCTTGACCTCGGCGAAGAAATTGAGCTGGACAAAAACAAAAAACATTCCATTGATATCGTTGTTGACCGTATTGTCGTAAAAGACGGAATTGAGCCCCGCCTGGCCGATTCGCTTGAAACAGCGCTGAAATTGGCGGACGGGCGCGTGGTAATTGATGTGATCGGGGAAGAGGAACTGCTGTTTAGCGAGCACCTTGCCTGCCCGATTTGCGGCTTTTCGATCGACAAACTGGAACCGCGCATGTTTTCGTTCAACAGCCCGTTCGGCGCCTGCCCGGAATGTGACGGGCTCGGGGCAAAGCTTGAAGTGGATCCAAGCCTTGTCATTCCGGACGCCTCACTTACGCTCAATGAAGGCGCGATCGCCCCGTGGGAACCGATCAGCTCACAATATTATCCGCAGCTCTTAAAAGCGGTGTGCGAGCATTTTGGCATTGACATGGACACGCCTGTAAAAGATTTGCCAAAGCATCAGATGGAGATCATTTTATACGGATCCGGCAATGAACGGATTTATTTCCATTATGAAAATGATTTCGGCCAGGTGCGCGACAATATGATTCAATTTGAAGGCGTACTGAACAATATCGAACGCCGTTACCGCGAAACCAGTTCCGATTTTACGCGCGAGCAGATGGAAAAATATATGGCTCAGCAGCCATGCCCGAAATGCAAAGGTTACCGTCTGAAACCGGAAAGCCTTGCTGTGAAAGTGGGCGGGAAACATATCAGTGAAGTGACGGATTACTCGATCGCGGAAGCCCGCTCCTTTTTTGCCCATCTCGAATTGACGGAAAAAGAGCAGGCGATCGCCCGGCTGATCCTGCGCGAAATCGAATCCCGGCTCGGTTTTCTCGTCAATGTCGGCCTCGATTATTTGACGCTGAGCCGTTCTGCCGGCACGCTCTCCGGCGGCGAAGCCCAGCGCATCCGGCTTGCGACGCAGATCGGATCGAGGCTTACAGGCGTTTTATACATTCTTGATGAACCGTCGATCGGCCTCCATCAGCGCGACAATGACCGCCTGATTGCAACGCTCAGGCAAATGGCTGATATCGGCAATACGCTTATTGTTGTCGAACACGACGAAGATACCATGCTTGCCGCAGACTACTTGATTGACATCGGCCCGGGAGCAGGCGTCCATGGCGGAAAGGTTGTTGCTGCCGGCACGCCGCGCGAGGTGATGAAAAATCCGGATTCACTCACCGGCCAGTATTTATCCGGAAAGAAATTTATCCCGCTCCCGCCTGAACGGCGGAAAGGGGACGGCCGTTTTGTTGAAATCAGGGGCGCGAAAGAAAATAATTTAAAAAACATCAATGTAAAATTCCCGCTCGGCCTGTTTATTGCTGTAACCGGCGTCTCCGGCTCCGGAAAGAGCACGCTTGTCAATGAAATTTTGCATAAGGCGCTTGCCCAAAAATTGCAGCGTGCAAAAGCAAAACCGGGCGCTTACAAAGAAATCAAGGGTATTGAACATCTCGACAAAGTCATTGACATCGACCAGTCCCCGATCGGCAGGACGCCGCGGTCCAACCCGGCGACCTATACCGGCGTGTTCGATGATATCCGCGACGTGTTTGCTTCCACGAACGAAGCAAAAATCCGCGGCTATAAAAAAGGGCGGTTCAGCTTTAACGTCAAGGGCGGCCGGTGTGAAGCCTGCCACGGCGACGGGATTATCAAAATTGAAATGCACTTTTTGCCGGATGTGTACGTACCGTGTGAAGTATGCCACGGCAAACGGTACAACCGCGAAACGCTCGAAGTTCAATACAAAGGCAAAAATATTGCTGATGTACTCGATATGACGGTGGAAGATGCGATTTCCTTTTTCGAAAACATTCCGAAAATCAGGCGGAAACTGCAGACCATCGCGGATGTCGGCCTTGGTTACGTCAAGCTCGGTCAGCCGGCAACAACTCTGTCCGGCGGCGAAGCGCAGCGCGTGAAACTCGCATCTGAACTGCATCGGCGTTCGACCGGCCGTTCTTTCTATATTTTGGATGAACCGACAACCGGCCTTCACGTCCATGATATTGCCAAACTGCTTGATGTGCTGCAGCGGCTGGTGGAAAACGGCGATACGGTGCTTGTGATCGAGCATAACCTCGATGTCATCAAAACCGCCGACTATATCATTGACCTCGGACCGGAAGGCGGAGATGGCGGCGGAACCGTAGTTGCTACCGGTACGCCGGAAAAAGTTGCGGAACACCCAACCTCCTACACCGGAAAATATTTGAAACCGGTGTTGGAACGCGACCGGGAAAGAATGGAAAAAGAAATAGAAAACCTGGCGCGCTGAGGCATGCTTTTTGTTTTTTCATAAGTGCGACTCTGGCTGTGTTCGCGCCTAAAGTCCCGGACGCCCGCGTTTCTCTACCTCCTGCCCTGCCGGATGAATAACTGAATGCGGGATGTACGGTGTCTTTTGGCCATTTTTTCTATTACGTGGCGTGCTCACTGTATGGCGTTCCTCCCCGCTTGTGGGAGGGACCCTCTTACATAGGGGAAAACCCGGCGCCCGCTTCTTGAAGAAGTATTTGAATTCTGCTTGAAATAGACATATAATGAGTAAAGATTAGGGAAAAATAATGAAAAGTGTCGCATTGTGCAGGAATGTTGCCTATTACATTTAGCAGGGAGAGAACTGTATGAAAAAAGTAATCACATACGGAACATTTGACCTTCTCCATTGGGGGCATATCAATTTACTGAAACGCGCAAGAGCATTAGGCGACTATTTAATCGTCGGCCTTTCATCGGATGAATTTAACGAAATCAAAAATAAAAAATCGTACCACAGCTATGAAAACCGGAAATTAATTTTGGAAGCGATCCGTTACGTTGACCAGGTCATACCGGAACATTCGTGGGAACAAAAAATAGACGATATCAAAAAATACAATGTCGATGTTTTCGTGATGGGCGATGACTGGAAAGGCAAATTTGATTTTCTGAAGGATTATTGCGAAGTGGTTTACCTGCCGCGAACGGTCGGCATCTCTACGTCAAAAATTAAGAAGGACCTCTTCTCTGTGAAAAATGGTTAGGGAACTGTTCATTTCCTTATACTTATTGCTTTTTCGTGTGCTGTTTACATTGTGTAAAATTTTTCCTTTGAAAAGGAAAATCACATTTGTCGTTTCATTTGAGCAGAACAGTTTATATGTGTATGAGGAATTGAAAAAGCATCCCGATCCTTTTCAGGTAGTGTTCGTTTGTACTTCTTCCTGCTATCGCCGTGTTGCGGAAACCGTCCGGCAAGAGAAGGTATTTCTGTTTGAAATGAAAAATTTGCAGCATTTTATCCGCAGCATATACAACATTGCGACATCGAAATTTGTGATTGTTGATAATTATTATGGTTTCCTGGCTGCCGCCCGGTTTAAAAAAGGGGTGGAGTGCATCCAGCTCTGGCATGCAGCAGGGGCTGTTAAAACGTTTGGCCTTGAAGACAAAACGATCCGCACGAGGGGCAAGCGTGCATTGAAGCGGTTTAAAAAAGTGTATGCCCATTTTGACCGGGTAGTGGTGGGGTCTGAAAAAATGAAGCATATTTTTATGAGGGCTTTCGGGCTTCCTCCTGAAAATTTTCTTTGCACAGGCATACCACGGACCGATCTTTTTTTTGACCAAAACAGGATCCGGGACATTAAGAGGGAGCTGTACAAACGGTATCCTGCCTTTCAAAAGAAAAAAGTGATCTTGTATGCTCCGACTTTCAGGGACCAGCACCCGGATCATTTTGAAGTGCCGCTTGATTGGGGCCGGCTTTATGATGCATTGAAGGATGAGTATATTTTTGCCGTGAAATTTCATCCGGCTGTAAACAAAGGGGCAGGGCTGCTGCAGTATCCTGATTTTGTAGTGGACTGCCCGCATGATATGAATATCAACGAATTATTGCTGGTCACGGATTACTTGATCACGGATTATTCTTCTGTTCCTTTTGAGTTTTCCCTATTAGGCCGCCCGATGATCTTTTATCCGTATGATCTGGAAAGCTATCAGGCCACACGGGGGCTGTGGGAACCGTATGACCGGCTTGTCCCCGGTCCGATTGCGAGTACGACGGCAGAAATTATTGATTTGATTAAAAAAGGTTCTTTTGATGCAGGGAGTGTCGACGCGTTTTCAAGAACCTGGAATACATACTCTGCCGGCCACTCCAGCCGCGATCTGGTACAGTATTTGCGTGAACAGGACGAGAAAAAGGGAAGAATGTATGGGTGAGTTTGCAGGAAAATGGAATTCCGGGACAGATTCCGGTATTGCAAGAAAAAACCGCATCAATGGGAAATCTGTTTAATTTTACTGTGTTTTAGCCGTTTAAGTGCTTTTAATCGTGTCTTGATGTGAGGATGCATTTGTATGAAAAAAATCTTGAAAAGCATAGCACAGCAAATTTATTTTTTGGCTATGCTTTTGATCGGGAAATTGCCCGCCAAAAAGAACGTGATTATGTTTGAGAGCTTTCAGGGCAAGCAGTACAGCGATAATCCGCGGGCGATATATGAATATATCAAAGCGCATTACCCGGGCTATACTTGTTACTGGAGCGTGCACAAAAACTTCTTACATAACTTCCAAAATAAAGACGTCCGCTATATTAAAAGGCTATCTCCTTACTGGGTATATATGATGGCTAGGGCCCGTTACTGGGTGACCAACAGCCGGATGCCTTTATGGATTCCGAAGCCGAAACATACCGTGTATCTTCAAACATGGCACGGGACGCCTTTGAAAAAACTTGCAAATGATATGGAAGAAGTGCATATTCCGGGAACTACGGCTGAACAGTATAAAAAAGATTTTTTGAAAGAGGCGGGGAAGTGGGATTTCTTAATTTCGCCCAATGCCTATTCAACAGCCATTTTCCGGAGCGCTTTTCAATTCCGCCAGGCGATACTTGAAACCGGGTATCCGCGTAATGATATTTTAGCCGCCCAAAACAACCGTGCATCTATTAAGTCATTAAAAAGCAAACTGGGGCTTCCGGCTGATAAGAAAGTGATTCTTTATGCCCCTACCTGGCGGGATAACCAAATTCATGAAACCGGGAAGTACCGGTTTGAATTAAAACTTGATTTAGATCAGTTGCAGCATCATCTGAGCCATGATTATATCTTAATTTTACGGATGCATTATTTGGTTGCGGAACAATTGGATTTAGCACCTTATCAAGGTTTTGCCTATGATTTTTCCAATTATGAAGATATCGCGCAGCTTTATTTAATTTCTGATTTGCTGATCACGGATTATTCATCCGTATTTTTTGATTATGCCATTTTAAAACGGCCGATGCTTTTCTTCGTATACGATATTGAAGAATACCGAGACCATTTGCGCGGTTTTTATTTTGATTTTGAAAAAGAGGCACCGGGCCCGCTTGTTACAACGACCGCACAGGTGATTGATGAAGTGAAGAAGATGGATGCCGCGGGATATAAACTGCCGGATTCATTTGATGCTTTTTATCAGAAATTCTGTTATTTAGAATGTGGAGAATCAGCACGGCGCGTTGTTGAAAGGGTATTTGCAGAAAGGAAAGAGTTATGAAATCTGCCATTACTGTCTTAAAAGAGCAATTCAACAGTTTTTATTTAATTATCCGCCTTTCCTTATATGAGGTAAGGAGTGAAAACAGGAATAATTATTTGGGCATCCTTTGGGAAGTCATAAATCCGATGATCCAGCTTGCGATTTACTGGTTTGTTTTCGGTTTTGGTTTAAGAGGCGGGCATCCGCGGCCGGGTTATATTCCATGGCTGTTTGCAGGGTCGTCTATTTGGTTTTTTATCAGCCCGGCTGTTTTGCAAGGATCCCGTTCCATTTATTCCCGGATCCGAATGGTTGCAAAAATGAATTTTCCATTAAGCGCCATTCCGAGTTATGTCATTATGTCAAAATTTTATCAGCACTTGCTGCTGCTTGCGATTGTGATCATTATCCTTCAATTTCAAGGTTATCCGGTTTCCGTCTATTACCTTGAGCTGCCATATTATTTGGTTTGCACGTTTGTATTTACATTTTCTTTATCTTTGATTACATCTACGCTGGCAACGATTGTACGGGACGTGCAAAACATTGTGCAGGCGATTATGCGGATGATGATTTATATTTTGCCTGTTCTTTGGGATCCATCTGCAAGATTGCATGGCCCGATTGAATTGATTTTAAAGTTAAATCCGTACTACTACATTGTTGAAGGGTACCGCTCTGCATTGCTTGGAAATATGGGATGGTATCTTGTTGAACATTTACATTACACGATTTATTTCTGGGCTGTAACCCTCATCGTCTTTATGATTGGTTCGGCGCTGCATATCAAATTTAGAAATAGTTTTGTCGATTTCTTATAAGGGTTTTCCCGAAAGATGGCCATTTCCGGCCGTGATCAGATTTTTAGAGCTGACTCGAAATGGCCCGGATGACGAAAAACAGGTATGAAAAAAAGCACTTCCTATTAATAGGGAGTGCTTTTTTTCATCTTATTCATGCAAGCATCTGTAGAATGTTTCCATGGCGGCTTTGTTATACGCCTGATAATGAAACTTTTCAAATTCCGGATGCTGGTGGGTGATCATGGCTTCCAATCCTGATTTTAACCCGTTAATGCTGTCTTCCACAAGCAGCCCGTATTTGCCGTCTTCGAGGACGGTACGATTTGCGACAATATCTGTTGCCACGATTTTCATGCCGAGCGTTAACGCCTCGAGCAGTACCATCGGCTGGCCCTCATAATGCGATGACAGGACAAAACAATCGCATTTTTTCATAAAAGGAAAAGGATTATCAAGCTGGCCCATTAGGAAAACAGAATCGCTTACGCCAAGCTCCAGAATCAGCGCCTGCAACTCGGCTTTTAAAGGGCCCTGCCCGAGAATATAGAGTTTACTTTTCGGATGGTTTTTATGAAAATCGGCAAACGCCGAAATTAAATTGGCCTGCGCTTTTTCCGGAGAAAGCCTGCCCATGTTGACAAAATTGTAATGGCTGCTGTCCGGTTCCGGGACATACTGGCCATTTACTTCGTATCCGTAAGCACGCTCTACAAAGACGTTCCGCATGTTGATCCAGCCAATTTCAGGCCCGTCCGCCTGCAGGATACGGCCATAAGTCCCGGATGGGGTGGTAACTTCCCTGTCTATTGTAAAGGTTGCATCACCTTTCAGCATATCGGGAAGCCCTGCCTTTTCCGCGCCTTCCATTCCATATGGCTTGGACCAGATTACCGCATTTTTCTCATCCGGCAATATCCTCGCGATTTTTAAAACTTCAATGTCAGAGACGACAGTTGAGCGTTTCAATGGGCTTAATGCGCTTGTATGAATCCAGCCGATTTTATTGTTTTTTAAATAAATGAGAGCGTAAACGCCCTGTTTTGTTTTTGCTAATTTCTTTACAGTGACAATGGCATCTTTATAGTTCAAAGCTTCTTCTACCATCTTGGCCTTATGATTTGGATACGGCTTGTTCCATATTGGTTCATTTACTGAACCTGCCACTTTATAATATTTAGGCTTGCGGAGGTCAACAAGCCTGCGTGTTCGGCCGTCAAGATGGTTTAAAAATTCTCTTTTACTGTAATTTAACGTTTGAATCAGCTTTCGTAAAACAAATATCTTGAGCTTGCTGAAAATTCCCGTATTGGGTTCAATCGTACAGCTGCTGTAAAATCCAAGCGCTCTTTTGTCAATCCAGCCAATGGCTTCTTTCTTTACAGAGAACCGGTAATAAGTTGAATGCTGTGTTTGTACTGCCTGATCAACAGCTACAATACAGTTTTTAAAGTCGGAACTCAAAGAGATCTTTCTTGTTCCAGGCAGTTTAAAAGGTTTGCTCCATATAGCATTTCCTCTTGTTTTAACAATCTTTGCCAGCTTATCTACCTTTTCCGATGTGACAACACTATCCGGAAGAAGGGCAACTGCTTTTTCATGAATCCAGCCGATTTCTTTGCCTTCGTAATGGAAACGGTAATATAATGCGTGTTTTACTGTTGATTTGGCTGTAATCAAAACCTCGGCATTCGCCATCTCATTGGACAAAGATACTTGTGTTGCGCCTTCAATGGAAGGGAGCACCCGCCAAACCGGATAATCATTTACATTACTGAGGAGCGCCCGTGCCTTAAACTTGGTAATTTTAGGCTCATCCGATTTTTCTTCTTCTGCATAAAGAATTCTGTCCGGATTAATGGAATTCAGGACGTAATCAAATTGATCATCATTTGCATACCGGCTTAAATTTTTCCGGTTGACTTCCATTGTTCCTTTGGAGACGCTGACCAGCTTATCAAATCTGTAGTACAGCGTGAACAAGCCTCTCAGGTTGATTCTGTGCGGGTGTTTCCCGTTGATTTCACGTTCACTGTCTGAAAGCAGGTCGTTATGCATAAAGCAAATTTTTCTTTTCGCATCTGCAACGACCAGATACTTTGCCCAATAGTAACTGTATCCACTGAAATCGATAATATAATCAAAATGGCTGTTGCCAAACAATCTCGTATGTTCCCTGACATAAGCACGCTCTGGAAAAATCTTTTTCCCAAGATTCCCTTGTATGCCCCGGTTATGCGTAAATTTATCCCGGTATACTTCAAACACGCGGTAAAGCGGTACGCCAGGTTTAAAGATCATGCGCACATTTTTATTGATTTTGTAAATATTATTCAGGACTTCTTTCGATCTTGGTGCGCCGGTAAAACAGCTGACATCGTATTTTTCAAAATCAATGTTGTTCATTAAATTCAGGAAAGAGGAGGTAATCCCGTTATTTCGCATCCCCCCCGGATAAATCAGTATCCGTTCCTTTTTAACCGGCACTGCATTGACAATATGAAGGGGCAAAGAAGCTTGGTCGAAAATATACTGTACAATTCTTTCCGTCACTTTTCCGTCTTCATGGTTGGTAAAACGGCTGCGGAGGTTTTGGTAATTTGAAGCATATTTTTGCGATACCGTTTCAATGTTGTGAATGGCTTCAATCAATTGCTCTACGCTAAACAAGAGCGGGCCGGGCAAATCTTCATTTTTGAGATATTGTCCTCTTTCCTCGCTGTATACATCATAATCCCATGTATAAAATAATATTGGTTTTCCTGTGACCAGGTAATCGAAAAAGATGCTGGAGTAATCCGTAATTAAAAGATCCGTTGCAGCAAGCAGTTCATTCGTGTCCATATAGTCAGGAACAAGCCGGCTTTGCAATTCAGGATATTTGGCTGCCTGCGGGTATAAAAACGGATGGACTTTTACGAAAACGTTGTATTCATTTCCGGCTTCTTTTTCGACTCTGTCCATGTCAGAGATGATTTGCATTACATCATTATTGGCCTTTGAAACACTTTTTCCTTTCCAAGTCGGCGCGTAAAGGAGGTTCTTTTTATTGAAATCAACGGTTAATCCGGCGTCTTTTAACGCTTTTTTTACGGTATTCGGATTTGTATGGAAGGTTAAATCAATCCTCGGATACCCTTCTTCGATAATTTTTCCGTCATACAGCCCTTCAAGCTTATAACTGTCCAGATACATTTTGGTCGTATGTTCATTCGGGCTCAGCAAATAGTCGGCACTCAGGAAATTTCTTAACACGTTTTGCGACTGGGCCGGATTGCCCGGAATGTCAAAGCCCATGCTTTTCAATGGCGTGCCGTGCCACGTATTGATATAAACCTGGCCTTTTTTCGGAGCGTAAAAAGATTGGAATGTGGAATTATTAATTAAATACGCACATGAGGCCAATTCCTTTAAATATTCCCTGGAATTACGCTGTACAAATTTAACGTTTGGATATTTTTTGTATTTGTCTATAACCGGCTGGAGCGATTGAAAATCCTGGATTGACCAAATATGGTTGTAATGTTGATAAGCGGGATTGTCAACCATATATTTAAAAATCGCATAAGGGCTGTCTGTCATACTTTTTCCGTCGCGGCTTTCGTAAAGAATGGTGTTTGGTTTTATCCGCAACTGGTCATAAAATTTTGCATATTGATTGGCACGCTGATGGTTATCTTTAATGAGATACTGTATAATCGGCGCACCGATAAATTTCAATCTTCTTTTTAATACCTTTTTATTCAACTGACGGTGTCTCCTTTCAAAAGAGATCTCTATATTGGTAATGATTTACAAGTTTTTTCTGTCATGATCCATCATATTATTTCCTTATCGATAAAAATTGATATGAATTTTGTCAAAAAAGGAATCATATTGTAGGGAGGTTTCCCTAACAAATCTTATCGAAAAAAAGTATATTTGTCTATATGATGGCAGCAAAGGAATCCGGTTTCAGGTTTTTAAAATGAATGATGGAATAATTGAAACTTAATATGCTGTTAAACGTAAGAGAAGTAACGAGCAGAAAAAGGAGGCCATCCCCCATGGAAAACAAACGAAAACGGATTTTGGATATGGTGAAGGACGGGAAATTGTCGACGGATGAGGCACTGACGCTGTTGGAGGCGTTGGACAGGGAAGAGGCGGGACAAATTGCTGCGAAAGAGGATCCGGCAGAAAACGGGGAACAGGCTACAAACGGCGGCAGCGGCGAGGCTGGTAGTACCACCGGACAGAAAAAGTTCCGCGACGCAGACCGGAATTTTAATGAAACGAAAGAAAAGTTGTTTGATCTTGTCGGCGGCGCGCTGAAAAAAATAAAGGACTTTGATCTCCAGCTGGGCCAGTCTGCCGAAGTTTCCCATGTTTTCCAGCAAAGCCTGCCGGAAACCGATACGATTGAATTGGACATCGCAAACGGGCATTTAACGTTTAAACAATGGGATCAGGAAGATGTGCGGATAGAATGCCAAGCAAAAGTGTACCGCACCAATGACAGGGAAGATGCCCGCAGTTTTCTGCTGAACAATAGCACGTTTTCGGTGGAGGGCGGCAGGCTTGTGTTTTCTACGCAATCCAAATGGATGAAAGTGGATACAGCCGTTTATGTTCCGGCGTCCCGCTACCGGAAAATCACGTTGAGCACTTTCAATGGAAACGTCCAGGTGAAAGACATTCAGGCAGACCAGTTAAAAGTGAAAACACTCCACGGAAAAGTACTTGTGGAACATGCCGATTTGGAAACGGCGGAAGTCGAAACGGGAAACGGCACCGTTGATTTTGACGGAAATACAATCGGGCAGGTTGAAGTACAGACGATGAACGGGGACATCCGGTGGAACGGAGCGTGCAGGCGGTCAGACTTTGAAGCATTTAACGGCAATATTACGGTAAAAATGGCTCCGGGCGCCGATTCATTGCACAGCAAGACCGTCTCCGGAAACATTGAAATGACCATCCCGGAAAACATCTCCGTACACGGGGAAGGAAAAAGCAACTTCGGCAACTTTGCGATTGACCTTCAAGGCATGGAAAAATATGAAGAACGAAAAGAAATGATTCAGAAAGTGGCGCGGTTCAGCAGAAAAGGCACCACCGAGCCCGCATTATATATTTTTGCCGACGCGAAAACGGGGTCCATCACGATCAACGAACAAAAGCCGGAGGAAGAAGAAAGCCCGGAAGCATAATCGTTTTTTTGCCTAGAAAGCAGAAATTTCGCGAAAAAAAGATGCGTACCTGCTGTGCTGCTGGAATCCACTGCTGTACCGTTATATACTGTAAAAAGAACCACACAGAAAAGGTTTGATGATCATGCGCTGGTTACTTGGAATTTTGATCAATGCGGTGTTATTTATTGCACTTTCCGGCTATTTTCATGGCTTTTATGTCGAAAATATTGGGGCTGCCGTTATGTCAAGTCTCGTCTTGTCCATTTTAAATATTCTGGTACGGCCGATCCTGATTCTGCTTACATTGCCGATCACAATTCTCACGCTGGGCATCTTTTTGCTCGTCATTAACGCCATTACACTCGTGCTGACGGATGAACTGATGGGTGCAAGCTTTGAAATTGACAGCTTCGGCATGGCGCTTTTCGTTGCGATCATCATGGCGATCGTAAACTTAATTTTACAGGAAACCGTATTCCGAAAATAAGACAGGCGGCGGCCCGACACCGGAGCTTTGAAAAAACGGCGGCGAAAACCCGCCGTTTTTTCATGCCATGGCCCGATGGATATAGGGTAAATCATTTTCAGGCAGCCAAACTATTTTTAAAATGAAAAATGCACCACACGGCATTTATCTCAAAAGAAGTAACAGGGTGGCGACTTTTCGTTCATTTATAGCATCGTCCTTTTGGAAAAGGAGAAAAGCAGCGTCCGCTCTGATTTGCCATTAGGCCCTGAACCGCTTTAACGCAGTTTTACACGGCACAGGATGATTTTTGGTTGAAAAGGGTGGAACGGGCCCTTTGGGAAATGATAAAATAATAAGAAGCCTTTGAATCATCAACAAGCCGTTCCGGTGGTTTTTATCCGGACTTAACAGGAGGAATTACAGTGGCAAAGGTGCGCGTAGCAGATATGATTAAACATTTTAATCTGGAATTGATCAGTGGGGAAGAGGGCATCCATCGCCCGATTACCACAAGCGATATTTCAAGACCGGGGCTCGAGATGACGGGATTTTTCGATTATTATCCAGCCGACCGGATCCAGCTGCTCGGGATGACGGAAATCACCTTCAGCAAGAGGCTCTCGCCGGAAGAACGGAAGAGCAGGATGGACAACTTATGCAGCGATATTACACCGGGCATCGTGATATCACGAAATTTGGAAGTGCCAGATGAGTTAATAGAAGCTTCCGAAGAAAAATCGATCCCTGTGATGCGGACCCCGATGAAAACAACCCGGTTTTCAAGCCGCTTAACCAATTATTTGGAATATAAGCTCGCCCCGGCAACAGCCATCCATGGTGTGCTTGTAGATGTGTACGGGGTCGGCGTTCTGATCACCGGCAAGAGCGGGGTCGGAAAAAGCGAAACAGCGCTTGAACTTGTCAAAAGGGGGCACCGCCTTGTCGCGGATGACTGCGTGGAGATTGTCCAGGAAGAAGAAGGGTCTCTGATCGGGCATGCGCCGGAATTGATCGAGCATTTGCTTGAAATCCGCGGCCTTGGCATTATAAATGTTATGACGCTGTTTGGCGCTGGCGCGGTCCGGAGCCATAAAAAAATTACCATGATCGCCAATCTCGAGCTGTGGGACGAGCATAAGCAATATGACCGGCTCGGGCTGGATGAGGAAAAAGTCAAAATCCTTGATACCGAAATTACAAAGATGACGGTACCGGTACGGCCGGGGCGGAACCTTGCCATTATCATCGAAGTGGCGGCGATGAATTACCGTCTGAAAAATATGGGCGTCAATGCGGCGCGGCAATTTACGGCCAAGCTCGCAAACGTCATCGAAGAACACGAGCAGGGAACGGAAGAAGAAAAGAACGAACCGTAAAAATGGCCGGCTGTATTTTAGGCTGGCCTTTACGGCGCGGAAAAGAAGGAGTGGTTGTGAAAAATGGATTCGAATATTACCCCGCTGAATCCGATTGCGTTTCATTTAGGCGGGTTTAGTGTGCACTGGTACGGAATCATTATCGGCTGCGGCATTCTTTTGGGTCTTGCCCTTGCGATGCGGGAAGCTGACCGGCTTTCGGTTGACCAAAATATCATTGCCGATTTATGCATTTGGGCGATTCCGGTTTCCATTATTTGCGCCCGCATTTACTATGTCCTGTTTGAATGGGAGTATTATGCCCAACATACAAGTGAAATCATTAAAATTTGGAATGGCGGCATTGCCATTCACGGCGCGCTAATTGGGGCGGTGGTCACCGCCATTCTTTTTACACGTGCAAAGGGCGTTTCTTTCTGGAAAATTGCGGATATCGTTGCGCCGAGCCTGATTTTAGGGCAGGCGATCGGGCGCTGGGGCAATTTTATGAATCAGGAGGCGCATGGCCGGGCTGTGTCCAGGGCTTTTCTCGAGAACTTGCATCTCCCGGACTGGATCATTAATCAAATGTACATAAACGGCACTTATTACCAGCCAACATTTTTATACGAATCACTTTGGGATCTTGCAGGTTTCATCTTTTTGCTTTTGTTGAGAAGGCGGGCGGCGATGCACAGGGGCGAAATTTTTCTAACCTATCTTATCTGGTACTCGATCGGCCGGTTTTTTATCGAAGGTTTGCGGACGGACAGCCTGATGTTGACTGCGCATATCCGCATGGCGCAAGTTGTATCCTTCATCCTGATTGTTTGCGCGCTTCTTCTCTGGTTTTACCGCAGAAAAACAGGCTTATCGGCCAAACGATACGATGAAGAGTGAAAAAGGCTTAATTTTTCCGGATGGTTCAGCCCGTTTCAGAGAGGCAAACAGGCTTTCCGGCCAAACGGAGCCAGGAAAAGAAAGAGGGAAGCAGATTGAAAAACCGGATTACGACATTGTTGTTTGACTTTGACGGCACTTTAATTGACACGAACGAATTGATTATCCAGTCCTTTTTGTATACGCTCAATGCGTACTATCCGGGCCGTTACAGCCGCGAGGACGTGCTCATTTTTAACGGCCCGCCTTTAATCGACACGTTTCTATCGATCGATCCGGAACGGGCGGAAGAAATGACCGCCAAATACCGGACGTATAATATTCAGCAGCATGATGCGCTTGTAAAGGAATTTCCGGGCGTATATGACACGATTAAAATGCTCAAGGAACACCGCTTTAAGCTCGGAATTGTTTCAACAAAAATGAAGGACACGATCAAGAAAGGACTGAAACTGGCAAAACTGGACCCGTTTTTTGATGTGATTGTGGCGCTTGATGATGTCAAAAAGGCCAAACCGGATCCGGAGCCTGTTCAAAAAGCGCTCCGCCTTCTCGGTTCAAAGCCGGAAGAAGCGATGATGATCGGCGACAATTACCATGATATCGAAGCGGGGAAAAATGCCGGCACCTTTTCGGCCGGTGTGGCATGGTCGGCAAAAGGGCGCGCTTTTCTCGAGCAATACAACCCGGATTTTATGCTCGAAACGATGACGGATCTTGCTGAAATTGTCGGGGTCCATGTGAAATGAGAAATACAAAGCGGTATCCGGTTAAAGGATCGAATGCCCTTTGGCAAATTTATAAAACCGTTTCATTCTGGAAAGTTTTTAAAAACGTGCTTGTCATTGAAATTGCGCGCTTTCTTCCGTTTTTGCGTCTTAAAAACCAAATGTACCGCATCTTTTTGCACATGAAAGTCGGGGACAGGACGGCTTTTGCCTACAAAGCGCTTGTCGATATTCTGTTCCCGGAGATGATCACAGTCGGCAAAAATTGCGTGATCGGCTATCATACGACCATTCTCGCGCATGAATATTTGATTGATGAATACCGAATCGGTGAAGTTGTGATTGGCGATGATGTGATGATCGGGGCGAACACGACGATCCTTCCAGGTGTAACGATCGGAGACAGGGCGGTGGTGGCCGCCGGTTCTGTCGTCCATAAAGATGTGCCGGCTGGTGCCTTTGCTTGCGGGAATCCGCTTCAAATCAGGCAGAAAAGTAGCGAAAAGAAAGACCCGGAACAAACAAAACGATAAAAAAGGGAAGAATTACTTTATCCCAAAAGGTTAAAGGCTTTCCAATTGTATGTTATACTACAAGAAACGATGAATGTTACTTGTTTGTGAGGGAACAACATGAGCAAAGATTCCAAATTAAGGCAGGAACATGACAATGTGCTGTCTTTTGTACCAACGGGAGAATACTATTTTAATAAAGGTGTCCAGGCTTATGACCGCCATGACATCAAAAAGGCATTGAAATATATGCAGCGCGCTGCCCAGCTTGACCCGTATGATCCGGTCATCGCCTGCCAGCTTGCGATCATTTATACCCATTGTGAAGCGTTTCGGAAGGCGATTGACATTTTTCGCCATATTTTAGCAAAACTCGATCCCGGCATGGTCGAATGCCATTATTTTATTGCCAATAATTATGCGGATCTCGGATTTTTTAACGAAGCTTTATACCATGCGCGAAAATATCTTGAACTGGACCCGTTTGGCGAGTACAGGGAAGAAGCAGAAGAACTCATTTATGTGCTTGATTTGGAAGAAGAGGACGAAACGGGCGCTATTTCGTATGAACAGGACGAACTCATGGCCAGACAAGAGGAAGCAAGGCGGTATCTCGAAGCGGGACATTTCGATACGGCGCTTTCGGAGTTGCATAAACTGATCAAGAAATACCCCGATTTCTGGTCTGCCTACAACAACATGGCGCTTGCGTGTTTTTACCTTGGCCAGACGGAAAAAGCGGTCGAGGTACTGATGGATTTGCTCGAAAAGAACCCTGGCAACCTTCATGCACTTTGCAATTTAGCGGTTTTTTACTACCATAAACGCGATGACGAAAAGCTGGAACAGATTTTACGCGGCCTTGAAAAAGTTCGGCCGGTGTTACTGGACCATCAATATAAACTCGGTGCAACATTTGCAATTGTCGGGCGCTATGAAGAGGCGTACCTTTGGCTGAACCGGTTGAAAAAAGTTGGATTTGACGGGGATGCTTCGTTTTACTACTGGCTTTCGCGGGCGGCTTACCATACGAACCGGCAACAGGCAGCAGAAGCCGCCTGGGAGCAGCTTGTGGAACTGAATCCGGAGAAAAAAGGCTGCGAACCATGGAACCGGGAAATGGAAAAGAAAATGAACGAGAAAAATGTCCAGTTTATTTTGGACAGGTTGAACAGCACGGAGTTGCCCGAGCGGTTCTTCGGAATTTTCATGATCGGATTGTCTTCCAATCGTTCGGATATCGTATCGCATCCGGATTTTAAACCGCTTGACGATTTTACGCTGACCGAAAAAATTTATCTCGCCCATGTGCTGGAGTCGGATATTCGCGAATCGTTTGACCCGGATGAGGTGTTTGTGCGCGGCCACAATATTGCATGTATCCTCCACAGCCATTACGGTCCGATGTTTCCGGGCTATACGAACTTAATGCTCGCCTGGTTTTCGATTTTTTTAACCGGTCTGAAACGCGGGGAACGGTTTCAAAATGAGTCCGGTTTTGCCGCCGCTATCGATTACTTGTGGCATCACCAAAAAGGCGATAAAGTATCCCAACAGGCAATCGCAAGGGAGTACCGGATTTCCGTCTCCACATTAAGGAAATACGCAAACCGGATCAAATCGCTCCTTTAAGCACAAAAATAGACGATAAACCAATATTCCTTTACTATAGAGAATGAAAGAAAACCCCACTGCATAAAAGAGAGTGGGTTTTTTTCAAAAAAATCGTATGGAATTGCATCTTTGTGGAACGATGAAAACAGGCGGCCTGCGGTTTCCCGGCCGCGGCCTTTCAATAAGGAGTGGTACAAACGATGAGTGAAGAACAAATTTATGATGTGATCATTATCGGGGCGGGGCCTGCCGGGATGACAGCTGCCGTTTATGCATCGCGGTCAGACTTGAAAACCTTGATGATCGAGCGTGGCGTTCCAGGAGGCCAGATGGTCAACACGGAAGAAGTGGAAAACTATCCGGGTTATGAATCGATTCTCGGTCCGGAGCTATCAAATAAAATGTTTGAGCATGCCAAAAAGTTCGGTGCCGAGTATGCATACGGCGATATTAAAGGCATTGAGATAGACGGGGATTATAAAATTGTCAAAGCAGGCGCAAAAGCATACAAAGCGCTTGCTGTGATTATCGCAACGGGCGCCCAATATAAGAAACTCGGTGTCAAAGGCGAAAACGAACTGGGCGGCCGCGGCGTTTCTTATTGTGCAGTGTGCGACGGCGCTTTCTTCAAAGGAAAAGATCTCGTTGTCGTTGGCGGCGGTGACTCGGCTGTTGAAGAGGGAAATTACCTGACGCGCTTTGCCAATAAAGTGACGATTGTGCACCGGCGTGATCAGCTGCGGGCGCAAAAAATCCTGCAGGACCGGGCTTTTAAAAATGAAAAAATTGACTTTATCTGGAATCATACGGTGAAAGAAATCCATGAAGAAAACGGAAAAGTCGGCGCTGTGACGCTCGTTTCGACTGTGGACGGATCAGAAAAACCATTTAAAACGGACGGCGTTTTCATTTATATTGGCATGGTGCCTTTGACCAAGCCTTTTGAAAACCTGGGCATTACGAATGAAGCCGGTTATATTTTGACGAATGAGGAAATGGAAACGAAAATTCCGGGCATTTTTGCAGCCGGCGATGTCCGTGAAAAAACGCTCCGCCAAATCGTCACGGCAACGGGCGACGGCAGCATTGCCGCACAAAACGCCCAGCATTATGTAGAAGAAGTGAAAGAAGCCATGAAAGCCGGTTGATTGCTGGATAAAAAGGCGTGTATCCCCGGCATTTTGCTAAAAACAGGGAAAACGTCAAGTGGTTTTAACGTGTTTGTAACCCGCATGAAATAAACTTGCGGTATGATGTAAATATAAATTGACCCCCTTTTTTATATGTTTGAACCAAGAACACTTATGGCTCCGGCTATAAGCGGTTCAAGGAACCTATCTCCCAGGCACAGGAAAATCCTGTGCTCTTTTTTTTTTTTTGCGCAAAAATTGCGGTGCGGATATTGCGCTGCTTTTTCCGGCTGATAAATGCGCTGGCTCGTTTATACGGGAGATGAAAGACATTTTAAAGGGTGGCGGGCGCCTATTTGTCCTTCACCGGTTTGATGAAAGACAAAACAAAGCGCGACTGCTTGCCATTTGTCCCTCATCGATGCGATGAAAGACAAAACAAGGTATGACGGGTATCGATTTGTCCTTCATCACCCCGATGAAAGACATTTTATAAGATGGCTGCCAGTATTCTGTCCTTCACCGGCATAATGAAAGACAAAACAAAGCGCAGCTGCCAGCCATTTGTCCTTCATCTGCCCGGTGAAAGACAAATCAAAGTTCAGGAGCCACGGACTTGTCCTCACCCATGCGATTTTCACGATTGGGGAAAACTTGACACAAACGGGGCAGGCAGCTCTGAGGAGTAAAAATTTTTCGTGATAATTTAACTATTCCCCCCCAAAAATGCGGCTAAATATGTAATAATTTAAATAATTAGAGCTTGCTGGACGAATATTTTGGCATGGCTTAGTGACAAGTCGAATACAAGCTAAAATTTGATTCGTTCAGCAAGCCCTAATTAAACTTGGCTGTTTTGAGGGGGTTTTTATTTTGGTTACTAGAAAAGAAAAAAGAAATCGTGAAAAAGAAGCAAATTATTTTTTCGAGTTCCTTAAAATTCAGAAGCATTTTTTCAAAGACCTGATGAATAACCTAAAAAAGGTAGCAGACCACCGACATCAAAGCTATATCACTTATGGTCCAGAGGTCCTTTTATTTACGATGATGTTGAAAAATATGACCGGCCTAAAATCCATGAGAAACATGAGTGAGCGTTTTAATAAAGAAGAATGTATTAAAAATGTAGGGAAGGTGTTAGGCTTAGATTCTCTTGAAGAACTTCCACATTATGATACAATTAACGACTTTTTATCTGGCTTAGATGTAAATGAATTAGAAAAAATTAGAACGTATATGATTAAAGAATTATTGAAAAAAAGGTCTCTCGAGTCTTATCGAATTGAAGGAAAGTACTGGGGTGTCATCATTGATGGAACTGGATTACACACCTTTCATGAGAAACATTGTAAACACTGCCTGAGACGGGCATATACAAATAAAGAAACAGGAGAAACGAACGTACTTTATATGCACCATGTACTTGAAGCCAAGCTTGTCGTGGGGGATATGGTCTTCAGTATTGCCTCCGAATTTATCGAAAATGAATCAGAAAATGTTTCTAAGCAAGATTGTGAATTAAAAGCCTTCGACAGGCTGGCAAAGAAAATAAAAAAAATATTTAAAAGACTACCGATTTGTATCTTGGGAGATAGTCTCTATGCATGTGAAACGGTATTTAATCTGTGCAGGGCGCACAAATGGAAATATATATGCAGATTTAAGGAAGGGAGAATTAAAAGTATCTCGACGGAGTTTAAGGCAATAAAAGAGCTGGAACAAAGTAAGGATCAGAATTCATTAGTTTGGGTGAATGATATTGCCTACAAAGACAGAACGGTCAATCTGATGGAGGCCACAATGAAAACAGAGGATGGGAAATCGAAAGAGTATGTATTTATAACGGATATTAAAATCACGAAAAAGAACGTGGAACGACTCATCGCTGCAGGAAGAAGCCGCTGGAAGATTGAAAATCAAGGATTTAACGAACAAAAAAATAATCGTTACAATATAGAACATGCCAATAGCCAAAACTACACAGCCATGAAAAATCATTATTTATTAGTTCAAATAACAGATATTATTAGACAGCTGTTTGAAAAAGGTTCGTCAATCTTAAAAGCACTCAAAAAAACGGCAAAAGAAAAATCCTCAAATCTGTTGGAATCGTTTCGGACACGCATTTTAACAGACGAGGATTTCACCCATTTAAGTAAGCCAATACAAGTAAGGTTTACTTAATGGTTATATTATAGCAAAGGATGTGATGTAAAAAAAGGTTTTTTTGAAGTTATCCACAATTTTAAAAAAGAAATTTGCAAATTCGGCTCTTTTTGACTTTGAAAGCAGAAAAAATAGATGGAAAAATTTTCTAAATGTGGATAAGTCATTTTATCATAAAACATCTAAAAATTGATGAATTTACTCTTCAGAACTGCGGGGCAGGTGCATTCATTGTTCAACCATTTCATTAATAGTATAATAAAAAGGTACATGGTTTTACGCACGGGAAAGGTTTATCCATCGGTTGAATAGATGCGGATTTGTCCGCATCATTCCGGTTCAGATATGAGGTGACTCCTTTGCAAAGAATAACAAATTGTGTATTCATCAAAGACGGACAGGTTTTATTGCTGCAAAAGCCGCGGCGCAACTGGTGGGTTGCACCCGGTGGGAAAATGGAGCAAGGAGAAACGGTCCGTGAAGCTGTCATTCGTGAATACCGTGAAGAAACGGGCATCTATTTAAAACATCCTGATTTAAAAGGCGTTTTCACCATTGTCATCAAAGACGGGGATAAACCCGTGTCTGAATGGATGATGTTTACGTTTGTTGCCACAGACGGCGACGGCAAAAACTTCGAGCAATCTGCTGAAGGAATTTTGCAGTGGCATGCCATTGATGAAATGAAGAACTTGCCGATGGCGGCGGGGGATACCCATATCTTGGAATATATGGTTCACGGAAGCGGCATCATCTACGGCCAGTTTACGTACACGCCCGACTTTGAATTGCTTTCATACAGGCTCGATCCAAGCTGAAACGCCATGCTAAATTTTCCGTCAGGGGGAAAAAGAATGGGTTTAGAAGGAAATCAAATGCAGTTTGTCATCATTACCGGCATGAGTGGGGCCGGAAAAACAGTTGCGATCCAAAGCCTGGAGGATCTCGGGTTTTTCTGTGTCGATAATTTGCCGCCGACGCTTTTGCCAAAATTTCTGGAACTGATGAAAGATGCCAGTAATAAAATGAATAAAGTCGCGCTTGTAATGGATTTGCGCGGCCGTGAATTCTTTGATGACTTGTTCCGGGCGCTGGATGAACTTGACAAGTCTTCGTGGGTTACGCCCACCATTTTATTTTTAGATGCGGATGATTCTGTGCTCGTACGCAGGTATAAAGAAACGCGCCGTTCACACCCGCTTTCGCCGGATGGGACGCCGCTGGAAGGGATACAGCAGGAAAGAAAAATCCTTGAGGAGCTGAAAGGGCGCGCACAGCTTATTCTTAACACATCCAATTTAAAACCGCGCGAACTTCGCGAAAAAATAGTGATGGAGTTTTCGGCGAATAAGCAGTCGTTTTTCACGGTTAATGTCCTGTCGTTCGGCTTCAAAAATGGTATTCCGATTGACTGTGATCTTGTTTTTGATGTCCGGTTTTTGCCGAATCCATTCTATATTGAACATATGCGCCCGAAAACCGGACTGGACGAAGAGGTATACACTTACGTTTTAAAATGGAATGAAACGCAAAAATTTCTTGAAAAGCTGACCGATTTGCTTGCTTTTATGCTCCCGCATTACAAACGGGAAGGGAAAAGCCAGCTGGTGATCGGCATCGGGTGCACGGGCGGACAGCACCGTTCCGTAGCGCTTGCCGAGTATATCGGCCATTTTTTTGAAAAAGACTATCATACAACGATTTCTCACCGTGATATTAAAAGAAAAGAGGAGCGTAAGCCATGAGGCATCCGAAAATTGTACTGATCGGAGGCGGGACGGGGCTTCCCGTGCTTTTGCGGGGGCTGAAAAAATACCCGGTTGAGATCAGTGCCATTGTAACTGTTGCAGATGACGGCGGGAGTTCCGGAAGAATCCGCAATGAAATGGACATTCCTTCACCGGGGGACATCCGCAATGTGCTTGCGGCTTTATCCGATGTGGAGCCGCTGCTTGAAAAAATGTTCCAGCACCGCTTTGAAACCGGCGATGAACTTTCCGGGCATTCGCTTGGCAATCTGATTATTGCGGCGCTCACTTCGATAACTGGAGATTTTGTGCACGCCGTAAAGGAACTGAGCAAAGTCCTGAATGTACGGGGGCAGGTTTTACCATCCGCCAACCAAAGTGTCGTGTTGCACGCCGAAATGGAAGACGGATCGATCGTTTCCGGAGAATCCAAAATTCCGTGTGCCGGCAAAAAAATCAAAAGGGTGTTTTTGACCCCAGAAGTCATTCAGCCGCTTCCGGAAACATTAACGGCCATTCAGGAAGCTGACTTGATCGTGATCGGCCCAGGCAGCCTTTATACAAGTATTTTGCCGAATTTAATGGTGCCAGGTCTTGGAGAAGCAGTATGCCAGGCAAATGCGAAAAAAGTGTATGTATGCAATTTGATGACGCAGGCGGGCGAGACGAATCATTATACTGCCGCGGATCATGTGCAGGCGATTTTCAACCATATGGGTAGTGCCTGTATTGATACGATCCTCGTTAATGATGAAGATGTGCCGGAACCGATTATGCACCGGTATCGCAAGGAGTTGGCACAGCCTGTTGTATACGACGTGAAGCGTTTAATGGGGCTCGGCCTGGAGGTGGTTTCGGGAAATATTTTAACGTATAAAGGCGGGGTCATCCGCCACGATACGGAAAAAGTTGCCGAAATCCTTTATGATATTTTGAAAAAGCAGCAATGGCTTTCACGCTCCAGTGCCCGGTGAAAGGATAAAGGTGGAACATCCCCTTTTCATGTGCATTTTTTCGCATAGCTCTAAATTTTGCCAAGGGAGGGGCCTGGAGGATGTCATTTGCATCAGAGATCAAAAAAGAGCTGACCAATTTAGCAGTAAAAGATTGCTGCGTGAGATCCGAATTATCGGCACTGATCCGGATGAACGGATCTTTATCTTTTTCCAACAAGGTGCTGGTTGTCAATGTGCAGACGGAAAATGCCGCCATTGCTAGGCGAATTTACGTCCTTGTAAAAAGATTATATGACGTCCCGGTGGAATTATTAGTCAGGAAAAAAATGCGCCTGAAAAAAAACAATGTCTACATTGTCAGGCTAAAGGCCCGGGCAAAAGAAATATTGGAAGATTTGCATATTCTCGGTGAACATTTTACCTTTACCCGGAACATTTCCCCGGAACTGCTGAAGAAAAAGTGCTGCAAACGTTCCTATTTGCGTGGGGCTTTTCTGGCGGGCGGATCCGTTAACAATCCGGAAACTTCCTCTTATCATCTGGAAATTTCCTCCCAATACAAAGAGCACAACGATGCGCTATGCCGCCTGATGAACGGGTTTCATTTAAACAGCAAGACGCTTGAAAGAAAAAAGGGCTATATTACGTATTTAAAAGAAGCGGAAAAGATTACGGAGTTTCTCAATATTATCGGTGCCCATCATGCCCTGCTCCGGTTTGAAGATGTCCGGATTGTTCGGGATATGCGCAATTCCGTCAACCGGCTCGTCAATTGCGAAACGGCCAATTTGAATAAAACGATCGGAGCCGCCCTCCGTCAAGTGGAAAACATTCGCTATATTGAAGAAACGGTCGGCCTTGATGCACTGCCGGAGAAACTGCGCGAGATTGCAGTATTGCGCGTGAACCACCAGGATGTGACTTTGAAGGAACTCGGCGAAATGGTGTCCGGCGGGCATATTAGCAAATCCGGCATCAATCACCGGCTCCGCAAAATCGATGAAATTGCCGAGAAACTGCGGGCAAACGGGCCTGTCAATAAAAATTCATAATGGGTACCAACATCTATATATTATAAGCTTTAGTTTTTCGCGCAAATTACGAGCAGGATAAGACATGGCTTCTCATAACATGTAAAGAAGTAGTTATGTTAAAATTCAACTTATCTAAGATGAATAGGTTTAAAAAGTACAAAGATGGGGGGCGTATTGGCAGCGCCCCTATCCTGCTACTTGAAAGGAGAGGGTTATCGTGATCGAAAAACAATTGGAAGTGAAATTAAAATCCGGTTTGCAAGCGCGTCCTGCAGCCCAATTTGTCCAGGAAGCCACCCGCTTTTCATCGGAAATTTTTCTTGAAAAAGAAGGAAGAAAGGTGAATGCAAAAAGCATTATGGGGCTGATGACCCTTGCCGCAGGCCATGGAGAAACTGTTACGCTGAGCGTGGACGGGAGTGATGAAGAAGAAGCATTTGAACATTTGGCAAACTATATTGAAGGAAAAGAAAAACTTCCGTCCTAATGTAAGCGCATGCGCCGGAATCAGCCTGCAGGTTTCAAACACAGTACAAGGCCGCCCGCTTGCGGACGGCCTTGTTCAATTTTATTTCAATTCTTTTTTTGTCATAATATGGTCAATCAAACCATATTCTTTTGCTTTTTCCGCGCTCATGAAGTTATCGCGGTCTGTATCCCTTTCGATCACTTCAATCGGCTGGCCGGTATGGTCGGACAAAATTTTGTTTAATTTCGCGCGCGTATACAAAATATGTTTTGCCGCGATTTCAATTTCTGTTGCCTGGCCTTGGGCGCCGCCTAATGGTTGGTGAATCATCACTTCGCTGTTCGGCAGGGCATAACGTTTCCCTTTCGTGCCGGCGGTCAACAGCACGGAGCCCATTGATGCAGCCATCCCGACGCAAATCGTTTGCACGTCCGGTTTGATGATCTGCATGGTGTCATAAATGGCAAGGCCCGCAGTGACACTCCCGCCAGGACTGTTAATATAAAGATAAATATCTTTTTCAGGGTTTTCCGCTTCCAGGAACAAAAGCTGGGAAACAATCGAGTTGGAAACATTGTCGTCAATCGCGCTGCCAAGCATAATAATCCGGTCTTTTAACAGGCGGGAATAAATGTCGTATGCGCGTTCCCCGCGGTTTGTTTGTTCAATTACTGTGGGAATTAAATTCATATTGAGTATCCTCCTTCTTCTCTTCGGAATGGTCCATCATATGCTATATCATGGATGTTAAAGGAATTATTCTCCATCCTTATGTACTGATCATACAATATTGGTCAATGAAGGTCAAAAGAATTGCCTTCACCTGAACTACAATACCCATCATAACCAAATTCCGATAAAATAAAACCAAAAAGGGGCTTGCTTTTTTGTTCATTGTCCTTTATAATCTATTATTGTTGAATCACTTATTGCCCTCGTGGTGCAAAGGATAGCACGTGAGATTCCGGTTCTCAAAATGTGGGTTCGATTCCTGCCGAGGGCGTTTTCTAAAAACTGAACAATTAGCTTAAAATTTTTTAAACCCTTGATACGACTGCATTTGCAGTCGTTTTTCTTTTTCTCTGATACGGAAAAATAAGGCGAAAATTGAATGAATTTTGCACCACAAATCTCATTCATTGCGCCACCTGCGACATTTCCTTCATAGTGCCATATATTCAGGTTTTGAACAGTTTTTGTATAAATCATGGAGGGCTTTATTGGTTACGATAAATTGATAAGAAATATGCAAAAGGAGAATGCCGGACCAAATTTGCAAAATCCACTTGAAAAACGAACGTTTGTCCTTTATAATAAAACTGAAAAATGAGAAAAGGGGTGTTGCCATTGGAACTTGTAATGGAAAAACATGCCGGTTATCACGTGCATGATCGTTTTTTTAAGGAGCTGATCCAAAACTTTTTTCAGGAGTTTATGGAGGCGTTTTTCCCGGATGTGGCAGCGGATCTCGACTACCGCCGGGTGCGGTTTTTGTCGCAGGAACAGTTTACGGACTTTCCAGGCGGTGAGCAAAAACGGGTTGACATCTTTGCCGAAACGAAGGTAAAAGGCAAAGATACCGTGATTCTCATCCATGTAGAGCCGCAGTCGTATTACGAGAAGCCTTTTCCTGAACGCATGTTTCGTTATTACATGATGATCAATCTCCGGCACCGGAAACCGGTATTGCCGATTGCCGTTTTTAGTTACGAGGAGAAAACAGAAACCCCTGATACATACATCTTTGCGTTCCACAACATTGAAATTCTTCGTTTTCACTATTTATCCATTCATCTGATGAAACAAAATTGGAGAAATTATATCCGGAGCAACAACCCAGTTGCCGCAGCATTATTAAGCAAAATGGGGTATACAGAAAAAGAACGGGTGCAGGTCAAACTGGAGTTTCTGCGGATGCTGGCCCGGATGGAGCTTGACCCTGCAAAAATGAGGCTGCTATATGGTTTCTTTGATTATTATTTAAAATTGAACGAAAAAGAGGAGGCGGAAGTAATGGAAAACATTAAAATGCTGGATCCGGACGAAGCGGAGCAAGTATTGAAGCTGCCGAATTCCTATTTTGACCGCGGGTATAAGAAGGGGAAAGAGGAAGGCAGAGAAGAAGGAAGGGAAGAAGGGGAAGAAAGGTTAAGAAGATTTATTGTTAACTTGTTGAAAAATCAAGTGGATGTGAAGGTCATTGCCCAAGCATCCGGCTTGAGTGAAGATGAGATCATGAAAATCAAAAGGCAGATAGAAGGGGAAAAGCCTTGAACCCGAGTTATGACGAAGCAGAGCAAGTATTAAAGCTGCCGAATTCTTACTTTGATCGCGGGTATAAGAAAGGAATTGAAATAGGAGTAGAGAAGGGAAGAGAAGAAGGAAGGGAAGAAGAAAGAAAAGAATTGTTACAAACGATTCCAATTGCCATCAAAATGTTGCTGGCAGGTACGGAGCTTCAATTAATTGTAGAAAAAACCGGCCTGAGCCAGACAGAAGTGGAAAAAATAAAACAGCAACTGGAGACAAAGCAGGACAAGTATTGAAGCTGCCGAATTTTTATTTTGATTTCGCGAATATATGAAATAAAATAAATGCACACCATTGCGAACAGGCTGCTCAGGGCGGTAGCGACCCGCAATGCATTGAAAAAACGGCCGGCCTGAGTCAGCAGGGGTGCCGTTCAAGCGGTCGTTAGCGGGGAATGATGTCTGTTACAATCCGGCAAATCCGGAGAGTGGCAGGCATTTTTTCAGGACTGTGATACCGGCAAACGGTAAATGTACGGCATTGGCCGGCTCGTGAACGGATATGCCGCTTTTTTGGTGCAAGTTTCATTCCTGAAAATTGTTTTCAAAAAGGAATTGATCAGCGACTCGCGAGCGTTGAGGTGTTGCTTTGCGGGAATTTATAGTAAAATAAACTTGCAGCTACATACCGGCAAGTTTTTTAGGCTTGCCACCGTTTCCACCGTTTTGCAAAACTCAATTGTAAGCACATACAGGAGGGGAAGAAAGTGGAGTACCGAATTGAAAAAGACACACTCGGAGAAATGAAAGTGCCGCGGGACAAATATTGGGGGGCACAAACGCAGCGCAGCAAGGAAAACTTCCCGATCGGCGGGGAAAAAATGCCGATGGAAGTGATCCGCGCTTTTGCCCATTTGAAAAAGGCGGCTGCCGTCAGCAACAATCGCCTCGGCAAATTATCGGATGCCAAAATGAAGGCCATTGTCCAGGCTTGTGAAGAAGTGCTGGACGGGAAATTTGATGAACATTTTCCACTTGTTGTCTGGCAAACAGGCAGCGGCACCCAGTCAAACATGAATGTGAATGAGGTGGTGGCAAGAAGGGCAAACGAAATTCTTTCCGGAGAAAATAGTGCTGAACACGTCCATCCGAACGATGATGTGAATATGTCGCAAAGCTCGAACGATACGTTCCCGACTGCAATGCATATTGCCGCCTACCATGAACTACAGACAAGGCTGTTGCCGCCGCTGGAACAGCTGAAAGAAACGCTGCTTGAAAAAGAAAAAGCATACATGAAAATCATCAAAATCGGGCGCACGCATTTGCAGGATGCAACCCCGCTTACTCTCGGCCAGGAAATCAGCGGCTGGCGTGCCATGCTGGAAAAAAGCGAACGCATGATCAAAGAAAGTGCAAAACATATTTTGAACCTGGCGATCGGCGGCACGGCTGTTGGTACCGGCATTAATGCGGACCCGACTTTCGGTGATAAAGTTGCGGAAGAACTGGAAAAACAGACCGGCTACCCGTTTGTTTCTTCTGATAACAAATTCCATGCGCTCACAAGCCATGACGAAATCGTTCATGTCCACGGGGCATTAAAAGGCCTTGCTGCAGATTTAATGAAAATGGCCAATGATGTCAGATGGCTTGCAAGCGGGCCGAGAAGCGGAATCGGTGAGATTACGATCCCGGCCAATGAACCGGGCAGCTCGATTATGCCTGGCAAAGTCAACCCGACCCAGTGCGAAGCGTTGACGATGGTAGCGGTCCAAGTATTCGGGAATGATGCCGCAATCGGGTTTGCCGCGAGCCAGGGCAACTTTGAATTAAATGTATTTAAACCGGTAATTATATACAACTTCCTGCAGTCCGTCCATCTGCTCGGCGATGCGATGAAGTCATTTGGTGAAAGATGCGTGCGCGGCATCGAACCGAATGTAGAAACGATCCGGGAAAATGTCAATCGTTCCCTCATGCTGGTGACGGCCTTAAATCCGCATATCGGTTATGAAAAAGCGGCCCAAATCGCGAAACTTGCTTTCAAGGAAGGTACGACGCTGAAAGAAGCCGCCATTAAAACAGGTTATGTAACCGAAGAACAATATGAGGAGTGGATTGTGCCGGAAAAAATGGTCAATTTAAATCACTGAAAAAAAGGGAGGCGATTGCCCCCCTTTTTTTCAGCCATTTTATTGGTTTGTTTTATTACGAATGGAAAGTACCACCAAGTTGTTGTTCAGCCATTTGCACAAGGCGTTTTGTAATTTCTCCCCCGACAGATCCGTTCGCGCGGGATGTCGTATCTGCGCCGAGGTTTACGCCGAATTCTTGTGCAATTTCGTATTTCATTTGGTCGAGAGCCTGCTCAGCACCGGAAACTAACAATTGGTTTGAATTGCTGTTGTTTGCCATCTGTGTCATCTCCTCGTTGTAAGTTTTTGGTTGGGTCGGCTGGAATTGCACCAGCAAGCGGGGAATTCCCCGCCACCTTCTTGGTTGAACCCAGCGGAATTTGATCGATGTACTACGTATTATGGAGGAAAAAATTTTAATTATACTGGTTCCTGGATGGTAATCGCTGGTGATTTTTGCAGTGAAAAAATGCCGGCTGCAACCAGCAGCCGGCATTTCTATTCACCCAATCCTTAATTCTGTTTCAGCATCAAAGAAATGGGCTTTGTTCATATCAAGCCCGAGCGTAATTTCGTCACCCGGTTTGACAACCGTCCTGGAATCGATGCGGGAGATAAACTCTTGCCCGTTGATTCTGGAATAAAGCATTGTTTCAGCGCCATGAAGTTCGGAAACATCAATCGTGGCTTTGATGGTAGCGCCCGGCATTGTCTCAATGAAAACAGGTTCATCGTGGATGTCTTCGGGGCGGACGCCGAGGATGACATCTTTCCCGATATGGCTTTTCAAGTGTTTCATTTTTCCTTCCGGCACATCAATCTGAACCGATTCGTTTAAGTGGAATTTGCCGTTATCCAGTTTACCGCGGAAGAAGTTCATCGCTGGTGAGCCGATAAAACCGGCGACGAACAGGTTAGCAGGTGAGTCGTATACTTCACGCGGCGTTCCGACTTGCTGGATGACACCATCTTTCATGACGACAATCCTCGAAGCCATCGTCATTGCTTCCGTCTGGTCATGCGTCACATAAATGGTCGTCGTTTGCAAACGCTGGTGAAGCCGGGCAATTTCGGCCCGCATTTGCACCCGCAATTTTGCGTCCAGATTTGATAAAGGTTCGTCCATGAGGAAGACTTTTGCATCCCGTACAATCGCGCGGCCGAGGGCAACCCGTTGCCTTTGTCCGCCTGATAAAGCTTTTGGTTTCCGTTTTAAATATTCTTCAAGGCCAAGAATTTTTGCGGCTTCCTGTACCCGCTTGTCAATTTCCGCTTTCGGCACTTTGCGGAGTTTCAGCCCGAATGCCATATTGTCGTATACCGTCATATGCGGATAAAGCGCGTAGTTCTGGAATACCATCGCGATATCACGATCTTTCGGCGCGACATCGTTCACCCGTTTGCCATCCATGTATAAATCGCCTTTTGAAATTTCTTCAAGCCCGGCAATCATCCTGAGCGTCGTCGATTTCCCGCAGCCGGAAGGACCGACAAATACAATGAATTCCTTGTCATTAATATGTAGATTAAAATCGGATACAGCGGTTACATTATTGTCGTAAATCTTATAAATATGCTCAAGCGCAAGTTCTGTCATCGTAAAATCCTCCCCCGTTATAAGTTGTCTTTATTATAAAGAAAACCATTTCATAATGGGAACGTCAGGATGCACAAAAAATTCAGGGCGATTTTCGGCACTCTGCCCACACGATTTTCCCGGTTGACGCAGTGAAATGAGAGAGCCGGGATCCTGGCAATGTAAAAGCAGCTCGTTTTCCATTCTTCTGGTTGCCGCATTCATTACAACATGGGAGCTGATGCCGGCATGCCACTCTTGATACAACCATTTTTTGTAAAATAGGCCTATTCCATCTCAAGGCAGATCACGTAAGACTTATCGGAAGGGTTAGCCGCCAAAGGTTTCGAGACAGGCGAAATACGCAAAGATCGCATCTGTAAAATGTTTTAAATTCAAACCCGTTTTTTCTTCGAATTTTTCAATCCGGTACTGCAAGGAATTGCGGTGGATGAATAATTGTTTTGCCGTCAGGCTGGCATTCGCAAAATTTTCAAGATACCGTTTGATCGTTTGCCCCATTTCCCGGTCTTCTTCAAACAGCCCGTGCAGGGATTGAAAGAGCAGGCCCTTTTCACTTTCAGGCAAATTAGACAGCAAATAAAGGGGAAGCAGGGAATGAACCGTGAACAAAGCGGACGTTTTCCGGCGGCTTTTGGCAAATTCGAAAAGCCGGCGTTCGAATGAGAAGTGGTGCTTTAATGCTGCCATTTCCTGAAATTCGCCTAAATACAGCAAAACAGGGGTGTAGAAATCCCCTTCAAACGCACGGAGGGATGCCGTCAGATCGTCTTTGGTTGCAATTGTTTCACTTTTTTCTTCAATCACAATGCCTTCCAGCTGATTGGTCACAATCACCAAGACATCAGGCACAAACATGTTTTTGATAGCTTCCTGAACGCCGGATACATCCGACCCTGCTTTTGCCAGCGCAAATTGTGTAACGCGATATACGCCGTCATGGACAGGGGCATCGGCATCCGGCAAAAACAGGTAGTCATACCATTTGGATGCTTCGCTCGTCGTGCCGGCAGTATTTTCTTGAAATTTTGGGAATAATGTCTTTAACAGCAGCGTTTCTTCCGGTGTCAATTCGACCGGATCAATCCCGAAATACTTTTTTTCTTCTTCCATCCAAAACCACAACAAAGGTTTCGCCGCAATCGGTTCATTTGCAATGCAAGCATTTGGATACCTCGTTTTTAATCTTTCCAGCATGTTTGGACCCCTCAGTTTTTCATTGGATATAGTCTATTTTACTCAATTTTTTTAAAGGGAGGGAATCATTTTGCCAAAAATCCGGTAACGGCATAAAACAAATCGGCAAGTTTCTGGGTTTTTGCTGTTTCAATTTCAGGTTCATCAAAGGACATTGGTTTCGCATTCAGTTCAAACAAATAAAAGCTGTCTTCATTGCCGGGTGCGATGTCAGCGGTAAATTCCCCGAAAAAGCCGTATGATTCCGCTAAAGCATTGCCGCATGCTGAAATGAGCGGTGCAAGCTTTTTTTCAATCTCCGTTTTTTCCCGGGAAGATAGCACCAGCGTTTCCCCGCCCTTTGCCGTATGGGTTGTCATGCCGCCGGGGCGGGCAACCCGCACGCCGATGCCGGTAACCCGGTAACCTGTTCCGTCGTAATGGACGTGGACACGGTAGTCATATTTCCGACCATCAAGCAATAATGTTGGCACGGTTTCTTGGACAATGTACGTTTCTTTTTCCGCAAGCAGGCCAATCTCCTGCCACACATCCGAAAAGCTGGCGGGCAAGCGGGCGGATTGGGGCGTGTAAAATGTCCATGTCTCACAGGGTCCCTCTACAATGCGGCGGATGCCGTATCCTTGCGAACGGGCGGCGGGCTTGATATAGACATCCTTGTGCGTCAATAAAAAAGCGTGCAAGCTGTCTTCATCAGAAATAAGCGCCGTTTCCGGAAGAAAACCAGCAATCGCCGGGTCCTGCTTCAATTTTTCGTACACATCATATTTATTTAAAAAATGCGGGTTGAAAAAAGGAATCCTTTTTTGCCGGAGAAGCGTGGTGAAGCGGTGGAAATCTTCGCCCGATTCTTCCTCCCGCTTCCGGATCCGGTTATAAACCACGTCCGGAAGCGGGAACATTGCCCTGTGCCATTTTTCTTGTTTTATATCCCAAAACACACCGGTAATATGTGCTGAAATATCGGCAAGGCTGAATAAAAAAGACAGACCGCCCTGTTTTTCCTGCAATGCTTGTTGAATGGCGATAAAAAAATCACGATCTCCGCTGATGGCTTTCTTTGATTTACTGATAAGTATCCCGATAAGGGGGCCGGCCGATGCTCCTTTTAACATCAGGCGGTGAGGCGTTTCCTCACCGGGTTTCGCGGAGAAAGGAATCAGTTCCGCTTCTTTTCCCCAAAAAAGCGGGGACGGGGTAGTGCGCTTAAACATTTTTTCCTTGCGGTCAAACCAGATGACGGTCATGGGAACATTTCCCCTGGTGACTGCACCTGCCGTTCCGTCAAATAAACGGCAAATGATAAGCTCATTTTGCGCGTCAATAAATCGCACGCCTTCATGAACGGATGGTTGAAAATGGAGCGCCCGGGCTTTGAATTGGCTTCAAACAGCCATACTTTTCCGTCCGTACTGATGCCGAGGTCAAACCCGATTTCTCCAATGATTCCTTCGACATGTTCATCGATGGCACGGGAAAGTTTGAGGGCGGCTGTTTCCAGTGCATGCCGGTACATCTCCTGTTGTTCCGGGTTTTCCGTAAGCTCGGGAAGTGTTTTAATTAATCCGCCGCTTCTCACATGCGTTGTCGGGCTTCCCGGGCCGGCCACTTTTGCCGCGATTGCTGTAACGACCCAGTTTCCATCCCCGTCTTTATTGGTATGGACCCGGAAATCAACCGGCCGCCCTCCGTCTGTTACGAGAAAAATGCCCTGCTGGACAAGCAGCCGGTTCCATTGCTTTTTGGAAAAAACACGGTTCATTAAGTTTTCAAGGCTGCTGAATTTTAACAATCGGTTGCCAGTGTCCCGGTACCGGCAATAATACGCACCGGAAGCATGGTGGTAAAGGATTTGATGGACGCCGAGGCCAAGGCTGCCATTCACCGGTTTGATATAGACCATCCCGTAGTCAGACAGCATCCGTTCAATTTGA
Source organism: Heyndrickxia coagulans 36D1 (assembly GCF_000169195.2). Classification (GTDB taxonomy): domain Bacteria; phylum Bacillota; class Bacilli; order Bacillales; family Bacillaceae_C; genus Weizmannia; species Weizmannia faecalis. The sequence goes on along the minus strand of NC_016023.1, from coordinate 436,624 downwards.
TGAAAAGAGGTGAGCGGGTTTGTTTCCGGCAAATATGGGCGCACATCCGGATCTTGAAACAGCCGCTCGTTAATTTCTAGTTTGTTGAAAAAACCGGGATTGTACCATGGAATGAAATATTCATTTTCCAATTTTTCTTTAATTTTCTGCGCATTTACAAGTTTTTCACTCTTCCGGTTCGGGAGCCGGTCGTAAATGGCATTGGGAAATGGAACTTCCTGTTTTTCCCAGCCCGCTCTCCCGTAAAAGTAGCCGGTGATCACACCCTGTTCCCAATCTATATGCTGTTCGCCGAATAAAAACGGCACAACACCGGCGTCCGGCTGGGCGGAAAGAAGTTTTGCAAACCACGCTGACCTTGCGCCGGCCGGCCGGTTTTCAAAAGGGGTGAAGCCGGCCGTAAAAATGCCGACAAGCGGGCCGAGCATTAGGATATCGCTGTTTTGGAAACAGTGAAGAACCGTTAAAAAGGCGGGCATTCTCAGTTCACCGGCAAGTGCGCTTGAGACGGAAAAAACATTGCGGCCATTTGGATGCGGTTCGATTTTTGCGGCAGCGATCTTAGAGCCGAAAGCCACTTTGTCGGTGTGTTCAAGTATCGGAAGGCTTTGCGGCGTGTACAGGATCGGGTCGGATGCCTCAAAAAACTCGATTTTATATTTTCTAGCCATTTGCAAAACACCTCGTTTCATTTTCAGCTTCGTGCTATACAGTTTCGATATTTGCCCGCGCGCAGCTTCCGGTTTCCTGTAAATGCCGGCAGTAGGCAAGCGGGGCTTCAGCCATTTGCCCGGTTTTTTCCGGATGGAGAAGGCTGACCATTTTCCTGCCCGGTTTCGAATTGATGTCGAGTATCCAGATCGATTGGTCTCCCGCAATGAGCAGATCGATCCCCAGCTCAAACAGCGGTTGAAAAGTTTCTTCCAAAACAGCCGGCAAGGTGCTGATGATGTCAGAGATTTCCTGGCTGATATAGACGTGATTAAAATGCGGCGTTTCGCGTTGCCAGTTCTCGTATGTTGAGAGGCTTGCCCCTGCGCTCAAATTGGTTAGAATGCCGTTTTCCATGCCGGTACGGATGCCCCGCGCCACTTCCTGCCACTCGCCGCGGCTGTCTTTTTGCAAAAAGATGCGGAGATCAAAAGGCCGGTTTTTCCGGTCCATATTGTCAATCCTTGCCTGAATGAGAAAATCATGCTTTCCAAGCAGCTGATTGAGCCAAGCTTGAAATTGATCCAAACGGTCGAAGTTCCGCGATATAAGACTGCCGTTTTTCGTCGTACTCACAAGCAGTCCGCCCGTTCTCTTTTCGAGGGAATATACCGCATAACCATGCGCACCGTTTGCCGGTTTTAAAATAATGGAAAGGTATTTGTTCAGCTCCCGCAAAACCGTTCCCGTGCTGTCCGCCTTTACTGTCTCCGGCAAATACGGAGAGATCTCCGGAATTTCCTTTAGGCGGTCATAAAGCATGGCTTTATTCGGCAGCCCGTATCCGAGAAAGGTAAGGTCTTTCCGTTCTTTCAGCCATGCGACAATTTTTTTGGCATCTTTTGATGGCTGGTCTTCACCGTAAAAGCAGCGGTCATAAAGGAATTCCGGAATTTGGAAAACTTCTTCTTTCCATATGCCGCTTGCAGTGTCAAAATGGAGTCCTTTTGCTTTCTGCGTGCCGGGCAGTAAATCAAGGGGGGAGAATGAATAAAGATCGGTCCCGTATTTTTTTGATTCATGTGCCATTTGGTCAAAATATTCCTGCCGGGAAGCAGGATCCAGCGTTAGAATGCCTAATTTATCCGGCATGTTCCATTCCCCTTTCAGTCCATAGAAATAAACCGTAACGGTAAAGTGCTTTTACGGATGGGCGGATGCCGCCGCGGGATACACCAAACGCGGCCTTAGACGGCTTAACGTTTGCTTCAATTACCCACGGTTTTCCTTCCCGGTCCACGCCTAAATCGATCCCGAATTCCGCAAAATGCCCGTTTCCGGCAGAACAGAGCGTGATGGCGGCGGCTTCCGCCAGCTCGTGCATGAGTTCCAGCACAAGCCGGCCTTTTTCCTTTCCAAAATGATGGAAGATCAGCGGCGCCGGTTTTGCCGGAAGCCCTCCTTGTGAGAGGTTTGATACAATCGCATCATCTGCCGCTGTTCTTGCGAGGGATGACGCGATCTGCCAATCGTTTTTTGCGCCGGTTCTCCAGACAAGAAACCGGAAATCGGTTTGCCTTCCATCTGCCGAAAGCAATGGAATGCCTTGTTGAAGAATATACGGAAGGGTTCCGGTGAGTTGGTCCATTTTTTTAACGATGTCTTCCACATTTTCTGCAACTTCCGGCAAACTGTTTTCCTTGTGCGTATGGCCAAGGAGGAAACGGCCTTCCATTTTTTCAATCCGGATGATGCCGCGCCCCTGGCTTCCGTTTTCGGGCTTGACATACAGGACGCTTGATGCCTCAAGTTTTTCCGCAAGGCACGCTGGCCCGTACCGGCAAGTTTCCGGTAAATACGGCCGCAAAAATCGGTTTGCATAAAGGCATTCGTAAACTTCCATTTTTGTTAAATACTTGGCGTTAAAAAAATCGATTCCCTTTTCTTTGTACGCCGCTGTTTTTTTCTCAAACTGACGGCTTTTTTCAGCCAGCCTGGAGTGAATGCGGTTATAGACGATGTCCGGTTCCGGCACTTCCCTTGTTTTCCAACGGTCGTCGGAAAACGTGCAGCCGGTACCGGCACGGGAATCCAAGCCTTCTACAAAAAGGTAGCCGCCTTCTTTTTCGAGCAGGTGGTGCAGTTCTTCGCAAAATGGCCGAATGTTTTCGGAAGGGGCACTGCCAGTGAGTTCTGTCAGGACGGCAATTACCGGGCCAAGTTCAAGCACTCCCTGCCGGCAGAAGGCTCTCATCCGTGCGGGCGGAACAGGGAGCTTCAGATGTTTGTAACCATCCGCAGAGAGCATCATCACCGTTTTGCCGGATGCATTGGTTTCCACTTTTGCCGTGGCTGTTTTTCCGCCGAACCGGATGGTGAGCCCGCCATTTAAAATGTGCAAAAAGGAAAGGAGCGCCCGTGGAATTTCCGCCGCCGCGCCTTTCATTTCATCGTCATGCCGGAATGCAATGGTTGATGCCAATCCGTTCCCTCCCTTCCTCCTGAAAACACGGGCACGAACACGGTCCATTTTTGACTTTATTGGGCTTTTGCTGATATCTTATGATTAGTACAGAAAATCGGTTCAAAAAAAATAGCTGATTTTAGAAATACCCGGCCGCAAAAAAGGGTATTTTTTCATTAAGTTTGCGGTTTTCCGCAGCATAGAACCAAAATCAACGGTTGTGTCCGCATAGCGGGCTGGAAACTTCCCGTGCTTCTTTGGAAAAAATTTTACAACGAAAAAAATGAGGGATGATTGTGTATGCATGCATTTTTGGAAATTTTGTTTATGACTGTCGTGGGGGCAGTGATCGGCGGATTCACAAATTATCTGGCCATTAAAATGCTGTTTCGGCCGTATGAGGCGATTTATATTAAAAATTGGCGGCTTCCGTTCACGCCCGGGTTGATTCCGAAAAGGCGCGAAGAAATTGCGAAACAGCTCGGCGAAATGGTGGTGCGTCATCTGGTCACCCCGGAAAGCATCGAAAAAAAGCTGTTGTCGCCCGGGTTTCGGAAAGAGACGGCCCGATGGATGACGGATACTTTTTTGAAATGGCTGAAGATGAGTTGGACAGCCCCGCAAATGGCTCGTTTTTTTAAAGTGGATTTGTCGGCGGAGCGTGTGCAAACCGGGATCAAAGCATTCATCCGCACCCGTTACGGGCAGGCAAAACAACATATCGCACCTCAAACGCTTGAAGCACTGCTGCCCGAAGCCGTGATCAAAAAAGCCGAAGAAAAAATCCCTGTTTTGGCGGATTTGATCATTGCAAGGATTAGTGAATACATTTCGAGCCCTGCAGGCCGCACGAAAATTGAAGGGATGATTAGCCATTTTCTCGATGACCGCGGCATGATCGGCGCGATGGTGAAACGTTTTATCGGAAATACTTCGATTGCCGATAAAATTCAGCCTGAGATCATCCGGGCGCTCCAGGAACCTGGAATGAAAGCAACCATGGCGGAAATGCTGGAAAGGGAATGGAACGGCCTGAAAGCAAAACAGGCCGGGGAACTTTTGCCGGATTTGCCGGATGAAGAAATAAGCGGATGGCTGGAGAAAAATGTATTGTCTCTCCTCCCTGTCGAACGTTTTTTGGACACACCCGTCCAGGCATTTGTTGCCCGGTACCGGAATAAAATTGAAGAAGAATGGATCCCTGTATTGGCGGAAAAAGCGCTGCACCTTATTAGCGAAAACGTGCATTTGATCATCCGGAAGCTGCAGGTAGCGGATCTTGTGCGCCAGGAAGTGGAATCTTTTCCGATTGAGCGCCTGGAAAGTCTGATTCTTGGCATTACCGCCCGCGAATTTTCAATGATTACGTATCTTGGCGCGTTACTGGGCGGCCTGATTGGGATCGTTCAGGGGGTGATCGTGCTGCTTGTATAAAGGAAGCAAGCTCCGGCGCATTGTTGGCATAAGGCCGGCCTGATCCTGCTTTTCGTGCAGGAAAGAGAAAACAGGAAACCTATGTATTCCGGCATTTCTGTGACAGGTTTCAGGCGGCCCGGCCGCTGCTTGTGTAACGCGTCAAAACCGTGAAACCATCCGTGACGAATAAAATTTGATAAGGAGGAGTTATATGCCATCCCATTTAAATGAGTACGCGCGTATGCTTGAAAAAGGAATTCGGGAAAGCCATGAATTTGCTGCATTGAAGCAGGCGTACGAAAATGTTCGGTCAAACGGCCAGGCGAGAGCATTGTTTGACCGTTTCAGGCAGCTTCAACTCAATTTGCAAGATAAACAAATGCAGGGGCTTCTGGTTACAGAAGAAGATGAAAAACAGGCGCAGGCTGCCATGCAAGCGGTCCAGTCAAATCCCGCCATTATGCAGTTGATCGGTGCTGAACAGCGGCTAAGCGATCTGCTCAGCGAAATCAACCAGGTGCTGATGAGGCCTGTCGAAGATTTGTACGCCGGAAAATAGAAGAATGGAGCCGGAAAGTTCTATTTCCCCCTTTTTTCTCATACATCTGTAAAAGAAAGCAGGCTGTGTGAGAAATCAGCCCGGCAGCCGGGAGCATCATGAAGAGGGGGAGCATCCATGATCTATAAAATGCTGGCGTTAAATATTGAGGGAACATTGCTGCAGGATAACGGCCGGCTCGGCAAAACAACGAAAGAAGCAATCGAATATGCAGGTGCAAAAGGCATTGCGGTGACGCTCATTACGTCAAAAAATTTCGCTTCGGCCCACCGGATTGCCAAATGGCTGAAGCTGCATTCTTCCTTAATCACGCACCAGGGCGCTTATATTGCCAGTGAACTGGATAAACCGATTTTTGTCAGAAGGATCAGCGAAGAGGCCACCCGTGACCTTGTGCGCTTTTTGGAAGGGTTTCACGCCCAAATCCGCCTTGTTTCCGAGCGGTTTACATTGTCTAACAGAGTGAAGCATCCGAATAAGTTGATGGGAAAAGTCATTTATCAAACGTCCAATCCGTTTTCTTATGCAGAACAATATGTGGACGATTTATCGGCAAAACTGGAACAAACGCCGCTTTCCCCGCCCAAAATCGAAGTGATTTTTTCTGACGGAGAGGACATTCAGGCAGCTAAAAAAGCGATTGCCAATATGTTCCATGAAGTGGATTGTATTTTTTGCGGAAACGGGAAGCTGGATATTGTGCCGGCTGGTATTTCCAAGCTTCGCGGGCTTTTATATGTATGCGACCGGATGAACATCCGTCGTGAGGAAGTGGTCGTAATCGGTTCGGGCCTTGATGATCTCCCGCTTGTCGAGTGGGCTGGGCTCGGCGTTGCGATGGGAAATGCGCATCCCGCTGTCAAAAACGTGTCAGACTGGGTGACCCGTTCTAACAATGAAAACGGGGTGTCTTATATGGTAAAAGAGCATTTCCGGAAACAGCAGCCAATCGACTTTTTGAAAAAAATGAAACTGCTGAAATAAGGATGGAAGGGGCTGTTTGCTTTAGGCGGCAGCCTCTTTTTTTTGATGAATTTTTTAAAAAGCTGTCATTTTGTATTGGAAATTGCCGAATATTTCGCTATCCTAGTAATAGGAAGAATAAAACAAAGGGAGAGGGATCTCGGTGATTTCAACGTATGAGACGATCAAAGTGGAGGAAAAAGACGGGGCGGCCTATTTGTATTTCAACCGCCCGGACGCAATGAACGCGCTGAACTTGGAGATGATTAAGGAACTGGCGGACGCGTTGAAAGCGATTGCGATGAAGGATGACATTCACATTCTCGTCTTGTCCGGAAACGGCAAAGCATTCTCCGCAGGCGGGGACATTAAAGCCATGCTGGCGATGGAAGAAGAGAAAGGGTTCACCTCTTTTATGAACCAAATAAATGAAGCCGTTTCCATTCTTGTGGGCATGCCGAAACTCACCATTGCGGCGATTAATGGAGCTGCTGCAGGATTGGGCTTAAGCCTTGCCCTAGCCTGTGATACCATTATCAGTGATTTGGACAGTAAAATCGCGATGAACTTCATCGGGATCGGCCTTGTGCCGGACGGTGGCGGCCACTATTTGCTGCAGCGCCGGATCGGCCAGGAAAAGGCGAAAAAAGTGATTTGGGAAGGAAAAGTCATGTCCGCTGAAGAGGCAGCCGAAACGGGCATTATCGATGAAGCCGTGCCCGATCTTGCGCTTGCCGTTGACCAAAAAATTACAGAATGGCAGAAAAAACCGGTCCTCGCGATGATCAAAACGAAAAAAATCTATACGGAACTGAACCGCCCTGATTTCAATAAATCATTGGAACTGGAAAAACATGCACAGTGGAAAATGCGCCAGACGAAAGACCACAAGGAAGGCATCCGCGCTTTTGTAGAGAAGCGGGCGCCGCAATTCAAAGGGGAGTGAAAACATGCGCGACTATAAACTGACTGCCTTTGAACCGACAGGAGAAAAGATTCTCGATGAAGGTTTTGAAGCACAGGATGATACGGAAGCGAAGAAAAAAGGGGAGGCGCTTTTAAAAGAAAAAGGCGTCGATGAGAAAACGCACCGTTGCGTATCCCCTGAAGGAAAACTGATTTTGTTCCACCGCTAAAAAGAACCCGGGCCAACCTAGCCCGGGTTCATTTAATGGGAACGGCGCATGCGCTTGCCATTAATGGATATGGACACGCTGCTGCACATCCTGCTTTACATCCTTTTTTATATCCCGTTTTACTTGCTTAACCTGCTTTACCGCCGCCCTACGGTTCGAAAGCCAGCCAAGGAACAACACCAAAACCGTAAGAATGCCGCCGATCGTATACGTTACCGGCCCGTGTGAGATATTCAACCATTTCAGGATTTGTTCATCTTTAAAGAGCATTTCTGCTGCCGTCCAGGCGAGGATGCCGGACCCGACATAGGCAATCCAGCTGTAACGGTTCATCGCTTTTACAATCATCTTTGAACCGAAGATCATGACCGGAATACTGATGGCAACGCCGAGCGCAATCATGCCGATATGCCCGTTTGAAGCACCGGCCAGCGCCACTACATTGTCAAGGCTCATAATCGCATCAGCCATAATAATCGTACCAATCGAAACCAGCAGCCCATTTTTTGCTCTGACGTGGACATTTTCATCTCCGCCGCCGAGCACTTTATATGCGATCCATAGAAGCAAAAGCCCGCCAATGACATTTACATAAGGAATTTTCAGCAAAGCAACGATTGCCATTGCCAGCAGAATTCTTAAAATCACCGCACCGGCTGTCCCCCAGAAAATCGCTTTGTTTTGTTGTTCGCGCTGCAGTTTCCGGGTTGCCATGGCGATCACAACCGCATTGTCGCCCGATAAAATGATATCGATCATAATGATCTTAAGCAGCGCAACAAAAGCCCCGGCAGAAACAACCAACCCAAAGTCAAATATAGATACCGGCAATTGCTTCATTCCCTTCACGTTCTCAATACTAGTTCATTTGACACTATCATAACACAGTCCGACCCGAAAAGTAATAGAATCGCATCGATTTCATCAAATTGGAAATCATTTTTTTCCATCGTTTCCCTGCTTACCCGCCATTTCCTGGTTTTCTTCATTTACGCCAATGAAGACTTATAGTATCCTTATTGGGAGAGTTTTTTGTGAGTGTGATAGAAAAAGGAGTGCGATATGCCGTTATGGGCCAGTCCTTATTGCAAATGAATACCATTTTTATCAGCATTATCATCGAGGCGTTGCCTTTTATTGTGCTGGGTGTGTTCATTTCAGCGGTGATCCAGATGTTTGTCACTGAGGAAATGATTGCAAAAGTTATGCCGAAAAACCGCTTTTTATCCATTGCGTTCGGCACCGGGATGGGCGCGCTTTTTCCAGCCTGTGAATGCGGCATTGTCCCGATTACGGAAAGGCTTGTCCGGAAAAATGTCCCGCTTTCTGCCGCCATCGCTTTTATGCTGACGGGGCCGATTATCAACCCGGTTGTCATTTTTTCTACGTTTGTCGCGTTTGGCGATTCCTGGAAAATGGCACTGCTTCGCTGCGGACTGGCGATTTTTACTGCTGTTTTAACCGCGATTGCGATTTCATATTTTTTTTCCGAAAACCAGCTTCGCGAATTTGTGGAGGCCAAATTGCACCACCACGGGCATGACCACGAAGCACATGATAAACCGAATTTTCTGCAAAAAATCACCGGTACGATCGACCATGCGATTGATGAGTTTTTTTCCGTCGGGAAGTTTCTCGTGTTTGGCGGCCTGATTTCTGCCGCAATGCAGACCTTCTTCCGGACGAGCACGCTGCTGTCGCTCGGGCAGACAAAAATGGCGGCGATTCTAATTATGATGCTGCTTGCTTTTATTATGTCGATCTGTTCCGAGGCGGATGCCTTCATTGCTTCGTCTTTCAACGGGATGTTCGGGACGTCGGCCATCCTTGCGTTTTTAGTATTTGGCGCGATGGTGGATATAAAAAATCTGCTCATGATGATGCATTCCTTTAAAAGAAAATTTGTCTTTTCGATGATCGGGCTGATTATCGTTTTTGTGTTTACGGGTGCATTCTTGATATAGAAGGTGTTTAAAATGTTGCGATTTATCGTTTTGTTCGGCTTCGCGTATTTTTTTATGAAGCTGCACGCGACAGGAGATATTAGCAAATATATTAATATGAAGTATGCGTATTTGTCGTTTTCCATGATTTTTGCGATGGGTTTTTTATGTTTGTACCAGCTCGTGAAATGGGTCAGGGCGGGAAACGAGGCGCATGACCATCAACACGGCGCCCACCACGGCCATTCGCATGAAACGGATGAAAATACATGGTACAAAAAAATGTTTACGTACGGCATGATTTTAATCCCGGTTGTAACGGGTATTTTCCTTCCGGTGGCCACCTTGAATTCCACCGTTGTCAAAGCAAAGGGCTTCCACTTTTCAATGATTGACAATGACAAGGACCAGTATGCCAATCACCAGATTTTACGGCCGAATTCCAGCCTTTACTATGATAAGGACCAGTATACAGAAATGGAAAGTTCGGATTTGAAAAAGTACAGTAAATTGCAAAGCATCGTCCTCGATGATGACCATTATTTTCACGGGCTTGAAACGATTTACAATTATCCGGGGAATTTTATCGGCAAAAAAGTGGCGATTAAAGGGTTTGTCTACCGGACGGATGATATTAAAGCGAATCAGCTGTTTGTGCTCCGGTTCGGCATTATCCACTGCATTGCCGATGCTGGCGTATACGGGATGCTCGTTGATTTTCCGGACAATATGGCAAACGTGAAGGAAAATACATGGATTGAGGTTGAAGGGAAACTGGATACGACGTACTATACACCGTTTAAAGAGAATATCCCGTATTTAAAAGTAACAAGTTACCATAAAAGCAGCGAGCCGAAAGATCCATACGTATACCGGCAATACAATTAAAAAGGTTTGGCATGTTCAGCCATTTTTTTGTTGCTTGAACGTGCCAAACCTTTTATAATGAAGATAGAACATATATTCTATTAAATGCGTTTGATTACGAACAGGCTGGATTTCACAAAAAATGGAAAAATGCCGGTTATTTTTTTACGAAAGAGGGATGTCGTTGAAAAGGATTCGCTTTGTCCATGCGGCCGACCTGCACCTTGACAGTCCGTTTGCGGGGCTCCGCAAGCTTCCGCCGGCGCTGTTTGAACGGGTAAAGGAGAGCACTTTCCGGGCATTTAAAAATCTATGTGACCTTACAATTGAAAAAGAAGCGGATTTCCTGCTGATATGCGGGGATTTATACGACGGGGAAGACCGCAGCCTGAAAGCCCAGGTGAGGCTGAAGAAGCAGTTTGAGCGGCTCCAAGAGGCTGGCATTTCCGTATTTGTGCTGCATGGCAATCACGACCATCTAAGCGGGTCATGGACAAAATTGGACATGCCCGCAAATGTCCGGATATTTTCCGAGCGTGTTGAAGCCAAATCTTTTACAGCTAAAAACGGGTCGAAAGTCCATGTGTACGGGTTCAGTTACCCGAAGCGGCACGTGCTGGAGAACAAAACGGATGAATACAGGAAAACAGGAGATGCTGATTTTCACATCGGCATGTTGCACGGTTACCTTGAAGGCGGGACGAAAATGCACCAGCCTTATGCGCCTTTTGCCTTGCAGGATTTGCTGGAAAAAGGGATGGATTACTGGGCGCTTGGCCATATCCACAAGCAGCAGATTTTACATACGCATCCCTATATCATTTATCCCGGGAATATTCAGGGGAGAAACCGGAAAGAAACGGGTCCGAAAGGCTGTATGGTTACCGAAATGGATCCGCTTGGTACGCATACCGCATTCTATGAGACGGCGGACATTTTATGGGAAAAACGTACCGTTTCCGTAAAAGGCGCAAATGATTTTAATCGTCTGTACACAGTTTGCCGCAATGCCCTTGAAGAAGAAAGGAAAGAGGCACAGGGCGTATTTTTGCAATTGGATATAAAAGATCCGGATCTGCTCGATGATGAAGCGCTTGGAAAAGTGAAAAACGGCGAACTGATGGAAGTGCTACAGGAAGGCGAAGAAGCAGACCGCAATTTTGTCTGGGTACACCGCATCACACTGCCTGAAGATGCCTTTATCTCCGCACGGGATGACGGCTTTATTTTGCAGGAAATGAAGAAAACGCTGGCACAATTGGAAGAAACCACAGTAGATGAAGCGGTCTCCCCGTTGTACAGCCATATGGTTGCGGGCCGCTACCTGGACTTGGGCGGAGATGAAAAGCAGCGGCTTCTGTTGGAAGCGGAAGCGGCTGTTTTTGAGAAGTTGAAAGGCAGGGGGAAACGATGAAAATACGGGAGGTCCATATTTACGGTTTTGGCCGGCTTGTTGATTTTCATATGGAAAATCTTTCGGATCTGCAGGTCATTTACGGGGAAAACGAAGCCGGCAAATCAACCTTCATGGCTTTTATCGAAGCCGTTTTATTCGGGTTTCCTTCAAGACAGCAAAACGGGCAGCACTATGAGCCAAAATTTTCACCGGTGTACGGCGGGAGGCTTGTCCTTGAAACAGAAAAAGACGGAAAAATAACGGTGGAACGGATAAAAGGAAGAGCAGCCGGAGAAGTGTCCGTCACTTTTGCAGATGGCAGAACAGGCGGCGAAGAGGTACTTGCACAAGTTTTAAACGGGCTGAACCGGCAAATGTTCCAGTCCATTTATTCTTTTAATCTGCAAAGCCTCCAGGAAATCCGCAAATTAACAGGCGATGATTTTAGCCGCTTTTTATTTGCTGCAGGGACAATCGGGACGGATGCGCTGCTTTCGGCGGAACGGGAACTCGAAAAGGAAATGGAGGCGCGTTTTAAACCGAACGGGCGGAAACCGGTCTTGAACGTGCAACTCAGGAAACTTCAGGCCATGGAAAAAGAACTGAATCACCTGAAAGCGGAAAACGGCCGTTATGGCGAATGGAAAGCCCGGCTGGCAACGATTGAAGCAGCACAGGAAGAAGCGGAGGCGGAGCTGGAAGCCTTAAGGGGAACGGTTCAGCAGTATGAACATCTCACAAGCCTTTGGCCGCTTTATGCAGAAAGAAAGCATATCAAACTGCAGCTGGCGGAAATCGGTCCCGTCCGCTTTCCCGCTGACGGAATCCGGCGCCTTGACGCGCTGATGTCGGAATGGCGCGCTTCTACCGGGCGCCTGTCAGCTGTTAAAAAACAAAAACAGGTACTGGTAGAAAAAATGGAAGGAGAGCAGCCGGATCCGCTTTTCGTCCGGCATGAAGGGGAGATTAAAAAGCTGCTCGATGACTGGCCGCAATACCGCGGGTGGCAGGCGGAAGCAGAGCGCCTCCAGTCTGAACGCGAAATCCTGAACAGCCAAATCGCCGAATTATCGGGAATGCTGCATCTTACGACATCGCAAGTTGAAAAAGTACCGCAGCTTGACTTAAGCATTGCGGCAAAAGAAAGGCTCAGCACCCTCATCAAGGCGTATGACCATCACCGTTCCCGTAACGATGCTTTACAGGCACAGCTTGAGGACTTGCGGGCTCGGATGAATGCTGTTGAGCAGCAATGCGCACTTTTGGAAAAAGAGCTCGTATCCGAAGAGGCTTTTCGCGATTTATCGGCAAAGCGGCAGGAAAAGGAAAAAAAATCATTGCTTGAAGCCGATATCAGGCGCGGGAAACAGCAGCTTTCCCGCATGAAAAAAATGGCAAATGAAGCCCGGAAGCCCCCCGTCCTGTTTTTCGGCCTTGCATTATTGTTTCTGATGGCCGGCGTGTGGAGTTTGCTCACAGGGCAATACCTGTTTCTGGGCGTTTTTGTGCTTGGTGCAACCGTGTCAGGCTACCATGCTTTGAAGGGAAAGCGGAACCCGTTTGAAGAAGAAATCCGAGCGCTCGAACAGGAACTGGAGGAAGAGGAAAAAGAGCTGCGGAATTGGAAAGACGGGGACACGGATTGGCATGAATATGAACGGCAGAAACAGCTGCGCGAAAACTGGAAACAGCTCATTCTGAAGCTTGAGGAAGGCGAACAGAACGGCCGGCAAATGCAAAACCGGAAGCAGCGTCTGGAAGCGGAAGAAAGACAGCTGCTGGCAGAAATCAGCCATTTCAGGCAAACTTTGCAATTGGGTGATGGCTTCCGGCCCGGACAGCTGCCCGATGCGTTCCAACTTTTGACGGACTTAAGCGGGAAATTGCGCGAGCGGTCGCGTATCGAAAAGAAACTGGCGCAGCTTTCCGCCTCTCAGTCGGCATTTGCAGAAAGGATGGAAAACCTGTGGTCCCGGCTCCACGTCAACTGGCCATTACGCCAGGAGGGTATCTTGCTGTTGCAGCAGGCGTGTGCGGAACAACAGGAAAGAAAAATCCGCCTGCAGGAATGGGAAAAGAAATGTGCCGAGCTGGAAGAACAATTGCAGCTGCTTGAATCGGAAGCGGAAGCAACAGATAAGGAGATTAAAAAACTTTTTGCCCTTGCCGGTGCCGCGAATGAGGAAGATTTCCGGAAAGCCGGTAGCCTTTTTCAGCAATACGAAAAGTTGACCGGTCAGCTCGAAATCATAGATTTACGGATCAGCCGGGAAGACCTAGAACGGCTCGAAAGGATAGAAGATGTATCCATATTTGAGCAGGAAAAGCAAAAGCTGGAAGAGAAAATTGCGGAAAAGGCGAACGCGCTTCGCAGTATGAGAAAAGAAGCGGCGGAAATCCGGTTTGAACTGGACAGGCTGGAAAAAGGCGGGACGTTTACCGAAAAACTGCATGAATATTACAGCGCGCTTTCAGATTTCCGGGAAGAAGCTTTCGAATGGGCACGGTTTGCCACGGCGAAACGTTTGCTTTCCGGCATGATGAAGCGGCTCCGGGAAACCCGCTTTCCGCAAGTCCTGAATAAAGCCGAAGCGTATTTGCAATCTTTAACAAACGGATCGTATGTCTCCCTCCATATGGGCGGGGAGGATGGCCGTTTTTACGTTAAACGGCGTGATGATGTGCTGTTTGCTGCAAATGAGCTGAGCCAGGCAACGGCGGAACAGCTGTATATTGCTTTGCGTTTTTCCCTTGCGGAGGCGCTCGGCGGAGAATTCCCGTCCCCGGTTGTCATTGATGACGGTTTTGTTAATTTTGATATTTACCGGACAGAGAAAATGGCCCGCTTGCTCGACCAGGTGAGCGAATCGAGGCAGGTGCTGCTTCTTACATGCCAGCAGCCGATGCTCCGGTTTTTTAAAGGCCATGAGGTGAAAACCTTGGGGGCTATACACGGTCAAGAGCTGACAGGTTCTGGAAACATCAGCCGTATTCAGCCGTAAATAAGAGGGGCGGGCCGAATGTCTGTATTTCGACACGGTGGTGAAATGCACAAGCAGTAAACCAGTTTGTCCTGGCCGTAGTCGTCTTTTTCCTAATTTCAACACGGCGGTGAAACGCACAAGCAAAGCCGGTTTAGATCAAAAGCGGATTCCGGCCGGATTATGGTATACTTTAAGACAAATCAATCAGGGGTTAGATCGGAGGATTATTATGGCAAAAGGGCTACTCTACTATGAGGTGGGCGAACAGTTTGACGCGTTTTTGCTCATCAAACACGCAACAAAAGGAATTGCGAGCAACGGCAAACCTTTTTTAACATTGATTTTGCAGGACCGGACCGGGGATATCGAAGCAAAACTCTGGGATGCGACCGAACAGGACGAACAAACATATAAACCGGAGACGATTGTAAAAGTAACTGGGGACATTTTAAATTACCGTGGGCGGCTGCAGCTGAAAATCCGCCAGATCCATCCGGCACAACCGGGGGACGGTGTCCGGATTTCCGATTTTATCGAAACGGCCCCGTTATCGCAGGAAGAAATGATGGGGAAAATCACCCAGTACATTTTTGATATGAAAAATCCAAATATCCAGAGGCTGACCCGGCATCTGCTGAAAAAATACCAGAAGCGGTTCCTTGTCTATCCAGCTGCAACGAAAAACCATCACGAATTCGTATCGGGGCTGGCGTACCATGTTGTCTCCATGCTCGACCTTGCCAAGGCAATCGCGGGCCTTTATCCTTCACTCGACCGGGATTTGTTGTATGCCGGTGTCATTTTGCATGATTTGGGAAAGGTGCAAGAACTGTCCGGCCCGATCTCAACAACTTATACGGCTGAAGGGAATTTGCTCGGCCATATCTCGATTATGGTCACAGAAATTGCAAAAGCAGCGGAGGAACTCGGAATCCACGGGGAAGAAGTCATGGTGCTGGAACATATGGTGATCTCCCACCACGGAAAAGCGGAATGGGGAAGTGCCAAGCCCCCGATGATTAAAGAGGCGGAAATTCTCCACTATATTGATAATATTGATGCGAAAATGAATATGCTTGACCGTGCGCTCCGCAATGTCAAACCGGGCGAGTTCTCGGACCGGATTTATGCACTTGATAACCGTTCTTTTTACAAACCAACGTTTCATCAGTGAGATTCATAGAAACGCAAACGTTTGGAAAGCGCCCGTCTGGTGAAAAACTTTTAAAATGCCTTTCAAAATGAAAGGCATTTTTTAATGGATTCTGCCATACATTATAGCAGGGACAAACCGAAAAGGAGGGGAAAACATGGATTTCCCAATCTGGATTTATTTTGTTGTGGCAGGCATTGTCATATGTGCGTTTATGGCGGTGAAAACAGCCCGGGAAGAACACGAACAGGAACAGGAATGGATTGAAAAAGAAGGGGAAGTTTTTATTGAAAGGATGCATAAAGAAAAAGAATTGCGCAGCGGTGAAGCTGAAAAAGCCCATGAAGCATAACGGCCGTAAAAAAACCGCCCCTAACCGGAAGGGCGGTTTTTTGCGGCATTATTTGCTTGATGAAGTCCCAAGCAGGGTGTCAAAAGTTGTTTTCAAATCTTCATCTTTTACTTTTATGTCAGCCGCTTTTAATTCTTTCTTCAAAACGGACTGGATTTTTTCTGTTGTCACTTTTGATTCTTTATATTGTTTGACGACGTCTTTTTTCATTTCGCTGTACGGTTTTTTCTGTTTTTCACCGGTCAGCTGAATAATATGGTAGCCGTAAGAAGTCTTAACAGGGCCGCTGATTTCATTGACTTTCAGTTTATAAGCAGCATTTTCAAAATCGCTGTCCATTTCGCCTGCACCGAACCAGCCGAGGTCTCCGCCTTTAGAAGCAGTTGCGGTATCGGTTGAATACTTTTTGGCCAGCGTTGCAAAGTCGGCGCCTTTATCCAGTTGTTTCTTGATATCTTCCGCTTTCGACTTGCTGGAAACAAGAATGTGGCGCGCTTTGATTTTCGGTTTTATGTCATTGTTATAATAATTTTTTAACTGCTTTTCCGTTGGATGTATGGTTGCCTCTGCCGCTTTTTGTTCAAGCAGTCCGACTTTCACACTGTTGCGGAAATCTTTTTCATTTGCATAACCGTATTGCTGCAGCGCTGTATTAAATGAGCTGCCCAATTGTTTTTTTGTATCGTTTACTTGTTTGTCAATTTCGCTCTTTTTGACAGTGTATTTTTTGGAAAGGACTTTTTCAATGGTAAGCTGCTGGAGCACAGTTGAACCATATTTATCCTTCATTGCATTATATAACTCGTCTTTGGTAACATTTCCGGCGTTCGTCTTCACGACGGCGCTATTGCCGCTGTTGCCGCATGCTGCAAGTCCGAACATGCTGCCTGCCAAAACAAGGGATAGTACCCATTTCTTCATTCAAGAACAACTCCTATTCATTTTGTCTTGCAAGAGAGATTTACAACCACTACTATAACATAAATTGAAAGAGAAAAGAAAGGGATTGCCGGGTTTCTTATGGAATTTTCACACCATGCCAATCTTCTTTTCATATGGGGCAGGCGTTTGTAGAAGGCAGGATGGATGTTTGCTGCATATGATATTGCATGGGGTTCCATTGTGAATTTGTGAAATTTAGGCCGGCAAATAGACGGGTGCCTTAACCAATACAGGGGTGGATGAATAATATACTGATGAAACAAGAGGAGGTGGATGGAATGAGCGGAGGAGCAGCTTACGGAGGCGGCTTTGCCTTGCTGGTTGTGTTGTTCATTTTATTGATCATTATTGGTGCATCCTGGGCTTGGTAAAATTTGGGGTCGGCAGCTGCCGGCCTTTCTTGTTGTGTTGTTATTGAGTGCCAAGGTAGGAGGAAAACAGTAAAATGGTCATGAGGATGTTGATCGTCCGAAAAACTCCCGGCCGGTGTTCTTCCGGTATTTCTTTTTTTGTACATAGATGGCTTGTCAATACGTTGATAAAGTATAATATAAAGAAAGCGTAACTGTAAAAAAAACAAGCACATACATGCCGGCCGGCCCCCCTCCCGAAAATTTGCAGTAAAATAAAGGCGGAGCGCGCCGGTTTAGAATCTGGGTTCGTAACGTTCCGCCTGTCTTTCGGATGGCAAATGTGTAATGCACGCTGGTCTTTTCCATGCAAGGTGGATGAACGATTATTCATTTTTAACAGGCACTGCCTTGAACCGCTCGTGGCGAATGCCGCGGGGAAGTTTTTAAAGGCCGGCCGGACAATGGGCCTTGCCGGAAAACACGCCCCTGTCTAAAACTGAAGCATCCCATGACCGGGGTCGCGCTGTTCTCAGCAGAATCATAAAAACATATAAACGAGGGAACTGAATGGAATCGATTGAACAAAAGCTGGAAAGACTGGAATTTTATCAAACATTGCTTTTAAAAATGATCGGGACCAGCCAATATCCGTTTTTCAGGCTGATTATGGAAAAACAGCTTTCAAAACAGGATATTGAACAATTTTATGCGCTGTGCGATCGTTTGAGCGATGAGCTGAAAGAACAGAAGGCGGACAAATTTGTATATTTTTATCCGCTTTTTCAAAAGTTTAAGGAATCCCTGCATGAAAAACTGCAGCCGGCGGAAGTGATTGCCGCCTGTTTGCAACAAGGGCTGTATCCTGACTTAATGAAGGCATTGAAACGGAATTTGTAGCTGCCCGAAACGGGTCAGAAGCGGTTCAGCGAAGGTTTTCCCAACAGTTCCGTTTCAATGACATCATCCAGCTCCCCATTGAAAATGGAATTTTCTACAATGTCCATAAAATCCTGACCATAAATCTGGCGTACGATCGCAGCCAGTTCCATCATATCCGGAAATTTGCCGTAAAGATCGTAAAGCGGCATCGTGCCTTGTACGACGGTGCTTTTTTTTGGGTTAAACGCTTCCAATGACTTTAAAAAAATCTCTCTTCCTTTATTAGTTAATTGAATATACGTGTTCCGCTTGTCGTTTTCCTTTTTCGAGAATTCGAGCAAGCCGCGCTCCTCAAGCTTTTTCGAAAAATTAAAAGCTGTTGATACGTGCATCACCCCGAATTTTGCCACGTCCGAAATCGATGCGCCCTTTAAATGATAGGCAATCCATAAAATATGATGTTCATTGATGTTCAGATCGAAAGGCTTAATCCATTGCTGCCAGTCTTTTTCAATCGTTTTCCAGAGCGCTTTCGACAATTGCGTGACCCTTTTGCAAAATAGAAGATACTCATTGGTCGTCAACATTTGTTCCGTCATATTTTTCCCATCACCCCTTACCCTATATATTATCATTATGCCAGTAAAATAAAAAGTAATAAAAAACAATTTACTAAATTTTTTTGAAAATAATAGCAAAGAAAAAGCCCGGAAAGCGGTTGTTGCTTTCCGGACAGCGAAAAGTCAGGAAGATTTTTTCTCCATTTGTTGTTCCATGTTTTCAATCGTTTTCCGGATTTCCTTGATTTCATTTTGCAGGGCGTCTTTGTTTGGCTCAATGCTTTTTTGCCATTCTTCGATACAGTGTTGGATTTCTTCCATTACGTTCGTGGCGACTTTTTTGCCTTCTGTTGAAAAATCTTCGACGGATGCTTTTAAGTCTTTTACATTTTCGGCGATCCTTTTGACCGATTCAATGAAATCACCGGAATTATTTTTGATGGCTTCCCGTATTCTTTTTCCGGAAGCGGGTGTGGTGAAAAGGACGGAAACAGCGCCTGCTGTTGCTCCAACCAGTAATCCGTAAAATAAACTGGATTTGTTCATGGAATGCACCTCCTGGAATGGTCTTTTATCCTCATGATATAGAATTTGCCAGTCTTTTGCAAAGTTCTCTTTCTTTTTTGCCGGGCTCGTCCAAAGCGATATTCCAAGCCTGGCGCGGATGGTCCTTCACAGGCGGTATGAAGGACAAAAGAGCGGCCGCCACACATCCAACTGTCTTTCATCAGCCCGATGAAAGACAAAACCTGGCTCCCGCGCTGTGGAGTTGTCTTTCACAGGCGGTATGAAGGACAAAAGAGCGGGTTCGGCGCGTGCCTTCTGTTTGTTCTTTACCCGCGTCTGGTACATGTTAATCCGCATCAGGGCATATGATGTAATAGTCCAGGCAGAAAAGAGGGGGAGTTCGTTGGGGCGTGTTGCATTCTGCTTTTTAATGGCCGGCGTTGTCCTGTTTGCCGCGATGGTTCGGCACATGCTGCTGTACCAGAAAAGAAGAATTTATCCGCCGCGGAAAATCATCAGAAAAAGGATTGCATTTTTCGGAACGGCCGGAATGGTTTTCCTGCTTCTTGCCGCTCTGTTTCATTTATTTTAAGCTGTGCAAGCGAAAAAAAACCGCCGGAAACCCGGCGGCCATTTTCACGCTTGCATGCTGTGGGCGGCATTTGTGCGCTTTGCAACGGTTGAGATGATCGGAAAAAGAATAAACATCGCAACTGCATTGAGCACGGTTGCCGGCAAAACGACGGTGCCAAACAAAATGGCAAAAGGCCCCGGCAACCCGGCAATAAAGAACGCGGATCCTAAGAAAATGATGCCTGAAATCAGTGTGCCGATGGCCGTGAATACAATCAGTGCCGGCAGCTTTTTTGCCAGTTTTCCGGAAGCGAGAAGCAAACCGTAAAAAGCAAAAGAAGTGATACATTTATCGATGATGTTCGGGAAAAAACCGCCCGGGAAGCTGGTGGTCAGGCCGGAAATGATGCCGGTCAGTACACCAAGCAACAGTACGTATTTTTTCTCCCTGAACAAAATAATGCCGATAAACATCATGGTAAGCATCATATCCGGTTTCATCCCGAACACGAAGCCCGGAATCACCGTGTGTAATACCGTGCCGATCCCAACAAGCAACGCCAAGCTGACAAGTGATTTTGTCTTCATCTGTCTCCACTCTCCTATTCTCATCTCATCTGGTGCTTTCCCGACGTACCCTCATGGCCGGCGGCGAAAGATTAACCTTATTATAGCATGCAGTTGGAAAAAGTGACGCATGTTTTGATCAAATTGGGCGCAACAAAAAATGGCAGCCCAAATGGCCGCTGAAAAAAATAAGCGCGAACCCGGCTGCAAAAACGCAAAAATGGGCTTATTCAGTGACACTGCCCGGTGCAACTTATATTTTTTTGGAAATCTCCGCGGCGATTTGCTGGAGGTCCTCCTGGCTGTAATCTTTTTCATGTGTTTTCCAGACTGCCCCGAAGCCGTCTCCTTTTCCATATCGCGGGATCAGGTGCATATGATAATGGAATACAGACTGGCCGGCAATCTCGCCATTATTGTTCAACACATTGAGCCCCACAGGCTGGAATGCCGCTTTCAATGCATTGGCTACGACAGGGACGGATTCAAAGAAATTGCGGGCAATCTCCGGCGTCAGTTCGTAGACATTCTCTTTATGTATTTTCGGGACAATCAGGGTATGGCCTTTTGTCACCTGGCTGATGTCAAGAAAAGCGTATACATGCTCATTTTCGTACACTTTTGCACTCGGGATTTCACCGTTTATAATCTTGCAAAAAATACACATTTTGATCAACCTTTCCATTTTTTTGATTTCATTATAACGGATGAAAAGGCGAAAGAAAAGGAAACGGGGCGGAAATCTGCGTTTCCGCCCCGTTCTGCAGGGTTTTTCAACTAGCCGAAAAGCACCTTTGATCAACACTTCATTTACGAATGATATGGTTGATAATGGGCTTCCTCAACTTTTTCCAACGCGATCATCCCCTTATTGGGTAACGTTTAAAGTGCATCGCCTTTAAACAGATTCACCGCCAGCACCTCATGTAAAGGGTGCCTGGAAGTCGGTTATGGCTAATGTAAAGCATCGTTACTGGTCTTTGACAACCACCCCGATTGCTTGTTTTTCCCCTGCAAGTATAGGATGGGCAAATGGTTGGAATCTATACATGCGCATTGCAAAAATTTTTCAGGCGCGTAGTTGGCATTCAGTCACGAACGCTTTCATGGTACAATAAAGGGTACAGATCAGAACTTTTGACATAAAGGGGTTCTTTAGATGACATTATTGGAAGTGGCGTCCTTAACAGGTGGATATACGAAAAAACCTGTGATTCAAGATGTTTCATTTACAGTAGAAGCGGGGCAGCTGATCGGGCTGATCGGCTTAAACGGCGCCGGAAAAAGTACGACCATCCGGCATATTATCGGGTTAATGGAACCGAAAAAAGGGCGGATCACGATCAACGGCAAAAACTTAAACGCGGATCCGGACGCTTATCGAAAGCAGTTTTCGTACATACCGGAAACCCCGATTTTATATGAGGAACTGACGCTGGAAGAACATTTGAAACTGGCGGCAATGGCATATGGCATCGATGAAAAAACTTATGCGGACAGAACCGTGCCTTTATTAAAGGAATTCCGCCTGCATAAAAAGCTCGGCTGGTTTCCGGCCAATTTTTCAAAAGGCATGAAGCAAAAGGTGATGATTATGTGCGCCTTTTTAGTCGAGCCGAGCCTGTACATTATTGACGAGCCTTTTCTCGGCCTCGACCCGCTCGGCATCCAGTCACTGCTGGATTTGATGGGCACGATGAAGAAAAAAGGGGCGGGCATCCTGATGTCTACCCATATTCTTGCAACGGCAGAACGGTATTGCGACGGATTCATCATTTTGCATAACGGGCGGATCCGCGCGAAAGGAACATTGGAAGAGCTGCAGCAGCAATTTTCGATGCCCGGCGCAACATTGGATGATTTGTATATCCAATTGACAAAGGAAGATGACGATGAACGAAATTGACCGCCTTTGGAAAGAAAGATTTGCTTCCTACTTACAAAACCTAAGGCGCTATACACGGTATATTTTTAATGACCATTTGCTGTTTGTGCTGATTTTCGGGCTCGGTGCCGCTGCTTTTTATTACAGCCGCTGGGTGAAGCATCTCAGTCCAGATTTTCCCGTTGCCCTTGTAATGGGCCTTTTGCTCGGGTGGTTTCTGGCGGCGAGCCCGGTGTACACGCTGTTAAAAGAAGCGGACCGGGTGTTTCTTATCCCGATGGAAATGCGGATGCGCCCGTTTTTTAAAAAAGCGATCCTGTTTTCCTTCAGCATTCAGGCTTATCTGCTTCTGTTTGTGCTTGCCGCTTTGATGCCGATGTATGCGGCTGTTACGGGGCACGGATTCGGCCGTTTTTTTGGTCTGCTGATCCTGCTGCTCGTGTTAAAAATGTGGAACCTGCTTTTGAGCTGGAACGTGTATAAACTGCCGGAGCCGTATGCCCCTGTTTTCGACTGGATCATCCGGTTTGCATTAAGCGCCGCGTTTGTGTTTCTCGTTGTCAATGAGGCAAACCTCTTTCTTGTGGTCATTCTGGCTGTCGTTATGCTCGGCTTGTTTCTGTATTTTTACCGGCTCGCCCAAAAACGGACACTCAGATGGGATGCGCTCATTGAACGCGAAGAAAGGCGGCTAATGGGTTTTTACCGGTTTGCAAATCTGTTTGCTGATGTGCCGGAACTAAAAGGGCAGGTCAAACGGCGCAAATGGCTCGATCCGCTCCTCGCTGGCATCCGATACGGCCAGGAACATACGTATCAATACTTATTTGCCCGCACGTTCCTCAGGACAAGCCAGTATTTCGGGCTTTTTGTCCGGCTGACTGCAATCGGGGCCGTGCTGTTGTTTTTCAGCCATGAACGGGTGCTCGCGCTCGTTCTTGCCGTCGTGTTTATTTATTTGACAGCTTTCCAAATGATCCCGATGATCGGCTCCCACGATTTAAAAATCTGGTTGCGTCTCTATCCGGTGCCTCGCAAGTTGAAAGAAACGTCTTTTATCCGGCTTCTTGCAGTCTGCCTGTATGTGCAGACGGTCATTTTTGCAGCGGCGGCCGCATTGAACGGCTTGTGGATGAACGGTCTTTTCGTCCTTGTGGCAGGCGCTGTATTTTCCTGGCTGCTTGTCGCCTGGTATGTCCCCGGAAAAATTCGGCGCCAGTAACGCCGGCGTAAACTTAAAAAATGGCACAGGCTCTCCTTGTAAGCGGCGGTTCAGTTGCGCAGGTGGCAGCCTGCCCGTAAACATGAAAAACGGCACAAGCTGGAGAGCCTGTGCCGTTTTTCATGTCCAATCTTTACTGTCATCGGGCTGTACCGGTTTTAGCACCACGCCCATCTGCGGCGTTTTAAGCCACTGGCCACCCCGGTTTTTGCTAAAAAACGGAACCCCACGCCTGCAGCGGTTTTTCAAAACGCCCGGATTGCCGGGGAAAATAAAACCAGGCCGGCAACGTTGATGCTTGAGCATTTTCAGACGTTCTGGTACCGGATGGCTGCTGCACCCAAAGTTTTGGCGGCAATAAGCATCGCTTTTTCATGGATGTCAAAGCGCGGATGGTGATGCGGATAGGCCGGGTCGGCTTTTTCCGGGTCCGCCCCTGTAAAGAAAAAGACGCCTTTTACATGCTGTAATAATAGGCAAAATCTTCCCCGATCATTGACGGGTCGACTTCTTCCACATTGGTGACACCTTCGATTTCTTTTGCGCAGTCGGCCAAAAATGCTGTTTCAGCCTCATGGTTCACAACCGGCGGATATCCGCGGAAATAGTGATAATCATATGTGCAGTCCGCCGCCAGGCATGTGCCTTGGATGATCCTTTCGATTTCTTTTTCCACCCTGTCCCGCACATCTTCGTCAAATGTCCGGACCGTGCCCGTGATTTTCGCCGTATCGGCAATGATATTGAAAGCATCGCCGGATGAAAAGGACCCGACCGTTAAAACCGCGGACCGGATCGGATTAATCCGGCGGCTGATGACTTGCTGAAGATTCGTGACAAGTTGCGCCCCGACGACGACCGCGTCTTTCGAAAGATGAGGCTGGGCGCCGTGCCCGCCATGGCCCTGGATCGTCACTTCAAACCGGTCGGCAGCCGCCATAAACGGCCCTCTCCGGTATTGGATATGGCCAACCGGAACCGTTGCCCATAAATGCGTGCCGAAAATGGCATCCACACCTTCGAGGCAGCCGTCTTCGATCATGGCTTTTGCCCCGCCTGGCGCGTATTCTTCGGCATGTTGATGGATGAAAACATACTCGCCTTCCAATTCATCTTTCAATTCATGTATCGCTTTGGCGAGCATCAGCAGTGTCGCCGTATGCCCGTCGTGTCCGCATGCGTGCATCACACCCGGCACCTGTGATTGATAGGGCACATCATTTTCCTCCTGGATCGGCAGCGCATCAAAATCGGCTCGGAGCGCGATGGTTTTCCCTGGCTTTGCGCCTTTTACACGGGCGACGACACCGTTTCCGCCGACATGTTCGCGCGGCCGGATGCCGAGGTTTTTGTAAAAATCAGCAATATAGCGGGCTGTTTCCACTTCTTTAAAGGACAATTCCGGGTGCATATGGAGATATCTTCTTGTCTCCACCATTTCCGGGTACAAACCGTCCAGTTTTTTATGTATTTTTTCCAACACTGTCATCTGCGATTCCCCCAACCTGTTATTTTTACTATTATACCATAATTGTGAAAAAGTCTGCTGCTTTATCGCGGTAACAGCGAAAAGAAAGCGGCGCCTCGGATGCAGGCTGCCGCTGTTGACGCCTTACTACATCATTTACCGCACCGTGTCTAAACGGGCCGCTGTTGGCCTGTGCGAATGGGAGATCGCAGCTTCAGCCGCCCCGTTGGACATGGACATGGGTCAAATCAGAAACATTGCGACTATCGTTGTCACAATGAGACCGGTGATGACAGGAATTACATTTCGCCTTGCCAGTTCAAACGGGTCGACATTGCAAATGGCGGCAGCTGGAATTAATGCCCAGGGAATGATTGTTCCCCCGCCGACAAAGATTGCGGCAATTTGCCCGAGTGCGGTCAGGGTGGCGGCTCCCGACCCGATCGCATGGGCAAACAGCGCTGCAATTGACCCGGCAAGTGAAATGCCGGAAAATCCTGATCCGTCAAGGCCGGTAATGATGCCAACGCCGGCTGTTGTCAGTGCGCCGATTTCTTTTGAGACCGGCATAACTGATGCCAGGGCGCTGCCGAGATCATTCACAATTCCTTGGGAAGCGTCCGGCAGATCGGCATGGATCATCGTATGAAAACCATCTCCGCCAAGATAGAAAAACGCGGCAATTGGAATGACGGGGCCGAACACCTGGAAACCGAACTGCAGACCGTCTATCAAATATTTTGTTACTTTTTCAAGGCCGTTTTTATGGGAACCGGCCATTGTAATGAGCAGCAGGATCATGATCGAGGTGCCGCCAACGAGTGCGGTTGCCGCATCCCCCTGCAAATGAAAAAGAACCATGGCAACGATGTCAAGGATGAAAAAAACAGGAATGAAAAGAGCAAAAAGTTTTTTGTATACCGGCTTGAGCGTGGGGACTTTTGCATCAGGCGGTGCGGTGCGGCCGGCCGGTTTCTCCCCGGTAGCAAGCAAGCCTTTTTTCATATCGCGTTTAAGCAGCAGAAAAGCGGTCACGGTCGTTACCACGCCCATCACGATGACGAGTGGCACGCTCGCTTCTATTACGGACGATACAGGAATGCCGGCACCGTCAGCTGTCAGTTTCGGCGCCCCTTGGATGACATAGTCGCCGGAGAGGGCGATCCCGTGCCCGAACAAGTTCATTGCGACAGCTACACCGATCGCCGGCAGCCCGACCCGGAGTGCAACCGGCAAAAGCACAGCCCCCATCAGTGCGACAGCAGGGGAAGGCCAAAAGAAAGTGGAGATAAACAGCATGAAAAAGCCGATGACCCAAAAAGCGAGATTCGGTCCTTTTATCAGCTTTGCGAACGGGGCCACCATCACATCATTGATCCCGGTATCAAGCATGCTTCTGCTCATTGAGACGATAATGGAAATGACAAGAATGATGGGCAGCAATTCTTTGATCGCAAATACAAAACTCGTAAAAATACCGCTGACAGACGCAGTGAACGACCCCGTTGCAATCCATGCAATGATAAAAATACCGGCAATACATACAAAGGACGTATCCTTTTTCAGTACCATCATCAGGATAATGAAAAGAATAAACATCAAATACACAAAGTGAATGGCAGTCAAATCGATGCCCATTTCCATTGCCCCCTTCTTGATGCAGCATATGGCGAGGGCAAGAAATGGGTGACTGTCACGATCAGAGTGCTTATAGCAATATTATCTGCGTAAATCCAAATGGTCACAGCAACAGATCCCGGCTACCTGAGCAGGCGGCCGGAATCTGTTTATCCTTCTTCTTCATCTTGTGGGATGACATATTCTTTTGTAAAAGCAGGGGCATCGTATGTGCTCTTGTTTGTGCCAATTTCCGTCAGATCCAAGCTGTGGATGAGCAAATAATCAATGGAACGCTTCCATCTTTCGAAACTTTCTTTGTCTTTCCAGCCGGTAATGGCGATATACGTATCCCCTTTTACCGGGCGGAGGAGCCGATATGCTGCAAAACCGGGCTTGTTTTCTATGGCCGGGGTGTTTTTTTTGAAGTGGAATTCATAAACCGGTTTTCCTTCATCCGGAATCGGAAGATGGGTAAAAATGAAGAATATGCCGTCTTCCAAATTTCCGCTGGAGGCAGCCAGCTGATAACGGCGCGGCGAGGCAAAAACGGTTTTCCCCTCCGTTTCGTGCAACAACAGGGCATGTTCCGGGTTTTGCAACAGCACCATCTTTTCATCGGGATACTTTTCCTTTATTTTTAAGAGAAAATCATAAGTACCCGTTGTGACGTAGACATTCATTTCTATCACCCCTCTCTACTTCCAGTTTAACCTATATCTTTCCGCTGTTCAATTTGTAAAGTTTTGCAAAATAAAGACGGCGGCCGAAAGCGAATAGAAATAGGAAGCGGCTCACGCCTTTTCATCTTTTCTGTCTGTGCCGGAGAGGCGATGGGGGAAGGAAGCGGCACAAAATGGAATAATAATGAAAAAACCGGGTAAAAATCGGACATAGCCTGTATTTCGCGTACAACCCTAAGGAAAAGCAAAATACGGCAAATTTGTGACAGTTGAAAGAGCTGGCTGCACAATGCTTTTTAAAACGATTATAGTAAAAAAAGATATTACCCTTTCAGGATAAAATAGTTTTTATTTGAAAAGAATTATTATAAAATAAATGGTGACTGTGTGGCGTGAGGAGGATAACATTTGAAGAAAAAAATCCTAAACGATTCCCTTTTAAAAGCGGCCAGGGGAGAACAGACAGGCCGCGTCCCCGTCTGGTATATGCGGCAGGCCGGCAGATCCCAGCCTGAATACCGGAAGCTGAAAGAAAAGTATTCTCTGTTCGACATCACGCATCAGCCGGAACTGTGCGCATATGTGACAAGGCTGCCGGTAGAGCATTACGATGTGGATGCCGCCATTCTTTATAAAGATATCATGACGCCGCTCCCCGCCCTCGGTGTGGAAGTTGAAATCCTCAAAGGAGCAGGCCCTGTCATACATAACCCGGTTTCTTCGTTAAAAGATGTGGAAAAATTGGGGGAGTTGCATCCGGAAGAAGATGTTCCCTATGTTCTGGAGACGATCCGGCTGTTAACGGAGGAACAATTGGCGGTTCCGTTGATCGGATTTTCCGGCGCGCCTTTTACTCTGGCCAGTTATATGATTGAAGGCGGGCCTTCAAAAGATTATAGAAAAACAAAAGCGTTTATGTATACAGAACCAAAAGCGTGGTTTGCGCTGATGGAAAAACTGGCGGATATGATCATCGTGTATGTAAAAGCGCAAATCAAAGCCGGAGCCAGCGCCATTCAAATATTCGATTCATGGGTGGGTGCTTTAAATGCAGCGGATTACCGCTATTATATGAAACCTGTGATGGAACGGATATTTACCGCGCTGCGAACAGAAAATGCCCCGTTCATCTTGTTCGGTGTCGGGGCCGGGCATCTGGCGCTTGAATGGAACAGCCTGCCAATTGATGTGGTTGGCCTCGACTGGCGGCTGCCGATCCAAAAAGCGCGCGCGCTCGGCGTGACAAAAGCAATCCAGGGCAATCTTGACCCCGCCGTGCTCTTGTCCCCGTGGGAAGTTATTCAAGAAAAGGCGGCCGCCATACTGGACGAAGGCATGGCGCAGCCGGGTTACATCTTTAACCTCGGGCACGGCGTCACCCCTGATGTCCGTCCGGAAACATTAAAAAGGCTGACAACGTTTATTCATGAATACAGCGAAAGAAAACAACAGGAGGAAGCATAATGGAAAAGAAAAAAATCGGACTGCTTGTCATGGCGTACGGCACGCCGTATAAAGAAGAAGATATTGAGCGTTACTATACCCATATCCGGCACGGGAGAAGGCCCCAGGATGAGATGCTGGAAGATTTGAAACGCCGGTATAAAGCAATCGGAGGTCTGTCCCCGCTTGCCAAAATAACAGAAAACCAGACATATGCGCTTGAAGCGAGGCTGAATGAACGGACGGACGGAGCGGAATTTAAAGCTTATATCGGCTTAAAACATATTGAACCTTTTATTGAAGATGCCGTCAAACAAATGCATGATGACGGTATTGAAGAAGCGGTATCGATCGTGCTTGCGCCACATTACTCGGCTTTTAGCGTGAAATCGTACAACGAAAGGGCGAAAGAAGCAGCGGCAAAACTGGGTGGGCCCGCCATCCAATCGGTCGAAAGCTGGTATGATGAACCGAAATTTGTCGATTTTTGGGCACAGCAACTTCAGAAAACGTATGCTACAATGAGTGAAGAAGAACGTGCGTCTTCCTGCCTGATTGTATCCGCCCACAGCCTCCCGGAAAAAATTTTGCAGTACGGCGACCCGTATCCGGAACAAATCCGGGAAACAGCTGATCTGATTGCGGAGGCAGCGGGCGTCCAGGCGTATGCAGTCGGCTGGCAAAGTGCAGGCAATACGCCGGATCCGTGGCTCGGCCCCGATGTGCAGGACCTTACAAGAACGCTGTATGAAAAACATCATTATAAGGCTTTCATTTATGCTCCGGTCGGGTTCGTTGCGGAACATCTGGAAGTTTTATATGATAATGATTATGAGTGCAAGGCAGTTTGCGATGCAGTCGGCGCATCGTATTATCGCCCGGAAATGCCGAATGACAACCCGGCTTTTATTGATGCGCTGGCTGAGGCCGTTTTGAAAAAAACAAAATTCGGTTTACTGCCGCAAGAATAGGCAGCCGCCGGAGATTTTTAACGTATTTCCATAAAACATGACATTATTGCCAAAGAAGGTGCTGACCATGGCCGGAAACAGAAAAAAAGTAGCTGTACTTGGCGGCGGAATCACCGGCTTGACAGCTGCTTATTATTTGCGGCGCCTTGTTGAGGACCAACAGCTGCCGCTTGATGTGATATTGTTGGAAAAAGGGCGCCGGCTTGGCGGCAAAATCCAGACGGTCAGGCGTGCCGGATTTGTCATTGAACGCGGGCCGGATTCTTTTCTGGCAAGAAAGCAAAGCGCTTTGCATCTGGCAGAAGATCTCGGGCTTTCGCCTTCCCTCGTATCCAATGCGACAGGCAAATCTTATATTTTATTAAACCAACAGCTCTATCCGGTGCCAAGAGGGTCTGTGATGGGCATTCCGACAAGATTAGCGCCTTTTTTTGCTTCTCCTTTGTTTTCCGTTACCGGCAAAATCCGGGCGCTCTGCGATTTGATCCTGCCCCGGAAAAATACCGGTGAAGACCAGTCAGTCGGGGATTTTGTCCGCTACCGGCTCGGTGAAGAAGTGCTGGAAAACCTTGTTGAACCATTATTGTTCGGGGTATATGCCGGGGATGTCGACGAGCTGAGCGTGCTGGCAACGCAGCCTCAATTTTTCGAGGCTGTCCAAAAGCACCGCAGCCTGATCCTCGGCATGAAAAAAGTAGCAGCGGAATTTGCGCAAGACTCCAGGCCTACCCGGAAAAAGGGGGCTTTTTTAACCTTTCAAAACGGCCTTGAAACGCTCGTTGAAGCACTTGAGGAAAAAATCGGCGCTGAGGCAGTCATGAAGGGTGTGACGGTGGACGCGATTGAAAAAAGCGCGGGCGGCGGGGATTACAGGATCACATTGACAAATGGAACCCACATGAAAGCGGATTATATTATTTCAGCCCTCCCCCATTTTTCGCTCCCCCATATTTTTTCAAAGTATGCTTTTTTTGCGCCGCTCGAAAAGGTGCCATCCACGTCCGTCGCAACCGTATCGATGGCGTTTCCGGAGAGCGCGGTAAAAAAAGACATTGACGGGACAGGCTTTGTGGTGACGAGAAACAGTGATTATACAATTACAGCCTGCACGTGGACGCATAAAAAATGGCCGCACACCGCACCGGAAGGAAAAGCGTTGCTGCGTTGTTATATCGGCCGGTCGGCGGAAGCCGCGGTCGTCGATCTCGCAGATGACAGGATCCAGAAAATCGTGCTGGAAGATTTGAATAAAATCATGGAAATTACAGCAGAACCGGAGTTTACGGTTGTTTCCCGCTGGAAATATGCAATGCCGCAATATACGGTAGGCCATAAAGAAAGAATGGATAAGATTTTAGCGGCAGCCAAACATGAATTGCCGGGCATTTCTTTTGCCGGCAGCTCGTTTAACGGGGTCGGCGTGCCGGACTGCATCTCCCAGGGAAGGGCGGCGGTTGGCGAGATGCTCCGGTACTTCCAACTCAAGGCTGAATTTTAATAGACAGTGAAGAAGCGGTAGGGTGCATTCGACTGGCACCTGCCGTTTTTATTGTCCCGAAACGGGAGTCAGGCATGTATAAATTTTTCCGGCGCGTTGCCAGGTAAGTATGCCGCATCAGCGCGCACTCCCCAATGGAGAAATGCTTTATTTGAAGAAGCGGGCAAGCTGAAAAATGAAAAGCTTGAATGATTCGTTTTGGCAAGAAGCAGATTCACTGAATGCAATTACTTGATGTTCAAGGGGAAACGTGGTATATTACTTTTTGTGCAAAAATGACCAAAAAACCAAAATAGTCAATTGTTCTCGAGGGAGGTGGAAAGCTTGGAAACGGACCGCAGGCTGCAAATATTAAACGCTGCTACAAAATCTTTTGCCCAGTATGGTTATAAAGCGACAACAATGGATCTGATCGCGAAAATGGCCAATGTTGGAAAAGGGACCATTTATAACTTTTTCCGCAATAAAGAAGAATTATTCCATGAAATCATTGCCCGCCTGATTGATGAAATGGAGCAGGTGGCAGAAGCGTCAATGGATCCAGATGCTTCCTTTTATGCCAATCTGCATTCCGCTCTGTTCAGCATCCTTGAATTCCGCAAAACCCATCAGCTGACGCTTAAATTATTTGAAGAGCAGAAAGAAATGGGAACGCCGGCCGTCAATGACATGGTCGAGAAAATTGAAGAGCGGATCATTGACTATTTGAAGGGGATGCTCGAACGGGCGATACAGGCGGGGAAAATCAAACCGTGCAATCCGGAACTGACCGCTTTTATCATGTTTAAACTGTACGTCGCCATTATTTTTGACTGGGAAAAGCACCATGATTCCCTGTCGAAAGAGGAAATCGCGGAGGCGTTTGAACTGTATTTGTTAAAAGGGCTGCAGAACTGATTTTTCGGTTGGAAAAGGAGGTATTTTAGATGGACAATTTATGGTTCGCGGAAATACGGAATATTTTACGTTCGCCGAAAAAGCTGATTGAAACGGCAGCCATTATTCTTGTGCCAATTTTATATGCCGGCATGTTTATCTGGTCTTTTTGGGATCCGTACGGGCATCTTGAAAAATTGCCGGTTGCCGTTGTAAATGAAGACAAAGGAGCACAAATGGAGGGGGAACATCTCGCCCTCGGGGATAAGCTCATCAAAAATTTAAAGGAAAAGGACAGTTTTGATTTTCACTTTGTCGATAAGCAAACAGCGGAGAAAAAACTGAACGATAACCAATATTATATGATTATAGAGATCCCTGAAGATTTCTCTAAAAACGCAACCACATTACTGGATAAAAACCCAAAAAAATTGCAGTTGAACTATATTCAAAACCAAGCAATGAACTACACTTCTTCCAAAATTGAAGAATCTGCAATGACAAAAATAAAATCGAGCGTTGCAGAACAGGTGACAAAAACGTATGCGGAAGAAGTATTCGGCAAAGTGAAAGAGATGGCAAACGGCTACCGGTCTGCCGGAAACGGGGCAAGTAGCCTTGCCAAAGGGAGCGGAAAACTAAACGACGGCGCAGTTGTCTTAAGAAAAGGAACGGAAAATTTATTGACCGGCGCTACAGCCTTGAACGACGGCATCGGTCGGGTTCATAACGGCGCGGCTGATTTAAACAAGGGCGCTTTGAAACTGTATAACGGTTCACGCACGCTCGGCGAAGGAATTGCCCAGGCGAACAGCGGCGCCGTTTCCTTGAAAAACCATTTAGCCCAATTGGCGGCAAGCTCGGTTACTTTTTCAAACGGGCTGTCGGAGGCAAAATCGGGTGCTGACAAGGTCGCAAATGGTTCAAAATCGTTGGCCTCAGGCATGAACCAGCTGCAGACGGCAAGTGGCCAGTTGCTTGATGCGTCGAAACAGCTTCAATCTGGTGCCGACAAGGTGGCAAACGGGAGCGCCACATTAAGTAATGGCTTAAATGAGGCAAACAAAAAGCTTCCGGCGTTAACGAGCGGCACCGCCAAAGTGCAAAGCGGCGTAAAAGAGCTGCAACAAAAGTTGCCTGAAAAGCTTGCAGCGGGCATTACAAGCCAGATGGAGAAAACGATGATGTCCCCTCGTGTTCAGTCACAAATCGATGCGATGAGCGGTAGCATGTTTGACCAGCAAAAGGCACAGGCAGAAAACTTGCTCAGCCAGTTAAAACAAGTGCTGCCACCCGAAACGTATCAGACGGTTTCCAACCAAATCTTAAGTAATTATACAGATAAAAAGAAACAGGAATTCCAACAAGCATTCCAAGACGAGGTCAAAAATAAGCT
Organism: Heyndrickxia coagulans 36D1; assembly: GCF_000169195.2. Classification (GTDB taxonomy): domain Bacteria; phylum Bacillota; class Bacilli; order Bacillales; family Bacillaceae_C; genus Weizmannia; species Weizmannia faecalis. The sequence continues at coordinate 403,300 of NC_016023.1, read as the reverse complement.
TTTGGCATCGTTAACCAGCGGGTCTGCCTCTACGCAAGCCGCTTTGCAAAGCCAAATTCAACAGGCGATTGCTCCGTACTTTTCCGACCTGAACGAAGGGCTTACAAAGGTAAGCAGCGGGCAGCAAAAATTGCAAACTGGTATTGACCAACTTACCAAAGGTGCCAATACTTTGAATGCTGGCGCACAGCAACTTGCAAGCGGCCAAAATGCATTCGTCAAAAACGCAACCATTTTTAACGGGAAACTGCAACAAGCTGCATCTGGCGCAAACAGCCTTGAATCCGGGGCGACGGCGGTTGCATCCGGGCTTGGCCAGCTTTCTAGAGGATCAGGTCAGCTCGTAACCGGAACGAAACAACTGGCAGACGGGTCAAGCACGCTTGCAGAAGGGACCGGAAAACTGGCAGACGGTTCAAACGAATTGACGAACGGTACACAATCGCTTGCAAACGGCTCAAGCGTGCTCGTAAAAGGCACGTCCCAATTGTTAAACGGCGCAGGCCAGTTGCAAAGCGGCAGCAAGCAGTTGAACAACGGTGCGGGCAACCTTGTTTCCGGCACAGGCCAATTAAATGCCGGCGCAGACAAACTGAGCAATAAACTTGGCAAAGCGGCTGACCAGGCCGGAGCCATCAACCCGACCGGCGCCACTTATAATATGATGAGCAGCCCGGTCCGTCTGAATCATGATGCTGTGACAAAAGTGCCGAACTATGGTACCGGCCTTGCACCGTATTTCTTATCGCTCGGGCTTTTTGTCGGCGGATTATTGCTGACGATTATCTACAATGTAAAAGCACCGGCAATCATGCCGAAAAACGGGGTAACCTGGTTTCTTGGAAAATTCGGCGTCATGGCACTGATTGGCGTCTTACAATCGCTTTTGGCAGATTTCATTCTGCTTGATCTGCTGAAATTGCATGTGCAAAGTGTGCCGCTGTTTATGATCGCAACCATTGTGACAAGCCTGACCTATATGGCGATCATTCACTTTTTGGTTGCGGCATTCGCCAACCCGGGCAGATACATTGCCGTCATCATTTTGATTTTGCAACTGACGACAAGTGCAGGTACATTCCCGCTTGAATTGATTCCAAAACCGCTTCAGGGTGTTCATGATCTGATGCCGATGACCTATTCGCTGCAAATGTTCAAAGCGGTGATTTCAAGCGGCGATTTCAGCTACATGTGGCAAAATGTTGATAAGCTTTCGGTCTTTTTTGCAGCGTTTATCTTTCTTTCCCTTCTGTACTTTGTTGTGAAATTTAGACATCTTCACAGGATGGCAGAAAAGGAAGGAGCAGCCTCTCCGGTAGAAGCATAAGAGATTTGCTGTAAAAGCAGCAGGACGAAGCCATATTGGCCGATCCTGCTGCTTTTTTATTGCAAAATATGACGAACAGGATAAATTGCTTCAGGCAACACGTAAAGGAGGAATGGTTAGTCCGACTATAGTTGTATTTGTAAATGGAGCTGCATGCCGGTATTTTATATTTCAAGGGCTTGCCGGACATTGCTGTAAAAGACAGGTTTCCGCCATTTTCCATGTGAAGCGATCACAAAAGCAGCCCCTTTTTCGGAAACAATGATAAAACTTTCACAAACTTGTCATGAACGGGTATAAAAGCGCTTTCTGCAGGGGCTTATAATAAGATTAGAGATGGTGTAAAGGAAAGGGTGAGAGAGGTGGGCTACGAACGATTGGCCAGTAAACTGGTGCAGCTTTCGGGAGGCGGGGAAAATATTCAAGCGGTTTTCCACTGCTCAACAAGGCTCCGCTTTAAATTAAAAGACCCGGGGCGGGCAAAAAAAGCGGCGGTAGAGGAGCTTGACGGGGTGATTTCGGCCGCTGTTTCCGGCGGGTATTTTCATATTGTGACAGGGATAAATGCCGGGGAAGTGCACAATGACATGTTAAAATATCTGCATCTAGTCCGGATGGAAAGCGGGCAACGGGAAGAAACTTCTGGCTTTGAAAACCCGGTCATGCAGCCGGGCAGATTAACCGGACGCCCGGATGCGGCAGAAATATCCGGCCTTGAGGATCAATTGTTTCATCAGATGATGGACACGGCGACATCCATTTTGAATGCCCGGGGCGGAGGCGAGCCGGTTATGGTCGTTTTATTCGGGTGCAAAAACAAAGAACCGGCCGTTGCCGGAGGTATCCCGCATAAGAAAACGGAAGAACCGGTGCGATATCAGAAAAAGGAAATGATCGCCAGCCCGTTTACAGGGGAAACGATCCCGCTTGAGCAAGTCAATGATCCTGCATTTTCTTCCGGCATACTCGGCAAAGGGGTCGGCATTAAGCCTTCTGTTGGCAAGCTTTTTGCGCCGATCAGCGGGACGGTAACGGCGGTGTTTCCGAGCGGGCACGCGATCGGCATCACGTCCAAAACCGGCATTCAAATTTTGATTCATATCGGTATTGATACGGTCCGGCTCGAAGGAAAATATTATCATGTCCATGTGAAAAAAGGCCAGCCGGTTGAAAAAGGTGAAATGTTAATCGAATTTGATATTCCTGAAATCGAAGCAGCCGGGTACGATTTAACTTCCCCGGTTGTGATCACGAACGCGGACAATTATGTTGAGGTGCTGGAAACGGACCGGAAAAAAGTTGTTGCCAGTGACCAGCTGATGACGATAGTCAGTTAAAAAACAAACAGGGTGCCGCATGCGGCGCCCTGTTTGTCAGTAAACAATATCCACCTGATGATCTTTGAAAAAACGGAGCCATTCATCACTCGGTTTTTCATCTGTGACCACAAAGTCAACAGCCGAAAAATCCGCAAAATGGACAAAGGCAATTTTGTCGAATTTGCTTTTGTCCGCGAGCAGAATGACTTTATTTGCCTGTTTGAGCATTTCCTTTTTAATATGGCTTTCCGCTTCATTCGAGTCGGTGATCCCCCGCACCATGGAAATGCCTTTACAACTGAACAGCGCCACATCGACATTGTATTGGCGCACAGCATGTTCAGCAACAGAACCGACCAGCGAATTGGAACGTTTCCGCAGCGCTCCGCCTGTTGACAGAAGCTGAATGTTTGACTGGGCCAGTTCGCTTAATGCGATGGCAGAATTGGTTAAGACGACAAGTCCCTCTTTCGTTCTGTTCAACTCTTTTAACGCTTCCAACACGGTCGAGCTCGCATCCGCCACAATCGTATTTCCGTCTGAAATGAGCGGCTGCAGCTTGCCGGCAATGTTTTGCTTTGCTTCCATATTGACGGTGAATCTTGTCTGGTAGGGGAGATCTTCATTTGTATGGAGATTGAGCACAGCACCCCCGTATGTCCGCGTCACAATTCCTTCTTTTTCAAGCTTCTCCAGATCTCGCCTGATCGTCTCTTCCGTTACTTGAAACTCCTTTGCCAAATTGGCAACATACACTTTTTTCTCCCGGTACAGCGTATTTAAAATTTTATCTCTCCGTTCAAAAGCCAGCATGTCCCCAACCCCGTTCCTGTCCTGTATCCTTTTCTCTGATAAGTCCATTTTAGCAAAAATCGTCCGTTTAAAAAAGAAAACAACAAAAGTACAATAAAATAAATAAAAAAATCTTTTTTTATATTGATTTATGTTTGTTCTTTCGCTAGTATAGGAAATGTGAAGAAGGGTTTTCACAAACCAGTTAAAGAAAGCGGTTTCTGAACCAAATTTTGAAGTGCACGCATGGCGGCTTGTTTGTCCCGCTGCCCAACAATCAATATAACATGGAAGGAATAAGGGCGGCGGAAAAAGCCATACAGATTGCTTTTGATGGTTTGTATATCGGACTGCTGGCGGATTTTTCATCTGGTAATAAGATAGAAGATTTTAAAATAAAGGAAATCGAGGGGTAAAATGTGATCAGAAAAGCGAGTGTAATGTTTGTGCATAAGGATCAATATGAGGAATACAAGCGCCGGCATGACCATATCTGGCCGGAAATGTCAAAAGAATTAAAGGCGCACGGGGCCCGTAATTATTCGATTTTTTTGGATGAAGAAACGGGTCGGTTATTTGCTTATTTGGAAGTGGAAGATGAAGCGCTCTATGAAAAAATGGCAGATACAGAGATTTGCAGAAAATGGTGGGACTATATGGAACCGCTAATGGAAACCAATCCCGATAACAGCCCTGTGTCTGTTGCATTAAAGGAAGTTTTTCACCTGACCTAACAGCCATCCCATTCAGAACTCCAGCAGTTCACATTGTAAGCGATATCAAACCCTTCATAAAAATGATAACAGAAAGGCGGAGAAGAAATGGCGAGAATAGGAAGCAAAAGCACGACCGGCTGGAAAGCGACAATTTCGGTTGCCATGGCCAATTACATTGAAGCCGGTTCCATTATCGCAGCAGCCAGCAGTTTGACGCTCTGGCAGGCTTACCTGCACTTAAACAGCATTTCCGTGGGTTTGTTAAGCGCCCTCAGTGCCAACGCATTTGGCGCGGCAATCGGAGCACTGTTCGGCGGGTATTTAACCGATAAATACGGCAGAAAATTTATCTACACGTATGATTTGCTTGTATATATGCTTGGTGTGTTTTTGATTGCGGTTTCCGTCAACTTTCCGATGCTGTTAATCGGCACCATTATTACCGGGGTAGCCGTAGGAACAGGGGTGCCTGCTTCGTGGACATATATTGCGGAAGAAGCCCCGCATTCAAAGCGTGCGGCCCATGTAGGTACGGCGCAATTGGCATGGTCAACGGGGCCAATGATCACGTTTCTGCTCGCCGTTTTGCTTGCGCCGCTTGGCCTGCTCGGCAGCCGGATTATTTTCCTCCATCTATTAGTCATCGCATTCATCACTTGGTATATCCGCCAGGGGCTTGAAGAATCAGCCATCTGGAAAGAAGATAAAGAAAAAGAAAAAACCGACGCCCGGCTGGGGAAAAAATCAAGAAGCTCCTTGAAAGAATTATTTCGTTTAAAAGTAAACCGCCAGGCCCTCTTTTTACTGATCGGCATTTATCTATTCTGGAACTTAACGGCAGGGGCAATGGGGTACTTTATGCCCTATATTTACCAAAATGTTGGCGGCCTGACGAACGAACAGGCGAACTTGCTGCAAGCTTTCCTCTGGGCGTTAACGGTGCTGACAACCTATGTTGTCTTTATGAGGCTGGGTGACCGTTACAGCCGGCGTTTCCTCTTTGGTTTAGGGGCGGTGATGGGCATTGCCGCATGGCTTATTTTGACTTTTACAGGGATGAATTGGTTCTCCCTTTTTGCCTTTGTTATTCTCTGGGGAAGCGCTGCCGGATTCGGCGCCCAGGCGTTTTACGGCTTGTGGGCGAGCGAACTGTTTCCGACCCGGTACCGCGCGGGCGCACAAGGGTTCATTTATTTCCTCGTCCGGTTCGGAATTGCCATCTGGTCTTTTCTGCTTCCGACCATTATGGACACGCTCAGTTTTAAAGTAGCGGGAATTGTAATGATCGTATTCCTTGTCATCCATTGTATCATCGGAATCGCGCTCGCACCGTCTACACAAGGAAAAACGCTGGAAGAAATTGAAAAAGAACGGTTCGGGACCGTTCGGGACGGGGAAAAACGAGCCGTTACACCAACAACTGCAGCGGAACATTTGAATCAGTAAACCAAAAGGCACAAGTGCGGATCACACTTGTGCCTAAAAGATTATCTGTTTTTTGCCCGGCTGACCCTGAGTTCGGGCTGTTTGCTTCCGGCTGGCAACAACGTCATCAGCGAACCCGCGACGATCAGGATAATCCCGACCGTAACAGCCGGCGTAATCGCTTCTCTCAGAAAAATGAGGGCCAAAATTGGCGCCAGTGCAGGCTTAATAAAGAAAACCATCGAAGCCATTGATGCACTTGTTACATCCATCGCAAGGAAGTAAAACGCAAACCCGAGCCCGGTGACAAAAATGCCGATATAAATCAGGCTTGGCAGCGTATGCCATGCAATTCCGCGGAACACGGGCACATTTGCAAATACGCCGAGGCCAACGGAACGCAGCCAGCCCGCAACAAATCCAATTTTCGAAATCAATACAAGCGCAAGAATTTCAATGCTGCCGGTAAAAAAGCTCAAACAGGTTAAAATGACACCATCACATTTAAACTGCTGGCTGCCTTTTCTGCCGACAACACTGTAAAGCGCAAACGTAACCGCCGAAAGAAGCGCAACAATGATGCCAAATGGACTTTGGATTTCAAACGGGTTGACGATAAACAAAATGCCGACCAAGCTGATGCCCAATGCAACCAGCGTCCGCTTCGAAAGACGCTCTTTTAAAAGAAAATGGGCGAGCGGAATAACAAACAGCGGGTTGCAACTGAACAAAATCGCAACGGTGGAAGCTTTCGTATAAACAATGGCCAATTGGTAAAATGTCATGCTAATAACAACACATAAAAAGCCGGTTACAACAAAAAATAAAAAACTGTCCTTTGTCATGTGAAAATGATATTTTTTCATATGCTGAAACGCCAATGGCGACAATATAACCGCGCCAATAAAAAAGCGAAGCAGGTTCAATTGGATCGGATGAAACGTACCGGCAACCATTTTTATGGCAATTTCCATCGTGCTGAAAAATATAGCAGACAAAACAATGTATAAAATTCCTTTTTTCATGCTCATTACCTCGATCTCTTTCAAAATGTTTAAATGGTTATCCGGTCATCTGATGATCAACAAAAAACGGCAGCGCAAATTCCCCTATTCCAGTTTTATTCCATCTCTTATTATAATGCTCTTCCATTCATAAAGAAAAGGACAACTATGTGAACAATAGAACAAATTGGTGTCTGCCGCCTGAAGAATTCGTTTCCTTCTCCTTTCATCTTATTTTTCCTTCGATTTTCGCTTGTTTCCTGATGGATTTGTTTTGCAGAGGAACGAGAAAGCCCATGCAGCCCGCAACCCGGTTTCGGACTTGGGAGAGAAGTCCAGCGAATATGAACGATCACGAAAACTTGTAAGAATGGCGGAACTTTAAGTATCTGAAAGTGCCACCTTTTTGACGATCTGTTGAATCAATAGACAAAGAACAGCAAAAAACAAACAACATCATAGTTATATAAATTATGTTTGTTTTATTTGACACCCCAACATAGCCACATTAAAATAAAAGAAGAAACAAAAAATTTCAGATTGAAAGGCTGGGAGAGGATGAAAACGGCTACAAAAACATACCAAATGTATATTGACGGGGAATTTACAGACGCTGCTTCAAAAGAAACTTCCCAAGTTATAAACCCGGCAACAGAAGAAGTGATTTCCGAAGTCCCGAAAGCAACAATCGAGGATGTCAGAAGGGCAATCGATGCGGCAGAACGTGCCCAGAAATCATGGGAAAAATGTCCTTCTTCTGAACGGGCCAAATACTTAACTGCGATAGCACAGGAAATCCGCCGCAACGCCGATGCTTTGGCGCGCGTCATTTCAGAAGAAGTCGGAAAAACGCTGGAACTTTCCACAACCGAAGTCCATTTTACAGCCGATTATATCGACTACATGGCCGGCTGGGCGCGGCGGTACGAAGGGGAAATCGTGCCAAGCGACCGCCCGAAAGAAAACATTTTCGTCTACAAAGCCCCCATTGGCGTCATTGCTGGCATTTTGCCATGGAACTTCCCGTTTTTCCTCATCGCCCGTAAAGCAGCGCCGGCGCTGATTACCGGAAATACGATTGTGATCAAACCGAGCGGGGAATCGCCGAACAATGCGTTGGAATTTGCAAAAATCATTGACAAAATCGGCCTGCCGAAAGGGGTTATCAATATTGTCACAGGCAGCGGAAGCACGCTCGGGGATGAACTGTCCCGCAACCCGAAAGTTGGCATGGTCAGCCTTACCGGCAGTTACAGTGCAGGAGCGGCCGTGATGCGGGCAGCCGCGGACAATATTACAAAAGTTTCGCTTGAATTAGGCGGGAAAGCCCCGACGATTGTGATGGACGATGCCGATATCGATCTTGCTGTCAAATCGGTTGTTGAATCGCGTGTGATCAATACCGGGCAGGTTTGCAACTGCACAGAACGCGTATATGTTCAAGAAAGTGTCGCAGATGTGTTTATCAGCAAAATCGTCAAAGCCATGCAGGACGTCAAATTCGGTGACCCGCTTGCCGAAGAAGGGCTGGATATGGGGCCGCTTGTCAGCAAAAGCGCACTGGAAAGCGTCGATCAAATGGTGAAAAGAGCGGTTGAAGGCGGCGCCAAAGTGTTAACCGGCGGCAAACCGGCTGGCAGGGACAAAGGCTACTATTATGAGCCGACCGTGCTTGTCAATGTCGATAACACAATGGAAATCATGCGCGAGGAAATTTTCGGGCCGGTTCTCCCGATTGCGACGTTTAAAACACTTGATGAGGCGATTGAACTGGCAAATGACTGCCAATACGGCCTGACTTCTGCCATTTTCACTTCCAATGTAGACACAATGATGCGTGCCAGCAATGAATTGAAGTTTGGCGAAACGTATGTGAACCGTGAAAGCTTTGAAGCGATCCAGGGCTTCCACGCCGGCTGGAGAAAATCGGGCGTCGGCGGTGCAGACGGCAAACACGGCCTCGAAGAATACTTGCAAACGCATGTTGTATATGTACAATACAAATAATCAAAAGCGCCGGCCGGCAGCCGGCGTTTTTGATTATCGCAGTTTCTCAATTTCTTTCATGATTTTTTCAGCATCAAAGTCCGCACTTCCGTCAAAGTCTTTTATAAGCTCACCGTCTTTATTGACGACATAAAAACTCGTGCCGTGGACAACCTGGTCATTTCCATCCGATTTGGCGACCGGGTTTTTAAAATTTTTCATCGCAAACTTTTCAATTTTTTTCTGCGAGTAGCCGGTAAGGAAATGCCACATGGAAAAATCGCTGTGAAATTGGTTGGCAAATTGTTTCAGCTTTTGCGGCGTATCCACTTCGGGGTCGATGCTGAAAGATACAAGCTCCACATCTTTGTAACCCGCTTTTTTAATTTTCTCCTGCAATTCGCTCATATGCATCGTCATCGGGGGGCAAACCGTTTTGCAGCTCGTAAAAATAAAGTCGGCCACCCATACTTTCCCTTTTAAATCGTCCAGACTGAAAGATTTCCCATCCTGGTCCTTAAATTGAAAGTGTTCAACCGGGTCCCCTTTTGGCGCACAGGAGGAAAGCGCCGGAAGCAAAAATACGAACAACACGAGAAGTGCAATCTTTCTCTTCAAATCAGCCTCCCCCTTTACGGATGTAAGCGTTATTTTGTATGATCATTATAACATGTATTTTCAGTATAAACGGTAAAAACAGAAAAAAGAGGGTGAAGTGGTGAAAAAGTGGATTCTGGCGGGCTTGTTCCTGATCGCCGTATCGCTCTTTGCCGGATGCGGAAAACAGGAGCAGGCGGCTGTAAAACCGGCGAAAATGGTAAAAGTGCAGCTCATCGTGCCCAAAACCGCTAACGCCGGCACAAGCATCCCGTTAAAGGCGGTTGTCACACAAGGAAAAGAAAAAGTAGACGATGCAGACGAAGTGAAGTTTGAAATTTGGAAGGAAAATTCGGATAAAAACAGCTCGATGCTGGAAGCGAAGCATGATCAGCACGGCATTTATACCGCAAAAACGGTCATCAAAGAACCCGGCACATATACGGTCCAGGTGCACGTGACAGCGCGGAAAATGCATGTCATGCCTAAAACCGCTTTATCCGTAAACTGAAAAACAACCGGGCAGCGTGAAGGCGTTTTTTATCTTTGCGCTGCCCTTTTTGTTATTCATGGCTTTTCACATGCAGGCAGTTCGGGCATGTATTGCCATAGCATTCCGACTGCTCATCGATTTTTTCACCGCATTCTGTGCAATATTTGTCAGGCAGGTTTTTGAAAAAGTCTAAAATATTTTGTACCATTTTCACGACTCCTTTGTTATATAACTGTTTATTATATTTTTAATTGTATTATAACAGTTTTTAAATGTCAATGGCGAAATGGTGAATTTTTTAGAAAAATAGAGAAAAGATCAAAGATTGCCCACGGGCATCCCTTGTTCTATAATGAAAATGAAAGGGATTGCTTTACATTTTGCATAAAGGAGGCGGCATTATGCTGTTTATTGATAATCAGGGCATTACCGACCCGCGCATCAACCTTGCCATCGAAGAGTATGCCCTGAAAAATCTCGATATCAATGAAACTTATTTACTTTTTTACATAAACCAGCCGTCGATTATTATCGGCCGCAACCAAAACACCATCGAAGAAATCAATACGGATTACGTGGACAAAAATGGTGTCATCGTCGTCCGCAGGCTCTCCGGCGGCGGCGCGGTGTACCATGATCTCGGCAACATCAATTTCAGTTTCATCACAAAAGATGACGGCGAGTCCTTCAGCAATTTCCGCAAATTTACCGATCCGGTTGTGCAGGCATTGCGCAAACTCGGTGTAAACGCGGAATTAAGCGGGCGCAATGACATCCAAGTTGGCGACCGGAAAATTTCGGGGAACGCGCAGTTTTCCACAAACGGGCGCATGTTCAGCCACGGCACGTTGATGCTCAATTCAGAACTTGATAAAGTTGCACAGGCTTTAAAGGTCAAAAAAGAAAAAATCGAATCAAAAGGGATCAAGTCAGTGAGGAGCCGCGTCGCCAACATCTCCGAATTTCTCGACCATCCGATCTCCATGTCGGCATTCAGGCAATTGCTTTTGGAAAGCATTTTCGGCGGCAAGGAAATACCGGAATATCAGCTGACCGAAAAGGATTGGGAAAAAATCCGCCAAATTTCCAAAGAGCGGTACCAGACATGGGAATGGAACTATGGCAAATCGCCGAAATTCAATCTCCGACATTCCCGGCGTTTTCCGGTGGGAACGGTCGATGTACGGCTTGAAGTGAACAAAGGGATCATCGAAAACTGCAAAATTTACGGCGATTTCTTCGGCATCGGGGAAGTAAAGGATATAGAAGAAAAGCTGGCCGGCTGCCGTTATGAGCGCGCCGGTATTGAAAAAGCGTTGGAAGGCATAGATATCCGGCATTATTTTGGCAACATAACGAAAGAAGATTTTATCAGCCTCATCTATTAAGAACGCGCAAATTCCCGGGTTCCAATGGCAATCCGGGAATTTGTATTGAAATATTTTAATTGTTTTTATATAATAAATGGGTAGAATGAATGATTGTTCACTCAGAAAGGGGAGGGAGAAATTGAATTTACCGTCCAGTTTAAAAAAGACGGCGGAAATGAACGCGGACAAAACAGCTTATATTTTTATGGATCAGCCTGTTACGTACAAGGAACTTGACACGGCCGTTTCAAAGTTTGCGGACGGGCTGAAAAAACTCGGGCTCAAAAAAGGGGATCATATGGCCCTTCTGCTTGGCAATTCACCGCAATTCATAATTGCCTTGTACGGGGCGATGCGGGCCGGCGTGACCACGATACCGGTCAACCCGATTTACACGCCGGAGGAAATTCGCTACATATTGGATAACGGCGATGTGAAAGCAGTCGTGGCGCTTGATTTATTTGTACCATATGTGGATAAGATCGATGCCCTGCTGCCGAAAGTGGAGCATTACATCATTTGTGAAACCGATCCGGCAAAAGCGGGAAAATATACGCACCCAAAATTGAAATCGTTTTCACAAATACTGGCGGAAAGTTCGCCGTCCGTTGAAGAAGTGCCGCTTTCTGAAGGGGATACGGCGGTTATTTTGTATACGTCCGGAACGACCGGAAAGCCAAAGGGGGCGATGCTTACGCATAAAAATTTATATTCAAATGCGAGCGATATCGGCTCCTATTTGAAAATGAGCGCGGATGACCGGGTCATTACGGCTTTGCCGATGTTTCACGTTTTCTGCCTGTCGGTTGCTGTGAATGCGCCGCTCATCAGCGGGGCAACGCTGCTCATATTGCCGAAGTTCAGCCCGAAAGAAGTGTTCCGGGTGGCAAGCCGCTACAAAGCAACGATATTTGCCGGCGTGCCGACGATGTACAATTATTTGTTCCAATATGAAGGCGGGGATCCGAAAGACTTCGCCACGCTCAGGCTATGCATCTCGGGCGGCGCTTCGATGCCGGTTGCGCTTCTGAAAAACTTTGAAAAAAAATTCAATGTGCTCATTTCGGAAGGATACGGATTGTCGGAAGCCTCCCCGGTTACCTGCTTCAATCCGCTTGACCGCCCGCGCAAACCGGGATCGATCGGCACCAATATTGTCCATGTTGAAAATAAAGTCGTGGATGAGCTTGGAAATGAGGTGCCTGTCGGCGAAGTCGGCGAACTCGTAGTACGCGGTCCGAACGTGATGAAAGGGTACTATAAAATGCCGGAAGAAACGGCGGCTGCGATCCGGAACGGCTGGCTGCATACCGGGGACATGGCGAGAATGGATGAAGACGGTTACTTTTATATCGTAGACCGCAAGAAAGATATGGTCATTGTCGGCGGTTTTAATGTGTATCCGCGCGAAGTGGAAGAAGTGCTTTACGACCATCCGGATGTCGTGGAGGCAGCTGCAGTGGGCATCCCTGACCCCAATCAAGGGGAAGTCGTGAAAGTATATGTCGTATCGAAAAACAAAAATCTGACGGAACAGGCATTGCTCGATTATTGCAAAGAACGGCTTGCCAAATACAAAGTCCCGAAAGAAATTGAATTTCTGGATGAGCTTCCGAAAAACACAACCGGAAAAATTTTGCGCAGGTCTTTAAAAGAACAATTGCAAAAACAATCGGCCCGGCCATAAAAAATCGGGCTACGGAAAAGCCAAAGGCGCACGGTTTTCTGGAAAAATTGCAATATGGAAGTAGGGACTGCTGAAAACGATTAAAAAATCGGCAGTAAACAGCAAAAAAAGCATGCAAAGCCAATCAGAATAAATCCGCCGCGGAACGGGAATCCGCTCGAAAAAGCCCAAAAGAAACGGCGGGACACCACCATTCATCGTGTCCCGCCGTTTTTTTGCATCTTTCTTGATAAAACAACACTTTTTCAGTGCCCTTCGGAACGAAAAGCCAGATTTTTGGCATCTTGTTAGAAAAACAGACAAGGCGTATAATAGGAAAATATAAGAATATTGGATCATCATTTCGAAGCTGGGGGGATAAAAGTTGGAAGCAACATCCATGGCGGAGGAAAAAACAGGCAGTTTTAAACCCGGGCTGCAGGCAGGCGCAAGCATTGCGATCGGATACTTTCCCATTGCGCTCACATTCGGCCTGTTGTCTAAAACAACCGGGCTGACACTGATAGAGACTGTGCTGATGAGCCTGATTGTATACGCCGGCGCCAGCCAGTATATGGGTTTAAGTTTGATTGCTGCCGGCACAAGCCCGTTTGTCATTATCCTGACCACCTTTGTCGTCAACATCCGCCATTTTCTTATGACTGCTGCCTTGAGCCAAAAAGTGGAAGAACCAAGCAAATGGAAACGCGGATTGTTTGCGTTCGGCATTACGGATGAAACTTTCTCGGTGCTCGCCACGCGGAACGGAAAAATACCGCTCGGCTACGGATTTGGCGTCACTTTTATCGCTTACGCCAGCTGGGTCGTGAGCTCCGGGATCGGGTATGTGATCGGAGCCAACCTGCCGCAATTTTTGCAGGCAAGCATGACGGTTGCCTTATATGCGATGTTTATTGGCCTCCTTGTCCCCTCTTTGAAAAAAAGTGTGAAAGTCCTTTTCCTTGCCGCCCTTTCAGCAGCGTTCAACAGCATTTTTACCGGGTACGGCGTCATGGAGGAAGGCTGGTCCATCATCGTCTCCACTTTGTTGTCGGCTGTTTTGGTTGAAATAGCGGAAACATACAAACGGAAAAAGCGGGTGAAAGAAAAATGAGCACCATCCTCCTCGTGATTATCGGCATGGGCATCGTGACGTTTTTGCCGCGGATGCTGCCGCTCGTCCTTTTGCAAAACAAAACGCTGCCGCCATTTTTGGAAGGCATTTTAAAAAATGTTCCGTACGCCATTTTAGGCGCCTTGATTTTTCCAAAAGTGTTTTTGATCCAAAAAGATCCGCTGTTCGGGGTAATCGGCGCGGGAACGGCCATCCTCCTCGCGTTCATCGGCGCGAATGTCATCATTGTCGTGCTCGGGGCGATTGCGGTGTTGAGCTTTTATTCTTTTCTGTTTTAAGGCAAAGCCGTATTGGCTGTTCTAAATGCCTTTTTCCTTGGCTACATATATAGAAGAGGACAAGGAAGGAGTGCATGTGGAGTGAAGATGAAGTGGGCGCTGCGGGCGATTGCGGCATACATCCTGTTCGGCCTTTTGATGTACTGGTATTTGTTTTATTACGCCGATGCTGCTCTTCCCGCCCAATATAAAGGGACAGCCGCAGATCCCGCTACTTTTATGAGCGGCCGCCAATTGTTTTTAAGCGAAGCATACGCAAAAATCAGGAATCTGCTTTTTTTCCTATCCGTGCCGTATGAATGGCTGTTTTATTTTTTGGTACTTGTGCTTGGCATTTCCAAAATGTTTGAACAATGGGCAGCGGCAGTTTCACGCATCCGCCTCATTCAAACCGCGGTTTATTTCTTTTGGTTTTCGCTTGCATCCTTTTTGTTTACCTTTCCGTTCGGTTATTTGTCCCATCGTTTTTCAAAAGCGTACGGCATTTCCACCCAAGATTTTGCAGGATGGATGAAAGATGAACTGACCGATTTCTGGGTAAACTTTGCTATCATGTTTGCTGTCGTCGCGGTATTGTACGCCTTGATGAAAAAATTCGGGCGGAAATGGTGGCTTCCGGCCTGGCTGCTTTCCATTCCTTTTACGGTATTCATGATGTTTATCCAGCCGGTCGTGATTGACCCGCTGTATAACGATTTTTATCCGTTAAAAGATAAGGCGCTGGAGGCGAAAATACTGGCGCTTGCGGAAAAAGCACACATTCCCGCTGATCATGTGTACGAAGTGAATATGTCGGAAAAAACAAACGCCCTGAATGCTTATGTCACCGGTATCGGTTCCAACTCAAGAATCGTACTCTGGGACACGACCCTCAACCGTATGGATGATAAAGAAATTTTATTCGTGATGGCACACGAGATGGGGCATTATGTAGAAAAACATATCTACTTCGGCATCGCGGGCTATATTTTGATGATGCTCATCGGGCTGTGGCTGATTGCCAGGTGGATGAATGCGGTTGGGCGGTGGAAAAAAAGCGGGCGGTGGATGTCCGGGATTTCCAGCATCAGCTCGCTGCCTTTATTTTTGCTCATTTCCTCGGTTCTCCTCTTTGCGTCAAGCCCGCTTACCAACTGGGCATCGCGCTACCAGGAGATGCGGGCGGATCGTTATGCCATACAGATGACGCATGATAAAAAGTCCGGGGTTGAAACGTTCCAAATTTTAACAAAAGCGGGTCTAAGCGAAGTCAATCCGCCGCTTCTCGTCAAAATATTTCGCTATGACCATCCAACAATGCTGGAACGGATCCGTATGCTGGAAGAATAAGGGATGCTGAAAGTGCAGCAGGCACGGCCTGTTCCGGGCAAAAATCTTTTGGGCGTGCCTTGCATTTGCCATTTTTATGCAAAAGAAAAGCCGTGCAAACGGGACGGGCCTGTTTGCACGGCCTGTATTTATCCAAATTGCAGGTTGATTTTTTTCAGTTCGTTCGTTAAATACATGAACTGCTCCTTATCGCGAAGATCAAGTACATGGTCAATTTTTCTTAACAACGCTTCTCTTTTTTTGTTCAGCAGGATCTCATTCAGCAACATGTCCGTGTAAATGTGTTCCACAAATTTCTCCATCTGAATCCGGGACTTCGGGCTTTCTTTCGGCACGTCAGAGAAAGATTTTTTGTTTTCCATGTATGATCACCTTT
Source organism: Heyndrickxia coagulans 36D1 (assembly GCF_000169195.2). GTDB lineage: Bacteria > Bacillota > Bacilli > Bacillales > Bacillaceae_C > Weizmannia > Weizmannia faecalis. Next base: position 387,487 of record NC_016023.1, on the reverse strand, counting down.
TTCCGCTTTTTTTTATTATACAGAGCATTTCAATAAAAAGCAATGTAAAAATTGAATTTTTCTGAAACGGTAAATAAGGAAAAAAATGCATATTTTTAGAAAAACGACTAGAAATGTAGGAAATTTGTACTATAATAGAAAGTGAATTATGAGAAAAATAGAATGGGGGAATACTTTATGCAACATGGAGAATTGGACATTCATCCAAATACGATTGCGCTGATTCCTTGCCAGGAGGGAGGAGAAAAAGGGACAAAAATACTGGAAGTGGATCGGGAACGATTTGTGCCGGAACTTCACCTGAGTATCGTGAAAAAAAGCTGTCAATACTTTGGAAGCGATTACGAAGGAAGAAAAAATGCGACAAAAAGCCTGATTCATGTTCGGCACAAGCCGCCGATCCTCGTTGATCCTCATACAGCTACCATAATTTTTCCAACAAAATCGCCCAGCCAGCCGGACTGTATTTGGCTGATCTCCGGGCATATTAAAGACCACACCCCAGAAGGCAAAAAAACTGAAGTGATTTTTTCAAACAATCAATCACTCGTGTTGCCAATCAGCTATGGATCGTTTATCAATCAGTACCATAAAGCGGCTGCTTTGCAGGTTGCTTATGAACTCAATATCCGGCGCTCCCGCATGCAATTCATGAAACAGCAGGGGTACAGAGCGATGGAAGACAGCGGGCTGTATTGGATTTAAGCTTGGCAGGGGAGGGGGTCCCTGCCTTTTCGTCCAATAAAACGAACGCCTGCCCGAGAAATAAAAATGAAACATTGCGAACTGCAAGTCCGTATACAGGGGGGGTGCATTTTGAGGAGGTAGGGAAATGAACAACCACGATATTGATTTTAAACTGGTCGGGGACGACATGCAGTTTGTTGAAGTCGAGCTCGACCCGCAGGAGACCGTCATCGCTGAGGCCGGCAGCTTGATGATGATGGAAGACGGCATCCGGATGGAAACGATTTTTGGCGACGGATCGGGCAGCCAAGGCGGCATTATGGGAAAACTGTTCTCCGCAGGAAAACGGCTGATCACCGGTGAAAGTCTTTTTATGACCGCCTTTACGAACGAAGGCCGTGATAAAAAGCACGTAGCGTTTGCAGCGCCTTATCCGGGCAAAATTGTACCGATGGATTTAAGTGAACAAGGGGGGAAAATCATTTGCCAGAAAGATGCATTTTTGGCAGCGGCAAAAGGGGTTTCAGTTGGTGTTGAATTTCAGCGGAAACTTGGAACAGGGTTTTTCGGCGGGGAAGGATTTATTATGCAGAAGCTTGAGGGAGACGGCCTTGCCTTTATTCATGCAGGCGGCACGATCCAGAAACGCGAGCTCGCACCCGGCGAAACATTAAAGGTGGATACAGGCTGCCTTGTCGCCATGTCACGGACGATCGATTATGACATTGAATTTGTCAAAGGGATCAAAACAGCCCTGTTTGGGGGAGAGGGCCTGTTCTTTGCCACTTTACGCGGGCCGGGATCGGTCTGGGTGCAGTCGCTGCCGTTCAGCCGCCTGGCCAGCCGCGTATTTGCTGCAATGCCGGCAGCCGGTGGTTCGAAGGATGAAGGCAGCATGGCAAAAGGCTTGTTTAATTTGTTTAACGGGGATTAAGAGGTGTAAAAGCACTGCATTTTGCGGGACGTTTCCCGGAACAGGCAGTGCTTTTTTTTGGCATATGAAAAAATGATACGACCGGCCGGAAGCAGGGAGAGCGCTCCAATGGCGGTTGCGTGGCCCGGCCGGATGGGGAGGGCATCCGGATTGGTGGGAAGGACTTTTCCGGGGGCGGGAAAAGGCAGTATTTTACTTGGAAGCGGGGCATCCCCCGGCAGAAAAAACAGGAAGCATATTTTTTGGCAAAAAGCTTGATTCATAGAAAAATATCCGTTACAATAAAAGAACAAATGTTCCTTGTCCGGCATGTTTCCGGATATGGAGCCACTGAGCTCATCAAAAGGAAGTGAACCAATTGTCCCTTCGATTTATTACCGGGCGCCCCGGGACAGGAAAGACAGCTTTCATCCACCGTGAAATCAGGCAGAAACTGCTTGGCGATCCGGGCGGGGCACCGCTCATTTACCTTGTTCCGGAGCAAATGACTTTTTTATCGGAAACACGGCTTGCGCATGACCCTGAACTGGGCGGGATGATCCGCGCCCAGGTGTACAGTTTTACGCGCCTTGCCTGGAAAATATTGCAGGAAGTCGGCGGGATCAGCCGTACCCATGTATCGAGCAGCGGGTTAAATATGCTCATTCGGAAAATTTTGGAAGACCAAAAAGAAGAACTGTCGGTTTTCACGCGGGCGGCGGATAAGACCGGCTTTATTGACAATGTCGAACGCATTCTGACTGAATTCAAACGATTTTGCGTTTCACCTGCACAGCTTCAGGAAAAACGTGCGTCAATCGAGGAAGCGGACGGGGAAAGAGTGCTTTCCGACAAGCTGCACGATTTGGAATGCGTATATCAGGCATATGAACAAAAGCTGGAAGGCAAATACATTGATTCGGAAGATTACTTAAGGCTGCTTGCTTCTGCCATTGAAAAATCCCGCTATCTGGACGATGCGGAAATTTATATAGACGGCTTCCATACTTTTAACCCGCAGGAATACTTGGTGATCGGGGAACTCCTGAAAAAATGTCGCCGCGTGACGGTTGCGCTCACAACGGACCGGGCTTTCCGCGGGATGCAGCCGGATGATTTATACTTGTTCCGGATGCCGGGAGAAGCCTATGCCCATATTTATGAACTGGCGCGCGCCTTTCAAATTGAAACGGAAGAAGACGTGGCGCTGTATGAACCGGTCCGTTTCCGGCATGAAAGTTTGCGCTTTTTGCAGTCCCGGTTTGAAGAACTCCCGTTTCCTTCTTTTCCGGGGGAAAGCAGCATCGAAATCTGGCAGGCGAACAACCGGCGGGCAGAAATCGAAGGCGTTGCCCGTTCCATCCGTGAAGCGGTTATGGAAGGCAGCTGCCGCTATCGTGACATTGCTCTCCTTGTTCGCAACGGGGAGGCCTATCAGGATTTAATCGAAACGGTTTTTTACGATTATGATGTGCCGTATTTTATTGACAGAAAACGGCCGATGCTGAACCATCCGCTCATTGAACTGATCCGTTCGACTTTGGAAATCATCCGCGGCAACTGGCGTTATGAACCGGTTTTCCGTGCCATCAAAACAGAATTGCTGTTTCCGCCTGGAGATACCCGTATGCTGCGTGAAAAAATGGACCGGCTTGAAAACTATTGTCTGGCTTACGGCATCCAGGGGGAACGGTGGACGAGTAGAAAAAGATGGGAATACCGGCGGATCCGCGGCCTCGAACTAGAAAACCTGCCACAAACGGATGAGGAAAGAAAAATCGAACAGGAACTGAATGAACTCAGGCTTCTCGTCACGGCGCCGATTTTGCGCCTGTCGCGGCGTTTGAAGCGCGCCCGCACTGGAAAAGCGCTTTGTGAAGCGTTGTATCTTTATCTCGAAGAATTGGAGATTCCGGAAAAACTGGAAGCGCTCCGGCTTGAAAAGGAAGAAGCGGGGGATCTTGTCGCTGCCAGGGAACACGACCAGGCATGGGATGAAGTCATGGGCGTTTTGGATCAGTATGTTGAAATCCTTGGCGATGAACCTGCTGATGTTGGGAAATTCTCTGCCATTATGGAAACCGGGCTTGAGTCATTAAAATTTTCGATCGTTCCTCCGGCTTTGGACCAGGTGCTCGTGGCGAATCTGGAGCAGTCCCGGCTGTCTGATGTCAAACTGGCGTTTATCATTGGGGTCAATGACGGGGTCATGCCGGCGAAAATTTCCGAAGATGGCGTTTTAAATGATGAAGAGCGTGAATATTTAAGACTTACCGGGCTTGAAATTATGCCCGGCAGCAAAAGGCGCCTGCTCGACGAAGAATTTATCTTTTACCGGGCATTGACGACACCGTCTGAAAAACTGGTTCTATCTTTTCCGCTTGCCGATGAAGAAGGGAAAGCATTGCTACCGTCCCCGTTCATCAACCGGATAGAGGACATGTTCCCGGCCCGCGGCGGCGCATTATGGGTGAATGACCCGGCGGAACTGGAAGAGAAACAGCAAGCTGCATACATCTCCCATCCGGCGGCTGCCATTGCTTTTGTCACTTCGCAGCTGCAGTTGAAAAAAAGAGGGTATCCGATGGCCGACTTCTGGTGGGATACGTATAACTTTTATATGGAGCACCCGGAATGGAAAAATCGGGCGGCCCATGCTTTTTCCAGTTTGTTTTACCAAAACAAAGCCCGGAAGCTCTCCGAAAAAACGAGCCGGGAACTGTACGGCGACCATATCCTTGCCAGCGTATCGAGAATGGAGCAGTTTTTCACCTGCCCGTTTTCCCATTTTTCGACATACGGGCTGAGGCTGCGGGAGCGGGATGTGTTCCGCCTTGATGCGCCGAATATCGGGGATCTTTTTCATGGTGCATTGAAATGGATTTCCGACACACTGCAGCGCGAAGGCATTCCGTGGTCAGAGATCACAAAACAGCAAAGCATGGAGCTCGCAAAAGCGGCTGTGGACGATCTTGCCCCGAAATTGCAGCATCAAATCCTGCTCAGTTCAAAACGCTACCAATATATTAAAAGGAAACTGGAACAGGTTGTCGGAAGGGCTTCATATATTTTAAGCGTCCATGCGAAACGGAGCGGCTTTGAACCGGTCGCGATGGAACTCGCTTTTGGGCCGAAAAAAGAGCTCCCACCGCTTTCGTTTACATTGAAAAACGGGGCGAAAATGGAGCTGCAGGGCCGGATTGACCGCGTCGACAAGGCGGAAAGTGAAAACGGTGTGTACGTCAGGATCATCGATTACAAATCAAGTGCGCACAAGCTCGATTTGACAAATGTGTATTACGGCCTTGATTTGCAAATGCTCACCTATCTGGATCTCATTATGACGTATTCGAAACAGCTGACAGGGGAAGAAACGATTCCGGCAGGCGTTTTGTATTTCCATCTTCATGACCCGCTGATTTCGGCGGAAAAAATGTTGTCGGCTGAAGAAATTGAAGAAGAAATTTTAAAAGACTTCCGGATGCGAGGACTATTGCTGGACAGCCCGGAAGTGATCACATTGATGGACCGGTCGCTTGAATCCGGCAACAGTGCGATTGTGTCGGCAGGTTTGAAAAAGGACGGCCAATTAACGGCCCGGTCCGAAGTGGCAAGCAAAGAAGACTTTGAAGCGATCCGCAGCTATGTGCGCAATATTTACACAGAGGCTGGTAATGCGATCTTGTCCGGTACAACGGATATCGCGCCATATAAAATAAACAAACAGGCGGCGTGCACATTCTGTCCGTTCCGTTCGGTCTGTCAGTTTGACCAGTCAATGGAAGAAAACAATTACCGCCTTATTCACTCGGAAAAACCGGAAGAAATCCTCGCCAAAATGAGAAAGGAGCGCAGCACAGATGAAAACAGACATTCCGGATAAACCGACGAATGCCGTCTGGACGGATGACCAATGGAAAGCCGTCATGGCAAAAGGGCAGGACATTCTTGTCGCGGCGGCTGCCGGGTCAGGAAAAACAGCCGTGCTCGTGGAAAGGATTATCCAAAAAATATTGGATGAACACGATCCGCTCGATATTGATGAGCTGCTTATTGTCACCTTTACCAATGCTGCGGCTGCGGAAATGCGCCACCGCATCGGTAAGGCGATCGAGGAGGCGATCAGCAGCCGCCCGGATTCGCATCATTTGCGGAAACAGCTGAGCCTGCTGAATAAAGCGCCGATTTCCACGCTGCACGCCTTCTGCCTTGAAGTGATCCGAAAATATTATTACTTGATTGACATCGACCCTGGATTCAGGATCGCCGATGATACAGAAGCCGAACTTCTGCGCGATGAAGTGCTGGATGACCTCTTTGAAACGGAGTATGCGAAAGCGGGAAATGACCTGTTTTACCGCACAGTCGATACATTCTCAAACGACCGCAGTGATGACGAGCTCCAGCATCTGATCCGGAAGCTTTACGATTTTTCCCGTTCCCACCCGGATCCGTCTGCATGGCTCGATAAAATGGTCGAGCTGTATGATGCCGGGGATGTGGAAGAGGTGGACAGCCTGCCGTTTATGGCAGCGGTGAAAGCTGATATTCACCTCCAGCTGCAGGCTGCAAAAGACATGCTGGGGGAAGCGTATGGACTCGCCTTAGAGCCGGGCGGGCCTGCGCCGAGGGCGGAAAATTATCTCAATGACATGAAGATTACAGACAGATTGCTTGCGGCAATTCACGGTCCATGGCAGGGGCTTTATGAAGAAATGAATGCATGGCAGTTTACACGCGCCAAAGCGTGCAAAGGGGATGCATATGAAGCGAAACTCGTCAAAGCAGCCGATGATTTGCGGAAATCTGCAAAGAAAACACTTGAAGATTTAAAAAAAGACTTTTTCTCAAGGAAGCCGGCATCGTTCCTGAAAGACATGCAGGAAATGCGGCCGGTGATTGCGGAACTTAGAACGCTCGTCAAAAAATTTGCAGAGGCTTATGGCGCGGTAAAAGCGGAAAAAGGGATCGTTGATTTTTCGGACTTGGAGCATTTTTGCCTGGACATTCTTGCTGAAAAAAATGAAGATGGCAGCCTCACCCCGTCAGAAGTGGCCAAAGCTTACCAGCAGCAATTTAAAGAAGTGCTGATTGATGAATTTCAGGATGTCAACATGGTACAGGAAACGATTATGAACCTTGTGGCAAAAGGGGCGGGATTTGACGGCAACCGGTTTATGGTTGGAGACGTGAAACAAAGCATCTACCGGTTCCGGCTTGCTGAACCGAACCTGTTTTTAAAAAAGTACCGGGATTTTGATCCGGAAGGCCGGGATACAGGTCTCAGAATCGACTTGTCGAAAAACTTCCGCAGCCGCAAAGAAATTCTCGACGGTACGAATTTTATTTTTAAACAAATCATGGGCCTAAAGGTGGGCGAGATGGCATATGACAGCCAGGCTGCACTTGTGGCAGGCGCCTCTTATCCGGAAAGGGATCATCCGGTCAAAGTGGCATTGATTGACCAGGCCGATGAAGCGATTGAAGAAGACATTTCGGATGAAGAAACGCTGGACCGAGCCGAACTGGAACAATCCCAGCTTGAAGCCCGTTACCTTGCCCGTGAAATAAAAAAACTGATCGACGAAGAACAGGTTTACAATCCGAAGACCGGCACATTCCGCCCGATCCGGTACAAAGATATCGTTATCCTGATGCGTTCCATGGCATGGGCGCCGACCATAATGGAAGAATTGAAACAGGCGGGCATCCCGTTGTACACCGAACTTTCAACTGGGTATTTTGACGCGACGGAAGTATCCATCATGCTTTCTTTATTAAAGGTAATTGACAACCCGTATCAGGACATTCCGCTTGCAGTCGTGCTCCGTTCTCCGATTGTCGGGCTCGATGAAGAAGCGCTTGCCCTTATCCGCATCCATGAAAAGCGGGGTCCGTATTATGAAGCGGTGAAAAAATTTATAGCAGACCGGCCGGATCCTGAGGAAGAAGAAGCGCATGAGAAAGTGTCCAGATTCATGGAAAAATTGTCGGTGTGGCGGTCTGTTGCAAGGCAGGGGGATTTGTCCTCCCTCATTTGGCAGCTGTACCGGGACACGCAGTTTTATGACTTTGCCGGCGGACTGCCCGGAGGAAAGCAGCGGCAGGCCAATTTGCGGGCTTTGTATGACCGGGCGCGGCAATATGAAGAAACATCTTTCAGGGGGCTGTTCCGGTTTTTGCGCTTTATCGAACGCATGCAGGAGCGCGGGGATGACCTTGGAACAGCGAGAGCATTGAGCGAACAGGAAGATGTCGTCCGCCTGATGACCATCCATGCAAGCAAAGGGCTCGAGTTCCCGGTCGTGTTCGTGGCCGGTCTCAACAGGAAATTTAATATGCGCGATATCAACCAGGCGTTTCTTCTTGATAAAGATTTCGGGTTCGCCTCAAAGTATATTCATCCGGAAAAACGGATCACATACCCGTCTTTGCCGCAGCTTGCTTTTAAAAGAAAGAAAAAGCTGGAAATGCTGGCTGAAGAAATGCGCGTCTTGTATGTCGCGCTCACAAGGGCAAAAGAAAAACTGTATTTGGTCGGAACGGTGAAAAATCTTGGCAAGCGCCTGGAAAAATGGGGGAAAACGAAGCGACAGGAAGACTGGCTGTTGCCAGACCATGTGCGCGCAGCGGCCGGCACTTATTTGGACTGGATCATTCCTTCGCTCAGCAGGCATGCGGACGGAACCGTGCTTTTCGGGAGTGACGGCCGGGTGGTGCTGGATGACCCGTCCAAATGGCAGATCGCCGTTTTGCCGAAAGAACAGTTTGCCGATATCCAGGAACCGGAACAAGTTGGGGAAGCGGACTGGCAGCATCAAGTGAAAGCCGGCCTCCCGGTTGCGGCGGAATCCGCTTATAAAGCACAGGTTTTCGGGCGCTTAAGCTTCCGGTACAGCAATGAGCCGGCAACATTCCGGCGTGCCAAACAATCGGTATCTGAATTGAAACGGATGCATGAAGAGCATGACGAAACGAATGGCACCCGGTTTATTCCGAATGCGGAAAAACATATCTTTGACCGCCCCCGTTTTATGCAGGAAAAATCGATTACGCCGGCTGAACGCGGGACAGCGATGCATATGGTAATGCAGCATATCCCGTTTGATGCGCCGCCGACTTATGCTTCCGTTGAGGCGCTGGTTGAAGAGATGGTGAAACAGGAGCTGCTCACGGAAGAACAGGCGGATGCCATTGCGGCTGAACAGCTTGTCCGCTTTTTTGAAACGGATATCGGCCGCCGTATCCTAGCAGCCGGCCGGGTGATGCGGGAAATGCCGTTCAGTTTGTCCGTTCCCGCAGCGGAAATTTACCGAGATGCATCTCTTGCGGATGAACATGTTCTTATCCAGGGCATATTTGATTGCGTGGCAGAGGAAAAAGACGGCCTCGTATTGCTCGATTTTAAGACAGACAATATCCATGGCAGGTTTAAAGGCGGATTTGAAGAAGCAGAGCCTGTCCTACGCAAACGTTATGAAGTCCAGCTGGCCCTTTATTCAAGGGCGCTGGAAACCATTTTAAAGAAAAAGGTAAAAGCGCAATACTTGTATTTCTTTGATGGCGGGCATCTTCTCGAAATCCAATCATAAATGGGCCCTCCTTTAAGGGAGCCCATTCTTGCCATAGCTATTGCAACACATAAAAATTTATCTTTCCATTTTGAAGGCAGCGAGGTAGCGGAAAATTTGCCTGCCCTCTTTGCCTTTCTAATGGTTTCCTGCAGATGGCTGGTCGACAACACTGCCGTTAGCCGTATTGTTTGCACTGAGCGCGTTGTTTGTAATGACAAATGCGGAAGTGGAAAGAGAACCGGAGCCGGTAGATGTTTTCGAACTTGTTTTCGGAGAGATGACAGCTGTGTCGCCAAAATGGACAATGCCGCTTCCAACATTATAGATTTGTAAAGGGCCTACAATGGCCGGCATTTTGATCACCTGCTTTCAGGATTAATCTGGCATGACGCTGCTTTCCTCGCTGACGGCAACGGTGCGCGGGGGAACACGGCCGCCAAGCTTCAGAATATTCGGGTCTAGCTGACGGGTATGGTGGACCCTTGATTCAAGGGCGATTGATTTAGTGCTTCCGACTTGCATGACGGTTGAAGTCGACATCCCAATGATCTCTACATTCGAAACTTTTATGACCGGATTTTCTTGGTAAACCTGAAACCGGATTTGTTCTGTTACTGGCGGAATCGGAACGGCCAGGCGGAAAATGGGAAAAGTTTGAAACGGCGCTTCAAATCCGTAGTACAATTCCTGCTGGCGCTGGATCGCAAGGACGGCGGCAGACATCTGGATCCGCTCGGAGTCTCCAACAATGACGTTCGAACCAAATATGACGGTTTTGACCCGGAGCGTATCCACAAAGGAGTTTCTTTGCATCCTGCTATCCCCTCGGCACAAACGGCACGTACGGACTGATAATCAGGGATTCCGGCGGCGTATCGAAGGCCGCTCCCTGCTGAATCGTTTCCGTATCGCCAATGAGGAAAACCGAGGCACTTGAAATCCCGATAATTTGGACATAATCCACACAGATTTCACGGTTTGTGACGTTCAGTTCCATCGCTGGCACCTCCGTTCATTTGCGGCGGCAGATGGGAAATAAAAACTTGTACGGCATGCGCCATATCCGCCTTGATTTGCCCGAGCAATTTGTCAAACCATTCGCCTTCAACGGGTCCGGTTGAATTGAGCTGGTTGATATAATAATCAATGCGCTGTGGAAGTTGGTTTTTCAAGTCATTTTTTATAAAATTATGATATTCTTGATTTAGGCGGACTTTAAATTGCCGCTCATTGTCGGTGATCGTTGTTGGGAGTTCTTTTTCCAAATATTCCATCAGTTTTTCGGTAAGCGCCTGTTTTAAAGCAGCACGGTGTTCATTATTGGCATGGGGGATGCCCTGCGTTTTTGGGATGGCTGCATCCTCTATGCTGGACAGGTCAGACGGATTAATGCCGATATTCAAGGTGCCATCCAGTGTTTCAATTTTTAGCTGATCAAATGCATATTCGATCCGGTCTACCCGGACAGGCGGCCTTGCTTTCAGCTGCTCAATCTCCTCTATGAGGGAGGCAAGCGTCTTTTCCATTTTCGCCAACTTCGTTTCATGGTGTTGAAAGTATTGGTAAAGCTGCCGGAGTTCGGCAAAAAGGTCTGGCATTCAAAAACCCCCTTCTGGCTTAAAGCCCGGCAGTGACCGCCGGCTTGGATCGGAACGAAACAATCAGCCTTGAACTTAAAGCAAAAATCGGCGTGCAGTGTCAATGCTGAACCTGGCGCAGGCTCCGGAAAGACGTGCAGGTTCCGTACACGTGTACATACCAGAAGTCGCTGCCGTCTAAATGTGTCAAGAAAGAACATGCCGGTTTCAGCACACGCGATCTACCCTACATCTGTCCGGAAAGAACATGCCGGCTTCAAACACGACGCCGGGAAAACCGGGTCCGCGCATCCTGCAGCCAGGAATGTATCAAGGCCGCGGCTTTTAGAATGACGCCCGAAACAAAGTGGTGCTTCAAGCCCGAAATGGCGCATAAGCCGGAAAGAACATGCCGGTCATGTTCAGGCATAACGCCGGGAAAACCGAGCCTGCGCTTTCTATCTTGAGCTTGAAGCGGAAGCGCCGGACTGCATCGGAACGGTCACATTCGGATTGTAAGGCTGGTCTGCAGCGGCAGTAGGAGCCGGTTCGGAAAAATTTCCGGTATTATACAAATAAGCTGCCGGCTTGATGATGCCGGACGTGCCAATTTGGAAGACGGAAGAATTGGTAATGCCGCCGATCTTGATCATGCGGATGTGGATGCTTTGTTGCACGTAAAAATTCATCTGTTTTCACCCGTTACAAATTAAAATAGTTTCCCTGGTCAATGGCATCAAAATCATACGTGTTGGTATTGGACTGGTAGTTTGTAATGGACAGGTTTTCACCGGTATTAAAAGATCCCGCCCCGGCAAACGTTTTGGAACTGGCAACCGGCTGAATTAGGAATACGTCACCGACATTAAAGACGCCGCTTGATCCGATGCTGATAATTTGGACGGCGCCGACAAAACCGGGCATGGCGCGCACATCCTTCCTTGGTCAGTGGCAATTGGCTTTTTCATATTTTATTGTATGAAGCAACCGAAAAAAGGGTGATTTATCCGCCTAACAGGCAAAAACAAAAAAGGAGCGTTGCAATGGCTGAATGGGCGCCAATCCGTGAAAAACGGCGGAATCCTGCAATTGACATACTGAGGGGATTTTCCCTTTTTGGCATTCTGATGGTCAATATGCTTTCTTTTCTGTCCCCTTATCTTTATATAAATCCGTATGACTGGTTCAAAGCGGAGGATCGGGCAATCGTGACATGGATTGAGGTATTTTTCCAGTCCAGTTTTTATCCCATTTTTGCGTTTCTTTTCGGATATGGGCTGATGGTGCAAAAACAGCGGGCGGAAAGGGCAGGGGTCGAGGTTTATCAGTTTCTTTTCCGGCGCCTTTCCGTTTTGCTCGTTCTCGGCCTTGCCCATGCATGGCTCATCTGGCCGGGGGACATTTTAGCGGCTTATGCAGTCTTTGGCATGATGCTTTTGCCTTTTCTGAAACTGGGAGGAAAAGTTTTGATGTTTGGCGGGGCTGCGCTCTTTTTTATCCCGCATTTACTCATAAGCTTTTACCTGATGGTGATGGCCATCCGGTCGCCGGACGCTTCACTTTTGTATACCGACTGGCGCAATGCCACCGCTTCATTGCAGGTGTATGCAAACGGGAGCTTTATCGACATTACGAAAAGAAGGTGGCTGGATTGGTATGCGGTATACGGCCCTTCCGGCACATGGCATGCTTTTCTGTCTGTTTTTCCGCTGATAATGGCGGGAGCGGGCGTTTGCAGGGAAGGCTGGCTTACAAAGAGGAGGATTCCGGCAAAAAAATGGCTGCTGTTTTTTTGTTGCTGCTTTGCTTTTGGCCTGTTTTGCAAACTGTTGCCGGTTATTGTCGCCCCCATCCTGCCTTTTCTGTATATCCGGGAGACGATCGGCGGCGTCATCTTAAGCGGTGCTTATGTTGCACTCATTGAGCTCTGTGTGAAGCACCGGCTGGCGGATTTTCTCAGGCCGGTTGCAATGGCCGGGAGGATGTCGCTTTCCAATTACATCAGCCAGTCTGGTTTAGCCTCTTTGATCTTTTACGCCTACGGTCTCGGGCTTTACGGAAAGCTGTCTGTGTCAAGCGGGGTATTGCTTGTTGTTTTGCTTTTTCTTATGCAAGTGCTGGTTTCCGACATTTGGCTGCACCGCTTCCGCTACGGGCCGCTTGAATGGGGCTGGCGGCGACTCAGTTATCGAAATGACAAAAAAGAATGAGGTGTATACGATGAAATTCATGAGCTTTGTTTGGCAAGACCAGGTACAATACGGTGTGCTTTATAATGAAACAACGATTTTAAATTTACGGGTCTTGGATGGTTTTCCGCCATCTTTGCTTGAAGGCATCCGGGCGGGCGAGGCGTTTACCGGCCGTGTCCGGGAAGCATTGAAAAAACCGGAAGCAACCCTTGATGGCGCGCTCGTTCCGCTTCACGAGGTTTCCTGCCTTCCCCCGATTCCGAATCCGGTGAGAAACATGTTGTGTGTCGGCAAAAATTACCGGGAACATGCGATTGAAATGGGGAGCGCGGAAGATATTCCTGAACATATTATCGTGTTTACAAAAGCGACAACAACTGTCAATGCACATGAAGCACCGGTTGATTCACACCGGACGGTTACCCGCGAATTGGATTACGAAGGGGAGCTGGCAGTCGTGATCGGGAAGGAAGGGAAGCAGATTGCAAAAGAAAATGCCCTTTCCCATGTGTTCGGGTATACCATTTTAAACGATATCACAGCGAGGGATCTTCAACGGAAGCATAAGCAATATTTTATCGGGAAAAGTCTGGACGGATCCTGCCCGGTTGGTCCGTGGATTGTCGATCATTCCGAAATCGAAAATCCGAATGCGCTTGATATCGTGACAAAAGTAAACGGGGAAGTCCGCCAACAGTCCAATACATCCCGCTTCATTTTCCCGGTTGAGGAGATTATATCCGAATTGTCGAAAGGGATGACGCTTTTACCCGGGGATATCATTGCAACGGGCACCCCAGCCGGCGTCGGCAACGGGTTTCATCCGCCGCGTTTCTTGAATCCGGGTGATGAGGTTGAAATTACGGTTGAAAAGGTGGGAACTTTGCGAAACACCATCAAATAAAGTAAGATGGGTATAAGACAGATAAAGAAGCAAAGGAGAAGATCGAACGATGTTAACCCGGACAGATGCGCATGTCACAACATGGGTCATTGCGATCCTTTTGTTTATTTTGGCCTTGTTCCTCCATCGCGCAGGAAAAGAAAAGGCGTTTAAAACGGTCCAGATGGTTTTAAGGCTGTTTTACATACTCGTCATCGTCACAGGTGCGCTGCTCTTTTTCCATAACCAGCGCCTCGATCCTGCCCTGTACGGCCTTAAACTGCTCGGCGGGATTCTCGTGATCGGGATGATGGAAATGATTACGCTGCGGCTTTCTAAAAGAAAAAGTACGGGAATTCTCTGGGTTTTGCTGATCATCTTTTTCGCCGCCGTCCTGTATCTTGGGCTGCGCCTGCCGATGGGATGGCATCCTTTTTATTGACGCCCATGCGGTACCGGTGCAATTTTTCAGGATAGAAATGGAGAGGGGAGGCAAGGGTCGGCTTGCCTCCCTTTTTACATTTTTTTCAAAAGCATGCGCCTTCCGTCACTCCATGTACACTCGAACCACTCGTCCGCTTGTTTGCCCAACCGGAAATGGTGGTGGGCGGATAAAATAGCCTCTCCGTTATCAAACAGCATGAAATTCACGCCTTCTTTTTTCTCCAGGTTGACGAGGCATGACAATACATTATGACAATAGATGCAATCATAAATAGAAAAGCCTGCCCCGTTTAAGAAAGAGACGAAGCGGTGAAACAGGCCGTCCTCCCACTCTCCGAAGAGCATCTCAAGCGAAAAATTGAGCGGCTTCGGAATCCGCAAGCTTGCTTTTTCTTCAAGAAGAAGCATTTCTCCGTCCGACATGACGGTTTGATCTTCTGTTAATACGCCTTTTTTCCAACGCCCGGAATGGAAGATTTCAATTTTTTGGCCAACAAACTCCTCAAGCATCGATGCCTCATCAGATATATCATCAAAAAACACCCATTCTTCATTCAGCTTCTCGATTGAACCGGTTAAAAAAGCGCGGGACTGGCATTCCATGATTTTTAATCTGAACTGTCCGTCCATTTGCGGCCCTCCTTCCCGAGCATCATTTCCTTATTTGTTTTTGACAAGGGAAGGGGTTTTCATACCTTTTTAAGCAGAAAGAAAAGGATCCGGAGCTAGAGATTTTAGCCCGTAAAAATGTTCACTGTTTTGCATCAAGAGACTTTGGTCCGGGGAAATGTACGCCGGTGCCGTGCGCGCCTTTTTTAAGCAAAAAGAAAACCGGAAAGGAATGTGCCTTTCCGGTGTGCGCGTCAGCCGTTGATCACGGTGCCGCCGTTTACGTGGATGACTTGCCCGGTCACATAGCTTGAGTCGTCGGACGCAAGATAGACATAGGCAGGTGCCAGTTCGGACGGTTGGCCGGGGCGTTTCATTGGGACGTCGGAACCGAATTTTTCAACCTGGTCTGCCGTAAAGGTTGACGGGATTAGCGGCGTCCAGATCGGCCCCGGGGCCACGCCGTTCACGCGGATGCCTTTTGATACGAGCGCCTGTGACAAAGAGCGTATGAATGCTGCGATGGCGCCCTTTGTTGCCGAATAATCAAGCAGCTGCGGGCTGCCTTGATAAGCCGTAATCGAAGTCGTGTTAATAATGGAGCTGCCTTCTTTTAAGTGCGGCAGTGCGGCTTTCACCATGAAAAATTGTGAAAAAATATTGGTCCGGAATGTTCTCACAAGCTGTTCTTCCGAGATATCCAGAATGCTTTTTTGCGGGTGTTGTTCGGCCGCATTATTCACCAAAATATCGAGCCGGCCGAATGTGCTGACCACTTTTTCCACTGCGTCCCGGCAATGCTGTTCGTCCCCGATATCGCCCGGGATGATCAGGCATTGGCGCCCCTCTTTTTCCACCAGTTCTTTTGTTTGTTTTGCATCCTCATTTTCATTCAGATAGCAAATGGCGACATGCGCGCCCTCTTTTGCAAAATAAATGGCGACAGATTTTCCGATCCCGGAATCCCCACCGGTAATGAGCGCAATTTTTCCATCTAGTTTGCCGCTTCCTTTGTAGTTGTCTTTTACATTTTTCGGCTGCGGGTTCATTTCCGTTTCAGTGCCGGGCTGCCTGTTCTGGTGCTGGGCGGGTAAAGTTTTCTTGGAAGCATTTTGTTCGTTCGCCATTTTTACCACTCCTCGTTCAATTTTTAAACGGAACGGCAATCCGGAATTTGGATTGACCGACCATCACCATTAGTCTATACCCGTCCAAAATTTCTATTAACCGGTATACCCGGAAAAAAGTTGGAAGGCGTTATGGCAGCTCATTCAGGAAAAAGACGGATATTGTGCCAGGCCCGGCGTGCGACCCGATCACGGCGCCGATTGTGTTGATCAAGAATTGTTTTGTACCGAAACGTGCTTCAATCAGCTGTTTCATTTCTTCTGCAGCCGTTTCATCATCGCCGTGGCAGATGCCGATCAGCTGGTGTTCAAGGTCTGTGCCGCGTTCTTCCATGATATCGAGCATACGGTGCAACAGTTTTTTCCGCCCGCGGATTTTTTCAATCGGAATCAGCTTCCCGTCCTCTACATCGAGGATCGGTTTAATATTCAGCAAGCCGCCGAAAAATGCGCTTGTTTTCGATAGCCTGCCGCCTCTGGCAAGAAAATCAAGATCGGGGACTGTGAAAATATGCTCCATATGTTTGCTGCGGAATGCGGCATCCCGGATGATTTCCTCTTTTCCTGCCCCGTTTTTCCGTAAATCGGCGGCTGCTTTTACAACGAGGCCGTAACCGATCGAAGCACATTTTGTATCGAGTACCGTTAAATCAAGATTGGGATAGGCTTCTTTCACTTGGTCGGCGATCATGGCCGCCGTTTGGTACGTGCCGGACAGCTCGGACGAAAAAGCCAGGTAAATACCGGTATCTCCTGATTTGGCAAGATCGGTAAAAAGTTTTTCAAAATATTGCGGTGACGGTTGCGACGTTTTTGTACCCACCCCCGCGCGAATCAAGCGGAACACTTCTTTCGGGTCAATGCCGACAAGGTCGTCATAGGATTTGTCCTCTACATACACGGTCAACGGAATCAAGTGTACATGGTTTTCTTTGAAAAAAGACAGCGGCAAGTCGCTGGCACTGTCAGCAAAAATTTGAATGCCCATCGTTTTCACCCTCACAATCAGTTCTGTCTTTAGTTTACCGATTTTCCCCGTTTTGCACAATTTCAAGCAGATGCTTCAAGTGAGGAAAAATGAATCTTGGGGCGCTGCCGAAAAGAAAACCCGTTTCAGGAAGACGATAAGCAAAACCGATGCAGAAGACAACAAGCGAAACCACATGGCAAAGACAGCAAGCAAAACCGCTGCAGAAGGCAACAAGCGAAACTACATGCCAAAGACAACAAGCAAAACCACATAAATAAAAGGAATAGCTGCCGGAAGTCGGCAGCTATTCCAATTTTCCAAGTTCATGCTGCATGTCGCGCAGCTGTGCTTTTTCTGCAAGTGTCGTGTTGGCATATGCACTGGATAAGGCGTTTTTCGCTTTTTGCACCATTTCGTTTTTTTCTTGTTCCGTTCCGAAAGCAGCCGTCTCTTTCGCCAGTTCGACAAATTGCCTGGCCTCTTGAAACAGTCGGTTCGCCATTATAAGATGCCTCCCGAATTGCCTTCTTCGCTCCTGTTCGCTTCTGCTTCGGCCAATGTGGAGTGATACGGGAAACGCTCGCTATACTTTTTCACTGCATCTTTTCCCTGATGGACAAAACGTTTCGATTTGCTGCTTCTGCCCAAACGAAACACCGCCTTTACGGGAAGGGTGCACGGGGTGCCGCGCCCATTTATAGTGTTGGAATTCCCGGTGCTGATTATGCGTTTTTCAGGAGATGGCTTTCAAATTCAGCGCTTCTTCAAGAAAAAGGCCAATGCCGTCTTCCGTATTGGAAAGGGTGATTTCATTTGCGATTGCTTTTAAGGCCGGAATGGCATTTCCCATCGCAACCCCCGTCCCCGCGTATTCAATCATTTCCAGGTCGTTGTCTTCATCCCCGAAGGCAATGATCCGTTCTTTCGGTATTCCGTAGGCGTCGGCGACTTTTTTCACGCCGGCCGCTTTATTCAGCCCGGCTTTAATGATCTCGATGATGTGCCACGGTGCCCCCCAGCGCCTGTGGTCGATCACTTCGGCATGGACATCGCTTAAGTAGCTGCGGATCAACGGCACGTCTTCCTTTGCTGCATGGATCAGCATGGACGTCGGCTCGTCTTTTAAAAAGCGCATTAAATTTCCGGTTGTGACATGCGGGTTTCCAATTTGAAAAATATTGAGCAGTTTTTCGTCGTGATAATGGAGGTACACCTCATCTTTCACTTCTGCTACAATATTATACAGCCGGAAATCGCCGCATGTTTCAACGATCGATTTTGCTACTTGAAGCGGCATCGGTTCATGATAGATGCCAAAGCCCGTATTTTTCGGATGGTGGACAAAAGCGCCGTTAAAATTGACAATCGGCGTATCGAGTCCAAGTTCTTCATAATACGGCTGGCTGGAGCGGAAAGGGCGGCCGGTAGAGATGATGACCTTATGGCCGGCTTTGATTGTTTTTTGCAGAACGGATTTTGTTTTCGGGGAGATGGTCTTTTCATCATTTAACAATGTGCCGTCAAGATCCAATGCAATTAAATAAGGTTGAGGCATTTGAATTTCTCCTTTTTCTCGAAATGATTCAGTTTACATGCAATTTTCGTGATGATCCATTATACTAAATAATATAACATTTTCCCAGCTTAAAAACCTGCTGTAAAGCATTTTTATCTTGCATACCGTTTTGTTATGATAGTTACGGAGGAGGTTTGAAAACCATGGATGAAGCATTGAAAGAAAACATTATGGGCGCGCTTGAACAAGTGATTGACCCGGAAATTGGCATAGATATTGTAAACCTCGGGCTTGTGTATGATCTCGACCTAGATGAGGAAGGCTGCCTGACGGTGACCATGACCCTGACCGCAATGGGCTGCCCGCTCGCGGGAATTCTCGTTGACCAGGTGCAAATGGCGGTACAGGACATTCCTGAAGTGAAGGACACCCATGTCAATATCGTCTGGAACCCGCCGTGGACAAAAGACCGCATGTCGCGTTATGCCAAAATTGCGCTCGGAATTAACTGATTAAACAGCCCCCTCTTCGTCGTTGTATTTTTTGGCTGGCAAAAATAAGCGCTCATGCTTTAACAAGATCAGCCCAAACTAATGCTGACGATAAAAAAAGGGGGCGTTACTTTGGGGCAAAGCAACCTGTTTCACCCCGGAAGCAAAGCACCGAATAATGGGGTTTATGTAGAAGTTGGCGAAAATGGCGACCCGGTCGTAAACCCGAAAAGCGCCCATCTTAGCAGGGGCGACCGCTTTCCGGAAACAACGAACGATGCCCGCCATTGGAGGCGCAAACGCAAACCTTAAAATCAAAACGGGGAGAAATCCCCGTTTTTTTGCTGCCGTCAAAGGAAAAACGGTAAAATAAGGACAGGTGCCCGCGCCGCGTTAAACGGTACGCGCCATTCGGAGGTGGAATGGATGGATATCAACCGCATGACTTTTACGGTACAGGAAGGGTTGGCGGAAGCCCAGCAGCTGGCCGCTCAAAAACATCACCCGGAACTCGATATTGCCCATTTATGGAAAACGTTAATGGAAAAGCCGGACAGCCTGCTTCCTGAGATATATAACGGCCTTGGCTTAAGCAAGGAAGAAATTGGAAAAATTGCAGATGGGATTCTCGCGAAAAAGCCGGAAGTGACCGGGCAAAGCGCGCCGTATTTGTCTGCGGCGCTGATCGAGCTGTTCAGACTCGCGGAAGAAGAAATGCGCGCGCTCCAGGACGAGTACATTTCGGTTGAACATCTGGCCCTTGCTGTCATGGATGTCGAACACGATGACCTGTCCCGGTATTTGAAAAGCAGGATCACGAAACAGCAACTGCTTCAGGTGATCAAAAACATAAGGGGGAATCAAAAAGTGGCCTCGCAAAACCCGGAAGCAACCTACAATGTTTTAAAAAAATACGGCACTGACCTTGTTGAAGCCGTTAAAGCCGGAAAAATCGACCCTGTTATCGGCCGGGATGCGGAAATCCGGAACGTCATCCGGATTTTATCACGGAAAACGAAAAACAACCCTGTTCTGATCGGCGAACCCGGCGTTGGGAAAACGGCCATTGTCGAGGGGCTTGCCCAGCGGATCGTCAGGAAAGATGTCCCGGAAGGCTTAAAAGACAAAACGATTTTTTCACTCGACCTCGGGGCGCTTGTTGCAGGCGCCAAGTTCAGGGGGGAATTTGAAGAACGGCTGAAGGCGGTATTGCAGGAAATTAAAAAAAGCAACGGGCAGATTTTGCTGTTTATCGATGAACTGCACACGATTGTCGGCGCCGGCAAAACAGAAGGGGCAATGGATGCCGGCAATATGCTGAAGCCAATGCTTGCCCGTGGTGAACTGCACTGCATCGGCGCGACGACCCTGAACGAATATCGGCAGTATATTGAAAAAGATGCGGCCCTCGAACGCCGTTTCCAGCAAGTGCTCGTCCAGGAGCCGGATGTGGAGGATACGATTTCGATTTTAAGAGGGTTAAGGGAACGTTTTGAAATCCACCACGGCGTCCGCATCCATGACAAAGCGCTTGTCGCTGCAGCAACATTATCAAACCGTTATATTACCGACCGTTTTTTGCCGGATAAGGCGATCGATCTTGTCGATGAAGCCTGCGCAAACATCCGTGTTGAAATGGATTCTATGCCGACGGAACTCGATGAAGTGACAAGGCGTGTCATGCAGCTGGAAATTGAAGAAGCCGCTTTGCAAAAAGAAACGGATGAAGCAAGCAAAGCCCGCCTTGGCATTTTGCAAAAAGAGCTTGCCAATTTGAAAGAAGAAGCGAACCGGATGCGCGCCAAATGGCAGGCTGAAAAAGCGGAATTGCAAAAAGTACAGGAAAAACGGGAATTGCTTGAAAAATACCGGCGCGATCTTGAAGAAGCGGAAAACCGGTATGATTTGAACAAAGCGGCTGAACTTCGGCATGGCAGGATTCCGGCCGTTGAAAAAGAATTAAAACAGCTCGAACAGCAAATGGCGGAAAAAGAAGGCAGCGGGCGGATTTTGCGCGAAGAAGTCACAGAAGAAGAAATTGCAGCGATTGTCGCGCGCTGGACAGGGATCCCTGTGGCAAAACTTGTGCAAAGCGAACGCGAAAAACTGCTAAAGCTGGAAAGCATTTTACATGAACGCGTCATCGGCCAGGATGAAGCTGTCCGCCTTGTCAGCGACGCGGTTCTAAGAGCCAGAGCCGGCATGAAAGACCCGAACCGCCCGATCGGATCCTTTATTTTTCTCGGCCCTACCGGCGTTGGGAAGACAGAACTTGCCAAAGCACTGGCACAGCATTTATTTGACGATGAAAATCATATGATCCGAATCGACATGAGTGAATATATGGAAAAATTTGCGGTCTCGCGGCTGATCGGGGCGCCACCGGGATATGTCGGCTATGAAGAAGGCGGCCAGCTCACTGAAGCGGTGCGGCGGAAACCGTATTCCGTCATTTTGCTGGATGAAATTGAAAAAGCCCACCCGGAAGTGTTCAATATCTTGCTCCAGGTGCTCGATGACGGCCGTATCACTGATTCACAGGGACGGACGGTTGATTTTAAAAATGCGATCGTGATCATGACGTCAAATATCGGGTCGTCCTATTTGCTCGATATCAAAGGCGATGACATCAGCGAAGAGACGAAAAATGCGGTGATGGCACAGTTGCACGCGTCGTTCCGGCCCGAATTTTTAAACCGGATTGACGATATCATCTTATTCAAGCCGCTCACGCTGGAAAATATGATGGGCATCGTGGATAAAATGATGCACGAATTGGCTGCACGCCTCGCTGAACAATCGGTCGGGCTTCAGCTGTCCGATGAGGCGAAAAAATGGATTGCGGAATCGGCCTATGATCCGGTGTACGGGGCACGGCCGTTGAAAAGGTTTATCCAGCATCAAATTGAAACGAGGCTTGCAAAAGAAATCATTGCGGGAAAGGTGAAGCCGCATCAAACCGTCACGCTTGATGTGAAAGACGGCTCGCTTCAAGTGACAACCGAATCATGATGAAAAAACCGGGAGGCACTTTGAATCAGCGCCTCCCGATTTCCGGTGAGGGGTGTTTTGATTTAATGTTCGGGACTTGTGTTTTTCGGCAATGCTGCATTGACAATAAATGCAGCAGCGGAAATGACAAGCGACATAATGGCCATCGTTTTCATGCTGTAATGCGAGTTTGACATGGCACTGCCAACGTAGCCGAGCATTTGGCTCAGTAAAAACACCCAAAAAATCGTTACGATGTATTTCATACTTTCACCCCGATTGAAAAACACTTTTTAAATCACCCTTTATCTTATCACAGCCGCAGCCATTGGAAAAGGGGAACCCGGTTGCGTATGTGTCAAGTTTTTCTCGACAAGGTTTAAATATCGGGTATTCCAAGACACTCTTTTTGTACACTTTCGGCTACCGTGCTTTACTTGCTCGGTGTAATTTTCGGAAAAGATGTAATATTTCCGTATAAAGATGGATAACGGGGATGTTGAGGCGCGCGAAATTCACTCGCTTTCCGCGGGCGGCCGGCGAGCCTCCTCGCTCGTACCTCGCTGCGGGGTCTCTCCTGGCTCGCTTTTCCCGCAGGAGTCTCGTAAATTTCGCGCGCCTCAACGATCAGTCCCCACTGAGCCAGGCTTAAAACGAAAGCTCTAATATTTTGCTTAAATGTCCCATTGCCGATGAACTGCTTGAATGCAGGGCAACTGATCCGTGCTTTACGCCCACTGACGGGCGTACAGGCTGCTTGAGTAGTTGAGACATCCTGATGGATTGTTTCAAGTTCCGTTGCTTTCTCTCGCTTCTTGAACGGTGTTTCAGATAGGCTTCTCTCAATGTCCCATTGAGCATGCCTTGTTTGATTTTCACCATGGCTTCTGCGCCAAGTTCACTCCAATGCATGCCCCTTTTTTTCATCCTGAAGGAGATATGCCTTTGGTTCGATTCCATAGCTCCTAGGCCTCTCGCACCTTCCGGCACGTTTTTCACCCTGTCCCTCCAGTCAAAAATGCGGTCCCAGTTTTTCAAGATATACGAACGGAATTCCTTGATTTTCTTGAGAGCCTTTTTATCCGTCAAGGTGCTTTCGTGCGTATCCAAATATAACGTGAATTGGTCCAGGTTATGCGTTCTAATCGCTTTTCTAATTTGCTCCTTGATCTCGCTCTTTCCGCCCCCAAATGTCCTTATGATGGCTTGTGCAACGTGGTAGGTATCCAGCTGGTTGAGCACCGGAAATTCCGACTGTGAGAATGCTGTTTGAAACCGTTCAGCTGTGTACCCAGCACCTCCATCACTGTTTGTAATGACTTGCGCTTTTTCGAGGGAATAGGTGTTGGCAGCTGTGGCTTGGACTTCATCCCAAAATGTCTGAATGTCTTCCGTCGTCATGATGACTGTGGGCTGACGCAGGGAGACCCTTTTTCCATTGGTTTCCCAACCTTCATAGAGAATGGCATGGCGGACTTCCATACCCTGTTTCTTTTCCAGTCCCCGGATGAATACGCCATCTGCTTCGGAAAACAGGTAGTCTACCTTCTTCCCATCAGGCAGTGAAGCAGCTATTTCCATCTCTTCTACAAGGGCCTTGTCGGCTTCCACCTGCGTTTTTCCTACGCGTTTCACCATTTCCCCTACAGTTGTATGACTAAGACTCACGGCTGTCCATTCTTTTAAAATATTCGCCACCTCCCGATAGGTGTTCTCACTTGCCAACTCTGCCACCTTTAATTCCACTAACGGGCTATATCTCCGGTGGGGTACCAGCCCCAAGCATTCATCCAAGGGATAATGTGAGTTCCCTCTCTTATCACGCATTAATGAACGTTTAAAAGTCACACTTCCAAATAGAAACTGAACGCTTCTGTTATCACTACGGCAGTACTCCCAGCCTTCCTCCAACTTCTTTTGTTTAATTGTTTTATCTAACTCCTCAAATACATCCCCAACCCATTGTGTAAAAGCCTTCTGCATCAGAAGTTTAAGCTGTTCTTCAAATTCGATAAGACTCTTTGTATCCTTTAATAATCCAGCAATTATTGATATAATATCCATGGGAAGACCTCTCTCTCTAGATGTTCATCTTGAAGTGTACAATTAGATGATAGAGCGTCTTCCCATTTTTTTCCACTCATTTGCCCCTTCGAGTAAAATTTTACACATACCCGGTTGCCGCGGATGAAATTTTTCCCGAAGGCTGGAACGAAAAATGGGCACAGCGGCCTTTTGTCCGTTTTGGATCGTCCGGAAGTATCTTTACGGCGGGAAAAGCATATGCTTGAATAAAGATGAATGGAGGGCCGGCCATGAATCAAGCACTTGTCATTGGTGCCGGGGCGTTCTTCGGATTTGAGCTGTGCAAGGCACTGCTTGATGCGGGGTATCCGGTTATAGCGGCTGATCAAGAAACGGATCCCGGGTTTTTGTTGGAAGAAAGATGGATGGAAATCGGAAGAAATGCCAATTTGGATTACCAGCCTCTGAGCCGGTTGTCGCCGGAAAAATGCACATGCTGCATTCCGGTATACGATTATTATGTCCGGGATGCCCGTGAAGATTTACAAGATGCATGCCGCTTTTTAGAACCGTTTAAAGCGCAAATCGAATGTGTGGCGCTCATTCTTCCAAACCATCTGGCGGTTGCGGAACAGGCAGAATGGGTTCCCGGCGTGCTTGGCGATTGCGCACGCATTACCTTTTTTGTTCCGGCACTGTTCGGCCCCGGTCAGCCCGGGAGCCTTGCTTTTTCCCAAATGATTAACGGGAATCCGGAACCGGACTTGAAATATGACGACCGCGATGCCCTTTTTGCAGCAGATGCCGCAGTGGCCATTGTCTCCGAGCTTGAAAAAGGGGAAACGGGGAAAGCCTTTTATTTAAAAAGCCCTGACGGAAACGGATGGGAGCCTGTCGCCCGGTTTTTAACGCAGGATACAGGCAGCCCCACGCTTCCTTCGTGCAGGCTTGAGGCAAAAGGTGAACTGGAACCGATGATCGTCCGGCCGTCCGTTTCCTGGCAGGCCGCGATTCAACAGCAAATCGCCTGTCAACGGAAGAACAGCTAAAGAACGCTAATCTTCCTTTTCAAAATGGGAAAGCCACTTTTCAAAAACCGGCGTGATTTTCCGGAACAACGGCTTAAACTCCTCGAAAATGCCAACGACTTTGTCAGCTTGATCCAGCAACGCTTCCATATCCACATTCCGGAAAAAAGAAAGGTCAAACAAGCCGCCGTTTATTTCTTCATCTGCTTCTTCCTGTCCGGTCCCGGGCGGCTCTTGCCGCTTTTGCGGGAAAAACATCCGGTCGAAAGGGTGGATTTTTTCATGTTCTTCCATTTTTTCACTTCCTTTCCTTCTTTTTTGCCAGGATGAGGGCGGTCCGGATCTATGATCAGCATATGACAGAAAAACTGAATCGGCTTGCATCAATGGCCCGGATCTTATAGCGGAGGAAAACAAGCACCATGCGATCCGCGCGGCCCCGCCCTATTGGCAGCACGTTTTTTTATCCCGCCATTGTGGGATGGCCCGTATTTTCTTCTATTCGTGACAAGCAAACAGGGCTTTGTTATAATTAGGAGCAGGTCATAATATTGTGCGATAAGGAATTATGCCGCTTTGATTATTTTAGTGAAAGAAGGAATGCAAAATGAATGCTGGCATTATCGGTGTCGGAAAATATAATCCTGAAAAGGTTTTAACAAATGCAGACTTTGAAAAAATGATGGACACGTCGGATGAATGGATCCGGACGAGAACCGGGATTGAAGAACGGCGGATTGCAGCGGATGATATGGAGACTTCCGATATGGCATATGAAGCGGCTGTAAAAGCGGTGAAACATGCAGGCATTTCCGCGGAAGAGCTCGACTTAATCCTTGTTGCGACCGTGACGCCGGATCAGCCGTTTCCGACGGTATCGAATATGTTGCAGGACCGCCTCGGCGCAAAAAAAGCTGCCGCGATGGATATCAGTGCGGCCTGTTCCGGTTTTATGTACGGGCTTGCGACGGCCAAGCAATTTATTGAGACGAAAACGTATAAATATGTTTTAATTGTAGGTGTTGAGAAATTATCCAAGATCACGAACTGGGAAGACCGCAGTACGGCGGTGCTGTTCGGCGACGGGGCGGGCGCAGCGGTTGTCGGCCCGGTATCGGAAGGCAGGGGCATCCTTGCTTTTGAACTCGGTTCGGACGGTTCAGGCGGAAAATATTTGTATGAAGATAAAAGTGGCCATCTTGTCATGAACGGTCGTGAAGTGTTTAAATTTGCCGTCCGCCAAATGGGCGAATCGAGCGTGCGCGTGATCGAAAAGGCCGGCGTCAGGAAGGAAGACATCGATTTCTTAATTCCGCACCAGGCCAATATCCGAATCATGGAATCTGCGCGGGAAAGGCTCGGCCTGCCGGTGGAAAAAATGTCGAAAACAATCCACAAATACGGGAATACTTCGGCGGCATCCATACCGATTTCATTGGTGGATGAACTGGAAGAAGGAAAGATCAAAGAGGATGACCTCATCCTGATGGTCGGCTTCGGCGGCGGACTGACCTGGGGAGCCGTACTGATCAGATGGGGAAGATAACACGCTTAAATGCAGCATACAGATTGTAAGAAACACGGTCTTCTTATACCAGGAAAAGGAGATGGCATAATGGAAAAAAGAAGAGTGGTTGTTACGGGAATCGGGGCTGTCACGCCGGTCGGAAATGATGCGCGGACAGCCTGGGAAACTGTGCTGGACGGGAAATCCGGCATCGGCCCGCTGACAAGGCTGGATGCGGACCAGTTTCCGGCAAAAGTGGCAGCTGAAGTGAGAGACTTTAACATCGAAGAATTTATTGAACGAAGAGAAGCCCGCAAAATGGACCGTTTTACCCATTATGCGGTTGCATCTGCACTGATGGCGGTAAAAGATGCCGGACTTACGATCAACGAAGAAAACGCAACCCGTGTCGGCGTCTGGATCGGTTCCGGAATCGGCGGCATGGAAACATTCGAAAACCAGTTTGAAGTATTCCAAAAGCGCGGATACCGGCGTGTGAGCCCTTTCTTTGTACCGATGATGATTCCGGATATGGCAGCAGGCCAGGTTTCGATCATTCTTGGCGCAAAAGGGATTAACTCCTGCACCGTCACGGCGTGTGCAACGGGAACAAACTCAATCGGGGACGCCTTTAAAGCGATCCAGCGCGGCGATTGCGATGCTATGATTGCAGGCGGGACGGAAGCGCCGATTACAAGAATGTCGTTCGCGGGATTTTGTGCCAATACAGCGCTGTCCACCAATCCGGATCCGGAAACGGCAAGCCGCCCGTTTGATTTAAACCGGGACGGGTTTGTCATCGGCGAAGGCGCCGGCATTTTGGTGCTTGAAGACTTAGAACATGCTTTAAAACGCGGAGCCAAAATTTATGCGGAAGTGGTTGGCTACGGGTCAACCGGGGATGCCTACCATATTACCGCGCCTGCGCCTGGCGGGGAAGGCGGCGCGCGCTCGATGCAAATGGCGCTTGATGATGCTGGCCTTGCCCCGGATGAAATCGGCTATATTAATGCCCATGGGACAAGCACGCCGTATAATGATAAATACGAGACAATGGCGATTAAAGAGGTTTTCGGCGACCATGCTTACAAACTGGCCGTCAGCTCGACAAAATCGATGACAGGCCATCTGCTCGGGGCAGCAGGCAGCGTGGAAGCCATTTTTACTGTGCTTGCGATCAAAGAAGGCATTGTTCCGCCAACCATCAATATTCAAACGCCTGATCCGGAATGCGATTTGGACTATGTTCCGGATAAAGCGCGCAAACAGGAGCTGAACGCAGCGATCAGCAATTCGCTCGGTTTCGGCGGACACAACGCAACCCTTGCTTTTAAAAAATACGAAGCCTGATCCAAAAGGGGTATCCCGGTTAAAATGGGATACCCTTTTTGCATGGAAACGAAACCAAATATTGCGAAACGTTTTTCAAGGATCACGTGCTAGAAAAGCCGAGTCGCGAAAAGGGGATGGAACATCCCATGCGGTTCCGATAACGTTTTGGCATGGGGATCAAAGGGTGCGGACAGACTCCCGTGCTGGCGGTTTCAAAAGTGTGATTTTTGCGGGCGGAAAGATGAATTTACAGGGGAAAAAACGCATTCCGGGATGTGCGGCAGTCTGCTCTGGCTTTTGAAAAATTTATTTTCTAAAATCCGGTCTTCCGCAATAAAATAAAGCAAACGGGAGGGGGAACCGGCGATGGGGATCATTCGGACGGATGTGTGGATGGAAGAAGCTTTCTCAAAACCGGAGCTGTTTTTAGAAACAATCAAACAGGGAAGGGAAGATCCGGAAGATTTTTATCGCTACTTGCAGCGTTTCGGCATGTACCGCCCTTCAAGGCAGGCAGAACAGATTTTTACTGCGTTGAAAAAAGCGGATGCCTGGGAGAAAATCGGGGAGTATCATGCAAAATACAAAAAGCTTTGGAACGGGCCAGATCCGGACATTTACATTTTTCCAGTCAGGAATGGAAACGGTTTCAACTTTGGCCGC
This sequence comes from Heyndrickxia coagulans 36D1, assembly GCF_000169195.2. Taxonomy (GTDB): domain Bacteria; phylum Bacillota; class Bacilli; order Bacillales; family Bacillaceae_C; genus Weizmannia; species Weizmannia faecalis. The sequence continues at coordinate 358,958 of NC_016023.1, read as the reverse complement.
AGCCGCGGAAAATCGGGCGTAACACTGCCGGGTGCCGTTTTTTTATTTCTTGCACCGGTTCGGGACCGGAAAGAATGGGAAGCGCTGTTTGTCCATGAATACCATCATGCGGCAAGAATGAGCAGGTTGAAAAAACCGCCGCGAGACTATACTTTGCTCGATTCCCTCGTGTTTGAAGGGCTTGCTGAACATGCCGTGCTCGAGTATGTCGGAGAAGAATATGTATCGGAAACATCAAAACGCTATTCCGAAAAACAGAAAAAACATGCGTGGCAACAGTTTTTCAAAAAAAATCTTGCAGCCGGAAAAGAAGAAAAAATTCATGATGACCTTCTTTTCGGCAGAAAATACGTCCCGCCGATGATGGGATATGCACTCGGATACCATTTGATAGAGAAGTATAAAACGGCCCATTCTTTTTCTACAATAGCAAATCTCGGCCGCCGTTCCGAAATATTTGCAGAAGGAATGTTTACCAACCCGCCGGAATCCTGAATCCATAAAGTACCAAAAAAATACAAATATAATTTTAACTAAAAAAATGATTGCGTTTCTTTTAATTTTGTAATATTATTTAAACAATAAATTAATAAGATTTTAATCTATTTTCGTTGTTTTCTACTTTTACGAAGGGAGGTTTTGTATATTGGAAAAACCACCGCTTTTGCAAATTGAGGATTTGACTGTTTCTTTCCAAATCCAGGATACATACTATCCGGCGGTCGATCACGTCTCTTTAACCGTCAACGAAAATGAAGTGGTGGCGATTGTCGGGGAATCCGGCTGCGGAAAAAGTGCACTCGCTCTGGCAGTGATGGGGCTGCATCCGGAAGAAAAGACAAAAGTTGAAGGGCGTATTCTCTTTAAAGGGCAGGATCTCGTGCCGCTCGGGACTGGGAAACTGAATGAAATCCGCGGGGCGGAAATGGGCATTATTTTCCAGGATCCATTGACTGCGCTGAACCCGCTGATGACGGTCGGGCGGCAAATAGAAGAAAGCATGGATTACCACACCAAACTATCCGGTTCCGAAAAGAAAAAACGGACGCTTGAATTGTTAAGCCGGGTCGGGATCCCTTATCCCGAAAGAACATATAAGCAATACCCGCATGAGCTTTCCGGCGGCATGAGGCAGCGGGTGGTCATTGCCATCGCGATCGCCTGCCAGCCGTCGCTTGTCATTGCGGATGAACCGACAACCGCGCTTGATGTCACGATCCAGGCCCAAATTATGGATTTGCTGAAAGATTTGCAGCGCCAGATGAAGACGGGCATTATTCTGATTACCCATGATCTCGGCGTCGTTGCCGAAATGGCCGACAGAGTGGCCGTCATGTATGCAGGCGAAATTGTCGAAATTGCGGATGTTACAACACTCTTCAAAAATCCGTTACATCCTTATACCCGTTCTTTGCTGAATTCAATCCCGTCGGCGACGGAAGCCAAAGAAAGATTGCATGTCATCCAGGGCATTGTTCCTTCACTGAAGAACCTGCCGCGCTCGGGATGCCGCTTTAAATCAAGGATTGGCTGGATCAGCGACGCGGCGCACGAAGAAAATCCGGTTCTTCGCGAAGTGGAAAACGGCCACTGGGTGCGCTGTACCTGTTACAAACATTTTTATTTCCCGGACGAACAGAACATGGAGACAGGGGATATGTATCATGCCACTTCTTAAGATCGAAAATCTAAAAGTCTATTATCCGGTACGGGGCGGGTTTTTCCGCCGGGTGGTCGATCATGTAAAAGCGGTCAATGATATCAGCTTCGAATTGCAGCCTGGAGAAACGTACGGGCTTGTCGGCGAATCGGGCTGCGGCAAAACGACAACGGGCAGAACGATCGTCGGGCTGAATCATGCAACAGCGGGCAAAATTGTGTTTGAAGGCACGGATTTGGCCCGGCTCAGCCGGAAGGAATTTCAACATTATCGGAAAGATATCCAAATGATCTTCCAGGATCCGTATTCTTCCCTGAATCCGAAAAAGCGCGTGGCGGATATTATCGCTGAACCGATTCGCAATTTTGAGAAACTGCCCCGCGAACAAGAGCGGGAAAAAGTCCGCGAAGTCATGGAAAAAGTCGGCCTGAGTCCGGACTCCATGTTTAAATACCCGCATGAATTTTCAGGAGGGCAGCGCCAGCGGATCGGCATTGCCCGGGCGCTGACATTGAATCCGAAACTGATCATTGCGGATGAGCCGGTCTCCGCCCTTGATGTTTCTGTCCAGGCGCAGGTGCTCAATTTTATGAAAGACATCCAAAAAGAATTCGGGCTCACCTACCTATTTATTAGCCATGACCTTGGCATTATCCGCCATATGTGCGACCGAATCGGCATCATGTACCGCGGGCGTTTTGTGGAAGAAGGGACGAGTGACGAAATTTACGAGAATCCGCAACATATCTACACAAAACGGCTGCTGTCCGCGATTCCAAATGGGGACCCGGAAAATAGAGCAGCACAAAAACAGTACCGGGAAAAAATCAACAATGAATTCCGGCAAGCTTTCAGGGATTATTTTGACGAGGAAGGGAAGCCGTACCATCTCAAGCCGGTTTCGCATACCCATTCCGTAGCACTGCCGTAAAGAGGGGGGCACAGTTATGATTAAATTTATATTGCGCAGAATTCTCATCATGATCCCTCAATTAATTATTTTGAGTATTTTGATTTTCGTGCTGGCAAAGGCCATGCCCGGCGATGCACTGACCGGCCGGCTGGCGAGCAATCCGAAAATGGATATCCACACGCTTCATGAAATGAAAGAAAAATTGGGGCTGTATGATCCGGCTTATGTACAGTACGCCCGCTGGGTGAAAAATCTCTTCAAAGGCGATCTTGGCATGTCTTATATTCACCAGCAGCCTGTAACAGAACTGCTTGCCGGGCGACTGTGGAACACGATTTTACTGTCGGCGGTGATTCTGATCCTGACATATTTGATCGCCATTCCGCTTGGGATCGTGGCCGGGCGATGGACGGATTCATGGGCGGATAAGCTGATTACCGGTTATAACTATCTCAGCTATGCAACTCCGCTGTTTATCTTTGCATTGATTATGCTGTTTGTGTTCGGTTTTGTCCTATCATGGTTTCCGACAAGCGGCAGTGTCAATATCCAGGCCCGTGACGGCACGTTTGAATATTTCATGAGCAAGGCTTACCATCTAATTTTGCCAGCCTTATCCGGATCGCTGCTTGCAACGGTGGGCACGATCCAGTATTTGCGGAATGAAATCATCGATACAAAAATCAAAGATTTTGTAAAAACGGCGCGGGCAAAAGGCGTGCCTGAATCGAAGGTGTATACGCATCATATTTTAAGAAATTCGCTTTTACCGATCGCCACCTTTTTCGGTTATGAGATTACCGGATTAATCGGCGGGTCCGTCATTTTGGAATCGATATTCGGTTATCCGGGGATTGGGCAGCTGTTTTTGCAATCGATTATGCAGCGTGATTACAGCGTAGTCACGGCGCTCGTGATGATTTCCGGCGTGGCGACCTTGTTCGGCACATTATTATCAGACATTATTTTAAGCGCTGTGGATCCGCGTATCCGGATTGAGTAACGGGGGGTGAGAGGATGAAAGCAGTCATTTCAACACAACAGCCCGCAACTGTCGAAACAGAAAAAAGCCCGTCCGGATTTTCGATTATCTGGCGGGAACTGATCAAAGATAAAATGGCCGTTATCTCCATGATCGTGCTGGGGCTGATTCTGATAACAGTTTACGGCATGTCATTGATTTTAAACGAAAATGAGATTGTAAAGGTTGACCTTTTATCCATTTACGCACCGCCCTCAGCTGAACACTGGCTCGGCACCGATTACGGCGGCCGGGATATATTCGGGCAACTGATTATCGGTGCAAAAAATTCGTTTACAATCGGGCTTGCGATTACGTTGATTACCGGTGCAATCGGGCTTGCGGTCGGATTAATTGCCGGTTACTTCGGCGGAGTCATTGACAATATCATCATGAGAATCATTGACTTTATTCTTGTCCTGCCGTTTCTCATGCTCATCATTGTCCTCGTGACAATCGTACCGAAATATAATGTGTTTTCTTTTATTCTCATTATGAGTGCATTCCTTTGGGTCGGAAAAGCAAGACTGATTCGTTCCAAGACGCTTTCGGAAAGGGAACTCGACTATGTCAGTGCTTCCAAGACGCTCGGTACGCCGGACTGGAAAATTATTCTCTTCCAGGTCCTGCCGAATTTGAGCTCGATTATTATCGTGAACTTGACGATTAACTTGGCAAGCAATATTGGGATTGAATCGAGCCTGACCTATCTCGGCTTCGGGTTGCCGGAAAGCACACCGAGCCTTGGGACGTTGGTCAGTTATGCCACAAACCCGGATGTGCTCCAGCATAAATGGTGGATTTGGTTACCTGCATCGCTCCTGATTCTGGTGATGATGCTGTGTATAAATTTTATCGGCCAGGCGTTAAAACGCGCAGCCGATGCAAGACAAAGACAAGGATAAAAAAGAGGGGGCTTAGCAATGAGGAAAAGAAAATGGTCAAGCGTATTCAGTTTGCTGGTGATACTCGTATTGGTGCTGTCAGCCTGTAACAATTCACCGAGCAGCGGAAGCAAGGAAGACAAGGCAGTGAAAACGGAAGATTTAACAAGCAAGTTTCCGAATACCGTCAAAAACAACAAAAAAGCGATTGACGGCGGGATTTTGAATTACGGCATCGTTTCCGATACGCCGATTGAAGGCACATTCAACCTTGCTTTCTACGAAGGGCAACCGGATTTTGAAGTCATTAAATTTTTTGATGATTCGCTGTTAAAAACAGACGAAAACTATGAATTTACGAATGACGGCGCCGCCACGTACAAATTGTCCAATGACAACAAAACAATGACGATTAAAATCAAAGACAATGTCAACTGGTCTGATGGGAAGCCGGTAACCGCCGAAGACCTCGAATTTGCATACCTGGTTATCGGAAATAAAGACTATACCGGTGTGCGCTACGGCGATGCTCTGTTCCAAAATATCGTCGGCATGGATGAATACCATAAAGGAAAAGCGAAAAACATTTCTGGTGTTAAAGTAATCGATGATAAAACGATTTCCATTACCTGGAAGAGTGCCAACCCTTCCGAAAAAACAGGCGTCTGGACAACACCGCTTCCGAAACATTACTTAAAAGATGTGCCGATCGCAAAAATGGCACAGTCGGATAAAATTCGGTTACATCCTTTAGGCTTCGGTCCGTTTAAAGTTAAAAAAGTGGTTCCGGGCGAGTCTGTTGAACTTGTCAGAAACGACCATTACTGGGCAGGAAAACCGAAACTGAAAGGTGTCGTCATCAAAGTGGTCAATCCGAAAGTGGTGTTACAAGCCTTGAAAAAAGGCGAAATTGACTATGCTGCTTTCCCGGTAGACCAATACGAGGCTGCTAAAGGTGTAAAAAACTTCCAGCTGCTCGGCACGATCGATTTGGCTTACAGCTATATCGGATTTAAACTCGGCCACTGGGATGCAAAGAAACAGGAAAACGTCATGGATAACCCGAAATTCCAAAATAAAAAACTGCGCCAGGCGATGGCGTATGCGCTCGATAACAAGTCAGTCGGCGAAAAAATCTACCACGGTTTGCGTTTCCCGGCGACGACTTTAATTCCGCCATCTTTCCCGGAATGGCATGACAAGTCCGCAAAAGGGTACACGTATGATCCGAAAAAAGCAAAGAAACTGCTTGATGAAGCCGGTTATAAAGATGTCGACAAAGACGGGTACCGTGAAGATCCAAACGGCAAAAAATTCGTCATTAATTTCCTTTCCATGAGCGGCGGGGATACGGCCGAGCCGCTGGCAAAATTCTATATGCAGTGCTGGAAAGATGTCGGCTTAAATGTCAAACTTGTTAACGGTCGTCTTGCTGAGTTTAACTCCTTCTATGATATGGTGCAAAAGGATGACCCGAAAGTGGATATCTATGCAGGTGCCTGGGGAACAGGTAGCGATGTGGACCCGTACGGCTTGTACGGTCGGAACGTTATGTTTAACTACACCCGCTTTGTCAGCAAGAAAAATGATGAACTGTTGGAAAAAGGGCATTCTCCGCAAGCCTTTGACACAGCATACCGCAAAAAGGTTTACAATGAATGGCAGAAGTATATGAATGAGGAAGCGGCAGTCATTCCGACCGTTTACCGTTATCAATTGTATGCGGTGAACAACCGCGTGAAAAACTTGGCTGTATATCCGGATGAAACACAAACGGATTGGAGCAAGGTGAGTGTCACATCCGAAAAAGCGGACACCCAAGAATAATCCATAAAGGCCCTGTCTTTGGCAGGGCCTTTTTCCTTTCCGGCTTGCCGGGATCGGGAGAGCAGAGCGTCTTTTTAAAGCAGAGCCTTTATCCTTTCCGACTTACCGGGGGAGGGAAAACGAAGCGTCTTTTAAAGCAGGCCTTCTTCCTTTTCGACGCGGTGGGATTGGGGTTCTTCTTTTTACAAGCGAAGTGCAATCTTTATTTTCTACACAGCGGAATCCGGAAAAGAAGGAATAATTTAACTGCCCCCTGCCTATACTGAATGACAAACAGAGTATACGGGGGGTTATCCATGCTGTATCTTCACGATATATGGGTCAACTGGTTCGAGGGGGAGGAAAACAGTTATAATGTCTGCCCATTCCATGAGTGGCGGAGGGACGATGTGATTGAACTGCTGGACCAGGTGCCGCTTTTATTTGTGGACACGCTTTTATACGAGTACATTGAAAACGATTTGGCTGAACTGCCGCAAACTTTGCTGAATGATGTTTTCCAGAAGGCGGTTTTGCGCAAAAACCATGAACGAATCCAGCTGGAATATTGTTTTGTCGTGACGGATGGAAAAGGGATTTTGGCGGTGGATACGATCGGCTATACGCTACCGATCCGCAAAAGCCGGCTGATTCCGAGGCAGGAACAGCTTGTCTATGAAATGATCGAAGGGCATGAACCGGTGTCCTATCCGTTTGAAAACCGCAGCAATCCGAAAGAACATCATATTTTATCCCCGTCGCCGGAGTGCATGCAGGGGCTGACAAGAAGGGAACGACAATTAAAGCAGCTGTTATTTATGGCGCTCGACCAGCTCTATTCCTCGAAAAATACGGCGGAAGTGCGGTACTGGTATACAGAGTGGTGCCCGGAGCAGTATGAACACATCCAGTTTATGCCTTTTGAAGATGCGTGGGAGCGGCTTTATGCAGAAACAAAAACAGGCTGGTCCAAAAAGCATGAACAGTTGTGCGAAAATATGATCAAAGGGCAGCCTTTTTTTGAAAAACTATGGGAACTGGAACACAATGAAAAAAGCGAACTGATGTAAAAACGAGTTGCGAAACCTCCGCAACTCGTTTTTTTCTTAATGGCGTTTTTTTCTGCCCAATCCCATCGCATTTTCCATTTTTCTCAGCATATTTCCGGCTACAATACTGGCTTTTTCCGCGCCTTCATCTAAAATCCGGTCCAGTTCCTCCGATTCAATCAGTTTATAATACCGTTTTTGGATCGGGGCCAGCCCTTCATTCACTACATCAACGAGATCCGCTTTAAACGCGCCATAGCCGACGCCGTCATATTTCCGTTCCAGCTCTTCAATGGTCAAGCTGCTGAAGTTGGAATAGATGTCGAGCAAATTGGAAATGCCCGGTTTCCGCTCTTTGTCGTATTTGACCACGCCTTCTGAGTCTGTAACCGCGCTTTTAATCTTTTTGTCGACCAGTTTCGGGTCATCAAGCAGCGAGATAAATGCTTTTTTATTCGGATCGGATTTGCTCATTTTTTTCATCGGGTCCTGCAGCGACATAATCCTTGCTCCGGAATTGGAAAGCTTAATATCCGGCAGCGTAAAAATTTCGAGGTAACGTTTATTGAACCTTTCCGCCAAATCCCTTGTCAGCTCGAGATGCTGTTTCTGGTCCTCACCGACCGGCACAAGATCCGTGCTATACAGTAGAATATCAGCGGCCATGAGCGGCGGGTATGTGAGAAGCCCGGCCGATACGCTTTCTTTCCCTGCAGATTTGTCTTTAAACTGCGTCATCCTTTCCAACTCGCCGACATAGGCAACGCATTGCAGCATCCATGCGGCCTGGGCGTGCGCCGGCACTTCCGACTGGATAAAGAGCGTCGCTTTGTTCGGGTCAATGCCGACTGCCAGATAAAAAGCGGCAAGGCTCCTGATGTTTTTGCGGAGTTCAAGGCGGTCTTGCGGGACGGTAATGGCGTGCTCGTCAGCAATGCAAAAATAGCAATTAAAGCTGTTCTGCAATTCCACAAACTGCTTCATTGACCCAAGATAGTTCCCGATGTGGATCGTTCCACTCGGCTGAATAGCTGAAAAAATCGTCCTCATTTTTTCTTCCTCCTAAAGCATGGATATTTTTCCAGAAAAATAAAAAACCCATTCAACCAAAATTAGGGACGAATGGGATAAATCCGCGGTGCCACCCTAAGTGCCCGGCAATACGGGCCGCTTAGTTCCAATGCCAATTGGAGCCTGGTTAACGCAAGGCGTACGCCGGAAACTAATGAGGCGGCCGCCCGTTCATCTCCGGAGCTCGAAAGCCCATTCCACCTGCAGGCATGTTTGTTTCCACCAGCCACAAACTCTCTGAAAAGCCATAAACAGATGTACTCTTCTTTTTCATCGCTTCTATATACCAGTATCATTATAATGAAAAGATGGAAAAATGTCAAAAACCGCTGTCCGCCAAGGCCCATTTTATGTAGGATTCCGTCTTTGCCTGATCGTTTTAAACGGCCAGCATTTTATGACGAACTTTGCAGAAAAAGGGCGATGGCCATCAGCACCATCATGGACACCCCGGTAAGAAAAGGCATGGAAACACGCAAGGTAACCAGCTTCGACAGCGGGCGGACGTCCTCCTCGTTAAATTTAGAAGACATTCTTTGAAAACCGTAAACAAACGCGTCAAAAAAACCGGTCCGCGCCATGAAAACCGATGCGGCAAAAAGAATCAACAGTGCCCCGATCGTAAATGAAGTATTAATATAGCTAAGCAAATCGATCCGCTTATACACCAAAAAAGAAAAAAACAAAACAAGCAACTGGGAGGCCAGCAACCAGCAGACAAGCTTTTTGAACATACGCTCACCTACAAAATGATTTTCATTCATTATACAGGAACAAAAGAAAAGATGAAATAGCGGAAAATCTAAACCTAAATTAAAGTTAAATTAAATTTATTAAAATTAATGAAAAAATTATAAATACAACGGAACGCGGAAGTTAAGCGTTTGTTAACGCTTTCAAACAAAAAACATTGTTAAAAAACCTACCAAAGTTTATTTATTTTAATAGTTTTATTTATAATTTTTTTAACCATTTGTAAGGGGTTACAATATTGAGATGACAATATCTTTTTGGTTTATTACTCCTTTTACGTAATTAAAAAAGATTAAAAAAACATGTACAAGAAAGTGAAATGTTAGTATAATTAAATTCGAAAAGTCACTAGCTTTTCAGAAAAATAAAAAAAGGGTGGTTAGCTGATGAAGAAGTCAAAATTTTATGTGTTTATGACGCTGGCTTTTGCCCTGTCGCTCGTCCTCGGCGCATGCGGCGGCGGAAGCAAAAACAGCAGCTCAGGTTCAAGCAGCGGTTCATCCAAAACCAAGCAAGTGCTGAATATGGATGAAACGGCTGAACTTCCGACAGGGGATCCGACACTTGCAACGGATGCGGCAAGCTTTACCGTTTTCGGTAATACAATGGAAGGCCTTTATGTCGTTGGGAAAAATGATGAGCTGAAACTCGGGATTGCGAAAGAAGAACCGACAGTCAGCAAAGACGGCAAAACGTATACATTTAAGCTCCGTAAAGACGCAAAATGGTCAAACGGTGATCCGGTTACAGCAAAAGACTTTGTTTACTCTTGGCAAAGGGCTGTGAATCCGAAGACAGGGTCGCAATATGCTTATATGTTCTTTGGTGTCGTTAAAAACGCTTCGGATATCAATGCTGGCAAAAAAGATCTAAGCACTTTAGGGGTAAAAGCGATTGACGATCATACATTGCAAGTCCAGCTTGAAAAACCGGTTCCTTACTTAAAATCATTGCTGGCTTTCGGCACATATTTGCCGCTCAACCAAAAATTTGTTGAGTCAAAAGGCAGCAAATTCGGGACAAACAGCGACAATATGCTGTTCAACGGCCCGTTCGTATTAAAAGACTGGAACGGCACAGGCTTGACATGGAAATACGTGAAAAACCCGAATTACTATGACAAGAAACATGTGAAACTGAGCCAAATCAATGTTCAGGTTGTAAAATCGCCAAGCACAGGCGTCAACTTGTACAATACGGGCAAAATCGACCGGACTGTTTTGAGCGCCGAATATGCGAAACAATATAAAAATAACAAAGAAGCTGTGACAAATCCGGAGTCAAGCGTTTTCTACTTCAAATACAATGAAGTTAGAAACGGAAAGAAAACCGCTTTAGCAAACAAAAACATCCGGATGGCACTGGCGATGGCTTATGATAAAAAATCGTATGTCGACACGGTCTTGTCTAACGGTTCGATTCCGGCAAACGGGCTCGTGCCGAAAGACTTTACAAAAGATCCGAAAAACGGCAAAGATTTCCGTACGGAATCGGGTTCTTACCTCCAGTATAACCCGACAGAAGCAAAAAAATATTGGGAAAAAGGGTTGAAAGAACTCGGCAAGAAGAACTTAACGCTTGAAATTCTCGGTGATGATACAGATAACGCAAAAACAACAGGCGAATTCTTCCAAAACCAATTGGAAAAGAATCTTCCTGGGTTAACGATCAAACTGAAAAACGTACCATTCAAAAACCGTTTGCAATTGGATACAAACCAAGATTATGACATCCAGGTTGCCGGTTGGAGTCCTGACTACAAAGACCCGATGACCTTCCTCGACTTGTTTGTAACAAACGGCGATAACAACAAATCCGGCTATTCGAATAAAGAATACGATAAGCTGATTGATGAAGCGAAGAACAAATACGGCAATGATCCGGAAAAACGTTGGCAAATCATGCTGCAAGCTGAAAAAATCCTGATGGACGATGCGGCGATCGGCCCGATTTATCAACGTGCTACATTACGCCTTGTTAAACCGTATGTAAAAGGGATCGAGTACCATACATTCGGGCCGGATTACACGTTTAAAGATGCATATGTGCAAAAGTAAGAAAACTGCATGACCTCAATTAAAAAGGTAAAAGAGAGTATTTTCTTTCCGAAATACTCTCTTTTCACCGTTAAGAGGATTTTTATGTGAAAAATTTAAACATTCCTTTTCTTTGGGAGGTGTCACGTGTGACGAAGTACATTGTGCAAAGGATTATTTATTTGTGCATTACCTTATTAATTATTGCTTCTTTTACGTTTTTCCTGATGAAATTTTTGCCGGGGACCCCGTTCCGGAACCAGCAAAAATTATCACCGGAACAGGTTCATATCCTGAACCAGAAATACGGGCTGAATGAATCTTTGCCTGTCCAGTATAAAAATTATATGGTGAATTTGCTGAAAGGGGATCTCGGCGTTTCTTTCCAGTTTGACAACCAGCCGGTTACGCAGCTGATTGTGGAAAGGATGGGTCCGTCCTTGCAGTTGGGGCTTCAGGCCATGATTGTCGGCACGTTAATTGGCATATTACTAGGCGTACTGGCGGCAATGTTTCAAAACACATGGATTGACTACGGAAGCACATTTCTTTCGGTCCTCGGTATATCCATTCCCTCGTTTGTATTTGCCGCAGTCCTGCAATATGCGATAGGCGCGAAACTGCAATGGCTGCCGGTTGCAGCTTGGGATGGGTTCGCCTCTTCCATATTGCCCACGATTGCGCTCGCTATTTTTCCGGTTGCAACAGCTGCACGGTTTATGAGAACGGAGCTGATTGAAGTGTTCGGTTCCGATTACATTACGCTGGCGAGAGCAAAAGGGAATTCTTACGGGCAAATCGCCTTTAAGCACGCGATCCGGAACGCGCTGATTCCGCTTATTACGGTGCTTGGGCCGCTTGCCGTTAACTTGATGACCGGATCGATGGTTGTGGAACAAATTTTTGCTGTTCCCGGGATTGGCGAACAATTTGTTAAATCCATTCAAATGAATGATTACCCGATTATTATGGGGACAACCCTCTTTTTCTCATTCCTGTTAGTTTTGATTACATTAGTTGTCGACATTTTATACGGTGTCATTGACCCGAGAATTCGATTGGCCGGGGGGAATAAATCATGAACAACAACGTAGAGACATTGCCGAAAGAATTATTTGAACCCGCAGCCCCGGATCGCGAACAAAGTGAGTTGATCGCCAAACCGCAACTGTCCTTTATGCAGGATGCATGGATGCGGATCCGCAAAAACAAAGGCGCGGTTGCCAGTCTGTTTGTGATTGTGATTTTAATTTTGATGGCGATTATTGGGCCGCATCTTTCCAAATCGGGTCCGTACGCACAAGATACTTCCAGGGCGAATTTGCCGCCAAGAATTCCTGTGATTGAAAAGCTCGGCATTTTTGATGGGTCCCAGACGGTTGGCGGGCAAAAAGTGAACATGTATGAACAAAACCATATTCATACGTATTACTGGTTCGGCACGGATGCCCTCGGCCGCGACTTGTTTGCAAGGGCATGGCAAGGAACGAGAATTTCCTTATATATTGCCTTCCTTGCGGCGTTGATCGATATGCTCATCGGCGTTTCTTACGGCCTCATATCCGGATACAAAGGCGGGCAGGTCGATAACGTGATGCAGCGGATTATTGAAATTTTGTCCGGTATTCCGAACTTGATTGTCGTGATTTTAATGCTTTTGATCTTTAAACCGGGAATCTTTTCGATCACGATTGCGATGGTAATCACCGGCTGGCTGAATATGGCACGGGTTGTTCGCGGCCAGGTGTTAAAGCTGAAAAATATGGAGTATGTATTGGCGGCAAAAACACTTGGCGCTTCGAACATGCGGATTTTATTTAAACATCTGCTCCCGAATTTGACCGGGGTGATTATTATCAATACCATGTTCACCATTCCAAGTGCAATTTTCTTCGAAGCCTTTTTAAGTTTCATCGGGATCGGGCTCCAGTCCCCGGCTGCATCGCTCGGGACATTGATTGAAGACGGTTATAAGACATTCCAGTTCCTGCCGTATTTGATGGCAGTGCCGGGCACGATTATTTGTTTGCTGCTTGTCGCCTTCAACCTGCTGGCAGACGGTTTACGTGATGCATTTGACCCGAAAATGCGCGATTAAGAAATGAGGTGAAGCCGAATGGAAAAGATTTTGCAAGTGAAAGACCTGAATATATCCTTTCACACTTTTGGCGGTGAAGTAAAAGCGATCCGCGGTGTGAGTTTTGATTTATATAAAGGGGAAACATTGGCCATCGTAGGGGAATCCGGTTCAGGAAAATCGGTGACGACGAAATCGATTATGCGACTGTTGCCTCCTAACAATTCGGAAATCAAGTCGGGGCAAATCCTGTTCGGCGACGTCGACATTGCCAAAGCGTCAGAAAGAAAGATGCAATCGATCCGTGGGAAAGAGATTTCAATGATTTTCCAAGATCCGATGACGTCTTTAAATCCGACCATGACAATCGGGAAGCAGATTATGGAGCCGCTTTTGAAACACCAGAAGATGCATAAAAGTGAAGCAAAAAAACGTGCCATTGAGCTTTTGAAGCTTGTTGGCATCCCGAATGCGGAAATCCGTGTCAAACAGTATCCTCACCAGTTTTCCGGCGGGATGCGGCAAAGGGTCGTCATTGCGATTGCTTTGGCGTGCAACCCGAAAATTTTAATTGCGGATGAACCGACAACGGCACTTGACGTTACGATTCAGGCGCAAATCCTTGAACTGATGAAAAAACTGCAGTCTAAAATTGATACCTCCATTATTTTTATTACGCACGATTTGGGCGTGGTGGCGAATGTGGCAGACCGTGTTGCCGTTATGTACGGCGGAAAAATTGTCGAGATCGGAACCGTGGATGAAATTTTTTATAATCCAAAACATCCGTACACATGGGGACTGATCAGTTCGATGCCGAGCCTTGATGTCAAGGATGAAGAACTGTACGCGATACCGGGCACCCCGCCGGATTTATTGAACCCGCCAAAAGGGGATGCCTTTGCGCCGCGCAATCCGTACGCACTTAAAATCGATTTGGAGCAGGAGCCGCCGATGTTTAAAGTGTCGGACACGCATTATGCCGCAACATGGCTCCTGCATCCGGATGCCCCGAAAGTAGAGCCGCCGGAAGCCGTGAAAAAGCGGATGTACAAGTTTAAAGGAAATGTGCGCCCGATACCGGCTGAGGAGGGGAAGTAAGATGGCAGTGAAAGAAAAACTGATCGAAGTCAAACATTTAAAACAATATTTCAATGTTGGAAAAGCAAATGAAGTCCGTGCTGTCGATGATCTTACATTTGATATTTACAAAGGCGAAACCCTCGGACTTGTCGGCGAATCCGGCTGTGGCAAATCGACAACCGGACGGACGATTATCCGCCTTTACAATGCAACGGCAGGAGAAGTTTTGTATGGCGGCAAAAATGTCCATGCCAAAATGTCCCATAAAGAACTGAAACATTTTCGCCGGAAAATGCAAATGATTTTCCAGGACCCGTATGCTTCCCTCAATCCGCGCCTGAAAGTGGCCGATGTCATTGCGGAAGGAATTGATATCCACGGGCTTGCAAAATCAAATGAAGAACGGATGCACCGCGTTTATGAACTGCTGGAAACAGTCGGCTTAAGCAAAGAACACGCCAACCGCTATCCGCACGAATTCTCGGGCGGGCAAAGGCAGCGGATCGGAATCGCCAGGGCACTTGCGGTCGATCCTGAATTTATTATTGCTGACGAACCGATTTCCGCGCTGGACGTCTCGATTCAGGCACAGGTCGTGAACCTGTTGAAAAAACTGCAGAAAGAACATGATTTAACGTATTTGTTCATTGCCCACGATTTGTCGATGGTGAAATACATTAGCGACCGGATCGGCGTCATGTATTTCGGCAAGCTTGTGGAACTGGCCGATGCCGATGATTTGTATAACCATCCGCATCATCCGTACACACAGTCATTGCTATCCGCCATCCCGCTTCCGGACCCTGATTATGAACGGACACGGCAACGGAAAATTTACGACCCGTCCGTCCATCAATACAAGGAAGGCGAAGAAGTAAAAATGCGCGAAGTGGCACCGCATCATTTTGTTTACTGTTCAGAAAGGGAACTCGAGCAGTACAAAAAAACTTATCATGGCTAATCATTCTCAATGGGAAGAAGAACGCATGCCGGTTGAAATGCGTTCTTCTTCTCACTTTTTTTATAAAAAAATGAAGAATA
The DNA here is from genome assembly GCF_000169195.2 of Heyndrickxia coagulans 36D1. Lineage (GTDB taxonomy): Bacteria > Bacillota > Bacilli > Bacillales > Bacillaceae_C > Weizmannia > Weizmannia faecalis. The sequence goes on along the minus strand of NC_016023.1, from coordinate 343,564 downwards.
GTGGTTTAAATAGAGAGAATTGGGGAAAAAGAAGACTATTAAACCGGTGGAAAAATACAACAAACTATTTTTCAAAAAAATATATTCAATCACGCGGATATAGTGTATAATACATAATAGAGATTGTTTGATTAAACTTATTTTAATGTGAGAATCAAATGGGAATCCAAATATAAAAATTTAGGAGTGTGAATGCTAGATGGTCACATTATACACTTCACCGAGCTGCACATCATGCAGAAAAGCAAGGAACTGGCTTGAAGAAAACCATATTGAGTATAAAGAACGCAACATTTTTTCTGAACCGCTTTCACTGGATGAAATTAAAGGGATTTTGCGGATGACGGAAGACGGGACGGACGAAATTATTTCCACCCGTTCGAAAACATTCCAAAAATTAAACGTCGATCTGGATGCCCTGCCGCTCCAAGAATTGTACACATTGATCCAGCAAAACCCCGGTTTATTAAGAAGGCCAATTATCGTGGATGAAAAACGGCTGCAGGTCGGCTATAACGAAGATGAAATCCGCCGCTTCCTGCCGCGGAAAGTGCGGACCTTCCAGCTAAGGGAAGCACAACGGCTTGTCAATTGACAACTTTTAATATTTCTTTTGCCGGATGCCTTTTATAAGCGTAAACCGGCAAATCACCTCCCAGGTTCCGGCCCGGGAGGTTTTCTTCACCTTTTTGTCATAAAATTGTCAAATAACGAATATGTATTTAGAAAATTTTGTCTTGAATTTCTGCAGCAAATCGGATACAATACAAAAAAGATGTAAATGATCTTTTTTGCCGGATGTTTAAGAAATGGGCCGGCGTGGAATTTTAAAAAGGAAAGTTTTTTTATTTCCATTTGCCAGTATTTTATCATAAAATAAAAGTACAAGGTTACCTATACCTGAATGGGGGAACATGTCCCTTCACTACATCTGCAAGAAGGGAGAGTTGATGTATGGAAATCGAAAGAATCAATGAGAACACGGTGAAGTTTTATATTTCGTACGTTGATATAGAGAAACGCGGGTTTAATCGTGAAGAAATCTGGTATGACCGGGAAAGAAGCGAAGAATTGTTCTGGGAAATGATGGATGAGATTCACACGGACGACGATGTATTTGACCCGGAAGGCCCGCTTTGGATACAGGTGCAGGCGCTCGAAAAAGGGCTGGAAGTGCTTGTCACGAAAGCGCAGTTGTCGAAAGACGGACAGCGTTTTGAGTTGCCGATTCCGGATGAGAAGCTGAAAGAACTGCCAATCGGCGACCAGCTTGAGGAATTTTTCAGCGAGAACTTCCAAACGCCGATGCAGCAGGTTTTCACGGATGGCGATCCGCTCGAACAGGTCTTGTATTTCAAGGACTTTGAAGATTTGCTGGCGCTGGCCAAAAACGTCCGGATGGAAGACGTCAGCACGAAGCTGTACGTCTTTGAAGGCAAATATTATCTGTATGTCCGCTTCCCGGAAGATGTAACGGAAGAAGCTAATGACTTTAAGTTAAGCCAGCTGCTGGAGTATTCCGATCTTTCCTCTGTCACCAGCCATCGTCTGCTGGAATACGGAAAGCCGATCATTGACAGCAATGTATTTGCAAAATTAAACTCGTACTTTTAATCGATAAAAATCGGTGCGCAAACGCATCGATTTTTTTGTTTATCCGGAAAAAATTCATCCTGGCAAACAGGATTTTTCGCCCCGGGTGGTGAATGTATTCAATACGGCTGTGCATGGCGTTTATACAGATAAGGGCCGGTCAATCTAAGGCTTGCGGAGAGGCCGGCAACTGCATACGACCGAATGCCACGGCCAAACAAAAGCGGGACTGCCGGCTAGAGGGCCCGCCTACAGTTAAAAAAGGAGAGGATGCCGTTGCTTTCTGCGCTAAACGAGCGGGGGGAGCTGATCATGCTGACGGAACGCTTTACAAGATTGGATCTAAAGCAGTTAAAAACCTCCCATACGTTTTACTGTCGGGACTGCCGTGAACCCCTCATTTTAAAAATCGGCAGCCGTGTCACCCCCCATTTTTCCCATTACCGCCATTCCACTTGTGCCACATTTTCTGAACCGGAAAGCCCGATGCATTTGCAAGGCAAAAAAGACTTGTTTTTATGGTTGAGGGGGCAGGGGCTCGATGTTTCCCTCGAACAATATTTTCCTTCTATCCGGCAAAGGGCAGATCTTGTGGTGCGCAAATACCGGCAGCTTTTTGCCATAGAATACCAGTGTTCCCCGATCCCGTTTGAGCGGCTGATGGAGAGAACGGAAGGGTACAGGCACCTCGGCATTTTGCCTGTTTGGATACTGGGCGGTATGCCTTTCCGGTCCTCAGGGAAAGAGGCGGAAAGCGTGTACCGTTGCAGCGATTTTCAGTTGTCTTTTTTACGGCATACCCGGCACCACTTTTATTTATTCAGCTATCCTCCCGGCAAAAAGAAGGTCTGCCTCTTGTCCCACATGACGCCCATATCCGCCAAAACGTTCCACGCCTGTTACGCGGAAAAGCCGCTGTCTGCCTTTTCTTTTCCGTTTACAGATGACCAGTTTTCATTTGTTTCTGCCCCTGTGCCGCTTCCTGAATGGTTTGCGGAAAGGCGGCGCTGGATCGGCCTGAAGATTCAGTTTGGAAAAGCCTTTCAAGACCCGTTTTTACGGCACGTGTATGAAGCGGGAATGCACCCCGGGTCCCTGCCGCCGTTTATCGGCCTGCCGCTTTTGCACATGGCTGCCTGTAAACAGCATCCGGTCGAGTGGCAATTCTATATATGGCTGGATGCCCTTTTCGCATTGCGGACAAAAGCAGCGGTTTCACTGGACGAACTGCTGCGGCTGTTTACCGTGAGGATGGAAAAAAAGGAAATTGCATTCAGAAAGTCACCGTATGTACGCGAAAGGAACGCGGCGAAAGCGATGATTTATGAGTATGCGCAGCTGCTCGTTCAATTAGGGCTCTGGTCAAAAGGAAAAGCAGGCTACTATATGAATAAAAATGTTTTTGCGCCAAAAAATACAGAAGAACTTGAACATATGGAGCGCCATCTGTCTTCCGTGCTCGGGGCCGGTGTTTCAACCGGGAAAGCGGAACAGTAGCGGGATCAGGGGAGTTACGCTAAAATGAAAAAAGAAGGAATTTTTTGTGAAGAATGGAGGAAAATTGATGGAAAATGGGAAAAAAGTACACGCGTTGCCAAGCCGGGACGAAGTTCGTGAAGCATTAACCTGGAGGCTTGAGGATATTTTTCCAAGCGACGATGACTGGAATAAAGAATACCAAGCAGTAAAAGAAAAGCTGGCCGATGCCGCTTCTTATCAGGGGAAACTTGGCGAAAGCGCGGAACAGCTTTATCATGCGCTAAAGTTCCAGGATGAAGTGACAGAAAGGTTCGGCAAGCTGTATACATACGCGCATATGCGTTATGACCAGGACACAACGAATGCCTTTTACCAGGGGATAGACAGCAAAGCAAAAAGCCTTGCTGCCCAGGTTGGGAGCGCGTTTGCGTTTGTGGTGCCGGAAATTCTTTCGATTGAAGAAGCGAAACTGAACCAATTCCTGGAAGCTTATGAGCCGCTGCAATTGTACCGGCACGCATTGGAAGAAATCAATGAGATGCGCCCGCATATTTTATCGAAGGAAGAAGAAGCATTGCTCGCACAGGTTTCAGAAGTGCTGAATACTTCCAGCACCACTTTCGGCATGCTGAACAATGCCGACCTTGAGTTCCCGACCGTGATCGATGAAAACGGCAATGAAGTGCAGATCACGCACGGCCGTTTTACACGCCTGCTGGAAAGCAAAGACCGCCGCGTGCGCAAAGAGGCATTCCAGAAATTGTATGCAACCTACAAAAAATTCACCAACACGTTTGCGAGCACGCTCAGCGGCCAGGTGAAAAAGAACAATGTTGTTGCGCAAATCCGCCATTACCATTCGGCGCGTGAAGCTGCCCTTTCGGCAAACCACATTCCTGAAAAAGTGTACGACCAGCTTGTGGAAACGGTGAACAAGCATCTTGGTTTGCTGCATCGGTATGTTGCACTGCGCAAAAAAGCGCTGCAGCTTGATGAAGTGCATATGTATGATTTGTATACGCCGCTTGTCCAGGACGCCGATATGGAAGTAACATATGAAAAAGCGAAAGAGATTGTGCTTGACGGCCTCCATCCGCTCGGCGAGGAATACCGGAGCATTTTGCAACAGGCGTTTGAAAACCGCTGGATTGATGTGGTGGAAAATAAGGGAAAACGGAGCGGGGCCTATTCTTCGGGCGCTTACGGGACCAATCCGTACATTTTGCTGAACTGGCAGGACAATATTGACAATGTGTTCACCCTCGCGCATGAGCTCGGCCACAGCGTCCACAGCTATTACACGCGGAAGAACCAGCCGTATCCGTACGGGGATTATTCTATTTTTGTGGCGGAAGTGGCTTCCACGTGCAATGAGGCACTATTGAATGACTATCTGTTAAAAACGATCAAAGACGAGAAACAGCGGATTTATTTATTGAATCATTATCTGGAAGGTTTCCGCGGGACGGTTTTCCGCCAGACGATGTTTGCTGAATTTGAGCATCTGATCCATCAAAAAGCGCAACATGGCGAAGCGTTGACGGCGGAACTTTTAACAGATGAGTATTATAAGCTGAACCAAAAATACTATGGTACGGATACCGCCATTGATCAGGAAATCGGGCTAGAGTGGGCACGCATTCCGCATTTTTATTACGATTATTATGTATATCAGTATGCGACCGGCTTCAGCGCCGCGACCGCGTTAAGCAAACAAATCCTCGAAGAAGGGGAACCGGCTGTCAAACGCTATATCGGCTATTTGAGCGCCGGCAGCTCGGAATATCCGATTGAAGTATTGAAAAAAGCAGGCGTCGATATGACGTCACCCCAACCGGTCGAAGATGCGTTAAAAGTTTTTGAAGAAAAATTAACGGAAATGGAAAACTTGCTCGGATAAAGAAACAACGGCGGAATTTTTCCGCCGCTCAATTTGTATGGGACACTTTTTTTAAATAAGGGAGCAGGGTAGCAAGCGTTGTTTTTTAAGCCGCTTGCCGCCTGTTAAATCTTTTAAAACGGTTGCATTAAAAGTATTTGAAGAAAAATTAACGGAAATGGAAAACTTGCTCGGATAAAGAAACAACGGCGGGATTTTTCCGCCGCTCATTTTGTATGGGACACTTTTTGTAGATAAGGGAGCAGGCCCGCGGCGTTGTTTTTTAAGCCGCTTGCCGCCTGTTAAATCTTTTAAAACGGTTGCATTAAAAGTATTTGAAGAAAAATTAACGGAAATGGAAAACTTGCTCGGATAAAGAAACAGCGGCGGAATTTTTCCACCGCTCATTTTGTATGGGACACTTTTTGTAGATAAGGGAGCAGGCCCGCGGCGTTGTTTTTTAAGCCGCTTGTTACAAGTGGCGCCTGTTAAACCCTTTAAAACGGTTGCGGCGGTTTACATGCAAAAGCAGCGCGAAGATGGCCGCGAACAAAAGCGTGGACGTGAGAAAAAGAGGGAGAAGCTTCATCAGGCCGAGCAGATTCAGGCAGAATAAAGCGCAGAAACCGGCGGCAAGTGCGATAAGTTTACATTTTTTCATATCCACCAGGCTCCTTTCATCAGGTTTACACAGTCCCGGTCTTCCGTTATTTACACAGCTTCAGTGCTATTTTATGAACAGGCTGACGCGGTATGCAAAATTTAAATTTGACAGATGTGTGAACTCTTTAACAAGTACTTGCATACCGGATAGGGGGATGTTATTATATAGATGTGAAGTTGATCACAAGCAAACATACCCCTTTGTTTGACCGTGAAAAATTTCTCCCATCCCCTTTGTTCGTGTTGAAAGAGGCCTTGCAAACGCAAGGCCTCTTTCTTTTTTAGGGTTTGGCAAGGATGTTTGGAAAAAATAAATGCAAGCATTTTATGGGAAATCCAGGACGCGAAAGTCGATTCAACACATGGAGAAGACAAACGTACGCATTTTCGTAAATCAAACTCAAAATCGGATTCGCTCAGCAAGCCTAAAATATAAAAATCCCCTGCCATAGACAAGGGTCAGTTGATATATTTCCAGAATGAGCCGTGCTTTCCTTCGATTTTCCGAACCTTTTGCTGAAGAACGAGCTTTTTCAATTCTTTTTCGGCTTCATGGACCGGCAGATCGTATACCACCGCAATTTCCTTTGATGCCACAAACCCGAAATACTTCAGAAATTCCTCCAATGGGGGGAGCGGCAATGGTGAAGGCTCTTTGCCCAGCATCTCCTGAAGAACTTGTACATAAATATCATAAGAATAGAGTCCGGAAATTTTTAATCCTTCATCTTCAATATGTTCATTAAAGAAAACAAGCGACGGGCTTTCGGTTACTTCCATTTCCGACGTAATTTTCAAATCGCACTGAAAAGCCTTCGCTGCGCTTTCGGAATGGATGTCATGCAAAAATTCGTCGACATCGATGGAAGCGCCTTTTGCACAATCCACTAAAATTTGGATATCCGATATATTTCGTTTTTCAAGAAAGACGAGCTCCTGTACTTTCCGCAAAAACCGCAATCCCTGTTTCTTTCCCTGCAGTTCGGCCGCTTTTATCGCAATCGACACGATATAAGGCGACGTAATCGGGTTTTCAATCCATAAACTGCCGTCGCAGGACATGCCGGTGCGGCTCGCCGTTTTTTCCCAGTAATCCGCAATCGCTTCCCGTTTTTTCGGAATGTCGTTCAGATTGGATAATTTTCCGATCAGCACATGGCGGAGGCGGAAATAGACGCCATACTCGAGACGCAGCTTTTTTAAAACCGGTTCCAGCGCCCAGCATTCCGGGCAAAGCGGATCGATAAAAACGTAGATTTCCAGCGGCTTTTTTGAAAAACAGCTGGAATGTTTCATTAAATCAATCATGTTTTTCAATTTGCGTCACCTGGCACATCATCCGGAGTATTGACCATATGCTGTGCGGTCAGGACAAGCCTTTGAAAAAAGAAGTCGCGGAATTCGCCGTCAATCCCTGTTTCGTCCATTGCGGCACTCATGCAGGACAGCCATGCTTTGGCGCGTTTAGGCGTAACTTCATGTGGCAGGTGCCGCGCCCTGAGCATCGGATGCCCGTGCTCTTCCGTGTACAGCGGGGGACCGCCCAAAAACTGCGTTAAAAACTGCTTCTGCTTCCTGGCAACTTCCGTTAAATCATCAGGAAAAATCGGGATTAAATCCGGATGTTTGGCGACCCGCTTGTAAAACGCATCAACAAGCCGGCCAAGTTTTTCTCCCCCAATGATCTCATATGGCACAGTTTTCTTTTCCACCATAGAATAACTGCTCCTTTATCTCGTTTTTATCTTGCGTATATTTAAAATCGACGGAAAGGTTTGCTCATTAAAATTTTTGTCGACATATCTGCCATTTGTTCTTTATTTTATCAAGGGGGCCGCAATAACTCAAACAATCCGCTTTATTTGGCAAACTTTCACAGCTTCCTATGACCTGCAGCAATAGGTGTCATAATATTTATTTTGGAAAACCTGCGCGATCGGCCTGATGAAAGACAATTCATTGGGATGTAAACGTGGTAATGATATTTATCGGGGCGGGGAAGGACAAAATGTATGCGTGTGACCGGGGAAATGTCCTTCATTGCGGCGGGATGAACAAGAGGTATGCGTGTGAGGCGGCGAACTGTCCTTTTGAACCTGTCAAAAGGACAAAACAGGATGCACCCGGGCTCGAAATGTCTTTTTGAAATTGTCAAAAGGACAAAACAGGATGCACCCGGGCCCGAAATGTCTTTTTGAAATTGTCAAAAGGACAAAACAGGATGCACCCGGGCCCGAAATGTCTTTTTAAAGCCGCCAAAAGGACAAAAGGAGTGGCGATTGGGCTCGAAATGTCTTTTTGGGGCTGTCAAAAGGACAAAACAGGCTGCATTCGGGCTCGAAATGTCTTTTTGAGCTTGTCAAAAGGACAAAACAGGCTGCGTCTGGGTTCAAACTGTCTTTTTAAAGCTGTCAAAAGGACAAAAGGAGTGGCGATTGGGCTCGAAATGTCTTTTTGGGGCTGTCAAAAGGACAAAACAGGCTGCATTCGGGCTCGAAATGTCTTTTTGAGCTTGTCAAAAGGACAAAACAGGCTGCGTCTGGGTTCAAACTGTCTTTTTGAACCTGTCAAAAAGACAAAACAGGCTGCATCCGGGCTCAAACTGTCTTTTTGATGTCGCCAAAAGGACAAAAGGAGTGACGTTTGAGCCCGAAATGTCTTTTTGAGCTTGTCAAAAGGACAGAACACGCTGCATACAGGCCCGAAACGTCCTTTTGAATCTGTAAAAGGGAAAAAACGCATGCCCGAAACCGTTGAAATGTCCTTCATACGGCAAATGAAGGACAAAACGCGAGCCCGAGACCGTGAAAATGTCTTTCACCGGGTTGATGAAGGACAAAACGCATGCCCGAGACCATGAAAATGTCCTTCATCGAGGTAATGAAGGACAAAACGCGTGCCACCACACATTAAAATGTCCTTCATTGGGTTAATGAAGGACAAAACGCATGCCACCAACCATTGAAATGTCCTTCATCGGGCAAATGAAAGACAAAACACGAGCCCCGAACCGTGAAAATGTCCTTCATTGGGTTAATGAAGGACAAAACGCATGCCACCAACCATTGAAATGTCTTTAATAGGGCAGATGAAAGACAAAACGCAGGCCCGAGACCGGGAAAATGTCCTTCACCGGGTTGATGAAGGACAAAACACGAGCTCGAAACCGTAGAAATGTCCTTCATCGAGGTAATGAAGGACAAAACGTGAGCCACCAACCATTAAAATGTCCTTCATCGGGCAAATGAAGGACAAAGCGCGGGCCACCAACCATTAAAATGTCCTTCACACGACAAATGAAAGACAAAAAAGCGGAGCCTTGACCGGGTAATGTTCTTCATCGGCTCCAGTCAGAAATTTCCCCATAAAAAAATGCCGCACAGAGCGGCGGGTTTTAATCGTTATGCCAAATGATTCATAATCGATGAGACGTATTTCTGTGTTTCTTTGAATGGCGGAATACCGCCGTATCGGTCGACATTGCCGGGGCCTGCATTATAGGCGGCCAATGCAAGCTGGACATTGTGGTCGTATTTTCCCAGCAAAGATTTCAAATACTTTGTGCCGGCGTCCACATTTTGTTCCGGGTCAAGTACATTGCTTACCCCGAGCGAGGCCGCCGTTTCTGGCATCAGCTGCATCAGCCCTGCTGCGCCTGCCGCACTCACTGCATCCGGACGATAACCGGATTCCTGTTTGATGACAGCTTGAATGAGCTTTTCTGGCACGCCGTATTTTTCCGATGCTTGCTGAATCGCCTGGCTGATTTTCGCCGGGATTCCACCACTGCCGGAAGCGGCTGTTGTCTGCGTGCTTTCTGAAGCTGAATTTTGTGCAGAAGCGGAAAAAGCCGCGCTTGTTCCTGCCTGCGCAGTAGCTGCTGTCGCTTTACCGGACAAAGTGCTTAATCCCGTAAAGGCAGGCAACGTGGTAAGCACCGGATTTTCCCCTGTTAAAGAAGACAATGAATTGAACGCCGGATTTAAAGTTGCTGCCAGGGATGATAACACCCCGGATTCGTCTTTACCGCTTGCGCCAGCAGCCGTTTCATTTTCCTTTGCTTCTTCTAAAAAGCTTGACAGCATCTCTTGAAAAAGGGAGGTGCTGTTGCCCGTTTGAGCAGCATTGCTGCCGGGAGAAAGCGACCGCAGCGCCTCCAGTTCCATTAAAGACGCGAGTTGGCTGATTGTACTCATTTCTCATTGCTCCTTTTTGCCTCATAAAAGCGGAGAACCTTGTTTTTTGCCGGATGGTGCGGGATGCCGTACGTTTCCAGCAATTTTAAAAACTGCTTTGTGCCTGTTTCCAGTTCACTTACTTCATATTCTATCTCAAAATCTTCCTCGTTTAAATAAAAATTATGGTCAAATACGAGCAGCCCGCCTTCATATGCGATTTCAGCCCGCTTCGTTGTAAGTTTTCCAAAATACACCAATTTACTTGGCGCCACTTCTAGTTCCATTAATTTTTCCATGACTTCGCCTTCCGGAAAACCGCTCCCATTTTTAAGCTTTTGAAAAACCTTTTCGCCAATCATTTGGCTTGTTTCCAGCAGTCCGGTTTCCTCCGGCGTTTTTAGGGTGAGCTGGAAGTACCCTGCTTTTTTCCGGACACGCAAGGCCGATCTTTCATGTTTTAAAGCAAAATCAGGTGTATCAAAATAAAAGTTTTCCTGCTGTTTAAAATCATGTTCCGCGATGCCAAAAGCCCGGGCAAGCCGGCAGAAATCGCGGCAGGTGACCATATTTTTACATTCAATTTCAATTTCTTTGCTCATGATAAGCCCTCACTTCCATCTTCATTATACTAAAGCGAATCCCTTCCTTAAAGTGTCTATTCTCTGTGGAGATATGGTAAAATAAAATGGAATTGAAACTTTGTTTTCCGGCGGGAAGGAGAGGGAGGGAAGCAGATTGCGCAATATCATTGAACTGGGAAAGCCTGAATGGAAAGACGGGATCCTTCAACTGCATGCTGAGCGCCCGGACGTTTCCATGCAGCACCTGAAGCCGGGAGGGCAAATGATCGTCGATTCGGATGCCTGTGCCTTTATCTATCTGGCTGAAGACGACGGCGATGAAGATTATACATATTTATATTTGCCTGTTCCGGTTTGGAAAGAGATTCGGACGGCGGCATTTGAACATAAAAAAGTGGTTGCTGTTTCAAAAGATGGGAAATTGGAGCTTACCGGGCTTGATGAGGAACTTCAATTTTTGCTCGATAATATCCGAGGCAACAGCAATTACGGAAAAAAGATGCTGGATAAGGTAGAGGCCGTTTTTGCATTGGAATGAGATCCGAAGAGGTGATCAGGCAGTGGATTGGGAGGAATTTTTAACCCCGTATAAACAGGCTGTTGATGAATTAAAAGTAAAGTTAAAGGGGATGCGCACCCAATTTGAAAAAGAGCATACCCATTGCCCGATTGAGTTTGTGACAGGGCGGGTAAAGCCGGTAGCAAGCATTATAGAAAAAGCGAACATAAAAGGCATCCCGCTTGACCGGCTGGAGGCGGAAATGCAAGATATCGCCGGGCTCAGGATGATGTGCCAGTTTGTCGATGATATTAAACTGGTCGTCGGGCTTCTCAGACGCCGGAACGATTTCCGGATTGTTGAAGAAAAAGACTATATTTCGAATAAAAAACCGAGCGGCTACCGGTCTTATCATGTCATTATTGAATATCCGGTACAAACGATCCGCGGGGAAAAGAAAATTCTTGCGGAGATCCAGATCCGGACGCTGGCGATGAATTTTTGGGCGACGATTGAACATTCTTTAAACTATAAGTATAAAGGCAGGTTTCCCGAAGAAATTAATTTGCGGCTGAAGCGGGCTGCCGAAGCCGCTTTCCGCCTTGATGAAGAAATGTCTGAGATCCGTGAAGAAATTCAGGAAGCCCAAATGTATTTTTCGAAAAACAAAGAGCGCGCGGAACGAAAAAAGCCATGAAACCGGCGGCAAAAAAAGAAGGGGAGGAGAAGCAGCTTGAAATTTGCCATCACTTCTAAAGGGGATACGGAATCCAATATATGGATGCATAAAATGCGTTCTTATTTGCAGGATTTCGGGCTTGTTTACGACGAGGCACAACCGGATATCGTGATCTCGGTCGGCGGGGACGGCACGCTTCTGTATGCTTTTCACCGCTACAGTTCCCGGCTTGACCGGACGGCTTTTGTCGGGGTGCATACCGGCCATCTCGGCTTTTATGCTGACTGGGTGCCGGATGAAATTGAGGAGCTGGTCGACGCGATCGCCCATAAAACTTACACGACGGTGGACTACCCGCTTCTTGAAGCGATGATTGCATATGAGCACGGTGGCCACGAAACGCGTTACCTTGCGTTAAATGAGTCAACGGTCAAATGCGTGGACGGCACATTTGTCATCGATGTGGAGATCAATGGCCGGCATTTTGAGCGTTTCCGCGGTGACGGATTATGCCTTGCCACACCAAGCGGCAGTACGGCTTATAACAAGGCGCTCGGCGGGGCGATTGTCCACCCTTCCCTGCAATCGATCCAGCTCACCGAGATGGCATCCATTAACAATAAAGTGTTCCGGACAATCGGCTCGCCACTTATTTTGCCGGGGCACCATACTTGTGTGTTACGCCCGGTCCGGCAAAAAGATTTTTTGGTAACAGTTGACCATTTAACATTGCTCCATAAGGAAGTCCGGTCCATCCAGTACCGCGTGGCAAAAGAAAAAATCCGGTTTGCCCGCTTCAGGCCGTTTCCTTTCTGGAAGAGGGTGCATGATTCTTTTATTTCGGATTAGGTGAAAACATGTTGACATTATCGTGGACAATTACAGAAGATGAGGCACATCAGGAACTGAAAGAGTTTTTAAAAGCGCGTCATATCTCGAAACGGGCGCTTGCGGATATTAAATTTCGCGGCGGGATGATCCTTGTGAACGGCCGCGAAGTAACGGTCCGCTATCGCTTGCAGCCGGGCGATGCGGCCGCCATTGTTTTTCCAAAAGAAACCCCGAGCCCCAATCTTACGCCCGAAAACATTCCATTCGGCCATGTCTATGAAGATGAAAGCGTGCTTGTTGCCGATAAGCCGGCGTTTATGAATACAATCCCTTCCCGCGAGCACCCGTCCGCAAGCCTTGCCAATGCGGTGCTCGGCCATTACCGGAAAAACGGGATAGAATCCGCGGTCCATGTTGTGACCCGGCTTGACCGAAACACATCCGGGCTTGTCCTGATCGCAAAAAATCGTTATATCCACCATTTATGCAGCCTGATGCAGCAAAAGCATGTAATTTGCCGGACGTACGAAGCGCTCGCGGAAGGGGCTTTTACTGAAAAAAGCGGCACAATTGAAGCCCCGATCGGGAGAAAAGAGACGAGCATTATAGAACGCGGAGTCCGGGACGATGGCCAGTTTGCGCGCACCCATTATGAAGTGGTCCGGCAATTTCCGGCATATGCACATGTGCGTCTCCGGCTTGACACCGGCAGGACGCACCAGATCCGTGTCCATCTTTCCTATATCGGCCACCCGCTTCTCGGCGACAGCCTGTACGGTGGCAACACGAGCCGCTTCACCCGGCAGGCGCTCCATTGCAGTGAGCTTTCATTTCAGCACCCGGTTTCAGGGAAAGAAATGCATTTCTTTTCTAAACCGCCCTTTTTGGATCTTCTTTGATGTTGATTCGGATTTCCCTGCTTCTGATGCCAGCGTTTAGTTTACGGCATGGGCGCTTATCCTTAATTTTGCTGTTGCATGTTCTTTTCTCCCCGGGACTTTATGATTGCTACAGGATGTCCTGAAAAAGCTCAACGCTCTAAAAAAACATGAAGATGGTTATTCCATTATTGCCATGTGGAACGGGAAACGTCAAAATAATTTTATTAAAGCTTAGTTTTTCTACTCTTTTTTAACTATTCCAATTTGTATAAAGAAAAATAAATGCCGATAAAGGAATAATGATTAACGAAGAATAATATAAAAAAGCCTCTAAAAGAGAAAGTTTCCTTTCTCTTTTAGTTCTTTTTAAATGTCGAGAATAGCCTGCCGCATATACTAGGGTAAGTAGTTGAGTTAGAAAAAGTAAATGATTTAATGTCACGATTGTTTATTCTCCTTTTAGCTGACTGGTTCGGCACCACCTATGCGGATACTGGGTTAACAAATAAACCGGTGGCAACAAGCTTTCCAGCAGCAAGCCAATTCCCCTTTTCGACTTCTCGCGCAACTTCCTGTGCCATTGATTTGCTAATGTGAATCGCATCTTGTAAGGCGTTTTCCTGTGGTTGACCACCTTTTGATTCGTAAAATCTAAAAAATTTTTAGTAACTTTAAATGAAGAGTTTTCAAGTTCTTACTGGTTAATTGTATATTCTCCCGCTTTATTTTTTATCATAACATGTTCTAATATAGGGCTTACTGAATCAGTAAAATTTCTAGATTTGGCAAGGCTGCTGACAGCTTTGACAACCATTTTAATGCAAGAGTTTTACAACAAATCTAGAGAATGATTGCCCTCGAAAGCCGATTCAACGTATGGAGAAGATCAAATCACCCCTTTTCGCAAAAGGATTCTTCTATATTTTTAAGACAGAACTTGCAGACAAATTGGGTATAAACTCAGAATCGGATCCGTTCAGCAAGCCCTAATATAATTCATGGTGTCTTGAGTCTGTTATAATTGTTCTTTAGAAAGATCGTTATAGAACTCATTCCATGAAGTAGACAAGTTAAAACATACTTCCATGGATTTTTTTCTTCCTCTCTGGGAAGGGATGCCAAATGCTTCTCAATTCAGGCGAACGTCCTGAACTTTTCTTCCACATATGGCATTGAAGAGGGGACGGAGACGGTTTCAATTTCCGGATACCGGAGTGCTGTCAGTTTGCCGCCGAATACGCAGCCGGTATCAATATTGACCGTGTGGCCGATCCATCGCGGTTCTTTCACCGGCGTATGCCCGTATACAATCCAGCTTTCCCCTTCGTCATTTTTCGCCCAGTCGCAGCGCACCGGTGTCCCGTCCGGATTGGTTTCCCCGTTAATATCACCGTAAAGCACAAAAGTCTGGACCGATTTATTCATCTTCCCAATATCCTTGCGCCGGATCCCGGCATGGGCGATGACAAGCTTGCCGCCGTCTAGAACAAGATAAAGCGGGGATTTCTCATACAGTTCCATAAATTGTTTGCTGTGCCGTTCCCGCTCTTTTACGGGGAGCGCCTCCAGTTCCGCCACCGTTGTTTCAAGGCCGTGCTTCTGCTGGACATTTCTCCCTAAAAAATATCGGTACAGCTTGTTGCAGTGGTTGCCGGGGACATACAGGCCAAGCTTCTTTTTCCACAATCGATAGACAGTATCGGCCACTTCCAAAGATGCCGGCCCGCGGTCTGTCAGATCACCGACAAAACCAAGCAGCCGGCCACCTGGATGAACGGGCATACCGTTTTCCCATTGATACCCCAGTTTTTCCGTAAGCTTCCTGAATTCCGCCATGCAGCCATGTATATCCCCAATGATATCGATTTTCATTGAACTCGCTCCTTCCATCTCTATTTTATGTTGTCCGGCGCGCCTAAACAAATGCCGGGTAGTTGAAAAAAGGTTGGTATTCCCCGGGGTCCCGGTACGATTATCCTGCAACAAATAAAACACAGGTGCTTTTCAAACCCGGAAAGTTCATGTAGAATTGGTATCAGGTACTAAAAATCGTATATAAATTGTAAATAAAGGAGTTAACATGATGCAGTTATCTTTGGAAAATAAAACATTTGTTGTGATGGGTGTTGCAAATAAGCGCAGTATTGCCTGGGGAATTGCCCAATCGCTTGATGCAGCAGGCGCAAGGATTATTTTTACCTATGCGCTCGACCGGAATGAAAAAAGCATCCACGAACTTGCTGAAACGCTGAATCGAAAGGACTATCTGATCCTTCAATGCGACGTGGAAAGCGACGAGCAGATTCAGTCATGCTTTCAAACGATCAAAAAGGAAGTCGGCACGATCGACGGTATTGCCCACTGTGTTGCGTTTGCCCGCAGAGAAGAATTAAAAGGCGACTACACAAATGTGACGCGTGAAGGGTTTTTACTGGCCCATAATATTAGTTCCTATTCGCTGTCGGCCGTTGCCAAAGCGGTGAAAGAACTGGAACTCATGCCAAACGGGGGCAGCATTGTCACCCTTACCTACCTCGGCGGCGAACGCGTGATGGAAAATTACAATGTGATGGGTGTAGCGAAAGCTTCCCTCGATGCAAGCGTCCGCTATTTGGCATATGACCTTGGGAAACTCAATATCCGTGTTAACTCGATCTCTGCTGGCCCGATTCGCACTTTGTCGGCAAAAGGTGTTAGCGACTTCAACAGCATTTTGAAAGTGATGGAAGAAAGGGCGCCGCTTCACCGCGGTGTGGATACACGCGAAGTCGGCGATACCGCGTTGTTCCTCTTTAGTGACCTGTCGCGCGCCGTTACAGGCGAAAACATTCATGTGGATGCCGGCTACCATATTATGGGCTAGCCGACAGTTCCGGACGATGCGAAAACCAGTCCTCCCGAATGCCGGCTATTATAAAATGCAAACGGCTTGTCCAAAAGCGTAAATGAAAAAAGCCAGGAAGTGAAACCTTCCTGGCTTTTTTGGTATGGCATCAGTCTCTGTAATCTTTTTTATGGCCTTTTTTGTTGTCATGGTGATCATTATCTTCAACTTCTGCAGCAGAGAATGTGTAGCTGACGACATTTTGAGGTGTCAGTGTAATGGTTCCAAGCAGTGTAGGTGCAGCCCCCGGAATCGTTGTATCTGGAGCAAAAGTACCGAGTTCAATGGTTAAGAAGTATTCGTTTTTCCCTTTGGACGGATCGGTATCCACGGCATGAACCGTTGTTGTCACGTTTTCAAAAAGCAGGGTCACAAGCCCTCCGGTTCCAAGAATAGCAATACCGGAAACCACGCTTTCATCCGTTTTTTGAGAAATGAGTGTTGTACCGGAAGAATTTCTTCTCCAAATTCTGAAGGTTGCCGGAATGGTTAACGGAATGACGGTACCTGTTGCTGCTCCTGTAACGGCCGCAATTAAGGCTGCAAGTGTTATACCGAGCGGAAGATCTGCCGGCGACCATTCGACGGTTGCGAGCAATGAAACGCGGTCATCATAATCATCCACTTTTACGTCTACTTCCGCAATGGAGTTTGCCATGTTAAAGACGCCTGTTACAGGTACAGGTACGGACGGCGATTGATCCACATCGAATTCCGAAAGAAGCCCCCGTTCTTCCTCGTCTTGCCGTTTGTGGCGGCGATGATCATCATAGCAGCTGCCGTTTGAGTCATAATAAGACATTTAAATGCCTCCTTTCGTTTTGTTAATATATTCTACTCATCCGCATATTTTTGGAATAGACGGATGGTAGCGTATAAAAGCACATTTTTCCCTGCATTATTAATTTGTGCCAATATGCTGTGGAAACCGCGGTTCCGTTCCTTGTCCCCAAAACATACGATAAGGCAGAAATAGCAAATGATTGGGAGATTCAAGCTCTAGGCACATTTCTTATTTTCATGCATAGTTATAAAGCGAGCCAGAAATCAGGAGGAGGGATTTTGGAAACATGGAGGAGAGCCAGTACAGCAGCCAAAAACCGCTTCTTTATATTATCCAGCCGAAAAATGTTCCGCTCGCGATCAAGATGCAGAAAGTGTACAGAAATGTGGTGAGCGAAAAACCTGAACATGCCGGCCATGGAACGATCGTGGAACCAATGCCTGCCGGCGGCGATACAGGGCATGCCGAAGAAAAAAACAATGCAGCCGCACACGAGAAAAAAACAGAACCGGAACAGCCCAAACCAAATAAAGCGGCAGAACAGGAAAAAACAGAAGGAGCTGCAGAACGCGGGGGAGTCGTAAACGTTTCATCCAAGACAAAAACGGCAGATCCTGCGGAACATGAGGAATCGGCAAATGCCATGGGGCAGCAACATGTTGCGGAACCCGCCGGAGCGGTGGAAGCGGAGACGGATTTGGAAACGGACGGCGCTGACAAAGCCGACACCTGGCCGGAACAAGAAACCATTCAACCGCCATCGAGAAAACGGTTCAAAGAAATGACGGTCCATGAAAAAATTGACTATTTAATTCATAAGCCAGGTTTTCTACCGGAAATCCCCGTCATGATTCAAACGAACAGCATCGCCTATCGTGCCGTGATCCTTGAACGGATGGAAGACCAATTGTCCGTCATGCCTTTTTCCTCAATGGAGACGGCCTGGATCAATCTGGACGAGATCACGGACATTAAATTACTGGTTCAGTAAAGCCACGGAAAAAAAGTCGATAAGCGGCAACTTATCGACTTTCATACATTACAAATTGACAAAAGTGTCTTCGAGGCATTGAATGGCAATGAAATCGGTTAAATCAAGCGTGATGCATGTATCGGTTGCTTCGAAGTGGACCCTAGAATGGCCGTCATGATGTTCGCAGACGCATTTTAAAACCCGTACAACAGCACAGCACCCTTCCACATTTTCGACTCTTAAAAATTTCGATTTTTCGCAGAAGTCGTCGCAGCTGTCAAAGTGGTGATTTTTGTAAAATGGTTCAAAAGCACAACCGTCTTTTGTATATAGAATGAATGGACGTGTGTTGACATGTGAATGTTTTTCCCTGTTGGCACCGAGCACGGGATTCAAGCAGTTGGTCGGGCAGCTGCTGTCTTCTACCGCAGCATCCTGCAAATCGTTGATGAAATGTACGACATCACAAACGCAAGTACGGGAATATTCATGGGATTTACTGCTCATTCATTTTTCAACTCCTTCAATGGTTTAGTTTCAGTACACTATAGAATATTGTCTCGGTGCTTTTTTTGTTACGAATGTCCCCGCGTTTTTGCAAAAATAGGCAAACAACTTGCATAGGGAATTTTGTACCCGGGGAAGGAGGCAGGAAATGGTTTCCTATTGGCTTGATTTCGTTCTGCTTGCACTGGCCAGTTTCAGACTGACGCGCTTGTTGGTTTATGATAAAATTACGGCCTTTTTACGAAAACCTTTTCATAAAGAAATAACCGAAATGGCGCCTGATGGAACAATCGAGGAATATATTGAAATCAAAGGAACAGGGATCAGAAAGTGGATTGGCGAATTATTAAGTTGCCACTGGTGCACCGGTGTCTGGTCCGCGGCCATCCTGTACGGGAGTTGGATGCTTTTTCCGCAAATCGGGTCGCCTATTGTCATGATCCTTGCAATTGCCGGCCTGGCGAGTATCCTCGAAACCGTTCTTTTGCGGATCATGGACGAATGAAGTGAACAACCGTGAAAATGCTGCATACGATAAAAAAGGAAGCGCGAATCCTGAGGAAAGGATGGTAAGATTATGGGCAAACCACGCATCAAAATTCCGGTCACCCCTTCATCCGTCCCGGCGTATACAAACAATCAGAAAAAAGTCAAAAAAGGCGGATGCGGCTGCGGCGGCAAAAAAACGCGATAAAACAAAAGCGGAAGGCAGGATTGCACTTCCGCTTTTGTTTTCCCTTTTTTCCAGGATGCGGCAAGAATTTCTAATTATAAAATCTGCGCTTGCGCGAAAAATAGAGAGGTAAAAGTTGAAAGCGCAGAGGGATGAGTATGAAAAAAATCATGTATGTTTTAGCTTCAGTATGTTTGCTCACCGGCTGCGGTTTTAACGGGCCGGAACACAAGGACAGCAAAATGGCCCTTGTGAAAAAAACACAACCGTCGCCGGTGAGACTCACGAACACCGGGAATAAGGCCGTTTCAGGACAATTGAAAAAAGATGTCCTTGGCTTTGACAGCATTTACGATGTGGCCATCATTGAAGGGCCAAAAGAAACATTGGTTGCCTACAAAGTCAGGCATCTGCACCGTTTTAAAATGAAGAAAATCGAAAAACAGCTCAACGCCTTTTTAAAGAAACGCTACCCCGGACGCAAATTTATTACTTCCAGCGACTATAAAATTTTCCTGGAAACCGTCCGCCTCAAGGAAGATATGGACGAGCACAAAATTTCAGCCGGCAAGGCAAAAAAACGTTTCAAAGACATCATCAAGCTGAAACAGGAATTAACATAGGAAAAGGGCTGAGATAATGGCAAACAAAAATCAAAACAAAACACCCGAACAAAAAGCGTATGATCAGTTCGAAAAAAAGCATGAGCTGAAAAGGCCGGTATTGAAAAACTGCATCCGTGCATTTTGGGTAGGCGGCTGTTTTTGTCTGGCTGGTCAGGCCCTTACTTACTTCTATATATACATGTTTAATTTCACCGAAAAAACGGCCGGCAACCCGACAACCGCGACAATGGTGTTTTTATCCATGCTGTTGACCGGCTTTGGCATTTATGACCATATCGGGCAGTACGCCGGTGCAGGGAGCGCGGTGCCGGTAACGGGCTTCGGGAACTCCGTTGTATCCGCTGCGATTGAACATCGGACGGAAGGCTATGTGCTCGGCGTCGGCGGAAATATTTTTAAACTTGCCGGCACCGTCATTGTATTTGGTGTGTTTTCCGCGTTTGTTGTCGTCCTGATCCGGACCGTCATCATGATGTGGGGGGGATCGTAATGCCCGCAAAATCGCAAACATGGACTTTCACGAACCGCCCGGCCATTCTTTCAACCGGTGTTGTCGGGGGCCCGTTTGAGAAAAAGGGGCAGATGGCAGACGATTTCGACCGGTTTTTTGAAGATTTGTGGATCGGCGAGGATTCGTATGAAAAAGCCCAGCGCAAACTGATCGAGGAAGCAGTTGGCATTGCCCTGAAAAAGCGAAACCTTAAGGAAACCGATATTCAGTTTTTTCTCGCTGGTGATTTGATTAACCAAATCACGCCGACAAGTTTTGCGGCAAGGACAAATGCGATTCCTTACCTGGGCCTTTTTAGCGCCTGTGCCACTTCGATGGAAAGCCTGGCGCTTGCCGCTTTCATCGTTAATCACGGTGGGGCGGAGAAAGTGCTGGCCGGGGCTTCGAGCCACAATGCAACAACAGAGAAGCAATTCCGTTATCCGACCGAATACGGCGGGCAGAAACCGCCGACCGCACAATGGACAGTGACGGGAGCGGGATTCGCGGTGGTCGGTACGGAAGAAAACGGGCCGGCGCCGCGGATTACGTCGGCCACGATCGGAAAAGTACTGGACCTTGGCATTTCCGATCCGTTTAATATGGGTGGTGCAATGGCGCCGGCTGCGGTCGATACGATTGAACAGCATCTCCGGGAAACCGGCCGTGATCCATCTTACTATGATTTGATTGTGACCGGCGATTTGGCGAAAATTGGCCGTTCCATCGCGCTCGATCTTTTCAAACAGAGGAATCTTGACATTCGCAGCGAACAGTTCCAGGATTGCGGCCTGATGGTATATGACAAGTCCCAGCCCGTGCAGGCCGGGGCAAGCGGGGCCGGATGTTCAGCGATTGTCTTGTACGGCCATTTGCTAAACGAAATGAAAAAAGGCCGTTACCAAAAAATCTTGCTCGTCGCAACCGGCGCACTATTGTCGCCTTTGTCTTATCAGCAGGGCGAAACCATTCCGTGCATCGCGCACGCCTGCGCCATCGAATATTTGTAAGAAAGGGTATTGCCTGGGTTGCGTTGCGGCATGGATTGAGCCTGCGCCATCGATATTTGCTTAGGTTGCGGCACGGATACGGATAATTTGAGGTGCGCGATCGAGTATTCGCTTAGGTTGCAGCATGGATTGTGTGAGCCTGAGCGATCGAGTATTTGTAAGAAAGGAAGGATGCGTAATGCTTGCAATGTTTTTCTGGGCCTTTGTGATTGGCGGGCTGATTTGTGTAATTGGCCAGTTGCTGTTTGATGTCGCAAAATTATCGCCGGGGCATACGATGAGTGTCCTCGTTACGGCCGGCGCGATTTTATCGGGCCTCGGCCTTTATGAACCGCTTGTAAATTTTGCCGGTGCCGGGGCGACCATTCCGATTACAAGTTTTGGCAATTCGCTTGCAACCGGCGCCATGCAGGAAGTGCAAAGGCATGGCATTGTCGGGGTATTGACCGGCATGTTTGAAGTCACATCTTCCGGCATTTCGGCTGCGATTATTTTCGGATTTATCGGCTCGCTCCTCTTTAAGCCAAGAGGATAATAATGCCGTCCCTGACACACGCCTATACCGAATGCCTGCACCTTACATATTGTATAGTGTAATACAAGAAGTGAGGTGAAAAACATGTTTGGATACGGTTATGGCTGCGGCTACGGCTATGGCGGTTACGGCGGTGGTTACGGCGGTGGTTACGGTTACGGCAGCACATTTGTATTGATCGTTGTTTTGTTCATTCTGTTAATTATTGTCGGTGCAAGCTTCTGCTGACAAGTTGCGGGGAGGATTCCCCGCCTTTTTTTATAGCCGGAGAAAAAACGCTCGTACGAGGGGAACGGGCACAAAATGCGAGGCCGGGAATCGGCGAACTGTTCTTCATAGGGAACGATGACCGAGCCGCCTCTAATTGGACAAAAGCCCCGGAACCCGAGCGTGTTTTGTCTAATTGGAAGATCCAATTAGACGCCCATGCTGCAGTGAACGCGCACCAACAGTAGAATGAAAATCAGCTGGCGCATATTTTTCAGGATAGACAAAAGTGAACCGTCAAATTGTCCTTCATCGGAGTAATGTTTTGTTTTGTCCGTGTGGCAACTTCAAAAAGACATTTTGATCCAGTCGCGACTCCTTTTGTCCTTTTGACAGGTTCAAAAGGATATTTGGGCCCAAACGCGATCCTTTTTTTGTCCTTTTGGCAGGTTCAAAGGGACATTTCGGATCCAGACGTAACGTGTTTTGTCCTTTTGGCAGGTTCAAAAAGACATTTTGGACCCGGAAGCAGCGTGTTTTGTCCTTTTGACGGCTTCAAAAGGACATTTCGGATCCAGACGTAACGTGTTTTGTCCTTTTGACGGCTTCAAAAAGACATTTCGAGCTCGGATGAAACGTGTTTTGTCCTTTTGACGGCTTCAAAAAGACATTTCGAGCTCGGATGAAACGTGTTTTGTCCTTTTGGCAGGTTCAAAAAGACATTTCGGACCCGGAAACAGCGTGTTTTGTCCTTTTGACGGTTACAAAAGGACATTTCGGGCCCGGATACATCGTGTTTTGTCCTTTTGACGGCTTCAAAAAGACATTTCGGGCCCGGATGCAGCGTGTTTTGTCCTTTTGACGGTTACAAAAGGACATTTCGGGCCCGGATACATCGTGTTTTGTCCTTTTGACGGCTTCAAAAGGACATTTCGGATCCAGATGCAGCTTGTTTTTCCTTTTGGCAACTTCAATGAAAGACAAACCCCAGGCCTGGCAAAGCCGAAATGTCCTTCATCGAGATGATGAAGGACAAAACACCGGCTGAAAAATACCAAATTGTCCTTCATCGAGGTGATGAAAGACAAAACCCAGGTCTGGCAAAGCCCAATTGTCCTTCATCGAGGTGATGAAGGACAAAACACTGGCCTGGCAAAGTCAAATTGTCTTTCATCGAGGTGATGAAAGACAAAACACCGGGCGGATAACGCCGAAATGTCCTTCATCGAGGTGATGAAGGACAAAACTCAGGTCGGGAAATGCAGAAATGTCCTTCATCAGGGTAATGAAGGACAAAACCCAGGCCGAAAAACGCCAAACTGTCCTTCACCAGGTTGATGAAAGACAAAACAAGTGCCATGAAACATCAAACTGTCCTTCATCAAAGCACTGGCTGTAAATCAAGCTTGTGCACCGGGAAAATGCACTTTTTTGCAATGTAAAATTCCGGCTAACACGTTTTCAATTGAAAATCCACTTTTGTACTGTCAATCCGGCTTCTTTTTTCATACGATAAAACAGCTTGAAGAGAGGAGCGACGAAGGTGGATCATCAGTTTTTCAAGAATATCGAAAAGAAGACAGGCGTTAATATGAATGACATTTTCCAGCTTGCAAATTCCCTGCAGAACGCGAATTTTAAAGATGAAAATACCGTCCGTGGCATCATCCAGCGCGTCTCGCAAATTGCAAACAAACGGGTACCGAAAGAGCTGGAAGATAAAATTGTTGAATCAATTGTCAAAGATGGAAAAAAGCTCGATTTTAACACGATCAACAAAATGATGAACAACGGAAAGTAACCAAAGCGGGCTTGCAAATCAGATGCAAGTCCGCATTTTTCTGTTTAAAATGAAAGAAGAGAGGGAAAAGAATATAGAAATCATTTAAAGGGGTGACTGCCATGAGTTTGATCGCTCCAATTCCAGACTATCAGGCAAGCCAGTACCGGCTTTATGACGGAATGTCCTTACGCCAGCTTGAAGTGGAAAAAGCAGATGCCGTTTCGAGGGCTTATCCTGTTAAGCGGCAAAACGGCGTCACGGGCGGAACAGAATACCATTTTAAAGCAAATGAACAACCGGGAAGAAAACCGGCAAAAAGCCGGATCATCGCAAAAATCACCGGCCTGGGGCAATATATTGATCTTTCGGTTTAAATCTTTCCCGCTGAAGTGTGAATTTTTTCACAAGATAAGCAGCAAGGTTGAAAAAGCGATTATATAAAATAAACAAAATTGGTGCAAAAAAATAAGGCCATTCTATAGACAAAGCGGCGAGACACAACTCCTTCTCGCCGCTTTGTCACGGATTCTGCAGCCCCAGTTTCCGGATGCTATTTGATCGTTTTCTCCATTGCTTTATGCGGAATGCCGGCATCGAGAAATTCACCGGAAACAACACGGTATCCGAGTTTTTCGTAAAAAGGAATCGCGTGTGTCTGTGCGTTTAATTTGCATTTTTGCACGCCTTGTTCTGCGGCATAATGTTCAATTGCCAGCATCAGTTCCCGGCCGGCCCCTTTCCCGCGCACGGACGGAAGGATGCAGATGCGTTCCACTTTCCCGTACCCGTCCACCATCCGAAAACGCCCGGCGCCTGAGGGTTTCCCTTCATCATCGTACAGCAGAAAATGCGTGCAGTCCTGTTCCAATGCGTCAATTTCTTCTTCAACCGGGACGTGCTGCTCTTCTACAAATACTTTTTTCCGGATTTGAAAAGCCGTCTCCAGTTGTTCTTCATTTTCTACAATTATTACGTCCACATTTGTTAGTCCTTTCCGAGATGATAGGTCTCATAAACGGTCCAAACCCCGTTTTCCAGCTGATATAAAAGATGGAACCGGTTTACCTTTTCTTCGTGGTCAATGCCAACCATTTCCAGCTGGCGGAACACATCGGCATGTTCCTCTTTAGACAACTCCTGGCCGATGGTAATATGCGGCACAAACGGGTACGGAGGCGGCCCGCCCGGCAGACGGTCCCTGAAATCTGCGAAAAGCCCTTCCAGTTCAGGCGTCGGTTCAACTTTAAAATAAATCGTATTGCTGACGGGTTCAAAAGATTTCACTTTTGTTACTTTCAACAAAAACGGGTTGTATTTTTTGGCAATTTCCTTCAGTTGCCCGCGAAAAACTTCCGCCTCTTCTTCGGATGCCTCGAACGCTGCTTTTAGCGTAATATGCGGCGGGATTAGCGCGTATTTCGGATCATAGCGCTTCCGGTAGGAGTTAACAAGGTCCTGAAGTTTTTTTGATGGAAAGACAACAAGCGCATAATTCATAAAATGGCCTCCTCTTTCTGGATATTAAGCCGTTATAATACAATTTTATCAGAAAAATTGCCGAAAATTAATCTTTTTTAAACAGGTACTTGAGGGCACGTGGCAAATCTTTTTGCCAGTACCTCCAAGAGTGATCACCGTCAAATTCGTCATAAAATCCGGGGACCCCTTTTTCTTCCAGAACTTGATGCAGGGTGCGGTTCGGTGTGATAAAATTCTGGATCTTGCCGTCAGTCGTTTTCACTTCCGTCTCGCCTTTTCCAGCAATATGGTAAATGTCCAGCAACTTTGGATCCGTACATTGTTTTGCGGCTTCCATCACTTTTTCATTCACGAGCGGCGACATTAATGCGGCTTTTCCAAATGTATGGGGGTACTTGAATGCCGCCATGAGCGAGACGGTTGCCGCCAGTGAGTCTCCCGCCAGTGCTCGGTCCGATGCCATTTGCGCAGTCGGAAACTCACGGTCAAGGAAAGGGACAAGTTCATGCGCCAAAAACCGGATATAAGCGCCATGTTGCTCGCCGTCAGGATGGTATTTCCGGCGCCTGTCCGGAATATCCGCATAAGGGATCCCGACAATAATCAAGTCTTCAATTTCGCCTTTTGCAAGCAGTTCATCCGCCGCACGTGCAATCCGGCCGAGCTGGAAGAAGTCTTTTCCGTCCTGGCATATGCATACGGCATATTTATAAAGCGGGGAAAAACGCGCCGGCAAGTATACCCAGAGATTGAGCGTTTCCCCGAGTTCCCTGCTTTCAAACGGGACATCTTTAATCGTGCCTCTTTCAATTTCCATATGTTGAAAACCTCCTTCTCAAGATGGGGGCTGCCTCGCCTTCCCGGAAAAAATGGCATTCAGGAAAAAATTTACACACCCCGCTGCCTGTAAATTCAGTTTACCAGCCCATGCGAAAAACATCCAGAATCCGGCAACGCTTGATATGGATAAACCAAGCACCTTTGATGAAGAGAGCTGATTACAGCATGGATAGATTTGGAAAAACGAAGACGTGAGGGAGATCCTAAATTTGAATGTGATATCCATCCGGATGGGAAAAACGGAGCTCATTTTATATGAAGAAAAATTCTCATTAATTTTTTGCCGAACCTGTCTGCATCCTTGCCAAATCTAGGAATTTTGCTTATTTAGCAAGCCCTACTTAAAAATTTTTATTGTTTTCCTTCATTCTCTTTTTCAACATTTCGCGTATAAGTCTTGTCGTTTCAATATCTTTCTGTCGTTCTTCTTCAGAAGCATAATGCTTAGTTCCGCTTACAATAGCAGTGAATTTACCATCGGATGTCATTCCTGGTGGTTCTGTCCATCGTTTGTCAGAAAATAGTTTTTTGCTGCTCATTTACATTTCCTCCAACTCAAACAAAATTTTACCGGATTGAAACTTTTGATTTAAGATTTTAAATTGACTCTCTTAAATAATACTTTGGCCTCCTGATCATTAATTCCTTTCAAATCTCTACCGATTGGGCAGCATCATTCTATCCTTCAAAGATATATATTCTTTAAAAGTAATTTTGGTTTTTAATATGTCGTTGGAATCCATGGAATGGATCATAATATTCCAACGACAAATTCTATTTATTGTTTTTATGGCGTTCTTTTAGCATTTTCAAAAATTCTTTTCGAATCTTCTTACCTTCTTCGATATCTCTTTGTCTTTCTTCTTCTGATGCATAATGTTTGGTTCCTATGGAAATAGCGCTGATTTCCCCATCTTCTGTTATTCCAATTGGATCCGTCCAACGACGGTCGGAATATGGTTTATTATTTTTATCCATAGGATTTCCTCCAATTCGAATATAACTCTACCATTCATAAATTGACTGGATAAGATTTTATAAGCTGTATTACGTTTAAATAATACTTCTTGCTCCTCGTCATTAAATCCTTCTAAATCATGACCATTTTTGCTTTTTATTATAAGGTGAGATTGACCATTTACGTCGTGATCATTCTTCTGCTTTTTGATTGCAGGTACCTTTTATCTCATGATTGTTTTTTAACGCTTTCAATCATAGGCAAAAGAAAAAGTACCCAGCACAAGGTACTTAAAAATTTTTATTGTTTTCCTCCATTCTTTATTTCAGCATTTCACGTATATATCTTGTCGTTTCGATATCTTTCTGTCGTTCTTCTTCTGTTTCATAGTGCTTTGTCCCACTACTAATTGCACTTGGAGATCCATCAGATTTTAGTCCTATAGGTTCAGTCCAACGAGGAGCAGAAAATAATTTTTCTTTTTTTCCCATATTAAAATGTCTCCATTTCAAAAATAATTTTTCTATCCTTAACAGTTTGGATCGAAATTTTAAATTTGGAATTCCTAACAAATAATACTTCTTGCTCCTCGTCATTAAATCCTTCTAAATCATGACCATTTTTATAAGGTGAGATTGACCGATTACGTTATAATCATTCCTCTGCTTTTTGGTTGCAGCACCTTTTATTTCACGATTGTTTTTTAACGCCTTCAAACATAAAGACTCTTTTTAACGCCTTGCTCAGGGCGAGATAAAGAGAGTCCGCATCCCCATTCCGCCAAAATAAAAAGCAACCTGATTAGAGGAAATATCTTGCTGTCAATTCGGTTTATTTAGGGGACACATCAGTTATTTTTTCAATGTCACTTTTTCTAACGGGTATCGTCCATCATTTTCTGGTATTCCACCCTCAATAAGATAAAATCTTTTTGAGCCGTTTTTAAAAACTTCAAAAATCCATCTTTTAACCCCCACATCCAATTTTTGGGGACTCATTTATCAACCCCCCTTGCTACAGCGACGTTAGGCATGGCTGCGGGGACAATACAGGAGTTGTGCGTCCACTTGGTCTGTCAAATCCATAAAATGCCAAATTCTAATTCGTTCAGCAAGCCCTATTTAGCTGCAGGAATATGTAATACCCGGCCGCATGCTGAGGAGAATCCTCCAAAAAGCCAGGGACGCTGTTTTCCACAAAAAATGGAAACGGCAATCCGGCGCGCATTTTTTTCGGAAGCGGACGCATATTAAAAGAAAGGAGGCGATCCGTGTGAAATGGAATGAACAAGCGGCACCCAATAACCATCAGGCGTCCGCTGATTTGCTTGCGGCTAAAGTGATGAGACAGAATTTCAATACGAAGAACTTTCAGACGGCGGTGAGCGGAATAAAGTGATACAAGAACAGAAAAAACGCCGTACGCACTTGTAATAGAGGTGGGGCGCCATGGAAATCAAAATCGGACAAGTATATAAAGAAAAGCAGCATGAAACACTTGCCATGGTGGTCGCAGTCCAAAACGAAAGCATTATGCTCGGCACCGGCAATCTGGTATCGCCGAAAACGATTGAAGACCGCTAAGTTCTTGTCCGGGATACCGAATAACGGTGCCCCGGACTATTTTTTTGCAGAAATCTTAAAAATATAGCCTACAATGGCATATCCGGTTAACAGACAAAATGAAAAAATCAGAGTCGGGATAAAGATCGCAACAGCCCCTTTTTCTGGAAGATAGTAGGCAAATATGTGGGAGATCAATTGATTAATAAAATAAGCCAGTACGAGCTCCCTTCGTTTTATTTTATATAGCGGACATGAAGACAAGGTCATCCATTTGTATGATAATGAGCCGACAACAAAGTAGCAAAAAATAAAAAAACCGGCAAAAGCCGGTTTTTAAGGGGGTATTGCTAGACAACAAAAAGGGGGGGTTGTCTAGTTGGTATAGGGTTTTGTAACTTGTCCTTGCTACAGGTATAATAGTACGGGTTTTTTCCTAAAAGATCATGAAAGAAAAATAAGTTTTTGATGAGAATTGTCGATTTTTGTTGAAACTCTACTTCTTGTCTTGATCGGCAGCATCGTTGCTGTCTGCAGCCCGCGCCTTGTATTTTTCCACGATCTGCGCGATTTCTCCTTTATCTCCTTTTGCATTCATCATTTCAAACCATCCGTTTAACCCTTCAGAAATTCTTTTATCATCGTTTTTCATGGCTTGCCTTCTTTCCTCTTTTCCAAATATTTTTTGATTTCGGGCCGGCAAATCAGGGCTGCGATGGCGGGCGGCACAGCAAACATAAAAAATACAAAGTATAACGTGTTCATCACATGGAGATAAAACCAGGTTTCCAAATCGTCCACCCCCGGGTTTGCTTCTATGTATATTTTTTCGCCCGGCCTTTTTCTTATACCGTATAAATTGGTTTTAACCTGTAAATCCTATAAGGAAAAAGAAGGGAGACGCCACAAATGTTCAAGCGCCTGTTAGATTTGTTCAAACTGGACACAACAGGGGACTGGGAAGATTGGGACCTGGACGATGAAAATTTGGAAGACGACTGGGATGAAGAGGACGATGAGGAGATGTAAAGCAGACTTACGGGCCGGGGCATCAAGATTGCGCCGGCTTTAATGCGAAAAAAAAACCGGCACAATGCCGGTTGGTAAGGGGAGTTTTTTCTAGACATTAAGGGGGGTATCTAGAAACTTAAGGGTTTGTTGCTTTTTCCTTGCTACACCTAAAATATAACCCTCTTACACTAAAAAGTCATGAAGAAAAAATGAGAAAAAAATGAGAAACAAATTTGTCACATTTTATGCGGGTTCCGATATATAAACACTTAACTCAATTGAAGAAAACGGTATACTAGAATGAGAGATATTTACCTCTCCATTATGAACGGAGAGGCCATTCAAACCAATTTTATTGAGGGGGAATCACCATGCTTTTTGGCGGAGTGGAAGCAGGCGGTACAAAATTTGTTTGTGCAACGGGAGATGAAACAGGAAAAATTCAGGAAAGAGTTGAGTTCCCGACGCGCGATCCGGAAGAAACGGTGAAAGATGTAATCGCGTTTTTTTCACAGTTCGAGACAAAAGCAATCGGCATTGCCTCATTTGGTCCGATTGACGTCAATCCGGAAAGTGATACATATGGATACATTACAACAACACCGAAAACAGCCTGGCAAAATTATCCCATTAAGCAAACGATAGAGAAAGCATTGGGCGTTCCGGCCGGTTTTACGACAGATGTGAACGGGGCGGCGCTCGGGGAGTCGGTGCTTGGCGCGGCGAAAGGGCTAGACAGCTGCCTGTACATCACGGTCGGTACAGGTATCGGAGCTGGAGCCGTTGTAAAAGGCAATCTCCTTGAAGGATGGTCGCACCCGGAAATGGGGCATATTCTTTTGCGCCGCCACCCGGATGATCATTTTGAAGGGGCATGCCCTTTCCATCATGACTGCCTCGAAGGACTCGCAGCCGGGCCGGCAATCGAAGCGCGGTGGGGGCAGAAAGGAAAAGAACTCTCGGACCGTCCGGAAGTCTGGGAAATGGAGGCAGATTATCTGGCACAGGCGCTCATGCAATACATTCTAATTGTGTCGCCGAAAAAAATCATCATGGGCGGCGGCGTGATGCACCAACAGCAATTGTTCCCGCTGATACACAAAAAACTGACCGAGCTGATCAACGGTTATATCAAGCTGCCTGAACCGCTGTCCGAATATATTACGTCCCCGGGCCTTGGCAACGACGCCGGCATTACAGGGGCGATTTTGCTCGGAAAACAGGCATATGAAACAGGCAAATTATAAAACAAAATTTAGCTGAGTGCTGGCTGCTTCTCCGATTTTTCGATTTAAATCGGCATAAATCGAGGGAGTGGCTGGCGTTTTTTTATGTATATTTTCTTCATAAAGACGATGAAGTTTTATTTGGAGCCTGCATAAAGACTGAATCAAAAACTTTTGCCAGGTCCCTGTTCTGTTCGTGCCGCGCTACCAAAAAATAAATCTGAAAACCTAACAATACGGTGAGGTAGCTGAAACCTAGAGTTTTTCGACCGGAAAGAATGAATAAGTTATAATAAATATGATTCTGAATTTTCGTCTAATACAGGGGGGAGTCTTTTTGATAAAGAAACGGAAATATGTGTTAACTTTTGTTTTACTGCTATTGCTGGCTGCAGGGATCTATGCCTTTGCTTTCCGGCAATCTGCAAAGTTTTTTGGTTTTCCTATTCCTGTAAGCGCAAAGCTTGTAAAGGATAAACAGTCCGTAGAAATGTATAAATGGTGGGAAGCAAGTGAAGTGAACGGGCTCCCCTATGTTTATCGGAAGGAAATCCAGTGGTGCGGATGGAAGCAAATTGATCGGGAAGGTGCTATGACCATCTATGAAAAAAAGGGGAAAAAAGTGTCTGTCATTTCATTCGATAATACTTTTTCTGTCGCAGAAGAAGACTAATCGAAGCTGCCTTCTAGTCTTTCTGCAAGGCAAGAGAAGCACCTTGGTTCTTACCCGATATTACCCGACGTTTGGGGCAATTTTTCAATTTTGACTTCTATTTAACTTTTACAACTGAGGTTCGTCTTTAAAAAGTTTGGAAGATGAATAGTGATAGGATATAATATTTATGAGCGCATTCACGAATACTTGAAAGCGCATTCAGAAAGGAGAGGGGATTATGGCAAAACTGGATGGAAAAGTTGCGGTTGTAACAGGCGCTGCCTCTGGTATGGGCAAGGCGATTGCAGCGCTTTACGCAAAAGAAGGAGCAAAAGTGGTGGCATCCGACCTCAATTTGGAAGGTGTGCAGCAGACGGTTGCTGAAATAGAAGCTGCAGGAGGCAAAGCTCTGGCAGTCCAGGCCAATGTGGCGAGCGAAGAAGATGTGCAACATTTGATTGATACCGCCGTGAAAGAGTATGGAACACTCGATATTCTTGTCAATAATGCAGGGATCATGGATAATATGGTGCCGGCTGGGGATCTGACAGACGCCCTGTGGGAAAAAGTGTTTGCTGTCAACACAACCGGGCCGATGCGCACGATCCGGAAGTCACTCCCGATCTTTATTGAAAAAGGAAACGGCGTCATTGTCAATGTTGCTTCTGTCGGCGGGCTGAACGGATCGCGGGCTGGCGCCGCTTATACGGCGTCCAAACATGCGGTGATCGGGTTGACAAAAAACGTCGGTTTTCAATATGTACTGAAAGGCATCCGCTGCAATGCGATTGCGCCAGGCGGGGTGGAAACGAATATCGGCACAACCATGAGCGAGCCAAATGCTTTCGGGCTTGAGCGGGCAATGTCCGGGTCGGCAATCAACCCGAGGAGCGGAAAACCCGAAGAAATTGCGACTATCGCCCTGTTCCTTGCTTCAGACGATGCTTCCTTCGTAAATGGTGCCGTGATTACGGCAGATGCTGGGTGGACGGCTTATTAATTTCAAAAAAGCGGCGGGAAAATATAGAAAAACCCGCTGCTTTTTTTGAAAACACTGTTTGGCAAATGTACAAAGCCAGCTATATAAAAATGAACTTAAATTTTTCGCACCAAAATCAGCTGAACATTGCTTCTGGCTATACATAAAGAAGTAGTAATATTAGTTCAACTTATATATAAAATGAACTTCAGTTTGCATCAAGCCCGGGCACCAATTTGCATGATGATGAGCGGTAATTTTTCTTTATATGACTGAAAATTTATAAAAACTCATCCATCAAATGGGTAGTAACAAGTCATTGAAAAAGCTGCTTTTTTAAAATGTATGGATCATCAGGGGAAATTTCCTGCAGACTTTTGAAACTTTTCCTGCCGGTTTGCGTAAGTACGAACAAAGGAGGGGAAATCATGTCCTTGGTGTTGGAACATGTGACGAAAAAATTTGGCGCGTTTACAGCGGTAAACGATTTGTCGTTAATGATCCCGGAAAAGGAGCTGTTCGGGTTTTTAGGGGCAAACGGAGCAGGAAAAACGACGACTTTCCGGATGATCCTTGGTCTATTAAAGCCGAATGAAGGAAACATCTCCTGGAACGGGCGCAAAATGGATTACACATTGAGCCCAGAAATCGGGTATCTGCCGGAAGAACGCGGGCTGTATCCAAAATTAAAAGTAAAAGACCAGCTTGTTTATCTTGCACGGCTGCGCGGGATGGGCAAGCAGGATGCGGTGAAAGAACTAAAATACTGGCTTGGCCGTTTTCATGTCGAAGAATATTTGGATAAACGGGTGGAAGAACTGTCAAAAGGAAACCAGCAGAAGATCCAGTTTATCGCTGCTGTTCTACATAAGCCGAAGCTGCTGATTTTAGATGAGCCCTTCAGCGGCCTTGACCCGGTCAATGTGGAAACGTTAAAAACAGCGGTCGCAGAACTGCGGGATCAGGGCGCGACCATTGTGTTTTCAAGCCACCGGATGGAACATGTTGAAGAACTTTGTGAGCATTTGTGCATTATGCATCATGGCAGCCCGGTTGTGCATGGTGAACTGAGAGCGGTCAAACGTGCATTTGGGAAACAAAATGTCGTGATCCATGCTGATTTTGATCTGGCATTTTTACGTGCCTTCCCGGGGGTCGTCCGATTTAAGAAAACGGCGCTCGGGGCAGAGCTGCAAATTGACCGGATGGAAGCGGCGCAAAAAATTTTAGATGAAATCAACGGAAAAGGTTTCATCCGCAAGTTTGCGCTTGAAGAACCATCTCTAAACGATATTTTCATAGAAAAGGTGGGGGCTTCCTATGAATAGGTTCGGCATTTTAATCGGTCATGCCTACATGTCAAAACTAAAAACAAAATCCTTTGTGATCACGACGGCTATTTTGCTTGTTGCTGTCCTGCTGATGGGAAACATAAACCGGATGATCGATATGTTTGCCGGCAGCAAGCAGAAAAAGGTTGCGGTTTTGGATGAGACGAACACGCTGTACGGGCCGCTTAAGCAGCAATTAAAAACCGTTGATAA
The DNA here is from genome assembly GCF_000169195.2 of Heyndrickxia coagulans 36D1. Classification (GTDB taxonomy): domain Bacteria; phylum Bacillota; class Bacilli; order Bacillales; family Bacillaceae_C; genus Weizmannia; species Weizmannia faecalis. The sequence continues at coordinate 309,575 of NC_016023.1, read as the reverse complement.
AGATATCCGGCTTGTGCAGGCCGAAAAAAGCGAAAGTGCGTTGCGGAAAGAAGTATTAAAGGAAAAATATGAAGGGTATGTTGTTTTATCGCTTGACGCAGCTGGCATGCCGAAAGCAGTCTATAAAGCCCCGAATCTTGCCGATACCGGGACTACGGACAGTTTGGAGCAGGCGCTGCAGGCTGTAAAAAGCAATATGGCGGCAGGAAAACTGAAGCTTTCTTCTGCAGAGCTCTCACTTTTAAACAGCCCCGCATCCTTTAAGAGCATCAATCTGGAGCGGGATGCAAAATCCGAAGCAGAACTGGCGCAGGCGAGGGGGCTTGTCTATATTTTGCTGTTTGCGATTTATTTCGCGGTCATTTTTTACGCCAGTGCAGTCGGAATGGAAGTGGCGACTGAAAAAGCTTCACGGGTAATGGAAATCTTAATTTCGAGCGTCCCGCCAGTGCAGCAGATGTTTGCGAAAATCATCAGCGGCGCCCTGCTCGGCTTGACACAGATGGCGGTGCTCCTTGCCGCAGCATACGCGACCATCAAACAAAATATCAATCACTTGACGGGCGGCTTTTTTTCTGTATTTGGATTTTCGGATATAAAGATGTCAACGATTGTGTACGCTGTGGTGTTTTTCCTGCTCGGATATTTGCTGTATGCCACTTTGGCAGCTTTTCTCGGCTCGCTTGTCAGCCGGATTGAAGATGCCCAGCAGATGATGATGCCGATGACGTTTCTTGTCATGATCGGGTTCTTCCTTGCGATGGCCGGGCTTGGAAATCCTTCTGCCAGCTATATTACCGTTCTGTCGTACATTCCGTTTTTTACACCGATGCTCATGTTTTTGCGGGTGGGCATGCTCGACTTGCCGGTGTGGGCCGGGCTTTCGGGCGTTGCGGTCATGGTTGTCACGATTGTGTTCATGGCGATAGCAGGTGCGCGCATCTACCGCGGCGGCGTGCTGCTTTACGGCAAAAGCAATTCGTTGAAAAATATTCTGAAGGCGCTGCAAATGTCAAAAGAAGGCTAAGCCTGCCAGTTTGAATTCTCCCCTTGATGGGTATACTGAATGTAACTGAAAGTCCGTGCAGAGGGGAGCGTTTTTTTTGAAATCAAAAAGAGTCGTCTTTGGTACCATTGTGCTTTTTCTTATCGTCGTGGTGCTTGCCGGTTACTTTATTTGGTTCAGCAAATAAAGCCGTATTACATAGATGAGCGATAAAGGTCCGGGCTGCCCAAAATTTTTTATGACTCGGCGGCAAGGATTGCGTGTTGAAAGACAAAATACGCACCGGAACGAACAGGCGCTTCTGCTTGTGCTAAGGCCCCATCCGGATGTGTATGCAACTCTTTAAAGACGTACGGAAACGTCCGTGAATTTGGGTGAATTTTCCGAAAACAGAACGCTCACAGCCATGCTGCGAAATAGGAAGACGGGAGCGGTTTATCTCTGCGAATGGCGATTTTGATGCAGCTGAATTTGCGTAAATCATTCCGACTGCCCCGGATGCTAAATTGAAGAAAGCGGATTTCCCATTTGCAGGAAGTCCGCTTTTGCCTGTTAAATGCTCTTTTTCATCCCGCATCTCCGGCATTCACGCAAAAACACGCCATGTTTGACCGATGACTTGAAGTGGCTGTAACCACAATTGTCACAGCGGCCCGGATGGACGTCGGGCATTTCTTTATAATCATAAACAATACTTGTATCATAACCTTTTGTTTCATAATCCTTTTCTTCACTCATCTGCCGTCACCCCGTTTGAGTCTTTCTCGTAAAACAGCATACCATAATTTAAAAAAACTTGGGAAATGAACGGACGAAAAACCCTTCCTTACCGAACAGCGGAAAATGCAAAGGAAATATCGCTGAACCGTGTCCCGTTTCAGAAAGGCATGCTTTTCCAAAACGCAAAATTGTCTTATCTGATTGAAAAAGGCGTATAATAAAAAAGAACTTACTGGAAAGGAAGATTTAAATGGCAAAAGACATTACACGGGAAATGGCGGAGCGGTTTTCCCGACAAATCCGCGAACTGCCGCAAAACAAAGTGATTCAAAATGCAATGATGAAAAACGGGATAAAGGCCGCGGCAATCAACAATGATGCTGTGGTTTCTATGAATCACGTATTCTCCCACGAAATTGAAACAGGGAAAGTGTCAAACCAGAAACAAAGCGGGCGCTGCTGGATGTTTGCCGCCTTAAATACGTTTACGCATAAGTTAAATGCCAAATTCAGATTGAAAGACTTTGAGCTTTCGCAGAACTATACGAATTTCTGGGACAAATTTGAAAAATCCAATTACTTCCTGGAAACGATGATTGAAACCGCAGACGAACCTGTAGAAGGAAGGCTCATTTCCTGGCTGCTTGAAACCCCGCAGCAAGACGGTGGGCAGTGGGATATGCTCGTCGCGCTCATTAAAAAATACGGCGTTGTGCCAAAACAGGTTATGCCGGAAACGTATAACAGCAGCAACTCGCGCGAACTCAATTCGCTTTTAAATGCCAAGCTCCGCGAAGATGCGGTGAAACTGAGAAAAATGCACGCAGCAGGACAGCCGGAAGAAGAATTGCGACAGGCGAAAGAAGGCATGCTTGCAGAAGTTTACAAATTGCTTGCCTTTGCACTCGGTGAGCCGCCGAAGACATTTGATTTTGAATTCCGCGATACCGATAAACTGTTCCATCGCGAGCAAAACATTACACCACAGGCATTTTTTGAGAAATACGTCGGATTTGATCTCGACCAATACATCAGCATTATCAATGCGCCAACAAGCGACAAACCATACGGCAAAACGTATACAGTGCAGTATTTGGGCAATGTGGTTGGCGGCAAACCGGTCAAATATTTAAATGTCGATATTGAAACCTTCAAATCACTGGCCGTAAAACAGCTGAAGGATAACCGCAGCGTCTGGTTCGGCTGTGATGTTGCCGCATCCTCAGACCGGAATGAAGGCATCATGGATACCAGCCTCTTCGATTTGGAAAAAGCTTTCGGATTTTCGTTCGGCATGACGAAAGCGGAACGGCTCGATTATAAAGACAGCATAATGACGCACGCAATGGTATTGACCGGTGTCAACCTCGTTGACGGCAAACCGGACAGATGGAAAGTGGAAAACAGTTGGGGTGAAAAAGTGGGCAAAGACGGTTATTTTGTCATGAGTGACGCCTGGATGGATGAATATACGTACCAAATCGTCATTGACAAAAAATATTTGCCAGAGGATTTGCAAAAAGCATGGGAACAAGATCCGATTGTCCTGAAACCTTGGGATCCAATGGGTTCTCTTGCCTGGATGCATTAAACAAAGGGCGCGGTTGACATCAGCCGCGCTTTTTAAGTAGGGCTTGCTGAGGTTTCTTAACGTAGACGCCCTCTACGTTAAGGAAGGCCGTCATTTTTCCGTGCTTCCTTAACATAGACGGGCTCTAAGTTAAGGAAGGCCTTCAATTTTTCGTGCTTTCTTAACATAGACGAGCTCTAAGTTAAGGAAGGCCTTCAATTTTTCGTGCTTTCTTAACGTAGACGGGCTCTATGTGAAGGAAGGGCCACGTTTTTTCATGCTTCCTTAACGTAGACGCCCTCTATGTGAAGAAAGAGCCTCGTTTTTTCATGCTTCCTTAACATAGACGCCCTCTATGTGAAGTAAGGCCGTCAATTTTTCGTGCTTTCTTAACGTAGAAGTGCTCTAAGTGAAGGAAGGTCTTCGTTTTTTCGTGCTTTTTTAACATAGACGGGCCCTAAGTTAAGGAAGGCCTTCGTTTTTCCGCGCTTTCTTAACATAGACGGGTTCTATGTGAAGTAAGGCCGTCAATTTTTCGTGCTTTCTTAACGTAGACGAGCCCTATGTGAAGAAAGGCCTTCGTTTTTTCATGCTTCCTTAACGTAGACGCCCTCTATGTGAAGAAAGAGCCTCGTTTTTTCGTGCTTTCTTAACGTAGACGGGCTCTATGTGAAGGAAGGGCCACATTTTTGCATGCTTCCTTAACATAGGTGAGCTCTAAGTTAAGGAAGGCCGTCAATTTTCCCTGCTTCCTTAACATAGACGAGCTCTAAGTTAAGGAAGGTCTTCGTTTTTTCCTGCTTTCTTAACATAGGCAAGCTCTAAGTTAAGGAAGGCCTTCAATTTTTCGTGCTTCCTTAACGTAGACGGGCCCTAAGTTAAGGAAGGTCTTCGTTTTTCCTGCTTTCTTAACATAGGCGAGCTCTAAGTTAAGGAAGGCCGTCAATTTTGCTTGCTTCCTTAACGTAGACGCCCTCTATGTGAAGGAAGACCTTCAATTTTCCGTGCTTTCTTAACGTAGACGGGCTCTAAGTTAAGGAAGGTCTTCGTTTTTTCCTGCTTTCTTAACATAGGCGAGCTCTAAATTAAGGAAGGCCGTCAATTTTGCTTGCTTCCTTACCGTAGACGCCCTAATGTGAAGGAAGGCTTTCATTTTTCCCCGCTTCCTTAACATAGGGCTTGCTAAAATAACCAAAATTTCTAGATTTGGCAAGGATGCTGACAGCTTTGGCATAAATTGAATGCAAGAATGTTATAAAAATCCAAAGAAAAACTTGCGCTTGAAAGCAGATTTAATGTATAGAGAAGAGAATCGCATTTTCAAAGATGGATCCTTCTATATTTTAAGACAGAGCTTACTGACAAATTGGGTACAAACTTAGAATCGGATTCGTTAAAAGCAAGCCCTAAGTATGTAAAATACCCCGGAAACGGGCCCGGCCCAAAATAGCAGGCAGGACACTTGACGTTTTGAAAATATAAAACATTTCCCCGAAACCCGCTGAAAACGGCTGTTCTAATATTGAAAAATTTTCCCCAGCCTTGTAAAATGGAAAAAAGGAGTTGCAATTGAATGAAATATAAAAATAGTTCGGACTTGATCATGCGATGAAAAAAAACAATGATGTTATACGAGTGTTAAAGCATTCGCCCGACTATAGAAAGTTATTGGCAACGACTACCGTTACAGGGTTAACAACCTGGGGTTCCTTTATTTCAATGCTCGTCCTTTTAGGGAAAATAACGGATAATGGATTGCAGTTAGGGACGCTGTGGGCTATAAGCGGTTTAGTGCCGATCGCGATGAGTTTTCTATTAGGCGGGCTCATCGACAGAATGGATACCAAGAAAATCATTGTAGTATCTGAACTGCTGAAATCTCCGCTATATGCCCTTTTTATACTTGTGCCCGTGTTCGACGGTTGGGCAGCTTGGATTTTTTTCTTTGTGATCAGGTTTTTTATCGGCGTTCTCTCATCTTTGACTGCCGTTGCGAGACAAACCATTATTCCGGAAATCATGAAAGAAGAAGACTTGATCATCGCGAATTCATTGAATTTTTCTTTGACCAGTTTGATTCGCTTAATCGGTGCAGCTTCCGGCGGGGTTTTGGTAACATTGCTCAATCTAAATGTCTTCTGGATCTTAACATCTTTATCTTTTATTTACGCCGGCATCACCATGTGGACATTGAATTTACAAAATTCCAAAATAAAGCCACAGGAAAGAAACTTTCTCGGTGAACTAAAAATTGGCTTATCCGTAGTAAAAAAACAAATTTACATCAGATATGTATTGCTTTTTGCCTTAACAGGTGGCTTAGTTATCGGGTCTTTTAACCTGATGATTCAACAAATGGTAAACCATATTTATCATGTTCCCCCTATTGGCATTAGCATGTTATACGTTGCCGAAGGTTTGACTTCTGTCATTCTGGGTCTTTGGATTGCCAATAATAAAATTTTTTTCAAAAATATTCACCGGTATGGCTATAGCTATATCTTAATGGGAGTAAGCTGGGCTGTGTTTGGGCTTTCCAATAATTTGTTTGAAGGCATTGTCATTATGGTCTTCTATGCACTTGTCGGTGGATTCGTTGTCCCGTTCGAACGGCATGTGATGCAAACACATGTTGAAAGCAATCTTAGAGGGAGAGTTTTCGGGCTTTGGAATACTTGCAGCATGGTCTCCATGCAATTTGGTGCTTTTCTGACAGGGGTTATCATTCAGTATCTTGGATTGAGGTCTGTAACGCCACTTGCTGCTTTACTGGAGATCGTGCTCGGGGTGGTGTTTTTCTTTCGATTCAGAGGGAAAAAATTAACATTTACGAATCAAGAAAGCTTCTCTTCTTCATCCTAAACACCAGCCGTAAAAAATACGGAACGGACCGGTTATAAAACTGGTGTGATGGCGCACGCAATGGTGCTCAGTAAGTCCCATTAACGACAACCGGCAAAAAACTGCCGGGTGAAAAAGGGGAGGGGAAGCGGAGTAGTTAACACGTTTAATTTCAATCCCGGTTTTTAAAAGGCGAAACATTTCCCCGAAAAGGATTCGGCTCCGGCTGGATGAAAAAGGGGAGACATCAGGAAACGGGACAGTTATCATGTTTAATCTCAATTCCGATTTTTAAAAGGCGAAACACTTCCCGGAAAGGATTCGCCCCCGGCTGGATGAAAAAGGGGATACATCAGGAAGCGGAGCAGTTAACATGTTTAATTCTAATCCTGATTTTTAAAAGGCGAAACATTTCCCTGGAAAGGATTCGGTCCTGAAATTTTTTACCGAGATTGTAAATATATTGGTATTTTGGGCGGCACCCTGTAAAATGGAAGAAAGAAAGGAGTTGCAAATATGAAATATAAGAATACTTGGGATCTGGATGCCGTGATTCCGGGCGGCACAAAATCGCCGGAACTGCAGGAAAAATTGCGCGGGCTGAAAGAAGAAATCGGGCAATACAAAAGCCGGCTCGACGGATGGGCATTTTCAAAAGACCCGTCTCCGGAGCCGTTTAAGGCCATCCTGAAAAAACAGGAAGAGATCGAAAAAGGGCTCAGCCAGTCTGCGACATTTGTGCAAATGTGGCATGATGCCTACATGGATGATGACTATGCAAATGTCGTGATGGGACAAATTATGGATTTGTACAGCGAGATGCAAAAGCTCGGGACCACTTTCCAGAAAAAACTGGTGGCCATCCCGGACGAAGACTGGAAAAAGTTTTTACAGGACAAGGAATTGAGCGAAGTCTCCTTTGCCCTCAATGAAACGCGCGATGAAGGAAAACGGCTCTTGTCGGAAGAAGAGGAAAAGCTGATTGCCGACCTCAACCAGGACGGGCTGGCCGGCTGGAGCAGACTGTATGACACAGCCGTTTCGACTATGACCATCCCGTTTACGGACAAAGAAGGCAAGACGGTATCCTTATCCGTCGGCCAGGCGATGAACCGGATGTATGCCGACCCGGATCCGGAAGTGCGCAAACAGCTGTTTGAAAACTGGGAAGCGGCATGGGAAAAATATGCGCCGGTTTTTGCCGACACGCTCAACCATTTGGATGGTTACCGAATTACGCTGCAAAAAGCCCATGGCAGGAAGTCTTTTCTGGAAGAGCCGCTTGAATACAACCGGATGTCTGAAGACACGCTTCAAGCGATGTGGAAAGCCGTTTCTGAAAATAAGCAGCCGTTTGTCGACTTTCTCAATCAAAAAGCAAAAATTTTCGGGATGGAAAAACTCGGCTGGCAGGATGTTGATGCGCCGGTTGCACTCGGCGATATGAAACCGGCGCGATTTACATATGATGAAGCGTGCGATTTTGTCATCCAACATTTTGCTTCTTTCGGGCCGAAACTGTCTGCATTTGCGAAACACGCCCTTGAAAACCGCTGGGTAGAGGCGGAAGACCGGCCGAATAAACGCCCGGGCGGCTATTGTACCAGTCTGCCGGAGTTTGAAGAGTCGCGGATTTTTATGACATTTACCGGCTCCACAAACGATGCAAGCACGTTGGCGCACGAACTCGGCCACGCATTTCACAGCCATGTCATGCGCGATTTGCCGCGTTTGAACCGCGAATATGCGATGAACGTGGCCGAAACAGCGAGCACCTTTGCAGAAACGATCATCGGCAATGCGACTGTTGCCAATGCAAAGTCAAAGGAAGAAAAGGTTTCTTTATTAAATGCAAAGCTTGAAAATGCAACGGCTATGTTTTTAAACATCCATGCCCGATTCCTGTTTGAAAAAAGTTTTTACGAAGAGCGTTCAAAAGGCATTGTGTCCGAACAAAGGCTCAATGAACTGATGGAAAAGGCGCAAAAAGAAGCATATGCTGACAGCTTGTCCGGCTATCATCCGCATTTCTGGTGTAGCAAGCTCCACTTCTTTATTGACGATGTGCCGTTCTACAATTTTCCATACACATTCGGTTATTTATTCAGCCTTGGCATTTACACCGAATTTTTGAAGAATCCAGATGGCTTTGAAGACAAATATATTGCCCTTTTGCGCGATACCGGCCGGATGAAGGTGGAAGATCTTGCCAAAAAACATCTTGGCGTTGATCTGACAAAACCGGACTTCTGGGCAGCCGGCATTAACCTTATGGCAGAAGATGCCCGCGAATTTATCCGACTTTCGGACGAATTGCTCGGCAAGTAAAGGCGCACGCCAAAAAAGCCGCACAGTAGGCAAAACTGTGCGGCTTTTCAATACGGGGCATGATGAATGTATTCAAAAATGCGGAGAGGATTTTTAAATATACAAATGAAAAGCGGAAGAACACAAAAATATTTTTGCTGCCGCCGCACGGGAATTGACGTGTGCCAAAAAGATATCGGCTATTTCAGTAAAACCGGGAGACATGATACAGAAATCAACCGGATTCTCAGCACCACTAAAAAATAAAAAGCATCCGTCTGCGGCCGGGGAAAAAACATGTTTTTTCTAAAATCAGATGGGTACGATAAAAAGAGGGAGGTGTTAACCATGGCTGTAATAATCGGTGTAGAAGAGGCTTTGACAAATGTCCAGGAAGCGCTGCGCGATAAAGGATATGAAGTGAAAACCATTAAGAACGAACAAGATGTACAAGGTTGTGACTGCTGTGTTGTAACCGGCAGCGAGATGAACGCAATGGGGATCAATGACACGATGACAAAGGCGCCTGTCATTGATGCAAAAGGCATGTCTGCTGAAGATATTGTAAAAGAAGTGGCGAGCAGAATGTAAAAGGCCGGGGGTATCCCGGCCTTTTACATTTGCAAAAAGCGCCCATTTCCCGGCACTTTTTATTTTTTATTGTTTTGCGATCCGCCCGTCACATTGTTGACTGCATTTGAAGTCGCATCCATAGCGTTCATCGCCACATCTTCTGTCGTTTCCAGCCCTTTATGGACAGCATGAAAAGCGGCACCTGCCGTATTTTTTACATCTTCCGCAATATTATTTTTGTTTTGCTGGCTGTTGTTCTTTTGGTTGTTATTCTTCTGGTTTCCCACAAAATCACCTCCTCGTACAGCCAATAGCATATGTATCCGGGAAAGTTTTATACGGCCGCCTGCCCAAATGATGGTTCTGCAACGGAACTGGAGAAACATAACGGGACGAAAAAAGCGCCAAGAACATAGCTGCTATTTGACATTTTGTATGATCCAAGAAGAGGCAAGAAGCGTGCAGGGCCTTCCCCCATTTTCCATGAAACGCCTTTTCATTCGTTGACGAAATATTTCATGTCTTGGTAAAATAGTAAAAGATAACGCTTACAAAATACATCACGCAGATGGGGAGGAACTCGAGTGAAGACGGTCACAGAAGGGGCATTATTATGGCAGCCGTCAAGGGAGCGGATTGAAAAAGCAGGGGTTACCCGTTACCGTAAATGGTTGGAAAAAGAATACGGTTTAACATTTCAGCACCACCAGGATCTTTGGAAATGGTCCGTGGATCAGCTGGAACCGTTTTGGAAAAGCATTTGGGAATACTGTGGTGTCATATCCCATACGCCGTATGAACAAGTCTTGAAATCGAGGACAATGCCTGGCGCCGAATGGTTCACCGGGTCTACGCTCAACTACGCCGAGCACGTTTTCCGAAACAGCAGAAAGCATAAGCCTGCGCTCATTTTCCAATCGGAAACCGTCCGCCAAAGGGAAGTCAGCTGGCAGGAACTGAAGGAAAAAACAGCAAAGACGGCGCAGTACCTGAAAAAACTTGGCGTCCAAAAAGGAGACCGGGTGGTGGCATATATGCCAAGTATGCCGGAAACGGTGATCGCTTTCCTAGCATGTGCCTCCATTGGCGCGGTCTGGTCATCGTGTTCCCCGGACTTTGGCAATGAGAGCGTCATTGAGCGGTTTAAACAAATCGAACCGGCTGTTTTATTTGCGGTTGACGGCTATTCCTATAACGGCAGGATTTTTGAAAAACGAAAAAACATCACGGAACTGCAGGCGTCACTTCCAACGTTAAAGAAAACGATCGTGGTGCCTTATATGGATTTTGGAGAGATAAAACCGGACAGCAGCACGGTCTCCTTTAAGGAAGTGCTGAAAGAAGAAGCTAAACTCGCGTTTGAACCTGTACCGTTTGATCACCCGCTGTGGATTTTATTTTCATCCGGCACAACCGGCCTGCCGAAACCGATCGTCCAGGGACAGGGCGGCATCCTTTTGGAACACTTGAAAATTTTAAAAGTCGAACAAGGGGTGGAGCCGGATGATGTGTATTTTTGGTTCACCACAACCGGCTGGATGATGTGGAATCTTGTAATCGGCAACTTGCTGGCCGGGGTTACGGTTGTCCTGTACGATGGCAGCCCGGCATACCCAACTATGGATGCATTATGGGACTTGGCTGAAAAAACCGGCATGACCCACTTCGGTACAAGTGCCGGGTACATTAGTGTGTGCATGAAATCCGGCATCAAGCCGAAGGAAAAACACGATTTATCCCATCTCAAGGCAATTTTGTCAACGGGATCCCCGCTTACGGCGGAAGGTTTCATTTGGTGTTATGAAAATGTCAAAGAGGATTTATGGGTCGTTTCGACAAGCGGGGGGACGGACCTTTGCACCGCATTTGTCGGCGGCTCGCCTGTTTTGCCGGTTCATGCCGGCGAAATTCAGACGCGCGGGCTGGGTGCAAATATTCAGGCATTTGACGAGGAAGGCAAACCGGTTGTGAATGAAGTCGGGGAACTGGTAATTTGCGATCCGATGCCGTCAATGCCGCTGTATTTTTGGGGGGATGAAGGCAACAAACGTTACTTTGAAAGTTATTTTGATGTCTATCCTGGGGTATGGCGGCACGGGGACTGGATCAAAATCGACGAAAAAGGCAGCTGTGTCATTTACGGCCGCTCCGATTCCACAATTAACCGCCAAGGCGTTCGCATGGGCACGAGCGAAATTTACCGGGCGGTCGAAGGCATTGATGAAATTATCGAGAGCCTTGTCATCGACCTTGAACATCTCGGCAGGCAATCGTTCATGCCGCTATTTGTCGTCCTGAAGCAGGGCCGGCATTTGGATGATACGTTAAAAAACCGCATCAAAACCGAAATCCGGGCGAAAGTTTCGCCACGCTTTGTCCCGGATGAAATTTATGAAGTTGAACAAATCCCAAAAACATTGAGCGGAAAGAAACTGGAAGTCCCGATCCGTAAAATTTTGCTCGGCTTCCCGGTCGATAAAGTGGTGAACAGGGGTTCAATGGCCAATCCAGAAGCACTTGACTTCTTTATTGAACTCGCCCAAACGCTAAACGATCAGAAAACTGAAACAAAGTAAAAACCAGGATGCCTGCTTCATCAGGCATCCTGGTTTTTTTGGCGCATCTTCTCCTTATCCCGTTACACAATATGCTGAAGCACGATGCCACCATAGAGAAATGCCGCGCAAATCACAAGGGCGGGGTGGATCTTCCGGATATGCATGGCCCAGAAAGCGACGACGGCGATGCCAAGCGACTGCCAGATGCCGATCTGGCCGAAGGAACTTTTTGCCATCTGCCATGTCAGCACAACCATCATGATGGTAATGACCGGCTGCACAAGCAGAGACATCCCTTTCACAACCGGAGACTGGCGGTATTTGTGCAATACTTTCAGCAACACAATCAATGCAACGGCAGACGGCAATATCGTTCCGGCAAGAGCCGCTAACAGTCCTGTCCACCCGCCCGCTCCATAGCCGACGAATGCGGCAATTTTTGTCGCGATCGGGCCTGGGAGTGCATTGCCGAGTGCCAGCATATTGGAAAATTCGCTGTCGTTCAGCCATCCGTAATGCGTCACAATTTCATGGTACATCAATGGAATGGAGGAAGGCCCCCCGCCGTAGCCAAGGATATTTGCAATGAAAAAACCGAGCATCAATTGGAACCAGATCATCCCGCTTCATCCCTTTTCTTCTTTTTTTCATCTCTCCTCCATTTTGCAACGAGTCGAAAGTGGATGCTTCCGTACGCAAGAAAAATCAGAATGACAATAGCCGGATGGAGATGGATCGTTTCAAGCAGGAGAAAGGAAATAACAAACATCGCGATTCCGAAAACCTTCCCAAGGCCCTTGACCGTTTTTTCCCCGAAATCGTAAGCCATCTGGCCAAGCATAACGGCAACAACCGGCATGACCCCTGCGATCATTCCGGCCACAATCTTTGAATGGCTTAATACCGATACAAGCGACAGCAACGCAATCATGGCGATGCTGCTCGGAAGAATATGGAATAAAATGGCGAACACGGCGCCGGTTGTCTTTTTCAACTTGTAACCGAGGTAAGCGGCCATTTTTGTTGCAATCGGGCCGGGGAGCGCGTTTGCGATTGCCAATGTTTCCCCGAATTCGTCGTCATCCAGCCATTTGTACCTTGTCACCGCCTCATACCGGAAAAGCGGCATGACAGACGGGCCGCCGCCATAGCCGAGAATGCCGGTCCTAAGCATCGCCATGGCAAGCTGGGCATAAGCATTTTGCTGTTTTTCCATAGTGCAACCCCCTTACAGTTTCATTCCTATCCGGCTTTTATAACGTTTGAGTAAAATCTGGCAATCGACGCTCATAATGCCGGGCAGCGGATATAACCGTTCTTTAAGAAACAGTTCCATTTCCTCGTTGTCTTTAAATAAGCCGTGCATATGAAGTTTGCTGGGGCCTGACATATGATAAAGGCTTGAAACCGCCGGATCTTTGGCCAATGTTTCGGCCACTTCCTGTAAATGTTTCGGCTCTACTTCAACATTAAAAAAAGCGGACTGGTGAAGGCCGATTTTTTCAGGGTTCACGACAGCGGTAAAACATTTAATCACACCATTTTCAACGAGGGAATGGACGCGTGATTGTACAGCCACACGGGAAAGTTTGACTTCTTTTGCCAAATCTGTAAACGAAATTCTGCCATTTCCGTTTAAAAGCTGGATGATTTGGCGGTCAATTTCATCCAGCTGAACGGCAGCACCATCATATTGCCTGGGCATAGACCCCTCTCCTTTATTTCAAAATGTAAGCAAATCCTTATCTATAAGTATCTATATGTATTAATATACTGAAACTGCGAACGAAATACAATCCATTTTACAAAATGAATAACAAAATGAAAAAAGCCGTTTTGAAAGGGAGAAAATGTTCACTAAGGCACTCCGGCCAATCCTGTTCTGAAAGATCGTATTCCCGGAGGATCATCCAGCGGTTCCGCAGCCGCTGCAGCAGCCGGGTGCACAGATTTTGCAATTGGGACAGACCCAGTACATAGTCGCGGAAGTCTGTGAATCTCCTTTTATTCGGAACGTCAAACGCTTCATTTCTTCCGGTGTTAAGATTGTGATTTTTTCCTGCGGCTCCGGTACGTTAGTAACGCCGTGGGTCGGGTTGGTGTCGAGTAAACCTTCGCTGACAAGGCAGCGGAAGAACACTCGAAGCGTTTTCAACCGTGTGTTTATCGAGCTAGGCGAAAGCCCTGCTGTTTGTTGTGCTTCCGTCTTGAACCGGTGGCCTTCGTATTTAATTTTAACGGCTTTCCGAAAGAAGTCTCCCATCCTCAAGGAATGTGAAGGTGCGAATAGCACCAATGAGTAGGTGGGAGATGAATTTCGGTTGGCTTTAGCCAAAGTTATTTTTCCAATCCTTTTCTCAACAATTCTAAGATTGCGCCTGTTCTAGTTGGAATCCCATTTTCTTTTTGATATTGCTCCAATTTTTCTAATATCGTCTTAGGCATACGAATTTCTACACGTTCTTTCTCTTCTCTCATGATTATCACCTCATATTGATTGTACGGATTTTTTACAGTATAATCAATATATACGAAATTTTTCCGCACAAAGTGAGGTGAATTGATATGGCCAAGCAAAACAAAGCTTTCAAGTTTCGTTTGTTACCAAACAAAGAACAATCCGCATTATTAGCTAAGACATTTGGTTGTGTTCGCTTTGTCTACAATAAGATGTTAGCTGAACGCAAAGAAACGTATGAAAAGTTCAAGGATGATAAAGAATTGCTTAAAAAGCAAAAGTTTCCGACTCCTGCAAAATATAAAAGTGAATTTCCATTCCTAAAAGAAGTGGATTCTTTAGCTTTGGCAAATGCACAAATGAACTTACAGACTGCTTATAAGAATTTCTTTGAAGGAAACGCGGATTTTCCAAAGTTCAAAAATCGTAAAGCAAAACAATCCTATACAACTAATATGGTCAACGGAAATATTAAGCTAGAAAATGGTCATATCAAACTGCCAAAAATCAAAAAGCCAATAAAAATGAAACAGCATAGAGAGATACCTGCTGATTATAAAATCAAATCTTGCACTATTTCTAAAACAAAGACAGGCAAGTACTACATTTCAATTTTGACAGAATATGAGAAAGATATTCGTCCAGTTAAAATACAGAAAGTTGTTGGTTTGGATTTTGCTATGGATGGTCTATATGTCGAGAGTGAACAGGGTAAGAAAGCCAATTACCCACGTTACTATCGGCAAGCCTTAGATAAATTAGCAAAAGCACAACGAATTCTTTCTCGAAGAAAGAAAGGTTCTGCACGTTGGAACAAGCAACGACTAGTAGTGGCTAAGTTACATGAGAAAGTGGCGAACCAACGCATGAATTTTCTTCATCATAAGTCAAAAGAATTAGCTTCTAACTTTGATGCTGTCGTGATTGAGGACTTGAACATGAAAGGGATGTCTCAAGCCCTTCACTTTGGGAAAAGCGTTCATGATAACGGCTGGGGGATGTTCAATACTTTCTTAGCGTATAAGCTAAAAGAACAGGGGAAACAACTTGTGAAAATTGATAAGTGGTTTCCCTCCACTAAGAAGTGTTCATGTTGCGGCAAGGAAAAAGAAATGCCATTATCTGAACGTGTATATAAATGTTCTTGCGGCTTTGTATTAGATCGCGATCACAATTCAGCAATCAATATCAAAAATGAGGGATTACGCTTATTAGCGTTATCATAAGTAACAAAACTCTTGGAACAAGAGGGTTAGCTCGGTCAGTTTTCGTTGGCTAGTAAAAGCAACGATAAGTCGAGAAGCCCCCACTTCAATCAAACCGTAAGGTTGATAAGTGGAGGGTAGTTCACTGACTTCCGTTTGCATGTAACGGATATAGTCGCGTATGGTATTACGGGTGATATCGGTAATGTTACGAGGAATACCGCGTTTGTCCAAAAAAACAGCAAAATATTGGTAATTCTCGCGGTATTGTTTTAACGTGCCAGGCGCGCGGCCTTCCGCAGTTTTAATCGTGTAGAAAATTTCGAACAGGTTATCGAGGTTTGTTGCCATCTTGCGATCATCTGTTTTGCGGTTATTTTTACGCATCAAAAACACGCCTCCTAAATGAAGCGTGTAACATACCGGGTGACGGTAACCGTAACCGTTCGGACAAGTCACCGACTATGTCAGCGGTCATGAAAAAAGCGCCAAACCGTTGATACGTACGGATTGACGCTAGCAGGATGATTCCGACTGGTCTCGAACCAGCGACCTCCACCCTGTCAAGGTGGCGCTCTCCCAGCTGAGCTACGGAATCATATTCATCTCTGTCGGACAATATTTAGTATATAAGGAACGGGGTGCCTTGTCAATCAGTTTTTTTAAAAAAAGAATAGAAATCCTATCTCGAAAAAATGGGATTCTCCTTCATGCCGCGCACGGTCATCCTTTTTTACGGGACATCGCCCTGTAGCTGGTCGGGGTGGTTTGGTAATACCTTTTGAACACTTTACTGAAATAACTGATCTCCCGAAAACCCAGGCTGTGCGCAATATAAGAAACCGGCAAGTCATCGTTGGCAAGCATGTCTTTCGCTAGATTCATTTTTTGACGGTTGACAAAAGAAACAAAAGTTTCGCCGGTTTCCTTTTTGAAAAGTTTGCTGAAATAGTATGGGCTTAAATACACATGGCCGGCGACTTCTTCCAAAGTGACAGGCTGGTGAATGTGTTTCTGTATATATTGAAGGGCTTGCTTTATTTCTTTTTTGGAGCTGGCATGTTTTTTCACTTGAGCGGTTGATTCCTTCGCCGGTTTTGCTTCTTCATTTAAAACGGAAGACAAATAGTATTCTGACAAAGTACCCAGCACTTCGGCAGAAGCAGATAATTTTTCTAAAGAAAAAACCGGAAGTTTGCTATAGGCGGCCGCAAAATCACGGTGGGAAGACAGATCAAGCGGTTGTTGCTGCAAAAAATCTTTCACTTGAGTTTCATCGTCTTCCAGGCGCACCTGACCGCCAATGATAAAACCATAAAGCGTGTTTTCCCGGCTTTTTACCGGTACCGCAAAATCCGCGAGGCCAGCATGGCACCTGTAAATGCAGGGTTGCCCGTTTTTCATTGTTTCAAAACCGCCGAATTTCGCACATGTTTGGCAGTGTTTCCGGAGATGCGGAACTTGCCGGATGATTTGACAGACAGGCGGGAATTGATCATCATCAGAAATTTCTTTTCCGTCAATATCCACATAAACCGCTGTGAGCCCGGTCGCAGAAGAAAACATTTCCATTACTTTTTCAATTTGTTGTTTGTTTTCCATTTCACAAAGCCCCCGTTTTCAAAAAGCAATCGTTAAAGCGATTACAAAATCTTGTTCAAAGCTGAACAAAAAAAATACAAATGAATCTTTTACCATGCAAAAAGGCGGGAAAGCGCAAACATTGATTTCTAACCTCATTATAAATGAAAGCGCAACAAAAAAATATCATTTTCTCTATTTTTAGCTGAATTTGACGCCGGAATAGGCAAATTTGTTACAAAGCGTTTCTTTATACTTGTATTATAAGGAAATGCATATAGTTATTTGTGAAAGAGATCACATAAAATGTTGCGGATAAGATTGTTATCTTTCGGAGGGATATAAAATGAAAAAAATAATGGCCATTAATGCAGGCAGTTCTTCATTAAAATTTAAAGTTTTCAATATGCCGGATGAAAGTATTTTAATTGGAGGGGTGTTTGAACGAATCGGATTCGACGCCCCTGAAGTTTCATATAAAATCAACGGTTTCCGCCAAAAAGAAAAACCGCCGATTCACGATCACCGTGACGCTGCGGATTATTTGATTGAAATTCTTTTAAAAAACCATATTGTCGATGATTTAAATGAAATTTCAGCTGTCGGACATCGGATCACACATGGGGGTTCAGACTTTTCGGATTCTGCCGTACTCGACCGTATAGTGATTCAAAAAATTGAAAATTTATGCGAATTGGCGCCTTTGCATAATCCGGCTGGGTTACTCGGAATCAGGACTTTTATGAAAAGGCTTCCTAAAGCATGTGCTGTAGCCGTGTTCGATACCTCTTTCCATCAAACACTTGCACCTGAAACATATTTGTATCCGGTGCCTTTGAAATTATACAATGAATATCATATCCGGAAATATGGCTTCCATGGAACCAATCATCAGTATGTTGCCAATGAAGCAGCCCTGCTTCTTGAAAAACCATTGAAAGACTTGAAAATCATTTCCTGCCATTTAGGAAACGGTTCCAGTATTTGTGCAATTCAAGGCGGAAAATCTGTCAATACTTCAATGGGCTTTACCCCGCTGGCCGGATTGATGATGGGAACACGTTCCGGCACGGTTGATCCTTCCATCATTCCATTTATCATGAAAAAAACAGGGCAGACCATTGATGAAGTGATGGATATGATCAATAAAGAGTCCGGCTTGCTCGGTATTTCCGGGATTTCGAATGATTTCCGTGACGTGGAGCTGGCAGCAAAAGCTCATAATGAACAAGCGGAATTGGCAATCAAAATGTTTGTGAATCGTGTGACAGAATGTGTTGGCGGTTATGTTGCATTGATGGGCGGTGTGGATGCCATTGTGTTCACGGCAGGGATTGGGGAACATTCTGCCTCCGTCCGGCAAGCGGTTGTTTCCAATTTAGCCTATCTTGGGGCAAAATTGGATTTCAGGTCAAACGAAGAAAACGGGCCGTATATTCATACCCCTGATTCAAAAGTGTCTTTACTGGTCATTCCGGCAAACGAAGAATTGATGATTGCACGGGATACCTGGCGCTTAAGTGAAGGGCAAGCCGCGCGTTTGTCCGAAAAACAAACAGTGAGAGTCTGAAAAAGCGGCGATTTAAAAAAGGACGATGCGGTAAAACGATCGGCGCATCGTCCTTTTTGCTGGAAAACAGAACGGGACTTGCCGGCTATCCCCAAACTTCCCCGGCAATCTTTACCACGTGTGATAGTTTTGCCCATTGTTCTTCCTCAGTAAGCAGATTGCCTTCTTCTGTGGAAGCGAAACCGCATTGCGGACTGAGGCAAAGCTGTTCAAGCGGGACATACTTGGAGGCTTCGTCAATTCTGCGCTTCACATCGTCCGCATTTTCGAGCTCGCCGAATTTGGAAGTGACAAGGCCGAGCACAATTTGCAGGTCTTTCCTTTGTACATGGCGCAAGGGTTCGAATCCGCCGGCGCGGTCACTGTCATATTCCAGGAAAAAGCCGTCGATATTGAGGCCGTTAAATAGCGTTTCGGCGACCGGTTCATAGCCGCCAGAAGCAATCCATGTCGAGCGGAAATTACCCCGGCAAATGTGCATCGTAACTGTCAAATCTTCGGGTCGTTCGCTGACTGCTTCATTGATGGTGCGTGCATAAAGTTTTTCCAGATGGTCCGGATTCAGCCCGCGGGCTTTCAGCTGTTCCTTCTGTTCATCGGAGCAAAGGTATGCCCATGCTGTATCATCGAGCTGCAAATAGCGGCAGCCGGCATCGTAAAAAGCGGCAATCGCTTTTTTATAAGCTTTTCCAAGATCGTGGAAAAACAAATCTTCATCCGCCTGGTAACGCCCGTATGCAATCTTGCCGCGGAAATGCAGCATGCTAGGACTTGGAATGGTCATTTTAGGCGTGTGGTCCCCGGCAATGCTATGTAAAAATTTATAATCATCAATCATCGGATGGCCGGAAAAATCCAGATCTCCGATTATCCGGATGGAATGCGATTTAGTCTGCTTTTCTTTAAATTGGATGCCGCCCCCGGATTCGTATCCTTGCACACCAGTAAGATTTTCGAGAAAATCAAAATGCCAGTAAGCCCGTCGGAATTCTCCGTCCGTTACAGACTGCAGGCCGATTTCTTTCTGCTTTTCCACAATCCTTTTGATTTCCTCATTTTCTAATTCACGCAGCGCCTCTTTTGGGATTTCGCCTGATTCTTGCCGGCGGCGGGCTTGTTTCAACTTTTCCGGCCTGAGCAGACTCCCGACATGATCGGCGCGGAATGGCGGTGTTGTCTTTTTAGCCAATTGTATCTTCTCCTTTTCTTGTAAATATTTAGAATGATAGCAAAAAAAGGAAGGAAAGTAAACCGCTTTTTGGCAAATGAATGTGCCAAGTGATGTACTGCAAGCAAAAGATCAAAACAAAAACGGGCCAGGAGCCGACCAAAATGTCTTTTTACACCGGCTCAAAAAGACAAAACCGTCGCAGCTTTCCACTGAACTGTCTTTTACAACAGCTCAAAAAGACAAAATGATGGTGGCAGGACAAATTCGAATGACGCCTGAAGAACTCAAGGCAAAGGCACAGCGCTATGGAAATGCCGGGCAGCAAATTGAACAATTGTTGAGGGACCTTACCAATCTGCAAAATGAATTACGTGGGGAATGGGAGGGCCGTGCGTTCCAGGGCTTCGATGACCAGTTCAACCAGCTGAAGCCGAAAGTACAAAATTTTGCCCAGCTCATGCATGACATTAATACGCAGCTGAACAAAACGGCGGATGCAGTTGCGCAGCATGATGAAGAATTGTCCCGGAACTTCGGGCTTCAATAACACATCTGCAGTCTTTTTCCACAAAGAGCCACGCGACAGCCGTTGTGTGGCTTTTTCTCTATTGAAAATGCAAGACGGAAGCTATCTATCTTGAAAGACGCGCTTGTTCATTTTTATTCCTTTGATGGTGCTGCATTCATGCCGGCATGGGCAATGAACCTGAAATATGCACCTATTATAAATGAACTTAAGCTCAGCTGGGAGAGCGCCACCTTGACAGGGGGGAGGTAGCTGGGTCGAGACCAGTGGGAATCATCCTTGAAACCCTTAGTTTTTACATTGAGACAAGGTCATCCATTTGTAAGATGATTCCTTTTTGCAGCCGGCAACAAAGTAGCAATGGTTCATTCATTTTATAGTTTTGAAAGAAAAATTCAGCATAAAACGTGTATTGAACGAATGAAACTACGTTTTCTCGCCATATCTGAAACTTCCATATCGGTTTTCACGCGGCTTACAGCTATAGAAACATCCATTTTAATTCCAATCAAACAGGAACGAGGGGAGTGGAAAAGTTTTGAGAAGATGGTTAGCAGGGGGAGCCGTATTTCTTCTATTTATACTTGTCCTGACATCTGGCAGTTCTTATTTTGGGTTAGATGCGGCAAAGCAGGGAACCACGAGCGATGATGACAGGAAAATGGCAGTGGCGCTCGTCAATGAAGACGAAGGCGGCCAATTTAATGGAAAAAAATACACATTTGGAAATGAATTCGTCAAAAGTATCGAAAAAGACAACAGCCAGGACTGGTATGTTGTAAGCCGCGGGATGGCGGAAAATGGACTGAATGACAATACATACAATATGATGATCGTCATCCCAAGCGATTTTACAAAAAGGGCATTATCCATTGATTCCAAAAATCCGCAAAATATTGTACTCAATTACAAAGTCAATGCATCGGACAGCTCTGCTTTAAAGGAAAAAGCTGAAAAAACGGCCGGCTCTATACTCGAAGATTTTAACCGGCGGATTATCGATGTTTATTTTGCCAGTGTCCTTGGCAATCTGCATGACGCGCAGGACAATGTATCCGCCCTTGTAAACGAAGAAAAAAAACATACATCAGATTACATTCAACATGTGAAGGCACCGATTGCCGGATACACCGGGCAATTTGCAACGGTCCAGGACCAGTCGCAGCTTTCAAAAGAGGTATTTAAAGGATTTCAGGATCTGCTGAAAAGCAACAGCAGTGTACTGGCAGATGGCAAAAAGGAAGGGGACTCACTCCAAAACGATTATTTGGATTATGTCAAAATGAAAAATATGACCGACTCCCTTGCCAAAAATTTCAGCGACCGTCTTCTTTCTTTAAATGACGCGCTAACGAGCGAAGCCGTCAAACAACAGCTTGATGGCCTTAACCTTGCAAATGAAGCGGTGCGCGCCCAGTTCAGCAATAAAACGGGTGAAGATGCGAATATCCGCTTCGAATCCGATACAATCCGGCAATATCTGGCTGATACGGCGAATGCGCTTCGTGCGCAGCAGAACGACCTTGAAACGACTCTCCAATCCGACCTGCAGCAGTCGATTAGCGGGCAACTGCAAAAAAATTTCAGTGCGGGGGATCAGAAGGTCTCGTTAAACCGGTTTTTTGAAGGACCTGACAAAGCAATCCGGGATGCCATTGAGCGCGAAATTGAAAAACTGCCGGCTCTGAAATTAGAGGAAGTTGAAAATGCCGGTTTGGATGAATCAGTATCTTCTGGCTTAAAAAACGTCATTTCCGTTACGAACCAATATGACGAAGAATTCGGATATAAGCCTTTATCAAAAAACGGGACGCTGCCGATTGTGGAACAAGTGAAGGACATCAAGAAAAATCTGGAGGAAAACGGGCTTGTTTTATCGGATGAAGTCGCAGACCTACCGGAAATGAAGAAAGACGGGCAAATCTTTACGCTTCAAATCCCGGATGCATTTACGTTGGAAAAACTGACCCTCGTTCTCCCTGGCGGCGAAGAGAAATCGTATGGAGCAGACGATGTAAAGGATAACGGGGTCGCGCTTCCAAAAACGGCTCAAGGGCCTTTTTCAGTCAAAGCAAAAGTCGTGTTGAAAAAGGACCGGGAAGACGTAAAACTTTTTGAGCCGGTTGCCTGGTCCTGGAAAATTAAACAGGAAGATGCGGGAGACAGCAAAGGAAAAACCGGTGATGACGGGAGTAGCCAAAAGAAAAATGGAAAAATGGAAAAAAGCAGCACGGCTGGTAACACCCGCACCAATGCAGCACATGCAAGCAAGGGCGGAACAACCGTTAGCCGCACTTCAGAGAGCACCGGTGGAAACGAAAACAGCGAGGCTGGTGATAAAGGAGACAGCGGTTCTAAAGGAAGTGGATCCAGCAATGGCGGTAGTCCGGCAAATAGCGGCACGGAGACCGGAAACAAGGCCGGCAATACACCGGGGAATGGCTCTGGGACTAGCACAACAAATGAGAATCCGGGGAACGGCACAGCAAACGACAATCCGGGGAACGGCTCCGGTACCGGAAATGGGGCTGGCAACGCGCCGGGGAATGGCTCCGGAACCGGCACAGCAAACGACAATCCGGGGAATGGCACAACAAATGACAATCCGGATAATGGCACAGGAACCGGAAATGGAGCTGGCAATACGGATAACGGCACGGGGACCGGAACAGGCACGGATCCTCAAAATCCCGGAAATGGTGACGCCGGAAATGGGGGGACCGGGGACACAAGCGGAAACGCGGGCGGCACACAGCAGCCAGAACCGGTCACGATTGTCAACAATACGATTTCGCACCAAACGATGACGATGCTCACGGATGATCTGGAAAACAAACTGATGAAGAGTTTAAATGAAACAATCCGGGAATATCAGAAGACCGCCATGCTGTATGAACTGTACTTTGGAAAAAATGCAGATGATTTGGCGGGTGCCGGCAGCTTAAAAGATGCTGCGACGGAAGACTCGCTGTACTACCTGTTTAACAAGCAGAATATCGCGGATGTCCTTGCCGCTTATATTGCCGGGCAGATTTCAGAAGATGTCCGTGCACAGGCGGCAGCATTGAAAAACAAAACGGACGGCTGGCTCGAGCTTGTGGAAGAAACGCAAAGCCATGCCGATCAAATGGCATCGCAAATCCAGGCTGCCATGGCACAGGCGGAAAATATGAATACCGCCATTGCGGCAACGCTCCAGCAGCTGGATGACTGGCGGCAAACTTCGCTCGATCTTCAAAAAGACAACGGGCAAATGACTGAAAGCATGGGAAAAGAAGGAACAACGGTCGTTTCCCTCGGGGATCGTCTGACAACGCTGCTTGCAACAAGCGAATCATTAAAAGAAGTATCCGAGCATAACCTGCATGCTGCGGACACCGTTTTTACAACCTTTGATGAGATTGACAAGCAGGCCGGGGACATCAAAACGAGCGGGCAGACTTTGGTTAAACGGGCCAATTCGCTTTCTGACAATCTGCTCAACAAGCTTTCGGGCGATGAGAAATTTGCGAAAAATTTCGCAGGTGTATTGGCAAAAAGCCGTATCGGCAACCGTCCGAATGAAGATTTGCTAAACTTTTTGTCCAATCCGGTGCAGACGAAAAACAGCGGGACGATCGTTGCAAAAGACAGTTTTGTGCCGTACTATCTCGTGCTGATTTTCTTCATTTCCGCACTGTTTACGGCTTATGTCCTATCAACCTTTGAAAAACGGCGCGCCTCCGGCAGTTCTTTCGAAGAAGAAAAGCCGTTGTATGCGACCATTATGCCGGCGGCTGTACTGACTGCCGGCACAGGAATTGTGGAAGGCCTGCTGATTGGCGCAATTTCAGCTGCCTATTTGCATATCGCAGAGGATAATATTTGCCATGGATCGGATTGTCCGTTGCCATCAGTTTTTCAATGGTGGCTGTTGCCGTATACTTGTTGCGGCAACTGAAGATGGTCGGCATGTTTCTTCTGTTGATGGTGCTTTGCCTGTATTTGTTTCTCACGGATACGCTCGGCATCCACTTTGATCCGGCCTCGGCAGCTGCAATGTGGCAGCGGGTTTCGCCTTTACAGTATATCCAGAACTTGCTTGCTGGGTTTGACAGTCACAATGTGGATTCCGTGCGCTACCTGATTGTACTCGTTTCTGTTGGCTTATTGGCAGAAATCGGCCAGCTGTTCGTTCTGAACCGCTTTACAAAAGCAGGGGAGGCGGAAGATGACGATGTCCATCAGGCACTTTAATGTGGCAATCGCGGCTTTGTTTGCCGCGTTTGCCCTTCATGCTATGCCGGCAAAACCCTCAATTAAATACCGTTATTTTCAACTAATTTAACAAAATTTATCAAATGGGATTTGTAGCTATGAATATTTCAGGTTAAAGATAAATTTTTTAGAAATGAAATATAACATTCAAAAGGCAGTTCCTAGGTTAATATTCCGGGAACTGCCTTCTGTTGTTTTATCTAGTTGTTTTTAAACCGAGTAGTTCACTTCTATAGGTCTTTAACTACTTCTTCATCTAATATTGCCTTTCTCTTTTCCCAATCGGGCATTAGAGAATACAGCATTTTATAAAAGTTGTCGCTATGGTCGTTGTATTTAAAATGAATCAACTCATGCAGTACAACATAATCAATACAATATTTTGGGGCTTTTATCAGATCGGTGTTTAATAAGATTGTGTTTTTTTCTGTTAAAGCTGAGCCCCATCGTGCTTTCATTGAACGCAAATCAATATTTGGCTTATCGACTCCATATTTTTGAACCAATGGAAACATTTTAGCAAGGGATTCATGGAATGTTTTTTGAGCTTTTTCACGATACCATTCATCAATTAGTTTGGCTTTACGATTGACATTTTCTGTGTCTTTAACGTAAAGATAGATAAACCCCCGAAAATATTTCACCTTCTCTTCCTCTTCTTGCATGACCCGTAAGCGATATTGCTTTCCTAAATACTTAAAGGTTTCGCCGCTTACATATTCTCTTTCACTTTGCCTATATGGCTGAACATCTTTAAATGTCTTGACATTCTTTAATATCCATGCACCCTTCGTTTTTACAAAATCACAAATAAAGTCTAGCGGCACTCTGTCATTTGCAGTGACTTCAATCGTCATATCCGGTTTGATATTAAGATTAACATTTTTCACTTTTTTTCGCTTCAAGACGAAATCAATGACTTTATTGGCGTACTCGATTTGATGCTTTTCCATGCTGTTCCCGCCCTTAGTAACGTCTTAGAGCAACTGTTTTAATTTGCTCAATAATTTTATCAATCGTATCAAAGTCGATTTCCAAATTATGCTTTTCTTTAAAATCAAAGAGTAGATCATCCAACTCTTGGGCAATTCGATTATGAATCTCTACATTATCATGCCAATCGACTTTTTGGTGTTCTTGAATGATTTCATCTATTTTTAATGCTAAATCTCCGAGAGTGTTCGTGTCATAAGTTGCAGCCGTTTCCTTTGTTTCACTCAAAATATCTTTCGTTACTCCGTAAAAGGCCTGTGCGTTCCGATTTTCTTTTATTATTTCAGGATATCTTTCTGATGATTCACCGCGACGATAATCATTCATGATGTCCTTCATTCGGTTTAAATACTCTGCTTCCGAAATGCGTTTATCTTTGTATTCTTGAATCGCCTCTTGTATGCGCTCAGAAAACTTTTTATAGTAGGATGGATTTTCATCCCACTTTGCATGAATGCTCTTCGTTAAACGAGTACGAATCGCATCCGCTTTGGCTCTCTTTGACTCTAAGCGCTCCAATTCCTCTTCAAAAGCTTTTGCGTTTAAAATATCTACAGGATTCGTAATGCGGATAACTTCCTCAGCAGCGATATAGTTATCCATTAATTTCTGCATTTTCGCTTCATACTCTTTATGGTCAATGGTATCCGAATAACGCAGCTTCACACTTTTCCGCAAATCTTGGAAAAACTTGAAATCCTTTTTGTACTTTTGAAGTTCTTCAGGTGGTAAAGTATTATAGATTTTCTCCGATTCTAACGCAATCCCAAGGTTTCTGCCAAAATTGCTTAAAACGCCATAAAACTCTTCTCTGCGCTCCTCGTCCTCCAACCATACTTCATACTCTTCTCTATCGTTCTTGTTCTTAATTGGTGCAAAAATTTGCCATAAATCGGAATAATATTGCCGTAATGATCCAATTACGCTTATGACATCGTAAATAGCACCTTTTAAATCTTCCGGATCAAAGTTTTCCAAACCTGCGCCGGAATACATCTGCATGGCTTCATCCAGTTTATCCAATAAACCACGGTAATCGATGATTAAACCATAATCTTTTCCTTCATAAAGACGATTGACCCGGGCTATGGCTTGTAACAGTGTATGTTCTTTCATTGGCTTATCGACATAAAGCACCGTCGCTCTTGGCGCATCGAAACCTGTCAGCAATTTATCCACGACAATCAGCAAATCCAGTTCGTCGCCGTTTACAAATTCATCTTTGATCGCATCCTCATATTTTTCAGGCGTTCCGTAGCGATCCATCATTCGCTTCCAAAACCGCTGAACTTTATCTTTTGATTCCTGATCTACTACTTCATGTCCTTCCCGTTGATCAGGTGGGGATATGACAACGGCACAATTCAAATCACTAAGTTCCTCGAAAGCCTCAAGATAGCGTATCGCTTCAATTTTACTATTGGTGGCCAACATCGCTTTGAATTGGCTTCCTTGTGTTTTATAGTTTTCTACAAAATGTTTGTTAATATCTTCCGCAATTAAATAAATTCTCTGTTCCGAAGAAGCAAGTTTTTCATATTTACTCCATCTTTGCTTTACTTCCTCTTTTTGCTTGTCATTCAGATTGCGTGTAATCATTTCTAAACGATGATCGATCGCCTTTTGATTCACCGATTGTTCCACCATTTTTCCTTCATATAAAAGGGGAACGATCGCTTTATCCCGAACACCATCGGCAATTGTGTATTTATGAATGAGTTTGCCGAATTTGATCAATGTGTTCTTTTCTTTTTTCATTAATGGTGTCCCCGTAAAGCCGAGATAACAAGCATTTGGGAATACTTTCTTCATTTTTAGATGAAGCTCGCCATACTGTGTACGATGTGATTCGTCGACTAAAACAAAGATATCCCTGGATTCAATTGACTTTTGTTTGGAAGACGCTGTATCAAACTTATGAACTAAAGTCGTGACAATATCAGAATGGTTATCATTTATTAAATCTACCAAATGGCTTCCTGAAGTTGCACGACTTGCTTTTAATCTTGTATGGCTGAATGTTTTATGTATTTGTTTATCCAATTCAACCCGATCTGTTACAACAATGACTTTAGGATTGAAACCGCGCAGCTCAGATAATATATACTTGGCTAACATCACCATAGTTAGTGATTTACCTGAACCTTGTGTATGCCAAATCACGCCGCTTTGACGATTGCCGTTTTCATCTCGTTCTTCAATCGTTTTTATAATTTCTTTAATGGCAAAGTATTGTTGATAACGGGCTACTTTTTTCACGTCTTTATCAAATAAGGTAAAGAACTGGGTTAACTCTAACAAACGCTCGGGGTGAAACAGTGAAATAATGTTCTTATCTTGCATGGTTGGCAGTCTGCCTTCCACTGTTTTATCCAGCCAGTTCTGCAGCCATTCCGCTTTTTCTTCTTTCCAAACAGACCAAAACTTCTTCGGAGTATTGCATGTTGCGTATTTGGTTTCATTTTTATTCGTAGACATCACAATTTGAACAAACTTAAACAATTGTGGCGCATAGTCTTTTCCTTGATTGCGAATCATTTGACTGATTCCTTGATTCATAGAAATTGACGCTTTTTTACATTCAATGACCGCAAAAGGAATCCCGTTCACAAACAACACAATATCCGGTCTTACAGTACCGCGCCCATCCATTCGTTCCACTTCAAATTCTTCCACTACATGAAAGACATTATTTTCGATGTTGTTCCAGTCGATATATTGAATGGTAAACGATTTTTTCGATCCATCCGGCAAAAACTCTGTATAGCTTCTTCCGTTCATGATGGTCTCATAAATCACTTCATTCGTTTTGACCAATCCATTGGTCAGCGGCTCATCTAAATCACGAATGGCTTGGCGAATATTGGATTCGCTAAATTGATAAATTTGACTTTGATACTCATAAGAATTCAATTCTTTTAGCTTTTCCTCTAAAACGGTTGTCAACAATACATGATGTAGGTTTCCCCGCATTCTTTCTGCTTCTTCCGGTGATAGGTATTGATATCCTAACTTCTGCAAAACTTCAATCGCCGGAACTTGGCTGATATAACGTTCATCGTAACTTTTCTCCCTTTGCATTTTCACACCTCCGCTTCTCATTATGAAACAGTAAACATATTACACCTTCACACGGACTTTTCCAGTTAGAAGTAATTGCATAAGGCCTTTCTTTTGTTGTTTTAGTTCTTTAGTTTCTTCCTCTAACAGTTCTATTGCTTTATCCAAATTACCAATAATAGAACCTATTGCCTTTTGTTCTTTTACATCTTTTGGAATAAAAATTTTTGTGTTTTCTACATCTTTTTTTGATACTTCAAGAAAGGTACTACCACTGGCAAGTTTTTTGAAGATAGGAATATAAATTGACAAAAGATAATAGAAAAATTCATAATCTAAATATTCTTCATTGCAAACAAAAGACTTAAATCCTTGGTTTGTTGCCATTTCAACCCTATTTATTGAACGTGGACCAATAGTTGCACGACTACACATTAAAATACTGTTTTTAGGAAGAAGATTAGCAGAACTATTTTTCAATCCCTTTTCTGTTATTGTTTGTTTTGTATTACGGATAAATTTACCTGATGATGTAATATCAGTAGGAGTACACCAAGGAATGTTTCCGTCCCAGTTTTTTTTATCATTAGTAGATGGAGTTCCACCACTTACAACATTACATACTTCCTTGATTTTAAATTTACCCCATTCCCCTTCAAACCCAGGCAATCTCACTTCACCCGTCAACAACTTCTGCATTAACCCTTTTTTCTGCTTTTTTTTCTGCTCTATTAGCTTTTCATTTAGCTCAATTGCCTTGTCCCAAGTGGAGAGAATTGATGCAATTTTTTGTTGTTCTTTTATTGGAGGTGCTGCTACTGGAACATCAAAAAAATCAGTAACGTTTAAATTTAGTAGACCATCATTTCTCACACCTGTATTTATTACCCTCGCTAAAAATTTATTCAATTTTCCGGTTATAAAATAGTGCTTGTAAAACTCAGTAACCCCTTCTCTTATTTCAAAACAATAATATACATTTGGAACTAACGCCTCTTCATAATCTTCAAGCCTATATATACATCCATAAGGATAAGTTTTTGAATTTCCTTTGTTATATGCAAACTCATTTTTTCTAAGCAAAATGTATTTTGCAAGATTTTCCCCTGCAATTACCTTGCTAAATCTTTCAGTTTGATTAAGGAATCCTCCTTTTGAGGATATGGTTAATACATTATGAGACTTACCATCATTCTTTCTTTGGACTCTATTTGATATATCTTTTAACTTTTTCACTTTCCAATCCTTTGGAATAGTACCTATTTTTGTTTTCTGATATCCTATAGAATTTTCTATAAACTTAGCTTCGGCATTTATTTGCTGTAAAATATTTTGACTATTCATTTTCACACCTACAATCCTAACTCTTTCAAATACTTTTCCATCTGTGCTTCTACTTCTTTAAGTTCTTTCTTAATATTGGCGATATTTTCTTTCACCGCTTCCATATCGACCGGTTCTTCTTCTTCGAATGTATCGACGTAACGTGGGATGTTTAAGTTATAGTCGTTTTCGCGAATTTCATCAATGGTAGCGACATAGGAGTATTTATCAATCGTTTCCCGTTTCTCATAAGTTTCCACAATTTTTTCGATATCTTGTTCTCTTAATTTGTTTTGGTTTTTGCCTTTTTCATAATGTTCTTCACCAGAAGCATCAATGAAGAGGACGTCTTTTCTTGTTCGGTCTTTTCGGAATACCATAATACAAGCTGGAATTCCGGTACCGTAAAATAAACCTTCCGGAAGCCCGATGACAGCATCCAGCAGATTCAGCTCAATAATTTGTTTGCGGATTTTTCCTTCACTCGCTCCTCTGAAAAGAACACCATGAGGCAGGATCGTCGCCATTCTTCCGTTTTCCGCTAATGAATACAGCATATGTTGAACGAACGCATAGTCCCCTTTTGAACTTGGCGGAACGCCCCATTCAAATCTTCTATATGGGTCAAGGCTTGCTTCCATTTTAAATTTTTTATCTGTGTTTCCTTCACCGGCAAATCCCATGGCCCACTTGTCTAATGAAAATGGGGGATTCGCTACAATGACTTGGAACTTCATTAACTTGCCATCTTCCAAATGCAGTGGATTCGCTAATGTATCTCCCCATTCAATTTTTGCATCATCAATGCCATGCAAATACATATTCATTAACGCTAACGAGTGTGTTGCACCATTCCGTTCCTGACCGTAAATCGCCACTTTTTTACTTGGTACTTGTTTTGCCACTTTAATTAATAATGAACCTGAACCACACGTCGGGTCATAAATACGATCGTTTTCTTGCGGTTTTACTAATCGTGCCAAAAGTTCTGAAACTTCGGCTGGCGTGTAAAATTCTCCACCCTTTTTCCCTGCATCTGAAGCAAAAAGCCCGATCATATATTGATAAGCATTTCCGACAATATCTTCATTTCCTAATTGCGACGGTCTTAGAGATAATTGATTAAAATCCTCTAACAAAGAACGGAGCATGGCATTCCGTTCTTTTGCTTTCCCTAGAATCGCCTCTGAATTAAAATCAATATTGCGGAAAACGCCACGAAGTTTCCCCGAGTTTTCATTTTCAATTCGTTCCAACGCTTTGTTTATGATCTCCCCGATTTCCGGATCATTTCTTTTACTATATAAATAGTCAAAGGTGGATGTTTCATCCAATACAAACCGTTCTCTCGATAATGCACGTTGAATGCGTTGTTCATCTCCATTGTAGCGCTTTGTATATTCTTCTAATTTCTCTTTATACGTATCACTCAGATACTTAATAAACAACATGGTTAAAATGTAATCTTTATAAGTTGATGAATCGATTTTTCCTCTAAACGTATCGGCAGCTTGCCATAAAACGCTGTTAATTTTCTCTTGTGTTGTCTGTTCAACCATTATTTCTCCTCCTGATTCTTACCACTTAAAATTTGTTGAGCAATGCCTTGAAATAGCAGCTCTTTTTCTTCAATCAGCTTCTTATACAATCGTTTTTCTTTTTGATGGAGCTGATATAGTTCTATTAGTGCTTTTTGTTTGGAAAGTGATGCAGCTATAATAGGAATGGTTTTTAAAACATGTTGATTCGTACTCGGTATCCGACTTCCCGCTTGAGAACGCTCCAACTCTTTTTTCACATTCCACGTGTTAAGATACCATGCTATGTATCGGGGCATAACTTTTGACTGATCGACTTTGATAATGGCAAAGTAAGATGGAATCAATAAGCCGCTGTACTCTTTATCGATACAGACTGCTGTATACGGCTGACTTAACCGCATCAATACATCGCCTTCTTTGGTAAAGTAATGATCTTCTAACTCATCATTACTAACAAACTCTTCAAACGAATCATTTTCGAGGAATCCATCTTCGCTTATATTTTTAAGAGACAGCAGTTTATATGTGGCCTTTGCCGTATATTCGATCTCCGCTTTTTTCCTGCTTAAAACTAGACCCGTCTTTATGTCAGCAATTTCACCCAGCAGCATGTCGCACCTCCTCCAAATGTCAAATTTAATATTTAACAAATTCGTTAAATAAAGTATATGACTTTTTTACTCTGCGCGTCAATTGTTTTTTTCAAATACGCAACTATAATCCCAATTTTTTCAGAGATATACAGGATATGCCTTGCCACGTCCCAAAATTTCAAGATGGATGGTGCCAGAGAAGCGCCTTGACTCTCTGTCTTTTTTGAAAGCGGGGGCAAAACCTCGAGGTGTTCTTGTTCTTTAAAGAACTAACGTCAGAATTTCTTCATCGGTTCATCGACCAATCAAAATGAAAGCAGATAGGTTCTAGAATTACTGTCGCCAATTCACTTGGATCCTCTTTGATTATGCCGCTAAGCCGGGAATTCAGCTAATCTGTACAACTAGCGAGCATGCCCGCGACTCCATGTAAAGTTTCAAGAACAGTCACTTATGATTAGTGTGCAGCATACACTTAGCGCGGTTGCTTGACCTTAATTTGTTGTCCGGTTAAGTGTAGACGATTCATACTATTAGCGAATGAAGTTCATAATACATTTCAGAACGGAAAAACTTTAGCTGAAGGACGGATTTTTTGGTTTTCATCTTTATCTTATAAAAGTATTCAAAACATGCACTATTTTATCTAACATAATGTACTTTTTTACTCGTTTCGCGTATAATAATATATAGAAGTATATAAAATAAAATGAATACCAAAAAACTTGGAGGTGTGATGATGAGCGAGACCAAAAAAATAATCGGAGAAAATATACCCTGAATTATTCACAGAAATTCAGAAACTTATTATAACTTATGGATTACCAAGCCTTTTCGGCTTTATTGTAATTCATTAAAAAAATGAAAAAAGAATCCATTTCTGTTAAAGTTAAAGTAACCAAAACAAAAACCAAACAGAAAGGACTCTTTATATGGTTACTTTAACGCAAAAAACACTTGATTTCAATCATAAAATTAAATTGTCAAATGATGGAGGTTCTCTTTCCTCCGATACAGGTGAGTTTCTTTTTAGAGAATTCGATGAAAAAATTGGTTTTTCAAAGACTTTAGTTAAGTACTTGAGACTTAACGATTCAAGGAAATATTATCTTCATTCAAATGAAAACTTGTTACGTCAAAAAGTCTATCAAATCATTGCCGGGTATGCGGAAGATGATGCGGCTGATCAGTTGACTCATGATCCTGTGTTTAAGGAAATCATTGAAACTCCAACACTTGCTTCCCAGCCCAGTTTGTCTCGCTTTTATACACGATTTGATAAAGATTCAATTGAACAATTAAATCTGGCTAACCAAGAAGTGCTTGATAAGATTCATTGTTTTCGACAATCGAAAGAGTTATTTATCGACTTGGATTCGACTCATTCGGATACATATGGGGACCAAGAATCTTCGTCATATAATACTCATTATGGCACGATGGGTTTTCATCCATTAGTCGCCTTTGATGGTGCGACTGGTGACTTTTTGAAAGCACAACTCCGTCCCGGAAATGTTTATACATCAAATGGTGTGGTGGAATTTATTCGGCCTCTCATTAAACATTATAACGAAATGTTTCCGGAAACTACCCTGTTTCTTCGTGGAGATAGCGGGTTTGCTGTTCCGGGATTATACGATCTGTGTGAAGAAGAATCTGTTTTGTATATTATTCGGTTGAAATCGAATTCACAACTACAAAGTTTAGCGAAGGAATACCATCCTTCTTCCGCACCTTTAGATGTTTCCAAGACGGAAACCTATTATGAAGAAACGATTTACCAAGCAAAATCATGGTCAAAACCAAGAAGGGTGATTATTCAATCGGTACGTCCTGCAGGTGAGCTGTTCTTTACCCATTCCTTTTTTGTTACTAACTTTGAATTAGCTTTCCCTCAAGATATCGTCCGAGCTTATCAAAAAAGAGGGACGATGGAAAACTATATCAAAGAAGCAAAAAATGGCTTTTACTTTGATCATATGAATAGCCACGCTTTTCTAGTGAACGAAGTAAAAATGATGTTAACACTTCTTGCATATAATTTGACCAATTGGTTACGAACTCTTTGTTTTCCGGAAGGTCAAAAAACTATGCAAATTGATACGATACGTACTCGGTTAATTAAAGCGGCAAGTAAAGTCGTGAAATCAGGCAGATCCCTTTACTTCAAACTATCATCGAGTTTTGTGTATCAAAATTTCTTTTGGGATGTACTGAATCGAATTCAAAAGCTACAATTGGAATGACCAATAGAATACTTCTCATAGCTGAAAAAATAAATTTTTCAGTCAAGGGGCAAGTATGCCCAAAATACCAGAGTTGTTCTATTGAAAATTCAGTTATTTTATGAATTGGCTACGGTTCTTAATTAAATACCGTTATTTTCAACTAATTTAACAAAATTTATCAAATGGGATTTGTAGCTATGAATATTTCAGGGATAATTATCGAAAATTGCAACAGTAAAGGAGGCAAACCATGGGCAACAAAGTTGAGATGACTGAAGTCGTTTCTTTTTCGGATGAATTGAAATCGGCGGCAAGTTCGTTGAAAAGCCAGCTCGATGCTATTAAAAAAAGCGCAAATCAAATTGCAGAAATGGATTCCTTTACTGGATTACAGCAGATGCTGCGAAAGATTATCTCAAAGATTTTCATATGAAAACAACGGAAAACTTTATTTGAAAGCTTGAGTGTACAATTCTCCAGTCATATTTTATCGGTCCAGTCAGAAGTAGATTCAAGCAACGCAGTGCTTTTAGACAGCGACTATCTAGAACTTCCTGAATAAACAAAAATTACAAATTTGACAAGGATTTCTGCCGCTTTTGTCGAATAAAAAGTGTAGGGGTTTTATAGGAAACACGTAAAATCTTTGCTTTTGAAGCCGTTACGATGTATAAAAAGACCGGACGATCGTTCACTTTGGCAAAAATGAAATAGAAAGAATCGCTGATCCGTCTTGTTGGATTGGGCATGGGTATCTTGTCGCTGGCCTGGTAAAACCAGGCTTCTGGACACCGGAATCCAATTGGAGACATGGGGAGGAGATGGGTTTATTGCGGGCGTGGTTAATGAAGCCATGCGTAGTTTTTAGCATGATCAAAATGAATGGAAAGGAAGCTGTCGTATGAGAAAAGTTGTTGCCTATGAGACGCGGGCGGATGAATTCCCCTTATTTCAGAAATTCGCGAGAAAATTTGATTTGGATATCAAGTATGTGGATGATGTGTTAACCCCTGAAACGGCAATGAAAGCAATGGGGGCTGAAGCGGTGACGATCCTTGGGAATTATCCGGTGGGCGCCGAAACTTTTATGGCTTTAAGAGATGCCGGTGTAAAATATATTGGCTTGAGGACTGCAGGGTATAATCATATCGATCAGGAAGCCGCCAAAGCATATGGCATTCGTTTTTCGAATGTGGCGTATTCGCCCTATTGTGTTGCCGATTTTGCAACGATGCTGATTTTGATGTGTGTAAGGAAAGCAAAACAGATCTTAAGCCGTGTGGAGACACAAGATTTTTCTGTGGAAGGGATTCAGGGCAGGGAAATGCATAACTTAACGATCGGGATTATTGGCGCCGGCAGAATCGGCAGTATTGTTGCGAAAAATTTGTCCGGTTTTGGCTGCAACATCATTGCACACGATACCGTTGAAAGAGATGAATTGCGCGGCATTTTGAAATATGTATCTTTGGATGAACTGCTGAAGGAAAGCGATGTGATAACCATCCACACACCCTTATTTGATCGTACATACCATATGATTAACCAGGATCGGATTGCAAAAATGAAGGACGGCGTTTGCATCATCAATTGTTCCCGTGGTGCCGTAGTGGATACGGATGCGCTTATCGCAGGGATCGAGGCGGGGAAAGTCGGCGCTGCCGGGATTGATGTACTGGAAGATGAGGAAGGGATTTTTCATTATGACCGCCGCACGGATATTTTGGCCCACCACCAGCTGGCTATTCTGAGATCTTTTCCCAATGTGATCGTCACGCCGCACACTGCGTTTTACACCGATCAGGCGGTTAGCGATATGGTGGAAATGGCGCTAACATCGCTTGTATCCTTTATGGAGACGGGGAAGAGCAGGTGGGAGATAAAATCATGAAGAGGATAAGCAGCTTTTTTATCATTGCAGGACAAACATAGAGATATTTAAGCACAGATTGAATGACCATTTTACAGCATTGCTGTTGGCCTGATCCGTTGAAATAATGGGGTGGAAGCTGATTTTTTGCGTTAACACTTCGATTATGGTAAACTAATCAATGAACCGTTCAAAAAAGCTGTTGAGCGTTGTCCGATTGTTCATCTGTAATGCGTTCCGTCTTTAACGGCATATAACCCGCTTTCACTATTTGAGGTATAAAGAAGATAGGTGGGGAACCAGCTGCCCGTAAAAATCTTTAGAGGCGCCTTAAGCCTCCGTTTCCTGTCCGCCTCCGCCCATTTTAAGCCCTTTTTCACTTTGCTAACTTGCACTCTTGCCCGCTATCTTCGAGTAGTTGATCAATTCTTGCACTACATATGCCTGCCATCTATTCGGTGGTTTTTCTGGAAATATTAGCAGAAATGCTGAAGTATCAACGAGTGGTTTTTAATTTCAATGATTCCCATTTCCATTCGCCTGCGGGTTTTTGAAAAAGAAAGCCAAAACAAATGACGGCTGATGAAAAAATCTTTTATCAATGTAGGTATTAAAAATGAATCTTTATAGAAGGGAAGACAGGTGCCGAAAACTATCAAATAAGGAGTAGATTTGAAAAATGGTATTTAATAAGAAAAAAATTAACATCGTTAATATTCGACAAACGAAAAAAAGCGTGTTTGCTACAGGAGTAGGAAACGCGATGGAATGGTTTGATTTTGGCTTGTATTCTTATTTAGCTGTCATTATCAGCCGGAACTTTTTTAGTGCCGTGGAGAATGACGAGCTGAAATTAATGTTTACATTTGCCACATTTGCGATTGCCTTTTTAATGCGCCCTTTAGGCGGTGTTATATTCGGCAGAATCGGAGATAAATATGGGAGAAAAGTCGTTTTAACCATCACGATTATTTTAATGGCTTTTTCCACACTCCTAATCGGTTTATTACCTACGTATGACCAAATTGGAATATGGGCCCCGGTGCTCTTATTAGTAGCCAGAATTATTCAAGGATTTTCAACTGGCGGCGAATATGCCGGCGCCATGGTCTATATTGCAGAATCTTCCCCGGACAATAAGCGTAATGTGCTTGGAAGCGGACTGGAAATTGGTACGCTTGCCGGCTATATATTAGCTTCACTCCTTGCCAGTACGCTCTTCATCACGCTAACTGACCAGCAGATGGCCACATGGGGTTGGCGAATTCCATTTTTGCTTGGCTTGCCTTTAGGGCTGGTAGGGTTTTATTTAAGAGCCCATTTAGAGGAAACCCCCATTTTCGAAAATGAACTTTCTGTGGAGGGTGTCCAGGAGGAAAGCTTCCTTTCGATTTTAAAAAACCATAAAAAAGACATTCTAGTATGTTTCGTATCTGTCGCATTCTTTAATGTTACAAACTATATGTTATTATCCTACATGCCATCGTATTTGGATGAGGTGATTGGTTTATCCAGTACGGCAGGGACGGTATTAATTACGCTGATTATGGTGATTATGGTGCCGCTCGCTTTATTGTTTGGGAAGCTCAGCGACCAAATTGGAAACAAGACGGTTTTAATCATGGGTTTAGGCGGATTAACCTTATTATCTGTCCTTGCATTTTACTTCATCCATTTGAATACAATTGCATTCGTATTTTTAGGTATTCTCATTTTAGGTATTTTGCTTTCAACTTATGAAGGCACGATGCCTGGTACTTTGCCAACCATGTTTTACACGGATATTCGGTACAGAACACTGGCTGTGACTTTTAATGTTTCTGTTTCATTATTTGGCGGCACTACCCCGCTCATCTCAACATGGCTGGTTCACCAAACCGGGAATGCCCTGGCGCCTGCTTTTTATCTGACATTCTTCAGCCTTATTGGCTTTTTCGTCATCTTGTTCTTGTTCACCAGTACTTCCGGAAAGTCTCTAAAGGGTTCGTACCCAACAGTGGCGACGAAGACGGAGTATAAGGAAGCTATAGAAAATCCAAGACATTCATTATGGTGGCTGATGGAAAAACAAGAGGAAAATAAGCGTCTGTACAATTAAACGGCTGTGCAAAATTTGTGCCGGGGATGGCAGGCTTGCCGGCCTTTCCGGATCCCAGCTCAGCCTTTAAACAGAAAAAGCGCCAAAAGATTTGGCGCTTTTTCTGTTGATAAAGTGAAAGTTTCCGCTGCTTAT
Organism: Heyndrickxia coagulans 36D1; assembly: GCF_000169195.2. GTDB lineage: Bacteria > Bacillota > Bacilli > Bacillales > Bacillaceae_C > Weizmannia > Weizmannia faecalis. Next base: position 271,391 of record NC_016023.1, on the reverse strand, counting down.
GGTTTTGAAAATGCCTGCAGTGCCTGGTAGCAGGCAGCGACGGGATGGTAGTCGGTTTTCGGCGGGGAGCTTTTCGGGCCGGAAACACGTTCATTTTTCCGGTTGAGCAGTTTATACCAGCCGCCGTATTGGTGGTCGATCAAGTAGTTGGAAGCATAAGAAAACAGCTGATTGTACCGCTCGGAGTAGATACTTTTTCCGGTTTTTGCGGCAAGAAGCGCAGAGGCTGCGATCGCTTCCGATATCACCCAGTAGTTTTTATCCGTATCAATGACTTCGCCTTGTGGAGAGAGTGCAAAAAAGATGCCGCCGAATGTTTCATCAGCGCCTTTCTCCCAGGCTTTTCCGTAAAGTTCTTCAGCTGTCTCAACTATCCACGGTTCAGAGAGATGGCGGTCAAGCCACATCAGCAGTTTGCTTCATTCCAGCTGATGGCCGGGAATAAAGCCGTATGGGCGGAACTCATCTTTTGTTTGGTGAAGATGATAGGTCCAATCCGGCTGCCAGTCAGGTGTGTAGTTTTCCCAGATCATTCCGCCGGATCTCTCTTTTAATGTGCGGCAGACGCTTTCTGCTAGTTTATATGCCCGGTTTAAGTATTTCTTTTCGCCGGTTGCTTCGTATGCCGTAAGCATGGCTTCACACATATGCATATTTGCGTTTTGCCCGCGGTAGGAAGAAAGTGTTGACCAGGATGCATCCCATTCATCCCGGTAGAGCCCGTCGTCCGGATCCCAGAAATGCTGCTCTGTAACATGGTACAGATCCTCGATCAGTTCCTTCGCACCCCGGATGCCGGCTTGATCAGCAATGGCGGCTGCCAACAGGGCGAATGCATGGCCGTATGTCATTTTTGCGGGATCTTTTACACTCTGCCCTTTTAATTCAAAAAAGTAGCCGCCGTATTTTTTATCACGATGGCGATTTTTCAGAAATTCAATACCGTGGGCAGCGGCCTGTGCACACCACTCCGGCCCGCCAATCAGGGAGCCAATGCTGAAATTGTAAATAAACCGGCTTGTACCGACCAGATGCTTTGTTTCCCGGTCATTGATGGAGCCATTATCGAGAAAACCGTTTATATACCCGCCGTTTTCCGTATCTATGCAGGCAGGATAATAAAATTCAAGAATTTGAATGATTTGCTGTTTTAAAACGTGAGGGTCTTTAAAGTCCATATCATCGCATCCATTTGTTCATTTGGGTGGAAGAGTTAAAAAAACTGCAGAAAAGATTTTCTGCAGTTTTTTTCCATCAGATGACATTGCCATGCCGCCGTTAACATGGATGCACTGACCGGTAATATAAGCCCCTTCATCAGAAGCTAAAAGCACATATGCCCCTGCATGGTCGGCCGGCTGTCCCGGGCGTCCGAGCGGGGTTTTAAGCCCAAAGCTTTCCACTGTCTTTTCGTCAAAAGTGGAAGGAATAAGCGGTGTCCAAATCGGTCCTGGTGCTACCATATTGACGCGTATCCCTTTTGAGGCGAGATTTTGTGCAAGGCTGCGCGTAAATCCGACAATGGCCCCTTTTGTAGCAGTATAGTCTAGGAGTTTCGGATTGCCTACATAGGGATTAATAGATGCCGTTGAAATGATGGCACTGCCTTGTTTTAAGTGCGGGACGGCATATTTGCACATATAAAAGACGGAATAAATGTTGGTACGGAAGGTTTTGTCCCATTGTTCATGGGTAATATCTTCAATCTTTTCAGTAGGGAACTGCACGCCTGCATTATTGACCAAAATATCGAGTTTTCCAAACTCTGCTACCGTTTTTTCAACGAGCTGTTTACATGTTGCTTCTTGGGAGACATCCCCCGGTAGCAGCAGACATTGGACGCCTTCTGCTTCAACAAGGCTCTTCGTTTCTTCAGCATCGTTTTGTTCATTTAAATAGTTTATGGCTACGTTCGCGCCTTCTTTTGCATAAGCGATCGCAACAGCACGTCCGATACCGCTGTCTCCACCAGTAATGAGCGCCACCCGTCCTTTTAATTTTTCACTGCCTTTATAATTCAGCGGTTGGACAGGCCGCGGATTCATCAGCGATTCAATGCCCGGTTGTTCCGGCTGGGTTTGGGCAGGTTGTCCGTTTTTTTGCTGTTCATAAATATTCATCGATGCATCCTCCTCCTTCATATTGCATACAGTATTTGTATATCCCGCAAAAAAACCAATAAACCTCAAAACAAAAACGGCAACGGTTTCAAATTTTGATGGCCAATGGACGGCAACGGTTTCTGATTTGGCCGTGTATTCGTGCCCCGGCCCGGCAGCGTGGTATTCTTTGCAAGATGCCGACTTGCCGCGCCCGCAAAAAAACATGCCGGCAGCAAAAGAGAAGAACAACTGCTGCAATTATTTTCCAATCCAGTAAAAATGACGGCATGGGCTGCAACGGAAGCGGACAAAGCCATTACCGCCTCGTAATTGTTGACCTGCTTAGAACACCTAAATACCGCGTTGAAAGAATGGCGGTATTTAGGTGAATGAAAACCAAGCAATAGGGCAAAACAATTTTATCAATCAATCGGCTTGGGAGTGTTCGTGATGCACATCGAAGGGAATGTGATTAAAGGAGAATTTGATAAGAACCGGAATGAATTTTCACTGCAGCATGTCAAACAATTTGTTACAGTATCGACCATTAATGCAAACCAGTTCAGATCCTTATATGATTATTTGAAGAAGCACCGGGATGACCATGAAGGCCAAATCTTGACCTTATATGATCAAATGCCGGTTCATTTATCCGCTGAAGATATTCATCTGTTCATTGAAGATCTTGAAAAACTGCAACCATTGTACCACCCGGAAGGAATGTAATGCCTCTTTCTGTAAAAGCATGGATCAATTGGCCGACTATATGATCTCTTTTTACTCATTTTCATGCTTGTGCGGGTGTGGCATTGTGGATGTCTGGAAGGGAGGGATATCTGCAGCCGCGGTTCATTGTAAACAGGTGCCTGTATGTCCAAAAAAACATCTCCTGCTGGCATTTTCGGAGATGTTTTTTGCTGCGCATTTGTTATGCGGACGCATCATTTCTATTCTGTGACCGTCAATTTCACCGTACCAATTCCTTCAAATTTTCCGCTATATGTTCCAGCTTCCAGCGGCTTTGGCAGGATAAATGTGCCGGATGAGACAAACATGCCCGGTTCAAGCGCTGCCTGATGTTCGCCTAGTTTTTTCAGCAGCCATTTTACGGCATGAACTGGATGCCCCATGACAGCTGAAGATTTGCCTTCATCGAGCACCTTGCCGTTAAGGAGCAATTGGCCATGGATATTATTAATATCGCCATATGTATAATCTTTGGCTTCCCCAAAAGCTACTTTTCCGCCGACAGCCCCGTCTGCGCAAACTTGTTCTTTTGGCATTTTAGGGAACCAGTCCTTAAATCGGGAATCAGGAATTTCCAATCCCGGCGCAACTTGTGTCTTTTGGATGATTTCTGCTTCAGACGCGTCTGCCGTAAGCCGTTCTTTTACAAGAAAAACCAATTCCAATTCGATCAATGGATTAAGCGTATCTTTGCTGAGGGATATATGGTTTGTCACCTGCTGATCGGTCAACTCGCCGTACAATGGTTCACGCGCATCAAATAATGCCTGTGTTTCGGGGCTTGTCATGCTGATCTTATACCCTTTTAACGTTTCATGGTTTTCTTTTTTTGCCGCAGTAAAAGCATGCTGCATCCGATAAGCCTCATCTAAATTAATGCCTGTCGGAAAAACATCCTTATTCAGCGCTTTTCTATTTTTGTAAGCATCATATAAGGTATGTAAAAAAGCTTCCTCTAACATCGCCAAACCACCTTCTCCAAAATTTTTATATTTATATAATTTATCTATCATTTTAACACTTTTCAGGAAGGTTGGAAAAAATTTTTTTGGAAAAGACGGCCTTTCTTCACGTAGAGGGCGTCTATGTTAAGGAAGCACAGAAAAATGAAGGTCTTTCTTCACGTATGGGGCGTCTATGTTAAGGAAGCGTGGAAAAAAGAAGGTCTTTCTTCACGTAGAGGGCGTCTATGTTAAGGAAGCATGGAAAAACGACGGTCTTTCTTCATCTAGAGGTCGTCTACGTTAAGAAAGCAAGCAAAAACGAGTTTCTTTCTTCACGTAGAAGGCATCTATGTTAAGGAAGCACAGAAAAAAGACAGTCTTTCTTTACGTAGAGGTCGTCTACGTTAAGGAAGAGCGAAAAAACGAGTCTCTTCCTTAACATAAGGCCCGTCTATGTTAAGGAAGCACGAAAAAAAGACGGCCTTTCTTAACGTAGGGAGCGTCTATGTTAAGAAAGCAAGCAAAAAAGACGGTCTTTCTTCACGTAGAAGGCATCTATGTTAAGGAAGCACGGAAAAAAGATGGTCTTTCTTCATCTAGAGGTCGTCTACGTTAAGGAAGCATGGAAAAAAGAAGGTCTTTCTTCACGTATGGGGCGTCTATGTTAAGGAAGCATGGAAAAATGAGTTTCTTTCTTCACGTAGAGGGCGTCTATGTTAAGGAAGCGCGAAAAAACGACAGTCTTTCTTAACGTAGGGAGCGTCTATGTTAAGAAAGCAAGCAAAAACGAGGTTCTTCCTTCACATAGAGCCCGCCTACGTTAAGGAAGCGCGAAAAAACGAGTCTCTTTCTTCACATGGGGCGCGTTTCAAGTGCAAGTTTTTTCCTGCATTTTTATAACATACTTGCATTCAATTTTTACCAAAGCTGTCAGCATCCTTGCCAAACCTTTTGCTTATTCAGCAACCCTTAATTTAGTGTTCGTATTTTCCGATTGAATAGGCCGAGAATCGAAAAAAGGAAGATTGTTATGCCTGCAATCACTATTGTCAGTGAAAGGTTAACCACCTTGTCCACTAACCAGCCGAAGAGACTGTAACTAACTGGTAATAGTAAGAGGCCGAAAAACATTTCAATACTCGTAATACGCCCCAAAAGCTTTTTGTCAATCAATTCCTGTGTTGCGCTTTCCCATATGATGATAAAGGCAGACAAACAAAACCCAAATGCTGCTAAGATGACAAGAATCAGCCAGAAAGGAGGCGTCATTGCTAAACTAATGACAAAGAGACCTGAGGCTGCCATAAAAGAATAATAAAGTATTCCTCTTTTCGCTAAACGGTCGATCCGTCCGATGACCAGTGCGCAAAGAAGCGAACCAACGGCCATACTGGTCAAAAACCATCCGAATGCTTCGATGCCGTGAACGGATTTTGCATAAATCGGTAATAGAATAACGTCGAAACCGGCGATTCCCATATTCGCCAAAGACCCAAGCAGTATCGTAGTGCCCAGCCAAGGTACTTCTATAAGCGTGGACCATCCTGCGAACAAATCCACTAGGAAGTTTCCCTTCTTCCTACTGGTTTCCCCGTTACGATATTCACGTTTTTGAGGTCTAACAAAATATACTAGTAAGGCAGATAGAGCAAAGAGTATAGCATTTATCGTATAAGCTGAAAATAAGCTTACAGATACGACAAGGAAACTGCCGACAACTGGTCCGATTATTTTGCTCAATTGCTGGGAAATACTTCTAAGCGAATTTGCCGACAACCGGTACTTATCATCGACGATCCATGACAGCATGCTGCGAACAGCCGGCCGGTAAAATGAACTAAAGGTGCCAAGAAGTGCTGTCAGGACATAGACATAGAAAGTGGATGCCTGATGGGTCAGCAATAATCCGGCTATAGTTGCTGCTGCGATCCCTCTTAAAAAATCAACACTGCTTAATATGGTTTTTTTCGGAATTCTATCGACATAAATGCCGCTGATAAATAAAAAGACGAGTTGCGGAACAATAAAAAATGTCTGGGCAATACTCAGTTCCGCTGCGCCTCCTCCAACATGAAAGACAAGAAATGGGAGGCAGGTCGTATTAATGGAAAAGGCAAACATTGAAAAACTTTGACCGATCCAGAGAAAAGAAAAAGAACGATTGGATAATGCACTGAAAACATTCGGTACCTTACGAGTCATGATTTCTCTCCTTTAATAAGAAAAAAGAAGAGGAATAGAGCTTTCTCCTTTAATGCTTGTTCACTTAATACTCGCATTATAACATTAAATTTAAAAAATGTTGTCATAATTGGTCGAATAAATGATTTGTTTAAAATAAATTTAATTTAAAAAATGATGAGTAAATAGCCTTCCTTATTGATATCAAATTTTGTATACTCACTTAAATCATAAAATAGAATTGCACTGAATGTTCAAGTACAGATTTATTTCCATATGTGACTTTTTTAATGTCTATGTTTATTTTGTTCACCTTATTTTTTCTTTACTTCTACCACTATTTTTATCGGAAATGACGCTGCACCACTTAGTTTTATTTTACAAGCAGCTGCCTATAGGATAAGGGATCTTTTACTAAATCTTCCAGTGTATATTTGTCGAGCACGCGGAGATAAGCGACGAGGGCTTCGTTTAAAACATGCTTTAATCCGCAAACGGGGGAGATGATACAGGCAGAGGCCCCATCTTCCATACATTCCACCAATTTAAAATCATCTTCTGTTATGCGGATCAGTTTTCCAACATTAATTTCGCGAGGATGTTTGTTCAGGCATATGCCGCCTCCCCTTCCGCGCACTGTTTTCACCAGCCCGAGCTGGCTTAACTCGTATGTGATTTTCATTAAATGATTTTTTGAGATGTTGTAGGCATCCGCGATTTCTTTGATGCTGGCTAATTTTCCTTCTTCCAATGAAGCGAGATAGATTAATTCGCGCAAAGCATAATCAGAGTAATGGGTTAAACGCATTGATATCACCTGCCAATCCCATTATACCTGTTCCCGCCGAAAATGGCGTTCATTTTTTTCCTTTCCGGAAAATGTGACAACATTATTAAAGATATATTTAAAATATTGCTTTAAAAACGAAGAAGCACTATCTTAAAGATATATTTTAAATACTACTATTTGGAGAGTGAAAATCATGTTATCGCAGAAAACCATTGAGATCGTAAAATCAACTGTGCCCGTATTAAAAACACAGGGGACGGACATTACTACATACTTCTATAAAACGATGTTTGCCGCACACCCCGAGCTGCTGAATATTTTTAATCAAACGAATCAGTCACAGGGAAGGCAGCAAACAGCACTTGCCAATGCTGTATTAGCGGCTGCTTCTTATATTGACCATTTGGAAACGATCTTGCCGGTTGTGGAACAAATTGCACACAAACACCGCGGCCTGGGCATTCAACCGGAGCATTATCCGATTGTCGGGGAATTTCTGCTGAAAGCCATTAAAGAAGTATTAGGAGATGCGGCCACGGAAGAGGTTTTGCAGGCTTGGGCTGAAGCATACGGATCCATTGCCGACGTTTTCATCGAAGTCGAGAAAAAAATGTACCGGGAAGCGGAAACCAAAAGAGGAGGATGGGAAGGCTTTAAACCGTTCACAGTTGTAAAAAAAGTAAAAGAAAGCAATGCCATTACGTCCTTTTATTTAAAACCGGCGGACGGGGGCCCGGTGCCGTCCTATCTTCCGGGACAATATCTCACGCTGAGAGTAAAAATTCCGGGTGAGACATACTTGTTTAACCGCCAGTACAGCCTTTCATGCGGGCCGGGACATGAGTACTTCCGGATTTCGGTGAAACGGGAAGCGGATCATGAACCAAATGGAAAGGTGTCAACGTATTTACATGATCATGTCAAAACGGGGGATGAGCTTGAGATCAGCGCACCGGCCGGCGCCTTCACACTTGCCGATGAACCAGCACCGGTTGCCCTGATCAGCGGCGGGGTCGGCCTGACGCCGCTGATGAGCATGCTGGAAGCTTTAGCGGATGCCGGCTCTAAACGCGAAATCCATTTTATTCATGCTGCCCGCAATGAAGATTTCCATGCTTTTAAAGCGGAAGCAAAACACCATATTGAAAAGCTTGAAAACGGGCATTATTATTTCGGGTACGGGCATCCCCTTTATGAAAACAGCGGCTGCGATTTCACAGGCCATCTTTCCAAAGCATTTTTGGGAAAGGTGGTAACTGCGCAAACGGTTTGTTATATTTGCGGTCCGGTCCCATTTTTGAAAAATACGGTGCAAATTTTAACTGAGCTTGGCGTGGCCAAAGAAAATATCCGCTATGAATTTTTTGGGCCGGCAATCGAACTGGCTCCGGCTGCAGCCGTTTAACCGAGCGGGGGAAAGAAAACCCCGTGATGAAAGGCTCATTTTTTCATGCCAGCACATTGTTTGCGGCCTGAACCAGCCCCTTTTTCCCGCGATTTTAAAGCGGGAAGGGGCTGTCCCATTTTAGCTCATGCAATGAAGATCGTGAAATCATGAAATACTTTTGGAAATAGTGACTGAATTTCACGATCAACCAACCAACTGTATCGTCCTTACAAAAATAAGGGGCTCCCATCAGCCGTCTAACGACTTTTGGGACAGCCCCTTTTTCATAAAATCAGCAGCAAGCTTGCGACAATTGGAACGGCAATCATCGAAGACTTTAGCAGCGAGACGGGGGCGCGGTTTGTAAATTTGGCACCGATGTATGCGCCGGACATTGTGCCGATGACGACTTCCACAAGGAGCCCAAGATCGAGTGTCCCTTGCTGGAAGCTGGCGAGTCCGCCGCCTATTGCAATTGGGATAATGACCATCATGGTTGTGCCGGCAGCCTGGCGGACGGATAAGCCGAGAAGGATCATTAAGCCAAGCTGGATAAATGGTGTCGAGCCGATCCCGAACATCCCTGAGAGCGCGCCGGTTACGATGCCGAGCAACAGCGAGCGGGTCACAAAACGGGGCCCGAACGGAAGGGTTTTTGCCTGGATGGATTGCTTTTGCAGCAAAAACATTCTGAGCCAGAGCAGAAAGGCTGAAAACATGAGCATGCCGGCTGTGAGCCATTTTAGTTCGCCGCTCGCAATATGCGCGGAGACATGGGATCCGGCCCAGGCTCCGGCAGCGCCTATGATGCCGGTTGTAATGCCTGCTTTAATGGAGACATTGCCTTCCCGGTAATGGCTTACCGCCCCGGAAAATGAAGAAAAGATCATGGCTGTTAAAGCAGTCGCAAGCGCGGTATGGATCGAAACCCCGAATAAAATCGTCAGCAGGGAAATGATAAAGCCCGCGCCGCCTGCCCCGATAAAGCCTAAAATAAGTCCTGTTAAAAACATCGTAATCAAGATGGAAACATGCATGATGGAAAATCCTTCTTTCGCATTGTACTTCTTCCATTTTATCCGGAACCGCAGGCCTTGTCACGCTGCCGGTATTTGTGGCTCCATCTTAAAGAGGTGTGCCTGAGTTTCGCCCGCTGAATGCTTCTGATATGCAGCGTGAGAAGTGGCATGTGCGATGTAAAATGGCATGGTACGCGGTATGGAATGTCCTTTTGGGGGGCAAAAGGAAAAAAGAGGCGACAACCATTTTGAAAATGTCTAATTAGGGTTTGCTAAATAAGCAAAATTCCTGGATTTGGCAAGGATGCTGACAGCTTTGGCATAAATGTAATGCAAGGGTTTTATAAAAAATGCAGGGAAAAGCTTGCACTTGAAACGCGCTCTATGTGAAGGAAGGTCATCGTTTTTGCTTGCTTTCTTAACGTAGACGCGCTCTATGTGAAGGAAGGTCATCGTTTTTGCTTGCTTTCTTAACGTAGACGGGCTCTATGTGAAGGAAGGTCTTCATTTTTCCACGCTTCCTTAACATAGACGCACTCTATGTGAAGGAAGACCTTCATTTTTCCACGCTTCCTTAACATAGACGCACTCTATGTGAAGGAAGACCTTCATTTTTCCACGCTTCCTTAACGTAGACGGGCTCTATGTGAAGAAAGGCCATCGTTTTTGCGCGCTTTCTTAACGTAGACGAGCTCTATGTGAAGGAAGGCCGTCAATTTTGCGCGCTTCCTTAACGTAGACGTACTCTATGTGAAGGAAGGCCGTCAATTTTGCGCGCTTTCTTAACGTAGACGAGCTCTATGTGAAGGAAGACCTTCAATTTTCCGCGCTTTCTTAACGTAGATGCACTCTATGTGAAGGAAGACCTTCATTTTTCCACGCTTTCTTAACGTAGACGCCCTCTATGCGAAGGAAGACTTTCGTTTTTCCACGCTTCCTTCACATAGGGCTTGCTAAAATAACCAAAATTCCAAGATTTGGCAAGGACTATGAAAGGATTATTCAGTGGGTTTTTGCACTTTCCTAATCTTGGTTTTATAACCTTAAAGGTTGAGCCGGGGTCAAATCGGACTGTTGATGAATCAAAGCGTAAAAAAGTGGCGCCTGTTTTGCAGCATGAAAAAAACGGCTCCATTCTTTTAGAACGGGGCCGTTTTGGCAGTTTATTGCGTAACCGGTACAGCGAGCAGCGCGCTCAGCATCCAGATGGTTTTTTCAACGTTTTCCACGAGCGTTGTCGCCATGTCAGCCGTGCCATAATCCTGATTGTCTTCGGCAAGTGCGATCAATTTTTTCAGTTCGACGGCGATCTGTTTGTAGTCTTTTACAAGAGATTCCACCATTTGTTCAGCGGTTAAGCCGGATTTTGCTTCTTCAATGGTTGCAAGTTCGAGGTATTCTTTGAAAGAAGCAGCCGGTTTTCCGCCGATCGCAAGGATGCGTTCTGCAAAATCATCGACCACCGTGGCAGCTTCGTTGTACAGTTCTTCAAATTTTACGTGCAGCGTGAAGAACAGCGGGCCTTTCACATACCAGTGGTAGTGGTGCAATTTTGTGTATAGGACGCTCCAGTTTGCAACTTGTACGTTTAACGCTGTTTCAATATACATTTTCATTCCTCCCCGGGTTTTGGTCTTGCTATATTTTTATTATAATATATATCATTTAAAAGTCAATATTAAATTATAATAATTATAAACAAGGTGGGAATGTTGATAATTTGTCCGTCTCTATCTGGTTTAATAACAATACGCCCCCCAGCCGTTTCACCTTTCGCTGGTTTTAAAACGCAAAGGTAGGGCAAAGAAGCTCCGCTTGCCCTCGCTTTCTACACGGTACGCTTCTGAATAGGCATCCCCCGGCCGTCCCGGTTTTCTCCGGTTTTAAAAACGCAAAGGCAGGGACAAGGAGATTCGCTTCTTGCCCCTGCCGTCTGTTTTCAAAATTTCGCGCGGCCTGTTGCCCGGTTTTTGCGCTTAAACGGCACGGTACGATCCAGAATCAGATTTTTTCCTGGAACGGTTTTTAGTTTCTGTCGGTTTTAAAGACAATCCCGTTTTGTTTCCGCGATTTTTCAATAACCGAAAGGACTTCATAACTGGACTGGCGCAAGGTTTCATACGTTTTTCTGTCATTTTGCGCGATGATATCGGCAAAATCATTGATTTCATACATCATATTTTGCGCTTCCTGCTTCCGCGAGAAGAGGACCGGCTCCTTTGTCCGCACATCGGCAAACTTCATCTTTTCCAATTCTGAGATGCCTTCAATAATAATGCTGCCTTTTTCGCCGTGGATTTCGCTCGGAATATAAGAATGGGAAATTTTTGAGCAGATCACGGTAATATTGAACCCTTCGTATTGCAGGACAAGGGTGCCAGCCCCGTCAATGCCGTTCCGCAAAAGGACCGGGAAGTACCGGCTGTCTTTCGGTGCGCCGAATAACCAGACCGCAAGCGAAAGCGGATAGACGCCAAGATCCATTAATGCCCCACCGGAGAAGTTCCGCGAGAATACGTTTGGCTCTTCACCGGCAAGGAATTTATCGTAGCGGGAAGAGTATTGTACATATTGGAAAATTCCGGTTCTGATTTGGCCAACATCCTTTAATTTTTCTTTTAAAAGGGCAGTATTCGGATAATGGATATTCCGGATTGCCTCAAATAAAAATACACCGTTCTGATCGGCAACACGAAAAGCTTCCTTAAATTCTTCCGTATTCGAAAAAATCGGTTTTTCGCAAATGACATGTTTTTTGTTTTTCAGAAAAACGAGCACTTGTTCAAAATGGAGCGCATTTGGTGACGCGATATAAATAGCATCAATGTTCTCGTTTTTTGCCATTTCTTCAAGATCCGTAAACATATTCGGTGCGCCATGTTTTTCCGCCATTTGTTCAGCGCTTTCTTTTTTGCGTGAGTAAACGGCTTCAAGGGTTAATTTTCCGGATAATTTTGCTGCTTCAATAAAAGCAGAGGTAATCCAGCTTGTTCCAACGGTTGCAAAACGCATAGCATCGCTTCCTTTTCTCATTTTATCTTGATACGTTCATTGTATCACATGTCGAAACGGTTGATAAACAGTGAGGATTCGACATAAAATTTTATAAATAAATGGATATTTTTGTTGAAAAAGATATATAGTTGAAATATATATACATAATCACAGGAATGCCCGGTCTTCATCAGACATATATTGAGCATGAAAGTTCATTTCAAAAAAGCTTGAAATACGGATTGATAGAAAGATAGGCAGGTGCAAAAATATGGGTGTCGGAAAAATACATTATGAATTTATGGATCTCCCGCTCCGCTTTCATCTTTTTTCTGCTGTTGTCGGAATGGACGGTATTTTAAAAAGCATTTCCTCTGATATGCAGACTGTAACGGGTTTTGATGCCGGCGACTGGGTAGGAAGGCCTTTTTCTGCTTTGATGCACCACGATGACCGCAACAAATGGGTAGGCATTCTAAATGGAGAGAAAGAAGAAATGGGTCTTTTCATGTACAGGATGAAATCGAAAAACGGAGATTACAAATGGGTGGAGTCGACTTATGCCATCTTTAAAGATTTAAAGTATGGCGAAAAGCCTCATATCCATTTGCTGACGAAGGATATGACGGTTGTCAAGGAATTATACGATTATCTTGTTTCATCTGAACAACTGTCCATGGTCGGACAACTTGCTGCAGGCATTGCACATGAAATCCGGAATCCGCTCACGTCAATTAAAGGCTTTTTGCAGCTGATGCAGGCTGGTGTAATTGATACAGGCAATTACCTCGATATTATGCAAAATGAAATTGAACGGATTGAAATGATTTCAAGCGAGCTGCTTTTTCTCGGCAGGCCGAAAGCATCGGATATGAAAGTTTGCTGCTTGCAAACATTGCTTGATGAAGTGCTTGTTTTAATGGAAACGCAATCGTACGGAAAAAACATCCAAATTGAAACGGTTTTTCCATCGCAGCCCATTTTTATTTCTTGTGACGATTCAAAAATGAAGCAGGTATTTGTGAATTTAATCAAAAACGGCCTGGAGGCGATGGAAGAAGGGGGAACGCTGACCGTTGAACTTTCGGTGGCCGAGGAACGTGCAGCCGTTGCGATCCGGGATGAGGGAATCGGGATCCCACCGGAAAAATTGGAAAAAATCGGCCAGCCTTTTTATACGACAAAAGAGCGCGGCAACGGGCTTGGTTTAATGGTTTGTTACCAGATTGTAAGAGAGCATAACGGAGACATTTCCATTGATAGCAAACCCGGGGAAGGCACTGTTTTCACCGTGGTACTGCCTTGGGCGGGGCCGGACGGGGAGCAGAATGCATCCGGCAGTTTTTGATGCGCGCCTGAAGGCATCCGGCAATCCATGAAGGCAAGAAGAACCCGGCCGTTTCCGGCAGATTTCTTCCATTGAGAATAAGGAAAAACTGTTGTATGCTTATGTACAGTCTCCAATGGCCGGATGATTTGTGCATTGTTTAACTGTTCATTAGAAAGGTGAGGGCCGATGTAAAAAAACGATGCAAAAATAAACCTACTCTACAATGATTGAAAGGAACTGACATATGGCAGGATTTAAAGATGAAGTGTTATCAAGAAGGACTTTTGCGATTATTTCCCACCCGGACGCCGGGAAAACAACATTGACAGAGAAGCTGCTTCTGTTTGGCGGGGCCATCCGCGCTGCCGGGACGGTCAAAGGTAAAAAAACCGGGAAATTTGCGACTTCCGACTGGATGGAAATCGAGAAGCAGCGGGGCATTTCCGTTACTTCTTCCGTTATGCAGTTTGAATATGCGGGAAAACGGATCAATATTTTGGATACGCCTGGCCACCAGGATTTCAGTGAAGACACATACCGGACACTGATGGCCGTCGACAGCGCCGTTATGATCATTGATGCTGCAAAAGGGATTGAGGCACAGACGATTAAACTGTTTAAAGTGTGCCGGATGCGGGGGATTCCGATTTTTACGTTTATCAATAAATTGGATCGCCAAGGGAGACCGCCGCTTGAGCTGTTGGCTGAACTGGAGGAAATCCTCGGCATTGAATCGTATCCGATGAACTGGCCGATCGGCATGGGGAAAGAATTTCTCGGCATTTATGACCGTTATCACCGCCGCATCGAGCAGTTCCGCGTGGAAGAAGGGGACCGGTTTCTCGCGTTAAATGAAGCGGGTGAAGTGGAAGGGGATGCCCCGATCAAAGAAAACGCGCTGTATGGCCAGGCGTTGGAAGAAATCATGCTGCTCGATGAAGCGGGCAATGAATTTTCGGAGAAGCGGATTGCAAACGGCACGCTGACGCCGGTCTTTTTCGGCAGTGCCCTGACAAATTTCGGCGTGCAGACATTTCTGGAAACGTATCTTCAATTTGCGCCGCCCCCTCAAGGAAGAAAGACGGACGAAGGGGTGGTGGATCCGTTAAGCGAACAATTTTCGGGTTTTGTGTTCAAAATCCAGGCGAATATGAATCCCGCCCACCGCGATCGGATTGCGTTTATCCGTATTTGTTCTGGAAAATTTGAACGCGGCATGTCCGTCACGCTTGCAAGAACCGGAAAACAAATGAAACTGTCCCAGTCAACCCAGTTTCTTGCGGATGACAGGAGCACGGTTGAAGAAGCGGTTAGCGGCGATATTCTCGGCCTGTATGATACCGGCACATACCAGATTGGCGACACAATCTTCTCCGGGAAACAGCCGGTCCAATTTGAAAAGCTGCCGCAATTTACACCGGAACTGTTTGTAAAAGTATCGGCGAAAAACGTGATGAAACAAAAAAGTTTCCATAAAGGGATCAACCAGCTCGTTCAGGAAGGCGCGATCCAGCTGTACCGCACATGGCATACGGAAGATTATATTTTAGGGGCGGTCGGGCAGCTGCAGTTTGAAGTGTTCGAACATCGCATGAAAAATGAGTATAACTCCGATGTCGTAATGGAATCGATCGGTTCCAAAATTCCGCGCTGGGTTGAGGGGGATACGGTGGACGAATCCCTTTCCAGTTCGCGCAGTCTGCTTGTGAAAGACCGTTTCGGAAAACCGTTGTTTTTATTTGAAAATGATTTTGCATTGCGCTGGTTCACGGACAAGCATCCCGACATTAAACTGTATAATCCGATGAATTAAAAAACACTGTGCGGCTTTGCCGTACAGTGTTTTTTGCATTTTTCCGGGGCATGATAAGAACACGTAAAAACGGGAGGATTATGACTAGCCAACTTCAGCTTTAAAGGGGCATGTGCATGAAAAAATTAGCACCGCTTGAGGCGATTGTTTGGAACATTGCCTTGCCAGGGTTTGCCCAGCTTTTGGCGGGCCGTTATGTGAAGGGCATCATGTTTCTTTTTATGGAGTTTCTGATTAATGTGAACAGCCGTTTTAATGAAGCGATCATGCTCAGTTTTCTCGGAAGAACAAGGGAAGCCGGCAACATTGTCGATTACGGATGGCTGATGTTTTATCCTTGTCTATACTTTTTTGCCATGTGGGATGCATATAAAATGGCCCGCGGCAATCTTCAGCCGTATAGTTATCTGCCTTTTGTGTTTGCTGCTTACTTTGTAACGCTCGGATTAATGCTCTCCCCTGCGGTTATCGTCCGGCAAAAGATGCCCGGGCCTGTTTTTTTCCCGATGCTTTGCACCATCCCTGGACTTTTGGCCGGCGGGCTGCTCCGCATAATTTTAACGCGAAAATCGCATAAAAATAGTTGACGGAAATGGATGGATCCCATATAATCAAAATAACAGAATACTTTTGACAATTGTCAAAGGGGAGTAGCGTTAAGTGTGCATGGCACACTTAAAACAAAGTCGTCATTACATGATCCGTTTCGGCGGTCATCGGCTTTGTTGGCACCATTTGGATGTCTAGCAAG
Organism: Heyndrickxia coagulans 36D1; assembly: GCF_000169195.2. Classification (GTDB taxonomy): domain Bacteria; phylum Bacillota; class Bacilli; order Bacillales; family Bacillaceae_C; genus Weizmannia; species Weizmannia faecalis. The sequence continues at coordinate 255,333 of NC_016023.1, read as the reverse complement.
ACCTTTGCCTGTACTGGCAAAGGTCTTGCTTTTTGTCTTTACAGGAAATTGTCAAAAGTGGCACTTCACTGATCACGCCGGTACGCGTCTTGGACCGGAATGCCGCTTTTGATCTGTAAGGGCAATGGTTCCGGGTGCCGGCAAAGGAGGACTTTGTGGAATGGATTTATCAATGCTATTCGAATATGCATGGGTGTTATGCGTATTGGTCGGACTGGAAGGAATTTTAGCTGCGGATAATGCGGTCGTGATGGCGGTGATGGTCAAACATCTGCCGCACGCGCAGCAAAAAAAAGCGCTCTTTTACGGGCTTCTGGGCGCATTTGTATTCCGGTTCACTGCCCTGTTTCTCATTTCGTTTCTTGCAAACATATGGCAGATTCAGGCTGTCGGGGCCGCTTACTTGTTTTTTATTATGATCCACCATTTTGTAAAAAAGCACCGGGAAAATGGCCCAAAACTTGCCGAAGCCGCATCGAAGCCGGTTTCTTTCTGGATGACCGTTTTTAAAGTGGAACTCGCCGACATTGCGTTTGCCATTGATTCTATGCTTGCAGCTGTGGCCATGGCTGTGACGCTGTCCCCGGCCGGCTCGTTTCAAATTGGGGGAATTAACGGCGGACAGTTCAGCGTTATGTTTTTAGGCGGGGTGATCGGACTGGTGCTAATCCGCTTTGCTGCCAACCGGTTTGTCCGCCTGCTGGAAAAATATCCGGGCCTTGAAGATGCCGCTTTTCTGATTGTCGGCTGGGTCGGGGTGAAATTGCTCGTTTTTACGCTTTCACACCCGGGCGTCGGGCTGATTGATGAACATTTCCCGGAGTCTGCTTTGTGGAAACTGATTTTCTGGGCGGTGATGCTTGCGATCGCAGCGGGCGGCTATTTTTTCTCCGTCCGCAAAAAAAATCGCAATAAAGAGGCGCAATCCGCCGGGAAATCGGGTAAAAAGCAGCAACAGATGTAAAAAAACCGGCAAAGCAGGCGAATCCCGCTTTGCCGGTTTTTCTTTTATTCCGGATTTTGCCCCAAAAGGCGGGACTGGGCCTCGCGCACGAGCCGTTTTGTCATTTCTCCGCCTACCGATCCGTTTGCCCGAGATACGGTATCCGATCCGAGCTGCACGCCAAATTCTTGCGCTATTTCATACTTTACTTGGTCCATGTATGCCTCAATCCCCGGTACCAACAATTTATTGCTGTTTCTCGCCATCATCATTCTCCTTTTTTTAAAAAATTGGCTCCTCTTTCTGCCGCCCGTATTGCGGCTTCAGCCTTTATGAATAGTATCGGCTTGCAGGAAAGAATTATGTTTGGAAACAGTTGTATTTGCATGCACCCTGAGCCGGTTTTGACAGATATTGCAGCCATAAGGGCGGTGGTGCGCGGGCATGCTAATGATGCAGGCAACCTGAAATGGAGGGGACGGCATGGCGAAACGAAAAGCGGAATTTGATGCAGCCGCGAAAAATAACAAAACCCCGAAAGAGAATCTGGCTGAAACAGCTTTCTCCACGGAATTTGCCCGCGGGGAAGAAGCGGTGAAAGGGGCAAACCGGAATTCAAAAAAAGGCAGGAAAGGGCGTTCATGAACCGCAGGAAACAAAATGTCCGGGAAGAAGCGGGGCTGGAATTCGGGGACATCAATGCCGGGAAGATATATGAAATCATGGCTGAAAGCGGAACCGGCAAAAAAAGAAAAAATGCAAAAAAAAATAAAAAATGAGGATGGCAGCCGCCATCCTTTTTTGCGGAAATGGCAGCAGGAATTCCCCCGTTGGACCACGAATTATCACCATATCATCCATCTTGCCAATTTCATTTGACATATCTTCTCAAAAAGAATATGTTCTTAAATAGCAGCTGGAAACCCTTATGCAGCAGACTTTTCCAGACATTTGTTGTGAACAGAAATATCATAAATTCAGGGGCATGCTTCTTATGAAGAAGGGGAGAACAAATTTGGGAACAGATCAGTTTATGAGCCAAAAGAAAAGGGGACTTGTATTAAGAGATCATGAGCAGCTTTACCGAACCCTTTTTTTGGAAGCAATGGATGCAATTGTATTTTGGGATCAAAACGGCCAGATCCTGTTGGCGAACGAAGCCGCTTTAAAAATTTTCGAGTGTACAATGGAAGAGTTTGTCGGGAAAAAGCTGAGCGATTTTGTTTATGTCGAAAACGGTGGGAATTGCCGGAAGTTCGACAGGCTAAACCAAATCCCGGCGGCCCGCGAAGAACTGCTGTTTAAAATGCCGAACGGGCAGCTGAAGCATCTCGAGTTTACATCCCGGTATATTAGCGCGGAAAATTACCATATGACCATTTTTCGCAACGTGAGCAGCCGTTACAAGATGGAACAGACGCTGCGGGACAGCGAGGAACGGTTCCGGAAAGTGTTCGAAGGATCGATCGACGGGATGGTCTTATGGAACTGGGATTTGAAAATTGTCGATATCAACCCTGCAGCTGCAAACTATTTCGACTGCAGCCGGGAAGATGCGATCGGGAAGAGAATCCAGAATTTATTGCTTACCAATGACGAAAAAATGCAAAAAGATTTTCTCCGCCATCTTTTTCAGTTAAAAGAGAACGGGACGGCAGATTATTTGTTTACTGCTTCAAAAGCCAATGAAACGAAATATTATGAGATTACGTCAAAAGGGAACCTGACGTCAAATATGAATTTAACGGTCATCCGGGATATTACTGAAAGAAGGGCGATGCAGGAGCAGCTTCGCAAATCGGATACCCTGAATATTGTCGGGGAGCTCGCGGCCGGCATTGCCCACGAAATCCGCAATCCGATGACGGCTTTAAAAGGTTTTATCCAATTGCTGCAAAACAGCATGAAAGAGGAAGAGCATTCATTATATTTTAATGTGATTACATCAGAACTGGCGCGGATTGAAGCGATTATTACCGACTTTCTGGTGCTGGCAAAGCCGCAGGCCATCCAGTTCCAAAATCACGATGTCCGAAAAATCATGCGCGATACAATTGGTTTGCTGAACGCCCAGGCGCTGATGCACAATATCCAGATTTCCTGCCACTTTGACGAGGGACTTCCGGATGTTTATTGCGAAGGCAACCAGATCAAGCAGGTCTTTATCAATATTATTAAGAATGCAATAGAAGTCATGCCGGATGGGGGAAAAATAGATATCGCGATTTGTTACGAAAAGGAAAAAGGGCTTGTCCATACGAGCATCCGCGATGAAGGGGAAGGTATCCCGGACGATAAAATAGAAAAGCTGGGCGAGCCGTTCTATACGACAAAAGAAAGAGGAACCGGACTTGGTTTGATGATCAGTTATAAAATTATAAAGGAGCATAAAGGCTTCATTCAAGTTCAAAGCAAAGTGCGGGAAGGCACAACTTTTCATATCTTTCTTCCCGTGCACCAGGAAGCAGGTGATGAAAATGGCTTTTATTTGGCTGGAAAGCCCAATCGGACCTTTAACAGTAAGGGCGAATGAAAGAGGCATTACGGCCGTTTCTTTCGGCAAAACAGATGAAGAGGGCATGCCGGAACCCCGCCACCCGCTGCTTCTGCACGCAGCCAGTGAACTGGAAGCGTATTTTGCAAAGAAAAGAACCCATTTTGATGTGCCGGTTTTTGTCTCCGGCACTCCCTTTCAAATGGCGGTTTGGAAAGCGCTGAAACAAATTCCGTATGGAGAAACGTGCTCGTATCAAGACATCGCCGAGGCGGTCGGGAACCCGAAAGCCGTGCGGGCCGTCGGGCAGGCGAACCGGAAAAATCCTGTTCCGATCCTGATCCCCTGCCACCGCGTGATCGGAAAAGACAAGTCGTTAACAGGCTATGCCGGGAGCCGCATCGATCAAAAAGCATTCCTGCTCCGTCTTGAAGGGGCGATTGTCTAAAAGGGGTATCGTTTTTCAAAGTCCCGCGCGGCCTTAAAGTTCAACTTTTCTCTCTTTTGTTTTTCCATTGCAAAAATTTTTCCAAATCCGGGGTCACTTGCGTCAGAAGAAAAGCGAGCACGGCGGTATCGTCAACAAGGCCCGCACCGGCAAGAAAATCAGGGATGATGTCAATGGGAGATACGAAATAAATAAGGCCGATTACAATCATGAGAATCGTCCGGTACGGAACAGTGCGGTATTCGCCTTTTGCCCATGCCCTGATCAGCTGGAAAAGGATGCGGATTTTACTCCACATATTGGCGAGCGTGATTTTGTTGGAGAGCGCTTTTTTCTCCGCACGGTTAACCAGATCGCCGGTTTTTCCCCGGTCATTTAAATACTGTTTTGCTTTTGAACGAAATAACCACCCGGCTGCTTTTGCCAGCAGAAAATTTTTAGCCATCTGCTTCACTTCTTTCATGTCTTTTTCTCTTTTATTTTTCCACTGCATGACCAAAAAAAACATAGAGCTGTAAAAAACGGGTGGTTTTTTCGGGAGATGTGAAAATTTTTGGTGAAAATTTTGTCTAATATTGCGATTGTATTTACATTTCCGTCAAGACCTGCGATACTACTTTAGTAATGGTAAAATAAGCAGGATGGGGGCAGGGCTTTTGCGCCTTTCCGGCTTGCAGCGCAACTTTTGTCACGATGCCATCAAGCGGAAAACCGGCAGTATCATCCGCCATTTTCCATGTGTAACACCTCACATTTTTGAAGCATAATCGGGGGATAACAATCATTCAATAGAAAAAGAGAACTAAAGGAGAATTTTGAAGTGGACACGCACATGTTAGAGGAGAACAAGTATCTGTACAGGATTCAGAAAAAACGCCAGGAAATGATGGAACTTGGGAAAAAACTGGGCCTGACGCATGAGAAAACGGTTCAGTGCAGTCAGCAGCTGGATTCGCTCATGAATGAGTATGAAGCCTATCGGAAGCAGTACAATACCCGGTCATCCGAAATGGTGATTATTCGGGAAATGTCATTCATATTGTATGAAAAAGTGCAGCGGCTCAATTTGGCTGAAGCGAGAAAAACGCATAAAGCCATGCAGATTGTTTAACGAACAGGGGAACTGCTTCCAACCTTTTGCATCTTGATTTTGCTCCTTTGAGTGCGGATGAATCCCTGATCAATATTCCGGATGAATATGTTTCCCGCCTTTTTGTTTGGACTGGTTTTGTGCCGGGGAATAGAACCCGACCTTCTTCCGATTGATTACAACAATCAGGTTTGGACTGCGTTCGATCTATTTACAGGCATAAAAAAATCCGGCAGACGGCCCGTGTTGTCCATCTGCCGGAATGCATAAAACCGGCATGGGCTGTGTCCGCATGCCGGTTTTTGCTTTATTTTTCCGCGATGACAATGTCGCCTTCGCGAACTTCCGCTTTTAAGTTTTTGCTTTCCGGATGGTCGAGGATAAAGTCGGCGATCCGGTCTTCGATTTTTTCCTGGATGACGCGGCGGATCGGGCGTGCCCCAAATGCCGGGTCATAACCGAGTTCGGCGATTTTTTCTTTCGCTTCTGCTGTCACGTCAAGTGTAATCGCTTGTTCGTTCAGCGTTTCATCCAGTTCACCGAGCATCAGGTCAACAATTTTAACCAAATGTTCTTTTTCAAGTGGTTTAAATTCGACAATATTATCGAAACGGTTCAGAAACTCCGGTTTGAAGAAGTCGCCGAGCGAATCGAGAATATTCGATTCTTTGATCGCTTCGCTTTTAGCAAATCCGACTGTTTTATGCTTAAATTGGGTGCCGGCGTTGCTCGTCATAATGATGACGGTATCTTTGAAGCTGACCGTCCGCCCTTGGGCATCGGTTAAGCGCCCGTCATCGAGAATTTGCAGGAACATGTTCAAAACATCCGGGTGCGCTTTTTCAATTTCGTCGAGCAAAATAATGCTGTACGGGTTGTGGCGCACTTTTTCCGTCAGTTGTCCGGCATCTTCATAACCGACATAGCCGGCAGGTGCCCCGATCAGTTTCGAGACGCTGTGTTTTTCCATATATTCGCTCATGTCAAGCCGGATCATTGCATCTTTCGTGCCAAACAGTTCTTCTGCGAGCCGTTTCGTCAGTTCCGTTTTTCCGACACCGGTCGGGCCGACGAACAGGAACGAACCGATCGGGCGACTTTGCGCTTTCAGGCCGGCACGCGAACGGCGGATTGCTTTCGCTACTTTCCGGACGGCTTCTTCCTGGCCGATCACCTTTTTAGCAAGGTTTTCTTCCAGATGCTGCAGTTTTTTCGCTTCATCCGCTTCGAGTTTGCCGACCGGAATACCCGTTTTCTTTTCGACAATTTCCTGAATTTGCGTGACATCGACAACCGGTTTGGCTTCAACTTGGCCGGAAGTAGCCAACTCGTTCAGTTTTTGTTCTTCTTTTTTCAATTCGGCTGCTTTTTCATAGTTTTCTGTTGCAAGCGCAGTTTGTTTTTCCTGTGCAATTTCAGCAAGCCGTTTTTGGATATCTTCTTTGCTCGGAACCGCAATCGTCAGGTTCAATTTCGAACCGGCTTCATCCATCAGGTCGATTGCCTTATCCGGCAGGAAGCGGTCCTGGATGTAGCGGTGCGACAATTTCGCACAAGCTTCAAGCGCTTCATCGGTATAGGCAACGTGATGGTAGTTTTCATACCGGTCTTTTAAGCCGCGCAAAATCATGACGGTTTCTTCAAGGGTCGGTTCATTGACTTGTACCGGTTGAAAACGCCGTTCAAGTGCGGCATCTTTTTCAATTTGCCGGTATTCTTTCAAAGTTGTCGCGCCGATCACCTGGATTTCGCCGCGGGCAAGCGCCGGTTTCAAAATGTTGCCAGCGTCCATCGAACCTTCTGCAGAACCTGCGCCGACAAGCAGGTGAATTTCGTCAATAAACAGAAGTACGTTTTTCCGTTGTTCGAGTTCGGCAATCAATTTTTTCATCCGTTCTTCAAATTGACCACGGATGCCCGTGTTTGCAACAAGTGAAGCTACATCGAGCAAGTAAACTTCTTTATGCCGCAGTTTTGCCGGAACTTGTTTTTCGGTAATTTTTAAAGCGAGCCCTTCCGCAATGGCGGTTTTCCCGACGCCAGGTTCGCCGATTAACACCGGGTTGTTTTTATTGCGCCGGTTTAAAATTTCAATGACGCGGGCGATTTCTTCATCACGGCCTATGACAGGGTCGATTTGCCCGGCCCGTGCAGCGGCGGTCAGGTTGCGGCCGAACTGGTCAAGTAGTCCGTTGCCACCGCCTTGTGTTTGCGTTTGTACGGTTTGTTTCGCGCCGTTCGGCTGGAATCCGTTGGCATTCATTTGGTTAAAGAGGTCGTTGAATCCTCCGAATCCGAAGTTTCCAAATCCGTTATTCATAAACATGCCTCCCCAGTTGTTTTCGAATTTTGCACGTTCTTTTTGGTAGCAGGACTGGCATAGGTTCAATGTTTTTTGGTTTCCGTTCACATTTATATGCATTCCGATCGTCGCTTCGTTTTGATGGCATTTGTCACATAACATCAAACATTCCTCCTTTGATCGGTTTGATTTTGACTATCTTTGACTAATGAGATTGAAAAACAATCAAAGCGTTTTGATTTGCTTTGACCTTGATTGGGAATGAGTATAGCTCAAAATTTCACAAGATGCAAATCTTTTGCATGCACCTCTTTGATGCATTTTGGCCTTTCCAGCACAATGGCAAATTTGTCTTATGCTGAAAACAAGTAAATGACATCTGCGTATCACCTTTTGACTATCTTTGACCTTTCTGATATCAGTATACAACAGCGCGGTCCGAAAATCAAAAGATCTGCATTTGCCATTAACGCTTATCAGCCAATGGTGTTATCTTTTCTTTGACCAACTTTGATCTTTGCCTATAGTATAGGACAACTTTTTTTGCTTGTAAAGGGGTTTTTGACTTTTTTTGACCAATTTTTTACCGGCGGAAATGAACCGGCCGGGCTATTTTAAGAAAGCGGGACATAGGATAGTAACGGAGCTGACAGGTTGTCTTATTTTTTCTTAAAGGGGTGCAGGCGTTGAATAAGTGGGGCGGTGCTGTCCAAATCGCAGCCGTTTATATTGGAACGGTCATCGGAGCGGGGTTTGCAACAGGGAAAGAAATTACCGTTTTTTTTACACAGTTTGGGCTGTATGGATTGCTTACCATCTGCCTTTCAGGGTTTTTGTTTATTTTCTTTGGTACGAAAATGATGGAAAAAGCGATCGATTTGCATGCGGATTCCTATGAAACTTTAAACCGGTATTTATTTGGCAAAAAAGCGGCCGGTTTCGTGAATGTGATGATGATGGCCATGCTTTTCGGGGTTTGCGGCGTCATGCTGTCCGGTGCGGGTGCTGTTTTTGAGGAGCAGCTTCATATTGGGAGAGAAATAGGGATTTTATTGACGGTGCTTCTTGCCTTTCTTGTCATGTGTTTTGGCATCAAGGGGCTGCTTGGCGTCAATACATTTGTGGTGCCTTTGATGCTTTTGTTTAATTTTCTCCTTTTGTCGCAGTCCGTCCAGTCACCCGGATTTTTTCAAGCGCTCATGGCCCGGCCGGAAAGTGTTGATATGCCCCGTGCCCTTCTCCGCGCCCTTTCCTATGCGGCTTTGAATTTGGCGCTCGCGCAGGCGGTGCTTGTCCCGGTTGCGGCGGAAGTGAAAGATAAGGAAGTCGTCCGTGCCGGCGGGATACTGGGCGGGCTGTTTTTAACGCTCATCCTGATTTCCAGCCATTTGTCACTGGTCACGCTGCCGGACGTTGCCCAAGTGGAGATTCCGATGGCGCATATTGTGAAAGCGAGTTTTCCGGGCATTTATTTTATTTATGTTCTGCTGATTTTCGGGGAAATTTTCACTTCTATTATCGGGGATGCCTACGGGCTTGAGCGGCAAATGCAAAAATATATCCCGATGAAAAGCGGTTTGCTGTACGGGTTGATTTTTTCCGCCATTCTGCTGATTAGCAGCTTGCATTACGGCCCGCTATTATCGGTTTTATATCCCTTGTTCGGCTATTTCAGCCTTGTTTTTATGATGGCACTCGGAATAAAGACGATCCGGGGGTGACCGGTAAGGCATTCAAAACAGCTTTGCGCGGTTGTTATGCATTTGTGGCGGGCAAATGCCGAAAAAAGCCGTCCCCCTGCTTAAAAAATCGGCAGGAAGACGACAAGCAGCAAATCAAAGGTAAGATGCGACAAAATTTGTGCAGACAGGCTCCGTTTTTTTGCATACAGTAGCCCCCAGAAAATCGAACCGGCAAAAGCGGCAATGACCATGATTTTTAATCCGCAGTAAAAATAAACGGATGCGTTCAATACGGCGGAAATCAAAATCGCATATTTCGCTTCCATCATTTTCATGAGCCGGGCCTGGACAAATGAACGCCAAAAAATTTCTTCTCCGGGGATGAGAATCAGGACAAGCGCTAAGTAATGCCAGAAAGATTCGGGTGAAAAACGCCTGTATGCGCGGGCGACTTCATTGTCAAGCCCGCCCGGCAAAAAACCGAGTACTGTATTGCCAATTCTGAAAATAATATAGAGGAGAAAACCCGAAAAGATGCCATACAACAGCAATTGAAGGTACGGAAGCTTTTCGTGTTTTTCTGATTTTCCAAGAAAAACCGTGTAACTGATCAAAAACAGCATTGCGCCGGAATATAAATACCAAAAAACGGAGGTATCCCGAAACGTAATATATAGCAGAAGGTGGGCGATTAAGATACTTCCGAGAAGCTTTGTATCCACCATGTTTTTTGCCACCGCCAATGCGCTCCTTTCTTAAGTTCGCAAACCGCCGGCAAAAAAACCGGGAAGGGCCAAAAAAAGAGATCCGGCCCCGCAGTCCGGCCTTCGCGGCATTGGGTCAAACAAAAATACATTGAATATTTTAGCAGAGAAATAGGGAAAAAGGTATCCGGGAAAATAATGTTAAAAAATTCACAATCATAGAAACGGCAGTAAAAAACCGGCATGTGCCGGTTTTTTACTGCGCGGTAAGCGTTTAAATTAATGTAAAGCCGAATGGATAACCTGATAGTTTTTATGATTGACCACTGTTTTTTCATCAAGCTCCAGTTCCTGATAGTTTTCCATATAGGTTAAATCCACGATGACCGAGTTCTCGTTCACCTTTTCGACAATTCCTTGAAGCCCGTCTTTAAATTCAATAATGTCACCAATTTGTGCTTTTTTCATTGCGGTCCTCCCGTAAGAAAGTATTGTAACCAGTTTGCACTATTTTTCTGAAAAATTCAAGGCGAAAGGAACAGAAAAATACAAATCGGGCCGGTTTTAAAAAATCGCGAAAGCAAACAAGTAGGCGGCAGGAAGAATGTGGTACAATACCGGGTGGGGTGGTCGTATGTCGGAAGAAGAAATCAGACAGGAAATCAACCGGCTTCGCAACAGGGAAATCGAAGAATTATTCGTCAGCCGTGAAGATTTTATGGACTTCCGGAAAGTGCTTATTGCCGAGGAAGACTTTAAACATTTTAAGGGCATTGCCTTGCGCGGCGGGAATGTCCGCTATATTTATTTGGACGAGCCGGAAATCTGACCGGGGCATGCATAATTTTGTGCATTTTTAAGCAAAATGAAGTCAACTCTGATGATTGTTTTATTTGGAAAGGCATGTTATTCTATTACGGGGATTTTGTTTTTCCCGCACTGTGCAATATTTGTCATTTTTTTGATCCGGCCGGGGACATGCGTGTTCCCGGTTTCGGGCGAGGCGTGTTTTTGGCACGGATGGGCCGCGCGGACTTTGAGGGAGCAGCCTGCTGAATAACCGGGGATGAACGGTGTTTGCAGGTACCCGGCATCGCTGCGGTTTTTTTCAACCCCCGTTTGCAAAATTTGTCATTTGTATGAAGATGGTTGATAAATATTGACGAAAAATGTACAGTGCATTATTTTTAGAACTATATTATAGAAAAGGAGTCGTTCTACCCATGGCTGAAAAACAATTTAAAGTAACAGCAGATACAGGAATCCACGCACGTCCTGCTACATTGCTCGTACAAACGGCAAGCAAATTCGATTCAGATATCCAATTGCAGTATAAGGATAAGAAAGTGAACCTGAAATCGATCATGGGGGTTATGTCCCTTGGAATCGGCAAAGGCGCCGACATTACCATTTCTGCAGAAGGCAACGATGCACAAGATGCATTGAACGCTTTGGCTGAATTAATGAAAAAAGAGGGTCTGGGCGAATAATGTCAACCATTTTAAAAGGTATAGCAGCATCCAACGGGATTGCCATCGCAAAAGCATATCGCCTGGTAGAACCGGATTTGTCTTTTGAAAAAAGGTCTGTCCAGAATGTTTCGGATGAATTGAAACGCTTTGATACTGCTGTGTCTGAATCCAAGTCTGAACTGCAGGCGATCAGGGAGCATGCAATGAAGGCACTGGGGGCGGACAAAGCAGCGATCTTTGATGCCCATTTGCTCGTTTTGGAAGATCCGGAACTGTTGACGCCGGTCCAGGACAAAATCAGGGATGACCAGGTCAATGCGGAATACGCATTGAAAGAAGTTGCGGATATGTTCGTGACCATGTTCGAACAAATGGACAACGAATATATGCGCGAACGTGCAGCGGACATCCGCGACGTGACAAAACGGATTCTGGCTCATCTGCTGAAAGTGGATATTCCGAATCCAAGCATGATCTCGGAAGAAGTCATTGTCATTGCTGAAGACTTGACCCCTTCTGATACGGCGCAGTTGAACCGCCAGTATGTAAAAGGTTTTGCAACAAATGTCGGCGGGCGTACGTCCCACTCTGCGATCATGGCGCGTTCTTTGGAAATCCCTGCAGTCGTCGGGACGAAAACGGCGATCCAGGATATCCAAAACGGCGACCTTGTCATCGTGGACGGCAACAGCGGCGATGTCCATGTGAATCCGACACCTGAAATGGTCGATGAATACAAACAAAAGCAGGAACAATTTGAACGGCAAAAAGCCGAATGGGCGAAGCTGGTCAATGAAAAATCCGTTTCGAAAGACGGCCGTACGGTTGAACTGGTTGCCAATATCGGTACCCCGAACGATCTCGACGGCGTGATCCGGAACGGCGGGGAAGGCGTCGGTCTGTACCGTACAGAGTTCCTCTATATGGGCAGGGACGAGCTTCCGTCAGAAGAAGTGCAATTTGAAGCCTATAAAGCGGTGCTTGAAGGCTTAAAAGGCAAGCCGGTTGTGGTCCGTACGCTTGATATCGGCGGCGACAAAAAACTGCCGTACTTGCCGCTTCCGGAAGAAATGAACCCGTTCCTCGGCTTCCGTGCGATCCGCTTGTGCCTGGACAGACAGGATATTTTCCGCACCCAGCTGCGTGCATTGCTCCGCGCGAGCGCATACGGCAACCTGAAAATTATGTTCCCGATGATTTCCAATCTGGATGAATTCCGCAAAGCAAAAGCGATTCTTTTGGAAGAAAAAGAAAAGCTTATCCAGGAAGGCGTGCAGGTTGCAGATCATATCGAAGTCGGCATTATGGTTGAAATTCCTTCCACTGCCGTAATGGCTGATTTGTTTGCAAAAGAAGTTGATTTCTTCAGTGTCGGCACAAACGATCTGATCCAGTACACGATGGCTGCAGACCGTATGAACGAACACATTTCGTATTTGTACCAGCCGTATAACCCGGCCATTTTACGCCTTGTGAAACGCGTCATTGACGCGGCGCACAAAGAAGGCAAATGGGCCGGCATGTGCGGCGAAATGGCCGGAGACGAAATCGCTATTCCGATTCTGCTCGGCCTCGGCCTTGATGAATTTTCAATGAGCGCTTCTTCGATTTTAAGGGCCCGTTCCCAAATCAGGAACCTGAATAAGGCTGATATGGAAAAACTGGCAGAAGACGTTTTGAACCTCACAACGAACGAAGAAGTAAAAGAACACGTGAAAAAAGTTCTTTCAAAGGCATAAAAAAAATTTTTCAAAAACAGGTTTAGGGGCGAAGGAAGCGGGTATATGTAAACCATCCCAGCATTAAGGGTAGTATTATTGGTATCCAGTATTGTTACAATACCGGATGTATATCGTTTCTTTCTCATTTTTCCCCCTATTTTTGCCGAGTGGCTTTGCCATTCGGCTTTTTTTTGGATTGCGCTTTGGCGGAGCGCACATCAAAATGCCGGATATCCATTTTTAACGGAAAAATGGTGGGGAAGCCGGTTTGAAGCTTTATCGTGTATGGATGGGGAAAAATCGTTTATAATGAAGACAGGATTTTGTGAACATAAGATTTCGGGGAGGGATTTTGAATGGATTTAGGGTTGAAAGGAAAAGCCGCCCTTGTTGCCGCTTCCAGCCAGGGGCTTGGGAAAGCGGTAGCCAAACAACTTGTAATGGAAGGCGCGGATGTCCTCATTACAAGCCGGAATGAAGAAAAACTGCAGGCGGCAAAAGAAGAATTATCCGCTTACGGCACCGGAAAAGTAGCGTATATCCGGGCAGATATTACCCATCCGGAAGATATTCGCGCCATGGTACAAAAAGCACGGGATACATTCGGCAGACTGGATATACTGGTCAACAATGCAGGAGGACCGCCGGCCGGAAGTTTTGAAGATATGGCGGATGAAGACTGGCAAAAATCATTCGAACTGAATCTGCTTTCGTACATACGCATCATCAGGGAAGCATTGCCACTTTTAAAGAAAAACGGCGGCCGGATCATCAACATTGCCTCTTCATCCATTAAGGAGCCGATCCCGGGGCTGATTTTGTCGAATACGTTCCGGACGGGCATTGTGGGGCTTTCGAAAACGCTGGCGGAAGAATTTGCCCCGTACCAAATCCTTGTGAATACGGTCGGCCCGGGCAGAATTGCAACGGACCGGATCGTCCATCTTGACAAAGTGACAGCGGAGAAAACCGGAAAATCGATGGAAGAAGTCCAGGCAAAGGAACTGGAGTCGATTCCGCTCGGCAGATACGGCGAACCGGACGAATTCGGGAAGTTTGTTGCGTTTCTGGCTTCGGAAGCCAATTCCTATGTTACCGGAAGCAGCTTCCTGATCGACGGCGGAAAAGTCAAATCGATTTAATTTGCCAGGTTTAAAGCAGATCATGCGGGGTATAAAATAGAGGAAAGATTGTTTTCTTCCTTGTACCCCCATGTTTGCTTTTGGCCTGCTGTGATGCAGGCTTTTTTGTTTATTTGCGAAAAAGGGGGACCCAGGATGAAAAAGATCGGATTTATCGGGCTAGGCGTAATGGGCCGGAGCATGGCGCAAAATTTGCGGAATGCAGGATATCCGCTTTTTGTCTATAACCGGACAAAAGAAAAAGCGGAGCCACTTCTCAAAGCAGGAGCCGAATGGTGCAGCACGCCGGCAGAAACGGCTGCAAAATCAGATATCGTCATTACGATGGTCGGCTATCCGCACGATGTGGAAGAAGTGTATTTCGGGGAAAACGGGCTGCTTGGCGCGGCGAAAGAAGGAACGATCCTGATCGATATGACCACTTCCACGCCGACCCTTGCCAAAAAGATTGATGAAGCGGCGAAAGCGAAACAGGTGAAGGCGCTTGATGCACCGGTTTCCGGTGGCGATATCGGGGCGCAAAAAGGCAATTTGACGATTATGGTAGGCGGCGACGAATCGGTATTTGAAGAAGTAAAACCGGTTTTTTCCGTACTCGGGGAAAATATCGTGCTGCAGGGCGGCCCGGGATCCGGCCAGCATACCAAAATGTGCAACCAGATCGCCATTGCCTCCAATATGATCGGCGTGACAGAGTCGGTTGTGTATGCGAAAAAAGCAGGACTCGATCCGGAAAAAGTGCTCAAATCTATCAGCGCCGGGGCAGCCGGGAGCTGGTCAATGTCCAATCTTGTTCCGCGCATGCTTGCGGGCGATTATTCCCCGGGCTTTTTTATCAAGCATTTTATTAAAGACATGAAAATCGCCCTTGATGAAGCGGAAAAAATGGGGCTCAACCTGCCGGGGCTTGCGCTCAGCAAAAAATTATATGAAGAACTGGCCGCAAAAGGTGAAGAAAATAGCGGCACACAAGCATTGATTAAATATTGGTCCAAGTAAAGTTTGCCCGCCGGCATATGCCGGCGGGCTTATTTTTTATGCTGGCGGGATCATCCTGGCCGGGTCATATGCCCATGTTCCAGCAAATTTTGTTAACACGGGAAGCCGTTATGGTTTAACGCAGGCTTCTCTCTTTATGGCGAACGCGGCGCCAGCAAGCCAGCAAGGAATGAAAATATATTTCATTTTCAGCATAACACCCATTGCCCATGGAATGCGGTACCGGCGGAAAAATGAAAATCAGCCGGCGCATATTTCAGGATAGATTTGCAACAAACTTTTCCATGCGCGCAAGCCCTTTTTCGAGCTGATCCATGCTGCATGCGTAGGACATCCGGAACCAGCCTTCGCCGTACTTTGAAAAAGCGCTGCCTGGGACAACCGCGACTTTTTGCTGTTTTGCCAGATCGACCGCAAAATCGAAAGAGGACCGCTTCAACGCTTCCGGCACCTTCGCGAATACGTAAAAAGCCCCGTCCGGTTTCACATACCCGATGCCGATCTCATCCAGCCTCTTGCATACATAGTCTCTCCGTTTTTCATATTCCTTTTTCATGGCGTGTGCGTCATCGATGCCGGCTGTCAGCGCTTCAAGCGCCGCCATCTGGGAAATGGAAGGCGCGCACGACACATTATACTGGTGGACTTTTAAAACATGCTTTGTGAGCCATTCCGGCGCAAACACGAAGCCGATCCGCCAGCCGGTCATCGAGTGGGACTTTGAGACGCCGTTAATGACAATGGTCTGCTCCGGCAAAAACGAAGCGATCGAGGCGTGCTGCAGATTGTACGTTAACTCGCTGTAAATTTCATCGGCAAGAATAAAAATATCACGGCCGCGGATCAGGTCTGCGATTTCCTGCAATTCCGCCTTTTCGAGCGTCACCCCGGTCGGATTGGAAGGGTACGGCAAAATGATGCATTTCGTGTTGGCTGTAATAGCCTGGCGGATGAGATCTGCGGTTAGCTTAAACCGGTTTGCCCTTGTGTCTACATGCACCGGAACGGCTCCGCACAGGCGGATGGCTGGTTCATACCCCGGGTAAACAGGCCCGGGGAGGATAACTTCGGAACCGGGCGTCAATACGGTTCTGAGCGTAATATCGATCGCCTCGCTGGCGCCGATTGTGACTATGACTTCCGTTTCCGGTTTATAAGACAGGTTGTATTTCGTTTTGACAAATTGTGCTGCAGCCTTGCGCAAAGCAAGGTCGCCGGCATTGTGGGTATAGGTTGTCCTGTTTTCTTCAATGGCACGGATCCCTGCTTGCTTGACATGTTCCGGCGTTTTAAAATCGGGCTGGCCGATTGTAAATGAGACCATGTCTTCGATTCCGGCAACCATGTTTGAAAACTTGCGGATGCCGGATATTTCAATCTCCTGTACATGCGGGTTCAGTAAATGTTCCAAAACCGGTTTCCTCCCCTTTAACGGATTGCTTTTCATCAAATATGTATGTCCTGTTCTTCTTAATCTTACCACGCTTGCACATTTGTGAAAAAGCAATCTTTTCCGTTTGCCCTTTTTCAGGTGAAAAATTCCGGTCCATCTGCCGATATAATTCATGTGGGCAAATATTGAAAACCGGGCAGTCTGCAAAAATGCTCCGCGCCGGATTTTCATACGTTTTAGAACGAGGGGGCAAAAAATGATGAGTCTGGAGCACGATATTTTACTGGAAAGCGGCACAAATGAAGTTGAGATTGTAGAATTTTCTGTCGCACAAAATCATTACGGCATCAATGTCATTAAAGTGAAGGAAATTATCATGCCGGCTGCGGTCACCACCATTCCGCACGCCCATCCAAATATTGAAGGGATTATCCAGCTGCGCGGGGAAATACTGCCGGTTGTCAATTTGCGCAAAGTACTTGGGCATCCGCCGGAAACGGGCGAGGATGACAAATTTATCGTGACGGAGTTCAACCAGCAAAAAATCGTCTTTCATGTGGACAATGTTTCAAAAATCCACCGGTTTTCCTGGGATCAAATTGAAAAACCGTCCGGGATGTATGCAGGCACCGATACACAGGTGATCGGCGTAGTAAAGAAAGAAGACACGATGATTTTACTGCTTGATTTTGAAAAAATGATTGCGGAAATCAACCCGGAAGCAACGATCCGGGTGGAAGAAGTCAAAAAGCTTGGAAAGCGGGAGCGGAACAATAAACGGATTGTGATTGCGGAAGATTCCGGCCTGCTCAGGGAATTGCTCCGCGATACGCTGCTTGAAGCCGGGTATGAACAAATTGCGTTTTTTGAAAACGGGAAAGATGCATACGAATATTTATCCGGGATTGCAGAAAGCGGAAAAGAGATGAAGGATGAAGTCCAGCTTGTGATTACGGATATTGAAATGCCGCAAATGGACGGGCACCATTTAACGAAAAAAATAAAAGAAGACCCTGCCTTAAAAGTGCTGCCGGTGATCATTTTCTCATCGCTGATCACGGATGCCTTGAGGCATAAAGGGGAAATGGTCGGCGCCGATGCCCAAATCAGCAAGCCTGAAATCAACCAGCTGATCCTTGCGATGGACGAAAAAGTGCTGTAACGCAGAAAAGCCCCCGGCCAATCGCGGAGGGCTTTCCTGCATGGTTGCGTATCATTATTCATCCCGGGCGGGGTCTTTACCCGGTTTGGGGCTTTTCCATTATTTGGCTTGCACTTGCTGCGGCCATCCTTTAGAAAAAGGAGTCGCCCAGTTTTTTGAAAACCGGTTTGCAATTTTTCCTGCCGGTGCGGGGCTGCCCCGGATGCTGCTGTTTTTCCGTGAGCCCGGTATACCGTTCAAGCAGTTGCTTTGCCTGGCTTAAAGGCATGCGGCATTTCGGGTTCCTTGTTTTATGGTCCAGGTAGCCGAGATGGGGGAGGTTTTTAAAATCGTCTTTTGACGGCGGAATATGAAACGTATAATCACCGCACTTTACAAGCACATCAGACTGCTGCTGGCTGTACTTCGGATGCTCGGAAAAGTGGAGCCCGACTTTCAGCGCTTTCCCTTCCCGGATCATTTTTTCGAGCGCTTTTTTCTTTAACAGGTAAAGAAATTTTGGGTTGGTTGCGGTTTTCGCATGGCGATTGACCGTGAATACAGCATAAGAGAGGTTTTCGATTGTAGGTTGTAATGGAGCAGGTTTATGCGAATTCAAATAGAGAACTCCTTTCGTTTTTAATCATGTTACTTTTTAGTCAATTATACTACTTTTCGTTTATTTTGGAAAGAAAGCAACATAAAAATGCCCATTTTTTTACATACTTCTGCGGCCGTTTGTTTTATAATGGTTCAAGAGTTATGCGATCACAAGCTTGGGAGGAAACCAGTTCATGAAGCGATTGGTGCAGTTGAAATGGATTGTTGTTTTAGTATGGGCAATGATCAGCATTTTATTGGCATGGAAAGCGCCGGCAATGGAACCATTAGTCAGGGAAAAAGGCCAGATTAAGGTTCCGGAAGGCTATGCCTCGCAACGGGCGGCTGAAATCAAAAGCCGGCACCAGCAGACAGAAAACCACGGTACAAGCGTCATCATCGTGTTCCATGACCGGGTGAAAATATCCGGCCATGAGATGGGGCGTATCCGGGGCACGCTTGAACGGCTGGAAAAAAATAAAAAACAATATGCGATTATGGGGCTGACAACTCATTTTCACGAGCCGGCCCTTAAAAGTGAGCTTGTCTCCAAAGACGGAAAAACGGTGATGGCCATTGCCAGCGTGGATCCGGGCGGAAAGTCTTTTAAAACAGTGCGCGCGGCTTTGCAGAAAGCGGTAAAAACGCCGGGCGTCGAGGTGATGATGACCGGCAACAGGCTGATCAATGAGGATGTCACGGACAGCTCGCAGGCGGGCTTGAAAAGAACAGAAGCGATTACGATTGTATTCATCCTGGCCGTCCTTGTGCTGGTGTACCGTTCAATCGTCGCGCCGCTCATTCCGCTTTTAACGGTCGGGCTTTCTTATCTTGTCAGCCAGTTTATCGTTGCGATACTCGTCGACAAGCTGGATTTTCCGGTTTCAAATTTTACGCAAATTTTTCTCGTTGCCGTTTTGTTCGGGATTGGCACGGATTATTGTATTTTGCTGCTCAGCCGCTTTAAGGAAGAACTGGCGGATGGCAAAGAAACAGTTGCGGCCATTCTTGCGACTTACCGTTCGGCCGGGAAAACGGTGCTGTTCAGCGGTATTGCCGTTCTGATCGGTTTTGCCTCGATCGGGCTTGCCAGTTTTAAACTGTACCAATCCGCTTCCGCCGTTGCGGTCGGGGTAGCCGTTTTGCTGCTTGCCTTGTTTTCAATTGTGCCGTTTTTTATGGCTGTGTTAAAGAAAGGGCTGTTCTGGCCTGTGCGCGGGGACATTTCCCACCATGAAAGCAAAATTTGGGAACGGGCCGGCCTTTTTGCGCTGGCAAGGCCGTTTCTTTCCCTTGCGATTGTGGCGGTGATCATGGTTCCGCTATTGATCAGCTATAACGGCAAGCTGTCTTTCAATTCACTTGATGAACTCGGGGACAACTACGATTCCGTAAAAGCGTTCAACATCATTGCCGCCAGTTTCGGCGCCGGGAAAGCGATGCCGGCCGAAGTCGTCCTCGAAAATGACGAATCTGTCAAATCAAAAGACTATCTCGCTTTAATCGAGAAAATCAGCGCGGATCTGGATAAAGTCCCGCATGTTGCACAAGTTCAAAGCGCGACAAGGCCGGACGGTTCGGTGATGAAAGAAATTTATGTCAAAAACCAAGCCAAAACATTGGGCGAAGGGCTGGAAAAAAGCCATAACGGCATTCAGAAAATCAAATCAGGATTAACGGGGGCATCCGGTTCCCTGGAAAACGCCAAATCAAAGTTTAAAGAAGCAACCGACGGGATCGGAGAGCTGGAGGCCGGTTCAGAGAAAATCTCAGCCGGCATGGGGAATCTGTCAAACTCGCTCAGCCGGATTGAAGAAGGCATCCAGAGCGGTTCGGCGGGCGCGGACGAACTGAAAAGCGGGGTAAAAAATGCCCAGCAGCAGGCAAAGGAACTGCAGTCCGGTTTTAACCAGCTGTATGGAAAATACCAGCTCGTCCAGTCTGGCATCCGCCAGTTTATCAGCCAAACGGACCAGTTGCCGGCTGATATTCCGAAGCAGGTCAGCTCCCTGCAAGCGGCTTACCAGGCGTTTTTAAAAGATAATCCGGAAGCAGCGAATGACCCGCAATTCCAAAAAGTGCAGCAGGCGATGAATGAGCTTGGGCTCGGCACCGGTAATGACAATGATACCATTGTCAGCCTGTACCGCCAGATTGATGCCGTCACAGCAACATTGGAAAGCGTGGACGCAAAACTTTCAGCGATTTCCGCCGGGCTTGGCCGCTTTGCCGATGGGTTTACGCCGATCATCAACGGGCTTGATCAGCTTGAAAACGGTTTGAACCAGACCGCAGCAGGCCAAAACGAAGTGATCCGGAAAATCCCGGCGCTGCAAAAAGGGCTTCAGGGGATCGCGGACGGCCAGGCACAGCTGAAAACCGGCCTCACGACGTTTGGAACCCATATGAATCAGCTTTCCGATGGTCTTGATAAAAGCGCAGCAGGACTCGGGAAAATCGAATCCGGGTTGTACGATGCCGGTTCTTATCTGAATGATTTGGCGGATGAAACAAGTATGGAACAGTCCGGCATTTATATTCCGGATGCCCTGCTTTCAAATGCGGATTATCAGAAAGCGCTTGGCCATTATATTTCGAAAGACGGAAAAATGGTGACTTTTCATCTGATATTAAATGAAAACCCGTATTCCAACAGGGCAATGGCTGATATTAGTCATATCAACCGGGCATTAAAAGACGCCGTAAAGGGGACAAAATTGGAAAATGCCCACATCGGGATCGGCGGCGTGTCAAGCATCAACCGCGATTTGGATAAGATGTCGAAAGCGGATTACACGCGTACCGTTACTTTTATGCTGATCGGGGTGGCCGCCGCACTTTTGATTTTCTTGCGGTCGATCGTCATGCCGCTCTATTTGCTGGCGTCCCTTCTTATCACTTATTTTGCATCTGCCGGTTTAACGGAAATCATTTTTGTCCATCTGCTCGACTATCCGGGTATCAGCTGGGCGGTGCCGTTCTTCGGTTTTGTCATTTTAATCGCGCTCGGTACCGACTATTCCATCTTTTTAATGGAACGGTTCAATGAATACCAGCATTTGCCTGCAAAAGAGGCGATTTTGCTTGCCATGAAAAAGATGGGGACCGTTATTCTTTCTGCAGCCATCATTCTTTCCGGCACTTTTGCGGCTATGATGCCGTCCGGCGTTTTATCATTGCTGCAAATCGCCACCCTGACACTTACCGGGCTTCTGTTTTATGCCTTGATCATGCTGCCCTTGTTTGTGCCGGTGCTTGTAAAAATGCTTGGGAAGGCAAATTGGTAGCCCTTTATCGCAAATCAGAAGTAAAAAAGGGGCAACAAGTGAGCGACGGGCGGATCACTACCGACGGAAAAAGACAAAAACCGGGAGTGGCGGGACCCGGCAAATGGATGGCCGGCCTAGAAGGAAAGCAACGGCCGCGGATTTCCCGGCCGCACTTTCCGCCCCGGTTTTTTGTATTTTAACTATGCTTTTCGTACATTTCTCTGTAAAATAGAAATATACTTTCACCTGAGTTTTTCAGCGTCAGCAAGCATTTTCTTGATCAGAAAAAGGATGATATTATGGACAAATCGAAAGCTGAAGGACAAACAAAGAAATTCCAGGAACTGCCAATCGATGTTTTTTTCAGCCGCGATTTTCTTTCCAAGCTTTCCGAGACGGTCAGTGTTTTGAAAGTGGAGAACGGGCCGGCGTTTAAGTTTGTTTATGTGAACAAAGAAGAGCAGATGGAAAAAACCGGAAAATTTCTACAGGATGTCCTCGAGGAAGAGGAAGCCGCCCGGTTTGAATATTTTTGCCAAACTGCGCTGGAAGATAACAAAGCTGTCGACTTCATCCATCATTCGGATGCAAGGCGCATCCTCCATACTTCTTTGGCCGGCATGAACGGCGGAGAGTGGGTGATTGCCATTACAAGGGATGTGACAGCACTGCTGGATGGCGAACGGATGCTTCCGGATGCACGTACATATCAGCTTGACCCTTTAACAGGCCTTTGGAACAGGCACGCTTTGCTGGATCGGTTGAACAGGAAAACGGCGGAAGCAAAAAAAGGCGCGCCCCATCCGGCTGTATTATATATCGATCTTGACCGTTTTAAATATTTTAACGATATTCTTGGCCAGCATGTCGGCGATGAAATTTTAAAACGGATAGCCATCCGCCTGAAGCAGCTTCCCTTTTCGGATTACGAAGTGTACCGCCAGGGCGGCGATGAGTTTATCGTGCTTACGGCCGGGTGCTCACGGGAAGAAGTGAAACAAATGGCGGAACAGATCCTGGCGCTCTTTTATGACCCGTTTAAAATTGAAGGGGAAGATTATTTTTTGACGCCGTCCGTTGGCATCAGCCTGTTTCCGGAAGACGGCGAAGACGGGGAAACGTTAATCAAACATGCGGACACGGCTCTTTTTAAAGTGAAGGAACGGGGGAAAGGGCATTTCCTTTTTTACAGCAAAAAAATGGATGCCGACTTCCATAATTATATTTTGATGGAAGCCCATCTCCGCCGCGCCATTGAAAAAAACGAGCTGGCCGTCCATTATCAGCCGCAAGTGCAGCTCGATACGGGCAAAATTAAAAGTTTTGAAGCCTTGTTGAGATGGCGCAACCCGAAATTCGGTAATGTCCCGCCTTTGAAATTCATTCCGCTTGCAGAAGAAACAGGGCTGATCACTTCAATCGGCGCGTGGGTGATCGATCACGTATGCGCGCAAATTGCACAATGGCGGCAAAAAGGGTGGGCCGGTTTCCGGGTCGCTGTGAATATATCCCCGAAGCAGTTTCTTGATCCCGGCCTGGCCGGACTTATCGGAAGAACGCTTGAAAAATACAAGCTGCCTGCGTCCGTGCTTGAAATTGAAATTACAGAAGGCGCAATGGAAGATAAAGGCCATATTTTAAAAGTGCTTAGCAGCCTGAAAGAAATGGGGCTGACGATATCGGTCGATGATTTCGGAACCGGGTATTCTTCTTTGAACTATCTTAAAAAATTTCCGGTTGACATTTTAAAAATTGACCAGTCTTTTGTCCGGGAACTGGAAAACAGCCAAAAAGATGCGGCCATTACAAAAACGATCATTCACCTTGCCCACCAACTCGGGCTTGAAGTCGTCGCGGAAGGGGTCGAGGAACAAGGACAGGTGGAGTTTTTGCAATCGGCCCGCTGCCAGAAAGCACAAGGTTACTTCTTCAGCCGACCTGTCCCCGCTGAAGAAGTGGAAAAGCAGCTGTTTGTGTAAAATCCGTCCGGTTAAATTGCAAAAACGTATTTTCTTTTCTCCTGACTAATGGTACATTGTATGGTATGGTATAGAAAAAAGTACTTCACCAAGACGGCTCTTTCTATCGTTTTCGGTGCCAGCCGAAATCCGGGCCGCATTTTTGGACACGGAAGGAGCGTTCAAAATGAGCGAAAGAATGGACATGATTTTTATCCCGGCGGAGGCTGGATATATTAAAGTTTACGTTTTCGGTTTTTTGCGTGACAGTGCCTGGGGGCAGGCGTATGCGGAATATAACGGCTTGACGGTTGTGGTAAAAGGCTATAATCGTAAGAAAACGATCATCCGGGCATTAACGAAGCTGCATGAGTCCTTATTAAAAATAAAAAAAGATTCTTAGTTTCATACGCCCTGGAAGCACTCGGGCCGGGGCACTGGGATCGTTTGCGACGGTATCCGGCAGCTTGCCGAATCCGTTGATTTTTTTATATATAATGAATGGCTGTTCATTCATGAAAGGGGAGAAGGTTGATGAAAGAAAAAGTTGTCATCGTAACAGGCGGTTCAAGCGGAGTGGGGAAGGCAATGGCGAATAAATTTGCGCAGTCAGAAGCAAAAGTTGTCATTACAGGAAGGGATGAAGAAAAATTAAAGGCAACAAAAGCGGAACTGCTCCGTTACCATTCTGATATTCTCACGGTGCAAATGGATGTCCGGAATCCGGAAGATGTACAGAGAATGGTGGAAGAGACAGACAAAAAATTCGGGCGCATTGATTTTCTTGTCAATAATGCCGCCGGAAATTTTATCTGCCCGGCGGAAAAATTATCGGTAAACGGCTGGAATGCGGTCATCAATATTGTCTTAAACGGGACATTCTATTGTTCACGGGCGGTTGGAAACTACTGGATCGAAAAAAAGATCAAGGGGAGCATCCTCAATATGGTCGCCACCTATGCCTGGGGGGCAGGAGCCGGCGTTGTCCATTCTGCAGCGGCAAAAGCGGGTGTGTTATCCTTAACACGTACACTTGCGGTGGAATGGGGCAAAAAATACGGCATCCGCGTCAATGCGATCGCGCCCGGCCCGATTGAAAGAACAGGCGGTGCGGGCAAGCTGTGGGAATCGGAAGAAGCGGCAAAAAGGACATTAGACAGTGTCCCGCTCGGACGGCTCGGAACGCCGGAAGAAATTGCCGAACTTGCTTTTTTCCTGTTCTCGTCCCATGCTGCCTATATCAATGGAGAAGTGATTACAATGGACGGCGGCCAGTGGCTGAATCAGCATCCTTTTTAAACGGCCGCGAAAGGAGCGGATCATGCAGCAACTGAAAAAAGAACATTTTATCACCCATTTTTCAGCGGAAAACAAGCCGGCTTACAAAGTCCGGCTGAACGAAACGTTTGCCGTGGAGACGTTTGATTGCTACGGCGGAAAAATCACATTGGAAACCCAGCTTAGGACGGAAGTGGACATTCCCTTTATCAACCCGGCGACAGGCCCGATTGAGATTGAAGGGGTTAAAAAAGGCGACATCCTTTGTATCAACATTCAAAATATCGAGCTGGATGAAGCCGGTGTCATGGTGCTTTACCCTGGGATGGGGGTGCTCGGCGAGGATGTAAAAGAAACCGATACGCGCATCATCCGTGTGAAAGACGGTCACATCCAGTTTAACAGCCAGCTTCAATTTCTGGCTGCCCCGATGATCGGCGTTATCGGCGTTGCCCCGGAAAAAGGCGCGGTGCTTTGTGAAACACCCGGGGACCATGGCGGCAATATGGATACGAGATGGATCACAACGGGGTCGACATTGTACCTTCCCGTTTTCCATGATGGTGCCCTGCTTGCGCTCGGCGATCTTCACGCCGCAATGGGGGACGGGGAACTGGACGGTTCCGGCGTGGAGATTGGCGGAAAAGTCACCCTGCAATGCACGAAACTGGCCGGCGCGCCCGCTATCGGCATGCCGGCCGTTGAAACCGACCGCGCATGGTTTTTGATTTCATCGGCAGAAACCGTGGAAGCGGCGACGAAAAAAGGGATGCGAGCGGCTGCAAACAGGTTCCGGGCTGCTTTCGGGCTTGGGTTTAATGACGCCTACAGGCTGTTGAGTGCCACATGCTCCCTAGAAATCAGTCAGATTGTAAATCCGCTTGTGACGGTCAGAATAGCTGTGCCGAAAGCTGTTTTGCCCGATTTGTTCGCGCCGGGCCCTCTGCTTTAAAAGCAGGACACTGAAAAAGTATTCAAGAAACGGTGAGACACTCTGGATGAGCGGTGTCTCGCCGTTTTTATGTTTTCTTTTCAATTTTTTGGAGCGGCTTCTTTTAAAACAGGAGTTTTTTCTCCGGGACAAATCGCAAAAATGTTACAAGGTCTTCCCCGATTTCGGATAAAATAAGGACAGAAACGGCACAAAATGAAAAAATTTGCCGCCGCTCCCTTTTCTAAGCGAAGGTTTTACTGTAAAATTCGAATGGGACAGGTTATCATTTGTGTGAATAAAAGGGTGAATGCCGGCATCCAAAACCGGTACTCACGTTCGTTGAAAGGAGTCCATTATGTCTCAATTATTAGGTATTATCCAAAGACTGCAGGCGATGCAGGAAGCAAAAGATACAGGGGAAGTCCAGCAACGGCGTTTTGAAGTGAACGGCAAGGCGCTCTGCCAGGTGAAATTTTTCCCGCAGACCGGAACGTTTGAACTGGAAGTATTCGATGGGCAAAAACACGCCAGCAAGTACCAGTTTGACGATCTGGATATTGCCGCCATCGAAATCTTTGATATCGTCCAGGAAGGCTCTGACAGTTAAAAAATTTTTTCGCCCGGCACAAAGCCGGGCGTTTTTCTTTCGTCAATCAAGTCCTGTTTATGATAAAATAGTAGTGATCCATCATGCATCAACGGCAAACGAAATAAGCATCTCCTCTTGAAGGTTTTTGTACCTGAAAATACGGAAGAAAAGGAGATTTTTGCAAGATGATTTCATTGCAGAGCCAGGAATTTCTTGAACCGAAAATCATGGATTTTATGATCCCGTCTGAAAAAGTGGCCCATGTGCAGGTTGGGAACAGCCTGGAACATGCTTTGCTCGTGCTGACGAAAAGTGGGTATGCCGCTGTTCCGGTTTTGGACGCCAGCTACCGACTGCACGGCCTGATCAGTTCCGCGATGATCACCGATTCCATTTTGGGGTTGGAACGGATTGAGTTTGAAAAACTAGGCGAGATTAAGGTGGAACAGGTCATGAAGGCGGACATTCCACGGCTGAATGTGCATGACAATTTTGAAAAAGCGTTGCGCTGGCTTGTTGACCACAATTTTTTATGTGTTGAAGACGATGAAGGATTTTTTGCCGGCATTTTTACACGGCGTTCGCTTCTGAAGGAATTGAACCATCATATTCATAAATTGAATCATTTTTAGCGGTGGCACCGCGCAAATGGCTGCGCGGTCCTTTTTTCCATAAACCAAAGAAAACGGATTGGGGTTAACATGAATTTTTCGGAGTGTCAGTTACTGTCTGTTTTAGCACAGGAGTTAAATATGCGGAAGGCGGCTGAACGGCTGTTTGTGTCGCAGCCCGCCTTGTCGCAAAGGCTGCAGTCGATTGAAAAGCAGTGGGGAGCGCAATTGTTTCTCCGCACGCAAAAAGGGTTGATCATAACGCCTGAAGGGGAACTGGTCATCCAGCTCGCCAACGAAATGCTCGAAAGGGAAGAAAATGTGCGGGAAGCCATCCGCACGCTCGACTCAAAAGTGTACGGAACATTAAAAATCGCCTGCGCCACGATCGTCGGCCAAAACTGGCTGCCGAAAGTACTGAAAACATTCGTTGAAAAATATCCGGAGGCAAAAATCTCGCTTGTTACGGGCTGGAGCAGTGAAATTTTGCGGTCCATTTACGAAGATGAAGTCCATATCGGCATTGTCCGCGGCTTGAATGAATGGAAAAGTACGAAAATCCATTTGTTTGAAGATCCGCTCTTTCTTGTAGACCAGGAAATTGACACCCTTGAAAAGCTGCCGGCTGCCGACCGGCCGTTTATCCAGTTTAAAAGCGATTCGAATTATTATCAGGAAATGATGGACTGGTGGCACCGCGAGTTTCAAACTTCCCCGAAACAAACAATCGTAGTAGACCAGATCGAAACGTGCAAGCAAATGGTTTTTAACGGTATTGGCTATGCGATTTTGCCTGCGATCACGCTGGACGGGGCGGAAATCCGCCATCTGCACAAAATTCCGCTCGAAGGGGAAGGCGGGGAGCCGCTGAAACGCGACACATGGCTGCTCGGTTATGACGCCGCGTTTCAATTGAAGCAGGTCCGTGCTTTTGTAAAAGTGGTGCGTGAATTTATTGCGGCGCAGCCCCATATCCTTTAAAATGAAACATATGCGCAAATGATCACATTTACGTGCGAATCTGCTGTCAGGAGGCATACATATGGACATGATGGATGCAAATGAAATCATTTCATTCATAGCAAACAGCAAAAAATCAACACCTGTAAAAGTATATGTGAAAGGAAATGTCGAAGGCCTTGATTTCGGTGAATCAGCCCGTGTTTTTGCAGGCGGCGGCATGGCTGTCGTCTTTGGTGAATGGGAAGAGATTTCGGCCGTGCTGGAAGCAAACCGTGGCAAAATCGCGGATTATGTTGTGGAAAATGACCGCCGCAACTCGGCCATTCCGCTTCTCGATTTAAAAGGAATCAACGCCCGCATTGAACCTGGCGTCACGATCCGTGACCGTGTGGAAATCGGCAATAACGCCGTCATTATGATGGGGGCCGTAATCAATATTGGCGCCGTCATTGGAGAAGGCACGATGATCGACATGAACGCCGTTTTAGGCGGCCGTGCAACAGTCGGGAAAAACTGCCATATCGGAGCGGGCACCGTGCTTGCCGGGGTCATTGAACCGCCTTCTGCGAACCCGGTTGTCATTGAGGATGATGTATTAATCGGGGCGAATGCTGTGATTCTGGAAGGCGTACGCGTCGGAAAAGGGGCGGTTGTGGCAGCCGGTGCGGTCGTCACGCAAGATGTGCCGCCGCATACCGTTGTTGCGGGCATTCCGGCAAAAGTGATCAAAGAAATTGACGAAAAAACAAAATCCAAAACCGAAATCATGAAAGACCTCAGAAATTTGTAAGCCGGGGACGGGTGCCAAAAAAACGGTGCCCGGCCTTTTTTGCCATACCGGAAAGGAAGGACTGGATATGGAAACGAATTTGATTGCCATCAGGCGGGATCTGCACCGGATTCCCGAACTCGGATACAAGGAGCATAAAACACAGCGGTACATCCTTGATTTTATTTCGCGTTTGCCAAAAGGCCATCTTGAAGTGAAAACATGGAAAACCGGGGTGCTTGTAAAAGTAAAGGGGACCTGCCCCGAAAAAAAGATTGGTTACCGGACGGATATAGACGGCCTGCCGATCAAAGAAGAGACAGGGTTCCCGTTTCAATCGGAACACGAAGGAAACATGCATGCGTGCGGTCACGATTTTCATATGACGATTGCACTCGGGATTTTATCGCATTTTGCAAGCCGGCCCGTTAAGGATGATCTGATCTTTATTTTTCAGCCGGCAGAAGAAGGGCCTGGCGGGGCGAAAGCGATGCTGGAAGAAGTGCTGCACGATGAATGGCAGCCGGACCTTGTGATGGCACTCCATGTTGCGCCGGAATACCCGGCTGGTACGGTGGCGGTAAAAAAAGGGCTGCTGTTTGCCAATACATCTGAACTGTATATTGACCTGGAAGGAAAGGGCGGGCATGCGGCCTATCCGCAGCATACAAAGGATATGGTGGTGGCGGCGGCCCATCTGGTGACCCAGCTCCAGTCTATTATCTCACGCAATATCGACCCGCTCGACAGCGCAGTGGTGACCATCGGGAAAATCACCGGCGGCACGGTTCAAAATGCAATCGCGGAACATGCACGCCTTGAAGGGACGATCCGCACGTTATCGAGCGAAGCGATGGAAAAAGTGAAGCACAGGATTGAAGCACTCACAAACGGGCTTTCGGCCGGTTTTGAGTGCCGGGCGGAAATTGATTACGGCTGTAATTATTACCAGGTGTTCAATCATCCGGAAGAGACCGCCCGCTTTATGGATTTTGTCCGAAGCTACGAGGGGGCGCACCTGCATGAATGCAGGGAGGCTTTAACAGGGGAGGATTTCGGCTATATGTTGAAAGAAATCCCTGGCTTTATGTTCTGGCTCGGTGTCGGGTCACCATACGGGCTGCACCATGCCAAATTTGCGCCGGACGAACGAGCGCTCGAGACAGCTGCCGATTTGATGATAGCCTATATTTTATCGTTGCAATAAAAAAGAAGGGGATTTCCCCTTCTTTTTTATTACGGCGTTATTCTTCTTTTTTGGAAAGGCAATGGTCGCATTCCAGCATGTATGATTCTGCTTGTTCTTCAATCGGCTGACCGCATTCAGGGCATTGTTTCGCAGGCAATGTTTTAAAAAATTCAACTGGGCTCATCATCATTTTTCATCCATCTCCTTTTTCGTGTTTGGATTTTTAGGTTGTTATAAAACCATTCAATGATGCTGCGACAGCCGGGCCCGGGCTGGTGTCAGCAAAAGCATGTTTTATAACAACAAATCATTTATCCTTCTGTTATAATACAGTATATACCCTGAAATTTGTTTTGTACAGTACTTTTTGCAAAAAAAAATAAAAAATT
Source organism: Heyndrickxia coagulans 36D1 (assembly GCF_000169195.2). Lineage (GTDB taxonomy): Bacteria > Bacillota > Bacilli > Bacillales > Bacillaceae_C > Weizmannia > Weizmannia faecalis. The sequence goes on along the minus strand of NC_016023.1, from coordinate 225,253 downwards.
CTTTTCAAGCGGATGGATAAAATTGGAAACGTTTCCTCTGCAAAACGCCGGCCGGATCGGGTACACCGGTTTGGCACGCCTTTTTCAAACAGACATACAAAAAAGCACTATGCTAACGGGGAGGACACTGAAAAAATGTGTTTTAAATTTATTTATACAATGCAAAAAAACGGCGAGACACGATGAATGGTGGTGTCTCGCCGTTTTTCGTTTTCTTTTGGACTTTTCAAGTGGGCTTCCTGACGGGATCCCCTTTTTTTAAACTTCCATAATAATCGGCATAATCATCGGCCGGCGTTTCGTTTTTTCGTATAAAAACGGCGCCAGCGTATCCGTAATTTCATTTTTGATTTCGGCCCATTGCGTCGTTTTCCGTTCCATCACTTTATTCAAGTGCTTTGTGATGATCGTTTGCGCTTCGTTGATCAAATCGCCGGATTCACGCATGTACACAAAGCCCCTTGAAATAATGTCAGGGCCGGATGCAATTTTAAACTCGTTCATATTGATGGCCACAACGACAATGACGAGCCCTTCTTCAGAAAGGATGCGGCGGTCGCGCAAAACAATATTGCCGATATCGCCAATGCCGCTCCCGTCAATATAGACAGAGCCGGATGGGATTTTGCCAGCAACTTCTGCGGTGTCATGACCGAGCGCCAGCACTTCCCCGTTATCCATGATAAAGCAGTTTTCTTCCGGGACGCCACAGTCGTTGGCAAGCTTGGCATGCATCCTGAGCATCCGGTATTCACCGTGGATTGGCATAAAATATTTCGGTTTGATCAGCCGCAGCATCAATTTCTGTTCTTCCTGACCGCCATGGCCTGATGTGTGCACATTGTTCAAAGACCCGCTGATCACATCGGCGCCGGCGCGGTACAGCAAATTAATCGTCCGGTTGATGCTCGTCGTATTACCCGGAATCGGGGAGGAAGAAAAAACGACGGTGTCGCCCGGTTGGATCTGGATCTGCCGGTGCGTGCCATTTGCAATTCTGGACAGAGCCGCCATCGGTTCGCCCTGGGTACCGGTACAAAGAATGGTAACCCGGTTGGCCGGCAGACGGTTCAATTGTTGTGTGTCAATAAACGTATCTTTCGGGGCACGGATATAGCCGAGATCACGGCCGATTTCAATCGCCGCTTCCATACTACGCCCGAACACGGCAATTTTCCGACCCGCCAAAACAGCCGCTTCCGTCATCTGCTGCAGGCGGTGGATATTGGAGGCAAAGGTTGCAAAAATAATCCGTCCGTCCACTTTCCGGAAAATATCCTGAATGCTTTCCCCGACACGTCGTTCAGACATCGTAAAATGCGGCACTTCGCTGTTTGTGCTGTCGGACAAAAGGCAAAGCACGCCTTCTTTTCCGATTTCGGCCATTTTCGTTAAGTTGGCCGGCTCACCCACTGGTGTAAAGTCAAACTTAAAGTCGCCGGTGTGCACGATATTGCCCGGCGGCGTTTTGACGACGATGCCGTAAGAATCCGGAATGCTGTGCGTCGTCCGGAAAAACGTAACAGATGTTTTCCGGAATTTAATCACATCGTCTTCTTTAATTTCAATCAGCTTTGTCTGCCGGAGAAGGCCGTGCTCTTCCAGCTTGTTCCGGATAAGGCCGAGTGCAAGCTTCCCGCCGTAAATCGGGACATTGATCTGGCGCAGCAAATACGGAATGCCGCCGATATGGTCTTCATGCCCGTGCGTAATAAACAGGCCCTTAATTTTGTCCGCGTTTTTCACGAGGTAGGTATAATCCGGGATGACATAGTCGATTCCGAGCAGTTCATCTTCCGGAAATTTGATGCCTGCATCAATTAAAATGATTTCATCTTGAAATTGTACGCCATAAGTATTTTTTCCGATTTCGCCTAATCCGCCGAGGGCGAAAACCGCTGTCTGGTCATTTTTAACAAATTTCATACAGTTACTCCGTTAATTTAAAATTTTCCTGCTGCTTTTCGTATTCAAGATATTTTCCCTCAAGCAGCTGAATGTATTCAATGTTGATTCGGCGGTCTTTCAACTTTTGGCGTACTTCCCTTTCCGATCCGGCTTCAATATAGAACGTCTTCGTGTTTTCCCGGACAGGAATCTCTTCAGGATTTTCCTGGTAATACACTTTGTAAATCATGATTAATCTCTCCTTGCTCCGTTTTCAATGTAACTTTTTCTATTATATATAAATCATGGTACATATCACAACTTTTTCATGGCCTTTTTTTCATAAAGAAAAGAATAATCCCTCTGGAAAAGAGGGATTCAAAAGTTCAGGCGATTAACTTTTTGCGCAGCATATCTTTCCACTGTTTTAAAAGCTTCTTCCTCAGCTTTTTTAACATTGTGGATCAACTCCCTACTTCTATTGTAATATTTATTTGGATATTGTAAAGGCGTGCGGCTCATCTTGTCCTTTATTATATGTAGGGAAAATGCGGAACCATCACGCCAAAATATGACAATTTCCGGCATGCCGGGAAAGATTGCTGCAAAAAATGGCAGCGTTTGCAACAACGTTTCGGGCCCGCGGAACCGGTTTTCCTGAAAACCTTCTCTCGCAACGTTTCCGCTTTTATAGTACAGTTTAAATTGCATATTGATACAGTTTTCCCGGGGAGAATGATTCGGTATATTAAAAAAATATCGGATAGAAAAAGCGTTTATAATTGACGCTTTTTTATTTTTCATGTACTCTATATATGTTGAATATAGTGTTGTATTAGTCACATCCGCTTTTTTATTGATACAGCGCTTTTTTGGCAGGCCAAAAATGATTGCGGTTACTTGAAAGAATTGTCGGTTTCTGCAGTAAACACACATTTTTTAAAATCGGCGAAATTGTATATCCATATATGCGGATAAAGAAAGGATTGGTGAACGGGATGGCTTCACGCACAAACCTTGATGAAGTAAAGACGCTTCATGATATTGAAGAAAAGTTTGAAACAGTCCAAATCTTAAATGAAGAAGGGAAAATTGTAAACGATTCCCTCATGCCGGATTTAACGGATGAACAGCTTCAGGAAATGATGCGGAGAATGGTGTATACGCGCATTCTTGATCAGCGGTCCATTTCCTTGAACCGCCAAGGCCGCCTCGGGTTTTACGCGCCGACTGCCGGCCAGGAAGCTTCCCAAATTGCTTCCCATTTTGCACTTGAAAAAGAGGACTTCATTCTCCCGGGATACCGCGATGTGCCGCAGCTGATCTGGCATGGCCTTCCGCTTGAACAGGCATTTTTATGGTCGCGTGGACATGTGGACGGGATGAAGGGCATTGAAAAATTGAACATTCTCCCGCCGCAAATCATTATCGGCGCTCAGTATGTGCAGACTGCCGGCGTTGCGCTCGGCATTAAAAAACGCGGCAAAAAGGCCGTTGCCGTGACATATACAGGGGACGGCGGCAGTTCACAAGGGGACTTTTACGAAGGCATCAACTTTGCGGGTGCTTTTAAAGCCCCAGCTGTTTTTATTGTTCAAAACAACCAGTTCGCGATTTCAACGCCGCGTTCCGTGCAAACTGCGGCCAAAACACTGGCGCAAAAAGCGGTGGCTGCAGGCATCCCGGGCATTGTAGTGGACGGCATGGACCCGTTTAGTGTATATGCGGCGGTAAAACGCGCGCGCGAACGGGCGCTCGCCGGAGAAGGTCCTTCTCTGATTGAAACGATCTGCTACCGTTTCGGCCCGCATACGATGAGCGGGGACGACCCGACGCGTTATCGTACGGAAGACCTTGACAATGAATGGGCGAAAAAAGATCCGCTCGTCCGTTTCCGCAAGTTCCTCGAACAGAAAAACCTGTGGAGCGAAGAGCAGGAAAATGAAACGATCGAACAGGCGAAAGAAGATATTAAAGCTGCCATTAAGAAAGCGGACAGCGCACCTAAACAGAAAGTGACGGATCTGATCTCCGTGATGTACGAAGAACTTCCGCAAACTTTAAAGGAACAATACGAATTTTACCAAGCAAAGGAGTCGAAATAAGCCATGGCCCAACTAACGATGATACAGGCAATTACGGATGCGCTCAGGACCGAGTTGAAAAATGATGAAAATGTTTTGGTATTCGGTGAAGACGTCGGCGTAAACGGCGGCGTCTTCCGGGCAACGGAAGGGCTGCAAAAAGAGTTCGGCAAAGACCGCGTCATCGATACGCCGCTCGCCGAATCCGGCATCAACGGGCTTGCCATCGGGCTTGCGCTCCAAGGGTTCCGGCCGGTTCCTGAAATCCAGTTTTTCGGCTTTGTTTTTGAAACGATGGACTCGATCCACGGCCAGATGGCGAGATACCGGTTCCGCACCGGCGGGGATTTGAAAATGCCGATTACGATCCGCGCTCCTTTCGGCGGAGGCGTGCATACGCCGGAAATGCATGCGGACAGCCTCGAAGGACTCATGGCGCAAACACCGGGCATTAAAGTTGTAATTCCGTCCACGCCTTATGATGCGAAAGGGTTGCTTATCTCCGCGATCCGGGACAATGACCCGGTCGTTTTTCTCGAACATATGAAACTGTACCGTTCTTTCCGGGAAGAAGTGCCGGAAGAAGAATATACGATTCCGCTCGGAAAAGCCGATGTAAAACGGGAAGGAAAAGATATTTCGATTATCGCTTACGGCGCAATGGTCCATGAATCATTGAAAGCAGCGGATGAACTTGAAAAAGAAGGGTACTCCGCAGAAGTGGTTGATCTCCGTACAGTCAGCCCGCTTGATGTAGAAACGATTGTGGCGTCTGTGGAAAAAACAAACCGCGCCATTGTCGTCCAGGAAGCACAGCGCCAGGCTGGTGTTGCGGCAAACGTCGTTGCGGAAATCAACGAACGCGCGATTTTGAGCCTGGAAGCACCAGTATTGCGCGTAACAGCGCCGGATACCGTTTATCCGTTCTCGCAGGCGGAAGGCGTTTGGATTCCGACCTATAAAGATATTTTGGAAAAAGCAAAAGAGACATTGACATTCTAAACCGGTTTTTGCCGTAAACGGGTGATGGCGGCGCGTTGAACCGAGATACATTCCAATCAAGTTTTTTGCTGCACCTTGATGGGGGCGCATTTTGAAAAAAGGAGCGTGAACACCTTGTCATTTGAATTCAGGCTGCCGGATATCGGCGAAGGGATCCACGAAGGCGAGATTGTAAAATGGTTTATTAAACCGGGCGATAAAGTTTCGGAAGATGATGTGCTTTGTGAAGTGCAAAATGACAAATCGGTTGTCGAAATTCCGTCCCCTGTGGAAGGGACTGTTGAAGACATTCTTGTTGAAGAAGGGAGCGTCGCAGTTGTCGGCGACGTCCTTGTAAAATTCGATGCGCCCGGATATGAAAATCTTAAATTTAAAGGGGATCATGGGCAAGATCAGAAAGAAGAGGCGGCAGAAAGTGCAAAACCGGAACCGGCCAAACCGGAACCGGCAAAACAGGAAACAGCTGAAACTGCCAAGCCTGCTGAAAAAGAAGCAGAACATGGCTCCGAATCCGCGGATCGCCGCGTGATCGCAATGCCATCCGTACGGAAATATGCCCGGGAAAAAGGCGTCGATATCCAGCTTGTGTCCGGAACCGGAAAAAACGGCCGCGTGCTCCGCGAAGATATCGATGCGTATGTGAACGGGCCGCAGCAGCCGGAAGCGGAAACCGGCAAAACCGAAGCACAGGCACCTGCTTCCCAGAATGCTATTCCTGAAGGGGAATTCCCTGAAACACGTGAACCGATGAGCGGCATCCGCAAAGTGATTGCAAAAGCGATGGTCAACTCGAAACAAACCGCGCCGCATGTTACGCTGATGGATGATGTCGATGTGACGGCACTGGTCGCGCACCGGAAAAAATTCAAAGAGATCGCGGCAGAAAAAGGCATCAAACTGACTTTCCTGCCGTATGTCGTAAAAGCGCTCGTCAGCACGCTGCGGGAATACCCGGTTTTAAATAGTTCGATTGATGATGAAACGAATGAAATCATCCATAAGCATTATTACAATATCGGGATTGCCGCTGATACGGAGCGCGGCTTGCTTGTGCCGGTCGTCAAACACGCCGACCGCAAACCGGTATTTGCGGTTTCCAAAGAAATTAATGAACTGGCTGAAAAAGCAAGAGATGGAAAGCTTGCCCCGAACGAAATGAAAGGCGCTTCCATTACGATTTCCAATATCGGTTCCGCCGGCGGGCAATGGTTTACACCGGTTATCAACCGTCCGGAAGTGGCCATTTTAGGAATCGGCCGGATTGCAGAAAAGCCGGTCGTTAAAAACGGTGAAATTGTTGCAGCGCCTGTACTGGCGTTGTCGCTCAGTTTTGACCACCGTATCATCGATGGTGCCACCGCACAAAATGCGTTAAATCATATCAAACGTTTGTTGCATGATCCAGAACTTTTATTAATGGAGGCGTAATCTGATGGTTGTAGGAGATTTTCCAATTGAAACCGACACAATTGTAATCGGCGCAGGGCCTGGCGGATATGTCGCGGCCATCCGGGCAGCCCAGCTCGGCCAAAAAGTGACGATCGTTGAAAAGCAGTTTATCGGCGGGGTTTGCTTAAATGTAGGATGCATTCCTTCAAAAGCGCTCATTTCGGCGGCGCACCGCTATGAATACGCAACGGAATCCGAGGCGCTCGGCATTGCCGTTGAAAATGCAAAAATTGATTTTGGGAAAGTGCAGGAATGGAAATCCGGCGTCGTGAAAAAACTGACCGGAGGCGTAGAAAGCCTGTTAAAAGGCAACAAAATTGACATCGTCCGCGGGGAAGCCTATTTTGTCGATGACCATACGCTTCGTGTAATGGACGAGAAATCAGCGCAAACCTATACATTTAAAAATGCGATTCTCGCAACCGGTTCGCGACCGATTGAAATCCCTTCCTTCAAATTTTCAGAACGCGTCATTGATTCAACCGGCGCGCTGAGTTTGAAGGAAATTCCGGAAAAACTCGTCATTATCGGCGGCGGCGTCATCGGAATGGAACTCGGGACAGCCTATGCAAAATTCGGGACGAAAGTAACGATTTTGGAAGGGGCAAAAGACATTATCGGCGGCGCGTTTGAAAAACAAATGACTTCCCTCGTTGTCCGCAAGCTGAAAAAACGGGGTGTCGAAATTATCACGGAAGCGATGGCAAAAGGCGTGGAAGAGAAGGAAAACGGCGTAGTTGTCACGTATGAAGCAAAAGGCCAGGAACAAAAAGTGGAAGGCGATTATGTGCTGGTTACGGTCGGGCGCCGTCCAAACACAGATGAACTCGGCCTTGAACAGTTGAATTTAAAGATGACAGACAGGGGCATTATCGAAGTGGATAAACAGTGCCGGACAAGCGTGCCGAATATTTATGCCATCGGCGATATTGTCCCGGGCCCGCAGCTTGCCCACAAAGCCTCCTATGAAGGGAAGATTGCGGCCGAAGCCATTTCCGGGCAGCCGGCCGAAGTGGATTACCTCGGCATTCCGGTCATTGTCTTTTCTGATCCGGAACTTGCAACGGTCGGCTATACAGAACAGCAGGCAAAAGAAGAGGGCATTGATTATGCAGTCGGCAAATTTCCGTACGGCGCGAACGGGCGGGCACTTGCCCTTGAAGCCGGCGAAGGTTTCGTCAAACTGATTACACGCAAAGAAGACGGGCTGTTGATCGGTGGCCAAATCGTCGGGATCAGCGCTTCCGATATTATTTCGGAAATCGGCCTCGCAATCGAGGCGGGCATGACAGCGGAAGATATCGCGCTGACGATCCATGCCCACCCGACATTAGGGGAAATTACGATGGAAGCGGCCGAAGCGGCACTCGGCACCCCAGTCCATATTTTAAAATAATGATTCAAAGGCTTCACACCGGGAAGGCTGCCCCGGCGTGAAGCCTTTTTCCGTTTAAAGGCGCCGCTATAAGGCTATAACAGTAACAACTGCATATGGGACAGATTTTTTCGTGCTGGCAGGCAAGGTTATAACAACGAAACTGCGTGCATATTTTGAATTATGATGAAAGGTGCAGGTGGGACAATGAAATGTACGGTGGCATTTTTATTCCAGATCATGATATGGAGCGGTTTTAAACTGGCAGAGTGGTTGTCCGATCACGATCCAGTTATTTTTACCGCCGCCCTGTTCATTATTTTTTTATTCATTGCCTTTGCCCTGGCAAAATCAATTGTGCATTCGCTCCGGGCTGCATCTGTGGTAACGGTGCTGAGTCTCGCTGTATACGGGCTTGTGGAAGTGTCATTTTCAAAACTGATTTTCTAAAACAACCGCAAAATGATTTCGCTTTCAATTGTATAACATAATTTAAAATATGTTATACAAAATCCTTGATTTTTTCTCCAGTATGACATATTATAATATTACAAGCGATTACAAAAAGCGCAAAGGGGAGGAAAATCGGATGGGAATCATTGTTTGCCAATCATGCGATGCCACGATTGACCACGTTGAGGAAGAAAAAGTATCCGTGCTTTACTCAACGTGTGACCAATGTAAACACGAAGAAGAATAGTCCTGAACTGTAGCACTTGATTTTTCCAATGCATGCGTCCATTTTCTCTCGGCCGGCTTGTTGCCCGGCTTTTTTTGCGTGATGGGACAAAAAAGCAGGCGGGAAGGCCCCAGCCTGCTTTTTCAAACTTATTGAATGGCATGATGTTCTTTAATGACGCGGATCGTTTGCAATGTTTCGTCTTCAGGCCCCTGTACGGGAAGGCCGGCTTCGATGTTTTTCCGGATATAAGCAATGTTTTCTTCCGTAATAATTTCCCCCGGGATAAAAATCGGAATGCCCGGCGGATAGACCATGACAAACTCGGCAATGATCCTGCCAGCAGAACCGGAAAGCGGAATGGATTCCGTCTCGGCATAAAAGGCATCACGCGGCGAGAGGGCAAGCGATGGAATTTCGGGAAGCATCACTTTCACCCCTACCTTGCCGGACAAATGCGAGAACGTGTCGGACAAGCTGTGTAAAGCCTCAACGAGCAAGTCCAGCTCCGTTTCCGTATCCCCGGGCGTCACAATGCAAAGAATATTGTACAAATCAGAGAGTTCCACTTCTATATGGTAGGTTTCACGCAGCCATTTTTCCGCATCATGGCCGGTGATCCCCAAATCTTTTACAGAGATGATCAACTTCGCCGGATCGTAATCATATGTTGCTTTCGTTTGGAGGATCTCGCTTCCGGCGCAATACAAATGATCGATTTCGTTTATCCGCTCCCGTGTTTTTTGCGCAAGGCGGGTTGTTTCCTTGATGATCGTGCTTCCCTCGGTTGCAAGCCTTTTTCGGGCGACATCGAGCGAAGCCAGTAAAATGTAGGAAGTGGACGTGGTCGTCAGCATGCTGAAAATGCTTTGGACACGTTTTTTCGATACAAGCCCTTCCTTCAGATTCAAGATCGAACTTTGCGTCAGCGAGCCGCCAAGCTTGTGGACGCTCGTTGCGGCCATATCGGCGCCGGCCTGCATGGCGGAAACTGGCAGTTCATCGTCAAAATGAATATGGACACCGTGTGCCTCGTCCACCAGTACCGGGACATGGCAGGCATGGGATATATCCACAATGCTATTCAAATCAGCGGAAATGCCGTAATAGGTCGGATTAATGACCAGAACGGCTTTCGCATCGGGATGCTGCTTGAGCGCTTTGGAAACGGACGCCGGGGTAATGCCGTGTGAGATGCCAAGCAAAGGATCCACTTCTGGGTGGATAAAAACGGGCACGGCGCCGGAAAACACAATCGCAGACATCACCGATTTATGGACATTGCGTGGCACAATAATTTTATCGCCCGGCCCGCAGACGCTCATCACCATGGCCATAATCGCGCCGCTCGTCCCTTGTACGGAAAAAAACGTGGCATCCGCACCGAATGCTTCCGCCGCAAGCTTCTGCGCCTCCTCAATCATGCCATGGGGCTGGTGAAGATCATCGAGCGGCTCGATATTAATTAAATCCAGTTTTAATACATTGTCGCCGATGAATTTGCGAAAATCAGGATCCATCCCGCGCCCGGTTTTATGGCCGGGAATATGGAATTGGACGGGATTTCGTTCAATATGCCGGAGAAGCCCGGTGTATAACGGCGTGTGATATTGTGACAATCATTCCACCTCTTTATCTCATTGCTTGCTTTTGAAGAAAAACAAGATGAATTATAGCATTCCGGACACGGTTTTTAAATAGTTTTTCTTTGCACAGGGAAAAAAAGCCGGATGCGGGCAATGGAAAAAGATAAAGCGCATAAAGCATGGAGAAATGAGGGGAAGCTAGACGGTGAATGTACAAGGCGGGGAGCCATGGGAAACCAAACGGATGGTAGCCCTTGTATTCCGGCAGATGGCGGCATCATTGGCCAGGCGGAAGCGATTCAGGTAAAATAGAACGGGTATACAGAAGAAAAGCGAGGTGGTTTGGATGGAATATCCATATCCGATTTCAGCTGACTGGTCGACACAGGAAGTCATCGACGCCGTTCAATTTTTCGAAGCGGTGGAAGAAGCATATGAAAAAGGGGTCAACCGGGATGTGCTGCTTGCCAGGTACCGCCGTTTTAAAGAAATCGTCCCCGGGAAGGCGGATGAGCGGAATATATGCAATGAATTTGAAGAGGCGAGCGGTTATTCCCCGTACCGGGCCATCAAGAAAATGAAGGAAGAGCAGGGACCGGTCATTAAAATGGATAAAAACGGATCGCGCGATTAGCGGCACGGAAAGAAAGCAGCATCACCCGCTGATGCTGCTTTTAAATTGTCTGCAAATTACGAATCGGCACAGGAGAAAAAGCGCACCGTGTTCCGGCGCGCTTTTTTCCACTCTGCATGCTGTTTAGGCCATTTTGTAGATGGGTAATACATGTACAAAGACGTCCTCGATCGTTTTGGCCAGTTCATCCGGGGACATGCCGGCTGCTTCTTCCCGCGGGATCTCAAGCCCGCAAAGCATTTCGGCTTTTTTAACAACCTGCATCCGTCTGAAAAACGTGTTTAAAGTATGGGGATTCATACGGTCAGTGCGGATGCCACCCGGTTTTGTATGATCATCCGACCAAATGTAATGGCCGGGTATATTTTCTAAAATCGGATCAATTTTCTTTTCGAGTTTTTTTCCGATGGACGCTTTTTGCGGGCACTCATTCATGACGGCCGTGACAATGAAGAGCCGGTCTTCCCACAGCCCGATTTGAAAATGAGGAAGCATTTTGTAGCCGCGCTTGCCAGGGGAAAAGGCCACCCACGTATCTTTCGGCGGATTGACGGTACGGCGGGCGTGTTTGGCAACATGATAAAATATTTCTTCACCGGTCAAAACCGACAAAACCGGCGAAAAATACTCCCCCAATACTTCAAGTTTCGGACGGACGGTTGATTTCAGCTGTTCCATCCGCTGATCGAGGCCTTCGATCCGGAAAACGTCAAAATCCTGTCCAGTAAAAGCAGTGATGCCCATTTGTTCACCTCCGTTCTGTATGAACCATGGGGATATTCATATTTTATCATCCATCAGGGAGGTTTAACAAATAAAAGCCGGTGGGTAAAAATAGGTATACACACAATTTTGTTACATCAATCGAGATTACACATAATATATATAAAGATAATATCAGAAAATTCATATCATTACCCCAGGAGGATGTGAAGAAAAATGAAACAAGTAATCTCTTCGGTGAAAAGAAAACCTTATGAAAGAAAACGGATTGCAGTATTGCGCATGGAACTGGATTACGAACTGGCTACGTTATATGAAGCGATGGAAATGAAAGATGAAGAGCAAAAAGGAAAGTCGATTAAGCGTCTGGAAAAAATCCGTGAAGAACTGCTGAAAATGAAAGCCATGTAATGGAACGAAAAGGCAGGATGTCGTTGAAAGCGGACTCCCTGTATTGGATACAGATGGGGTTCGTTTTTGTGCAGGAGAGGTTCATCTTTACTGACAAAACCGCTATGGGAAAACGATTTCGGACGCATTCTCAAAACTTGATAATTGTCTTTATTTCCTTTACGCTTAAGGGAAATGATTTGCATAGATGGAGGGCCCGACTATGGACAGATGGGAAGAAATCAATACATATGCCGTCCGGTGGATCAGGGAAGCGGGCGAGCGGATTCTTGCTTCGCAAAAACCGCTGCAAATTGAAACAAAATCGGACCGCAATGATCTGGTTACCAATATTGACAAGGAAACAGAACAATTTTTAATCGGCAAAATCCGGACAACCTTTCCGGATCACCACATTTTGGGTGAAGAAGGCTTCGGTGAGGATATTCGTGATACAGAAGGCATCCTCTGGATTGTGGATCCGATTGACGGGACGGTCAATTTTGTCCACCAAAAAGTCAATTTCATGATTTCCATTGGGGTCTACGAGAACGGAGAAGGCAAACTGGGCTATATTTATGATGTCGTCCGGAAAGAATTGTATTTTGCAGAAAAGGGCAAGGGGGCTTATTTTAACGGGGAACGGATTCCGTTACTTGCGCAAAACAGGCTGGAAGATACGATCCTTGCGCTGAATCCGTATTGCATGGTGGAAAACAGGGGTATCGACCCGGCCCGTCTGGCAGCGCTTGTCAGGGATGTGCGCGGCACAAGGAGTTACGGGTCGGCAGCGCTTGAGCTTGCTTATGTGGCAATGGGAAGGCTTGATGCTTATATTACGATGCGCCTGTCGCCGTGGGATTTTGCCGCCGGGAAAGTGATCGTGGAAGAAGTGGGCGGCGTTGTGACGGATGTTTTCGGGCGCCCGCTCGATATGCTCGGGAACAGTTCCGTGTTTGCCGGCAAGCCCGGGCTGCATGAGGAAATTTTAAAGCGGTATCTAAAAGGGCAGGAATAAGAAAAGAGGGGCTCACAGTTTCCCCTCTTCACGCATTTTTTTCTTTGTTTTAAAGCCGAATCCCATAATGACAATGAGAAGCGCGGTGCAACCGAGAATGCCGGCAACGCTTTGGGCGCCGATCGCAACGCCGATGCCGCACATGGAAAGGAATGCAGCCAGTGAAAAGAACACAAATACCCATTTGATTTCCCGCATATGATGAACCTCCCTCTCCCCTTATTTTAGCGAAAATGTTTTAATAAAGCCAGCATTGTGTTATAATATTTTAGTTAAAGGTACAGACTAACATAGATTTGCGTTTAGGCAGGAGGAAATGTTTTTGAAAAGAAGAGAAGATTTACGCAACATTGCCATTATCGCGCACGTAGACCATGGGAAGACGACACTTGTGGACCAGCTGCTGAAGCAGTCCGGTACTTTCCGTGCCAATGAGCATGTTGAAGAACGTGCAATGGATTCCAATGATCTGGAACGGGAAAGAGGCATTACGATCCTTGCCAAAAATACGGCAGTTCATTATAAAGATAAGAAAATCAATATTTTGGATACTCCGGGACATGCTGACTTTGGCGGCGAAGTCGAACGGATTATGAAAATGGTGGACGGGGTCTTGCTTGTGGTGGATGCCTATGAAGGCTGCATGCCGCAGACGCGTTTCGTGCTGAAAAAAGCACTGGAACAAAACTTGACGCCGATTGTGGTCGTAAACAAAATTGACCGCGATTTTGCACGCCCTGAAGAAGTGGTTGATGAAGTGCTTGAATTATTTATTGAGCTGGATGCTAATGATGAACAGCTGGAATTTCCGGTTGTGTATGCTTCCGCCATTAACGGGACGGCAAGCCTCGATCCGGATCCGGCCAAACAGGAAGAAAATATGAAAGTGCTGTTTGATACGATTATCGAACATATTCCGGCACCTATCGACAACCGCGAAGAACCGCTCCAGTTCCAGGTTGCCCTGCTTGATTACAACGATTATGTCGGGCGGATCGGCATCGGCCGCATTTTCCGCGGAAAAATGCATGTCGGCCAGCAGGTGGCATTGATGAAGCTGGACGGCAGCGTCAAGCAGTTCCGTGTCACCAAAATGTTCGGTTTCTTCGGGCTGAAGCGGGAAGAAATTGAGGAAGCATATGCCGGGGATTTAATTGCGGTATCCGGAATGGAAGACATCAATGTCGGGGAAACGGTCTGCCCGGTTGAACACCAGGAAGCACTGACGCCGCTCCGCATTGATGAGCCGACTTTGCAAATGACTTTCCTTGTCAACAACAGCCCGTTTGCCGGCCGTGAAGGAAAATTTGTGACGGCGCGGAAAATTGAAGAACGGCTCCGTTCGCAGCTGCAGACGGATGTCAGCTTGCGTGTTGAAAACACTGACTCTCCGGATGCATGGGTTGTATCTGGACGGGGGGAACTGCATTTATCCATTTTAATTGAAAATATGCGCCGTGAAGGGTTTGAACTGCAGGTTTCAAAACCGAAAGTGATCATTAAAGAAATCGACGGCGTCAAATGCGAACCGGTGGAACGTGTCCAAATCGATACACCGGAAGAACACACCGGTGCGATTATTGAGTCGCTCGGTTCCCGGAAAGGCGAAATGCTCGATATGATCAATAACGGAAATGGACAAGTCCGCCTGATTTTCAATGTCCCGGCCCGCGGATTGATCGGCTATACGACCGAATTTATGACGCTCACGAGGGGTTACGGCATTTTAAACCATACGTTTGATTCCTACCAGCCAATGCAGTCTGGTCGTGTCGGCGGCCGCAGAAACGGCGTTCTCGTCTCCATGGAAACGGGCAAAGCCACGACATACGGCATGATGCAGGTGGAAGACCGTGGCACGCTGTTTGTCGAGCCAGGCACGGACATTTATGAAGGCATGATCGTCGGGGAAAACTCCCGTGAAAATGATATTGCTGTCAATATTACGAAAGCAAAACACGCGACAAACGTCCGCTCGGCAACAAAAGACCAGACGGCGGTCATCAAAAAGCCGCGCATAATGTCGTTAGAACAGGCGCTCGAATACCTGAACGACGACGAATATTGCGAAGTGACGCCAGAATCAATCCGGCTGCGCAAAAAAATCCTGAATAAGAGCGAGCGCGAAAAAGCGCAGAAACGGGCAAAAGCAGCAGAGAATGCATAAGCAAAGAATAGGGCCGGCATGACCCTGTTCTTTCATATATTCAAAGGGGAAAAGGGGAGATAGGATGACAAGCGAGGCGGTTCACCACCAATTGTCATTTTTTGCGGCGTTGTACAAAGTGGATGAAAACCCGGAACCGGGGATGTGGGCCTTGTATCTGACCATCGTCGTTCTTTCGGTCATTGTCTACCGGCTCGGATTTGCGAGAAAGTTGCCAGTTCTGAAATCTGCTGTTATTTATGTACTGCTCCTTTTGGGATGCACGCTGCTCACGTTTTTTGCCATCTTTTTGCCCGTGGGGGAGTCGCTCTGTTTAGCGGCTGTTGTGCTCGGCGTTTACAAAATCCGCCTGTATCAGCATAAAAAAACTGAAAAAAAGGAACGTTTTCCAATGTAGCACGCTTCCGGTTCCGGAAGCTTTTTTTTGTGCCGCAAAAGAACTGGACGCGCGCAATGATTCTAACCGGACTTGCCCGTACATATACTTTAGCAGTGCCTGGTCCTTTGTCCAATCCCAGCGATGAACAGGTCACACCGCGCTCACATAAACTAACATAATCCATATGAAGCAGGGGGCATCGATTTGAAGAAAATATACGTCTTGGATACCAATGTATTGCTCCAGGATCCATATGCCATCTTTTCTTTTGAAGATAATGAAATTGTCATACCGGCTGTTGTACTGGAAGAAGTGGATTCTAAAAAACGAAATATGGACGAAATCGGCAGAAATGCGCGCCAGGTATCCAAATTAATGGACGGTTTCCGGCAAGCCGGAAAACTGCATGAGAAAATCCCGCTTGAAAACGGGGGTGTGCTCAGAATTGAGCTGAATCACCGCTCCTTTCACCAGCTGCAGGATATTTTCGTGGAAAAAACAAATGACAACCGGATCCTCGCGGTTGCGAAAAATTTATCGCTGGAAGAAGAGAGAAAAGAAAATGGCCGCCCGGTGATTCTTGTCAGCAAAGATGCGCTCGTCCGGGTAAAAGCGGACGCGCTCGGCCTGTTGGCGGAAGATTTTTTAAACGACCGTGTCGTAAGCCTCGATCATCTTTATACCGGGCAAATGGAAATGTATATCAGCCCCGATTTATTGAAACGGTTTTATGAAAAGCAGGAACTGTCGCTGAGCGAAATTGCCAACCACCCGTTCTACCCGAACCAATTTCTGATTTTGAAAGATGCGCTCGGCAGCTCGGCTTCCGCAATTGCCATTGTGGATCAGGCTGGAAAAACGGCGAAAAAGCTCTTTCATGTGCAGGATGCTGTCTGGGGAATTAAGCCGAGAAACGCCCAGCAGTGGATGGCAATGGAACTTTTGCTGCGCCCCGATATTCCGCTCGTCACCCTGACCGGAAAAGCAGGAACGGGTAAAACATTGCTTGCCCTTGCTGCAGGCCTGATGCAGACGGAAGATTTGCATGATTATAAAAAGCTTTTGGTCGCTCGTCCGATTGTTCCGTTTGGCAAAGATATCGGCTATTTGCCGGGAGAAAAAGAGGAAAAGCTGCGGCCGTGGATGCAGCCCATCTACGATAATCTTGAGTTTTTGTTTAATACGAAAAAAGCGGGAGAAATTGATGGCATATTGTCCGGCATGAGTTCGATTGAAGTGGAGGCGCTGACGTATATCCGCGGGCGCAGTATCCCGGAGCAATATATCATTATTGATGAGGCGCAAAATTTATCCAAGCATGAAGTGAAGACGATTTTAACAAGGGTAGGGGAACAGAGTAAGATCGTGTTAATGGGGGATCCGGAACAAATTGACCATCCGTATTTGGATGCTTACAATAACGGGCTAACGTACGTCGTTGAGAAATTTAAAGATGTGCCGCTTGCCGGGCATGTGCAGCTGCTTAAGGGCGAGCGCTCAAAACTCGCGCAAATCGCGGCAGACCTTTTGTAAGACCACCATATGAAAAAACCGGGTGCAGCTGTCTTAAAACGTTTATGCTGCCCCCGGCATCCGGGATTATTCAATGCGCATACCGGTTACATATTTGACCGGGTTTTCCCGGTTTGAACCGTCATCCAATAAAATATGAAGCGGGCCGTCTTCTTTCAGCGCTCTTCCTTTAATAGAAAAGGCAGCAATTAAATGGCCAGCCATTTCAAGCGGATAAGCGACAGGCCCGTTCTTTGTTTCAAACACGATTTTTTCCGCATCTTCCAGCGGCTCCGCATTTTGAATGAACAGGCCGACTGGGATTCCAAATGTCCCAGTTTTTAAATGCTGCCGTTTAAACTTTGGCTTTGTCCTTACAGCAGCCTGCGGATCGGCCCCTTCTGCCATGGCTTTGTCAAAATATTTGCCGGTTTTCTTTAAGTAGGCTTCTTCCTGGCTGGTTTCCTGCTTTTCTTCGTCGAAATATGTATCAAGATCGACTTTCCGGTCATCAAATATCCAAGTGCCGATATCTAGCGTAATCGGAAACTTCACTTTTCCCTTTATTTGCATAATCATCATTGTGGCCCCTTTCTGTCCGTCTATACAGCATTATACCTTTCACGGCTGCCCGTGTCACTTGAAAGCGTATAAAAACCGTTCGGAAAGCGTTCGCGGTCGGGGAATTGCGGAATTTCAAATTCTGTCTCCCCCGGGTTGTTTACGGGATTCCGGGCGTTTATTGATTTCGTATAACTTGCAAAATCACGGTTTTAAAGGTACAATTTTTAATTAGATTGATATGTGAACGGGGGGATCAATTTGGCGTCTGAAACAAAGGTGAACCACCGGGAGAAAGCATACAGCCTGCTCAAGGCGGACGCAGAAAAGATATTAAAATTAATTCAGGTTCAAATGGATAACTTAACGATGCCCCAATGCCCTTTATATGAGGAAGTATTGGATACACAAATGTTTGGTTTATCCCGTGAAATAGATTTTGCGGTCCGGCTCGGCTTAGTGGATGCCGGTGATGGAAAGCGGCTTCTTGATTCGCTTGAACAGGAACTGTCCCTTTTGCATGATGCATATATAAAAAAATAATGTTGAAAACTCAAACGATGTTCCGGTTGTTTGAGTTTTTTATTTTTTGAATAAGGGTCAGGCAATGGCGGCCGGCGAAAAAGATGTTATAATTTAAAAATAACGGCAGGAGTTTTTTTAAAACGGTAGAATATTTTTTATCATGAATGTTGCAGTTTTTACGGATTGGAAGGTTCCTATGCTGAAAAAAATCTTAAAATCATTCGACTACTCGGTCATCGTTGTCTACCTGCTTCTTTGCTTATTCGGTTTGGTAATGATTTACAGTTCCAGCATGGTGATTGCAGTGCAGCGTTACGGGCTGGACAGCGCCTATTTTTACAACAAGCAGAAAATCAATTTGGCCCTTGCGCTCCTTGCGTTTACCGTTACGGCTTTTCTCCCGTATAAACTATACGCGAGCAAAAAATTCCTTGCAGTGCTGATGTGCGGGTCGATGTTCGGGCTTTTGGCACTGTTTATTTTCGGCCATACGTCGAATAACGCGCAAAGCTGGTTCCGGCTCGGTTCCAGTTCCGTGCAGCCGTCGGAATTTGTGAAAGTTGCGATTATTATTTATCTGTCCGCCGTTTATGCCAAGAAACAGGCATACATTGACATCTTTAACAAAGGGGTTGTCCCGCCGCTTATCTTTCTTATCGTTGTTTGTTTCCTGGTTGCGATCCAGCCGGATATCGGGACGGCGACCATCATTTTTGGGATTGGCTGCACGATCATCGTTGCATCCGGCATGCGCCTGAAAACCATGCTGAAGCTGGCAGGGCTCGGGCTTCTATTTGCCGTTCTGTTGTCGCCGTTTCTTTTTCTGGAAAAGGACAAAATCTTTACGCCGGTTAAGATCGCACGGTTTACAGGCTATTTGAATCCTTTTCAGAACGAAGGCGGGGAAGGTCTTCAGCTCGTAAACTCCTATATTGCGATCGGGTCAGGCGGGCTGAAAGGGCAGGGGCTCGGGGAAAGCATTCAAAAGCTCGGTTATCTTCCAGAGCCCCACACCGACTTTATTATGGCCATTATTGCTGAAGAACTCGGGGCTTTTGGCGTCCTGTTTGTGATCGGCGGGCTTTGCTACATTGTGCTGCGCGGCATATATATCGGCATCCATTCAAAAGACCAGTTCGGGAGCCTGCTTGCGATCGGAATTTCCGGCATGATTGCCATCCAGACATTTATCAATCTGGGCGGCGTCTGCGGCCTGATTCCAATTACGGGGGTGACACTACCGTTTATCAGCTACGGCGGTTCATCGCTTCTGATTTTGTCCCTTTCCCTCGGCATTCTGGTCAATGTGGGCATGTTTACAAAGTATGAGGAAAAGTATAAACACAAACAGGAAAAGCCGCAGGAAGCGGGCGGAGCAAACCGGAGGCCGTATCAGGTCTACTCAAGGCCGTAACGTTTAAAAACGGGTGCTCGGCAGAGTGAAAGCAGAGGATAAAATAAAAAGGCGCAAGGTTTTATGCCTTGCGCCTTTTCCGCCTATCTTACGTAAGCCCTTTGCTGCCTTATTTTGCACCAAGCCGCAACATGCGGTACCATTGGTTTTTCCAAACTCAGCGAACCCGGGCTTTTTTTAGCGGGAGGCTGTCTTTGCTTTTGGCAAACTGTTTCACTCGCCCGACAACGAGGTTCAAATAACACAACAGGCCGAACAGGCAGGAAATGAAAAATGCGTGCAGGAGGGTGAAAGTAAGATTCATCCTCGAAAAAACAACCATGGCGCCTGAAATAGCCTGCAGGCAGACAAGCACGAACGCAATGATCCATCCCCAGTAAATAACGCGCTGGTTTTGATAATGTCTTACGGCTCTAAAGGTGATATAAGCAATCCAGACAAAGATAAGGAGTGCCGCCGTTCGGTGCCCCATCTGCACCCATTCGAACCGGTTTGCGGGCAAGGAAGGGTCACCGTTCACACAAAGCGGGAAATCCCGGCAAACAAGGCTTGCATTCATATGGCGGACAAGCGCGCCCGTATAAACGACGATAAAGCTGTAAACGGTCACGCCGATCGTATGCCATTTCATGCTTTTTTCAAGGACAAGCCTGCCTGCGTCAAATTTCTGGTCCCATTCAAAAACCATCAGCGTTAGCATCAGCACGGACGCAAACGAAATGAGCGAAACGCCGAAATGAAGTGCCATCACAAGATCGGATGAACCCCAGACGACTGCCGCCATACCGAGCAATGCCTGCAGAAGCAGAAAAATGACGGAAATAATGGATAAAAATTTCGTTTCTCTTTTATGGCCGATTGCAAACCATGACCAAATGGCAAGCGCAAAGACAAGAAACGATGCGATGCCCGTGCAAAACCTGTGCAGCCACTCAATCAGCGACTCGACAGTGAGCGGATCAGGAAAAATTTTGCCGTTACAAAGCGGCCATTGGCGGCCGCAGCCAAGGCTTGAACCGGTATTGGTGACAAGTGCCCCGCCGATTAAAACCACCATCATCGATAAAGTTGTCACTACTCCGAGCCATTTTAAAGTTGTGCGCAATTGTTCCACCTTCTTTAATCTCATTTGTAAACATGTATCACAAGCCACGAATGCAACATACAGTCCCACATCATTGCAACCGTTCATATAGTAGAAAATCCGTTCGGCAAGGTGCTTCCAACTATCATCTTATCGTAAAACAGTCTGAAGGAAAAATATTTATTTCCCATGACACAAATTTGCCATAAAAATGTGTCGAAAATATCACACCTTCGCGGTAATTTATGATTAAATATAATATAGGCAGGTATATTTCGGAATTCCGCATATTTACATGTTGGGAAACTTATAAATGATCTTAGTATGACGATATCGTTACATACAGTTTTGATTAATAGCCAAAAAGGAAAAGATGGATTATAGTTGTAGTATACCGTTTTCCTTATTGGCAGTGTAAAAACATTTACAAAAGGAATCCGCCGACAACGTGTCAGGCCATTTTTTTTGAACGGTTTTGAAAAATTGGAAGGAGGGACTATCGTGGCAGATAGTCGGACGATGGATACAACAACAAGGGTAAAAGCTGCAGACGCTTCTGCGTTGAAAGATTTCTTATCCTTGATTAAAATTGGAATTGTAAACTCAAATTTAATTACAGCATTTACCGGAATGTGGCTTGCTTTGGAATTGACAAACAGGCATTTTTTGCAGTCACTGGACATTATGGTTCTTGCGATGGCGGGAACTGCACTGATTGTCGCCGGGTCGTGCAGCCTGAACAACTGGTATGACCGGGATATTGATGTCATTATGAAAAGCAAAAACTTCAGGCCAACGGTTACAGGCAGATTTTCAAACGCGAAAGTGCTTACAATTGGCCTGGGATTTGTGGCACTCGGCACACTGCTATTGTTTATGACCACTCCAATGGCGGGGTTGATCGGGCTGTTTGGCGTATTCAGCTATGTCGTGCTGTATACAATGTGGTCAAAACGAACCCTTGTCAGCAATACCGTGATCGGCAGTTTTGCCGGCGCTGTTCCCCCGCTGATCGGCTGGGCGGCTGTTGACCCGCATCTCGGGATTGTGCCATGGATGCTGTTTTTGCTTATGTTTATCTGGCAACCACCGCATTTTTATGCGATTGCGATGAAAAAATGCGAAGAATACAAGGCAGCGGGCATTCCGATGCTTCCGGCTGTCAAAGGATTTCAAATCACGAAATGGCATATGCTCATATGGGTGGCATTGCTTATTCCGGTGCCGTTTTTCCTGAAACCGCTCGGCATTGGTTTTATCATCCTTGCGACATTGTTTAATCTGGGCTGGCTGGCATTAAGCCTGTCCGGTTTTAAAATGAAGAATGATTTAAAATGGGCGAAATGGATGTTCATTTATTCGCTGAACTATTTAACGATCTTGTTTGTAGCAATGGTAATCGCTACGCTTTTCTAAAGGGAGTTCTTTCTTGCAAAAGAAATCCAATAGATTGCATCCTTGTTCTGACAGAAAGATACAGGAAAGAGGGGATTGGTAGAGCGATGAAACAGCGGCTGCAAAAGGGGAGTTTGCTTTTTATTGTCACTTTGTTTATGGCCGCGCTTTCGGGCTGTGGCAAGCCATATTTGTCGGCGCTTGATCCTGCCGGCGAAGTGGCCCGGAAGCAGTATGATTTGATGATGTGGAGCGTTTGGATTATGGTGTTCGTCATGGTTGTCGTATTCGCCGTTTTCCTTACCGTTCTCATACGGTTCAGGCGGAAAAAAGGGGACGAATCCATTCCAAAACAGGTGCCGGGGAATCATAAGCTTGAAATCTTATGGACCATTATTCCGATTGTTTTATTGATTTTAATTGCCATTCCGACCATCAGTCAGGTCTTCAGCCTCGGAGATACGAAAGCGATGGATAAGAAAAAGGATGCCAAGCAGGGAGCGCTTATCGTTAAAGTTCGCGCCAGCCTTTATTGGTGGGAATTTGAATACCCGGGTTACGGTGTGGTGACAAGCCAGGAACTCGTTGTCCCAACAAACCAGAAAGTCTACTTCCAAGTTAAAGCCTCAGATGTGAAACACTCATTTTGGATACCGTCCGTTGGCGGGAAAATGGATGCCAACACAGATAATATCAACAAATTCTGGCTTGAAATTGATGATCAGAAGGCAGAGGATGCCGGAAATGTGTTTTATGGAAAATGCGCCGAATTATGCGGCCCTTCCCATGCCTTAATGGACTTCCGCGTGAAAGCGGTGCCACAGGATGAGTTTAAGGCGTGGATCAGCAATATGAAAAATGCAAAAGAAACAAAACCGGCGTCCGCTCTCGCACAGGAAGGGCAGGATGTATTCAAAAAAAGCTGCATCAGCTGCCACGCGGTTACGCCGAATGACACACGCCCGGAACAGGCACGGACAGCTCCTAATCTGGCAACCTTTGGCGAAAGGGAAAAGGTCGCCGGCATTTTGGATCATGATGAGGCCAATCTCAAAAACTGGTTAAAAGACCCGGAGAAATATAAGCCGGGGACAAAAATGCCCGCCTTCGGGGATAAGCTTTCCGACCGGCAAATCGATGCACTTGCGGCTTATTTGATGCAATTGAAAGCTGGTGAATAAAACAAAGGGGATATTCGAAAGCAAAGGGGAGGTTAAAGTGAGCGTAGGAACAAAAAAGGCAGGTTTTGGCGCCACTGTCTATGAATATCTCACAACAGTGGATCATAAAAAAATCGGCATTTTGTATTTGATTACAGGGGGATTGTTTTTTGTCATCGGCGGGATTGAAGCGCTGATGATCCGCATACAGCTGGCGGTGCCGAACAATCATTTTGTCGGCGCGGATACGTACAATCAAGTCATGACAATGCACGGCACGACCATGATCTTTCTTGCGGCCATGCCGCTCTTGTTTGGTTTTATGAATGCGATTGTCCCGCTTCAGATCGGTGCCCGTGATGTGGCTTTTCCGTTTTTAAATGCATTGGGGTTCTGGTTGTTTTTCTTTGGCGGTATTTTCTTGAATTTATCCTGGTTTCTTGGGGGCGCGCCCGATGCGGGGTGGACTTCCTATGCTTCACTGTCCCTCGCATCTGGCGGACACGGGATTGATTTTTATTCACTCGGGTTGCAAGTTTCAGGTTTCGGTACGCTCATTGCTGGGGTGAATTTCCTTGTGACGATTATGAACATGCGGGCGCCGGGAATGACGTACATGCGCATGCCGATGTTCACATGGACGACTTTCGTTGTGTCCGCCCTTATTCTGTTTGCGTTTCCACCACTTACAGCCGGTTTGTTCTTGCTAACATTTGATCGGATGTTCGGTGCGAAATTTTTTGACGTGGCCTTCGGAGGAAATACCATCATTTGGGAACATCTTTTCTGGATTTTCGGGCATCCGGAAGTCTACATTTTAATTTTGCCGGCATTTGGCATTTTCTCTGAAATTTTTGCACATTTTTCTAAAAAGCGATTATTCGGATACTCTTCCATGGTATTCGCCGTTATTTTAATTGGGTTTTTAGGCTTTATGGTGTGGGCCCACCATATGTTTACAACCGGCCTGGGCAATGTAGCCAACGCCATTTTTGCCGTGTCTACAATGACCATTGCGGTGCCGACGGGCATTAAAATTTTCAACTGGCTGCTTACGATGTGGGGCGGGAGCATCCGGTTTACAACGCCGATGCTTTATGCGGCTGCTTTCATCCCGTCCTTTACATTGGGCGGTGTTACCGGGGTGATGCTCGCGGCTGCACCTGCTGACTACCAATATCATGACAGCTATTTTGTTGTAGCCCACTTCCACTATGTTATTGTCGGCGGTGTTGTTTTCGGGTTGCTTGCGGCACTGCATTATTACTGGCCGAAAATGTTCGGCACGATGCTGAATGAGACAATGGGGAAAATCACATTCTGGCTATTTTTCATCGGTTTCCATTTAACCTTTATGATCCAGCACTGGCTCGGATTGCTCGGGATGCCGAGAAGGCAGTGGACATATCTTCCGGATCAAGGCTGGGATACGGATAACCTCGTCAGTTCATCCGGCGCGGTGTTGATGGCGGTAGGTGTGCTTATCCTCGTGGCCAATATTGTTGTAACGGCCGTCCAGAACCGGAAAGTCGGAAACGATCCGTGGGAGTTTGGCAGGACGCTCGAATGGTCGATTTCCTCTCCGCCGCCGGAATACAACTTTGCTCAAACACCGCTTGTCAGGGGAATTGACACGTGGTGGCTCGAAAAAATGGAAGGGAAAAAACAGGTGACACCAGCAGAGCCGATCAAAGACATCCATATGCCGAACTCGTCCATCTTGCCGTTTTTTATGGCATTCGGCTTATTTATTGCCGCTTTTGGTGCACTTTACCATCCAAACCATACCAAAGCTGGCATTGCGATCCTTGTCATCGGCTTAGCGATTACCTTTGCATCGATGCTGATCCGGTCGGTAAAAGATGATACGGGGTACCATATTAAGAAGGAAGCCTTAATGGAACGCGAAGAAAGGGGGGCCGGGGCGTAATGGAAATAGAACAAAATTTTACGGCGAAAACATGGCCAGAGTCCCCGGAGCGGGCGACGCTTGAAGGCAGGAATAAATTTCTCGGTTTTTGGCTGTTTTTAGGCGGCGAGACGGTCCTTTTTGCTTCTTTGTTTGCAACCTACCTGGCGCTGAAAGACAAGGGCCCGGCATCAATGGTGCATGCAAAAGACTTATTTGAACTGCCGCTGACCTTTTTGGCCACGGTTTTTCTGTTAACGAGTTCCATTACAAGTGTGTATGCCATTTATCATATGAAAAATTTTGCTTTTAAAAAAATGCAGGCCTGGTTTTTGATTACCGTTTTGCTTGGCGCTTGTTTTCTTGGGCTTGAAGTCTATGAATTCCATCATTATGTGACGGAATACCATCATACATTTACAAGCAGCGCATTCGGTTCCGCGTTTTATACGCTTGTCGGGTTCCACGGGGGCCACGTGGCGTTCGGGCTGTTATGGATTACCACACTGATGGTACGGAACGCAAAACGGGGATTGAATTTGTACAATGCGCCGAAATTTTATGTAGCAAGCCTGTATTGGCACTTTATTGATGTCGTCTGGGTGTTTATCTTTACGGTTGTATATTTGATGGGGATGGTGGGATAAGATGGAACACAATGCACAAATGGACAGACGCCATGTTGAATACGAATACAGGCGCCGCAAAAGCGCGGAGGAAATGAAGTACCAGGTCGTCAGTTTTATCTTGATGATGTTTTTGACCATTATTGCATTCTGGGCCGTCCATGCCCATTTGTCCAAATGGTTTACCATTCCGGTTATCCTGCTTTTGGCTGCGATCCAGGTCGTGTTTCAGCTGTTTTATTTCATGCATATGAACCATAAGCACCATGAAGGCCCGAAACTTTTCATCTTTGGTGGCACACTCGTCGCATTTGTCACAGTCCTGGCATTCCTCACCATCATCTGGTGGTGAATAGAAAAGCGGAGGGCGTTTGATTATCGGCGTACGGATTTTTTTAGGCCTCTGACTGAGATAAAGGAAACACGGCGAGGAACGAGCCGATGTTGACTTATCGTAGGGAAGAGGCCGGAAAATCCGCTAGCCGATAACGCCCGGAGCTAGACAAAGAAAAGCGGAGGCGACTGCTTAGCCCCGACAGGCGAATGTTCCGGCCGGGATGAAGCCTTGGCTTCAGGACGGACGGGTTATTCGACCCGAGGGGCTAGGAGCCGCAGCTAGACAAAGAAAAGCGGAGGGCGCTTCTTGGGCGCCCCCGCTTTAAATCGATTTGCAATGGTGCGGAAAGGAGTGGTAATGGTGCCGCTTGAAATATTCGGATTTCGTGCACTGTGGAGCCCTTATTTTTTTATCACGATCTTACTGTTTGTTTTTCTTTATTTTCTGCTTGCGTCCTTATGCAAAAGGTCTTATTTGAACGCAATGCCGCCGAGTCCGGTGCAGTCTGTTTCTTTTTGTACAGCGATGGTATTGCTTTACATCGTCAAAGGCTCTCCTGTCGATCTTATCGGGCATATCCTGTTTTCCGTCCATATGCTGCAAATGTCTGTCCTTTTTTTCATCGTGGCGCCGCTGTTTTTGCGTGGGATGCCGGTATGGATATTGGAAAAGGGGATGCAGCTTCCGGTTGTCGCGCCTATTGTCCGATTCTTTACAAATCCGGTGCTTGCCGTTATCACCTTTAATATCATTTTTTCCCTGTACCACATTCCGGCCGTTTTCGATCAGGTCAAGGTCACTCCTTTTCTCCACAGCATCTACACCATTGTGCTGTTTCTTTTAGCCATAGCGATGTGGTGGCCGATTTTGTCGCCATTGCCCGGGCAATATGCGCTGAGTGGCCTGAAAAAAATCGCTTATTTATTTGCAAGCGCCATGCTTTTAACCCCTGCATGCGCCTTAATCATGTTCGCCAATCATCCGGTTTACAGGAGCTTTTCCGACGGAACGATGTGGCTTTCGTCCATGCATTTATGTGTGCCTGCTGACATGCTCTCCGGAGTGGCGCGTTACGGCTCCCCGGCGCTTTTCTCACCGCTTCCTGTACTGCAGGACCAGCAGCTTGGCGGTGTGGTGATGAAAATCATGCAGGAAATCGTCTACGGCATCATGCTTGCCCGCATCTTTTTCCAATGGGCAAGGACAGAACAGGAAGATGGCAGCACGGAAAAGAATCCGGTTGCCGGAGAACAGCGGAGGCTGATCGAACAGCATTAAAAAAGGCCGCTCTCTATGGCCCGCCGTTTTAAGGGGCCACAGGAGCGGCGCATTTTATTCAGCAAATACAACCAAGTCTTCTTTAAGCGCTTCCAAAATTTTTCTGCAATACATGACGAGATCATGCGGAAAATACTCGTCATCGCCGTACTCCACACCATGCGGATAATAATATTTTCCTAAAATAGGCGCCTTTAACTGAATCACGGCATCAAACGAATCCACATCCCCCTCGGTTGCAACTCCCTGCACGCGAAGATAATAGGTGCCTTCTTGAATCGTAAATTTTCTATCATATGTGACGCGTTCATAATCCCATTGCCCGGCACGTACCATCTTGTGCCGCTCCATTACATCATCCAACCGCGTCAGATCCACTTTCATATTTTCCAAACCCGTGTCATCAAACCGCAAAAATACCCCTCCCGTCCGCGCAATTAAAATCTTTCAATTTTATCTTATCTGAATACAAACATTTATGCAATGCAAATGTTCATACCCGCAAAAAAACCGGCCGCACCGGCTGCCCTTCGAGGAGGTGATTGAAAAAATTGGTGCTTTTCTGCTTAAAACTGTAAAATATATAATAAAATGAATTAAAGGAGAAAAAATTTACGGAACATCAAGAGAGGTGAAGTCACCTGCGTACCTTTTTAAAAACAGCCGCGATCCTTGTGATCATATTTCTGATCGGACTTTATGTCCAGCTTCGTCCTGAAAACGGCGTACTGCAAAACCATTCCTCTAACAAGAAAATGGATAACAGTTCTGACATTCATGACCACAGCAAGGATCAAACGTACAGCCGTCCGGATCATGGCATGTCGGTATATATCGGGAAACCTGTGAAAACGTTGACCACACATTTCGGAAAACCACAAAGGGTGGATCTGTCTCCATATGGTTATGATTGGTGGATTTATAAGAAAAAATCGACCGGTTATTTTCAGGCCGGCGTGAAAAATGGCAAGGTTACGACCATTTACGCTGTCGGAACCCGTTTAGACGTAGCCCCGTTTGAGATTGGAGAAAATGTAGAAAAAATTTACAGTTCCATTTTAATGGATACGGATATGACGGTGCAAACAAATGAAGGCACATACCGCTTTGAATTGTCGGAAGAAGATTTGAATATCCGCCCGCTTGTCCGTCTTGGGGATATCTATGCCCAGCTGGCGCTTGATAAGTTCAGCGGCAAATTGCTGTTTATCCGTTTTATGGATAAAAACACACTGACGATGCTGCATCCATATGAAATGGTGTACCACGGAGAACTGCCCGAATCCGTTCCGGAGGATGATCCGAAATGGGTTGACGTAGAAAAGGCGAACGCCAGGCAAATTTTTGACCTTACAAACATTGTCAGGGCACGATTCGGTTTAAAAAAACTGGCCTGGAATACAGCTCTTTCCGAAGTGGCGTACAATCACAGCAAAGACATGGCTGACGACCATTATTTTTCGCATGTCTCCCCCAAATATGGAGACTTAAAAGAAAGATTAAAGAATGGGCATGTTTCTTATGCTGCGGCTGGGGAAAATATTGCCGCCCACTATACGGATGGTCCGGCTGCTGTGGAGGGATGGCTTAATTCAGAAGGCCACCGGAAAACATTGCTGGAGAAAGATTTCACCCATCTTGGCGTCGGGGTGTACCAGAAATACTATACCCAGGATTTCATGAAGGCACCATAGCCGGATACCGTTCCAGCCTAAGCTGGAGAGGGGTCCGGCTGATGTATGCATATAAGGCAGGCGGGCTGCCCGGGGCTTTTGAAAGGGTATTTCCGGCTTCTCATTTCAAAATGAAAAAAGAACCCGTGCAATGGGCGATCTTTGTCCCGTCATCCCGAAAGGCAGTTCCTTCCAGCACCATCGTTTGCGTGCCGCGGTGGATTACCTTTGCCTTCGCTTTTAAGCGGCTTCCCGTCCCCGGGGCAATATAATGAATGGTGAGATTGGATGTAACAGCCTGCTGACCCGCCGGCAACAGGCGATTTGCCATCACGCCCATTGCTGTATCAAGCAGGGTTGCCGTTACACCGCCGTGAACGATGGAAAAGTTATTGTAGAGTAACGGCGTAACTGGAATGGTCACCTCGCATTCTTCCCCATCGAAGTCCGCTTCCATCAAAAAGAGATCCTTGAAATATGTACGTTCGTTCCCGGCTTGTTTATTGGAAAGTCCATTTAACATTTGCTGCAATACGATTAAGTCTTCTTCCGTTGCCGCTTGGACCACTTTTTCAAAAGTATGGTGTATTTCTTCTTTCATCTCCTGATACCTCTTTTAACGCGTTTTTTTAAAAGCATACCCATATCGTATCAAAATTCACGGGAAATGAAAACCTTCACACCTGCTTACTGCCGGCATATGCTGGATATGAGGAAGGTATGTGAACGTAACAGAAAGCCAACGTTCGAAAAAAATGTTTTCTCGCGGGGTGAGCGGAAATGGGAACGAAAAAATTGCATCCTTCCGTAGAAAAGTTTAAAGCTTTTACAAAAACCCATCCTTTGATTTTAAAAGAAGTCCGGGGCGGAAAAAAGTCTTTACAGGATTTCTTTGAAGAATGGTATATACTGGGCGAAGACGACCCGGTCTGGGAAAAATACGCGGCAGAAGGCAGTGAAACGAAGGAAAAAACGGGCGGGAGAAGCAGCTGGCTGAACCAGCTCGGCGCGATGCTCGAGAACCTGGACCCAGCACAGGTCCAAGGCCACCTGCAGCATTTGACGGAAGCGATTGCCGCCGTCCAAAATGTGATCACGCAGTTTACAGGGGGGCAGACGCCACAATCCCAGGCTCCCCAGCCGAAGGGCCCGTTTTCATTCAGAAAAGACTAGAGAGGGGCTGCACATATGCGGAACGAAGTAATGGAAGTCATCCGGCAGTCGAACGAATGGAAAACTTTTTTAAGGGAGCAGCCGGCGTGGTACCGGAAATTGTCAAGGCATCCCGAGGAACTGGAGCAATTTCAAATTGCCGCGCTCCATTATTACCAGAAAACGATCCCGCAGCGGGTTGAAAAGTTTGCAAACGGGTTGCAAATGGCACAAATGATGATGCATATGGTGCAGTCCATCTATGAACAAGGATGATTTCCGAAAAAATTTGCCTTTTTTGAGTAAATCAGCGCTTTCTTGCGGAAAATAACCGCAAGGAGTGATCGAAATGAAGATGGCTGCAGGATTCCTTGCTGTATGTTTGCTGTTTGCCGGCTGCAGCGGGCATATGCCGCGTAAAGAGCAGCGGGAAGCGGATGCTGCTTCCGCGGCAGAAAACCAGGCATCAGTCCGGTATTTTGTAAAAGATCGGGATTTGTTTGTGGAATGTATGATTCCAAGCGTCACCTTTTCAGGCAGCCGGCATGCCAAACCGGCAAAAATCAAAGTCTATGTGGATGGTGTATGGAAAGGCGAGTACAATACGGCTGCATTTGTTGTAAAAGGGCTTGAAAAAGGGGTACATACAGTGCAGCTCGAAGTAGTGGACAAAAACACAGGCGCCCGCCTAGGCATTCACAGACAGTTTTATATTTCTGTCAGCTGATCGGGCAAATTCGCAAAGCTTGCGGAAACATGGTAAAATCATCATGTGGAGGTGAGCTTTTTGCTTGCAACATTGGAAAGCGCGGAAATTTTGTCTGAAGCTGAAGCACTGGCGAAAATGGTCATTGCCTCGGATATTGCCGAAAATTACCGGGACTGCTATAACAGGATGTATCATGATCCAGCCACACAGCAGAAAATCCGGAAATTTGCACGCCTGAAAGAACAGTTTGAGGAAGTCCAGCGCTTTGGCAGGTATCACCCTGATTATAAACGCATCAACAAAGAAACAAGGGAAGCCAAGAGGGAAATGGATCTGGATGAGAACGTCGCAAGATTCAGGCGGGCGGAAAATGCCCTCCAGGATCTGCTCGACCAAATCAGCCTGATGATTGGCAAATCTGTTTCTGAACATATAAAAGTGCCGACCGGAAATCCGTTTTTTGATGCCTCTTGTTCCGGCGGCTGCGGAACCGGCGGCAGCTGCAGCTGTTCCGCATAAATCGTGATAAGGCCGCAATCCGCGGCCTTTCCTTATTGTTCCGTGAAAAAAGGTATGGTACACTCATTAAAAAAAGCACGAAGGGGAAACGCTATGTTATCAGATCGGCAGGGCCTCATCATTTGGCTGTATCAGATGAAGCATACGAAACATTTACGAAGATTTGGCAATGTCCATTATGCGTCAAAAAGGATGAAGTATGCCGTCCTTTATTGTGACCGCAAAGAGATAGAGCAGGTAAAAGCGAAAATTGAAAATCTTCCGTTTGTAAGGAAAGTGGATTATTCCATGAAGCCGTTTTTAAAAACGGAATATGAAAACGCAAAACCGGACAAAGCAAAAGAATACGATTATAAAATAGGGCTATAAAGGCGCCGGGTTTGCATGCTAGCATTCCCTGCGTGTGCATCACCGCAAATCCGCCGTGCCCAAAAAAGCGTTGCTGCCCGGAAGCTCCGTCCCGCGCATTTTAAATCAAGCACATCCAGCTGCACTCTGGCCGAAATATTTATTGCAGCGGCGGAATCAGCCGGTTCATTCTTAATATGCCGATTAAATATTGATAAAAAAGGTTTTTGTCGGAAAAAGACGAAGATGGCCGGACTTCGAGTTCCACAATGTCCGCTCCTAAAGCAGCTGCGGTTTCGGCAAACAGGCTGTACCGTTTGTTTGGCTGCACCCTCGGATCCGGAATCCCTTCAAGGCAAACGTATAACGCCTGAAATTCCCCCGGATCGGTCGGTTTTAAAATGAGCACGGGCGAAGTGACAGCTTGATCCGCAACGATGGTATGAAGGGCAAGCATGCCGTGCAGCCGGTGCCGGTTTGCTTTTGCCAGTTCGATCAGTTCAAATAAATCTGTATATCCGTTTCCTAGTTCAATAAATCTTTGTTGCATCTTCATTCCTCGCTTACAAACAAATTTGCTGCTTCTATTCTACTGCACTTCTTTTTATTCGGAAAGTATTTCTGCAAAATAAACCGGGGGAGATGCCGGCCGGCTTTTTGAAACGACGTGCCCGGCCAAGAATGCGGAAAATAAAAAACCCTGCAGCCAATACTGCAGGGCCCTTCTATATCCTTATTCCGGACAGAAGGCAAAGGGAGAGGAGAAACCGGAGGAAGAACTTATGGGGAAACGTAAGTCTTCTCCGCGGTTGGCAGCAACATCTTTTGATGCTGCTGGTATCATTATGGCCAACTTTTCCTGAATTATACTTTTGCTTTAAATTTTGGTGAAAAACTTTTCCACCCGGCCGGAAAATATGGTAGGATAAGATGGAAATCTGATGATACGTGGTGACCAGCATGAGAGTCATTTCAGGAAGCCAAAAGGGCACTGTTTTAAAAGCCGTTCCGGGAATGGGAACGAGGCCTACGACAGATAAAGTAAAAGAAGCGATTTTTAATATGATCGGCCCGTATTTTGAAAAAGGCCTGGGCCTCGATTTATATGCAGGGAGCGGCGGGCTCGGGATCGAAGCCTTGAGCAGGGGTATGGAGAAAGTGATTTTCGTTGATAAGGAGATCCAGGCGCTGCAAACCGTCCGGGCCAACCTGGAAAAATGCGATTTTTTAGGTCGGAGTGAAGTATACCGGAATGATGCCGGCCGTGCATTGAAAGTGCTGGCGAAACGGGGGCTTGCCTTTGATACGGTATTCCTCGACCCGCCTTACAAAAAGCAAAAACTAATCGCGATGTTGGAATTTATCTCGGCAAACGGCCTTCTCCTTGAAAACGGTTACGCTGTTTGCGAGCACGACGCCGGGCTGACCTTGCCGGAAAAAGCGGGCAATCTTTTTACATATAAAACAGCACAGTACGGCATCACCGGCATCACGATTTACACGAAAAAGGGAGATGAAACCCGTGGGGAAGACCGCGATCTGCCCGGGCAGCTTTGATCCGATTACAAACGGGCATCTGGATATTATTAAAAGAGGGGCAAAAGTATTTGACAAAGTCTATGTGGCAGTGCTGAACAATATTTCAAAACAACCGCTTTTCGATATTGAAGAAAGAAAAGCGTTGATCCGGGAAGTGACAAAAGACATCCCGAATGTGGAAGTCGATTCTTTCCAGGGGCTTTTAATGGAATATGCAGAATCAAAAAAAGCGGATGTGATTATCCGGGGCTTACGGGCTGTTTCGGATTTTGAATATGAATTGCAGCTGACATCCATGAACCGTGTGCTGAATGACAGAATTGAAACCTTTTTTATCATGACAAACAACCAGTATTCTTTTCTCAGCTCAAGCATTGTGAAAGAAATCGCCAAATACCACGGCAATATTGCGGAACTGGTACCACCGGTTGTGCATGAGGCATTGAAAAAGAAATTTCAGGGGCAATAGAAAAGCGGGCGGAACCGGACATTCCGGAAGAGCTGGACGAACACAGAAGTGTTGATACAATAGAAAAAGCAATGGGAACCGGACATACCGGCCGTACATAAAGTGCCGGAAAATCCCGGGCTGGGCCGGATGTACATTTTAAACCGGCTCCCCAAAACCGGACATGCCGTTTATACACCGCACTAAAAACTTTAAAAACAGGCCCGGTTTATTTATTGAAAAATTTGCGAAGGCATCAGAAAAAGCGGGAATGCTCCCCGCTTTTTTGCGCTTTTTTCAGGCCCGGTCCGCCCGGCAGGCACGATAATAAAGAAAAATGTACAGTACAAGACAGGACAGGGTAAACAACGGCCCGTAGATTTCAAGCCAATCTGTCACACGCGCGTACAAGCTGCGGCCTCCACCTGGCATACCAAAAGCTTCCTGCCACGCGCTTTTTTCAGCAAAAAAGCGTAAGTAGACCGGATTCCAAACGAGCCGGATGATCACAGCCGACAGAAAACCGTGCAGCAGGCGGGCAAGAAAAAACGGCCGGAAACGGATATCTGTCTGGGCAAGAATACTGGCCACCTGCGCCTGGATGCTGAACCCGCCAAACCCGAGGATGAAGCTCGCGGCGATGACCTGCTGAAGCAGCGAGGATTCCTGCACTTCACTGATCATTTGGATTCCGAGTGTTACTTCGAAAAGGCCAGAAATGAGCGGGATGCTCAGCTTTTCCGAAAAATGCGCAAGGTGAAGCAGCTGGGAGACAAGCATGCCGAATACGGATGTGACATGCATATACAGAAGCAATTTATTAAAGACTGAAAACAGGATGATAAATCCGCCGATCATCAGAAGCGTCTGGATGGCGGACATGACAGCGTCCCCGAGCAGCTTCCCGATCGGCTTGCTGTTTTTAATTCTTGTCGCATGCAAAACGAGAAGCGCTTCTTTTAAAAGAAAGGTATGTTTCTTTTTTGGCCCTCTTATATCCTCGCCGGTTCCGTAAAAACGCATCACCAGGCCGACAATAATATTGCCCGCATAATGCGCCGCGGCAAACAGAATGCCGAGAGAAGGATTATGGAAAAAGCCGACAGCGACCGCCCCGAAAATAAAAAGAGGGCTGGAAGAACTGGTGAACGCTACAAGCCGTTCTGCTTCAACCCGGTCAATCTGTTTTTCCTGACGGAGACGGGCGGTCAGTTTCGCCCCTGAAGGATTGCCGGAAGCAAGCCCCATGGCCCAAGTAAATCCGCCAACACCTGGAACACGGAACAATGGCCGCATCAACGGCTCCAAGAGGACACCGACGAAGCGGACCACTCCGAAGCCGATCAGCAGTTCAGAAATGACAAAAAAAGGAAAAAGTGAGGGGAAAACGACTTCCCACCACATATTTAAACCTTGAATGGAGGCTTTAAAAGATTCATCCGGCAATACAATCATGGAAATCGCCATTATCGAAACGCTGAAGGCCAAAATGGCGCTTTTGAGTTTAGACTGGTACAATCTGTGTTCCTCCCCTGTCTTTCAATCCGCAGCACTTGCTCGCTTGTCCCTATAAATCAAATATACTCATAGGTCTGTAAATTAGACCATAAACTGTACGAAAGAAGGACACGAGGAGGGGGACAATGGCGGGTCGCCCAAAAATCGGATTGGCGCTCGGATCGGGAGGCGCCAGAGGCTTTGCGCATATCGGCGTATTGAAAGTTTTTGAAGAGGAAGGCATTCCGGTGGATATGATTTCCGGCAGCAGCATTGGGGCGCTGGTTGCGGCGCTGTACGGGGCGGGGCGGACTGTCCGCGAGATGGAGCTGCTTTCCGGTGCATTTAAACGCAAATATTATTTGGACTTTAAAATTGGCAAGATGGGCCTGATTTCGGGGAAAAGAATTGAAGATCTGATCCGTTTGCTCGTTCATGGGAAAAAACTTGAAGAATTGAACCCACCTGTTGCCGTTGTCGCCGCAAATCTTTCAAACGGCGAAAAAACGGTGTTCAAAAAAGGGCCGGTTCAAGAAGCGGTGCGCGCCAGCATTTCCATCCCTGGCATTTTTGTCCCGAAAAAAATTGGCGGCCATCTTTTTGTGGACGGCGGTGTGGTGGACCGCGTCCCGGTGTCCGTTGTAAAGGAAATGGGGGCGGAGCTTTTGATCGGGGTGGATGTTTCCGTCATGAAAAAAGAAGCGGAAATCCGCCATATTTATGATGTGATTATGCAAAGCATCGATATCATGCAGATGGAACTGGCCGAAAGCCGGAAAACGGAAGCCCATGTTTTGATCCGCCCCGATGTCTCGATGTACAGTTCAATGGCTTTTACAAATGCCGGACAAATCATTAAGATAGGGGAAGAAGCAGCAAAACAATCCGTAACTGAAATACAGCAATTGCTGGAAAAATGGAAGGAGCCCGACAAATGAAACACCGAAACATCCGGCGGCGCATATTGATTGTGGCAGTGCTGATTCTTGCCCTCCTGTCCTTTGTGCCGCTGCCTTATTATATTGAAATGCCGGGGAGCGCCATGCAGCTTGCCCCGCTGATCAAAGTAAAAGGCGGCTATCCTGAAAAAGGCCAGTTGATGCTGACGACTGTCCGTATGGGCCGCGCGAATCCGTATACGTATCTTTGGGCAAAAGTGAGAAAACACGAGGATGTCGTGCCGGTGCGTGAAATTATGGATAAAAATATGACGGACGAGGAATACAATGTCTATCAGCTTTATTTAATGGAATCAGCAAAACATAATGCCATCCAGGCTGCTTTTAAGAAGGCGAAAAGGCCGTTCAGCTCCCGTTATGAAGGGATTTATGTCCTGAATGTATATGACGGGATGCCGGCCGCAAAAGTGCTCAAAGCCGGAGACAGAATTACAAAAGTGGATGGCCATGCATTCAAGTCTTCCAAACAGTTTATGCACTATGTCGCAAAGAAAAAAGCCGGGGACAAAGTGGAATTGGCCTATGTGCGCCAGAAAAAGGCGAAGACGGCAACCGTTGCGCTTGCAAAATTTAAGGAAAACCACCATAAAACGGGAATCGGGATCAGCCTTGTCGATGACCGGACCATCAAATCCGACCCGACCGTGAAAATGGATACTGAAAAAATCGGCGGCCCTTCCGCCGGGCTGATGTTCACATTGGAAATCTACAACCAGCTGACCAAACAGGACATTACAAAAGGCTATAAAATTGCCGGAACCGGAACCATTTCGCCAAACGGGGAGGTTGGCCGCATCGGCGGAATTGATAAAAAAGTGATTGCAGCGGACAAAGCAGGGGCGGACATTTTCTTTGCTCCAGATGATACGATTACACCTGAAATGAAAAAAGCCGAGCCTGGCATCAAGCCGAATTACGAAGAGGCAAAAGCGGCGGCGAAAGAAATCGGGACGAACATGAAAATTGTACCGGTCAAAACACTGGATGATGCACTCGCCTATTTAAACGGCCTGAAACAAAAATAACCGGAAAGCCGCTTGTTTTAGCGGCTTTTCCCTGTAAAGAAGGGGGAAGGCCGTCACGCATCCCGGGCTTTTGCCTGCAAGTCTGAAATGTAATGTGGGTTCCGGTTTTTCGCCTGCAAAAAGCTGAAAATCATGCGTTTCATCGGTTTTTCGCTTGCAAAAAGGAGAACAGCCTAAGTATGCGGCTTTCTCGTCTGCAAAAAGCCGTGCTCATACAATCATGCGTTTCATCCGGCTTTGCCCCAGCTGCATACGCGAAGCTTTCCGTCTGTAAAAAGGCAGAATCAAGCGTCACGCGCCATCCGTTTTTTCGTCTGCAAAAAAAGGTGGCTTGCTGAATTCCCGGATCATTAAGTGTTCCCGTTCGTTTGCCGGAAGCGGGAGGGCATATATCCGCGCGGCTCTTATGTCCGGTGCAAGCAACGGGGCAGTTTGCAGCGAAAATTTTGAAATAATAGGAACCGGTACCGTTTTTTTCACGCTGTTCAAATAGCGCCTTCCCGTTTCGTTCATGGCGAGCAGCCGGATATACGACGGTTTTGCCGCATGTTTTTTGATTTCTGCTTTTTTGGCATTGGTTAACAAATGGGTGCAAATTCGCTGCAGTCTTGTCCACGTGTATCGTTTTGTTTTCACTTTTTCCATGAAGTCGGGAAAACTGTTGGCAGATGCCGCGGCTTTTTTTAAACGGTATTCAATGCCTTCTTCCACTTCATAAATGGCGCGTAATTCTTCTTCAGATGAGGAAAGCAGCCGGTAGTGCAAAAAAGGCCAGTAAAGCGCCCAATGCAGGAAGTGCCCGTTGTTGTTGCGGTGCCGGCTCAGTACATGAAATGCTGGTTCCGGCAGCACCGGGCGGGCAGCGTGCAGATCTTCGGTTTGCAAGATGGTTTTTCTGATGGCGCTTGCACTTGCAATTTCACCGGTTATCGCGACGTCATGGTGCCCAGCCGCTTTTCTCTGGACGGTAAAAGCCTCCATCGCCGGGTTTTGCCTTGCTGCCGCGAGCATATAATGGAAGCCGAGAATATTATTGGGTGAGCTTAAATCGAGCGTACTGTCGCCTGGTGCGAGCTTCTGAAAGCTGTTTGATAGCGCTGCCGGATAGCTGATCCCTTTTTTGACCTCGCGCTTGACGGATGCGTTAAATGCCGCTTCGTTTTGAAGCAGGACGGCAGCCGCCTGGCGGAATGCTTCGATGTCGCCGGATTCGCTGCCGAAGCAGAAGCTTTTGCACTGCAAAGCGTCCAAAATGGCAATCCCGCCTGCCGCAAATTTTTCGGCGGGCTGGACGGCAAATGCATACGGCAGTTCGACAACGAGATCCGCGCCCGATAATACGGCCATCTCCGCCCGCGTCCATTTTGAAACAAGCGCCGGCTCGCCCCGCTGCATAAAATAGCCGCTCATTACGGCAATGATACACTCTGCGCCTGTCATCCGCCGCGTCTCGCGAAGATGGTGCAAATGGCCATTATGAAAAGGATTGTACTCCACAATGATGCCGGTACTTTTCAATTGTGATTCCCCTTTCCGGAAGATTTGGATGTTTAAAAGCACCCGTTTGGGATAAGTTATTTTTAACATAACCGGCAAAAAAAGCAATCCTGCCTGCTGCAAAATTTTTTTGAAAAAACGGGGAGTCTTGAAGATGAAAGCGTAAAAAGGACGCGTCTTAAACAAGCCCGGGCCGGTTTCTGGTTTGAAGAAAAATTTTCGTTTTGGACATCATGGTTGTAAAGCAAAAAATATTGACAAAAGGTATGAGGGAAGCTATAATTACCTTTGTTGTCTTGGGGTGATGAAAGTGAAATGGTCTGCCATTCAATTGCAAAAATTTCGGGACAAGCGCTTTGAGATAGATGAATCGGTTGATATTACAAAAGATTTAATGGAAACTGATTCCGAGATCCGCGGGGCTTCGCCTTTCCACGTAACGGGAACGGGGAGTGCTCAGCAGGGCAGGGTGACGTTTGATCTTCACATTGAAGGAACGCTTGTGCTGCCTTGTGCCCGGACGCTTGTTGATGTACATTACCCGGTAGACTTGAAATCGACAGAAACGTTTCTTCTCGAGCCTTCCGATTATGAAGGCACTGAAGATGAAGAAGTGCATGTTGCCGAAAATGAGGTCATTGATTTGATCCCGGTTATGAAAGAATTGATTTTGCTCGATATTCCCATGCAGGTTTTCAGTGAGGAAGCCAAAAAAGGAGAACTGCCGCATACGGACAACTGGCAGGTGCTGACGGAGGACGAGTATCTGGAAATGGAGCAGAAGGCGGAAAAAGCGGTAGACCCGCGTATGGCCGACCTTGCGAAATTTTTTGACCAGGATTCTGAATAACCGCCATCTTCGGCTAAATGATATGCTGATCTCTTATAAGGAGGTGGGAAGAATGGCTGTACCTTTTAGAAGAACTTCTAAAACGGCAAAAAGAAAACGCCGCACACATTTTAAATTGCAAGTTCCCGGCATGATTGAATGCCCGCGATGCGGTGAAATGAAAATGGCACACCGCGTATGCCCATCTTGCGGTTATTACAAAAACAAAGTTGTGGTAAATAAATAATAAAAGAGCACGGCGCAAACCCGTGCTTTTTTATTTGCCTTCAAAACGCCATCCCTTTCCGCCAAAAGCCTCTGTCTGTTCTTCCTTTTTTCCTCAAAATTTTGCAGCGTCTTTTCGTCTATCTTTTCTATCAACGGCATATGAATAGTATTAAAAAGGATGGGGGGAAAGATATGCCGGCAGTCAGACAGGATGCCTGGACACAGGAAGAAGATTTGCTGCTATCGGACATTGTGTT
Organism: Heyndrickxia coagulans 36D1; assembly: GCF_000169195.2. Lineage (GTDB taxonomy): Bacteria > Bacillota > Bacilli > Bacillales > Bacillaceae_C > Weizmannia > Weizmannia faecalis. Next base: position 185,399 of record NC_016023.1, on the reverse strand, counting down.
GCGCCATATCCGCGAAGGCAGCACGCAGCTCCGGGCGTTTGAAGAGGCAGGGAAGCGGATGAACCGGACCGCAGCGGCATGCGGGTTCAGGTGGAATTCTTATGTGAGAAAGCAGTACGCCTCAGAAATTGAAGCCGCAAAAAAAGAAAGAAAGGAAAAAAAGCAGCTCGTCCGAGATTCCGGGAGAGCACCGGCTGAAGAAGGGCAGCAGACAGAAGCAACGCTGTTTGATGCCATCCGTATCCTTCAGCAGCTTGCGGAAAAAAGCAGGCACGAGAGTGGGCAGTTGTCCGCATCCCGGCGCGGTACAGAGGAATGGAAAAGCAAATATGAGGCGCTGCTTCAAAAGTATCTTGAAGAAAAGGAAAAGCATGAGCAGCTGCAAAAAGAATACAGTGCGCTCCTTTCCATTATGGAAAAAGCACGGCAGTTGTCTGAACAAGATTAAAGCGGCGGCACATCCCCTGGACCTTAAAAGGCAGGGGACATTTTTTGTTCGTAAAAGGCAAAAAAAGAACCGGAATCCGGTTCTTTAAGAAGAGGTCGTTTTTTTGTCCTGTTTTGCGTCTTTCAGCTTCACGCCGTGCGGCAACCAGACAAACGGGTTTTCACTCAAATCGCGTTCGACATTATAAGGAACAGGTTTGAACCCCATTTTTTCCCAAAATCCTCGCGACTTCAGGCGGGCGTTTGTTTTAATCGGCAGCCCGAAGCTTTTGGCAAAATCAACAAGCGCCCGGCCGTAATTCTTATATTGATAGTTCGGGAGCACTTCCAGCTTCCAAAGTTCCAAAAATGTTTGCGGGGGGTCAAAATAGAGATCGTATTTTGCATCCCGTTCGTAAAGGCTCATGCGCGCAACGAGTTTATCGGCAAAATAAATGCCGTAAAATGGCGAGTCGGCGTTGTCTTCAATAATATTGTCCTGCAAATCTTCAAGCATGGACAGTTCCTGCTGCCCGTACTCTTTAAACTGCTTGAATTCTTCGAGCGTTTTGTAGTTCACTTTCAGCCTTTCCACTTGATAAGCCATATCAATTCCCCCATCCCTCTTTATATGCTGTGTCGCAGCAGCATGGCGGCGATTCTTACATAAAACCGGTTGATATTATCATTATATAACAAACAATTGGAAGAATGAAAGAAATACGTGTAAACGGTCGCACACCATTTGTCTGGAATTTTCTTTTCCATTCCCTTATTGCCTGTTAAAATGGAGCAAAGAAAATGGAAAGGGGCGGGCAAAATGAAAATTGGGGTGATTGGCGCTGGTGCGATCGGTTTATTATACGGGGGTTGGCTTGGTAAGTTGCATGAAGTGACCTTGTTTCCAAATACGAAGGCGCAGACCGTAGAGCTGAATGAAAAAGGGATTACCGTAAAAGACGGCGCATCTTCGTTCAGGACGATTGTCAAAGCGGATGACACGTTCTCTTCGCTTTCCTCCCAGGATCTAGTCATTGTTGCCGTCAAGCAATATGACCTTCCTGCTGTGACAACCGTTTTAAAAAACGAAGATGGCGGGGTGACGATCTTGTTTTTGCAAAACGGCATGGGCCATCTTGTTCTTCTTGAAGAATTGCCGCAAAAAACGATCCTTGTCGGTACGGTAGAGCACGGCGCATCCCGGCTTGACGGCACAACGGTGAAGCATAATGGGCACGGCAAAACGAATATCGCCGTCTACCGCGGGAAATGGGATGAAAGCGTGCATTTGCATACGGATGCTTTCCCGTTCACGGTGCAGCCGGATTATGAGCTGATGCTTTTGCGCAAATGTTTTGCCAATGCCGTCATCAATCCGCTCACAGCCGTTTTAAAGGCAAAGAACGGGGAACTGATCAAAAACCCGCATTATGCCCGTGTGTTCCGCGCCGTATTTGAAGAACTGGCGGCGCTTTTCCCAAAACTTTCGCGGGAAAAGATGTGGGAGGAAGTCACCGGCATTTGCAAAAATACGTGCGAAAATGAATCGTCCATGCTGAAAGATGTGAAAAAAGGAGCACGGACCGAGATTGACGCGATTCTCGGTTACATGCTGGAAACGGCTGCCCGTCAAAACAGCCAGGTTCCGCTTGCGTCCGCCCTTTATGAAATGGTGAAAGGGATGGAGGATAAGGGGTGAGGCACGTTCCGTGTGTTGCCGCCGTGCCCGCAGCGGCCGGAAACAAGGTTTCAGTTGTTGCAACGAGCAGGCAGGCTTTTTTTCTTTTTTTCACAAAAATGCTATACTCAATGAGAAAATCAATGAAAACGAGAAAGGAAGAATCATTTGATGGAACTGGAAAACTTTTCAATTCCAGCAACGAATCGGTTCGCTTCCCTCTATCTTGCGCAAAAATCTCCTGTAAAGGATTTTTTTCATTATGATATAACGGATGCTTCTGTTTTCCATAAAAGAGTGGAAGATTTAAAAAAACGGGCTTTTAACCGGGAAGGGCTGGCAGATTGTATCGGGCACTATATGGAAAAATTTGGAATCTCCCCGGAGACGGCCCATTCCTTGGAAAAATTAAGGCAGCCGAACGCTGCTGTTGTGATCGGTGGCCAGCAGGCAGGGCTATTAACAGGGCCGCTTTATACGATCCATAAACTGATTTCGATTATCCGGCTTGCCAGTGAGCAGGAAGAAGCCCTGCAAATTCCGGTTGTACCTGTTTTCTGGATCGCGGGCGAGGACCATGACTATTTGGAAGTGAACCATATTTATGCCGAACAGGAAAGGCGTTTAAAAAAATTTAGTTATGCTGAAGGGCCGCTTGAGAAAAAAATGATCTCTGATACCACACCGGATCCTGCCCATTTAAAAAAATGGATACATAAAGTTTTTGAAGCATTTGGCGAAACCGAACATACCAATGCCCTTCTTTCCAAGCTGGAGGCGTTTGCAGACAGGGCACAAAGCCTTTCTGACCTGTTTGCCTGCATGATTCACGATCTTTTCAAGGCATACGGGGTGCTGCTCATCGATTCGGCTGATGCACACTTGCGGAAGATCGAGGCGCCGTTTTTTGAACGGATGATCCAGGATTATGACAAGATTACGGAAGCGGTCCTCTGGCAGCAGCAGGAAATCGCGCAGTTTGAGTTTCCAAAAGCGATTGATATTTCCAGGCGGGCGCTGAATCTTTTTTATTATGACGGCAAGGAACGGATTTTGCTGGAGTACAGTCCGGAGCAAGGCGGATTTACCGGAAAAGGCGGCAGCCCCTTTTTTACAGAGGAAGCGTTGTGCGCGCTTTGTGCGAAAAGCCCTGAACGGCTGAGCAATAATGTTGTCACAAGGCCGCTTATGCAGGAATGGCTCTTCCCAACCCTTGCGTTTATCGGCGGGCCGGGCGAAATTGCGTACTGGGCCGAGCTGAAGCGGGTGTTTGAAGAAATGGGGATTCTGATGCCGCCTCTTGTGCCGCGACTCAATATCACGTTGCTTGAGAGAGCGGTCCAAAGGGATATCGAGGAACTGGAACTCGATATCGGGCATGTATTAAAATACGGGACCCGGAAAGAGCGGGAAAAATATTGGAATGACGCAAAAGATGAGAATATGGACGCGCTCATTGCAGAAACGGAAAACATGCTGAAAATGCAATACGATAAAATTTTTGCCGCAATTGGAAAGGGGTTGGAACCGCTTGCCCGCAAAAATCTCGATTTTCACCTGGGGCAGCTTGCGTTTTTGCAGCGGAAAGTGGATGAAGAGATTGCGGGAAAACATGAAAACATCCTTGAAAAATACGCGCGGGTCGAACGTGCCTTGCGCCCGGACGGCAATCCCCAGGAAAGGGTCTGGAACCTTTTTTATTTCCTTAACAAATATGGGGCGGACTTTATCCACACCCTTGCCGCCCTGCCGTTCACATTTGACGGCACCCATAAACTCGTCAAAATTTAACCGGCTGACAGCGGCCGGCTTTTTTTATGCAAAAAAACAGGGGGTTTTGGTTCACGATGCTTTGTTGGAAAAATGAATTGTAAAGACGCTTCCCGCACGATACCGACGTGGTTTTGGTTCATGATGCTTTTTTGAAAAAATAATTGCAAAGCGAAAAAGCGGGTTGCCGGGACTCACCATGTTGGAACAAGGCTTTACGGCAGGCAAGTTTTAAATTGATTTTTTCTTGCAAAAAGCAGGAAAACGGAGCTGCGAGGAGAATATAAAAATTAAAGTGGTGAAAGGTGGGGGATTGTGGTAAATTATTAATATGAAGTGGGAAGCGGGGGGCACGCGCCAATGTTCATGGGAGAATACCGGCACAATATCGATGTAAAAGGCCGTTTGATTGTACCGGCCAAATTCCGTGAACAGCTTGGCGATACGTTTGTCATTACCCGCGGGCTTGACCGTTGCATTTTCGGTTACCCTGCGGATGAATGGAAACAGGTGGAAGAAAAACTGAAGTCCCTTCCGTTAACGAAAAAAGATGCCCGCGCATTCACACGATTTTTCTTTTCGGGGGCGACCGAATGCGAGTGGGACAAGCAAGGGCGCATTCTTATTCCCGCACCGCTCCTTTCCTATGCGAAACTCGAAAAAGAATGCGTGGTGCTCGGCGTTTCCAATCGAATTGAGATTTGGAGCAAAGATTTATGGGAAGAATATTTTCAGGAATCGGAGGCTTCTTTTGCTGATATTGCGGAAAACCTCATCGATTTTGACCTTTAACATGTTCGATTGGATAGGAGATTCAGTATGTTTCAACACAAGACCGTTTTGCTGAAAGAAACCGTTGACGGGCTACATATTAAACCGGACGGGATTTATGTTGACTGCACGCTCGGTGGCGGGGGCCACAGCGCCTATTTGCTTCAGCAGCTTACCGGCGGGCATTTATACGCTTTTGACCAGGATGAAACGGCGATTCAGCATGCCAAAGAAAAGTTTGCCCATGACCAAAACAGGATCACTTTTATTAAAAGCAATTTCCGGTATTTAAAATCAGAATTGAACGCGCGCGGTGTGCAGGCTGTCGACGGCATCTTGTATGATTTGGGCGTTTCCTCCCCCCAGCTTGATACACCGGAACGGGGATTCAGCTATCAGCATGATGCACCGCTCGATATGCGGATGGACCTCGATACGCCGCTTACCGCTTATGAAGTCGTCAATGAATGGCCGTATGAAAAACTGGTCCGGATCTTTTTCCGGTACGGGGAAGAAAAATTTTCAAAACAAATTGCCCGCAAAATCGAGGCGTCCCGTGCCAAAAAACCGATCGAAACAACCGGTGAACTGGCCGATTTAATTAAAGAAGCGATTCCTGCACCCGCACGAAGAAAAGGCGGGCATCCGGCAAAAAGGGTCTTTCAGGCGATCCGGATTGCCGTGAACGATGAATTATCTGCTTTTGAAACGTCTTTAACGGATGCCATTTCGCTTTTAAAACCAGGCGGGCGGGTCTCTGTCATTACATTTCATTCCCTGGAAGACCGCATTTGTAAAAATATATTGAAAGAATACAGCAGTGCAGGAGATTTGCCGCATGGGCTGCCTGTCATCCCAAAAGAATACGAGCCCGTATTAAAACTCATTACGAGGAAACCCATTGTCCCGAATGATGAGGAAGTGGGCGAGAACAACCGGTCAAGGTCGGCTAAACTGCGCATTGCGGAAAAACGCTAAGAAAATAGAGGAGGGAGTTTTTTGAGTAATTTAGCAAGGCAGCCGAAACGTGCGCTGGAACAGCAACAACAGATTGAAAAAAGAGTAGCACCGGCCACAAGACGCGCGCAGATCACTTTAGGGGAAAAAATCATCGCAAGCCTTTTTGCTTTGTTCGTGTTGATTATGGCCGTGAAGATCGTATCGACGGAAGCTGCAATTTATAATGTCAACCGGTCGATTGAAGATACAAAAACCACGATCCAGAACAAAAACAAGGTGACCGATGATTTGAAAATGCAAGTAAGCGAATTGAGCCGCTACGACCGTATTTACGAAAAGGCAAAAAAACTCGGCTTGAAATTGGACGAGAATAATGTCAAGGTTGTTGAAAATAAATGAAGTCCAGAAAACTGAATACAAACAGGGGGGCAGCGATATTATTTATCATATTCGGTCTGTCCTTTTTTATTATCGCCGTAAGGTTTTTGACGATTGAAATCACAGGGCAGGCAGACGGGAAAGTGCTCGCGGCAAAAGCGGCGAAAAAATATTTGCGGACAAGCGCCATTCCCGCTTCCCGCGGCAATATTTACGATGCAAGCGGGGAAGTGATCGCCGAAAATGTTGTTTCGTACAATCTGGTCGCCGTTTTGGACCCGAAAGTCACGATTGATCCGGAACATCCGAAACATGTTGTCAACCCTCGAAAAACCGCCCAGGCCCTTGCGAAATATATTGACATGCCCGAATCAAAAATTTATTCGCTCCTGACACAAAAAGGGCGGTTTCAAGTGGAGTTCGGGAAGGCGGGGCAGGATATTCCGTATAACGTAAAAAATGAAATTCAAAAACAGAACTTGCCGGGCATCCAGTTCGAAGCCGTGCCGAAACGCACGTATCCGAACGGTTCGTTTGCCTCCCATCTGGTCGGCTATGCGCAGAAAAATGAGACAGGCGGCCAAATGGCAGGTGTAATGGGAATCGAAAAAAGCATGAATGCCGCTTTGGAAGGCAAAGACGGAAAAATCAGTTATGAAGGCGACTTTTGGGGATATATTTTGCCAAACGCGCATAAAAAAGTCACCAAACCGAAAAACGGGGAAAATGTCTATTTAACGATTGACAAGAAAATCCAGTCTTTCGTTGAAGATGCGCTTGGCAAAGTCCAGAAACAATACAATCCGAAAAAAGCGTTTGTTGTCGTGGCCGATCCGAAAACGGGCAAGATACTGGCAATGGGGCAGCGGCCGACATTTGATCCGGAAACGCGGAAAGGTTTGAGCGATGCTTGGCAGGACGATCCAGTCGAAACCGCTTATGAACCGGGCTCAACGATGAAAATTTTTACCTTGGCGGCGGCCGTCCAGGAAGGCGTTTTTCACCCGAATGCGACCTATAAGTCAGGAGAATTCCGGGTGAAAAATGTGCCAAACCCGATTAAAGACCATAATGGCGGGGTCGGCTGGGGCAGGATCACCTTTTTAGAAGGGCTGCAGCGTTCTTCTAATGTTGCATTTGCCACATTGCTGGATTATATTAAGCAGGATAAATTTAAGCAGTATTTGGAAGCGTTCGGGTTCGGGAAACAGACGAAAGTCGGCTTGCCGAATGAAGCTTCCGGCAAAATTTTATACGATTATCCGATTGAACGGTATACGTCGACATTCGGGCAGGGTACAACCGTTACCGCGATGCAGATGATTCAGGCGGCAACAGCTATTGCCAATGACGGGAAAATGATGAAACCGTATGTAGTCGAGAAAGTGGTCAATCCCGCAACCGGAAAAACGGAAAAAACAAAACCAACCGTTGCCGGCAACCCGATCAGCGCGGATACCGCGAAAAAAGTCCGGGATTATTTGCGGACGGTTGTGACGAATAAAAAAACCGGAACCGGCACGGCCTATAACATTCCGGGCTACGAGGTGACCGGCAAAACCGGTACCGCCCAGATCCCGAATCCGAACGGCGGCGGATATTTAACCGGTACCGATAATTATATCTTTTCTTTTCTCGGTATGGCGCCGAAAGACAATCCGAAACTAATCGTTTACGCCGTTGTCCAGCAGCCGCATTTAAAAGCCGGTGAGCTTGGCGGCGAACCGGTTAAAGCGCTGTTTAACCCGATTATGAAGAACAGCCTGCAATATTTAAACATTAAACCGGCAAAAGGGAAGACCGTACGCCTTGCCAAACTTCCTGATTTTACGGGTGACAGCCGGTCAGAAGCGACATCTGCCGTAAAAGCATTGGGGCTTTCCCCTGTTGTGCTCGGCGATGGCGATGCCGTAACGGCCCAGGAACCCGGGGCACAGGAACAACTGCTGCCGGGCGCAAAAGTATTTTTGAAAACAAATGGCAATAAAGTAATGCCGGATATACGCGGCTTTTCGAAACGCGACGTGGCGGGCGCTGCCAAACTGCTCGGCCTCCGCCTGACCATAAGCGGGGAAGGTTATGCCGTGTCCCAAAGCATTCCGGCAAAATCAAAGGTGAAATCCGGACAGGCCCTTACTGTAAAATTCAAGAATCCATAGGCGGGGGCCAGAAGGAATAGCGAAAAAAAGCAAGCATAAGGCTTGCTTTTTTTCATGCGCGTGAAAAGGTACTAGCCGGATGCGTACAAGCATATAAATGGGTGTAAAGGCAACAAAGGGCATTTTATGCGCCCGGAGCGGATTTTTCAGGGTTAAAGGAAACCAAGAGAAGGCTGAAATCTTTCATCTTTCCTGCACCAGGGATCTGCGGCTTTGAGATTTAAATGAAGGAGGCGCGCTCGTGAAACGTGTATCCAATGTTACGGTGAGAAAGCGGCTTGTTTTTATATTGCTTTGCGGGATTGTCATTTTCAGCATTATAGATGTGCGGCTCGGCTATGTCCAGTTCGGGCTCGGGGATATGTTGACGAACAGGGCAAAAGCGCTATGGAGCAGAAGCATCCCTTTTGAAGGGGAGCGGGGAAAAATCGAAGACAGAAACGGTGTGCCGATCGCCTCCAACCAAAGTGCCCCGACGATTTTTATCATTCCGAGGCAGGTGAAGGATCCGGCAAAAACGGCTGAAAAACTGGGGGACGCCCTTGATGCAGATAAAGAAAAGCTTTATAAAGAAATTACACAGGTCAGATCGATTGTCAGAATAAAAGAAGGGCGGAAAATCAGCAATGAAAAGGCAAATGCCGTACGCCGCCTTGGGCTTTTAGGGGTCTATATCGCGGAAGATTCCAAGCGGTATTATCCATTCGGCCGTTATCTTTCGCATGTACTCGGATTCACTGGTGCCGACAACCAGGGGCTGACCGGGCTCGAACTGTATTATGATGATGCGCTGAGCGGAAAAAAAGGGGCAGTCGAGTTTTATACGGACGCAAAAGGGAAGAAAAAGATGAAGGATATGGCAGATGAATATGAACCGCCAAAAAACGGGCTTGACCTGAAACTAACGGTTGATACAAAAGTCCAGACGATTATTGAACGTGAACTCGATAATGCTGAAAAAAAATATCATCCGGACGGGCTGATTGCGATTGCCATGGACCCGGGCACCGGGGAAATTCTCGGGATGTCCAGCAGGCCGAGCTATACGCCTGACAATTATAAAAATGTGCCACAGGAAGTGTATAACCGGAACCTGCCGATCTGGAGCACATACGAACCGGGCTCGACATTTAAAATTATCACACTTGCCGCCGCCCTTGAAGAAAAGAAAGTGAATTTGACAAAAGACAAATTTTACGATTCCGGCGCGGTTGAAGTCGGAGGCTCGACGCTGCACTGCTGGAAAAGGGGCGGGCACGGCAGCGAAACGTTCCTTGAAGTCGTCCAAAATTCATGCAACCCGGGCTTTGTCGAACTTGGCGAGAGGCTCGGAAAAAATACATTATTCAAATACATCCGCAATTTCGGGTTTGGCACAAAAACGGGTGTGGATCTATCCGGCGAAGCTTCCGGCATTTTGTTCAACCTTGACCGCGTCGGGCCGGTTGAACTGGCGACAACGGCTTTCGGGCAGGGGGTTTCTGTTACGCCGATCCAGCAGGTGGCAGCGGTCTCGGCTGCCGTAAACGGCGGGATTCTTTACAAACCGTATATTGCAAAGGAACTCGTTGACCCTAAAACAGGGGAAACGGTCATGCGGAAAAACCCGGTTGCCAAAAGAAGGGTGATCTCGGAAAACACATCGAAACAAATCCGCCATGCGCTTGAAACAGTTGTCACACAAGGGAGCGGAAAAAATGCTTATGTGGACGGTTATCCGGTCGGCGGGAAAACCGGGACGGCGCAAAAAGCCAAAAACGGCCGCTATCTCGAAAACAATTATGTTTTATCCTTTATCGGTTTCGCCCCGGCCAATGATCCGAAAATCGTCGTCTACTTGGCGGTCGATAATCCGAAAAATACGATCCAATTCGGCGGCCAGGTGGCAGCCCCGATCGCGGGCACGATCATCGGCGACAGCCTGCGTGCCATGGGCGTCAAGCCGGTGAAAAACCAGGCGGAAAAAGAAAAAAGTTATTTTGAAACGCCAACGGTAAAAGTGCCGAATTTAATCGGAGAGACGAAAAAAGAGATGATGAACGATCAATATAATCTCAAACTTGATGTCAGCGGATCCGGAAACAAGGTGATCCGGCAGTCCCCTGAAGCAGGCGTGAAAGTGGAAGAGGGCTCAACGATCCGGGTTTACATGCAGTAAAATAGATTCACCAATTCCGGAATGGGCCCCGCTAGGCTCAACAATCCGGATTTGCATGCAGAAAAACAGGGCGGCGCCGTATGTCCGGCCGCCCGTGTTTTTGTTTCAAGAGGCATAAACAAGCTCTTTCGGCGTACATTTTAAAAATCAACAGGACTTCATAGCTTAATGGCCGTTTTTTTTGTACAATAGAAAAGGACTGTATTTACATGTATACACAAAGAAGATGCAGCAACAAGGGTTTGGAACAGGAAGGGTTGGAAGCAAAATGAAGTTACATACATTGTTAGAGGCATTACCATTTGTGAAAATGCCTGCAGTGAATCCGGAAATTACGGAACTTGTCCAGGATAACCGGCTTGTCACGAAAAACAGTCTGTTTATTTGTATCAAGGGCTATACGGTTGACGGGCATAAGTTTGCCGTTGATGCGGCCAAACGGGGTGCAGCAGCCATTTTAGCCGAAAAGCCGGTCGATGTGGATATACCAGTTATTATCGTCCGCAATACAAAACGGGCAATGGCGCTCCTTGCAGACCGGTTTTACGGGCAGCCGTCCCGCAAGTTTCGCCTTGTCGGAATTACCGGCACAAACGGAAAAACAACTACGAGCCATATTATCGAAAAAATATACCGGGATGCAGGCAGAACGACCGGCCTGATTGGCACGATGTATATGAAAATCGGCGATGAAACACTGGAAACGAAAAACACAACGCCGGACAGTCTGACATTGCAAAAAACATTCCATGAAATGAACGCGCGCGGTGTCACCGATTGTGTGATGGAAGTTTCTTCGCATTCGCTTGTTGAAGGCCGGGTGCACGGCTGCGACTATGATATTGCCGTTTTCACAAATCTCACGCAGGATCATCTCGATTATCATAAAACGATGGCGGAATACCGGCGCGCCAAAAGTTTATTGTTTTCGCAGCTCGGGAACTCCTGCCCGCAAGATAAGCCGAAATATGCCATCTTAAATGCAGATGACGCCGCATCAAAGGAATTTGAACAAGTAACCGCGGTGCCTGTCATTACGTACGGGATCGACCATGATGCGGATTTTATGGCCGAAAACATTGACATGCACGCCCGCGGGACAACATTCACGCTTGTGACGCCTTTTGAGAAACGGGAAGTTCGGCTCAAGCTCGCCGGGAAGTTCAGCGTCTATAATATGCTTGCAGCGATCGCAGCCGGAGTTGTTTCCGGGGTGCCGCTTGATTCGGTCATTAAAACGGCGGAAGCGATGGAAGGCGTACGCGGCCGGTTTGAACTCGTAAACGGCGGCCAGGATTTTTCCGTGATTGTCGATTACGCGCACACGCCCGACAGTCTGGAAAATGTCCTGAAAACGATCCGGCAGTTTGCCCGCAAAAAAATCTTTGTCGTTGTCGGCTGCGGCGGCGACCGCGATAAAACAAAGCGGCCGGTGATGGCGCAAATTGCTTGCAAATATGCGCATTATCCGATTTTTACATCGGATAATCCGCGCAGTGAAGATCCGATTGCCATTTTGCGCGAGATGGAAAAAGGGGTAGAAGGTGAGCAATATGAATGCATCCCCGACCGGAGGGAAGCAATCAAAACAGCCATTTTCCGTGCAGAGGCGGGGGATGTTGTCCTGATTGCCGGAAAAGGCCATGAAACGTATCAAATCATTGGAAATGAAGTGCATCATTTTGATGACAGGGAAGTTGCACTGGAAATGATAAAGGAGCGGTGAAGCATATGTTATCATTCGGGGATACAGCCCGCCTTTTCAGTTTGGGCCGCGGCATGGAGATGGCGCTCGAATTTGCCACAGTCAGCGTGTTTGCGGATGTAAACCAGCCAAAGGGATTATACGTCCCTTTTTCTGAACCGGACATTAACCGGGCAATTGCACACGGGGCAATCGCGGCGCTTTGGAAAAACGATGCACCCGTGCCCCGCTATATACCGAATGATTTTCCGCTGTTTATGGCAGAGGATGTTTCTGTTGCTTTTACACAACTGGTACAGTTTTATCTAAAAAAAATGGAAAGCAAGGATTTGGATATGAAGACAACTTTTATTTTTTACGGACCGGAATTGCGGGAAAAAAACCCTCATACATATGATTTGGCGGATGCGGAAAACAGGAAGCGGCTGCTTTGTGCATGCAGGCGCCACGGGAGGGAAAAAGCATGATCGAGCAAGTGATTTTTTTTACAACGCTGATGGCTTTTTTGATTTCCGTGCTGCTTTCGCCCGTTTTTATCCCTTTTTTAAGGAGATTGAAATTCGGCCAGAGCATCCGGGAAGAAGGCCCGAAATCGCACCAGAAAAAATCCGGGACGCCGACAATGGGCGGCTTGATTATTTTGGTATCGATCATTGCATCCACACTGATCATGGCCGGTAAATTCGCAGAACCGACTGTAAGAATTTACCTTTTGCTGCTTGTGACGATCGGATTCGGGCTGCTCGGATTTTTGGACGACTTTATTAAAGTGGTGATGAAGCGGAATCTTGGCCTTACATCAAAGCAGAAACTGCTCGGCCAGATTCTCGTTGCCATCATTTTTTATGTCGTTTTCCGCCACTTCCATTTATCTTCGGAAGTCTCGATTCCGTTTACGGACAAATCGGTCGATTTCGGCTGGTTTTACTTTGTTATCATTCTTCTCTGGCTTGTCGGGTTTTCCAATGCGGTCAATCTGACGGATGGGCTTGACGGCCTTGTATCCGGGACGGCAGCGATTGCTTTCGGGGCATTCGCCGTTTTGGCATGGAACCAGTCACAGGCGGATGTCGCCCTGTTTTCGGTTGCCGTTGTCGGGGCCGTGCTCGGTTTTCTCGTCTTTAATGCCCATCCGGCAAAAGTTTTCATGGGGGACACCGGCTCACTTGCATTGGGCGGAGCGATTGCCGCCATTTCAATTCTGACCAATCTTGAGATTCTTTTAATTGTGATTGGCGGCGTTTTTGTCATTGAGACTTTGTCTGTCATTCTCCAAGTGATATCATTTAAGACAACAGGAAAAAGAATTTTTAGGATGAGCCCGCTGCACCACCATTATGAGCTTTCGGGCTGGTCGGAATGGCGTGTTGTCGTGACGTTCTGGGCGGTAGGCCTTTTGTGTGCGATTTTAGGAATTTATATCGAGGTGTGGATGTAACATGAAAAATATCACGGAATATGAACATAAAAAAGTATTGGTACTCGGGCTGGCGAAAAGCGGGGTGAGCGCGGCCTCCCTGTTGCACCGGCTCGGGGCGTTTGTGACGGTGAATGATTATAAACCGCTTGAAGAGAACCCGGAGGCGCAGGGGCTTTTGGAACAGGGGATTAAAGTCATTTGTGGCAGCCATCCAATTGAACTATTGGATGAAGGCTTTGAACTGATTGTGAAAAATCCGGGCATCCCTTATTCGAACCCGCTTGTTGCGGGGGCGATTGAAAAAGGGATCCCGGTCATTACCGAAATCGAGCTGGCTTATAAAATTGCAGAATGCCCGATGGTCGGCATTACGGGAACGAACGGGAAAACGACGACTACCACGTTGATTTATGAAATTTTCCAGGCGGATCCGCATCTTGATCCGTTAATTGCCGGAAATATTGGCAAAGTGGCCTCCACGGTGGCGCAAAGAGCACGCGCGGACCAGCAGATGGTGGTGGAGTTGTCTTCTTTCCAGCTGATGGGCGTGCAAACATTCAGGCCGCATATTGCCATCATCACGAATATTTATGAAGCCCATCTCGACTATCACGGGACAAAAGAAGCTTATGCAAAAGCAAAATCAAATATTACCCGAAACCAGACAGAGGATGATTTCCTGATTCTGAACCATGCCCAGCCGGAACTGTGGGATCTGGTCTCCTTCACGAAAGCAAAAATTATTCCTTTTTCAACGAAGGAATATGTTGAAGACGGCGCATCGGTAAAAGACGGCAGCATCATGTGGAAAGGCGAAAAAATCATGGACCGCGCTGACATTGTGCTGCCGGGAGACCATAATCTGGAAAATATTTTAGCCGCTGTCGCCGCTGCCAAGCTGATGGGAGCAAGTAATGATGCCATCAGCGGGGTGCTCGGAACGTTTAAAGGCGTGAAGCACCGGACGCAATATATCGGCGAAATCAAAGGACGGAAATTTTATAACGATTCAAAAGCGACCAATATCCTCGCCTGCAAAGCCGCGCTTGCCGCTTTCCATCAGCCGGTCATTCTGCTTGCCGGCGGGCTTGACCGTGGCAACGGCTTTGATGAACTGATCCCGGCTTTGAAATATGTAAAAGCATTGATTACTTTCGGAGAAACCGCGCCGAAGCTGGAAAGCACCGCGAAAAAAGCAGGCATTCCGGTCATCCGCACGGTGGAAAACGTGGAAGAAGCGGTCCCGGTCGCATGGGCATTATCCGAACCGGGTGATTGCATTTTGCTGTCGCCGGCATGTGCCAGCTGGGACCAATATAAATCTTTTGAAATTCGTGGTGATATTTTCATCGACGCCGTGCATAAGTTAAGATAAGGGCTTGGCCCGCTTTTAGCCGGTGCGGGTTACCGGTTTTTGCGGGAAGTTCTAAATCTTTTCTGGGGTGGGCGCGGATGCCGTCGAAAAAAACGAATCCCGATTTTTTATTAATCATTGTGACCGTGGCGCTGCTTGCAACCGGGCTTCTGATGGTGTTCAGCGCGAGCGAAATCGTGGCGGAATACAAATTTAACGATGCATTTTATTTTTTGAAGCGGCAGCTGCTTTTTGCCGGGCTCGGCGTGGCAGCGATGTTTTTCGTGATGCGCATTGATTACTGGACGTGGCGGGCATGGGCGAAAACGATCCTGGTCATCTGTTTTGTGCTGCTCGTCCTTGTTTTGATTCCCGGCATCGGGCTTGAACGGAACGGGTCGCGGAGCTGGATCGGGGTCGGCGCATTTTCCATCCAGCCTTCTGAATTCATTAAAATGGCGCTGATCGCGTATTTGGCAAAATTTTTATCGGAGAACCAGAAATACATTACGACTTTTAAAAAAGGCATGCTCCCGGCGCTGGCGCTCGTTTTTGTTGCTTTCGGGATGATTATGCTGCAGCCGGACCTTGGAACGGGAACGGTGATGCTTGGGACATGCATCATCATGATTTTTGTTTCCGGCGCCCGCATTGCCCATTTTGTCATGCTCGGGCTCCTTGGAGTGGGCGGTTTTGTCGCTCTTGTTTTATCGGCTCCATACCGGATTGCACGGATCACCTCTTTCCTTGATCCATGGTCCGATCCGCAGGGGAAAGGATTTCAAATTATCCAGTCGCTCCTTGCGATCGGTCCAGGCGGCCTGTTCGGCATGGGGCTTGGGGAGAGCAAACAAAAATTCCACTATCTGCCGGAACCGCAAAATGATTTTATCTTTGCCATTCTTTCCGAGGAGCTCGGTTTTATCGGCGGGACTTTTGTCCTGATTTTGTTTGCGCTATTGCTCTGGCGCGGCATCCGGATCGCACTTGGCGCACCCGATCTGTACGGAAGCCTGCTCGCAGTCGGCATTATTTCCATGATCGCGATCCAGGTGATGATCAATATCAGCGTTGTCATCGGCCTGATCCCGGTTACAGGCATTACGCTTCCGTTCATCAGTTACGGCGGCTCTTCTTTGACGTTGATGCTTGTCTCAGTCGGCGTGCTCTTAAACATCAGCCGCCATTCCCGGCTGTAACGGAAGGAGAACCTCATAAAGGGGTTCTTTTTTCGTTTGACAACAAGTTAACATTTTGGTAATAATCGTTTTACTGTGCACCCATTGTCGTTTAAAATATAGTAATATAGAAAAATGAATGTTTCAAACATCATATATTGATACCCGTGCAACCTAGCACGGCGTCCTGAGGTGGAAAAACATGAAAATCATTGTCAGCGGGGGCGGAACAGGCGGGCATATTTATCCGGCCCTGGCATTGATCAGAACGATCAAACAGAAACATCCTGACACGGAATGTTTGTATATTGGCACGGAAAAAGGGCTCGAATCCCGGCTTGTGCCGCGGGAAAACATTCCGTTCAAATCGATTCATATTACGGGGTTTAAACGCTCCCTTTCGTTTGAAAATGTCAAAACGGTTGTCCGCTTTCTAAAAGGGGTAAGCCGGTGCAAAAAAATCATCCGCGAATTCAAGCCGGATGTGGTCATCGGAACAGGCGGGTATGTATGCGGTCCGGTTGTCTACGCTGCCGCCAAACTGCACATCCCGACCATCATTCACGAACAAAACAGCGTGCCGGGGCTGACGAATAAATTTTTAAGCCGGTACGTTGACAAAGTGGCCATTTGCTTTGAATCTGCAAAATCTTTTTTTGATGAGAAAAAAGTGGTGCTGACCGGCAATCCGCGCGCATCGGAAGTGATCGGGGACAAAAGGCGCGGCGTCCTTTCCGGTTTCAACCTGAAAACAACGCTTCCAACCGTTCTCATTTTCGGCGGGAGCCGCGGGGCACGCCCGATTAATGAAGCGGTTGTGAAATCTTTTTCCAATTTTGCACAAAAAAATTACCAGGTCATTTATGCGACAGGGGATGTGCATTATGAGGCCGTCAAAAAAGAAATTGCATTGATCGGCGAAAAAGGAAATATCAAGGTGGTACCGTTTATCCACAATATGCCGGAAGTGTTGCGAGCGGTGGATCTTGTCGTCTCAAGGGCAGGGGCAACCACATTGGCCGAACTGACGGCGCTCGGTTTGCCAAGTATCTTAATCCCGAGCCCTTATGTGACAAACAATCACCAGGAAAAAAACGCGAAAACACTCGTGGAAAACGGCGCAGCTTTTATGCTGCTTGAAAAAGATTTATCTTCCGCAAAGCTCGTATCCTTGATTGATAAAATTTTGCTGGATCGGGAACAGATGGAGAAAATGCAGGCGGCCGCCCGCAAGCTCGGTATTCGTGACGCTTCATGGCGGCTTTATGAAGTGATGGAAAATCTGGCCGCAAAAGCCAAATCGTGATGCGGCAAATAAAAAAGGGAGGAACAAAATGGCGCGGTCTGACAAAAACATCGTTTCGCTGGAAGACCGGATCCCGAAATTAAAGCAGCAGCGCCGCCGAAAAACGAACCGGCGGCTCATCATGCTGCTGACGGTTTTTTTTATGCTGGTGATGCTGATCATCTACCTCGAGTCCCCGCTGAGCCGCGTCCACCGCATTCAGATAGAGGGAAATGAGGCGGTCAGCAAGCCGTACATTTTGAAAAAAAGCGGCATTGCCACGGGTGAGAATATATGGAATATCCGTAAAGACGCAGTCCGGAAAAGAATCGCATCCATCCCTGAAGTTGATTCGGTGAAAGTGGGCATTTCCTTGCCGAATACGCTTTACATAAAAGTGAAAGAGCATCAAAAAATCGGGTATTTACAGCAGAAAGGCGGTTTTTTGCCGGTTTTGGATAACGGTTCGGTCGTCAAAAGAACGGTGAAAGAAATTCCGGCCGCAAGCCTGATATTTACCGGTTTCAAACAGGATACGCATTTGCATGAAATGATCCGCCAGATGCAAAAATTGCCGGATTCGATCACAAATGCCATTTCGGAAGTCCGCTATACCCCTTCAAACGTTGACCGTGACCTTGTCACCCTGTACATGAATAACGGTTTTGAAGTGCGCGCAAGCATTCCGTCGTTCGCAGAAAAGATGGCGCATTACCCTTCGATCATCAGTCAGCTTGACCCGAAGAAAAAAGGTGTGATTGACCTCGAAGTCGGTTCGTATTTTAAAGCTTACGATTCGAAGTAGACATGAAAAAATTTCGCTTTTCTCCGTGTCCATCTTAGTGTAGACTTATGATGAAACCAAATTTTAGGAATTGCTATATTTTGAGACTGGAAATATTTTGATCACCAAAAGAAAATGAAAAAAGTCCGATTGAAAAAAAGGGAATTTGATTATGACGCAGAATACTTTGTTTATAATCACCTTTTTGAATGGAGGCTTCTGGCGGACTCACGGACGGAACGGCAAAAAGAGCCCGCCTCAGAAGAGACGAATTGGGAAAAATGGCGCTTTAACATAGGCGGATTGCGTTTGATCGAAAGGCAAAGGGAGGTGCCGCAGTATGAACAGCAGTGAAATATATGTGAGTCTTGACATCGGTACATCTGCCACGAAAGTCATCATTGCCGAAATGGGCAATGATTCATTAAATATTATTGGGGTTGGCAATGTCAGGTCCGAAGGCATTAAAAAAGGATCGATTGTAGATATAGATGAAACCGTCCTGTCCATCAGGCGGGCAATTGAACAAGCGGAAAGAATGGTCGGCATGAAAATTGACCACGTGATCGTCGGCATTGCCAGCAATCATGTGATGCTGCAGCCGTGCCACGGGGTGGTGGCGGTCCAGAGCGAGAACCGGGAAATTACGGATGGGGATGTACAAAGAGTGATGGATGCGGCGCAAGTGCTTTCTATTCCTCCCGAAAGAGAGATTGTGAATGTCATTCCGAAGCAATTCATTGTGGACGGTTTGGATGAAATACATGATCCTCGCGGGATGATCGGTGTCAGATTGGAAATGGAAGGCATCATTGTCACGACTTCCAAAACGATCTTACATAATACATTGCGCTGTGTTGAAAAGGCCGGCCTGACCATCGCGGAAATTGTTCTCATGCCGCTTGCAGCCGGTGCCATTGCGCTGTCAAAAGATGAAATGGAACTCGGGACGGCACTCGTTGACATCGGCGGCGGGTCGACGACGCTGGCTGTTTTTGAAAACGGCCATATCCGGACAACGAGCGTGCTGCCCGTCGGCGGGGACCATATCACAAAAGATTTGTCCATCTGTCTAAGGGCTTCAACGGAAGATGCGGAAAAAATCAAACTGAAGCACGGGCACGCGTTCAGCCAGGATGCGCTCGAAGACGATGTTTTTGATGTACAGATCATCGGCAGTGAACAAAAAGAACAATTTAACCAATTACAAATTTCTGATATTATAGAAGCTAGATTAGAAGAAATCTTTTTGTTTATCCAGCAGGAACTGAGGAAGATCGGCGTCCATGATTTGCCGGGCGGGATTGTGCTGACAGGGGGCACTGCAAATATGCCCGGTGTACCGGAGCTTGCAGAAACGGTCTTTCAAAACCGCGTAAGAGTTGCCATTCCGGATTATATCGGTGTCCGTGAGCCGCAATATACGACGGCGGTCGGCCTGATCCAGTACGCTGCGAAAAATGCGCGGCTGGAAGGGAAAAATGTCAGCTCCCGCCTGGTGGCAGCCGGAATGGAGTATGCGGAACCGAAACCGGCGAAAAAGCCGCAGTCCAAACCAAAACAAGCTTCCGGTCAGGAAGAAAAAATGTCATCGAAAATGAAAAAATTCTTTGGTTTGTTTTTCGAATAGCCTGCCGGCATCATGTGCGAAAAAACCGGAGCCCGTCCGGCAGCAGGACCGGGATAAGATACGCAATACGAATTAGGAGGATTAGTGAATGTTAGAGTTCGATACCAATGTAGACGCTTTGGCAACGATAAAAGTTATCGGCGTTGGCGGCGGCGGCAACAATGCCGTGAACCGTATGATTGAACATGATCTGCAGGGCGTTGAATTTATTGCCGTAAACACGGATGCCCAGGCATTAAACCTTTCCAAAGCTGAAATTAAAATGCAAATTGGCGCAAAATTAACGCGTGGCCTCGGTGCCGGCGCAAATCCGGAAGTCGGGCGGAAAGCGGCCGAAGAAAGCAAAGAACAAATTGAAGAAGCGTTAAAGGGTGCGGATATGGTGTTCGTGACAGCCGGGATGGGCGGCGGCACCGGAACAGGGGCGGCGCCGGTCATTGCCCATATCGCAAAGGAACTCGGGGCGCTGACGGTCGGTGTGGTTACAAGGCCGTTCACATTCGAAGGCCGCAAACGGGCAAACCAGGCGGCCGGCGGCATCAGTGCCATGAAAGAAGCGGTCGATACGCTGATCGTGATCCCGAATGACCGCCTGCTGGAAATTGTCGATAAAAGCACACCGATGCTAGAAGCATTCCGGGAAGCGGATAATGTGCTGCGCCAGGGCGTACAAGGGATTTCCGACCTGATCGCGGTACCGGGCCTGATCAACCTGGATTTTGCGGATGTCAAAACAATTATGACCAATAAAGGTTCAGCATTGATGGGAATCGGGATCGCTTCCGGGGAAAATCGTGCGACAGAGGCGGCAAAAAAAGCCATTTCGTCGCCGCTGCTTGAAACGTCTATTGACGGTGCACAAGGCGTGCTGATGAACATTACCGGCAGCGCAAATTTAAGTTTGTATGAAGTGCAGGAAGCGGCCGATATTGTCGCCTCCGCATCAGACCAGGAAGTCAATATGATTTTCGGGTCCGTTATCAATGAAAGCCTGAAGGACGAAATCGTGGTTACGGTCATTGCAACCGGCTTTAATGAAGAAGCGCAGACCCAGAGCAAGCAGCGCCCGTCGCTCGGACAATCAAGGCCGGCCTTGAACCAACAGGCAAAACGCGAAACAAAGCGTGAAGAACCCCAGTCTGAACCGCAACGCGCCGTTCAGTACAGTGAAGATACACTTGATATTCCGACTTTTTTGCGAAACCGGAACAGAAGAAAATAATGAAAGAGCCCGTCTCTGCTTTCCAGGCCATTGCCTGAAAGCAAAGATGGGCTCTTTTGCGTTTGAAAATTTTTTAAACCCGTTTTGGATTTGCAGATGTTGTCTGCTTATCCAGCCGGGTTTTTTCTTTTCGGTGAATACCGGTGTGACAGCGGGACTATCCGGCAAGCACGCTTGACACTTTTCGGCTAAAAAAATGAAAAGTTCTGTTTTTTTGCCAGCAGAAACTGACACACTTTAATACTCCGGGTGCGTTATACTAGCCATAAATCAAATCAAGAAGGACAGATGCAGCAATCGAGCAAAGCGGTCCGCCTGGAAACCGGAACATGCCGGAACTGCGCGGACCGGTTTGCGCCATGATTCATTCACCGGATTGGCGTTCTTAAAGCCGCAGCAGATGCACCTTTCAGCAACAATCACCGGGTAAAGCCTTAGTCGATGTACCTTTCAACAACGTTACCGGGTTAGTATACGAAAACCGGCACAGGATGCATTGCGGCAAGCATTCCGCAGCCTCGGGCACGCGGCCCGGGCAAAAGCGGCCGTTTTGGCGGGACGGCTGCGGATTCATTTGAGGCGGAGACAGGGGGGATGCGTTTGGTTGTATATATGGATGCCATCTGGCTTTTGAATTTTCTTGCCGACAGCCTGCTGTTGTGGCTGACAAGCATTGCCTTAAAACGGCCGGCCCGCCTGCTCCGGATTCTTGCAGGCGGGCTCATCGGTTCAGCGATCATCATCATGGGCTTTATGCCGCAGCTTTCTTATTATGCCGGTAATCCGGTTGTAAAGCTGCTTTTTTCCGGCATCATGGTATTTGCAGTTTTCGGCTATAAGCGGTGGCGCTATTTTTTTTCAAATCTCCTAACCTTTTATTTTGCCACGTTTCTGATGGGCGGCATTTTAATGGGGGCCCACTACTTTTTAAGCTTTCACTTCGACATGCAGGTGAAAATGCTTAAAGCTGCGGCGGGGGGATTTGGCGACCCGGTCAGCTGGGCGTTTGTTGCGCTCGGTCTTCCGGCGGCATGGCTGTTTTCAAAGAACCGGATTCAGGGGCTTGAAATGGCGAAAATCAAGTATGACCAGCTTGTCGATGTTTATATTCGCATCGGGGAAAGTGATTTTACAGTAAAAGGGCTGGTGGATAGCGGCAACCAGTTATATGATCCGCTGACAAAGCTGCCAGTGATGATCCTTTCCATCCTGCCCGTCCGTGAGCATCTCCCCGAAGAAATTGCGGTGCTTGCGGAAGATGCGACCCGTCTTTTGAACGGAAGTGCTACACTTCCTGACGAATGGGCCGGCCGCGTCCGGTTCATCCCGGCAAAAACAGTCGGGAAACAATCGCTTCTTTTAGCGTACAAGCCGGATGAGGTACAACTGACGAGCGGAAACCGGACATGGCCTGTAAAAAAAGTGCTGATTTCTTTTTCGGCACAATGTTTATCCGGGGATGATGCATTCAGCTGCATTGTTCACCCGCAAATGATGGCAGAAGCTGCGCAATCCGCCTGATGGTGACTTTAAAGTCCTACGGTGTGATGTCAAGGGTTAAAAACAAGTGAATTGGAAATTTTGTTGGCTCTATGTCGTAAAAATGGCAATACTGAACTAAGCCTCCAGATAATTGGAATAATCTGGAAGTTTTCAAGTTCAGGCTATCGATGATGGTTACCTGGTTACCTCATCGCGTCACCTTCTTTTTCGGCGCATAAATTTGATCGTTGCGGAGCAGCGCATCGATCAGGCGCACCAGTTTTCTTGCCGTTAAGACGAGGGCGCGTTTGTGTGAGTGCTTATGCACCTCACGATATTTCTTTTGGTAAAAGGCGCGGTACTCAGGTTCGTGTCGCCGGACCAGATTGGCAGCCTCAACCAGGTAATACCGGAGATAACGATTGCCTGTACGCGCAAGCATTTTGTCATCAGCCTCAAAATCACCCGATTGGTGGCGGGGCCAGAACAATCCAGCAAATTTTGCGATCGCGGCTTGGTCGTCAAAGCGCTCAATGTCGCCGATTTCAGCGAGAATCCCAGCACAGCTCACCGGGCCTATTCCCGGAATGGTCTGGAGGGTATTCGGGATTCCATCAAGAACGCGGGCAATCGCCTTATCCAAATCCTTGATTTGGCGTTTAAGATGCCGGATGATCTCAATAGAACTGCCCAGGACCAAGTCAATCGAATCCTCCACACATTTAGAAAGCCGGTAAGAGGACCGGGCAGCTTTTTGGATGGATGCGGCCAAATCCTTGGGATCGCTAAAGCGGCCATGGCCTTTGGTCTGGAGATACATCGCTAAGTCCTCCAGAGGCATTTGGGCAATTTCATCGAGGCTATAGGCCTCAAGCAAAAATTCCGTTATGGCATGGCCGAAGACCGGTGTATCCACTTCAAGGTTAAAGGCACTGAATTTGAAAAACAGATGATTCAAAAATACCTGTTGTTCCCGGGTTAAACTTTGAATCAGGTGATAGCGCATCCGTGTTAACCGTTGAAGGGCAAGGTATTGTTCTGACTGAATCACGGATTTCGGCAATCTCCCGAAACGCAAGCGGTCCGCAATTACCCAGGCATCTTTGGGATCGGTCTTGTCCATCTCGGCATAAGCCTTTTTGAAATTTCTCACCAGCTTCGGATTCAGGGTAAACACCTTTGTACGACGCTGTTTCAGCTCGGGATCTTCATGGAAAAACATTGCCGGGTGCCAACTATACACAGATGTGGCCTCCATGGCGATCTGGATGGTGTCATCCGCCTCCGCATGTTGGAGGATGGCGTCTCTTAACTCAGAGGCACCGGGAAGATTGTTTGTCACCGTTTGGGTGGCCAACGTTTCCCCCATTCCATCCATCAGGCAGGCATCGAGGTTTTTGGAGCTCACGTCAATACCGACAAATAAGGGCATATGATTTCCTCCTCTCTGTATTGGGATCGATGGAATCGGACGCTTCGGGATATCCCCAGATGGCTTGCCGATCTGTCAGCCTCGCGTATGAGAACTCATCCGGGCCGTGGGCTGCCTGGAACTGCTCATTTCCAGCACGGAGATCCGGAGGAACGGCCTACGGGTTAGACGTTCAAGCAAGAACCTGGGGATGCAGACTTTTCGAGTAGTCAGGCTACAAGGAGGGGAAGCATTGACCCAAACGATCCTAAGACCATTATCCGGGAACATCGCGAAGCGTCCAAGTCCGAACTTGTATTCCGGGCGAGCCCGGAATACAAAATCTTATATTCACTTGTCAATGAGCAGCAGAATGAACTGGAAATTGACATCCACTTTGGATTTAAACTTATTATACGAGGAGGATGAATATGAAACATTTACGGTTAAAACTCGCTTATTTTTGGTACAAACTCCTATTCAAGCTCGGGCTGAAAGCGGATGAAATTTATTATATCGGCGGGAATGAAGCCCTGCCGCCCCCGCTTTCCAAAGAAGAAGAAGAAATGCTGTTAAAAAAACTGCCGGCAGGGGATAAGGCAGCACGTTCGATCCTTATCGAACGCAACTTGCGCCTTGTCGTTTACATTGCGCGCAAATTTGAAAACACCGGCATCAATATCGAAGACTTAATCAGCATCGGCACAATCGGCCTCATTAAAGCCGTGAATACGTTTAATCCGGAAAAGAAGATCAAACTGGCGACTTACGCTTCCCGCTGTATTGAAAATGAAATTTTGATGTATTTAAGGCGGAACAATAAGCTCCGGTCCGAAGTTTCGTTTGATGAACCGCTAAATATCGATTGGGACGGCAATGAACTGCTGCTTTCGGATGTGCTCGGCACGGATGATGATATCATTACAAGGGATCTTGAAGCGAACGTCGATAAAAAATTACTTTACAGCGCCCTGCACCGTTTGTCGGATCGGGAAAAGCAGATTATGGAATTGCGTTTCGGCCTTAAAGGGCAGGAAGAGAAAACACAAAAAGATGTTGCCGATATGCTTGGTATTTCCCAGTCCTATATTTCGCGGCTTGAGAAAAGAATTATTAAAAGATTGCGTAAAGAATTCAATAAAATGGTATAGCAGGAAAATTTGCAGGCGGGCGGGAAGCAGGAACGGCAATGTCCGGGCATCTTCCGCAGGCAATTCCCGCTTTTTGCGCAGTGCATAAATTTCCCACCCGGGGAGATACTGTTTTTTGAACAGCAGCTCCTGAAGTCCTGAAGGGGGGAAAAGATTTGAAGCGCAACAAAGTGGAAATTTGCGGGGTGGATACCTCCAAGCTTCCCGTTTTGAAAAATGAGGAAATGAGGGATCTTTTAAAGAAAATGCATGCCGGCGATGCGTCTGCAAGAGAAAAGCTGGTCAATGGCAATTTACGCCTTGTGCTGAGCGTCATTCAGCGCTTTAACAACCGTGGCGAATATGTGGACGACCTGTTTCAAGTCGGCTGTATCGGACTCATGAAATCCATTGATAATTTTGATCTGAATCAAAATGTCCGCTTTTCAACGTACGCCGTGCCGATGATTATCGGCGAAATCCGGCGTTATTTACGGGATAATAATCCGATCCGCGTATCGCGCTCCTTGAGGGATATTGCTTATAAAGCCCTGCAAGTAAGGGAAAAGCTGATGAGCGCCACTTCGAAAGAACCGACAACAGAAGAAATCGCCAGAGAGCTGGATGTTCCGCACGAAGACATTGTATTTGCACTTGATGCCATTCAGGATCCCGTATCACTGTTTGAACCGATTTATAACGACGGAGGGGATCCGATTTATGTCATGGACCAGGTGAGTGACGAAAAAAACAAAGATTCGCAATGGATTGAAGAAATCGCCTTGCAAGAAGGAATGCGGCGTCTGAACGAACGGGAGAAAATGATCATCCGCAAACGGTTTTTCCAAGGAAAAACACAGATGGAAGTCGCAGAAGAAATCGGCATCTCCCAAGCCCAAGTCTCCCGCCTCGAAAAAGCAGCCATCAAACAAATGAACAAAAATATACAGTAGTAAGAAAAGCGGAGGGCGCTTGCTCGTCGGCGTATGAATTTCATAGTCCCCGAACTGAGATAAAGGAAACACGGCGAGGAACGAGCCGATGTTGACTTATCGTAGGGGAGGGGACTGGAAATTCATACGCCGACAGCGCCCGCAGCTGGACAAAGAAAAGCGGAGGCGACTGTACAGCGGCGTACGGATTTTGTAGTCTTCGACCGAGATAAAGGAAACACGATGAGCCGACAGGCGAATCGATGCCCGCTTATCGAAAGGAGAAGACGCAAAAATCCGCTAGCCGCTAGGAGCCGGAGCTGGACAATAAGAAAAGCGGAGGGCGCTTGCTCGTCGGCGTATGGATTTCCGCCCCTTTATTAAAGGGGGCTTTGAAATCCTTGTCCGGCAACGCCTCCGCTTTTCTATTCGTAAAAACCTCCCCCCGTGCATAAACTTGTATTACATGGCGGAAAGACAGCAGGGGGGAGAGCAGATGGTCCGAATTTCAGATTTTCAAGTGAAAGATGTTGTCAGCATATCGGACGGCAGAAAACTCGGAAACGTGGAAGATATTGATATCAATCTGGATAATGGCACAATTGAAAGCATCATTGTCGGCGGCTCATCGGGGAAAATGTTCGGCTTATTTGGAAAAGAGGACGAAGTGGTCATCCCGTGGAGCAACATCGTCAAAATCGGCGCCGATGTGATCCTCGTCAGGTTTAAAGAGTCGGCCTATACCCAGCAGCAGCTGCAGGAACCGAGAAAATAAGCGCGGCCTGACAAAGAAAAAAACGGCCGCGCAGCCGTTTTTTACTTATACACTTTAATTGTCACCGTTTTTCGGCCCCACTGGAGGGCTTTCTTTTTACTTGAAATAAAGACATCAATTTTTTTCCCTTTGATAGCCCCGCCGGTATCACTGGCAACAGCCATCCCGTAACCCGGAACGTACACTTTCGAACCGAGCCGGATCACCTTTGGATCGACCGCAATCACTTTTGCGGAAGGATGTCTTTTTAAGTTGAAGCCGGTCGCCGTAATCCCGCCGCCGGAACCCGCTGTATAAGCCGTTGCTTTCACCGTCATCGTGCGGTAAGAAGAAGACGAAGTCGAAACTTTTTTTGCAGGCGTTTTCGTCTGGATTTTTAGCTTCTGCTTCACCCGGATCACATTTGACCTCAAGTGGTTCCAGCTTTTCAACTGCGCCACGGTCACATGATATTTTCCGGCGATTTTATATAATGAATCTCCCGACTTCACCGTATATGTCGTTGTTGCTGCAAATGCGTGGCCCGTCCCAATAGACAACATACAAACAGTCAGTAGTGATACTAAAGTTTTCTTCAAATTCATTACCTCTGTTATGTAAGTGATTTGTTATTGATAGAATAGCAGTCTAATATAACAGAAAGGTAACATCTGTTTATTAGTTGCGTTACAAACCTGTTACATCCGGGGGATTTCCGGATGATCCCCGTTTTCAAGCTAAAAAGTAGAGAATTTTGATGAAATTTGCTATAAATAAAATCAGTACGGAAAAAAACGTATTGAATGCTAAAATCTATAGAAGACATATGGATAAAAAGGTATAATAGTACAAAAGAGAACCGGGTGAGGGTGAGATGAGAGAACCGTTTATAAAAACACAGGCCGTGTATTATACTGTCGGCGCTTGGCAAAAAAACGGGATATGTGCCGGATTTACAGTGAAAAACGGCGGCGCAAGCACAAATTTTCCCGGCAGTTTAAACCTTGCTTTCCATGTGAACGACGATCCTGAATCGGTCAGGAAAAACCGGGAGATCATTGCAAGTGCGGCCGGATTCCCTTTATCAAACTGGATCGGCGCCGAACAAACGCATGAAGACCATGTGCAACGGGTCACGCGCAAAGACGCCGGCAAGGGGGCGGCTGATTACCGTTCCTCTTTTCCGCATACGGACGGATTGTACACCGATGAAAAAGAAATATTGCTTGTGCTGGCGTTTGCGGACTGTGTGCCGGTTTTCTTTTTCGCACCGAAGTACGGGCGCGTCGGGATCGCACATGCCGGGTGGAAAGGAACCACCCGCGGGATTGCGGCTAAAATGGTTGAAAAATGGGTAAAGGATGGCGTGCCGCTTGATGAAATAGAAGTCGCCATCGGGCCGTCCATTTGCGGCGAATGCTATCTTGTTGATGACCGTGTCATCCAGGCTGTCCGCCCTTGGACTGGCAAAGAAGAAAAATTACCGTACGTGGAAAAATCACCCGGCCAGTATGCACTTGATTTAAAGCAGTTAAACAAAATCATATTACAGCAGGCAGGCATTCCGGAAAGCCGGATCGCAATCAGCAGCCTGTGCACAAGCTGTTGTGAAGAAGACTTTTTTTCGCACCGGCGCGATCACGGCGCTACCGGGAGAATGCTTGGCTTTATTGGGATAAAAGGAGCACCGGAGAAATGAAAGTATCGGAAAACCTCGCGCGCATCAACGAAAAAATTGAAAAAGCGTGCCAAAGGGCAGGAAGAAGCCGCGGGGATGTGGAAATCATTGCAGTAACGAAATATGTCACAACAGAAAGAGCAAAAGAGGCACTGGAAGCAGGCATTCAGCATTTAGGCGAGAACCGCGATGACGGTCTTCTAAAAAAATACGAGGCGCTCGGAAACCGTCCCGTCTGGCATTTTATCGGGACGCTGCAGACAAGGAAAGTCAAAAACATTATTGATAAAGTCAGCTACATACACTCTTTGGACCGTCTGAGCCTTGCAGAGGAAATCGAAAAAAGGGCGGCAAAATTGGATAAAGAAATCAATTGCTTTATTCAGGTGAATGTTTCCGGGGAAGAATCGAAACACGGGATGGCGCCCGGGCAAGTGGTGGATTTTGTCCGCAAACTGAAGGATTTTCCGCATATTCGCGTTGCGGGTCTGATGACGATGGCGCCGCTTACGGAAGATGAGGACGTCATCCGGCGCACATTCCGCGGGCTGAAACAACTGCAGCAGGACATTGAATCACTGCATTTGGATTACGCTCCGTGCCGCGAATTGTCGATGGGGATGTCCAACGACTTTGAAATTGCAGTAGAAGAAGGGGCGACTTTTGTCAGAATCGGCACTGCGCTTGTCGGATAAGGGAAAACAAACGGAGGTGTAATGGAATGGGACTGAAAACGAAATTTAAGTCATTCTTTTTGCTTGATGATGAATACGAAGACCAGGAAGAAGAAATGATGGAAAAAGAGTATGAAGAACCCGAGCAGCCCGCTGAGAAACCGGTCCGGCATGCGCGGCAAAATGTGGTCAGCCTGCAAAGCGTCCAAAAGTCTTCAAAAGTCATTCTGGTGGAACCGCGGGTATATGCCGATGCACAGGAAATTGCCGACCATTTGAAAAACAGGCGCGCGGTGGTCGTCAATTTGCAAAGCATGCCGCATGACCAGGCGAAGCGGATTGTCGATTTTCTGAGCGGAACGGTGTATGCCATTGCAGGCGATATCCAGAGAGTCGGCAGCAATATTTTTCTTTGTACGCCGGATAACGTAGAAGTTTCCGGAAAAATTTCTGAATTCCTGCAGGGACAGGAATATGACGATACGAGGTGGCCATAAACCGGATGGATCCAATTTTATTTTCAATTTTAAAGATCATTCTGCTTCTCATGAGAATTTACTCTTACATTCTCCTGATTTATATCTTTATGTCGTGGTTTAATCTCAGGGACACCGACATCGGGCGTTTGTTTGCGCGCGTTTCGGAACCTTATCTCGACCCTTTCCGCAGAATCATTCCACCGATCGGCATGATTGATATTTCTCCGATCGTCGCTTTTTTTGTCCTGGATTTGGCAAGAGCCGGCATTGCGGAAATTTTTTCATGGTTCATGTAAAAAGAGCCATTTTCAGAAAAAGGGACTGTGCAGTTCCTTTTTTTAAAAGGAGTCAGACAAATGGAATCGATTTACCAGCATTTCCGGCCGGATGAAAAGGAATTTATTGACCAGGTGCTGACCTGGAAACAATACGTGGAAGATGCGTATGCCCCTGAACTGACGGATTTTTTGGATCCGCGCATGCAGAGAATTGTCAACACGGTGATCGGAAACCACGGCGCAGTCTCTGTCCGGGCTTTTGGCGGATACAGAGAGAGTGAGCGGAAAAGAATGCTGCTTTTTCCTGACTATTTTTCTCCGGATGAGGACGACTTCCATCTTGCCTTATTCGAAGTCCATTACCCTGCCAAATTTGTTTCCTTTGAACATAAACATGTGCTTGGTTCGCTGATGGCGCTCGGCCTGAAACGCGAAAAATTCGGGGATATTTTAATCGGGGAAGGGCGCATTCAGTTTTTCGTGGCAGCGGAACTTTCGGACTTTATTCAAATGGAATTCCGGCAAATTGGAAAAACGCCGGTTACCCTTACGAAAATGCAGTTGGGCGAGGCCATCGGGCAACAGCAACGCTGGCTTGAAAAACAGGCCACCGTCAGTTCGCTCCGCCTTGATGCGATTTTATCCGCCGTTTACAATATTTCAAGGCAAAAAACGCGGGCGCTGATTGAGCACGGGCTTGTAAAAGTGAACTGGAAAACAGTGGAAGATCCGGCATTCCAGTGCGAGGAAGGTGATACTTTTTCAGCTAGGGGGTACGGGAGAAGCCGGCTCATCCGCGTGGAAGGCAAAACGAAGAAAGAAAAGTGGCGAATGGTGGCAGGGATTTTAAAATAATTTGATGGATTAGCAGGATTTTCCCAAAAAATCGTCGAATTCCATTATAATATAAAAAAGAAGGGGAATCTTGCAATCGAAAGGCAAATTGAACAGGAGGTGGCCACATGCCTTTAACGCCTTTAGATATACATAATAAGGAGTTCAGCAAAGGGTTTCGCGGCTATGATGAAGATGAAGTAAATGAATTTCTTGACCAGCTGATCAAAGATTATGAAATGCTGATCCGCGAAAAGAAAAACCTGGAAGATAAGGTGGCATCATTAAACGAACGCCTGAGCCATTTTACTTCCATTGAGGAAACTTTAAATAAATCGATTGTTGTTGCCCAGGAAGCGGCGGAAGAAGTCAAGGGCAATGCCCAGAAAGAAGCGAAACTGATCATCCGCGAGGCGGAAAAAAATGCCGATCGGATTGTCAATGAAGCCCTTTCGAAAGCAAGAAAAATTGCGCTCGAAATCGAAGAGCTGAAAAAACAGTCGAAAGTCTTCCGGACGCGCTTTAAAATGCTGATTGAGGCGCAGCTTGACCTGATTGATAGCGACGATTGGGAAAAGCTGATGGAATTTGAAGTCGATGCTACGGAGTTTGAACTGGAAGAAGAAGAAGCAAATCAAACTTGACGAATCCGAACACGGTCCACTATAATGGAATACATTCAATACTGTATACGAAAAAACGATGACAGGGCAGTAGGGTTGTGAAAGCTTTCCAAGCGAACCGGGGACAGTGCGAGCCCGGCAAAGCGCGCAGCCTGAACATCCCCCTTGAGTTCTTGCCTTGAACGCCGAAAAGGCCAGTAGAGTTAAGCGGGACCTTCCACGTTACGGATGTCGAGCGGGCATATTGGATGCCTACTAGGGTGGTACCGCGGGAACCTTCTCGTCCCTATTTTGGGGATGGGAAGGTTTTTTTATTGGATTTTTGGCAAGGCTGAACATAACGAAAAATTCAAAATACAATATGCAAAAGGCAGGAGGATCAGCATGGATTACAAAGATACACTTTTAATGCCGAAAACGGATTTCCCGATGCGTGGAAATTTGCCGAAAAAAGAGCCGCAAATCCAGGCAAAATGGGAAGAAATGGATATTTATCAAAAGGTGATGAAACGCACGGAAGGAAGGCCGCTGTTTGTGCTCCACGACGGGCCTCCGTATGCAAACGGCGATCTCCATATGGGCCACGCCCTGAATAAAACATTGAAAGACATCATCAACCGGTTCAAATCGATGACGGGTTACCATGCCCCTTATGTACCGGGCTGGGATACGCACGGGCTGCCTATTGAGCAGGAACTGACAAAAAAAGGCGTAGACCGGAAATCAATGTCGGTTGCCGAATTCAGGAAACTGTGCGAAAAATATGCCCATGAGCAAATCGATCGCCAGCGGACAGCGTTTAAACGGCTCGGCGTGCGCGGCGACTGGGAAAATCCGTATTTAACGCTCCGGCCCGCATATGAAGCCGAGCAAATCAAAGTATTCGGGGAAATGGCGAAAAAAGGCTATATTTACAAAGGCCTGAAGCCGGTATACTGGTCCCCTTCCAGCGAATCCGCGCTTGCAGATGCAGAAATTGAGTACAAAGACATTAAATCGCCATCGATTTATGTTGCGTTCGACGTAAAAGACGGAAAAGGCGTGCTTGATACGGATACGAAAATCGTCATCTGGACGACGACCCCTTGGACCATTCCGTCAAACCTCGGCATTGCCGTCAATCCGGAGATCAACTATGTGGTCGTAAAAACGGGCGGCAACAAATATCTGGTTGCCGAAGCCCTGCTTGAAGAAGTAAGCAGCGTTTTGGAATGGGAAAACGCGGAAGTCGTTCAAACGGTTCCGGGGAAAAAGCTGGAGTACATTGTTGCAAAACATCCGCTGTACGGTCGCGATTCGCTCGTTATGCTCGGAGACCACGTCACAACCGACAGCGGGACCGGCTGCGTCCACACCTCACCTGGACACGGGGAAGATGACTTTCTCATCGGCAAAAAATACGGGCTTGATGTGATTTGTGCTGTAGATGACAAAGGCATGATGACAAAAGACGCGCCCGGTTTTGAAGGGCTGTTTTACGACAAAGCCAACAAACCGATCTGTGAAGCACTGGATCAGGCAGGTGCGCTTTTGAAACTGAAGTTTTTAACGCACTCGTACCCGCATGACTGGCGGACGAAAAAACCGGTAATTTTCCGGGCAACATCGCAATGGTTCGCATCGGTTGACATGTTCCGCGATGACATTTTGAAAGCCGTTGAAGAGGTCAACTGGACGCCTGTTTGGGGCGAACTCCGGATGCATAACATGATCCGCGACCGCGGCGACTGGTGCATCTCCCGCCAGCGTGCATGGGGCGTGCCGATCCCTGTTTTTTACGCGGAAAACGGCGAAGCGATCATCACGGAAGAAACCATCCGGCATGTGTCCGACCTGTTCCGCAAACACGGATCAAACGTCTGGTTTGAACGGGAAGCGAAAGACCTGCTTCCGGAAGGCTTTACGCACCCGGGCAGCCCGAACGGCGTATTTAAAAAAGAAACGGATATTATGGACGTCTGGTTCGATTCCGGTTCTTCCCATCAGGGCGTGCTGGCTGCACAAGAAGGCTTGAAACGGCCGGCTGATTTGTACCTTGAAGGCTCCGACCAGTACCGCGGCTGGTTTAACTCGTCGCTCATTACCAGTGTGGCGGTAACAGGGCGCGCCCCGTACGACGGCGTTTTAAGCCACGGGTTTGTGCTGGACGGCGAAGGCCGGAAGATGAGCAAATCGCTCGGCAATACGATTTTGCCTGGCAAAGTGGTTGAACAGCTGGGGGCTGACATCATCCGCTTGTGGGTCGCTTCCGTTGACTATCAGGCAGATGTCCGGGTTTCCAATGAAATTTTAAAACAAGTGTCCGAAGTCTACCGGAAAATCCGCAACACGTTCCGGTTTATGCTGGGCAATCTGAACGACTTCGACCCGGCCCGGCACCAAGTTGCCTATGAAGAGTTGCGCGAGGTCGACCGGTTTATGCTTGTCAAATTGAACAAGCTTGTAAAAGAAGTGCGGGAGGCTTATGAGCGGTACGAATTTGCCACCATTTACCATGCGGTGAACAATTTCTGTGCCACAGACCTCAGTTCGTTCTATATGGATTTTGCAAAAGACGTGCTGTACATCGAGCTTGCAGACAATCCGGAACGCCGTGCGATGCAAACCGTTTTGTATGAATGCCTTGTTGCCTTAACCAAGCTGTTGTCGCCGATTTTGCCGCATACAGCCGATGAAGTCTGGCAGTATATTCCGGGTGTCGCGGAAGAAAGCGTCCAGCTGACCGATATGCCGGAATATGTGGATTTGCCGGATGCTAGTGCGCTTGAAGAAAAATGGAATGCGTTTATGGCGCTCCGCGGAGACGTTTTAAAAGCATTGGAAGAAGCGCGGAATGCAAAAGTAATCGGGAAATCGCTGACGGCGAAAGTGACCTTGTATGTGAATGAGGAGACGAAAGCACTGCTTGACAGCATTTCGGAAAGCAAAAAGCAATTGTTCATTGTATCGGGATTTGAAGTGGCAGGCGCCATTGAAGACGCGCCGGAAAATGCGCTGAAGCTTGAACACGCGGCTATTGTCGTCGAAAAAGCGGAAGGCGAAACATGCGAACGGTGCTGGGTTGTAACGCCGGAAGTCGGCCTGGACCATGACCATCCGACGCTCTGCCCGCGCTGTGCACAAGTTGTGAAAACATTGATGCGGGAAGTGTGAAGCTTTAAGCCGGGGCTTGCATGAAGACATGCAGCGCCGGCTTTTTTAACGGATTTCAGCCCATTGCCAGCGCCGGATTTTAACTGGCAAAAACCGTTTGCCGCTGCATGATTTTGTTACTTTTAGAAAACGTTTTTCCGCAAACAAGCCTTGCCTGCGGGAATGCTAAAACCAACAAAGAAGCGGGGAGGCTGTTGGAAGATGCGTAAAGATCCGAAAATTTGGCTGCAATCGCTACGGGCTGAATTATCCGTATACGAGGCGAAACATGAGCTTGTGCAACATCTGGTTCAGGAGGAATTGAAAGAGATTGAGGCGGCATTGGACGGGTTCCACGGCACCCGGAAAGTTGACCCGGGCCTTGCGGAAATCCCTGCCCTGTTGCCTGCGGACCGGCAAACCATCCTGTCATACGGCAAAGTAACCGTCCCGTACGATCTTATTCACTAGAAAAGGGAGAAAGAAATGTCAAAAAGGGCATTGCTTTTGCGCAACTTCAATCAGCAAAAATGGTTTCCGCCTAAAAGAAGCTGGCAGGAACGGGCGGACCGGATCCAGCCGTCCGTTCTTTTCACTTCCTGCTGTTTATGCTAAAATGCAGAAAGAAATATATTCCGGACCAGGCGGTATTTTGCGCCTGCCGTAAACACAGGCGGAGGAAAAGCGATTGGTTATTTTTTATTATGCGGTTGCACTCATTGTGATCATCTTGGACCAGCTGGCCAAATGGCTCGTTTTAAAAGGGATGGCGCTCGGGGAAAGCATCGAAGTGATTCCGGGTTTCTTTTTTCTCACATCGACGCGCAACACAGGCGCTGCCTTCAGCATACTGGAAGGGCAGATGTGGCTATTTTATCTCATTACCCTAATTGTCATTGCCGGCATTCTTTATTACATACAAAAATATGCGAAAGATAGGGCGCTAGTCGGCATCAGCCTCGGCCTTATATTAGGAGGGGCAATCGGCAACTTTATTGACCGCCTGTTCCGCGGCGAAGTGGTTGATTTTGTCCATTTGCGTTTCGGCAGTTATGATTTTGCCATTTTTAACGTGGCGGATGCCAGTTTAACGATTGGCGTTGTATTGTTGCTGATTTCAATGCTTTTGGAAGACAGAAAGACAAAGGAGAAAACCGATGGAAAAAATGGATCACACCATTCTTGAACACGAAGCAAATGAACGGCTTGATAAAATGGTCTCTTCTATCCGGGAAGAATGGTCAAGATCACAAGTTCAGCAATGGATTAAAGATGGTGACATTACCGTAAACGGCAAAAAAGAAAAAGCAAATTACAGATTGCAAACAGGCGACTTGGTTGAAATTGAGGTGCCGGAGCCGGAATTGCCCGATATTGAACCGGAAGACTTGCATCTTGATATCTATTATGAAGATGCCGATGTGCTTGTTGTCAATAAACCAAAAGGCATGGTTGTCCATCCGTCAAATGGGCATTTTACAGGGACGCTTGTGAACGGCCTGATGTACCACTGCAAAGATCTATCGGGTATTAACGGCGTGCTCCGCCCCGGGATTGTCCACCGGATTGACAAGGACACATCCGGGCTGTTAATGGTGGCCAAAAACGATTACGCGCACGAAAAGCTGGCGGCGCAGCTCAGCGAAAAAACGGTAACCCGCAAATATTTTGCGCTTGTCCACGGCAATATTCCGCATGAAGCCGGCACCATTGACGCCCCGATCGGAAGGGACCCGGCTGACCGCCAGCGGATGGCCGTGGTCGATAACGGAAAAGACGCGGTGACCCATTTCCACGTGCTGGAACGGTTTGACCGGTATACATTTATCGAATGCCGGCTTGAAACGGGGCGCACCCACCAGATCCGCGTCCATATGAAGTATATCGGCCATCCTTTGGCAGGCGACCCGAAATACGGGCCGAAAAAAACGATTGATTTCGGCGGCCAGGCGCTCCACGCCGGGGTACTCGGTTTTTGCCACCCGCGCACCGGCGAAACGCTCACATTTGAAGCGCCGTTGCCGGATGATTTCGCGCATCTTTTAAACACAATGAGGCGCGGTCTGTGAACATCACGGTATAAAAAATATTGACAAACGGATGAAAAACGGGTAAGGTAAAAATAACTTCATAAGCCTTTTAAAAACAGTCCCGTGAGGCTGGCAAGGGAACGTTCATTTTACAAAGCCTTCCTGCCTTCGGTGCGGAAGGCTTTGATTTTTCCCGGGAGGAGACACCATGGCCCAAAAAGCGGTAGTAATGGATGAAATCATGATCCGCAGGGCGTTGACGCGGATCGCCCACGAAATCATTGAACGGAATAAAGGCATTGAAGACACGATGCTCATCGGGATTAAAACGCGCGGCATTTATCTCGCTGATCGCCTGGCGGAAAGGATTGAGAGAATCGAAGGGCGCAAAGTCGAAGTCGGCGAGCTGGACATCACGCTGTACCGCGATGATTTATCGAAAAAAACGGTAGACGGCGAACCGGAAGTGAAGGGCGCGAACCTGCCATCCAGCATCACCGGTAAAAAGATCGTGCTTGTCGATGATGTGCTCTATACAGGCAGGACAGTGCGCGCGGCGATGGACGCGCTGATGGATATCGGCCGCCCGAGCCGGATCCAGCTCGCGGTGCTCGTTGACCGCGGCCACCGGGAATTGCCGATCCGCCCCGACTTTATCGGAAAAAATATCCCGACGAGCCAGTCGGAAAGAATCGTTGTACAATTGACGGATGTGGACGGGCGGGACCTGGTCACAATCCACGATGTGTAATCCTTTTAAGCAAGCCCTGTGAGGTTTGCAAAGGAGGTTTGAAAGCCCCCTTTGTACCCTCACGGCAAAGGGGCTTTTTCATTGAAATGAATACGGAACACCTTTTAACTGCAAGTCCGGAGAGGCTTGGAAGGGTGCCGGCCGCGCAAGGCTTTTGACTTGCCGTGCCATTTCACGCACCCTGCCATAAGCAGGGTGCTTTTTTGGCTGAAAAACAAAGGAGGATGGAACATGCAGCATTTTCTGACGATATCCGATTTGGGCAATGAGGAAATTTTGGAACTTCTGGAAGAAGCCGATGCCTTTTCAAAAGGGGCCGTATGGAAAGCGCCGGAGCCGGTTTTTGCAGCCAATTTGTTTTACGAGCCGAGCACGCGGACAAAATGCAGCTTTGAAGTGGCAGAACGGCGGATTGGCCTTGAGCTGCTTCCGTTTGAAGTCGGGGCATCAAGCGTGCAAAAGGGTGAAACATTGTACGACACGGTGAAAACATTGCAGTCGATCGGCGTCAAAGTGGTGGTGATCCGTCACCAGGAAGATGAATATTACAGGCAGCTCGCAGGATTGGCGCTTTCGATTGTCAATGCGGGAGACGGCAGCGGTCAGCATCCGTCCCAATGCCTGCTTGATCTTTTGACGATCAAACAGGAATTCGGCGGCTTCCGCGGCTTAAAGGTGTGTATCATCGGCGATATCGTCCACAGCCGCGTTGCCAGATCAAACGCCGAAGCATTGAAAAAGCTTGGTGCCACCGTCACGTGTTCGGGGCCTGTAAAATGGTTTGACCCAACCATGCATCTCCCGTACGTTCCGGTCGATGACGGCGTAGCGGAAGCAGATGTCGTCATGCTGCTCCGCATCCAACATGAACGCCATCAAGAAACTGCCCATCTGACAAAAGAAGCGTACCACCGCGCATACGGGCTGACGGTGGAACGGGAACGGATGATGAAACCGGGCAGCATCATTATGCACCCGGCGCCGGTCAACCGCGATGTCGAGATTGCAACTAGCCTCGTGGAATGCAGCCGGTCGCGGATTTTTAAACAAATGGAAAACGGCGTGTTTGCACGGATGGCGATTTTAAAAACGATTTTACAGAAAGAAAAAGCGGTTTTCCAGACAGCTTGAAAAATGAAAATTGCTATGGATCGCGCTATTTTGACAAAACAGAAAAGGTGGTTTGCCAAGTGGACTGGTTAATTAAAGGCGGGATGGTTTTAGATGAAAAGGGAGAATCGGTAAAGCGGGATATCCGGATCAAAGATGGAAAAATTGCGGAAACCGGCTCGGAACTGAAAGAAGCGGGCGAACAGGTATATGATGCAACGGGGCTTACGGTTCTCCCCGGGTTTGTCGACTTGCATGTGCATTTGCGGGAACCGGGGTTCGAACAGAAGGAAACGATCCGCACCGGGACGATGGCCGCGGCAAAAGGCGGGTTTACAACGGTAGCGGCGATGCCAAACACCAAACCGGTTACCGACCGGCCGGCGCGCCTTTTGTCTCTAAAGGAAAAAATCAGCCGGGATGCAGTTGTGCGCGTGCTCCCTTATGCTGCCATCACCCTTGATGAAAAAGGCGGCGAACTCGTGGATTTTGCCGGTTTAAAAGCAGCAGGCGCCTTCGCGTTCACGGATGACGGCGTCGGCGTGCAGGAAGCGGGGCAGATGCTAGCTGCGATGGAACAGGCAAAAGCACTCGGTATGGCGGTCGTCGCCCATTGTGAAGACAATTCGCTCATCCGGGGCGGCTGCGTGCATGACGGATCTTTCGCGGCGGCGCACGGGTTAAAAGGGATCCCTTCCGTATGCGAGTCGGTGCAGATCGCCCGCGACGTGTTGCTTGCAGAACATACAGGCTGCCATTATCATGTCTGCCATATCAGCACGAAAGAATCCGTCCGGGTTGTTCGTGACGCAAAACGGGCCGGCATTCCAGTGACAGCCGAAGTGACACCGCACCATTTGCTCCTTTCTGAAGACGACATCCCGGGCCCTGATGCCAACTGGAAAATGAACCCGCCGCTCCGGTCGAAAAGAGACCGCGACGCCCTTATTGAAGGCCTTTTGGATGGCACGATTGATTTTATCGCCACTGACCACGCTCCGCATACCGCGGAGGAAAAAGCAAAAGGCATTGAACAGGCGCCATTTGGCATCACCGGATTTGAAACAGCTTTTCCGCTTTTATATACACATTTTGTTGAAACTGGCATATTTACGCTAAAACAGCTTGTTGACTGGATGACAATAAAGCCGGCTAGCGTGTTCGGTCTTCCATACGGGACGCTGAAAACAGGGGCACCCGCCGATATCACGGCAGTTAACCTGGCAGAAGAAAAAACAATTGACCCGGATCGCTTTTTATCGAAAGGAAAAAATACCCCGTTTTTGGGGTGTGTATGCAAAGGCTTCCCGCAAGCCACATGGGGAAGCGGAAAACTGGTATGGGAAAAGGAGCTGGCATTGAAATGAAAAGGCAACTGCTCTTGGAAGACGGCACGGTTTTTAAAGGGGAAGGTTTTGGCAGTGAAAAAGCGGCTTACGGGGAAATCGTTTTTACAACCGGGATGACTGGTTACCAGGAGACATTAACCGACCCGTCTTTTTACGGCCAGATCGTCACGTTCACCTACCCGCTCATCGGGAACTACGGCATCAACTGGAACGATTTTGAAGCGGTAAAGCCGTATGTGAAGGGGGTCGTGGTGAAAGAAGCGGCTTCGTACCCGTCAAACTGGCGGAGCACCTTAACGCTCGATACCTTTTTAAAAGAAAAAGGCATCCCCGGTATATCCGGCATTGACACCCGGAAACTGACAAGAAAAATCCGCGCTTTCGGTACGCTCAGGGCCGCCCTTTGTGCCGAAGACGAAGATCCGGAAGCCGTGATCAAAAATCTTCAAGCGAAACGAGCTATTCATGATGCCGTTGCACAAGTATCCACAAAGAAGCGTTACGAAATGGAAGGGCCCGGCAAACATATTGCCCTTGTCGATTTCGGCGCGAAAAAAAGCATTTTAACCGAACTTTCAAAACGAAACTGCCGCGTTACCGTGTTGCCGTATGATACAACGGCGGCGGACATTTTACAGCTCCGGCCGGATGGGGTGATGGTGTCAAACGGTCCCGGCAACCCGAAAGATGTCGCTTGTGCGGTTGATATGGTAAAAGGCATACTCGGGAAAGTGCCGCTTTTCGGGATTTGTCTCGGGCACCAGCTGTTTGCGTTAGCGTGCGGCGCCGATACGTTCAAATTAAAATTCGGCCACCGCGGCGCGAATCATCCTGTCCAGGACATCGAAACAGGGAAAACGGTGATCACCTCGCAGAACCACGGCTATGCGGTCGATGAACATTCGCTTGCCGGAACAGACCTTATCGTAACGGAACGGGCATTGAACGACGGCACGATTGAAGGACTGGCACATCGCAAATACCCTGCTTTTACCGTCCAGTACCACCCGGAAGCATCGCCAGGCCCGCACGATTCGAACCCGTTATTCGACAAGTTTTTAACCATGGTTGAAAAACAAAAGGAGGAACAAACCTATGCCAAAACGCACTGATATCGAAAAAATTCTTGTGATCGGATCCGGCCCGATCGTGATCGGCCAGGCTGCAGAATTTGATTACGCCGGCACGCAGGCCTGCCTTGCTTTAAAAGAAGAAGGGTATCATGTCGTTTTGGTCAATTCCAATCCGGCAACGATTATGACCGATACGGAAATGGCGGATAAAATCTACATCGAACCGCTTACGCCGGCATTTGTCGCCCGCATCATCCGCAAAGAACGCCCGGATGCCCTCCTGCCGACGCTTGGTGGCCAGACCGGTCTCAACATTGCAATGGAACTGGCGAAATCCGGCATCCTTGACGAGTACGGCGTCGAAGTGCTCGGAACAAGACTGGGCGCCATCGAGCAGGCGGAAGACCGGGAAGCGTTCCGCGAACTGATGGGAAAACTTGGCGAGCCGGTGCCGGACAGCATGATCATCCATACACTCGAAGAAGCTTACCGTTTTATCGAAAAAGCGGGCTACCCGGTCATCGTCCGTCCGGCTTACACGCTGGGCGGAACGGGCGGCGGCATCTGCCGTAATGAAGAGGAGCTGATCGAAACCGTATCAGGCGGATTGCGCCAGAGCCCTGTCCACCAGTGCCTGCTCGAAAAAAGCATTGCCGGCTTTAAAGAAATCGAATACGAAGTGATGCGCGACAGCGAAGACCATGCCATCGTCGTCTGCAACATGGAAAACATTGACCCGGTCGGCGTCCATACCGGCGATTCGATTGTCGTCGCCCCAAGCCAGACGTTAAGCGACAAAGAATACCAGATGCTGCGCAATGTTTCATTGAAAATTATCCGCGCCCTCGGCATCGAAGGCGGCTGCAATGTACAGTTCGCGCTTGACCCGGACAGTTTTCAATATTATGTAATCGAAGTCAACCCGCGCGTCAGCCGTTCATCTGCGCTCGCTTCGAAAGCAACCGGATACCCGATTGCGAAACTGTCAGCGAAAATTGCAGTCGGGCTCACGCTGGCCGAGATGAAAAACCCGGTCACCGGCACTTCTTACGCCAATTTTGAACCGGCGCTTGATTATGTCGTCACAAAAATTCCGCGGTTCCCGTTCGATAAGTTTGAACAGGCATACCGCAGACTTGGCACGCAAATGAAAGCAACGGGCGAAGTAATGGCGATCGGCCGCACATTTGAAGAATCGCTGTTAAAAGCAGTACGGTCGCTTGAAATCGGCGTCCATCATTTGGAACTCGAGGAAGCATCCGGTATGGGCGTGATCGAAAAAAGGATCAAAAATGCCGGCGACGAACGCCTTTTTTACATCGCAGAAGCGCTAAGAAAGGGTGTCACGATCGGGCAGCTGCATGACTGGAGCAAAATCGACTTGTTTTTCCTTCATAAGCTGGAAAACATCATCCGCTTTGAAAACACGCTTCAGGAGGCGCAATGGGACAAAGAGGCGGCCCGGAAAGCAAAAGAAATGGGCTTTGCCGATCAGACGATTGCCGGGCTGTGGAAAACGACAGAAGAAAAAGTGTACGCATGGCGCAAAGAGAATGGCATTTTACCGGTCTATAAAATGGTCGATACATGTGCCGGCGAATTCGCATCAGAAACGCCGTATTTTTACGGTACATATGAAGAAGAAAACGAATCGGTTGTGACAAACAGAAAA
Organism: Heyndrickxia coagulans 36D1; assembly: GCF_000169195.2. GTDB lineage: Bacteria > Bacillota > Bacilli > Bacillales > Bacillaceae_C > Weizmannia > Weizmannia faecalis. The sequence goes on along the minus strand of NC_016023.1, from coordinate 143,129 downwards.
AGCATCATTGTCCTCGGTTCCGGCCCGATCCGGATCGGCCAGGGAATCGAGTTTGACTATGCAACCGTCCATGCGGTGTGGGCAATCCAGGAAGCCGGGTACGAAGCGATCATCATTAACAACAACCCGGAAACCGTCTCCACCGATTTCAGCATCTCTGACAAGCTCTATTTTGAACCGCTGACGATTGAAGATGTCATGCATATCATCGATTTGGAACAGCCGGAAGGGGTTGTTGTCCAGTTCGGCGGCCAGACGGCGATCAATCTCGCGGAACAGCTCGCAAACCGCGGGGTGCGCATTCTCGGCACTTCGCTTGAAAATCTCGATCGTGCCGAAGACCGCGACAAATTCGACCATTTGTTAAACCGGCTCGGCATTAAACGCCCGCTTGGAAAAACCGGCACTTCGGCGGAAGAAGCCGTCCGAATTGCGGCCGAAATCGGCTATCCGGTGCTCGTGCGCCCGTCGTTTGTGCTCGGCGGACGGGCGATGGAAATCGTCTACCATGAAGAAGACTTGCGCCAGTATATGAAACACGCGGTGAAAGTCAGCCCGAACCAGCCGGTTTTGATTGACCGCTATGTGACAGGGCAGGAGTTTGAAGTCGATGTGATCGCGGACGGCCGGGATATTTTAATCCCGGGCATCGTGGAACATATTGAACGGGCCGGCGTCCACTCCGGCGACTCGATCGCAGTCTATCCGCCGCAGCGGCTTTCCGAGGCATTAAAAGCGGAAATGGTGGAGACGTGCCGCAAGCTTGCTTCAGAGCTTGAAATCAAAGGGTTAATGAACATCCAGTTTATCGTCTCGCACAATGAACTCTTTGTGATCGAAGTGAACCCGCGCTCAAGCCGGACGGTTCCGTTTTTAAGCAAAATTACCGATGTCCCGATGGCAAAACTCGCGATGAAAGTGATTTTAGGCGAATCGCTTGAAAATCTCGGCTATGGCACCGGCTTGAGGCCGGAAAAAGCGGAGGTGTTCGTGAAAGTGCCGGTCTTCTCTTTTGCAAAATTGAAGCGGGTGGAACCGACACTCGGACCGGAAATGAAATCGACGGGAGAAGTGATGGGTTGCGACCGTACATTTGAAAAAGCGCTGTACAAAGGGCTCGTTGCAGCAGGCATGAAGCTTTCGCCGGATGGCAGCATCCTGTTTACGGTTGCCGATAAAGACAAACCGGAAGCCCTGCCGCTTGCGAAACGCTTTGTCGAGATCGGTTTTACCTTAAAAGCAACGGCGGGAACGGCAAAATTTTTAAGGGAAAACGGCCTGGCTGTCGAAGAAGTGGAAAAAATTGGCGGCGAAGGGGCGACCGTGCTCGACTCGATCCAAAGGGGCGATGTGCAATTTGTCCTGAACACGATCACAAAAGGCCGGGAATACGAACGCGACGGCTTCCGGATCCGCAGGGAAGCAGTCGAATGCGGCATCCCGTGCCTGACTTCGCTTGATACAGCAGCAGCCATCGTATCCATTTTGGAATCGATAAGTTTTTCGATCATGCCGATGGTGCAGGGGGCAAAGCAGGCGGTGCACGCATGATCCAGGAATATATGATCGTGAAAAGCAACCGGCTCATTGCGCAGGATATTTGGGAAATGGTGCTTGCCGGCAGTTTGGTCCGGCAAATCGCCCGCCCCGGACAGTTTGTTCATGTGAAAGCGGGAAGCGGGTTTGATCCCCTGTTGCGCCGTCCGATCAGCATCGCGGCGGTGGACCGCAAAAACGGCGCGCTTACTTTGTTGTACCGGGTGCAGGGAAAAGGAACGCGCCTGATGGCAAACATGGCACCCGGCGCACGGCTCGATGTGCTCGGCCCCCTTGGCAACGGGTTCCCGGTGGACGCGCTTCGCCCCGGGCAAAAAGCGCTCCTTGTCGGCGGCGGCATCGGGGTCCCGCCGCTGTACGAGCTGTCCCGGCAGCTTAAAGCAGGCGGCGTTGAAGTCCGCCACGTGCTCGGGTTTGAATCGGCGGCCCACGCTTTTTACGTGGAGAAGTTTTCAACCCTTGCCCCGACATCCGTCGCAACGGTGGACGGTTCATGGGGGACGAAAGGGTTTGTAACGGATGTACTGGCGGCGGAGAATTGGGCATTTGACTGTTTGTACGCATGCGGCCCGGCTGCGATGCTGCGCGCATTGGAAGCGGCATACCCGGGGCAGCGCGGCTTTTTCTCGCTTGAAGAACGGATGGCGTGCGGAACCGGCGCTTGCTACGGGTGCGTCTGCCGCCCGAAAAATGACCCAACCGGCACCGCTTCGAAAAAAGTATGCAGCGACGGGCCTGTATTTGAAATGGGGGAGATCCTAATATGACCGAGTTACCTGAACACCATGATGAAAGACGGGAAGTAAAGCACCGCGTTCCCCCGGATTTGCCTGAACATCATGCTGCAAGACGGGAAATAGAGCACCGTGTTCTTCCGGATTTGCCTGAACATCATGCTGAAAGACGGGAAATAGAGCGCCGTGTTCCCCCGGATTTGTCTGAACATCATGCTGAAAGACGGGGAATAGAGTGTCGTGTTCCCCCGGATTCACCTAAAGACCATGCCGAAAGACGGGGAATAAAGCGCCGTGTTCTTCCGGATTTGCACGTCGAACTGCCGGGCTTGTCCTTGAAAAATCCGGTCATGCCGGCATCGGGCTGCTTCGGTTTCGGGCGTGAGTACAGCCGCTGGTATGATTTGAGCGAACTGGGCGCGATCATGATTAAAGCGACAACAACAGAACCGCGCTTCGGCAACCCGGTCCCGCGGATTGCGGAAACGGAAGCCGGCATGCTGAATGCAATCGGCCTGCAAAATCCGGGGCTGGAAAGTGTGCTTGTGGAAGAGCTCCCGTTTTTACAGTCATATGATGTTCCAATCATTGCGAATGTAGCGGGCTCCACTTTTGAAGATTATGTCTACGTGTCCACCCGCCTTTCAAAAGCGCCGAATGTGCACGCGCTTGAACTCAATATTTCCTGCCCAAACGTGAAATCCGGCGGCATCGCATTCGGTACCGATCCGGAGATGGCGTTTGAACTGACACGGCAAGTAAAAGCTGTTTCGGAAGTGCCGGTGTATGTAAAACTTTCCCCGAATGTCACGGATATTGTGGCGATTGCCAAGGCAGCAGAAGCCGGCGGTGCCGACGGGCTCACGATGATTAACACACTCCTTGGCATGAAAATCGATTTGAAAACGGCGCGCCCGCTTCTCGCCAATGAAACAGGGGGGCTCTCGGGACCGGCCGTCAAACCGGTTGCTGTCCGGATGATTTACGAGGTGAGCCGGGAAGTGGATATCCCGATTATCGGCATGGGCGGTATTATGACGGCAGAAGATGCAGTGGAATTTTTATACGCCGGCGCCAGTGCAGTCGCAGTCGGTACCGCGAATTTTATTGATCCGCTCGCCTGCCCGCGCATCATCCGTGAACTGCCGGCTGTGATGGAACAGCTCGGCGCCGAAAGCATTCAAGACCTGATAGGAAGGAGCCACACGCAGCATGCATAAACCGATCATCGCCCTTGATTTTTCATCGGAAGAAGAAACGCTCGCTTTTTTACAGCAGTTTGGCGGCGAACCGCTCTATGTCAAAGTGGGAATGGAACTGTTTTACCAGACCGGCCCTTGTTTGATTGCTGCCCTCAAAGAAATGGGGCATGATATTTTTCTTGATTTAAAGTTGCATGACATTCCACATACAGTGGGGCGGGCAATGAAAGGGCTGGCACGGCTTGGAGTGGATATGGTGAACGTCCATGCCGCCGGCGGTTCGGACATGATGAAAGCCGCTTTGGCTGGTTTGGAAGCCGGCACCCCTGCAGGGAAAAAACGCCCGGCGATTCTCGCAGTAACACAGCTAACAAGCACCTCTGAAACGCAAATGCAAAAAGAACAGGGCATTTTAAAACCGCTGCGCGAATCAGTGCTGGATTACGCTGTGCTTGCTTATGATGCAGGGCTTGACGGTGTTGTCTGCTCCGCATTTGAAGCCCCTGATATTACGGCGCGGCTCGGCGGGGCGTTTTTGAAAGTGGTGCCGGGCATCCGGCTGGCCGGAGATGATGTTTCCGATCAGAAACGTGTCGTTACACCTGCGAAGGCAAGGGAACTCGGTTCGACCGCAATTGTCGTCGGGCGTTCGATTACGAAAGCGCCCGACCCGTACGAAGCTTATTTAAAAGTGAAACAACAATGGGGGAACGAATAATGGAAAAATACATTGCCGGACAATTGCTTGACATTGAAGCTGTTTTTTTAAAACCCGGTGAACCTTTTACATGGTCATCCGGAATCAAATCGCCAATTTACTGCGATAATCGCATTACATTGTCCTATCCGAACCTGCGGAAAGAAATCGCCATCGGACTGAAAAAGCTGATCGAAGCACACTTCCCGGAAACGGAAGTGGTGGCAGGCACGGCAACTGCCGGGATTGCCCACGCCGCTTTTGTCAGCGACCTGATGAATTTGCCAATGGTATACGTCCGTTCGAGTGCAAAAACACACGGCAAGGGCAACCAGATCGAAGGGCGGGTTTCCACCGGGCAAAAAGTTGTCGTTGTCGAAGATTTAATTTCAACCGGCGGCAGCGTGCTCACCGTTGTCCGCGCATTACGGGAAGCCGGCTGCGAAGTGCTCGGCGTTGTCTCGATTTTTACATATGAACTTCCGGCCGGAGCGGCAAATTTTGCAAAAGAAGGCATCACCGCTTACTCCTTATCGAATTACTCCACACTGCTTCAGGTTGGCGTAGAAAGGGGGCTGATCCGGGAAGAAGACTTGGCGACACTCGAGGAATGGCGGCGGGAACCGGAGGAATGGGGGAAATCCAAAAAGGGCTGAACAAGATACTTTGGTTTGCTATTAAAATATGGCAAAAGTAAGCTTACTGTTGTTTCAGAGAGGCATTTAAAAGGACAAATGAAATCGCGGGACCATAGCAAATTTTTTTTGGAGTATTCAAGACAAAAAGGAGCCGCACCTAGGCCTGAAATGTTTTTTTCAAGCTGTCAAAAGGACAAAACACCCTGCATCCGGGCTCGGAATGTCTTTTTGAAGCTGCCAAAAGGACAAAACACGTTGCATCTGGGCTCGGAATGTCCTTTTGAAAGTCAAAAGGACAAAACAAGCTGTATCTGGGCCCGAAATGTCTTTTTGAAGCTGTCAAAAGGACAAAACAAGCTGTATCTGGGCTCGGAATGTCCTTTTGAAGCTGCCAAAAGGACAAAAGGAGTCGCGACTGGACCCAAAGTGTCTTTTTGAAGCTGTCAAAAGGACAAAACAAGCTGTATCTGGGCTCGGAATGTCCTTTTGAAGCTGCCAAAAGGACAAAACACGTTGCATCCGGTCCCGAAATGTCCTTTTGAAGCAGTCAAAAGGACAAAACGCGTTGCATCGGGGTCCAAAATGTCTTTTTGAAGCTGTCAAAAGGACAAAACAAGCTGTATCTGGGCTCGGAATGTCCTTTTGAAGCTGCCAAAAGGACAAAAGGAGCCGTGAACTGAAACAAAATGTCCTTTTGAAGCTGTCAAAAGGACAAAAGGAGCCGTGGACCGGAGCAAATTGTTCTTTTGGAGCATCCAAAAGGACAAAAGGAGCCATTGACCGGAACAAAATGTCTTTTTGGAGTGTTCAAAAGGACAAAAATAACCGGGGAACTGAGCATATTTGGTCTTTTTGAAGTGTCAAAATACCAAATGCTTTTCCCCGGTAGAATTTCTAATTCATAAGTTTGTGATCATCAATTACTCATAGTAAGACCATCTTCCACCTCTGAACTTATTGAAATTTTTTGCCAGTATCCTGCTCACCCTTTTTTTCGATTCCACAATCCTGCACCAGTCAAAAATATCATTTGTTGTAATCTTCCGCTCTGGAAACAACATCCGAAATTCTCTGACACTGCGGAGGACCGCGGCCTCAACAGATTCAGCATGTCCACAATCCTCACAAATCATTGCATGCCCTTTTACCGCACAGGAAAAAGAACCACAAGCGTCGCACACAATGCCTTTCCGCAATTGATCATACTCATATTTCGGCAAATGAAGAAAAGGCGATTCTTCTATATGCAGCGAAGATAGCTTTTCTGCCAGCCTTCTATGCTTTCCGCTCAGCTTTGCAGAAATTGCATTCAAATCTTTTATATACCGTTTTAACTGATTCGGGAAAATAAATGGCGCACTCAGGGGTGCCTGGTACAGGGTAAATTCGGGGTTTACAAAAACAACGGAAGCCGAGACCGGCATATTGAAACCGAGCGAGAGAATCAACTGCCGGAAAAGCGATTCGCAACGTTTGACCTGAAGCAGCGCATTGTTGATTTCAGACTTATTTTTTGTAAAAATTCTGTCCCGCTCGTAATAAAAATCGCCTTCATAATTTTTCACTTCAAACAGGTAAATGGTTTCGCCGGTAATCATGAGGGCATCAATCTGGAACGTAGCATTGTTGCAGGAAAGCCGCAAATCATTCAGTACAAAACAATCACATGTAAGTGCTGCTGTTAAAGAGTCAAAATACCGCTCGCCTTCGTCCCCTTTTTCCAAATTCCGGAGATACTGGATGTCTTTTTCATGGAGTTTCATCCGGTTGTTCAGCGACTTTAAAAGAGCACATTCAAGTGAAGTTTTTCTTTCCTTGAAAAGCATCGTTCACATCCTTTCTAAAATTCAGACTTCACACCCATTATAAGCTACTTTTTGTATAATATAAATATCAATTTTCGCAGGTGAGCAGATGAAAAATTTACGGATTGAGCAAACGAATGAAATGATATTGGATAAATTCGGAATGGGCATAGTAGAGTTCCTTATCAGCCAGACTCATCTCGCATCAAGGCTGAATAGCGCCAAGTCAGAAACCATTAAAAGGAATCCCGGCTATTCAAACGGGGACATCGCGAAGGCCTATATCGGGCTGCTTTGCCTTGGAAAAAATAAGTTTGCTGAAATTGAACCGTTACGGAGCGACTATGATTTCCGTCCTTTTTTAAAATTGGAAAGGGTTCCCTCGCCGGCTGTCTTGGAGCACCGTCTGGACGAGGCAGCTTTATCAGAAGAATGGAAACAGATCATCCTTGAAGAGTCTCTTCACCTGCTTCGCAAGGCTGGTGCACCTATCAACCCGGTGACCATACAAGGCAAAAGTTTTATACCGGTGGATGTTGCAATGCCGTTTGCTTTTATTGGAAAGGAAGGGTACTGCCTTTCCTTTGGACAAGAAACGAGCGTGTCGGTCCGTGCTGCTGAACAATTGGCGGAAGGTGCTTTCCTTTGGCGGCTCGAGGCAAAAGAAGGATCCGAAATTGCGGCAAAACTGCTGGACCTTAACATCGATTTTGTGATGAAACTTCAGACAGATGCTAGCACTTGGGTAGAAACTGCACGGAAACACGGCACATGCTCATCCGAACGGGAAGGAAAAAACGTTTACTTTGGATCTGTTGCGGAAACCAACACGACAGCCGGGGCAAAAAAACCAGCCTATTATGTTTTTAAACTCATTGAAACAACCATTGATAAAAACGGGCAAATCCTTTTGATTCCAGAGTATGAAGCGGATGTGTACATGACAACGCTCGATATTCCGCCGGAAGCTGTGCCAAGGCTTTACGACGAACACCGGAAAGTCTGTAAATCGTTGATACGGGAATTTAGGTTTGATCTTGGTTTTAAACAGCTGCCTTCCCGGAATCAAAAAACGAATGAGCTTGCCCTGCATTTTGGCATATACGCTTACAATCTGCTTCGCTTTGCCGGTCAGGGAAAAGCCCGATTGAAACGAATACGTGAGACTATCAGGGATCTGCCAAAGATGGTGATTAAAGAAGTAGAGGCAGAAGAATAATATTGAACTTTAAATTTTTACATTGGGACAAATCGATCAATTTGCATACAGAATTTTCGCCCACCCGTAATACAGCCCAAACCGCAACCGAAGTATAACCCCGCCCTCGCTTGTGTGCCGGTAACCCTAACAGTAACGTCTTCTCTACGTTCCGGTAACGCAAACAGCATGGATTCGTCACCCATTCCGCCTGTACGCAAGCGGGGTCATCTCTGTTTTCCGCTTGAACAGTCGGTTGAAATAGGGAGGGTCCTCAATGCCGACGTCAAGGGCAATTTCTTTTACGCTTTTATTGGAGTAGCGGAGCAGTCTTTTCGCGGTGTTGATCCGAAAATGGATTAAGTACTCAATCGGGGGGATGCCGATGTAGTGCGTGAATTCCTTGCTGAGCTGGTACTTGTTCAGGCGGCACACCCGTTCCAAATCCTGCAGGGTAATTTTTTCTTTAAAATGGTCCTCCAAAAATTTTTTTGCTTCTATAATGTAATCGGGAATGTTTTCTTCCTCAAATGCAAGATCGTATTTCTGGATCAGCACTTCATTCAGCATTTCATGGATCAACAGCGAAATCCGGAACTCCGCCTTTGCATTCCGCGTTTCGACAAGCGCCATGGTCTCATCAATGATTTGGGAAATGCGTCCGTTTTTTGCATGAAAAACATTGCTGCCGTTTTTCATAAATTCCCCGTAAAAAGCATCCGCATTCGGCCCGTAAAAATGGATCCAATCCATCTCCCACGGTTCATCGCTTATCGTGCTGTAATGCTGGTAATTCATGCAGTCGATGAAAAAAACATCCCCTTTTTCAAGCGTATATTCGCGTCCTTCATAAATCAATTTCCCTTTTCCGCCAAACGTATATTTTAACAAGTACGATTTCAAATGCTGCCTTTCTGTAAAATACGGTTTCATCGCTTTAAAATGGCCGATTTCCTGCACATAGTAAAACAGCTGGCGCGCCCGCTGCGACGGCGTGTTAAAACAGCGGATGGAGTCATCTGTCCAGGAATAGTCGGCTTTTTCCCAGTATTGTTCCATTTTGCTACCTCTCTTCAAATTGATTATGCCATATCCTTCACGACCTTGCCAAGATCGTACAATGGTTTGCCAATAATGTTTCATGAAATCTTTTTTGATAACGTTTACGATAGGAATATAAACGTTAAATTTTAATAGATGCAATGCTTCATAGAAGAAGCAGATGATGTAAAGATAATTCAATTTTGAAGCTGGAAAGGAGTGAGAAAATGATCCGGAATTACATCGCTGTTGACATTGGGGCTTCAAGCGGACGGCTGATTGCAGGCACATGCCGGCATCAAAAAATCGAAATCAAAGAAATTCACCGCTTCAAAAACGGTTTTACCAAACGGGACGGCCATGACCGTTGGGATATCGGACGGCTGATTGAAGAAATTTTTACAGGCCTGGAAAAAGCCAAAAAGATGGGCATTGAAGCGTGTATGCTCGGCATTGATACGTGGGCGGTCGATTATGTGCTCGTTGACAAAAACGGCGACCGGCTCCAGGATCCGGTCAGCTACCGCGATCCACGGACGGTTGGCGCGATAGAAGCGCTGACGTCCAAATATTCAAAGGAATTCATCTATAAAAAGACCGGCATCCAGTTTCTTGAATTGAACACGCTGTACCAACTGTATGCCGAAGATAAAAATCTTTTGGAAAAAGCGGATAAAATTCTGCTCATCCCGGATTACATCGGATATGTGCTGACGGGAAAGGCCGTTTCTGAAGTGACAAATTCTTCCACAACACAAATGCTGAACTTGCGTGACAAATTATTCGATAAAGACTTGCTCAGCCATGTCCATGTCAGTGCCGATAAATTTGCCAAACTGGCCGATGCCGGCACGATTTTGGGCGAAATCAAACCAGAATGGTACCAAAAATACGATCTTCCGGCATGCCAGGTTGTCACGGTTGCAACCCATGATACCGCCTCCGCAGTCCTCGGTACGCCGGCAGAAGGCGATTCCTGGGCATTCTTAAGTAGCGGGACATGGTCGTTGCTTGGCATGGAATTGAATGTGCCTGTCACAAGCGAGGAAGCATTCAGGGAAAATTACACAAACGAGTGGGGCGCATATGGCACTTACCGATTTTTGAAAAACATTATGGGCATGTGGATTATCCAGGAAATTGCCCGGCATTACGACTACCGTTATACCTATGCCGAAATGGCGGAACAGGCCGGAAAATGCAAACCGTTTGCGCAATTTGTTCATGTCAACGACCCGCGCTTTAACAATCCGGAAAACATGGTGAAAGAAATTCAAGATTACTGCAGGGAAACCGGCCAGGCGGTTCCGGAATCGATCGGGGAATTGACAAACTGCATTTACAGCAGTCTGGCGCTCTGTTACGCAGTCGAGCTGGAAAAACTCGCCGCGATCACGGGGCGGCCCATTGACCAACTGTACATTGTCGGAGGCGGCAGCAATGTAAGCCTTTTGAACCAGCTGACGGCAAATCTCGCAAATGTCAAAGTGTCAGCCGGCCCCCAAGAAGCAACCGCTATCGGCAATCTCCTTGTGCAAATGATCGCCAAAGGGGACATTCGGGACATCCGTGAAGGAAGAAAAATTGTCCGGCAGTCGTTTGCAATCAAATCTTACAAGCCGCAGCAGGACAATTGGAAAGTGGTAATCGACCGTTACAAAAAGACCTTGCTTGAAACGGCAAAATGAAAGGGAGCGGAAAAGAATGGCAAAAAAAGAAGAGATCATCCGAAATTATGAAACCGCAAAACAGCGGTACGCCGAAATCGGTGTGGATACAGATTCGGCGCTTGAAAAATTGCAAAAGATGAAAATCTCGCTGCACTGCTGGCAGGGTGACGATGTCCGCGGCTTTTTAAATCCGGATGGCGACCTGACCGGCGGCATTATGGCAACCGGTAACTACCCAGGGGCGGCACACACGCCTTCCGAGCTGCGCAAAGACCTGGAAAAAGCATTCTCTCTGATACCGGGCAAGCATAAATTGAATCTGCATGCCATTTATGCGGACACGGATGAAAAAATTGACCTTGACACAATTGAACCAAAACACTTTGCTTCGTGGGTGGACTGGGCAAAAGAACAGGGGCTCGGCCTTGATTTTAACCCGACATTTTTCTCGCATCCGATGTATAAAGACGGTTTTACGCTCGCCTCCCCTGACAAAGCCGTGCGGGATTTCTGGGTGGAACATGGGAAAAGGACGCGGAAAATTGCCGAGTATTTTGGAAAAGAAACAGGGCAAACGAGCATCAACAATTTCTGGATTCCGGACGGTTATAAAGACAATCCGATAGATACGCTCGGACCGCGCCGGCGTTTAATGGAAGCGCTCGATGAAATTTTTGCGGAACCGCTCAATCCGGCTTATACGGAAGATGCGGTGGAAAGCAAATTGTTCGGCCTCGGCGCAGAAGCCTATACAGTCGGTTCCCATGAGTTTTATATGGGCTATGGTATTTCAAGAAACAAACTGGTCTGCCTTGACGCCGGCCACTTCCATCCGACAGAAGTGATTTCCAATAAACTAAGCGCCCTTTCTCTCTTCAGCAAAGGGCTTATGCTCCATGTCAGCCGCCCAGTGCGCTGGGACAGTGACCATGTCGTCATCATGGATGATGAACTGGCGGCAATCGGCAGGGAACTTGTCCGCAACGACTTGCTTGAGAAAACAAATATCGGCCTTGATTTCTTTGATGCCACCATTAACCGGGTTGCAGCCTGGGTAGTGGGCGCCCGCAACACACAAAAAGCTTTGCTGAAAGCGCTGCTTGAACCGACAGATTTCTTAAAACAAAAAGAACTGGAAGGCGATTTTACTACCCGCCTCGTCTATACAGAAGAACTGAAAGACTTCCCGTACGGCGATGTTTGGCACTATTTCTGCGAAGCAAACGGGGTGCCGGCCGGGCTTGGCTGGCTGGAAGAAGTCCAAAAGTATGAAAAAGATACGTTGCTTGTAAGGGCGTAAACAAGGAAGGGGAAGCACATGGCAAACATAAAGACGAAATTGAATATCATTGAAGCACCTTTTACACAGGAAATGATGAAAACAACCGCCAATTTGTACCGGCTTGGCTGGGACGAACGGAACGGCGGGAATATCAGCTATCTTCTCAAAGAAGAAGAAGTGGCGCCGTATCTCGATGTGAACGCCGTTATCCGGGCCATCCCTGTCAAATTCGACGCAAGGGCGCTTGCCGGCAAATATTTTATTGTCACCGGTTCCGGAAAATATTTTAAAAATGTGGCCGACAACCCTGCTGAAAATCTCGGTTTGATCCGTGTCGCACAGGACGGGCAAAATGTTGAATTGCTTTGGGGGCTTGAAGGGGGCGGAATGCCGACAAGCGAGCTGCCGTCCCATTTTATGAGCCATATCGCTAGGCTTGAGGTTGACCCGGAAAACCGGATTGTCATGCACAACCATGCGACCCATTTGCTCGCAATGACCTTTACCCATACGCTTGATGAAAAAGCTTTTACGCGCACGCTTTGGCAAATGTGCACGGAATGCCTCGTCGTATTTCCGGAAGGTGTCGGCATCATTCCGTGGATCGTGCCGGGCACAAATGAAATCGGTGAAGCGACGGCAGCGAAAATGAAAGACTATCGCCTCGTCATTTGGCCGCATCACGGCATTTACGGTGCCGGCCGCACGATGGATGAGACATTCGGCTTGATTGAAACAGCAGAAAAAGCGGCACAGGTTTACACCTATGTCCAGGCGCAGGGCGGCATCAAACAAACGATTACCGACCGGCAGCTGAAAGACTTGGCCGATGCGTTTGGGGTCGTGCCGCGGGAAGGATTTTTGGGAGAATAAAGGATGGAATGGCGCATGCGACCTCTTAAAAATGTTGACATTCCGCAATCGCTTGATAAACTCGGTGTCAAAGAAGAAGATATCCCGAACCTCGCAAAAGATGCGTATGCCGATGTGTGCACGGGTGGCAACCCGCGTGATACAAGTGTCGAAGAAATCGAAGGCTTGTACAAATCCATGCTGCATGATCCGGTTGTGAAAGCTTAAGGCTGAAAAACGGATGACCCTGGGAAATGGGTCATTCGTTTTTTTCATCATATTATCGTATTATAGTAGTAACGTTATTTTTTGGAGAAGGGAGTTTCCAAGTTGAAAATTGCTTTTATTGCCCATGATAAAAAGAAAAAGGAAATTGTAAACTTTGCGGTTGCCTATGAGCCGGTATTCGCCGACCATGAATTGTACTCGACCGGCACAACCGGCAAGAGGATTATGGAAAAAACAAATTTGAACATTACCCGCTTCAATTCCGGCCCGCTCGGCGGCGACCAGGAAATCGGCGCAATGATTGCCAAAAATGAAATGGATCTCGTTTTCTTTTTCCGTGATCCACTCACGGCCCAGCCGCACGAACCGGACATTACCGCTTTACTCCGCCTTTGCGATGTCTATTCGATTCCACTTGCCACCAACATGGGTACGGCCGAACTGCTTGTCCAGGGCTTAATGCGCGGCGATTTAAACTGGCGCAACCTCGTGCATGAGAAGGAGAAGAAGAACAGGGGGGAATAAGAATTTCCACCATATTTCATACTTCGGTTTACCGGAAAAAACGATTAGCACAGACATTTTGCAGCCCCCCTGGTTTCATACCCCGGGGGCATTTTCGTTTTCACTTCAGCCCAAACATGGTAAGATGGAAAAGCGCAAATTTTTGCTTTCTGGGGTGGAAAAAATGGACAAGGCGGAAATGCGAAGAGAAATGATCGGCCGGTTAAAGCGGTTGGATCTTAACGAAAAGCAGGCCATCGAAGAAAAACTGCAACAAATTTTGTTTTCATCCGATATATGGAAAATATCCGGAACGGTTGGCGTGACGGTCTCCCAACATTTCGAATGGGATACGCGGCGGATCATTGAAACCGGGTGGGCGCAGGGAAAAACGATTTGTGTGCCAAAATGCGTGCCAAAAGAAAAAGCGCTCGTCTTTTACCAGCTGGATGATTTCACACAATTGAAAAAAAGCTTTTTTAACCTGCTTGAGCCGGAACCGGAAGAAACGGTAAAAATTGAAAAGCAGGCCATCGATCTGCTCATTGTTCCAGGCCTTGTTTTTGACAAAAAAGGCTTTCGCATCGGTTTTGGCGGCGGTTATTATGACCGATTTCTTGCCGGTTTTCCCAATCAGACCGTGTCTTTGATTCACTCGTGCCAATTGAAGGCGCATGTCCCTAGCGAATCTTATGATATTCCGGTGCGGCAAATCGTGACAGAATCCGGAATGTTGAAAGTGAATGGAGGGGTTTCATGAAGAGTAGAACGTTTGTCATGATTAGCATTGTCTTGGCAATGCTTGTGTCATCGATTGACGCAACGATTATGAATACCACGATGCCCGTCATTGCAAAAGAACTCGGCCGCTTTGACTTGTACGCATGGGCATTTGCTTCCTATATGATCACCAGCACGATTTTATCACCGGTTGCAGGCCGGTTGTCTGACTTGTTCGGAAGGAAGAAAGTGTTCGGGTTCGGGATCGTGCTTTTTTTCGCCGGATCGCTTTTATGCGGCATGTCCTCCGGGATGATTGAACTTATCGTCTTTCGGGCTATTCAGGGCATTGGGGCAGGTTTCATGGTCCCGTTTCCGGCCATTATCGCAGGAGACCTGTTTTCTGTTGAAAACCGCGGGAAAATCCAGGCATTGTTTACCGGTATGTGGGGATTATCCGCTGTCCTGGCGCCGCTTTTAGGCTCGTTTTTTGTAACGTATTTATCGTGGAGATGGATTTTCTTTGTAAACCTGCCTGTCTGTCTCATCTCATTTTTAACGCTTTTGCCTTATAACGAGCATTATGCGCCAAAAAAAGCGCGTGTCGATTACATAGGCGCTGCATTATTTGCGGTTGCGATCACACTCCTGCTTTTGGTCACGGTCGTACACCGTAACTACTTGTTGTTTACAGCAACCGGAATCATTTTTCTTCTCCTTTTTTATTTTTATGAAAAAAGACAGGATTCTCCGATTGTGCCGCTTTCGATGTTTAAAAATAAGACATTTGCCCGGATGAATGTCAACTCCTTTATCGGGACAGTGGCGTTGTTTGGTGCTTCCAGCTATGTGCCGCTGTTTTTGCAGAAAGTAACAGGGCTGTCACTATTGATGAGCGGGGTTGCGTTGCTTGGGTCGTCGATCGGCTGGATGGCCGCTGCAGTCCCTGCCGGAAAATGGATATTGCGGTATGGCTACCGTAGGCTGTTATTAATCGGGAACGGACTTTTGCTTGTTTCGGGTGTATGTTGGATCTTTTTAAATCCGGGCCACGGGTTCTGGTACGTTTTTCTCGTCATGATTGTCCATGGCGCTGCGTTCGGGTTGCTTTCGACGGTCGGGATTATCGGTTCCCAGCAAATGGTGAGCGCCCACGAAAAAGGGATCGCCACTTCGTTTTTTATGTTTTGCCGGAACATGGGAACTGCGATCGGGGTGACCGTAATGGGCGCCTTTCTGACAAGCGGGTCCACCTACATGCAGGGCATTCACCATTTATTCCTGTTCGGCTTTTGCGGCAGCATTTTGGCCCTTTTAACTTCTTTTCTGATTCATAATGATGCGAGTGAAAGCGGAAAAACAGCAGCAAATCAATAAGGCTTATCCCGGGCTTGGCAAGGACTCTGACAGTGCTGGCAAAATTTTATAAAATGCAGGCCAGAAGCCGGTTCTTTCGCAGATCCATGATTTTATCATATTGAGGCGGAGTGCTGACAAACCTAAAAAAAACCCGTTTTAGCTTATCAGGCTAAAACGGGTTTTTTGCTCCTCAGTCGGGGGAGTCTGTTTCTTTTTTTAATTGCATTTTCCTTTGCTGGTCCTGCGGTTTTTCAAATACCCCAACGGTTCGAACGGTAAAGGAAAGGGCAAATCCGATGACTGCCAGGATGAGCGTGAACATAAAACCGTACTGGACGCCGTTTGTTAATGCTGCTGCGGCATGTTGTCCGCCGGCTCCTGTATAAGCGTGTTCACCTGCAGCCAACAATGTGGCAGACAAGGCAGTGGCAATTGCGCCGCTCACTTGCTGGGCGGTATTCATAATTGCGCTGCCGTCAGGGGACATTTCTCTTGGCAATGCATTCAGCCCGTTCGTTTGTGCCGGGGACATAACAAGCGGCGCGCCGATCATGAGCAAAAGATTTGCTGCGATCACGAAAAGAAAAGAAGATGTTGTTTGGACACAGATAAACATTGCACCAGCTGCGATGCAGATCAGAAAGCCGATTCTGACAAGCCATTTTGCGCCGTATATATCATAAAACTTGCCCGAGACAGCTGACACAATCCCGTTTACAATGCCCCCTGGCAAAAGAAGGATGCCGGTAAGCGCGACAGCTACCAGTTTTCCGCTCTGCCAGTACATCGGCAGCAAAAGCATAGACGACATGATAATACTGAAGACAATCATCATCATCAGCGTGCCAATAGTGAACATTTTATGCTGGAAGACACGCACATTCAGCATCGGTTTTTCCATTCGTAATTGCCGGATGGAAAAAATCGCCAGAGCCGCAATACCGATTGCAAGGGTTACAATGACTTTTGCATTTCCCCAGCCTGAATCCCCCGCGGAACTAAATCCGAAAACAATTCCGCCGAACCCGATCGTGGACAGAACGATAGAGAGCACATCGATTTTTGGCCGGGTGACTTCATTTACATTTTTACAAAAAATGGCGGAAATGATCAGGGCAGCAACCAAAAACGGCAGCATGACCCAGAAAATCCACTGCCATGTGAGTTTGCCCAAAATGAACCCAGCAGCAGTTGGGCCAATGGCCGGCGCAAACATAATGACAAGCCCGACAACGCCGAGTGCCGCGCCTCTTTTATGCGGCGGAAAAATCGTCATGACCGTATTAAAAATGAGCGGGATGAGAATGCCGGTTGCGATTCCCTGAACGAGCCTGCCGATGAGTAAAAAGGGGAAGGTGTGGGACACGGCTGAAATGAGCGTGCCAATAATAAATGCGCTTAATGCACTTAGCAGCAGCTGCCTTGTTGTAAACCATCTGATCATTAACCCGGATACCGGCACCAGCACGCCGACAACAAGCAAATATCCGGTTGTAAGCCATTGGACGGTGGAAGCGGTAATGTGCAGATCTTTCATCAATGAAGTTAATGCAATATTTAAGGCTGTTTCGCTGAACATGCCGATAAAGCCGCCAATTAAAAGCCCAAGCATAATCGGAAATTTTTTATAATCACTTTGCAATGGTAAAATCTCCCCTTTATTTTTAAATAGACCGGTCAGTATAATTTGGAGAAAAAAGAACATCAAATGTTCTTTATTATTTTTGGGATTTGTTCTGCAACTAATTGAAAATAGGAAGCGTCCTTGTATGTGATCGACATCGTCATCGCGCCTTCGATTAAGATATGAAACAAAACAGCGGTTTGCCTTGCGCTTTCCTTTGTGTAGCCTTTTTTCATCAGATAATCGGTATCGGTTGCGATCCATTCCTCATACGCATTTTTGCACGCTTCCCTGATATTTTCGTTAAGGTTCGCACTTTCCGAAGCGAGCAGGCCGATCCGGAAGTCCGGTTGATCGCCAAATACTTTTTCAGCGACATGTAAAAGTTGCGCCTGCATGGCTTCAATCGGATCGTCGCAACCGGCAAGCAACTGCTCCAGTTCCTGCCTTACTTCAACCTTGACGCTGTCAATTGCGGCAATTGCAATTTCTTCTTTCCCGTTTGGAAAATGGTAATATAAAGAGCCTTTCGGTGCGCCGCTTTCCTCAATGATTTGATTGATGCCGGTCGCATGGTAGCCCTGCACCTGGAAAAGTTTTTTTGCCGCCTGGATAATTGCTTCTCTTTTACTCTTTGCCATCTTTTCTCTCCTTTTTTGTACAGAACGGTCTAACGAAAAATATATCATTGATTGACTTTATTGTCAAACAGCCGTTTTTTTAAAATAGCTCTGTTAAACATTTATGTTGATATTTACTAAAATCAAACATTCTTCCTATAATAACAGTAAGGAACAGGTCAGCGTTTTGGTTGCGAGGGATCGTCAAAACAAACCTTCTTTAACGTGATGAGGGTCGTATTTTAACCAAGCAATTGGTTCCAAGGTCTCCGTTACGAATCCCCTTTTTACAGACGCCTGGAGAGCTTTCAAAGCCTATGCAAAAGAAAAAGGAATCGAACATTACCCGTTCAAATCCTGTGGAAAGGAACGGGTAAAAGGGTTTTACCATATTCAAAATGTTAATAACTATTACAGCCGCTTAAAGGGTTGGATGAACCGATTCAATGGCGTGGTAACCAAGTACCGCGACCATTATTTGAGCTGTTTTTGTATTTGAATACGATCCGCCCCCGAACGATTATACAACTGTATGTAGGCAGATTGTCGACAGCTGCTTATTTCGGACAATGGCGACTTATGATAAATTGAGGTTATCTATATTCAGTGCTTCATAAGCATTATTCAACTTTTGGGGCAGTCATGTTAAAGAGGGTAGGTATTTAGGCTTGTGCTAGAAAAATTCTTTTTCAGAATGGGAAGGTGCCAAAATGAATATTGCAGAAGAAATCGTAATTTCTCCATTAAAGGATGAATTAATTGAGGACATCAATAAAACAAATGATTATTTCAACGTGTTTGGTAAGGTTGTACCCAGTCTTCAATCAGGAAAATGGTCTTTTGAAGAGATTCTATTTGATGAAACTAAAGAAATTCGTTTCCCAGATGATAAACTGGATTGGAGCCGTTATATAAACCGTGAAGATAAAGCTCTATTTTTAGCTTATAAGAATCATAATTGCATTGGGCAAATTAGAATAATTAAGGATTGGAATCGCTTCTGTTATATTGAAAATATCGCTACAAAAAAAGAATTTAGAGGATATGGAATCGGGAAGTTGCTTTTAACTAAAGCGGAAGAATGGGCAAAAAAAAGAAAACTTATCGGAATGTCTTTAGAAACGCAAGATGATAATCTTGGAGCGTGCAGGTTTTATGTGAAACAAGGATTCATACTAGGTGGAGTTGACACATTGAAACAGTCATATAATCCAAATATAGAGACCACTTTGTATTGGTATAAGCTATTCAAATAACGGGTGCTAATCTTCAATATGAATCTAAAACAGGGATCCCACATCGGGTCCTTGTTTTACGATCATTTATCCACAATATTATTTAACATAGCTTTTAAAATAAACCGGAAAAAAACTTCCTTTTCAAGTATAATCAAGATAAGAAAATGAACAAAAAAACGACGGAGTGATTGGATGAAAGAAATGAAACTCAGTTTATGGGCTAAATACATACTGCTAGCGGTTGTGGCCGTACTTTTTGTGAAATATTTCAGCACGATTCTGGGTGCACTCGGGGCGATTTGGCATGTTGCCTTTCCGCTTTTGCTCGGAGCTGCGATTGCCTATGTGCTCAATATTTTAATGAAAAAAGTGGAACGCGTTTATTTTCCGAACGCGCAAAACAAATTTATCCGCGCAACGCGGAGGGGCGTCAGCATTCTTTTTTCGTTTGTGGTCATTTTTGGCATTGTTTCCATTCTGGTGTTGATCATTGTGCCACAATTGATCCAGGCTTTTACGGTATTGATTGATGCCATTCCGCGCGTTTACGCAAGAAGCCTGGACTATTTCCAGTCAAACAGCGGCAAGTACTCCAGTCTCGGAAAATTCATTGCAAGCCTCCAGGTCGATCTGGATGCAGTCACAAAAAAGTTGACCGCATCCCTTTCCAAAGTGGTGACCGGTATTTTAAATTCGACGTTTTCCATCGCCGGCGCCTTAACAAGCGGTGTAATGAACTTGATCATTGCCATTATTTTTGCCATCTATATTTTAGCGGCAAAAGAGAAGCTGGCCGTTCAGGCGGATAAAGTGGTTCGTGCTTTTTTGAAAAAGCAGACGGCGGACAGATTGTACTACGTGCTCGGAGTGGCAAACCGGACTTTTTCGAGCTTTATTGTCGGGCAATGTGTGGAGGCGGTCATTTTAGGAAGTCTATGTACGCTTGGCATGTTTCTTTTCCAGTTTCCGTACGCTGCAATGGTCGGTGCTTTCATTAGTGCAACGGCTCTGATCCCGGTGGTCGGTGCCTATTTGGGTGCGGCTTTCGGTGCCTTTATGATTTTAACAGTAGATCCGATGCAGGCAGTATTCTTTTTGATTTTCATTGTTGTGCTGCAGCAAGTGGAAGGCAACATCATCTATCCGCGGGTAGTCGGTTCGTCGATCGGGTTGCCGGGTTTATGGGTCTTGGCGGCGGTCATCATCGGGGGCGGCCTTGGCGGCGTTGTTGGTATGCTTTTCGGTGTGCCGGTTGCCGCGACATTGTATAAGCTGCTGAGCGACCAAGTGCAGAAACGGCTACAGACACCATCGGGAATAGAGGAAACAAACAGGGGCGGGGATATATAGAGGCGAATAATATTGCCTCTCGAAAAAGAACATCCGGGAACAACAGGAAGGAGAGCGCAAAATGAAATTGATCGCGATTGATTTTGACGGGACATTATTATCTGATGACGGAACAATTAGCGAAGAAAATGCCGGAGCGATTCGGGAAGTACAAGAGCAGGGGAATATCGTTGTCGCCTGTTCAGGGCGTTCGCTTCATGATACGCGGCATATTCTGAAAAAAGCAGGCCTTGATTGCCCGGTGATAACGGGAAATGGTGCCGTCATTTACGATTCGGATCAATGCATTTTAAAGCTTGTGATGCCGGATAAAGTACTGGACGACTTGCTTCCGGAACTGGAAGCGCAAGGATACTATTACGAGTTATATACTAACCAGGGCGTGTATTTGCTGGAAAAAGGGAGAAAGCGCCTTGAATCGGAAATGCATTCCTTGCACGAAAAAGATGAAACCTTTTCTTTGGAGTGGGCTGCCGGCCAAATTGAGCTCCAGATGCGGCAGTACGGGATTCATTATTTCCACCATTATGCTGAGTTGGATTTGCCGCATTTGGAGGTTTACAAAATTTTTGTACTGTCCTTTCATCCTGAACGGTTAAAGCAACTCCGCAGCTGGCTAAGCGGAAGACAAGATCTTTCCATGACCACATCGGGGCGCACGAAGTTGGAAATTGCCCATGCAGAAGTTAGCAAAGGCCATGCCCTTCAGTTTATGGCCCGCCATTTGAACATCCCGTTGGAAAATACGGTCGCAATTGGTGACAATTTTAACGATCTGTCCATGTTTGAAGTAGCCGGTATAAGTATTGCGATGGGAAACGCTGAAGAACAAGTGAAAGCGCGGAGCACCTATGTCACAAAGACCCATAACAAAAACGGCGTTGCCCATGCTCTGCGGACATACATATTGGGAAAATGATGGGGAATAAAACCAAAAAAGCGGTGGCTGTTTGCTGCCGATCTCCGCATTTTGCGGCAAGTTTTTTGGGCAAGTTACGGATTCATCCGAAAAAAATGAAGGTTCACAGCTCAAGTCCCCTTTTATTCCTCATCGAGCGTTTTTCTGATCGCCTGTTTTTTCTATCTTTATAAAAAGGAAATTATAGTTTCGTGTCGAATGTTATAAGTTGAATTTTAGTTTTTACATCGAGCCCGGGCACCACCCATTTGCACGATGATTTTTTACAGCAGGCAACAGAGCTGCTCATTCGTTCATTTTATATCGTTTACAATGCTATGCTGTCCGGGAGAAGCCGGCTGTAGAGGAAAATCGCATCGATGAAATCATCGCATAGGATATTTTCAATCATAGACATCACCATGCTTTGTGAAAACGGGAGGTCTCTATTATGAATTTCGATGTCATTGTCGTCGGAGCGGGGCTGGCCGGCTTGGTTGCAACCGCAGAGATGGCAGAGGGTGGGAAAAAAGTGCTGCTTTTAGACCAAGAGCCGGAAACCAGTATCGGCGGCCAAGCGTGGTGGTCGTTTGGCGGGTTATTTTTAGTAAATTCTCCGGAGCAAAGGCGGCTTGGGATAAAAGATTCCAGGGAACTGGCGTGGCAAGACTGGATTGGCACTGCCGGATTTGACCGGGAGGACGATGAAGATTATTGGGGAAAAAAATGGGCCGAAGCTTACATCGATTTTGCAGCCGGCGAAAAAAGATCGTGGCTGCACAAAATGGGCGTGCGATTTTTCCCGGTTGTCGGTTGGGCTGAACGGGGCGGACATTTAGCCACTGGACACGGCAATTCTGTTCCCCGCTTTCACATTGTGTGGGGAACCGGACCGGCACTGGTGGCACCTTTTGAGAAAAAAGTCCGGGAATATATGAAAGCCGGTTTGGTTCAATATTTGCCCCGCCATCGGGTCGATCACCTTTTAAAAGAAAATGGCACTGTTAGAGGGGTAGCCGGTTCTGTTTTGATTCCCAGCACAAAGGAGCGGGGAGAGGATACGGAAAGAGAGGTTATTGGCGATTTCGAATACCAGGCCGAAGCTGTATTAGTGGCGAGCGGTGGCATTGGCGGGAACCTTGATTTCGTTCGCAAAAATTGGCCGAAGCGGCTCGGAACGCCGCCTGCTCATATGTTATCGGGCGTTCCTGCGCATGTGGACGGCAGAATGCTTGGTATTACGGAAGAAGCGGGCGGGCGGATTGTGAATCGGGATCGGATGTGGCACTATACGGAAGGCATAAAAAATTGGAACCCGATTTGGTCCAACCATGGCATCCGTATTTTACCCGGGCCATCCTCCATTTGGCTTGATGCGGAAGGTAAACGCTTTCCTGTCCCTAATTTGCCGGGATTTGATACGCTCAGCACACTGGAAGCCATTCAAAAAACCGGTTATGACTATTCGTGGTTTATTTTAACGCAAAAAATCATAGAAAAAGAGTTTGCCCTGTCAGGATCGGAGCAAAATCCGGATCTTACCGGCAAAAGTATCCGGAAAGTGCTGGGCAGAGCTTTGCCTGGCGCGCCTGAACCCGTCCAGGCCTTCATGGATAAAGGAGAAGATTTTATCATTGCCCATAATCTGGAAGACCTGGTAGACAGAATGAACCGATTGACTGGTGAAAATCGATTAAACTTTAAAGAAATTGAAGACCAAATAAAGGCGCGGGATCGGGAACTGGATCATAAATTTACAAAAGATCTGCAGGTGACGGCAATCCGGGGCCATCGAAATTATTTGGGGGATAAATGGATTCGCGTTGCCCCGCCGCATAAAATACTCGACCCTAAAAATGGTCCGCTCATTGCCGTGCGCCTTCATCTTCTAAGCAGAAAAACATTAGGCGGCCTGCAAACCGATTTATCTGGAAACGTTTTAGATTCCGCAGGCGATGCCATACCCGGTTTATATGCAGCGGGGGAGGTTTCCGGGTTTGGCGGTGGAGGCGTCCATGGCTACAGGGCTCTTGAAGGAACCTTTCTGGGCGGCTGCCTTTTTACAGGAAGAACAGCCGGCCGGGCGATTGCGGCTGAACTAAGTTAATTGCATAACGGACCCAGTGATTTTTTACCGGGTTTTCATGTGAAAATGGCGGGTCGGGCAGAGTTCCGGGCGTTTATAGGCTTGAAAGCCGGATTCTAAATGTCATATGCAACAGAGGTCAACATTTTTGTGATCTATTTCTCCCGCGTAATATTCCGCTCGGTGAGGTCTGATTCCTTGCATATCAGACAAATTTTATAGTTTTGCGCTCTTAGGATGATTCTTAATAAAGCTGTAAGTTGTTTATCGCCGGTAATCCTTTCTAGTTTTGTCATTGATCAGGGAGGGGGATATTTGCATTTTAATATCACTATGATTTGTAAACGCCAACATAAATCCAGCCTGCGAAATGAGAACCAAAGCAGCCGACAAAAAAATCATGATTTTTCTTTTGGAAAAGTTCGTCCTTTTTCTCCTCTGGAATTTAAAAAATAACCTCTTATAGGTGCTTCTAACTCACATTATGGCCAGCCAAGCGGCGAAAACGAGGGCAAGGGCCAACGATATTTCGACAAGATGGAGAAATGAAGGTTATGAGAAAGCGCATTTGCATAATGCGCTTATTTTGATTGTTTTGCGCTTGCTTTAAAAATGAGCCGTTTTTGGCCGGAAATGTACGCCAACAAGTCAGTTTCTTTTCAAAAATGATAGGACGGCCGCTTTCATGATCTCGTCAAAAAAATAATTTTAAAAATGGAGATAAAAAACTATAAACAGGGTATATATGTTTTTACTTAAGATCATGAAAAAGGAGGTTTTTACATGGACCATTATGCCAGCCGGTTGGAGGAGGATCACGCCGGTATTCAAAACCCGGTCACGCAAACGGGAGAATTGCACCGAAAGGAAAAAATCGCATACGGTGCAGGGGACATCGGGTATAATTTTCTGTTTGACCTCGGGCAAATCTATTTGCTCAAGTTTTACACGGATACGCTCGGGCTTCCGGCTTCCATTGCAGGAATGGTATTTTTAGTGACAAAAATTTGGGACGCTTTTTCGGATTTTACCATTGGCACGGTTGTAGACCACCGGAAAAAAATTGGGCCAAAAGGGAAGTTCCGTCCCTTCATTCTGTATACCGCAGTTCCGCTGGCGCTGATGACGATTACGAATTTTCTTTCTCCGGATTTTTCATTAAATGGAAAAGTGATTTGGGCCTTTGCTACATACATGGCTTTCGGCACCATCTACAGCATTTCCAGCATACCATACGGTTCAATGGCTCCGGCAATGACGAAAAATCCTAACGAACGGGCTGAATTGTCCGCCTTTAGGCAGGCCGGCGCTAATCTTGGATTGCTCATTACGACAGTCGGTTTTATGCCGGTTGTCCTCCTGTTTGATAATCCGAAAATCGGATATCCGGCAGCGGCTGCGATTTTTGCAACGGCCGGCATATTGCTGCAAATCTATTCTTATAAGCATATAAAAGAGCGCCATGTCGAACTGGAACCGAAAAAAACAAGCCACACGATAAAAGACAGCTACAAGGCGCTTGTTAAAAACGGGCCCCTTTTCATTGTCAGCCTGGTCAATTTATTTACCATTTCAGCTTACAATGTGAAACTGGCTGTTCAGGTGTATTACTGCCAGTATGTATTGCACAATGTCACCATCGTTTCTTATATGGGATTTTTTAGTATGGGTTGCGCATTTTTCGGGATTGCCCTCGCTCCTTTTGTTCAACGAAAAATCGGGAAAAAGTACACGTATATGATCGGTTGTGCCATTTGGGCGGTTGCCGATCTGCTTGCTTTGTTTTTTGCCCATAATGCCGTTCTGTTTATTGTATTTGCCTGCCTCGCCTTTTTCGGAAACGCTTTTGTCAACAGCCTGAACTGGGCATTGATTTCCGACTGCGTGGAATACGGGGAATGGAAAACCGGAAAGCGGACGGAAGGTATTGTCTACTCCTTTTTTACATTCTTTCGCAAATTGTCACAGGCTGTCGCCGGGTTTATTCCCGGGTTTGTGCTGAGCATTTCCGGATATGTACCGAATGCCGTCCAGTCCGCAAGTGCCATTTTTGGTATCAAAGCGCTTATGTTTATCTATCCGGCAGCACTGTCCATTTTAACGATTGTTGTCTTCGGCTTTTTCTACCGCTTGACGGAAAAGAAATATAAAGAAATCGTGGCGGAGATGAATAGCAGGTAATGCAGGTCAAGGGAGCAGTTTCAACAAGCAAACGTCCAATTTTGGAATGAACAAACAGGGAATTGGAAAGAAAAAATGCTGATTTGGAAAGAAAAATACAGATTTTGGAACAAAAAGGAAAGTCCGGAAAGCAAGATTTCAAGTTTAAATGAATTGTTCGGGAGGTAACAGGCACCCTCCCGAATTTGGAGTGAAAAGCCGCCTCTTTCCAATATACAACGCAAACTTTTCATCTGCAAAGTCTGCGTTGTATATTGGATAAAAATCACATAAAACTGTCGTCAATGAGACCGTTCTCCAGTTCCTTTTTCAACGCTGGAAAAGTGACTTCTTTGAACTCCTTGTTCGTCCGGATCAGCTTTTGCCAAAGTATACGTTGCCTTAGTGTAGCTGAATCCAAGCCTGTGTAACATCTTAGAAACACCCTTGGGAGTAAAAGACTGCTGAAACTCTTGTTGAATCCAGTCGGCAATTAATTGGAGCGTCCAAGTGTATTTTGCTTCGAAACCGACTTCTGCAGGTGTTTTATTCACGATGGTATCGGCCAACTGTTTCTGTTGTTCTTTACTTAACTTTTCGGGTTTACCTGTTGTTTTTTTCATTTGTAGCCCGGAAATTCCACCTTCTTCATAAGAATGAAAGTATGCCATAACCGTCTGCCGATTACGTCCTATAATCTTAGCGATATCCATATAAGTAGGGCTTGCTGAACGAATCCGGTTCTGAATTTGTACCCAATTTGTCTGCAAACTCCATCGCAAAATATATGCGAAAATGCGTGAGTTTGTCTTCTCCGGACGTTGAATCGGCTTTCGCGTGCAGGCATTTCCCTGGATTTGTTGTAAAACCTTTGCATTTAAATGGTTGCCAAAGCTGTCAGCATCCTTGCCAAATCTAGGAATTTCGCTTATTCAGCAAGCCCTAAGTATGGCCTTCTAGGTGTAATAGCACAGAAAGGTAACGCTCATAAAGACGTTTATCTTTTGTATTTTTCATTGCATTTCGTAAGGATTCAATTTCTTGTTTTACCATTTTTTCTCCATCCTTTTTGGTATCATTACAGACTTTATACCCGAAAAAGGACCAAAAAATTGAGCAAAGATGATTAGTTCATCTTATATAACTTAAGTTTTATCAATGGACGGTTCAAAGAGAACTCGCTGTGGAAATTTCAACCGGAGTTTTAAAAGGCGCAGCATTTGGCCTATATGTTAAAAGCATTTCCGAGGAACAATGGGATATGCGAATGCCGGGCATTTTTTCATTTTAATGGATATAGACTAGTCTACGGTTTCCGAGTTTAGAAAAAGAAGAAGGTGAATTCCAAAATCTTTCTGGTTTTCCAGAATACCATTATAATAGAGAAATAAGCAATGATCAGGAGAGGATGTTAACGTTGAGTGAATATCACATTCCGGAGAAGGTCCAGATATTTGGAAAAGATATTCGGAAAGAGCAATTGAAGTATCATCATAAGAGAACAGCTGTGACAAAGGCATTTACTTTCGATGCTGCCCATCATTTGCATTTGTATGAAGGAAAATGCAAAAGCTTGCACGGCCATACATACAAAGTAAAAATAACATGCAGTGCGTACTTAAATGAAATTGGCATCAGCATAGACTTTGGCGATCTGAAAAAGATATTTCAGGAAGCGGTTGAGGAAAAACTGGATCACCAATATTTAAACAACGTTCTTCCGCCAATGAACACCACTGTGGAAAATATGGTGGTCTGGATGTGGGAAGAGATTGAAAACCGGCTTAACCGGCAAAAAGATTACAAAGACCGGGGAGCGAGATTGGAAGAACTGGTACTCTATGAAACACCAAAAAGTTATGCAACGATGAAACGGGAATGGATGGAGGAAGAAACAGATGGCAAGTAAAATTCCGGTGATCGAAATATTTGGTCCAACGATACAAGGGGAAGGAATGGTCATCGGAAAGAAAACCATGTTTGTCCGCACGGCCGGGTGTGACTATGCCTGTAGCTGGTGCGATTCTGCTTTTACCTGGAACGGGGAGGAAAAAGGCCGGATTGCGCTGATGACGGCGGAGGAGATCTTCCAGAAGCTGAAAGAAACAGGAGGAGAAAACTTTAGCCATGTCACGATTTCGGGAGGCAATCCACTTTTGTTGAAAGGCCTTGGCGAACTGGTTGATTTGCTTAAAACCCATCAAATCCGTACAGCAGTTGAGACACAGGGATCGCGCTGGCAAAATTGGCTTCCGGACGTTGATGATGTAACCATTTCGCCAAAGCCGCCGAGTTCCGGCATGCACACAGATTTTGAGACTTTGGATAGGATGATTGAACAGCTAACACTAGCGGGAAGCCATTTTTGCTTAAAAGTTGTCGTTTTCGATGATAAGGATTTTGATTATGCCAAAAAGATCCATAAACGCTATCCTGTTGTCCCCTTCTATTTACAAGTCGGCAATCCGGATATTGCTTTGCCCGACCGGGATGCGTTAGCGAAAATGCTGATCGGAAGATACGAATGGCTGGTGAATCTAACCTTGCAGGCAGAAGAAATGAATGATGCTTATGTCCTTCCGCAGCTGCATGCATTGGTGTGGGGGAACAAGCGGGGCGTATAAAAAAGATGTTATTTTTATTATAGGATGCAAAAAAACGGTGAGACACGATTAATGGCGGTGTCTCGCCGTTTTTTTGTCAGCGGCTTCATTCAAATGTTAAGGAGTCGCGGAAAAAGAAAGTCCTTCCTTAACCTAGAGCCTGTCTACGTTAAGAAAGCAAGCAAAAACGAAGGCCTTCCTTAACATAGAATGCATCTATATTAAGTAAGCGTGAAAAAACGAAGTCCTTTCTTCACATAGAGGACGTCTACGTTAAGGAAGTGCGGAAAAAAGACGGCCTTTTTTCACCTAGAGGGCGTCTACGTTAAGGAAGCAAGCAAAAACAAAGTCCTTCCTTCACCTAGAGCCCGTCTACGTTAAGGAAGCGTGAAAAAACAAAGTCCTTCCTTCACCTAGAGCCTGTCTACGTTAAGGAAGCAAGCAAAAACGAAGTCCTTCCTTTACATAGCCCCCGCCTATGTTAAGAAACCGCAGAAAAACAAAGTCCCTTCTTAACATAGAATGCGTCATCCTCTTCTTGTTGCTTTCGCTTTTCATCATGTGTCCTTGTCATCGGTACCACTTTACCTGTTCGCTGGCCGTTCCCTCTTTTTCTCACATATGCTGGCTTGCGGCCGGTTTTGTGTCGGGATTGACTGCCTTTTTATCTTTCATTCGGCTGTAGATGTTTGCGAGCAACGAACCGGACAAATTGTGCCAGACGCTGAAAATCGCGCTCGGGACGGCGGCAAGCGGGGAAAAATGCGCGGTGGCCAGCGCAACGCCGAGCCCGGAATTTTGCATGCCGACTTCCATCGAAACCGCTTTTTGCTTGGCAAGGTCCATCCCGCACAAACGGGCGAAGAAAAAGCCGATGATAAAGCCAAGCAAGTTATGCAAAATGACGACGGCAAAAACGAGTAAAGCCGTTTGTGCGATTTTTTCGGCGCTTCCGGCGACCACTCCTGCTACAATCAGCACGATCGCCACAACCGAGACAAGCGGCATCGCTTTTGCACCGGCGCGCGCCTGTTTGCCGAAAAACTTTTTCACGATAAACCCGAGCAAAAGCGGCACAATGATCACTTGCACAACCGAAAGGAATAAAGACAATACACTGACATGCACCCATTTGCTAGCAAACAGCAGGATTAAAAGCGGTGTGACAATCGGCGCAAGAATCGTGGACACGGAAGCGATCGCAACAGCAAGCGCCACATTGCCGCGTGCAAGAAACACCATTACGTTCGAAGCCGTGCCGCTCGGGCAGCAGCCGACAAGGATGACGCCGATTGCAATATCTTTCGGTAAGTTGAGCCCGACTGCAAGCAGAAAAGCGATAAGCGGCATGATGACAAAATGGCCGACCACGCCGAGCGCCACCTCAAGCGGCTTTTTGAAAACTTCTTTAAAATCTGATAATTCAAGCGTCAACCCCATGCCAAACATGACAATTCCCAATAAAGGTACGATATAATTCCCGATCCACGCAAAATGCTGCGGTAAAAAATAAGCGATGACTGCAAAAATCAGCACCCATACGGTGAACGTTTTCCCTGCAAACGCGCTGATTTTTTCTAAAGTTGCCATGTGAAGACCTCCAAATATAAATTGTTTTCTAAAATGATAGAATATCTGACAAAATAAATCAAGGCAGCCATTTCAATATTTTGGGATTTATTTAGATCATTCGTTTCCGAAAACATTTTTTTCACCAAAAAAAACAGCGCAATGCCTGGGCCTGCGCTGTTTACAACATATTCCGTGTTTTTCATGCATCCTTCGTTTTTTTCATGGCCAGCACTTTGTCGGTATCCGGTGTGACATAAACGGTTTGTTGGTTCTCGTAAATGACAAATCCGGGTTTTGCGCCGTTCGGTTTTTTCACGTAGCGCACTTTCGTATAATCGACCGGGACGGAAGCGGACTGGCGCGCTTTGCTAAAATAGGCGGCGAGTGATGCGGCTTCCAAAATCGTTTCCGGCGCCGGGTTTTTGCTGCGGATGACAACATGCGACCCGGGAATGTCTTTTGTGTGCAGCCAGATTTCATCGCGGGCGGCGACCCGGTTTGTCAAATAATCGTTTTGCTTGTTGTTCTTTCCGACAAGAATTTCCGTGCCGTCCGAAGCCTCGTATTTTTCGAGGGCGATTTTGTTTGCATTTTTCCGCCGGGCGCGGCTGTGCCGTTTTTTCAAATAGCCTTCTTCTTCCAGCTCTTCGCGGATTTCCCCGATATCTTTCGGCGAGGCTGTTTCAAGCTGCTGGAGGAGGTTTTCAAAATACAGCACTTCATCCCGGGCTTTTTTGATCTGTTCACGCACGGCGACTTGCGCATGCTTCGCTTTCTGGTAGCGGGAAAAATAGCTTTGCGCATTTTCGGCAGGGGTTTTTAGCGGATCAAGCGGAATTTCAACCATTGCCCCGTCCTCATCGTAATAGTTTTGCACTTTCACTTTGTCCATGCCTTTTTTTACAGCATACAAATTTGCTGTCAAAAGTTCGCCGTACAGCTGGAACTGTTCGGCATTTTGCGCTTCCGCAAGCGTGACTTCCAGCTTTTTAATTTTGCTTTCGTTTTTCTCTAGTTCATTTTTCACAAACCGCTCAAGATCGTGGCCTTTTTGCTTGACGCGGTCACGTTCGGCTTTACCGGCATAAAAACGGTCAAGCAGCGCGCTTAAAGTCGGAAACGTTTTGACTTCGCCTTCAAGAGACGTAAGCGGGATCATGTAGAACGATTCTTTTTGCGTGCCAATGATCATCACTGGCTGGAGGTCAAACTTTTTAATCGGCTCCATAACGGACAAAAACGCGTCCGTGACCGCATCTGGATTCGAAAACTTCGCCCGGTGCATGATTTCTTTCGCCAAAAGAGGGGAGACGCCGGCAAATTGCGCGACAATTTGCTTGTCCATTTTCCCGCTGTTCCAGTCAAGCGCTGCTATGACATCCTCTTTTGCCGCCTCAAGCGGGTTCCGTTTGTGTTGTTCAGGGGGCATGACATATTCATGCCCGGGGAGAATCGTCCGGTACGTATTCACAGCCGGTGGGACATGTTTGATGCTGTCCATGATCAGGTTCCGCTCTTTGTCGACCAAGATGATATTGCTGTGGCGGCCCATGATTTCCACGTACAGCTGTTTAAAGGAAATATCCCCGATTTCGTTTCGGTTTTTGATGTCAAAGACAACAACGCGGTCAAGGCCGGCCTGGCGGATATCCTCGATCACGGAGCCTTCCAGATGTTTCCTTAAAAGCATGCAAAACATCGGCGGGTCCTGCGGGTTGTCAAACGGTTCATCCGTCAGCTGAATGCGCGCATAGGCCGGGTGTGCCGACAAAAGCAGCCGCCGGTTTTTCCCGTTTGCACGCACGATCAGGACCAGTTCATTCTGGTACGGCTGGTGGATTCTGTTCATCCGCCCACCCTTTATCGTATCAACAAGTTCTTTTACCATCGCTCTTGTAAATAATCCGTCAAATGACATATCGCATTCCTCAATTCTTTCGCGCATGCATAAAGCATTGCGTCAGTCGTTGGCATGTTAAATTATATCATTTTTTTGGACAGGGCTGAATATGTTGCTATTAAGACAATAATGGGCAGAAGCAGGGGAGAGTGTATTTTCATGATGTTTCACGAAATGAGTGAAAAAGAAGTAGAACAGGAATTCGGAACTGATCTGGAAAAAGGGCTCACCGAAAAAGAAGCGGAAAAAAGAGTCAGGCAGTACGGCTTTAATGAACTGGAAGAGGCGGAAAAAGAATCTGCCCTTATGCTCTTTCTCAGCCAGTTTAAAGATTTTATGACGCTCGTCCTGCTTGCCGCAACCGTGATTTCCGGATTTTTAGGCGAATATGTCGACGCGGTCGCGATCATCGCCATTGTATTGATTAACGGGTTTCTCGGCTTTTTTCAGGAGCGGCGGGCCGAGAAATCGCTTGAAGCATTAAAAGAACTTTCCGCACCGCAAGTCAATGTGCGAAGAAACGGGCGATGGGTAAAAATCCCTTCGAAAGAAGTGGCGCTTGGCGATATTTTAAAATTTGAAAGCGGGGACCGGGTTGGCGCCGATGTCCGGATTGTAAAGGCTAATAATCTTGAAATTGAAGAGTCGGCGCTGACGGGAGAATCCATCCCTTCCCTGAAATCAACGGAACCGATTCCTGTGGAAAATGCGGGCCTCGGCGATTTGCATAATATGGCGTTTATGGGGACGATGGTAACGCGCGGCAACGGCATCGGCATCGTCACCGCGATCGGGATGCAGACGGCAATGGGGGAAATTGCCGATATGATTCAAAACGCCGAATCGATGGCGACCCCTTTGCAAAGAAGGCTCGAGCAGCTGGGAAAAATTTTAATCGTGGTGGCGCTGCTTTTAACCCTCCTTGTCGTCCTTGTCGGCGTCTGGCACGGGCATGACTTGTATTCCATGTTTCTGGCGGGAGTTTCGCTCGCGGTTGCGGCGATTCCGGAAGGCCTGCCGGCGATTGTGACAATTGCGTTATCGCTCGGCGTCCAGCGCATGATCCGGAAAAACGCGATCGTCCGGAAACTGCCGGCGGTGGAAACGCTCGGCTGTGCGTCAGTCATCTGCTCGGATAAAACCGGCACCATGACGCAAAACAAAATGACAGTCACCCATTTATGGAGCGGCGGAAAGACGTGGAAAGTGTCCGGGACGGGCTATGAGCCGAAAGGGATTTTTACGGACAATGGAACGGAAATCCACCCTTTAAAGGAAAAAAGCGTCTACCAGCTTTTGACGTTCGGGCTATTATGCAACCATGCCGAATTGAAAGTGAAAAACAAAGAATATGTGATAGACGGCGACCCGACGGAAGGCGCGCTCCTCGTTTCCGCCCTGAAGGCCGGTTTAACGAGGAAATTACTGCTGAAAGATTTTACAATTGAACAGGAATTTCCGTTTGATTCAACGCGGAAAATGATGAGCATGGTAATCCGTGACAAACACGGCAAACGGT
Source organism: Heyndrickxia coagulans 36D1 (assembly GCF_000169195.2). Classification (GTDB taxonomy): domain Bacteria; phylum Bacillota; class Bacilli; order Bacillales; family Bacillaceae_C; genus Weizmannia; species Weizmannia faecalis. Next base: position 110,072 of record NC_016023.1, on the reverse strand, counting down.
TTGTGATCACAAAAGGCGCGCCGGATGTGCTACTCGGGGTAAGCCGGTCGGTGCTCTGGAACGGAAGGGAACAATCGTTTGATCTGGAAACACGGAGGAAAGTAGAGAAAGCGGTCGAATCTTTGGCTGCCCAGGCACTCCGGACGATCGCCATCGCGTTCAAGCCGCTTGCAGCAGGAGAAACGGCAAAAAGTGAACAAGAGGCGGAGACAAATTTGATTTTTATCGGCGTCCAGGGGATGATCGATCCGCCGCGGCCAGAAGTCAGACAAGCCATTAAAGAATGTAAGGAAGCGGGCATCCGGACGGTGATGATTACAGGCGACCATGCTGTGACCGCAAAAGCAATTGCGAGGCAGCTCGGGATTTTGCGCACAAGCCGTGAAAAAGTGGTGGACGGCGCGATGCTGAACGAACTGACGGTGGATGAGCTGGAAGACGTGATTGACGAAGTTTCCGTGTTTGCGCGCGTATCGCCGGACCATAAACTGAAAATCGTTAAAGCTTTCCAAAACCGCGGGGCAGTCGTTGCCATGACAGGGGACGGCATCAATGACGCACCGGCCATTAAAACAGCCGATATCGGCATCTCGATGGGCATTACCGGAACCGATGTCGCAAAAGAAGCCTCCTCGCTCATTTTGCTCGATGATAATTTCGCGACGATTAAAGCGGCGATCCAGGAAGGCCGCAATATTTATGAAAATATCCGGAAATTCATCCGTTACCTGCTCGCTTCCAATGTCGGTGAAATCCTTGTGATGCTGTTTGCAATGCTTTTGTCCCTGCCGCTTCCGGTCGTTCCCATCCAAATTCTTTGGGTCAATCTCGTGACGGATGGGCTGCCGGCGATGGCGCTCGGCCTCGACCAGCCGGAAGAAGATGTGATGAAGCGGAATCCGCGCCATCCGCGTGAAGGGGTGTTTGCGCGCGGGCTCGGCTGGAAAGTGATTTCGCGCGGTTTTCTGATCGGGTCCGCGACACTTGCCGCTTTTGTAACCGTATATTACCAGCACCCCGACCGGCTTGCTTATGCACAAACGATTGCATTTGCAACACTTGTCCTTGCCCAGCTGATCCATGTGTTTGACTGCCGCAGCGAACGCTCGGTGCTCGCGCGCAACCCGTTTGGAAATGTCTATCTTGTGCTTGCTGTTTTGTCATCGGTTTTGCTTATGCTTGCCGTGATTTATGTTCCGGCCCTCCAGCCGGTTTTCCATACGCTACCGATATTGCCGAAAGACTGGCTGCTCGTCCTCTGCATGAGTGCAATTCCGACATTTTTGCTTGCGGGGACATATTATTTAAGAAAAAAACCTTGAATTATGCTATAATCTTAAAAGTAATAGGGGATCCTCTATTACTTTTTCTTTTGGCGAAATTTCCCCAGGTGCTCCGGTTAAGATTTCCTTTCCTAAATGGGCGGGGCGCGGTATAATCTCCGTAAAAGCTATTATCACCGGGCCGGGGACAGGCGCGATGAAAGTCGTGAAGGTTAAAACCGGCGTGATGGTAGATGTAAGAAGAGATTGGGCGTGAGAAGATGGTCTTAAGCATGACGGGCTATGGCAGAGGCCGCCGAAAGACGCAGCAGTTCAGTGTGACAGTTGAGATCAAGTCTGTCAACCATCGCTTTTGCGAATATCAGATCAGGATGCCGAAGCAGCTTGTCAAAGTGGAAGAAGAGTTGAAAAAAATCATCGGGAACTATGTGCAGCGGGGTCGTATTGACGTGTTTGTCACCATTGCCGGTGAAGGGCTTGTCAAACGCAGGCTGCGGGTCGACTGGGATTTGCTGGACGAATACCACCGGTTTTTAAGCCGGATCCGTGAGCAATACGGAATTGAATCAGGTTTTGGCATTCGCGAGTTATTAAACCGCGAAGATTTAGTTACAATAGAAGAAATAGAGGAAGATAATGAAGAAATCCTCACCCTTGTCTTGGAAGCCTGCAAAGAGGCGGCCGGGCAGTTGCGGCTTATGCGCGAAAAAGAAGGTTCCCTGCTCAAAGCCGATTTGGAAAAACATCTCCAAACGATTTCAAAGCAGGTGGACGATATCAAAACAGAGGCGCAGTCGCTCGTTTCTACATACCGATTCAAACTTGAAAAGCGGATGCAGGAGCTATCAGGCGGCCGGCTGGATGAAGCGAGGCTCGTCCAGGAAGCGGCGCTGTTTGCCGACAAATCCGATATCCATGAAGAAGTAACAAGGCTTGAGAGCCACTTGATTCAATTTGGCGAAACGTTGGCGCTTGATGAGCCAATTGGCAGAAAACTGGATTTCATGATCCAGGAGATGAACAGGGAAGTGAACACGATCGGATCAAAAGCAAATGCTTCCGGTATTTCAACAGCCGTTGTTGAGCTCAAAACGGTCCTTGAGAAGATGCGCGAGCAAGTGCAGAATATAGAATGATTCGCGCGAAGTCAATTGTATACGAGCGGGAGAGGATGCAGGTGGTAAAACTCATTAATATCGGCTTTGGCAATATCATTTCGGCAAACCGCATCATTTCCATTGTAAGCCCGGAATCAGCGCCGATTAAGCGGCTCATTCAGGATGCACGCGAGCGTGGCACTTTAATCGATGCGACATACGGCAGAAAAACCCGGGCAGTGGTAACGATGGACAGCGGCCATGTGATTCTCTCCGCAGTTCAGCCGGAAACAGTGGCGCACCGTGTTACGGACGGGGAAACAGATGGCGAGGAGGTATAGCGTTGAAGAAAAAAGGATTGCTCATTGTGTTATCCGGTCCGTCCGGTGTCGGGAAAGGGACCGTACGGAAAGCCATTTTTTCGCAGCCGGATACGAAATTTGAATATTCCATCTCAATGACGACGAGAAAACCGCGGGAAGGTGAAATCGACGGGGTGGATTATTTTTTCAAAGAACGCGAAGAATTTGAAGAACTGATCAGGCAGGGAAAACTGCTGGAGTACGCGGAATATGTCGGCAATTATTACGGGACACCTGTCGATTATGTGAAGGAAACATTGGAAGCGGGAAAAGATGTGTTTCTCGAAATTGAAGTGCAGGGCGCACGGCAGGTCCGCGAAAAATTTCCGGACGGCTTATTCATTTTTCTTGCGCCGCCAAGTTTGTCCGAACTGGAATTGAGGATTACGCAGCGCGGGACGGAAACAGCCGAAAGGATTCGCGACCGGATGGAAAAAGCCCGCAAAGAAATCGAAATGATGAATTTATATGATTACGTCGTGGAAAATGATACAATAGAAAACGCCTGCGAAAAAATCAAAGCCATTGTCGTCGCGGAACATTGCCGGACGACACGCGTTGCGAAGCTGTATAAAAAAATTCTGGAGGTTGAATAAGATGCTTTATCCTTCCATTGATGAACTATTGAAAATTATCGATTCAAAATATTCCCTTGTCACGATCGCGGCAAAACGCGCCCGCCAGCTGCAGGACGAGCATAACGAAGTACTTGAAAAATATGTTTCCGATAAAAATGTCGGCAAGGCGCTTGAAGAAATTTATGTCGGCGTCCTCCGGATCAAACACGATGGAACAGCTTCTTAAGGCATCCTGGCGCGATCATACGGAAAATCACAGAGCAGGGACTGGCGGATATGGCGTCAGCCCTTTTTCTTATATTTGCTTTTTTGTTAGAATGGTCGTAAGGAGTTTGACTGAGATTTTACAGGGGGCATATGGATGCTTGGAAAAAATATACTATTGTGCGTAACCGGCGGGATTGCCGTCTTTAAAGCGGCTGCGCTCACAAGCAAGCTGGCGCAGTCCGGCGCACATGTGAAAGTCATCATGACGGAATCCGCCTGCAAGTTTGTGGCGCCGTTAACGTTTCAGGCGCTTTCCCGGAATGAAGTGTACACCGATACATTTGATGAGAAACACCCGGAAAAAATCGCCCATATTGATCTTGCAGACTGGGCGGATCTTGTCCTCGTTGCGCCGGCCACTGCTAATATTATTGGAAAATTGGCGAACGGAATAGCGGATGATATGGTCTCGACCACGATTCTCGCCACGACCGCGCCGGTATGGGTGGCGCCGGCGATGAATGTCCATATGTATGGCCACCCGGCTGTTCGCCGGAACCTGGAAACGCTTGAAAGCTTCGGCTACCGGCTGATCGAGCCTGCGGATGGGCATCTCGCATGCGGCTATACCGGAAAAGGAAGATTGGAAGAACCAGAGAACATCGTGGCGCTTTTGAAAGATTTTTTCAGCGGTGGCGGACCAAAACCGTTGTCCGGGAAAACGGTTTTAGTGACAGCCGGCCCGACGATTGAAAAAATTGATCCTGTTCGTTTTCTTTCAAACCGTTCGTCCGGAAAAATGGGATTTGCGCTTGCCGAAGAAGCGGCCAATATGGGGGCAAACGTTTTGCTTGTCACAAGTGTGGACAATCTGACACCGCCCGCCGAAACGGAAATCATCAAAGCGGAGAGCGCAGAGGAGATGTATCATGCGGTCATGGGCCGCTACAAAGAGGCGGATATCATCATTAAAAGCGCGGCCGTGGCAGACTACACGCCGGTCCGTGTCTTTGATAAAAAAATGAAAAAACAGCCGGGCAACCTGACGCTGGAACTGAAACGGACAAAAGATATTTTAAAAGAACTCGGCGAAAGGCCGGACAAGCCTTTTCTCGTCGGCTTTGCCGCGGAAACCGATAATCTCGAAAACTATGCGCGCGACAAAATGGAACGGAAGCGTGCGGATATAATTGTCGCCAATGATGTGAGCCGGGAAGGCGCTGGATTTGCTGGTGATACCAATATCGTGACCATTTTTAAACGCGACGGCTCGAAACGGGAACTCCCGCTGCTTTCCAAGCATGAGGCGGCAAGGGAAATTTTGCGCGAAATCTGCCGCGAGATCGAAAAGGGCGAAAAGAAATGAAGATTGCAAATGTGATTGTCGATATACCGGCAATGCAGACAGATAAATATTTTGATTACCGGATCCCGGAAAAATGGGAAACGGCCATCCAGCCGGGAATGCGCGTCATTGTCCCGTTTGGTCCGCGCACGATCCAGGGATTTGTTGCGGGTATAAAAGACCGTTCAGAAGTGAAGAACTTGCGTGAAATCATTGCGCCGCAGGATTTGGCCCCGGTTTTGAATGCGGAGCTGCTTGCGCTCGGGGACTGGCTTGCGAAGGAAACGCTTTGCCTGAAAATCTCCGCTTACCAGGCGATGCTGCCGGCTGCGATGAAGGCAAAATACGAAAAACGCATCAAAAGGCAGGACGGGGGCGCCAACCCTTTTCTTGACGAAGTGTTTAAGGGTCATGACGAAATCAGCTGGAAAGAAGCACAGCAAAAGGGCTTTCTGCCGTTTCTGCAAAAAGAAGCGAAAAACGGATCGGTGGAAGTCGTGTATGAAGTCAAAAGCAAAGCCAATAAGAAAACGGTCCGGCTTATTTTCTGCCCGCTGTCCAAAGACGAGCTTGAAAAACGGATGGAAGAAGTGCCGAAAAATGCACCGAAGCAAAAGCAGGTGCTGCAATTTTTCCTGGAAAATCCGGATGCTAAGATGGCTTCTCCCGAACTGGCGGAAACAGCTGGCGTATCGCGGGCGGTTATCAAAACATTGCTTGAAAAAGGATGGTTGGAAGAAAAACAGGAAGAATCGTACCGCGACCCGTATGCCGGCCGCCAATTTCAAAAGAGCGTGCCACATGCTTTGACTGCGGAGCAGAAGCAGGCAATCGGCCCGGTCCTTTCCGCTGTCCGCGAAAACAGAAATGAAACGTTTTTGCTTTTTGGCGTAACGGGCAGCGGAAAAACGGAAATTTATCTCCAGTCGATACAGGAAGTGCTGAACCAGGGAAAAGAGGCGATTGTCCTTGTGCCGGAAATTTCTCTTACGCCGCAAATGGTGAACCGTTTTAAAAGCCGTTTCGGCAAAGACGTGGCGGTTTTGCACAGCGGCTTATCGGTCGGCGAAAAATACGATGAATGGCGGAAAATTACCCGCAAAGAAGCGAAAGTGGTCGTCGGGGCGCGGTCGGCGATTTTTGCCCCGCTTGAAAATCTTGGCATCATTATTATTGATGAAGAACATGAAAACAGCTACAAACAGGAGGACAACCCGCGCTACCATGCGAGGGACGTCGCCCTTTTCCGGAGCAAAAACCACCATTGCCCGGTCATACTCGGCAGCGCCACCCCGTCGCTTGAATCATTTGCCCGCGCGCAAAAAGGGGTCTATACTTTGCTGAAAATGGGAAAACGGATGAACAACCACCCGCTTCCCGAGGTTTCGATTGTCGATATGCGCGAAGAATTGCGCGCAGGCAACCGTTCCATGTTCTCAAGAGAGCTTTTTGAAAAATTGAAAGACCGTCTGGAGAAAAAACAGCAAACCGTGCTGCTGCTGAATAAAAGGGGATACTCCTCCTTTGTCATGTGCCGGGACTGCGGGTATGTGCAGCAATGTCCGAACTGTGATATCTCGCTTACCTATCACCGCTCTACAAACGAAATGAAATGCCATTACTGCGGTTACGAGACGTTTGTGCCCGCAACATGCCCGGAATGCGGGAGTTCCCATATTCGTTATTTCGGGACAGGGACGCAGAAAGTGGAAGAGGAACTGGGGCGGCTGTTGCCCGAAGCGCGCGTGATTCGGATGGATGTCGATACAACCGGCCGCAAAGGGGCACATGAACGGATGCTTCAAAGCTTTGCAAACGGGGAAGCCGATATTTTGCTCGGGACGCAGATGATTGCAAAAGGGCTCGATTTCCCAAATATTACGCTTGTCGGCGTACTGAATGCGGACACGATGCTCCATTTACCCGATTTCAGGGCGTCTGAAAAAACGTTTCAGCTTTTAACACAAGTAAGCGGGCGCGCGGGGCGGCACCAGCTGGAAGGCGAGGTTGTGGTCCAAACCTATACCCCCGAACATTACAGCATCCAATTTGCAGGGGAACAGGACTATGAACGCTTTTACCGCCAGGAAATGAGAATGCGGAAAGTGGGCGCCTATCCTCCTTTTTACTATCTCACCCTGATTACGGTCAGCCATGAAAATGTGATGAAAGCCATGTCCGCGGCCGAAAAAATCGCAGGCTTTATGCGAAACCGGGTGTCGGGCGGAAGTGTGATTTTAGGCCCTTCGGCATGCCCGGTGCCCCGTGTGAAAAATAGATATCGTTACCAATGTCTGATAAAATACAAACGGGAACCGCGGCTCAATGAAACATTATCTGTTTTGCTGGAACATTTCCAGCACCAGATTGCCTCGGAAGGATTAAGCATCGCGGTCGATGTCAATCCTAATATGATGATGTAACAGGAACGAGTGATTCGAAATGATGGAGATTGTAAAATATCCTGCCGCTATTTTGGAGGAAAAATGCAAACGGGTTACGGCATTCGGCTCGTCTTTAAAAGCGGTACTGGATGAAATGTATGAAACGATGCTTGAAGCGGACGGGGTCGGCCTTGCCGCCCCGCAAGTCGGCATCAACCAGCAAATCGCCGTTATCGATACCGGCGATGGAACAGGCCGGATTGACCTCATCAATCCGAAAATCGTAACAAGGCGCGGGGAACAGACGGATGTCGAAGGCTGCCTGAGTTTTCCCGGCGTTTATGGGACGGTTTCGCGCGCCCATTATGTGAAAGTTAAAGCACAGGATGCAAACGGAAGGGCGTTCACCATTGAAGCGGAAGATTTCCTTGCCCGCGCTTTGCAGCATGAAATCGACCATCTGCACGGCGTTTTGTTTACGTCCAAAATCATTGATTATGTGGATGAGGAAGACTTGGTTTTTGAGGAGGTCGATGCCGAATGACGAAAGTGGTGTTTTTGGGAACGCCGGATTTTGCCGTGCCGGTTTTACAGACTTTGATCCGCGACGGGTACGAGGTCATTGGCGTTGTGACGCAGCCGGACAGGCCGGTTGGCAGAAAACAGGTTTTAACCCCTCCGCCTGTAAAACGGGAGGCGGAAAAGCACGGCATTCCGGTTTTTCAGCCGGAAAAATTGCGCGAGCCGGAAAGCCTCGCCCGTATTTTGGCTCTCAAGCCGGATGTTGTGGTTACATGCGCATACGGGCAGATTTTACCGAAAGCATTGCTTGATGCACCCCCGTTCGGCTGCATCAATGTCCATGCGTCACTGCTGCCGGAACTGCGTGGCGGGGCGCCGATCCATACGGCTATTTTACAAGGGAAGAAAAAGACCGGCGTAACCATTATGTACATGGCGGAAAAACTCGATGCCGGCGACATCTTCAGCCAGCGGGAAGTCGAAATTGAAGAAACCGATGATGCTGGTACCCTCCATGACAAGCTGAGCAAAGCGGGCGCTGTGCTTTTATCCGAAACGCTGCCGAAAATCCTGGCAAAAGAAGTGACGCCGGTGCCGCAGGATGAACAGAAGGCGACGTTTGCCCATAATATTACACGCAGCCAGGAAAAAATCGATTGGAAAAAACCGGGGGAAGTCATTTACAACCAAATCAGGGGCCTGTGCCCGTGGCCGGTTGCCTACACCGTGCTTGGCGGAAAGACGTTTAAAATATGGAAAAGCGAAAAAGTGCCGCTTTCTGAGCAGGCGGAGCCGGGCACCATTGTCACGATAGAAAAAGACGGGATCGTGGTCGCAACGGGCAGCACAACCGGCATTAAAATAACGGAACTGCAGCCTGCCGGGAAGAAACGGATGGCGGTTGCGCAATTTTTAAACGGTTCAGCGGGCGGCCTTGCACCCGGAATGAAATTTGGAGATGAAGATGAGTAAAGAACGAAAAAATGTCCGTGAAGCGGCGCTTGAACTTTTGGAGGCAGTGGAGAAAAACGAGTCGTACAGCAATTTGCTGCTTGACCGCTATATTGAAAAATACCGGTTCCACGGTCCTGACCGGGCGCTGCTTACGGAAATCACTTATGGCACGTTGCAGAGAAAACAGACACTGGACTATTTTCTCGCCCCGTTTTTGCGCAAAAAAATTGAAAATTGGGTGCGGATTTTGTTGCGCTTGTCTTTATATCAAATGGTATACTTAGATAAAATCCCTGACCGCGCGATTATTTTTGAAGCGGTGGAGATCGCCAAAAAACGGGGCCACCGCGGGATTTCCGGGATAGTCAACGGCGTTTTGCGCGCCATCCAGCGCGGGGGGCTCAGAAGTTTAAAGGAAATAGAAGACCCGCTTGAAAGATTATCGGTAGCAACGAGCCATCCGCACTGGCTTGTGGCAAGATGGGCGGAAGCTTACGGCTATAAAACAACGAAAGAAATGTGTGAAGCAAACCTGATTCCGCCGTTACAGACAGCAAGGGTGAACCTGAACCGGGCATCCGTGGATGAAGTCATCGAAAAACTGGAGCGGGAAGGGTTTACCGTTGAGCGGAGCCCGGTTATTCCGGAAGCTGTCCGCTCACGAAAAGGCAATCTTGCCCGCTCAGCATGCTTTAAAGAAGGACTCTTCACCATCCAGGATGAAAGTTCGATGGCGGTTGCCTATGCGCTTTGCATCCAGGAAGGCCAGCGGATTTTGGACGCTTGTGCGGCACCGGGCGGAAAAACGACCCATATTGCGGAAAAGTTAGAAGGAACGGGAGAAGTTGTCGCGCTCGATCTCCATCCGCATAAAGTAAAACTGGTTCAGGAAAATGCAGAGAGGCTCGGTACCGGACAGGTCGAAGCGATTGCGATGGACAGCCGGGATGCAGGCGCCCGTTTTGAAAAAAATACTTTTGACCGCATTCTTGTCGATGCGCCGTGCACAGGTTTTGGCGTGCTGCGGCGGAAACCGGATATCAAATATGCGAAAACCGTTGACGATATCCATGCGCTTAAGCAGGTCCAGCTTTCGATTTTATCGGGTGTGTCGGAACTGTTAAAACCGGATGGCATCCTTGTTTTCAGTACCTGCACCGTTGACCGGGAAGAAAACGAAGGGACGATTGAAACATTTTTGCAGGAACATCCGGAATTTGAACCGTATCCGCTGCACGTCCCGGAAGCAATGGAATCTTGCGTTGACGGATACCGGATGCAAATTTTTCCGCAGGACTTCGGCGGGGACGGATTTTTCATCGCCAGCATCCGCAAAAAGGCCGGTAAAGCATAGGTTTGCCTGATGATAAACACGTCAAAGAGTATGAAGGTGGGGGTATAATGGAATCTGTCTACAAAACGGACAAGGGCAGAGTAAGGCAGCATAACGAAGACAGTGGGGGAGTCTTTGAAAATGCCGGCGGTGATCTCCTTGCGATTGTTGCGGATGGAATGGGCGGCCATCGTGCGGGTGACATTGCGAGCGGCATGACGGTGCAATGTTTTAAAGAAGCGTTTGAAAAATTCGGCCCGGTTGCCGATGCGGAGTCCGCGGAGGCGTGGCTTTCCGAGACGATCGGCGAGGTGAATGCCCGTTTATTTGAACATGCCGCCCATCACCCTGAATGCGAAGGAATGGGCACCACACTGGTTGCAGCGGTCTGCACCGAAGGCTTTATTTCCATCGCCAATATCGGAGACAGCCGCGGCTATATTTTTAATGAAAACGGCTTCCAGCAGCTGACGGAAGATCATTCGCTGGTCAATGAACTGGTCAAAACCGGCCAGATTTCAAAAGAAGACGCCGAAAATCACCCACATAAAAATGTGATCCTGAAAGCGCTCGGGACGGAAGATTCGATCTCGCCCGACTTAAAAACGATTGTATTTGAAGAAAATGATACTTTGCTGCTTTGTTCAGACGGCCTGTCGAATAAAGTGCCGACGGAAGTGATGAAAGAAGTGCTGGAAAAAGATCTGCCGCTTGGGGAGAAAGCGGACATGCTCGTGGATTATGCCAATGAAAACGGTGGGGAAGACAATATTACGATTGTGCTTCTTTCGTCCGGCCGCAATAAAGGCGGGTGCCCTTAATGTTAATCGGAAGACGGATCAGCGGCCGCTATAAAGTCAAAAGCCTGATCGGCGGCGGCGGCACGGCAAACGTCTATCTGGCCCGCGATATGATTTTGGACCGTGATGTGGCCGTCAAAGTGCTGCGCCCGGATTTTGCAAATGAGCCGGAGTTTATCCAACGTTTTCACAGGGAGGCCCAATCGGCAACGAGCCTGGTCCATCCGAATATTGTCAGTATTTATGATGTTGGCGAAGAGGACGATTTAAATTATATCGTCATGGAAAATGTCGAGGGCATGACGTTAAAACAATACATACAGCAAAACGGCCCGGTTTCCGTTGAGAAAACGCTGGACATTATGGGACAGCTTGCAGCGGCGATCGCACATGCCCATGACAACCATATTATCCACCGTGACATTAAGCCGCAAAATATTTTAATCAGCCATGATGGCGTTGTGAAAATTACGGACTTCGGGATTGCCATGGCTTTATCCGCTACTTCAATCACCCGGACAAATGCCGTGCTCGGTTCGGTCCATTATCTTTCCCCCGAGCAGGCAAGGGGCGGTGTTGCCACATATAAATCGGATATATACGCACTCGGCATCGTGATGTTCGAGCTTTTAACGGGAAGGCTTCCTTTTTCCGGGGAATCTGCCGTTTCCATTGCTTTAAAACATTTGCAAAGCGAGACGCCGTCGCCGAAAAGGTGGAATCCCGATATTCCCCAAAGTGTTGAAAATATTGTTTTAAAAGCAACGGCAAAAGATCCGTTTTACCGTTATAACAGCACTGAAGAAATGGGGGAGGATATCCGCACCGCACTCCTGCCGGAAAGGCTGAATGAACCGAAATTCGTCATCCCAGAAGACGAAGATCAGACGAAAATTATCCCGGTGATTTCCGAAGTGGCTGCCGGCCCCGACCGGAATGAAGAAACGATTATCGCAAATCCGGCCGGGGAAAACGAAAAAGAAAAGAAACCGGACACAAAGCGGGACAAAAAAGAGAAAAAACGGCGGAAAAAATGGCCATTCGTTGTCGGCACCCTTGCCTTTTTGGTCGTGCTTGCCGGCCTTGCCGCCTTGTTGCTGCCGTCCCTGCTCGGCCCGAAAACCGTCAGCGTCCCGTCAGTATCAGGCAAAACGGCGGATGCTGCTGCCGCCGTGCTTACGGCGCATGGTCTGAAAACCGGGGAGAAGATTAAAACAACAAGCGAAACGGTACCAAAGGGGCAGGTGATCAAAACGGATCCCGAAGCCGGGGAAAAAATCAAAGAGGGGACAAAAGTTTCCCTTTATATCAGCACGGGAAAAGAAACATTTACCCTGTCCGATTATACCGGCAGGCAGTTTGACGATGTCGTAAATTTATTGACTGGCGAACATTTTAAAGACATCGATAAAGAAGAAGTGTACGATGACAGTTCGCAAGGGACCATTATATCGCAGGATCCCGCGCCCGATAAAAAAGTGGTGCCCGAAAGCACGGTGCTTACCTTTACTGTAAGCAAAGGCCCAGAAACTTATGCAGTTGGGGATTTAACCGGATTTTCAAAAAAACAGCTGGACGCCTATGAAAAAACATCCGGTTTTTCCATTGAATATGCCGGAAAAGATTATTCGGATACCGTGAAAAAGGACCATGTCATATCTCAATCTCCGCAGCCGGGAACGGAGCTGAAAAAAGGCTCGGTCGTAAAAGTGACCATCAGCAAAGGACAGAAAGAAATGCCGCCAAAGACGGTCACAAAGGAAGTAACGATCCCGTATGAGCCGGACACGGATTCCGCCGGGAGCACAAATGAAAACAATAGCGAAAGTTCCGGGTCGGACGGAAACAGCCAGTCCGGTGACAGCAACAGCGAATCAAACGGAAACGATTCCGGCGGCAAAACAGATGCATCTGCACAAGAAAACCCGAAACAGGAAGTGCAAATTTTTATTGAAGACATGAACCATTCGATGTCCGCACCTGTTCAAACGTTTGAGATTACGAAAACGGTGAAAAAACAGCTGGAGTTCACGATTGAATACGGGAAAGAGGCGACATACAAAATCATGAGGGATGGCAAAGTCATCGCCGAAGAGACCGTTCCGTATCCAAATTAAGAAAATGCGGGCGTCCCATCCTTAGGCGAGAGCAGAGCCGTCGTTGCATTTATGCGTTAGGAAAGTAGAAATTGAAAATTTATCCTTTCTTAACTGAGAAAGCGCTGGGCCGTAACCCGGCGCCTCCCCTGGTTTGAAAATGTCGGAGAGATGGAGGTGGATGTATGGCAGAAGGAAAAATCATCAAGGCTTTAAGCGGCTTTTACTATGTGAAAAATCGTGAAGACGGCGAAATTTACCAATGCAGGGGCAGAGGCGTCTTCCGTAAAAGGAAAATCACCCCGCTCGTCGGGGACCATGTCGAATTCCAAAAAGAAAACGGGAGGGAAGGTTATATTTTGGACATCGGCGAAAGAAAGAATGAACTCGTCCGTCCGCCGATTGCCAATGTGGATCAGGCTGTTTTGGTTTTTTCCGCAAAAGAACCAGCCTTTTCTACGCTGCTTTTGGACCGTTTTTTAGTCCCGATTGAAAAGAACCTGATTCGCCCGCTTATTCTAATCACAAAATGCGATCTCCTAGGCGCGGATGAAAAAGAAAAGCTACTCGAGACGCTTGCAGTATACCGGCAAATCGGTTACCCGGTTATGTTGTCGTCGGCGAAAGCAGGCGAAGGGGCAGATGCTTTGCTTTCGGCATTGAAAGGAAAAATCACCGTCTTTTGCGGCCAGTCCGGAGTGGGGAAAACGTCCATTCTCAACCGCCTGGACCCTGCTTTGGGTTTAAAAACAAATGAAATTTCCACGCATCTGGGCAGGGGGAAGCACACTACCCGCCATGTTGAACTGTTGCCGGTCGGAGGCGGGCTCGTCGCAGATACGCCAGGTTTCAGCTCACTCGACTTCAACAGTGTGGAATTAACGGAGCTTGGGGATAATTTTCCGGAGATCAGTGAAAAAGCGGCCGGCTGCAAGTTCCGCGGCTGTCTGCATGAAAACGAGCCACATTGTGCGGTCAAAGCTGCTTTGGCCGAAGGGGAGATCGCTTCATTCCGGTACAGCCATTACATCCAGTTTCTTCAGGAAATTAAAAACAGAAAGCCGAGGTATTGACGATGGTAAAAATCGCACCTTCTATTTTGTCTGCAAATTTTGCAAAACTGGGAGAGGAAATTAAAGATGTGGAGGAAGGCGGGGCGGACTGGATCCATATTGATGTAATGGACGGCCATTTTGTGCCGAACATTACGATGGGACCGCTCGTTGTCGGGGCGGTGCGGCCGGTCACAAAGCTTCCGCTCGACGTCCATTTAATGATTGAAAATCCGGACCAGTATTTGGAAGCTTTTGCGAAAGCAGGGGCGGATACAATTTCTGTCCATGTGGAAGCGTGCAGGCATCTCCACCGGACGATCCAGGAAATCCGGTCCCTTGGTGTAAATCCCGGCGTTGTCTTAAATCCCGCCACACCGGTCGAATGGATTGCGCCCATACTGGGGGATGTCGGCCTTGTATTGCTGATGACGGTCAATCCCGGGTTTGGCGGACAGGCTTTTATTGAATCCGTTGTCCCGAAAATTGAAAAACTGCACCGTTTAAAAAAAGAGCAGGGGCTTGCATTTGACATTGAAGTCGACGGCGGCATCCATCCGGAAACAGCGCAAAAATGCACACAGGCCGGTGCAACGGTGCTGGTTGCGGGCTCCAATATTTTTAAAAGCAAGAACCGGAAAAAAGCGATCCAGGCATTAAAATACGGGCAGTAAAACAACAGCCGGGGTTCATCCGGCTTTTTCTGCATGAAAAACCCGCGGGGAGTGGACAAAGCATCAGGTTGTCTTAAATCCGTCGTATAAAAGGGGAATGAGGCATGGAAAAGAAAATCTATATTTTAGCAGGCGGCCCGCCCGAAAATGTGCCGGATCTTGCGCCATATGCGGAGGACAAACGAGCGGCATGGGCAGGTGTAGACAGGGGCGTGCTGCATTTGCTTAAACAAGGGATCATCCCGGAAATGGCCTTTGGCGACTTTGATTCTGTCAATCAGGAAGAATGGGACTGGATCAACCGGAAACTTGAGCATATCCGCAAATTCCAGCCCGAAAAAGATGAGACCGATATGGAGCTGGCCTTAATGTGGGCAATCAGCCAGGATCCGGATGTGATCCGCATTTTTGGTGCTACCGGCGGACGGCTCGATCATGCTTTTACCAATGTCCTTTTACTTGTACATGAAAAAGCTTTGCAATTTAAAGGAAAAATAGAAATGATCGACAGGCAGAATCTCGTGGAAATGTTTTTGCCCGGAACTTATACGATTGAAAAAATGGATGCGTATCCGTATGTTTCTTTTCTCCCGTTGACGGAAGAGGTAGAAGGGATCTTTTTAACCGGATTTAAGTATCCGCTTGAAAACCGGCATATTGTAAGGGGCACCACCCTTTGTGTCAGCAATGAACTAATCCGTGATTTTGGTACTTTTTCTTTTTCAAGCGGCATATTAATGATGGTAAGAAGCCATGATTAATGATATTTCATGAACAAGCAGGCTGTATCCTTTTCGCTTACGCATGAATATAATGTGCGGGAGACCCGGATTGTATTTGAATGGGGAGGGACATACATGAAATTTTATACGATTAAACTGCCTAAATTTTTGGGCGGTATTGTCAGGGCCATGCTGGGGACTTTTAAAAAAGGATAAGAGATAAAATGGACGCATGGTGGTTCGTGGGGCAGTTCATTCTACACAGCGGGAAAATCGGCGACGCGCCGGTTTTTTTGCCGCAAAAAAAAAACAGGAAACCGGATACCCGGTTTCCTGTTTTTGCATTATACACGTTCGACTTTCCCGGATTTCAAAGCGCGAGCGGAAACCCAGACGCGTTGCGGTTTGCCGTCCACCAGAATGCGCACTTTTTGCAAGTTCGCTTTCCAGGTGCGTTTGTTTGCGTTCATGGCGTGAGAACGTTTATTGCCGGATACCGTTTTACGTCCTGTAATTGCACATTTTTTCGGCATTGTATTCCCTCCTCCTGTTGCGAAGCAGAAATAGAACATATTTATGCTTTCATCTCTTCATTTTTCGTTAAAAATTCACTATAATAATTTATCATATTGGAAGACACAATGCAAGTCCTGCCGGAAGGGATACATGCAGGGCAACCTGTTTTGTGGTAAACTATAACAATGCAGACCTGCTCTGCTTTCCATGTACCCTGTCTTATAGTACAATGGCGGTAGCAGGTCAAATCCGGTTTGGAAACAGTGAAGATAAGGGGGAGCGATTTATGCCGATTGAAATAAATACGCATTACGGACAAATTGATATATCGAATGAAGTCGTCGCCACGATTGCAGGAGGTGCCGCCATCGACTGTTTCGGCATTGTTGGCATGGCCTCGAAAAATCAAATTAAAGACGGCATTACAGAAATTCTGCGCAAAGAAAACTTCTCGAGGGGCGTCATTGTGCGTCAACAGGATGAAAGAGTCGAAATTGACATGTACATCATTGTGGGCTACGGGACAAAAATTTCCGAAATCGCCCGCAACGTCCAGCAGAAAGTAAAATATACGCTGAATCAAACAGTCGGCTTATCAGTTGACGCCATTAATATTTACGTTCAGGGCGTGCGTGTCGCGAACCCGTAACGAGGAGGAAATTTTGTGGTTACATCACTGGATGGAAAGCGTTTTGCAGAAATGGTCATACAAGGGGCGAACCATCTTGCGGCAAATGCCAAAACGGTTGACGCCCTGAATGTATTCCCTGTCCCTGATGGCGATACGGGAACAAATATGAATTTAACGATGACTTCCGGTGCAAAGGAAGTGCAAAAAAATGTCCAGGCGCATATCGGGTCCGTTGCCGCAAGTTTTGCAAAAGGGCTGCTGATGGGCGCGCGGGGCAATTCGGGCGTGATTTTATCCCAGCTGTTCCGCGGCTTCTCCAAATCGATTGAAACTAAAGCGCATATTTCCGCAAAAGAGTTTGCAGCGGCTTTTCAGGCCGGGATCGAGAGCGCTTTTAAGGCGATCATGAAGCCGGTTGAAGGAACGATTCTCACCGTTGCAAGGGAAGCGGCCAAAAAAGGCGTGCAAACGGCGAAAACCGAAAAGGATCTGGCGGCAGTCATGGAAGCGATCCTCGGGGAAGCGAAAACGACGCTGAGCCGGACGCCGGACATGTTGCCGGTGTTAAAAGAAGTCGGCGTGGTCGACAGCGGCGGCCAGGGGCTTGTTTTTATTTATGAAGGCTTTCTTGCCGAGTTAAAAGGGGAAGAGCTGCCGGATACACCGTCCGTCATGCCGTCAATGGACGAGCTCGTAAACGCCGAACACCATAAGCATGTGCAGGACTTTATGCGTACGGAAGATATCAAATATGGGTACTGCACGGAAATTATGGTCAGACTCGACCGCTCCAAACCGTCCGCCAAGACATTCTCGGAGGAGCGGTTCCGCAGTGATATGAGCCGTTTCGGGGATTCCCTCCTGGTCATTTCGGATGATGATATCGTGAAAGTCCATGTCCACACTGAGCGCCCGGGTGATGTTTTGAACTACGGCCAGCAATACGGCAGCCTCATTAAGTTAAAAGTGGACAATATGCGCGAGCAGCACAGCGCGATCGTCGGCGAAACGCATCACGCGCTTGTCGGCGAAAACGAAGCGGAACAGGCGCAAAAAGAAAAGAAAGATTACGGTGTCATTACGGTTGCGATGGGGGACGGAATTGCTGCGCTGTTTAAAAGCATCGGCGCCGATGTGGTCATTGAAGGTGGCCAGACGATGAACCCGAGTACCGAAGACATCTTGAAAGCCATTGAAGAGACAAACGCAAAACAAATCATCATTTTGCCGAACAATAAAAATATCGTCATGGCAAGCGAGCAGGCTGCAGGACTGGCGGAAGAAAAAGTGGCCATTGTCCCGTCTAAAACCGTGCCGCAGGGAATGGCGGCGCTGCTCGCATTTAACCCCGGACAGCCGTTTGATAAAAACGTCCAAGCAATGGAAGAAGCGCTCGGCCGCGTAAAATCCGGCCAGGTCACCAATGCGGTCAGGGATACGAATATTGACGGCATCTCCATCAAAAAAGGGGATTATATGGGGATTTACGAAGGGAAAATCGTCAAAACGAGCCCTGCTCTGTTGGAAGCATCCGGGCAGCTGCTTTCGCAGATGATCGGCGCGGAAGATGAAATTGTCACCATCATATACGGACAAGATGTCAGCAAGGCGCAGGTGGACGAACTCGTTTCCTATATTGAAACCAACTGGCCGGAGATAGAAATTGAAGTCCATGAAGGCAGGCAGCCGTTATATTCCTTTATTTTGGCAGTGGAATAAGATTGCTTGCCTGCATATTATAAAAAGAGCTTGCTGAATACGAAAAAATGCACCATCCGCTGCTGTTTGTTTTCATCTGTTGCAGCGCTTTCAAGTGCAAAGCTTTCATCCATTCTTTTTTGGTAAAAAGGTTCCAGTTCGGGCGAGCCGGCCGAACCAACAGCCGGTTTTGCCCGGCAAACTTTAAAGCAGCTAACGGCAGGTGCGGCCTGAAAAACGGGGCGCACCCACCAAGATTGAAATCGCGAAAAAACACAATAATGTGGGTGTGATGCGCAATGAAATATAAAAGTGTTTTTGATATTATCGGCCCGGTGATGATCGGGCCCTCGAGCTCCCATACAGCAGGTGCCGCGCGCATCGGTCGGGTGGCGAGAAGCTTATTCGGCAGGCAGCCAAAGTGGGCAGACATCCATTTTTACGGATCGTTCGCGACCACCTATAAAGGGCACGGTACAGACGTTGCCATTGTCGGCGGCCTGCTCGATTTTGACACGGATGATGAACGGATCAAATCTTCTCTTCAGATTGCGGAACAGCACGGACTTTCGGTAAAGTTTTTCGTGGAAAGCGCCGTCCCGGACCACCCGAACACGGTAAAGATCCGGATGGGCGACGCATCGGGAGATATGGAACTGACCGGTATCTCAATCGGCGGCGGAAAAATTGAAGTAACAGAACTAAACGGCTTTGAGCTACACTTATCCGGCCACCATCCGGCCGTGCTCGTCGTTCACCAGGATCGCTACGGGGCGATTGCGGCCGTATCCAATATTTTATCAGCACATGAAATCAATATCGGCCATATGGAAGTATCGCGCAAAGAAGCCGGAAAGATGGCATTGATGGCTATCGAAGTGGACCAGAATCTCGATGATGCCGTCATTGAAGAAATGAAGCGGCTCCCGAATATTACCCAGGTTGCAAGAGTTGTAGATTAATAGTGAGAAAAAAGCGCAGCTGCTAAGCAGGTGGCGCTTTCTTTTGGCTGTCTTTAAAAAAATGTGCGTGCATCCTTGCCTGTGCCAGGAGAAGCAGCATGGATATTGAAGGAGGGAAATTATGTTTCGGAATGTTGCTGAGCTTGTAGAACTGGCCGAACAGCAAAATAAAAAAATCTCGGAAATTATGATAGAGCAGGAAATGGAAGTAACCGGAAAATCGAGGGAAGCCATCATAAAAAAGATGGATGAAAATCTGGCTGTGATGGAAAAAGCAGTTGAAAAAGGGATTGCCGGCGTCCACTCCCACTCAGGGCTTACGGGCGGCGATGCCGTACTGCTGCAAAAATATATTGAAAAAGGCAATTTCTTATCTGGCGCAACCATTTTGGATGCCGTCAGCAAAGCCGTTGCGACAAATGAAGTGAACGCGGCAATGGGAACGATTTGCGCAACGCCGACGGCCGGTTCTGCCGGCGTCGTGCCGGGAACGCTTTTTGCAGTTAAAAACAAACTGCATCCGACGCGTGAAGAAATGGTCCGTTTCTTATTTACAGCCGGCGCATTCGGTTTTGTGGTGGCCAATAATGCGTTTATTTCCGGCGCAGCAGGCGGCTGCCAGGCAGAAGTCGGATCAGCCGCCGGGATGGCTGCCGCGGCTATCGTTGAGATGGCAGGCGGCACACCGGAACAATGCGCCCATGCGATGGCCATTACGTTGAAAAATATGATCGGCCTGGTATGCGATCCTGTTGCCGGTCTTGTGGAAGTGCCATGCGTGAAACGGAATGCGATGGGGGCGGCCAATGCGATGGTTGCGGCAGATATGGCGCTGGCCGGCATTAAAAGCCGGATCCCTTGCGATGAAGTGATTGATGCGATGTACCGCGTCGGGCAGCAGATGCCGACTGCGCTCAAAGAAACAGCGCGGGGAGGCTTGGCAGATACGCCGACCGCCCGGAAACTGGAAGCCAAAATTTTCGGTATGCCGCTTGATCTGCATGAATAGCCCGCTTGATCAGCCGGTATCCGTCTTAAAAGGGATCGGTGAAGAAACGGAAGCAAGCCTCGGGCAGATGGGGATCTTTACCATCTATGACCTGCTTACTTATTTTCCTTTCCGGTATGAAGATGACCGGCTCAAAGATTTGCGTGAAGTCCGGCATGATGAACGGGTGACGGTGACGGGGAGGGTGCATAGCGAACCCTCCCTCATCTATTATTCAAAAAAACGGTCACGCCTGTCGATGAAAGTGTTCGCAGGCGATTTTCTCATTACGGTTGTCTGTTTTAACCAGCCGTATTTGAAAAAGAAAATCCATGTCCATGATGTGATTACGGTTACCGGAAAATGGGACATGCACCGGCAGACGATTACGGCCCAATCCGTAAAAACAGGCACGGCTGATCAAACGTCCGGATTCGGGCCCGTCTATGCGGTGAAAGGCAAAATGACGGTAAAAACGTTACGCAAATACATTCAATCCGCCTTTCATGCTTATGGCAGTGAAATCGAAGAGGCGCTGCCGGCAGAAATGCTTGCAAAATATAAATTAATGCCGAAAAAGCAGGCCATGTATGCGATGCACTTCCCAAAATCGGAACAGGAAGTGAAAATGGCGAGAAGGACCATTGTATACGAAGAGTTTTTGGCTTTTCAGCTGAAGATGCAGGCGTTAAGGAAATTCGAGCGCGAACATTCAAACGGCCGGGCCATCCGCTATGATGTGCGGAAATTAAGACATTTTATCGGCTCCTTGCCGTTTTCATTGACGGCCGCCCAGAAAAGAGTAGTGAACGAAATTTGCGCGGACTTGAAGTCGCCGTTCCGCATGAACCGTTTACTCCAGGGAGATGTCGGCTCCGGGAAGACGGTCGTCGCTGCGATTGCGTTATACGCTGCGGTGACGGCGGGATTTCAAGGGGCGCTAATGGTCCCGACGGAAATTCTCGCCGAGCAGCATGCCGAATCGCTTTGCCAGCTGCTCGAACCGCACGGCGTCCAGGTCGCTTTACTGACGAGCACTGTAAAAGGGAAACGGCGAAAAGCGCTTTTGGAACAGCTTGGTACAGGCGGTATCGATATTTTAATCGGCACGCATGCTTTAATCCAGGAAGATGTGGCATTTTCGCGGCTCGGCCTTGTGATCACCGATGAACAGCACCGGTTCGGGGTTGAGCAAAGACGGATTCTTCGCGAAAAAGGGATGAATCCGGATGTGCTTTTTATGACGGCGACGCCCATTCCGCGGACGCTTGCCATCACCGTGTTCGGCGAAATGGATGTTTCTGTCATTGATCAGATGCCGGCCGGCCGGAAAAAGATTGAAACGTACTGGGTGAAAAACAATCTGTTCGAAAGGGTGCTCGGCTTTATCGAAAAAGAGCTCAAAAAAGGCAGGCAGGCGTATGTTATTTGTCCGCTCATCGAGGAATCCGATAAGCTTGACGTCCAGAACGCGATTGATGTGTATGCCATTTTAAACCAATATTTTAATGGCAGGTATACAGCCGGGCTGATGCATGGCAGGCTGCCGGGTGACGAAAAGGAAGCAGTCATGAAAGCGTTCAGCCGCAACGAAATTCAGGTGCTTGTGTCGACAACGGTTGTCGAAGTCGGGGTCAATGTGCCGAATGCGACCATTATGGTCATTTATGATGCCGAACGGTTCGGCCTTGCCCAGCTTCACCAGTTGCGCGGCCGTGTCGGCAGGGGCGATGCACAATCGTATTGTATTTTGCTCGCCGACCCGAAAACGGAAATCGGCAAAGAGCGGATGAAAATTATGACAGAAACGGACAACGGCTTTGTTTTGAGCGAAAAAGACCTCGAGCTTCGCGGACCCGGCGATTTTTTCGGAAAAAAACAAAGCGGGCTGCCGGAATTTAAAGTGGCCGATATGGTCCATGATTTCCGGGCGCTTGAAACAGCCAGGCAGGATGCGCAGCAATTGATCAGTTCCGATACATTCTGGCATGACCCGGCTTTTTCACACTTGCGGCGCCAGCTTGAAGCATCAGGTGTGCTCGAAGGGGAGAAACTGGACTAAAGGAAGTTTGCGTTTTGCCAGGGGAGCTTTGGCAATTCTTGCAAACTTCCTTTTCTTTCTATATACTACGATTAGTACCAAGTCCTAAAATTTCGGATGGTGTCACCCATGAAAATGAAAAAAAAGGACCGGCAGCAAAGTTTGCAGGAAACCATCAGGCAGAATCCTTTTATCACAGATGAAGAACTGGCGGAAAAATACCATGTCAGCGTGCAGACGATCCGCCTTGACCGGCTAGAGCTTTCCATTCCGGAACTGCGGGAAAGGATCAAAAACGTTGCTGAAAAGCGGTTCGCCAATGAAGTAAGGGCGCTGCCGATCGAAGAAGTCATCGGGGAAGTGATCGATATCGAATTGGATCGCAGCGCCATCTCTATTTTTGATGTCAAAAAAGAACATGTTTTTAAGCGAAACGCCATCGCCCGCGGGCATCATCTGTTTGCGCAGGCCAACTCGCTTGCCGTTGCCGTCATTGATGATGAACTGGCCCTCACGGCGAAAGCCACCATCCGGTTTTTGCGGTCCGCGAAAATCGGCGACCGCGTCATTGCCAAGGCAAAAGTGGCGAACGTCAATCAGGAAAACGGCAGAACGACTGTGTTTGTTGAAAGCTATGTCGGCCGTGACCTCGTCTTTAAAGGCGAATTTGAAATGTATCGGGATCATGCCGGAAAAGGCGGCAGTGCTTAAATATGCTTCGCGGACAGGTGAACCATTTTCCCGGGGACCGGCAACCCCGGTTGCGGCACGGCCGGGAAAACTTTCGCACGGGAAAAGCTTGATTTTAGAAACGGGGCTGAACAGAATGAAATTAGCAATTGATGCAATGGGCGGGGATTATGCCCCAAAAGAAATTGTACAAGGGATTAACCGGGCTGTAAACGCATTTCCGGACACGGCGTTTATCCTGTTCGGGGACGAAACGCAAATCAGGAAGGAACTGGAAACGTCTGACCGCGTTGCCGTTATCCATACCGATGAGGTGATATCTGGAACAGACGAACCGGTGCGGGCTGTTCGCCGCAAAAAAAATTCTTCCATGGTGCGCATGGCCCAAGCCGTGAAAGACGGGGAAGCGGACGCGTGCATCTCAGCCGGAAATACGGGCGCTCTAATGGCATCCGGTCTCTTTGTGGTTGGCAGGATTGAAGGTATTGAAAGGCCGGCCCTTGCCCCGGTGCTCCCGACAACCGACGGGCACGGTTTTGTCATGCTCGATCTCGGCGCAAACGCGGAAGCCAAGCCGGAACATTTGCTGCAGTTTGCCATCATGGGCTCGCTGTATGCCGAAAAGGTAAGAGGCTTAAAAAATCCGCGCGTCGGCCTCTTAAATATCGGGACGGAAGAAAAGAAAGGCAATGAATTAACAAAAAAAGCATTTCAACTTTTAAAAGAAACCGATTTGAATTTTACCGGCAATGTTGAAGCCCGCGACCTGCTCGAGGGGGCGGCGGATGTCGTTGTCACAGACGGGTTTACCGGCAATATGGTGCTGAAAACGATTGAAGGTACGGCCGGATCCTTGTTTTCCATGATCAAAAAAGTGTTCATGCACAATCTGAAGACAAAATTGGCCGCTGCGATGATTAAATCAGAACTGTCGGGCCTGAAAAATATTATGGACTACTCGGAATACGGCGGATCAGGCTTAATGGGGCTGAATGCGCCGGTCATCAAAGCGCACGGTTCCTCAAACGCCAATGCAATTTACAATGCGGTACGGCAGGCGCGTGAAATGGTACAGTCTGACGTCACCGGCAAAATCAAACACGCAATTCAACAACTTGAACAAAAGTAAGGATGGAGGAAAAGAGATGGGAAAAATAGCGTTTGTTTTTCCAGGACAGGGATCCCAGACGGTTGGCATGGGGCAGTCGGTTGCCGGTGCAAATGAAAAAGCGGCGGCTGTTTTTCAAAAATCAGATGAAAAGCTTGGGATGGACTTATCCGGGCTCATTCAAAACGGCCCGCTGGACAAACTGACCCGTACCGAAAATGCCCAGCCGGCACTTTTAACGGTAAGCACTGCGATTTTACAGGTGCTTCAGGAAGCGGGCATCCATGCAGATTTCACAGCCGGGCACAGCCTTGGCGAATATTCGGCGCTTGTGGCAGCCGGCGCTTTGTCTTTTGAAGATGCCGTATATGCGGTACGCAAACGTGGCGAATATATGGATGAAGCATTCCCGAACGGTGCCGGGGCAATGTCCGCCGTGCTCGGGCTTGACCGCGGCGTGCTGGAGGAAGTTGCAGATGAAGTGAGCAGTGAAGGGGAAACGGTCCAGCTCGCGAATTTGAACTGTCCCGGCCAGATAGTCATTTCCGGGACAGCTGCCGGAATTGAGAAAGCGGGCGCCCTTGCCAAGGAAAGAGGGGCGAAACGCGTCCTCCCGCTTCAGGTAAGCGGTCCTTTCCACTCCAAATTGATGGAACCGGCGGCGGAAAAATTCAAGACGGTTCTTGACGAAATTGCAATTCAGGATGCGACGGTTCCTGTGATCGCCAATGTCGATGCCGAAGTGGAAACGGGCGCTCAGGACATCAAAGAAAATTGTATCCGCCAGCTCTATTCCCCTGTTTTATGGGAAGATTCTGTCAAAAAAATGATCAGCCTCGGCGTTGATACCTTTATTGAAGTCGGGCCGGGCAAAGTGCTTTCCGGATTAATCCGGAAAATTGACCGCAGCGTAAAAACATATGCCGTCCAGGATATGGAAACCCTGGAAGCTGCGGTTGGCGCGCTGCAAAAATAATGGAGGAGGAGACCGAATGCTTTTAAAAGACAAAGTTGCGCTTGTGACCGGTGCGTCCCGCGGCATCGGCCACGAAATCGCGCTTGCGTTTGCCGCTTCCGGCGCGCATATTGCAGTCAACTATGCAGGGAATGCTGAAAAAGGGGAAGAAGTGGTAAACGCCGTCCGTTCTTATGGTGTGGAAGCCTTTGCCATCCGGGCTGATGTTTCGAATGAATCGGAAGTGCAGGAAATGTTCAGACAGGTGCTGGAAAAATTCGGCAAACTTGATATATTGGTGAATAACGCCGGCATCACCCGGGATAACCTTTTGATGAGGATGAAAGAAGCAGAATGGGATGCAGTCATCGATACCAATTTAAAAGGGGTCTTCCTGTGCACAAAAGCGGCGGCACGGCCGATGATGAAGCAGCGGAGCGGCAAAATCATTAATATTGCCTCGGTTGTCGGCATCAGCGGCAACCCCGGTCAGGCCAATTATACCGCTGCCAAAGCCGGTGTCATCGGGCTTACAAAAACGGCGGCGCGTGAGCTGGCAAGCCGCGGTATTACCGTAAACGCCATTGCCCCGGGCATGATTGAAACGGATATGACCGATAAGCTGACGGAAGACATCAAAGAAGGCATGCTGGGCCAAATCCCGCTTTCCCGTTTCGGCAAGCCGGAAGATGTGGCAAAGACTGCCCTGTTTTTGGCAAGCAGCAGTTCCGACTACATTACCGGGCAAACGATCCACGTTGATGGCGGAATGGTCATGTAACGGTCGCGGCAAAGCTTGTTTTTAAGTTTCGCTTTATTAATTATAAAAAATCCTCTATAATACCTTGAGGGGAGGTGAACCGCATGGCAGACGTATTAGAGCGTGTGACAAAGATCATCGTTGACCGCCTTGGTGTCGAAGAATCCAAAGTTACACTGGAAGCGAAATTCAAAGAAGATCTTGGCGCTGATTCCCTTGATGTAGTGGAATTGGTGATGGAATTGGAAGATGAATTCGGAATGGAAATTTCTGACGAGGATGCTGAGAAAATTGTAACAGTGGGTGACGCTGTAAATTACATACAAAATCAGCAGTAATCGTCTTCATGTAAAATGTCCCGCCCCATAAAGCGGGACATTTTTCTCTAATCCGGCGTCAATCGTCTCCTGCCTGAGGATGGTAAATGGGCAAAAAAGCGCGATCCCTTTTTGCCTATTTACGACCGCCCGGGTCCTGGGAGATGCCTTTGCGTTCAGCAGTATTTTTCTATATATTTAAGTTAAGTTGAAACTATATCAAGATATCGGGTGGATGAACGATGGTAAAAAAAATAAAATCAGATGAAGAACATGTAGTAAACAAATTCGGCAAGCTGCAGGAACAACTCGGGATCCATTTTCAAGACGTAAACCTGCTGAAACAGGCTTTTACGCATTCCTCCTATGTGAACGAGCATCCGGAAAAGCGCAGGCACGACAATGAAAGGCTTGAATTTTTAGGCGATGCCGTCCTGGAACTGACCGTTTCCCATTATTTATTTAACCGGTTCCCGTCGATGAACGAAGGGGAAATGACGAAATTGCGGGCGTCCGTCGTCTGTGAGCCGTCGCTTGTCATTTTTGCCAATGAGCTGCATTTTGGCGAGTATATCCTGCTCGGTAAAGGCGAGGAAATGACCGGCGGCAGAACGCGCCCGGCTCTTTTAGCCGATGTGTTTGAAGCGTTTATCGGCGCGCTTTATTTGGACAAGGGGTTAAAGGCTGTTGTTTCCCTTCTTGAAAAAGTCGTATTCCCGAAAATAGACGAGGGGCTCTTCAGCAGCACGGCGGATTATAAAAGCAAGTTGCAGGAGTACGTCCAAAAAAGAACATCCGGTGTGTTGGAATACACGATTCTCGATGAACGCGGCCCTGCGCATGATAAGGAGTTCGTCTCCAGTGTGTCGTTAAACAATAAAGCGCTCGGGACAGGAAAAGGCCGCTCCAAAAAAGAAGCGGAACAGCAGGCTGCGCAAACGGCTTTATCCAATTTGCAGAAAGAAGAAAAAAAGAAGCCGTAAAGAATGGAGGGGGAACGGATTGTTTCTGAAACGTCTCGATGTGATCGGATTTAAGTCATTTGCGGACCGAATTTCCTTTGAATTTGTTCCGGGCGTGACAGCGGTTGTCGGCCCGAACGGCAGCGGCAAAAGCAATGTGATCGACGCCGTCCGCTGGGTGCTCGGTGAACAATCAGCGAAAAGCCTGCGCGGTGGAAAGATGGAAGATGTTATTTTTGCCGGCAGCGATACAAGAAAACCGTTGAATTTTGCAGAAGTGACGTTAACGCTTGAAAACGAAGGCCGCGCCCTTCCGATCGATTACCAGGAAGTAAGCGTGACAAGGCGGGTGTACCGTTCAGGGGAAAGCGAGTTTTATATCAATAAACAGCAGTGCCGGTTGAAGGATATTGTGGAATTGTTTATGGATTCCGGCCTTGGCAAAGAAGCTTTTTCCATTATCAGCCAGGGGAAAGTGGAAGAAATTTTAAACAGCAAAGCGGAAGAACGCCGCAGCATTTTTGAAGAGGCAGCCGGCGTTTTAAAATATAAGACGCGCAAGAAAAAAGCGGAAGTGAAGCTTGCCGAAACGCAGGATAACTTAAACCGTGTTAGCGACATTCTGTATGAACTGGAAAGCCAGCTTGAGCCGTTGAAAATGCAGGCATCGGTCGCAAAAGATTATCTGGAACAAAAGGAAGCATTGAAAAATTATGAAATTGCCGTTTTGGCGTATGAAATAGAATCATTGCATGGCGAGTGGGAATCGCTTAAATCGCAGCTTGAAGCACACCGGGATAAAGAAGCGGGGCTCTCTTCCGAAATCCGCAAACAGGAAGCACAGCTGGCAGAAAAGCGCAATCAACTAGATGCACTCGATGAATCGATTCAAGACTTGCAGAATGTGCTGCTTCAAGCGACAGAAGAGCTGGAAAAACTCGAAGGGCAAAAAGAAGTGCTGAAGGAACGCAAAAAGAACGCCAGCGAGAACAAAGCCCAGCTTGAGAAAAATATAAATGAAGCGGAGAACGCTTTAAAAGAACTGGAAGCCCAAAAGGAAAAGCTTTTGCAAACGGCGGCGGAAAATGAACAAGCCTTATCGTCCCTGAAAGAAAGCGTGAAAGAGAAGGAAGCGGGCCTTTTCCGCCTCAGCACGAATCTGGAGGAAAAAATTGAGTCTTTAAAAAGCGACTATATTGAACTGCTGAATGAGCAGGCAAGCGGAAAAAATGAAAAGCGCCTGCTTATGCAGCAGGTGCAAACGTCGTTAAACCGCCTCAGCCGGCTTGAAGCCGACAACCGCAAATATGTCGATGAACGGGAAAAAGTGCGGGAAAAGAAAAAAATGGCGACCGGCCGCCTTGCAAAAATCAAACAGGAGCTGGAAGCGGCAGCCGGTGCCTATATGGAAAAGCAAAGGCAGCTGGAGTCCGTAAACAGCCGGTATCAAAAACAGGAGTCCAATCTGTATCAGGCATACCAATATTTGCAAAAAGCGAAATCACGGAAAGAAACGCTTGAAGAGATGGAAGAGGATTATACCGGCTTTTACCAGGGCGTGCGCGAAATTTTGAAAGCCCGCGGCAAACAGCTGGAAGGCATTGAAGGCGCTGTGGCTGAGCTGGTCCGGGTGCCCGCGCCTTACGAAAAAGCGGTTGAAACAGCACTGGGTGCTTCGATGCAGCATATTGTGACAGAAACGGAACGGCATGCGCGGCACGCCATTGCATTTTTAAAAGAGCGAAAGGCCGGGCGGGCGACTTTTTTGCCGCTCGATATTATCAAGCCGCGGGCCATTCCGGAAGCAAGCCTCAAACCGCTCCGCAATGAAGAGGCGTACGTCGGCGTGTGCGCGGAGCTTGTCCGCTTTGAAAGCCGCTACCAGTCCATTGTGTCCAATTTGCTCGGCCATGTCCTTGTAGTCCGTGATTTAAAAAGTGCAAACAAGATTGCCAAAATGCTCGGCTACCGCTACCGCATCGTGACGCTTGACGGGGATGTTGTCAATCCGGGCGGCTCGATGACAGGCGGGGCTTCGAAACAAAACAGTGTGTCACTCCTTTCGAGAAAAAGCGAACTGGAAGCATTAAAAGAAAAGCTTGCCGGCATGGAAAAAACAACGATGGCGCTTGAAACGGAAGTCAAAGCATTGAAAGCCGAAGCTTCCCGCATGCAACAGGAGCTGGATGAAGCGAGGAAAAACGGCGAAGCGCTGAGACTTGGAGAACAGCAGGCGAAAGCGGAACTGGAACGGCTTGCGGTTGAGGAAAAAAATCTGGATGAGCACCTGCTCGTCTACGATATGGAAAAACAAGAGGCGGAAAAGCAGCAGGATGAAGCCCGCAAACGGATCGGCGAACTGGAAGATATGCTTGCGCGTACCGGCGAAAAAGCGCAGGAGCTGGAAGCGGAAATTGAAGCCCTGACCGTAAAGAAAAACGATGATTCGACGGCAAAAAGCAGGCTCCAGGGCGAACTCAGCGATTTAAAATCGACGCTTGCCGTAAAGATGGAACAGGCGGCGCGCGACCGCGAAGAGCTTGCGCGGCTGGACCGTGAAATAAAGGAGTGGGCGTCACGTAAAGCGCGTTACGACGAGCAGTACCACTTTCTTACGGACGAATCGAAGAAGCATCACATGTCGGAAAGCGAACTGGCGGAAGCGGCCGAACAAAAATCGCGTGACAAAAACGATACGCTCGCCTTTATCGCCGTGCGCAGGGAAGAACGGGCCCGGCTGACAGCAGAGATGGAAGACCTGGAACGCGGCCTGAAGGAATGGAAACGGCAGCAAAAAGGGCTCCAGCAGGCCATTCAGGATGAAGAAGTCAAAGCAAACCGGCTGGATGTGGAACTTGAGAACCGGCTTCAAAGGCTCCGCGAAGAATACACGCTCACCTTTGAAGCCGCGAAAGAAGCCCGCCCGCTTAATGTTTCCCTGGAGGAAGCACGCAAAAAAGTGAAGCTGATCAAACTGTCGATTGATGAGCTTGGCGCCGTCAATCTCGGCGCGATCGAAGAATATGAGCGTGTATCGGAACGTTACCAGTTTTTAAAAGAACAGGAGACCGACCTGCTTGAAGCAAAAGACACCCTTGACCAGGTGATTACGGAAATGGACGGCGAAATGATCCGCCGGTTCGATGAGACGTTTAACGCCATCCGGAACGAATTCGAACCGGTTTTCCGCGAGCTTTTCGGCGGTGGGAGAGCGGATTTGCGGCTGACGGATCCGAAAGATTTGCTTACGACAGGCGTGGAAATTTTCGCGCAGCCGCCGGGGAAAAAACTACAAAATCTCGGGCTGCTTTCAGGCGGCGAAAGAGCGCTGACCGCGATCGCGCTTTTGTTTGCGATTTTGCGTGTGCGCCCGGTGCCGTTTTGCATTCTCGATGAAGTGGAAGCTGCGCTGGATGAAGCCAATGTATACCGGTTCAGTAAATATTTGAAACAGTTCAGTGCGGAAACCCAGTTTATTGTCATCACCCACCGGAAAGGGACGATGGAAGAAGCGGACGTCCTCTACGGGGTAACAATGCAGGAATCCGGCGTATCGAAGCTTGTGTCGGTCAAACTGGAAGAATCAACCGACCTCGCTTTTCAAACGTCTTAAACAGGACGAATCGGCGCCGGGTTTAAAAAGAAGCACCCGTGCCACAAGCGGGCCGGCAGGGATAAACATCAGGGCGGCGATTTTTACGACTGCCCTTGCGGCTTTTATGCCGCACAAGCTGACACGCAAATTCAGGAAAGCCAAAGGAAGTGGACAAATGAGCTTTTTTAAAACATTAAAAGACAAATTCACCCGGCAAGCCGATACGGTAACCGATAAATTTAAAACCGGGCTTGCAAAAACGCGCGATAATTTCTCAAGCAAAGTCAACAATCTTGTCGCGCGTTACCGGAAAATCGACGAAGACTTTTTCGAAGAACTGGAAGAAATTTTAATTCAGGCGGATGTCGGCTTCCAGACGGTGATGGAACTGATCGATGAATTAAAAATGGAAGTGAAACGGAAAAACATCAAAGCCCCTTCTGAAGTCCAGTCCGTGATTTCCGAAAAACTGGTTGACATTTATTCGGCCGGCGAAGATGCCCCGAACCAGCTTAACATCCAGGACGGCGCCTTGACCGTTATTTTGTTTGTCGGCGTAAATGGCGTCGGCAAAACGACTACGATCGGTAAGCTCGCCCATATGCTGAAGCAGCAGGGGAAAAAAGTGATCATGGCAGCCGGCGATACATTCCGCGCCGGCGCGATTGAACAGCTTGAAGTCTGGGGAGAGAGGGTCGGCGTGGAAGTGATCAAACATTCGGAAGGATCCGATCCGGCCGCTGTCATGTTTGACGCCGTCCAGGCAGCGAAAGCAAGAAATGCAGATGTGCTGCTTTGTGATACGGCGGGCCGCCTGCAAAACAAGGTCAATTTGATGAAGGAACTGGAAAAAGTAAAGCGTGTCATCGAACGGGAAATCCCGGGCGCCCCGCATGAAGTGCTGCTCGTTCTGGATGCCACCACCGGGCAAAATGCGATGGTGCAGGCTAAGACGTTTAAAGAAGCAACAGACGTAACCGGGATTGTGCTGACAAAATTGGATGGCACGGCAAAAGGCGGGATTGTGCTTGCGATCCGGAACGAACTCCATATTCCTGTCAAATTCGTCGGCCTCGGCGAGAAAATGGATGATCTCCAGCCGTTTGATGCAGAAAAATACGTGTACGGGCTGTTTTCCGATCTGATCGATGAAGTGCCGGAAGAACAAGCCTGACCGTGTATGGGCCGTACTGCGAATCAGAAGGCCGCGGTATTTAGAGCCCGCCGGGAGCGCTTCAAATCGGTTGTGGGGAAACGAACTTGTTTTCATTGACAAAAAACAGGAATCTTTGTATTCTGTGTTTATGTAAAGCATTTTCACTTAACAGGGGGAAGAAGCCATGCTGGAGAAAACAACGCGAATGAATGATTTGTACGATTTTTACCAATCGTTGTTGACTCCGAAGCAGCGCAGCTATATGTCCCTCTATTATCTCGACGACTTATCGCTTGGCGAAATCGCCGAACAATACGGTGTGAGCCGCCAGGCGGTTTACGATAATATCAAACGCACCGAACAAACGCTTGAAGACTATGAAAAAAAGCTTGGTTTATTGGAAAAATTTCAAGCGCGCACACGCATTTTCCGGTCGATGCGCAATCTTTTGGCGCATGATGCCAATCCGGAACTGTTGCGGCTTGTCGATGCGCTCGAAAAATTGGAATAGGGGGCGGAAAAATGGCATTTGAAGGACTCGCAGAACGCCTGCAGGGCACGATGCAGAAAATCCGCGGAAAAGGCAAGGTCACGGAAAGCGACGTGAAAGAAATGATGCGGGAAGTCCGCCTTGCCCTTCTGGAAGCGGACGTCAACTTCAAAGTGGTAAAAGATTTTGTAAAAAAAGTGAGCGAACGTGCGGTTGGCCAGGATGTGCTGAAAAGCCTGACGCCCGGGCAGCAGGTCATCAAAATTGTCCAGGAAGAGCTGACCAACCTTATGGGCGGATCGCAGAGCAAGATTGCCGTTGCAAAGCGCCCGCCAACCGTCATCATGATGGTCGGCCTGCAGGGTGCCGGGAAAACGACGACATCCGGGAAACTGGCCAACCTGCTGCGAAAAAAATACAACCGGACCCCGCTGCTCGTTGCGGCCGATATTTACCGCCCCGCTGCAATCAAGCAGCTGGAAACGCTCGGCAAACAACTCGGCATGCCGGTATTTTCGCTTGGCGACAAAATCAGCCCGGTGGAAATTGCCAGGCAAGCGATTGAAAAAGCAAAAGAAGAACATCACGATACTGTCATCATCGATACGGCCGGCCGCCTCCATATTGACAGCGAGCTGATGAATGAACTGAAGGAAATCAAGGAACTTGCGCATCCGGATGAAATTTTCCTTGTCGTCGATGCGATGACAGGCCAGGATGCCGTAAATGTCGCGCAAAGTTTTAATGACCAGCTCGGCATCACCGGCGTCATCCTGACGAAGCTTGACGGCGACACGCGCGGCGGGGCGGCTTTATCGATCCGGGCCGTAACCGAAAAGCCGATTAAATTTGCCGGGATGGGCGAGAAAATGGATGCGCTCGAACCGTTCCACCCGGAAAGGATGGCCTCCCGTATTCTCGGCATGGGCGATATTCTGTCACTGATTGAAAAAGCGCAGGAAACTGTCGACGAAGAAAAAGCGCGCGCGCTCGAAAAGAAAATGCGGGACCAGTCATTTACGCTCGATGATTTCCTTGAACAGCTCGGCCAGGTCCGGAAAATGGGGCCGCTCGGCGACATTTTGAAAATGATCCCGGGGGCCAACCGGATGAAAGGGATGGATAATCTGCAAATTGATGAGAAACAAATTGCGCATGTTGAAGCGATTATCCAGTCGATGACAAAGCAGGAAAAAATCCGCCCGGACATCATCAATGCAAGCCGAAAAAAACGGATTGCGAAAGGTTCCGGCCGCCCGGTACAGGAAGTCAACCGGCTTTTGAAACAGTTTGAAGAAATGAAGAAAATGATGAAACAACTGCAGGGCATGAATCAAAAAGGCCGGAAAAAAGGCTTTAAATTCCCTTTTATGTAAAAAACGAGGGTGTTAAGAGAAAAGACTTTACACCATCATGATTTTCTGATATGATACAGTCTTGTGAGAAACTTTTTTGGAGGTGTATGATTAAAATGGCAGTAAAAATCCGCTTGAAACGCATGGGTGCAAAAAAATCCCCGTTTTACCGCATTGTTGTGGCAGATTCCCGTTCACCGCGTGATGGACGTTTTATTGAAACAGTAGGAACTTACAATCCTGTTGCAGATCCTGCAGAAGTAAAAATCAACGAGGAAGCCGCGCTCCAATGGCTGAAAAACGGCGCCCAACCGTCTGATACGGTACGTAACTTGTTTTCAAAACAAGGTATTATGGAAAAATACCATAACGAAAAACACGGCAAATAATCATGGACCAACAGATGGATGATTTAATCCTTTCGATCGTCAGGCCGATTGTCAGCCATCCGGATGAAGTGCGGGTAGAACGGGATGAACAAGAATCCGGAACGCTCTACCGCCTGATTGTCCATCCGGATGATGCCGGCATGGTCATTGGTAAAAAGGGGCGTACCGCAAAGGCCATCCGTACGGTTGTTTATGCGGCGGCCGGCGTGCACGGACATAAAAAAATCCGTCTTGAAATTGCCGAATAATGGACAACGATGGATAGAACACCAGTGAAAGGGAGGGGCACACCTCCCTTTTTACATACATCTTTCGGGCTTTCTCCCTCATCTTAACCGACATCCGCTTTTTCCGGCTGCATTTTTTGGGTTGTTTATTGAATGGCGCGAAAAGGAGGGCAGGGCATTTTGAAAATCCTTCAAAAAGTGACGGTCAAGCAAATCCTGACCGAAAAGAGCAAAGGAATGCTTTTGGATACATACCGGCAAAAGAAACAACAACTTCAAAAAGAGTGTGAGCAGCTCCGGTTTGAAACAAAAAAACTGGAAAAGCAAAAAAAGTTTTCGGGAACCAATTTAAAAATGCATTTTGAAAAAGAAATTGAAAGCCGGCAGGAGAAAATCAAACTGGTGGAGTTCCAAATTGAACAACTGCTTTTGCTTCCGATTGGGACAGAATTAAAAGAAAAAGAAATTCACGCCATTGTTGACGTCCGGGAAGGCGACGACTGGAATGCGGTGACAAAAGAGAAATCGATTATTATAAAAGACGGCATCATCCATGAAATTCGCGAGAGGTGAGAATATGACACAATGGTTTAATGTCGGCAAAATCGTTAATACACACGGCATCCGCGGAGAAGTGCGGGTGATTTCCCAAACGGATTTCAAAGCGGAGCGCTATAAACCGGGCAATACGCTTTACTTGTTCCTTCCCGGCCGCGATGAGCCGCTTGCTGTTACGATTGAATCGCACCGGGTGCATAAGCAGTTTGATTTGCTGAAGTTTGAGGGCTTTGATTCGATTGAGGAAGCCGAGAAATGGAAAGGCGGCATGCTGAAAGTTTCCGAAGAACAGCTGGATGAACTTGGCGAAAATGAGTTTTATTTTCATGAAATCATCGGCTGCGAAGTCGTGACAACCGCAGGCGAGAAAGTCGGGACGGTAAAAGAGATTTTAACGCCCGGGGCAAACGACGTCTGGGTGGTGAAAACAGCGCAGCAGAAAGAAGCGCTGATCCCGTATATTGAAGACGTCGTCAAAAAAGTCGACAAAAAAGAAAAAAGAATTGTGATTGAACCGATGGAAGGGCTTTTGCCATGAAAATAGATATATTGACGCTGTTCCCGGAAATGTTTGAAGGCGTTCTCGGATCCTCCATTTTAAAAAAAGCAGAAGAAAAAGGGATCGTCCATTATCATCTGGTCAATTTCCGTGAATACAGCGACAACAAGCATAAAACCGTCGATGACTACCCGTACGGCGGCGGGGCGGGCATGGTGTTAAAGCCCCAGCCGGTGTTCGATGCTATCGAAGACCGGCTTGAGGGAAGCGAAAAAAAGCCGCGCATCATTTTGCTCTGCCCCCAGGGGGAAACGTATACGCAACAAAAAGCGGAAGCGTTTGCGGAAGAAGAACATCTGATCTTTATTTGCGGCCATTACGAAGGGTATGATGAACGGATCCGGACGCTTGTAACCGATGAAATCTCAATCGGAGACTATGTGTTAACGGGCGGCGAGCTGGGCGCAATGGTCATGATCGACAGCATCGTCCGCCTGCTTCCCGGTGTTTTGGGCAATGAAACCTCGCCTGTTACTGATTCTTTTTCGACCGGGCTGCTGGAACATCCGCATTATACGCGGCCGGCGGATTTTCGCGGAATGAAGGTGCCGGACGTGTTATTATCCGGAAATCACCGGCTGATTGAAGAATGGCGCGAAAAAGAGTCGCTGTACCGCACCTATACGAGAAGGCCGGATCTTTTACGCGGATATCCGCTATCTGAAAAGCAAAAAGCGTGGCTGAAAGAATGGGAAGAAAAACGCGGGTAGCTGTTGCAATCAGCATGCGTTTATGCTAAGATTGCTTTTGTGGTTTGCTTGAAAACAAGGCAGACCGCCGTAAAACGATGTTCCGCTGCAAATACGATGGAAGATTTGCAAGAGCATTTGTTGGAAGGAGTTGAATACGATGCACAATATTATTGACGAAATTACAAAAGATCAACTTCGCACTGATCTGCCTGCTTTCCGCCCGGGGGATACGGTCCGCGTCCATGTAAAAGTTATCGAAGGTTCACGCGAACGTATCCAGGTTTTTGAAGGTGTGGTCATTAAACGCCGCGGCGGCGGGATCAGCGAAACGTTTACAGTCCGGAAAGTTTCTTACGGTGTCGGCGTTGAGCGTACATTCCCGCTCCATACACCAAAAATTGCGAAGCTTGAAGTCGTGCGTCGCGGTAAAGTTCGCCGTGCGAAACTTTACTACCTGCGTAATCTGCGCGGTAAAGCTGCCCGTATTAAAGAAATTCGCTAATTTGCTGCAACGGCTGTTCGAAAAGGGGCTATCATGGCCCCTTTTCTTCATACTTATACATAAATAACCCGGGTGTCTCTGAGGTTTTCAATCGGCAACCAATCCTGTTATAATGCAAAATATCAGGGAATATACGCTTATGGATACATGGAATGAGGCGGTGTAAATAAATGGCAAAACAGAAAAAACCAAAAAATGAACTGTTCGAATGGGTGAAAGCGCTGCTGATTGCTGTGGCACTGGCCGGCATTTTGCGCTACTTTTTCTTCGCCCCGATCGTGGTCGACGGCTCTTCCATGATGCCGACTTTGAAAAACGGCGACCGGATGATTGTGAATAAAATCGGGAGCCCGAAACGGTTCGACATCATCGTTTTCCACGCCCCGGAAGGCAAAGATTATATCAAAAGGGTCATCGGGCTGCCGGGCGACCGGATCGAGTATAAAAATGACATCCTGTATATTAACGGGAAAGCGTATAAAGAGCCTTATCTCGATAAATATAAAAAAGCCGTAGCCGACGGACCGCTTACGGAAGATTTTACCTTAAAAGACTATATCGGGCGCGACACGGTGCCAAAAGGGCAGATTTTTGTGATGGGCGATAACCGCCGGTACAGCAAAGACAGCCGCCAGATCGGGACGATTCCGCTCAGCAAGGTGGTCGGGGAGACAAACTTTGTATACTGGCCGGTGAAAGATGCCCATATGATCAATAAATAAGCGCCCGTTCGTTGCGCATTTTACGGAAAAAAGTAACCGTTATGGAGTTGACGCATGATGGCAATACAATGGTTTCCGGGCCATATGGCGAAGGCAAGGAGAGAAGTGACCGAAAAATTAAAACTGGTCGATATTGTTTTTGAATTGCTTGATGCAAGGATCCCGGTTTCCTCCGCCAATCCGATGCTGGATGAACTGATTCAGCAAAAGCCGCGGATCAAATTGCTGAACAAGGCCGATATGGCAGATCCGGCCGCTACAGCCCGCTGGCTTGAAAAATTGTCCGGCGGCAATACGCATGTCCTTGCCATTGACGCGCAAAGCGGAAAAGGGCTCGACAAAATGGTGAAACTGGCTGAACAGATTTTGGAGCCAAAATGGGAGAGGATGCGGGCAAAAGGCATCCGGCCGCGTGCGATCCGGGCCATGATTGTCGGAATTCCGAACGTCGGTAAATCGACGCTCATTAACCGGCTTGCCGGGAAAAATATCGCCAAAACCGGCAATACGCCGGGCGTGACAAAAGCGCAGGCATGGATAAAAGTCGGGAAAACGATGGAGCTCCTCGATACGCCTGGGATCCTTTGGCCGAAATTCGAAGACAAAGAAACCGGTTATAAGCTCGCTTTAACCGGTGCGATTAAAGACACGATCCTCAACCTGCAGGACGTTTCCGTATTTGGCCTGCGTTTTCTTGAAAAACATTATCCCGGCACATTAAAAGCCCGGTACAAGCTTGAGGATATCCCGGATATTGTCCCCCTTTTTGACCATATCGGTCGCCTGCGCGGCTGCTTGCGGGCGGGAGGGGAAATCGATTACGACAAAACGGCTGAAGTGATTATCCGTGATATCCGCGGCATGAAACTGGGGCCTCTGACATTTGATTTGTAATAAGCGCTCTCCGTAAGGGAGTGCTTATTTTTCGGGGAGGGGAAACATTGAAAATCAGTGAAATTGAAGCGCGTCTTCAGGAAATCACAAACCCGTCCGATCCGTTTATCCAGGCGCTAGGCCGGGACGAACGGAAAGGCGCACAAAAAGCGCTGGAAAAATGGATGAGAAAATTACAAAAAGAGCGTGAACAGCTTGAAAAATTCCGGGAGATGGGACGGTTTGAAGACGCCCTGCGCAGCCACGGCTGCCGCCTGATCGCCGGAATTGACGAGGCAGGCAGGGGGCCGCTTGCCGGGCCAGTTGTAGCCGCTGCCGTCATTCTTCCAGAAGATTTTTACCTGCCCGGCCTGAACGATTCCAAACAGCTTTCCGAAAAACAGCGGGAGGCCTTTTTTGCGCGGATCCAGGAAGAAACCCTTGTCGGCGTCGGCTTTGCCAGCGCAGAAGAAATTGACAGGATGAATATTTACGAGGCGGCCAAAAAGGCGATGCTTGCGGCTTTGGGCCATTTGCCTGCTGCTCCTGACCATTTGCTGATCGATGCGATGGAAATTCCCGCTTCGTACCCGCAAACTTCGATTGTAAAAGGGGATGCGAAAAGCATTTCAATTGCCGCGGCATCTGTGGTTGCAAAAGTAACGAGAGACCGGTATATGCAGGAAATGGATGAAAAATATCCCGGTTACGGTTTCGCCATACATAAGGGGTACGGGACGAAAAAACATCTGGAAGCGCTCATGAAGCTTGGCCCGTGCCCGATCCATCGAAAATCGTTTGCGCCGATTAAAGACAGACCGGCAATCCGCCGATAAATAAGCAAGAAGAAAGAAACAGGGCGGGGGAATAGCATGCAAATTTTTTTAGGCAAACAGCCATTTTCTATTGATGCCGGCTCAAATATCCGCACGTTTGCATTTCAAACGGGGCAGATTTTTTCCGGTGCCATCCAAAAACTGTTTCCAAATGACACCGCACTTGTCCAGGCAGGCGGGCGTACATTTGCCGCGAAACTCGAAGTGCCGCTTGAAGCCGGAAAAAACTACTGGTTTCAAACGGTTTTGGCCGACGGTGAAGTGCAGTTGAAAATGCTTTCGGAAGCCGATGCAAACGGCATGGCCGGGAAAGCTTTGCTCCCGCAAATGCAACTGCCGCCAGGAAAAACGTTCCAGTCCCTTGTTTCGTACTTGGCTGAACAGGAAATTCCGTTTACGAAAAATGACATTGCTGCGATCGGCGCATGGCTGAAGCATGTACCGGATCTGGCAAACGGGCTGGAAACGGCTGCCTTTATGCTCCAAGAAGGCTTTCCTGTGTCAGAGGGCGTGTTCACTTCGCTCCTTGCCGCAGGTCAAAACATACCGGCGGATCAGCTTTTAAACCGGTTGCAGCAGGCGCTCAAGCAGGGGGAACAGACGCCGGAAACGAGGCAATTGCTTGCACTTATCGGGGAGCTTGGGACAGGCAGCGAGCAGGTGACAGGAGAGGCGTTACGCCGGCAAATCAAAGAGAAGATTCAAAAAATGGGACTTTTTTATGAGGCGGGGCTTTTGCATGAGGACAAAGCCGCGGACAAGGACGGGCTGCCTTTAAAAGCGCTGCTTGTTGATTTGCTGCAAAAAGGCGGGGGAACAAAAGCTGCCCGGGATGCAGCAGACGAAATCGTACAGAAACTGAACGGCCAGCAGCTGCTCGCGCTTCCCGGCGGGGTAGTGCAGCACATTTGGATGGAAATTCCGCTTTCATTCGCGCACTTTCAAACGAATGCCGTTGTACAATGGTCAGGCAGGCGGAAAAATGGCGGAAAAATAGACAGTAATTATTGTAAAATCATTTTTTACTTGAATCTTCAGTTTATGAAAGAAACATTGGTCGAGATGAATGTGCAAAACCGGATCGTTTCCATCCGCATTTCCAGTTTGAAAAAGGGTCTTCAGGAAGCCGTGAAGCCTTTTTTGCCGGCTTTAAAGGAAGGCCTTTCCAAAACCGGTTACACATTGTCTGACGTTCGGTTCGGGGAATTCCAGCCGGATGCTGTGCGTGCCACGCTCAGCCGGCCGGAGGTTTCCGGGAAAGGGGTTGATCTTAGGATATGAAGGATCCACAAAAGGACATAAAAGAAGCGGTCGCGCTCCAGTACAGCCCGGATGCGCATTCCGCCCCTGTCGTGAAGGCAAAAGGTAAAGGGGATGTGGCCAGGCGGATTATTGAAGAAGCAAAAAAAGCGAATGTTCCGATCCAGCAGGACCCGGATCTTGCCGCACTGCTCGGCCGGCTTGACATCAACGAAGCGATCCCGGAAGAACTGTATGCAGCTGTGGCCGAGGTGTTTGCCATGATTTACCGCCTCGACCAGTCGCTAAAAAACAAGGATAAAAAATGAACGAAAGCTGACCATTAAGCCTGGG
Organism: Heyndrickxia coagulans 36D1; assembly: GCF_000169195.2. Lineage (GTDB taxonomy): Bacteria > Bacillota > Bacilli > Bacillales > Bacillaceae_C > Weizmannia > Weizmannia faecalis. Next base: position 69,488 of record NC_016023.1, on the reverse strand, counting down.
CACCCATTTGCATAAAGGCTGCGGTGACAATAGGCCAACGACCAGTAAAATCACGTCCATTTTATACCGAAAAAAATATTTTTGAATAATAATAGCCATTTTAGTTCATTATGGTAGACATCTTTTCCGATGTTTATTAAAATGAAAGCGCAGTTAATTTTTTGAACAGTTTGATAGGAGGATGGAACATGAATATTCACGAGTATCAGGGCAAAGAGATCCTGAGAAAATACGGGGTCGCTGTGCCGAACGGGAAAGTGGCCTTCACCGTGGATGAAGCGGTGGAAGCAGCGAAATCGCTCGGTACACAAGTATGTGTGGTAAAAGCGCAAATTCATGCCGGCGGCCGCGGAAAAGCAGGCGGCGTCAAAGTGGCAAAAAATTTGGATGAGGTTCGTACATACGCACAGGAACTGCTTGGCAAAACGCTTGTGACGCATCAGACAGGCCCTGAAGGAAAAGAAGTGAAGCGCCTCTTGATCGAAGAAGGGTGCGACATTCAAAAAGAATACTATGTCGGCCTTGTTTTGGACCGTGCCACAAGCCGGGTTGTGCTGATGGCTTCTGAAGAAGGCGGCACGGAAATTGAAGAAGTGGCGGCGAAAACACCGGAAAAGATTTTTAAAGAAACCATTGACCCGGCAGTCGGGCTCTTGCCATTCCAGGCGCGCCGCATTGCGTTCAACATCAATATTCCTGCTAAACTTGTAAATCAGGCCGTTAAATTTATGACAGGCCTTTATCAAGTATTTGTGGAAAAAGACTGCTCGATCGCGGAAATCAATCCGCTTGTTGTAACCGGCGACGGAAAAGTAATGGCGCTCGATGCCAAATTGAATTTTGATTCGAACGGCTTGTTCCGCCAGCAGGATGTTCTGGCGTACCGCGATCTCGAAGAAGAAGATCCGAAAGAAATTGAAGCGTCGAAATACGATTTGAGCTATGTCGCCCTTGACGGCAATATCGGCTGCATGGTAAACGGCGCCGGCCTTGCGATGGCGACAATGGACATTATTAAATATTACGGCGGCGATCCGGCCAACTTCCTTGATGTCGGGGGTGGCGCAACGGAAGAAAAAGTAACGGAAGCGTTTAAAATCATTTTATCGGATGAAAAAGTCAAAGGCATTTTTGTCAACATTTTCGGCGGCATTATGAAGTGCGATGTCATTGCTTCCGGCGTCGTTGCAGCCACAAAACAAGTCGGACTCGACATCCCGCTCGTTGTCCGTCTTGAAGGGACCAATGTGGAACTTGGGAAGAAAATTTTAAACGAATCTGGGCTGAAAATTGTTGCCGCTGAATCGATGGCAGACGGCGCGCAAAAAATTGTCGAACTGGTCAGCTGACAGCAGCTGTTCATTCAGACCAAATGCGAACAAATATTCTTGAATGAAGAAGGCAAGGGGAAAAAAGTGAGCATTTATGTAAATAAAGACACGAAAGTCATTGTCCAGGGGATTACCGGGAAAACGGCGCTTTTCCATACAAAACAATGCTTGGAATACGGGACGAAAATTGTCGGCGGCACAAGCCCTGGCAAAGGCGGGACTGAAGTAGAAGGCGTGCCGGTCTTTAATACGGTGAAAGAAGCCGTTGAAAAAACGGGCGCAACCGTTTCAGTTATCTATGTGCCGGCTCCGTTTGCGGCAGATGCGATTATGGAAGCGGTCGATGCAGAACTCGATCTTGTCATCTGTATTACGGAGCATATCCCGGTATTGGATATGGTCAAAGTGAAACGTTATATGGAAGGAAAGAAAACGCGCCTGATCGGGCCGAACTGCCCGGGCATCATCACGCCAGACGAATGCAAAATCGGCATTATGCCGGGTTATATTCATAAAAAAGGCCATGTCGGCGTTGTTTCCCGTTCCGGTACGCTGACTTATGAAGCCGTCCATCAGCTGACGCGCGCCGGCATCGGTCAGACAGGGGCGATCGGCATCGGCGGCGACCCTGTGAACGGCACCAATTTTATTGATGTATTAAAAGAATTTAACAATGATCCGGAAACGGAAGCGGTCATTATGATCGGTGAAATCGGCGGGACGGCGGAAGAAGAAGCCGCCAAATGGGTGCAGGCAAACATGAAGAAACCGGTTGTCGGATTTATCGGCGGTGTCACCGCGCCTCCTGGAAAACGGATGGGCCACGCCGGCGCCATCATTTCAGGCGGCAAAGGAACCGCAGCGGAAAAGATCCGCACGATGAACGAATGCGGCATCCAAGTAGCCGAAACGCCGGCTGTCATTGGGGAAACGCTCGTTCGTGTACTGAAGGAAAGAGGCCTTTACGAGAAATGTAAAAACCTTTAAGCGGCGGCACCGGCCGTCCCGGAACCCGCATTTTCCGGGACAGTCCGGTAAAACTGCCTGGATCCGGCTGCCATTTTTAAGCGTGCAGCCGGGTCCTAAATGTTTTTCTTTTTCAATGAAATACGGTTTGAAAGCGAGGCAAACAATGGAACCATTAAAAATCAAATACATTCATTTGGATCATTGCAGGGGAATTTCCCGCGTGCAAAAAATGAAAATCCTCGAATTTGATCCGCTGCTTGAAAAAATCTGCCGGATTCCCCCTGAAACACTGCGCGCCATGCTTCATATGCAAAAGGAAACATTTGAACGCTTTTATGAAGATCTTCTCCATCTTGACATCAAACCCTATTTAACCCTCTACCAGAAAAAACAGATCCGAATGACAGCCCGTTTTGAACCGGAATATCCGCCGCTTCTGAAAGAAACGTACCAGCCTCCTGCCGTACTCTATTCAATCGGAAATGTATCATTGCTGAAAAACCGTGCGCTGGCCGTTGTCGGGTCAAGAAAGGCCGGTTCCTATGCAGAAAAAGTCGCCGATCATTTGCTGCCACCCCTGATCGAAAAACAGTTTGCCATTGTCAGCGGGCTGGCGAGAGGGGCGGATTCGATTGCCCACCGTGCCGCCATGAAATACGGGGGGAAGACGATTGCGGTGCTCGGAAGTGGGTTTTTTCATATTTATCCGCGGGAAAATATACAAATGGCGGAAAAAATAAAACAGGGCCATTTACTGCTGTCGGAATATCCGCCGTTTACGCGCCCGGAAAAATGGCGTTTTCCGGAACGCAACCGGATCATCAGCGGCATTTCTGAAGGTGTGCTCGTGCTTCAGGCGGAAAAACGGAGCGGCTCCCTGATCACGGCAGATTACGCCCTCCAGGAAGGCCGGGAAGTTTTCAGCGTGCCGGGAAACGTGCTGGACAGCCTGTCGAAAGGAACAAACCATCTTATCCAGCAGGGCGCAAAATTGGTAACATGCAGCGGAGACATTTTGGAAGAACTGCTTCCGACAAGGTAAAAAATAGTTAGAGAAAATTCATAAATGGGCAGTGATTTTCCGATTTTGTGAAAAAACGCATGATTTTTGGATAAAATGGTTATAAAATAGAGAAAGAAAAGATAAAATTTTCAAAATGAAACCGCTTGCGATGTTGATTTTTCATCATTCGTGCTGTTACAATTGACAAATGCGGGCATCCATGCCCATAATTACAAATGATTTTGTTTGAAAAATGAAAGCAAAGTTGCTGCAAAGAGAGGGTATAAGCTCTCCAGGGAGGATTTTTGAATGTCAGACTACTTAGTGATTGTAGAATCACCTGCAAAAGCGAAAACGATTGAAAAATATTTGGGAAAAAAATATAGAGTGAAAGCTTCCATGGGGCATGTGCGCGACTTGCCGAAAAGCCAAATGGGGGTGGATGTGGACGACCATTTTAAGCCGAAGTACATTACAATCAGGGGCAAGGGGCCGGTCTTAAAAGATTTGAAAAACGCGGCCAAAAAAGCAAAAAAAAGTCTATCTTGCCGCCGACCCTGACCGCGAAGGGGAAGCAATTGCCTGGCATCTCGCCAACAGCTTGAATCTGGATGTGCATTCGGACTGCCGCGTCGGTTTAATGAAATTACAAAGGACGCGATTAAAGAATCATTTAAACATCCGCGCCCGATCAATATGGACCTTGTCGATGCCCAGCAGGCAAGACGGATTTTGGATCGTCTCGTCGGTTATAACATTAGCCCGCTTTTATGGAAGAAAGTGAAAAAAGGTTTGAGTGCGGGCAGGGTACAGTCCGTTGCCGTCCGCCTTATCATCGACCGGGAAAATGAAATTAAATCGTTTGTGCCGGAAGAGTACTGGACGATTGCCGGGTCCTTTAAAAAAGGGAAAGACACGTTCCAGGCATCTTTTTACGGTGTGGACGGAAAAAAAATACAGCTGAAGTCAGAAGCGGATGTGAAAAAAATTACCGGCATGCTGAAAAGCGACAAGTTCCAGGTTTCTTCCGTCACGCACAAAGAGAAGAAACGGAATCCGGCGCCGCCGTTTACGACTTCTTCCTTGCAACAGGAAGCCGCCCGGAAGCTGAACTTCAGGGCAAAGAAAACAATGATGGTGGCCCAGCAGCTGTATGAAGGCATCGACCTTGGAAAAGAAGGGACTGTCGGGCTGATCACGTATATGAGAACAGACTCGACCCGGATTTCGGAAGTCGCAAAAACAGAAGCCAATCAATATATTCGGGAAAAATTCGGGGAAAACTATTTGCGCCAGGAAGAAAGAAAAGAGAAAAAACAGGCAAATGCCCAGGATGCACACGAAGGGATCCGGCCAACAAGCATTTTCCGGGATCCGGGTTCGGTCAAGTCCTTTCTAAGCAGAGACCAGTATAAGCTGTACAAATTGATTTGGGAACGCTTTATGGCCAGCCAGATGGCCCCTGCAATACTGGATACGATGAGTGCCACGCTGGCAAACGGCACGGTTTTGTTCCGGGCGTCCGGGTCAAAAATCCAGTTTCCGGGTTTTATGAAAGTGTATGTGGAAGGTTCCGACGACCAGCAGGAAGAAGGCGAACGTTATTTGCCGCATCTCGAAGAAGGGGATGTTGTCCAATCTGAGTCGATCGAACCGAAACAGCATTTCACCCAGCCGCCGCCACGCTATACCGAAGCCCGGCTTGTCAAAACGCTGGAAGAACTTGGAATTGGGCGGCCGTCCACCTATGCGCCGACATTGGATACAATCCAAAAGCGCGGCTATGTGGCGCTTGAGAATAAGCGGTTTGTCCCGACAGAGCTCGGCGAAATCGTGCTCGAATTGATTCGGGAATTTTTCCCGGAAATCATAGATGTCGAATTCACCGCTGATATGGAAAAAGACCTGGACGAAATTGAAGAAGGAAAAGTGCCATGGGTCCAAATCATTGATGCGTTTTATCAAAATTTTGAAGCCCGCCTGAAAAAAGCGGAAACCGAAATGGAAAAAATCGAGATCAAAGATGAAGAAACCGGGGAAATGTGCGAGCTGTGCGGAAGTCCGATGGTGTATAAAATGGGGCGTTATGGCAAGTTTATGGCTTGCAGCAATTTTCCTGATTGCCGCAATACGAAGCCAATCGTCAAAAAAATCGGCGTCACTTGCCCGAAATGTGGTAAAGGTGAAATCATTGAGCGGAAAACAAAGAAAAACCGCATTTTTTACGGGTGCGACCGTTATCCGGAATGTGATTTTGTCTCTTGGGATAAGCCGGTTGGCAGGAAGTGCCCGAAGTGCGGCGACATGCTCGTTGAAAAAAAGCTGAAAAAAGGGACGCAGATCCAATGTGTGCACTGTGACTATAAAGAGCAGTCGGTGAAGTAATGATCGACCTTGCCGGAACTTTGGCGGCCTTGCGTGGAGCGGGCGGCAAAGTTCCGGTTGATCAAAATGAATATTTACATTTTTACGAGAAAATGCATCTTATTCTTTTACTTCTTGGAGCAGCTGTTGTAAAATGCTTAAAGGACAGTTGCGACAAAAAACGACAGAATTCCCGAATCGTTGGCGGGCAGCGGCCAAAAGCTTTTCAATAAACGGCATTCCCGGCTTTTCACGGCAGGAAGCGCCAGTCAAAAGGACAATTCGAAAATTTATGAAAAATATGTAACATTCGTTGCAATCCGATCCGGAAATGTGTTATGATTTAACCGGATTTCCGAATGCCGTCCCTTGGCTTCGAAGCATATGAGCCGGCGGGAGACGGGGTTTCGGTTGGCGCAAGCCGGGGCTTACGGATACCCGGACCGGCGCAAAAAGCCCGGCTGGCGGGTTTGTCCGGGCCGTTTTACCGGCTGAAAAAAATGGCAATAACCCCGGAAAGCCTATTGTTGTCTATCAACGTGAAGAGTGGCGTAAAGCAGGCCCGTTTCCCCGCACATGTGAGGTGTTAAACAGATGAACGGCGAACTGTCCGGCTATTTGCTTTCTTTTATGGAATACATGCAAGTGGAGAAAAACTATTCCGCATACACAATCAAATTTTATCGCCTGGACCTGGAGGATTTTTTTGCGTTTTTAACCGCACAGGGGATTGCCTCGCTGGACGAGGTGGGGTATCCGGCAGGGAGACTGTATTTGACAATGTTGCATGAACACGGATACAGCCGCGCCACGGTAGCACGGAAAATATCCAGCATTCGCAGTTTTTTCAAATTCCTGATGCGGGAGAGAATCGTCAAAGAAAATCCCTTTGCACTTTTATCACAGCCGAAACAACATAAGCGCCTGCCCAAATTTTTTTATGAGGAAGAAATGGAGCAACTGTTTGCGGCATGTGAAGGCGATGATGCACTGTCCCGGCGCAACCGTGCTTTGCTCGAAATCCTGTATGCGACCGGCATCCGCGTGAGCGAATGCGTCAATATTCGGTTGCAGGATATTGATTTTGAATTCGAGACGATCCATGTAAAAGGGAAAGGAAAAAAAGAACGGATCGTGCTGTTCGGCCATTTTGCAGGGGAAGCCGTTTCGGATTATATGGCGCATGCACGGAAAACGTTGATGCGCGGTAAAGAAGACCATCCCTATTTATTTGTAAATGCACGCGGCGGCGCATTGACCGATAAAGGTGTCCGCTATATTTTAAATGAAATGATCAAAAAAGCGGCACTGACCGGAAAAATTCATCCACACATGTTGCGGCATACATTTGCAACCCATTTGCTGAACCATGGGGCTGATTTGCGCACAGTACAGGACCTTCTTGGGCATGAAAGCTTGTCTTCCACGCAAGTCTACACACATGTAACCAAGGAGCATTTGCGGCAAACTTATATGGCTTACCACCCGAGAGCATAGCAATGCAAGGCGGTTCGCTTTGATTACATAGGAGGTGCTGATATGGGTGATTTTCACGCAACCACAATATTTGCCATCCGCCATAACGGAAAAAGTGCAATGGCTGGGGATGGGCAGGTGACGCTCGGAAACTCTGTCGTGATGAAAAATACGGCCAAAAAAGTCCGCCGGCTGTTTAACGGAAAAGTGCTGGCCGGTTTTGCCGGCTCGGTTGCGGATGCTTTTACGCTTTCCGAAATGTTTGAAGGAAAACTGCAGGAATATAACGGCAACCTGACGCGGGCAGCAGTGGAACTGGCCAAAATGTGGAGAAGCGATAAAGTGCTCCGAAAGCTCGAAGCGATGCTGATTGTCATGGATGAAAACAATTTGCTGCTTGTCTCGGGAACGGGGGAAGTCATTGAACCGGATGACGGCATCCTCGCTATCGGCTCGGGCGGCAATTACGCGCTCGCTGCCGGCCGTGCACTGAAACGGCATGCGGCAGAGAACTTCACCGCAAAAGAAATTGCGCGGGCTTCCCTTGAAATCGCATCTGAAATTTGTGTATTTACAAATTCAAACATTATCGTGGAAGAACTATAAGCGGAAAGGTTCCCGTACCGGTATATTTCCATAAAGGAGTGAGCGGATTGGCCAACACGTTTAGAAAAACAAACAGTTTGACACCAAGGCAGATTGTTGAGCGCCTGGACCAGTATATTGTCGGCCAGAAAGAAGCAAAGCGGGCTGTTGCCGTGGCGCTCAGGAACCGTTACAGAAGAAGCCTACTGTCTGAAAAAATGCGGGAAGAAATTATTCCGAAAAACATTTTGATGATCGGGCCGACCGGTGTCGGAAAGACGGAAATCGCAAGAAGAATGGCACGGCTTGTCGGTGCCCCGTTCGTCAAAGTAGAAGCCACGAAGTTTACGGAAGTCGGATATGTCGGCCGGGATGTGGAGTCGATGGTACGCGACCTTGTCGAGACGGCTGTCCGGCTTGTAAAAGAGGAAAAAATGAACGGCGTGCGCGATCAGGCGGAGAAAAATGCAAATGAACGCCTCGTCGATTTGCTTGTCCCGTCGCGGAAGAAGCAAGGGAATTTCAAAAACCCGTTTGAAATGATTTTTGGCGGCGGCGGGCAGCAGGACACGGCACCGGATGAAGAGGAGGAAGAATACTCCAAAAGGGAACAGAAACAGCGTATACGGGAAAAGCTCTTAAACGGTGAACTGGAAGATGAACCGGTTACCGTGGAAGTGGAAGAGCAGGCTTCGTCCATGTTTGATTTGTTCCAGGGTTCCGGCATGGAACAAATGGGCATGAGTGTGCAGGACGCGCTTGGCAATCTGCTACCGAAAAAAACAAAACGGCGGAAATTGCCGGTCAGGGAAGCAAGAAAAGTGCTTGCACAGGATGAGGCACAGAAACTGATCGACATGGACGAAGTGACCCAGGAAGCCATTTTCCGGGCAGAACAAACCGGCATTATCTTCATTGACGAAATTGACAAAATTGCCTCCAAAAACGGGAACGGGTCCCAAGCGGACGTATCGAGGGAAGGCGTCCAGCGGGATATTCTGCCGATTGTCGAAGGATCGACGGTTGTCACAAAATACGGCTCCATTAAAACGGATTATATTTTGTTTATTGCTGCCGGCGCTTTTCATATGGCAAAACCGTCCGATCTGATCCCCGAACTGCAGGGACGATTCCCGATCAGAGTGGAGCTTGAGAAACTGACCGTCAGCGATTTTGTCAAAATTCTTGTCGAGCCGGATAATGCCCTGGTAAAACAATATATTGCATTATTGGAAACAGAAGGTATACAAATAGAATTTTCTGACGAAGCTATTACCAGAATTGCTGAAATTGCTTTTGAAGTGAACCAAAATACCGATAATATCGGGGCGAGAAGACTTCATACCATCATGGAAAAACTGCTTGAAGATCTGTCTTTCGAAGCACCGGACATCCATTTGGAAAAAGTGTCCATCACCCCGCAGTATGTGGACGAAAAGCTCGGTGCGATTTCACAGAACAAAGATTTAAGCCAGTATATTTTATAACCGTTTTGAAAAATCGGATAAGGGTAGACGTGTAATGAAGGCTTTCTCTCTTTTGCGGCAGGTCCCGGCAATTCAATGCAGTTCAAATACCGAATCAATCTAGGAGGAATGGAAATGAGTTTGTTAGATAAAACAAGGAAAATTAATTCGATGTTGCAAAAAGCAGCCGGACGTCCGGTGAATTTTAAAGAAATGGCGGAAACGCTGAGCGATGTGATTGAGGCCAATATTTACATCGTCAGCCGCCGCGGGAAATTACTCGGTCTCGCCATCAACCAGAAAATTGAAAACGAGCGGATGAAACAAATGTTTGAAGACCGCCAGTTTCCGGAAGAATACACGAACAGCCTGTTTAACATTACGGAAACCTCATCCAATTTGACGATTGAAAGTGAGTACACGGCATTTCCGATTGAAAACAAAGACCTGTTTGAAAAAGGCCTGACAACGATTGTTCCGATCGTCGGCGGCGGGGAAAGAATCGGTACGTTGATTCTGGCTCGTCTTGAGCGGGAATTCGATGACGAAGATCTTGTTTTGGCAGAATACAGTGCGACGGTTGTCGGCATGGAAATCCTCCGCGAAAAAACAGAAGAAATTGAAGAAGAAGCGCGCAGCAAAGCGGTCGTGCAAATGGCCATCAGTTCTTTGTCCTACAGCGAGCTGGAAGCCATTGAGCATATTTTTGAAGAATTAAACGGGAAGGAAGGCCTGCTTGTCGCGTCCAAAATTGCGGACCGCGTTGGCATTACCCGCTCTGTCATCGTGAATGCGCTGCGTAAACTGGAGAGCGCAGGGGTCATTGAATCCCGTTCCCTTGGCATGAAAGGGACCTATATTAAAGTATTGAATAACAAATTCCTCGTTGAACTGGAAAAAGTCCGTTCTAACTAACGGATAAGCTTTACGGCAATTTGCGCCAAAAAAGGATACGATTCGTATCCTTTTTTTTATTGGTATTTAATTTACCATAAAAACACATAAATACCAATATATAGATACTGATAAAATTTAAGGAAATCCGACCTTCCAATAGTGTTTCCTAGTAATTGTAAATTTTTGTAATCCTAGGTGTATTAAGGTGCTTGAAAAATTTTTCGGCATCTTTTTCGCGGTGTGGGAGTAAGGGATTAATCCAAAAGTCCTACTATCAAAAAAATTTTTTTGTGATTTAAGAATATGTTCATTTACAGCCCGTTATGAAATAATTAAAATAAAAAATAGCAAACAATTTGTCGTATAAAAGAAAAAAATGTCAAGTTTATGTAATGAGGTGTCCATTGATGAGTCTCTCTTCCAATACGTTGCGGTCGCTTGAGCATGCATTGCAGTATGCTTCGCTCCGACAGAAAGTGATTTCAAACAATATTGCCAATGCGGATACACCGAATTATAAGGCGCAGGATGTCAGTTTTAAAAATGTGCTGGAGGATTCGGTCAATGCCATTTCAGCGACCCGGACCGACCCCCGGCACTTCCGTTTTTCTGCCGGGGATTCAAGTTCAGAAATCGTGACGGAATCCGGCACCACTTACAACAGCAATGGCAACAGTGTTGACATCGATACCGAAATGGCGAACCTTGCCAGCAACCAGATTTATTACGAGTCACTGATTGAGCTCGAAAAGGGAAAGCTCTCATCCTTATTAAATGTCGTGAGAGGAGGACAGTAAGATGTCCATGTTTACCGGAATGAACATTTCTTCTGAAGCCTTATCGGCACAGCGCCTGCGGATGGATGTCATCTCTTCCAATATTGCGAACGCTGATACAACAAGAGATACGTATGTAAATGGGAAATGGCAGCCATACCGCCGGAAAGAAGTGGTACTTGCTGCAGGAGGCGGTTCTTTTGCCTCCATATTTCGTTCGAAACTCGGAATGCAGGGTGCTGGGTCCGGCGTCCAGGTGGCCGGCATTGTCGAAGATAACAGCGATTTTAAAAAAGAATACAATCCGGATGATCCTGATGCGGATGCAAACGGATATGTGACAAAACCAAATGTGGATCTTTTAACGGAAATGACCGGTATGATCAGCGCCACCCGCTCGTATGAAGCCAATGTCACGGCGCTGAATGCTTCCAAAGCGATGCTGATGAAGACGCTCGAACTCGGCCAATAACAGAGAAAATTCCGCATATGAAAGGAGGCGAATGATGTGGCTGTCCAACCAATCAGCCAGACGCCGTCCGCAAGTTTCAGCGGGCTGTCGCCAAAATCAGCGGGCGCCGCTTCGTCCGCTAACGGCTCCGTTTCATTTTCGGACCTGCTGAAGCAGTCTGTCAATGAACTGAACAAACAGCAGAACAATTCCGACACCATGATCACAAAACTATCGAACGGCGAAAATGTGGACCTGTACCAGGTAATGGTCGCCGTACAAAAAGCAAACCTTTCGATGCAGACGGCACTGGAAGTCCGAAATAAAGCAGTCGAAGGCTATAAAGAAATGATGCAGATGCAAGTATAACGTTCTGATCCGGCGTACATAAAAGCCGTTTCCCGGCCGTAACGCCCGGATCCTTTCCGTCTGCCCTAAAGGCGAAAAGGATGCCGGAACGTTTGCTGTCCGACTGTTCTATTGATGAAACACCGTGAATTTTTTATCCCGGGGGATAATGATGAATGAAAAGTTAAAACAATCTTTTCAAAACCTGAAGGGGTTTTGGAAAAGCAGGAGCAAGAAGCAGAAAACAATCGGCATATCCGCCGTTGCCCTTATGCTGGTACTTGCTGCCGGAATCACTTATTTTATGACAAAAACAAAATACGCGCCGCTCTACAGCGGGCTGGATGTCTCCGAAACAGGATCCATCAAGGACGAACTGGACCAGGAAGGCGTACCGTCCAAAATCACGGATGGTGGCAAAACGATCGAAGTGCCTGAAGACCAGGTGGACGATTTGAAAGTCACATTGGCTGCAAAAGGGCTGCCAAAGACCGGCAGCATCGACTATTCTTTTTTCAGCCAGAATGCAAAATTCGGGATGACAGACAATGAATTTAACGTCGTAAAGCTCGATGCGATGCAGACGGAACTGGAAAATCTGATTGAACAGATGGACGGCGTCGAAAAAGCAAAGGTGATGATCAATCTTCCGAACCAAAGCGTCTTCGTAGCCGACAGCCAGGCAAAAGCTTCCGCATCGGTTGTCCTGACGTTAAAACCCGGTTATGAATTGGACCAAAACCAGATAAAAGCCGTTTACAATCTTGTTTCAAAAAGCGTTCCGAATCTTCCTACCGATAATATCGTCATTATGAACCAGAATTTTGAGTACTATGACTTAAATTCTTCAAATTCTTCCGGAAATGCTTATACACAGCAGCAGGCGATCAAAAAACAAATTGAACGGGATATTCAGCAGCAGGTGCAAACGATGCTTTCCACACTGATGGGTGCAGGAAAAGCGGTTGTCACCGTTACAGCGGATATCGATTTTACGCAGGAAAAACGCGAGGAAGATCTCGTTGAACCGGTTGATAAGACGAATATGAAAGGCATTGAAATCAGCGCCAAAAAAATCCAGGAAACATACCAGGGTACAGGCGCAGCAGCCGGAACGCCATCTGGCAGTACAGATTCTGTCGGCTCTTCGTATGTATCCGGGTCGAACGGGAACGGGACGTATTCCAAAACAAGTGACACGATCAACTACGAAGTAAACCGGATTAAACGGAAAATTACAGAGAGCCCGTACAAAATCCGCGATCTCGGCATAGAAGTCATGGTCGAGCCGCCGGTCAGAACAAAACGGTCTTCCTTGCCCGCTTCCCGGTTAAAAGATATTAAATCGATGCTTTCTACGATTGTCAGAACGTCGATTGACAAGTCAAGCGGCACAAGGCTGACCAATCAAACGGTTGCCGATAAAATCGCAGTTTCCGTCCAGCCATTTGCAGCCAATGCGCCGGAGAAGGCGAAAAAAGCTTCGATTCCGTGGTGGGTATACGCGATTGGCGGAGGTTTGCTTCTCGTGATAGCCGGGCTCATCTTCTTCATGATCCGCAACAGAAGGCGGGCCGCTTCGGAGGCTGAAGAAGAGATGGCGGAAGAAACGCCGGAAAAACCGGCACCGCCCCGCATTCCGGACGTAAATGAGGAACAGGAAACCGACGCTTCAGCAAGGCGGAAACAGCTTGAAAAAATGGCAAAGGAAAAACCGGATGAGTTTGCAAAATTATTGCGGTCATGGCTTTCCGAAGAATAGGAGGGAAACAAGATGGCAAGTAAAGAAAAAACATTATCCGGCAAAGAAAAAGCAGCCATTCTCTTGATTTCTCTCGGCCCGGACGTATCGGCATCCGTCTACAAACATTTAACAGAAGAAGAAATCGAAAAGCTGACGCTGGAAATCTCAGGCGTCAGAAAAGTCGACAATGACACGAAGGAAAAAGTGCTGACCGAATTTCACCATATTGCTTTGGCACAGGACTATATTACCCAGGGCGGTATCGGTTATGCCAAAATGATTCTCGAAAAAGCACTCGGCCCGGAACAGGCGGCATCCATCATCAACCGGCTCACTTCATCGCTGCAGGTGCGCCCGTTTGATTTTGCTAGAAAAGCAGATGCGGCCCAGATTCTGAATTTTATCCAGGATGAACACCCGCAGACGATCGCCTTGATTCTGTCCTACCTGGATCCGGAAAAAGCCGGGCAGATTCTTTCCGAGCTTCCGCCTGAAATGCAGGGGGACATTGCCAGAAGAATTGCCTTAATGGAAGGCACATCCCCTGAAATTATCAGCGAAGTGGAAGCCATTTTGGAAAGAAAGCTGTCCGCGACGGTGACACAGGATTATACGCAGACAGGCGGGGTGGAATCCGTTGTCGAAGTGTTGAACGGGGTCGATCGTACGACAGAGAAAACGATCCTTGACTCGCTGGAACAGAAAGATCCCGAACTTGCCGAAGAAATCAAAAAACGAATGTTTGTATTTGAAGATATCGTCACCCTTGACAATCGTTCCATTCAGCGCGTCATCCGCGAATGCGAAAATGAAGACCTGCTTCTTGCACTGAAAGTCTCAAGCGACGAAGTAAAAGAAATTATTTTCCGCAATATGTCGCAACGGATGGCCGATTCCATGAAAGAAGAAATGGAATATATGGGCCCGGTGCGGCTGCGTGAAGTCGAAGAAGCCCAGTCGAGAATTGTGTCCATTATCCGCAGGCTGGAAGACAGCGGCGAAATCATTATCGCAAGGAACGGAGGCGACGACATCATTGTCTAATATTATTAAAACAAAGCAAGATGCAGGTGTTGTTTCCAAAATGCGCGTAATCAGCGTGCGCCGGCTCCCGGCTTTGCCCGAAGAAACGGGAGATGCAACCGCTGTGAAAGAGGATATTTTCGCAAAATATCAAACCGAGGCAGAGCGCCTGCTTTTAGACAGTCAAAAAGAAGCAGAAGCAGTACGCCGGCAAATTGCCGAAGAGAAAAAACAGTGGGAGCAGGAAAAAGCAAAGCTCACCGAACAAGCACAGCGCCAAGGGTTTGAAGCCGGTTATGCAGATGGCCGCAAGGAAGGGTTTGAAAGCATCCGCGACCATTTAAACGAGTCCATTGACATCGTCAACCGTTCCAAAGAGGCGTTCAAAAAACATTTAGAAGCATCGGAAAAAGATATTTTGGAAATTGCGATGAAAGCAGCGGGGAAAATTTTGCAAGACACACTTGAAACATCCCCCGAAAAAATGTTTGCCATCGTAAAAAACGTATTAAAAGAAGCGACTGGGTATAAAGAAGTCGATCTCCATATCCATCCGGGGCAGTACGCCTTCGTCATGGACAACAAGGAAGAACTGGATGCCCTCTTCCCGAACGATACAAAATGCTATGTCTACCCGGATGATTCGCTTGAACCGTACCAGGTCTATATTGAAAGCGGCAGCGGCAGGATTGATGCAAGCATTGACAGCCAGCTGTCTGAACTTAAGGCAAAGCTTTTGGAACTGATCGGGGAGGATGCGGAATGAAAGCAACCGATCTCTTAGACTATATACCCGAAATTGGGACGTTTAAACATTACGGAAAAGTAAAAAGAGTGATCGGCTTAATGATCGAATCACTCGGGCCGGAAAGCTCCATCGGTGACGTCTGTTATATTCATGTGGATAACAAAAAAAATACGAAAAAAATCATTGCCGAAGTTGTCGGGTTCCGTGACGGGAATGTTATTTTAATGCCTTATACGAACATCCAAGAAATTTCTCCCGGCAGCCTTGTGGAAGCAACAGGGAAACCGATGCGGGTGAAAGCAGGCCCACGGCTGTTGGGGAAAGTCATTGATCCTTTGGGCGTGCCGCTCGACCATTCCCCGCTTCCCGCCGGCCTAAAACCGATTCCGATCGACCGGACGCCCCCCAACCCGCTCAAGCGCCCGCCGATCAGGGAACCGATTGAGCTTGGCGTCCGCGCGATCGACAGTCTGCTGACGGTTGGAAAAGGCCAGCGGATCGGCATATTTGCTGGAAGCGGCGTCGGCAAAAGCACCCTGCTCGGCATGATTGCACGCAACACAAATGCCGATCTGAATGTGATCGCCCTAATCGGGGAGCGGGGCAGGGAAGTAAGGGAATTTATTGAACAAGATCTCGGCCCTGAAGGTTTAAAAAAGTCCATTGTTGTCGTGGCAACAAGCGACCAGCCGGCATTGATGCGGATTAAAGGCGCCTATACAGCAACAGCGATAGCGGAATATTTCAGGGACCAGGGGCTAAATGTCATGTTTATGATGGACTCGGTTACCCGGGTCGCGATGGCCCAGCGTGAAGTCGGACTGGCAACGGGGGAACCGCCGGCTACAAAAGGATATACCCCGTCCGTTTTCGCGATTTTGCCGAAACTTTTGGAAAGGACCGGAACAAATGAGTCCGGCACGATTACCGGGATCTACACCGTGCTTGTCGACGGGGATGATTTGAATGAACCGATTGCCGATACGGTGCGCGGCATTTTAGACGGGCATTTTGTTCTGGACAGGGATTTGGCAAATAAAGGGCAATACCCGGCTATCAATATTTTAAAAAGCGTTAGCCGACTGATGAGCCAACTTGCCAGTCCTGCACACAAAAAAGCCGCAGAAAAGATTCGCGAACAGTTAAGCACTTATTTGAATTCAGAGGACCTGATCAATATCGGCGCTTATAAACCGGGCGCATCAAAAGAAATTGATGAAGCGATCGAACGCTATCCGAAAATCGTTTCTTTTATCAAACAAAGCACCGACGAAACCTATAGTATGGAAAGCAGTATCCGGGCTTTAATCGGACTTGCGGAAACGGGTGAGTGGGCATGAATTATCATTATAAATTCGAGAAAATCCTTGATGTCAAAGAAAAGGAAAAAGACGAGGCGCTCAGTGCATACAAAAATGCGGTACAGGCATTTGAAAATGTGGCCCGGGAGCTGTACGCGCTTTTGAAAAAGAAAGAAGACCTGGAAGCCCACCAGGCTGAAAAAATGAAAGCGGGCCTTTCCGTCCAGGAAATCCGGCATTACCGGCGGTTTATTGATGATATTGAAAAATCAATCCATTATTATCAGAGCCTCGTCATGAATGCACGAAACCGGATGAACTGGCATCAGCAGAAACTGCAGGAGAAAAATATAGAAGTCAAAAAATACGAAAAACTGAAAGACAAAGATTATGGCCGTTTTCTGATGAAACTGAAAATACAGGAAGAAAAGCAGGCAGATGAAATTTCAACCCAGACTTTTTATCACTAAAGCCTGAAAACCGGGTGATGTTATGCGCAAACAAATGGAAGAAATCGAGACAGCAGCAGAAGAAAAAAAAGGCGGTAAACTGCAGTGGTTTTTTTACGTGATCCTGATTCCGCTACTGTTTGCCACCGCGATGGCGATCATTATCGCTACTATCTCGGGTGTCAATGTGATCAGTAAAGCATCGGGCCTCGCCCATCAGGTGACCGGGATATTTGGCACAGGCGGGAATGAAAAAGGGAAGAAGCAAAGCGGCACGTTCAGTGAAACACAGTATAAAAGCCAGATCCGTTCTTTACAAAAACAGGCGTCAGAAAAAGACAAAGAAATCAGCAAGCTGCAATCCGAACTGGACAAAAGCCAACAGAACAATTTGAAAATGAAACAAACCGTCTCTGATCTGAAGCAGCAATTGAAGAAAGCCCAGCAACAACAGGCAGCCAATCAGAAAAAATTAAAAGAAATCGCAAGCACCTATGAAAATATGAATCCGGAAAATGCGGCTGCCATTATTCAAAAAATGAGCGATCAGGAAGCAACGGGGATCCTTTCCCAGCTCAGTTCGGAAACATTGGCGAACGTCCTTGAAAAAATGAGTGCCGATAAAGCAGCAAAATACACCCAAATGCTCGGGCGTACAGGATCATAAGCCATCCATTAAACTTGAAAGGAGGTGAAAACATGAATGTAAATTCGGCTCTTCAGGCTGTACCATTTTCTCCGCCAAGTACGCAAACGGCTGGCGCACAGCTGCAGACGCAGCCATCCGGGTTTTTTCAGCAATTGAGCCTTGCCGGCCAGGACAGCGGCCGGATGCCGGAAAACGAGGAGGCAGTGGATGTTTGCCAAAAGCTTCAACAAAGGATTGTCGCGGTTTTAACGGAAAAGGCCGGGGCAACGGAACAGGCTAGAGAAGATGGAAGCCAGGAAGAAGGGGCTGATATGCAGACCATTTCCGCTCTTTTCAACCGGCTGGTGCGGTTTGCCGGCGCTGAAGACGAAAACAGCAAAAAAAAGATACAAGAAACAAAAACGGCCATCGAAACAGGCGATGCCGCAGCTGCCATCATGAATATGGCGCAAATGCTCGCCTCCATGCCAGTCCCGTCTTTAATAAAGCTCGGACTTGAAGATGCGGAAACATTGCTCAGGCAGGTGGGGGCTGTTCTAAAAACGTTTCCCGAAAATACAGCAGCAGGCATCAACATGATGCAGACAACGGAACAATTAGCCCAGTTGTCCGAAAAAATCGGCCGTTTTCTCAAGGCCATTTCAGCAGATGCGCTAAACGCGGGGCAGACGGTTTCAAGCGCGCCGCAACAGCCGGGCATTGCCGTAAAAGAAGAAATATTAAAAACTGCTTATTTGCATTTATCCGGCGGAAAGGCGGATCCATCGCTGTTTAAAAAAGCACCTGTTCTTCCTTTATCTCCAGCTGCCGCGGCTCTAGGAATGGCTTCCAATCCGGATCATGCCAACTCGGCGCAAAATGGACGGGAAAGTAACCAGGTATTGCTTCAAAACGGCCCAGTTTCTGCAAATGGGGCGATTCCGGAAATGAACGAAGCGGTATTGCCGGCAAATGAAAGAAGCGAACCGGCTGCTGCAGGCACGGGCACCACCGGAACAGCACTGCTACAAACAGACAACAATGAAGTGACGGAAGCCTTATCAAAGGATGGCCGCTCATCCCGGCAGGAAGGGGTGCCGTTTAGTCTGGCAGCAGAATCCGTCGCCGCGGATGAAAATGCTGGGAATCCGGCTGCAAAACCGCTGCAGGCGGGTACTTCAGGAGCGGACGCGCAAAATGGCAAAGCAGCGATTCGGGGCAATGCGCCAAGTGAAAGCAGGACAGGCGGGCCATTGCAAAATCAGGCGCCCAGTGTGCAAACGACCGCCCATCCAGAGGCAAATACCGGGCAGCCTGCAGATGGCAGCCAGCTCAAGGCACTAAAAGCAACGGCTGATGAGGTGCAGGCCACTGCAAGCCAGCATATTGAGCTCATGGAAGACGGGATACCGGGAAGCAACGGCAGGGTGAAGACGCAGGCAACAGCTGGTGAAAATGGCCGGATTGCTGTGCCAGGCCAAAATGCGGGTCCCCAGCAGGAAAACGGAAAACTAGAAGACAGCAGCCGGCATGCCGCATTGGATTTTTCCCGGGAAATCCAGCAGACAGGACAATCCGGAAACGATAGCACCGAAGATGGATTGGCAAACGGATGGGAAACCGGAAAAAGAAGCCCCGTTGCGCATAACAGCAGCCATCTTCAAGCAGCAGAAGAAATAAACGGGAACGGCAATACAGCCCCGGCATTTTCACTCTCGGGCAAAGTGGAACAGCTCGTCCTTTACACCGGCGAAAAACATAATCCGGTTTCGTACCGGCAGTTTGTCCAGGAATTCGCCAATATCATTCAAAAGGCGGCCTATTCCAGCCATAAAGGCGCAAACAGGCTGTTGATCCGGCTTGAACCTGAAAACCTCGGTTCTTTGCGCGTGGAATTGCTTGAGCAGGACGGAAAACTGGCAGCAAAGATACTGACAGACACTGGTGCGGCAAAAGATTTGCTTGATTCCCAGCTGCAGCAGCTTAAACATGCTTTGGCAGGCCAGCAGGTCCAGTTAACAAAAATGGATATTGAATACCGTGACACAGCGGCACAAACCGCCCACGGCCAGCCCGGGGACAGCGGGGGCCGCGAACAACGGCAACAGCAGCAAAAACGTCGGGAAAACCCGGAACCGGGACATTTCTCGGCCATGCTCGAAAACAATATGATTGATGCGGAAGCGTAGGTGAAATGACTTTGACTTCTATTATTGACCCAAGCCTGCTGTTAAGCAATCAAAATACAGCTACCAGCACGCGTACGGGGAGTAAGACGTTGGATAAAGATGCTTTTTTGAAAATATTGATTGCCCAACTTCAAAACCAGGATCCGACCAAGCCAATGGACGACACGCAATTTGTCTCACAAATGGCGCAGTTCTCTTCATTGGAGCAAATGACCAATCTGAAAAACGATATCGACAATCTGATCAAACTTTCGCAGCAATCGCAGCAAATTGCGTATACACAATATATCGGGAGAACGGTTTCCTGGGAAAAAACGGAAACAGCAGATGACGGAACAGCATCCGTTAAGTCGGGAACCGGGACGATTACCGGCATTTCGTTTGGGGATGACAATGCAGTTACCTTCACGCTGGATGACGGAACGAAAATCAGTTCTTCCGATATGAGAGGGATCAATAGCAACACTTCAAAAGAAGCAGCATTGATTCAGGCAAGCCATTTGATTGGAAAAAAAGTGGCCTATACAAATGATGCCGGAAAAGAAGAAACAGCTTCGGTCAGTGCCGTTGCCATCCAAAACGGCAGCCTCGTCTTTACACTTGATAACGGGCAAAAAGCCGCAAGCGGGCAGCTTACGAAAATTGCAAACTAGGAAGTGATTGAATGGATCAATCCTATCCGTCCATTCCATTGCAGCGAACCGCGCCTGTGCGTTCTCTTGATGGAACGCGAGAATCCGGCCAGGGGAAGAACCAAACCGGCCATTTTTCGGATTATTTCAAGCAGGCATTGTCCGGGCAGTCTGAACCAGCCACATTAAAAATCAGCAAACACGCCGGCGAAAGGCTGCAGGAACGGGGGATTGAACTGGACGATTCCACTTGGAAACAGATCAGCGAAAAGGTGGCGGAGGCAAAGCAAAAAGGGTTGGATGAGACACTGGTCTTGGCAGATGATGTCGCGCTGATCGTCAGCGCAAAAAATGCAACCGTGATTACTGCAATGGACCGAAGTGAAGCCGGTTCCCAAATTTTCAGCAATATTAACGGCGCCATCATTTTAGAATCACCGGCCGGACCGGAAGGAAGGCCGCAGCTGCCGAATGACAGACGCAGCTGAAAACAAAAATGGAGAGGGGTTAATGCAATGTTACGTTCATTATATTCAGGTGTAAGCGGCATGAAAAACTTTCAAACAGAACTTGATACAATCGGAAACAACATCGCAAATGTGAATACTTACGGGTACAAAAAAGGGCGTGTGACGTTTAAAGATGCGATCAGCCAGACGCTAGCCAGCGCGACGCCCGGCACAAGCGCCCAGCAGGTAGGCCTTGGGTCTCAGATCGGTTCAATTGATACCGTTGATACTTCAGGAAGTCCGGAATCAACGGGGCGTCCCCTTGACTTTGCGATTACAGGAGACGGATATTTCAGAGTAGCCGATGGCAACAACACGTACTATACGCGTGCCGGCAATTTTTACTTTGATGATAACAGAAGACTCGTCAATTCAGAAGGTTTTACTGTGCTGGGTACAAATGGACAAGCCATCACCCTTGGCGCAAATGTCAAAAGCTTTTCAGTCGCAACAGACGGAACCATTACCGATCAGGATGGCAATACAATTGGAACAATCAGCATTGCCACTTTCCAGAATCCTGCCGGGCTGACAAAAGTCGGCGGTAATTTATATACCACAACGAATTCCAATGCGGGGACGGTCACAGTAAGCCAGCCGGGACAAAACGGTGCAGGCACAATCAAATCCGGCTATCTCGAAATGTCCAATGTCGACCTGTCGGAAGAGTTGACCAATATGATCGTAGCAGAACGCGGGTTTCAGGCGAATACAAGAATTATTACGACATCCGATGAAATTCTGCAGGAACTTGTCAATCTGAAACGATAGGGGGAAGGGGGCCAGGGCTCTAGCCCCGGCCCGCATAATGTGATTGAAGTGACAAAATTAAACGGCAGGGCATTCTGGATTAACGCCATTCATATTGAAACGGTGGAAAGCATGCCGGATACAAGAATCATCCTGACAAACGGACACGCTTATATTGTTAGGGAGTCGAGCAAAGAAATCGAGCAAAAAGTGACCGCCTTTTTCCGGTCTGTTTCTTTGCTTGGAAGAAATACCGGGGAGGAGGGGCCGGAATGAATAAAATGGTGCGGATCATGCTTGTGATGATTTCCGTCATTTTACTGGCCGGCATCATCACCATCATCGTCATCTATAAATCGAACGAGGCAACAAAGGCAAAAGGGCCAAACATTGATGAAGTTGTCGATTCTTCCGTGGACATTGACACGATGACAACCAATCTGAAAGACAACCACATCGTCCAGATTGCCATCAAAATTGAAGGAAACAATAAAAAAGCAAAAGATGAACTGACAAAAAGAGATTTTCAAATCAAAGACATTATGATTGACGAGCTGTCAAATATGAACATGCAGGATTTGCAAGCTGAAAAGGGGAAACAAAAGTTCAAAACAGACATAAAAAACCGGTTAAATAAAATGATGCAGGACGGCGAAGTTGTAAATGTATATATTACTTCCTTTGTTATCCAATAAAAGTATGCCGCCTGTTGAAGCAATAAAGGCAGAGTGCAGCAAACAGGCAGTGCCGCAGCAGGCAGTCCGGCCCCTGTGCCTGTATGTAAACAAGGGGGGTGGGTAAACTTGCCGGAAGATATTTTATCGCAGTCTGAAATTGATGCGCTGCTATCCGCCCTGTCAACGGGGGAAATGAACGCGGAGGAAATAAAAAAAGAGGAAACCCGGAAAGTCAAAGTATATGATTTCAAGCGGGCACTCCGGTTTTCAAAAGACCAGATCAGAAGCCTGACAAGAATTCATGAAAACTTCTCAAGGATTCTGACAACCTTTTTATCTGCCCAGCTCCGGACTTACGTGCAGATTTCCGTTGCATCGGCTGACCAGATTCCGTATGAGGAATTTATCCGTTCGATACCGAAAATGACGCTTTTGACGGTTTATGAAGTTCCCCCGCTTGACGGGAATATTATTATGGAAATTAACCCGAACATTGCCTATACGATGATGGATCGTGTGTTGGGAGGGTACGGGGAAAGCATCAATAAAATTGACAAACTCACTGAGATTGAAAAGAAAATCATGACGAGAATTTTTGACCAGACCATCGACCAGTTAAAGGAAGCGTGGAGCGAGATCATCGAAATCAATCCCTTTCTGACTGAACTGGAAGTCAATCCGCAGTTTCTGCAGATGATTTCTCCGAATGAAACCGTGGTCGTCATTTCTCTCAACACGACCATCGGCGATACAAGCGGCATGATCAATTTATGCCTGCCGCAAGTGGTGCTTGACCCGATGATGCCGAAATTGTCCGGGCATTATTGGATGCAGCACGCCGGAAAGGAACCGGACCCGAATAATATCCGCCTGCTCGAAGAAGGCATTAAGGAGGCAAAAGTGCCGCTCACCGCCGAACTGGGGACGGCAACAATAAAAATTGAAGATTTTCTGAATCTGGAAATTGGCGACTGTATACGGCTGAACCAAACCATTGAAGAGCCGTTGGTTGTCAAGGTGGATAAAATTCCGAAATTCATTGGGCAGCCGGGCAAGCAAGGCACTAAAATGGCTGTCCAAATCCTTGATATCATAGAGGAAGGGGAAGAAGAACAGTATGAGCGATGATATGCTGTCGCAAGAAGAAATTGATGCCCTTCTTAACGGCACTGCAAATCTGGAAGACGCAAGCGCCAAAGATTCCCTCCGTGTGGAAGATTATCTCGATTCCATGGAAAGGGATGCGCTTGGGGAAATTGGTAACATTTCGTTCGGGAGCTCTGCGACGGCATTGTCCACCCTGCTTTCACAAAAAGTTGAAATTACAACGCCTGAGGTCAGCATTGTCCGGCACGACAAACTGGCGGATGAATTTCCGCATCCTTACGTGGCCATTCAGGTGAAATACACGGAGGGCTTTTCCGGCGTGAATGTGCTCGTCATTAAACAATCCGATGCCGCCATTATTGCCGACTTGATGCTGGGCGGAACCGGCGAAAATCCGAGCAGCGAACTGGATGAGATCCATTTGAGCGCGGTACAGGAAGCGATGAATCAGATGATGGGTTCTGCCGCTACCTCGATGTCTACGGTTTTTAATAAAAGAATCGATATTTCCCCGCCGGCCGTTTCACTTTTAAATATTTTGGAAGGCGAAGGCACGGACAAGCTTCCGGACCAGGATTTGCTTGTGAAAGTCTCGTTCCGGATTATGATCGGGTCATTAATCGATTCGCAGATCATGCAGCTGTTGCCGCTTTCGTTTGCGAAAAAACTGGCGCGCGATCTCATTCATCCTGAACAACCCGCCGAAGCTGAAAAAAAAGCAGAGGAAAAGCAGCCGGATCAAAATATGCGCGGCCATGCTGCGGAAAAACCGGCTGAGCCTGCTCAAAATGCAGCAAAACAGGAGATGTACCAAAATGTGCAGCCAGCTGTTTTTACGAGTTTTGAAGAAACAGCGCCGCGCGTTGAAACGAAAAATCTGGACATGCTCCTTGATATCCCGCTTGAAGTGACTGTTGAACTGGGCAGGACATCGAAAACAGTAAGGGAAATTCTTGAGATGGGCGCCGGCTCCATTGTGGAACTGGACAAGCTCGCCGGAGAACCCGTGGATATTCTCATCAACCATCAGTTAATTGCCATTGGGGAAGTGGTGGTGATTGATGAGAACTTCGGTGTGCGTGTGACAGATATCGTGAGCCAGAAAGACCGGCTGAAAAAACTGAGATAATGGGGGAAGATCCAAATGGCAAAGAAAATTTTGATTGTAGATGACGCTGCGTTTATGCGCATGATGATTAAAGACATTCTGACAAAAAACGGATATGACGTTGTCGCTGAAGCGGGAGACGGCGCACAAGCAATCGAAAAATATAAGGAACACCGGCCGGATCTTGTGACAATGGATATTACAATGCCGGAAGTGGACGGGATCAGCGCGCTGAAGGAAATTAAAAAAATCGACCCGGATGCAAAAGTCATCATGTGTTCGGCAATGGGCCAGCAGGCGATGGTCATTGATGCCATCCAGGCCGGTGCAAAAGACTTTATCGTCAAACCGTTCCAAGCTGACCGTGTAATTGAGGCCATCCAAAAAACGCTCGGCTGACGATGCCAGGAAGGTGACAATGATTTGCAAAGCCAAGTGACGAAGGGGCTTTTGCTGTTTGGGATTCTGCTGTGCCTGCTGTACGGGTTTTCGGCACCCGGCAATGCCCTCGCGGCTTCTTTTAACGGAAATGTGAAAGAATGTATCGACCATCCGAAACAGTGTCAAAAACAAACGGACGGAAAATCCGAAAGCCAGGCTACACAATCGGAAACGGCAAATCCGGCGGTAACCTTCGGGGATATTGCGCGGATGATCCTCGCACTTATTTTCGTGATTTGTTTACTATACTTTGTTTTAAAATTTGTCAACAAAAGAAGCCGTGCCTATCAAAGCAGTAAAATGATACAGAATTTCGGCGGCACGCCTTTGGGCGGAAATAAGTCGCTGCAAATTGTAAAAGCGGGCGACAGGATTCTTATTTTAGGTGTCGGGGACGATGTGCAGCTTGTCAAAGAAATTGATGACGAGGAAGAGGTCAGGCAGTTCGTTGACCAGTACAATCAAAAGCTCGAGCAGCAACTGGAACCGCGCGATATTGCGACAAGGCTCATAAAAGCGGTGAAAAACAGGGAAACTGGGGCAAAAACAGAAGCAACCCCGTTCGGGCATTTGCTGAAGTCGCAAATTAGCGCGATCAGGGAGGAGCGGGCGCAGGCGATGAAAGAACTGGAACAAAGGGAGAAGGAGAAACAGAACGATGAATGAGTTGTTGAATACATTAAGCAGCACATCCGGCGATACCGTTTCCCTTTCGGTCAAAATCCTTTTGCTTATGACCGTTCTTTCATTGGCACCGAGCATTTTAATCCTATTGACTTCTTTTACGCGGATTGTCATTGTCCTGTCTTTTGTCCGGACTTCGCTCGGCACGCAGACAGCCCCACCGAATCAGGTGATCGTAGGCCTTGCGCTGTTTCTGACGTTTTTTATCATGGCTCCGACGTTTCAACAGGTAAATAAACAGGCGCTCACGCCGTTGTTCCATGATAAACTGACGCTGGAAGAGGCTTATGACAAAGCCCAGAAGCCGTTTAAGGAATTTATGGCGAAAGAGACCCGGCAGAAAGACTTGCAGCTGTTTTTGGATTATGCCCATAAAAAGCAGCCTAAGTCGGTGCAGGATATTCCAATGACAACCCTTGTTCCGGCATTTACAATCAGCGAATTAAAGACGGCTTTTCAAATGGGCTTCATGATTTTCATTCCTTTTCTTGTCATCGATATGGTCGTGGCAAGTGTCCTGATGTCGATGGGAATGATGATGCTGCCGCCTGTGATGATCTCGCTGCCTTTTAAAATCTTACTGTTTGTGCTCGTGGACGGATGGTATCTTGTTGTGAAGTCGCTGCTTGAAAGTTTTTAAAGAAGGTGAATGGATTGAGTGAGGAAATGGTCATTTCACTGGCCGAAAAAGGCATCATGGTGACCTTTATGGTCTGCGGTCCGCTTTTATTGATTGCGCTTGTCGTCGGTATGATTGTCAGTATCTTCCAGGCTGCAACGCAAATCCAGGAACAGACGCTGGCATTTGTCCCGAAAATTGTTGCGGTGCTGCTCGGCCTTGTACTGCTTGGCCCGTGGATGCTAAGCCACATGCTTACATACACAAAAGAAATTTTATCCAATTTAACACAATATATAGGTTAACATATGGATGAACTGATTCCGTCATTCAGCATATTTTTACTCGTTTTCATTAGGGTCACCACTTTTTTTATCATGATGCCGTTATTTTCCCACAGGAGCGTACCGGCCCGGTTCCGGATCGGCCTTGGCTTCTTTTTGTCCGTCCTTGTGACATACACGATCCATGCCAAACCGTTCACCATGGATGGCGCCTATTTTATGCTGATGATTAAAGAAGCACTTGTCGGCCTGCTGCTTGGCTTTGTAGCCTATTTCATTTTGTCGGCCGTGCAATTGGCCGGTACGTTTATCGATTTTCAGGCAGGGTTTTCCATGGCCAATGTGATTGATCCGCAATCAGGGGCGCAAACGCCACTTACCGGGGAATATTTGTACACTTTTGCGCTGCTTTTATTGCTTTCCCTGAACGGGCACCACTTGCTTTTGGACGGGATTTATTACAGCTATTCGTTTATCCCGCTCGATCAGGCATGGGTCCATCTCGGGTCTTTCAATCTCGCAAAATATTTGGCAACCCTTTTGGCCCGTGTCTTTCTCGTCGCTTTTCAAATGTCGGCACCTGTTGTCGCCGTCCTGTTTTTAACGGACATTGCGCTTGGCATCATCGCCCGGACCGTACCGCAACTTAATATTTTTGTGGTCGGCTTTCCGGTCAAAATTGCCGTTAGTTTGATCGCGCTGGCGGTGGCAATGGGCACGATTTATATCGCGGTTGAACATTTGTTTGAATGGATGTTTGTTGCGATGCGGAATTGTATGGCACTGTTGGGGGGATCCGTTTGAAGCACCTCTCACTCGATTTGCAGTTTTTCGCAGGGGAGAAAACAGAAAAGGCAACGCCGAAAAAGCGGCGTGATGCCCGCAAAAAGGGGCAGACAGCCAAAAGCCAGGATATCGTAACGGCTGTCATGCTTCTTGCGGTGTTTCTGTTCTTGTATTTCGGGGCCTCCTCGATCGGAAGCCCGATGATGGCACTCTTTCGCCAGGCTTTTTCAAAATATATGCTGCAGGATGTCACGGAGCAAAGCGTTGGCAAATTGATGACCGGCGTCATGAAACAGCTGGCTTCGATGCTTTTGCCGGTTATGGCCGTTGCCCTTTTGGCCGGCGTGGTAGGAAATGTGGCCCAAACCGGCCTCCTTTTTACCGGTGAAGGGCTGAAACCGAATATAAACAAAATCAATCCCGTCGCCGGATTAAAACGGATTTTTTCGATCCGGGCGCTTGTGGAATTGTTAAAATCCGTTTTAAAAATGGCGGTGGTCGGCGTTGTTGCTTTTTACGTCATTTGGGCCAATATCCAGGATATTTCAGGCCTGCCGTTTAAAAGCGCGGGCGATACGCTGGCTGCAGTCGGGCATCTCGCCGCCATAACCGGCATCAGCGCTTCTGTTGCCCTGTTTGTGCTCGCCGTTCTTGATTACTTGTACCAGCGTTTCGATTTTGAAAAAAATATCCGGATGTCCAAGCAGGAAATCAAGGAAGAATTTAAAAATATGGAAGGCGACCCGCTGATTAAATCAAAAATCAGGCAAAAGCAACGCGAAATGGCGATGCGGAGAATGATGCAGGAAGTGCCGAACGCCGATGTCGTCATTACGAACCCAACGCATTTTGCCGTCTGCCTCCGCTACGATGAAACAAAGAGCGATGCGCCCATCGTTGTGGCAAAAGGAGCGGACTTCCTTGCCCAAAAAATCAAATCGATCGCAAAAGAGCATGACATTGTCATGCTGGAAAACCGGCCGCTGGCAAGGGCGCTTTATGAGCAGGTGGAAGTTGGCGGACGCATTCCGGAACAGTTTTTTAAAGCAGTAGCGGAAATTTTGGCGTACGTATACAAAATCAAGCATATAATTTAAGCTTTTTCATGCAAGTTAGGAGAGAAACCGTATGAGTGCAAGAGATTTGAGAGATATTCCCGTGATCGCAGGTGTCATTTTAATCGTCACCATGCTGATTATCCCTTTTCCGACATGGGCATTGAGCTTTTTAATTATATGTAATATTTCTCTTGCATTGATGGTACTTTTAATCTCAATGAATATGAAAGAGCCGCTTCAGTTTTCCGTCTTTCCGTCATTGCTGCTCATTTTAACCTTATTCCGGCTCGGGCTGAATATCTCAACCACCCGCTCGATCCTTTCCACCGGCAATGCCGGCGGGGTCATTGAGACGTTCGGATCGTTCGTTGTCGGCGGCAACATCGTCGTCGGGCTTGTCGTCTTTACGATTTTGATTATTATCCAATTTATTGTAATTACAAAAGGCGCTGAACGGGTGGCTGAAGTGGCGGCCCGGTTCACGCTCGATGCGATGCCGGGCAAGCAAATGAGCATTGATGCGGACTTGAATGCCGGTATGATATCCGATCAGGAGGCGCGCGCCCGCCGGGAAAAAGTCAGCCGGGAAGCAGACTTTTACGGCGCAATGGACGGTGCCAGCAAATTTGTCAAAGGCGATGCGATTGCCAGCATCATTATCGTTCTCATTAATCTTATTTTCGGGATCATTATCGGCATGACCCAGCTCGGCCTCTCCATTAGTGATGCCGCGAGCCAGTTTTCGCTGATGACCGTTGGCGACGGCATTGTCAGCCAGGTGCCGGCTCTGCTCATTTCGACAGCAACCGGGATCGTGGTCACGAGGGCGGCATCAGACGGCAATCTTGGCCAGGACGTAATGGCGCAGATGCTGTCCTACCCAAAAATGCTGTATGTCGCGGGAGGCACGATCTTTCTGCTCGGCTTGTTTACACCGATTAATGATTTTTTAACCATGACGGTGGCAGCGGCTCTGTTCATCGGCGGTTTCCGGCTCCAGCAAGTCCCGAAAAAGACGGAACAGGAAAGCGCGGAGAAAGCGGAAGAACTCCAGCCTGAGGAATTGAAAAGCCCGGAAAGCGTCATGAGCCTGCTCGATATTGACCCGATCGAATTCGAATTCGGCTACGGCCTGATCCCGCTTGTGGATGCCAACCAGGGGGGCGATTTGCTTGACAGGATTGTCATGATCCGCAGGCAGCTCGCCATCGAACTCGGCATTGTCATTCCGGTTGTCCGGATCCGCGATAATATCCAGCTTGAGCCGAATGAGTACCGGTTGAAAATTAACGGGAATGAACTTGCCAAAGGCGAGCTTCTTCTCGACCATTATTTAGCGATGGCGCCCGGCGAAGATGACGGCTCCGTTGAAGGTATTGAGACGGTCGAGCCGGCTTTCGGAATGCCGGCAAAATGGGTGACGGAAGAACAAAAAGAACAGGCGGAAATGATGGGCTATACGGTCGTGGACCCCCCGACGGTTGTCTCGACCCATATTACGGAAACGATCCGGCAAAACGCGTATATGCTGCTTGGAAGGCAGGAAACAAAAGCGTTGATTGACCATTTGAAAGAGTCGTACCCGGTGCTTGTGGAAGAGGTAACACCGAACCCGTTGTCCGTCGGCGAGATCCAAAAAGTGCTGGCGAATCTTTTGAAAGAAAATGTTTCCATCCGAAAACTGCCGATTATCTTTGAAACGTTAGCCGACTATGGTAAATTAACAACAGATACCGATTTGCTGACGGAATACGCCCGCCAAAGTCTCGCGCGGCAAATTACGGCGCAATATGCGCAAGACGGGCAATTAAAAGTCATCACCGTTTCGGGGAAAGTAGAGAAATTGATTGCGGATGGCATCCAGCGTACGGAACATGGCAATTATCTTTCCCTGGACCCGTCCGTGTCGCAAAAAATTGTGGAATCCGTTGCACAGCAGGTTGAGAGGGTATCGCTTACCGGCAGTTCCGCGGTCATCCTTTGTTCGCCTGCCATCCGCATGTATTTGCGGCAAATGATTGAACGGTTCTTTCCTCAGGTGCCGGTTCTTTCCTATAATGAACTGGAAGCAAACGTTGAGGTACAAAGCACAGGGCTGGTGAACATAGAATGAAAATTAAAAAGTTTATGGCGCCCAATATGTCTGAAGCAATGAAACAGATCCGTCTTGAGCTTGGGGACCAGGCCGTCATTTTAAATTCAAAAGTGGTCCAGCACAAAGGCTTTCTTGGATTTATGAAAAAGCGGAACATCGAAGTAATTGCAGCCGTTGACCCGGATGCCGGGAAAAACAGTCCGGTACAAACGGCCCCTGCCCGTGGTGAAAAACCTGCGCGCGCACCGGATGCCTCCGTCCGTTCAGAAAAAGAAAGCCTGCAAAAAGAAATCGCAGCGCTGAAAAAAGTGGTCCAGGAAGTGTCGAAATTTGGGAATCCCGCTTACCAAAAGTATCCACTGCCGATTCAAAAACGATTAAACACAGGTTTGCAGCAAGGGCTGGATGAATCGCTGCTGGTTGTGATCGGAGATGCCCTGTATGAAGAATGGGAGAAAGCAAACGGCAATCTGACGGAAAACGAAATTTTAAAGCAGGCGAAGGCACTGCTTCAAAAAAAGCTCGCCCATTTGACATACGGGGGGAGCCAGAAAAAGTACGTGAACCTGATCGGCCCAACCGGTGTCGGCAAAACGACGACACTCGCCAAAATGGCTGCACAGGCCGTGCTCGAAAAAAAAGAAAAAATTGCTTTCATTACAACGGATACGTATCGGATTGCAGCGATTGAACAATTAAAAACGTATGCAAACCTGCTGAATGTGCCGCTCGAAGTGGTCTATAAATTGTCCGATTTCAAAAAAGCGATCGAAAAATTTTCCGATTTTGACCGTGTTTTTATCGATACCGCCGGCCGGAATTACAGGGAGCTGCAATATGTCCGCGAGCTTTCAGGACTCATCGATTTTCATGCGGAAATGGAAACCTTTCTGACGTTGTCGTTAACGATGAAAGAGAAAGATATGAAAGCCGTTTTTGACAGTTTTCAAAGCATCAGGATTGACCGGTTTATTTTCACCAAGCTGGATGAGACATCCACTTACGGCGCTGCGATCAATTTAATGGAACAGTATGGAAAAGGCTGTGCTTATGTGACAAACGGCCAGGATGTCCCTGATGATATGCTCGAGGCAACCCCCGGTATTTTTGCCGAATACGTATTTGGGGAGAACGACAAATGAGAGACCAGGCAGAACAGCTGCGCGCAAAGTTAAAAATGCAACACGGGATTCCGGCAAAAACGCTTGCAGTCGCAAGTGGAAAGGGCGGCGTCGGGAAGTCCAACATCTCGGTCAATTTGGCAATGGCACTTGCAGAAAGGGGAAAAAAAGTCCTTTTATTTGACCTGGATGTCGGCATGGGCAATATCCACGTCCTTCTCGGGCTTGACGCACCATACACGATCTCGGACTTTATCAACCGGAATATCCCACTTGCCCAAATGATATGCGACGGGCCGGCCGGTATTTCTTATATTTCTGCCGGCAACGGGTTTGCCCAGATTGTCGAGATGGAAGAAGCTGCTGTAACCAGGCTTGTCACAGAGCTCGAACTGCTCCAGTATGATTTTGATTACATCATTTTCGATATGGGTGCCGGCGCCGCGCCATCAAGCCTTAAAATTTTGCTTTCGGCTGATGATATTTTTATTGTCACAACACCTGAGCCGACAGCGATTACCGATGCTTATTCGATGATGAAATATATTTACATGCAGCAATTCAGCGCCCCCCTTTATTTAATTTGCAACCGGGCGGAAAAAGAAAAAGACGGGATGTTGACGTTAAACCGGCTTCAATTTACAGTTAAGAAATTTTTAGGGAAAGAAGTGAACATTCTCGGCGTTGTGCCGGAAGATGCGCATGTAAAAAAAGCTGTATCAAGGCAGCTGCCGTTTTACAGTGCATTTCCACATTCAGCGGCTGCAAGAAGAATCGATGAATTGCTTAACCGCTATGTATCCGGCAATTCGGACGGGCCCAGCCAGCGCGCACCGGTATTTATGCGGAAACTGAGGGGGCTTTTGTTGAAATCTTAAACATGCATGACAATAACAGGGCAATGAAATGACAGTTTTGAAAAACAGGGGGCAGATTTGTGAAATGGGAAAAACGTAAAGGAAGCGAACCGGAAAAAAACACGCAACCTTTGTCCGATCCTGTTCAAAGCGGACGGATAGCACAGAAAAAATTGGTTTGCATCGGAACATCGACCGGAGGCCCGCGCGCCCTGCAAACCGTTCTTTCTTCCCTGCCCGGGAATTTGGAAGCGCCCGTTCTGGTTGTCCAGCATATGCCAAGCGGATTTACAAAGTCGCTTGCCAACCGGCTGAATGCCATTTCAAACATCAGGGTGAAAGAAGCCGAGGATGGCGAAATGCTCAAGCCGGGGGCGGTTTATATTGCGCCCGGGGACTTCCATATGGGCGTGGAGGCGCACGGCGCACATCTCTTTATCCAGCTTGAGCAATCCGCGCCGGTTAACGGGCACAGGCCGGCTGTGGATAAAACATTTGAATCGGTGAGCATGCTAAAAAACTATGAAACACTTGCCATCATCATGACCGGGATGGGTTCAGACGGAACAAAAGGTTTGATCGCCTTAAAGAATCGCGGGCACGTAAGAGCGATTGCCGAAGCGGAAGAAAGCTGCATCGTTTACGGCATGCCGAGAAGTGCCATTGCCGCGAAAGTGGTGGATGAAGTTTTGCCGCTGGAAAAAATTGCGGAGGCAATCATGAAATTTATTAGTGATTAGGGTGTGGTATAGATGGAAATGAGCCAGTACTTGGAAGTGTTTATTGAAGAAAGCAGGGAACATATCCAGTCGTTAAACGAAAATGTGCTGCTACTTGAAAAAAGCCCGGATGACTTGCAAATTGTCAATGAAATTTTCCGTTCCGCCCACACATTGAAAGGGATGTCGGCAACAATGGGGTATGAAGATCTCGCCAATCTGACCCATAAGATGGAAAATGTGCTTGATGCCATCCGGAACGGGAAGCTGTCTGTAACCCCGGACATTATCGATGTGATTTTTACTGCGGTGGACCATCTGGAAGCGATGGTGGAATCGGTTGCAAACGGTGGGGACGGCAAATTGGATGTGAGCGGGACGATCGCCCGCCTCGAAGCGGTAGATCATGGTTCAGCCGGAGAGAAGAAGACGGAGAAAGAAACTTCAGCTGCGACAGCGGAAAAGGCGGAAACAGAGGAAGACGAATTTGACCAGTACGAACAGGCCGTGATTGTTCAATCGGAAGAACAAGGGTACAACTGTTACCAGTTCACGGTAAAATTGCGCAGCGACTGCCTATTAAAAGCGGCGCGGGTATTCATGGTCTTTGATATCCTTGAAAAATGCGGCGAGATCATCCATTCCGATCCGCCGGCCGACCAGCTGGAAGAAGAACAGTTTGACAATGAATTTAAAGTGACACTGATCTCAAAAGAAGACAGGGAAGAGATTCGCGAAAAAATCTGCAAGGTGTCAGAGATTGAAGATGTTAAAGCAAGCACCGTGACTCTCACAAAGCAGGATGGGCGCGGTCAACACCCGGAAACGGCAGAATCGGAGAAACCGGCAGAACCAGAGCAGAAAAAACAGGCAGCACCGGACGCAGCGGAAAAGCATCCGCAAAAACCGGCAAAAAAGCATCCGCAAAAACAGAAACATACAACCAAGACGATCCGTGTGAACATCGAGCGGCTGGATAATCTGCTGAATCTATTTGAAGAGCTGGTCATTGACCGCGGGCGCCTCGAACAAATTGCAAAAGAAGTGAACCATCCGGAGCTCAATGAAACCGTTGAAAGGATGTCCAGAATTTCCGGCGACTTGCAAACGATTATTTTGAACATGCGGATGGTGCCGGTCGAAACGGTGTTTAACCGTTTTCCGCGGCTTGTCCGCCAGCTGGCAAGAGAATTGCACAAAAAAATGGATCTCGACATTATCGGCGCCGAAACAGAACTGGACCGCACCGTCATTGATGAAATCGGCGACCCGCTTGTCCATCTGATCCGGAATTCGTGCGACCACGGCATTGAACAGCCGGAAGAAAGAAAGCGGGCAGGGAAGCCGGAAACAGGAACCATTACGTTAAAAGCTTATCACAGCGGCAACCATGTGTTTATAGAAATTGAAGACGACGGCGCCGGCATTAACCGTGAAAAAGTGTTGGAAAAAGCCATTGAAAAAGGCATTGTCAAAAAGGAAGAAGCCGGCAGTTTAACAGACAGCCAGATTTATAACCTGATTTTTGAATCCGGTTTTTCAACCGCTGACCATGTATCCGATATTTCCGGCCGGGGTGTCGGGCTGGATGTGGTGAAATCAACCATTCAATCATTGGGCGGCTCGATTTCTGTCCATTCCGCAGAAGGGCGCGGGTCCGTCTTTACGATTCAGCTGCCGCTTACCTTATCGATCATTTCCGTCATGCTTGTGGAAATCGGGACGGAAAAATATGCTGTTCCGTTATCCTCTATTGTAGAGACGGCCATTATTAAGAAGGGCGAAATATTAAAAGCGCATCACCAAAAAGTGATCGATTTCCGGGGCAAAGTGGTGCCGCTTGTCTTTTTGAATGAAATATTTGAAGTTCCGGATGCAAAGCAAAATGATGAATATGTCTCCGTACTGATTGTGCGAAAAGGGGAAAAACTGGCTGCATTTGTGGTGGACGCCTTTATCGGCCAGCAGGAAATCGTATTAAAATCTTTAGGAAATTATTTAACGAATGTATTTGCCATATCAGGCGCCACCATTCTTGGAAACGGCCAGGTTGCCCTTATCATCGACAGCAATGCGCTGATCAAATAGAAAACAAGGCGCTTGCCGCCCATTTCATTGCCCAGGAAAGAGGTTGAGATCGTTGGAGAAAGTGATCGTATTTCAGTTGAATGATAAAGAGTATGCCCTGCCGGTTACGCAGGTTTTGGCCATTGAAAAGCTGCAGCATATTACAAGAGTGCCGCTTACCGCTCCTTTTATACTTGGCGTGATGAATTTACGCGGTATCATTATTCCGGTCATTGATCTGAAAAAACGGTTTGGCATGGAGGATGACACGGACGCTGATAAGGAGGAACGCAAGCTGATCATCGTCCGGTTTGGAGAAATTGAAACGGGCCTAATTGTGGACGAGGCGACGGATGTTCTGGATATCGACGAAAAAAAAGTGGAACCCGAGCCGGAAGTGGTAAACGCGGGCAAAGAGGACTTTATTTCCGGTGTGGCGAATATAAACCAGAGGCTTTTGCTGCTGCTTGATTTAGAAAAAACTTTAACGCCATTACAATAGGGGTATTTTAAATGGATATTAAAAATAAAATCACAAATCTTCACCTTGATGTCTTAAAAGAAATCGGGAATATCGGAGCGGGACATGCCGCAACGGCGCTTTCCAAATTGCTGCATAAAAAAATCAAAATGACGGTCCCGGATGTCCATATTGCCTCCTTTGAAGAAATTATGGAGCTGATCGGCGGCGCTGAGCTCGTTGTGGTGAGCGTGTTTTTGCGGATTGAAGGCGATGCGCCCGGCAATATTTTTTTCATCGTGCCGGTTGCCCAGGGCGAAAGATTCATTAAAGAAATGATCGAGGATCCGTCGTTCTCCTTTGAAAAGCCGCCATACCCGGAGCTCGGGCTGTCGGCGATGCTGGAACTGGGCAATATTTTGTCGGGGTCTTATTTAACGGCGCTTTCCGATTTTACGAAGCTGGATATGCTGCCTTCCGTCCCGGCACTCAGCATTGATATGTTCGGTTCCATTATCAGCTATGGTTTGATTGAACTGTCCCAGGTCAGCGATTATGCCATCGTGATTGATACAGTGCTGAGCGATGAGCAGGCGGAAAATTCCGATATGAAGGGGCATTTTTTCCTCTTTCCGGATCCGGATTCTTATGAAATCCTATTCCGTGCGCTAAGGGTTGAATTAGATGGATAGCGAAATGAACATTGTCAAAGTGGGCATTGCGGAAATGAAGATCGTCACTTCTCCCGGCCTGATCAGGACAACCGGGCTTGGCTCATGCGTTGGCGTCGTTTTGTACGATTTGCCGGCTAAAACAGCCGGGCTTGCCCATGTAATGCTGCCTTCATCCTTCATTGCGAAGAATGGAGAGCATATGAATAAAGCAAAATTTGCGGATACCGCTATTTTTGAACTGATCGGCATGCTGAAAAGCGCAGGCTGCCACCAGAGCAGACTGCTAGCAAAAATCGCCGGCGGAGCCGAAATGTTTTCTTTTTCTTCCATGAATGAAGCGATGCGGATCGGGCCGCGCAATGTCGAGGCTGTAAAACAGGAACTGAAAAAGTACCGCATTCAATTGGTGGCCGAAGATACCGGGGGAAAAAGCGGCCGCACGATTGAATTTAACCCGGGAAATGCCGTACTGACCGTGAGAACGGTCAACCAGGGTTCTGTCGAAATATGACGAGGCCGCCCCTTTGTTTTCGGGAAAAGCGATGGCAACAAGGAGGGATGCGATATGGCGGAGGAGCCAAAACAGGGTGAGGAGCAGAAAGATTGGGATTTGTGGCTTAAATCCCGTGATCCGGAAGCCGGAAATGCCCTTGTGAAAAGATATATGCCGCTTGTTTCTTTCCATGTCCAAAGAATTGCCGCCGGGCTTCCCCGCAACGTGTCAAAAGAGGATTTAAAAAGCCTTGGCATGTTCGGGCTTTTGGATTCATTAAACAAATTTGATCCGTCCCGCGAACTGAGATTTGATACATATGCTTCTTTTCGGATCCGCGGCGCGATTTTGGACGGCCTGCGGAAAGAAGACTGGCTGTCAAGAGGCACAAGGGAAAAAGCGAAAAAAATTGAAAGCGCCATTGAAAGTCTCGAGCAGAAATACTTGCGCACCGTTTCTCCAAAAGAAGTCGCTTTGGAGCTTGGCATGGAAGAAACGGAAGTCTGCACAACGATGAATGAACAGTTTTTTGCCAATGTCCTGTCGATTGAAGAAACGGGCACCGATAATGATGAACCGGAAGCAGCATCCCGGTTCGTGTCCGGGGACAGGAATGCCGGCCAGCCGGAATCCGAGCTGGAAAAAAAGGAAACCGTAAAGGAACTGGCGGAGGCCATCCGTGCCCTGTCGGAAAAAGAGCAGCTTGTGCTGAGCCTCTTTTATCAGGAAGAATGCACGCTGACAGAAATCGGCGAAGTGATGGGGCTTTCCACTTCCCGGATTTCCCAGATCCATTCGAAGGCCATTTACAAACTGCGGAATATTTTGGAAAAACGGCTGCTGTAATCAGAGGGGGTGAATCAAACGGTTATTTTTTTCCTCATTCTTTCTTTCCTATTTAATGTGCTCTCCATTTTTGCCATCATCCTGCTCTATTTACGGCAAAACCGCTTTGCCCGGGCAGAACAAAACGTCAATAAAATGGTGAAAGAAATTGAAGACATCTTTTCCGTATACCTGATGGAGTTAAAAGAAGAAAACGATGCTTTCATCAAAAAAATGAAAGCAGGCAGGATGAAAGAGGCAAGCCCGGCGGAAAAAGCAGGGCCGGAAACGGGACAGCCGGGTTCGGAAACAAAACAGCCGCCTGAGACAGAAGAAACAGCGGAACTGAAGTCAGGTGCGCTCATCCAGGTATCCGCAAACCGGGCGTACCGGAATGCGGCCCGGCAAATTTCAGGGGAACAAAGCGATGGGCAGCTTCAGGAAGAAAAAAGCCTTTTGCAAAAAGTGAATGATTTGCAACAAAACGGGTATACTGTTGATGAAATTGCCCAAAAATTAAATAAAGGCCGCACGGAAATCGAGCTGCTTCTCAAATTTCAGACAGGACGCGGATAATGCTTGATTCGCATTTTTTTTTATGGTATAGTAATCGTTGGTGTTATCACACACGCTTCATGATTTAAAGGACGGTGCTGCTTTTAAGCGGTCTCCTTTTGAAAAGGATTGGGGCGGAGGAAAAAAACCATAGGAGGAAATAAAATGTCAGTAATCTCAATGAAACAACTGCTCGAAGCCGGTGTCCATTTCGGCCACCAGACGCGCCGCTGGAACCCGAAAATGAAAAAATACATTTTCACGGAACGGAACGGCATCTATATTATTGACCTGCAAAAAACGGTCAAAAAAGTAGAAGAAGCTTATAACTTTGTAAAAGATCTTGCAGGCAACGGCGGAAATATTCTGTTCGTCGGCACGAAAAAACAGGCGCAGGAATCCGTTAAAGATGAAGCGGAACGTTCCGGCATGTTTTACGTGAACCACCGCTGGCTTGGCGGAACCTTAACCAACTTTGAAACGATCCAAAAACGGATTGACCGTTTGAAACAAATCGAAAAAATGGAAGAAGACGGCACATTTGATGTCCTTCCGAAAAAAGAAGTCGTCCAGTTGAAAAAAGAACACGACCGTTTGGTGAAATTCCTTGGCGGCATTAAAGATATGCGGAACCTGCCGGATGCATTGTTTGTAATCGATCCGCGCAAAGAACGCATCGCGGTAGCGGAAGCAAGAAAATTAAACATTCCGATTATCGGGATTGTGGATACAAACTGCGATCCGGATGAAATTGACTATGTCATTCCGGCAAACGATGATGCGATCCGTGCGGTCAAACTTTTGACCAGCAAAATGGCGGATGCTATTGTGGAAGCAAAACAGGGCGAAGAAGGTGCCGCTGAAGTTCCGGCCGAATCCGGCGAAGCAGCGGGCACGGAAGAAACGACTGTCGAAGCCTGATCCGTTTTCCGGCCGGGGTTTGACAGCGGCCGCACCTTACCCAAAATATCCCAATAAAAAAGGTGATAAGAAGGTTTGTGCTTATCACCTTTTTTTAGGGAGACGTACATAAACTTGAAGGAGGAAATCCGATGGCAATTACAGCTCAAATGGTGAAAGAACTTCGTGAAAAAACCGGCGCAGGCATGATGGATTGCAAAAAAGCGCTGACGGAAACGAACGGCGATATGGAAAAAGCGGTGGACTATCTTCGTGAAAAAGGGATCGCAAAAGCGGCGAAAAAGGCAGACCGCGTTGCTGCAGAAGGAACCACTTACGTATTAAGCGAAGGCAACCACGCCGTCATTCTCGAAGTCAATGCCGAAACAGACTTTGTTGCAAAAAATGCAGAATTCCAAAACCTTGTAAAAGAAATCGCTGAACATTTGCTTCAAAGCAAACCGGCCGATCTGGATGCCGCTTTACAATCAACAATGGCAAACGGATCGACTGTCAATGATTTTATTACACAGGCGATTTCCAAAATCGGTGAAAAAATTTCGCTCCGCCGTTTTGCCCTGAAAACGAAAACGGATAACGGTGCGTTCGGCGAATACCTCCACATGGGCGGCCGTATCGGTGTGCTCACTGTTCTTGAAGGCACAACCGATGCTTCTGTTGCAAAAGACGTTGCCCTTCATGTTGCAGCGATGAATCCGAAATACATCTCCCGCGACCAGGTTTCGGAAGAAGAAGTGGCCCATGAACGCGAAGTATTAAAACAACAGGCGCTGAACGAAGGCAAACCGGAAAAGATTGTGGAAAAAATGGTGGAAGGACGCTTGAAGAAATACTTCGAGGAAATTTGTGTGGCAGACCAGGCGTTTGTCAAAAATCCGGATCAAACGGTTGGGCAGTTCGTCGCTTCCCATAATGCAAAAGTGGCAGATTTTGTCCGTTATGAAGTCGGCGAAGGCATTGAAAAACGCCAGGAAAACTTTGCTGAAGAAGTCATGAATCAAGTGAAGAAAAACTAGTTTTAAAAGGGGAACACAGTGTGTTCCTCTTTTTAAAAGAAGGCAGGATTTTAACCTTGCAAAAAAAACGCCCCGTTTACCGGCAAAGATGGACCGGGGCAATTTTACATAACCATATTGGAGGTTCAAAATGGACACCCCTAAATATAAACGTGTCGTATTGAAATTAAGTGGTGAGGCATTGGCTGGAGAGCAGGGCTTTGGTATTCATCCGACGGTCATCCAGTCCGTCGCGCGGCAAGTAAAAGAAATTGTCGAGCTTGGCGTTGAAGTGGCGATTGTCGTCGGCGGCGGCAATATTTGGCGCGGCAAGATCGGCAGCCAGATGGGAATGGACAGGGCAACGGCTGATTATATGGGCATGCTCGCCACGGTCATGAATGCAATGGCCCTTCAGGACAGCCTGGAACAGAGCGACGTGGAAACACGCGTGCAGACTTCCATTGATATGCGCCAGGTGGCAGAACCTTATATCAGAAGGCGGGCCATCCGCCATCTGGAAAAGGGTCGTGTCGTTATTTTTGCCGCCGGTACGGGCAACCCGTTTTTCTCCACCGATACGACCGCCGCGCTGCGTGCAGCAGAAATTGAAGCCGATGTCATTTTAATGGCAAAAAATAATGTGGACGGTGTTTATTCTGCCGATCCGAAACTGGACAAAGATGCTGTGAAATATGAAGAGCTTTCATATCTGGATG
Organism: Heyndrickxia coagulans 36D1; assembly: GCF_000169195.2. Classification (GTDB taxonomy): domain Bacteria; phylum Bacillota; class Bacilli; order Bacillales; family Bacillaceae_C; genus Weizmannia; species Weizmannia faecalis. The sequence continues at coordinate 28,584 of NC_016023.1, read as the reverse complement.
TCATCAAAGACGGCCTCGCTGTCATGGACTCCACCGCGTCCTCTTTATGTATGGACAATGACATCCCGCTTATAGTATTCTCAATTATGGAGGAAGGAAACATCAAACGCGCCGTCTTGGGCGAAACCATTGGGACAATCGTTAGGGGGAAAATATGATGGCAAATCAGGTCATTGACACTGCAAAAGATAAAATGGCAAAAGCAATCCAGGCTTTTCAGCGCGAACTCGGCTCCATCCGTGCGGGGCGTGCAAACGCGGCCCTGCTCGATAAAATCACGATAGATTACTACGGCGCTAGGACACCTGTAAACCAGCTTGCGTCCATTTCCGTGCCGGAAGCGCGCCTGATGGTGATCCAGCCGTATGATAAAACGGTGCTGGGTGAAATTGAAAGGGCCATTTTAAAATCGGATCTCGGCCTTACGCCGAATAATGACGGTTCCGTAATCCGCCTTTCCATCCCGCCTTTAACGGAAGAACGTAGAAAAGAACTGGTGAAGCTCATCAAAAAAGAAGCGGAAGAAGCAAAAGTTGCCATCCGTAACGTGCGCCGCGATGCCAATGATGAACTGAAAAAGCAGGAGAAAAACGGTGAGATTACAGAAGATGAGCATCGTGGTTTCGCGGAAGACGTTCAGAAAATCACCGACCAGCACATTCAAAAAATCGATAAAATGACAAAAACAAAAGAGCAGGAAATTATGGAAGTCTGACTGCCGGACAAAAAACTTCCGTTGGCAAGCGGCCGATGGAAGTTTTTTATTATGTTATCAGTGCGCGCTTTTCCCGGGAGCATGGAATGTTCCGGTTCTAAAATCCTGTCATATTGCCGGAAAATGGGGCTACACACGCGTTTAAAAGGGGATACAAAGCCGGTTTTCCATACACCCCCAAACCAAATGGCCGGATCGTTTAAAAAACAGAACTACACAAACGCATCCATTTTCTCTATAATAGAGGTTGGCAAATGGAATACAAAGGTCATACCACTTTTGCCGGAAACGACTGAACACGTATGGCCGCGGTACCGTGCATAAAGTTGCAGGCGGATACCATTTGGAGGGCAAATGTGCATATGAATTTAAAAAGATGGAAATCTTTCGATAAAGAAGGCCGCGACACGACAACCCGCGGCGAAAAAGTGAAAGCTGCCGCCATCCCGGAACATGTCGCCATCATCATGGACGGCAACGGAAGATGGGCGAAAAAACGCCATTTGCCGCGGGTGGCCGGCCATCACGAAGGCATGAAAACCGTCCGGAAAATTACCCGTATCGCCAACCGGCTCGGAATCAAAGTATTGACGCTGTATGCTTTTTCAACAGAAAACTGGAAACGGCCAAAATTAGAAGTGGAATACTTAATGAAGCTGCCGGAAGAATTTTTATCCACTTATCTTCCCGAGCTGAAAGCGGAAAATGTGAAAGTGCAGATGATGGGGTGCAAAGAAAAAATCCCGCTTCATACTCAAAGGGCCATCAATAAAGCGATCAGTGAAACGGCGCAAAACGACGGGCTGATTCTCAATTTTGCGTTGAACTACGGGAGCAGGGATGAAATTATGCGCGCCGTGAGAAATATTTTAATGGATGTAAAAAATGGTATAATGAATGAAAACGAGCTGACCGAGGAAGTGTTCCACCAGTACTTAATGACGCACGGCCTGCAGGACCCCGACCTTTTAATCCGGACGAGCGGGGAAATCCGGCTCAGCAATTTTATGTTGTGGCAGCTGGCGTATACGGAGTTTGTGTTTACCGATGTGTTATGGCCGGATTTTAATGAGGAACATTTTTTAAGTGCGATTGAAGAATATCAAAAACGTTCCCGAAGATACGGCGGTTTAAAAAGTGAGGAGCAGTCTGAATGAAGCAAAGAATCATTACAGCCATCGTGGCAGCAGCTTTTTTTATTCCTTTTGTGATATACGGGAGATGGCCGTTTGCGCTGCTCGTGTATGCCATGGCGACCGTTGCGCTATACGAGCTGTTGCGGATGGGAAAACAGTCATTTTTTTCCTTTGGCGGCCTCCTTTCCGTCCTGCTGCTTTGGCTGATTTTATTTCCATCAAAGTATATGCATGTCATCGCACAAACAGGCTTTTCAAAGCTTGAATTGGTGTATATGATCGTGCTGCTTTTTCTTGCCTACATGGTGGTGACGAAAAACCGGTTTACATTTGAGCAGGCTGGTTTCCACATTTTGTCCGCCATCTACGTTGGCATCGGCTTTTATTATTTTATTGAAACAAGAAATGCGCCAGATGCGGGCATAACCTATATTTTTTACGCCCTGTTTCTCATTTGGGCAACGGATTCCGGCGCTTATTTCGTCGGACGGGCTTTTGGAAAGCATAAGCTGTGGCCAGAGATCAGCCCGAATAAAACGGTTGAAGGCGCGCTTGGCGGCGTACTGTGTGCGGTCATTGTTGCTGTGCTGTTTTTTTTCTATTCCAATATCGGCCTCGGGCTCGGGCGGCTCATGGTGTCCACGGTCGTCCTCTCCGTTTTCGGCCAGATCGGGGATTTGGTGGAATCCGCGTATAAACGGCATTACGGGGTAAAAGACGCAGGGAAAATCCTGCCCGGGCACGGCGGCATTTTGGACCGCTTTGACAGTTTATTGTTTGTCCTCCCGCTTATCCATTTTTTAAAAATGATGGCGGGATAGAAAAAGAGGTGGATAGCATTGAAGCAAATCAGCTTATTGGGGGCGACGGGCTCCATTGGTACACAAACGCTGGATGTGATCCGGAACCATCCGGAAGCATTCCGGCTCGCGGCCTTTTCAGCAGGGAGAAATCTCAATTTAACGAGGAAAATTATTTCGGAGTTTCATCCGGCGCTTGTCTCTGTCGCTGACAAAGAAGACTGTGCCCGGCTGAAAACCGAATTCGGGGACAGCCCGGTTGTGCTCTACGGGGAAAAAGGGATGGTCGAAACGGCGGTATATGCCGAATCGGATATTTTGGTCAATGCGGTGCTTGGCAGTGTCGGGCTGTTGCCGACTTTGGAGGCGATCCGGGCGGGGAAAACTGTTGCGATCGCCAATAAAGAAACGCTCGTCACAGCTGGCCACCTCGTGATGGATGCAGCAAGGCGCGCCGAAACTGAAATTCTTCCGATCGACAGCGAGCATTCCGCCATTTTTCAATGTTTGCAAGGGGAAAACCGGGATGAGATCGAACGGCTCATCATTACCGCATCCGGCGGCAGTTTCCGTGATTATACAAGGGAACAGCTTGAAACCGTCACCGTAAAAGATGCGCTGAACCACCCGAATTGGTCGATGGGCGCCAAAATCACGGTTGATTCGGCAACAATGATGAATAAAGGGCTCGAAGTCATTGAAGCACACTGGCTGTTCGGCCTTCCCTTTGAAAAAATTGATACTATCCTGCACCGCGAAAGCATCATCCACTCTCTCGTCGAATTCCGTGACAGCAGCGTAAAGGCGCAGCTCGGGATGCCCGATATGCGCATCCCGATTCAATATGCGCTCGGATTTCCAAAAAGGTTGCCGCTACCGGATGCAAAGCGGCTCGATTTGGCGGAAATCGGCCGGCTTCATTTTGAAAAAATGGATGAAGAACGCTTTTACTGCCTGAAACTTGCCTATGAAGCCGGAAAAGCCGGCGGATCGATGCCGGCCGTGCTGAATGCGGCCAATGAGGTGGCGGTCCATGCCTTTTTGCAGGAAAAAATTTCGTTTTTGCAAATTGATCAGTTGATTGAAAAGGCGCTTGCAAGGCATAATGTAATTATACACCCTGATTTGGAAACGATCTGGGCCGTTGACCGTGAGACGCGGGACTATGTGGCCTCGCTCATATAAGCGGGAGCTTGCCCGGAGTTCCTGAAAAAGGCGGAGACTATTTTAAAGTAAGGTGGTATTCATTTGACGACAGTTATAGCCTTTATTTTGATTTTTGGTTCACTTGTCATTTTCCATGAAGCCGGGCATTTCTTTGTTGCCAAAAAAGCCGGGATTTTATGCCGCGAATTTGCGATCGGATTCGGCCCGAAGATCCTTTCGTTTAAGAAAAACGAAACGCAGTATACCGTCCGCCTGCTTCCGATCGGCGGATACGTACGGATGGCGGGGGAAGACCCGGATATGCCGGAGTTGAAGCCAGGCCAGCGGGTTGGGCTGCTTTTCGATGAAAACGAAGCCGTTGAAAAAATCGTGGTGAACGGAAAAGACCGGTATACCGGATTGCGCATGATTGAAACGGAATCTGCAGATCTGGAACGTGCGCTTGTAATCAAAGGCTATGAAGAAGGCGATGATGAACACCTCCGGACGTTTAAAGTGAAAAGGGATGCCGTGCTTGTCGAAGACCGGATGGAAATGCAAATCGCGCCTTGGGACCGCCAGTTTGCCTCCAAATCGCTTGGGAAGCGGGCGCTCACGATTTTTGCGGGCCCGCTCATGAATTTCGTTCTGGCAGCCCTTGTCTTTACCCTTATGGCCGTGGTGCAGGGGGTGCCGATGACCGATCCGGTGCTCGGAACGGTTGTCAAGGACAGTGCTGCGGCAAAGGCCGGGCTGCATAAAGGGGATACAGTGATCAGCATTGACGGTGCCGAAATCTCGACGTGGAATGACATTGTCGACGTGATCCAAAAACACCCTGATGAAAAAATTACGTTTACAGTGGAACGGAACGGCAAAACAATGGACATTCCGGTGACGCCAAAAAGCATTTCAGAGGACGGGAAGACCATCGGGAGAATCGGCGTGACCAGCCCGGTTGACCATTCCCCGCTGAAAGTAGCCACGTACGGCATTACACAGACATACGTTTGGACGGTGGAAATTTTTAAACTGCTTGGCCACCTGATCAGCGGCGGCTTTTCCATTGATATGCTGTCAGGCCCTGTCGGCATTTACAAATCAACAGAGACCGTCGCCAAGTCGGGCATCATTTATTTGTTTAAATGGGCAGGATTGTTGAGCATCAACATCGGGATTATGAACCTGCTCCCGCTGCCGGCTTTAGATGGCGGCAGGCTGCTGTTTTTCGGCATCGAAGCATTGCGGGGCAAACCGATTGACCGGCAAAAAGAAGGCATCGTCCATTTTATCGGTTTTGCGCTTCTGATGCTGTTGATGATTATTGTCACCTGGAATGATATCCAAAGATTTTTCCTGTAAAGTTTCCGGTTTCGAGGGGGTTCCAGCGGGCCCTGTTGCAAAAGGGCCTGCTTCCTTACCTGCTTTACGGAGACGGTTATAAAATGGATTTGCATTTTTGATCCGCCATTAGCCCGGTTTGGCCCGCTCGTCTTCACAAGCAACGCCAAATCTTCGTATTTTTACCGTGCGGATCCCTTTTAAAATCTGCATTTCTAGCACCCTGGCCCGGCTTTTGATTTACAATCTCTTACCATCCAACCTTGGACCTGGTTTGCTGAATCGGGGGAATAGAAACGAAGGAACGTAATCAACGCGACTGATCTATAATAAATGAATACGGGAGTGCGATGTATGAAACAGAGCAAATTGTTTATTCCGACATTGCGGGACGTACCGGCAGAAGCCGAGGTGAAAAGCCATCAGCTGCTGCTCCGTGCCGGTTACATACGGCAAATTGCAAGCGGTGTTTATACGTATTTGCCGCTCGCGAAAAAAGTCTTACATAAAATTGAAGCGATTATCCGCGAAGAATTGGAAGCTATCGGTTCCATGGAATTGCTGATGCCGTCCCTCCAGCCGGCGGAATTGTGGCAGGAATCGGGGCGCTGGTATTCTTACGGGCCGGATTTGATGCGCCTTAAGGACCGGCATGAACGGGACTTTGCGCTCGGGCCGACGCATGAAGAAGTGATCACAAGTTTAATTCGGAACGAAGTAAAATCGTATAAACGCCTGCCGCTTTCTTTATACCAAATTCAAACGAAATTTCGGGATGAAAAGCGCCCGCGTTTCGGCTTGCTGCGCGGACGGGAATTCATCATGAAAGACGCGTATTCTTTCCATGCCAACAAAGAGAGCCTTGATGAGACGTATAAGGATATGTATCGGGCTTATACCAATATATTCTCGCGGTGCAAACTGGATTTCCGCGCCGTATTGGCGGACTCGGGCGCGATCGGCGGGAAAGATACGCAGGAGTTTATGGTGCTGTCTGAAATCGGGGAAGACACCATTGCGTATTCCGACTCATCCGATTATGCGGCAAATATTGAAATGGCGGAAGTGAAGACCGTTTACACAAAGCCGGATGAAGCGGAAAAACCGCTCGAAAAAATTCCGACCCCGGGGCAAAGAACGATCGCGCAAATTGCGGACTTTCTAAAGGCAGATCCTGAAAAATGCCTGAAGACCCTTGTGCTGAAAGCGGATGATGAATATGTCATTGTGCTGGTCAGGGGCGATCATGACGTAAATGAAGTCAAAGTCAAACATCTTCTCGGTTCTGAAACGATTGAAATGGCAGATCCGGAAGCCATCAAGTCGATCATGGGGGCGGATCCCGGTTCGCTCGGCCCTGTCGGCGCGCCGGAACAGATCCGGATTTTGGCCGATCACGCCGTCCGCTATGTAGTCAACGGCATTTGCGGTGCCAATGAGAATGACTTCCACTATGTGAATGCGAATCCGGAGAGGGATTACCGCGTCGATCTATACGGGGATCTCCGCAATATCCAGGAAGGCGACCCGTCACCGGACGGAAAGGGAACGATCCGGTTTGCACGCGGCATAGAGGTCGGGCATATTTTCAAACTCGGCACAAAATACAGTGAGGCCATGCACGCCGCCTTTTTAGACGAAAACGGCAGGGAGCAGGTCATGTTGATGGGGTGTTACGGGATTGGTGTCTCCCGCACTTTAACAGCAGTGTGCGAACAGCATAACGATGATAAAGGGCTTGTTTGGCCTGTCAATCTGGCGCCGTTTGACGTGCATCTCGTTCCGGTAAATATGAAGGATGCCCAACAATCCGCCCTTGCAGAATCGCTCCATGCGGAACTTGAAAAGCAGTTTACCGTCTTGATGGATGACAGAAACGAGCGCCCGGGTGTGAAATTTGCGGATTCCGACCTGATCGGCCTGCCTGTCCGGGTAACCGTCGGGAAAAAAGCGGCGGAAGGCATCGTCGAAGTGAAAATCAGAAAAACCGGGGAAGTGCTCGAAGTGAAAAAAGAGGATTTGGCCGAGACAATTTCTAATATTTTAGCACAACTTGCTTCATGACAGGGGCATCGGCTTACCGGCCGGTGCTTCTCTTCTTTTCCTGCAAAAAAGAGGCAGAAAATGTTTTGCCTGGAAAATTTCAACACCCGAACCTTTCAACACTACCGGGAAAAATTCCGGAAAGATTGCATTCGGGACGCTTGTTTTTTAAGATAAAGATAGATTGAATGAAAAAGGATGGGAGAGGACAAGATGATTGAAAATCCCGCCGGAAAGAAAGAAAGGTTCCAGATTTTGCTCCGGCAGCTGGAACTGCTTGATGACAGGTTTTACGAGCATTTTAAATACGGAGAAATTGAAAAACTAGTTGTGGAACGCCAGTCAAAGCGATGGCATTTTTATTTTTTGCTCGAAAAAATTCTCCCCTTTGAAGTGTACTTGACATTTACAACCCGTTTGCGCCAGGCTTTTCAGCATATTGCCGACGTCCGTTTTTCAATCCGGGCGAAAGACCCTTCTTTTGGGCCGGCGCTGATTGCCGATTACTGGAAAGCGTGCCTAGGAGAACTGGAAGGCATGTCGCCGATGCTTTTGTCCCTACTTGCGGAGCAGGTGCCGTCACTTTCCGGCAATAAGCTGGTGGTAACCGGCCGCAATGAACCGGAAGCAGCGACATTAAAACAAAAATACGGGGAATGGATCGTCCGTTTTTACGAACGGGCCGGTTTTCCGCAGCTGATGTTTGACACGGAAATTTCGGCGGCACCTGAAGCAAGTGAAGCATACGCCAAATTTATGGAAGAAAAGAAAAAAGAAGATGAGGAACGGGCAAAACAGGCCGTTCTCGAAATGCAGAAGCACGTGAATGAGCAACAGAGCGGGGAAGAAACGCACGACGCGGGACCGCTTATGATCGGGCTGAGAATCCCGCCCGATGATGATATCCGCCGCCTTTCCGAGATTGTTGATGAAGAACGGCGGATTACGGTGGAAGGCTATGTGTTTGACGTCGAAACGAAAGAACTGCGCAGCGGGCGGACGCTTTTGACGTTAAAAATCACCGATTATACGAGCTCCATTCTCGTGAAGATGTTTTCGCGGGATAAGGAAGATGCCGCACAATTTGCCCGCGTGAAGAAAGGGATGTGGCTGCGTGCGCGCGGCAGCATCCAGAACGATACGTTTGTCCGTGATCTGGTCATGATCGCCAACGATCTTTCTGAAGTAGCCCCGCGCGTCCGGAAAGACCATGCGCCGGAAAATGAGAAGCGGGTCGAACTCCATCTCCATACGCCGATGAGCCAGATGGATGCGGTCACTTCCGCGTCTACCCTTGTCGCCCAGGCAAAAAAATGGGGCCATCCGGCGATTGCGATCACAGACCACGCCGTCGCGCAAAGTTTTCCGGAAGCTTACAGCGCCGGCAAAAAGAACGGTATAAAAGTCATCTTCGGCGTTGAAGCCAATCTTGTCGACGACGGGGTGCCGATTGCCTATAATGATGCGCACGTCCACCTTGATGAAGCGACATATGTCGTCTTTGACGTTGAAACAACGGGATTATCTGCCGTTTATGATACGATCATCGAAATCGCTGCGGTGAAAATCCAAGACGGCGAAGTGGTCGATACGTTTGAACGGTTTGCCAATCCCGGACGTCCGCTGTCCAATACGATTATTGAGCTGACCCATATTACCGACGATATGTTAAAAGATGCGCCGGACATTTCCGAAGTGTTGAAAGAATACAATGAATGGATTGGCGACGCGGTGCTTGTAGCCCACAATGCTTCGTTCGACATCGGGTTTTTAAACGTTGGCCTGAAAAAAGCCGGGCTGCCGAAATCCAATAACCCCGTCATTGATACGCTCGAACTCGGACGGTTTTTATATCCGGATTTCAAAAACTACCGGCTGAACACGCTCGCGAAAAAATTCAATGTGGAACTGACCCAGCACCACCGCGCAATCTACGATACGGAAGCAACAGGACAAATCTTTTTAAAAATGCTGAAAGACGCCCGTAACCGGGGGATCACATACCATGACGAGCTGAACCAGTATATGGGGGAAGGCGGCGCGTACAAGCGGGCGCGCCCGTCGCACTGCACGCTGCTTGTCCGGACGCAGGAAGGCTTGAAAAATTTATTTAAACTGATTTCTCTTTCCCATATCGATTACTTTTACCGTGTGCCGCGTATTCCGCGTTCCGAGCTGCAAAAGTACCGGGAAGGCATTCTCGTCGGGTCCGGCTGTGACAAAGGCGAAGTATTTGAAGGCATGATGCAGAAAGATCCGGCGGAAGTAGAGGAGATCGCCCGCTTTTATGATTATCTTGAAGTCCATCCGAAAGAAGTGTACGCCCCGCTCATCGACCAGGAACTGATAAGGGATGAAAAGGCGCTTGAAGAAATCATCACGAAAATCGTCAGGCTCGGGGAAAAATTAAATCTGCCGGTTGTCGCAACAGGCAATGTCCATTATTTAAACCCCGAAGACAAAATTTACCGGAAAATCCTGATCAGCTCCCAGGGCGGTGCCAATCCGCTGAACCGGCACCGGCTGCCGGACGTGCATTTCCGCACGACGGATGAAATGCTTGCATGCTTCTCGTTTTTAGGCGAAGAAAAGGCAAAAGAAATCGTGGTTGACAACACGAATAAAATTGCCGGCTTAATCGAGGACGTCAAGCCGGTAAAAGATGAGTTGTACACGCCGAAAATTGAAGGGGCGGAAGAAGAAATCCGCGAGCAAAGCTATAAGCGCGCGAAGATGATTTACGGGGACCCGCTTCCCGAAATCGTCGAAGCACGGCTTGAAAAAGAGCTAAAAAGCATTATCGGCCACGGATTTGCGGTCATTTATCTGATTGCCCATAAACTTGTCAAGAAATCATTGAATGACGGTTACCTTGTCGGTTCGCGGGGGTCTGTCGGCTCTTCGCTTGTTGCAACGATGACGGAAATCACCGAAGTCAACCCGCTCCCGCCGCATTATGTGTGCCCGAACTGCAAGCATTCCGAGTTTTTCAATGACGGTTCGGTCGGTTCCGGTTTTGACCTGCCGGATAAAAACTGCCCGGCGTGCGGGGCAAAATACAAAAAAGACGGCCATGATATTCCGTTTGAAACGTTCCTTGGCTTTAAAGGGGACAAGGTGCCGGATATTGACCTGAACTTTTCGGGCGATTACCAGCCGCGCGCCCACGCCTATACAAAAGTGTTGTTCGGCGAAGAGTATGTATACCGCGCCGGCACGATCGGCACGGTTGCGGAAAAAACGGCCTACGGCTATGTAAAAGGGTATGCCCAGGACCATAACCTGACATTCCGGAGCGCGGAAATTGACCGGCTTGTCCAGGGCTGCACCGGGGTGAAACGGACGACCGGCCAGCATCCGGGCGGCATTATCGTCGTCCCGGATTATATGGATATATACGATTTTACGCCGATCCAGTATCCGGCGGACGATCACAATTCGGAATGGCGGACAACGCATTTTGATTTCCACTCGATCCACGATAATATTTTGAAGCTTGATATACTCGGGCACGATGATCCGACCGTCATCCGCATGCTCCAGGACTTAAGCGGGATTGACCCGAAAACGATCCCGACCGATGACCCGGAAGTGATGAAAATTTTCAGTGGGCCGGAACCGCTCGGGGTTACGGAAGAGCAGATTATGTGTAAAACCGGCACGCTCGGTATTCCGGAATTTGGCACAAAGTTTGTGCGCCAGATGCTGGAAGATACAAAGCCGACGACTTTTGCCGAACTGGTCCAGATTTCAGGGCTTTCGCACGGAACGGACGTATGGCTCGGCAACGCCCAGGAACTGATCCAAAACGGCACCTGCACCCTGCCTGAAGTAATCGGCTGCCGGGACGATATTATGGTCTATTTAATCTATCAGGGCTTAGAGCCCTCCCTTGCTTTTAAAATTATGGAATCGGTACGGAAAGGGAAAGGGCTCACGCCTGAAATGGAAGAGGAAATGATCAAGCAAAACGTGCCGAATTGGTATATTGAATCGTGCAAAAAGATTAAATACATGTTCCCGAAAGCCCATGCCACCGCCTATGTGCTGATGGCGGTAAGGATCGCTTACTTCAAGGTGTACCATCCGCTGATCTACTATGCGACGTATTTTACGGTGCGCGCGGAGGATTTCGATCTCGATGTCATGATCCACGGCTCGAATTCCATCAAGGCAAAAATCAGTGAAATTAATGCAAAAGGGATGGACGCATCGGCGAAGGAGAAAAGTTTGCTGACCGTGCTCGAACTGGCGCTTGAAATGACGGCGCGCGGCTTCCGCTTCCAGCCGATTGATTTGTACCGGTCGGAAGCAGACAAGTTTGTCATTGACGGCGATTCGCTCATTCCGCCGTTTAATGCGATTCCGGGTCTTGGTACAAACGCTGCGGTCAATATCGTAAAAGCGCGCGAAGAAGGCGAATTCCTTTCTAAAGAAGACTTGCAGCGCCGCGGAAAAGTCTCCAAAACGATTATGGAATACCTTGACGGGCACGGCTGCTTAGAGTCGCTGCCGGAGCAGAACCAGCTGTCGCTTTTCTAAATACGGTTAAAGCCCGCTGTTTGCTTTTTTTTGCCTGTTATGGTATAGTTTTTTATGGAAATACTACGGATAAACGCTCGTGCGAAAGAGTGGGGCCATCACCCCGCTCTTTCGTGTTTTAAATCGGATTTTTGAGGAGGTCAGCATGAGTAAAGTCGTTGAAGTGGTGGAACAACTGGCATCCCCGGTTGTGGAAGGGCTCGGCCTTGAACTTGTTGATATCGAATACGTCAAAGAAGGAAAAAACTGGTTTCTTCGCGTGTATATTGACAAAGAAAACGGGGTCGATATCGAAGAATGCGGGCTCGTCAGCGAACGGCTCGGGGAAAAGCTCGATGAAGTGGACCCGATTCCCCATAATTATTTCCTTGAGGTTTCCTCCCCGGGTGCGGAACGCCCGTTAAAAAAAGCGCGTGACTTTGAACGTGCTGTCGGCCGGACCGTCCTCGTGAAAACGTATGAACCGCTTGACGGGGAGAAAACGTTCCAGGGAAAATTGATTGCTTTTCACAACGGGTGCCTAACATTAGAATGTAAAGTGAAAACGAAGAAAATCGAGAAGGAAATTCCGTATGACAAAGTGGCCAACGCACGGCTTGCCGTTGAATTTTAAAAATGCATCATTTTTCAAAAAATGAAGGGGGATCCAATTTCCATGAGCTCAGAACTGGTAGATGCGCTTACGATACTTGAAAAAGAAAAAGGAATTTCGCGGGATGTGCTCGTTGAAGCCATCGAAGCCGCGCTTGTATCGGCATACCGCCGCAATTTTAACCAGGCACAGAATGTAAGGACGGATTTAAATCTGGCGAACGGGACGATCCGTGTGTTCGCGCGTAAAGACGTGGTTGAAGAAGTATTTGACCCGCGCCTTGAAATTTCGCTTGAAGATGCCCAGAAAATCAATCCGTCTTATGAAATCGGCGATGTTGTCGAATTGGAAGTCACGCCGAAAGATTTTGGCCGGATCGCCGCACAGACAGCAAAACAGGTTGTCACGCAGCGCGTCCGGGAAGCGGAACGGGGAATCATTTACAATCAATTTATCGACCGTGAAGACGAGGTCATGACCGGGATTGTGCAGCGGAAAGATCCGCGTTTTACGTATGTCAGCCTCGGAAAAACAGAAGCACTGCTGCCGCCGGGGGAACAATCCCCGAATGAAACGTACAACCCGCATGACCGGATTAAGGTCTACATTACAAAAGTCGAACGGACAACAAAGGGGCCGCAAATTTTTGTCTCGCGCACCCATCCCGGCCTTTTAAAACGGCTGTTTGAACTTGAAGTGCCGGAAATTTACGATGGCATCGTAGAAATCCGTTCGATCGCCCGCGAAGCAGGGGACCGTTCGAAAATTTCGGTTTACACCGACCGCCCGGAGGTTGATCCTGTCGGCGCATGCGTCGGGCCTAAAGGGCAGCGCGTCCAGGCGATTGTAAATGAACTTCACGGGGAAAAGATTGATATTGTAAAATGGTCGGACGACCCGGCTAAATTTGTAGCAAATGCGTTAAGCCCTGCAAAAGTGCTTGATGTGCTTGTTGACGAAAACAATAAGGCTACAACGGTCATCGTTCCGGATTACCAGCTGTCGCTTGCAATCGGGAAACGCGGCCAAAACGCCCGGCTTGCCGCGAAACTCACAGGCTGGAAAATTGATATTAAGAGCGAAACGGATGCAAGGGAGTCAGGCATTTATCCGCGTTCTGAAACCAATGATGACATAGACGGGGAAACACCGGGGCTTTTTGATGACGATGATGCCGGCCGCACTTCCGAAGCACTGGCCGTACCGGATGCGAAAGAAGCGGATCTGCCTGAAAACGGTGGGAAAGATGAAGAGATCGAATAAGGAGTGGGGCTGATGGCGACACGTAAGAAAATTCCGATGAGAAAATGCGTAGCAACGGGAGAAATGAAACCGAAAAAAGAAATGGTCCGTATCGTCCGTTCCAAGGAAGGCGATGTTTCGATTGACCCGACCGGGAAAAAGTCAGGAAGAGGCGCCTATCTTTCAAAAGACGAGGAAGCGGTGCTGTTGGCAAAGAAAAAAAATATTCTCTCATCCCATCTTGGTGCCGCTGTAGAAGATGCTTTTTACGATGAAATCATCGCGTTTATTCAAAAGGAAAAAAAGGAGAATAAACAAAAATCATGAACGGGAAGCAGGCAATGTCCCTTTTAGGCCTTGCGTTCAAGGCAGGAAAGATCGTTTCGGGAGAGGAGCCTGTCCTGAAAGAAATCCGGGCAGGCCAGGCAAAACTTGTATTGCTTTCAAAAGATGCCTCATCCAATACGTCAAAAAAATTGTTAGACAAATGCCGTTTCTATCATGTACCGGTACGGTGGATAGAGACGAGGGAAATGCTTGGAAAAGCCATTGGGAAAGAGGCGAGAGTCGCAGTGGCAGTAAGTGACCGCGGATTTGCGGAAAAACTTGCTGAACTGCTCGATGAATCATAGGTGGGGGTGACGACATGAGCAAAATACGTGTTTACGAATATGCGAAAGCTCATCATACATCAAGTAAGGAAATTATCACGAAACTAAAACAAATGAATATAGAGGTATCCAATCATATGTCAATGATCGATGGGGAAACAGTAAGGAAGCTGGATACGGTTTACAGCGGCAAAAATCAGCAGGATGGCAAGAAAAACGGGCAAAACGGGCCGACCAGAAATGAAAGAAGCACCAGGTCCGAAACCGGGGACCGACAAGGAAACAAACCCGAAAACCGCACCCGGCGCGAAAACCAGAAGCCGAATCACGGAAACGGCCAAAACAGCAAAAACCAAGGGGATAACGGAAACAGCAGAAACAATAACAATAACCGCTCTGGCGGCAGCAACCGCAGCGATGGGAAGAGCAGAACGGGCGGCAACAATCGGAATAACAGGAACGGCCAAACCGGCGGCAACAACCGGAGCAATGGAAACACCCAGGCCGCAAGCAACAACCGGAATAACGAAAAAAGCCAGGCTGCAAGTAACAACCGGAATAACGGAAACAGCCAGAACACAAGCAACAACCGGAGCAATGGAAACACCCAAGCCGCGGGCAACAACAGGAATAATCAAAACAGCGGGAACAGCCGGAACAACGGGAATAACCGCAACAGTGGCAATGGAAACCGTAGCAATAACGGAAACCGCGGCAACAACGGACGGCCGTTTAACAAACAAAAGAAAAATAACCGGAAAAATAAAAACTTCAAACCGCAGCCGCAGCCGGTCCAAAAGGTAAAAGAACTGCCTGAAAAAATTACGTTCACAGAATCGCTGACCGTTGCGGAACTTGCGAAGAAGCTCTACAGGGAACCTTCCGAAATTATTAAAAAACTGTTCCTGCTCGGCGTTGCGGCAACGATCAACCAGCAGCTTGACAAAGACGCCATTGAACTGATTGCTTCGGAATACGGCGTTGAAGTGGAAGAAAAAGTGATCGTTGACCAGACGGATCTGGAAACGTATTTTACGGAAGACCGTGAAGAAGACCTCGAAGTCCGCCCGCCGGTTGTCACCATTATGGGCCATGTTGACCATGGGAAAACGACAACGCTCGATTCCATCCGCCATACAAAAGTCACCGCCGGAGAAGCAGGCGGGATTACCCAGCATATCGGTGCATACCAGGTGAAAGTAGGCGGCAAAAAAATTACATTTTTAGACACGCCGGGGCATGAAGCCTTTACAACAATGCGTGCGCGGGGGGCGCAAGTGACGGACATTACCGTGCTTGTTGTTGCTGCCGATGACGGCGTGAAGCCGCAGACAGTGGAAGCCATTAACCACGCGAAAGCAGCCGGCGTTCCGATCATTGTTGCGGTCAATAAAATTGATAAACCGACAGCGAACCCCGAACGAGTCATGCAGGAACTGACGGAATACAATCTGGTTCCGGAAGACTGGGGCGGGGATACGATTTTTGTCCCGATTTCTGCTCTAACCGGTGAAGGGATTGACAATCTGCTTGAAATGATTTTGCTTGTCAGCGAAGTGGAAGAACTGAAAGCAAACCCGAACCGCCGCGCACTCGGTTCGGTTATTGAAGCGCGCCTTGATAAAGGCAGGGGCCCGGTTGCCACTTTGCTCGTACAAAACGGCACTTTGCGCATCGGCGACCCGATTGTAGTCGGTCACACTTACGGGCGCGTCCGTGCGATGGTCAATGATCTCGGCCGTCGCGTGAAAGAAGCAGGGCCGTCCACGCCTGTTGAAATTACCGGTTTAAATGATGTACCGGAAGCCGGCGACCGTTTTGTTGTCTTTGAAGATGAGAAAACAGCCCGCCAGGTCGGGGAAGCGCGGAAACAACAGGCTGTCCAGGCGCACCGTAACGAAACCGCGCGCGTCAGCCTTGACACGTTGTTTGAGCAAATGAAGCAAGGGGAAATGAAAGAATTAAATGTGATTGTCAAAGCGGATGTGCAAGGCTCTGTAGAAGCATTGACCGCCGCTTTGCAAAAGATTGATGTGGAGGGCGTCAACATTAACGTTATCCATACGGGCGTCGGCGCGATTAATGAATCCGATGTGACGCTTGCTTCCGCTTCGAATGCGATTATTATTGGCTTTAATGTCCGCCCGGATAATAACGCCAAACGCGCAGCCGAAACGGAAAAAGTGGATATCCGCCTGCACCGCATTATCTACAAAGCGATCGAAGAAATCGAATCTGCCATGAAAGGGATGCTTGATCCGGAATACAAAGAAAAAATCATCGGCCAGGTTGAAGTGCGGCAGACGTTTAAAGTATCACGGATCGGCACGATTGCGGGCGGCTATGTCACCGACGGAAAAATCACCCGTGACAGCGGCGTGCGCGTCATCCGTGACGGCGTGGTCATTTATGAAGGTGTAATTGATACGCTGAAACGCTATAAAGATGATGTGAAAGAAGTCAACCAGGGATATGAATGCGGGATTACGATTAAAAACTTTAATGACATCAAAGAAGGAGATGTCATCGAGTCCTTTATCATGGAGGAAATTGAAAGAGCATGATTGGGAGCGCCCGTTGCGAATTTCGCATTTATGATGCCCGTTCATTGAAAGAAAAAAGGGCAGTGCTGCAAAGAATATTGACGCGGCTAAAGCAAAAATATAATGTTGCAGCCGGTGAAATGGATTTCCAGGATGCCTGGCAGCGGACCCTCGTTGAAGTCGTGACCGTTGCTTCAAGCCGGGCGGCGGCTGAAAGAGAATTGCAGCGGGCAATTCTCTTTCTGGATTCCTTCCCTGAATGGGAGCGTCTTGAAACAAATATTGAATGGCTATAAATGAGGTGTGATTGATGAATCTTCGTGCAAATAGGGTTGGCGAGCAAATGAAAAAAGAGCTGAGCGACATTATCGGGCGAAAACTAAAAGATCCGCGTGTCGGCTTTGTCACTGTAACCGATGTGGAAGTAACAGGCGATCTTCAGCAGGCAAAAGTGTACCTCACCGTCCTCGGCGATGAGGTACAAAAGAAAGACACCCTTGACGGCCTGGAAAAAGCAAAAGGCTTTATCCGCTCGGAAGTTGGCAAAAGGATCCGGCTCCGCAAAACGCCTGAACTGATTTTTGAAATCGATGAATCCATCGAATACGGCAACCGCATTGAGACGCTGATCAAAAAAATCCATGACACGGATGAATGAATGTTTCAGGAAACTGATCGGAGCCGGAACACGGTTCGGTAAGTTTCCTTTTTTTGAGTGATTCTATTGGATTTGCGAAAGGAAGTGGCGCCATGGATGGCATTTTACCGCTCTGGAAACCGGCGGGGATGACTTCCCATGACTGTGTTTTTAAAATCCGGAAGCTTTTCGGCACAAAAAAAGCAGGCCATACCGGCACGCTTGATCCGGATGTGGAAGGGGTCCTCCCGGTTTGCATCGGGCGTGCGACAAAGATTGCCGAATACCTTCAGGATGCCGGCAAAACTTACGAAGGTGAAGCAACGATCGGGATTTCAACGACGACAGAAGATGCTTCCGGCGATATCATTGAAAAAAAGGAAATTAGCCGGCCGATCAGCCGGGAAGAAATTTTAGCCGCACTCGCTTCGTTTACCGGGCATATTACCCAGATCCCGCCGATGTTTTCCGCCGTCAAGGTGAACGGAAGAAGGTTGTATGAATATGCGCGGGCGGGCATCGAAGTGGAACGCCCTAAAAGGAATGTGCAAATTTACAGCCTTGAACTATTGGACGGGCGGGAATATTTTGAAGGGCCGGTTGTGTCGTTCCGTTTCCGCGCTTCATGCAGCAAAGGCACCTATATCCGCACGCTTGCTGTTATGATCGGAGAAAAGCTCGGCTATCCGGCACATATGTCCAATCTTACAAGAATTGAAGCAGGCGGTTTTTCAAAGGAACAATGCGCCACCTTTCAGGAGATTGAAAAAGCCGCGGAAACCGGCGACAGGGAAAGCCTGCTCTACCCGCTCGAGGCCGGGATCCGCCATTTGCCGAAATGGGAAATTAGTGATACATTAGCAGAGAAAGTAAAGAACGGTGCCGTGTTGAAAAAACCGGAGACCTGGCCGGAAACAGGAGACAGGCTTGCTGTCTTTTTCCGCGGAAAAATACTCGCGGTATACGTGGCGCATTCCGGCAGGCCCGGCTTTATCAAACCGGCGAAAGTGATATAAAAAGCCTTCCGGGTATAAAACAAGGAAGGCGGCTGCTTCAATTTGTAAAAGGGAAAAGGTGAGAAATTTTGAAAACAATAACGGTCCATCATCCCCATTCCTTTAAACCCGGCGATTTTCCGCCGCTTGCCATCGCATTGGGTTATTTTGACGGCATCCATCTCGGACATCAGAAAGTGATTAAAACAGCCCGCGGGATCGCTGAAAAAAACGGATGGAAAAGCGCCGTCATGACATTTGAACCCCATCCTTCTATTGTGCTGGGAAAGAAAAAGGATGGCATTGAACTGATTACACCGCTTGAAGACAAGATCAAGTTGATTGAAAAACTTGGTGTCGATTATCTGTTCGTCGTCCGTTTTACCTCCCGTTTTGCGTCTCTTTTGCCGCAGCAATTTGTCGACCAATATCTGGCCGCACTCGGTGTGAAACATGTTGTTGCTGGTTTTGATTATACATACGGCAAATTCGGGAAAGGCAATATGGAGAATCTCCCTGAATATGCAAACGGCAGGTTCGGGATTACGGTGATTGAAAAACTGGCCCTTGAAAATACCGGGGAAAAAGTCAGCTCCACCCTGATCCGGTCAAAAATCAGGGAAGGAAAAGTCGGGGAAGTGAAGCCGCTGCTCGGGCGCGATTATGAGATCAAAGGCATTGTCGTCCATGGGGAGAAGCGGGGACGACAGCTCGGGTTTCCAACGGCAAATCTAAAGCTTACCGCGTCGTATATGCTGCCGCCAAACGGGGTATACATTGTGCAAATGAAGGTCGCGGATACGTGGCATAACGGCTTATGCAGCATTGGCTACAATCCTACGTTTAAAAATCCGGAAGAATATGAAAAAACGACAGAAGTGTATCTGCTTGATTTTTCCGATACCATTTACGGGGAAGAAGCAGTTGTCAAATGGCTTGCGCGCATCCGCGAAGAGAAAAAGTTCGCCCGCGTGGAGGACTTGATTGAAGAAATGAAACGGGATGAAACGGCAGCAAGGCGTTACTTTGAAAAACAGGGAACTGCTACTTGAGTTTTGTGCGAAAAAGTAGTATTCTATTACAGTACCGGAACCTGTGCTTGGCAGCGCGACTCACCGACGCCTGCTCGGCAACAGGGGATAGGAAACAGAGGAGGTGAACAGGATGGCGATTTCAAAAGAACGTAAAAATGAAATCATCAACCAATTTAAAATCCACGAGAACGATACCGGTTCTCCGGAAGTGCAAATTGCTGTATTGACAGAAGAAATCAACAAATTGAACGATCATTTGCGTGTCCATAAAAAAGACCACCATTCACGCCGCGGCTTGATGAAAATGGTAGGGAGACGGCGTAATTTGTTGACCTATCTGCGCAATAAAGATGTGCATCGTTACCGTGAATTGATTAACCGGCTGGGCTTGCGCCGATAAAAAAATGCAGAATGCAAAAAGCGGGAGTATTCCCGCTTTTTTGCAATGTGTTTTTCCCCCCTTAATTTTGGGAACAGATGTATTTCAAATTGCCGCCGGGTTTTCGCACTGACCTGGCGCGGCTTGTACATACATAGCAAACGGTTGATTCGTTTTTGAATCATTACCCGTGCTTATCTTTGCATAAATGTGAAACAATATAGGCAAAAAGAAAGGAGATTTTCATCTGTATGGTACAGGATAAACATACCTATACGATAGATTGGGCCGGCCGCCCGCTCACCGTGGAGATCGGCCAGCTCGCAAAACAGGCAAACGGTGCTGCACTCGTCCGTTACGGCGAAACGGCTGTCCTCAGTACAGCAACCGCTTCTAAAGAACCGAAAAATGTGGACTTTTTTCCACTGACCGTAAATTATGAGGAACGGCTATATGCTGTCGGGAAAATTCCGGGCGGCTTTATCAAAAGAGAAGGGCGCCCGAGCGAAAAAGCCATTTTGTCAAGTCGGCTGATTGACAGGCCGATCCGCCCGCTCTTTGCCGACGGCTTCCGCAATGAAGTGCAGGTTGTCAGTATGGTCATGAGCGTCGACCAGGACTGCACGCCGGAAATGGCCGCGATGCTCGGGTCTTCGCTCGCACTTTCCGTCTCCGATATTCCGTTTGAAGGCCCGATTGCCGGCGTCATCGTCGGAAGGGTGGACGGCAAGTTCCTCATCAACCCGACCGTGGAACAGATGGAAAAAAGCGACATCCATTTAACCGTTGCCGGCACAAAAGACGCCATTAATATGGTTGAAGCGGGTGCGAAAGAAGTGCCGGAAGAAGTGATGCTTGAAGCGATCATGTTCGGGCATGAGGAAATCAAGCGCCTGATTGCTTTCCAGGAAAAAATTGTGGCAGAAATCGGAAAAGAGAAAATGGCTGTCGAATTGTTCGAACTTGACGAAGAACTGGTGGAAAAAGTCAGCGGCATGTGCCGGAAAAAAATGATTGAAGCCATCCAGGTTCATGAGAAGAAAGCGCGCGAAGAAGCGATCAGAAAAGTGGGCGATGAGGTGCTTGCCCAATTTGAAGCAGAAGAAGCCGATGAAGAAACGGTCAAGCAGGTTAAACAAATTTTGCACGATATTGAAAAAGAAGAAGTCCGCAAGCTGATCACGGTCGATAAAATTCGCCCGGACGGCCGCAAAATCGATGAAATCCGGCCGCTTTCCTCCGAAGTCGGGGTTTTGCCGCGCACGCACGGTTCCGGGTTGTTTACCCGCGGGCAAACACAGGCTTTAAGCATTTGTACGTTAGGCGCTTTAGGCGACGTGCAAATTTTGGACGGGCTCGGCATTGAAGAGTCAAAACGGTTTATGCACCATTACAATTTCCCTTCATTCAGCGTCGGGGAAACCGGGCCAATGAGAGGGCCGGGCCGCCGCGAAATCGGGCACGGGGCACTGGGTGAACGTGCGCTGGAACCGGTCATTCCGGATGAAAAAGAATTTCCGTACACGATCCGGCTTGTATCCGAGGTGCTCGAATCGAACGGCTCCACTTCACAGGCAAGCATTTGCGCATCCACCCTTGCCATGATGGATGCCGGCATTCCGATTAAAGCGCCGGTTGCTGGGATTGCGATGGGGCTTGTGAAATCCGGCGAACATTATACGATTTTAACCGATATCCAGGGCATGGAAGACCATCTCGGCGATATGGACTTTAAAGTGGCCGGCACGTCGAAGGGCGTCACCGCGCTGCAAATGGATATTAAAATTGCAGGACTGTCAAGGGAGATACTGGAAGAAGCGTTGCAGCAGGCGAGAAAGGGCAGAATGCAGATTCTCGACCATATGATGTCGACGATTTCGAAAACACGTGACCATTTGTCCGTCTATGCGCCGAAGATTTTAACGATGACCATTCATCCGGATAAAATCCGCGACGTCATCGGGCCAAGCGGTAAACAAATCAATAAAATCATTGACGAAACCGGCGTGAAAATTGACATTGAACAGGATGGCACCATCTTTATTTCTTCGACGGACGAAGAGGCAAACAACAAAGCGAAGAAATTGATTGAGGATATTGTCCGGGAAGTCGAAGTCGGCAAGGTTTATCTCGGTAAAGTAAAACGGATCGAAAAATTTGGCGCTTTTGTGGAAATCTTTAACGGCAAAGACGGCCTTGTCCACATTTCCGAACTCGCCGAAGAACGCGTCCGGAAAGTCGAAGATGTTGTCAAAATCGGCGATGAAATTCTGGTCAAAGTGACGGATATTGACAGCCACGGGCGCATCAACCTTTCCCGCAAAGCTGTTTTAAAGGAGCAGCAAAAAAAAGAAAATAAATCGTGATGAAAGTCAGGGAGCCCTGGCTTTTTTTATTTGTCCCGCGCGCCCGTTCTATGCCCCTTTCCCTTTTCATACTTTTTTTAAAGAAGGGGGAAAATAACGTGAATAAAGCAAAACGCTTGATTGCGCTTGGCTTGATTGCTATTCTAGCATTGTTGCTTGCGGGAAATCCGCTTTCCACCCGGTATTTGCAGGAGCGGGCCGCCTTTAGCACAAAAGAGAACGAGCTTCAGGAAAAAATTGAACAGGCTGCAGAACGGTTTTACCGTCCGCCGGAAAATGCCAAGATTGACAGGGTTTGGAAGGCGATCCCCGGCTATAACGGGGTGGAAGTGGACAAAAAAGCTTCTTACTCGAAAATGAAACAGGACGGCCGTTACGACGAACGCAAACTGGTATTTAAACAAATTCCCCCTGCCGTCCACCTTAAAGATCTGGACCCGGCCCCCGTCTATACGGGAAATCCGGATAAACCAATGGTTGCTTTTTTAATCAATGTCGCATGGGGGAATGAATATTTGCCGGATATGCTAAAAACTTTAAAAAAGCATCATCTTCATGCTACCTTTTTCTTAGAGGGGCGATGGGCAAAAGAAAACCCTGAGCTTGCCCGCATGATTGTAAGCGGCGGGCATGAAACCGGGAACCATTCCTATACCCACCCCGATTTTAGCACTTTGCCGGAATCAAAGATCAAAAGCCAGCTGGTGAAGACAAACCGGGTGCTTGAAGCGATTACGGAAGAAAAAGTGAAGTGGTTTGCCCCGCCAAGCGGCAGTTACCGGGATGAAGCGGTAAGCATCGCAAAATCAATGGGAATGGAAACGATCATGTGGACGGTCGATACGGTCGACTGGCAGAACCCCTCCCCGGAGACGATTGTAGAGCGCGTGACTGCGAAAGCACAGGGCGGTTCGCTTATTTTAATGCATCCGACCGCTTCTACAGCGAAAGCGTTGGAACCGTTGATTGCCAGGCTGGAAAAGAAAAATTTACAAGTCGGAACCGTTTCAAAATTGCTCGATGAGGAAAGAATCATTAAAAATGAGGACGGAACATTTTTAAACAGCGAAAAGGATCCCGCTGATACAAAAGACGGCACAGAGTGAAATGAGACTGCGAGGAGGCACAACATGATACAAAAATATACTTGCCATAACGGCTTGAGGATTGTACTGGAAGAAATTCCAACTGTCCGTTCGGTTGCGATCGGCATTTGGATCGGCACCGGTTCGAGAAATGAAAATGAAAAAAACAATGGCATTTCCCATTTTCTTGAGCATATGTTTTTCAAAGGGACGGAAAAAAGGAGCGCAAAAGACATTGCCGAGGCCTTTGATGCCATTGGCGGCCAGGTGAATGCTTTTACGTCGAAAGAATATACATGCTTTTATGCGAAAGTGCTCGACACGCATGCACCGCTCGCGCTTGAAATTCTGTCGGACATGTTTTTCCACTCCACTTTTTCAGAAGATGAAATGGAACGCGAAAAAAGCGTTGTCAATGAAGAAATCAAAATGTATGAAGATACGCCGGACGATATTGTCCACGATTTGCTTGGCAAGGCCATTTATGAAAACCATCCGCTCGGCTATCCGATTTTAGGGACGGAAGAAACGCTTGCATCGTTTACGAGCGACGATCTCCATCAATATGTATATGATATGTATACCCCTGACCGCGTTGTCGTCTCCGTTGCCGGCAATGTGCTGCCGTCTTTCGTAAAGGAGATTGAAGCGTTGTTCGGTTCCTATGAAGGCGGGAAGGAAGAGACAGGCGGCGAAACGGCCGTTTTTCATACGAATGACCTTGCGCGCAAAAAAGAAACAGAACAGGCCCATCTCTGCCTCGGATTTGAGGGGAAGAAAATCGGCAGTGACGATATTTATGAGCTGATTGTCCTGAATAATATATTAGGCGGCAGCATGTCCTCCCGCCTTTTCCAAAATGTGCGGGAACAGCGGGGGCTTGCATATTCGGTGTATTCCTACCATACCGCCTATAAGGACAGCGGCATTTTAACGATTTACGGCGGAACGGGCGCCTCCCAATTGGACGAGCTGTTTGAGACGGTGCAGGAGACGCTGCAGACGCTGAAAGCAAAAGGGGTAACAGAAAAAGAAGTGCGAAACTGCAAGGAACAGTTAAAAGGGAACCTCATGCTCAGCCTGGAAAGCACGAACAGCCGCATGAGCCGGAACGGAAAGAACGAACTGTTATTAAAGAAGCACCGTTCGCTTGATGAAATGCTCGAGGAAATCGACCGTGTCACCGTGGAAAAAGTCAATGCTTGTGCGAGGGAGATTTTCTCCAAACCGTATTCGGCATCTTTAATCAGCCCGGACGGAAAATTGCCGGAGCGGTTGTCTTAAAGACGGCATATCTTTTCCATCCCCCGCATAAAATGGAATCAGTCCATGAGAGAAAGAAGGGGGAATATGCGGCTCAGCGAACTCAGCGGAAAAGAAATGGTCGATTTTAAAAAAGCGGAACGGCTCGGGGTATTGGGCGCAACGGACCTTGAAATTGATGAAGCGAGCGGAAAAGTGGAGGCCCTGATCATCCCGGTCGGAAGGCGGTTTAAAAAACAGGCGAACGAGATCCGCGTCCCGTGGAACCGGATCAGAACGATTGGTGCCGATATGATGATTTTGGAAGTGCCTGAAAACCAGTACAGCTATTAAAAAGGCAAAGAAGCATGCCGGGTATTCCGGCATTTTTCTTTGCCTTTTTTCACAAAAAACATGCTGCCGCCATAAGATATGGGGAATTCCCCATGCACATGGAAAAGAAGGTGAGGCATTTGTTGACCGGCGTCCAAATTGCCATCATAGGCGGAGATGCGCGCCAATTGGAAGTGATCCGGAAACTTGCGGATCTCGATGCGAAAATTTCATTGATCGGATTTGAACAGCTTGATTTTGTGTATTCCGGCGTCACGAAAGAAAAATTTAAAGATATCCGGTTTTCGGAAATGGATTGCGTCATTTTGCCGATTACCGGGACAGCGGATGACGGGAAAATCGATTTGATTTTTTCAAACGAAGAAGTTGTGCTGACCGGTGATATGCTGGCTGAAACGCCGCCTTATTTTACAATCTATACCGGCATCAGTAATCCTTATTTGGAACAAATTGCGAAAAAAGCGGGCCGCCGCCTTGTGAAACTATTCGAACGGGACGATGTGGCCATCTATAATTCGATTCCGACCGTTGAAGGAACGATCATGATGGCCATCCAGAACACGGAATTTACGATTCACGGCTCAAACGTTGCCGTCCTCGGCCTTGGCAGGGTCGGAATGAGCGTTGCCCGTGCTTTCCACTATCTCGGTGCGAAGGTGAAAGTCGGCGCGAGAAAAAGCGAACATCTTGCGAGGATAACGGAGATGGGACTTGCGCCTTTTCATTTAAACGATCTTGAACAGGAAGTAAAAGACATTGACATCTGCATTAATACGGTTCCACACTTGATCGTCAATGCATCCGTTATCCAAAAGATGCCTTCGCATACGCTCATTCTGGATATTGCCTCCAAACCGGGCGGGACGGATTTCCGATATGCCGAAAAGCGCGGCATTAAAGCGATGCTGGCACCGAGCCTGCCCGGCATTGTCGCGCCAAAAACAGCTGGGCGGATACTCGGAAATGTGCTCGGCCGGCTGATTGAAGAAGACGTTTTAAAAAGAAAGGGGTCATCGCCATGGATGTAAAGGGTAAAAGAATCGGCTTCGGCTTAACCGGCTCCCATTGCACTTACGCGGCTGTTTTTCCTGAAATTGAAAAGCTCGTGGCATTGGGGGCAGAAGTCATCCCGGTTGTCACGCACACAGTGAAAACGACGGATACAAGATTCGGCAAAGGCTCGGAATGGGTGGAAAAAATCGAAAAATGCACCGGGCAAAAAGCGATTGATTCGATTGTTGAAGCCGAGCCGCTCGGGCCAACCTTGCCGCTTGACTGCATGGTGATTGCGCCCCTGACCGGATTTACGATGAGCAAGCTGGCTAATGCACTCACTGATTCCCCAGTGCTAATGGCGGCAAAAGCGACGCTCCGCAATTTGAAACCGGTTGTGCTCGGCATTTCGACCAATGATGCGCTCGGATTAAACGGCGTGAATTTGATGCGGCTGATGGCAACGAAAAACATCTATTTTATTCCGTACGGGCAGGACGACCCGGTCAACAAACCGAATTCAATGGTGGCGAGAATGACTGCCCTTGTCGATACGGTTTCGCTTGCACTCGAGGGGAAACAAATCCAGCCTGTCATTGTCGAACGTTTCCGCGACGGAAAATCAAATTGAAACCGATTTAAAATTAAAAAAATACACACGGTGCCGGAAGACTTGTGATACAATAATAGCTATAAAAATGAATTTGGTTTTGGAATTGGAAGGGGAATACGCCAATGGCAAACACATCAGGTTATCACGTAGCTGTTGTCGGGGCAACCGGCGCTGTCGGCCAGCAAATGATTAAAACTTTGGTAAACCGCAAATTTCCGTATAACAAATTGACGCTGCTGTCATCTTCGCGTTCCGCCGGCAAAAAAATAACGGTAAACGGGGAAGAAATTACGGTCCAAGAAGCGGTGCCGGAAAGCTTTGAAGGAGTGGATATCGCCCTTTTCAGCGCAGGCGGGAGCGTGTCGAAAAAGTTTGCGCCGGAAGCGGTGAAACGCGGGGCAATTGTCATTGACAATACGAGCGCCTTCCGCATGGACCCAGAAGTGCCGCTTGTGGTCCCGGAAGTAAACGAAGAAGACATTCAAAAACATAACGGCATCATCGCCAATCCGAACTGCTCGACGATCCAGATGGTTGTTGCGTTGGAACCCGTCCG
The DNA here is from genome assembly GCF_000169195.2 of Heyndrickxia coagulans 36D1. Lineage (GTDB taxonomy): Bacteria > Bacillota > Bacilli > Bacillales > Bacillaceae_C > Weizmannia > Weizmannia faecalis. Next base: position 1,619 of record NC_016023.1, on the reverse strand, counting down.
CAAAAATTTCGGCCTGAAGCGGGTGCTCGTTTCCACGTACCAGGCTGTCTCCGGTTCGGGCGCGGCTGCCATCCAGGAGCTGAACGACGAGACGAAGGCGTTGCTTGAAGGGCAGACTTACGAGCCGCATGTACTGCCGGTAAAAGGTGACAAAAAGCATTACCAGATTGCGTTTAATGCCATCCCGCAAATCGATGTGTTTACGGACAACGGCTTTACATTTGAAGAAATGAAAATGATCAACGAAACGAAAAAAATCATGCATATGCCGGAATTAAAAGTTTCCGCCACATGCGTCCGGATTCCGGTTGCAACCGGCCACTCGGAATCGGTTTATTTTGAAACCGAAAAGGGCGGCATAAATGCCGGGCAGATCCGGGAAGTGATCGCGTCTGCGTCCGGTGTTGTGCTGGAAGACCGCCCCGAAGAACAGATTTACCCGATGGCCGTCAATGCGGTCGGCAAGTATGACACTTTTTGTCGGGCGGATCCGCAAAGACCCGGATGAAGACAACGGATTCCATATGTGGGTTGTTTCCGACAATTTGCTGAAAGGCGCTGCCTCAAATTCCATCCAGATTGCGGAAAGCCTGATCAGGATGGGGCTCATCTGATTTGGGGACAATTTAGGCTGACCTTTTTGCAATATTGGTGATAAGATATAAGGAAAGAAAAGTTATGCCGGAATCCGGTATCGAAGAGGGTTCCATTTCTCGATATATTTTATGGACACGTATGCCGTTTCCTTTCCGGCCGGGAAGGGAACGGTTTAAAAACGGCCGGCCCTTAAAACGGCCCTTGGCAAAAAAACGGCCGGCAAAGCCCGCACGTTACCGGAATCACTGTTCTTATTTATCAGTTCATAACAGAGGTGTTCTTCATTGAAAATCGTTGTCCAAAAATTCGGCGGCACATCCGTACGGGATCATGATGCAAGAATGCATGCCAAACATCATGTAGAAAAAGCACTGGAAGAAGGCTATAAGGTGGTTGCCGTCGTTTCGGCGATGGGCCGCAAAGGGGAACCGTATGCAACAGATACGCTCCTGTCGCTCGTTGGCGGCTCCGACACCTGTTTAAGCAGGCGTGAGCAGGATTTGCTGTTGTCAACCGGCGAAATCATCTCCAGCCTTGTGTTTGCCAATCTGTTAAACGCGCACGGCATCAGCGCGTGTGCCCTGACCGGCGCGCAAGCCGGTTTCCGCACGAACGCGGAGCATACCAATGCGAAAATCACGGACATGAAGTGCGACCGTGTCCTGCGTGAGCTGAAACTGCACGATGTTGTCGTCGTTGCAGGATTTCAGGGAGCCGCAAAAGACGGGGACGTAACTACGCTCGGACGCGGGGGCAGTGACACATCCGCTGCGGCGCTCGGTGCTGCGCTTCAGGCGGAGTGGATTGATATTTTTACCGATGTGGAAGGCATCATGACAGCTGACCCGCGGATTGCCGAAAATGCGCGGAAGCTTCAGGTTGTCACGTATAACGAGGTCTGCAATATGGCTTATCAGGGCGCAAAAGTGATCCATCCGCGCGCCGTTGAAATCGCGATGCAGTCGAAAGTGCCGATCCGCATCCGGTCCACTTATTCCGACGATATCGGTACGCTTGTCACA